>CAVQXM010000001.1:0-168018 GCA_963717905.1 uncultured Alphaproteobacteria bacterium
AACAAACAGAAAATAACGGCAACGCAACCAGCGTCAAACGACGAGGCGGGTCACAGCCATAGCGCGTCGCTCCGGTCTTCACCGACATGCCGGTCAAGACTGGCGATGAGGCTTCGATGGCGTTATCTTGTCTATCCGGCGTCGAACTTGGCAGTGGTACGCTCACCATGACAGCACTTCATGCACTGACGCTGTGTCTTGGTCGCCGAAGCCGGCCGCGTGCGCTCTGTCGTAGATGTCTTTCGTTGCCTCAAACAGCGGCGTGTCGCAGCGAAGCCCGGCGGCAAAACCAGCAATGATCGCCATATCCTTTTGCCAGGTCGCCACGCGCATCGTCGCGGGTTGATAGGTGCGCGCCGCCATCAGCGGCGCGCGCATCTGGAACATGCGCGAGCCGCCTGCGCCGTCGCCAACCATCTCGATGACTTGATCGAGGTTGAGCCCGGCGTGATCCGCCAGCACCATGGCTTCGGCCGCGGCGACGTTGTGAATGGCGACAAGGTGGTTGGCGATGAATTTCATGCGACTGCCATTGCCGTACACGCCGAGATCCGCGCTTGATCTGGCAAAGTCGGCGAACAGCGGCTGACATCGCGTGATCGCAGCCGGGTCGCCACTGGCGTAGACGAGGAGATCGCGACTCTGCGCTTGCGCGCCCGTTCCGCTGATCGGGCAATCGAGTGCGATATGACCTGCCGCAGTTAATGTGTCTGCAAATTGCAATTTATCGTCCAGCGCCAGCGTGCTGAGTTCAACCACGGTCCGCGTTGCCACATCCGCTGAGGCGATGGCATGAGCGACCACCTGTGCCGCCGATGCGGACGGCAAGCTTGTCATGATGATGGTGGCGGCGCGGCAGACGTCTTGCGGGCTGCTCAAGATCTTGACGCCGTTGGTGGCATTCTCGTGACAGCGTTCGGCATTGATATCATGCCCGTACACAGTCCAGCCGCGATCGACGAGGTTGGTAGCGATCGCGCTTCCCATGATCCCGAGCCCGATCAGTCCAACTGTTTGCTCGCCCATCCGTTATCTCCCGTCGTAGTGTTCGCGGCTGTTGCCTCTCAGTCCGCGCTTGACTTCATCTTGCTATTATTTATCATCCGATAAATCAAAATAACAAGGCGAACTGGGGAAACGTTTCATGAGAGTTCTCGGATTCAATCATCTGTCGATCGGGGCCAAGGATCTCGACGTCTCAGCAAAATTCTATCAGTCGGTGCTCGGCATGGAGCTCATTCCGACTTACAATTTTGGCTTTAAAACAAGGTATTTACGCTGCGGCGATCTGCAGTTGCACCTGTTCGAGCTGGAAGACCATGTCCCGGTCTACCAACACTTTGCGCTCGATGTTGATGACTTCCACGCTGCGTATGAAGCAGCGAAGGCGAGTGGCACCCTTGATTCAACAGCATTCCGCAACTGCGTCAATGAGCTGCCCGACGGCTGCGTGCAAATGTACTTGCGGGACCCTGCGGGCAATCTGATCGAGATCGACTGGCCCGATGTCACGACGCTCGATCGGTCGCGTATTCCCGAAATGAAGTTGTTGTCGGAGTTCGCTGTTCAGGATGAAGAGGGGCTGAAGGCTTCGCTTTACCTGGATCGGCCGCACATGAAACCGCGCACGAGCTGAGGCCGAGGTTATCATGGCTGTGGTCGAGATGATTCAGAATAAAGCAGACACGAGTGGACCAGACAGTCCGCTCTACAAGGAATTGCTGGCGCGCGCGCATGCGCTTGTGCCGACGCTGCGCGAACGCGCGGCCTTGACCGAAGACTTGCGGCGGCTGCCGCCGGAGACTGAAGCGGATCTGCACAAGGCTGGTCTGTTCCGCATTCTGCAGCCCAAGCGGATTGGCGGCGCGGAATTCGACTACGTCGCGTTGATCGATTTCGCCGAAGTGCTGGCCTTGGGGGATGCGTCCGTCGCCTGGAATTTGGTCAATCTGGCGAGCCATCACTGGACGCTCGCCATGTTCGACAAGCGTGCGCAGGATCTGATCTGGGATGAAGACCTTGATGCATTGATCGCATCGTCCTTCATCTTCCCGGCGGGACGGGCGCGGCGGGTCGATGGCGGCTATCGGTTATCCGGTCGTTGGCCTTTTTCGTCCGGGGTTGATCCCAGCACATGGAACATGCTGGCCGGGGTGGTTGCTTCTGACGATGAAGCCGATGGCCTCGATTACCGGGTCTTCCTGCTGCATCAGGACAGTTACAAGGTGCTTGATACCTGGAAGTCGACGGGATTGAAGGGCACCGGCTCGAACGACGTCGAGTGCAACGATGTATTCGTGCCTGATTACATGACGCTCGGCGTGCGTGATGTCGCGGGCGGACCCACGCCCGGCAGCGATGTCAATCCGAGTGCCTTGTTCCAGGTGCCGATGTTCGCGCTGTTCCCGTTCGTCTTGTCGGGCGTGGCCCTTGGCAATGCTCAGGCCTGCTTGAACGATTATATTGATATCGCCCGCAACCGAGCGACGACCTACAACCGGGCCAAGCTTGGCGATATGCAAACAACCCAGATCAAGATCGCCGAGGCGTCGGCAAAGATCGATGCAGCCCGACTGATCATGCGTCAGGCGACGATCCAGGGCATGGCGGATGCCGCGCGCGGCTATATTCCGACGATGGCCGAGAAGGTGCGCTATCGCAGGGACGGCGCCTTCGCGGTCAATCTGTGCACCGAAGCGGTGTCGCTGATTTTCGGCGCGAGCGGTGCGCGCGGGCTGTACACGTCGAACGCACTGCAGCGTCAGTTCAGAGACGCCCACGCCGTGAACGCGCATATCGCCTTCAGCTTCGACGCCGCTGGAACAAATTACGGCCGGGTCGCGCTCGGCCTGCCCTCTGAAAATGTGACGCTCTAGGTCTTTTGATGACATCTGTGAACAGTCCGATCACGTCGGATCATGACGGCAAGCGCCAGCACGCGGCGATCGACTCCAGGGATTTTCGCAACGCACTCGGAGCCTATGCGACCGGGGTGACAGTGATTACAGCGATGGGGCCGGGCGACCGGCCCATCGGCCTCACCTGTAATTCATTTGCTTCGGTCTCGCTAAGCCCGCCATTGGTCCTGTGGAGCCTGGTGAGCGCGTCGCCGAATCTGAGCGCGTTTCAGCAGGCAACTCACTTCACCGTCAATGTGCTTGCAGCACCGCAAGAGCCGCTCGCCAAGCAGTTTGCCGCGCGCTCCGATGACAAGTTCGCAGGCGTCGTATGGCGGCGCGGGCTTGGCGGTGCACCGGTCCTAGATGGTGCGGCGGCTGTCTTCGAATGCCGGGGCGTCGATCGCTACTATGGCGGCGATCATGTCATTTTTCTTGGTGCGGTAGAGGCTTACGCATACAACCATGCTGTTCCGTTGTTATTTCTGCGAGGACAATTTGGTCAGTTTGCCTCGGCGTGATATTGACGGGTCCTCATGACAAAGCCTAGTCCCGCTCCGCAGTCGCCCAAACAGAGGCGTTTATCGCCCGATGAACGCCGCCAGGAATTTATCCAGAAGGCGACAGAGTTCTTTGCGGAAGAAGGCTTCGATGGCGGAACGCGTGAACTCGCCCGCCGGCTCGGCGTCACGCAGCCTCTCCTCTATCGATACTTCCCTAACAAGGAAGAGCTGATCAAGGAGGTCTATCGGACGGTCTACCTCGACCGGCTCGACAGCGGCTGGGACAAGCTGCTGGCAGATCGCTCAATGACCGTACGCGAGAGACTGCTGAAGTTCTACGAAGCCTATACGGATGTGATCTACAACCGAACCTGGCTGAGAATCTATCTGTTCGCCGGCCTGAAAGGCCTGGATATCAACCGTTGGTACGTCGGTGTCGTTCGCGACAAGATCTTGACGCGCGTGATCAAGGAGTGTCGGGTCGAGGCAGGGCTGCCGCCGGGCAAGCCGACAGATGCTGAGATCGAGCTTGCCTGGGTCATCCATGGCGGCGTGTTCTATTACGGCGTTCGCAAATACATTTATGAGTCGCCAGTGTTCGAAGACAGGGCGCAGATGATTGCCGACGCGGTCGATACCTATCTGGCCGGTATGTCGCGTATCTTCTCGGGAGAAGGCCGGCGTGTATCGGACACGCCGCGCCGTCGTAGCGTTAAATCGCCTCAATCTGCCCGCTGACGACCGAGCGCTGGATCGCCGCAAAAGTGCGGACATTGTCCAGCATTTCATCCAGCGTCACGGGATAGGCGGACTGTCCCTGCACCGCGCGGCCGAAGACTTCCAGATTGTCGCGAACGGCCGGATGTGGCGGGTAGTAACGCGCGTCGGGGGCTGTATCTCGCAGCACGCGCGTGACGTCCCAGCCGGTCGGGTTTTCCGGGTGGGTGCGGTCGCGGATTTCCATCCATCCCTTCGAGCCGAGCAGGGCCAGTCGTCCCATGAACGGCGTCGCCAGCACGGCGCTGAGCATCGCCGTTGCGCCGCTCTCAAAACCGATGGTCATTGATAGCGTGTCGCCATTGGCAAAGGTGGTGCCCAGTGTGCCGAGGCGCGCCCAGACCTTCACCGGCTTGCCCAGAATGGCTATCGAGAGATCAACGAGGTGGATGCCTGTTGCTGACAGCGGCCCGCAGGGATTTGCCGTCGTTGAAAGGCGCCAGTTGTCGTGCGGCAGGTTCAGAAACTTGTCCTGGCTGAAGTTGCCTTCAAGCATCAGCGCTGAACCAAATTCGCCGGCGCGGGCGCGATCGCGCAATTCGATCACGGCTGGCTCGAACCGTCGCTCATGACCGATGCCCAGTTGCACGCCGGCGGCTTTCACGGCTGCAATGGCTCTCTCGGCGTCCGCCGCGGTTGTGCAAAGCGGCTTTTCGCAGAACACATGGCGACCGGCGCGGGCGGCCGCGATGATCTGGTCGGCATGATGATCCTGGGGCGTGCAGATGATGACTGCCTGGATCTCAGGATCCGCCAGCGCGTGCTCAAAGGTCGTGGCGGTCGCGAGACCAAGTGCCCGCGCGTTGTCGCGAGCAGTCTCGGAGGGATCGATCCCGAGCACCGGTTTGATGATGTCGCTGGTCGCAAGGGATCGCGCGATGGTTTGACCCCACCAACCGAGGCCGACAATGGCTGCTTTGATCATCGTCTGTTCACTTGCCCGCGTTGAGTTGAGGAAGCACCTGTTCCGCCATCAGGATCATCGAGCGGCGTCCCAGATCACGATCTTTCCAGTCCTTGCCAGCATAGAGCAAGGTGCCGAAATCGCCGGTCTCCTCACGGAAGCCGGACAATTTATCCGCGACCTCGTTCGGCGAGCCGTGGATGATCAGCTTGTCGCAGACCATCTCGAGCGTCACTTCGTCCTCGGGCTGGTCGCGGTGGGTTTTGAACAGCTCGATGCGGCCGTTCTTCTTCAGCTTGGTGAACAGCGAGCGATAGTAGCTGACATAAGGCCCGTCGGGATCGGTGGCATAGGCTTTCGCCGTGGCCGAATCATCGGCGACGAAAATGCTCTTGGCGACGCGCCAATTGGCAGCGTCAGCCACCCGGCCGCCCCGCTCACAGCCCTCGACATACTTGGGCCAGTGGCTCTTGACCCAGGCTGGCATGAGGAAGTTCGCGGAAATGGGATCCCAGCCACGGATGGCTGCTTCGGTGACGCCTTTTGAGAAGGGCGCGACAGCCGTGACGACGATTGGCGGATGCGGGCGCTGCAGCGGCTTGGCGATGTAGCCCTGGCCAATTTCATGAACGAGCGTCCGCTCGGTGGAGATGTTCCAGTATTTGCCCTGTAGATTATATGGCGGCTCACCGCCCCAGATCGCCAGAACCTGATTGATGGCTTCGACGAACATCTCATTGCGGTTCGCATCAAGATTGCCAAACAGCTCGGCGTCCGACAGCAATCCGCCGGGGCTGATGCCGAACAGGAAACGGCCATCCAGCATGTGGTCGAGCATGGCGATATTGGCCGCGACAGCCGCGGGGTGGGCGTTCGGCATGTTGATCGTGCCGGTGCCCAGTTTGATTTGCTTTGTCGCAGCAGCGATCCAGGCAATGAATGCGATGCAGGACGTGATGTTCTCGGCTTTGTCGGTGACATGCTCGCCGACATAGGCTTCACTGAAGCCCAGTTCATCTGCCAGCAGGAAGGCCTCACGGTCTTCTGCAAGGCACTGCCGCCAGTCCTTGTTCAGGGGATGGATCGGCATGGTGAAAAAGCCGAGCTTCATGGTCGCGTCCTTCAGTGATGGTCTCGTTTCGCGAACCGTAGCGATTGAACCGCCATGAAAAAAATGATTATTCGTACTGTCTCGCATTAGAAAGTTTGATGAGCGTGGTGTCACTTCGACAAATCAGATCGTTCGTCGCAGTGGTTGAGGAAGCGTCGTTCACCTCCGCGGCGTCACGCGAAAGCGCTACGCAGTCGGGCATGTCGCAGCACATCAAGCAGCTCGAGATCGAGCTGGGCGCTGAGCTTTTCCAGCGCAACGGGCGCGACATCACGCCGACACTGGCGGGCAGGAAGTTCTATCTGGATTGCATTGATGTCTTGAAGCGGCTCGATGCTGCACAGCAAAATATTGGAGCACATGCCTTCGGGCAGCTTCGCATTGGCTTGATGCCAACCTTCACCCGATCAATCTTGCCGCCGGTGCTGGAGCAGTTCCTCACCGCCATGCCTGATGTCGAAATCAGCATTGTCGAGGCCTATTCGGGAGTGCTCACTGACATGACCCTGAAGGGCGATCTGGATTTTGCGATCGTGCCCGCGTTCGAAGGCTTGCCTGGTCTCACGCAAACCCTTGTCGCGCGGGATCGGGAGATGCTGATCCGGGCGCGCGGGCAGGGCGATGACGACATGCAGCCGGTTGCTTTATCGGAGTGCGCGCCGCTCAAGGTCGTTTTACCTGCCAACAAGAATATCAGGCGGCGGAGCATCGAGACCTATTTCAGCAGCAATGGCGTTTCCGTCGAACGCCGGCTGGAGATGGACGCGATGATGGGGACGTTGCAGTTCGTCGCATCGAGTGACTGGGTTGCGATCCTGCCTTTCCTCATGATGGCGGGAGATCTTGATCGCGAGCGCTTCGAGATCCGTCCGCTCGATGCGCCGCCGCTCTATTCGGAGTTTGTGATGATCGAGCCGGCAAGGCGGCAGATGGGAGCGATGGCTTCTCGCTTTGCCGATTTGATCCGGCTGGAAGCAGAACGGCTGCAATGTGTGCTGACTGAGAAACTCGTGAACCGATAGGCCGCTGACCGGGATCACGCGCGACCGCGTTGGTGCAGCGCGATGGTGAGCCTCAAATTTATCTTCAAGCCAGATCCCGCATATGACAATTCATCGAACTTGTCATGCTTTGTGCAAATCTCACATGGCCGCGCCTGCGACAAACGGGCGCTTTCAACATCTGATCATTAAAACTCTAATAATCGTTCGATAAACAAGCTTGACGTTTTACCTCCGAAGCCCTCTAATCTTATCAAGATCCGGTTGATGTGGATCAAAGGGGGGGCGGGATGAAAGCTGCGGCTTTCGATTATTCGCGTGCGTCAACGATAGATGAAGCGCTGGCTCTGCTGGCGACACATGGCGATCAGGCGAGGATCTTGTCTGGCGGGCAAAGTTTGCTGCCGGCAATGAACCTGCGCATGGCGGCGCCGGAGTTGCTTGTTGATATCGGCGGCCTGTCCGAGCTGCGTGGCATCACTGTCTCTCAAGATGTTCTGACGATTGGCGCCTTGACGCGCCACGTCGAAATACTCAATTCGGCTGTCGTCGCTGAGCATGCGCCCTTGCTTGCGGAAGCAATGGCCTATGTCGCGCATCCTGCCATCCGCAACCGTGGCACCCTTGGCGGCAATCTCGCGCATGCTGACCCGGCGTCTGAAATGCCGGCATGTATGCTTGCGCTCGATGCAACGCTGATCGCGCGCAGCACAGCTGGTGAACGACGCATCCCTGCTGTTGATTTCTTTGTCGGTGTCTATGAGACGGCGCTGCGGCCTGATGAGATTCTTGCGCGCATCGAGATCCCGGTCATGCTGCCGGGCACTCGTCATTTCTTCTGTGAGTACGCGCGCCGCAAGGGCGACTACGCAATCGTCGGGCTGGCCGCGTCGGCCAGGGTCGAGCGCGGCGAGTTCGCGCATCTGCGACTGGGCTATTTCGCCGTTGCAGATTGCGCCTTGCTGTCGTCTGCCGCCGATGTGCTGCTCAACCAGCCCGTGACACCCGATGTTCTGCAGGCTGCGCAAGCGGCGTTGGATCAGGAGCTTGATCCGCAGGATGATCAGCAAGCCTCCAGCGCAATGCGCAAACATCTGGCGCGGCAGGTGCTGGCGCGGGCAGTGGCGCAGTTGCTTGATCGTCCCGATCTGGAACCGAGGAAGTCAGTATGAATGCGGCAGTGCCCGTCGCGTTGACGGTGAATGGCGAGACGATCGAAGCAATGGTGCAGCCGCGGCTGAACCTTGCCGACTTCCTTCGGGAACAGTTGGCGCTGACCGGAACGCATGTTGGTTGCGAGCATGGCGTCTGCGGCGCCTGCACGGTGCGCGTGAATGGCGACATCGTGCGCGGCTGTCTGGTGCTGGCTGTGCAGATGAACGGCGCGCAGGTCGAGACGATCGAAGGGCTTTCAGACAGTGGCGAGATCGCCGATCTGCAAGCTGCCTTCCGAAACAGGAATGCGTTGCAGTGTGGATACTGCACGCCCGGCATGCTGATGGCGGCGCAGGATCTGCTGCTGCAGAACCCGGCTCCCAGCCGTGATGAAATCCGCGAGCATATCTCTGGAAATTATTGCCGCTGCACCGGCTATCACGCCATCGTTGACGCGGTGTCGGCAACTGCAGAGACGCGTCGGGGTGAACAGGCATGAGCAAGCCGTCTGAAACCAACGTTGGCCTATCGGTTCTGGATCGCCCCAATTCGTATATCGGCAAAACAGTTCCGCGCCCGAATCTTGAGCGACTCACACAGGGCCGTGGCCAATACGTCAGCGACATCACGTTGCCGCGCATGGCGCACGTGGCGTTTCTGCGTTCGCCGCATGCTCACGCGCGTATCATGGGGATCGACGTCGATGCCGCGAAAGCGGCCCCGGGCGTGGTCGCGGTCGTCACGGGTCGCGAACTGTCTGAGATCATCACGCCATGGGTTGGCGTGCTCAGCCATCTTAAAGGATTGAAATCTGCCCCGCAGCACGCCATGGCGGTGGATCGCGTCTGCTGGCAAGGCGAGGCCGTGGTTGCTGTCGTCGCAACCTCGCGCGCCTTGGCCGAAGACGCAGCTGAACTGATCGAGATCGAATACGAGGAGCTGGCCCCGGTCACTGATATGACCACAGCGCTCGACGCTGCGACGCCGGTCATCCATCCCGAACTCGGCGACAACCTCGCCTTCGAACGCAGCCTCGATGCCGGCGCGGTAGATACAGCTTTCGCCGAGGCTGATGAGGTGGTCGAAGCCGAGTTCAAATTCGGCCGTCACACCGGAGTCACGCTCGAGCCGCGTGCCGTGGTCGCTGACTGGAATCCAGGCGACCAACGCTTGACGATCTATTTGGGAACGCAAGCGCCGCACATGGTGCAGAACATTGCAGCCAAGCATCTCGGCCTTGAAGAGGCGCAGGTGCGTGTGCTCTGCAAGGACGTTGGCGGATCGTTCGGTATCAAGGTTCACATCTACGCTGACGAAATGGCGATCTTCGCCTTGTCGAAAATGTTGCGACGGCCAATCAAGTTCGTCGCCGATCGCGTCGAGAGCTTCAGCAGCGATATCCATGCGCGCGATCACATCTGCAAGGGCAAGATCGGCGTCAACAAGGACGGCACCATCACCGCTTTTGAGATCGATGATCTCACCGGGATCGGGCCGTATTCGATGTATCCCCGCACCAGTGCGATTGAGGCTAACCAGGTCGTCAATCTTGTCGGCGGTCCCTACGCAACGCCGAACTATCGCGCGCGGGCCCGTGTGGTGTTCCAGAACAAGAACGTCACCTGCCAGTATCGCGCTGTTGGCCACCCGATTGCCTGTTCCGTGACCGAAGGGCTGGTCGATCTCGCCGCGCGGCGGATCGGCATGGACCCGGTCGCCATTCGCCGGAAGAATCTGATCGCTGACGATGCTTATCCGTGCTCATCAGCGTCAGGAATGAAGTTCGAGGCGCTGTCGCATCATGCCTCGCTCGACAAGCTTCTTGAGATGATGAACTACGATGCCCTGCGGCTCGAGCAGGCCGAGCTTCGCAAGCAGGGCATCTATCGCGGTATCGGTTTCGCCAGTTTCATTGAAGTGACAAACCCGGCAGCTGCGTTCTACGGCGTCGGCGGTGCACGCATTTCATCGCAGGATGGCGTGACCGTCCGGCTTGACGCGACGGGCGCTGTGATCTGCCAGACCAGCCTGACCGAGCAGGGTCAGGGTTCGGAATCTCTGACGGCGCAGATTGTTGGCAGCGTTCTGGGCGTGTCGATGTCGCGTGTACGTGTCATCCTCGGCGATACGGACAATACGCCCTATGGCGGCGGGACCTGGGCCTCGCGCGGCGCCGGCATCGGCGGTGAGGCGGCTCTCCAAGCTGCCAAGGCCCTGCGCAGCAATATCCTCGATGTCGCCGCAGCTATTCTCCAGGCGCAGCCGGCTGATCTCGATATCGTCGACAACGCTGTTGTCGACAGCACCGGCGCTCAGCGCATTGAACTGCAAGAGCTCACCCGTATCGTTTATTTCCGACCAGACACTTTGCCGCCAGGGTTCCAGCCCGAGATGATGGCGACGCGCCATTTTGTTCCGCGTAACTATCCATTTGCATTCACCAATGGCATTCAGGCCTCGTGGCTCGAAGTCGATCCGTCCACGGGCTTTATCAAGCTGCTCAATCATTGGGTTGTTGAGGATTGCGGCACCATCATCAATCCGCAGCTCGTTGATGAGCAGATCCGTGGCGGTGTCGTGCAGGGCCTCGGTGCGGCGCTGTATGAGCACCTCATCTATGACGAGCACGGTCAACTGACCAACGCCAATATGGCTGACTACCTCGTGCCGATGGCCAGCGAAATGCCGGATATCGATGTCGGCCACGTCGTCTCGCCAACGCTCGAAGGTGAGCTCGGCGCAAAGGGTGCGGGCGAGGCCGGCACGGCTGGCGCCGCAGCCTGCGTCACCAACGCAGTCAACGATGCCTTGTCGCCATTCGGGGCGATGGTCACTGAAATCCCGGTCACACCGCGGCTGATACTGACCGCGCTGGGAACGATCTAACGACAACAATTGCAATAAAACAATTTTTCGGAGGGAGAAACGCATGACCGATAAGACCAGGAATCTCGGAAACGTCTCACGTCGTCGCTTGTTGACCACTGTCGGTGCGGGTGCAGTCATTGCTGCCTCGCCATTCCGCATCAATCTGTTGCAGGCTCAGGAAGCGCCGATCAAGGTTGGCTTTCCGGTTCCGCTGACCGGGCCGTATGGCGCGGAAGCACAGGATCAGGTGCGCGCGGCAGAAGTCGCGATTGCAGAGTTCAACGAAACCGGTGGCCTGAATGGCCGCAAGGCTGAGCTGCTCGTCCGCGACGACAAGCTCAACCCGGGTGAAGCGGCGACGCGCACGCTGGAACTGATCGAGAAGGACAAGGTCAACTTCATCGTTGGCAGCCTGTCGGCAGCTGTGCAGCTCGCGGTCAATAACGTGACCAAGGAACGCGGCATCATCTTCAACTCGATCAGCCAGTCCGACACGATCAACGAGGTTTCGGACTTCAGCAAGTACACCTTCCATGAAGCCCTGACGCCGCACATCACCGCAGGTGCTGTGGGCCGTTACGCCTTCCCGAAGTTCGGCAAGAAGGTTGCATTCCTGACCGCTGACTATGCCTACGGACATGAAATGGTTCGTGGCTTCCAGGCGGCTGGAAAGGAATTCGGAATCGAGACGCTGGCTGATATTCGCCATCCGCTCGGCATGACCGACTTCTCGGCGCTGCTGCCGCGCATCCAGGCGCTGAAGCCTGACATTCTCTGCATCAGCAACTTTGGCCGTGACCAGCAGATCGCGCTGAAGCAGGCAACGGACTTCGGCATGAAGCGGTCGATGAAGATCATCGCGCCGATCCTGCTTTACACCGGCCGTGTTGCGGCTGGCGCGCAGGCATTCGAAGGCGTCGTCGGTGGAACGTCTTACTACTGGGGCATCGAAGATCGCTTCCAGTCGGCAAAGGCGTTCAACGATCGCTTCCGCAAGATGCATGGTGGCCGCGTGCCATCGGATTACGGTGCGCTGGGCTATGGCGGCGTCAAGACCTTGCTGATGGCGGCGCGCGCTGCCGGCACGCTGGAAACCGATAAGGTCATCGCTGCAGTCGAGAACCTGAAGTACGACTTCTACAAAGGCCCTGAGTACACCCGCAAGTGCGATCACCAGGCGGTGCAGTCCGTGTTCATCATTGAATCGAAGGCGACCCCGCAAAAGGGCGATTCTGACGTGTTCAATGTGCTCGCGACTGAAGAACCAAACGAAGCCTACCTGCGTAGCTGCGAAGCGTTGGGCCACAAGGCCTGAGACGGATTTGTGCGCTCCCTTCGGGGAGCGTACTTCCCCATGGAGATATTATGCCCGGCTTGAGTTTTGATCTTGTCGCCATGCAGCTGTTTACCGGCTTGGCACTCGGCGCAATTTACGTTTTGTTTGCGATCGGCCTGTCGCTTATTTTTGGCATGCTGACTGTTGTTAATTTTGCCCACGGCGCCTTCTACATGGTCGGGGCCTATGTCGGGTTGTTCCTCGTCTCGATGGGCGGGAATTTTTGGTTCTGCCTTGTCGCAGTGCCGATTATTGTCGGCCTCAGCGGCATGGTCGTTGAGCGCATCTTGATTCGGCCGCTGTATGGTCGCGGCATCGACTATCCTCTGCTGCTCACGTTCGGCCTGAGCTACGTCATGATCGAGCTGATCCGCATTGCCTTTGGCAAGAGCGGTTATCCGTTCGATACGCCGGAGTTGCTGCAAGGCGCAGTGAATATCGGCATCGGTTATTTCCCGCTCTATCGATTGTTCGTGATCGGCGCAGCGGCTGTGGTTTTGCTCGCACTTTGGCTGTTCCTGGAGCGCACCAGCTTCGGTCTCATCATCCGCGCCGGCGCTCGCGATCCGCAGATCGTGCGCGTGCTGGGCGTCGATGTCGTCCAAGGTCTGGCTTTACGTGTTCGGCATCGGCACGGGCATCGCTGGTATGGCCGGATTGATGGCCGCTCCGTTGCAAGGTGTCATCCCTGAAATGGGCGCGACGATCCTGGCGGAAGCATTCGTTGTCACGGTGGTGGGCGGCATGGGGTCGATTGGCGGCGCGGTGATTGCCGGGCTTCTGGTTGGCGTCGTCGTCAGTATGACGTCGCTGTTCGCGCCTGAAATGGCGAAGGTTTCGATCTTCGCGCTGATGGCGATTGTATTGCTGATCCGTCCGCAAGGGTTCTTCGGACGCGCCGGGCTCATGAGCTAAGGTCGATAGGGATGAATGAATTGTCGCAATCGCTGGCTCAGCCCAGCGTTCAATCGAGCAATTGGTTTGAGGTGGCGAAACGCCACCGGGCCTTGCTCGCCAGCCTGGCGGTGCTGCTGTTTCCGCTGATCATGCCGTTCCACGCCTTGGCGGTGAACATCCTGATCTTCGGTCTCTATGCAGTCGGCTTCAATCTGCTGTTCGGCTACCTCGGCCTGCTGTCGTTCGGCCATGCCGCATTGTTCGGCACTGGCGCGTATCTCTGCGGCATGGCCATCGTCCATTTCGCTGCGCCTTGGTATGTAGCAATCGTGTTTGGCCTGATCGGCGGCGCGGTGATGGCCGCGTTGATCGGGGCGCTCGCCATTCGCACGCGCGGCATTTACTTCGCGATGGTGACGATGGCGCTGTCGCAATGCGTGTTCTACCTGTTCTATCAGGCGGAGAGCTGGACCGGCGGCGAGAACGGTCTGCGCGGCATCAACGTTCGCAGCATCGATCTGCTCGGCTTGAAGTTCGATTTCATCAATCCGATGACGCGCTACTATGTCGTGGCGGGTTGCGTCATCATCGCGCTCTACGTGCTGTCGCGTATCCTGGCGTCGCCGTTCGGCGCGGTGATCGAGGCCGTGCGTGAGAACGAAGCGCGGGCGCGGGCGTCGGGCTACAACGTGACTGTCGACCCGGCTGATCACCTTCATCCTCTCCGGTGCATTTTGCGGCCTGGCCGGTTCGCTGCTGGGCGTTACATCTGTCGATCGTTCCGATCGAGATCCTGCACATCGAGACCTCGGGCATGGTGGTGATGATGTCGCTGCTCGGCGGCATGGGCACCTTCTTCGGTCCATTCGTCGGCGCAGGCGTGTTCCTGCTGCTCGAAAACCTGGTGTCGTTGTGGACCGTGCACTGGCAGCTGATCGTCGGTGCGGTGTTTGTTGTCTGCGTGCTGTTCTTCCCTGCCGGGATCTGGGGCACGATCTTGAAGCGGATGAAGCCATGACGGCAGCTTCCAAAGTCATCATGCGCACCGAAGGCGTCGAGCAAAGTCTTCGGCAAATTCCGCGCCTTGAATAACATCACTGCGGAGTTCTCCACCGGCGCGATCACATCGATCATCGGGCCGAACGGCGCCGGCAAGAGCACCTACTTCAACCTGTTGTCGGGGGCGTTCCCGCCCTCCAGCGGCAAGGTCGAGTTCGAAGGACGCGACGTCACCAATCTGGCGCAGCATGAGTTCGCGCATCTCGGCATCGCCAAGTCGTTCCAGATCACCAACGTTTTCCCGCAACTGTCCGACGCGCGAAAACGTACGTGTCGGGCTGCAGGCGTTTGTGTCGCGCTACAATATGTGGCGGCCGCGTGCGAATCTGCCAGGGCTTACGGAGAAGGCAGACGCGCTGCTGGAACTTGTTGGCTTGTGGGATCGCCGCGATCGTCTTGCCAAGGAGCTGGCGCATGGCGAGCAGCGCGCGCTCGAAGATCGGCATGGCGCTCGCCGCCAATCCACGGCTGCTGCTGCTGGATGAGCCGACGGCTGGCATGAGCCCGGAAGAGACCCGGGTGATGATGGATCTGATCGTGAAGCTGGCGCGTGAGCGCACCGTCATTCTGGTCGAACACAAGATGAAGCTGGTGATGGGCATCAGCGACCGCGTCCTCGTGCTTCATCACGGCGAGCTTGCTGGCGCAGGGGACGCCGACTGAAGTTCGCCAGAACGACCAGGTCAAGCGGGTCTATCTTGGCCAGCGGGAGCATTGACAATGTTGCAGGTTGAAAAACTGAACGCCTGGTACGGCGCCAGCCATGTGCTGCAGGACGTCGGCCTCGAGGTGAACCAGGGCGAGATCGTCTGCCTGATCGGCCGCAACGGCGCCGGCAAGACAACGACGCTTGAAGTCGATCATGGGGCTGGTGAAGACCAGCGGCTCGGCGCGATTCAAGGGGCAGGAAATTCTTGCGGCAACCCGCGCACGTGCGCTTCTGCGCTCGGTCTCGCCTATGTGCCGGAGGAGCGGCGGATCGTGCAGGGACTGACGGTGCGCGAAAATCTGCGGCTTGGCCTGGTTGCTTCGCCGGACAAGAAGCGCGAAGCCCAACTGATCGACGAGATCGCCGAGATCTTCCCGCGTCTTGCGGAGCGTCTCGATCAGGAAGCGGTCACGATGTCGGGCGGCGAGCAGCAGATGCTCGCCATCGCGCGCGCCATGATCTCCAAGCCCGACCTGATCATGCTGGACGAGCCCTCTGAAGGCATCATGCCGGTGCTGGTCGACGAGATGTTCGAACTGTTCGCGCAAGATGAAGCCGGAGGGCACCACCATTCTGCTGGTCGAGCAGAACGTCGAACTCGCGCTGGCGATCGCCGACCGCGCCTATGTGCTCGATCAGGGCGAGGTCGTGCACCACGCGACTGCAGCGGCGCTGCTTGCCGATGACGAAATCAAGGAGCGCTACTGCTCGGTGTGATTGCATGCGGGCAGGGCACGGCTCTGCTCGCCCATACATTTATCAAACGATAAATCTAAATGGAGGATACGCCATGAAGGTTGATCGAGCCGCGATCTATGAAGCCGCCAAGAAGCTCTCGAACTGGGGCCGCTGGGGCGCAGACGATCAGATCGGCACGCTCAACAACGTGACGCCGGAAGATGTCATCAACGCCGGCAAGCTGATCAAGAAGGGCAAGGTCTTCTCGCTCGGCCTGTCGCTGAAGGAGCCGATCCAGTCCGGCCTGTTCGGCGGCCGCTGGAATCCGATCCACACCATGCTGGCGACCGGCACCGACGCCGCGGCCGGCAATCAGGACGATCCCGTCGCCCTATCTGCGCTACGCCGACGACGCCATCAACATGCCGTGCCAGGCCTCGACGCAGTGGGATGCGCTCTGCCACATCTTCCTCGATGACAAGATGTACAACGGCTACGACGCCAAGCTCGTCGATGCGCGCGGCGCCAAGAAGCTCGGCATCGAGCATGTCCGCGACAAGATGGTCGGCCGCGGCGTGCTGCTCGACGTCGCCCGCTTCAAGGGCGTCGACTCGCTGGATGACGGCTACGCCATCACCAATGCCGATCTCGATGCCTGCGCCAAGGCGCAGGGCGTCGAAATCCGCAAGGGCGACTTCGTCATCGTCCGCACCGGCCATCAGGAGCGCTGCCTGAAGAAGAAGGACTGGACCGGCTACGCGGGCGGCGATGCGCCGGGCCTGGCGTTCGAGACCTGCTACTGGATCCGCGAGAAGGACATCGCCGCGATCTGCACCGATACCTGGGGCTGCGAGGTCCGTCCGAACGAGACCAACGAGGCCAACCAGCCGTGGCACTGGGTCGTCATCCCGGCGATCGGCATTTCGATGGGCGAGATCTTCTATCTGAAGGAACTCGCCGAGGATTGCGCGCAGGACAAGGTCTACGAGTTCTTCTTCACCGCGCCGCCGCTGCATCTGCCCGGCGCTGCCGGTTCGCCGATCAATCCGCAAGCAATCAAGTAACGACAAGACGACGATAGGAGACTGCCCATGGCCAAATATCTCAAGCGCAGCCGCGACGCGGCGCAGCGCGCCGAAGACGACTCCAAGGTGCGCGCGACGGTCGAAGGCATTCTCGCCGACATCGAGACGCGCGGCGATGCCGCGGTGCGCGAGCTGTCGGTCAAGTTCGACAAGTGGGACCGCAAGGACTACCGGCTGACCGACGCCGAGATCAAGGACTGCCTGTCGCAGCTGTCGACGCGCAACATCGACGACATCAAGTTCGCGCAGGACGCAGGTGCGCAACTTCGCCCAGCACCAGCGCGACTCGATGAAGGACGTCGAGGTCGAGACGCTGCCCGGCGTCGTGCTCGGCCACAAGAACATCCCGGTCAACTCGGTCGGCTGCTACGTGCCCGGCGGCAAGTATCCGCTGCTGGCCTCGGCGCATATGTCGGTGATCACCGCCAAGGTCGCGGGCGTCGGCCGCATCGTCACCTGCGCGCCGCCGTTCCAGGGCAAGCCGGCGCCGGCGATCGTCGCCGCGCAGCATCTGGCCGGCGCCGACGAGATCTACTGCCTCGGCGGCATCCAGGCGGTCGGCGCGATGGCGCTCGGCACCGAGACGATCGCGCCGGTCGACATGCTGGTCGGCCCCGGCAACGCCTTCGTCGCCGAGGCCAAGCGCCAGCTCTTCGGCCGCGTCGGCATCGACCTGTTCGCCGGCCCGACCGAGACGCTGGTCATCGCCGACGAGACGCGTCGACGGCGAAATCTGCGCGACCGACCTGCTCGGCCAGGCCGAGCACGGCGCCGAACTCGCCGGCGATCCTGCTGACCACCTCGGAGAAGCTCGCCCGCGACACGATGGCCGAGATCGAGCGGCTGCTGAAGATCCTGCCGACCGCGGCGAGTCGCGCGCAAGGCCTGGGAGGACTACGGCGAGGTCATCGTCTGCGACAGCGACGAGGAGATGGTGAAGGAGGCCGATCGCATCGCCTCCGAGCACGTGCAGGTGATGACGCGCGATCCGGACTACTTCCTCAAGAACATGACCAACTACGGCGCGCTGTTCCTCGGCCCGCGCACCAACGTCGCCTATGGCGACAAGGTGATCGGCACCAACCACACGCTGCCGACCAAGAAGGCGGCGCGCTACACCGGCGGCCTCTGGGTCGGCAAGTTCCTCAAGACCGTCACCTATCAGCGGGTGCTGACCGACGAGGCCTCCGCCATGATCGGCGAATACTGCTCGCGGCTGTGCATGCTGGAAGGCTTTGTCGGCCACGCCGAGCAGGCCAATGTCCGCGTGCGCCGCTATGGCGGCCGCAACGTGCCCTACGGCGAGCGCGGCGGAATGAGCTCGTGCAGCTTCCGACAGACGCCGTCGTTCCGGCTCGACGGCCGCCGCGCGCTCGTCACCGGCGCGGGGCGCGGCATCGGCCTCGCCGCCGCCGCGGCGCTGGCCGCAGGCGGGCGCGCATGTCACGCTCTGCGCCCGCACCGCAAGCGAGATCGAAGCAGGGCGCCGACGCTGTGCGCGAGCACGGGCTTCGCGGCGGACACGCTGTCGCTCGACGTCACCGACGTCGCTGCCTTCGCGGACGCCATCGCGGCGCGCGCGCCGTTCGACATTCTCGTCAACAATGCCGGCACCAACCGCCCGAAGCCGTTTCTCGACGTCCCGGTCGAGGATTACGACGCCGGTGATGGACCTCAACGTCCGCGCGGCCTTCTTCGTCGCGCAGGCCGTGGCGCGGCGGATGATCGCGACGCAGGCACGCCGGGTCGATCATCAACATGTCGTCGCAGATGGGGCATGTCGGCGGCGCCAACCGCTCGCTCTACTGCGCGTCGAAATGGGCGATGGAGGGCTTCTCCAAGGCCATGGCGCTCGATCTCGCGCCGCACGGCATCCGCGTCAACACGATTGTGCCCGACCTTCATCGAGACGCCGATGACCAAGCCGTTCTTCGAGAACGCCGCGTTCAAGGAAAGCGTGCTGTCGAAGATCAAGCTCGGCCGGCTCGGGCACGGTCGAGGATCTGATGGGCGCGATCGTGTTCCTCGCCAGCGACGCCTCGGCGCTGATGACCGGCTCGTCGCTGGTGGTCGACGGCGGCTGGACCGCCGACTGAGCGGCAGAATCAGCCGCGAACGCCTTTGGCGCCATTGACCTGACCTGCGGTACTCGAGGATAGGTCAATGGCGATATTTTCCACGTCTGATGTGAAACTTGAACGATCCAGGCCGCTCCCGATCGTTCTTTGAAATTGCTCCTGTCGTAATCTCACCGGATACTCCTCGCCCTGCGCCTAGCTCTCGCGGGCCGAACAGGCTTATGCCGGTATGATCGCTACAGGAGACTTCTATGAATCGCCGACGCCTATTTCGCATTCTTGCGCTGGCCATGATTTCCAGCGGCTTCGCTGCAGGAGGCGTTGCGCAGGAACGCCAGACCATCAAGGTTGGCGTGACGCCGGGGCCGCACGCGCAAATCCTTGAAAAGGTGAAGCCGATCGCTGCGGCCAAGGGACTTGATATTCAGATTCTGGAGTTTTCGGATTACGTCGTACCGAACGCTGCGCTCGATGCTGGCGACCTGCAGGCCAATTCATTCCAGCACAAGCCCTACCTGGACAATCAGCTGGCGGATCGCGGCTACAAGCTGGTCGCGGTCGGCTATACCGTCAACTTTCCGATGGCGCTTTATTCCAAGAAGTACAAAAGCTGGGACGATGTCCCGCAAGGCGCATCGCTATCCATTCCGAATGATCCTACCAATGGCGGACGGGTGCTTCTGCTGTTGCGCGACAAAGGTATCCTGAAGCTCAAGGATGGCGTGGGCTTCAAGCCGACGATCCTTGATATCACTGATAATCCGAAGAAGCTGAAGATCACTGAGATCGATGCTGCGCAGACCCCGCGTACGCTCGACGACGTCGATGTCGCCGCAGTAAATACCAATTATGCGACACAGGCTGGTCTGGATCCCGTGAAGGGAGCCTTGTTGCGAGAAGATCCCAAGGGACCCTACGCCAATCTGATCGCTGTTCGCGCGGGAGATAAGGACAAGCCGTGGGTCAAGGCATTCGTTGAAAGCTATCAATCGCCCGAGATCAAGGCCTTCATTGACGAGCACTTCAAGGGCGCTGTTCTGGCTGCCTGGTAAGTTGCGATCATCTGTTTGTGCTTCTTTCGCGATGACGCGATTAAGGATAGTGGAATTGTCAAACCCCGCCATCGTTGGCGGGGTTTTTTCGTTTGCTTGGAGCAGAATGCAACTCGCTCTGCTAGGGCAGTTCGGGAGTTTTTGTTCCAACCAGAAAGCCCGGCAGGGAATCATCGTTTTATTACTTTCCGTGAATTGACAGTTGCGCCGCGGCTGGGCGAGGGTAGCGGTGACTCTCGGATACTCTTGGGTCTCGCTGGATTCGGATTTGGCCGCGACGCTTTCTCTTTTGCTCTGGCTAATGACGAACATGGTGTTCTGGAGGCTTTGATGTCGTTTGTGTCGGCTGCCTTTTGTCAGGAAAAGTTGAACGGTGCCCAACGCCGTATCGCTTCAACTGCGACCGGTCGCTGTTGTCGACAACCGGTCATCTGAAGCTCACCGGTTTTTCATAACAGCTTGAACGAGAGACGCCGACCTGGTCGGCGATGGCCCCATCATGTCAAAAGCATTCACAATCGAAGTGGGATCGACGACCGCAGGACTGGTCGTACAGGATGGTCGCTACTTCCAGTTTTTCGCATCCGAGCATGAGTTTCATGAGTTGGAGGGACGAACCTTCCGCTCCGTGGCTGATGCAAACCGGATCATCCGTGCCCATCGCGAGGACCGTCTTCAAAAAACGCAGCGCAAGCGCCTTGCGGCGTGATCAGCGCTCGCTTGCCTGAATGGCTTGGTACGAGCCTTTGTCATTCGGTTCTGCCTTGGCGCGTGTGCCGTCGAGGATCTGGCCTGTTCTGTTGCTACCCGTTAGCGAATTGCCCGCCATTGATGGCGGGCAATTGTCTTTCTGAGCAGCCCAGTGGGACGCCTGCGGCGATCCGCCAAACGTCTAAGACTTTTTCTTTGATATGAAAGATGGCCGGTATAACGTACCGCTCCCTGAGCCCCGTCCGTGAACACAACTTTTCCGTAGGCCATTGATGAATATCGGAATTCTGCGCGCATCCGCTGTTTTGGCGACACTTTTGCTTGCTGCTTGTGATGAAAAGGCCCCGCCGGCTGCGCCGCCGCCGCCGCAAGTCTCTGTGCTGGAGGTTGCGGCTGAACCGGTGCCTATACGCTATCAATATGCCGGTCGGGTCGCGGCGTTCCGCGATGTCGAGGTGCGTGCCCGGGTCTCCGGAGTCCTGCAGGCCAAGACCTTCGTCGAAGGAGCCACGGTGAAGGAGGGCGACGTCCTGTTCCGGATCGAGCCTGAGACCTATGAGGCTCAGCTTGCGCGCGCGAAGGCGCAATTGCAGGAAGCTCGGGCCAACGCCGCACGCACCGAACGCGATCATGATCGCGCAGTCACTCTGTTGCAACGGCAGGTTGGAACGGAAAAGACCCGCGATGATGCGGTGTCGGCCTTTGAATTGGCCAAGGCCAGCGTGGCGGGCGCCGAAGCGCAGGTGAAAACGGCTGAAATCAATCTGGGATACGCCACCATCACAGCGCCGATCTCCGGCGTTGTCGGCATGCGCGTGATGCCTGAGGGCAGCCTCGTTGGCACCAGTGCGGATAACAGCTTGTTGACACGCATCCATCAACTCGATCCGGTCTATGTGCATTTCTCGTACTCCGAAACCGAACAGACCGAGATCCGCCGGCTGGTGGAAACCGGGGCCGGACAAGGCCCCGGCGGACGGCAAGCTGAAGGTGAAGGTCAGCTTCGGTGACGGTCGGCGGTTTGAGGGCGAGGGCCACGTCGACTTCACCGACAGCAACGCTCGATCTGCAGACCGGCACCGTACGCGCGCGTGCTGTTGTGCCTAATCCTGATGGGCGGCTCCGTCCCGGTGAATTCGTCCGCGTTTCGGTCGAAGGCATCACGCGGCTCAATGCTATCGTGATCCCGCAGTCGGCAGTCATGCAGGGGCCGCAGGGCCAGTTCGTCTATGCTGTCGATGCGCAGAACATCGCTGCGATCCGCCCGGTCACCATCGGCCGTGAGGTCGAGAAGGGCTGGATTGTCGAAAAGGGCCTGAACTCAGGCGATCGCGTCGTCACCGAGGGCGTGATCAAGGTCAAGCCGGGTGCAGCGGTGTCGGCGACAGTTGCCGGCAAACAGGAAGCATCAAAGTGACCAAGGGCAATCCCTTTATCGATCGTCCGGTCTTTCCGCGGTTATCTCCATCATCTTCGTGCTGGCCGGGCTGGTCGCGATGCGCGTATTGCCGGTCGAGCAATATCCGCAGATCGTGCCGCCGCAGGTGGTGGTTCAGGCGACCTATCCGGGCGCCAGCGCTGAGACGGTTGCGCAGACTGTGGCTGCGCCGCTGGAGCAGCAGATCAACGGCGTCGAGAACATGCTCTACATGCAGTCGACGAACTCCAGCGCAGGAACGATGCGCCTGACGGTGACGTTCAAGATCGGCACCAACCCCGATCAGGCTACGATCAACGTCAACAACCGCGTTCAGCGCGCCGTATCGACCCTGCCTGCTGAGGTGACCCGGCAAGGGCCTGATCGTCAACAAGCAGTCGAGCTCGATTCTCGCGATCATCACCATGTCGCAAGCGCCGATGCGCGGTATGACTCGATCTATCTTAGCAATTACGCGCTGCTGAACATCATCGATGAGCTCAAGCGTGTTCCCGGCGTCGGCGATGCGTCGCTGTTCGGCGCGAAGAACTACTCGATGCGGATCTGGCTGCGGCCGGACAAGCTGGCGCAGTACAATCTGACGCCAGGCGATGTCGCCGTCGCGATCCGCGAGCAGAATGCGCAGTTCGCCGCGGGTCGATTTGGTGAGGAGCCTTCGCAGATCGAAGCTGGCCTTCACCTATTCGGTGAATCACCGAGGGCCGTTTGCCGGACGCGAAGGCGTTCGAGGATATCATCGTCCGCGCTGACTCGAACGCTGCGACGCTGCGGCTGAAGGATGTGGCCCGCATCGAGCTCGGCGCGCAGAACTACGCATTCCAGCGCGACGCTGAACGGCACGCCGACAGTGCCGATCGGCATCTATCTGCAGCCGGGCGCCAACGCGCTCGGCACGCTCGACGCGGTTCGAGGCGCGCATGACCGAGCTGCAGCCGACTTTCCCGCAGGGCGTTCAACTATTCGATCCCGTTCGACACGACGAAGTTCGTGCGAGTTTCGATCCAGGAGGTGCTCAAGACCTTCGTCGAGGCGATGGTCCTTGTCATCGTCGTGGTGTTCCTTTTCCTGCAGAACTGGCGCGCGACGCTGATTCCCGGTGCTCGCGGTGCCGGTGTCGATTATCGGCACTTTCGCGGGCATGTATGTGCTCGGCTTCTCGATCAACCTGCTGACGCTGTTCGGTCTGGTGCTCGCCATCGGCATCGTCGTCGACGACGCCATCGTCGTGCTCGAAAACGTCGAGCGGATCATGACGACGGAAAAGCTGCCGCCGCGCGAAGCCGCGATCAAGGCGATGCAGGAGGTGACCGGGCCGGTTGTCGCCATCGTGCTGGTGCTCTGCGCGGTGTTCGTGCCGGTGGCCTTCATGGGCGGGCTGGCCGGCGAGATGTATCGCCAGTTCGCGGTGACGATCGCGGTCTCGGTTACGATCTCCGGCATCGTTGCGCTGACGCTGAGCCCCGGCGCTCTGCGCGTTGATCCTGAAGCCGGGTCATCACGAACCTGCTGCCCCGTTCCGCTGGTTCAACCGGATGTTCGAACGCATCACCGCGGGCTATACGACCGGCGTACGCTTCTTGCTGCGCCGCGCGGGTGTCGGGCTTGCGCTGTTCGCCGTCCTGATCGGCGGCGACGGCTTTCCTGTTCATGACGATTCCCGGCTCGCTGGTGCCGGATGAAGATCAGGGCAGCGTCTTCACCGTCGCGATCCTGCCGCCGGCGACATCGCTCACTCGCACGCAGGAAGCCGTCGACACCGTCAACAAGAGCATCATGGAGCGCCCCGCAGGTGGCTGATGTCATCAGCTTCGGCGGCTTCGATCTGCTGGCCGGCGTGCAGAAACCGAGCGCGGGTGCATCCTTCGTCCAGCTGCAAGCGACTGGAACGAACGCACGGCAAGGAGCAGAGTTCTGCGGCGCTGGCGCGATCCTTCCTGGCGCTCAATGGCCCGATCAAGGACGCCATGGTGCTTGCATTCACGCCGCCGCCGATCATGGGCATGAGCAACACCGGCGGCTTCGAGGCCTTCGTGCAGGACCGCGCGCGGCTCGGGCTCGCAAGCGCTCGATCGAGGCGACGCAAAAGCTGGTCGAGGCCGCCGCGCAAGCGGCCGGAACTGACCGGCGTGCAGACCACCTTCGTCAGCAATGTGCCGCAGTACAAGATCCATCTCGACAAGGAGAAGGCCAAGGCGCTTGGCGTACCGATCGCTTCGATCTTCGAGACGATGCAGAGCACCTTCGGCAGCCTCTACGTCAACGACTTCACGCTGTTCGGCCGCAACTATCAGGTCAACCTGCAATCGGAAGCCAATTTCCGCGAGCGGCCGGAGGATCTGAAGCAGGTGTTCGTGCAAGCCAGCTCCGGCAGCATGATCCCGATCGATACGCTGCTGACAGTGGAACGCATCGTCGGTCCGGATCAGGTCGATCGCTTCAACGCCTTCGCCGCGGCAAAGGTGATCGGCAATCCGGCGCCGGGCTATTCGTCCGGTCAGGCGATCCAGGCCATGCAGGAGGCTGCGCGCGAGGCGCTGCCGACCGGCTATCAGGTCGCCTGGACAGGCTCGGCCTATCAGGAAATCGCCACCGGTGGCACCGGCAATCAGGCGCTGATCTTCGGCATGATCATGGTGTTCCTGATCCTCGCCGCGCAATACGAGCGCTGGTCGCTGCCGATCGCCGTGTTGCTGGCGGTGCCGTTCGCGCTGTTCGGTGCGCTGGTCGCGATCTGGCTGCGCGGGCTCAACAACGACGTCTACTTCCAGATCGGACTCGTGACCTTGATCGGCCTTGCCTCAAAGAACGCGATTCTGATCGTCGAGTTCGCGGTGCTGAAACGAAGAGAGGGCATGAGCGCCATCGATGCCGCAGCGGATGCGGCCAGGCTTCGCTTCCGCCCGATCGTGATGACCTCGCTGGCGTTCATCCTCGGCTGTCGTGCCGCTGGCGATTTCCACCGGCGCGGGTGCCGCCAGCCGTCATTCGATCGGCACAGGCGTGGTCGGCGGCATGCTGGCCGCGACCTTCATCGCGATGTTCTTCATTCCGATGTTTTACCGATTGCTTGACCGCAGCGAGACAAGAAAAGTCGCTGACAAGGCGGCCGCCGGGGCGCAGTCGTAACGATCGGGCTGGTCTGAATCGACGGGCGGAGGGCGATCCTCCGCCCGTTTTGTTTTGCGGTTGTGGCTTTGACGGAGGATGGGCGAAGAGCAGGTGGTGGTTGCCTTGCCTGGTCGCCCTGCCGCAGAGCTCGAATGCCCTGCGCGACCGCGGCTTGCGTCACCGCAGGTTCCGATACATGCCAGGCGTTGGCTACGCGCGTGAGTGAGCTCATCTCGCTGACGGCGAAAAACAGACGAAGGTGGCGAAGGTTGTGCGCGCTCATAGGTGTTCGGAGACGATGTCACTGCGTGCGGCGAGGTCATCCACGCCAGGGTTCAGCCGCAGTTCGCCAAGCTTGTCCTGCCATTGCACGGTACCTTGGGTCATCCAGTCCGGGATGCCAAAGCCCTGCAGGGTAATGCAAACCTCGCGCATCTCGGCGGCGCGACGAATGCCATGCACCATCATGCGTTCAAGATTGTAGGCCCCACGCTCGCGCCAGTCGAAACCCGGGTCGGAGGCCTGCAGCGAAGCGAGCACGGCATCCTCGACGCCAGCGCGGCGGGCGGCGAGCAGGGCACTCACTGGTGAGGGCTTCCAGCCCCTTGATCATGACCGATCGCAGCATCTTGATGCTCGATGCATCGCCGACCTTGTCGCCTGAAATGGTCGGTTTCATGCCCAGCGCTGTCAGGTAAAGGGAGGCCTGTTCGCTGTCTGCGCCAGCCAGCAGAAGGGGGACCTCATGACGCTTCGGATAGACCGGGGCCATCACCGCGACGTCGACATAGCGGCCGCCAGCGGATTCAATCATCTGCGCAGCCTTCTGCTTGGTCTGCGGTGCGCAGGAATTGCCATCCAGCCATAGCGTGTTGGGCGCGAGGTGTGGCGCGCAGGCGGTGGCGGCGTGGAGCGCCTGATCAGCCGTCACGAGACAGAAGACGACCTGTGCGTTTGCTAAAGCCTCTGCCGGCTCGGCACAAGCGGTCACGCCAGCCGCGCTGGCGCGGGCCAGGACAGCGGGCGCGGTTTCGGTGTGCTGCAGTTTCAGGTCATAAGCTGTGATGGTCAACTGGCTTGTCGCGCGCAAACCCGATGCGATAGCATGGGCGGCCTCACCGAAGCCGATAAAGGCCAGCGGACTGTGGTTTGACGGCGTCTGGGCCATTGGCCGTTGTCTCCCTTTTTATGATCGGAAGCATCGCAAATGTCGGAGACTAATTCCACAAACTATAGCATTTTCTTATGGAGACCGACGGCCTTTCGACTTGCTTGTTCGATAGGCGTGGACCTAGACAATCAGGCTATAATGCTCAAGGGAGGATACGTGATGGCTACGACCAGGACGGCGCTGGTGATCAGCGCCCATGCGGCCGATTTCGTTTGGCGCTGTGCCGGCGCCATCGCGCTGCATGCCGAGCTTGGCTATCGGGTCACGGTGGTCTGCCTGTCCTTCGGCGAGCGCGGCGAGAGCGCGAAGCTCTGGAAACAGAAGGACATGACACTGCAACGAGTCAAGGATGCGCGCCGCCATGAAGCCGAGCGAGCGGCGAAGGTGCTTGGCGTGCACGACCTGATCTGCATGGACCTCGGCGATTATCCACTCGAGATGTCGCGCGACGAAAAGACCAAACTGGTGCAGGTGATCCGCCACGTGCAGCCGAGCTTCATGATGAGCCACTCGCAATATGATCCTTACAACACTGACCACATGTACGCGACGCAGGTGGCGCTTGAATGCCGCATGGTGGCGCAGGCCTGGGGCCATAACCCCGGCGAAAAGGTGTTAGGCGCGCCGCAGCTCTACCTGTTCGAGCCGCATCAGACCGAGCAGATGGGCTGGAAGCCGGATACGTTTCTCGACATCACGCCGGTGTGGGAGAAGAAGCGCGCCGCCATCGAATGCATGGAAGGGCAGGAGCACCTCTGGGAATTCTACACCCGTGTTGCGATCAATCGCGCCAATCACTTCACGCGCAATTCCGGCGGTCAGGCTGGCGGGCGTGATTGCAAATACGCGGAGGGATTTCAATCGATCTTTCCGCGCACCGTTGACGAACTGTAAGGGGGCACGGAGATGGAGCGCTGTCATGATATTGCCCACCTCGGCCACGTCGAGATGTACACCGACCGCTTCGACGAAAGCCTGGACTTCTTCACGCGAGTGTATGGCCTGACGGTTTCGGGGCAGGACGCGACGAGCGCGTACCTGCGGGCATGGGACGACTATGAGTTCCACACGTTGAAGCTGACACGGCACAACCATACGGGTGTTGGCCACATCGCCTATCGCGCCGCATCGCCGGAGGCATTGGCGCGGCGCGTTCAGGCGGTCGAGACGAGCGGCTACAAGGTTCATGGATGGACTGACGGCGATCCCGGCCACGGCCGCGCGTTTCGATTTGAAGATCCGTTCGGACACATCTTTGAAATCTACTACGACACCAATCGTTACGTGCCGCCCGAAAGCGAGCGACCCAGCCTGAAGAATCTGGCGCAGCGTTATCACGGCCGTGGCGCGTGCCCCCGCCGCATCGATCACCTCAACTTGCTTGCATCGGATGTCAGCGAGTTTCGCAAGTTCATGGAGATCTGCCTCGGCTCGCGCGTCACCGAGATGATCCAGCTTGACAATGGCCGCACCGGCGGCTGCTGGTTCACGGTCAACAACAAGACCTATGATCTTGCCTGCACTGAGGAGCACGGCGGCGGCAATGGTCGTTTGCATCACGTCACCTATGCGACGGATACCCGTGAAGACATCCTGCGCGCCGCTGATATCTTCCTTGAGAACGGCGTCCACATTGAAACCGGTCCGCACAAGCACGCGATCCAGGGCACGTTCTTCCTCTATGTCTGGGAGCCTGCGGGCAATCGGGTTGAGCTTGCCAATGCCGGTGCGCGATTGATCCTCGCGCCTGACTGGGAGCCGGTGGTCTGGACTGAGGCAGACCGAAGGAAAGGACAGGCCTGGGGCCTCAAAACCATCGAGACGTTTCACACCCATGGCACGCCGCCCGTGCGGCATGAGGCTTGAGATGCATCGCGTCGTTCAGAACTTCCCTCGCGCATCACAGCTTGTGATTGACGGCCTGGCGCAGGCTGGTGTCGCCACGGTGCATGAGGCGCAGGGCCGCATTGGCATGCTGGCGAGCCATCTTCGGCCGATCTATAGCGGGGCGCAGATTGCGGGATCAGCGGTGACCATCTCGGCGCCGCCCGGCGACAATTGGATGATCCACGTTGCGATTGAGCAGATCAGACCGGGTGATATCCTGGTGCTTGCGCCGACCTCGCCCTGTGACGACGGTTACTTTGGCGATCTGCTTGCCACGTCTGCATGTGCGCGGGGATGTCGTGGGCTGATCATCGATGCAGGCGTTCGGGATGTCCGCGATCTCACTGCGATGGCCTTTCCGGTCTGGGCCAAGGCAATTTCGGCACAGGGAACGGTGAAGGAGACGCTGGGGTCGGTCAACGTGCCGATTGTCTGCGCGGGCGCGGCGGTCAACGCGGGTGACGTCATTGTGGCTGATGACGACGGCGTTGTGGTGGTCCGGCAGGCTGATGCGGAAGCAGTGCTTCGTGCTGCCGAGACGCGCATCGCATCGGAAGGCGCACGGCGGCAACGGTTGGCCGCAGGCGAGCTCGGCCTTGATATCTACGACATGCGTAAACGGCTGGCGGAGAAAGGCCTGACCTATGTCTGACGATCACGACGCAGGCATACCCTGCCTTTGGATGCGTGGCGGCACATCCAAAGGCGCGGTCTTCCTTGCGTCGGATCTACCGGCAGACCCACAGCAGCGCGACGCATTATTGCTGCGGCTGTTTGGCTCGCCCGACCCGCGTCAGATCGATGGAATCGGCGGGGCTGACCCCTTGACGTCGAAGGTCGCCATCCTGTCGCCTCCAAGCCGAGGCGATGCCGATGTCGATTATCTGTTTCTGCAGGTATTCGTCGATCAGCCTCTGATCAGCGACGCGCAAGGCTGTGGCAATATTCTCGCGGCAGTTGGGCCTGCCGCCATCGAGCGGGGGCTGGTTCAGGCGCAAGACGGCCTGACGCCGGTTCGCATTCATATGCTCAACACCGGCGAGGTTTCGCTTGCGGAGGTCGCTACTCCCGGCGGTCGTGTCACCTATCGCGGCGACGCACGGATCGATGGCGTGCCAGGCAGCCATGCCGCCGTGCCGCTGTTCTTTCAAAATACCGAGGGATCGATGTGTGGCGCATTGCTGCCGACGGGGCAGGGGCATGACAACATCGATGGCACAGAGTGCACCCTGATCGACAACGGCATGCCGATCGTCGTGATGCGCGCGGCAGATTTCAACCTGACAGGCCGGGAGAGCTGCGCCGAACTGGATCGCAATGGCGAGCTGAAAGCGCGGCTGGAGCGCATCCGCCTGACTGCGGGGCCAATGATGAACCTCGGCGACGTCGCGGATAAATCGGTGCCGAAAATGGTGCTCGTGTCGCAGCCGAACGCCGGTGGCGCGATCAATACCCGCAGCTTCATCCCGCACCGCTGCCACGCCACCATCGGCGTGTTCGCGGCGGTGTCCGTCGCGACGGCGTGTCTGCTGCGGTCAAGCGTCGCCGCGCGGCTCGCAAGAGTGCCCGCCGACGGCAACTTCCGAATCGAGCATCCAGGCGGAGCGGCTGAGGTGCTTGTGCAGTTGAACGATGCCGGAAAGATAACGGGCGTCGGCACACTCCGCACCGCGCGCAAGCTGATGGATGGGCGGGTCTATCCGGATTGAGCTCTCGCAAAGATCAGGAAATGCCAGAAGGGAATTGCCCTGCATCGAGGCAATGCAGGGCATCTCTGTTTCTGACCTATCGTTTGACGCGGCGCTACTCGACGCCGAGGTAGATCTTGCGGATGTAGTCGTCCTTCGACATTTCCTCTGCGCTGCCCTCGCGGCCGACATGACCGTGCTCGAGAACGTAAACGCGGTTCGCAATCCGCAGGGCGGAGCGCGCATCCTGTTCCGCCATCAGCACGGTGGTGCCCTTATCGCGGATCTGCCGGATCGCATCGAAGATCTCGGTCTTGAGCCGATGGGCAATACCGACTGAAGGCTCATCGAGCAGCAACAGCTTCGGCTTGCCCATCAGCGCGCGTCCGATGGCGACCATCTGCTGCTGGCCACCCGAGAGGGTGCTGACGATCTGGCTCTCGCGCTCCCGAAGGATCGGGAACAGCTGGTAGACGAACTCCAGGTCGGCGCGCACTTCGCTCGCGTTGTTGCGAAGATAGGCCCCGAGCATCAGGTTCTTCAGCACAGTGAGATCGGTGAACAGGCGCCGGCCTTCCGGACAGTGGCAGATGCCCTGACCGACCACCTCATGGGCTTGCAGCGATTGCAGCGACTGGCCGTTAAGATCAAGCGTGCCTGCGGATGGCAAAGCGCGCGAGATGGCCTTCAGCAGCGTTGTCTTGCCTGCGCCATTCGGGCCAAGCACGGCAATGATGTCGCCCTCATCGACGCGCAGGGAGACATTCTCCAGCGCCGCCGCCTTCCCATAGGAGACCGACAGGTTATCGATTTGCAGCAGAGCCGTCATACGAACTCCTCCGCGTCAGCAGCGGAGCCGATATAGGCTTCGATCACCTTGGGATGTTTGACGATGCGTTCGGGAATGTCGTCCGCAATCAACTCGCCGAAATCGAGAGCAATCACCCGGTCTACCAGTTTCATGAATTCATGCAGCTTGTGTTCGATCAGGATAACGGTAACCCGCGTGCTCGCGTGGATCTTGCGGATCAAGGCGGAGAGGTCGGCAATTTCACCGGAGCCAAGTCCGGCGAATGGCTCGTCCAGCAGCAGAAGTTTTGGTGACGACGCCAGCGCACGGGCAATTTCGAGCCGGCGTTGATCGCCGTAGGAGAGGATCTCGACCGGCTCGTTCGCCATATGCGCCAGACCAACCTCGTCGAGCAGCCGCAACGCATGCGCCTTGCGACCTTCCGCCTGCGCTGGTCGCGACAGCCCGCCGACAATGACGTTCTCCTCGACCGACATGCCGACGAAGGGTCGGCACAGCTGGAACGTGCGCGAGATGCCCATCTGGGCGATCTTGTGCGGGGCGATGCCTTGCAACGACTTGCCGTCGAGCTTGACGCTACCCTCATCAAAGCTGATGAAGCCGGTAAGAAGATTGTACAGCGTGGTTTTGCCAGCGCCGTTGGGTCCCAACACACCGACGACCTCGGATGGCGCAATGTTGAAGCTGACGTTGCGAACGGCCGTCAACCCGCCGAAGCGCTTGGTGAGGTTCTTGACTTCAAGCGATGCGGTCATGGCGCTGTCCTCCCGAAAGCTGCTGTGATGCGACGCCAGATTGGCGCGATGAGGCCGCCTGGCAGGAAGAACAGGATCAGGATCAGGATGACGCTGTAGATCATCAGCCGCCACTCGCCGAAGTCGCGCAGCAGTTCGGTCAACAGCACGAGAACGATTGCGCCGCCGACAGGGCCGTAGATCGAGGACATGCCGCCGACATAGACCATAGTGATGATGGAGATGGTGAGCACGACGGTGAACAGCTGCGGACTTACCTGCATCTGGTAGTGCGCGTACATGGCGCCGCCAGCGCCGGTGATCGCGGCGCTGATCACCAGCGACAGGATTTTGTAGTAGGTGACGTTCAGGCCGGCAGCCTGACAGGTCGCCTCATCGCCGCGAATGGCCCGCAGGATCATACCGAGATTGGAATTGGCGAGATACAGCAATACCCCGGTGACCACCACAAGCGAGGCCAGAGCAAAGTAGTAGAAACCAAGCTCCGATCCCATCAGCGAGTCGATGCCGTTGATGCCTTCCTCGCCGCCGGTCTGCTCCCAGAAGATCAGCATCAGCCGTTGCATGATGACCGAGCCGGAGAGCATCGCAAGCGCGAAATATGGCCCCTTCAATCGCAGCGTCGGGAAGCCGATCAGGATTGCAAAGGCGGAGGCGGAGACCATCGCGGCGGGAATGGTCCACCATCCCGATGAGGCCCCAGATCGTGTTGAGGAACCCCGCTGTATAGGCGCCCGCGCCAATGAACAAGGCGTGGCCGAAGTTCTCACGGCCGGTGAGACCGGACATGAAGTCCCAGGCGACCGCCCAGATCGCGTAAATGATTGCGACGGTCAGAATGCCTGTGAGGTAGCTGTTGGTCCAGATCGCGGGGAGCGCCGCCATGACGAGGACGAACAGGAGCGCGCCTGTTGAATCAAGTTTTGCAAGTTTCATCTGGGCTGCTCCTAAAATGCTGCACGGCGGCCGAACATGCCGGCGGGCCGGAAGATCAGCATGAGCAGTGTGGCAAGAACGGAGATGATTTCAGTCCAACTCGTTGAGATCATGTAGGCGATGATCGTCTCGGCATAACCCAGCATCAACGCTGCAAGGATGCTGCCGAAGATCGAGCCCAGCCCGCCGACCACAACGATAGCAAAGGCCTTGATGATCGGCAGTAGCCACATCGTCGGCTGTACCGTCAGGAACGGCGCCGCGAGGATGCCGGCTGTTGCTGCGAAGGCTGCCGAAATCGCCATCACGATGGCGAAGATTCGGTTCGCGGGGATGCCCATATATTGAGCGGCCTCCGGGTCTTGCGAAATCGCGAGGATCGCCGAGCCAAGCCGGGTATTCTGGATGAACAGCCACAGGCTGCCGATCAGAACAACGCCGACGCCTACCGTCAGCAAGCGTTGCCCGGCAACATCGACGCCAAACACGGTGTACTTGGTCGAGATGAGCGACGGCACGTTCCGATATTCGGAACCGAACGTGAGGAACAGGACCTGCTCGACCGTGAGCGCCACTGCAAGCGTGATCATGAGAACTGCGAGCAGCGACCGGCTCCGCATCGGTTGCACCAGCACGCGATCCATGGCGACGCCAAAGGCGGCCACGAATGCGATGGACAATAGAGCTGCAGGCAGCAGGGGTACGTTGATGGAAGTGAGGAAAAAGGCACCGTAAGCGCCGAGCGCGTAGAACGTGCCGTGGGACAGATTAAGAATGCGGGCGACACCAAAGATCAAGGTGAAGCCGACAGCCAGCATGGCGTAGATAGCGCTCGCGACAGCGCCCTGGATCAGAATCTCAATCAAGGAAACACCCGAAACGTTACTGGATCATGCAGAAGGTGGAGGATGCCGTCGCGGCGTTTCCGCTCAGGCATCCTCGTGAGACCAATCGGACAGGCCGATCGCGTTACTTCTTGATCCAGGGCGGCGAGATCGGTTCTGCCGTGCGAAGCGCCGTCGGGAATACGACTTCGCGCGAACAATCCGGACGCCACTGGGCGAACAGCAGGTTCGGATGCTTGCCGCCGGCCTTGACGTCGTGGTTCTCGTCAAACTCCATCTGCCCGGCGATGCCGATGTAGCTGGCGGGTTCAAGCGCCTTGATCACAGCGTCGGCCTCGGTCGAGCCAGCCTTGGCCACGGCCTCGGCGTACATATAGACAGCGTCATTCGCGCCGAGTGCGGTGTAGACAGGCACCCGGTTGGTGCGCTTTTTGAACTCGTCAAAGAACGGGATGGTCTTTGGGGTGAGCGGCGCGCGCACGGCGAAGTTGGCGGCGATCTGAGACACCGACTTGCCGCCAATGCGCTCGCAGAAGTCACCATCCATGCTCTTCACGTCGATACCGCCATAAGGCATCGGAAACTGAGAGTCATGCCACTGCTTGGCGAAGATATCGCTCGAGGCGTGCGACAGGATGACGGTCAGGAACTGTGCGCCGGAGTCGCGCGCCTTTGAGAACAGCGGCGAGAAGTCCGAGGTCTGGGTGTCGAACAGTTCGGTGAAGGTGACGTCAGCGCCAGCCTCGATCGCGCCCTTCTTCAGGATCGGAACGAGGTCCTGCACCCATTTGGCGTTTTCGCCGACAATGGCGATCTTCTTGAGCCCGAGCTCCTTGCCGAGGAATTCGGAAATGAAGGTCGTCATCTGCCGGGCTTGATGCGCCGGAGTGAATCGGGAAGACGCGGAAGATGTACTTGTTCTCGTCGTACTTCGCCTTGACCCGTGCCGTGACCGCAGGGGACGCCGCACCAACGCCAAGATAGATTGTCTTTGCTCGCGTGATGTGCGGGAGCTGCGCCAGCGTCACGCCGCTGGTGTAGCCGCCAACCAGGACGTCGACTTTTTCTTCAGCCGTCAGCTTGCGGATGGCGTTGATCCCGGTTTCGGGATTCTCGGTTTCGTCGGCGACAACCATTTCCAGTTTACGCCCGAGGACGCCGCCTTTGGCGTTGATATCCTCGATCGCCATTTTCACGGCTTCCTGGGTGTCGCGGCCCACTTGCAGCTGAACTGCCGTGGTGACGCCGATCTTGATCGGCGCCTGGGCGAAGCTGATGTGTGGAAGGGATAGCGTAGCAAGCGCGGACAATAGGCCGGCTGCGAGAACGGAGCGGCGTTGCATTGGGCGTCTCCCGATGGGTTCACTTTTTTGCATGGTCTGCCCGAACCATGAGCGACCAAGTTGACTGTGAGTATGATGGCGCAATGCGAACGTCGTCAAGGCAATGATGCATGTCGACGAAGCAATGCGTGCTCACATGTTGCTTGGCGTGATTTGTTGACGAGCGACGTGTAGGTGAGTGGTAGTTGCAGTGGTGTGGTGTCTGACTAAGGCCTGACACGGCGCTTGAGAATTGCTGTTCATGCATCCTACGTCACGTCAGAAGGCGAGGTGGCGCCTGCGCTATCTGCCTCCGCCAAAGAAGGTGGCGGATGTCTACTGTTGCAGTGCAGAGTTTACTTGCTGCATTGCGTGCGCTGCTTCTTAATTTTGGTACTTACGTTGGCGCGATCATCTCAATTTTAATGGATCAGCCGGTAGACAAAGTTCCGTCACCGGTATCGAATGGGCTCGACAGCTTGCTGCAGTGCGAGTTGCAGAACATGCAGGCATCTAATCGACTGATAAATGCCGCCAATAACAAATGGATGAGGTAACGCGATGGACTTGAAAGACCTGGCAGTTTTGATCACGGGTGGCGGTTCCGGCCTCGGCGCGGCAACGGCCCGAGCAATGGCCGCCAAGGGCGCGCGCGTTGCGGTGCTGGACCTGAGTGCAGACAATGCACAGGCAGTGGCTGCGGAGGTCAAGGGCATCGGCGTGGCGGCCGATGTGACCAAGGAGGATCAGGTTAAAGCTGCTATTGAGCAGATTGAGAAGTCGCATGGGGTCGCGCGAGTTCTTGTCAACTGTGCCGGGATTGGCGATGCAGTGAAAACGGTAAGCAAGACTGGTGCGCATCCGCTGGACCGGTTCAAGCGGGTGATCGAGATCAATCTCATCGGCACGTTCAACGTCATTCGCCTGATGGCGGAACGGTTGTCCGCTGAAGCGCCGATCGGCGAGGAACGCGGTGTCATCATCAATACCGCAAGCGTCGCGGCCTTCGATGGGCAGATCGGCCAGGCTGCCTATGCAGCATCGAAGGGGGGCATCGTCGGGCTCACCTTGCCGGTGGCGCGTGATCTCGCGCAGTCGCTGATCCGCGTCAACACGATTGCGCCGGGACTGTTCCTTACGCCGCTGCTGAAGGGATTGAGCGAGGAGGCGCAGAAAAGTCTGGGGGCGCAGGTGCCGCATCCTGCACGGCTCGGTCACCCTGAGGAGTATGGCGCCCTCGCGGTCCATATCGTCGAGAATCCGATGCTGAACGGCGAGACCATCCGGCTCGATGGCGCGATCCGCATGGCGCCGCGTTAATCACCGTCTGCTCCGGACGTCAATCCGCGTGGATGTCTTCGCATGTTCAAGCGGATTGCTCGTCGAGCTCCCAGAGCTATGGGCTGCGATGTCGAGGGCATTGCAGGCGACGGCCCTGTTTCAGCTTGGACTTGTCCGCGGCTTTATCTAAGGCTAGCGTTTGTTGCATCCATGCGGGGAGAGAGGCTTGTCGGGAAGTAAAACAAAGGAAAGGCGTGGTGCTTCCAGCAAAACTCTGAAAGAGGCTGACATCACAAGCGTTCAGAACGACGCGCTGATCCAAAGCCGCCGGGAACAGATTTGTGATGCCGCCCTTGAACTGTTTCTCGAAAAGGGTTTCGCCTCGACAACGATCCGCGATATCTGCGCGCGCTCGGGCGTCAATCAGGCCAGCATCTATGACTATATTGCCAACAAGAATGACATCCTCCGCCGCTTGCTCAATCAGCTGTGGTTTGGCCAAGACGCCGTCACACTGCCGCAGGTGTTGCAAGACAAGAGCCTGACGCTCGAGCAGGCATTTGAGCGCTATTTCCGCGAGTCGTGGAAGACGCGGCGGAAGGGTACGCTGCTGGTCTATCGCTCCGTTCCCCACATGTTGCGCGAGGATCGCAAAGCCATGCGCGCGCGCGATCTTGCGCTGATCAAGGATTTGTCGGCGCAACTGCGATTGCGATCTGGCCTCAAGGGTGAGGACGCCCGTATCGAGGTGATCGCCAATCTGCTGGTGTTCCTGTCGGCATTCGGTCCAATGCGTGACTGGCTCAACAGGGGTGTGCCTGAAGAGACGATTGTGCGCACGGTGGCGGCCGGCGCGGCAGCCATGGTGCGTGAGCTGCTGGGCGAGCCGAAGTCGTCCGTAAGCGTTATAGCCGATCAATGCAAAAGGGCGACGCTTTCGCGCCGCCCTTTGATTATGTGCTGATGTGAGGAGGGCGTTAGCTCGCTTTGCCGCGCCCGCGCGCGATCTCCGCACCGCGCTCGGCGATGCGCCGCGCCCGCGCGCCATCAGCGACCGGATCAGCGCTTGCGCTGCTGACATTGCCCGCTGCTGCCCGCGCAGCAACGCCCTGAATGATCGCCGCCGACCGGAAGAATGCGAACGCAAGGAATACATCCCAATCGGGGATGTTGGCGCGGCCCGATCGCTCGCAATAGCGGGCAAGGACTTCTTCTTCCGATGGAAGTCCCTCGGCAACCATATCATAGGTGCCGGGCAGATCGCGCGGCTGGCGATAAGGCAGGCACAGATAGGCAAGATCGGCGATGGGGTGGCCGATTGTCGACAGCTCCCAATCGAGCACAGCAACAACGCGTGGCTCATCAGGGTGAACGATGACATTGCCGAGGCGATAATCGCCATGAGCGATCGCGCTTTCGTCGGTCACATCACCCGCATGTGCGGTGAGCCAGTCTCGCAACCAGTCCATCTCGCTGTAATCGAAATCTGCGGGAAGGTCGGCCTTGGATTTTTCATACTGGGACGACCAGCGCGCCGTCTGCCGCGAAAGATAGTTCTCCGGGTAGCCGAAGCCTTCCAGGCCCGCCGCCCGCCAGTCGACGCTGTGCAGGTCAGCCAGCGTATCAATCAGCGAGTTCGACAGCAGCTTGCGCTGATCGCGGGCGATCGGCCCCATTGCGGGAGACGGAATGATGCGGCCCTCGATATGGTGCATCACAAAGAACTCTGCGCCTATGACCGTCGGGTCATCGCAGTAGGCGAGCATCTCAGGCGCAGGAACGTTGGTCGGGCCGAGTGCATGCATGACGCGATACTCGCGATCGATGGCGTGCGCCTTGGGAAGCAGCTTGCCCGGCGGCTTCTTGCGCAGAACGAAACGCTTGCCGGATGTTGTCGTCAGAAGAAATGTCGGATTTGACATGCCGCCCTGGAACTGGCGCACGTCGAGGCCGTTGGCGGCTTCCGGCAGCACATCGGCCAACCAGCTGGCGAGGCGAGCCTCGTCAAACTTGTGGTTCGGCAGCGGCTCAACGGTGATCGCTGCCGCCATTTCATTCTTTGAAGTCATACCAGCATCTCTATTGGTGGTCTAAACGGCGCAGGAGCGCTGAATGCAATCGTCATCACGATGCTATTGATCCATCGGAATCCTGACGGATGTCAGGATGAAATGCTAGTTGTCGGAGGGAGGCTAGTCAATCAGAGAAAGGCGAGGTGTAAAGGCAGCGCAGCAAGCCGCTTTTGATATTGACGATGTTCGGACAAGCGCTCTATCGTAGCGCCTGACAAGTGTCAGGTTTGGACGGGTCGGTTGCGCAAGCGGCCGGATCTAGGTGTGGGAGTGGCGGTGGGTTTGAAGATCCGCAATGTGTTTCAGCGTAGACGGCATTTTTTGAATGTCGCGTTGCAGGTGTGTCGCACGTGCGAAACATGCCGCTTGTCGGAATAAGGCGCTGCCGATGACGCATAGCTCTCTCGAACATCCTCGCTTTTCATCCCCGCTGCTTGGGATCGCTGCTACACTGCCTGCAGCACCGGGCCGCTCAATTGGTCTGACATGCGCAGGCTTGACGCAGTATGTCAGTCAGCCTGATGGCGGCGCGTATTGCCATCACAATGAATTCGTCGGCTGAATGGCCGAAGCAAGTCAGGAGAGGACGCTCACGATGACCGATTTGAACCAGCAAACCATTGATTATATTGCTGAGGCAGGCCGCCTCGCGAAACAGATTGATGGTCTGCCATCGGGCATCAAGCTGCGTCCGATCAAGAAGGTGGGCATCATCGGCGCTGGCACGATGGGCGGCGGTATCGCGATGAACTTTGCCACCGCTGAAATTCCGGTTGTCATTATCGAGACGAAGCAGGACGCGCTTGATCGCGGCCTCAAGGTTGTTCGTGGCAACTACCAGCGCAGCGCCGATAGCGGCCGCTTTCCACAGGAAGAGGTTGATGCACGGATGGGCCGCATATCCGGAACGCTGGATTTTGCTGCGCTCGCTGATTGCGATCTGGTGATCGAAGCCGTGTTCGAGAACATGGACGTCAAGAAGCAGATCTTCGCAAATCTGGATGCTGTAGTGAAGCAGGGCGCGATCCTTGCGACCAATACCTCTGGCCTCGACATTGACGAGATCGCTGCCGCGACCAAGCGTCCGCAGGATGTGATTGGCTTGCACTTCTTCTCGCCGGCCAACGTGATGAAGCTGCTGGAGATCGTTCGCGCCGATCACACCGCTGACGATGTGGTCGCCACGTCGATGGATCTGGCGACCAAAATCAACAAGGTGGCTGTGCTTGTCGGCGTGTGCCCAGGCTTCGTTGGCAACCGTATCCTGCGCATGCGCCAGGTGCAGGCCAACAAGCTGCTCTACAAGGGCGTCATGCCTTGGGATATCGACGCTGCGATTAACGTGTTCGGCTTCAAGATGGGGCCGTATCAGATGTCCGATCTCGCAGGCCTGGATATCGGCTGGTCGAAGGGCGCGAAGACGCTCAATCCGATCCGTGACGCACTCTGCGAGATGGATCGTCGCGGGCAAAAAACCGGCGCGGGTTTTTACGACTACGATGCAAATCGCAACCGCACACCATCGGACGTCACCGCCAAGGTCATTCGTGACATTACCGGCGCTCAGCCTTCGACCATGAGTCGGGATGAGATCATTGAGACGTGCATCTTCCCGATGATCAACGAGGGCGTGAAGATCCTTGAAGACAACAAGGCGCAACGTCCGTCTGATATTGATGTCATCTGGTTGAATGGCTATGGCTGGCCGGCTGACAAGGGTGGCCCCATGTTCTTCGGCGACAAGGTTGGCGCCAAGGCGGTGCTAGCCAAGATGGAGGAACTCGGTGCGGAAGATCCGGCCTTCGCGCCCGCTGAAACACTCAGGAAGCTTGCCGCAGACGGCGGTAAGTTTGTTGATCTGGCGCTTGGCGGCCTGAAGACCGCGGGCACCGAAGCGCGCAAGGCAGGCTGATTGCAGCTACAACTCGCTGGCGGAAAGCGAGAAGCGCATCAGCGCTCTTGCTTTCTGCAAGGCGTGGAGGGCAAGCATAGACGGTCGATCGATCGTTGAACTGCCCGAAACATAAAGACTGAGCCGCATGAGACGGACAGTTGACGTGGGAGGATTGTGCAACTTGGCTATATATCTACGCCAGATATGTTTGGTGGCTGAGAAGCTCGCGCCAGTCGCGGCTGATCTGGAAGCCGTATTCGGCACGCCCGTTTGCCACGTTGATTCCGGCGTGGGCAAATTTGGCCTCGAAAACTGTCTGATGGCGTTCGGCACGCAATTCATGGAAGTGGTTGCACCGCTCAAGGAGGGTACCGCTGCCGGTCGCTATTTGCAGCGCCGTGGTGGCGATGGCGGCTATATGGTCATCACCCAGGTTGTCGATAAGGCGGAGCAGGAGGCCATCCGCGCCAATGCCGCCGCCAACAAGGTGCGGGTCGCCTATGATTCTGATCGCGGCGATTGGCATCTGATGCAACTGCACCCCGGCGATATGCGCGCGGCCTTCCTCGAAGTCGAATGGGATTCTGTCGGCGATGTTGTCGGCAATTGGCACCCTGCAGGCGGAACAACGTGGATGCCGCAAGCCTCGATCGGATCTGTCGCCGCCATCACGGGTGTTGAACTGCAGTCTGATGAGCCGGAGGCGCTCGCACAGCATTGGGCTCGTGTCGCTGGCCTGTCGGCGGAAACGCGTGACGGCGTTCCTGTTGTCGCGTTCGCCAATGCGACGCTGAAGTTTGTTAGGGCTACTGACGGTCGGGGCCCCGGGCTTGGCGCCGTTGATGTGAAGGTTAAGGATCGCGCGCGTGTTCTCGCTGCAGCTGAAAAGCTCGGCCTGCGCGTGTCGGATGAACAGGTGCGGATCGCGGGAACGCGTTTCAATCTCGAGGACTAAGCCGAAAGGCGAAGACGTTTAGCTAGAGCAAGGAGACTAATGTGACGGATGCATCTCGTTTGGCTGATATGAATAACCTGGCAATGTCGGAATCAAACCGACCATTGCTCGAAATGGTTGTTCGCCATATTAAGGAAAACTGCGATCCTGCTTATCCTGAGTATGAGCGCCTCGGTCGCGGTCGCAAGGAGCGCTTCTCCTATGCCCCGGGCCAGCTCGAAATCCTCCAGGGCTTGAAGGATAAGGCAAAGGCCAACGGCCTTTGGAACTTCTTCCTGCCGAACGCCGAAACCGGTGAAGGCCTGTCGAACCTCGACTATGCTTACATCGCATTCGAGCTCGGCAAAAACCCGCTTGCTTCGCAATCGCTGAACTGTTCTGCGCCTGACACCGGCAACATGGAAGTTCTCGAGCGTATCGGCACGCAGGAGCAGAAGGACAAGTGGCTGAAGCCGCTGCTGGCGGGCGAAATCCGTTCGGCCTTCGCAATGACCGAGCCGGATGTAGCATCGTCTGACGCCAAGAACATTGGCACTCGCGCTGTTCTTGAGAACGGCGAATGGGTCATCAACGGCGAGAAGTACTACATCTCCGGCGCTGGCGACCCGCGTTGCAAGATCATGATCGTCATGGTCAAGACCTCGCCGGATGCCGAGCCCTTCCGTCAGCAGTCCCAGATCCTGGTTCCTATCGACACCCCCGGCGTTGAAATCGTTGGCCCGATGTGTGTGTTCGGTCACGACCACGCACCGCACGGCCATATGCAGATCCGCTTCAACAACGCGCGCGTTCCAGAGTCCAATATTCTCTGGGGTGAAGGCCGCGGCTTCGAAATCAGCCAGGTTCGCCTTGGCCCGGGCCGCATTCATCACTGCATGCGTTCGATCGGCGCTGCCGAGAAGGCGCTGGATCTGATGATCGAGCGCGGTCTGACCCGTGAAGCCTTCGGCAAGAAGATCATCGATCTCGGCAAGAACATGGAAACGATCTCGCGCAACCGCATCGAGATCGAAGCCATGCGCCTGATGGTTCTGAAGGCTGCGCGCGCGATGGACGTCCTTGGCAACAAGGAGGCCCGCACCTGGGTTTCGATGGCTAAGGCCATGGTTCCGGAGAAGTGCTGCAAGATCATCGACGACGCCATGCAGATTCATGGCGCAACTGGCATCAGCCAGTGGTCGCCGCTGTCGGAGATGTACATGCAGCAGCGCACGCTGCGTTATGCAGACGGTCCGGATGAGGTGCATCACGCCGTCATCGCGCGCCGTGAGGTCAAGGCCTACGTCGCGAGGAAGTAACAACGAACGAAAGGCAGAGTGACCGATTAGGCCACTCTGCCTGGTTCGAGAGACATTCAGCAGGAAAGGCGATGGCGCGAGCTGTCGCCTTTTCGTTCTTGCAGTCTGCCGGTATGCGGTGACGAAGTACGCTGTGGGTCGGGCCTGTGTGTCAGGCGATGATCTTGTCGCTCAGCTTCTGGTCCACAATGTCGACCGTGCGATCAATGTGGGCGTTCGGCATGTTGAGGTTATGAGCGATCAGCTTCACAAGCAGGTCCACGCGTTCTATGAACGGCGCGCCGGCAGCGACTGCTCGAGCAGCGGACGACGGCTTGAGAAGACTCTCTGCCGCCTTGGCATATTTTCCGAACGGAACCTGATCGGCTGGATCAGCACCCAACCGCCTCGCGATTGCATCGACGTGCTCATAAATCGATTGTGACGCCTGGAGGTCGCCATGCACCGCGTCGCGGATGGCTTGCGGCTCGCCCGGCGTGATGCAGCGATAATTGCCAGTGAGCAGCATGGACCACTTCGCAAGCGGCACGAACAGTGAATCAAACACCCTGAGCTTGACGGGCACATCCTGACCGTCGAGACGTACGGCGTCGATGTCAGCTTCAAGCTCGCGGAGCAAGCTGTTGTGCGCCTCGTCGGCAAAAACCGCAGCTTTGAAATTGGTCGGTAGACCAACGTGAAGAACGTTGGCGCTTTCTTCCGGCGGGCGAAACGCTTGCGGATCCGGCGAACAGAGCGTCACCAGGCCTGGTTTGAATCGTTCCCACACCAATGCATTGGTATAAGCTTGGGCGAGATCCATATCGGCCAGCATGGGAATGCGCTTGAGGTAGGGCAGCGGCGGCATGTTCATGATCGACAAGCACGGCAGTTCAGCCGTGGCAATCCTGACCATCAGCGCGCGGATGGTGTGATTGGTGTATTGCGGCTCCTGCATGGCAAGACCAACGAGATCGTAACGCGACAGATCAACCAGATCAGGGGACGTCGCGTCGAGTTTGCCCGGCTGATCACGCGAGAAGATCGAGCGATGGGTCGGCTCGTCGCGCAGCTTCAGGCGAACTTCGGTTCCCGCACTATTGATCAGTTCTGCTGTTTTCTTGCGGCAGACCAACGTCACATTGTGACCGGCCATCAAAAGCTTCGTCGCCAGCAAGGAGCCGTATGAGGCTCCGAGAATAAGAATGTTTCGCGCCATCGTTCTTCATCCCAAACTTCAAATTTTGATCGCCGCGGAGGCGACAAACAATCATTTCAATCAAGTCAGCCGAAGGCGTGAGCTTCTGCTCACTCGTCTGACTCACGGGAAACGCAGGGAGATTCGTTAGTCGCAGGAAATCTTGTCTCGTCGCACCAGGAATGGGTTTGAGCGAGCAGGTGGAAAGATGCGTCACAAATTGATCGGGTCTTGAAAATGTTGCAGGTAACGGTGGTTTTTGCGAGCAGTTGTTCAAAAGAAAACAGCCCGGGATCTGTGGGATCCCGGGCTGAGAGTTAATTATCAGAACTGGTTCATCGTGTTGTCGGCACCGCCGGCCTTCAGGGCGGCGTCACCAGCGAAGTATTCCTTGTGGTCGTCGCCGATGTCCGAACCAGCCATGTTTTGGTGCTTGACACATGCGATGCCCTGGCGGATTTCCTGGCGCTGAACGCCGCGGACGTAACCGAGCATGCCCTGTTCGCCGAAGTATTCCTTTGCCAGGTTGTCGGTCGACAGCGCAGCAGTGTGGTAGGTCGGCAGGGTGATGAGGTGGTGGAAGATGCCGGCCCGCTTGGCGCTGTCTGCCTGGAACGTACGGATGCGTTCGTCAGCTTCGATCGCCAGTGGGGTTTCGTCGTACTCAACCTTCATCAGGTCGGCCCGGACATACTTGCTGACATCCTTGCCTTCTTCCTTCCAGGCATCATAGACCTGCCAACGGAAGTTGATCGTCCAGTTGAACGACGGCGAGTTGTTGTACGCCAGCTTGGCGTTCGGCACGACTTCACGAATCCGGTCCACCATCTTGGCAATCTGCTCAACGTGCGGCTTCTCGGTCTCGATCCAGAGCAGGTCGGAACCGTTCTGCAGCGAGGTGATGCAGTCGAGCACAACGCGATCCTCACCTGTTCCTTCGCGGAACTGATACAGGTTGCTCGGCAGGCGCTTCGGGCGCACCAGCTTGCCGTTCTGGCTGATGATGACGTCGCCGTTCTTGACGTTGTCGGCGGTCACTTCTTCGCAATCCAGGAAGCTGTTGTACTTGTCACCGAGGTCGCCCGGCTCGCGGCTCACTGCGATCTGCTGGGTCAGGCCTGCACCAAGCGAGTCGGTACGGGTGACGACGATGCCGTCCTCAACGCCAAGCTCAAGGAACGCGTGGCGGCAAGCGCGGATCTTGGCGAGGAACACGTCGTGCGGAACGGTGACCTTGCCGTCCTGGTGGCCGCACTGCTTTTCGTCCGACACCTGGTTTTCGATCTGCAGCGCGCAAGCACCTGCTTCGATCATCTTCTTGGCGAGCAGATAGGTTGCCTCGGCGTTGCCGAAACCTGCGTCGATGTCGGCAATGATCGGAACGACGTGGGTCTGGAAGTTGTCGATCTTCTCGATCAGCGCTGTCTCGGTCGCCTTGTCGCCAGCTTCGCGGGCAGCATCAAGGCTGCGGAAGATGTCGTTCAGTTCGCGCGAAGTCGGCCTGACGCAGGAAGGTGTACAGCTCTTCGATCAGCGCCGGCACCGAGGTCTTTTCGTGCATCGACTGATCCGGGAGCGGACCGAATTCCGAGCGCAGGGCTGCGATCATCCAGCCCGAGAGATAGAGGTAACGGCGTTCGGTTGAGCCGAAGTGCTTCTTGATCGAAATCATCTTCTGCTGCGCGATGAAACCGTGCCAGCAACCGAGCGACTGCGTATACTTGGTTGGATCGGCATCATAGGCAGCCATATCGGCGCGCATCAGCGCAGCGGTGTAGCGAGCGATGTCGAGGCCGGTCTTGAAGCGGTTCTGCAGGCGCATACGCGCGACAGCTTCAGCGCTGACGCCGTTCCAGGTGCCCTTGTCCTTGAGCAAGGCCTCAGCCGCCTTGATTTCGTTCTGGTATGAGGCAGGACCCTGGAGAGCCAGGTCGCTAATGCCGCGTGCTTGGAAGTTCATATCGGTTGGTCCCTTCACTGACGTAATCTCTGATGCCCTTTGTAAAGGCGTGGTCAGGCGGGGCTAGATCGCGTGAAGAAAACTTGTCACACCTTACAAGAAACTGTTGTATGGTTGTAATTACCTTACAAACATGAGTAACTGGTATGGCGACGTCACCTGCTCGATCTGTCTTCATGGGCCCCCGATTGCGCCGTTTGCGGCGGGATCTGGGGCTGACTCAAGCCGATATGGCGGCTGATCTGGAGATTTCGGCGCCCTATGTCGCGCTTTTGGAGCGAAATCAGCGTCCGGTTACCGCTGACATGCTGTTGCGATTGGCGCGCACTTACAAGATCGATCTGGCGGATCTCGCCGGGGATGGCGGCGCGGACCACACCGCGCGGATGCAGACAGTTCTTAAAGAGCCGATGTTTTCGGACATCGACATCCCCGCACTTGAGATCAGCGACCTTGCGATCAGCTATCCGGGGATGACCGAGGCGTTTCTGCGTCTCTATACGGCCTATCGCGAAGAGCAATTGGCGCTGGCAGACCGCAGCGCGCAGACCTTTCCAGGGCAGGCATCGTCAGGCGGCGGTGAGGGGTATGACGTCAATGATCCGGTCGCGGAGGTTCGGCGTTTCCTGGCCGCACGGCGCAATAACTTCGCCAGCATCGATGACGCAGCCGAGCGACTTGTCCAAGTCGCCGCGGGGCCGCGCGGCTTCCTTGAGCGGCTCAAGGACAAGCACAACCTGCAGGTTCGATACCTGCCGCCCGAAGTGATGCTCGGGTCAGTCCGGCGGCTGGACCTGCATCGACGGCAATTGCTGCTCGAGGATTCGCTCGATACGGCGAGCCTGAACTTCCAGCTGGCGCAACAGCTCGCCTATCTCGAAATGGAAGGCGAGATCAGCGCCGCATTGGAGGATGGACAGTTTACGTCAAAGAGCGCGGAGCTGTTGGCGCGGCGGGCCTTGGCTGGCTATGCGGCCGCTGCGCTGATCATGCCATACCAGGCGTTCGCGAAGGCTGCAGAAGCGCGTCATTACGATCTCGAGGCGGTGGGGCGGCAATTCGGCACGAGCTTCGAGCAGACGGCGCACCGCATCACGACCCTGCAGCGCCCTGGGATGGAGAAGGTGCCTTTCTTCCTGATCAGGGTCGATCCGGCGGGCAACGTCTCAAAGCTGCTCGATGGCGCAGGTTTCCCGTTCGCGAAACACGGTGGCGCGTGCCCACTATGGTCGGTGCACGGGGTGTTCAAGACGCCGCGCCAAATTGTTGCGCAGTGGCTTGAGTTGCCTGACGGTCAAAAGTTCTTCTCGATCGCGCGAACTGTAACTGCAGGTGGTGGATCGTTCGGCGCCTTGCGTGTCGAGCGGGCTATTGCGATTGGCTGTTCGGCTGAGCATGCGTCGCAATTGATCTACACGCGTGATGTCCACGGCCCGCGCGCCGATGCGCCAACGCCAATCGGGGTGGCCTGCCGCGTCTGCCACCGGCCGCGCTGCGCAGCGCGATCAGCATTGCCTATCGGCCGTGAGTTGCTGCCGGACGACTTCAGAACGCTAAGCGTTCCATTCGGCTTTTCTGCGGACTGATAGGCGCGTCCTATTGTAGTTCACATTCTCCGCAATTCTCTGCAGAGCGTGACGCTTAAGTTCGGTTCCGATCAAACGCGACTTTTTGGTTTGGCTCGGTTCATTTCTGCGAGGTGATGGCGGTCATCCAGTGTTGACAGCAGTACGGCGAGGACAGTGCCGATGGCGACGCCCAGCAATGTTTCAAGCACGCGCTCGGGCGCCATCTCTGGGCCGACGGGATGTTCGGCACCGAGATAGGTCATCAGGAGCGCCATCGGCGTGACAAAGATCTGGCCCAGCGCATAATTGGCGCCAATGATCATTTCCGTTACCAGCTGCAGCACCACTAGAGCCGCAATGATGGTCCAGGCGGATGGCGTCTGCATAAGTAGCATCCACGCTAACAGTGCGCCGATGATGGTGCCGGCCATGCGCTGAAGTGCGCGGTTCATCGTGATATGCAGATGCGCGCCTTGCATGACAGCCAGAGCACCCATGGCGGCCCACGCCGGGAAGTTCGCCCCGGACATTTCGCTGACGAGCACAGCGACGCCTGCACCGGCGGCGCTGCGTCCAGCAGCGATAAGTCTTTTGTTGAGCGGGGCCATCGGCTCAGCCGCGGGCTGGTGTTCGGCTGCCGGATGATCGCGCACCCATTCACTCGCCGCGCAAATGATCCAGGCTAGCAGTGACACGACGGAGACGGCAGCGGTTCGCTCAAGGACTTGCGACAGCGTGATGCTGGACGTCATCGACGCGCCAACGGCGAAGACGAAGATCAATGGGCCCGGCGCGCCAAATTTGCCGGATACGCTGATGAAAAGAAGGATGCCGCAGGACAGGGCGAGTAACGTCAGTTGAACAGCTTTCGGCGCGCCGAGCCAAGCTACCCCTGACATGATGAAGACTGCCAAGACTTGCGTCAACGCACAGTAAAACAGGATGGTCAGTCGCCGACGGGGCGGGGCGAACCGGCCAAACAAGGCGACGAGGACGCCAAGCGCGGCGAAGCCGATCAGATGCGACCAGGGCGATAGCTGAAAAGCGGGGAGGGCGATCGCGGCAGTAACCGCAGCCTGCAGCCCGGCCAGCGTCGCGTTCCGGAACGAGGGTTGGGTCGCGAGTGCAAAGCTGCCACGCAGCTGACGCTGGCGCAAAAGGTGACGCGCGGCTGCGCGGCGCGTGATGTGCTCGCGCGGCGTTTCTTCGATGGACGCGGGGGCGTCACGGCTCATGATCTGCTTCCCTCGGGGGAGTGAGCCTCAAGCTGCACCATGCGCTGATTGATGGTTTCGAAATGCGCGAGCATGGCGGCAAGTTCCTTGTCCGAAAGCCCGGACAGCATATTTTCCTCAACCTTGCAGAGATCATTCCGGATCTCGTTCACCCGGGCCTGGCCCAGGGCGGTCAAATGAATGAGTCGCGCGCGACCGTCGGTTTCATCGCGGCGGCGTTCGATCAGTCCTTCACGGGCAAGAATATCGAGCACGCGAACGAGGCTTGAGCCGTCGACGCCCACCAGGATCGCCAGCTCTTTCTGGGTGATGCCACCACCGGTTTGTTTGAGATGCACGAGCGGCAGCCAGGTCGCATCCGTGCGGCCCGCGCAGGCAAGGTGGCGCTCAAGCACGCGCCGCCAGCGTCGCGCGAGCAGAGAAAAGGTAATTCCGAAATCGGAACGAGGAAAAGAAGAGTCCGTCATATCAGATAGATAATTCATATAGTTTGAATTGCAAATCAAATGATAAGGAATTGCTCGCCTTGCGGTTACGGCAAAATCTTGGCGCGCGGGGCGGGTAATCTCGAGCTCGTTGCGATAAGGGGTTGACGCTGCGCGATTCCAAACCCTAGTTTGCCAGTCGACGGTTCCCTTCGGGGATCAAAATGGGAATGCGGTGAGGGGAATACCCGATGCCGCAGCTGCCCCCGCAACTGTAAGCGGTGAATCTTGCATCAATCAGCCACTGGGCTCTCGGTCCCGGGAAGGCGATGCACGGTATCGACCCGCGAGCCAGGAGACCTGCCGTCAATCGTGGTCACACGCGAAAGTGCCGGTCGGGGACTGCAGGCATGTGCTTCACCTTTTATGCGCGAGCATCGAGGTGAGACTTCGTTCGCTGTGACGTGCCACTGACGTCAGACCGAGGTCTACCCATGTCCAGCTTGTCTTGCGCCGCCTCGCCGCGATCTGCGCGCGCGCGCGGTTTCTTTTCGTCGAGCGGTGCTGCCGCTCTCCTGCTCGCCGGAATGTCCGGAGCAATTGCCCAACAATCATCAGACCTATCGCTGCCAACTCTGGTCGTTAGTCCCACGGGGACTGCGAGACCCCTTGGCCAAACCGCCAGCGCCGTGACCGTGATCACGGCGAAAGATCTCGAGCAGCAACAACGGCGAACTTTGCCGGACGCACTCAGCACCGTGCCCGGTTTGAATATTGTTCAGACTGGTGGACCGGGCGGGCTGACCTCGGTGTTCATGCGCGGAACAAATTCGAACCATACGAAGGTTCTGATCGACGGCATTGATGTCAGCGACCCGAGCAATCCCAATCGCTCGTTCGACTTTGGCCAGATGCAGACTGCAGATATCGAGCGCATCGAAGTGCTGCGCGGGCCGCAAAGCGGGCTTTATGGCGCGGATGCGATTGGCGGCGTGATTTCGATTTTCACGAAAAGGGGCGAGGGGCCTGCGCGCGTCACGGCAGCGGTCGAGGGCGGCGCGCACGGCACGTTCAATCAGACGGCGGGCGTGAGCGGCGGACAAGATCGCATCAATTATGCGTTCAATGTCGCGCATCTGCGCAGCACGAATACGCCGGTGACGCCGGCCGAGGTGTTGCCGCCGGGGCGGCAGGCGATCGGCAATTTCTACGACAACATGACCTATTCAGGCCGCATCGGCGCTGACGTGAGCGAGTATCTCCACGTCAACAGCATCGCCCGCTATACGGAAAGCAACCTGCGCTTCACGGCAGATTCCGGCTGGCCGAGCTATCCTGAAGCAACGCACAGCAACTCCGAATTTCGTCAACTGTTCACCCGCAATGAAGCTGTGGTGACGCTGCTCGACGGCGCGCTGAAAAGTTATTTCGGGGTCAACACGACGCGCCACGAGACCACCAATCGCACATCGACCGGAAACGCGACGTGGAATAACGGCGAGCGCCTGAAATATGATTGGCGCAGCGTCGCCAGGCTTGCGCCATGGCAGACGGTCGTTGTCGGGGCTGACATCGAGACTGAAAAGCTGCAGAGCATTTCGACACATGCTGAAAATAGCAACAAAGCCATCTACGTTGAATCGCAGAGCCAATTCGCTGATCGCGTTTTCGTTGTCGCGAACATTCGCTCGGATCACAATGATCGCTTCGGCGAACATACAACCTGGCGTGTCGCCCCGACGGTTATCGTCCCCGGCTCGGAGACCCAGCTGAAGGCGAGCTACGGCACCGGCTTCAAGGCGCCAACGCTGAGCCAGATGTTTGTCGATATGCCTGCATGGAATTCCTACGGTAACCGCAACCTCAAGCCGGAAGAAAGCGCCGGTTACGATATCGGATTTGAACAACCGCTGTTCAATGATCGCCTGCGTGTGGGATCCACCTACTTTCGCAACGACATCAGCAATCTGATCAACTCCGCCAATATCGGCGGCATCTGGACAAGCGAAAATATCGGCGAGGCGGTGACCGAAGGAAGTGAAAGCTTCATTGCCGCGACAGTGACGGAGCACCTGCGCTTGCGCGCGGATTACACGTTCACGCGTGCGGTGGACGCAGGCACCGGGCTCGAGCTGCTGCGCCGCCCCAAAGATAAGTGGAGCCTCTCGGCCGTCTGGACACCAAACGACCAGCTGACCTTGTCCGCTACGGTGCTGCATATCGGCAGCTTCATCGATGGCAACCGTGACTTCAGTGTGCCGCGCCTCCTGGCGAAGGACTACACCGTGGTCAATATCGCAGGTGACTACGTGGTCAATGACCAGGTCAAACTGTTTGCCCGCGTCGATAACCTGTTCGATGTTCGCTACCAGAATCCGACGGGTTATCTGCAGCCGGGCCTTGGCGTCTTCGGCGGCGTCAAACTCGCCAACTTCGGCGTCAGGTAGTCTAATCCATTGCGGGTCCCGGATTTGTCGGTACGCTCGGATCATTCCGGACGACGACGCATCCGGGGCTTGTGATGTCATGCATTGATTTTGAAATCGACTTGTCGATGAAAGGACCAGCCGTGCAAGTGCTTACCCGCGATGTAAGGCAACTTATCGCCAGCCAGATCCAGCTGACGCAGACGCAATGGAGCGTCGGGACATTCGGCGGCGTCGCAGAGTTTTCCTGCGATGTTGGCGAGGAGGTCACGGTGGCGAGCAATGACACCGGCGTGTCAGCCTTCACCACGCGCGGCGGGGTCGGGATCACGTTTCACGACGACATCCGGCCATTCGCCTCCGAGAGCGCAACCCGGCTTGGCTGGAGCCATCGCGTATCACTCTGTCTGCCGCAAGCATCAGCGCAGATGAACCGCCGTAAGGTGCTTACAGAGCTTGGCCCGGATACATCGGCGCTGCGCTCGCAAGATCGCGATGCTGTCCTGTTTGATCTCGGGCTTGACGTCCTGCAGGCTGATCTGTGCATCCGTGTTGCTGATCCAGCGGTGGTCGGAGAACTCCGCGCTTGCGTCGGGCGGGCGCTTGACGAGCCGGGCAATCCGGCTGGGTCGATCGTGTTTGCCGCCAACCCGCACCGTGTGTTCATCAGCCGCATCGGCCGCGCCGAGGTCTATCAGCCGATACCGCCAGCCGATGGCAAAAGCCCGGAAGGCCCGCATACGCATCTGTTTCCAAAGGTGTTGAAGAGCAAGCGGTCCCATTCAGCGAACGAGATGGTGCCTGATGGCTTTGTTCCCTGCGCCCATTTCTACCCCGCGCACCCCACGTCTGACGGCCTTGGTAGGCCGCGCCCGTTTGATCTGGGCAGTCATCAAGCGTTCCAGAGCCTGCTGCAAACCTATGGCGACCCGGCGAATGGCGCTCTGAAGTCACGTGTGTTGCAGGCTGTGCGCGCCGGTGATGCGCCGTTCGACAGCGCCAGTCTCGTCGATCGGTTTGGCCGCGCGACCATGCGCGTCACCCTACGGCAGCTGAAGGCGGCCGGCGAGACGGGCGGTGCTCTCTCGCGATGGCTTGAAGCCTTCGACCGTGCTGAACTGGTCGATGAAGACGATGACAACGAGGCGCGAACCCACGGCGGTTGACCTCACCAGTCAATAAAGTTAGCGTCGACGATGATGGTCCTTCCGTATGGAAGGTGAATAGGGAAGCCGGTGCGAATTTTCTCTTGCGAGTAAGTTCAACTCCGGCGCTGCCCCCGCAACTGTAAGCGACGAGCCCTTGCTGAAACCACTGGGACACCCCCGGGAAGGCAGCGAAGTGGCGACGACCCGCGAGCCAGGAGACCTGCCATCAACATTTGTGCTTTGGAGGCGTCGTCGGGGCGGGGTGCACCGGACGGGAGCGAGCGTTGCTGATCATTCAGCCCGCACAATCCTGCAAAGCTCGTGGCCTTATGGCTTTGATGTGAGCATGCAATGGATCGCTCCGGTCTCGATGTAACGGCTGCCGACGCTGTGACAATCGAAAATAACGTCGTGCCCCAGGGCGCGGTCGTCGTCAGCGTATGCATTACCTGCCGGGCAGAGGGCGGCGAAATTGTCGGCCCCGAGATTTGTGCGGCGACTGTTGATGCCTTTGCCAGCGCAGACGCGTCGGTGCTGGTGCGCCCGGTGCAATGCCTCGGGGTTTGCAAACGTCCGGCGACAGTGTCGGTCACGTGCCCGGACGGTTACACCTTCATCTTCGGCAATCTCGATGTCGCTGATGGCACGCCGGCCCTTGTCGCCTTCGTCAACGCCTACAAGACGTCGAACTATGGGCTGGTGCCGTGGCGCGAGCGCGCACAGATTCTGCGCAAGGGCATGGTCGCGCGCATCCCGCCGCCGGGCTGGTCGCCCGATGATGGGCGTGCCCCGAAATGACCGCGCCGAATAGCGCGAGCGCGAGCGGCATTGCGACCCTTGTTCTGGGCGGCGCACGCTCGGGTAAGTCAGCCTTCGCAGAACAATTCGTCACCCGGATCGGCGGCGCGCGCATCTACGTTGCAACGGCGAGCGCAGGCGATGGCGAGATGGCTGATCGTATCGAAGCGGCACCGTCTACAGCGCGGACCTGATTGGCGCACGATCGAGGAACCGCTGGCGCTGGTGGAGCTGCTTGCGCAGCTCGTAAGGCCTGATTGCGTCATCCTGGTGGATTGCCTGACTCTATGGTTGTCCAATCTGATGATGGCCGGGCGGGATGTTGAGGCAGAAGGCGCGCGTCTTGCGGCTTTTCTTGCCTCGCATCAACACTCGCCCATCGTGCTCGTATCCAATGAAATCGGTCTCGGTCTGGTACCGGAAACGCCGCTCGGTCGGGCGTTTCGCGATGCCCAGGGCCGGCTCAATCAGAAAATTGCTGCAGTAGTACCGCAGGTCGCGTTCGTCGCGGCTGGACTGCCATTGTGGCTCAAGCAAACACCATCGCAGGAGAAATAGACATGTCGCGCGTCCCCGTCACAGTGCTCACCGGATTTCTTGGCGCCGGCAAAACAACCCTGCTGCGATCCTTGCTGACACAAGCGAATGGCCGTCGCATCGCAGTGGTCGTTAATGAATTCGGCGACGCCGGCTTCGATGCATCCCAGGTCGAGGATTGCGCGGCGAATGCCTGTGCACCCGGCGACATCGTTGAGCTGACCAATGGCTGCATTTGCTGCACGGTCGCCGATGACTTCATCCCGACCATGGACAAACTCTTGAACCGGGACCGGCCGCTCGACGCTATCGTCATTGAGACCTCTGGCCTGGCTTTGCCGCAACCCTTGCTGAAGGCTTTCTCCTGGCCCTCGATCAAGACCCGCGCGACGGTCGATGGTGTCGTCACCGTGGTGGATGCGCTGGCTCTGTCTGAAGGTCGCATCACGCTTGATGACGACGCAGTCGCCGCGCAGCGCGCGGCTGAGGGTGGACCGGAGCATGACGATCCGATCGAGGAAGTGTTTGAGGATCAGCTTGCTTGCGCCGATCTGGTGGTGCTCTCGAAAAGTGATCTGGTGTCATCAGGCGCATTGAGTTCGATCGAGATTCAGCTTGGTCAACATCTCCGGGCGGGCGTGCGGATGCTTCGCTCGAGCGGCGTTCTTCCGCCAGAGATTCTCACCGGCATCAACGCGGCCGCGGAGAACGACCTTGCCGCGAGGGCCGGCCATCACGACGGCGAAGAAGAGCATGACCACGATGACTTCGACAGCTTCGTGCTGAACATCGCGCCGGTCGCGTCGACGGACGTTCTGAGGGCGCAGGTTTTGGCCGCCTTGGGCGTTGAAGGCGTGCTGCGGGTGAAAGGCCATGCGCCTATCGCCGGCAAGACGGCGCTCTCGGTAGTGCAGGCCGTCGGCAAGCGCGTTGAATTGGCCTTCGCAGCGCCAGGCTCCCAGGCATCGCCGCAACTGGTGGTGATCGGGCTGAAGGGCTTTGACGCCAGCGCTGTGCGGGCCGCTCTGTCTGCTGATCAGAACAGTCCGGTTCATGCACCTCAAGCTTGATCAAAGCAGCACCATTGATGACGGCGATGTTGCGCGTGATCTCGGGCAGGACAGCGCCGATATCGTGGTGCTGTCTGCAGCCGACAGCGATCTCGCAACCTTCGCTAAGGCCCATGCGTCGTTGCCGCCCGGTTTTCCAAGCGTTCAGGTGACAAACATCCTGGCGCTCGGGCATCCGGCGTCAGTGGATCTCTATGTCGAGCGCACGCTCGCGAATGCGCAGATTGTCTTGTTGCGGATGCTGGGCGGCGAGGCCTATTGGCCGTATGGCGTCGAAAGCTTGCGTAGTGATGCAATAGCGCGCGGATCGCGCTTTGTTGCAATCCCCGGCGAGATGCAATGGGACGCAGCATTAGCTGCGCGCGGCACAGCGACTGCAGAGCAAACGCGCGCGCTGTGGGATTACTGCCGCGAAGGCGGCGTTGACAATGCGGCGCTGGCTTTGCAATACGCCGCGCATCTGATCGACAAGGGCGTGAAGCCGTCTGCCGCGCGGCCCATGCCGGCGGCTGGTTTCTGGCCGCATGAACCAGTATCTGACGAGCGGCCGGTTGCCGCGGTTGTCTTCTACCGAGCGCTGGCCTTGTCCGGTGACACCGCGGGGATTGATGCGCTCGCGGAAGCGGTGACGCGGCAAGAGCTACGCCCGGTTTGTATCTATGTGACGAGCCTGAAAGATGAGCGCTCGCTGGTTTTTTTGCACGGCGCGCTGGCGGCCCACCCGCCGGACGTTGTTATCAACGCAACGGCTTTTGCCTCGGCAACCGTTGAAGGCGTGGGAGGGGCATTTGCTGCGTTCGACTGCCCGGTGCTGCAGGTGGCGCAGGCCGGGACATCCAGCGCGCATTGGCGTGGTTCGGCTCGCGGATTGAATCCACGCGACCTGGCGATGCATGTTGTCCTGCCCGAAGTTGATGGGCGCATCTTCGCCAACGCCATTGCGTTCAAGGAGCGCATCACGACCCATCGCGAAGCGACCACGACCGTGTTTCAGCCGGTGGCGGAGCTGGTCGACGCCACCGCTGCATTGGCGGCGAATTGGGTTCAACTGCGCTGGACGTCGGCGACCCGGCGGCGCGTTGCGATCATCCTGGCGAATTACCCGAGCAAGGACGGCAGGCTTGCCAATGGCGTCGGACTCGACACGCCGGAAAGTTTGATCGGCGTGCTGCAGGCGATGCGATCCTCGGGCTACAGCATTGACGGAGCGCCGGAGCAGAACGCCGGCATGATGGCGCTGTTGCAGGGTGGGCCGACAAACGCCATCGCGAAGCGTGCCACGCGCGTCGACGGTGTGAGCTGGCCGTTGACGGAGTATGTAGTAGCGCTCTCGCAACTACCCGCCGATGTGCAGCAACAGATTCACGATCGGTGGGGGCCGCCGGCCAACGATCCGCATGTCGTCGATGGCATGTTCCGTTTGGCCCTTCATTGCTTCGGCAATGTGGTTGTCGGCGTTCAGCCCTCGCGCGGCTATAACATCGATCCGCTCGCAACCTATCACGATCCCGATCTCGTTCCGCCGCATTACTATCTGGCGTTCTATCTGTGGCTGCGCCGAGCATTCGACGTGCATGCCGTGGTGCATCTCGGTAAGCACGGCAATCTCGAATGGTTGCCGGGCAAGAGCACCGGCCTGTCGCAGCAGTGCTTCCCGACTGCCATCCTCGGGCCTCTGCCGCATCTGTATCCCTTCATCGTCAATGATCCCGGCGAGGGCATCCAGGCCAAGCGGCGCGCATCAGCGGTTATCGTCGACCATCTGACGCCGCCGCTGACGCGCGCGGAACTGCACGATGATCTTGCGAGGCTCGAGGCGCTGGTCGACGAATATGCCGTGGCGGCTGATCTTGATCCGCGCCGCGCCGGCCTCATCACTGAGGATATTCTGTCGTTGGCGCGCGCGCAGCAGCTTGATGTCGACGTCGGCGTCACGCGGGATATGTCGCGCGACCAAGCTTTGCGGGCGATCGACGCGCATCTGTGTGACCTCAAGGAAATGCAGATTCGTGATGGCTTGCATGTGTTCGGCTGCAGTCCGGACGAGCAGCGATCCAATGATCTGCTGGTATCGATTGCGCGCGTGCCGCGCTCGACGCTCGCTGCGAAGGATGCCTCGCTGCATCGCGCGCTGGCGCAGGATCTCGGGCTTGACGATTTCGATCCGTTGGCACGTGACTATGCCGATGTCTGGAACGGGCCGCGCCCCCTGGTGCTCAACGCAATCAGCGCAGATCAATGGCGCACCGCGGGCGATACAATCGAGCGCATCGAAGCATTGGCGCTAGCGCTTGTCGCCGGAACAATGACTCCTGATCCTGCCTGGCGACATACCGTGCTGGTGCTGGACTGGATCGCGCAACGGCTTCGTCCGGCGATCGCCGCTTGCGGCCATGCGGAGATGCGGGCGTTGCTGCAGGCGCTGGACGGCAAGTTCATTGCGCCAGGGCCTTCCGGGGCGCCGACGCGGGGTAGGCCGGATGTCCTGCCAACGGGCCGCAACTTCTTTGCCGTAGACGGTCGTGCCGTGCCGACGCCATCGGCCTGGCGCATCGGTCAGGTCGGGGCGCAGCAGTTGGTCGAGGCCTATTGGCAGCAGGCCGGTGAATGGCCACGGTCAATCGCCCTGTCGGCCTGGGGCACTGCCAACATGCGCACTGGCGGCGACGACGTGGCGCAGGCGCTGGCGCTGATCGGCGCGCGGCCGGTGTGGGATGAGATCTCCGGACGCGTCACCGGCTTTGCGGTTGTTCCCTTGTCGGAACTGAAACGCCCGCGCATCGACGTCACGTTCCGTGTCTCCGGATTGTTTCGCGACGCCTTTCCGATGCAGATGGATCTGCTCGCCAGCGCGATCAGCGCGATTGCGGCGCTGGATGAGCCTGACAACTCCAATCCGATCGCGGCGAACGTCCGCAATCGCGCAGCGAGCTTGATGGAAACGGGCATGGATGAAACGCGCGCCCGGCGCCAGGCGGCGTCGCGGGTGTTTGGCTCGATGCCGGGAGCCTATGGCGCGGGCCTGCAAGCCCTGATCGATGAGGAAGCCTGGCGGACGCGCGGGGATATTGCCGATGCTTATCTCGCTTGGGGCGGCTTTGCATATGGCGGAGGGCAGGAGGGCGATCACGCACGAGATGAATTCGCGCATCGCCTGAGCGCAGTCGATCTCGTGGTGCAGGCACAGGACAACCGCGAGCATGATATTCTGGACTCTGACGATTATTACCAGTTCATGGGTGGTCTGGCCGCGACGGTGCAGACACTGCGCGGGTCCGCGCCACGCATTATGCATGTCGATACGTCGCGTCCGGAGATGCCCATTGCTCGCGCACTCAGTCACGAGATCTCACGCGTGGTGCGAGGACGCGCGGCAAACCCGAAATGGATCGCCGGCGTAATGCGGCATGGCTACAAGGGTGCGTTCGAAATCGCAGCGACGGTGGATTACCTGTTCGGTTTTGCGGCGAGCACCGATGCTGTCGGCAATCACCACTTTGATCAGCTGTTTGCAGCATACATTGAGGATGAAGCGGTGCGCGCGTTCATGTGCGAAGCGAATCCTTCGGCCCTGACGGAAACCATTGCACGCTTTGCCGAAGCAAGACGGCGCGGGCTGTGGTCGTCGCGCTCCAATAGCGCAGACCATCTGATCGCTGAACTCACATCGACAGTTTATACAACAACAAGCGAGGCCGATCATGACAGACAATGAAGCGAGCGTTGAGGAGTTGAATGCCCGTCATGCCGAGAAGGCGCGCAAGCATAAAGCCGCTCGCGACAAGATCATGGCGACCAAGACTGGCGACAAAGGGCTGTTGATCGTTCACACCGGCACAGGCAAGGGCAAGACCTCGGCTGCGCTCGGCATGGTGTTTCGCCACATCGGCCATGGCTATCCGGTTGGCGTCGTGCAATTCACGAAGTCGCCCGAGTGGGACACCGGCGAGGCGCGCTTGCTCAAGACCTTTCCTGATCTTGTCACCCTGCACATCATGGGCGAGGGGTTTACCTGGGAAACGCAGGATCGGGAACGCGATATCGCTGCCGCCACGGCAGGATGGGAGCGCGCCAAGGAGTTGATCCGCGATGATCGCCATCGGCTGGTCTTGTTGGATGAACTCAACATCGTGCTGCGTTATGACTATCTCGACCTTGACGAGGTGCTCACCTTCCTGCGCGATGAAAAGCCGGCTGACAAGCATGTCGTCATCACCGGGCGAAACGCCAAGCCGGAATTAATCGACCTGGCGGATCTCGTGACCGAGATGACATTGGTGAAACATCCGTTCCGCTCCGGCGTGAAGGGCCAGAAGGGCATCGAGTTCTAATGATCCGCGCAACGCCAGCCCTGATGATCCAGGCAACGGGCTCGAACGCCGGCAAGTCAACGCTTGTCGCCGGGCTGGCGCGCGCGCTGGTGCGCCGGGGTCTGAAAGTTGCGCCGTTCAAGCCGCAGAACATGTCGAACAATGCGGCAGTAGCTGTCGATGGCGGCGAGATCGGACGGGCGCAGGCAGTGCAGGCGCAGGCCGCGCGCCTTGCGCCGAGCGTGCATATGAATCCGGTGCTGCTGAAGCCGCATAGCGACACCGGATCTCAGATCATCGTTCAGGGCAAGCGCTGGGGCGAGCTGAAGGCGGGCAGCTTTCGCGACAAGAAGCCGGCTCTGCTGCCCTACGTGCTCGAGAGCTTCTCACGCCTCGCCCGCGAGGCGGATATCGTTCTGGTCGAAGGCGCCGGCAGTCCGGCTGAAATCAATCTGCGCGCAGGCGATATCGCCAACATGGGATTTGCGACTGCGGCTGATGTTCCGGTGGTTCTCGCGGGCGACATTGATCGCGGCGGCGTCATCGCGAGCATCGCCGGCACCCATCTGGTGCTTACACCTGACGAGCGCGCCCGCGTTCACGGGTTTCTGATCAACAAGTTTCGTGGTGACGCCGGGCTGTTCGAGCAGGGGCTTGCCGAGATCAGCCGCTACACCAGCTGGCCATCGCTTGGCGTGGTGCCATGGTTGCCTCAAGCGGCATGGCTACCAGCTGAAGACGCTGTTGATCTGGAACGTCGCGCCAGCACGCAGGGCGCACGCATCATTGCGGTGCCTGTGCTGTCGCGTATCGCCAACTTCGATGATCTTGATCCGCTCGCCATGGAGCCCGGCGTTAAACTGCTGTTCGTGCGTCCCGGCGAGGTGATCCCTGGCAACGCGGATGTGATTGTTCTGCCCGGGACCAAGTCAACCATTGCGGATCTCGCGTTCCTGCGGGCGCAGGGCTGGGACATTGATATTCAGGCGCATGTTCGCCGCGGTGGGCGGGTGCTCGGCCTGTGCGGTGGCTATCAGATGCTTGGCGCGCGGATCTGCGATCCGCATGGCGTTGATGGCCCAGCGGGCGAGGTCAAGGGACTCGGCCTGCTCGATGTGACAACGGTGATGACGCCAACGAAGTCCACCGTGCGTGTCAGCGGCGTGCATCGTTCAAGCGGCGCGGCGGTTCAGGGTTATGAGATCCATATGGGCGTGACTTCGGGCGCGGATTGCAGCAGGCCACTGGTCGATCTGAACGGGCGATCAGACGGCGCATGTTCGGCCAACGGCCAGATCATGGGCACCTATCTGCACGGGCTGTTCACCGGCGATGCCTTCCGCAGGGCTTGGCTTGCCGACCTCGGCATTGCCTCCACGCTTGCCTATGCAGTGCGGGTCGAGATTGCACTCGATGCCTTGGCGGATCACCTTGAGGGGCATCTCGACATTGAGCAGATGCTGCGGATCGCCCGAAGCCGTCAGAGCACCGCAAGCGCGAGCGCATAGCACCCAACCTGCAGCGTGCAGGCTGTTACGAATATGCTGAGCGCTTGGCCGATATCGGCGGGTGTCGCGGCATGACGGGCGGCATCGTTCAGGTAGGGCTCATGCGCAACATGACTGCCATAGCGGCGCGGACCGGACAGCGCGATGCCGAGCGCGCCGGCCATGGCGCTCTCGGGCCAGCCGGCGTTCGGCGACCGGTGCTTCCGGGCGTCACGCCACATCACTCGCAGAGAACAGATGCTGCTGCCGCCGCGATTGATCGGCGCGGCGATGGCGATCAGCACACCGGACAGGCGGGCCGGAACAAGATTGAGCAGATCATCCAGCCGCGCGGCAGCCCAGCCAAAATCCTGATGGCGCGGGGTGCGATGGCCGATCATTAAATCCGCTGTATTGATGGCCTTGTAAGCGATCAACCCCGGCAGGCCGCACACTGCGAGCCAGAAGGCGGGCGCAACGATGCCATCGGAAAAGTTTTCGGCGCAGGACTCGATGGCGGCGCGGCAGACACCGGCTTCATCAAGCTGGTCCGGATCGCGGCCCACGATCATGGCGACCTGTTGCCTCGCTGCAGACAAGCCGCCTGTACTGAAGGCCAGACGTACACGTTCGACGTGTTGATGCAGGCTGCGTTGCGCCAGCAGGGTCGAGGCGATCAGCGCGAGGATGATCATGCCGATGGGCGATTGAATCAGCGCGAGTTGCAGCAGCACACCGATGCCGACACTGCCCGTGACCAGCGCAAGCGTGCAGACGATGCCGCTTGCGCGACGAACGCGCGATGTCCAGGTCTCGCGGTTGAATGTACGATCCATGGCGCTGATGATCTTGCCGATCCAGGTGACCGGGTGTGGCCAGCGTCGCCACAGGCAGTCCGGGTCGCCGATCATGGCGTCCAGCAGCAGCGCGGTCAGGGCGATGAGGAGGAAAGCTGTGGTCATGGCACGATCAATTGACGACGCGCGCGAGCTCCGCCGTGAGGCGGTCCAGCGCGTCGGCGAGGCTTGGTCCGCCGCAAACGGTGAGTTGTTCAGCCACGGTGATGCGCTTTTCAGGAGGATACAACCGGGTCAGCGCCGGGTGCAGCAGAAACGCGCGGCCTTCATCTTCGGCGAAACTGCTGCTCTCCGATACCAGCACATAGTCTGGACGAAGCGCGATGATGGCCTCCAGCGATGCGAAGCCGCCATTTTTGAAACCGATCTCGCCGGCGGAATTGCGCAGGCCGACGGTTGCGAGCACGGATGTCATGAGACTGTTGTTGCCGGAGATCCACCCGCGCCGCGACAGCGATAACACGCGAAACGGCCGGCGCGCAGCGGCGGCCTTGGCGCGAGCAACCGCGGCATCCAATCTTGCGATTTCCTGATCGGCGCGATCGAGGCGACCGATCAACTCGCCCATCTTGCGAATTTGATTGCGCGCGTCGTCCAGCGTGCGGGCAGCGTCGAATTCAACAACGCGCTGGCCCTGCTGTTTCAGCAATTCCCGCGTCGCCCGCTTGGTGAAGCGTCCGGCGACGACGATATCCGGCCGCAACATCAGCACGTCTTCGGCCGAGCCGGACAGGATCGGAAATTGCTGCGCCTCCTTTGCGCTCCATGAACGCGCCGTGTCGCGCGAGTAGGGGCTGAGCCCGACGATCTGTTCAGGATTTGCAAGCGCCAGCAGCAGTTGGTCGGTGCATACATTGATTGACGCAATCCGTGTAACGGCTTCGGCGCTTGCAGGAGAGGCTGCGAGGCAGATTGTTGCGGCAAAAACAATCAGGCCGCGCGCAAGCCTCTCGTCATGTCGCTTCCGAAATGGCATGAAGAACGAATGGAACACGGCGGCGATTTGACAGAAGCAATGGCGCGCTACGGCGGTGAGCTGCGCCAATGGCTCGACCTTTCGACGGGCATCAATCCCTGGCCATGGCCGGTTGGCGAGATCCCGGCGGTGGCCTGGCAGCGCCTGCCAGGCAAGGCCGAAGAAGCCGCGCTGATGAATGCCGCGCGTCATGCCTATCGCGTTCCAGACAGCATTGATTGCGTCGCGGCTCCAGGAACACAGGCATTGATCCAGTGGTTGCCAAGGCTGGCTCCCGCAAGCCCTGTTGCGATCTTCGGGCCGACCTACAGCGAACATGCCAGCGCCTGGTGTCATGCCGGGCACGAGGTTCTGGAGGCGAGCGACGATCTTCCCGCCAATGCGCGCCATGCCGTGATTGTTAATCCTAACAATCCCGACGGACGTGTCGTTTCGCCCGCGAAGCTCGCCGATTGGGCTGCGCAGCTGCGTGACCGCGGTGGCTGGCTGATCATCGACGAAGCCTTCGGCGATGTTGTGCCTGACAGCAGCGCTGTGGAGCTGTGCCGTGAGCTGCCGATCATCGTGCTCAAATCGTTCGGCAAGTTCTACGGCCTTGCCGGTTTGCGGCTCGGCTTCGCGCTTGCTGCGCCCCACCTTGCGAAGGTGATCGCGCAAGCGATCGGGCCATGGTCCTGCTCCGGGCCAGCGCTTGAGATCGGCAAGCAGGCGTTGAACGATCAGGCCTGGGCTGATCAGACGCGCCAGCGGTTGCGAGCGCAGGCAACCCGTCTTGACGTGGTGCTCGATGCCGCCGGATTCGATCTGATCGGCGGCACATCGCTCTATCGGCTGGTCAGATGTCGCGACGCTCGCGCCGTTCACAAGGCGTTGGCGCGGCAACATATCTGGTGCCGCCGATTTGATTGGGCCGATGATCGGCTGCGGTTCGGCCTGCCGGACGATGCCGGGTTGCAGCAGCTGACGACAGCGCTGGCGCTTGGCTGACAGCTGTCGCCGCATCATCACACGCCAGTCCACGGCATGATGATCGTTTCACTGTGATGCTGTGCCTGATAGGCGGTGATCCGGAATACCTCGGCGAGGTTCCCGGCTGACAGCGCCTCTGTGGGCGTGCCTAGCGCAGCAAGGCGTCCCTCGTTCATCACCAGCACGGTGTCGGCAAAACGCGCGGCGAGGCCGAGGTCATGCGTCACGACGATCACCAGCCGCCCGGCGTCCGCGCAGCGTCGCAGCGTCTGCATCACGTCGAGTTGGTAGCGCGGGTCGAGCGCAGCAGTTGGCTCGTCCGCCAGCAGGATTGGCGATTCCACCGCTAGCACGCGCGCGAGCGCGACCCGGCTGCGTTCGCCGCCCGAGAGTTCGGTAACGGAACGATGCGCGAATTTTTCAACGTCGGTTGCCTGCATCGCACGGGTGACCGCCTCGCGATCCCGGTCCGACAGGCGAGCAGGATCGGTGCCGCCGTGCGGATAGCGCCCCAGCGCGACAACATCCTGCACCGGGAGCGCCCAGTGAACGTGATGCCCCTGTGGCAGATAACCGAGATGCAGTGCGCGTTCACGGAGCGAGAGCGTAGCGAGCGGCCGTGCAGCAATTTCGATTGCGCCTTGTGCAGGAACGAGCCCGGCGAGGGCGCGCAGCAGCGTGGTTTTGCCCGCGCCGTTAGGTCCCACCAGCGCAATCAGATGCTTGCCGTGCAAGGTGACCGAGACGTCATGCAACACCCTGCGACGACCGAGCGTGGCGCAGAGTTTGTCCGTGTGGATCAGGGCGTCGGCCATCATGCCATGCCTCCGCTGAGGGTGCGTCGTTCGCGTATGATCAGATACAAGAAAAACGGAACGCCAATGATGGACGTCAGCACGCCCACCTTGATGTCGGAGGTTGATGGAATGATGCGAACGGCGATATCCGCCGCCAGCAGCAGGACTGCGCCGGTGAGCGCACTGGGGATCAGCAGTCGCGTGGGATCGTGCCCGATCAGCGGCCGCATCAGGTGCGGCGCAATGAGGCCGATGAAGCCGATGGTTCCAGTCACCGCGACCGCGCCGCCGACGCCGAGCGCGACGCCGATGATGACGAGCAGCCGCAGGCGCGGAACATTGACGCCGAGGCTCTGCGCGCTTTCTTCGCCGAGGCTGAGCGCGCGAAAGCTGGAGCGTTGACTGAGCAACAGGACTGAGCCGAGGGCAATGAATGGCGTCGCCAGTTGCACATGGCGGATGCTGCGGTCCTCAAGCGAGCCGAGCAGCCAGAAGGTGATCTCGAGTGCAGCGAAAGGGTTCGGCGACAGGTTCAGCGCCAGCGCGGTGCATGCGCCGGCAAGGCTCGAGATCGCGAGGCCGGCGAGGATCAACAGCAAGAGGCCTGCGTTGCGTCCTGCTATGCCGACGAGGGCGAACACCGAGACGAAGGCCATTGTGATTGCAGCGGCGGGCAGCGCCCAGGATCGGACGTCGGCGAATCCGAAGGCAATCATGGTCACTGCGCCGAGCGCGGCAGCTTGTGGCGCGCCGAACAGGGATGGCGAGGCAAGGGGATTGCGGAGCAGGCCCTGCAGCGCTGCGCCTGACAGCCCAAGGATGGCGCCGACGCAGATGCCGAGCAGGGTGCGCGGCATCCGGATCTCTTGCACGATGATCTGGTGAACCTCATCACCACTGCTCAACAGCGCCTGCAGCACATGAGCCGGCGGCAGCCGAACGGGGCCGACGCCAAGCGAGCCCAGCGTCAGCAGCCCGAGCAGACCGGCGAGCGCGAGCGTAACGAGGGCCGTACGCGGCTGTTGCGAGGTCGTCACCATGTGGCGCTAATTCCCGCATAGCCAGCCCGGCCGGTGGTGCCGTAATTCAACGCTTCCTGATAACGCACGTCGGTCAGGTTCTCGCCACGGGCGAACACCTTCCATGTGTCGTCGATTTTGTATTCAGAGTGGAGATCGAGACGGACATAAGACCCGAGCGGATTGAGCTCGTTCGCTGTATTGAAGCGCTTCGAGACGTAGAGCAGCCGCGGCTCGATCAGCCACTGCGCTGTTGGCGTGATCGCGAGCGCGAACCGGGCGAGGTGTTCGGGCCGTCGTGCAAGGGTGAGGCCGGTGTTGAGGTCCTGCGCCTGCATCCAGGTGTAGGCGGTGTTCAGCTGCACCTGGCCCGGAATGATGTTGATGCTCGACGCGAGTTCAACGCCTTCCGTTTTTGCGCGACTGACATTGAAGTAGCGCATCGCTGCGGCGTTATACTCGATCATATTGCTGAACGTATTGCCGAACCCGGTGAGCGACAGGGTGACACGGCCGTTGAACAGTGATTGATCAATCCCGGCGTCGAAGCCGAAGCTTTGTTCCGCCTGCAGCGCGGTGTTGCCGTAGGTCGGCGCGTAGAGTTGATAGAGCGTCGGCGCTTTCGCGCCGGTGCCAGCACTGGCGCGCAACTTGGTGCCGGTTTCTGCGATCGTATAGGCCGCCGTCGCGCGCCAGGTGCCGAAGCTCGCAGTGTCGACGACATCATCGATGCGTCCGCTCATGGTGATGTTGAGACGCTCGCCAATCGGCACGGACCACAAGGCGAAGGCAGACCGCGTATCCTGTTTGCCGATCAGCTGCGGAACTGACGCCACTGCAACGGGGAGGAGTTTGGTCAGCGTTGTCTCTGCTGTTTCGAATTGCGTCTTGCCGCCGAACACCAGCGTGCCGAAGCGCTCCATGCGCAAGGTGCCCTGGTATTCAGCGTTGAGGCTGTCGCCATAGTAATCCGAGATCGTCGATGTGGTGTTCTGCGGCAGGGTGTTGGTGCGATAGCTGATGTCGTTAAAGGAGCGCTCAACGCGCGTGTCCGACAGGGTGAGGCTATGCGTAAGCCGATCGTCGAGCGTGTCGACACTGATGCGGCCCCAGACCTGCGTCAGAAGTTTAGTTGAATTTGATGGCGTATCCGGGAATGCGCCGCTCGCTGCATCATAGGCAGTGCGGGTGAACGTCGAGATGACGCCGGATTCCAAACGGACGCCCTCGCCATTGTCGTGGCCGATGCGGGCGGACCCGCCCAACCGATCAAAGCCATCGCGCTCTAGGTTGGGGAAGCGGCTTTCGATAGCCGGGATGCGGTAGCCGTATCGCGAGAAGCCGTTGCTGTGCTGGCCGCCACCGACAAAAGAGTAGGACCATGGCCCTGACGTGCCGCTGAGCGAGCCGTTGATGCTGGCGGTGCCATAGCTGCCGACTTCGCTACGCAGGTTGGTCTCGGCCGGGCCGCGCGCCTTGCGCGTGATGAGATTGATCACGCCGCCCATTGCATCCGAGCCGTAGAGTGCGCTCTGAGGACCTTTGAGAACCTCGATGCGTTCGAGCGCGCCGGGGGCGAACATCGAGAAATCGAAGTCGCTGCTTGCGGCGGTTGGATCGTTGACGCGGATGCCGTCGATCGTCACCAGGGTTTGCCCGGTATTGGCGCCGCGAATACGCGCGCTGGCGGTGCCGCCCGGGCCGCCGTTCTCGGTGATATCGAGACCGGGAACGCTGCGAAACGCGTCGACCAGACTGCCGGCGTTGCCGGTCTCAAGTGTGTCGCGCGTGATAACGCTGATGGAACTGCCGGTGCGGCTTGCCGATTCCTCGATCCTGTCTGCGGTGACGATCAGATCAGGCAGCGCTTCGGCAGCGGATTGCGCCACTGCCGCGTGGCTTGAAATCAGGAGTGATGAGATAGATACGATTGCCGAAATGGCAGTGGAGGCGTGTGCCGTCATAAGTCTCCCCTACGTCGACCCACCGTCGAACGGGTTACAGATGCGTCACCGGCCGGTCTCCTGACTCGCGGCCATTATTGCGATCAACCTTCCCAAGCCGAATGGCTCAGTGGTAAATCTGATCGCTTTGGGCCGCATACAGTTGCGGGGGCAGTTGCGGGATCGGGGAAATTTCCCTGACCGCATTCCCGTTTCACTTCCTGACGGAAGCACCGATGACATGCGCACGAAGCACAAATTGGCGGGGCGTGCAATCGCTTTGCGGGAAACCCGCTTGATCGTCGGCGAGGGGATAGTGATCGGCGCTGAAACAGCCCTGACGAGATTGTATTTCCCGCCAGGGCTGTTGTTACGCTGATCGGCTCGTCAGCGCGCGACAGATCAGTCGATCCGCACGTTGAGGCGCTTGGCGACGGCGGCCCACTTCTTGTCCTCCTCGGCGAAACTGAATTTGCCCGGCCGTTCTTTGGCGTGGCTGACGAGTTCCTGCAGCGTATTGAATGGCGCGTTGACGTTCGCGACAATAGCGCCGGCTGTATTCACGGCATTGGTGATCGGTGTGAAGTCCTTGGACGCATCAAAACCAAGGTTGGATTGGACGCGCGGAGCAATTGAGATGCCGCTGACAGTCGGGATGCCCAGGGTGTAGCCATCCGGCTGCTAACTGACTTCGAGAATAATTTTCCCGAACACGTCCGGGCCTTCCATGCGGCGATGGGCATCGGCGGCGCGGGCGAGGGGGAAGGTGCTGTCGATGATGGGCTTGATGCCGCCATTGGCGAAGTGTTCGAGCCAGGCGGAGCGGAAGCGATGTGTCATCGCCTGCTTTTCTTCCGCCGAGCGCGATTTCATCACCGTGCCGATAATCCGGATATAGCGGAACAACAGCAAATCAAGCGGCAGCCTCGCGTCCGCGCCGCCGCCCATAATGCCCACCTGGATCAGCCGCCCGCCTTCGCCGAGTGAGCGAATGTTACGCTCGAGATAGGGAGCGCCGATGAAGTCGATGACGACATTCGCGCCGCGCCCCTCGGTCACGCGCATCACCGTCTCGGTGAAGTCATCGGTTTTGTAATTAACCGTATGGTCCGCGCCAATAGCGTGCACGCGCTCCAGCTTGCCTGCAGTTGTCGTTGCGATGATGCGGGCGCCGGAAGCACGGGCGAGCAGCACGGCAGCTGAACCGACGCCACCTGCAGCAGCATGGATCAGCACGGTCTCACCCTTCTTCAAACCTGCAAGATGAAACAGCGCTTCATGCGCGGTGACAAAAACCTCCGGCGTTGCGGCAGCCTGTGCGAAGGTGAGGCTGTCCGGCACTGGAATGGCCATGCGATAATCAATGCGCGCCATTTCTGCGTAACCGCCGCCGCCGACAATGCCCATGACACGGTCGCCTGGTTTGAAGCCCGTCGTTTCAGATCCGGTTTCGATGACCTCACCGGCAATCTCGAGGCCGATTAGCGTCGAGTCGCCGAAGTCGGGTCGGCCATAGGCGCCGCGGCGAAAATTCAGGTCCGCCCGGTTGAGGCTTGTCGCACGAACGCGCACCAGCAGGTCAGTCGGCCGCTTGACCGGATCGGGCACGTCAGCGAAGCGAAGCACATCAGCGTCACCAAAGTCGTCAAAAACGATAGCTTTCATAATTCTCAGTTTTCCTTCGTCTGTTGTGCGCCGTTGGTGCGCAGCCGCCAGCGCTTCGGCACGATTAAACGCCACTATCGATTTGCTATCGTTGTAACCGGTTCAGGACATGCGATCGAGCCATGGTTCGGTTGTGCCTCGACATGCCATGATTCGGCGCGCGCGCCCGCCCGCCCGAGGCAATGACATGGCGGTCTAGGGAGCCCCCATAAATTCGCTGTGCTGACATGCGCGGAGTGAAGGGCGGGCAGAGCGGTGCCACTGGGCCTCTCCGCACCGCTGGACTAAAGGCGGATTGCGTTAATCGACTAAAAGTGGACGTTTGATGAAAGTTGGTTTGCAGATATATTACGCGATAAATCGAGTTGCCTCGGCGCGATGTACCCGACGGGATGACATCTGATGCGCCGAACGATGACCGCGTTTTGCTGAACGATAGAAGAAGTACCTCGGAATGACCCCGTCCCAAATCTCCATCGCGCGTCCCCAGACCTATCTGTCTGTGCTGATAGTGCTGAGCGTGACACACCTCCTGAATGATCTCATTCAGTCCCTGATCCCGGCGATCTATCCGATCATCAAGGAGGTGCATGGGCTCGATTTCGTTCAGATTGGCATGATCACCCTGACGTTCCAGGTGGCAGCTTCACTGTTTCAGCCGGTGGTGGGGCATTACACCGACCGACACCCGATGCCTTATTCGACCGTTGTCGGTATGACCTTCACACTGGCGGGGCTGATTGGTCTCGGTTATGCGTCGAGCTACAATTTCATTCTGCTCTCTGCCGGATGTATTGGCATTGGCTCATCGATCTTTCATCCGGAAGCAACCCGGATGGCGCGCGATGCCTCAGGCGGCCGGCAGGGTCTGGCTCAGGGCATCTTTCAGGTCGGTGGCCAGCTGGGAGGCGCACTCGGCCCGCTTCTCGCGGCATTGATTATCGTGCCACGCGGGCAGGCCAGCCTCGCCTGGTTTGCGTCTGCGGCGTTGCTCGCGATCGTTCTGATGTTCTGGACGGCAGGTAAATACACCACCATCCGCAAGCAGATCGCTGCGTTAAAAAGTTCGCTCGCGCATGGCAAAAGCGGGCGGCCGGCCCATGCCCCGGCGACGGTGCTGCTGGGACTGGTGGTTCTGTCGCTGCTGATGTTCTCGAAAAACGCTTACGGAGAAAGCTTCAGGTCGTTCTACACCTTTTATCTGATGGATCGTTTCGACGTGTCGATCCAGATCTCGCAACTGATGCTGTTCGTGTTCCTGATCGCCTCGGCTATCGGCGTGTTGATTGGCGGCGTCCTCGGCGACAAGATCGGCCGCTATCGCATCATCTGGATTTCGGTCCTCGGTCCGCTGCCGCTCACGCTGCTGCTGCCCTACGCCGACTTCTTCTGGACCGGGGTGCTCACTGTCCTGATCAACCTGATCATGGCCAGTGCATTCGCGTCGATCCTGATTTACGCGATGGAGCTTGCCCCCAATCGCGTTGGCATGATCGGCGGGTTGTTCTATGGCTTGAATTTCGGATTGGGCGGCATCGCCGCGGCCATCCTCGGCGGTTTGGCCGATAGCGTCGGCATCGAACGTGTCTATCAACTGTGTTCGTTTCTTCCGCTGGCCGGGCTGCTCGCCTGGTTCTTGCCCCGCATCGATGATCGACATGCAGCGGGCAAGACGGAAGGGGAGGCCGAAGCAGCGCGATGACAGAAGCGGCGAGATCAGCACCGACGTGGCGAACAACTCAATGGTTCAACACGCCGGTACGGCTGAACCTCGCTGACTTGCGTGGCCGGGTGGTCATGGTCTGTGCGTTTCAGATGTTGTGCCCTGGCTGCGTCAGCCAGGGTCTGCCGCAGGCGCAGCGGGTTGCAAGTCTGTTTCAGCCCACTGATGTTGCCGTGATCGGCTTGCACAGTGTTTTCGAACATCATGATGCGATGCGGCCGAATGCACTTCAGGCCTTCCTTCATGAATATCGCATTCAGTTTCCTGTCGGCGTCGATGAGCCTGACGGAGTTTCATTGCCGCACACCATGCGCACCTACGGGTTCGAGGGAACGCCAACGACGCTGTTGATCGATCGCATCGGCCGCCTTCGACGTCAGACGCTCGGCCATATCCCTGATCTGCAACTCGGCGCCGAGATCATGGCGCTGATGGGCGAGCGCCGGGCGTTTCGCTCGAAGGCGATGCCAGTATTGTTGCTGCATGCACGCTGAAGGGATGTAGCTGACAGGAGCAGATGGGTATCGTCGCCAGATGCGAGGGTGTTTGGCTTTCTCCGCAATCTGCGAACACGCTAACGGGTTTATACCTGCAATTTGAGTGGACATCGATCGCTGCGTCTGGGGGAATGCTCCATATGAGGTACGTGACTCCTGGGGGGGGCGAAGCGCATTGATCTTTCTGATTTGGATGCTGCCCGCGCTCATTGTGGTTGCTGCCCTCGCAAGTGGTCGTATCGCTACGCTCAAGGCTGCCGCTCTTGGCATGGCGGCGGCGTTGATCGTCGCACTGGCAGCTGCGCCGCGTGACATTAGCCTGATTGATGCCGGACATTTCATCGCGCGCGGCGCGTGGATCGGCTGGATCGTCGTCCCTTACATTCTCGGCGGCCTCCTGTTTTGGCAAATGGCGATCCGCCGGGATGACGCTGCTGGTCCAGTCGTGATGCCGGTGGATGACGGGCGGGCGCGCCGTCGTCTGTTGTTCACCGCGTGCCTGCTGATCGGGCCTTTCGCTGAATCCGCAACCGGATTCGGCATTGGCATAATTGGCACGATGGTACTCATTCGCCGCTTGAAGCTCGCGTCAGTCTATCTACTCGGATTCAGCTTGCTGAGTCAGACCATGATTCCCTGGGGCGGCATGGGGAGCGGCGCGATCATCGCGGCAGCATTCGCGCGAGCGGATGCGACGACGCTGGCGGTCCATACCGGATATTTCAACGCCGTGCTGAATTGCCTTTGGCTGCCGCTTTTTTGGAGCATGGCCGACAAGGCCGGCATCGGCGCGGGTTGGGCGGAACGCTTTAGCGAGGTGCGATGGCTCGGTGCAGGGCAGGCCTTGGCCATTGCGGCCACGGCCCTGCTCGGGCCGGAGATCGCTCTGTTAGCAGCCTATGGGCCGCTCATCGTGCTGCGCTACCTGATTGATGCCCGGCCTGGTCGCGCCGAGCTTTGGCGAATGACCATTCGGATGTCTCCTTTTGCGATCCTGATTGGCTGGCTTACCGCGACGCGGTTGTTGCCGCCGCTCACGGATCTGCTGCAACGGGCCAGCCGCATCGCGCCCTTCGACCATGCGCCGATCTGGTTTCCGCTATTTCATGCCGGCACCTGGCTTGTGATCGGCGCGGTGATCACCTGCCTGTTGCGGGGGCATGGCTCTGCGCTGGCTGGCGAAATGAGAGCGGCCTGGACCACGGGCCGTCTCGCGGTTTTGTCGATCATCATGTTTTCAATGATGGCGGAGCTGTTGTCGGGTTCCGGCATCGCCGACGGGTTGGCGCGCGGCCTATACGCTGCGCTTGGCCGATGGGCGATTGTACTGACGCCGATGATCTCGGCTATCTTTGCCGCGCTGGCCAATAGCGGCAATGCCGCCAATGGAATGTTCATGGCGTCGCAGGTGAGTTCTGGCCCATGAGGCCGGTCTCAATGTCGCCGCGGTGGCCGCCCTGCAGCAGGTCGCCGGGCTTTCGCTCACCATGCTTTCACCGGTGCGGATGGCGATTGTCTGTAGCCTTGCAGGTACGCCGAGGCGGGAGCGCGATGCCTACCGACAGATGCTGCCGTTCGCGCTTGCGGCGATCGCCTTGCTGCTGGTCTCATCAATGCTGATTGCCGCGAACCGTATTTGAAACGCACCAGCTCGGATGCGTGCATCGCTGCCACGCGCTCTGGATTTAACCTGAGCCCAGATCGCTGACTATTTGAAGAGTATGCGAGTAGAGGTGAGCGCCATGGATCATCCGGAATATCGCGCTCGCGCGGGTAATATTCCGCGTGCCGGTTGTAGTGACCGGTCACACATCAGCGTGTATTCATCTGGGGTTCATCGAAACGATCCAATAAAGTGTGTGCGTTGAAGTCTAGGAGAATATGGAAATGAAGAAGCTTTTTGCCGCTGTCGCAGGCGCTGCGTTTGTTGCGTTGGCTTCTGCAGCTAGCCCCGCCGCTGCAGCCATGCCTGTCCAGGGCATCACCACGTCGGACGTGTCCGGTGTTGAGGACGTGCAGTACCGTCCGAAGCGTCACATGCGTCGCAAGGTTTGCACCATGAAGCGCGTTGTGCAGCGCGGACATTACGGTCGGCCGATCGTCAAGCACGTTCGCGTTTGCCGCTAAGCGTCACCATTTATCATTAAGCCTGCTGTTCTTGACGGAACAGCAGGCTTTTTTCGTTGAGGGGTATGTTTAAATACTTGAGACGCGGCTGCGCATGAATTCGATTTAGATATCTGGACGTCATCAGTGCATCTCGCGCGTTTTCGACATCGCGCGTTCGGCCGCTTCGCGCCAATGCGGATAAGTAACATAGGCGGTCACCACGCTCTGATCGAATGAGCGGATGGTGACGTTTTCATCCTTCGGCATACGGATGATATCACCCGGCCCGGCGGTCACTGTGCCTGTTCTGCTCGAGACGGATAGCCGGCCCTCGAGCAGAATCATGACATCATCGACATCAAGCGTCAGGTTCAGCTCCTGGTTGGGCGCGTAGCGGCCGTAGCCGACTGTGATGGGACTGCCGTGGCGTTCGTCCACCATATTGGCCACGTAAACGTCATTGTCCTGTCCGGGAGAGCATTCGAATAATGCATCGGCAACGCTGAATTTCTGAACCATGATGAGTGCCTGTCAAAGTACAAGGTGTTTGAACGCGTGCCGGATCATCCGTCCTGCATGGGTATTCGAAGTCGGATTTTGTGCGGGATTGACGCGATGTTCAGTGACGTATCTGACATCACGACCGTTTTGCTATGACTGAAGCGCGAGGGCGCGGCGAATAGACAAAAATGATTCATCTGCGCCGCTGTGATGAGCAGACTTGCCGCAGCACGCGAGTTAGGAGAATGTCTCCAGACGGGACTATCGTCGTTCCATTTTAGTGGCGATAGCCCCATTTTTGAGAAGCTGTGTTGCGAAACGGGGAACGTTGCTTTGGATATCGAAGAATTGCGAACGTTCGTGGAAGTCGCCGATGCTGGTGGTGTTTCGGCGGCTGCCCTCCGGTTAGGCGTCTCCAAGTCGATTGTTAGTCGCAGGCTTGCCCGGGTCGAGGAAGAGCTAGGCGTTCAGCTGCTTGCAAGATCGACGCGCGGAGCGGCCCTGACAGAGGCAGGAGCAACGTTCAGGGATCACGCTGCGAGAGTGACTGCAGAGATCGATACGGCTAGAGAAACGATCCTGCCAGCCGGGGAGCTCTGCGGACGGCTGCGTATCTCCGCTCCGGTCTCGTTGGGGCCAAGCCACGTCGCGCCTGTGCTAGCAGAAATGGCTGCGCGCTATCCTCAACTCCAAATCCAAACCTGCTACAGTGATCGCCTGGTAGACATCATTTCCGAGGGATATGACTGCGCTATCCGAACGGGCTATCTTCGCGATTCGAACCTGATCGCACGACGGGTTGGGCCGATTTACGACAAGCTGGTTGCGACTCCGAAGTACATCGAGGCCCACGGATCGCCACAGAACCCGGATGACATCCTCGTGCATGAATCGCTGATGCAAGGTTCAGAGAGCTGGTATTTCATGGACGGCGAGAAGATTGTTACGGTTCGTCCGCAAGGCAGATTCAAGGCTGACAACGGGGTTGCTTTGACAGCTGCCGCCTTGGCGTCGCTCGGCATCGCTTTGCTTCCTGAAGGGCTCATTTGCGAGCATCTTGCCTCAGGTGCGCTTGTGCCGATCATGACGCGCTACCCTGTTCGCGAAGCAGGAATCTTCGTCGTCAGGCCACCGGGGCAGCATCCCGCCCGAAAGATGCGCGTTCTCACCGAGATGCTGATCGAACGCTTCGGCAAAGACTCAGCAGGTCGTGATTACAGACACGAACTTTCGGAATCCGCAGCTTCAGCTTGAGTTGCGCACGCGAGGTTCGAGATGTCTGGGATATAGGCATTACGAGGACCTCGCGCGGCAGTTGGACTCTACGCGTTCGCGCCGCCATCGACAGCAATGACCGCGCCGGTCACCATCCTGGCTGCAGGGCTGGCGAGGAAGGCAACGACGTCGGCGATTTCACGCGGCTCAGCAAATCGCCCGATGGACGAGAGGCTTCGCTGAAAGTCAGCGGCTTCGCCATCTGCCGGGTTGGCTTCGGTGTCGGTTGAACCAGGAGCAACGAGGTTCACGGTGATGCCTCTCGGCCCGACCTCGCGTGACAAGCCGCGCGTGAACGAGAGTAGCGCTGACTTCGACATCGCGTAGGCGGTCACACCGGGGAAGGGGACGCGATCGCCGAGGCCCGAGCCGATCGAGATGATACGGCCGCCCTCGGGCAAATGCGGGATCGCAGCTTGTGCGAATGCGACCGGCCCGCGCACGTTGACGTCCATCATCTGCTGGAATTTCGTCAAATCCAGATCGGCAATGGCGCCACCCAATGCGATCGCGGCACTATTCACCAGAATGTCGAGGCCCTTGAGTGCTGCGACGGTCTCAGTGACAGCGCGCTTGATGGCGTCCGGATCGGCGCTGTCGGCCTGAACAGCCAAGGCACGGCGACCGAGCTTTTCGATCGCAGCTACGACGTCGTCCGCGCGTCCCGCCGCGTTCTGATAGGTGATCGCGACATCCGCCCCGTGTTCGGCCAATGTCAGCGCGATGGCTGCGCCGATGCCCCGGGATCCCCCGGTGACGAGGGCGCGCTTGCCCTTGAGATCAATCATGTCTTGTCCTTCTTGCACGTAATGAGTGGGAGACCGCAGGTCGGCCACGAACTGCCACTTTCGGAATGATGTCGAGTGAGGCCGCGCTTGCGGCGTACTGATGCTGCACTCAGCTCAGGCGCTTTGGTCGGCTCTGAATCAGAGCCGCGTGTCACTTGCGCTCGGGAATGCGCGCGATAACTTTGATTTCGAAAGCGAAGCCGGCAAGCCAGTTGACGCCTACGGCTGTCCAATTGGTATGAGGCGTCTGGGTGAAATTCTTCCGCCTGACGGCCATGACAACCGGGAACTGGTTGTCCGGATCGGTGTGGAATGTTGTCACGTCCACCACATCGTCGAAGGTGCAGCCGGCAACGTCGAGGATGGCCTTGAGGTTGTCGAAGGCCAGTTGGACCTGGCGTTCGAAATCGGGTTCAGGCGTTCCATCGCTGAGGCTGCCGACCTGTCCCGACACAAACAGCAGATCGCCAGATCGTATGGCTGCGGAATAGCCGTGTTCTTCGTAAAGCGCGTGCCTGTTGGCCGGGAAGATCGCCTGGCGTTCCGTCATGTCTCGTTCTTTCTTGATTGTTGTGGAGGGATATGCCGACGAACATCGTTCGCCGGCACGGTCCGCCCTGGTGTCCTGTAACGGGGGGCATGGGCATCACAGAGAACCGGATGGACCTATGCTTTGATCATTTCAGCTCGACAGGTAGCGGAATGAATTCAGCTTCATCGCCGGGGGGCAGGCGGAAGCGACCGTGCTCCCAATCGCCCTTGCGCCAGGCCTCTTTCGCGGCGTCGATCTTCTCCTGCGACGATGCGACGAAGTTCCACGAAATGTAGCGTGGCCCGTTCAGGGTTTCGCCGCCAAGCGCCATCAGTCGCGCGCCGGTGTCACCGGCCGTGAGGCTGATCTTGTCGCCAGGGCGAAACACCATCATCTGTCCGGCAGTGAAGCTGGTCCCGGCGACAACGATATTGCCTTCGAGGACATAGACGCCGCGGTCCTCGTGATGGTCGGGCATCGGCAGCATTGCGCCGGCAGCCAAGACCACATCAGCATAGAAGATCTCGCTAAAGGTCTTGACCGGCGCGCGCGCGCCCCAGGCTGAACCCAGGATCAGGCGCACCTGTTTGCCCTCGTCTTCGAGGAATGGCAGCGCTTCGCGGCCGTAGTGTTCAAAGCTAGCTGCAGTGTCTTCTGCATGCTCCGGTAGTGCGACCCAGGTCTGAATGCCGAAAATGGAGCCGGGCTTGCGGCGCATCTCTTCGCTGGTGCGTTCGGAATGCGTGACGCCATGGCCGGCAATCATCCAGTTCACCTCGCCCGGGTGCACCATCTGGTCAGCGCCAGTGCTGTCGCGATGGTGGAACGCGCCGTTGTAGAGATAGGTCACGGTGGCGAGACCGATATGCGGATGTGGCCGCACGTCGATGCCTCCGCCGGTCAGGAATTCTGCCGGGCCCATCTGATCGAAAAAGATGAAGGGGCCGACCATCTGCCGGTTCGGCGCAGGCAAGGCGCGGCGAACCTCGAAGCCGCCGAGATCACGCGCGCGGGGAATGATGAGAGTCTCGATGGCGTCGAGGCCGCTGGCTTCGGGGCAATCGGGATTTTGCGTGGGGTTCCAGCTCATGGAGTTTTCCTTAGCTCTGGCAGATTCACAGCGGACGCAGCAGGTGGCGGACGACGGGCGGCTGATCGCCGATGTGGAATGCGTTCAGCAGTTCCTGATCGAGCGCATCGGTGCGGGTGACCCGCGCGTGCTGGCGCTGATGCTCGATCCAGCTTTCGACAACAAATCCTTCGACAACCCGGCCGGGATCAGCGACGTCCTCCCAGACATCCCAACGGATTGCGCCGTCGCGTTGTCGGGTTGAGCGGAAGTCGTTCAACGCGGCGACAAAAGCAGCCTGCCGCTCCGGCGCGACGCGGTATTCAATTTCGATCAAAACCGGTCCGCGATCACCGGCGAGCGGAATCTCGACCACCGGCTCGGCCCAGTGATTTGAGGGCGCAAGATCAGTAGCTGCATCGTTTGGCATCCGCCAGCGCAGCGCCAGCACGAGCGACAGCATCAGGCCGATTGCGGCGATCAGCAGCGCGCCGATCACACTGGTGCGGCTCGCGAGCGTGCCCCAGAGAATGCTGCCTCCCGTCATCGCGCCCTGGAACACCAACAGGTAAACCGCAAGCGCGCGGGCCTTGACCCAGCCGGGCGAGGCCATCTGGGCTGCGACGTTCAGCACGGTGAGCATGCCAATCCATGCGAGGCCTGCCGCGAACATCACGGCGCCAGCAATCCAGGCGTTTGGCGCCAGTGCAAGCGCAAGGGTCGCACCGGCAAAGAGCAATGTCGCCCAGATCGAGATCGTGTTGGCCGCCACCGTGGTGCGCAGCCGTTTCAGCAGCAACGCCCCGAACACGGCGCCCGCGCCCATACAGCCCAGCAGTGCGCCATAGCCCGCGGCATCGAGGCCCAGTTCACGCCGCCCGACCAACGGAAGCATCGCCCACAGAGCGCTGCCGAACAGGAAGAAACCGAGCGTCCGGATCAGGACCAGCCGCATCGCCGGGGAGTGGCGCGCATAGCGATAGCCAGCCCGGAGTGCACCGAAGAAATGCTCAGGCGGCAGGCTTTGCGTTTTGGCCTCGCGCTTCCAGGTGACGAGCACGATCAGCACCGCGATCACCGACAGCGCATTGATGGCGAACACTGCAGGAATGCCAGCCACAGCTACGATCACCCCGCCGAGCGCCGGACCAATCGCGCGCGATATGTTCACGCCGAGGCTGTTCAGCGCAACCGCGTCTGGCAGGGCGGGCTGGTCGACCAGTTCAGGGACAATGGCCTGGAACACCGGTGCGCTCAGCGCCGCCGCAATGCCGAGCACGAAGGTCGCGCCAAGCAGCACCCAGGGTGTTGTCAGCCCTTGTGCAGTCACAACGGCGAGGATTGCCGCCGAGGCAAGCCCCAGGATCTGCGCCGCCAGCAGCATCTTCCGCCGGTCGAGGATATCGGCCATGGCCCCGGCAGGCAGCGCCAGCAGGAACATCGGCAGGGTCGTCGCCGCCTGCACCAGCGCTACAAACAGCGGGCTCGGCGATAACGAGGTCATCAACCAGGCCGCGCCGACGTCATGCATCCAGGTGCCAATGTTCGAGATGATCGTGGCGATCCAGAGTGCCCGGAAAACCGGATAATTTAGCGGGCCCTGAATGGGCATCGTAGCTTGGAGAGACATCTCGGCTCCTTTCGGCAGAAAATGGATTGGTGCGACAGCACGTCGTGAGGGCGGGGCAGACGAACCCGCGCCGCTCCTCACCAGGGTCGAGTGGCATGCGGGCCTACACGGCCCAGCAACCACAGCCAAAGGCGCCCCAGAAGCTGCGAGCGTCCGCAGCAGGGACATTGGCGCCAAGCGCCGCAGCATGGTCGTGGCCGTGCACCGTGCAGCTGCTGGCACATCCGCAACTCATCGCCAGCTTTGCCTGGGTCTCGGGCGCTCTGTAGTAGCCACCGAATGTTGCAACGGGCGACCAGTCAGGCATCGGCGCGGGCAGTGCAGGCGCGAGCGGGCCGTAATCGCCCTCACCATGCACAACCTTGCCGCCGAGCACGGTGAGAACCGCGTGCAGGTGCACGATGTCGGCCTCGGGGACGGTGAAGTAGTCGGCTGACAACAGGGCCAGATCAGCGAGCTGACCGACCTTGATCTGCCCCTTCTTGCCTTGTTCGCTGGAGAACCAGGTATTCGCCTCGGTCCAGAGCCGCAGCGCGGTCTCGCGGTCGAGACGGTTGGCGGGTGGATAGAGCCGCGTGCCACCGACAGTCTGCGAGGTCACCAGCCAGGAGAGGGAAACCCAGGGATTATAGCTCGCGACCCGCGTCGCATCGGTGCCGGCGCCAACGGGTATGCCTGCCTCCAGCATCCGACGGATCGGCGGTGAATTCTCTGCCGCCTTGGCGCCGTAGCGTTCGATGAAATACTCGCCCTGATAAGCCATCCTGTGTTGCACGGCGATGCCGCCGCCCAATGCGGCTATGCGATCAATCGAGCGAGCGCTGACCGTCTCAGCATGATCGAAGAACCAGTTGATGCCTTGCAGGGGCACATCGCGGTTCACCTTTTCGAAGACATCCAGCGCCCGGGAGATCGTCTCGTCATAAGAGGCGTGTAGCCGCCAGGGCCAGCGGTTCTCGGCCAGCAGGCGGATCACCGGCTCCAGCTCCGTTTCCATGCCCGGTGGCAGTTCGGGGCGATCGAAGCGAAAGTCCTCAAAATCCGCGGCGGAATAGACCAGCATCTCGCCCGCGCCGTTGTGACGATAGGTGTCGTCACCCTGACCGGGGCTGATCTGCTTCGCCCAGGAGGCGAAATCGGACAGTTCCTCCTTCGGCTTCTGTGTGAAGAGATTGTAACTGATCCGTACCGTCAACTGGCCGTCGGCATGCAGCTTCTCGATGATGGCGTAATCGTCCGGATAGTTTTGGAAACCGCCGCCCGCGTCGATGACCGACGTAATGCCAAGGCTGTTGAGCTCGCGCATATAGTGCCGCGACGAATTGATCTGATAGTCAGGATCGAGCTTCGGCCCCTTCGCCAATGTCGAATACAGAATGGTCGCATTGGGTTGCGCCAGCAGCAGGCCAGTGGGATTGCCATTCGCATCGCGCATGATCTCCCCGCCTGGCGGGTTGGGCGTATTTTTCGTGTAACCAACAACGCGGAGCGCTGCGGCGTTCAGCAGCGCGCGATCATAAAGATGCAGGATGAAAACCGGCGTGTCTGGCGCGACGGCGTTTAGCTCTTCCAGGGTCGGCAGACGCTTTTCAGCAAACTGGAGCTCGGTGAAGCCGCCGATGACGCGCACCCATTGCGGCGCCGGGGTGCGGTCCACCTGGCGCTTCAACATCGCCATCGCTTCGGACAGCGACGGCACACCATCCCATCGCAGCTCCATATTGTAGTTGAGCCCGCCCCGGATCATATGCGTGTGACTGTCGATCAGGCCGGGGATCAACCGACGACCCTTCGCGTCAATCACCTGTGCCTCGGGCGCGGCGGCACGGACTTCGTCCTCAGCGCCGACGGCGAGAAAACGGCCGTCGCGTATCGCCACTGCTTCAGCGACTGGCAGCGAGCGGTCGAGCGTCGTGATCCTGGCGTTGATGATAATCAGGTCTTTGCCGGGCATGGCTGTGCTCCTTGGCGCTGTGTGTGTCTGCTTGCGTCACAGATCGAATGAAAGGGGGCGGGCGAGATCCAGCCAGGCGACAAGCACGAAGCCGCCGGCAAGCCCGAGATGTTCGAAGAACGCATTGCAGCTCGCGTGCCTTGCCTTGCCTGCAGGCAATTGCCAGAAACGCAATGCGATCAGGGTGGAGAGAAGGGTAAAGGCAGCCAGCGCAAGCGCACCGAGCCAGCGAAAGTAGCCGGTCATCACCAATGCTGAGGAAAGCAGTTCCATGGCGATTACCAGAACGGCGAACAGGGCAGGGGGAGTCAGCCGGAATTGAGCCATCTCGGCGACGGCGCCAGGGAAGTTGGTCAGCTTGACTAGCCCACCCTGGATATAGGCGGCGCACAGCCCGAGATGCGCGATGAACAGCATGACCATTGAGAGTGAACCTTCAGCATCAATTTTGAATAACATCGGACCACTCGGGATGTTTGAGCGACTGCGCCCGGACGAACGGACACAACGGGATGATGCGATATCCCTTGGTGCGCGCATCTGCGATCAAGGCCTCGACCAGGGCTGAAGCAGCGCCCGTGCCGCGCAGCGTGTCGGGAACATAGGTGCTATCGGCGATGATCAGCACGTTCGAAATCGTTGTGATCGTCAGTTCGCCTTCGCCCTCCTTGCCATCAACACGGGCGACAAAACGGCCCTTGTGTCCGCGATCCTCGTATGAAATCCGCGCGACAGATTTCTCGGTCATAACAATCTCCGTGACTATGAAAGACAATGAGGTGCAGCGGATTGCGTGAGGCGACCCGCTGCACCTGGAGGATCAGGCCGCCGGATTGGGGCCGATCATTTCGCCGTGGGAAACGCGCTCGGGCGCTTTGTGGACCATGGTGTAGGCGTAGTCCGCGCCGATGCCATATGCGCCCGAATGCTCCTTCACGATGGCGAGCGTGGCGTCATACGTCTCCTTGCGAGCCCAGTCGCGCTGCCATTCCAGCATCACCTGCTGCCAGGTCACCGGCACGACGCCGACCTGAATCATCCGGTCCATGGCATAGGTGTGAGCCTCGAGCGTGGTGCCACCCGAAGCGTCGGCGACCATATAGATCTCGTAGTCGGTGTCCTGAAGGCACGACAACGCGAATGTCAGGTTGCAAACTTCAGTCCAGAGGCCAGAGACGACGATCTTCTTGCGGCCCTTTGCGGCCGGTCCAGCCAGCGCGTCGCGCACATTCTGGTCATCCCATGCATTCATCGAACTGCGTTCGAGCAGTTTGTTGGTCGGGAACACGGCCAGCAGTTCCGGAAAGGTGTGACCCGAGAAGCCAAGCGTTTCGACGGTCGTGATCGTCGTGGGCACAGCGAAGGCCTTGGCGGCTTTGCCCAACGCAACAACGTTATTCTTCAGCACCTGGCGATCGATCGACTGCACGCCGAAGGCCATCTGTGGCTGCTGGTCGATGAACAGCATCTGGCTGTTCTGCGGGGTAAGTAGTTCGAGTTTGCCGGACATAAGATCTCCTGTTTGGAATAGACGAGGCGGGCTTTTCTTAACGTCGCATTGCTGGCTCTTGGCGTTGAATGCGGCGGCAAGATGAGTTTGCGGGCAGACTAGGCGTAGCCACACAAAGCGGGCTAGCTCGCAAAGGGGAGGACGTAGCCGCAGACGTCATGGCGCAATGCCGACGCGTCCAATAGAAGGCGTCATCCCGGACCTGTTAGTTCGCGATGCTGGGAACTGCGGTGTTGAGCAGCTGCTGTTCCCACAGGTAGGCAATGCCGCTACCTGCAGAGTGCTGGATCATGATCTCGGTCAGGCCCGGTGCAGTATCAAGTCGGGCCCAGTCGCGTTGCCACTCAGCTGCCAGGGCGAGCCAGGTCATCAGGTTGACGCCGGCGGCGGCCATGCGCTGGATAGCGACGTCATGCGCTTCGACCGAGACCGCGCCGCATGCATCGGTGATCACCGTAACATCCCAACCTTCGCCAGCTGCTTGAATAGCCGGCATTGCCACACAAATTTCGGTCCAGAGGCCGGCTATAATTAGTTGCTTCCGGCCGGTCGCCTTGACAGCATCAACTGCCTTTGGATCTTCCCAGGTGTTGATGAACGTGCGGTCGATCACCTCCTGTCCCGGAAAGACGTCGGTGATCTGAGGGAAGATGTATCCGCCGCGATCAGCGATCACACTCGTGAGGATGGTCGGGACGCCGAAGACTTTGGCCGCCTTGGCCAGCGCCGTTGCGTTGTTCACAACGCTATGCGGGTCGTGACTGTTGAGGTTTGCGAGCTGGAATGGTTGGTGGTCGATGAGAACGAGTACGGAATCATCGGCGCGCAGCAGCGAAGCAAGCCCGTTGCGAAAAGTCATGAGAATGTCCTTGGCTAAAATAAAAGTCGGTATGTAAGTCATAAGGCGTGCATCGCTGACGCCAGCGTTGCGACGGAAACTGTCATTTTCGTTTACATTGCGGTAGCGCGCGTTGGCGCGAAGCTGTGTCGCCGATTGAGGAACACTGACGGGATGCGTCCTCTGCCTGCTCCAGGAGATGTCGCGGCGAGCGTCGTTCAACCGGCCTGATCGGCGATTTGGCGTCTACTTGACTCTAGATACGTGGAGTGCGGTTCGAGTGCATTGGCGAGGAAGGGGACTATCAGCGCCGCCACTTCTTTCGCATGGGTCTCCAATGCGAAGTGTCCTGTATCCAACAAATGTATCTGCGCATCCGGTAGGTCACGTTGATAGGCTGCCGCGCCCGCTGGAACGAATGCGGGATCGTGTCGGCCCCACACGGCGAGGAGCGGCGGACGGTGCTTGCGGAAATACGCCTGAAATTCAGGGTAACGCGCGACATTGGTGCGGTAGTCTAAAATCAAGTCCAACTGTATGTCTTCGGCCCCGGGACGGGCCATGTAAGCGATGTCCAGCTCGTAACCGTCGGGTGACAACAGTGTCGGGTGCATCGGGTTGAATCCCGCCGGAGCACAGGAGCTTTGGCGTTACCGCAAGCGCTCTCCCGGACGGCGTATCAGATCTGTGCAAGTGGCCTGCCGGTTGATGACAAACAGCGCAGGCTCGGCGATTGACGCTGCCGTACGCGGCATGGGGGTCATTCAGCAACGATCATATCAGGTCGAGGAACAGATTGCGCAACGATCTCTAGTGCCGCTTCTGGAGGGCTATGAGCCCGAACCTGTTCCTGTGAGTCTTGGTGTTTCGTTCTCAGGGTGGCGGCCATGGCGGCGCGGTTCGCGCCTTCATCGACCACGCCGTTCCTCGTTTGAGAGAGCATATTCAGGAAGTCGAAGAAAAAAGGCCGCTCTTTAGCAGTGGTGACTGCAACGCCCGCTTGCCTGCATGTGTTTCCCAACCGGGGCACGCCAAGCAACAAGTGCAACTCATCCGCCGCGCACCCGGGCGACCGCTTCCGCGATCCGCGCGAGTTTCGTTTCAGCGGGAACGGCGGCGCCGATTGGATTATCATCGAGGTGGCGAAACCACAGTCAGGATGCAGCAGTACGCGATCCGCACCTGAATCGACACCTCCGGAGAGCTATATACCACTGCTCAGGTACGACGAAGACCGGCGACAAGGCTCGATTCAAAACACAATATTGTGCACCAGGCTTATCGAGAATCCGATGGATAAACCGTGTCCATTGCGTCAAAAAATATCGCTTCAAAGAGTTGAACCGGATTTGTCCATATTAGACCCATTTGACGTGGTGGAATTTTTCCGAGCGGGGTTGAAATGAGCGTGTCGCTGAATCAGCTAAATGCAATGGTCGACGCCACCGAGGCACTTTCGCTGCAATTGCGCGAACTAATCGCGCTGCGTGAAACAGTCGCCAGCCAATCAGTGCAAGATCGCAACGCGAACTCCTCGACGAGCGTGCCGCGCCTACGCTTAGCGGATACGCGCAAGCCAATCGGTCGCCGTCTCTCTCGCGTCAGTTTCCGCGCTCTTCGATCCACAGCCTGGAGCTAGTTACGAGGCGTCTCACGGCTGTGGTCGGCGGAAGGAAGACGCTTGCATTGCGGCATGAGTGCATCCAGTTCGACATTCAGAGCTTGCCGCCATGAAGGCATCTCGAGTTCGAACTCGGCCCGGAGCTTATGGTGGTCCAGCCTGCTATTGAGCGGCCGACTGGCTTTGGTTGGGTAGTCCGTAGTTTTGATCGGGACAATGTCGGTGACTGTGAGGTCCGCGCCGCGTCGCCGCAAGCCGCTCACGATCGCCACCGCAAAATCGTACCAGCTCGCAGAACCAGTTGCTGACAGATTGACGGTGCCGCTGCGTTCAAACCGAGGACCAGCGAGCTCTCGCTTGAGGATATGCATGACACCATCGGCAATGATGCGCGCAGATGTCGGCGCACCAATCTGGTCAGACACGATCCGCAGTTCCGAACGCTCGGCCGCCAGCCCTGCGATGGTCCGCAGGAAGTTTCGCCCTTGTGCAGCGTAGACCCATGAGGTGCGCAGGATGAGATGATGGCCGCCCGCAGCCCGGATTGCCTGTTCGCCGGCAAGCTTGCTGGCGCCATAGACGGATAACGGCGCGGGCAACGAATCCTCACGCCAGGGTTCATCTCCGGAACCATCGAATACGTAGTCCGTCGAAAAATGGACCAACGGTACGCATCGGTTAGCGGCCCACGTGGCGATAGCCTGCGGTGCAGCGCCGTTGATGCGAAAGGCCAGGTCGCGCTCGTCCTCGGCGAGGTCAACCGCAGTATAAGCCGCAGGATTTACGATTAAGTCAGGCTGTATTCGATCAAGCGTGGCCGCTATCTCGCCAGGCTGTGATAAATCGAGGCTGCTGCGGTCGGTAACGAGAAGGTCGCCGATTGCGGACAGTGGGCCCTGTAATGCACCTCCGATCTGGCCGCTTGCGCCGGTCAGCAGAATCCGCATCACACCGCTCCATATGCAGGCAATGTTGCAATGGTATCTTTGAGGCGGGCGCCCGCCGCATCACGGGCAGACAAAGTCGGCAGTTCAATCCCCCAGTTGATGCCCAGGTCCGGGTCATTCCACGCAATAACGCTCTCGCACTCCGGGCAATAGACCTCGTCGCACTTGTAAAAGAAGTCTGCACTCTCGGAAAGAACCAGGAAGCCGTGCGCAAAGCCGCGTGGCACCCAGAATTGCCGATGGTTCTCATCGGTGAGGAGGACCATGACGTGACCGCCGAACGTCGGGCTGCCAACGCGGACATCGACAGCGACATCGAGCACCGCGCCGCGGAGAACTGTCACAAGCTTGCCCTGGGATCTGGGATTCTGCAGATGTAGCCCGCGCAATACGCCGCGCGCTGATCTCGACAGATTGTCCTGGACGAAACTGGCGCCAATGCCCGCAGCAGCGTACCGCTCCGCGTGAAAAGCTTCGAGAAAGAACCCGCGCTGATCCCCGTGAACCCTCGGCTCGATGATCTTTACCTCTGGTATGTCGGTCGACGTGATGTGCATCTGACCAAACGTCTCGGGGTTGACGAAGCTGTTGAAGTCACGCGGCAAGGCCTGTCGACCGCCAGTCGATCGTTCAAGAATTAAACAAGCACGTAGGATCGAAAAATAGACGTCCAAGGTCTGGACCGACCACTGGCAAATCAGGAGCATCTCAATGCCGCAGCTTGAAGAGATTATCAGGTAAATATTCGGGTGCAATGGCTGGTCAATTAAATCAGCCTATCACTGTCGGTCTCAAATTCATGAACCAGCGTGATTGCACCGAAGCAGGATGAAGGCTTTTACCAGTTCGATTCATGGTCGGATTATTTTTTCAGTTTGGCCTTGTTCGATTTCGTGATTAGCCTTATTTCGGGGATGCGTATTCGAATATAATATTGAACCTAGACAGGCGAGCCTAATGTCAATCAGGAAACTTGATCTGGAAGCTATGTCGGTGGATGATCTCTGGTCTCTCCATGAAAAGATCAGTCAAATCTTGTCGGCCCGGATCATGTCGGAGAAGCAGGAACTTGAGAAGCGCCTGGCGCTTCTGCACCGCGGTAATAATGTCATCGAAATTGACGATCCGGGGCGCACCGTTGAACTAACCGACAAGGTTCGCCGAAAATACCCTCGCGTCTTTCCGAAGTATCGCAACTCTTCCGCTCCGTATGAAACCTGGTCTGGCCGAGGCCGACAGCCGCGCTGGATGGTTGCCGCCATCGAGTCCGGCAAGGATATGGATGATTTCCGGATACGTGACGTGGTGAGCGCTAAGACGCGAAACAAGCGGGCCTGATGTCTCGCTCGGTGCGTTTGCCTTGGCGTCGATCAAGCCTCTCAGAAACTCAACGTTGGCCCTGACGCACCGCTTGGTTTACTTCGGTACGGTCCAAAGCGCCGCACTCAGATTGCATTTCGCCCGCGAAGAAGTTCGAAAGGCGTCTGGATCAGAATCATGAGATCCAATTCAATGCTCCAGTTATCGATATAGTGCAGGTCTTGCTGCACCCGTCGTTTGATGGAGGCGGGAGTAGGGGTCGGCCCTCGCAAGCCCTTGATTTGGGCGAGACCGGTGAGTCCTGGCTTCACTCTGCGGCGATAGGCATATTTATGGACGGCTTTGTCGTAATCATTGTCGTGAGCGATGGCATGCGGTCTCGGGCCAACGATCGACATGTTGCCCTCCAGCACGTTGATCAGCTGCGGAATCTCATCAATGCTCGTTCGCCGCAGCCATTTGCCTAACCGCGTTAGTCGCGCATCGTTAGCCGTCGCCTGCAGGATCACAGGCCCATCCTCGATTACGCGCATGCTGCGGAATTTGTAGATGGTAAAAGGGCGACCATTGAAGCCGCAGCGTTGCTGTCGGAAAATGACGGGGCCACTTGAATCTATCTTGATTGCGAGCGCCACCAACAGAAGTAGCGGTGACAGCGCCGTCAGCATGATGGTTGACAGGCCAAGGTCGATGGCTCGTTTTGCAAACAGTTCGCCCGGGGAGAGCGGCCCGCGCTGGAGCTGGACACATCGCGCGCTGCCGAGCTCTGTGGAGGGCTTGTGAAACAGATCAGAGCTTGGCCCGGTCGGCACAAGTCTGATCGGCAAGGGCAGCACGCTCAACGCGGTGACAGAACATTTCAACAATGACCAGTTGTCGAGATCGACGCCGAAGAGGATCTCACGCACCTCGGTCTCGCGTGTGAACGTGATTACCTTTGCGATTAACTCCTCTTGCCAACGAATAGAAGAATGTCTGGTCGGCAGCGTGAAGTGCTTTTCGACAAAGAAACCGTGATTGCTCAGGGTGTTTAGCAAATCGCGGCCGGCCTCATCGGTGATCAATACGATCTTGCGGCGAGCGAAACGTCGCTCGGCGAGCCCCTTGCGAAGCGCATCCCGCACCAGCACGCGCTGCACGATCAAGAGCGCAAGTCCGACGATGCCGAAGATAAGTCCCAAACCCCACGGAATGTTACCCTTCACCAGGGTGAGAATGGTGACGGCGAGAAGACAAAGCACGCCCAACCAGATCGCGCACACGCCCCGCACCTGATGGCGAAGTTCGAGCAAGGCTCTGGGCGGATACAGGTTGAATCCTCTTGCCAGCGCGGTGAAAACAATGGCGGTTGGCAGTGCAATAGCGGCCATTTGCATGATGTCTTGAGATGCGGCGAGAGTGATAGCGTAACTGAATGCGGCGATCACGCTCGCGACGAGGATTGTCACGATATCCGCAAGCGGGGCTACCAGCTCAATAGAATTGTACGGCAACGGCCACTGCCTGCCACGAAAGGGAGCGAAAGGCAGCCCCGGAAGGGGCGCGGCATTCAACTGGCGTCGCCTCTTGTGCTGCATAATTGCCGCCGAAACAATAATATTAAATGTTTAACAAAATTATACTCCGCCTATTTATTTGCAAGGATTAATTGCAGCGCTCCCACGTGATTCATGTGGAGCATAGCGCATTGTCCATTGCGAGCGTTGTGGGATTGCTTCGACCAAAACGGGGCTGGGGGCGGCTGCCTTCACGCATTTAGGTCGTCGATAGGTCGGCCGCGTGAATGGTCATAAACAGTAGCAGTTCGACGGACGATCCCGCCCGCTCATGCGCCGACGCCGTTTATCGGATTAAATACGTGTCGGCAGCCCGCGCAGGCGCTCTAACGAACAGTGGTAATTGGCGTCGGCGTGGTGATGATCGTCGATGTCGCACCGTTGATCGCCGCCTTCAGTGCGTAGCCGTTGGTCGCATAGAGGATGGGGTCGTTTGCGGTAGCCATGATGGTCCGCAAGAAGTTCAGAACCTTGGTGGTGTCGACCGATGCGGCGTTCGAGACGAAGATGACGTCCTTGTTGCGCATTGCGAAGTTCTGCGTGGTGAAATAGCCGCTTGGATCCCGCAGGTTCACAGAATAGATCACTGGCACGATCGGACCGTCGAAGGGCGTGACATCCACGCCCATCTCACGCGCAACTTCTCTGCGTTCGCCGCGATAAAGGAAGATCGAAGCCGGATCGGCCTGGCCATCGGTCAGGCCGCCAATCTTGCCAACGGCCTCGGCCAGCGAGATGCGCCAGGCGTCGAATTTGAATTGGCCCTGAAGGCCGGTAGCGCCGAAGGCGACGAACGTCTGCGGCTCGTTATAGAGATAGATGACGTCGGCCGGGAGGACGAAGATATTGTTGGACGATTCGTAAACCAGCGCGCCGAACGGGACGCTGGCGCGATGGCCCTGACGTTCCAGGGTGACCCACATGTCGTAGCCTTGGGAGGCCGGTCCGCCAGCGCGGGAGATGACGTCGACGACACGCTCGCCAGAGGGGCTGGCGGGAAAGCGCCCCGATGCCTTGACATCGCCGAGCACGCTGATCAGGGACGTCCGCTGCTCGACCACGGTAACCAGTACTTGCGGTTCGATAGCGCGGTTCTTCAGCGCTTCGACGATTGCCCGTTGCACTTCCGTGGGTGTACGTCCAATGGCCTTGATTGCTCCCGCGTAGGGAACGGTGATGATGCCGCCTTCGTCGATCGCCTGGTTCGGGATCACGACAAAATTACCCGGGCGAACGCCCGCCTCTGCGGGTATGAACAATCCTCCGGCAGATGACTCAAATATCGTTACGCTGACGACGTCGCCGATGCCGAAGCGGAACGCTCTTGGCGGGGCACGGTTGGCAAAGGCGGTCGATAGGCGCGGCGCGTTTCTCTCGAGAACCTGTAGGACATGTTTGTCGACGCGCACCAGTGCATATGGAATGCTATCAGCATCGGTATTCTGACCGCTTCTGATATCCGTGCTCTGAGGTCCACTGGCGGGCATCAACGCGCATCCAGCGCCAAGCGATGAAAGAGCCGCGATAGAAACAAGTGCCGTCAGACCATGCAGAACACGTTTCAGGATAGCCCCCAACCTCATGACCACGTCGGGGTTGAGGGTCGCATTGCTGGTCCGTTTACACCAGAAGTTATTAGCACGTTTCAGAATAGAAACTGGTCGTATTGCATTGTTGCAACACGACATATTGCAGTTGCACTGTATAAGGGGCAGTTACGCATTCTGATCGGCGTATCCATACCGGCGTTAGTGCGCGATATTATATAAGTCGCTGTGATAACTGTCATAGCGGTTTAAAACGGTCATGTCGGTCTTGTTGAGCACGGCGCCGAGCAAGGCCGCGCTTACGTTTGGCGCGGTGTGCAGAGCGTGCTGGACGACGTCGATCTTGGTCCGACCCCACTCCACGACCAGCACGAAACAATCAACCAGCGCCGTCGCTGCGCGTACGTCGATAATTGGTGCGAGCGGCGGCAGGTCAACGATAACGTAATCATAGTTTGCCTTGAGCTTGTCAAACAGCAGCCGGGTTGAGTCAGCCGCCATGATTTCGCATGTATCGAACAGCGGTTCTTTCTTGACGACCGGGAGCAGGGTGAGCCCGGTGCCTGTGTCCCGCCATGTCGCGTCATCGAGCCGCGTGGGATCCGCAATTGTTTCGATCAGGCCGCAGGTCGCGGAAGGAGCAAGGTTCATCGACACCGAGGGGTTTCTCAAGTCGCAATCCACCAGGATGACGCTCTTGCCGGTTCGCGCGATCAGTTGGGCGAGAGATATTGCGATTGTCGATTTGCCTTCATTCGGCAGCGACGATGTTATGCCGATGGTCTTGCTGGTCGACAGGCTCAGGTCCGCATCGACGGCTAGTTTGATGGCGCGGATCGACTCCGAGAATCGCGACAGTGGCATCGTCGTCGCCGCTCGATACGTGCCTGACTGACACGATATCGTCCTCGCCTCATCGGGAGGCGCGGGCAGGCTTGCTCCTGCAGGCGGCCTGACGTCATGGAGTAGCGGAATAAGCGACAGGCAAGGTACGTGCAGCGTCGCCTCGAGCTGCGCTGACGTGCGGAACACCCGGTCCATCACATCGCGCAGCAGGCCCAGCCCGACACCCAGCCCAAGTCCGCCCGCAAGGCCCAGCACGACGATCAACGAGGATTTTGGCTTGCTCTTACTGGTAGGCGGCGAGGCGGAAGCGATGATACGTGCGTCTGCGCTCGGAAATGATTCCTGCTGGATTGAGCCCATATAGCGCTGCAGGAAGCTGTCATAGAGACTGCGGTAGTTCTTTGCGCTCGTTTCGTACTGACGCATGGTCATCTCGGCGGAATTGCCACCACGAGAGCGCGATACCGCAGATGCAAGCTGATCCTCGATCTTCTGCTGCTTCTCCTTGGCGACCTCGTAGTCGCTGCGTGTGTTCTCTGCGAGGCGACGGACTTCATCCACGATTGATGACCGCGTATCGCGCATACGGTCGCGGAGATTGATGACCGCGAGATGTTGCTTGCCGAAGCGCGCCGACCAGTTGGCCTCGCGTCGCGAATAGTCCAGGTACTGCTGGCGCAGAGTATTGATGATGGGGCTGATCAGAATTTCCGAACCTGGGGTATCGATGCCGGCGAGACTGAGGCTATCGGGCGCAATGGACTGGATCACCGCCTCAAACCTGTTCAGGCGCGCCAGACTGTCAGAGGTCAGGGCGCGAGCTGCGACGAGCCTGCTGTTGAGATCGGCGATCTGTTGGTCGTCAATCAGCTTGCCGTCGCTGACCACGATATTGTTGTCCGACTTAAATGCATTGACTGCGCGCTCGGCGGTGAGCGCTTGCTGCCCGAGATCCTGTAGCCGTTCCTGCAACCAGGCTGCGGCTGTCTTGTTGGCATCGAACTTCGTGTTCACCTGGTCGGCGATGTAGGCATGCGCAACCGCATTGGCGATCTCCGCAGCTCGCTCGGCCGTACTCGCATTGAAGCTCAGCTCGATAACATTGCTCATGCCCACGCGTATCGCTTTCAAGCGGTCGCCGAATACAGGAACGAGTTCGTCTGCCGTGACGCTCTGCGATGCCGCCGCCTCGAGCGGAGCGAACGAAATCCAGTTCCACACATTTCGAACGAACCCGTCAACTTGCGTGGCCGGCTTGAATTCGGCGTCCTCATATAGTTTGAGGTTCTCGATGACTTTACTCGCAATGTCTTTGGACTTCAGGATCTGCAGTTGGGTCTCGATCTCAACGGAATCGATTGCGACATCGGGGAGCATCGACTGCTGTTGAACGAACGGCGTCTTCTGATTGCTGAAAAGAATTTTGACTTGAGCCGTATAGATCGGGGTTGTCGTCTTAAGATATATGCCAGCAATCGCGAGCGTCAGGATCGTGGTCAGGATGATGACAGGATACTGTCGCTTGAGCAGCCCGCCGGCATAGTCAATGATCTGGACGATCCCGCCACTCGCGCTTTCATCCGCATGGGGACCGTCGAACTGCGGAAGCATCTGTTCTGTCTGCATCGTATTGCTTTGAAGCATGGCAAGCTCGCTAAGCCCTGATGGCGGATGGATGTGTGCTCACGTAAAGCTGGCGCCCGCATTCGGATGCCCGAGCATTCAATAGTATATTATATAAAAAAGAAAGGCGTTGCTTAAATTAAATATTTATAATCTAATTTGAGAACTGGTTGTTGTTTAATTGCTATAAGCGCACTTGCCGAATTTCCGGCGCATCCTGGTTTGGCCGTTACAAGAGGCTGCCAGTGTTGAATTGGTGGGCATCCACCGTGAAAGTAACGTGAGGCGGCGCATGCGTGTACTGGTAACGGGTGGTGCCGGGTTCATCGGGGGGGCTGTGTGCCGTCAGCTGGTGCTGGAGCACCGGGCCGATGTGTTGAATATCGACAAGCTGACTTACGCGTCCAATCTGCGATCTCTCGATCCGGTTGCTGGTTCTTCGAACTATAGCTTTCAGTGTCTCGACATCTGTGACCGACTCGGTCTCGACCGGGTTCTTGCGAAATTTGAGCCGGATGCGGTCATTCATTTGGCCGCCGAGAGCCATGTTGATCGCTCGATCGCGGGACCTTCCGAATTCATCAATACCAACGTGGTGGGCACCTATAATCTGCTGGAGGCCAGCCGGGGATACTTTGCGTGCTTGAAAGGTAGCCGCCGCCAGAACTTTCGCGTCGTCCATGTCTCGACCGACGAAGTCTTTGGGTCACTGGGTGCGACCGGTTTGTTCGTTGAGGACACGCCCTACCGGCCGAGTTCGCCTTACTCGGCCAGCAAAGCCGCGTCTGATCATCTGGCCCATGCCTGGTACAAGACATATGGGCTGCCGGTGATCATATCGAACTGCTCGAACAACTACGGGCCCTACCAGTTCCCCGAGAAGCTCATTCCGCTGATGATCCTCAATGCCATTGAGAGGCGGCCGCTGCCGGTCTATGGCGCCGGATCCAACATCCGCGACTGGCTTTACGTTGAGGACCATGCATCAGGACTTATTCGTCTGTTGACCCACGGCCAGCCTGGGGAGAGCTATAACTTCGGCGGCAGCAGCGAGCGTAGTAATCTCGACGTCGTTAACCTCATCAGCGAGCTCTACGATGACCTTGCATCGCCTGCAATCCCGACACGCTCGTTGATCACCTTCGTCGAAGACCGCCCGGGCCACGATTTGCGCTACGCGATTGATGCCACAAAGGCTCGCCGCGACTTGGGCTGGAAACCGAGCAAGAATTTCGAAGAAGGGTTGAAGGCAACCGTCGAGTGGTATGTCGATAATAGCGCCTGGTGGGCTTCGCTCCGCTCCGGCATCTATGACGGCAAGCGGCTCGGCTTGCTCAGCGCATGACCGTCCATGGCAAATCCGTGACGCAGCTTGCAACGACGGTCTCGCGCCTGTCGAGCCGAGGGGAGTGCGCAACATGCTGAAGGGGATCGTGCTGGCGGGCGGAACCGGAACGCGGCTCTATCCGATCACCCTTGGTGTGAGCAAGCAACTGCTGCCGATCTACGACAAGCCGATGATCTACTATCCGCTGTCGACACTGATGCTTGCGGGGATCAGGGATATTCTCATCATCACAACGCCTGTCGATCGCAGCCAGTTCGAGCGGCTTTTGGGGGACGGTAGCCAATGGGGGATTCGCCTCCGCTACGCCGAGCAGCCGAAACCCGCGGGGCTTGCCCAAGCGTTCATCATCGGCCGTGAATTCATCGGTTCGGATAGGGTAGCCCTGGTTCTTGGCGATAACATTTTTTTCGGACATGGTTTGCCGGAACTGCTGGCACGCGCGGCGCAGCGCGAGCAGGGCGCTACGGTGTTCGCCTATCATGTGCGAGACCCTGAGCGATACGGCGTGGTCACCTTCGATCAGGATGATCGGCCGGTGGCAATCGAGGAAAAGCCCGTTGCCCCGACATCCAACTGGGCGGTCACAGGCCTCTATTTCTTCGACAACGCCGTCGTGCGGCACGCGGCGGAGGTCAAGCCATCGGCCCGCGGTGAGTTAGAGATCACCGATGTGCAGATGCGCTATCTCTCGACCGGCATGCTGCACGTTGAGCGGATGGGTCGCGGATTTGCGTGGCTCGATACCGGCACATTCCAGTCGTTGATCGAGGCTGGCAGTTTCGTCCAAACCCTCGAGACGCGGCAGGGCATGAAGGTAGCGTGTCTGGAAGAGATTGCCTTCCGCCAAGGCTTCATCGCCCGCGACCGCCTGCTGGACCTCGCACGCGAACTGGACAAGAGCGGCTACGGTGGCTATCTGCGCGATCTCGCGCAGATAAGCCATGTGGTGTGAATTCTTCTGCGCGTTGATATGAACAGTGGCGAAGGCTGATTGCGCCGAACCGTTGTACTTCAAGCCGCCGATCGCTCCAGGCTGTGTAGCTCTTGCTTCAGCACATCGACGACGAGGTTTTGCTCCGCCTCGGTCATTTGAGCATAGATTGGCAGCAGGATACTGTGATCCTGCGCAATTTCGGAATGGACGAGTGAAGCTTGAGCTGTGTCGCGATAGGGCAATTCGCGATGAGAGCACATGATGCCGCGACGGGTTGCAATGCCCCGATCGAGTAGACATTGCATGAGCCTGGTTTGGTCCACCTGTTCGGACAGGCGCACGCAATAGCTCTGCCAGTTCGACCGTGCCCATGGTGGCTCGTGGGGAACCTCAATTCCGTCGACGCCGGCAAGCAGTTCGGCATAACGGCGCGCATGTACGCGGCGCTGGGCCACCAGCGCCGGTAGTTTGTCGAGCTGGCAACGGCCGATTGCCGCCTGAATATCGGTCATCCGATAATTGAAGCCGACAGTCAGGTAGTCTTCGAAGATGACCTGAGCCGAGCCGTGCCTGACAGCGTCGGAAACACTCATGCCATGCTGCCGCAGCAGCCTGAACTGCCGATCAAGCTCGGGATCGTTCGTGGTCAGCATGCCGCCTTCACCGGTCGTAATGACCTTTCGCGGGTGAAACGAGAAGCAGGTGACTGAACCGCGTCCCTTACCGATCCGCTCCCATTGCGCGTCGATATAGATTTCACTGCCAACTGCGCAGGCGGCGTCCTCGATGAGAATGAGGTCATGCTGAAGGGCGAGGACACTCAAGGCAGTCAGATCGCATGGCATACCCATCTGGTGGACGACAATGATGGCGCGTGTTCGCGACGTGATCGCCTCGGCAACTCGATCAGGATCGATGTTGTAACTTTCAGGATCGATATCTACGAATTTAGGGGTGGCCCCGACGTACCGGATGCAGTTGGCCGTTGCGATGAAGGAATGGCTGGCCGTGATGACCTCATCCCCCGGTCCGATGCCAGCGCCGAGCAAGGCAAGGTGCAGGGCTGTGGTGCAGTTCGAAACAGCGCAGGCATGGGCCGCGCCAACGAAGTCCGCGAATTCACGCTCGAATGCGGCGACCTGCGGCCCCTGAGACACCCATCCCGAAAGGATAACTTGCTGCGCGGCATCGGCCTCCGCAGCGCCGAGCAGTGGCTTGGCGATCGGGATCACGACGCGACCGCCTGTGCCATCGGTGGTGGACTGACCTTTTGTTCTTGTCGCCACCATTCAACAAGATCCCGCAAGCCGTTCTTCAACGGGATCGAAGCGTTGAATCCCAGCAGGCTGTCCGCCTTGTTCGTTGATGCAAGCCGTCGCGGCACAGGATTGATGGATCGTTCGGGCGCATATTCGAGAGCGAGATCGTCGCGGCCCATGACAGAGGCCAGTGCTTGCGCCAGTTCGGCCAGGCTTGTCTCGGCGCCGCTTGCGATATTGAAAACATCGTCGGTTGCATCGGATTTCGCGCCGAGAATATTCGATCGCGCCACATCGCGCACGTGGATGAAATCCATCGTCTGCCGTCCGTCACCGAAAACGATCGGCGGCAGGCCCTTTTCGATCCGCTCCATCCAGCGGACCAGAACTTCGGTATATCGCCCGTGCAGGTCCATCCGTTCGCCATAGACATTGAAGTAGCGAAAGGCGACGTAGTCGAGCTTGTACATATCGTTGAAGGACCGCAGCAGTCCTTCATTGAACGCCTTGGCAGCGCCATAAAGCGTGCGGTTACCGTAACAATTCTGGCTTTCGGTTGTGGGGAAATTGTCGGCCATCCCGTAAACGGATGCTGACGAAGCCGCGATCACCTTCTCGACGTCAAACTTGACGCAGGCTTCCAGCAGATCAAAGGTCGACTGCACCATGACCTCCATGGCTTGCCGCGGCTCGGCGGCGCAGTGCGTAATCCGTAGCGCCGCCTGATGGAATACAATGTCGGCGTCCCTGACCAGGGAATCCATTAACGCCCGATCACGAATGTCGCCGTCGATGAGTCGGACGTTACCCGAGGCCAGCGCGCCAGAAAGATTTTGCGGTCTCCCTCGCACCATGTTGTCGAGTGCGACGATCTCTGGCGCAGCCCTCTGCGAGCAGCAGATCGACGATATGCGAGCCAATAAATCCCGCACCTCCGGTCACCAGAATTCGCTTACCCTCTAGCTCTGCCACGGCTATCTCCTGATTGTCCGTTTATGCGGTCGCACCGTCATGCGGTCTCGAAAGCTGACGATCGTTGCAAAGCGCGCGCCACTTCAGTTGCCTGATCTGGCTGCAGTTCCGCATAGATCGGAAGCGACAGAAAACGTTCCGCCAGGCTTTCGGTGGCGGGGAGCGGAAATGGTTGGCCCGTGATACCGGCGTATGCCTTCTGCCGATGCACCGGAATTGGATAGTGGATGCCGGTGCTGACGCCAGCGGCTTGCAACGTGGCCTGAACCTCGTTTCGTCGATCGACCGCGACGGCGTAGACATGGTAGACGTGCCGACCGTCAATACAGGGCGATGGAAGCTGGCAGGGACCACTGGCGAGCAGGCGGTCGTACACGGCAGCGACAGATCGTCGAGATTCTGTCCATGCTTCGATGTACTTCATCTTCACATTGAGGATGGCGCCCTGGATGGCATCCATCCGGTAATTGTAGCCGGGAAGGGAGTGATGATATTTTGCTTCCTGTCCCCAGTCCCTCAGCAAGGCGATGCGATCGGCGAGGTCGCTTCTGTTGCTAACGACTGCACCGCCTTCGCCATATGCGCCGAGGTTCTTGCCCGGATAGAAGCTGAAGCATCCGATGTCGCCAATCGATCCGGCGCGCCGACCCTTATATTCGGCGCCATGTGCCTGAGCGGCGTCTTCAATGACTAGCAAGCCATGACGTTTGGCAATCTCGAGAATTGGATCCATGTCCGCCATGCGACCGTGCAAATGGACCGGAATGATTGCCTTGGTGCGCGGCGTGATCGCAGCCTCAATCAGCGCCGGATCCATGGTCCATCGCTGCGGGTCGACATCTACAAAGACTGGCTTGGCGCCGGCATAAAGGATCGCGGCCGTTGTCGCCACAAAGGTCATCGACACCGTGATGACCTCGTCACCTGGACCAACGCCACTCGCGAGCAGCGCAAGATGAAGCGCTGACGTGCCACTGTTGACAGTCAGGCAGTGTCGGGTCTGACAGTAGTTTGCGAAATTTTTTTCGAACTCAACGACCTCGGGGCCGAGGACGAATTGCGCACTCTCGAGGACGCGGGCAACCGCGGCGTCGATTTCGAGTTTAATGTCGGAATACTGTGCTTTCAAATCGAGAAATGGGATCAAGCCAAGTCCTTCCAAATAACCGGGGAGGGAGCGATCTCTGATTGGATTATAATATATCTGATATCAGTTCTATTTAAATATCAAGGCCTATTTAATGTCTGAACGACTGGCGGATGGCGCACAATCATTCACCGCGCGGAGGCCGGAGGCTGGGTCACGTGTACAGCCGATGACCCGAGCGGGAACGCCCGCAACCGTAGCGCCGGGCGGAACGTCCCGCGTGACGACCGCCCCAGCGCCGACCGTCGCTCCTTCACCAATGGTGATCCCGCAAATAACGGTGGCATTGGATCCAATGGCCGCGCGGCGACCGACGCGTGTCGGTTCGACAACCCAGTCCTCCGGTGCCCTGAAGCTCACCGCTTTCGGTGGTGGCTCGCGGAAACTTGTCGTTGGTGAACATGACGCCGTGCCCGATAAAGACTTCGTCCTCAATGGTCACACCTTCGCATATGAAACTATGCGAAGAGATCTTGCAGCGCGAGCCGATCACCGCCCCGCGCTGGATTTCGACAAAGGTGCCGATCCGCGTCTCAGCGCCGATAGTGCAGCCATAGAGATTGACAAGATCAGGATGGAAGATCTTGACGTCGTTCCCTAATTCGACATCGTCCTTTACAGGCATCGTAACCTCGTTATCAAAAGCCGAACATCAGTTGTCAGGCGCTAGTGGTGCTTTCGGACGCAGCGCTTCGATTAGCGACCTTGCGTGCTTGAGCAGGGGATGTTGCGTCATCAGCAGGCCGCTGAGCCAACCAACAGCTGCGAGCATCGCCGATAGACCAAGTTCAGTCAGAGGCGCAATCTGGCCGAACTGGCTGAATGCCAATCCAGCTACTGCACCCGTCACGCTGCACAGTGTGACCAGGCCGCTTTTCACTACGGCATTCAGAAGGTCCGCGGGAGCCATCTTGATCTGGCGCGCGACAAAGTAAATGGCGACGGCGGCCTGTAGCGGCATGGCGAAAAACGCTGATGCAGCCACAGCTTCAAGGCCGTAGAAAGATGCAATTAACATCAAGCCGAGTGACGGCGGCAGCGAGATCAGCGAAGCAGTCAGGGTGTCCTTGACGCGGCCAACCGCCATCAACATCGGATAAGTCAGGCAACTCGCAAATAGCGCGAGCGACGCCAGGCTCAGGATACGGATCAGCGGCGTCACCTCGGACCAGCCTGGGCCGAGCCAGAGGCGGATGATAGGATCAGCGAGCAACGCAAGGAAGGTCAGGAAGGGCCATTGAACGGCAGTGATCAATTCAACGGTCTGCAGATAGGCCTGCTTTAGGTTTCCACCCGTGCGCGAATGCATGACCAGGGTGGGGCCAATGACCGGATTTACGACCTGAATGATGAGGCGGTCGAAAACCTGGGTCATGCTGCTGGCCCGGTTGAAGATACCCGTTGCGTCGATGCCGAGCACACGCGCCAGTATGAGTTGCGGGGACAGGTTGTACGCAACGTTAATCAGCACCACGCAGCTTGAATAGCCGCCGAACTGGAGCACGTCGGCATAACCCCGCAGCGACGGCCTGAAGATTTTCCAGTCCCTTCGGAACGACAGCAGGCCGATGGTGGTCGCGGCGTTCCCGCAGACGACGCCGATCACAGGGGCCATGAAGCTGTAGCCGCGACGCGCGAGTTCGATCGACACGGCAGCAGTGATGAAGCTGCCGACCAGATTGCAGCGCGCCAGAGTAGCGAATGCCAATTCGCGCCGCAGAAGGGCTGATGACGTCACGGCAAACGGAGACATCAGAAGGTTCAGGCAGGCTACGCCAATGCCGAGGGCCACGCCGTCCTCGGCAAAGAAACGCGCGATCGGGTTCCGCGTCAGGAATAACAGGAGCGCGAAGACTGCCGAGGTTACCAGGATGGTCGTGAACGCTGTTCGCACATCCTGTTCGGAAAGTTCGAGGCTTCTGGATGAGGTAATTCGCGCCGCCAAATTCCTGGAACGATATGGCGATGATCGTGGTGAGCGCACTGACAACGGCGTAAATGCCGAACTCGGCAGGCGACAGCAGGCGAGCGAGAATTGCAGTCGAGACAAGAAAGAAAATCAAACTCCCGTAACGATCGAGAGCCGAAAAGAAAATCGAATGATAGATGCGTGCCATCGGCTACGAACGTCGGCAGCGGCACGAGCGCTGGTTCAGAGACCCATCGTGCAATGTCGGTGGGTGCAAGCGGGGCGTCGCGCCGCAATCCTCTGTACATTTTCTGACGTGAGGCATCATCCATGCCCTGTGTGAGCGATGCGCCGTCAACATTGAAGGAGCCGTCAACTTGCAAGGTCCTTTATGGCTCTAAGTCCATGGTGCAGTTCATACGGCCGGCCTTGGGAGGCGATGGACAGAGACGCCGCCTCCAGAATTTGCACAACATCGAGGCCCGTTCTGCCGCTGGTCATCGGTGGGGCGCCAGTGCGCACGCAATCGAGGAAATGCCGCGCTCCCGTGGCAAGCGCTTCGTTGGTCGACAGATGCGGTGCCCACATGTCACCGGCTCGATACCCGATGCGCAGTTGCCGGGCTTTCTCTTCCGAGAAATCGACGGTGATGCCCTTGTCGTAGACCTTGACCTTTTCCGTCGGCTCCATGTCATCATAGACGACCATCTTGGCGCTGCCGCCGATATAGGTTTGTCGCAACTTGACTGGCGACAGCCAGTTGACGCTGATGTTCGCGACGCAGCTGCTCTCGAAAAACATCGTCAGATGCGCCATGTTTTCCGGCGTGCCGCGCACATGGGCGGAGCCTGTCGCGGATACGGCGACGGGGTTTTCACGGAGGATGTGGCGGATGATAGAAATGTCGTGGACGGCGAGATCCCAGATGACGTTGACGTCTTTCTGGAACAGCCCGAGGCTGGCGCGGGTGCTGTTGTAGTAGTAGATGTCGCCCAGTGAGCCGTCAGAAATCAGCTGCCTGATCTTCTGCACCGCTGGAGTGTAGACGAAGGTGTGGTCGACCATCAGGGTGAGGTGACGCCGTGATGCTTCGTCGATCAGACGGCACACCTGATCCGCAGTCTGGGCCAGCGGCTTTTCAACCAGCACATGCTTGCCCGCTTTCAATGCTTCGAGCGCAATTTCGAAATGGCTATGTACGGGCGTTGCGATGGCCACTGCATCAATGCCCGGGTTGTTGATGAGATCGCGGTGGTTGGTCATCGTCTCGATGCCTGGATAGAGCCGGGCACAGGACGAGAGCTTCGCGGCATCGAAATCGGCGACAGCCATGACCTGGCAATCCGGAGCGCCGACGAAGTTACGGACGAGGTTGGGCCCCCAATAGCCATACCCGATGACGCCGACCTTAATCAGTGCACTCGACATTGCGCATTGCCCGTTATGGTCCGATTCATCCGCACAGCCAAATGGCATGCGCGCCCATCGGTCGAAGCTATTTAACCGAATTAAATGTTATTTTCAATCGATGATTGGCGAAAGCTTTTAATTTATTCGTCGGCGGGGGAGGGAACGTCGGCTGGCCGGTCCGGAAACGGTGCGATGTAGCGAGCTTCTGAATTTTGACAGGCGTCCGCTGCAGAAGGCAAATGAGACACATGCGCAGTGTCTATCGGCATGGATTATTGCGCTACGATTATCGACCGTATGAGCAAGGATAAGCTTTCGGTTGCAGTTATGGCGCGGCGGACTGAACTGGGATCCCGGTCGCTCGATAGTCACGATAATTCAATTTCCGATTGAAATCGAACTGGTTTATTAATGTTTAATGCACTGGCATCGCTGATGCCGGACGAACACTGCCAGCTTGCGCGTTTGGTAATAAATTAAAAGGTTGGTCGGTTCGGTCAGGATCAGTCATTATCATTTGTGCAGGCACGGGCTGATTTCATATGGATGGCGACGGATGATCGTATGCATTGCGGAAGATCGAGCCTCGTTTGAAGTCCCGGTGAAGCTCTTGCTGCTGAGCCTCGCCAGGCATTGCCGGGATCTTCAAGTTAAACTGTTCTACCCGGCCGCTAGCGAGGCATTCGGAGTCTGGATCGCCGGGCTACCGCAGGTCGATCTGATCACGTCGCCAATTCCTGGGGCACAAGGTTGGAACGTCAAGCCACAGGCGATCCTGAGTCTGCTCGAGAGTGGACATGATGATGTGCTCTGGATCGACTCAGACATCATCGTCACGCGGGATTTCCTGAAGGAGTTCGAGATCCTCGGCGAGCGTACGATGGTCGCAACGGAGGAGGCGCTATGGGGGAATTACTCAGATGCCGACGCATGGCGGGCAAGGCGCTGGGGAATGAGCGTCGGGCGAGAATTCCCGTTCACCATTAACACAGCAGTCCTGCGGATGACGCGTTCGCACATTCCGCTCCTGAGGGAATGGCAGAGACTTCTCGAAAGTGAACCCTATCAAAACGCGCAACGTCTCGGTCCCGACCAACGGCCGCAACATATGTTCGGCGATCAGGACGTGTTGACTGCGGTGCTGGCCAGCAAGGAATTCTCCGACATCGATGTGAAATTCTTCAGACGTGGGGCGGACATCATTCAGTACTTCGGGCTCAGCGGCTATACCTGCGCCGAGCGACTTCGCAATCTTGTTCGTGGCCCGCCCAAGTTTATTCATTCGCAGGTCTTCAAGCCTTGGGTGAAGTTCAGACGGCGGCATGCCATCGAGAACACGCGAGACTTTCTTGATTCGCTCTATCTTGATTTGTCGCCCTATACCTTGGCTGCTACCAAGTACGCGCATGAGCTCACCGAGCCGTGCCCGTGGATGCGCCCACAATCCAGGCTGGGAGCGTTCCTGCGGGCCATCGGATTATGGTACGCGCCGCTGGTTGGTTTGCCCGTAGCGGCTCTGGCCGATTTCGTGAGGGTCGGAAACCTCGGCGTGTTGAAGAAGTTCTATTTCAGACGGAGCTCGCTGCGAGAGGGCTCAACTGAGCGCGCGGTCGAGGATGCGACAGGTTGATATCGCAAAGCTAACGCCGGACACTGTCCCTGCAATCTGACCGAGATCGTTCGCGATGAAGATTCTTGTGTACCCACACATGATGGAAATTGGTGGGTCGCAGTTAAACGCGGTGCAACTGGCTGGCGCGGTGCGCGACCTCGGGCATGAGGTCGTTGTGCTCTCGGAGCCAGGCCCGATGGTCGAGCGGGTTGTCGAGCTGGGGCTCGAACATCTGGAAATTCCGCGTCTCCGCGGCATGCCCTCTGTCAAGGTTGCGCAACGTCTTACCCGACTGGTGCGCGACCGCCAGTTCGACGTGGTGCACGGTCACGAATGGTCGAGTGTAATCGAGGCCTTCTTTGGCCCTGGACTAAGATACCGGACCCCCGTGGTCGGAACCGTCATGTCGATGTCGGTGGTCTGGTTCTTCCCGCGCACGGTGCCTCTCATTGTCGGAACTCAAAACATCTATGAGGCTGCTTTGGCGGCGGGACATCGTCGCGTGACTTTGCTCGAGCCACCAGTCGATACCGAGGAGGATGATCCCGCGTTGGTGGCGGGTGGTTCCTTTCGACTAGCTCACGGCATCGGAGCAGATGAAATTCTCATCGTGATGGTGTCGCGGCTCGCCTCAACGCTGAAGCTGGAGGGGCTGCTGACGGCTTGCCAGGCCGTCGGCGAGATCGCTGCCGGGTCTGCGCACCGTCCGCGCCTGGTCATCGTTGGCGACGGCCCCGTACGCGACGAGGTCGCTGCCCAGGCTGCCAAAGCCAATGCCTGCGCAGGCAGAGACGTGGTCGTGCTGGCGGGCGAAATGGCCGACCCTCGTAGCGCCTATGCGGCCGCGGACATCGTCATCGGGATGGGCGGTTCTGCACTGCGCGGACTGGCGTTTGGCAAGCCTCTCATTGTGATCGGCGAGCAGGGCTTCAGCGAAATCCTCACCGACACTTCATTGGGCGTTTTTTTGAAGACTGGATGGTACGGAAGCGGGGAGGGTTCGCTCGGCGCTGGAGTGCCAGCGTTGCGTCTTGCCTTACTGCGGCTTCTGAACAACCCGGATTTACGGCGCCAGCTCAGCAAAGCCTCGCGACAACTGATCCTCGAGCGTTTCAGCTTGCGACGTGCCGCGCGTCTGCAAGAGCAGGAGTATCTCATGGCGATACATGAGCCCGTCCCGAAGGCGCTGCGGGTGAAAGACGTCGCATTCACCGCCAGCGGCTTGACAACCCGATTGCTCTGGCGAGAGTTTGTAAGGTTCGCCAAGATATCGCGACCGCAATATTCCGGACAGTAGTACCGTGGTCAGGCAACCCTGCGCGCCTGATGTACGACAAGGCGGGCTCACTGCATCGCGGTCGACTCCGTGCGTTGACGTGGTGTCGAAGGCCTGATTGGCGATACATTGCCGCCTTCAGCTATCCTGCGCACCGTATGCGCGATATATGCGATGTGTTCATTCTCGAGGCCTTGGTGGACCGGAAGCAAAATGAGCTGGGCTTTCAGCGCAAGTGCCTCCGGGTAATCGGACCAGTTGAGGCCCTTGTGACAACCGCTCCACCACGACGATACCGGGATCCCGGCGACGTTCAGCAGGTTGCACCATAACGGCTTGTCTTGCACGAGCACCGGGAGGCCGAGGGGACTAATGCCGTCTTCGAGAGCCTGCGTCCACGGCAGCGAGATATTGTCGACGTTGAGCAAGCTTCGTCGCAGCGACTCATAATGCGCTCGGCGTGATTGCACGATTTGCGAGACGTTGGCGCGTCGAAGCGCGCCACGGCTCAGCCGAGACGCTTGATGCACCGCCGCGTTGGGATTGCAGTAGTAACTGGCGGGGATATCGGGCAGGAACAACTGGCTCAAAGCGGGTGATGCGTTTGGGATGCTCGGAAGCGCTGGCGGTGGAGGTGCAGCAGGTAGCCGTCGGCTGGCCCACTTCCTTACGAGCGACAGCGCCCCGCGCGTCGTTTGGATCAGATGCGAAGGTGGCAGCTGACAGGAAGGTTCAGCTGTGTCTCGCAGCGTGAGCGCACCGCCGCCATGGGTCGCCAGAGTCTTGTGAAAGCTGAAGATGGCGCCATCGCCGGTGCGGCCGGTGTTCGCACAGAACAGCGATAGCGCGCAGTCCTCAAGCAGCTTGATATTTCGCGATCGGCACAGCGTGGCCAGATCTTCGAGGTCGGTTGGTCGACCGAAGTAATGTATGACGTGAATGAGGCGTGTTCGGTGCGTGATGCGGCGGCGAAGATCAGCAAAATCTATCTGAACGCTGCTATCGACGCGATACATCGAGACCCGCGCCCCCGTAGCAATCAGCGGGCTGATGTCTGAGCCGCAATTATAGGCCGGGACGAGCACCTCGTCTTCCTTGCCAATGCCCCACAGCCGCGCCGCCAGCAGGATGGCCGCACGGCCCAACTCCGTGAAGATGACAGTGCGCCCGTCGCCCTGAGCAAGTGATGGCGCTTCGCCTCCTGCGAGATAGTCCGCGAGCAAACCGGCAGGGCTGCATCCAAGCTGGGCGGCGCGCATGATCAAATCCTGAATCGGATCCAGCTTCGCCATAGCGGCGTTGCTCGAAGGGGAAGCTTTGGTGCAATCCGCAATCGCCAGATGCGGTAATAGAACAAATGAATAACATCAGACAGTGCAATGAAGATCTGCACGCGAAGCGATGAAAGCGGTCGCGTACTTTTCAGGAGCAATGAGACAACAGGCTCCTCTTTCGCGCCATAGACGAGCTTGTAGGGATAGCGACCGTAACCGCCTTCGAGGTGTCGGATGCCTTCGGCCGACATCTCCTCGAGTAGTTGCATCAAACCGAGAACGCCCAGACCATATCGGGCAAGCTCCTTGTCGATCGCTCGCGCAGCCAGCCGCCAATATCCACGACTTCCGAACGTAAACGCGAATTGCGACGCGACGATCCTGTGATCCGCACGCAGATGCATGATGCGGAGACGGTCGAGCGCCGCAAGCTCGTTTACGAGTTCCTGGTTGAACGCATCCGAACCCGGCCAGTCGCCGAAATGCCCCGGTAGGCCTTCCGCCTCCCATTGCCGGGTATGCAGGTCGATGAAGGCGCGAAACTCGCCCTCGGGATCGATCGGGGTGTGAACCACAGTCTTCTGGACGCATGTAGCCTTGTTCAGCAGGCTTAGCTGGCGCCGGACGTTCTGGCGCGCCGCCTTTCCGAGCCCTGCAACATAGCCGTCAAAGTTCGTCGACAGATCGAAACTGGTGAGGACTTCAGCGTCATTTTGTCGGGCGATAGCCACCGACCCCGTTGCTCCATTGGCCAATCGTTTCACGGTTGTAACCGAATGGTGTTGAAAGGGTACGAAGCCGAACCAGATGGCATCGCATTTCTCATGCTCGATGAGTTCAGATATGAGCCGCTTGTAGATGCTCTCGTGGCACCGTGCCAACGTGGGCAGACCAAACACATCCATGGCGAAGTCGGAGCCGACGGGCTTCGCAAGCTTGATATGCGTAGGTCCGAGCCAGACCTGTTCAACAAACATCGGGATCAACCCGACAAGCTGATCTTGCTGCCGAAAGATGAACAGGCGAAGGCTGCGTCCTTCGCCGAAATGTCGCCACCAGATGCGGCACCAATCGAAGCTCGAATAAATCTCGCCGCCCGCGTCGTTAATGAACTCATCCCAATGCTCGCGCGAGATGCCGGATGCCTCGAATGACAACTCCACCGACATCGTCATCTCTGATGATGTATGAGACGAGGCTTCCGGTCTCACCGGCAGGTCAATGACCGTCATGGATGCACGCCAAAAAGATGGAACCTGAGCGCTGCTGTCGCAGCGGCAGCTTTGCTACGCGCTCCAGGGTCGCTTGTGAGCGAGGAGGATATGATCCAAACGAGATAGCGAATGGAATTGGAAATCAGGAAGAGGAGCTTGGCGATCATCCAGGCGCCGATGCCAAGATTCTTCCGAAAGTAGATCATCATGCTTTTTTGTAGTTGCACCAGCATTCTCACGTTGACCTGGGACGTGCTCTTTCCGCCGCCGTCGACATGGATAATCTCCGCGTCGGGGTAGAACACCCGGCGCCATCCCGCTTTGGCGAAGCGGAAACACCAGTCCGCTTCCTCGGCGTAAACGAAGTAGCTTTCGTCCATCATGCCGACTTGCTCGATGGCGTCGCGCCGCACCAGCATGAACATGCCAGAGACGACGTCGAGATCTTCAATGCTGTCTCGATCCCACCAGCCCAGTTGTGGCTTCGAGAAGACTGGCGAGCGCGGAAACAACCTGGAAAGACCGCTGAGGCTGAGAAACAACGTCCAGGCCGACGGGAACGCGAAACCGGTCCGTTGCAGTTGTCCATCTTTCTCCAGAACCTTACAGCCCAATACCCCAATATCCGTGTGCTGATGAGCATAGGCAATGCAGCGCCCGATAGCGTCGTCGAGAATGATCGTGTCCGGATTCAGCAGCAGGACGTAGCGACCAGATGCAACCCGCATGCCCATATTATTCGCGCCTGCGAATCCACGATTGGTATCGCTTTCGACCAATATGACGTGTGGGAATTCCTGCCGGCACATGCTGGCGGAGCCATCCCCGCTCGCATTGTCGACGACGATGATTTCATAGGAGATCTGTCGGGTTTCGCGAATGATCGACGCGAGGCAATCGCGGAGAAGGTCGCGCGTGTTCCAGTTTACGATGACAATGGACACTTCCATGTTCTATCCCTTCACGCACCACGACGCAGGGCAGTTCGTGCTCTTTCGGCAAGCTGAATGGCGTGCTTGCGCAGCAATCCGGGCGCGAGTTCGTAGGGGCCGACCTCAGATACCTGCCGCCCATTCAAGCGTCGCTTGAACCGGTACACATCCGGATTGTGCTGCTGGTCAATTCCGCCTAGATCGTAGAATGAGTTGCCTGACGCCTTGCAGTAATTGATGGCCACCCATTGCAGTAGGTAAGAGGCAAGCAGTTCCCTCCCTTTTGGGGTGCTGGCGCCGAGAAGGTGAACGGCGGTGCTGCCAACGAAGCTGCCGAGATGGCCGGCAATGAGTTCGCCGTCGTGCCACGCCAGATGGAGTACGAGCTTCTGTGATGGCGTCGTCTTCGACTGGACATTCCGGAAAAAGCGGACGTCCTGGCTCGGCATGAAACCCTTCTTCTTCGCCAGATCAAGGAAGATGCGTTCGAAAAGATCAAAATCAGCTAGTTCTTCGGATCGGGTGATCGTGACATTGTATTTTTCCGCTCGCTTCAGGTTGTTTCGCCATTTTGGATCGAACCGATCACGAATGTCTTCGAGTGAGCGATCGAGATCGAGCACAAAAGTTTTCCGGGCGGGCTGCAGGGGGTTCGTGTAGAAACCACGCGCTTTGAAGCAGGCGGCCTGCGTGTCCTGAAACAGTCCACCGTTCAGCGCAGGCGTGATGCGAAGCACCAGGCGCCGGCGCCCAACATATTCGTCGCGCAGCGCATCGAGGCAGCGTCCGAAGTGCTGCTCGTAAGAGCGCGGGTTCTGCATCACGATGGGTGCATAGCTGGCGTAGGCTATTCCGACTGAAGTCATGGGAATGGTCTTTACGCGGACTTCGGCAAGGCCGATCAGGCTCTGCTCGTCCATAACGCGGTTGAGTTCGGATCTGGCCCCAACATTCCGAGCCGCAGCGTCTGCGTAGCTGCTACACTGTCGAAAGGATGCGTCGCGAAACGTGGGGGCGAGTTCGTCCCAGGCCTCCCTTGAAATGCGATCCACCGATAGGGTCTGCGCCATGGGGAGTGTCCTCAAGCTTGAGGATTGATGAGCAACTGGCGGCTCGCTCTCCTCATGCCTTCGTTGATTGGATTTTAGGTCCGGGCTTATTGATAGTCGCGGGAGGTGCCCGGGCCATGTTTTAATATGGTTTAATTGTATATTATCGTCAACGCGTTATTTAATGCGAGCGGTACTATAATAAAGGTATCCCCGATGTCTTCTGTCGTTCTTAATTTTCATGGCATTGGACTGGCGAGCCGGCCGTATGAGCCTGGAGAACAGCCCTATTGGCTAAGTCGCAGTGAGTTGACGAACGTTCTCAACGTCGTGCGGGCAATGGCGGACGCTATCGACATCGAATTGACGGTGGATGACGGTAATAGTTCCGATTACGCGGTTCTTGCGCCCGAGCTTCAAAAGAGGGGGCTCACTGCAACCTTCTTCGTGCTCGCTGAAAAACTCGATCGGCCGGGTTATTTGAAGCGATCGGAGGTCTTGGAGCTAACGCGAAACGGCTTCGCGATTGGCTCGCATGGTTTGCAGCACGTTGATTGGGCTCTCTGCGATAGCGCGGCGCTTGCACGTGAGGCAGGCCAGTCAAAGGAGATCATCGAGGGTGTGACAGGCCGGCCTGTGCTAGCCGCGGCGGCACCGTTTGGTTCGTATGACAGGCGGGTTCTGCGTGCGCTCGCGAAGGCGGGTTACCGCAAGGTCTACTCCAGCGACGGTTGGCCCCGACTGAGTTCCTGCTGGCCGACCCCAAGACGCACTCTGCGAACCGGTATTGATGTAGGCGTTCTGACCAATGAAATCGGTGGTCTGGCGTTGCATCATCGCGCTTTTTCGGAGGTTCGCGCGCTCGCCAAATCATGGCTTCCTATGAAGGCCGCTCGCTCGTTTCGGTCGAACCGGCAGGGCGATGCCCGCGATGGCTAGCGGGTCTGGAGTTCCCGCATCAGTCGAAACAACCTCATGCAGGCTGACGTCGAGAACTTTGATCCTGCCCCCATTTTGCATGCGTTTGCCGATGCCTGGAGGAGGCCAGCCCGCGAGCCAGCGTATTGACCATGAGGTAAACGACGAGGGGCGCCCACATTGTCGGTTGTTTCATCAATCCGATTAATGCGCGGTTGTTGCGAGCATCAGCATGCGTTGGCAAGTCGGGGTAGCGGCGCGCCAATTCGGAAATGCCAAAATAGATACGGGCCCGGACGTTCAGCAGGCTCCAGAGCGTCCGTGGTGCGTAGACCAGTGAATGGACCGATGGCAACGTCGTTCGCTCGAAGGGTGTAAAATGCAGGCGGACAAATGCATCATCCGCCGTGATATTCGGAAAGGTCGCGAACCGCGCCCTGCCTGTAGCCGACAGCCCGTAGACGCCCGAGCCGCCGATACCCTGGCGCGCCGAGGGCATCTTGGCGCGCACGGCATAGTACGCGCGGACAATGCTGGAGCATTGCCGGAGATCAATGACAGGGGTAGGTGCGACTGCATGGACGTCGCCCGCGGCCAACCGTTCGACGAGCGCCTGGATTGTGCCGAGGCTGACCACTACGTCCGCATCGACGTATATCCGCGGAAACAACTCGGCTGCCGCGTCGCCAAGATTCAAGGCGTGAGTTTTGCTGGCCACCTGGGTTTCGATCACATCGACGACCGGAGCGTAACGGCGCGCGATCGCCGCCGTGTTGTCTGAACAGCCGTTGCAAACCACGATAATTTTGATTTCATCCTGTCCGGCGCCAGAAATCAACGTCGCGAGCCCCCGCGCGATGACTGCGGCTTCGTTATGCGCCGGCATGATAATGGTAATCATCGCTGTCTCCGGAAAAGAGGGGCTTACGTAGCTAGGCGTCTAGGCTATTCCGCCGGCGCGCTGCGATCGCGCTGAGGGTGCCGACGGTTGATGTGTTGTCACCTGCTGATCGCCGGTCGCCCAACCGAGCGTCGATCTGTAAATCAATGGTGCGCGCGGGCTGCAGGCAATCGAGCACCTGCTGCTTTCGACGCGCACTGACAAGATCCCAGACAAACAGGTCGGCGCTCTCGCGGGCAGCCAGAGCCATCGCACGGCGGCGTTGCACGTCCTCCGCGAGGGTCTGCATGGCGGCGATCCATCCTGAGCTGTCGTAGGGATCAAGAACGAACCCCTGATCGCCATCGATCACGATCCGTCCTGCCCCCATCGGACTGGTGATGACAGGGAGGCCACAGCCGCAGGCCTCATAGGTCACTTGCGGGCCACCTTCCTCCAGCGTCGGAAAGGCAAAGATATCTGCCGACCGATAGAGCGCTCCAGCATCGGATACATAGTCGAGAACCTGAACATCGTCCCGAGCGAGCAGACCTGCGCAAGCCTGCTTCAACTCTGGCTCCATCGCGCCAGCCAATATCAGACGCCCCCGCAATTTGCTTCGAGCCCAGTAGTCCAGCAGCAGATGCGCGCCCTTGCGGACGCAAATCGTCCCGACGTACAGGATCGTGATGCCCTCGCAAGGCGGAAGCAGCCGGTGCGTTCCAGCGAAGCGCTTCGGATCCCATCCGTAACTACTGTCGAGGATCTTCTCGGGCGGCAGGCCGGTCTTCAGAAGCGAGGATGTGACCATCGGGTTTGGCGCGAACACGTAATCGACCGTTTGCAGCGCTTCACTCTCTGCTTCCGACCAAGCGTCGTGGATGCCGTGGACCGGATCGATGCCGAGACGTTCGTATGCTTCGTCAAGGATGCGCCTGGCAACCCATAGCGGGCCGTTGATCATTTCGCGGAAGACCGTGATGCCAGCGCCTTTCAATGCCCTGATGGTTCCGCGCGATGTGCTCGACCAAAGATAGGCGCCGCGATGTGTCGCTGTGGAGGTTCGCGTCACATCCAGGAAGGCGCGGTCGATTCCGGATGCGCCAAGCGGCCGGGTCAGACGATAAGGCAGACGCCTTGCCCAATATGGCAGCGTTTCGATGACCTGAACCGGAGGCACGGCGAATGCGCGCGCCCGCGGCGTGACGATGTTCACGTCCAGCCCACGACTGTCGATACTGCGGCTCGCCATCCCCCGCGCGATCATGGCGCATGTATAACTCGGGCCGCGACTGACAAGTTCGGTCGGCAACAGGATATCGATGCGTGAGCTCAAGATCACTCCTCAGTCAGGCATTGCTGAGCCGTTCCGACCAGCACCCGTATGTCGTTCTGAGCACAGGTGTTCAGAAACCTTGGTTCGGCCCAGCCCAGATCTTCCACGTGATATCCCAGCGTTTCGAGCAACTGCCGAACGGATACGCTCGGCGCGCCGAGAAAGCCGTGTGTCTCGACGGAAATGACCCGTGGCCGTATGGTCATTTCGCTCAGGATGCCGATCTCCGAGCCTTCGCAATCGAGCTCCAGAACATCGCAGTCTGGCAGCTCTGACGGGCGAACGGATTGGACATCCGCGGTGTTGCCCGAAACAGCAATGGCCTCTCCGACGATGGCGCGATGCGCCGTCACGCGGTCCGAAACGCCGTTCATCCGCGCCACCCGGTCGATCTCCGAAACGCCTACTGGATCCCCTTCGAAACAGTCGACATGGCCGGTCTCGCCAGCAGCCAGGGCTGCGACGACGCTGGTCACGCCGAGGCCGCCGCCGACGATCACAACCTGGTCCCCGCGCCTGACGTTGGTCTTGAGCGCGGTGACAAGAGCCTGCTCGTAGCCCGGCGCATCGTTGAAATCCCGCGAGACCAACAAGTCGCCGATCTTCCGGTGACCAACCGGAATTCCGGCGTAGAAGATCGGATCTGCAGTCGGCAGCGCCATGCGGATGAAGGTTTTGTAGAAATAGTTGAAGCCGCGCGATCCCAGATCGGCGGGCCCGATGCCGCGACAAATGCCAATCAACTCTGCGGTCATTGTCGTCGCCTGATGATCGTCAACATGAAGGCAAACTCCGTTAGATCCCGATACCGCGTTACTCGTCGTGCCTGGCGCGTTCATCCGTTTTGCGGGGTGTCGCGCCGGCCATCGCGAAGGGCGCGGGTCACGTCCTTTGACTCGATGAACTGCCGGATGGTTCCGATTAAGGTCGGTGATGCCGATGAACTGATCGGATCCAAGTTATCGGCATCATTCCATCGCGCCAGTTTTTCGAACAGTTCCTGACGGTCGTGAACGACCACGATCCGTCCTTCGCCGCCGAAGTACCTTGCAGTAGCCAGCTGATGATCGTTGCGATGTTCGCCGAGATCACTGCGACGTGGCATTACGGCGATGCGTTTTCCAAATTCAAGCGCGGTCAGTATCGAGCCCATCCCGGCATGACTAATGAAGATGCGGGCGCGCCCGGCATATAGCCGGAATTCCTGGGGTGTGATGAAGGATTGGGTTTTGATGTGTTTGGCTCGATAAGAGGACAGGCCGATCTGGGCGAACACTTCCTCGTTGTCAATTGTACCTGCCCAGTCATCGATCGCCGAAATCAGGCGGTCAAAATGCATCTGGGTACCGACCGTTACGAAGATCATAGGACCGACCCTCCGTAATGCGGACCGTTGGGTCCTTCCAGATGCGGCCATTGCGTGAGCCAAAGGTCGGCGTATCGGCCTATCTTCTTGCCGGAAAGCGAGAGCTGATCGATGTTTGCGATGCTGTCGAGCCAAATCGTCTTCGCGCCGATCAATCTCGCTGCGCAAATCGCGATGTAGCCAGGGGCCGCCCCTGTCGAAACAACGATGTCAGGTCGCTCTGCCCAGACGATGCGAGCCACCTGAGCGGCGGTCTTTATCAGGCCGAGCTTATCCGAGCGGCTGGAATCGCTGACCGCATGAAAATTATGTGGGGCAACCTGAGAACGATAGGACGCATGCGTGGTCACGAAGGTGACGTGGCAGTTCTGAAAGGCATCCGCGATCCGCAGCAACTGCACCCAATGCCCGCCGCCCGACGCAACAGCCAGAACCTTGGGGGTGCGGTCTCGTCCCCAGTTTCTGATCTCAGTTTCGAGGCGGTCTTTGATTGGGAGAGACGCCGTCATTACCCGCCTCATTATTCATGCTGATAGTTTAATCGTAATTTAAATATTTAAAGCGGTCAAATATCAACGTAAATTTAAATATAACGAAGCATTTTCAGTGTCATGGCGGGCTTTGCTCTCTTGCCGATGATTGCTGGCTGCGCTCCAGAGCTCCACGGCAGGCACAGCCTCGACGTCGTCAGGCGTTCCGACTTTGGAGTTATTCGCGCACAACAGCATGGGCGCCGCGAGCGTCGCGTCCTGTCGCCCCCGGCTTTCTTGATGGAGGCAGCGGATAGACGAAATGCGGGGTTCGAGAGATCCTTGCCTGTCCAGCGCTTCCGGGGAGCGGTGTGAGCCTTGCGTCCTTCGCGCAAGCACTGCTCTTTCAATGAAACCCTGACGCCGATGCAGAGGGCAAAGAACAGCCACACGGCATTCCAGAAAGTGACCGTGATTGAAACGAGCAAGATCGTCGACAAGCTAAGCGAGAAGGCGGTGCAGGTCACGTCGAGGATCGGATTGCGTTGCCTTACGGCAGCCTCGCCCCGCACTGGAACGATGGCGAAAAGCGCTGACAGGTAGAGGAGTGTGATCATCGGCACGCCATAGACAATCGCCTTGGCGAGCATGAGGCTGTCGATCGTCGCATCCAAAATCCGGTCACCCGTCGGATTGAAACCTATCCCGAGCCAGGGATGAATTGCTTACGACGACAGAGCCGAGTTCCCAGATGAGGAGCCGAAAATAAGCGGTCTGGGGATTGAATGTCAGGTTGCGAAACAGCCAGCTCAGCGGATTGTCCGAGGCAAGGCTGAAGGCGACAATGCTGAGCCCGATAAACGACAGAAGGACCCTCCAGCGCCATTTATAGGCATGCATGATCCTGTCGTAGGCGTAGACCGCAAGCACGACGGCCAATGCCAATAGTGGCGCTGACGAAAGCGCAATCAGGGAGCCTGTGACGCAGAGCGCAATCATGAAGAATCTGCGGGTGCGGCTCATCGGGCTGTACAGGAACAGCGGCAGGACAGTTACGCACAACGTGCCGAACAGGATCGGATGATCAAATGTAGCGGCCGCGCGCAGACTGGCGCGCCCCATGACCTCGCGATTGAGGCTGGGGTCGGATGCATCGAGCATGGCCGGCACGGCTGGAAACAGAGATGTCACCAGATCCTGCGTGAAGTACCGCTGGAGCAGGATGTCGAGCAAACCGAGCAAGACCACGACGGTTGTCGCGACCTGCAAGCCGCGGATGAGAGCTTGAACGGACACCATCTCAAACAGATAGGCGCGCGCGATGACGTACATTCCATAGAATTCGAGTGCTTGCGAAACCGACGAGACAAAGTCACGCGAGCCGGAATTCACGATCGGACCGATCGACATCAGCAGGAACGACGCAAGCGCGAAACCATCGGACGCCATCAACCGACGCTGTCCGCTGCCTGATTGGCTGATCAATCTGAACGTTGCCGGCACCACCAGAAGCACGATCAGTATCTTGATCGGCGTTAGCTTCAGGTCGCCGAGGTAGACCGCCACAATATAGGGCAGGAGCAATGTCGCACTTATGAGGAGAGCAACGACGCTCGTCCCCCTGCGCGTCTGAGAGTGGTTGTTTGAGCTGGTAAGCCTGACCGATCCCGGCATGCGGGGAGTGTAGCGGGCAGTTAACATAAAAACAAATCCCTAGCTCTTGAGGCAATTGAATTAACATCCAATTAAATGATATTAAACTAATCAAGCCCCGAATTAAAGTGTAAATCGAGGTCTACGATGGTCGGAACAGGCTTTCCCAACCGCCGCCGCGAGCCTCGCGGGGGCCTGCCTTGCACGATGCTGGCGGCGCTTCTGAGCATTCTGGTGGCTCAACCCGCGAGTTCAGGGCAGGGCGGGGCAGTTGCGCCTTGCGGGGTGAGCCAGTTTCCGGATCTGCTGCGGGGCTATCCAGTTCGGCCGGCGTGGCAGGTCGCCGGGGTCGATTTCTATGTCGGCGCGCCGGAGGGCGCTGCGTTAAAGAGCCCTGCGTCGCTCTCATTGCCGGGCGTTACAGTGACGAGGTCGACGCATACCGTCACGGTGAGCAGATCGGACGTGACCCTGAGCGAGCTTGATTTCGGCCTGGACGGCGGTTGGCAGGTTAACGTCATCAACAATGCCAGCAACGTTGTGATCGAGAAAAGCCGCTTCCAGGTCGGCGCCAACAACCTGATGCCGATACAGGCCTATTACGGCGGCTCGATCATTGTCAGGAGCAGCACTTTCGACGGTGGCGCGTCTGATGGCAGCAGCGTCAGCGCCATGGTGTTCACCGGCAGCGGCGGCGCGACGATTGAGTACAACCGCTTCACGAATTTTCCGAATGACGGCGTCGACATCACGCGAGACGGCACGTTCGTAATACAATTTAACATGTTCGATAGGATGGGCGCTGGCGCGTTCCACACTGACGCCATCCAGACTTATCTCAGCGCGATCTCCAGCCTGTCGATCCGGTACAACACCGCCTATCAGTCGCCCGGTGGGGCAAGCGTCGCCATGAATGCATTCGTGCGAATTGGCGATCAGCGCGGCAACGTCGTGCACAGCCCGGTCGCGGCCTATAACACGATCATCATGACGAGCACGGCGGCCAGATCAGCGAACGTATTCCAATGGGATTCCGACGGCCGTGCGACGCTGCTGAACCCGCAGATACACGACAATTTCATCGATCCGACCGGCGTGATGTACGGCATCGTGTCGCCGGTCCTGCACACTGTCGATGGCGTCATCAATCCGGTGAGTTACAACAATATAAATCTGCTGAACGGCAAGCAGTTACTCAACAGCCTGTACAACAGCCAGACCAGCGGTGTTCCAGCCAAGCCTCCCGCCGCGCCGGAGATTGTCAGTCAAAGTGCTGCAGGCCTAGCTGGGGTAACGCTCATTGGCACGTCACGCGCCGGCGAGACTGTTACGATTTATGATCAGGCCGCGAGACTCGGCGCGGCGAAGGTTGGCCGCGATGGCGTTTGGCAGTTCGTAACGCCTCCACTCGCACCGGGTGATCATGAGTTCACCGCAAGGAGCACAACCGCTCTGGCCAACAGCAGTGCGCCGTCCCGGGCTGTCCATCTCCATGTTCGGGCAGATGCAGCGACTGCGCCTGGCGGCCAGACCGTTGCCGACGCCATCTTAGTCACCTGCAATGAGAAATGACCAGCCGGAGGACGCGACGAGAATTCACGGTGATCAATGAGCTTTGGACTTCCGAACACAACCTTGGAGTAGGCCGATGAACTTGAATGGTGTCGCAAACCGAATTCGCCAAGGCGACCTGCAATATGTGATGGGCAGGTTCAAAACCGTCCGCGTTGCCTATGGTGGTGCGCGCCGCGTCATGGACATGATGGCCCCGGCTGTTATCAGGGCAGGCGGTAGTCCACCGACACTCTTTCCAGATATTGATCTGAAACACGTTATTCAGACCATCAGGGAAGAGGCTGTCTTCGTCGGACTGAAGCTGCCGCCCGATATCGTTGCCGAGATTGCCGCATTCGGGCGATCGACGCCGTTGTTTGCGGGCTATGATCCCACGGGTCCCACCTTCCGCTATGACGAAGTCAAGCGAGGGATCGCACCAGACGGAAGGCCGGTGCCGATCGGCGGGATACGTGAGCCAACTCGCTGCCCCGCTGTTCAGGCTGTCGTCGATGATCCCGTACTGCGCAAGATCATCCGTGGTTATCTCGGACACGAACCGCGAAAAATCATGACCATCCTTGACTGGAGCTTTGGCTCGGATTTCACCGATGAGGAGCGGCGCAAGCTGCGGCATCACGTGATCGATTACCACTATGATGTCGGCGGCTTCAATTTTGTCTATGCGAGTTTCTACATCACGGATACGGATCGTTATTCCGGCGCGCATGTCATGATGAAACGGTCGCACGACAAGAAACCATTGCGGATGTTGCTTGGTTCCGCCGTTGCAAGCCAGGCGGATGTGCGCAAACAATATGGTATCGAGAATGAGATCACGATCGAGGGCCCGGCTGGCACCGGTTTCGTTCAGGACACCTCCTGCTATCACCGGGCTTCCCCGCCTACCACGGGAGACCGGTTGATGCTCGCGGTCCGCTTTATCAACTGACGCGGGCGCGCAGGTACGTTTGATGCAGAAAGCTCAAGTTGCGGGGGCGGCCGCGCTCCCGGCAATGCGCAATGGTTTGTGCAGACGGGAATTGTTCATTCGTTCCTAGTTGTGTAGGTGATTATGACGAAGAACAGACAGGCGATCGCCGACGCAACCCTTGTCGATCGTTCGCAGGATTTCGATTTAAGCGCAACCTGCAGGGCCTGGGCGCGGCGGCTCGCATTTTCACTGCCTCCCATCCGGCGTTTTGTCGAGACTAGGAAACGGGTTCGAGAGAGTGCCGAGCGTTGGGATTTTCTCATCGCGCAGACAGATTATGAGACATATCTGGGTGGCACTATTAATGTTGACGCCTGCAACGCCCTCGCGTCGACGCTGATCAAGTATCACGCTCCGGCGAATCCAACTGTGCTGGATGTCGGATGTTGCGGCGGAACAATGCTGAGTTTCTTGCCGCCGTTCGCTAAGTACCTCGGCACTGACATCAGTTCTGTTGCGACCGGAGTGGCAGAGAGTGATCCGGATCTGGCTTCATACGTTTCGTCGGGTCGCGCGTCGTTCAAAGCGACAGATCTGCGCGATTACCAACCATCAGAGCAGTGGGATGTCATCGTATTCAATGAGGTGCTCTATTATCTGACCTGCGACGAAGCAATCGATGAGTGTCAGCGTTACAGCCGATCCCTGAGCCGAGACGGCGTCATTCTGGTGTCAATGAAAGACGACGGCAAGTCTCGTGCGATATTTGATGGTCTGGTCAAGTCACTGATCTGGGTTGACGGTATGCTCTGGCAACGAAAGGCCATTCGCCAGGACTTCAAGGTTCGCGTCAATCGCGAGCGGCCAGCAATGCTGTTGGGGGTGTTCAGACGCGCCGAAAACGGTCGCCAGGATGCGTCCTCTCAGTTAAAATAACCCCGCTGATGCCAAGCACCCAACTGAATGACTTCAGATGTCGACGACTACGCGATAAGCCAGCCGGTGCGCATGGGGGAGTTGCCTGGATGAATTCCGATGATCGCCAGCCGGACGATGAGCACGAGGCTGACGAGTGGCTGCAGCGCCTGCGGCGCTATCTGCGGGTGCTGTCATTACGCAAGAAGCAGCAGTACAACCGCCGCGTATCCATTGGGGACCTGTTGAGCGAACGCGCTGACAACGCCGCGGCCTGCGGTTTCGGCAAGGGGACGACGATGTACGATAACGTCCTCGTACTTGGCCAGGTGGAGGTCGGATGCAATACCTGGATTGGACCGGGATGCATTCTCGACGGCTCGGGCGGTGGTCTGCGTATCGGCGATCATTGCTCGATTTCGGCCGGCGTCCAGATCTATACGCATCATACTGTCCAGCGCTCGCTCTCGATGGGCGTCGAGCCGATCACCTATGCACCGACGACAATCGGAGACGGGGTCTATCTCGGACCAAACGTGGTTGTTCAGATGGGCATCACAATCGGCGATCGGGTTGTTATCGGTGCGAACTCATTCGTGAACCGCGATATCGGCAGCGGGCTCAAGGCCTTCGGCACGCCCGCCCGTGTTGTAGGAACGGTTTGATATCGAGTTGGGGCATTTCACGCGACCGACTGCATCGGTGATCCGGCCCATTTCGTCTCACCCATTCCCATCGTCATTCGATTGAAGAGAGTCTCGTTCTTGGCAATGCCCTGAATACGTCTGTCGCGAGCGGCTTGCCGGGCTGGGAACCATTTGATTATTACCTGAAATATCCTAGCCATTGTTCCTCACTGTGATGATCTGATGTGAAAGAGAGAGGCGAACTCGGCCCAGTTATCGTGCGGCAGGGCCGTGACTCAGGTTCAGTGGCGACAAGTGGAGGCGCAGGCATCACGGCGGTGGAATCTTCAGCACCGAGCACGCAAGACCCACCAACGCGGGCACGAGCCTCTTTTATTTCGACATCCGGTTTGGCTCGTAAGTCGCCGCGCCTTCAAGTGACGAACGGTTGACACGGAATTTTCCAAATGATGCAGGCCCGGCTGGCAGTGATCAGCCGGGACCTGACGCAGCGGTCCGTGTCGATAGGTTGGTAATCAACGGCAAATGCCGGCTCGGACGCGCAGACAGGCGTCCGGGCCGGCATTTGCAAGTTCGAGGGGGATCAGTGCAAATCGTCTCGATCACCACTACCAATCAGGGGCGAGCCTTTTCAGCCCGGAAGGAGATCTCGATCAATTGCGCGGGGAAGGCGAGGCGTGAGACGCCAATCAGGTTGCTGGCGCATTGCGGCTTGTCGGTGCCATACGCCTTGCGTCGGACCTCGCCTGCGACTGCAAATGCAGCATCCACGTCGAGTACATAAAGGGTTTCCTCGACGACATCGTCAAGGTTTGATCCGAACTGGGCCAATATCTTTCTTGCATTGGCATAGGTCTGTTCCATCTGTACGGCCATCTCGTCGAAATTCTTGGGCCGCCCGTTTGTGTCAAGTTCGGCCGCGCCGACAAGGTCTCCGTTAGCGTTGTGACTCAACTGACCCGAAACGAAGATCGAACTGCCGATCTGCACGGCCTGGGCGTAACCATAAGCCTCTTCCCACGGTACGCCATGATAAGCGGTTGTTTTGCGGTTAGTTGCTGTCGTCTGTGTCATGACATGCTCCTGCGTGCCGGTGCGCTTGTCCCGCTGGCGTCGAGAGGGCTGAACCGGACATTCCGTTGGACATGGGATTGGAGTTTGACGCCTGGATCGAAAGCGTGATGCTTGTGGCTAACACTATTATGCTCCGATCCTGGTGACAATTGTCCGGAGGGGATAGGCGAATTCGTCTTAAGGGACGATGCCAGGGGTGCTTTGGGACATGATCCGACGGATGTTCACGAGTTGCGATACAGCGGTTGATTTGTTGAGTTCATGTTTGGCCCCACGGGTGTGCTGATACATTAAGCCAGAAACACGCGACTGCGTTTGGTGATCGACTGTGCGGTGGGATGATCGCCGTTGCGGTCAATGGCGGTCCGTTCCAATCGGGAAACAGGCGGATGAGCCGCCCGGCGCGCACGTCATTGGAGCACAGCACATCGTTCAGCATGCCGACGTCGGCTCCGCCAATGACAAGTGCGCGCAAAAGGCCAGTATGTGCGACGGTCGCTAGCCAATTAAATTGCAGGGTTCGAAACATGGCTGTGTGGCCGATTCGGCCTGACAGCCGCTCAGGCGCGCGCCGTGACATCCGCTGGTCGCTTTGGGACTGGAGATCTCAAAACCAAACTGAAAGCGTGGACGGCCGGCAAGGAGGACCCGTTCAGCTACCTGTATTGTTCAGCGGACTCTCTGCAGCGCTTCTTGAAGCGAGCGGCAGGAAGCGCGCCGCGCTTGACATGCTATGCCGCAGGGTCCGCTCTGGATGGTTAGAGATCGTGGTCGGGAAGGCTGCAGTTGAACTTGCCGCATGGTTGAAGGAGGAGGCGCTAAGTAACTGATTGGTGCGGGTGATCGCACGGCACCTCTGGTGGAGCGGTCAGATGATGGGGCTGCGATATCGATCCGGCTTTGGCTGGGATTACTTCACGGCTTTGTCTGCCGCTTTCCGTGCCTTCTTTTCCGCATCGTGCAGAAACCGGCCGCCAGCTTTCTCTGCCATTGCGCGAGCCTCACATTTGGTGCGGATGTCCTCCAGTTCGTCATCTGTGAGATGCTCTATTCCGACGAAAGAATTTTGAACTGCGCTAACTCGAATTAACTCGTCAAGCTTCACCTGGATAGCAGCACTGTCACGGTTCTGCGAATTTTGAATCAGGAACACCATCAAAAATGTAATGACCGTCGTGCCTGTGTTGATCACAAGTTGCCAGGTGTCGGAATAGTGGAACGCAGGGCCGCTGACGGCCCAAAGGACGACTACTGCTAGGGCAATCATGAATGTGCTCGCGCGTCCCGCTGCTTGGGATATGCGGTTCGCAGTTTCGCTGAACATCTTGGCAACGCCAAGACCGGCTCTCGTCGTGTCCTCGCTCATCTTCTTGTCATCACTGCTACCGCAATTCAACATGGGACAAGTGCGGGAGTGGGTGAGAGGTTCCCTCTTATTAAATTTTTTAACCTAAGCGCTCGACTTGATCCGTAGCGGAAATCGGGTGGCTGTTCGGACGTCATCGGGTCTCTATGTCGATAGACGATGAACGGCACCAGGCACCGCGATTCCGGTTTAAGGCATCGGCGGCGGTGCAGGGACCTGGTGTTGCGGATGTTGGTAATGAGCGGCAATGCATCGTTGAAAAGATGCTGAATCAACCAACCAAATTTATCCCGCACGACGGAATGAAAAACTCAAAGCGTTTTGTCGGGGGGTAAGTTGGTAGCGAGAGAGGGAGTTTAACCTCCAATCGCTGTAACCCACTGAGCGTTGCTCGCCGGCCGCGCCTGTTTCTCGCCGATGAACGTGTAAGAGGGTACATGGATCTTGAGACGCGATCAACACCGTTACGGTGAGGATCGAACAGTGGAGTGTTGATGCTTCACTTCTACGAATTGGCGCGGCGCGTCCGGGTAGGGATTCGGTTTCAGATGTTTGGTCGAAGCCGTGCTATCGATTCTAGTCACTGATACTTCGCAAAAAAAGGATTTCCTGTTTACATGCTCACTTAATGTAGGGGGCGGCTAATCCGTAATCGTCCCAATCTGTGAAGTTCGAATCGCGCCGGGCGCGCCAATCCGGTGTTGGACGCCATATAAGTTTGGACTTACGCCAGTGAGGCTGGACTTAGCGCCACATAAGTTTGGACTGCCTCCGCTGGGCAGCCTGCCTGCTGGTCTCGCTAGGTTCCCCCTACACTACAATCCAACCGGCTGCCCCAGCATCGGCAACGCGAACGCACCGGTGTGGTCGACCGCGCTTGGCGCTTTATTTCGTTCACAATTGTGGATCGGCGCGATTACGACCCAGATCTGCGCCCAAGAAGCTCTCCTTCAAGGGCAACACAAGCGCTCCGCCGCCTTAGCAAGGTGCACTCAACCAAGGCCGAGCGATTGCCGGAAGGCCGCCAAGCAGGGCCACTGTAGATCCATTGCGCCGGCTTGTGCGCGTGCCGGCGATCCGGCCATGCCGTGAAGGGCAGGTCCAGCAGTGCGGGATCACCGAGGCCAAGGATGAGGCAGCGGATCAGTGCTGTGCCCCGGGACAGTGCGGACGCCCAGCTCCGTCTCCATCCGCTCCGGCGGGAATACCGGATGTGTCTCGCGGCGTGTTTCTGGCGCAGTATTGTTGTTCGCAATAGTTTGGGCGGCTTCGACCCACTGGACCAGACGTTCGCCTATCAGGACTTTGGAAATCCGCTCGGCGGTGTCACCGGCTGTCAGGCGCCCGATCACCTTGATGCCGAAGCGAGATTCCAGCGTCCGCGCGGTTGTTTCTCCATAGGTCTCGACCACCTGGCCGAGATCCTGGATGGCCGCGATAACCATCACACCGACTTCGCGCCCGACCGACAGCAGATTCGGCAACCTGCGAAGTTCGCCGAGTTCTGCCAGTTCGTCGAGAACGAGCGCAACTTTATGCGATGGATTGCGCGGTCGCCCCGGCGCCAGCACCAGAGCCGCCAGCCGCTCGACCAACAGTCCGCCGACCAGCGAGGACAGTTCCGGATATTCGGCGGATTTCTGGATAACGATCGTCATCGGCAGTGAACCTCGATCACTAAGCCATTGCGAGAGACTGAAACGGCGGGCCGGTGGAATCTCCGCCCACGCATCGACAAGCGGTTTCAAGGTCGTAAGGACCGCGACCCAGAGCGTGATCAGGAGGCTCATGCTTGTGCGCTGAACGCCGCCGCCCTCGTCAAAGGCGATCAATTCGGCGCTTGCCGCCCTGCTCGCTTCCAATTCCGACTTGAACGAGGCCGGAGACGACGTCAGGAGTTCGTAAAGGTCGCGCAAGCTCCAGGATGGTCCATGTTTTTTCGCCAGGCTGACAATGGCATCAGCCCAAAGGGCCCGCGCGCCGTCCGCCCACATGCTGTCCGCCTTCGCGGCTTTGATGCTCCGGGTTGCGAATTCCAGTGCCGCCGCGCGGTCGGTGATATCGCGGGCGATATCCCAAGCCGCCGAACGGGCATCATGCGGCCCCGGAGAGATCATCGGCGCCGACGCGGCCAGATCGTCAACGGCCATTCGAGTTCCACTGCGTCTCTCGCGCCGGCACGATGGCCTTCACGCGGGTACCGAAGACGCCGAGGTCATGAGCAAGGCGCTCGCCACGAACGCTTGGCACTTCTATTTTCTGGTCGTTCGTGGAGGTTGTCGTGGAGACGCCGTCTTTTGCTTTCGTTGTCGACTGACTTTGGGTCATGTGAACGACCCGCTGGCATTTAATTTGAGCCGCTGCCAGAAACACCGCCGCGCCTGAGCCCCAAATACCTTCTTGCGTCTTCGGAGCCATCGCATCCCCGACCGCCTCTGCATCCGCCATTGTCAAAACGTCGCGCCCCTGTGCCCAAGCCCAGCCCCCGGCTCGGGCTCCATGAAGTGCTGCAAATTGATCGTCTGAAAGCGGAAGACCTTGCAGGAGCCCGCCGGTTGTGTCGTGGATCAGAAGACGAATGCGACGCTCTGGCGATTGATGGCTAGGACAGCATCGATAATGAAGTGGCAGATCCAGGTCTTTCCGCTTCCGATGGCGCCTGCGACGAGAATTCCGCGGAGTTCCCGCAGTTTCGAAATCGCGAAGTTCGGCGCTATTTTGAGACCGAGATCATTGCTACCGCTTTCTTTCGCCATGACCTGGCGCAGATGATCAATCCCGGGCTTTCCACGTAGCAGTCGCATGCCCTCAATGTGTAGCCGTGTATCAACAATTTCCTCGCCAGAGAGTGCGATGATGTAGTGAACTCATCCGAGGAGGCAAAGACCTGAAGGACATAAAACTGCGCGTCGGGACATTGGCGCCCTTCAGAAGGCGCAACTTCTTGCGTATGTCGGATCACGTAGAAAAGGGAGATATCAGCGTAAACGCACAGCGTGGCCATCATACTGGGATAGCCGCCTCATCGACGATGCTGCCGATCACAGTGAGCCGTCGAGATGGGGTCGACGGTCCCAGATATGATCTTGTCCCACACGCGGTCACTCGGGACACGGCCAGAACCAGTCGCCGTTCTGTGCTAGTCTTCCTTTGGTGTTGGCTCTACCAACGGTGCCTCCAGCGCTTCCCTGGAGAGTGGCGCAGCGAGCGCCACCCTGCGATCATGTATCAGGTTCTCAAGGCGATGGGCCGCGACATTTAGGGTGGCGGCATCGAGGGTGTTTTCATCCTCGTTTGCTCGGGCGCGCTGCGCACGCAACACGTCGTCGATCTGAGTTCTCGATCTCCGACAATTCTGCTTTATTTTCGGCGTGCCTAATTCTTCGTCCCAACGCATAGAGCGAATCCAGCGCCGGTTCCCTTGGCTTGGGATCGCCAGATCGGAGAAACTGCCAGGCCGCCGCGAGGACCGTGGCAAGAACGCCAAGTGCCATTGGCGCCAGAAAGATGGCGTTGCCCCACTTGTCGAGGAAAGTCTGCTGATTCCCGTTGTAGAACTCCGCGGCACCCGGATGAACCGGAAGATAGGCGCCGGCGTCGGTATCGGGTGCCTTAAATTGCGCGAGAATTGGCAATTCGGCCAACACGTCTCTGCGCGCGCGCGTGATCGCTTGCGTGAAGCCGGCAATCATATCGTTGTCGAGGCTCTTGTTGCCAACTAGGTAGAAGGAAACCTGCAGCGTGGTCACATCGTCCTCGGGAACGGGAGGGGATCCGCGCAACGTACCCTTTGGGATGTCGAAGCTTTGGTAAGCGCGCTCCTTCTCGGCAATTGCCCCCGCGTTTTCGATCGGGATCAGCACCGGTGCGGTCTTCGCGTTCTGTGGGAAAAGGCCTCGGACCAGCGACAAATACTTATCGCTCAGCGGCAACACGAGGAGCACGGCACGTATCTCTTTGGTGTCAAGCGCGCGGCGGACCTGGTCGGGCGCAACACTTTTGAAAACGACCTGGGCGCGGTCAAGGTCATATGTCTTTGCCAACACGCTGACGATCTTGTGATTGGTGTCGCCTGCAACCACCCCCACTGTCGTGCGCCTCAGGCCAGCCATGTCCGTGATCGCCGATCCCGGCGGTGCAACGAGCAGGGCCACGGCCTGGGCCAGGACGACGATGACTTGCGCCTGAGAGAGATCGCCTACATCTCCGCGAACGACAGCAAGGTCCGTCTTGCCGGATGAAAACGCATCTGCGGATTCAATTGAGCCGCTGGTCTCGACCACCCTTAGCCGCACCGGCGCGTTATTGACGGCGAGCCTGCTCGCGAGCGCCGATACAATTTTAGGGGCGTCGCCATCCAATGACCCAACCGCGATCGACAGGGTCATCGGTCGGACGTACCAGCGGTATGCAAATAGACCTACGCCCGCGGCCAGCAGTGCCAGCGCCAAGACAACGACGATGCGAAGCCAGATCGGCAGCTTGGCACCGCCCACGCGAATTCTCGACAAGTCATCCATAGTGCTTTTCTACCTTTCGCTCCAACGGCAGAACCTTGCGGCATTCCGAGCACCGCCGATTGGTCAAGATTAGCTACTCGAACAGCTGCACGAGCTTTCTAAATTCCTTCGAGGAAGATGTAATTCTGCCAGCTGCGCATGCGCAAAAGAATCTTCTACAACAACGAAAGCTCGCAGTCCCTTGGGTTGCGATGGCGCCGGTTACTGCGGCGATCAGTCCAGTCGCGGTGTCCGGTCCGACGACGAACGAACTGTCGGGATGTGCCGAGCAGCGCGTAGGCAAGGAATGCTGGCACGCCCCGTGTAGTGGCCCATGATGGCGGCACGCCGATGATCCTACCGTAGGCCATGCCCTCGGGCACCATGAGGCCCAGAGCGCAAGGTCGGCAAGAACGTCAGGCAACAACCAGTCACGGCGATAGCCTGGAATCCGATGGAGGATCGGCGGGAACGAGTGGGCCATGGTAGTCTCACGCCTGTGAGCCCGCTCATTGCATCTCACCTCAAGACCGGGGGGCTTGATCGAGATCAAAACGACCTTCTTGCTTGAGGCGGGCGCAAACCGCGCGAGCGCGATCAGGGGCTTTCCTGTTTAGGATTTCGGCTCCGCCGTCGCACGGACTTTGATCTAACTCAAACGTCCAATAACCAGGGTTGGGAACGTGCAGGATGCTGTCTCCAACACGGGCGCCCGACCTTCTACCTGCGGTGTACTTGGGTAAGGGAGGACGAGGCGCCTGCGCTCTGTACGAGTGAACGTCGCCGGACTGGTTGCCCGGACCCAAAATGAACGCCAGTCACTTTGTTTGATCGCCGCTAACGCGCACAGCTTAGTGCCACGCGAGTTGTTAGTAGGAGGAGAGCATGAAATGCGCCGTGCTGGTGATTTTGATGTTCGAAATGTTTTGGGCTCGCGCCGAGACCCTGGCCGGCCAGTGCTCCTCCTTTTATATTTCCGAGATCAATATTGTATCGGCGGCCGATACGGACGCCGGCAATGTTCAGACTTATGTTGGAATCGGAGATACGAAGGAGGCGGCGGAGAAGAATGCCTTAGGCGCTTGTTCGCACGCTAGGTTTGATTTGGAGACTTGTTTGGAGTCGGATCGCACTTCGGGCCGCAACTCCCACTCCGATTCCTCCGACAACTCACTGCATCTCAAGTACATGAAGGCGGTGAAGCGCATCACTGGTTGCAGCTAGAATGCAGTTCATAGCGAGAGAACGCCCAACCCGCTTCCGAAAAGGTCAACGCGCTGATGATCTAACTTGAACGAGCGATCAGGCCCGAGCTATGCGGAGTCACAGCTGACGTAACGTTAGCGAGAGCGTAACTGATTAATCTGACTCCATTTTTTAGCTGTGCGGGACGGCGTCGCGCCGAATTCATAGCCGATACGCCAGACAAATCGCGGACCTGCCCTGCGCTGGTTGGCAAATACGTCTGCGGGTGATCGCGCGACGGTTCCTGTGCGAGATTCCGCCTTGTCGTCGTAGAATTTTCGCCGAGCGGTTCGGTCAGGATATCGTCCCCGTGCGGTCACGCCGAACAGCCAGATTCGAATGCATCGTCCATCATCTGGGTCTGGCGCTCGGTGGTCGACCAGCGGCAAGCTTCGCCAAGCAATTGATGCTGCCAGTAAGCAAGAACCCTGTTGCGGGTTGTCCGGCGACGCGCCCGCCTGCGGGCCGAGCCTCTGGTCGTCGCCGGCGTTGATGATTGGGCCTTCCGGAAGAACCATTGCTACGGAACAATCGTTTGCGATCTGGAGCGACGGCGGGTCGTGAGGTTGCTGCCCAATCGCGAGGTTGCAACGGTGCAGGCGTGGCTTTCCGACCATCCCGGGATCAGGATAGTATCGCGCGATCGTGGCGGCGGCTATGGCGAGGCCGCCGCAAAGGCGCTGCCTGAGGCCATCCAGGTTGCCGATCGCTGGCACCTGATGGAAAACGCGAGCGCAGCCTTCCTCGGTGCCGTTCGCCGGTCGATGCGGATGATCCGTACGGCGATCGGCGCTACGACGATCAATCCAGAGCTGCTCACCTGCGCGGAACGACTGCAATTTAACGGCTATCTGCGGCGCGAGGAGACCAACGCCGCGATCATGGCGCTCGTCAAGGATGGCGTGCCGCTCAAGGAGATCGTCCGTCGAACCGGCACAGCCGTAAACTCGCTCGTCAGGTCAGTCGAGGCGAGAGCACGGATATCTTCCGATCGCGGCACGCGCAAAATCGTCAAGCGGCACGTGATGCCTTGTTCGCTCTTCGTCGAGCGGCAGCCGCTTCCGCCGGCTCGGCAACCGGTTGATAAAGCGCGTCAAGGGGAAGGCCCGTTGATCTGGATCAACGCCCCTTCAAGTAGTAAAGCTTCGTTTGAGAACGAGGCCCTGCAGCGAAAGCAGCTGAGGGGAGCCACTCAGTTTATGTTGGCGTGCCGAATGCTCATCCGGACGATGATGAATGACCCGCACCTGGTACGTAACCTTTGAAGTACCTAAGACAGGTACATTGATCAGAAGGCGAAGTTCTCGGTCAACCATGACCTTTGCAACCGAAGCCGAAGCCAAGGATTTCGCCCGAGTAAAATTTGGCGAAGGGCTCGTCGTCACCGCCCCCACGATCATTCCCTGTTTGCCGAAGCAGGCCATTCCATCGACCGGGATTCCAGTTTGGCTTGAATCGGCGGACGAACCGTCGGCGCAAAATGCGGCGAGCGATCAGGAGCCGAAATAGCTGATACAGCAAGTCAGCATTAGCACGAAATATTTTTACCGCGAGGAACCTCGCTCGCTCCATTGCAGCGTCGAGTTGTGCCCGAACAGCACGGTTATCCAGCCAAGCTGAGAGCGTCGCTGCCTACGCGCAAGACGTCACGAACGTGAGGTCGCGGTGCGCCTCTAACCTTCAGGCGAGGTCGTGTCACGTGTGAATTGAGAGATGCGGGCCGACAACTCTATAAAACAAACATGCGAAATAATCCTCGCATGTCCACTGATGGTCGTTAGCTCCGGCAGGCTTGCACGTGCTCAAACCGTCACCGCTTCCAACCCCCAGAAGCATCAGCGATAACAAGTCATTCCGACCGCACACCTCCGGACGGCTCGGCGGGTCTGGCGCATGGTGGTTCTTGCCACGCATACTCCGTTAACTCGTGTCCTACCAGCGCCGCAGGCGGCAGCGATTTGCGTTGTCATGCCATCCGGCTGAGGAATTTGCGCAGGCGTTAATGCTTGCCCCGATGTTGCAAACAATAAGGCGAAGCCAGCAACAGCAATCATCCTGATCATCATTCTGCTCCTCTATTAACCGGCCAATCACTCCGACCTCTCACGCCACAGGGATGGTCGGGCTCTCTCGTGTTCAAGCAGCGCCCTGCAGATTGCTGGCGCTGGTCGCTCGCAGTCTTGATATAGATCAAGGTCCGTACGACGATCGAGCGGGACCTTCTAGCCTGCTTCGGCAAGGACAGCCCGGTGGTATGATTGAGCGTCACGTCGCGGCTGTTCGCGACGATCTGGTCGAATAAACTTAATCTTCCGCGGGTTCAGCGTGAGCGCGTCATGGCGCTTGTCCAGGGCCTTGACGTCGGCGTCCGGCAGCTGGCGATCTCCCGTCGAATATGTTGTTCTCGTGAGCCGCAATCGCGCCGAGCCGCCGGCCAGTGCAGCCCATTAACCGGTCTGCCGGCACTGCTCCTCCACCATGTCCCCCTCACCGTCCTCAACACGAGCTTCTGATCCAGGTGGAAGACTCGAACATTATCTACAGGGTCATCGTTTGCGATGCCCTCACGGCCCTAACTGACAGAGGTTCTTCCACCTGGCACCCGCTCCTCAACGAAGGGCCGGTAGTCGGAACCACCTTTAACGACAGCGCGCTCGACGCGGGTCATCTTGACGGCACTCCCGGCTCGGATGACAAACGCCATCGGCTTCGCCGAAACCTTCCCTCGACAAATCTAAGTGCTGCGCTTCGCGAACTCGCTCCGCACTTGAAACCATTGGCAGGTCCGGTATTCGCGTTTGCGGGCAGCGCTAGCTTCGGAACGCTAAAATTCGTTGCGGCAGTCGCGATTTCCGGCTTCCTTTTCCACTATGGCCCTCAGCTCGTTGCGGCAATAAGGGGAATACAAGCGCGGCTGGTCACGCAGCGAAGCCAGGATTTTGTCGCGCTGGCCGGGCTGACGATACGCACGGTGGCTCAGGGAGTTATCGGCGTGGCCGTCCTTCAATCACTGCTGGCTGGAATCGGCTTGAAGCTTGCAGGTGTGCCTCACGCTGGCGTGCTCGCTTTCGCGGTTTTGATTCTTGCAATCCTGCAGATCGGTTCGGCGGTAGTTCTTGTTCCCGTCATCATATGGATTTGGGCGACCAAGGACTTCGCCCTGGCACTTCCGCTGACAATCTATTTGTTGATCGTGGGGTTCGCCGACAATGTCCTGAAGCCGATGCTTATGGGGCGCGGGTTGAACACGCCCATGCTTGTTATCTTCATCGGTGTTCTCGGTGGCATGCTTGCGCATGGAATTCTTGGCCTATTTGTCGGGCCCATCATCCTGGCGGTGACATGGGAGCTGATAATGGCATGGATCCGCGAAGAACGGGCCGAGTCAGCCTCATTTGATGTGGAGCCGTCACACAAAGGCTCGCAGGCCAAGCCTGGTGTTCAGCCGCAGCATTCGATCGGCGGTTTGCCGCCTCCGCCGCCTGCCAGATCCGACAGTTGACGCTATCGCGCGTTCTTGCGACGCCCCCCTTAGCGCAGCAGTGTAGATCCGAGGATCAGATGTAAAGGGTACAGTACAGTTTCAGGTTTTTACGGGCATGTTAAAAAGCCCCGGACAATGCCGGGGCTTCAATTTGCTTAAAGACTGAAAATCAGTAACGGACTGCCCCGGAATTGGTATCCCAGCCAAAGCGGTAGTTGACGCGCAAGGTGACCATATCCACGTCCTGACTGATCCGGTTGAGCGCGCCAGCAACGATGGGATTGGCGACTGAGAACGAATTGTTGGAGTCGCCCATGAACAGGTGGTCGTATTCAACGCCGAAAGTCCAGTTCGGCGCGAAGCCATATTCCAGCCCGACGCCGACGACACCACCCCAGCGGGTTGAGCTTGCTGCGGCCACTTCAGTCCCCCCGATCGTGGTAAGGATGCTGAAACGATTGCTCGTCATAGCCGCGCCGCCCTTAACGTAGAATAGCGTCGCGTTCCAAGCGTAGCCGATTTGACCGGTGAAAAGGCCGATGGCGTCAGTTTTAGTACTTGTGGAGAATAATGGATTGAGAAGGCTGACGCGTGAACTGCTGAGGTCAGCCCAATCGCCCTGAGCTTCCACGCCAAAAACCCACTGGCTGGATTGCCAACGGTATCCGAGTTGCCCGCCGAAAAGCCCACCGGACCGATCCCTGCAACCGTCAGAAAGGACTGCTCCGGCTACCCCAATGAAATCCCAGCAATTGTGGCTTTGGCCCCAACCGCCGTTGACACCGATGTAAAGGCCGGTCCAATTGTAAATCGGAGCGACTATCGGCGGTGGTGGGGCCTTGACCGCCAAATCCGCGGCGGATGCGGGGACGGCGATGCCGACCAATGCTACTAGACCAACGGTAGTCAAAAGAAATTTCTTCATTTTTCACTCCGTAACTTGTCCCCGCCAACAGTGTTGCAGGCGTTGCATCCATCCCAACTTGCAACGTGAATCCTACGCATTTTCGACGAAAGCCCCGTGCCAGAATGGCAACACTCATGAGAAAATAGAGAGCGCTTATTGCTCGGTCGCTTGTCGACATATGGCGGGAGGCTCGGTTGGGCAACGGTATTCTCTAACTGCGGTTAGTACTCCGCAGGGTTGCCACGTTCTTATTTCCGTCCTTCTTCAAGCCATGAGGGAATGCTTCCCGATGCGATTGCGCGTCTTGGCAAATGAGGGCTCATTGTGCCGGCGGTCACGACCAATCCTTCGTTAAATTTGGCTTGTGCAAAGTTCTTGGCTTCCGTTTCGGTCCTAAACGTTAGGGTCAACCGAGAGCGCCGCCGTCGCACTGCTGTGCCTTTCCATGGGATTTCGAAGGTGACATACCAAGTATGCTCTTTCATCCGATCATTCCATATGAATAGCTCAATTCCACATCGCGGTCAGCGGTAGTGTAGCGTGACTAGCTCAAGGACGTAAACGGGGCTTGGCCGCCTTCGATTCCGATCGCGTTGTGATAGTTTATCCTCAAGCCATGGGGGCGTCCTCGACTTCCGCGATACTGGTGCGGCGCCTGATCTGCGAGCCGGCCTGGGGAGAGGAAAAATAGCGGATCCAGTCCGCGCCATAGTTCAACATGGTGTGCAGCCCTTTGAGGCTCATCACGGAACAAATGAAGATCGACATAAGAGCGAACGCTCGTGCGCGATGGTATTACCAGCCGGAATTTCTTCCTTCGATCGGTCCTGGTCGACATGGATCAGTTGCTCGTCGCTGGTTGCCGCTGCAAAGATGTCGAGGTGTTCATGGGGTGGCTTCAATCCATTCGCTTGCTCGGACTTCTCTGCCAATCGCTTCAGCTGGATGGAAGTTCAGAGACACGTCATCTTGACATCAATGCCTTCAGGCGAAACGCTGATGAATTCATGCTTGCGGGGAACTAGATGGCCGAAACAACTTTGGGCGACGCAAGGTTCTTTCGCCGAAGCGGGCCGCATTCACTTGCAGTTATTGCGAGCACGGCACGCGGTGTTGCGGATGAACTTGAACTGCTCTTCGAAGGTATGGCCCCTCTGCAAGCGGCGGGTCCGGGCGAAGTGAGTTTTCTGGACAATCGGCGTTACTCTTCGGCCCTTGACGATACGTTGGCCGGTGCAGTGATTGTGCATCCTAGTATGGCGGCCCGAGTCCCGAAGGCAACGGTCGCGATTCTAGCGACCGAACCCTACGCTGCTTGGGCGCGCGTTGCTGCACTGTTCTATCCCGCGCCATCCCCGTCTCCGGGCATTCACCCCTCGGCAATTGTGGCGGATGGGGCACTCGTCGATCCCTCGGCGGAGGTCGGACCGCTGTCTGTGATTGAAACCGGAGCAGAGATAGGACCTGGCTGCCGGATAGGGCCTTGTTCTGTTATCGGAAGGGGCGTGATTGTCGGTCGAGACTGCCGGATTGGCGCACATGTGAGCCTAAGCTATGCGCTTCTGGGAGCGCGCGTTTGCGTCTATCCGGGCGCCCGAATCGGACAGGAAGGGTTCGGCTTCGCCTCCACGGAGAGCGGATTTATTTCTGTCCCTCAACTCGGGCGCGTCATTCTTGAAGACGATGTCGAAGTTGGTGCCAATACGACGATTGATCGAGGATCATCGCGAGACACGGTGATCGGCGCCGGGTCTCGTCTCGATAACCTCGTGCAGATCGGTCACAATGTTGTCCTCGGCCGGTGTTGCGTCATCGTCGCACAGGTCGGCATTTCGGGTTCAACCGTGCTTGAAGATTTCGTCCGCGTCGGGGGACAGGCAGGTATGGCCGGGCATCTTCGGATCGGTCAAGGTGCGGAGATCGGTGCGCAGTCGGGTGTCATGTCGGATTTGGCGCCGGGCGCAAAGGTGCTTGGCAGCCCTACTCAACCAATAAAGGCCTTCTTTCGACAGATTGCCACGCTTAAGAAGTTGGCAAAGCGAGAAAGATGAGACCGCCTGTGCCGTGCGCGGCTGTGTGTGTTTCGGCGCTGAATAAGGGGTCTGACTCACATGTGGGGCGCTATCGTTCGAGCGGCCAACTAGAAATCATCTGTGTCTGTCTTTGTGGGTATGGCTCCGCTCCGCAGCCGTAGTTGGAATTATGCCTCTTGAATGCACCGTAAGGGGCTGCGCAAAGCCACGCGCTGGCCACTCTCGCCTTTGCTTTAACCACCGTTCTCGCAAGCGCCGCCACGGCCATGAGGAACAGCGGACGATCAGCAAGGCCATGTTGAAACCCTTCGTGGAAAGGGTGCAGGTCCGGATAGCAAAGCACCCCGATGCCAAGGTGTGCTCAATATGCGAACAGCGGTGGGACACCGCCAACAAGGATTGGCGAGCTTACGCTGCCGCTCGTTCCCACCGATGCTTATCTTCCTCCGCAAGGCTCAATCGTCAAAGATTTGACGGCACTCGGGTTACAGATCGAGAACGCGACCGCCGTTGACCGACATCTCACGGAATTCCTTTCCGGTGGCAACGACGGCTTCGATCAGGTACCCGTGGCGCAATACCGGGCGCTGGCAGATATTTTCGATCGAGTTTGGCTCTTAGGAGCAACCTAACCAAGCAGGTTGCGCGGCTTGCCTTCCTTCTCTTTCCCGAGAAAATCCGGCCTGCGCGGATGCTCGCATGCCGGCGAACTCCCCGCCGAATGGCCCTGAAGGGTGAGCGCGGCTGAATAGCCAGTTCGGCAATCCGATAGGCGCGATGGTTTCCGCGCGCTCGGATTCGCGCCGTCAACGTGATGCGTGTCATGGCGACAAGACACTCATGCGCGCTTCTATCTCTTAGATGTGGCCTGTGGGTGTCATTAGAAATTATATAGCAATTTCAATAACATATGAGTTCGCAGTTTTATTCTGAATGGCGCGCCAAATTGCCACCATTTAGAATAAACAGCGAACCCCGCGGACCGAAAGGCATCGGTTACATCCGGCTCCAGCTCCAGGAGACCCCGATTTTCGCGGAGATCAAGGCGAAGGGACAGATGACCAGAAACCCCTGGAAGGAAGCCTTTCTCAGCTCCAACATCAAATACGTTGGGATCGCCACCATCGTGCTGATCGGACAAGGAGTGGTCTGGTACAGCGGACAGTTCTGGGCGCTGTACTTCCTGCAGCAGGTTTCCAAGGTGGACGCGCTAACCTCAGCCTACATCGTGGGAGCCGCGCTGCTCATTGCAACGCCGAGCTTGATCTTCTTCGGCTGGCTGTCAGACCAGATCGGCCGCAAGCCGGTGATTCTAGGAGGCATGTTGCTCGCCGCAATCACGTACTATCCGCTGTATTTATGGCTGGGAACGGTCACACAGCCTGGCAACATCAACTATCCGATCGCGATCTTCATCATCTTCATCCTCGTTTGCTACGTTGGGATGGTGTACGGGCCGGTCGGGGCATTCTTGGCGGAATACTTCCCCGGCAGGATTCGGTACACGTCGGTATCGGTGCCGTATCACATCGGCAATGGCTGGGGCGGCGGATTGGTGCCGTTCATCACCTCGGCGGCTTTCGCGGCCACCGGCAGCATCGGCTACGCACTGATCTACCCGATCGCCGTTCCTGCGGTGTGCTTCGTGCTCGCGCTCTTCCTGATGCCGGAGACCCGCCAAATCAGTATCTGGGAGCCGATAGAACCTCGAGCCGCATCGTAACCAGGCAGTCCATGTGCGGGGCCGCCAGGCCCTGCACATTCTTTTCACGGCTCAGAGGGCGAACTCGCCCACCCGAACGAGGCCGGCTCTCTCCTTCGACCGCCAGCAGATAGTGGTCATGGTCAGGCAATCACACTTCTCAGTTGGCCGGGTGATGCCAACGATCGTGCCACCAAGCGATAAAATCGCGATCGGTCGTCAGTTCCCAGATTCCAAACAAGATCACCAACATGCCCGATACCACGCTGCTTACCGTGGCCGATACCGACTCGTAGCCAATTGCCCAAGGTGCCGCCAACAGAGCCAGACCGAGGAGAACCTCTCCCCATTCTTCCAGATAGGACGGAATGACAAATCCCTCTACGGCAAACAGAACGACGCACAACCCAAGCACGATGGTTATCCAGGTGGCCGCGCCGGCGAAGCCGAGGGCGAATGGCGACAAGATCAACCACACGCCTAGCAACAGGCTGGCGACGTCTTGCCAATGTCGAATGCGCATGATGCTCACCTCCCTTCTCTCGTGAGATAGTGATGATGGTGCCTTCGAAAAGGGGCAAATTGTGCGGCGAAGGACCGTGGCGGATTGAGGCAATTTCATCGGTTACCTGCGTTTTGCGAGCCAATTTACACAGGAACGATGCACTTGACGCCTTGAGCAAAAGTATCGCGCATGCGCGCGAACTCGTCGGCTGTTGAAGCGGATTGATCGAGAAACCTCTTCATTGGCAGTTCGATAACATCCTCTGGAGAATTGCCTCGACCGAGTGCGGCGAAATCCCAATTTCAATAAATCCGGGCATCTCCGGTGATGACACGGTATCGATCTGCATCAGCTCCACCTGATTGCGAGTGAGGAGTGGACCCGGAAACATTTCGGCGGTCCATGTGAGTGCGTACCAAACGGCAAACGGGATCGGAATCAATAGGGGCGCAAGGCCGGCTTGGCGCGCAATAGCTCTGAGAAGTTCTTCGTAGGAGTAGACACGAGGGCCGCCGAGTTCGAAGATCCTCGAAGGTGTTTCGGCCTGCTGCATGACCTGGCCAATCGCTTCCGCAACATCTTCCACATAGGCCGGCTGCAGTCTGGTCAGGCCGCGGCCGAACATCGGATAGACTGGAAACTGGCGGAGGAGTTTGAGGATGGTGGTGAGAAAGGCGTCGTCTGGTCCGAACATCACCGCCGGGCGGATTAAAAGTGCATCGGCAAACGCGGCTTGGACTGCCAATTCGCCTTCACCGCGTTTTCGGATGTATTGTGATTGCGAGGCGGGATTCGCGCCAATTCCTGAAACGTGAACGAGCCGCTCTACTCCGGCCCGGTGCGCTTGCGCTGCTACCCGTTGAGCCGACTCGACGTGAACGGAATGAAAAGTCTCTCGCCCATGCTCGACGTAAAGACTGACCGCATTTACAACGCCGTAAGCGCCTGCAGTCGTGTCAGCGACTGACTGCTCGTCGCGGATGTCGGCTTGAACGGATTGAAGTTGCGGATCATCAGCACCGAAAAGTCTGCGCCCCCGATCCGGATGCCTTGACGCGACCCGAACGGGAAATCCGCGATAGCGCAGACGCGAAACGACGCGGTGGCCGAGAAATCCGGTTCCGCCAAATACGGTCACGATGCGACCGTTCGTTGCCACCATGACTCAAACCCGCGAGATTGCGGCGACCGCTGTTTATCGGAGCACCATACGCGCTCCCAGCACCTGTTGGAATGGCAGGCTACTTCGATTCGCTATTAAACCGGGAGCAAGGGCCGTGCGAAACTGAGTTCGTGGCCGTCAGGGTCTATGAGATGGAAGAAGCGCTCCCCCCATTCGGCATCGCAGGGGGTGGTCGTCGGCTGGCACCCTGCTATGAGCGCCCGGTCGTACAGTGCATCAACATCCGTGACGTAAAAGATTACGCGCCCCCACCAGAACCAGCGCCGCTCCGCAGGCTGGGCGATGACGTTAAGATAGCCGGCCCCTGCTCGAAAGCTGGTGAATGACGACTCTTCGCCGCCATGCAGGACCTCAAACCCCAACGCGCGGTAAAATCGGACAGCTCGCTGCATTTCGTGCGTGGCCAGTGTGATTGCGCTGATCCCCTCGATCATGGATAGAGCTCTCCTGTTTCACGTCCCCGCGCTGTTGTAGTTGATACTGCTCCACCGGTCAGAATTCGCTCTTGATTCCAAGTAACGTGATAAAGCCTTGCTCCACTAGAATCCTAATGGCCGGTAGGTTGTCGGTTCATCTCCTCCAACAGCTCGCGCATTGCATCGAATTGCGTGCCAAACCCCTTCCAATCTCCGGACTTCAACCGCTCTATTGCTTTGTTGTAGCGATCGAGCGCCTCTTGTGCTCGGTTCACCGCAGAGTCCACGCCTGGCAATTTCGCTACATCGCCTGGCTTTGTTTGTGCGGTGCCAGTTTCGATGAATAGCGCCGACAAGGCCTCGGCAAGCGTCTCCTTCATGACAACGTTTTCGCCATAGGCCGCAATCACGCGCTTGAGCTCTGGCAAGTGTCCTTGCTCCGCCCGCAAATACAGTGGTGATACATAGAGGATCGAATTCTCGATTGGGATGACGAGCAAATTTCCCCGGATCACCCGCGAACCCATCTGGTTCCATAGCGAAATCTGCTGGGATATCTCAGTGTTCTGATGAATCCGGGCCTCGATCTGGAACGGTCCGTAGACGAGCTTTTCCTTGGGAAATTCATAGACGATCAGTTTGCCGTAGCCGGGCGCGTCGCAGCGCGCTGCGAGCCATGCGATCATGTTGTCGCGGCGGCTCGGCACCATGGGGATCATGATAAAGAACTCGGCTTGCGTTTCTCCGGGTAGCCGCATGATGATGTAGTAAGGGACCATCAAGGCCGCGCCGCCATCGCTGTCAGGCTGGCGCGGGAATTGCCAAAGATCCTCGCGGTTATAAAAAACGTCGGCCGCCTCCATGTGGTAGGCCTGATAAAGCTGCGCTTGAATCAGGAAGAGGTCTTCCGGATAGCGAATGTGCCTCTGTAAATCCGGCGGCATGGCCGCAAGCGGCTTGAACAATCCCGGGAAGATGCGCTGATAGGTGGCGGCGATCGGGTCCGTTGAGTCAGTCAGATAAAAATCGACAGTGCCGTTATAGGCATCGATGACGACCTTCACGGAATTTCGGATGTAGTTGAGAGTGAGGTCGGGCGCAGGCTGCGCAGAGGGAAAATAGTCGCTCGTCGTATAAGCGTCCTGCATCCAGAACATCCGCCCCTCGCTGATGACCAGATAGGGGTCCCGATCAAGGGTCAGGAATGGGGTGATCGTGCGTACACGCTCCCGAATATTGCGCCGGATCATGATTCGGCTGTCGTCGGTGATGTAGCTTGAGAGAAGCAGATTCATATCGTTGAAGTGATGGGCGAAGATGATTTTCCGCAGCATCCCCGACAGCGGGACGCCACCGGCGCCGTCATAGGCGGCGTAGACGTTGTCTTTCCCCTTTGGATAGTCGAACTCCGGCGTGGTCCCCTTGACGATGACGTAGTCGCTCGTCTGCTCCCCATAATAGATTCGCGGCTCGCGGATTTCAGGGCCTCCATCCGCAACTGGGGGAATATCGTGCAGATACAAGGGTGGGAGCCCCTCACTGCTCTTTTGGGTCACCGGGCTCATCACCGCGCCGTTGCCGTGGGTAAACAGGATGTGGAGGTTGACCCACGTCTGTGCGTTAGGTGGCAGCAGCGAGGATTTCAGCTCACGCGCCGAAAGCATCACGCTTTGATAGGTCCCGCCAAGCCAGTAGCGATCCACATCCAGATTGCGAAGCTTGTAGTAGGTGCGAATCTCCTGCAGTTGCGCGTACGTATCCGACAACGGCCGCCAGTCCCACAGTCGTATATTGTCGATAGTCGCCTTGTTGGATTCAAGTGACTTGTAGGTAAGCATCTGTTCGGCAGGGAATGGTCTTGCCGCGATCTTGTCAAGATTGTAGGCCTCCCGGGTCAGCTTGATGTTGCGCTCGATGTAGGGGCGCTCCAACTCCAGTTCGTTCGGTTTGACAAGCAATCGCTGAAACAATCCGGGGACCACGCCGGATAATAGAAAAACGGCGCTAAAGACGAGGATCATCGCTGCAGCTGGGAGCCGGTAGGTGGATACTCGCAGGTTCGCCCACGCGGCGAATGCCGCGATGGTCGAAAGCCCGATCAGCAACCACAGGACAGGTAGCTCGACATGAACGTCAGTGTAGCTTGCGCCGACCACGACTCCATTGTCGCCGTAGAGCAGCAGGTAGCGATCGAGACCGTAGGACCATGCCTTCACGGCAAAGAAGAAGCCGAGCAGCGCTGAGCCGTGGGCAATCGCTGTTGGCGACATCGATCGTTGCCGGGCTTGGTATTCGATGTCGCCGTGCGCCCAATAGATCAATCCAGCAAAAAGGGCGCTTATGAAAAGCGTGAGCAACATCCAATCCTTGACGGCGATATAAGCGGGCAAAGAAAAGAGATAGAATCCAATGTCCTTGTCGAAAAGCGGATCGTTCGCGCCGTAGGGCACGCGATAAAGGAACTGCAGAAAAACGCTCCAGTTCCCGATCTCTCCCGAGGCGACCAGCAAAGCGACAAGTCCCGCGCCAACAGCGATGGTGAGAGGCCATGGCAACCGATTGCGCAATAATTCGAGCAGATCGGATGATGTCGTAGTGGCCGTAAGCTTCCATGCGAAGTGAGCGTGAGGCTGGACTCGTTGCCGGGCAAGTTTAAGCGCCAGCCGTGCGTTTGCCCAGATGATGATGGCAGTCGCCGCGAAGACTGTGAAAAAAACGCCAGCTTTTGCACCGATCGTGGTCCAAAAGACGTGCAAATAACCGATCGCGGAAAACCACATCCAGTCGATCAGAATGGCGCTGGTGAGCCCCAGCAGGATTAGGCTGATCGCTGCAGCGATAGCCGCAGTAAGGAGCGCCACCACCACGTTCCGCCGCGGTGCTTGCCGTTCTGGTCCGGTGATCCCGATCGTCATGGTTTGATTATAGCAGAAGTGCGAAACGCCAGGCGCCTGTTGTGGATCTGCGTACCTGTTTTTCGCGTGGTTCTGCGTACATTGGCGTTGATGCACCCAACCGGAAGAGCGGGCATGAACAGCGATCTCACAGCGGTGTTGCATCTTGTGTGGGACAAGAACGGGCGGGCAAACGACGGTATTGCTGCTGGCGATGAGATCAAAGTGGCCGGACGCACTGGCGACGACTGCCTAACCTGTCAACAGGACGGAGTAAAGCCCGACGGTCTGGTGCTGCAATGTGTTCAGCCTGGGCTTTGCCAGGGAGTGGCGCTGACTCTCGCGCGTGCGAGGTGCCGTAAGGTTTTACGCCGTGCGGACGGGCGCACTGGCGAAGGAAACCCGATCGCAACTACGGTACGCTTTGCTCAAACGTCTCGTGATCGGCTCCGAAGTCTGCGTCGGAGATTGTCGGCGAGGGACGGATACGTTCTCAGATAAGGATAGCGATCACACGGGTCCGTCGATTGCCCGCAGTCTTTCATCGCGCGGAAGCGCAGCGAGAACGGTCGAGCGTGCCACAATTGCATCGTGCTCTGATTTCCCGGTTTTTCCCTGAGCGCTTCATCTTCATAGTGACATCATTGATACTATTCGGATGTTTGGCACTGAAGTTTGCACCGCGTAACTGTGCTATGCTGAGATTTGTGAGAAACCGCTCATGCCGGGTTGCACAGGGTCCTAACCAGGGAGGATGACCATGGTAACGTATGTCGTGCTTGCCAAGTTCACCGATCAAGGAATCCGCAGTGCTAAGGAGTCTCCCAAGCGGGCAGATGCCTTTAAGCAATTGGCGAAGACATTTGGCGTGACTGTGAAGGATATCTTCTGGACGCAGGGACGGTATGACGTCGTGACAATCGTCGAAGCGCCAGATGAGGCTTCCGCCATGTCGCTTAGCTTGAGTCTTGGCGCGATTGGCAACGTCCGCACCGAATCGTTGCGAGCTTTCTCGGCCGCGGACATGACGACGATCGTCGGTAAGATGGTCTGACGACGGGCGCCTTTGACCGGTATCCATAGCTGCACATTAGGTTGTCTGCGTGGAACTGAAATCGCTCCTCTCGGAGGCGCGTTGTCCAAATGACAAAGGTAGTTTCGCGTTTGGCTGTAATTGGTTCGGCCGATGGAATCGTCGTGACCTCCAATTGCCAGGAGACAGCCTCGGACTCACACACGCATCGCAGCTCTAGGAAGCCCGCTCAAGATCCGACCTTAGCGCCACCAGAAAGCGAGCGGCCTCGCCGCCCGTCACAACGCGATGATCGAAGGTGAGTGACAACGGTAGCATGCGCCGGACCGCCGGCTGGCCCTGATGCGCTACCACCCGCTGGCCAATCCGGCCAGCACCGACGATCGCCACCTGCGGCGGTACGACCACGAGATTGGCGAAGCGGCCGCCGATCATGCCGAAGTTCGACAATGTGATGGTTGCGCCGCGGAGTTCTTCCGGTGGAATTGAGCGCGCGACCGCGTCGGTGCGCAGCCTGTCGAGGCCGGCTCGCAGGTCCCTTGCGTCGCGCTCGGCGACATTGCGCATGACTGGCACGATGAGGCCGCCCTCGGTATCGATCGCGATACCAATATCGATGCGCTTGATCAGACGCCGCGCGCCCGCGCCGGAATTGTACCAGGCGTTGAGCGCGGGCTCCGCTCTGCAGGCCGCCGCAATCGCGCGCATTAGTCGGACACTCGCGTCCTCGTCCTTTTGCCATTCGTGAGTATCGGCATCGTCGGTGACCGTGGCGGGAGCGACTTCGGCATGTGCTGCAGCCATACGCTGGGCCATCGCGCGCCGCATCCCGCGCAAGGCCTCGGCCGGCCCTGCCTCTGCGAGACTTTTCGAGGCCCGCTCGACATCAGCCCGCGTGATGGTGCCGCCGGGTCCAGTGGCCTGTACAGCGTTGAGATCGACGTCGAGCTTTCGTGCGAGGGCGCGCACTGCCGGAAGCACCTGAAGCATTCGCCCTGTCGCGGACGCAGCCGGGATGTTCGGTCAATACGCCTCGCTTCTCGCCGGTGTCGAGTTGGCCGACCACAGTGCCAGTATCCTGCTCTGCGCCCTCGGCAAACTCGACCAAGGGGGCGCCAACTTTCACAAGATCACCTTTGGCGCCGAACAGGTGCGCGATGCGGCCGCTCTGTGGCGATGGCACCTCGACCACCTGCATTCACGCCGCAACTGACGCCGCGCGAGGTGGGCACGATCACCAGCGTCTCCACCGGCATCGCCAAGGTCTCCGGCCTTCCCGGCGTGGGCTTTGAGGAGTTGGTGAAGTTTCCCGGCGATCTGTTCGGCATCGCGTTCAACGTGGACGAGGACGAAATCGGCGTCGTGCTGCTCGGCGAATACTGGCATCTGCACGCCGGCGATGAGGTCGAGCGCACGGGCCGGGTCATGGACGTGGCCGTGGGCGACGGATTGCTGGGGCGCGTCATCGACCCGCTCGGCCGGCCGCTCGATGGCAAGGGGCCGGTGGCCGCCAGCGAGCGCCTGCCCATCGAACGCCCGGCCGCCGCCCATCATGGACCGCGCGCCCGTCACCGTGCCGCTGCAGACCGGCCTCAAGGTCATCGATGCGCTCATTCCGATCGGCCGCGGCCAGCGCGAGCTGATTCTCGGCGACCGGCAGACCGGCAAGACCGCCATCGCGATCGACACCATCCTCAACCAGCGCGGCCAGAATGTGCGTGTGCGTCTATTGTGCCATCGGCCAGCGCGCGTCCGCCGTCGCCAAGGTCGTCGCCAACCTGCGCGAAAAGGGCGCGATGGATTACACCGTCGTCGTCGTGACCGAAGGCAACGACCCGCCGGGTCTCGCCTACATCGCTCCTTACGCCGCGACCAGCATCGCGGAGCATTTCATGGAAGCGGGCCGCGACGTGCTGATCGTTTACGACGACCTCACGCATCACGCCCGCGCCTATCGCGAGCTTTCCCTGCTGCTGCGCCGGCCGCCCGGTCGCGAAGCGTTTCCCGGCGACATCTTCTACATCCACTCGCGGCTGCTCGAACGCGCGACGCACCTGCGCAAGGAACTCGGCGGCGGCTCGCTCACCGCCCTGCCCATCATCGAGACCGAAGCGCAGAACATTTCCGCCTACATTCCGACCAACCTGATTTCCATCACGGACGGGCAGATCTACCTCTCGCCGTCGCTGTTCGAATTGGGCGTGCTGCCCGCGGTCGATGTCGGCAAATCCGTTTCGCGCGTCGGCGGCAAGGCGCAACGGGCGGCCTACCGCGCGGTGGCGGGCGACCTCAAGCTCGCCTACGCGCAGTTCGAGGAACTCGAGACCTTTGCCCGGTTCGGCGCCCGCCTGGATGAAGACACCCGCAAGATCATCGAGCATGGACGGCGAATCCGCGCCTGCCTCAAACAGCCGGAATTCGCACCGGTGTCCGTGCCCGCACAAATCGCCGTCCTGCTGGCGTTGACCGCGGAACTCTTCGACCGCGTGCCGCTCGACCAGATGACGGACGCCGAGCACGCCGTGCAAGAGGCGGCGGCGAACATCCCGGCGGAGGTGTGCGCGCGATTCGAAACCGCCGACAAGTTGAGCGACGAGGATCGCAAAACGATCATCGAAATCGCCCGCAAAGCGCTCATCCGCTTCCAGCCCAAGCCGGAATCCAAAGCCAAGCCAGTCGAAGCCGAAGCGAAGCCAGACCGAGGCCAAGCTGACGCGAATCCAAGCCGGAGGCCCAACGGAGGCCGAAGCCCAAGCCAGCACCCAAGGAGAAGTCATGAGCGACACCACGGCGAGCCTGCGCCGAAAGATCGGCAGTGCCGGCGATCTCCAATCCGTCGTCCGCACGATGAAGGCCCTGGCCGCCTCGAGCATCGGACAATACGAGAAATCGGTGCGCGCGTTGGCCGACTACTATCGCACCGTGGAGCTGGGGTTGGGCGCGTGCTTTCGGGAAAGCGAGCCGGCGGCCTCGATGGTGGAACGGAAAGGACGAACCGATGCGGGTGCGATCGGCGCGATCGTGTTCGGCTCCGACCAGGGACTGGTCGGCCAGTTCAATGACGTGGTGGCCGATTACGCGATCAAGACCCTCGCCGCTCTGCCCGGCAAACCGCAAGTCTGGGCCGTCGGCGAGCGCGTTCATGCGCGTCTGGCGGACGCGGGCCTGCCGCTGGTCGGACTCTTCACCGTGCCGAATTCCGTCAAGGCCATCACCCCGCTCGTCGGGCAGATTCACATCGAAAGCGAAGCGCATCGGGCCAAAGGCGAATATCGCCGAACTTTACCTCTTCCACAACCGCCCGCACGTCCGGGGCGCTCTACGAACCGGTCAGCCAGCGACTGCTGCCGCTCGACGCGCAATGGCGACGAAGGTCTGGCCGAAGTTCCGCTGGCCGACCGGAAACTTGCCCGAGGTCATGGGCGGCGGCACCGCGACCTTGCGCGCACTCATCCGCGAATATCTTTTCATCTCGCTCTTCCGGGCCTGCGCCGAATCCCTCGCGAGCGAGAACGCGAGCCGCCTGGCGGCGATGCAACGCGCCGACAAAAACATCGACGAATTGCTGGAGCACCTCCACGGCACATTCCACCGTCTGCGCCAGAGCGGCATCGACGAGGAACTGTTCGACGTGATCTCCGGCTTCGAGGCGCTGAGCATCGGGCGGAAATGATGCGCATTGGCATTGCGAGAGATCGTGGTCGGTTGGAGTTCAAGGTCGGTGATGGAACGCAACTCATGCGGTAAGCGATGCGGAGAGACCGGAGATGAAAATCAATTCAAAGGATTTTCGCGTGCCGGAAGGAGATGAGGTCAATCTCAAAAAATGGCCGACGACCGTGAAGCCCGTTTACAAATCGAAGGAGCACTATCAAAAGCTTCTGACAGGACACGTCGCGCAATTGAGCTCGCAGCAGCAGCTTCTCTACGCGTCCAACCGCTATGCCGTCCTGCTGATCTTTCAGGCGATGGATGCGGCGGGAAAGGACGGCGCGATCAAGCACGTGATGTCCGGCGTCAATCCGCAAGGCTGCCAGGTATTCAGCTTCAAACATCCCAGCGCCGACCGAATTGCAGCACGATTTTCTCTGGCGCACCACGCGCGATCTGCCCGAGCGCGGGCGGATCGGCATCTTCAACCGATCCTATTACGAGGAAGTGCTGATCGTCCGCGTGCATCCGGAGATTCTCCGCAGCGAAGGGCTTCCGGACACGCCTGCACGACGAGCAAGACGGTCTGGCACGACCGGTATCGCTCGATCGTGGATTTGGAGAGACACCTCCACGCGAACGGAACCCGCATCATCAAGTTCTTCCTGCATCTCTCGAAGGAAGAGCAGCGAAAGCGCTTTCTCGAACGCATCGATGAGCCGGAAAAGAACTGGAAATTCAGCGCTGCGGACATCGAGGAGCGGAAATTCTGGAAGCATTACATGACGGCGTATGAGAAATGCCTCAGCGCGACAAGCACAAGCGACGCGCCCTGGTATGTCGTTCCCGCCGACGACAAGGAGAACGCCCGGTTGATCGTATCTCAAATTGTCCTCGATACGTTCGAAGGACTCAAAATGACTTATCCCAAAACGAGCGCAAAACGCCGCAGGGAATTGCTGTTGATCCGCAAGCAGCTTGCGAAGTGAGATGTTGAGAGCGTTGGCGCGTGACGTGCCCCCAACAATTATCCAGTTCTGAGTTCGTTCGGCTGGTTGGATTTGCCCGGATGGGCGGTGGGAGCGACGGGACATGACGCGGAGCTGGTCAGATTGCGCAGCGCCATGTCCCGCCGCGGGAAGCTTTCGGCGAAGGCCGATGGCGTCTGCCATCCGAGCCGGGAGTGCGGGCGGGTTTCATTGTAGTCTGTCTGCCAGGCCGCCAGCGCAACACGCCGTTTGGCTTCAGAGCCGTCCATCCCGCCAAAGCGGGCCTTCCATTTGTAGATGCTGGCGTCACTGACCCCGTGCTTGCGGCACAGATCAGCGACGCTGACCCCGGCCTCGTGCTCCTTCAGTAACCCGATAATCTGCTCTTCACTGAAACGGCTGCGCTTCATGCTCTGGTCCTCAGGTTGGGCCAGAACGAACTTCAAACCGGATTAGGTGGGAGGGGCAAGGTCAGCGCCTGGATGCCACCATAAAGATTTTCGGAGAAACGCCAAAACGCGTCGACAAATTGCTTAAACATCTCGGAAAGTTGCAATCGTCCTTGGGGAATCTGAATGACATGGCCTCAGCGACGGCGATATTGGATCGAATTGCTGTCGTGACAAAAGGCGACTGTAAGAGTGCGAAGCTGAGGGGCACGTCGGGAATGACGGAAATCATAGTTAGCAATCAGGAACAGTATAAATCCGATCAGTTGAAGAAGGCGGTCAAGGCATATGAAAAGCTACAGAGTCTCAGGCCGTTCGGGGGATGAAGGTTTTTCGCGTATTGCCGCTACGGGACTATTTGGCTCAAGTTTCGGAGACATATGATGCGGCCACAGAATGGCTTGGAGGTCACTTCTGCCCTTGTCACGGCTTGAAGTGCGATCGAGCAGGTCGTGTCTTCAATGGCGTGCCGGCTCCCTACAATTTAACGGTTCCGCATTCTCGTTTTCTCAACGACACGACCGTTCGCACCGAAGAAAATCCGCCGGTGGTCGATTGAGCTTTTTCTTCGATCGCCCAAATCTCAGCGAGCGAAGGCGGCGATTGAGGTGAAGGGCCTTGGGCAGCATTCTTAATCCCAGTCCTTGCCGCTCGCACCGGCAAGAGCGCGCACGCGTTCCTCGTCCTTGCCCAGTTCGGCAGCTGAGCCTTCGTAAACCACGCGGCCGTCGTCCAGTACGTAAGCCCGGTCGGCAATCTCGACAGCGGCGCGAACGTTCTGCTCCACCAACAACACCGAAATTCCGGACTCTCGGGCGCTCCGAACGACCCGGAACACATCGCGCACGATTAGCGGCGCCAGGCCTTGTGATGGCTCGTCGAGCAGAAGCAGTTTCGGATTTAGGAGCAGCACGCGTCCGATCGCAAGCATTTCCTGCTCGCCGCCGGAGAGCTGGCGGCCCTTGTTCGATCGACGCTCGTGAAGTTGCGGAAACAGCTCATAGACCCGATCTTCGGTCCAGGGCCCGGGACGTTCCGCCGGCACCCTAAGATTTTCTTCGATCGTCAAATTGGCGAAGATACGTCGTCCTTCGGGGACGTATCCGACGCCCAGCGCCGCGATTCGGTAGGGTGGCAGGTTGGTCGTCACGTGACCAAGGATCCGAACCGTCCCCTCTCGCGGACGGGTCAGGCCGACCAGACTTCTGAGTGTCGTCGTTTTGCCAGCGCCGTTGCGCCCGAGCAACGTCACGATCTCCCCGTCACTTATCGAAAGGCTCACCCCGTGCAAGATATGGCTCTTGCCGTAAAAGGTGTGCAGACCTGTTGCTTCGAGGGCTCGACCTGTCATGCTGCTTTCCCCAGATAGGCGGCCTGCACCGCTTCATTGGCGGATATCTCGTCGGGCGAGCCTTCCGCCAGGGGCTTTCCCTCGGCGAGGACCAGGATGCGATCGGCGAGGCGGAAGACGACTCTCATGTCGTGCTCGATCAGAACGATGGTGAGCTTCTGCTCCCGATGCAATTTTTGGATCAGCTGCGTGATCGCGTAAGTCTCCTGTTCTCCCATGCCCGCAGTAGGCTCGTCGAGCAGGAGCAAGTGCGGCCGGAGCGCGAGTGCCATCATGATCTCCACGGTCCGCTGGTCGCCGTGGCTCAGCTCGCCGGCCAGGCGTTCCTTCTTGCTGTCGAGCGCGCCCATGCTCAGAAGTTCGGCCACACGCTCGTTAATCTTCGTGTCGGAACCGCGCGAAATCCACGGCTTCCATTTGTAGCCGGCGGCGATTTCGACAGAAATGCGAATGTTTTCGCTCGCGGTGAGCTCCGGAAATATCTCGGTGATCTGAAAGGTGCGGGCCATCCCTCGCCACACCCGTCGCTCCGGCGAGAGGCGCGTGACGTCCTCGTTGTTGAACACGACGCGTCCCGAACTGGGTGGCAGAAGTCCGCTCACCAGATTGAAGAAGGTGGTCTTCCCGGCGCCGTTGGGGCCGATGATGGCGCGCAACTCCCCCGTCGCGACATTCATGGAGACGCCGTTCACAGCGACGATGTTTCCGAAATGGCGAGTGAGATTCTCGACCTGCAGCAGGTTCATGACGCGGCCCTTTGGCGAATAAGGCCAAGCACACCTCGTGGAAAGAACATGACCACCAGCACAAAGATCAGTCCGATGAACGACATCCAATTGTCGGTCAGACTGGAGAGATAATCTTGCAATACGACGAAGATGGCTGCGCCGATCAATGGGCCCCAAAATGAGCGCATGCCGCCCAACACGGCCATGATGACAAAGGTGCCGGACTGATCCCATCGTAGATCGTGCGGGTCGGCAAAATTGTTGAGCAGGGCATAGAGCGTCCCGGCGAGGCTAGCGAACAAGCATGATATGACCCAGGAGAGCCAGATGTGGCGGTCGACAAGGATACCGAGAAAGCGGCTTCGGCGTTCATTTTCTCGAATCGCGAGCAGGGTTCGGCCGAATGGCGACCGCAGCAGCGCAGCCATGATCGCGACCGAAATCGCGAAACAGACGAGAACCAGATAGTAGAATGCCTTGTCATTATTGAGGATGTCGATCCGGGCAAAGCCGAGATTGATCGGCAGGCGCCGCCATCCTGACAGGCCGTCATCGCCTCCGGTCATCGAATTCCAACGGTATGCGATGAAGTAAAAGACCTGGCCGAACGCGATAGTCGCCATAGCGAAATAGATACCGCGCAACCGGACAATTAGCGGGCCGATCAGGGCGGCAGCCGTAGTGCCGACGAGAACGCCGACCGCAATGCCGGTGAGCGTGTCCGGGATAAGGTATTTGATGGTCATGCCGGCACCGTAGGCACCGAGACCGAAATAGGCCGCGTGTCCGAACGACAGGACGCCGGTAAACCCGAGCAGGAAATTGAGCGACATCGCGGCAAGTGCCAGAACCAGCATACGCGTTCCCAGCGAGGTGTAGCCGCCGATCGCATCGAGCCAATAAGGCATCGTGAGAAGGAGCGCCCATACCGCCACATCAGCCAGCCTTTTTGCGGGCGCGTTCACTAGAACCTACCTTCCTCGCCCAGCAGGCCACGCGGCCGCACCAGCAGTACGAGCCCCATCATGATGTAAATGATGGCCTCGCTGGCTGACGGATAGAACGCGCTGACAACGCCGGACGCGACGCCGATCAGCAGACCGCCAAGGAGTGTGCCGGGCAGGCTGCCAAGGCCACCGATGATGATCGCGACGAAGCTGGGCATGATAAGATCGCTGCCGATGGTCGGCTGCAGGCCAAGCATTCCGGCGGCAAGGACTCCGGCGAGACCGGCGAGATAGATTCCGAGGCCGAAATTGAGACTGCGCAGGACGCGAATGTTAACGCCAAGCACCGACACCGTCTCGAGATCAAGCGTGCCGGCGCGGATGCGGACGCCGAGGCGTGTATAGTTCAGAAATCAGAAACAGGCCAGCCACGGACACGCCGACCAGGAGAACCATGAATAGTCGATAGCCGGTGAGGAAGAAGTATGTGCTGCTGAGCGGGGTCATGAGCCAACCCGGCACGGAGAACGGAAGGGTTTGTGGTCCCCAGATATACCTGGCCGCATCTTCCAATATGAAGGCAAGGCCGAAGGTCATGAGCAGGCTATACAGTGGATCTCGGCCATAAAGACGCTGTATCAGGACGCGCTCAATGACGAGACCGAACAGTGCCGTCAGGATCGGAGCCAGCACCAGAGCGCCCCAGAACCCAACATAAGGGATCAGCGTAAAGGCGAGATACGCGCCAAGCGCAAGAAAACCGCCATGGGCGAAATTGATGACGCCAGTCAGATTAAGAATGAGCGAGAGACCGAGCGCCATGAGCGCATAGAACGCGCCGACAATCAGGCCGTTGAAAACATCGAAGAGAATGAGCTGCGTCATGGAAATAACTCCGCGACCAACATCCTCGGCTGGCGTTGCCGTCGCCCGATCTTTCTTCCCATTGAAAAACGCTCAATGACGAAAGGCGCCTATCAGCGCCCTCCCGTCCGAATTGCGATTACGCAGGCCACTGGAGATGGCAGCCTGTTTCAGCGACGGCCAACGCCGCATCAATGCCTTTGACGACCGAGTCGACGTGGAACAGGTCTTCGGGAGTCGGCCCCTTTTCGACGGCGTGCCCGACATAGAGGTCCGGCATCAGCTGGTGGTCGCCAGCCCGGTAGAAGACCTTGTCCGGCATCAACGCGATTTCCGGAGGCAACTGGAAGTCCTCGAGCGCTTTTGCAAGCTTGGTGGCTTCAAGGGTCTTCTTCTCGTTTGCAACGAGGGCGCAGCTCCATATCGATGCGTAGCCGAACCAGTGTCGTGCGGTTGGCACCTTGCCTCCGGTCCTCTTCCTGATTGCGGCGACGAATTCCTTGACGTGGGGGACGTTCGGCTGGTTCCAGTACCACTCGAATACCCAGGTGCCGATCCTTGCCTCGGGCGGCAGCCCCTCAAGCACTTCAAGCTCCTGTTGGGCGCCCGCAATATGGAACTTCTTGTTGAGGCCGAATTGGACCGCTTGCTTCAAAGAATTGACCGCGTCCTGGCCAGCGGTCAGGAATATGATGACATCCGGATTTGAGGCCTGCGCCTTAATCAGGAACGGCGAGAAGTCGGTTGCGCCGAGCGGTGTGAGGGAGGCACCGACTTCCGTCCCTCCGAACTTCTTCAGGCTCGCTTCAAAACCCTGTTGCAATGTGTGGCCGAAGGCATAGTCGGGAGTGATAAAGTACCACCTTTTTCCGAACTTATCGAACAGCGTCTTGGAGACGGAATTGGTCTCCATCCGGGTCGTATTGCAGACGCGAAAAACGTTCCAGTGACAGTCGGTTCCAGTTACCGCATCGGTGTGGCCGCCGGTAACGATGTGCAAGACCTTGGCCTGATTCGACACCTCTCCGATCGCCAGCGCCATCGCCGAATTAACATTGCCGAGCAGGAAGTCGACTTTGTCACGCTCGATGAGTTTGTGAGCTTTTTGCACCGCCGCACCGGTATCTGCGCTGGTCGAGTCCTCGGATATCAACGTAGCTTGCCGGCCGAGGATGCCGCCCTTGGCGTTGATTTCCTCGATCGCCAGTTCGCATCCGATCTTCTCGTTCTTGCCCAGTTCGGCATAGGTACCGGTAAATGGATCGTCGAGGCCGAATTTGATCGGCTCTTCAGCTTGCGCCCTGACGATAATCGGACTTGCGAACTGCATGGCGCCGAGTGCTAATCCCGCCTTGAGGATTGTGCGGCGCCGGATTGGATTGGAAAAAGCGTCCTTTGGCATTTGGAGTCCTCCTCAGGTTAGGATCGGCCCCCAACGAAGTGAACATTGGCTTCGCAATTTTCAGATTTATCGATGACTCGCAGTAATCCAGCGGCAGCCAACCTCGACGGGGAACGCAGCGTGACGACACGATCAACTGCTGGACAAGTTGAATGCGGTGAACGCTCATTTAACGCCGTCCTCTCGGCTTTCCGGTGGGAACGCGGATGGAGCGCTCGCCGAGCAGGCCTGTTCAACGCCGCAACGCGTAAAAAGTTTCATTCAATCATTGTTGCGGTGCAACTTGCGTTTGCACCCGTTAATTTCCCTGAGTGATACTGAAGCGGTAGCTATCGATCGCTGTCATCGAAATGTGCATACAGAGCAACCTGTCGGAGCGGAGACAATGCGTTCGGCAGATGCTTTAGGACTGCAATCGTAAGTATCTTGCTCGACCACGCGTCCAGGGCGACGGGTTGTGTGTACCGAAACCCTGGTCCGAGTTAATGACGTGATGAAATCGCCTATGCTGGTGGGATAATAGGGCTGCTCTGTTTCATTCTGGCCGTCCTGGCCTTTTTTGGGTCCGGACCGTAAGCGGCCGCTCCAGAACAACTACCTATTTCGGCCGGGACCGATCGATCGCGCCGCTGTCCAGCAGCGGTGCGGCATCGATGTGCTGCGCATCCATCAGCAAGGCAAGCCGCTCGATGGCGGACAGGATCATTGCCTGCTCCCATTGCGGCAGTTCGATGAAGCGTTCGGTGAAGGTTAGGTGAAGCAGATCCGGTGCGTTCGCCACGACATCTCTGCCCACTGCGGTGGCGGTCAGCAGAAGCTGGCGCTTGTCGCGGGCATTGCGCTGGCGCTGCACCAGGCCGAGCGCAACAAGTCGATCGACGATCGTCGTGATCGTTGCCTGGCTGAACTGCAGCGCCTGCGCAATCACACCCGGCGTCGTTTTCGGGTGCGCGTCGATTTCGCGCAGCACCAGCCATTGCGACGTGGTGAGGCCGGTCGCGACGGCCAGTTGGCGGCTGCCGATCTCGGTTGCACGCAGCACCCGTCGCAGGGCGCGCAGCGTCAATGTGGCGACTTCTGATTTCATGCGTCTGTACATAGCGCCGCCGCCGAGCCGAGGCGAGTCGTAGATAAACCGGGTTCAAATCCTTCAAAAATCATTCAATCTACAAACTATTGGCTTCAGTTGAATTGTCGAGATTTATGCATAAATCTCGTACTTGCCACCGAAAGATCCATAAGATAAGTTCAAGATAGTACGGAGATTGAAGCAATTAATTCAGAAAATGAAACAATCGCGGATCGCCGGATCAGGCCATCCAGCCAGTTCGCGCCGGCGGCTTTCAAGGCCGTTCCAGATTCGCAAGAAGCGTTCCGGTTGAGAAGGCCGGCGGCGTCGGATGGTCCGGCAATTACTCGCTTGATTGCGTCTTGCGCCCCGCTCGACACCAATTCCCCGTACTGCAATCTGCTTCAGTGCACGCATTTTGCGGAGACGTGCATCGTCGCCGAGCGGGACCACGAGATCCTCGGATGGGTCTCGGGTTATCGACCGCCGACGGAACCGAACAGTTTCTTCGTCTGGCAAGTGGCGGTCGCAGGCTCGGCGCGCGGTAAGCGGCTTGCCCATTCGCATGATCAACTCCTTGTTGGAGCGGCCCTCCGCTGCAGGCGTCACGCACCTCATCACCACGGTCACCGACGACAATGGGCCGTCATGGGCATTGTTCAACGGGTTGGTGCGTGCGTGGGGCAGTTCGTTGACGAAGAGCGTGATGTTCGAACGCGACGTGCACTTCGCCGGTGATCACGCCACCGAGTGGCTGGCCCGTATCGGCCCGCTGCCGAGCCGAACCTCCCAAAATCAAGATCAGGAGACCTGACGACATGACTACAACCACGCTTGTTCGCCAGATGCGGCCCAAACCGACCGGCCGCATTCCCGACTTATCGATTTATGAGCGTCGGGAATCCGAAGTGCGCAGCTACGCGCGCGCCATGCCGCGCCAGTTCAACCGGGCCGAAGGCGTCTGGATGTACGACAACCAGGGTGGACGCTATCTGGACTTCCTGTCGGGATGCTCGACGCTCAACTACGGGCACAACCATCCCGCGCTGAAGAAGGCGTTGGTCGACTACATTTCGGCCGACGGCATCGCGCACGGATTGGATCTGCACACCGACGCCAAGGCGGAATTTCTCGAAACATTCGAAGCGCTGATCCTGAAGCCGCGGGGGCTGGACTATCGCGCGATGTTCACCGGGCCGACCGGCACCAACGCGGTCGAAGCGGCGATCAAACTTGCCCGCAAGGTGACCGGCCGCGAGTTGGTAATCGCCTTCACCAACGGATTTCACGGCATGACGCTGGGCGCGCTGGCCTGCACGGGCAATGCCGCCAAGCGCTCCGGCGCCGGCGTGCCGCTCAGCCATGTCAGCCACGAACCCTATGAGGGCTATTACGGCGCGGAGGTCGATACTGCCGCGCTGCTGGATCAGCGGTTGTCCGATCCATCCAGCGGACTTGATGCACCGGCGGCAATTCTCGTCGAGACGGTTCAGGGCGAGGGGGGATTGAACACCGCCTCCCCGGAATGGCTGCGGGCAATTGCCGACGTCGCCAAGCGTCATGGCGCATTGCTGATCGTCGATGATATTCAGGCCGGCTGCGGACGGACCGGCAAATTCTTCAGCTTCGAGGACATGGGCATCAAGCCGGATATCGTCACCATGGCGAAATCGCTTTCCGGCATGGGATTGCCGTTCGCGCTCACACTGTTTCCGCGCGAATTGGACCAGTGGTCGCCCGGAGAGCACAACGGCACGTTTCGCGGAAACAACCACGCCTTCGTGACAGCGACGGCGGCGCTGCGGTGCTTTTGGAAGAACGATGCGTTCGAAAAGGATATCTTGCGCAAGGGTGAATTGTTGGCGAGGCGCCTGGAAGCGATCGCTGCCGGGTTCGGCTTCTCGACGCGCGGTCGCGGCATGATGCGCGGCATCAATGTCGGCTCCGGCGAAGTCGCCGATGCCATCACGCGCGCTTGTTTCGCTGCCGGTCTCATTATCGAGACCAGCGGTGCGCACGATGAAATCGTCAAGGTACTGGCACCTCTCACCATCGATGACGCCGTGCTTTCGGCTGGCCTCGACATCCTCGAGGAATCGGTGCGCACGGTCATGAGCGGCAGCTACGGCGTCGCGGCCGAATAACGACAACTTCGAAAGGAACTACAATGATCGTCCGTCAACTCAACGACATTCGAAAGACCGACCGGCTCGTCAAATCGAAGGGCTGGGACAGCGCCAGGCTTCTCCTCAAAGACGACGGGATGGGGTTTTCCTTCCACATCACGACGATGTACGCGGGGGAAGAACTTCGGATGCATTACCAGAACCATCTCGAGGCGGTGTTTGTGCTGGAGGGAACCGGGACCATCGAGGATCTCGGCACCGGCGAGATCCACAAACTTGCTCCGGGCGTGATGTATGCGCTGAACAACAACGACAAGCACATCGTTCGCCCGGAAACTGACATTCTGACCGCCTGCGTGTTCAACCCGCCGGTAACCGGCCAGGAAGTCCACGACGAAAATGGAGCTTATCCGGCTGAAGCCGCCGCCTCGGCGCAGAACGTCGCCGTCAACTCCTGACTCTTTCGAAGGAGAGAATCGAAATGACAGACACTTATCCGTCCCGCGTCAACTCGGAAGCGCAAATGCTTCCGCGTCTCGATCCCGTCGTTCACGGTGTTTGGAACGAGAATGCGCCGCTGACCAGGCAGCAAGCCGAGCAGTACGATCAAGACGGCTTTCTCGTGCTTGAGAACGTCTTCTCGACCGATGAAGTCGCCTTTCTGCAGAAACAGTCGGAAAAACTGCTGTCGGGCCCCGATGGTCTCAACCCGGAGACGATCATCACCGAGCGGGGCAGCGATGAGATCCGTTCGATCTTCGAGATTCACGCCCAGAGTCGCGTGATCGGACGCCTCGCTTCGGATGCGCGGTTGGCCGGCGTCGCCCAGTTCCTGCTCAACGACAAGGTTTACATTCATCAATCGCGCCTGAACTACAAGCCCGGCTTTGAAGGCAAGGAGTTCTATTGGCATTCCGATTTCGAGACCTGGCACGTGGAGGACGGTATGCCGCGCATGCGCGCGCTGTCCATGTCGGTGCTGTTGGCCGAGAATACGCCGGACAATGGTCCCTTGATGTTGATGCCGGGATCGCATCGCGTCTTTCTGACCTGTATCGGCGCGACGCCGGATGACCACTATCGCTCTTCGCTGAAGAAGCAGGAGTATGGCGTGCCCGATCGGCAGAGCCTGACCGAACTGGCGCATCGCCACGGCATCACCGCACCAACCGGCAAGGCCGGCACGGTCGTGATCTTCGACTGCAACACCATGCATGGATCGAACGGCAATATCACGCCGTATCCGCGCGCCAACGCATTCTTCGTCTACAACGCCGTGAACAACCGCCTGCAAGCGCCGTTTGGCGCGAAGAAGCCGCGGCCGAGTTTCATCGCCGCGCGCGGCGAGACGCAGGCAGTGGCGCCGCTGAGTGGTTCGCTGATGGAAGAAACTCTCGCATGAGCGATGGTCATAGCGTCGAGAAGATCGGCGGCACGTCCATGGCCGCGACCGACACGCTGTTCAACAACGTCCTGATCGGCGGGCGCAAGGGCTCGGCTCTCTATAATCGCGCCTTTGTCGTCTCCGCCTATGCCGGCATGACCGATTTGCTGTTGGAGCACAAGAAAACCGGCAAGCCGGGCGTCTATGCCTGCTTCGTCGGCGATGATGGCGAAGACGGATGGCGTCAGGCCATGGTCGAGGTGCGCGCCGCAATGCATGCACACAACGCCAAAATGTTCGTTCGGTCGGAAAGTCGGGCGGCCGCCGACAGGTTTGTCGACGCCCGGATCGAGACTGTCACCCGCTGCCTCGACGATCTCGCGCGGCTGCGCAGTCACGGCCGGTTCTGCGTCAACGAGCAACTCATCACGATCCGGGAGCTTCTGGCCGGAATCGGCGAGGCCCACAGCGCACACAGCACGGCACTGTTGCTGCGCGATCTGGACATCAACGCACGATTTGTGGATCTGACATTGTGGGACGAGCAGAACAAGCTCAGTCTCGACGACCGGATCCGCGAGGCCGGGATCACGGAGGCGATTGATTCCACGATGCCGATCGTCACCGGCTATGTCGGATGCGACGTCGGCATGGTCCGTCGCTATTCCCGCGGCTATTCGGAAATGACCTTCTCGCGCATTGCCGTGCTTACCGGTGCGCGGGAAGCGATCATCCACAAGGAATTTCATCTGTCGAGCGCCGACCCGAAGCTTGTTCCCGCTGAGAGAACCCGCAAGATCGGGCGCACCAACTACGACGTTGCCGACCAACTCGCCAACCTCGGCATGGAGGCGATCCACCCCGGTGCGGGGCGGGGTCTGCGCCAGACCGACATCCCGTTGCGGGTACGCAACACGTTCGATCGCGAGGACGAGGGCACGTTGATCAGCGGTGCCTATGTCTCCGACACGCCGCGCGTCGAAATCGTCACCGGCGTCCGGCGGATGCAGGCGCTGCAGTTCTTCGAGCAGGACATGGTAGGCGTGAAAGGCTACGACGCCGCGATCCTGGAGGTGCTGACGCGCCATAACGCCTGGATCGTCAGCAAATCCTCCAACGCCAACACCATCACGCATTACCTGTCGACAGAGCCGGCGACGGTCACGCGCGTGCTGGCTGATCTGCAGAAGTGTTATCCCGATGCCTCGATTTCCGCGCAGGGCGTCGCCATGGTCGCGATCATCGGGAGCGATATCGGAAAGCCCGGTCTGGTATGCGATGCGCTTCGCGCGCTCACCGATGCGGGCATCGACGTGATCGCGATGCAGCATCAAATTCGCAACGTCGACGTTCAGTTCGTCGTCGACGTCGCCCACTTCGATGCCGCTGTCCGGATACTGCATCAGGCGCTGATCGAGTCCGACGAAGAGGACGGGGAAGGTCGGCGCGCGGCCTGACGGCGCGCGTCGAAATCGCCATGCTGGCGGCAATTTCCTCGGTTCGCAGTCTGCTGCTCGCCATCTTCATGCTGATGGCGGGCAGCGGGTTCATGGCGACGCTGCTCAGCCTTCGGCTCGAGCGCGCCGGGCTGAGCATCATCATCATCGGCGCGGTCGCGACCGCCTATTTCGCCGGCTTGGTGATCGGCGCACTGCGCGCGGGGCGCATCGTCCGCCGCGTCGGGCATATCCGCGCTTTCGCGGCATTCGTCGCATTGCTGTCGGCGAGTACGCTTGCTTATGCGCAGTTCACTCATCCGCTGCTCTGGTCGGGCCTGCGGCTGATCGACGGCTTCTGCGTCGCCGGCGTTTTCGTTTGCCTCGAAAGCTGGCTCAACGAGCGCGCCGACCCAGCAACGCGCGGCAGCATCCTGGCCGCCTATATGGTCGCGCTTTATTGCGGGCAGGCGGTGGGGCAATTGTTGCTCGGCGCCAGCGGTGAGCTGCCGGCGGCGCCCTTTCAAATGGCGTCGATGCTGATCTCGCTCGCGATCATTCCGCTGTGCCTGACGCGCACATCGGCGCCGCCGCCGGCGGAAGCGACCGCATTCGGGATGAGCACGCTGTTCGCCGGCTCGCCGCTCGGCACCGTCGGCGCGGTGACCACCGGTCTGATGCTGGGTGCATTCTACGGACTGGCTGCTGTGCAGGTCCGTCGCCTCGGTCTCGACCTGACGCAAACCGCCAGTTTCATGATGATCGTGATTCTGGGTGGCGTGGCTCTGCAATGGCCGCTCGGGCGTCTTTCGGATCGCTACGATCGTCGTCGGGTCATCGTGCTCAGCTTTGCGGCGACCGTATGCGTGAGTCTCGGCATTGCGCTCATCGGCTCGGCTGGCTTGTCGCTGCTGACGTCTCGGCGCGATGTTCGGCGGTCTCAGCTTCGCGCTCTATCCTCTCTGCGTCGCCCATTGCAACGATCGACTGCTGGCTGCGCAGCGTGTCGCTGCGAGCGGACGCCTGGTGCTGCTTTATTCCACCGGCGCGGCGCTGGGGCCGACTCGGCGGGGCGCTGTTCATGACCGGCTGGAGCACCGGCGGGCTGTTCCTGTTCATCGCGCTGTGCGCAGGCGGAACGGCGGCGTTCGGTCTCTGGCGACAGAGGGCCAGTGCCGCCGGTACCGGCGCCCGAGCAGCAGGATTTCCAGATTCTCCCGCGCACGACGCCGATCGCTTCGCTGCTTGATCCCAATACGCCCGACGCTCCGGCGCACGAAGGACAACAACCGTGAGCACATTCGCTTCCGCAACCTGTCTCCGCCACTCGACCGCCGCCACGTTGCGCCGGGCCATTGCCGCGTCCGCCATGGGCAACGCCACGGAATGGTTCGACTACGGCATCTACGCCTACGGCGTCACCTACATCTCCGCCGCACTGTTTCCCGGGCGATGTCGGAGAAGCCGTACTGTTCGCACTGGCCACTTTCGCCATCTCTTTTCTGGTACGACCGCTAGGCGGCATTTTTTGGGGACCGCTGGGCGACCGGTTCGGCCGCAAGTCCGTGCTGGCGCTCGACGATCCTGCTGATGTCCGGCGCAACGTTGTGCATCGGCCTGATTCCGTCTTACGACAGCATCGGCTTTTGGGCGCCGTGCTGCTCATCGTTCTGCGCATGGTGCAGGGCTTTTCGACCGGCGGCGAGTATGGCGGCGCGGCGACCTTCATGGCCGAGTACGCGCCCGACGATAGGCGCGGCTTCTACGGCAGCTTTCTGGAATTCGGCACGCTGGCGGGCTTCTCGCTGGGCGCGTTGCTGATGCTGGCCTTCTCGTTGCTGCTCGGCGACGCAGCGATGCACGCCTGGGGCTGGCGCATCCCGTTCCTGATTGCCGCGCCGATGGGGCTGATCGGCATGTATCTACGCTCGAAGAATGGAAGATACGCCGGTGTTCCGCGCTCACGAAGCCACGGCGCGAGATGCAAGCCCTCGCCCGGACTCGCCGCGCTGATGCGGCGACACTGGCGTCCGATGCTGGTGGTCGGCGGTCTCGTGGTCGCGCTCAATGTCGTCAACTACACGCTGCTCAGCTACATGCCGACCTATCTTCAGCGACGCATCGGCCTGTCGTCTGACGAGGCGCTCGCTGTGCCGCTCATCGGAATGCTCTTCATGATGCTGTTCCTGCCCTTCGCCGGCCGTCTTTCGGATCGGATCGGACGACGGCCGATGTGGCGCTTCTCGCTGATCGGGCTGTTTCTGCTGGTGACTCCGCTATACATGCTGATGGGCACCGGACTGATCGGCGCCTGCGTCGGCTTCATTCTGCTCGGGCTGCTCTATGTGCCGCAGCTTGCGACCATCTCCGCGACTTTCCCGGCGATGTTTCCGACCAGCGTCCGCTTCGCCGGCTTCGCCAGCGCCTACAATATCTCGACTTCGATCTTCGGCGGCACGGCTCCGGCCGTCAGCAGCGGCCTGATTACACGCAACCGGCAACGAACTGATGCCGGCTTCTACATGATGGCGACGTGCCTGGTCGGGCTGGTCGCACTGCACTTCATGCCGGAAACGGCGGGGCGTTCGCTCTATGACGATCCGTTCGCGCAACAGAAGCCGACTGCTTCTCCCGGTCAATCGGCGTCTTCTCGGTAGCCATTACAGTTTCGACGATCCGACCAACAGTCTCGCCCGTCAAATCTCGGATGCAAGGTGGATGCCTCGCCAGGGAACGGCAGCACGGGCGCATCCGCTTGTCTTGAGAGAACGTCTAAAAAAGGGAAAACATCATTCATGGATAGCGTAATCGAATTCACCAGTCAGTATCCGTTCATCGAAACGATGGCCGCGATTGCTATATTGATGATCTTTGCGGTTCTGCGCGAATTTCTTCGTCAAGAGAGGGCTTCTGCGAATCGTCGATCATCTTCTCAGCAAAACGCCGCTGGGCCGCGACCGTGATGTGCGGGCGCAGAACGTCATCCAGCGGCTGGCCAATATCGTTCCAGCGGTGGTGATTTCGAGCGGCATCGGCCTTGTGCCGCATCTGCCGTTTGCAGTCGTGACGATTGTCAAAAACGTCGCCAATGCCTTCGTGATCCTTACCCTCGCGATGGCTGTTGCTGCGGCGATCGACATAGGCGAGGCCATCTACCGCCGCCGCCCGCAGGCGAATCTGAAGCCGATCAAGGGCTATGTGCAGATCGTGAAAATCGCGATCTACGCGATCACGGCAATTCTCATCATCGCCACGCTCATCGACCGTTCGCCGCTGATCCTGCTCTCCGGCTTGGGTGCGATGGCCGCCGTCCTCATTCTGGTGTTTCAGGATACGTTGCTGTCGTTGGTTGCGGGGGTTCAGATTTCCTCGACCGATATGGTTCGGGTCGGCGACTGGATCGAGATGCCGGCGCTGCATGCGGATGGAGACGTCACGGAAATCTCTCTCTACACCGTGCGGGTTCAGAATTGGGACAAGACCATCAGCAATATTCCCATCCGCAAGCTGGTGACGGAATCGTTCAAAAACTGGCGCGGCATGACGGAATCGGGAGGTCGACGGATCAAGCGGTCGATCAATCTCGACCAGACCAGCATTCGGTTTCTCACGCCCGATGAAATTGAAAACCTGCGGCACTTCCGCCATCTCGAATCCTATCTTCAGCACAAAGAGAACGATCTGAAAGAGTGGAATGCCAAGCTCGGCGAGAAAGGCCGTATCGGCGCGAACACCCGGCGGCTGACCAATGTGGGAACGTTCCGCGCCTATGTTGAATCATATCTCCGCAATCATCCGGACATTCATCAGGAAATGACGCTTCTCGTCAGACAACTGCAGTCGGGACGTGAGGGATTGCCGATCGAAATGTACTGCTTCACCAACACCACGGCCTGGGGTGACTATGAAACCACCCAGTCCGACATCTTCGACCACATGATAGCGCTGCTGCCAGAGTTCAGTTTGAAAGTCTTCCAAGACCCGACAGGAAGCGACTTCAAACAACTGAAAGAGGTTGCATAAGATGGGAAACTAGGTAGGGCGTCAGGATATATGAAGCCGTGCCGCCGTCGGCTCGCCATTTGCCGATCCAAGGATCGGCTTGTCGTATCGATATATTCGACGCCGGGATTGTCTTGCGTTCCCGGCTCACGAAGCAACCGCACGACCCTGGCATTGGTCTGAAGTGTGTAGTTTGGCAACCCGCGAAGTGCGGGGAGACGGCGTGCGGAAAATTTGTAGACCGAGCCAACGGGGCATCCCGATGTGCACATGCCGTTGGAAATACAGGAATGGGCATGGCCCTTGCGAGTCTCCACGGCCTTGCGGTTCGGAATCGCTCGGGCTTGCGGCTCACCAAGGGCGTCGACAGCCTTTACAATGAGCGTGTCCGCCGGGCGGAGCGGCTTCGGCGCGACAAATATACCGTCGGGGAGGTCGTCCAGGCTATCTCGCGTCCCGCACACGGTGATCCGCTGCTCGACCTCGCCGTAGTGTCGCTCGAGTTCGTCATAGCCGAAGGGCCATCCCCGGAAGTCCTGTGGTGCAAAACGCACGCTGACGCCGTTCCAAAGGTTTTGCAGGCCATTGACCGCGAGCACCTGGAAGTGGCGAAACCCACCAGCCGGCCGGCTGCTCGAGCCTTCGTCTCCTTTGGCGAACAAGGGGTGACTGAAGAGGCTGTCGTGTGGATCGCTCGGCCAGGCCGTATCCGCGCCGATGCCGAAATCTTTTTTTGCCCCAGACGGCATATCGGTTTTGAAAAAATCGGCATGCAGTTCGCTTCCGGCTTCGAGCGAAATGACGCGAAGCCCTGCGCGAGCCAGTCTGTCGACTAGGATGCCACCGCCGGCCCCCGTGCCGACCACACAAACATCGAAAGGTGTCTCTTCAGCCACGCAACTCTCCGAGGGGCCATTCTCCGACACGGGACAGAAACGCGGGTGACGAATAGTATATCTGTTCGAGGAAAGCTTCGAATGACCGCCGCTCTTCACCGAGATGCCGGCGTAGGGAGCCGGCGGGGTTTACCTGTTGGCGTGCATGTACCTTCGCAAGAGCTTCCTTCAGCTGCCTGTTTGACAGGCCGTTACGGATGACATCCGGCTCCAATGGCGCGATGCGCTTTGCATAGGGACTTAGCGCCATGATCGTGCGCAAGAGCTGCTCGGCATCAGCCGGTTCGAGGTCAGCCTTTGTCAATATCGCGTCCCCACCTCAGCCGTGCTCGAAGAACTTGAACGTGATGTGATTTCGGGAACTCGGATTCGAAAAGTGGACCAAGCGAATCGCGTAATCGCACCCTTGGTCTGCCCCCTGAAAAGTGGTCCTCCCTGAAGTAGGCTTTTGAGCCGTTGGAGTGGACTTGGAATGCCGCAGAAGAAGCACAAGCCCGAAGAGATCGTCGCGAAGCTGCGGCAGGTCGATGTTCTTGTTGTCGCAAGGCCGCTCGGTCGGAGAAGCGATCCGTTCGATCGGCGTGACGCCGTTCACGTACTACCGCTGGCGCAAGGAGTTCGGCGGCCTGAAGTGCGACCAGGTGAAGCGTCTCAAGGAGCTGGAGAAGGAGAACGAGCGGCTGCGCAAGGCGGTGTCGGATCTGACGCTCGAGAAGCTCTGCCTGCTTCAGGACAAATGCAATCTGGGCCTCGGTAAATTTCGTCGCCTTCATGGAACTCTCCTCATCCCGCAACCGGGATCATAAGTGGAAAATTCCAGTCAAAGCCGGTCCAAAATACGGGGGACACGTCAGCAGTGCGTGCGAGGGGACATGACGGTGAGCTGATCAAATTGCGAAGCGCTATGTTTCGTCGCTAGAAGATATCGGCGAGGGCCGAGGGCGCCTGCCATGCGAGTCGGGAGTGCGGGCAGGTTTTATTGCAGTCCATCTGCCCCGACGTTAGCCCAATACGAGTTTGGTGCAACGATGTGAATAGCGTTTCGCTCAGGGGTTCATCCAGCAGCTTGCCGTTGATTGACCCGATGAAACCGTTCTGAACTTGCTTTCCCGGGGAACTGTAATGCCAGTCGACCAGTGTGCCATGGCCCGGCCGAGAGTGACGTTGCTTGTGAGACCAGTACCGTTATGCCTCCTGCTCCTTCCGGGTCTCGATGATCTGCTCCTCATTGAAACGGCTGCACTTCATGCTTGGCTCCTCATGTTGGGCCAGAGCGAACTTCTCTCGGATTGTGCGGGAGGGGCAAGGTCACCAACCGCCGGAACGAACTCCGAACTGGAGAATTGTCGGAGGTAGGTCGAACCGTATGAAACGGACCATCGACCAATTCGATCTAGGTAATGGCTGCTCCCTCGGGAAGGTAATGGACGGACGAGGATCATGATCATCAAGCCCTGCGAATCATGGCGTACTTGCTCGATCTTAAGCAGGTTGGCGCACGTCCTTGAACGGATCGGACTTGCTTTGGTTGGGGCCGTCTGTGGGTTGTTCGTTGCCGATCTAAGTCGTTTCATCGTTGGTTCGGCTGAAATCGTGCTCCCCTTGATAATTTACGGGGCCACCGGCTTCTATCTCGGGATTGATCTGCCCCAGGCCCCTCCTGACCATCGCACGCACCTGCCGCTATGGCACGGGCTGGGAACCAGTGCGGATATGGTGGAGCTGCTAACTGCGGCCGGCACTTTCCTAACATCTGTGGCAGCGATGGTGGCGGTCTCCAGTATCGTTCTAGAGCGGGATGACGGTTTTTTGAATTGATGACGGATTCACAAATCGGCTGGTTTCTGATTCAAGCTTTATGCTGGGTTGGAGGTTAGCCGTAATGACACGACCCTTGTCGATGGATTTGCGCGAGCGGGCGATGGCGCGGCTTGCGGGAGGTGAGAGCGTCCGCGCTGTGGCAGCGGCGCTGAGCATCAGCGCCTCAAGCGTGGTGAAATGGTCGCAGCGGCTTCGCGCCACGGGCAGCGCGGCGCCGGGCCGAATGGGCGGCTACGTGCCGCCGAAGATCCGCGGAGCGCATCGAGATTGGCTCGTCGAACGCACCCGTGCGGCGGCCTTCACGCTGCGCGGGCTGGTGGCGGAACTGGCGGAACGCGGGCTGTCGGTGGATTATCGGACGGTGTGGAAGTTCGTCCACCGTGAGGGGTTGAGCTTCAAAAAAAACCGTGCTGGCCAGCGAGCAGGATCGCCCCGACGTCGCCCGCAAGCGGGCGCGATGGAAGGCCATACCAGAACAGGATTGATCCGCGACGGCTGGTGTTCATCGACGAGACCTGGGCCAAGACCAACATGGCGCCGCTGCGCGGATGGGCGGCAAAAGGCCAGAGGCTGCGGGCCAAAGTCCCGTTCGGGCACTGGAAAACCATGACGTTCCTGGCCGCGCTGCGCCATGACCGGATCGCGGCACCCTGGGTGTTCGACGGTCCGATCAATGCTGAAAGCTTCCAGGTCTATGTCGAGCAGGTGCTGGTCCCGACGCTCTGCCCGGCGACATCGTGGTGATGGACAACCTCGGCAGCCACAAGGGCAAAGCGGTCCGCGCCGCGATCAGGGCCGCCGGCGGCCATGCTGATCTTCCTGCCGCCCTACAGCCCGGACCTCAATCCGATCGAACAGGTCTTCGCCAAGCTCAAGCACTTCCTGAGAGGCGCCGCCGAGCGCAGCGTCGACGCGACATGGAAGAGGATTGGTGCACTCCTCGACAGGTTCTCACCCGCAGAATGCGCCAACTACCTCGTCAATTCCGGATATGCGTCAGCATAGAGTCATCATGCTCTAGATGAAACCTTAGGCGCCAGCACAGCTGGCATCATCTGTTTGAGCTGGGTAATCGGCGCGACCATGCAGACCGCCGCCGGCATCATCGCGAGAATAAAGTTAGGCCGTGCCACGAAAACAGCGAAGCTTGCGCTTTTTTTCCGCTAAAAAGATAGGATAATCATCGGCTGATGGAGTTTGAACATGCCGCTCTATATGTATCAGGCTGCCTACACAGCCGAATCGTGGGCAGCGCAGATGAAGAATCCGCAGAATCGCGTTGAATCTGTTGGACGGCAAGCGACAGAGGCTGTCGGAGGAAAAATGATCGGTGGTTGGTATTGCTTGGGCAGTTACGACGTTATTCTGGTCGCCGACGTGCCGAGTATCGAGAGCATGACGGCCATCGCCGTTGCGATCGCGGCGGGTGGCGCAATCAAATCCAGCCAAACCACTGCATTGATGACCGGGGCGGAACTTGTAGCAGCCTTGAAGAAGTCGGAGGCCGTGGTCAAAGGTTATAAGCCCCCGCAATAGAAATCGCTGGGCTTCGTTGCGCCCGCATTCGGGTCGAGCCGGTTGGCCTTTCGTCCCTGGTCTATTGGTTTTGTTTTTTTTAGCGAGCTCCAGCGTGTAGGAATGTAAGGAGTTGCGAGACCTCCTTCACCTGCGCCTTAAGAGCTGAAAAGATGACAGTGATGCACAAATTCAGGGGCGATGGGGACCACAAGCAGCGGTGCTGCAGCAGCATGGCATGGTAGTGTTCGTCGTCAGGCAATTCGAGACTGATCAGGCAATTTGAGACTGATCAGGCGTTTCGAGAAGAGAGGCTCTGGCTCATCAGGGGTTAGAGTTTAAGCGGCCTGCAGTCGATGCTGCAAGCGACGGTTTGCGATGGTGGCAAGCTTGATGCGTCTGCGTTCTGCGAGGATCGTCTCCGCTCTGCCGAAGTAGACGTCGGCCGGTGTGACGTTGTCGATGCTCTCATGATAGCGGACGTGATTGTAGTGCTCGACGAAGGCGCCGATCTGTCGTTCGAGATCTCCGGTAGATAATAGTTTTCGAGCAGAATGCGGTTCTTCAGGGTCTGGTGCCAGCGCTCGATCTTGCCCTGGGTTTGCGGGTGATACGGTGCTCCCCGCACATGCCGCATGCCCTTGTCTTCGAGCCAGTCGGCCAGATCGCCTGCAACATACGACGCGCCATTGTCGCTGAGCAGCCTCGGCCGGTGCACGACGGTGGCGCTGTCGAGGCCCGATGCTGCCAGTGCCTGGTCCAGCGTGGCCGTGACGTCGGAAGCGCACATGGTGGGACCGAGCCTCCAGGCCACGATGTAGCGCGAGAAGTCGTCCAGCACCGTCGACAGATAATACCAGCCCCAGCCGGTGATCTTGAGGTAGGTGAAGTCCGTCTGCCAGAGCTGGTTGATGGCGGTGGTCTTGTCCTTGAACTCGTTCGCCGCCTTGATCACCACATAGGCCGGGCTGGTGATGAGGTCATGCGCCTTCAACAGCCGATAGACCGAAGCCTCGGAGACAAAGTACTTTCTCTCGTCTGTGAACCGCACGGCCAGCTCCCTCGGCGACAGCTCAGGGACTTGCAGCGCCAGGTCGATGATCTGCCCGCGGACGTCGTCCGGAATGCGATTCCAGACGCGATCCGGCCGTGAGCGATGGTCGGCCAACGCCTCAGGCCCTCCAGCCCGATAGCGGTCGTACCAGCGATAGAATGTGGCGCGCGGGATGCCGAGCTTGTCCAGCGTGCGCTTGGCCGGCAGATGCGATTGCTCGACCAGCTCGATGATCTCGGCCTTCTCGGATGCAGGATATCTCATGCCTGCCGACGCGTCTGGCGCCGGATGTCCGTCAGCACTTGTTCAGCGGGCGCTTTGCCCGGTCCGGATTTCTGTTTCATCTTCGCTCCTGACGGCTACGATGAACCAGAAATCCTCCCTCCGTGAAGTCCTTCAATTTGTCTCAAGGGCGCTGACGGCAAACAGTAGACAAAGCTGCCGGTAGC
>CAVQXM010000002.1:0-743255 GCA_963717905.1 uncultured Alphaproteobacteria bacterium
TGGGCGTGCCGTTCAACATTGCGTCTTATGCGTTGCTGACCATGATGATTGCGCAGGTCACCGGGCTGAAAGTGGGCGAGTTCGTCCATACGCTCGGCGATGCGCATCTCTATCTCAACCATATCGAGCAAGCGAACCTGCAGTTGACCCGACCGTTGCGCGAACTGCCGACGATGACGATCAACCCCGCGATCAAGGACATCTTTGCGTTCCGGTTCGAGGATTTCACGCTTCAGGGCTATGACCCGCACCCGCATATCAAGGCTGAGGTGTCGGTTTGACCGGCGGGCAGCCCGGCAAGCCGGCGATCGTACTGATCGCTGCGGTTGCCGAGAATGGCGTTATCGGCAGTGAGAATTCGATTCCGTGGCGGCTGCGAGCCGACCTGCAGCGCTTCAAGGCATTGACGATCGGTCGCCCCGTGATCATGGGGCGCAAGACCTATCAGTCGCTCGGGCGACCTCTGCCGGGCCGAACCAATATTGTCGTGACGCGTGACGCTGCCTTCCAGGCGAAAGGCGCGGTGGTTGTTGCTTCGCTCGCTCGCGCCCGTGAGATCGCCGAGGGTGACGCGTCCCGGCGTGGCGCTCAGGATGTGATGGTCATTGGTGGCGCTGAGATCTATGCTCAATTCATGGCTGTAGCTGATCGGCTAGAACTCACCGAAGTGCATCTGACCCCGGCAGGCGATACCGTCTTCCCTGCGCGTGACCCCGACCAGTGGCGTGAGACTGCGCGAACCAGACATGCTGCTGCCGAGGATGATACCTGCGATTATTCGTATGTGACATTTTGCCGGCATCGGTGACAGTTTATTCAGCGGATGATTGATTTCGTTCGAGAAAACGCGTCCGTTGCATTGTGTGCCTGTGGGCCTGCCTGCGTTGTAAGAGCGAAGGCCGTCCCATATAAAGCCGATTAGTGTTTGGCGAGGTCGGCGTCGTCCTGATGCCGTATCCACGCAAGGGAGAACTGTATGCCGTGGAAGAATCAGGGGGGTGGACCGTGGGGTTCTGGCCCAAAGGGGCCTTGGGGCTCTGGTCCGCAATCTAACGGCCCGAGGCCGCCCGATCTGGAAGACCTGCTTCGCAAGGGGCAGGACCGCCTGCAATCGATCCTGCCAGGCGGCTCGTTAAGCGGCATGGGCGTCCTGTTGGTGCTGGTTCTCGCGGTTGCCGTCTGGGGGCTTTCGGGCTTCTTCAGGGTTCAACCCGACGAGCTCGGCGTTGTGCTGCGGTTCGGCAAGCATGTGCGTACGGTCGAGCCTGGCCTGCGTTACCATCTGCCATATCCGGTTGAGGCCGTGCGGCTGCCGAAGGCGCTCCGCGTGTCGACGCTCAGCATTGGCATGGCCGTGATCGAGGAAAGCGGCCGCCGTGGTCGCTCCATTCGCGACGTGCCGGAAGAAAGTCTGATGCTGACGGGCGACGAAAACATCGTCGACGTCGATTTCACCGTGCTCTGGCGTATCAAGCCCAAGGGCGAAGGCGATTTCCTGTTCAACATTCAGAACCCGGAAGGCACCGTGAAAGCGGTTGCTGAAAGCGCGATGCGTGAAGTTGTTGGCCGCGCCAACATTCAGCCGATCCTCACCGGCGCACGTACCGTGACCGAGAGCAGCGTACAGGAACTGATGCAGAAGACCCTCGATGGCTATGGCGCGGGTGTGCTGATCCAGCAGGTTCAGATGCAGAAGGTTGACCCGCCGCAGCAGGTCATCGACGCATTCCGTGACGTTCAGGCGGCTCGCGCCGACCTTGAGCGTTTGCAGAACGAAGCGCAGACCTATTCGAACCGCGTCATCCCGGATGCGCGCGGTCGCGCAGCCCAGATCCTGCAGGTTGCCGAAGGTTACAAGGAGCAGACCGTCGCGGAAGCGAAGGGTCAGAGCTCACGTTTCCTCGCCGTTTACGACGAGTACAAGAAGGCTCCCGATGTGACGCGTCAGCGTATTTATCTTGAGACCATGGAGCGGATCCTCGGCGGCGCCGAGAAGCTGGTCTATGACGGCGGCAGCAACGGCCAGGGGCAGGGTATCGTGCCCTACCTGCCGTTGAATGAACTGACGCCGCGGCGTCCCCCATCTGCGCCTGCACAGCCGCAGCCACAGCAGAGCGGAGGAGCAAACCGATGAAATCCGGAACCGCTGGAATTGTTACACTGATCGTCCTGCTCGTTGCGGTGATCGTTGGTTTTAGTTCGCTGTTCACCGTGCAGCAGACGGAGCAGGTCCTGGTCGTTCGCCTCGGCGATCCTGTACGCGCCGTAACGACGCCGGGCCTGAGCTACAAGTTGCCGTTCATTGATACGGTCATCAAGATCGACAAGCGTATCCTCGATCTCGAAAACCCGGCGCAGGAAGTCATCGCGTCGGATCAGAAGCGTCTCGTCGTGGATGCGTTTGCACGTTATCGCATCAAGGATCCGCTGCGTTTCTATCAGAGCATCGGCTCGATCCCGGCTGCCAACATTCAGCTGACGACGCTGCTCAACGCCGCGCTGCGCCGTGTGCTCGGCGAGGTGACTTTCATTCAGGTTGTGCGTGATGAGCGCGAAGGCCTGATGAACCGCATTCGCGATCAACTCGACAAGGAAGCCGATGGTTACGGCATCTCGGTCGTGGACGTACGTATCCGCCGCGCCGATTTGCCTGAGCAGAACAGCCAGGCCGTCTATCAGCGGATGCAGACGGAGCGTCAGCGGGAGGCGGCAGAGTTCCGCGCACAGGGTGCGCAGAAGGCACAGGAGATCCGTTCGCGCGCTGATCGTGAAGCCACCGTCATCGTTGCAGAGGCCAACTCGTCGTCGGAGCAAATCCGAGGTACGGGTGACGCCGAGCGAAACCGGATTTTCGCAGACGCCTATGGCAAGGACCCGGAGTTCTTCGCGTTCTACCGTTCGCTGGCGGCCTATGAAGCCGGTTTGCGCAGCACCGATACCCGTTATCTGCTGCGGCCTGATTCGGAGTTCTTCAAGTTCTTCGCCAGCCCGACGGGCAGCCCTGCCAAAACCACAAGCCGTCCGTAAGCCTGTGAATGCTGCACTGCGCTGATTTACCTCAGCGCTTTGCATCAGGCGACGAACGCAATAAGAATGAGGCGTACCCTTTTCCGAAAAGGACCGATAAGGTTCTGGAGGACAAGGGTGCGCCTTTCTCTTTTGAAGAAGGGGCCAGGGTGTGAACGTTCGGGAGATCGTGTGCGATGAGGTCTATTGCGTTTGCCGACTTCCTCATCGGCATCGGTATTCTTCTCGTTCTGGAAGGCATTCTGTTTCTGGCCGTTCCGAATTGGATGCGTCGCGCCATGAAAAGCGCGTTAGCGACCCCGGAAGCGATTTTAAGAATTACGGGCCTGGTTTCGGCTCTGATCGGCCTCGCCATGATCTGGGCGATCCGCTGAAGGCTGATCTGTTTCGTCCGCGCGACGCAGCGACCCGGTGGCAAGTTGGCCGGATTGGCGTAAGCTTTTTGCATTAATGACGAATCCCGCCGCCAATTCGCTGCGATTGTACTGATATTGACAGTGCCTTGGGCGCGGATGGCGCCTCAACCGAATTCTCTGGAGACCTTTGCCAAATGGCCATTGCACGCGCATCCTTTCAGCATCGGCTGCGGCCCTTGGCTGCGGCCCTGCTTCTCGGCGCTGCCGTTTCGTTGCCATCCATGCCCGCAGCTGCGCGCGGCCCCGACGGCATTGCCGACGTCGCGGAGAAGGTGATTGACGCCGTCGTCAACATCTCGACCACCCAGAAGGTCGAGGCCAAGGCTGGCTCCGGTGAGCGTAACGCCGTGCCGCCCCTGCCGCCGGGATCACCGTTCGAAGATTTCTTCGAGGAGTTCTTCAAGAACCGCCGTGGGCAAGGCGATCGCGGTAACAATATGCCGCAGCGCAAGTCGAGCTCACTCGGCTCGGGCTTCATTGTCGATGCCTCCGGCATCGTGGTGACGAACAACCACGTCATCGCGGACGCGGAAGAGATCAACGTCATCCTCAACGATGGCACCAAGGCCAAGGCTGAACTGATCGGCGTCGACAAGCGCACCGATCTGGCCGTTCTGAAATTCAAGCCAGAGAAGCCGCTGAAGGCGGTCAAGTTCGGCGATTCGGACAAGCTGCGATTGGGCGAGTGGGTGATTGCGATTGGCAACCCGTTCAGCCTCGGCGGCTCGGTCACGGCCGGCATCGTATCGGCCCGTAACCGCGATATCGATTCCGGGCCGTATAGCAGCTACATCCAGACTGACGCCTCGATCAATCGCGGCAACTCGGGCGGCCCACTGTTCAATCTTGATGGCGATGTCGTCGGCGTCAACACGCTGATCATTTCCCCGACGGGCGGTTCGATCGGCATCGGCTTTGCGGTGCCGTCGAAAACAGTTGTGAGCGTGGTCGATCAATTGCGCCAGTTCGGCGAACTGCGACGCGGCTGGCTGGGTGTTCGCATCCAGCAGGTGACGGATGAAATCGCTGAAAGCCTGAATATCAAGCCGGCGCGTGGCGCACTCGTCGCTGGCATTGACGACAAGGGGCCCGCAAAGCCAGCCGGCATCGAGCCGGGCGACGTGGTCATCAAGTTCGACGGCAAGGACATCAAGGAGCCGCGGGACCTGTCGCGCGTCGTCGCCGATACGGCCGTCGGCAAGGCAGTCAGCGTTGTCGTGATCCGCAAAGGCAAGGAAGTCACCAAGCAGGTCACGCTCGGCCGCCTCGACGAAACCGAGAAGCCAACGCCGGCCTCGCTGAAAACAACGCCTGACGCCGACAAGTCGGTCACGCAGAAGGCGTTGGGCCTCGAACTGACGGATCTCAGCAGCGACAACCGCGCGCGCTACAAGATCAAGGACAGCGTCAAGGGCGTCGTCATCACCGGCGTCGATGGCGGATCGGACGCAGCAGGCAAGCGCATTGCCGTTGGCGATGTGATCGTCGAGGTGGCGCAGGAGGCTGTGTCCAACCCGGCCGAAATCAACAAGCGCGTTGAGCAGCTCAAGAAAGAGGGCAAGAAATCTGTCCTGCTACTGGTGTCGAACGGCGAGGGCGAGTTGCGCTTCGTGGCGATTGCCATCCCCTGATCATCGTTGCTCTGTTACAAAAAAGCCGGTCTGCTTGCGCAGGCCGGCTTTTTTGTTGCTGATAGAATTCAGCGACGTCAGTCGGTCACGAATTCGCTGTGCTTGTAGCCCTGGGCGTACAGCAGCGCCGTGAGATCGCCGAAGTGGATGCGCGCTGCTGCCGCCGCGGCGACTGCGGGCTTGGCGTGATAGGCGACGCCGAGACCGGCCGCCTGGATCATCGCTAGGTCATTGGCGCCATCGCCGACCGCCATGGTGTCGATCTCGTCAAAGTCGTGGACTTCGCGCAGCTTGTTCAGCGTGCGCCAGCTTGGCCTCGCGCCCCAGGATGGGCTCGGTGACGACACCGGCAAACTTGCCGTCGGCGACAACCAGTTCGTTGGCGTAATTCTCGTGGAAACCGACCAGTGCGGCGACCCTGCTGGTAAACAGCGTGAAGCCGCCGGAAACGAGGCAGGTGTAGCCGCCGTTGGCGCGCATCGTCTGCACCAGCGTGCGTCCACCGGGCGTGAGCGTGATGCGGCTCGCCATCACCTCATCAACAACGCTGACATCGAGGCCCTTCAGCAGTGCGACGCGCTCACGCAACGCTGGCTCGAACTCGATCTCGCCGCGCATGGCTCGCTCGGTGATCGCGGCGACATGCTCCTTGAGACCGGCGAAGTCCGCCAACTCGTCGATGCATTCCTGGCCGATCATGGTCGAATCCATGTCGGCTAGAAAAAGCTTCTTGCGTCGACCGATCTGAGGCTGCACGACAACATCGACTGGCAAATCGCCGAGAGCGCTGCGAAGCCGCTCGGCTAGAGCGCTGACCGCCTCGGTCGAATCGAAGGCAATATCGACGGCAATGCCGTCGTTGAGCCATTCGGCATGATTGGGCGAAGGCAAAACAGCGCGTGCGCCATCGACGATCGTGGTATCGAGGGCGGGATTTGCGGGATTGCAGATAAGCGTAGCGACGAGTGACATGAGATGACGTCCAGGCCAGACCAGAGAGCAGTGCTTATCGCAGGGCCAACGGCGAGCGGCAAGTCGGCGCTTGCCCTGTCTCTGGCGCAAAAGTACCGCGGCACGATCATCAATGCTGATTCGATGCAGGTGTACCGCGATCTGCGGGTCATTACGGCGCGACCGACCGAGGCCGAGGAGGCGCAAGCTCCGCATCTGCTCTACGGCCATATCGACGCTGCCGTGAACTATTCGGTCGGCGCATGGGTCGAGGACGCGAGGCGCACGCTCGCCGAAGCCGAAGCCGCCGGACGGTTGCCGATCTTCATCGGCGGCACAGGCCTCTACTTCAAGGCCCTGACGCAGGGTCTATCCAACGTGCCGGCGATCGCGCCAGCGGTTCGTGAGGACATTCGGGCGCGGCTGGACGCTATTGGCGTCGAGGCTCTGCATGTGGAACTGGCGCAGCGGGATCCTGTCGCGGCAGCGCGGCTGAATGTGCGCGATCGCACGCGGGTTGCTCGTGCCCTTGAGGTGATCATCAGCACCGGGCGGCCGTTGCACGCATGGCATGAAGCACGCGAGCCCGCGCTATTGGCTGGCTACACGCTGGATCAGGTGTTCCTCGCGCCTGACCGGGCGCAGTTGTTTTCGCGGATCGATGCGCGCTTTCACAGCATGCTTGCGGCGGGTGCGCTTGATGAAGTGGCTGCACTAGCGGCGCGCGGGCTGGATCCGGCGCTGCCCGCGATGAAGGCGCACGGCGTACCTGCCGTCATCCGCCATCTCAACGGCGAGATCAGCCGTGAGGAGGCGGTCGAAATCGGCGCGATGGACACGCGGCGCTATGCCAAACGGCAGTTCACCTGGTTCCGGCATCAGCTTCCCGATTTTGCATGGGTCCCGCCAGATGACGCGCTTGCAATGCTGACCACGCGAATTATGGCTCGCCCACGACCGTGAGTGGAGCTATGTTGGGGGTGCGCGGTTTTTCGCTCAATGCCTTGACTTCCGGGCATTCGGAGTTATGTTCGCGCAACCTTTGGGAAGTATGGGCGATAAAATGCGAAATAAAATTACCTTGGAGCATCTTATTGTCGTAGCCGGGCGCACTGCCGGGGGTGAATGACTTCACCCACGACCGGACAGTGCGCATAAGGCCTCTTAGGGGGCCTTTTTTGTTTCCAAACTTGATGATCTAGCCGCGCCGACCACGGCGCACCTTGGAGCCGACCATGAGCGACAGCACGAGCCACGATCCGAACCAGATGACCGGCGCAGCGATGATTGTACGGGCGCTGGCCGATCACGGCGTACAGCACATTTTCGGATATCCTGGCGGCGCTGTCCTTCCGATCTATGACGAGATTTTCCAGCAGGAGCAGATCGAGCACATTCTCGTTCGCCACGAGCAGGGCGCGGGTCACGCGGCCGAAGGCTATGCGCGGTCGACCGGCAAGCCGGGTGTTGTGCTTGTGACCTCGGGACCCGGCGCGACCAATATGGTCACGCCGCTGGCTGACGCATTGATGGACTCAATTCCTCTGGTCTGCATCACCGGCCAGGTGCCGACGCATCTGATCGGCAATGACGCGTTCCAGGAATGCGACACGGTCGGCATCACGCGCCCGTGCACCAAGCACAACTGGCTGGTTCGCGACGTCAACGATCTCGCCAAGGTGCTGCATGAGGCGTTCTACGTCGCGACGACGGGCCGTCCGGGCCCGGTGGTTGTTGACGTGCCGAAGGACGTGCAGTTCGCCACCGGCACCTATCATCCGCCGCAGAAGTCGGACGTTCACGTGTCCTACGCGCCACGCGTCAAGGGTGACGAAGGTCAGATCCGCAAGGCGGTTGCGCTGCTGGCGTCGGCCAAGCGTCCGGTCATCTATTCGGGTGGCGGCGTGATCAACTCTGGCCCAGAAGCCTCGAAGCTGCTGCGTGAGCTGGTTGCCACAACAGGCTTCCCGATCACCTCGACCTTGATGGGACTCGGCGCTTATCCGGCGTCCGGGCCGAACTGGCTCGGCATGCTGGGGATGCACGGTACCTATGAGGCCAACATGGCGATGCATGATTGCGACGTCATGCTGTGCGTTGGCGCGCGGTTTGACGACCGGATCACCGGCCGCACCGATGCGTTCTCGCCGAACTCGCGCAAGATCCACATCGACATTGATCCGTCGTCGATCAACAAGAACATCCGCGTTGACGTGCCGATCATCGGCGATTGTGCGAACGTGCTGGCCGATATCCTTGGCATGTTCAAGGAGACCGCAAAGACCAAGCCGGACACCTCAGCCTGGTGGAAGGAGATCGCCACCTGGCGCGCGCGCAATTCGCTGGCCTACAAGAAAAACAGCGACGTGATCCTGCCGCAGGCCGCGATCCAGTCGCTGTTTGAAGCGACGCGTGGCCTCGATACCTACATCACGACCGAAGTCGGTCAGCACCAGATGTGGGCGGCGCAGTTCTATGGCTTCGAGGAGCCGCATCGCTGGATGACCTCGGGCGGCCTTGGCACCATGGGCTACGGCCTGCCGGCGGCGCTTGGCGTGCAGGTCGCGCATCGCGACAGCCTCGTGATTGACATCGCGGGCGACGCCTCGGTGCAGATGACGATGCAGGAAATGTCGACCGCGGTTCAATATGAGCTGCCGATCAAGATCTTCATCCTGAACAACCACTACATGGGCATGGTCCGCCAGTGGCAGCAGCTGCTGCATGGCAACCGCCTGTCGCACTCCTATTCCGAAGCGCTGCCTGACTTCGTCAAGCTCGCCGAGGCATATGGTGGCGTCGGCATGCGCGTGACCCGGCCCGAGGATCTCGATGGCGCGATCCACGAGATGATCAAGGTCAAGAAGCCGGTCCTGTTCGATTGTCATGTCGCCAATATGGAAAACTGCTTCCCGATGATTCCGTCGGGCAAGGCGCACAACGAAATGCTGTTGCCGCAGGAAGCCAATGACGAGGCGACGGCGCGTGCTTTCGCCGGTGGCGGCGCCTTGGTGTAACGCGGCTGCTCCAGACCTCTCCTTCGGGAGAGGTCGCGCCGACCCTGATGACATCTCATCGATCAGTTTGAATGTGAGAACGACAATGGAACAGCCCGCATCGGCCTACTTCATGGAAGAGCGCCACGATCCTAACGAGACGCATACGCTTTCGGTGCTCGTCGCGAACGAGCCCGGCGTGCTTGCGCGCGTCATCGGCCTGTTCTCGGGCCGTGGCTACAATATCGAAAGCCTGACCGTTTCCGAGACCGAGCACGACAAGCACGTCTCGCGCATTACGATCGTCACAACCGGCACGCCGATGGTGATCCAGCAGATCAAGCATCAGCTCGATCGCATGATCCCGGTTTACCGCGTTGTCGATATGACCGTGTCCGGTCGTTCGATCGAGCGTGAATTGGCGATGGTCAAGCTGCGCAGCAGCGGCGAGCAACGTGTCGAATCTCTGCGGCTTGCAGAAGCGTTCCGCGCGCGCGTGATCGATGCGACTACCGAAAGTTTTGTGTTTGAAATTACCGGCAATACCGGCAAGATAAATCAATTCATCGAATTGATGCGTCCGCTCGGCCTCGTCGAGATATCCCGCACGGGCGTTGCCGCCATCACGCGTGGACCGGAAGGCATGTAAGCCACGCGGAACAGGGTCGTGAAGCCGGTCGATATTTTCCTCGCGCTAACGGTAGCTTTGAGCTGGGGTGTGGGCTTCGTCCTCACCCGGCTGGCCGTTGAGGAGATGTCGACCGCGGTCGTGATCATGTTGCGCTTTGCGATTTCGGCAATTCCGATTCTCTTTGTGCCGCGCCCGCAGGTGCCGCTTTGGGCGCTGCTCGGCGTCAGCGTTCTGCTTGCTGCACAGTTCCTTGCGCAGACCTACGGCATGGAGAATGGCGTCCCGCCGGGATTGACCGCCGTGGTGGTGCAGTCGCAGGTCATCTTTACGACAATGCTGGCCGCAATTGTGCTCAACGAAAAGCCGACCCGCATCCAGATTTTTGGAATGGCCCTCGCGTTCTGCGGGCTGCTGATGATCTGCGGCACTGCCGGTTTCGACTTCAGCTATCATACCTTTCTTGTAACCCTGACGGCCCCCTTGTCATTTGCCATGTCCAACATCCTGATCCGTCGCCTTGGCGGTGTGGATATGCTCCAGCTTTCGGTCTGGGTGGGATTGGCGGCGACGCCCATGGTGATGGCTGTCGTGCTGGTCACGGAAGGGTTGCCGAATGCTGCAGCGTCAATCCAGGGGATGTCCTGGACCGCGGCGCTGTCGATCATCGGACTCGGCCTCTTCGGGCAGCTTCTGTCGTACTGGGTCTGGGGGCGTTTGCTGCGCCAATATCATACGGCGCAGGTGGTGCCTTATGCGCTGCTGGTTCCCTTCATCGGTGCGGGCATTTCCAGTGTGGTGTTCGGCGAAAGCTTCGGCGGCTTGCGCCTCGCCGGCATGTGCATCGTGCTGACGGGCCTGGTGATCATGATGCTGTTGCCGAATGTTCTGACGCGGCTGGCGAGGAAGCCGGCATGATGCTGAATGGCTCGCTGGTCCTGGCGTTTGTCACGTTCGCGGTTGTTGCGCTTTATACGCCGGGGCAGAACAATGTGATGCTACTCGCGTCCGGGTTGAATTTCGGCTTTCGCCGTACCCTGCCGCATGTGACTGGCGTTGCGCTTGGCTTCGCCTTCATGTTCGCGGCGGTTGGCGGCGGGCTCGGGGCCATCTTCATCGCCTATCCGTGGCTGCAAACCGTGCTCAAATATGCTGGCGTCGGCTATCTGCTGTATCTGGCCTATTGCATCGCCGTTGCAGAACCCATGGACGATGGCGACGGGGCGGCGGGCAGCACGCCCATGACATTTTTCGGCGCGGCGATGTTCCAGTGGATCAACGCCAAGGCGTGGGTCATCGTGATTGGTACAATCACGGCCTATGAGGGTATGGCGTCCTATCCGTCGAATATTGCACTGCAAACAGTGATTATGATGGTGCTGGGCATGACCTCCGCTGCAGCCTGGGCGCTCTTTGGCTCGTCGCTGCGTCGCTTTATCCGTTCGCCCCGCGCCAGTCGCATTTTCAATGTCGCCATGGCATTGCTGTTGGTGGCGTCGCTGTATCCCGTAATCTGGGGGGCTAATACACGCTCACCACGCACATTTCACCGCTGCGGGCTTGTATCGCGGCAACTGTCGCCCTAGAAATCGGCGGCAATTCCAGAACCGGCGCCAGGCACGGCGTGGTTTCTTTCAACAGGCGGGTTTGACGGGGTCAGACGCCGAACAGAGGAATGATCATGCGAGTTTATTACGATCGCGACGCGGACCTGAATCTCATCAAGGGTAAGAAGGTCGTCATCGTCGGTTACGGCAGCCAGGGCCACGCCCATGCGCTGAACCTGAAGGATTCGGGCGTCAAGGACGTCGCAATCGCGCTCCGCAAGGGTTCCGGCTCGGCCAAGAAGGCTGAAGGCGCTGGCTTCAAGGTGATGGAAGTCGCTGAAGCTGCGAAGTGGGCCGATGTGGTCATGATGCTGACCCCGGACGAGCTTCAGGGCGACATCTACCGCGAGCATCTGCACGACAACATGAAGCAGAACGCGGCGCTGCTGTTCGCACACGGCCTGAACGTTCACTTCAACCTGCTTGATCCGCGCGAAGATCTCGACGTGCTGATGATCGCACCGAAGGGCCCTGGCCACACCGTGCGCTCGGAATACCAGCGCGGCGGCGGCGTGCCTTGCCTGATCGCTGTCCACAAGGACGTGTCGGGCAACGCCCATGACCTCGGCCTGAGCTATGCTTCGGCTGTTGGCGGCGGTCGCGCCGGCATCATCGAAACCACCTTCCGCGAAGAGTGCGAAACCGATCTGTTCGGTGAGCAGGCTGTTCTCTGCGGCGGTACCGTCGAGCTGATCCGCGCTGGCTTCGAAACCCTGGTTGAAGCTGGCTACGCGCCGGAAATGGCCTACTTCGAGTGCTTGCACGAGCTGAAGCTGATCGTCGACCTGATCTACGAAGGCGGCATCGCCAACATGAACTACTCGATCTCGAACACCGCTGAATACGGCGAATACGTCACCGGTCCGCGCATCATCACCTCGGAAACCAAGGCCGAGATGAAGCGCGTTCTCGAGGACATTCAGTCGGGCAAGTTCGCACGCGACTGGATGCTGGAAAACAAGGTCAACCAGGCCTCGTTCAAGGCGACCCGTAACCGCGCTGCCGAGCACCAGATCGAAGCCGTTGGCGAAAAGCTCCGCGGCATGATGCCGTGGATCAAGGAAAAGGCGCTGGTCGACAAGTCGAAGAACTAAGCTTCGTCGTCATCCAGACCTGTTGAAAACGCCGGGGCCATGCCCCGGCGTTTTTGCGTTGTGAAACAGGAATGTCTGGAAAGAGAAAGCGGCAGATGACGACAGGGCGCGCTTGAACTACTTTGGTGCAGCGCGAACAAGGCGGGGGCACGCGATGAACATTCTGTCGATCCAGTCGTGGGTATCGCTCGGCCATGTTGGCAATGCCGCCGCGGTGTTTCCGATCCAGCGGCTCGGCCATGACGTCTGGGCGGTGAACACGGTTCAGTTCTCTAACCACACCGGCTATGGCGCATGGACCGGGCAGGTTTTCACCGGCGACAACATTCGCGAACTTGTCAGAGGCATTGCCGAGCGTGGCGTATTGCCGGTCTGCGACGGAGTGCTGTCGGGGTACATGGGCGATGTCAGTATTGGCGAAGCCGTGCTTGACGCAGTAGTGCGGGTGAAGGCCGCCAACCCGGCAGCGCTATATTGCTGCGACCCTGTGATCGGCGATATCGGCCGCGGCGTCTTCGTGCGGCCCGGCATCCCGGAGTTCATGCGCGAGCGGGCGATCGCCGCCGCTGATATCATCACGCCCAATCATTTCGAATTCGAGATGCTCGCGGGTCTGCCGGCGCGAACCGACGCGGACATGATTGCAGCGCTGGATGCACTGCATGGCCGCGGGCCGCGCGTCGTGCTCGTCACCAGTGTTTTTGGCGAAACGACGCCTCACGACATGATTGACGTTGTGGTGTCGGATCGCAAGCATCGTTGGCGCGTGCGGACGCCAAAGCTGTCGATTGAGGTCAATGGCGCGGGCGATGCCATCGCGGCGCTGTTCTTCGTGCACTATCTGGCGACGCGCGATGCAGCCAAAGCCATGGCGCAGGCGGTGTCATCGGTTTACGGCGTGCTCAGGAAGACGGAGCAAGCCAATACGCGCGAGATCCAGCTGATCGCTGCGCAGGATGAGTTCATCCATCCGACAGTGCGGTTTGAGCCGGAAGCGTTTTAGCAGTGACTACTTCCGCCTGACGCGGTCCCATAGCCATTGCGCCACGCGCGAGGCTGAGCTCTCCGCGCCGGGTGTCGCGGCGCGTTTATTGGCTTCGCGCATACTTGTTACATCGATGCTGCCTAGCAGCGGGCGTAGGGCATCCTGCAAGGCGCGGTCTTGCGCTCGTTTGGGCGACAGCAGCACCAGCGCGTCATACGGCGGAATCGCTTGGCCGGGATCTTCGAGTACGACAAGCCTGTCATCCGCGAGCCGACCATCGCTGGTGTAGCCCGTCACAACATCAACATCGCCGGCATCAAGCGCGGCATACATGAAGTCCGGCTGCATCAGTTTCTGCGCCTTGAAGTTTAGGCCATAGATGCGTTGCAAGCGCGGCCCATTCAGGGCGTGAGCCGAACTCATAATCGGTGCCCATCGTCATGCTTTGAGAATGTCGCGCGAGGTCGGCAATGGTGCGAATGCCGAGCGCCTCGGCCCGCGCGCGCGGCATCACCAGCACGTAGGCATTTTCGAAGCCAAGCTCGCCGAACAGCGTCACGTTGCGCTTGGCCAAGAGGACTTTCAGTTCAGCATTGACCTCGGCGCGGGGCTTGTTGTCGCTGCGTTTGAACAGGTTCGCCCACAGTGTGCCGGAGTATTCGACGTAGACGTCGATCTCGCCGGATTCGAGTGCACTGTAGATCAGGTTCGAACCAAGCCCCTCGCGGAGCCGGGCGGAAAGTCCGGCGGCCTTGAGGCGCTGCTCAATCAGCGAGGCCAGCACATACTGCTCAGGGAAAGGCTTGGCGCCGATCACGTAGCCGGTCTGCGCGCGGGCGGGCAGCAGCGCGGCGATCAGCAGCAGCGCTAGCCCGAGTGCGCCAATGCCGATCCGCAGCCGGCTGCGCAGGCGCAGGCCGTTCTCGATCAGCGCGAGCAGTTGATCCACCGCCAGAGCCAGCACAGCGGCGGCAACGCAGCCGAACACGACGAAGACCCAGTTCTGCGTTTGCAGCCCGGCAAAAATGTAATTCCCGAGCGTTGTCTGGCCAATCGGCGTCGCCAGCGTTGCGGTGCCGATCACCCATACGGCGGAGGTGCGAATGCCAGCCATGATCACCGGCAGCGCCAGCGGCAATTGCACCATGACGAGCGATTGCCGGGGCGTCATGCCGGCCGCGTCCGCTGCCTCGATCAGCATCGGGTCGATGCCATCGAGGCCGGTGATGGTGTTGCGAAGCACCGGCAGCATCGAGTAGAGCGCCAGCGCGAGCATCGATGGCAGGAATCCGAAGGCTGAAAAGCTGAAGCCGAACCATTGCAGCGTCAGGCCGGAAAGCGCGAGCAGAAGCGGATAGAACAGCGCGAGCAGGGCGAGGCCCGGCACGGTCTGCACAATGCTGGCGACGCCGAGCGCGATGCTTCGCAGGACGGGGTGGTGGCGGGCGAAAAGCGCCAGCGGCAGGCTGAGCGCGAGGCCCAGCGCCAGCGCCATGATGCTGACGTGGATGTGGCTGCTGAGATAGTCGGGCAGGTGGCCGAGAGCCTCATGCCAGCGTGGGTCCGCGAACATCATCAGGCCTGCCCGTGCGCGGGAAGGAGCGTGGCGAGGCGCGTCGCCTGCCGGCGTGGCGTGCTGATCAGCTGGCTGACGTAAGTGTCGTCGCTGGCGGCAAGTTCGGCAGGCGTGCCCTGCGCCAGCAGTCTGCCATGTCGCATCACGGCCACGCGGTCGGCCAGCAGCAGTGCCTCGGCCATGTCGTGAGTGATCATGATCGTGGTGAGATGAAGCCTGACGTGCAGGGCGCGGTAGTCATCGCCAAGTCCATCGCGGGTGAGCGGGTCGAGCGCGCCGAACGGCTCGTCCATCAGAACGATGCGGGGCCGGGCGGCGAGGGCACGGGCGACGCCGACGCGTTGGCGCTGACCGCCGGACAGTTCATGCGGCAACCGATTGCGATGGGTCGCCGGATCGAGCCGGACCAGCTCAAGCAGGGTATCGACCTCACCTGTTATGCTGGCTTTCGGGTTGCCGAGTAGCTTCGGCGTGATCCCGATATTGTCGGCAATCGTCATGTGCGGAAACAATGCGCCGCTCTGGAAGACATAGCCGGTGCTTCGCCGCAGGGCGATCGGGTCGAGGCTCGCGATATCCTCGCCGGCCAGATGAATTGCGCCACTGGTGGGATCGATCAACCGGTTCGCCAGCCGCAGCAGGGTGGTCTTGCCCGAGCCCGATCCGCCGACAATCGCGAGGAATTCACCTTCGGCCACGTCGAGCGAGACGTCGTCAACCGCCGCGTGACCGTTGAACGTCTTGCGTACATGCCGAAACGAGATCAGCGGGTTGGCTGCCATGGCCGCGAGGCTATCACAGGGCGCGCACGCGACAACCCGCCCTGCGGCATAACGAGAAAGGTCGGAGCGATCAGGGCTTGCAAGTTGTCGGGGGGCAATGAATTGTCGTGTCGGACGTCAACGAGCAGTAATTACCGGGAGGAAGTGGGTGCAGGCGCAGTCAGCCGCAATATCGCCAGCCGTCGCGCTGGATCGCGCTTCGGTGGCTTTTCGGCTGGCGGACGAACGGGTCTATACCGCCGTCGCCGAAGCCTCCCTGGAGGTTGCTGATGGCGAGTTCGTCGCCATCGTCGGCCCGACCGGATGCGGAAAATCGACGCTGCTCAATCTGGCCGCAGGGTTGCTGAAGCCCGCTGCCGGGCAGGTTCGCGTTTACGGCCATGTGCTTGGCGGGCTTAACGAGCAGGCCGGCTATCTGTTTCAATCGGATGCGCTGTTCCCGTGGAAGACCGCGCTCGACAATGTCGCGGTCGGCCTTGAGGTGGCTGGCGTCGCGCGCGCCGAGGCGCTCGACCGCGCGCGGGCATGGCTCGATCAGGTTGGCCTCGGAAGCTTCGGCAATCGCTATCCGCATATGCTGTCAGGCGGCCAGCGCAAGCGCGTTGGCCTGGCTCAGGTGCTGATCCGCAATCCAAAGATCCTGCTGATGGATGAGCCGTTCGGCCCGCTCGACGCGCAAACGCGGCAGGTGATGGGCAATCTCCTGCTCGAGCTTTGGTCAGCGGATCGCAAGGCGGTGCTGTTCGTGACGCATGATCTGGAAGAGGCGATCGCGCTGGCCGATCGTGTGGTGATCATGTCCGCCGGGCCGCAGTCGCGGATCATCGGCAACTGGAGGATCGATCTGCCGCGCCCGCGCGACCTGTTCGAGATCCGTTTGCAGAAGGAATTTCATGAGCTGCATCGCGACATCTGGGATGTGTTGCGGGCCGAGGTGATGAAGACCTATGCACGCGTCGGTGACAGCGTTCAGGGAGGCGCATCATGACGCGCGGGCGCTTGCTGCTGTGTCAGTTTGCCGTCGCCGCTATCGCCATCGGGCTGTGGCAGGTGCTGGCGACTGTACCGATTTATGGCGTCACGCTGCTGCCGCCGTTCTTCTTCTCGACGCCCTATGCGGTGTTTGCCCGTATCGTGAAATGGTTCAGCGAAGGCACGATCTGGCATCACCTCGGCATCACCCTGCTCGAAGTTCGATCCTGGCCTTTGTCATCGGCTCACTGGCAGGCGCGCTGATCGGTTTCTGGTTCGCGCGACAGCAGATCGTCGCGGCGGTGTTCGAACCCTATGTGAAGATGATGAACGCGCTGCCACGGGTTGTCCTGGCGCCGATCTTCGCGCTGTGGCTCGGCCTTGGCATCTGGTCGAAGGTGGCGCTCGGCATCACGCTGGTGTTCTTCGTGGTCTTCTTCAACGTCTATCAGGGCGTCAAGGAAACCAGCTCAACGTTGGTCAACAACGCGCGGATGCTTGGCATGAATGAGCGGCAGTTGCTGCGCCATGTCTATTGGCCGTCGGCACTGTCCTGGATGTTCTCGTCGCTGCATACGTCGGTTGGGTTCGCCGTGGTGGGCGCCGTCGTCGGCGAATATCTCGGGTCGGCAGCGGGACTGGGCTACCTCATTCAGCAGGCCGAAGGGGTGTTCGATGTCGCCGGGGTGTTTGCAGGCATGATCGTGCTGGCGGCTTTCGTGGTGCTGATCGATGCGCTGGTCAGCCTCGTTGAAAAGCGGCTGCTGGTCTGGAAGCCGGCGCCGGGCGGTGCCTCCTGACGTCGATGGGATAGGGGAGGCTCTGGCTCCCTCATCCCGTAACCGCTAGTCTCGAACCCAACTGATGCAACACCACACAGGGATGAACGCCGATGAAGCTCCGTCATTTCGCCGCCGCTGTCGTGACCGTCGCTGTCGCTCTTGGCCAGACCGCGCAGGCCCAGACCAAACCGGAGAAGCCGGATCTGGTTCTCGGCGTCGGTGGCAAGAGCCTGTTGTACTACCTGCCGCTCACGCTGACTGAACGGCTTGGCTACTTCAAGGAGGAAGGCCTCAACGTCACCATCACGGATTTCGGCGGCGGCGCGAAATCGCTGCAATCCCTGATCGGCGGCTCGGCCGATGTGGTCACCGGCGCCTATGAGCATACGATCCGGATGCAGTCGAAGGGGCAGGACATCGTCTCGGTGCTGGAACTTGGCCGCTTCCCCGGAATTGTGCTGGCGGTGCGCAAGGATCTCGCGCCGAAGGTGACATCGTACAAGGATCTCAAGGGTATGAAGATCGGCGTAACCGCGCCGGGATCGTCGACCAACTTCTTTCTCAACGCGCTGTTGGCGCGCGATGGCCTGAAGGCTGAGGATGTGTCGATTATCGGCGTCGGCACCGGCATGGCGGCGGTGGCGGCGATGAAAAAGGGCGGGCTCGACGCCATGTCGAACCTCGATCCGGTCATGACAAAACTTGAGCGCGATGGCGACGTTGTTGTTCTTGCGGAATCGCGCACCGAAGAGGGCAATCAGAAACTGTTCGGCGGCAACAATCCTGCTGCAGTGGTTTATCTCAAGCGGGAGTTCACCACGAAATATCCGGTCACGACGCAGCGCATCGTCAATGCATTCTATCGCACGACCGTATGGCTCGCGAAGGCCACGCCTGATGATATCGTCAAGACGGTGCCGGAGGAGTACTACCTCGGTGATCGCGAGCTCTATCTCGCGGCTGTCAAAGCCTCGCTGCCGGTCTATTCGAAGACGGGCGTCATTCCCGAGGTTGGCAAGGCCAATGCGCTGAAGATGCTGGTCGAGTTCGATCCCGAAATGAAGGACGCGAAGATTGATCTTGAGAAAACGTTTGATGATCGCTTCGTGCGCAAAGCCGCTGAAACTATCAAATAGCGCGGCGTTGTGACCAGTCCTCGCTACACTGTCACGCGGCTGGATCTACCGTATGAGGATTGGGATTGGCCGTTCGCGCGCGACAATCGGAATGCGATCGAGGCGCATTTTTCCGCCTGCCGCGTGCACACGCCGGAGCTGTTCAACGGAGCGGTGCTGCTCGGGCGCAACCCGCAGTTCTCGGACGATGCCTTCAGCGCGAGCTTTTTCCGCACCGATTTCGCCAGCTTCCTTGCGTGGCGCGACTGGGGTTTTCCGGACACCAGTATCTTCAACGGTTTCGCGGCAGGCGCGTTGCGCTGTGCTGACGGCGCTTTCGTGCTGGGAGAAATGGCGGCTCATACCGCCAATGCCGGCAAGGTGTACTTCCCGGCAGGCACGCCCGATCTCGATGATCTACGCGACGGCTATCTCGATATGGCGGAGAACATTCGCCGCGAGGTGGCGGAGGAGGTTGGCTTCTCGCCGGATCACTACCGTGAGGCGGCGCAGTGGCGCTGCATCGTCGATGGCTCGCGGATCGCGCTGATCCGCATCTTGGAACTGCCCGACCTCGGTACATGCGTAAAGGTTCGCATTGAAGACTGGTTAGCCGGCCAGACAATGCCCGAGCTTTCTCGCATCCACCTTGTGAGGCAACCCGCCGATGTCATACGGTCGATGCCGGAGTTCGTTAAGGCTTTTCTCGCCGAGCAGCTGCCAGATTGAGTGTGGGCGGGATCAAGTCAATCTCGAGCCGCATTTGTGATGGACAACGGACATCAAAGGACAGCAGGGACGTCATGCATAAGCCAGACAGGTTGATGGATCTGATGAAATTGTACAGGCATGATGGCTCTGTGCGCTTTCAAATCGACAGCTTCCCGACGAATGCGGATGGTGGCTTCGACAAGGATGCTGGCACCAAGCTGATCAAGGCCAATCGCGAGCGGCTCGAGGAATTGCAGCGCAAGCTCTACGCGCAGGATTCCTGGTCACTGCTGCTGATCTTTCAGGGCATGGATGCCGCGGGCAAGGACAGTGCGATCGATAGTATTTTTGACGGCATCAACCCGCAGGGCTGCGAGGTGACGTCGTTCAAGCGGCCCAGCACGCTCGAACTGGATCACGACTATCTCTGGCGCAGCACGATCCGGCTGCCCCGCCGCGGCATGATCGGCATTTTCAACCGCTCTTACTACGAGGAATGCCTCGTCGCGCGCGTGCACAAGGATGTGCTGGAAAAACAGCGCCTGCCGCCACAACTGGTGACGAGCGATATCTGGCGTGAACGATTCGAAGACATCACTGCGATGGAGCGCCACCTTGTGCGCAACGGCACGGTGGTTCTGAAATTCTTCCTGCATCTGTCGAAGGACGAACAGCGCGACCGGTTCCTTGCCCGCCTCGACGAACCCTCGAAGAACTGGAAGTTCGAGATGGGCGACGTCAACGAGCGCAAGCATTGGGACGCCTATCAGGATGCTTATGAGGATATGATCGATCACACCTCGACGCGTCATGCGCCCTGGTATGTCATCCCGGCTGACCGCAAATGGTATGCGCGCGCGATGATTGGATCGGTGATCGTCGACGCCCTCGATCGGTTGAAGCTGACCTACCCGAAGTCCGACCCGCTGCTGGCGAAAGAATTCAGCGCGATTCGCGCAGCATTGGTCAGCGAAGGCAAACCCGTTACAATAGAGGACGCGGCTTCCGCCAAGTCGTCGGGACAGCCGAAGGCGGAAGCGGCGCAGACTCCACGCGCAGCAGGCCCTGCCATAGGCTCAGACAGGCAAGCAAAGGCAGAAAAAGCGCCGCCGCGCGCATCCGCGTCCGCCGCGGCTCAGTCCGGCACAGTGCCGAAACCGCCTGCTGCAACACCTGCAAAAGCAAGGCTAGCCGCTCCCCAAAAAGCTGCGGACGTCGCAAAGCCGAAGTCACCGCTTGTCGATACATCCGGCGGCGACGGAAAATCCGCTGCATCGCCTGCGAACAAAGCCGACACGTGAGGCGGACCGGGCCTGCGCTCGTTGGTTTGGTTCGGCAAGGCGGTGAGATAGGTCAGGCAAGTTGACCTTTATTTATGATTGCGGTTGTGTCCGTTTGTCGTCTAGAAATGACTACGTCCGTAGGTGGGAACCATTTGGTGATGGTTTTTGCCGAGGATACGGACGGAAGGTGTTTGTTGATGCAGGTTGATGGTGACATGAACGCGGTTCACGGGGCGGCAATGGCCGATGTCCCCGGAGCGACCCCGTCTGTGCTGTCGTCCCTCCTTCTTGGTGGTCTCCTTCTGCTTATCTGCCCCTGAGGGCCGTCTGGGCATGGATGCCTGGGAACTCAGGGGTAAAGCCGAGCAATGACCCCCTTAGCGCCGCGACCGGCGCACCCGATCAAAGGATAGATCCATGACGACCACCGCACCGAAGTCCGACAAGGACCGCGTCATCATTTTTGACACCACCCTGCGCGACGGCGAGCAGTGCCCCGGCGCGACGATGACCTTCGAGGAAAAACTCGAAATCGCTGAGATGCTCGACGATATGGGCGTCGACGTGATCGAGGCCGGCTTCCCGATCTCATCGGAGGGCGACTTCGAGGCGGTCAGCGAAATCGCCAAGCGTTCCAAGAATTCCATCATCGCCGGTCTCGGGCGGGTCAACCCGAAGGATATCGACCGCTGCGCCGAGGCTGTGCGCCACTCTGCGCGTCCACGCGTTCACATGGTGATTGCGACCTCGCCGCTGCATATGCGCGTCAAGCTGAACATGACGCCTGAGCAGGTGATCGAGAACTCGGTTGCCGGTGTGACTCGTGCGCGCAATTTGGTCGATGACGTTGAGTGGTCGGCTGAGGATGGCACCCGCAGCGAGATGGACTTCCTGTGCCGGATCGTCGAAGCCGTCATCAATGCTGGCGCGACGACCGTGAATATTCCGGACACCGTTGGTTACACGACGCCCGACGAATACACCCGCATCCTGCGCGAACTGCACGAGCGTGTGCCGAATGCCCACAAGGCGATCTTCTCGGTGCATTGCCATAACGATCTGGGCATGGCTGTCGCCAACTCGCTGGCTGGTCTCGCTGGTGGCGCACGCCAGATCGAATGCACCATCAATGGCATCGGCGAACGGGCAGGCAACGCCGCGCTTGAAGAAGTCGTGATGGCGATGAATGTGCGCAAGGACAAGTTCCCTTACTGGAACCGTATCGACACGACGGCGCTGACGCGCGCCTCGAAGATCGTCTCGGCGGCGACGTCGTTCCCGGTCCAGTACAACAAGGCCATCGTTGGCCGGAACGCCTTCGCGCATGAAAGCGGCATCCACCAGGATGGCGTGCTGAAGGACGCTTCGACCTATGAGATCATGACGCCGGCCTCGGTGGGTCTGAAGCATTCGTCGATCGTTCTGGGCAAGCATTCCGGCCGCCATGCCTTCGTGCATCGGCTGGAAGAGCTGGGCTACAAGCTCGGCCAGAACCAGATGGAAGACGCCTTCGTTCGCATGAAGGCGCTGGCAGATCGCAAGAAGGATATCTACGACGAGGATATCGAAGCCCTGATCGATCAGGAGCTGGTGCATAATCATGAACGCATCAAGCTGGTCTCGCTGACCGTCATCGCGGGCACCCATGGTCCGCAGCGCGCGACGATGAAGCTCGATGTCAACGGCCAGACCAAGATCGAAGAAGCCGAGGGCAACGGGCCGGTCGACGCTGTGTTCAATTGCATCAAGCTGCTGGTGCCGCATGAGAACACCAAGCTGGAGCTGTATCAGGTCCATGCCGTGACCCATGGCACGGACGCTCAAGCTGAAGTCTCGGTGCGCCTCGCGCACGAAGGACGCTCGATGACCTCGCGCGCATCTGACCCGGATACACTGGTTGCCTCCGCAAAGGCCTATCTCGGCGCGTTGAACAAGATCGTCATGAAGCGTCAGCGCGACGAAGGGGTGACGCAGCAGGCAGCGGCGAGCTGATATTCAGCTAGCCGAAACCGACTTTATCAAACGCGGCGCAGCATATGCGCCGCGTTTTCTTTTGCGTTGCAAACAAACAAAATCACAGGTTGCGCGTCAGAGTATGTGGCATTTTTGCTAGTTATCTGATTTGAATTTGAAGATAACGGGGCGCTGTCCAATGGTCGCTCCATATAAAAGCTCAGGGAGTGATCCATGCAGAAGTTGCTCGTCGCAGCAGCGACCGTAGCTGCGTTCGCGTTCGCGAATACGGCGTCGGCGCAAACGCCGATTGTCATCAAGTTCAGCCATGTCACTGCAGCCAATACGCCGAAGGGGCTGGCCGCAGACAAGTTCAAGGAGCTGGCCGAGAAGTACACGGCTGGCAAGGTCAAGGTTGAGGTTTACCCGAACTCGCAGCTTTACAAGGACAAGGAAGAACTCGAGGCGTTGCAGCTCGGCGCCGTCCAGATGCTCGCGCCGTCGAACAGCAAGTTCGGCCCGATCGGCATCAAGGAATTCGAAGTCTTCGATCTGCCTTACATTCTGCCTGACCTGGCGACGTTGCGGAAAGTGACCGACGGTCCGCTCGGCGCACGTCTGCTCAAGCTGCTTGACGCGAAGGGCATGGTGGGTCTCGCTTATTGGGACAATGGCTTCAAGCAGATGACCGCGAACAAGAAGCTGATCGCGCCGGCTGACTACAAGGGGCTGAAATTCCGCATCCAGTCATCCAAGGTGCTCGAAGCCCAATTCCGTTCGCTCGGCGTCATCCCGCAGGTGATGGCATTCTCGGAAGTGTATCAGTCGTTGCAGACCGGCGTTGTCGATGGCCAGGAGAATACGCCATCGAATATCTATACGCAGAAGATGCATGAGGTGCAGAAGTACACGACGCTGACCAACCACGGTTACATCGGTTATGTGGTCGTCGTGAACAAGAAATTCTGGGACGGCATTCCTGCCGATATTCGCGCCACACTCGACAAGGCCATGAAGGAAGCTACGGCCTATGGCAACGGTCAGTCGGCCAAGGAAAATGATGACGCGCTCGAGGAAATCCGCAAGACCGGCAAGACCGAGTTCATCAAGCTGACGCCGGAGCAGGATGTCGCCATGCGAAAGGCGATGGAGCCGGTTTACACCGATGTCGCCAAACGCGTCGGCGCTTCGTTGATCGAGGAATTCCGCAAGGAAACCGGCCTCACCAACTAATCCCGTCTCAAAAGGCTTCCGTCACCCTGCGTGACGGAGGCCTTTTTTCTGCTGCTCGTACGAACCCGCAGGGGAGGCTCCCTTGCGAGGGTTTCTTCGTCGCTGCAGCAGTCGTTCAGCCTGCACTCTGGGGGCGCATATGTTTCTAAGAATTCTCGACCGGATCGAGGAGGTTCTCATCACCTTCTTGATCGGGGCGGCGACGTTGATCATCTTCGTTGCGGTGATGCATCGCTACCTCGTCGGCTATGCAATTTTCTATCCGTATCTGTTTCCCGATCAATATGTCCTGGGCGCAGGAGCTGTGCATCTACATGTTCGTGTGGATGGCGAAGTTCGGCGCAGCCTATGGCGTGCGCACCGGCATCCACGTGGGCGTGGATGTCATCGTCAACCTGCTCACGACCAATGGCGACGCAGGCTACCGTCTGTTCGGCCTGTTGTGCGGCGCGTTCTTCACCTTTGTTGTCGGCTCGATGGGCTCGAAGTTCGTTATCGGACTCTGACTGCAGACTGATCAGGTGACGCCGGACATGGAGCTACCGAGCTGGCTGGTTTATCTCTGCATTCCGCTTGGCTCCTATCTGATGTGCTTCCGTTTCCTGCAGGTCGCGCTGGACTATCTGGCAGCACGACGAGCTGCCACGTCACGACCAAACCGATGTCGATGGGATTGACGCCGAGCCGGCAGACGCCGATGCCGCGAGGATCATCCGATGAGTGCAGTCTTTATTTTCGGGCTTGCTGATTGCCCTGATGCTGACTGGCATGCCGATCTCGATTGCGCTCGGCCTGACAGTGTTGACCTTCATCATCGTGATGACGACGGTTCCGATCGAGTCGGTGGCGACTGAAGCTGTTCACGGGGATCGAGAAATTCGAGATCATGGCGATCCCGTTTTTTATCCTTGCGGGCAATTTCCTGACCCATGGCGGGGTGGCGCGGCGCATGATCGAATTTGCGCGAACGCATGATCGGGCACTGGGCAGGCGGTCTCGGTATCGCAGCGACGATGGCGGCGCATTGTTTGCGGCTGTGTCGGGCTCGTCGCCCGCGACTGTGGTCGCAATCGGCTCGATCATGCTGCCGGCGATGCTTCAGGTCGGGTATCCCAAGCGCTTTGCTGCTGGCGTGATTGTCACGGGCGGGGCGCTTGGCAATCCTGATCCCGCCGTCGATCATCATGGTGATCTATTCGGTGGCGACATCGCGGCGCGATTTACTTCGGGCCGAATGGCGAGAAGGTGTCGTCAGCGTCGGTCGGGCAATTGTTTATGGCCGGAATGATTCCCGGCTTCATCCTCGCGGTGATGTTGTCCGGCGACCACGTGGTATCGCGCTTGGAAGAACAATTATCCGCGGGTGAAGAAGGCAACCTGGGGCGAAAGCCTGCGCGCATTCCGCGAATCGTCGTGGGGCATCTCGCTGATCGTGGTGGTCCTCGGCGGCATCTATCTCGGCTGGTTCACGCCGACGGAAGCGGCGGCAATGAGCGCCGTCTACGCCTTCCTGATCGAGATCTTCATCTACAAGGACCTCAAGTGGCGTGACGTGCCGAAGGTTCTGCTGGCGTCGGCCAACATGAGTTCGATGATCCTCTACATCGTCACCAACGCGGTGCTGTTCTCGTTCCTGATGACCAGCGAGCAGATCCCGCAGCAGATGTCGAACTGGATCACCGAGAGCGGCATCACCTGGATCACGTTCCTGCTGGTGGTGAACCTGATGCTGCTGATGGCTGGCAACTTCATGGAGCCATCATCGATCGTGCTGATCATGGCGCCGATCCTTTATCCGATTGCGGTGAAGCTCGGCATCCATCCCGTTCACTTCGGAATCATCATCGTGGTGAATATGGAAATCGGCATGTGCCATCCACCGGTAGGATTGAACCTGTATGTCGCTTCCGGAATGGCGAAGATGGGAATCACCGAACTCTCCGTCGCGGTGCTGCCATGGCTGGTGACGCTGTTGATTTTCCTCGGCTTCATTACCTACATCCCCGAGTTGTCGCTGTGGCTTCCGCGTACGCTCGGGATGCTTTGATCGGAAGTTAGTTTGTAGATGAATTCGCAATCCGAGCGGGCTGGTGGCGACACCAGCCCGCCTCGATTGCGGCGATGAAGGGCAATGCAGGATAAATTCTTATTCCCGTCATTTTTCTTCACAAAATCGCATAACGCTGCTGGACATCACGAAATCGCTGGGGTAATTGAACGGCCATCCGAGAGGATAAACCGAAACAACGGTTTCGGGCGCATAGCTCAGTTGGTAGAGCAGATGACTCTTAATCATCGGGTCCCAGGTTCGAGCCCTGGTGCGCCCACCAAAGTCTCTCGTTGATACGAGAGGCGCGGTGGAAAGACCCAAGCATCAGCGTGATCGCTGGTGCAGCCTGATCAGACGAAAATCTTAGTTAACTTAGATGAGACGCTTGCCTAGGCACGGGTCGAGGGCTCGACTGTCGACGCAGTCGCGTCGACGGACGGCGCCACGCGGAAGCCTGCGCGTGTGTGTACGCTTCAAGCCTCCGCATGACTGTTGCCTCGGTCAGGTTGGGACTCTGCGCTCAACGCCTAGTAGGGCAGGCCGACGTAATTTTCTGCGAGCGACGCGGTCGCTGCATCAGAGCTGATCAGATACTCGAGTTCAGTGCGTTGGATGCGCGCGCTGAAAGCATCGGTATCCGGAAAACGATGCAGCACGGACGTCATCCACCATGAGAATCGCTCGGCCTTCCACACGCGTGCGAGCGCCTTGTTCGAATAATCGTTGATGCCTGCGTCCGATTTCTCGATACAGGCTTCTTGCAGCGCGCGCGCGAGGTAGTAGACGTCGCTGGCGGCAAGATTCAAACCCTTCGCGCCGGTCGGCGGCACGATATGCGCGGCGTCGCCCGCGAGGAACAGTCGGCCAAACCGCATCGGCTCGGCGACGAAGCTGCGCAGCGGCGCAATGCTCTTCTCGAATGAAGGTCCGGTGATCAGGGACTCCGCTGCTTCCGGGTCCAGCCGCAGGCGCAACTCGTCCCAGAAACGGTTGTCAGGCCACTGGTCGATGTGGTCGTCGAGGCTGCATTGCACGTAGTAGCGGCTGCGGGTGTTCGAGCGCATCGAGCACAGCGCGAAGCCGTTGGCGTGGTTGGAGTAGATCAGCTCGGGCGAGACGGGTGGCGTTTCAGTGAGAATGCCGAGCCAGCCGAATGGATAGACCCGTTCGAAGGCGGTGATGATGTTCGCCACGCTGGCGCGGCTGACGCCATGAAAGCCGTCACAGCCCGCAATGTAATCGCAAGCGATCTCGTGGGTGACGCCGTCCTTTTGATAGCTGACGCGAGGTTGCGCGCTGTCAAAATCATGCAAGGCAACGTTGTCGGCGTCATAGATCGTTGTCATGCCTGCGGCGAGCCGCGCATCCATCAGATCCCGCGTGACTTCCGTCTGCCCATAGACAGTGACCGTCTTGCCATGGGTGGCCTTGGCAAGGTCAATGCGGTGGCGTTCGCCCTTGAAGGCGATCTCGATGCCATCATGAATCAGGCCCTCGTGGTCAAGGCGCTTGGCGACGCCAAGCTCCCTCAGCTGATCAACCGTGCCCTGTTCCAAAACGCCTGCGCGAATACGGCCAAGCACGTAGTCGCGGTCCTTGCGCTCCAGAATGATGTTGTCGATGCCCTGGGCATGCAACTGCTGGCCAAGCAGAAGGCCAGCCGGGCCGCTGCCGATGATGGCGACCTGAGTTCTCATGATCGCAGCTGTAACGCCGCTATGAGATTGGGCTGCGAGCGTCCATGCATGAGCGTCTCCTGTGTGCGGCTGTTCTGCGGCAGCCTTGACCCGTCAGGCTTTAGTCGCCCGACCATGTTCTCGCAGGAGTATGGCAGAAATTGGTTGACTACTCAACCAATTCAAACGGCAGCAATGCGCTGGACGTGTGGCTGGTTCGCACGGGCGAATGCGCGCGTTGGCGCCTCCGTCGAAACGACGGATGCGGGCGGCCAGGCCGCATGGCTGGAAGATAAACTGATCGCCTGAAATCGCGTCGTTCCGGGTTACGGCTTGCGTGGTTTCCGCTTCGCGCCTGGTTCGGGCTCGTCGGGGAGCTCGTTCATGGCATTAATCTGCTGGTGCATCTGCTGCAGCAGGCGGATCAGGGTTTTGCGATCCTGTGCGCTCATGCCGTTCAGCAACTGCCGCTCGCGCTCCAGCGCCACTTCAATGACGCGGTCATGCAGGGCCAGGCCTTGCGTCGTCAGAGTGATGGCGAAACGGCGGTTATCCGTGGCGTCGGGTTCAACGGTGACGTAGCCCTGATTGAGCAGGATTTGCACCGAACGGCTGACCAGCGCCTTGTCAAACCCGATGACATGGCAGATCCGCTGTGCAGAAGCGCCGGGCTCGAGTGCAAGCTGGGACATCACTCGCCACTCGGTGACGCCGATGCCGAACAACCGGCGATAGGTCGCACCTGAGCTGCGCGACATCTTGTTGGAAACAAATGTCAGCAGGGCAGGGACGTAATTCTGCAAATCAAGGCGAGCGCCAGCCATGAAACCTGTCTAGCGCTCGCCTCGCGCCTTAGCAATGCTGCCGGCGCATGCTGCCAGCGCGTGTGACGCTTGCGCCAGGTTCGCGGGTGCGCGACAGTTCCGCCAAGGCTGACCGAAACAAGCCGTATGAAGGACCGCGCCGAGATGATCACGCTTTACCACTGCGCCGCCGCCCGATCATTCCGTCCGCTCTGGACGTTAGAAGAGCTGGGCCTGAGCTATGACCTGAAGATGTTGCCGTTTCCGCCACGGGTGCACGCCAAGGAATATCTTGGCATCAACCCGCTTGGCACCATCCCGCTGTTGATCGACGGCGCGACGCGGATGACCGAGTCAGCGGCAATTGCCCAATACCTCGTCACGAGGTATGGCCCGACGCCGCTCAATGTCGGCCTCGACGAGCCGGACTACGGCGCGTTTCTGAACTGGCTGCATTTTGGCGAAGCGACGCTGACATTTCCGCAGACGTTGGTGCTGCGTTACACGCATCTCGAACCCGAGGAGCGTCGCAGCCCGCAAGTGGCGGATGACTATGCCCGTTGGTTTCTCGGGCGGTTGCGCGTGATCGAGACAATCACGGCAGAGCAGGACTTCATGTGTGCTGGCCGGTTCACGGCGGCGGACATTTCGGTGGGCTATGCCCTGCTGCTGGCGTTTCGCCTCGGGCTGTCCGAGCAGTTCGGTCCGGCTGTCGCTGCGTACTTTGACCGGCTCAAGGCGCGTGACGGCTATCGCCGCGCGGTCGAAGCGGAAAACCTTGCGAGCGACGAGCAGAATGTGCCGCGTCGACCGATCCGCGTCGGTGATCCGACTGATGTAACGAGGTGTATCCATGACGGCTACTTCAGCGGTTCTGATCGACAAGCGCGGCCCGGCGCTGTGGATCACAATCAATCGCCCCGACAAGCGCAACGCAATCAACGGCGACGTTCTCGCGGGTATCGCGCGCGGGTATCGGCAGGCGCAGGACGATGCGGAGGTGCGCGTCATCGTGCTGACAGGCGTGGGCGACAAGGCCTTCTGCGCTGGCGCGGATCTGCTCAATTCGGGGGCGGCCTTCGCGACTGACTTCGCCAAGCCGAACTCCGATTACGCGGATCTGCTGCGGCTGGCGCAGCGAACGACGAAGCCGGCGATTGCCCGCGTCAACGGCGTTTGCATGGCCGGTGGCATGGGGCTGTTGTGCATGGTCGATATGGCTGTGGCGGCGGATCACGTCATGTTCGGACTGCCCGAGGTCAAGGTCGGCGTCTTTCCGATGCAGGTGCTGAGCCTGTTGCAGGACATCGCGCCGCGCCGCAAGGTCAGCGAATGGTGCATCACCGGCGAGCCGTTCAGCGCCGCCGAGGCCAAGGAAGCCGGTCTGCTCAACCACGTCGTGGCTGCATCCGAGCTGGACGCCAGGATCGACTGGCTGGTCAACCGCACCATCGACAAGTCGCCAACGGCCGTTCGTCGCGGCAAGTATGCGATGCAGGCCATTGCGGCGATGTCGTTTGAGCAGGCGATTGCCTATACCGAAGCGCAGATCGGCTCATTGGCGATGACCGGCGACGCGAAAGAGGGACTTGCCGCCTTCGCCGAAAAACGCAAGCCGAACTGGCCCGGAAACTAGGCCGCAATGGCGTCAGGCCGGGTCATGCCCGGCCTGCTGCCTTGTTGAGTATCAATGCTTCAGCCTGTCACAGCCTTCAGGCCTGCCGCTTCGATGCCGGCCACGGCGCAGGCCTCGTCGTTGTCCGACGTATCGCCGCTGATGCCGATCGCGCCGAGCAGTGCGCCATTGCTATCCTGAATCAGAACGCCGCCGGGCACCGGGATCAGCGAGCCGCGCGCCAGCGAGTTGACAGCGTCGATGAAGAACGGCTGCTCCTGCGCGCGCTGGAAGATCGCGCGCGATCCCATGCCCAGCGCCAGCGCGCCGTGCGCCTTGCCGTGAGCGACATCGCCGCGCATCAGGCTGGTGCCGTCCTGCGCCGCCAGCGCCTTGGCGCAGCCGCGAGCATCCAGCACGGTGATCACCAGCGGCTTCAACTTCAGTTCGGCGGCCTTGGCGAGCGCGGCGTCGAGAATGGTGCGGGCGGTAGCAAGTGAGAGATCGGCCATTGAGCGTTCCTTGATCTTATTGGTTGGTGTTTGTGATTACTCTTTCGCCGGCAGCCGAGGCGAGGCTCATCGCCAGGATACGGGCGACATGCTGGGCCTGCCGGTCGGTTCCATCAGCGATCTGGTGGCGGCAGGATGTGCCATCAGCGACGATCAGTGTATCTGCATCGCTGCTCCTGACGGCAGGAAGCAGCGACAGCTCTGCCATGGCGATGGATGCATCGTGCGTTTCCACGCCATAGCCGAATGCGCCCGCCATGCCGCAGCAACTGCTTTCGATGACGCCGACCTCAAGGTCCGGGATTAGCCGCAAAGCCTTCTGCACCGGTGTAAACGCGCCGAATGCCTTTTGATGGCAATGACCATGCACGAGCACCTTGGCCTTGATCGGTGCGAGCGGCAGTTGCAGGCGGCCAGCCTCAGCCTCGCGCACCAGGAACTCCTCCAGCAGCATCGCCTGCTTGCTCACACTTTGCGCGTCGGCGTCCTTGCGCAAGGACAGCAGTTCGTCGCGCAGCGTCAGCAGGCAACTTGGCTCGAGCCCGATGATTGGCACGTTGCGGTTGGCGTAGGGGGCAAAGGTTGTGACCAGCCGATCAAGCTCTGCGCGGGCCTGATCGACCAGCCCGGCGGACAGGAAGGTGCGACCGCAACACAGCGGGCGGCTCGATTGTGCCGGTCGTGGCAGGTGGATCCGATAACCGGCGGCGATCAGCACCGTCAGCGTATCGTCGAGGTTCTCGCGCTCATAGGCGCGGTTGAAGGTGTCGACAAAAAGCACCACCTCGGGGCCATCGGTCGGGCCAATGGCGATGTCCTGCGAGGCGAACGTATCGCTCCGCCATTCGGGCAGATTTCGTTTGGCGCTGATGCCGGTGGCGCGCTCGACAAGCTTACGCAGCAGAGGGCTACGGTTGCGCAGGTTCAGCAGCGGAGCGAGTTTTGCCGCCACGCCGGCATAATGCGGTAGCCATGCCACCAGCCGGTCACGAATGGACAGGCCGTGCTTCTTGGCGCGGGCAGCCAGTACCTCAATCTTCATCTTCGCCATGTCGACGCCGACAGGGCACTCGTGGCGACAGGCCTTGCAGGAGACGCAAAGCTTGAGTGTGTCGGCCATGGCGTCGGATGTCAGCGCGTCGGGGCCGAGTTGGCCGGAGATTGCGAGCCGCAGGGTGTTGGCGCGGCCGCGCGTGACATGCTGTTCGTCGCGTGTCGCGCGGTAGGACGGGCACATCACGCCGCCCTCAAGCTTGCGGCACGTGCCGTTGTTGTTGCACATCTCGACGGCGCCCTGAAAGCCGCCGCCGGCGCCTGGCCAGGCCGACCAGTCGAATTCGGTTTTCAGGTCCGCAACTTCGTAGTCCGGCGTGTAGCGGAACAGGCTGCGGTCATCCATCTTCGGCGGATTGATGATCTTGCCGGGGTTGAACGTGCCATCGGGATCAAACAGGGTTTTGACTTCGGTGAAGTCCTGGATGATGCGCTCGCCAAACATCGAGGCGTGAAACTCCGAGCGCAACAGGCCATCGCCGTGTTCGCCGGAATGCGAGCCCTTGAATTCGCGCACCATGGCGAAGGTCTCTTCGGCGATGGCGCGCATCGCCTTGACGTCCTTCTCCAGCTTCAGGTTCAGCACCGGGCGAACGTGCAGGCAGCCCTCTGACGCATGAGCGTACATCGTGCCGTGGGTGCCATGCTTGGCGAAGATGCCGAGCAGCCGATCGGTGTAGTCGGCAAGGTTTGGCAACGGCACTGCGCAGTCCTCGACGAAGGACACCGGCTTGCCGTCCTGCTTCATCGACATCATCACGTTGAGTCCCGCTGCGCGGAACTCGGCGATGCCTGCTTGCAGCGCGGGTTCGACAACGTCGACCACGCCGCCCCATTTGCGTTGCGGTTGATCCCAGCCGAAACCAAGCGTGCCCATCAGGTCGTGAAGCTGTCTCAGGCGCGCCAGATTTTCCGCCTGATCCTCTTCGGCGAACTCAACAATCAGAAGAGCCGCCGGTTCACCACGCACCGCTGTGTTGATGATTGGTCGATACATGGCAATGTCGCGGCCGAGCGCGAGCATGGTGCTGTCGACCAGTTCAACAGCGATCGGCTTCAGTTTGACGAGATGCTGGGTTGCGTCCATCGCCTCGTAGAAGCTGCCGAAGTGGCAAACGCCGAGCGCCTTGTTGCGGATCAGCGGCCAGAGCTTCAGCTCGACCTGCGTGGTGAAGGCGAGGGTGCCCTCCGAGCCAACCAGAATATGCGCGAGATTGTTAGCGCTGTTCCGCGGCGTCAACGCATCGAGGTTATAGCCGCCGACCCGGCGTTGAACCTGCGGGAAGCGCGCGGCAATCTCCGCAGCCTCGCGTTCGCCGAGGGCGAGGAGCTTGTTGAACAGTTCAGCGTGGCCGGATGTATCGCCGTGCTCAATATTTGAGAACTCATGCAGGCTGCCGTCTGCGAGGGCTGCCTGCATGGCGATGGTGTTGTCGCGCATGGTGCCATACCGCAGCGAGCGTCCGCCGCAGGAGTTGTTGCCCGCCATCCCGCCGATGGTCGCACGTGACGCAGTCGAGACGTCAACCGGAAACCACAGCCCATGTTTCTTGAGTTGGCGGTTGAGGTCATCGAGCACGATGCCGGGCTCGACCACGCAGGTCTGCTTCTCGAGGTCGAGCGAGACAATCTTGTTGAGATGCTTCGACATATCAATGACGACGCCGTCATTGACGGTCTGGCCGCATTGCGAGGTGCCGCCGCCACGCGGCGTTACTGTACGGCCTTCGTCGCGGCAGATCGCCAGCGCTCGCAGTGCAGCATCTGTTGTGCGAGGCACAACTACGCCAAAGGGCGTGATTTGATAGAACGAGGCGTCGGTCGCATAGCGGCCACGGCTGAAACTGTCGAACAGCACGTCGCCGGAGACTTCACGCATCAGGCGTTGGGCTAGTCTGCTGCTGGCTGCGGACGTTTCGCCAGTTGCGGGGATCACCCTCGCCATGTCGTTCTCCCGGATGTTTTTCTTTATCTGTTACATCGCGCGTGCGGCAATTCAAGTCGCTTAGGCGCCGGAGGCATTCTTGTCCGCCGTCTGAATTTGCATAGTTGCTGCGAGCGACTGATTGAGACAAGTCAGTTCAAAGATGATATCGGAACAAGAAACAATCAGAACGATGCTGGGAAGGAAACGATATGGCGCTACACACAGGACGGCACTTTTTGCAGATTCCGGGACCGAGCAATGTGCCCGACCGCGTATTGCGCGCGATGGATATGCCGACGATTGATCATCGCGGCCCTGAGTTCGCAGATCTTGGTCGCGACGTTATTCAATCGATCCGCTCGATCTTTCGCACCAAGCAACCGGTGATCATTTATCCGGGGTCGGGCACGGGCGGTTGGGAAGCCTGTATCGTCAACACGCTGTCGCCGGGCGATCGGGTGCTGATGGCTGAGACCGGGCAATTCGCCACGCTGTGGCGCGCCATCGCGACGCGCTTCGGCCTCGAGACCGACTTCATGCCGGGTGACTGGCGTCACGGTGCTGACCCGGTCGAGATCGAGAAGCGCCTGAAGGCCGATACGGGTCACACCATCAAGGCTGTGATGGTGGTTCACAATGAAACCTCGACAGGGGTGAAGACCAATATCCCCGAAGTCCGCAAGGCGATCGATCGCGCCGGGCATCCGGCGTTGCTGCTGGTCGACGCGATCTCGTCGCTCGGCTCGATGCACTACGAACACGACAAGTGGGGCGTCGACGTCACCGTCTGCTGTTCGCAGAAGGGGCTGATGCTGCCGCCGGGTCTTGGCTTCAACGCCATTTCCGAAAAGGCGCTGGCCGCGTCCAAGGCCAACAAGTCGCTGCGGTCGTTCTGGGACTGGCAGGAAATCCTGCAGGCGAACCAGCTCGGCTCATGGCCCTACACGCCCGCAACGAACTTGCTCTACGGTCTGCGCGAAGCGATCGCCATGCTGAATGAGGAAGGGCTCGACAATGTCTACGCCCGGCACGAACGCTACGCCGAGGCGACGCGGGCGGCTGTTGAAGCCTGGGGGCTTGAGGTGCTGTGCCTCGATCCGAACGGGCACTCCGGCATTCTCACGGCAGTCGTGATGCCCGAGGGGCATGACGCCGATGCCTTCCGCAAGGTGGTGCTCGACAAGTTCGATATGTCGCTCGGCGCGGGCCTGGCCAAGCTGAAAGGCAAGGTGTTCCGTATCGGTCATCTCGGCCACTTCAATGACCTGATGCTGATGGGCACGTTGTCGGGTGTCGAGATGGGGCTGCATGCCGCCGGTGTGCCGCATCGTGCTGGCGGTGTCGCCGCTGCAATGGACGTCCTGAAACGCCACGCCACGAACCCCGCTGAGGTAAATGCCGCAGCAGGCTAGTTGTTATCTGGCCCGGTTGGTTGACAGCCGGGCCAGATCAGCTTCTGTTTGCATGATCATGCAGTGCGAACAGAGCGAGAGTGATGAGCGACCAAGCGTCCGGCAGTGACGATCTGCTTTATTCCGTAGCGGGGGGTATCGCCCGCATTACATTCAATCGGCCGCAGGCGCGCAACGCCATGACCTTCGCGATGTATGAGCGAATGGCCGAGATTTGCGTAGCCGCCAATGATGATCGCTCGATCAAGGCGATCATTCTCACCGGCACCGGTGATAAGGCATTCGCGTCCGGCACCGATATCTCGCAGTTTCGCGCTTTCAAGACGCCGCAGGACGCGCTCGATTATGAGTCGCGGATCGACCGCGTGTTGACGGCGCTGGAGACCTGCCGGGTACCGACCATCGCCGCCATATCAGGAGCGTGCACCGGTGGCGGCGCCGGCATTGCCGCCTGCTGCGACTTGCGGATCGGCACAGCGTCGACGCGGATCGGCTTTCCGATTGCACGCACGCTCGGCAATTGTCTTTCGATGTCAAACATCAGCCGGGTGATGTCGTTGGTCGGTCCCGCACGCACCAAGGACATGATCTTCCAGGCGCGACTGATCGAGGCAGAGGAATCGCTGGCGCTGGGCCTGCTGACGGAAATCGTGCCAGATCTCGAGACGCTGCAGCGACGCGCCACCGAGATGGCGGAACTGGTCGCAAGCCATGCGCCGATTACGCTTGAGGTGACCAAGGAAGCGGTGCGCCGCATTCGCCGCACGCTATCACGCGACGAGGGCGAGGATCTGATTCTGCGCGCCTATATGAGCGAAGATTTTCGTGAGGGCATGGACGCCTTTCTCAACAAGCGGAAACCGAACTGGCAGGGAAAGTAATCGCTCGCGTTACTATCGGTCTCAATGCAAAGCCCGGTTCATGCCGGGCTTTGTTTGTTGCGATGCGGTGCTGTTCCAATGTCATTTGTTTTCATTGATTTGCATTGCAGCGCTTGAACTATCATTCGTTCCCGCCCAAAATACCTTAGCTCACAAACAGGCCGAGAGAGCCTGCATACAGCACAGGGATGGAACGATGCGAAACCTGCTTAGCGCAACGGCTGCCGCTGCGGCCTTGTTGACCTCAGCTCCGGCAATGGCATGGGAGCCGGAAAAGCCCATTGAAATCGTCGTCGCGGCAGGCGCAGGCGGCGCGTCCGACCAGATGGCTCGGATGATCCAGGCGGCGATTCAGAAAAACAATTTGATGAAGCAGTCCGTCGTTGTGTCGCTGAAAGGCGGAGCGTCGGGCGGTGAAGCCCTGATGTATATGAAGGGCAGCTCCGGCGATCCGAACAAGGTGCTGATTGCCTATTCGCTGATCTACATGCTGCCGCTCTCGGCGAAAATTCCGTTCAACTGGCGCGACCTGACGCCGGTCTCGGTTGTCGCCATGGATCAGTTCGTATTGTGGAATAACGCCTCCGGTCCGGCGACGGTTAAGGACTTCATTGCTGCGGCCAAGGCATCGCCAACGCCGTTCAAGATGGGTGGCACTGGCTCCAAGCGCGAGGACCACGTGCTCACGGTGTTCATGGAAAAACGCACCGGCGCCAAGTTCGTCTATCTGCCGTACAAGTCTGGCGGCGAGGCGGCGACCCAGCTGGTCGGCAACCACACCCAGTCCAACGTCAATAACCCGTCAGAGAATCTCGAAGTCTGGCGTGCGGGACAGGTGCGGGCGCTCTGCGTCTTCGACAAGGAACGCATTGGCTACAAGACCAAGGTGACCGCGACGCAATCCTGGAACGACGTGCCGACCTGCAAGGACGAGGGCCTCGATGTGCAGTACCTGATGCTGCGCGCGTTGTTCCTGCCCGGCAAGGTGACGCCCGAGCAGACCAAGTTCTATGTCGATCTGTCCAAGAAGGTTACCGAGACTCCTGAATACAAGGAGTACATGGAGAAGCAGGCGCTCAAGCCGATCTTCCTGACCGGCAAGGAGATGGTCGATTTCCTCGAGCAGGATGACGCCCTGAACAAGTCGCTGATGACGGAAGCGGGTTTCGTCGCTCAATAACCAGCTGAAGCGCTGCTCTCACTGTCGATACGCCAGAAGGACTCTCTCCCTCGCCGAGGGGGAGAGTTGGAGAGGTGGACCCATCTGCCAAGGCCAAGCTTGCCATAACCGCGCATTCTCTAGCTGCCTCACGAACAAGGGGTCTAGAACGCGCAGAGGCATTGCACACCAATAGCTAACAAGAAGAAGCACTGCATGCTCACATCGGATACTGAAATCGTCGTCGAAGACCCGAACGCGCCGGATGAGAATTCACCGGCCGTGGTTGGCGCCAAGACTGTTGAAATGGCCTGCTATGTCCTGCTGCTGGCCCTTGCGGCCTTGCTTGGCTGGGACAATTGGCGCACCGGCGCAGCGTGGGACGCGACTGGTCCGCAAGCGGGGTACTTCCCGTTTTATCTGTCGGTCATTCTCGCCGGAGCCAGCCTGTTCGGCTTGATCTCGGTCGGCCTCACATCCCCGCAAACCTTCGGCGCCTTCGTAACGCGCGCGCAGTTGCGCCGGGTGATGCAGGTCTTCGTTCCCACATTTCTGTTCTGTCTCGTCACGCAATTCCTCGGGATCTATGTCGCGTCATTCGTGCTGATCGCGGGTTTCATGCGCGTCATCGGCCGGATCGCCTTGTGGAAATCCCTGCTGACTGCCGTGGTTTTTATCGTTGTCATGTTCGTGACTTTCGACGTGGCCTTCAACGTTATCATGCCAAAGGGTCCGCTCGAAGCGGCGCTCGGGCGTTAAAGGATCTGCGTTATGGAAGCATTTGAACTCCTGCTGCACGGCTTCTCGGTACTGATGACGTGGAAGATCCTCGCGCTCATGATGGTGGGGCTGGTGCTCGGCGTTTTCGTCGGCGTGTTGCCTGGCCTCGGCGGACCAAACGGCGTCGCCATTCTGTTGCCGCTCACCTTCACGATGGATCCGACCTCGGCTATCGTGATGCTGTCATGCATCTATTGGGGCGCGCTGTTCGGCGGCGCGATCACCTCGATCCTGTTCAACATCCCCGGTGAAGCCTGGTCAGTCGCGACCACCTTCGATGGCTATCCGATGGCGCAGCAAGGCCGCGCTGCGGAGGCGCTCACCGCTGCGTTTACGTCATCCTTCATTGGCTCGCTCGTGGCGGTGATATTGATCACCTTCCTTGCGCCGATGATCTCGTCGTTCGCGCTGAAGTTCGGGCCACCGGAGTTCTTCGCGGTCTATCTCCTGACGTTCTGTTCGTTCGTCGGCCTCGGCCGCGAGGCCAAGCACAAGACCATTATCTCGATGGCGCTCGGCCTTCTCATCGCCGGCGTCGGCATGGACACTGTGTCCGGCTCGCTGCGCATGACATTCGGATCGACCGATCTGCTTCGTGGCATCAACTTCCTCGTTGCGGTGATCGGGTTGTTCGGCATCAGCGAGATTCTGCTGACGATGGAGGAACGGTTGGCGCTGCGCGGCCATACGGCGAAGATCAGCCTGCGGGTGGTGCTGGGAGTCTGGCGCGATCTGCCGCGCTATTGGGCTACCTTGCTGCGCTCGTCGGTGATCGGTTGCTGGCTTGGCATCACGCCGGGCGGCGCGATCGCGGCCTCGTTCATGGGCTACAATCTGGCCAAGCGCTTCTCGAAGGACTCGGAAGAGTTCGGCAAGGGCCGCATCGAAGGGGTGTTCGCGCCGGAAACTGCAGCCCACGCATCGGGCACCTCGGCGCTGCTTCCGATGCTGGCGCTCGGCATTCCCGGTTCAGGCACAGCCGCGATCCTGCTCGGCGGGCTGATGGTGTGGGGGCTTAACCCCGGGCCATTGCTGTTCGTTGAGCACAAGGACTTCGTCTGGGGGCTGATCGCCTCGATGTATCTTGGCAATGTGGTCGGCCTGTTCCTGGTGCTGACAACGGTGCCGATCTTTGCGTCGATCTTGCGCGTGCCCTTTGCCGCGGTTGCGCCAATGATCGTGGTGTCCTGTGCGATCGGAGCCTATGCGATCCAGAACGCCATGTTCGATATCTGGCTGATGCTCGGGTTTGGCGTGGTTGGCTATATCTTCAAGAAGATCGGCATTCCGCTGGCGCCGTTTACGCTGGCGCTGGTGCTCGGCAGTCGCGCAGAGGATGCGTTCCGGCTGGCGATGATTGGCGGCGGCGGTGACCTCACCGTGTTCTGGTCCAATGGCCTCGTCGGCACCATCACCACGCTGGCGTTCACGCTGTTGTTCTGGCCGCTGATCGACCGTGGCATGGGCATGCTCAAGCGGGGTCTGACGCTGGCTCGTGCCTGAGCGGTGAACAAGCGCCGCGCGCCAGCTTCAGGTTGGCGCGCGGACGCTCTTCAAAATTCGAAGGTTTGCGCTATACGACCTTGGCGGTGCGCAGGTCGGCGATCTCCGCCGGATCGAAGCCGAACTCGGTGAGCACATCCTCGGTCTGTTCGCCGAACTCTGGCGGGCGCGCCGCCATGTGCGTTGGCGTACGCGACAGGCTGAACGGTTGGCCGACCAGGGTGATGTCGCGGCCATCGTCGGTTGGGACCTTCTGCGCCATGCCAAGGTGCTGCACCTGCGCATCTTCGAACATCTGGTCGATGCTGTAGATCGGGCCGCAGGGCACACCTGCGGCGTTCAGGTCGCGCACCCAGTCGTCGGTGCTGCGCGCTCTGCGTGATCGTTTCCATTTCGGCGTTGAGCGCATCGCGGTTCCTGGAGCGATCAGGAGAGGTGGCGTATTCAGCGCGGGCGATCAGCTCCGGCGCGCCGAGCGCTTCGGCGCAGCGCTCCCAGATCTTTCCGCCCGTTGTCGCGATGTTGATATAGCCGTCCGATGTCTTGAACACGCCAGTCGGGATGCTGGTCGGATGGTTGTTGCCGGCCTGCTCTGGCACTTCTTGCTCAAGCAGCCAGCGCGCCGCCTGAAAGTCCAGCATGAAGATCTGCGCCTGCAATAACGAGGTCTGCACCCATTGCCCTTTGCCTGACACGTCGCGCTCGAGCAGCGCCGTCAGCACGCCCATGGCGCAGAACAATCCGGCGGTGAGATCTGCCACGGGAATGCCGACGCGCATCGGGCCTTGCCCCGGCGCGCCAGTGATCGACATCAACCCGCCCATGCCCTGGGCGATCTGATCGAAGCCGGGGCGCTTGTGATAGGGGCCGTCCTGCCCGAAGCCGGAGATGCTGCCATAGACCAGCCGCGGGTTGATGGCCGCCAGCGTGTCATAGTCGATGCCAAGGCGCTGTTTGACATCCGGTCGAAAGTTTTCGACGACCACATCGGCCTTGGCGACCAGGCGATGAAATACGGCGAGGCCGCGCGGGTCCTTGAGGTTAAGCGTCATCGCGCGCTTATTGCGATGCAGGTTCTGGAAATCAGCGCCATGGCGTGGGCCGCCCGGTTGCTCCGCACTGGCGTCATCGCTCAGGGCATCGATCTTGATGACGTTGGCGCCCCAATCCGCGAGTTGGCGGACAGCCGTGGGGCCGGATCGCACCCGGGTCAGATCAAGGACGGTAAATCGTGAGAGTGCCTCGGAAGCGCGCGGGAAGGGCATGCAGTTGGGCTCCGGTTGCTCGCGCGCATGGCGCGACGGTTCTGTTGTCCTGCTCGCATGGCGATCTGGCGCGAGCAGAGGGATCTGCGTCCCATCGACAACTATACCGCGTCAGCGCCGCTTGCGAAGCGCCGACTTGCAACGTTGAGCGACGGATGAGACGGCGAAGCTGCTCCGCGTCTCTCCGCCGACATCCAATTGACGTCAGGCGTCCGTCCGTTCGGCGTTCGCGCGGGGCCGAAAGACGACGAAGTTCGACATGGCGAAATTGACAACGAAAGCGGCCAGGATCGACAGCAGCTTGGCGTAGATCACCGGCATGACATAGGACAGCGCCACCAGCGTTGCCGTTGCGGCGGTGACCCCAAGAATGCCGGAGGCGGCGAACCGCAGATAATCTTTGAGGCGCAGCTCTCGCCCGGATTCGACGCGGAACGTGATCATCGAATTCATCACGTAGGACGCCGATACCGCAACGACCCACGCCAGCACGTTGGAAAGCACCAGCGGCAGGCTCGCCAGATTGTAGCACAGTGTAAAAACCGCAAGATCTATCAATGCGTTACCAATGCCGATGACGGCAAAGGTGATCGCCTTGGTGATAAACGGGCTTTTCAGTCGGGTTAGCAGGTCGAGCAACACTGATCTCATCAATCTGGCCAAGAATACGCGCGTTGGCCGCTGATTAGCAGGATCGCCCGGCAAAGTCCGCTGTTTTGATTGTGCCGTCGCCTAGGCCCCCCGTTCGTCCGCAATGATCTTGCCGTCGTTGGGTAACGAGGCGGCGGGGACCAGTTCGACGCCGCCGCCGAGTTTTGTGACAGCCCGCAGCGTATCCGTCACGTCTTCCGTCAGGCGCGGGTGCCGCGCAGCGTCGCCAACTTCGGCCTTGAGCGTCATCACATCGGCTTCGCCCGCGCGCGTCACCACGAGGCGCAGGCGCTTCAGTTCCGGGTGGCGATGGCCGACTTCGGCGATCTGCTCGGGGCGGACGAACATGCCCTTGACCTTGGTGGTCTGGTCGGCGCGGCCCATCCAGCCGGCGATCCGCATATTGGTGCGGCCACAGGCGCTGTCGCCACTGACGATGGCGCTAAGATCGCCAAGTGCAAAGCGGATCAGCGGGTGGTGCGGATTGAGCGAGGTGACGACCATCTCGCCGACATCGCCGGCCGCGACGGGCGTGCCCGTGCCGGGGGTCACCAGTTCAAGGATGATGTTTTCGTTGACGATCAGCCCATCGCGCGCCGGGCTTTCATAGGCGATGAAGCCAAGGTCTGCTGTCGCGAACGCCTGATAGGCGCCGATGCCGCGCCGCGCGATTTCGATCTGCAGTGTCTTGGGAAACGCGGCGCCGGAGACGACTGCGCGGCGGATGCTGCTGATGTCGCGATTGGCGCTGGCGGCAGCGTCGAGCAGGATCTTCAGGAAGTCCGGCGTGCCGAAGTAAGCGCTCGGTTGATAGGCCTCGATCAGATCGAGCTGTTGCTCAACATTGCCCGGCCCGGCCGGAATGATCGCGCAGCCGAGCGCTCGCGCCGCGCCATCGAAAATGAAACCACCGGGCGTGAGATGATAGCTGAAGGTGTTGAGCACAATGTCGCCAGCGCGAACGCCGGCCGCATAGAGCGCCCGCGCACCGCGCCATGGGTCTTCGTTGGCAGGCTCAGGTTCGAAAATCGGGCCGGGCGAGGTGAACAGCCGCGAGAACGCGCGCGGATAGCCTGCGACGAAGTTGCCGAATGGCGGCGCTTGCTTCTGCATCGCCGGCAGGTCCGATTTCCGCAGCAGCGGCAGCTTCGCCAGCGCGGCGCGGCTGGTGATTTCGCTCGGCTTGATGTCGCCCAGATGGGCGGCATAGCCTGGCGTCGTCAACGCGTGGCGCAGGATGTCAGGCAATCGGCGGAACAGGTCCGCTTCGCGTTCGTCATTGCTGCGCAGTTCGCGCGTGTCGAAATGATCCATTGTGGTCCCCCCGGTTTTTCGCACGCTGATCTCAGAGCCAGCGTTTACGCCGCTTGTAGCTTTTCAGGTTCTTGAAGCTCTTGCGTTGATCCCCCGCACCCCCGAGATAGAATTCCTTGACGTCCTCATTGTCGCGCAGTTCGTCCGCCGTGCCATCGAGCACCACCTTGCCCTGTTCCATGATATAGCCGTGGGTGGCGAGCGACAGCGCGGCGCGGGCGTTTTGCTCCACCAGGAGAATGGTGACGCCGAGTTCGCGATTGATCCGCGCGATGATGTTGAACACCTCTTTCACCAGCAGCGGTGATAACCCCATGGACGGCTCGTCCATCAGGATCATCTTGGGGCGCGCCATCAATGCACGGCCGATCGCCAGCATTTGCTGTTCGCCGCCGGAGAGATAACCGGCGAGGCCGGTGCGCTCCTTCAGCCGCGGGAAGTACGAGTAGACCATGTCGATATCGTCGCCGACATTCTTGTCGGTGCGTGTGAACGCTCCCAGTCGCAGGTTGTCAATTGCAGTCATGTCCGAGACGATGCGCCGTCCCTCCATGACCTGAAAGATGCCGCGCCGGACGATCTTGTCGGGCTCGATATCGTTCAGCCGTTCGCCATCGAACATCACGTCGCCACGAGTGATTTCGCCGTCCTCCGAGCGCAGCAGCCCGGAGATCGCTTTCAGTGTCGTTGACTTGCCAGCACCATTCGCGCCCAGCAGGGCGACGATAGCGCCCTTGGGGACATCGAGACTGAGACCGCGCAACACCAGAATGACGTCATCATAGACGACCTCGATATTGCGGACGGACAGCAGCGGCGCAGCGGGCGAGGCAGCGGCGCTGCGCTCCGCCTCAGGCAATAGTGTTGTCATCGCGCATGCGCTCCGTGGTCAGCGTCGTGTTGCAAGACTTGGCTCGACGAGAGAAGGGCGACTGCCTCCCATAGCCGGCGAGGCAGTCGCGTGTGTTAAGCAGTCGAGTTCGCTTACCAGCCGCGCCATTCATCCTTGCGCGGCAGTTCGATCGTGGTCACCTTCTCAAGCTTGATGGTGCCCTTCTTCATCAGGTCGTTGAGGTCGCCGTCGGTCGGGCCGGAAATGCGCGAGCGATAGAGGTCAACCTTCATGGTCGGGCGGTGATCTTTCTCGGTCCAGGTCGAAGGGTTGCACACGCCTTCCATGCCGGTCGGCACCCAGTTCGGCTTTTGATAGAACGCCTTGGCGACGTTCTCGCCGGTTGTTCCGCCGTTCTTGGCGGCCCATTCGAGCGCTTCCTTCATATAGAGCGAGCTACACACGCCGGCGATGTAATGGACCGGCCGATAGGCAGCGCCGGTGGGGTCGGAGATCTTGGAGATCTCGCGCACCAGCTTCATGCCGGGCGCATCGCCGTTCCAGCTGACGGCGGTGCGCAGCGGGAAGATGACGCCTTCAGCAGCGTCGCCCGCAGTTTTTGCAGCTGACTCGTCCATGCCCCAGACGTTGGACAGGAATTGCACGTCAACGCCCGCTGCCTTGCACGCCTTCATGACTGAGATGTTCGATGCGGCGGTGTTGCCGAGATAGGCATAGTTCGCGCCAGCGCTTTTCAGGCTGAGGCATTGCGCGCTGTAATCGCCAGGCGTCAGCGCGAATACGAGCGGTGGCAGAATTTCAAAGCCGAGCTCCTTGGCGATGGCTTCGCCAGCGGCCTTGGGGGCGTTGGGGTAGGGGTGGTTGGCGCCCATATGCGCGAACTTTGGCGCGCCGGCCTTGCCTTTCTTCTTCCAGTCGTCAGCCGCCCAGGTCAGCTCGGCGCGCAGGGCGTCCGAATAGCTTGGGCCGTAGAAGAAGTTGTACGGCGCGGGCTTGGCCTTGCCGCCTGCACCGGTCGGGTCGGTCAGCGCCGCCGAATAGGACGCCGAGAAGAACGGAATCTTGTCCGTGCCGACAAAGCCGGTCAGGGCCTCGGTGTCGGCGGTTCCCCAGCCCATGATCGCGGAGACCTTGTCGGTGCCGGACCATTTCTTGTACAGCGCAATCGCGCGCGGCACCTGATAGCCGTAGTCATGGCTGTCGAGCGCAACCTGCTTGCCGCGCGATGCCACCATTTTTGTTGACCCAGGCAAAGGTATCGACCACGCCCTGGCCATAGGGAGTGCCGACGTCCGATGTGCCGCCCGAGTAATCGGCGAGATGGCCGACAGGAATAGACTGTGCCGATGCTGCGGTCATGCCGAGCAGCAGGGCCAAAGACGCTGTACTCAAAAGGGAATTCATATTCATGACGATTTCCTCCGGTAGCTTGTCTATGAGGCGTTTGTTGTTGTGATCCCGGCTCTGCCTCAATGCGAGAACGGGTAGAGTTTCCAATAGGCCTTGATTTGTTTCCAGCGATGGGCGAGTCCGTCCGGCTCAAACACCAGAAACAGGACGATGATCACGCCGATGGTCACCTCGCGCAGGAAGGTCAGGTTGTTGTTGAGCTGCAGCGCCTGATCGATAGCGCCGCCCTTGAGTTGCAGGCTGATCCATTCCATCAACTCGGGCAGCAGCACAATGAAGGCGGTGCCAAGCATCGTGCCCATGATGGAGCCGGTGCCCCCGATGATAACCATGGCAAGAAACAAGATCGAGCGTTCGATGCCATAGCCTTCGATCGAGATGACCTGCTGATAGTGTGCAAACAATGCGCCGGAAATGCCGGCGAAGAAGGCGGCGAGCCCGAACGACAGCGTTCGATACTTGGTCAGATTGATGCCCATGATCTCGGCTGACAGGTAGTGATCACGGATCGCGACGAGGGCGCGGCCGTCGCGGCTACGCATCAGGTTCGAGACGAGGATGTAGCTGATCACCACGTAGGCGAGCACGACATAGAAATATTGCCTGTCGCCGCGCACGGTGTAGCCGAAGATCGAGAACGGCAGCGCCATGGCAGGCACCGAGCCGCCGCTGAACCATTCGGCGCGGGAGAAGAAGTCGAGCAGGATGTATTGCGCCGCCAGCGTTGCGATGACGAGGTAGAGGCCTTTCAACCGGGCTGCCGGCAAGCCAAAGATCAACCCGACGATGGCAGTGACGACGCCGGCGAGCGGGATGGCGAAGAACACCGGGATCGGCGCGTTGTTTGAGATATAGGCCGATGTGAATGCGCCGAACAGGAAGAAGGCGGCGTGGCCGATCGAGATCTGTCCGGTGAAGCCGACCAGGATGTTCAGGCCGAGTGCAGCGATGCTGTAGATACCGACCTGGATCAGGATGCTGAGCCAATAGTCATTGAACAGCAGCGGCGCAAAGCAGATCAGAACGATGCCGACGATGGCCGCATTGCGGCTCGTGGTTGTCGGAAAAATCGTGGTGTCCGCTGCATAGCTGCTGCGAAAGTCGCCGGCGGGGATCATGGAAGGACTTGGCATGCGCTACACCCGTTCGATGTCTTTGGTGCCGAACAGGCCATACGGCTTGATCATCAGGATGATGATCAGCACGTAGAACGGTGCGACTTCATACAGGTTGCCCCAGTGCAGATATTCGCTGTCGACATATTGGGCGATGTTCTCGAGCAGCCCGATAATGATGCCGCCGATCACCGCGCCGCCGATGCTGTCCAGACCGCCGAGGATGACCGCCGGGAAGACCTTGATGCCGTAGATCGACAGGCCCGACGAGACGCCATTGACGACCGCGACGACGACGCCGGCCACGGCAGAGACCATCGCCGAGATCGCCCAGGCCATGGCGAACACTGTCTTGACCGAGATGCCCATCGACTGCGCGACCTGCTGATCGAATGCGGTTGCCCGCATGGCGAGGCCCCATTTCGACAGCCTGAAAAACCAGGCCATGCCAACCATCATCGCCAGCGAAACAACGAGGCTCATGACATAGACTGTCTGGATTTGCATGCCGAAGAAACTGACGGACTGGCTGGTGAAGACGCGCGGAAATGGCTGCGGACTGACGCCGAAGATCCATTTCAACGCGGCCTGAAACACCATCGACAGGGCAATCGTCACCATGATCACCGATATAATCGGCTCGCCAATCATCGGACGCAGAACCACAACCTGAATCAGGATGCCGAAGATAAACATGAACACCAGAGTGATCGGCATGCCGATCCAGAACGGCACCTGAAACTTGGTCAGCAAGGCCCAGCATACCCAGGCGCCGATCAACAGCAATTCGCCCTGGGCGAAGTTCACCACCTGCGTCGCCTTGTAGATCAGCACGAATGACATCGCGACGACGCCATACAGGGTGCCGACGACGAGGCCGTTGATCAGGAGTTGGAAGAGGAACTGTGTGTTCATCGGTTCAGAACTCTGGTGAAGTCGTCAGTGCTGGTCGGAATGAGCAGGGCGCGAGCTAGCTTCAAAGGTCCACGTCATGCGGCGGCCACCGACGCAGGTTCGCCTATTCCGAGATCGATGACGGATAGTGTTGTGCGGATTCGCTGGGTCGAGCCATCCTGGAAGCGGATCACAGTATCGACCGGAATCTGCGCCTCGCCGCCATAAAGGCCATTGATGATGTCGGCGTATTTCTCATTGATGACGTTGCGCCTAACCTTGCGGGTCCGTGTCAGCTCGCCATCGTCAGCGTCGAGTTCCTTGTACAGCAGCAGGAATTTTGAAATGCGCTGCGCTGGCGGCAGGCTGGCGTTGACATTCTCCACTTCCTTGCGCAGCAGCGTCGCCACCTCCTGTCGCGAGGCGAGGTCGCTGTAGGTCGTGAAGGCGAGGCGGTTCTTCTCTGCCCATTTTGAAACAATCGAGTAGCGGATGCATAGGATCGCGGCGAGTTGATCGCGGCCGTCGCCGAGCACGACTGCCTCTGCGACGTAAGGCGAAAACTTCAGTTTGTTTTCTAGGTATTGCGGCGAAAAACGTTCGCCCCTTGCCGTTTCTGCCAGATCCTTGATGCGGTCGATGACGACAAGCTGGCCAGCCGGATTAAAGTAACCCGCGTCGCCCGAATACAGCCAGCCGTCGCGCAGGTCGGCGGCAGTCGCGTCGGGCGATTTGTAGAACCCGTGGAACATGTGCGGGTGCTTGATGATAATCTCCCCGACGCCATGCGCATCCGGATCGCGGATCACGATCTCGACCTCGCTGTTCATTGGCACGCCAGCGGTGTCGGGATTCACGGCGTCAGGTTGATGCAGCGTGAATGCGCCGAGCGCTTCGGTTTGGCCATACAGCGTTCGCAGTGGCACGCCCATCGAGCGGAAGAACTTGAAGGTGTCAGGTCCCAGCGCCGCGCCGCCGGTTGCGGCAGATTTCAGCCGCGTGAAGCCAAGGCGGTCGCGCAGCGAACGGTAGAGAAGGGCATCGGCGATGGCCGAGCGTTTGCCATTGTCCAATGCGGCAAGGCCCACCTGCATGCCGGTTTCGTATAGCTTTCGCTTCAGCGGCGAGGCGTCCATGACACGGGCGCGGACATCGGCGGCGATGGCTTCCCAGACGCGCGGCGCGAACAGCACAAAGGTCGGCGCGATCTCGCGGAAGTCATTCATCATCGTTTCGGGCTGCTCGACGAAGTTGACCTTCATGCGGCTGAGCAAGCCTTTGCCGAGTGCATAGACCTGCTCCATGATCCATGGCAGCGGCAGCACCGACACATATTCATCGTCGGGGCCTTTCGGATCGAAGCTCAGGTAGGTTGCGCAATGGCCGAGGATGCGTCCACCGGACAGCATGGCCAGCTTGGGGTTGGAAGTGGTGCCCGAGGTCGTGCACAGCACGGCGACATCCTCGCCGTCGGTTGCATCGACAAGCTGATCGTAGAGCCCCGGCTCGCGCGCGGCGAGTTCGCCGCCTAGCCTGGCGAGTTCGGTGATGGGCATCAGGCGGGGGTCGTTGTATTTCCGAATGCCGCGTGGATCAGAGTAGATGATGTGGCGCAGCGTCGGCAGGCGGTCGGCCAGCGCCAGCATCTTGTCGACCTGTTCCTCATCCTCGGCGAAAATGATCGATGCCGCGCCATAGGTCAGAAGATATGCGGCTTCGTCGTCCATCACGTCGCGGTAGAGGCCAAGGCTGAGGCCGCCGATGGCATGGGTCGCAATCTCGGCGGAGACCCAGTCCGGCCGGTTGTCGCCGATGATCCCGACCACATCGCCGCGTTTGAGGCCGAGCGCCACCATGCCGAGCGCATAGGCCTTCGTCCGCTCATGATACTCCTGCCAGCTGAACTCGCGCCACAGGCCGAGGTCCTTTTCGCGCAAGGCGACGTCCGCGCCGTGCTCCCGGGCGTTGAGGCGAAGCATTTTGGGAAAGGTATTGGCCTGGGCGACACGCGCCTTGTAGTCCATCATGGCGCGGGCTCCAGCTGCTCGTCGTCAATGGGAGCGTCATCTTCTTCACCGAGGTAGGCGCGCTTGACATGCGGGTCGGCCAGCACGGCGTCGGGATCTCCCTCGGCGATCTTGCGGCCGAAATCGAGCACGACGACGCGGTGCGAGATGTCCATGACCACGCCCATGTCGTGTTCGATCATCATCACGGTCATGCCGAACTCTTCGTTGAGGTCGACGATATAGCGCGCCATATCCTCCTTCTCTTCGAAGTTCATGCCGGCCATCGGTTCGTCGAGCAGAATGAGTTGCGGTTCGATCGCCATGGCGCGGGCAAGCTCGACGCGTTTGCGCAAGCCGTAAGAAAGTGTTCCGGCGGTCGCCTTGCGCACTGACTGCAGGTCGAGGAAGTCGATGATTTCCTCGACCTTTTCGCGATGGGCGAGCTCTTCCTTGCGAGCGCCGGTCAGCCAGTACAGCGACCCGGTGACGAAGTTGTTCTTCAGCAGGTGATGGCGGCCGACCATGATGTTGTCGAGCACGCTCATATGATGGAACAGCGCAAGGTTCTGGAAGGTGCGGCCGATCCCCAGGCTGGCGCGCGCATTGGGGGTGAGGGAGGTGATATCGTTGCCGTTGAAGAACAGGCGACCTTCACTCGGGTGATAACGGCCCGAGATACAGTTGACGATGGAGGTTTTGCCGGCGCCGTTGGGGCCAATGATGGAGAGCAGCTCACCCTTGTTGGCATGGAAACTCACGTCGCTCAATGCGCGAACGCCGCCGAAGCGCAGTGAAACACTGCGCACTTCCAATGCAAAATCCACGCGTCCCCTCCGTGAGTACAAAGGCCGCGTTGAGCGATCCTTGTCGTCTTGTTGGTTACTTCGCGGTGCTTGACGCACTCTGTTTTTGGTCGTGGTGTACTTCGATAAGTCTACACAAGCAGAACTTTGCGGCACAAGCAATTACGGGTGACATCGTCAAATGCCACCCGTTCATCGTCTCAGTAATCAATACTTAGGTAGTGGATAGTTGCGTTCTCACTTGCCGGCCTGGCCATTCGGGGCGGTCTTATCCACAGCAACGGTGCCAATCACCTCGTCGCGTTCGAGGTCATCGAGCTCTGCGGATGTCAGTCCCAGTATGGCCGTCAGCACGTCGCGGCTGTGCTGGCCGAGCGTCGGCGGCAGGTTTGTAATCGCATAGGGCTTCTCTTCGAAGTCCTCACGATAGGACACCGAGGGCAGCAGATGCGGGCCAATGAACGCGCGGTTCACCGCTTGCCAGTGCCCCGTCGTGACGAGATGCGCGTCGCCGGGCAGGTCAGCAGGCGCGCGGGCGGTTCCGGCCGGCACGCCGCGTTCTTGCAGCGCGATCATGACCAGGTCAGGCCGGATGGTGGTGGTCCATTGCTTGATAGCGGCCTCGATGCGGTCCTCGTTGGCGCGACGACCTTCCACCGTGGTCAAGGCAGGGTCGGTCGCCAGGTCAGGGCGATGCATCGCGTCGCACAGCTTCTGCCATTCGTCGTCGCTCCGCACGGCGATCGTTACCCATTGATCTTCGCCGATTGCCGGAAAACAGCCGTGGGGAACGTAGCGTTCATGGCGGTTATGTATTCGCGGCGCGACCGATCCATTGACTGACTGCTCGATGATAAACGGCGCCGCCAGCGGCAGCAGGCACTCGACCTGGCTGAGATCGATATGCTGGCCTTCGCCAGTTTGTTTCTGGTGCATCAAGCCCGACCATCAAAGCCGCCGCAGCATTGAGACCGCCGACGGGATCGCCGAGCGCCGTATGCAACATGGTCGGCACATCGCCGTCGCGGCCATGTCACGGATGGCAGCCCTGAGGCTTGCTCCAGCGTGGAGCCATAGGCGCGAGCCTGACTCCAGGGGCCTGTCATGCCGAATGCCGGCATGGTGACGACCACCAGGCGCGGGTTGATCTTGTGCAGCGCAGCCGCATCCAGCCCCATGCGCGGCAACACGTCAGCCGCATAGTTGTCGATCACAGCATCGGCGTCGGCCAGCAGGCGCTTGAGCAGGTCGATGCCGCGCTTGTCGGTCAGGTTCAACGTGATGCCGCGCTTGTTGCGGTTCATCTGCTGGAACAGGGCGGCTTTTTCGTACATCCGTTCGATGTGATAGGGCGGGCGCGGATCGGTGCCACGGAACCAGTCAGGATACTGACGCGATTCAACCTTGATGATCTCGGCGCCCTGGTCGCCGAGCTGGCGGGTGCCACTTGGCCCTGCCCAGCCCATGGTCAGGTCGATCACCCGCACACCGCGTAGCGGCAGCGGATCGTCCGGGGTGGCGTTGCGCGTCGCGCTTGGCTGACGCGGATCAAGCAGCGTGTCGTTATGTTGGCCTGCGAGCGGAGCAGCGCCATTGGGCCTCGGCCGGGTGCGCGTCAGATATTGCGGCAGCACCGGCCCTTCAAACGTCGCGCCGCCGATCTCGACCGGGCCAAATGCGCCACGATTGCGCAAGTGCTCCTGCTTCAGGAGATCGTCCATGGTCGGCACAATCGCCAGCGGAAGGCGCAGCTTGAGGCCGAGTTCGAACCATTCCGCAGCGGTCTTCTGCATCAGGACCGGCTTGAAGATGTTCGCCAGCTCGGCTGAATTATTGTGCCGGGCGATGACATTGTCGAAACGCGGGTCGGTGCCTAGCTCCGGTCTGCCGATCATGTTGGCAAAGGCGACCCATTGCGCCGGCGTCACGACAGTCACGCCGAGCCAGCCGTCCTTGGTCTCGAAGTTGCCAAGGGGATAGCCGCGGCCGAAGCGGTTCAATTCCATGCGGGGGCGGGTGAAGCCTGCCTCCCACGCCACCGCTGTATCGAATTCAGTGATCTGCAACAGCGCTTCATGCTTGCTCACCGCGTATCGGCGCGAGCCGGTCTCGGCGCGGCCAAACAGCCCTGCAAGGGTCGGGATGAAAGCGGTCAGCCCGGCGATGGCGGCAAGCTGGCCCTCACGCGGCAGTATCGGCGGGCCTTCCGCAGGGCCGCAGAGCTTGACGCTGCCCGCCAGGCTGCGTGCGACTGTGTCGGTCGCGGCGTAATCGCGATAGGGGCCGTGCTCGCCGAACCAGGTGATGCCGGTGATGGCGAGGCCGGGGAACTCGCGCCGAAGGGCGCGGTGCGACAGCGGCGAACGCTCGATCTCCTCGGCGCTCCGGCTATCGATCAGAAGGTCAGCCTCGCGCAGCAGGTCGCGAATTCGGGCCATGCCGTCCGCGCTGTGGATATCGGCCGTCACGCTGAGCTTGTTGGTGTTCTGCCAGGCAAACAGCGCGCTTTCGCTACGCTCGCCATTGAGGTTGACGAGCGGCGGCAGTGCACGCCCCCTGTCGCCTTCAGGCGGTTCGATCTTGATGACTTCTGCGCCGAAGTCCGAAAAGAGTTTGCCGCAAAAGTTCAATGCGTCATCAGAGCCAATCTCAATGACGCGCAAGTTCGACAGGGGAAGTTTCAACATCTCTACCTAACAGTTTGTTGTTATTGGTTTCCCTGCATCTTGATGAGACCTGCGCGTGGGTCAAGTCATTCCCGCCCTGTGAGCGGGTGCGGAAGTTTCCCGCTGCAGGTGCGTTGCCAATGCGCTGATCAGTGGCTTCATGAAGAAGGCGTTGTCACTCGGCGTGATCGCGGGTTGCAGGCCGCAAGCGCGCAATGCATCGGTGACGACGGGGCCAACCGAGGCGATGGGCGTGCGCGTCAGCGCCTCGCTTGAGCGCTGCCTCCAGTCCATGCGCCCGAGCGGCGTCGACCAACCGGCGGACCTGGCCGGAACTCGTCAGCGCCAAGGCGTCGATCCGGCCCTGCGCCATCTCCTGGATAGCTGCGATGATGTTGGTTTCAGCAGCCTTGTCATCATAAACGTATGGTGAAACGGAATCGACCGTCGCGCCGTAGCCGGTGAGGGCTGCGATCAATGCACTGTGGTCGCGCTCGGGATAGAGCTGGAGCCCGAGACGATGCCCGGTGAGATCAACGTCCTTGAGCAGCGCGACAATGCCCTCCGAGGTGGGAATGGTCGTATACCGCTGCAGCGGTGAGGCCAAGCTCGCGCAGGGCTTTGACCGGCTTGGGACCGCGGGCGTAGATTTTCGTTTCTGCAAGTGCCGCCGATCAACTGATCATAAAGGCCAAGCCGCCGGGCCAGTTTGGCCAGGCGGCGCATGCCTTCCCCGGTCAGCAGCACCAGGTCGGACAGAGGCGAGGCGATCGCTCGCCCGACCCAGGCCTCAACCGGGGCAGGGTCGGGGGCGTCCTCGATGGAAAACATCGGACATTGCACGACGTCAGCGCCCTGATCCCGGAGCAGCCGCAAGAACTGGGCTTCCTCGCGGGTTTCCATGATCAGAATGCGCCGCCCGGTCAGTCGATCCGCCATGTCACTCTCCGAAGATGTGGCTGGTCCCACAGGGTATGCACCGGACTTATGGTCGTGCACCGGATTCGATTGGCGCGTGACTGAGGCGATGATACAGCAGGACGGTTCAATTTCTCGCCAGCCCGTCGGATTTCATGATCGATCACCATTTTGTCTTGACCCTGTCCTGCGCTGACCGGCCGGGAATCGTGTCCGCTGTCTCCACCTTCCTGGCGCACAACGGGCAGAACATCGTCGATGCCCAGCAGTTCAACGACCCGGAGTCCGGGCAATTCTTCATGCGGGTTGTCTTCAATGCAGCGGACCTGACTGTCGAACTGAACGCGCTGACAACCGCCTTTACGGCGATCGCTGACCGATTCGGCATGACCTGGAAGATGCGGGATCGCGCGACACAGCAGCGGGTCATGCTGATGGTGTCCAGTTCGGATCACTGCCTGGTTGATCTGCTGTATCGCTGGCGCACCGGCGAACTGGCGATGATTCCCACGGCGATTGTCTCAAATCATCCGCGGGAAACCTTCAAGCATCTCGATTTCGGCGACATACCGTTCCATTATTTGCCGGTAACCGCGGCGACCAAACGCGAGCAGGAAGACGCCGTCTGGCGACTGGTGCAGGAAACGCAGACGGATCTGGTCGTGCTTGCACGATATATGCAGATCCTGTCGGACGAGATGACCACGCGACTGGCGGGGCGCTGCATCAACATCCATCACTCGTTCTTGCCCGGCTTCAAAGGCGCGCGGCCTTACCATCAGGCCCATGAGCGTGGCGTGAAGTTGATTGGGGCAACGGCGCATTACGTCACGAGCGACCTTGATGAAGGCCCCATCATTGATCAGGATGTCGAGCGCATCAGCCATCGCGATGCGCCGACGGATCTTGTCCGGAAGGGACGCGATATCGAACGGCGGGTTCTGGCGCGTGCGATTCGCTACCATCTCGAGGACCGCGCCATTCTTAACGGCATGAAGACGGTTGTTTTCGTCGATTGAGAATAGATCTCGTTTGTTGCAAAGCGAGGCGTATTCTCTCAACGGAAGGTTGCCGCAGTTGCGGTGGACCAGACAAAGGTATTTATTGCTACTTCCACGCTGTAGGTACAAAGACCGGTTAAACGGGCTGATCCAGCAAGGTTCAGCTTCATAAGGGGGAGGGACGGCATGATCGTTCAGGCAAGGAAGCTATTTGGATCGATGGCGGCGGTTGCGCTTTTGGGCGCGTCGACCATCGTTACGTCGCAGGCGCAAGAAACCGTCAAGATCGGGCTGATCGTCCCGATGACGGGTGGGCAGGCATCGACTGGCAAGCAGATCGACAATGCGATCAAGCTTTATCAGCAGAAATTCGGCGCGACAGTCGCCGGCAAGAAGGTTGAGATCATTCTCAAGGATGACGCAGCGCTGCCGGATAACACCAAGCGTCTCGCGCAGGAACTGATCGTCAACGACAAGGTCAACATCATCGCCGGCTTTGGCGTGACCCCGGCCGCTCTGGCTGCCGCGCCGCTGGCGACGCAGGCCAAGGTGCCGTTGATCGTGATGGCGGCGGGCACCTCGATCATCACCGAGCGCTCGCCTTATATTGTGCGTACCAGCTTCACGCTGGCGCAGTCCTCCACGATCATTGGTGACTGGGCAGCGCAGAACGGCATCAAGAAGGTCGCGACGCTGACCTCGGATTATGCTCCGGGCAATGACGCGCTGGCATTCTTCAAAGAGCATTTCATCAAGGGCGGCGGCACCATCGTTGAAGAGGTCAAGGTTCCGCTGGCGAACCCGGACTTCGCCCCGTTCCTGCAGCGCATGAAGGATGCGAAGCCGGATGCAATGTTCGTGTTCGTGCCGGCAGGCCAGGGCGGCAACTTCATGAAGCAGTATGCCGAGCGTGGCCTCGACAAGAGCGGCATTAAGGTGATCGGACCCGGTGACGTGACCGATGACGATCTGCTCAACGGCATGGGTGATGCCGTGATCGGCGCTGTGACCGCGCATATGTATTCGGCAGCGCATCCGTCAGCGATGAACAAGGAGTTCGTGGCTTCTTACAAGAAGGCCTTCGGCACGCGCCCCGGCTTCATGGCCGTTGGCGGCTGGGATGGCATTCACCTCGTCTACGAAGCTCTGAAGAAGACCGGTGGCAAGGCTGATGGCGACTCGCTGATCGCGGCGATGAAGGGCGCCAAGTGGGAAAGCCCGCGCGGCCCGATCTCGATCGATCCTGAGACCCGCGACATCGTTCAGAACATCTACATCCGCAAGGTCGAACGGGTTGATGGCGAATTGTACAATGTCGAGTTCGCCAAGTTTGATGCCGTGAAGGATCCCGGCAAGACCAAGAAGTAAGCTTGCTGGCGTAGCCCGGTTCAATTGAGCCGGGCTTCGCTACCTTCCGCTGTTGCTCAGCGCAGCGTTGTCTATCGATCTCTTGAATTGGCTCGACCAGTCTCATGACCTTTCTGACCATCATGTTTGACGGCGTCGCATACGGCATGCTGCTTTTTATCCTGGCGTGCGGTCTTGCGGTGACCCTGGGGTTGATGAATTTCGTCAACCTGGCCCATGGCGCCTTTGCCATGTTCGGCGGATACGTCTGCGCCGTGCTCGTTAATCAGAACGGCCTGCCATTTTTTCCCGCGCTGGCGCTTGCTTTTATTGCGTCGGCTGCGATCGGCGTGATCGCTGAATGGCTGTTGTTCCGGCATTTGTACAACCGCAGCCCGCTCGATCAGGTGCTGTTCACCATCGGATTGGTTTTCATGTCCGTCGCTGCGACGGATTACTTCATGGGGTCGTCGCAGGTGTTCATCGACCTGCCGCCCTTCATGAAGGGGCAGATCGAACTGTTGGGATTGCCGGTCAGCCGTTATCGTCTGATGATCATTGTCATTTGCGGCATCCTGACGCTCGGCCTGCAACTGACCCTGGCGAAAACGCGGTTCGGCAGTCGCCTGCGCGCCGCGGTGGATGATCCACGCGCCGCCTCCGGGCTTGGCATCAACGTGCCGCAGGTATTCGCCTTCACGTTTGCATTCGGTTGCGGGTTGGCCGGCATGGGCGGCGCGCTTGGCGCGGAGATCCTTGGCCTTGATCCGCATTTCCCGTTGAAGTTCATGATCTACTTTCTGATCGTCGTCACGGTTGGCGGCTCCTCGAGCATCACCGGCCCGTTCATGGCGTCGCTGCTATTGGGCATCGCGGACGTCGCAGGTAAATATTATGTGCCCAAGCTCGGCGCCTTCGTCATCTACACCCTCATGATCGTCATTCTGATTTGGCGTCCCAACGGCCTGTTCGGCCGTACAGCGGCACGGTGATCGCCATGACCGCTTTGTCTCTCGTTGAAAAATATGCGCAGGAACGCCGCCGCTGGCATTGGGCGGAAATCCTGTTTTGGGTTGGCGCACTGGCGACCGTATTGTTGTTCCCGCAGCGCTACCTGATCCTGACGGAGATTGCCTGGCTGGCGCTGTTTGCGCTCTCGCTGGATCTCATTCTTGGCTATGCCGGCATTGTCTCGCTCGGGCATGCCGCCTTCTTCGGCTTTGCCGGTTATACCGCCGGACTTCTGGCGAAACATGGTCTCGTCAATGAGCCCGTGATCGCCCTCGTCATTGCGGGCCTGGCTGCCGCCGCGCTCGGATTTGTCACCAGCTTCCTTGTCGTGCGCGGCGCGGAGCTGACGCGGCTGATGATCACGCTTGGCATTGCGCTGCTGCTGCGCGAACTCGCCAACCGCTTTTCTGATCTGACCGGCGGCTTCGACGGGTTGCAGGGCATCGAGATGCAGCCGATCCTCGGGATGTTCAGCTTCGATATCTTCGGCAAGGTCGGCTTTATTTACTGCCTCGTCGTCCTGTTCGTGATGTTCCTGCTGGCGCGTCTGCTCATGAGTTCGCCGTTCGGGCTGTCGTTGCGAGCGATCAGCAACAATCCGCTGCGGGCTGCCGCGATCGGCATTCCCGTCGACCGGCGTCTGATCGTAATTTATACCATCGCCGCGTTTTACGCCGGCATCGCGGGTGCGCTCTCGACGCAAACGACGGCGCTGGCGTCATTGGATGGCTTTGCTTTCGATCGCTCCGCGGATGTGATGCTGGTGCTGATCCTCGGCGGCATCGGATATCTGTACGGTGGTTTGATCGGGGCGGTGGTCTTCAAGATCCTGCAGGAATTCTTCTCGACGCTCACGCCGCAATACTGGCAATTCTGGATCGGCTTGATCCTCGTTCTGATTGTGATGATCGGTCGCGAACGGCTTCATCGCTGGGTGATGTGGCTCCCGCTGCAAGTTCAGGCCCGTTTCGGCCGCAAGGCATCCGCCGTTGAAGAAGGGCGGACGCCATGACCGTCGTGCTTGAAACCATCAATCTCGAAAAAAAGTTTGGCGGCCTTGCCGTCACGCGTGATCTGTCGCTGCAGATCAAGCAGGGCGCGCGCCATGCGTTGATCGGGCCGAATGGCGCGGGCAAGACCACTGTGATCAATCTGCTCACGGGCGTTCTGGCGGCGGACTTCTGGCAAGATCCTGCTCGAGGGTCAGGAAATCTCGCGGATGCCGGTTCACAAGCGCGTGCTGCGTGGCCTGTCCCGGACGTTCCAGATCAACCAGCTGTATCCCGAACTGACGCCGATGGAGACGGTCGGCCTCGCGGTGTCAGAGCGCTACGGTCACGGTTTTGACTGGTGGCGCTCGATGGGTACGCGCGGTGATGTCAACGCCGAAATCGCCGAAACGCTGGAGCGGTTTCATCTCGTTGACGTGATGAATGAGCCAACCTCAACCTTGCCCTATGGCAAGCAACGTCTGCTGGAAATCGCGACCGCCATCGCCACCAAGCCGCGCGTGCTGCTGCTGGACGAGCCTGCCGCCGGCGTGCCGGAGAGCGAGCGTCACGACATTCTGGCGGCGGTAGCGCAACTGCCGCGCGACGTCACAGTACTGCTGATCGAACATGACATGGATCTGGTGTTCAGTTTTGCTGATCGCATTTCGGTTCTCGTCAATGGCGCGCTGCTGACTGAAGGCCCTCCGGCCGAGGTCGCAACGGACCCGCGCGTACGGGCTGTCTATCTGGGTGAGTTGACCGATGCGTAATTTGCTGGCGATCAAGAACCTGCAGGCTGGCTATGGTCAGGCGGTCGTGCTGCCGGACATGAGCCTGACGTTGAATGACGGCGAGGTGCTGGCGCTGCTCGGTCGTAACGGCACGGGCAAGACGACGCTGATCAATTCCATTGTGGGCGTGACCAGGCGCTTTGGCGGTTCGGTCAATCTCGACGGCGCAGACGTGACGGCCATGCGGGCTGACCAGCGAGCTCGCGCCGGCATTGGCTGGGTGCCGCAGGAGCGCAACATCTTCAAGTCGCTGACGGTGGAAGAGAACATGACCGCGGTCGCGCAGCCGGGGCCATGGACGGTGGCGCGGGTCTACGAGATGTTCCCGCGATTGGCCGAGCGTCGTAACAACTTCGGCAATCAGCTGTCGGGCGGCGAGCAGCAAATGCTGGCGATTGGTCGTGCGCTCACGCTCAATCCGAAAGTTTTGCTGCTGGACGAGCCAACCGAAGGCCTGGCGCCCATTATCGTCGAGGAATTGCTCGCAGCGCTCGGCAAGATCACGCGGGAAGGCGGCATTTGCTCCATCATCGTTGAGCAGAATGCGCGCAAGATCCTCGACCTCGCTCACCGGGTGATTATCCTTGAGCGCGGGACCATTGTGCATGATGCTTTGAGTGAGCAGGTCAAACGGGACACATCGGTGCTGGAGCGCTTTCTTGGCGTTGCCGGTGCAGCGAAACAATAAACACTCACAACGGCGTTCCGCAGCCTATGCGTGCGCCGAATGATAAACAGGAGTAGAAACATGCAGAGAACGAGAGCTCCGTTCCGCGCGGATCAGGTCGGCAGTCTGTTACGTCCGGCCCGCATCAAGGAAGCGCGCGCCAAGCTGGAGAAGGGCGAGATCACGCCGGGCGAACTCCGGGCCATCGAAGACGCTGAAATCGAAAAGGTCGTTCACAAGCAGGCCTCGCTCGGGCTGCAGCTTGCGACCGATGGTGAATTCCGGCGCTCGTGGTGGCATTTCGATTTTCTCGCCAAGCTGACCGGCTGCGAACTCTATCATCCTGATCAGGGCATTCAGTTCGCCGGCGTGCAGACGCGGCAGGACTCGGTGCGGGTCATCGGCAAGCTCGATTTTCCGGATGATCATCCGATGCTCGAGCACTTCAAGTTCTTGAAGAAGCAGTGCGATGTCGCCGGCGTGACGCCGAAAATGACGATCCCGTCGCCCTCGGTTCTGCATTTCCGCGGCGGCCGCAAGGCGATCTCCAAGGATGTTTATCCCGAGATCGAGCCGTTCTTCGAGGATCTGGCGAAGACGTATCGCAAGGCGATCCGGGCGTTCTATGATGCAGGTTGCCGCTATCTCCAGCTCGATGACACTGTCTGGGCCTATCTTTGCTCCGAGGATGAGCTTGCAAAAATCCGCGCTCGTGGCGAGGACGCTGACAATCTGCAGGAGATCTATGCCCGTGTGATCAACTACGCGCTGGCGGATCGTCCGGCGGACATGGTGATCACCACGCATGTGTGCCGCGGCAACTTCCGCTCGACCTGGATTTCGTCCGGCGGTTATGAGCCGGTGGCTGAGACGCTGCTCGCTGGCACCAATTACGACGGCTATTTCCTTGAGTATGACTTCGATCGCGCCGGTGGCTTCGAGCCGCTGCGCTTCCTGCCGAAGGGCAACAAGGTTGTCGTCGTCGGCGTCATCACGTCGAAGTTCGGCGAGCTTGAAGACAAGGAAACCGTCAAGCGCCGGCTGCAGGAAGCTGCGAAGTTTGCCCCACTGGAGCAACTCGCGGTGTCTCCGCAATGCGGCTTCGCCTCGACCGAGGAGGGCAACGTCCTCAGCGAGGACGAGCAGTGGGCCAAGCTGAAGCTGGCCGTTGACGTCTCGAAAGAGATTTGGGGCTAACGCAAAGAAAGGCCAGATGCACGGCATCTGGCCTTTCTTCTTTTGTCACGCGCATGGGCTCGTCAGGCGTCGACCGTGCTGACGAGTTCCCGCACCATCGGGATCACCTTTTTGCCGTAGAGTTCGATGCCGTGCATCGACAGCTCATGCGGCAAGGTGCCGGCGCTATACTTCAAGTCGAAGCGCGAGACCTGCAACGTCTTCACTGCAGCGGCGATCTTCCGTGCAACCGTTTCCGGCGAACCGACGTAGAGCGAGCCGTGCGCAATTTCGCTGTCGAACTGCGCGCGCGCCAGCGGCGGCCAACCGCGCGAGCGACCGATGCGGCTATGCATGTCGCGGTAGTGCGGCCAGAACTGCTCACGCGCCTCTTCGTCGGTGTCAGCGATGAAGCCCGGCGAATGCATGCCGATCCGCTGCGGTTCTTTCTTCATCTGCGCATAGGCTCTGTAGTGCAGGTCGACGAACGGCTTGAAGCGGGCAGGATCGCCGCCGATCACCGCCAGCATCAGCGGGATGTCATAGTGTGCCGCGCGCACTACGGATTCCGGTGAACCGCCGACGCCGATCCACGCTTTCAGCGGGCCGTGCTCGACCTCCGGATAGACGTGCTGATCGACCAGGGCTGCACGATGGTTGCCGTCCCAGGACACAGCGCCGCCGTGACGGACTGCCGCGAAAAGATCCAGCTTCTCCGAGAACAGTTCATCGTATTGCTGCAGGTCAAAACCGAACAGCGGGAACGACTCGGTGAACGAGCCGCGACCAAGTATCACCTCGGCGCGGCCGTTCGAGATGGCGTCCAGGGTCGCGAAGCGCTGAAACACGCGGATCGGATCGTCCGAGCTCAGTACGGTCACGGCCGAGCCGAGCTTGATGCGTTTGGTCTGCGCCGCGATGCCCGCAAGCACCACCTCGGGGGACGAGACGGCGAAGTCCGGCCGATGGTGCTCGCCGACGCCGATGAAATCGATATCGACGCTATCGGCAAGCACGCCTTCAGCAATCACATTGCGAATAACCTGCGCGGAGGACATTGGCTTGCCTTCACGGTCGACGGTGACGTCACCGAAAGTGTCCAGTCCGAGTTCTACGATATCTGTCATGATCAGCCACTATCTACACATCAGCCGGGTTCTCCGGTTCGGCTGGACCCTGCAGATAGGAATGGTGGCTTGCGAATGCCAGAGGCTGCGCCGTGCATGGCGCAGTCCCGCCTTGTCTGGCTTGACTTAGCTCGCGCCGCGCCCAATGCCCTGATAGGTGAAGCCCGCTGCGGCCAATTCGTCCGGGCGATACACGTTGCGCAGATCGACCATCACCGGCTGCTTCATCACGCTCTTCAACCGATCGAGATCGAGTGCGCGGAACTGCACCCACTCGGTGACGATGACGACGACGTCGGCGCCTTCCGCGCAGGCGTAGGCGTCGGGGCAATAGGTGATGTCCGGCAATTCGGACTTCGCGGACTCCATACCGACAGGATCGAACGCGCGGACGTGAGCGCCCATGTCGAGCAGACCCGTAACGATCGGGATTGACGGCGCCTCGCGCATGTCGTCGGTGTCCGGCTTGAATGTCAGGCCAAGCAGCGCGACGGTCTTGCCGCGCAGGTTGCCGCCGAGCGCATGCGGACACCTTGCGCGCCATCGCGCGCTTGCGGTTGTCGTTGACGCCGAGCACAGCCTCGACGATGCGCAGCGTGACATCCTGATCCTGCGCAATCTTGACCAGCGCCCGGGTGTCCTTGGGAAAGCAGGAGCCGCCGAAACCGGGGCCGGCATGCAGAAATTTCGGGCCGATGCGGTTATCCATGCCAATGCCGCGCGCGACCTCCTGCACGTCCGCGCCGACCTTTTCGGCCAGATCGGCGATCTCGTTGATGAAGGTGATCTTGGTCGCAAGAAACGCGTTGGCGGCATATTTGATCAACTCGGCCGTACGGCGACCGGTGTACATGATCGGCGCCTGATTGAGCGACAGCGGGCGATAAATCTCGCCCAGCACCTTGCGGGCGCGCTCGTCAGATGTGCCGACGACAATGCGGTCCGGAAACTTGAAGTCACGGATCGCCGCGCCTTCGCGCAGGAATTCCGGGTTGGAGGCCACGGCGAAATCGGCAGCCGGATTGGTTTCGCGGATCAGTAGTTCCACCTCGTCGCCAGTGCCGACCGGGACGGTTGATTTCGTGATGACGACCGTAAAGCCATGAAGCGCTGCGGCGATTTCGCGGGCGGCGGCGTGAACATAGGTCAGGTCGGCATGGCCATCGCCGCGCCGCGACGGCGTCCCGACAGCGATGAAAACGGCCTCAGCATCAGCCACGGGTTGCTTCAGGTCGCTGGTGAAGGACAGCCGACCCGCCTTCACGTTGGCGTCCACCAGAGCGTCGAGGCCAGGTTCGTAGATCGGGATCTCGCCGCGCAGGAGGGCGTCGATCTTGCTGCTGTCCTTGTCTACGCAGATTACATCGTGGCCAAAGTCTGCAAAGCAGGCTCCAGAGACAAGGCCGACATAACCGGTGCCGATCATGGCAATACGCATAGGGGATACCTTTGTAATCGAATGGCCGTCTGCGCGAGGCCGTCGGAAGGCGACCGCGCTTTGGCTCTTTATCAGAAGCGCAGCAATTTCACACGCGAGTGACGCCCCTCAAACTTGCGAGGATGGGGATTTCCTTTGGTGGGCAGATCGTGTTAAGGAAAAATCCGCAAGCCGTCCTGCCCACCGCCGCATACAGGCGTTCGTCCACCTCATGAAAAACGACCAGATCCTCGAGTCAGATTTCGGATTTCTGCCGTCAGGCGGGGATGGCGGAGTCGACCTTCGGCCGTCGGGCGATCAATGACGGTAAATTGGTCAACCGCCTGCGCGAGGGCAAGCGGATCACGATCGATACGCTCGAGCGGATTCCAGGCTTTCATCGCCCAGTCGATGCCCGATGGGGCGATGCCGCCGAACCGGCTGCAGCCGCCGCTGGAACGCCGCGATCCGCGCAGTAATTTCCGGTTTTTCGAGAACCGGCAGAAATATCTGCTGTTCGTTCATACGTGCAGTGAAAAACGCATGATCGCCGACCGCGTTGCGCTGGAGTTCGGCAATATTCACCCAAGCGCCGCCAGCCTTGCGGCTGTTCGATGCCGGGGTTGGCGACGGCACGGTGCTGGCGCGGGTGATGCGGTCGATGCACGGCCGGTTCCCCCACATGCCGTTCTACATCGCGGGCAAGGAACTCAGCCTCGAGGACGTCCGGCTGACGCTCGACAAGCTGCCGGACCGGCTTGTTCGAGCATCCCGCCACGGTCTTTGTGCTGACCAATATGCACTACGCCGAGGCGCCGTGGCTGACGCCGGCGATCGCCCGCCGCCGCAGCCGGCATGGTCTGGCACGAGGTGGCCCTGCGCGGCACTTCATCCGGCGAATTCGAGCGCCAGATCACCGAGCTCGGCAGCTTTTCTTGAGGATAACTGGCGTGCGAGTGTGAACCCGCGATCGGGATGCCCACTTATGAGCGCCCGGTCGCGCTGGTGATTTACCGCGAGGATCACCGGTTCCTGCTCGACAATATTATCCCACGGGCAGGGCGCACCGAGGCTAATTTCGACCTGATTATCGCGTCGCAGCCCTATCGCGCTCGATCTTCGGTCGTTTTCCGCGCCAAACGCATTATTGCGCCGCTGGCGCGGGCGTTACGTCCGGGAGGACGGTTGATAGGAATTCATTCGCACGGGCAGGATCCGGGAATGGAGATCGTCCAGGCTGTCTGGCCCGGCGAAAACCCTTTCGCCGTCAGTCGCCATGAGCTATTGCGCGCTGTCAAATATGAACTTGGATCAGCCGGGCGCGACCTGAACTTCAATGCCTACGCTGACCACCGGTCGATCTTTCGGTATGCGATGGAAGCATTGCCGAACGAGGTGACTGGCTCGATCGGGACATCGACGGCCTTCGCCGCCTGGAATGCCGCTGTTTACGTGGCGCAGGTCGAGGATGATCGTTTGACCGAAGTGACGCAGAGTGGGCGGTACCTTGATGCAACGCGGGACGTTCTGCGCAAGCATAACGGCCTTTGGTTTTTGGATGAATCCTACGTCATTTCGCGGCGTCGGGACTGAGTTTCTGAATTTCAACGAAAGGGCCGCCAGTGCGGCGGATTAGGGGTTATTGATGCGCGCGTCATATCTGTTCACCAGCGAGTCGGTTTCCGAAGGGCATCCCGACAAGGTCTGTGACCGTATCTCGGACGAAATCGTCGACCTGTTTTACCGCGAAGGGCCGAAAGCAGGGATCGACCCCTGGGCCATTCGCGCAGCATGCGAAACGCTGGCGACCACCAACAAGGTGGTGATCGCGGGCGAAACCCGTGGTCCGGCCTCGGTGACCAACGAGCAGATCGAGGGCGTCGTTCGCGCCGCGATCAAGGACATCGGCTACGAGCAGAACGGCTTCCATTGGGAAACCGCTGACATCGAGATCCTGCTGCATCCGCAGTCGGCGGATATCGCGCAGGGCGTTGACGCGCTGCAGCCAGGCGCCAACAAGGAAGAGGGCGCCGGCGACCAGGGCATCATGTTCGGTTACGCCACCAATGAGACGCCCGAACTGATGCCAGCGCCGATCTATTACGCGCACAACATTCTGCGCCTGATTTCGGAAGCCCGTCATGCTGGCATTGAGAAGGTGCTGGGCCCGGACTCCAAGAGCCAGGTCACCATCCAGTACGAAAACGGCAAGCCGGTCGGCGTGCGCGAGATCGTTGTGTCGCATCAGCATCTGGTCGAGGACATGACCTCGAAGCAGGTTCGTGAGCGCGTTGAGCCCTATGTGCGCAAGGCGATGCCGGAAGGCTGGATCAACGACAAGACGATCTGGCACATCAACCCGACCGGCAAGTTCTACATCGGCGGTCCCGACGGCGACTGCGGCCTGACCGGCCGCAAGATCATCGTCGATACCTATGGTGGCGCAGCTCCGCACGGCGGCGGCGCATTCTCCGGCAAGGATCCGACCAAGGTTGACCGTTCGGCAGCCTATGCCGCACGTTATCTTGCGAAGAACATCGTCGCTGCCGGCCTTGCGGACCGCGTGACGCTGCAGCTGTCCTACGCCATCGGCGTCGCCCGCCCGCTGTCGATCTATGTCGACACCCATGGCACCGGCAAGGTCAGCGAAGCCGAGCTGGAGAAGGCCGTTGCGCAGGCGATGGACCTCACGCCGCGCGGCATCCGCAAGCATCTCGACCTCAACAAGCCGATCTACGCCCGCACCTCGTCTTACGGCCATTTCGGCCGCAAGCCGGAAGCCGACGGCGGCTTCTCCTGGGAGAAGACCGACCTCGCCGAGGCGCTGAAGAAGGCGCTCTAACGCCATCAGGGCCCTTGATGTCTGGCCGGGCTCATCCCGGCCAGATGTCATGACAAAGAGATAGATAGACGCCGATGCCCGGCACAAAGGCGGGCGCGACGACTTCAAATCGGCGGGGCGTGCAGATGCGCCAGCCGCCTCGAACAAGGATAGCGACATGACCACCGAGTACATCGTCAAGGACATCGGCCTCGCCGATTTCGGCCGCAAGGAACTCTCCATCGCCGAGACCGAAATGCCCGGCCTGATGCAGACCCGTGAAGAGTACGGCCCGAAGCAGCCGCTCAAGGGCGCGCGCATCGCCGGTTCGCTGCACATGACGATTCAGACCGGCGTGTTGATCGAGACGCTGAAGGCGCTCGGTGCAGACCTTCGCTGGGTGTCGTGCAACATTTACTCGACGCAGGATCACGCGGCAGCGGCAATCGCTGCGGCTGGCATTCCGGTGTTCGCCGTCAAGGGCGAGACGCTGACCGAATATTGGGACTACACCGCGAAGCTGTTTGACTGGCACGGCGGCGGCCATCCCAACATGATCCTCGATGACGGCGGCGACGCCACGATGTACGTCCACCTTGGCCTGCGCGCCGAGAATGGCGACACCGCATTCCTCGACAAGCCGGGCTCCGAGGAAGAAGAAGTGTTCTTCGCACTGCTCAAGAAGCAGCTGAAGGAAAAGCCGAAGGGCTACTTCAAGGCAATTGCCGACAGCATCAAGGGCGTGTCGGAAGAAACCACCACGGGCGTGCATCGCCTGTACGACATGCAGAAGGCCGGCACGCTGCTGTGGCCTGCGATCAACGTCAACGACTCGGTCACCAAGTCGAAGTTCGACAACCTTTATGGCTGCCGTGAATTGCTGGTCGACGGCATTCGCCGCGGCACCGACGTGATGATGTCGGGCAAGGTGGCGATGGTTGCCGGCTTCGGCGACGTCGGCAAGGGCTCGGCGGCATCGCTGCGTCAGGCTGGTTGCCGCGTGCTGGTGTCCGAAGTCGATCCGATCTGCGCGCTGCAGGCGGCGATGGAAGGCTATGAGGTTGTCACCATGGAAGACGCCGCGCCGCGCGCGGATATCTTCGTGACCGCGACCGGCAACAAGGACATCATCACCATCGAGCATATGCGCGCGATGAAGGATCGGGCTATCGTCTGCAACATCGGCCATTTCGACAACGAAATTCAGGTCGGTGCGCTGAAGAACCTGAAGTGGGACAACATCAAGCCGCAGGTCGACGAGATCACCTTCTCGGATGGCAAGCGCATGATCCTGTTGTCGGAAGGCCGTCTGGTGAACCTCGGCAACGCCACCGGTCACCCGAGCTTCGTGATGTCAGCGTCCTTCACCAACCAGACGCTGGCGCAGATCGAACTCTACGCCAATAACGCCGACGGCAAGTACAAGAAGGAAGTCTATGTGCTGCCGAAGTCGCTCGACGAGAAGGTTGCGCGCCTCCACCTCGCCAAGGTCGGCGTCAAGCTGACCACGCTGAGCAAGGAGCAGGCGAGCTACATCGGCGTCAAGCAGGAAGGCCCGTTCAAGGCGGACCACTACCGCTACTGAGTTATGCAAACGCTGCTTTCGCAGCATGATGCAAACGAAAAGCCCCGGAGCAATCCGGGGCTTTTTTGTTGAGTGGGCCTTGGTTGATCAGAAGCTGATCGATCAGGTAATCGTCACGTCCAGCGTGCCGACGCCGTCGATGCCGCAGGAGATCTTGTCTCCGGGCTTGAGCGCGCTGACGCCTGCAGGCGTTCCTGTAAGGATGACGTCGCCGGCGGCGAGCTCAACCTGCTGCGACAGCTTTGCGATGATTTCGGGAACGTTCCAGATCATCTCGGAGAGATCGCCGGTCTGCTTTTCGTCGCCGTTCACCTTGAGCCAGATGCGGCCCTTCGATGGGATGACCAATCTTCGATGCAGCCGCCATCGCGCCGCATGGCGCCGAGCCGTCGAACGATTTGCCGATTTCCCACGGGCGCTCTTTCTTGCGGGAGGCGATTTGCAGGTCACGGCGGGTGAGGTCGATGCTGCAGGCATATCCCCAGACATGGTCGAGCGCCGTTTCGACAGGAATGTTGCTGCCGCCACTCTTGAGGCCGACGAGCAACTCGACTTCGTGGTGGAAGTCATTTGTCAGCGGCGGGTAGGGTATGTTTGATGCCATCCGGCACGACCATGTCGGCGTGCTTCGCGAAGAAGAACGGCGGCGCGCGCTCGTCATTGCCCATCTCGCGGATATGCTCAAGGTAGTTTCGGCCAACGCACCAGACGCGGCGCACCGGGAAGCTTTCAGCCTCGCCCTGAACCGCAATGGCGGCCTGGGGCGGAGGCGCAATGACGATAGTCTGCAGACATGGATGATGCTCTCAACTGATGCGGAGGAATCGTGTCCGCTTCAGCTTACGCCTCCGTATCGAGCGGCGCCAGCGTTGAAGCATCGCGGTGCTGCAACTTGAAGAACGACGCGTAGCGCCCGTCATGCTGCAACAGCTCGTCGTGCCGACCAGCCTCGACAATCTGGCCAGCCTCGACCACCAGGATGGCGTCGGCATGCATGATGGTGTGCAGGCGATGCGCGATGACGATGGTGGTGCGGTTGGCGCAAAGGCGGTCGATCGCCTCCTGCACCTGCTTTTCGGATTCGGAATCCAGCGCGGCGGTGGCTTCATCAAGCAGGATGATCGGCGCGTTCTTGACGAGGGCGCGCGCAATGGCGATGCGTTGGCGCTGGCCGCCCGAGAGCTGCGTGCCGTGCTCGCCAACCGGTGTGTCATAGCCCTGCGGGAAGCCCATAATGAAATCATGGGCGCAGGCGGCGGTTGCAGCGGCGATGATCTCAGTCTCGGTTGCGCCGGGATGACCAAACGCAATGTTCTCGCGAATGGTGCCGCGGAACAGGAAGACGTCCTGGCCGACGTAGGCGGTCTGTTGACGCAGCGAGCGACGCGACACCGCGGCGATTGGCTGGCCGTCGATCAGGATCTGCCCTTCTGTGACTTCATAGAGCCGCAGCAGCAGCGCCAGCACAGTGGATTTGCCGCCGCCCGATGGGCCGACCAGCGCGGTGACCTTGCCGGGCTCGGCGGTGAAGCTCATGCGGTCGAGCACTTTCTCGTCGCTGCGATAGGCGAAGGAGACGTCGCGCAATTCTACGCGAGCGTCGGAGAGTTTCAGCGCCGGCTTGTCGTCGTCGTTCGGTTCGCTGGCCGGGCTGTCGACAATGTCGAGCAGCATCCGCGCGCCGATCAGGCTGCTGTTGAGTTCAATGTTGAGGCGGGCGAGGCGCTTGGCCGGCTCATAGGCGAGCAGGAAGGCAGTCAGGAACGAGAAGAACTGGCCGGGGGTCGCGTTCAGCGCGACAACGCTGTAGCCGCCGTAAAGCAGCGTCAGCGAAATCGCGACGCCGCCAAGGGTTTCCATCAGCGGGCTCGATCGGCTCTGGACCCGGGCCATCTTGTTGGCGTTCTTCTCGACCGCAACGATGCTGTCTTCCATGCGTGCGCGCATGGCGTCTTCCAGCGTGAACGCCTTGACGGTGCGGATGCCCTGCAGCAATTCCTGCATGGTCTCCATGATGTCGGCAGTGCCGGTGAACTGGTTGCGCGCGAGGCCCTTGATGCGGCGCACGAGCTTGCGCAGAACCAGCATGGCTGGCGGCGCGATCAGGAAGCCGGAGATCGCCATCACCGGGTCCTGCATCACCATGACGGCGACCAAGCCGATCAGCGACAGAAGATCGCGACCGACTGCATTGATCAGCAGGCTCAGCACCTGGGTGACGGAGTTGGCCCCGGCTGTCAGGCGGGCGAGGAACTCGGAGGAATGGCGCGCCGAAAAGAAGCCAATGCTCTCGCTGAGCAGCTTGTCGAACAGGCGACGCTGGTTGTTGGCGAGGATCGCATTGCTGATCTTCGACAGGATCACCGTATGGCCGTAGGTGGCTGCGCCCTTGACGATGAACATGATCAGCACGACGCCGGAGAGCATCGCAATGCCGTGCACATCCTTGTCGACATAGGCCTGGTTGATGACCTCGCCGAGCATCCAGGCGGCGCCGGCGGTCATGCCGGCGGCAATCGCCATGAGCAGAAATGCGAGCAGATAGCGCCGCCAATGCGATTTGGCCTGCTCCATCACGAGACGCTTGATCAGCGCGGAAGCGCCGGCGGGATCGTCGGTAAACTTGCGAGAAATGGTGGCCATCCGCGTTCCAGCAGCGCTCAGGGCGGAACTCCGCCGTGGCGCGAAATTGCTGCGAAAGAGCCGTTTCAATGCCCGTTAAGGCTAGGCATTTCAAGGCCAAAAGGCGGGCAAGGTCAGGGCGTTAGGCTGATTTCCTCGATATATCAGAGGCTTGCCTCGATTGGAGCAGCTTCCGCTCCCACGTCAGCGCATGGTCGGCGATGGTTGGCAGGTCGTCGTAGCGCGGAGTCCAATCCAGCGTACCGCGGATTCGCGCAGTGTCTGCGACCATGGTCATGATGTCGCCGTCACGCCGCGCGGCATGCCGCACCTCGAAATCCACCCCGGCGACAGCCTTTACGGCGGCGATTGTTTCAAGCACTGAATAGCCGCGGCCGTAACCGCAATTGAGGGTACAGGAGGGACCGCTGCGGCGCAGGTAGTTCAGCGCGGCTTCATGGGCTTTGGCCAGATCGCTGACGTGGATGAAGTCGCGGATGCAACTTCCATCGGGTGTCGGATAGTCGGTTCCGAACACATCGATGCCATTGCGATGCCCGGCGGCAGCTTCCGTGGCGATCTTGAGCAGATGAGTCGCGCCCTTGGTCGACAGGCCCGTGCGGCCCTGCGGGTCAGCGCCGGCAACGTTGAAATAACGCAGGATGACGAAACGCAGGTCATGCGCGGCGGCGGTATCGCGCAGCATGATCTCCGACATCAGTTTTGACGATCCGTAGGGCGACAAAGGGTTTGTCGGCGCGGTTTCCGGCACCGGGATGGTGTCCGGATTGCCGTAGACGGCGGCAGTCGACGAGAAGATGAACCGCTTTACGCCGCCGCGGACGGCAGCTGTCAACAGGTTGCGCGTCGTCCCGGTGTTGTTGCGGTAATAGCCGAGTGGATCGCGCAGCGAGTCGGGGACGACCACGGAGCCGGCGAAATGGATGATCGCAGTCACCCTCTGCTCGCTGATCACGCGATCGATCAGGGTCTCGTCGCCAGCATCACCGATGATCAGTGGTGCGTTCGATGGCAACAGGCTGGCAAATCCTGTCGACAGATTGTCGATCACGACGACGCGCTCGCCAGCGTCGACGAGAGCATGGACCGTGTGGCTGCCGATATAACCGGCGCCGCCTGTTACGAGAATCGTCATAGGTTACATCCTGCGATTACTGCCTGCTCAATAGCCCTGTGAGGTTGAAAACTCTCCAGTGTTCATCGGCGAACTGGCCCGTATGCCTAATGTTTCGTATAGGAGCCACATTGACCGGAGTGACCTGTGCCGATCCTGAACAAATTTGACCGCCAGCTGGACCTGATCATCACCAATCTGCATTGGCGATATTCCGGCGTCACCGCAACCAACCGGATGGTTGCGCCCAAACTGGCTGCGATGGTGCCGGCGGCCTGGCTTGGATCGGACAGGCCGGACGGCATCGCTGCGATGTCATTTGCCAATCTGCTCTCGCTTTGGGGCCGCAAAAAGCCGGTGATATGGCACGCCCGGCGCAACAACGAGATGATTGCCGGGGTGATCCTCAAAGCTCTGGGGTGGCCGCTGAAGCTGTTGTTCACCTCGGCGGCGCAGCGTCACCACACCTGGATCACGCGCTGGCTGATGAGCCAAATGGACGCGATCATCGCCACCAGCGAGATGTCAAAATCTTACCTGCGGTTTCCTGCCACGGTCGTCACCCATGGCGTTGATACGGATCGCTATGCGCCGCCCGTGGATCGCGCGGCGGCCTTCGGCGAAGCCGGCCTGCCGGGGCGCTATGCGATTGGCTGTTTCGGGCGGGTGCGGGCGCAGAAGGGCACCGATCTGTTTGTCGATGCGATGTGTCGCCTGCTGCCACAATATCCGGACTTCACCGCTGTGATTGTCGGCCAGATCACGGCCGATCAACAGGATTTCGCTAACGGCTTGCGCAAGCAGATTGCGGCGGCGGGGCTGCAATCGCGCATCCTGATTCTCGGCGAGCAGCCGATTGAGGACGTCGAACGCTGGTTCAAGCGGTTGACGATCTATGCCTTCACCTCGCGCAACGAGGGCTTCGGCTTGACGTTGATCGAAGCCATGTCAGCAGGCGCGGCGCTGGTCGCCACGCGCGCGGGCGCGGCTGAACTCGCGGTCGACGAAGATGTCACGGGCAAGCTCGTGCCGACGGGCGATGCGACTGCACTTGCAGATGCGATCGAGCCGTTGATGCGCGAGCCCACGCTTGCGGAAGCGATGGGCGCGCGTGGCCGCGAGCGTGTGCTGGCTCAGTTCAGTCTTGACGCCGAGGCGCGAGGGATCGCGGCGGTCTATCGCACGCTGATCTGACGGGCGAGACAGTCTGCGACAAAGGCGTCAATATCGTCGCCTGCATAAAGATAGCCGGGGATGCCGGCCGATGCCGCGGCCTGCATGTCGCCGTCACGGTCGCCGATCATGAAGCTGCCGTCGTGCTGCACCGGCCAATGCGCCATCAGGTCGAGCAACATGCCCGGCTGCGGCTTGCGCCACGGATGATCCTGAATATAGGCCGGGACAGAACCTTCGGTGAAATAAGGGCAGTAGCGGACGTCGTCGATGTGTGCGCCGTCGCGGGCCAGTTCGGCGCGCATCCAAACGTGCAGGGCATTGACGTCAGCCTCGGTGTAGTAACCGCGTGCAACGCCGGACTGATTGGTGACGATAAAGACGAGGTAGCCCGCGTCGTTCAGGCGTTTGACAGCATTTGCCGCGCCGGGCATCCAGCGCAAGCTATCGGCCTTGTAGACGTAGCCGTCGTCATAATTCAAAACGCCATCGCGATCGAGAAAGGCGGCAGGACGCAGAATAGAGGCCGTCATGTCGTCGGGGCATCCATCATTTGGCGCTCGATTGAATCGCAGATTGCATGCGCCGCCATCAGATGAATCTGCTGGATCACCGGCGTATCGTCGCTGGGCGACACCAGCAGCAGGTCGCAGGTATCGCCCATCGACTGGCCCTTGCTGCCGGTGAAGCCGACCGTGGTGAGGCCGAGCTCACGGGCCTTGACCAGCGCTGCGATGATATTGGGCGAGCGGCCTGACGTTGAAATGCCGATCATGACGTCGCCAGGTTGGCCGAGGCCCTCGACCTGCCGGGCGAAAATCTGTTCAAAGCCGTAGTCGTTGCCGATCGCCGTCAGCGCCGAGGTGTCGGTGGTGAGCGCGATCGCCGCCCAGGCGCGGCGTTCGCGCTTGTAACGGCCGACGATTTCGGCGGCGATGTGCTGGGCGTCCGCCGCGCTGCCGCCATTGCCCGCCAGCAGCACACGGTTGCCGTTGCGCAGGGCGTCAACGATGGCGTTGGCGATATTCTGTGATGCAGCAAGCAGGGCAGGGTCTTTCGCCGCGCGTTCCATGCCGGCGCGCGATTGCTCAAAATGGGCTGCGATCAGGCTGTCGCTCACGAGCAGTATTCCCCTTGAATTGAATGCCTATCGTCTTCCGACAGACGTTGACCGCACAGGCAAGAGCCTGCGCATATTACCTTGCCGCCGCGGCCAACGCATCCCGGAAAACGCGGGTGGTGATGGCGACGACATCCTCCGCAGGAATGTCACGCATACACCGATGATGTTGCATCCTGCAAACGGGCCGGTGGCACGGTTGGCACGGCACATCGGTCTTCGTCTGCACCACGGCTGCGAGCGGATTGAGCGGCCCCCAAAGCTGCGGGCTGGTCGGTCCGAAGATGCCGATGGTCGGCGTGTCCAGCGCTGCCGCCACATGCATCAGGCCTGAGTCGTTGCACACGGCGACGCCAGCAGCCGCCATCGCGATGACGCCGTTGCGCATGTCGGCGCCGGTCAGGTCACGGACGCCGGGCCCGCCAGCCGCCACGATCTCCTGCGCCAACGGGGTTTCAGCAGGGCCGCCGATCACCCAGACGTCGAATCCTGCAGCGACGAGCTGCTTTGCCGCCTCTGGATAATAGGTCCACCGCTTGGCCGGTCCGACTGACCCCGGGCCCAGCGCGATGGCGGGGCGGTTGCCAAGGTTGTTGGCGGCGCGCCAGTTAGCGATCTCCTCGGCGCTGACCCGCAGTTGCGGCACAGGCCACTCGTGCGGATGCGTTGCGCCTCCCGGCAGCACCAGCGCGCCCTTCTTGTCGATCATGCGGGGCAGTTGCTTTTCGCCCCAGCGCCATTGGTTGATCAACCCGAAACGGAATTCGCCGACGAAACCGATCCGCTCCGGAATGCGGGCTAGCGCCGGCGCCAGGGCCGATTTCCAGGTGCGCAGCATGACGTAGGCTGTGCCGTAGTTTTCAGCCCGCAGCGTTTTTGCCAGCGCCATATGATCGGATAGCGCGAGCCTCTTGCGCGGCAAATTCCAAACGATGCCTTTGCGCACCCCGGGCATGTAGTCGACAATGGGCGCGCAAAGGCTGGTCACCAGCATATCGATCGGCCGGTTCGGCCAGCGCTCCTTCAAGAGCCTGACCGCCGTGTGACCACGCACGAAGTCACCTACCCACATGTAGGGGATGATGAGGATAGGGCGGGTATCGGCTGGGTCAGGTGTCATTTGGACTGAATTCTGGTTCATTCATTCGGTCGATTTTGCGCGATTTCAGCCGTTGGGGTACCCCTTCACTGCGACCACGTAAAGCCATCGCCACAATCTTGGGCTTCAAAGGTTGCCCATGAGTCTTGCTTGTTTCGTTGCTTGCCGGACCGGACTGGGGCAAAGGTGGGCATGCAAACAAGTCGAGGGATTCCATGCTGCTGGTAACGGGTGGGGCCGGATTTATCGGATCGAACATCGTTGCGGCGCTGAATGATGCCGGCAGGCCTGATGTGGTGGTCTGCGATTGGCTCGGCAATGACGGCAAATGGCGTAATCTGGCGAAGCGGCAACTGGCCGATATCGTCCCCCCCGGCGAGTTGATGCAGTGGTTGTCCGGACGAAAGCTCGATGCTGTCATTCACATGGGCGCGATTTCCGCGACCACAGCAACCGACGGCGACGAGGTGTTCGAGACGAATTTCCGCACCTCCATGCGATTGCTGGATTGGTGCACGCTTAACAACACGCCGTTCATCTATGCATCTTCAGCCGCAACTTACGGCGAAGGCGAACAAGGCTTTATCGACGATCCATCGCTGACCGCGCTGAAGCAGCTTCGGCCGATGAATCTTTATGGCTGGAGCAAACATATGTTTGATCTGGCGGTGGCGCAGCGTCGTGCGGATGGCGCGCCGCTGCCGCCGCAATGCGTTGGCTTGAAATTCTTCAACGTGTTCGGCGCCAATGAATATCATAAGGGCGCGATGATGAGCGTGCTCACCAAGCGCTTCGACGAGATCAAGGCCGGCATGCCGCTCCTGCTCTTTAAATCGCATCGTGCAGGCATTGCCGATGGCGATCAGCGCCGCGATTTCATCTATGTCGACGATATCGTCCGGGTTGTGCAGTGGCTGTTGGCGACGCCGACGGTGAGCGGATTGTTCAACGTTGGCACCGGCACGGCGCGCAGCTTCAAAGACATGATGCTGGCGGCCTATGCGGCGCTCGGTCAAGCGCCTAATATCGAATATGTCGACATGCCCGTTTCCATTCGTGGCAGCTATCAGTACTTTACCCAGAGCGACGGCTTGCGACTGCTACAAGCCGGCTACAATGGCGGGTTTACCTCGCTGGAAGAAGCTGTCAGCGCCTACGTCAATGGCTATCTCGACCAACCAGACCGCTACCGCTGAACGGGTGACTATCTGATGTTCGATTTTGACGCGCTCGCTGACGGGATCAGCCGACAGACCGTGCTCTGTATCGGCGACCTGATGCGTGACGAATTCATCTATGGTGATGTCGCGCGGATTTCGCCTGAAGCGCCCGCGCCGGTCATCGCGGTTCAACGCAGCGTCAGCGCCATTGGTGGCGCTGGCAACGTCGCGCGCAATATTGCGGCGCTGGGCGCACGGTGCATTTTCATTGGGCTCGTCGGCGACGACGAGGCCGGGCGATCGCTTGCGGCCGATCTGTCGAAGGAGCCATTGATCGACGCCAGGCTGGTGATTGATCGCGAACGGCCCACGACGCGCAAGGTTCGCTTTGTGTCGGATCATTATTCGACACACATGTTGCGCGCCGACTGGGAGCGCGCTGTGCCGGCGTCGCTCGCGATCGAAGCCGAGCTGGTATCAATCGTTCTGCCGCTGCTGGCTGAGGTCGATGTTGTGCTATTGTCGGATTACGCCAAGGGCGTACTGACATCTGGTGTCATCGGACAGGTCATCGCAGCCGCACGCAAGCTCGGCAAACCGGTCATTGTCGATCCCAAAAGCCAGAACTATGCGCTGTATCGTGGCGCAACGCTGCTGACGCCCAACCTCAAGGAACTGAACGAAACCACGCGCAGCCGCGCCGACAGCGATGTGAGCATCGTCGCCGCTGCGCGCGAGGCGCTCGCCATGGCCGAGGCCGATGCGATCCTTGTGACGCGCAGCGAACAGGGCATGTCGCTCGTCGCTGTATCCGGTGAGGTTGTTCACATTCCGGCGGTGCCGGTGAAGGTGCGCGACGTCTCGGGCGCCGGTGATACCGTTGCGGCGACGATCGCCGTCGCCTTTGGCGCCGGCGCCGATTGGGAGACTGCGCTGCGTTGTGCAGCAAGCGCTGCGGCGGTGGCGGTCGGTAAGAAAGGCACCGCCACGGTGTCACTCGAGGAGTTGCGCCAGCAAATCCTGCCTCAAGCGCTGCTTGCGGCGGAGACCAAGATTGTTACGGGCCGGACCGAGTTGCAGGCGCGGGTCGCCGCCTGGCGCGGTGAACAGCTTCGCGTCGGGTTCACTAACGGTTGTTTCGACATCCTGCATCCGGGCCATGTACGAGTGCTCACCGCCGCGCGAGCGACGTGTGACCGCCTCATTGTCGGGCTTAATAGCGACACCTCGGTCAAAAAACTCAAGGGCCCGGAGCGACCTGTTCAGGCTGAGCAGGCTCGGGCTGAAGTTTTGGCTGGGCTGGAAGCTGTCGATCTCGTGGTGATTTTTGAAGAGGATACTCCCCTGAGCTTGATTGAACAGATCGTACCCACGGTCCTGGTAAAAGGCGGCGACTACACCCGCGAAGAGGTCGTCGGTCATGAGATCGTGACGGCGTCTGGCGGGCAGGTGGTGCTGGTGGATATCATGCCCGGTCACAGCACCACTTCGTTGGTGAACCGCGCGCGTGGAGATCGGTCGTGAGCGACAAGACTTATGTGAACTGGTTCGGGCTGCCGAGCATTCGGTCGTTCACCTGGCGCAACTGGTTGATCGCGCTGCACGATGTGCTGGTCACCGGGTTGGCGGTGATCGGCGCATTCTGGCTGCGGTTTGACGACGATATGCTGATGAGCCGGCTGCCGCTGTTGCTCAAGATCCTGCCGTATTTCGTCGTATTCAGCTTTTTTGTTTGCTACGTGTTCAAGTTGACCACCACCAAGTGGCGCTTCATTTCGCTTCCCGATCTGCTGAATATTCTGCGCGCATCGACTGTTCTGTCGCTCGCGCTGCTGGTGGTCGATTACATCTTCCTTGCCCCGAATGTCTACGGCACGTTCTTTCTCGGCAAAACGACGATCATCATCTACTGGTTCGTCGAGATTTTTCTGCTGAGCGGGGCGCGTCTGGCTTATCGCTACTTCCGCTACACGCGCACGCGCAGCCGCGCCATGACGACGAATGCCGCAGCGACGTTGCTGATTGGCCGCACAGCCGATGTTGAGGTGTTCTTGCGCGGTATCGAGAGCGGAGCAGTCAAGCGGTTGTGGCCTATCGGCATTCTCTCGCCAGCTATTTCGGATCGCGGGCAGACCATTCGTGGCATACCGGTGCTGGGTGCCGTCGACGACCTTAGCGAGATTGTCGAGGATTTCGCCACGCGCAGCCGTCCGATCGAGCGCCTTGTGATGACACCATCCGCATTCGAGCCTGACGCGCAACCCGAGTCGGTGCTGATGAAGGCGCGAAAAATGGGTCTGTCGGTCAGCCGGCTGCCGTCGCTCGAAGAAAGTCGTGATCGTCCACAACTGGCTCCCGTTGCTGTCGAGGATCTGCTGCTGCGCCCAAGCGTGAAGATCGAATACGGCCGGCTCGAAGAGTTCTTGCGCGACAAGTCGGTAGTCGTGACCGGCGGCGGCGGCTCGATTGGCTTCGAGATCTGCGATCGTGTGACAACCTTTGGCGTGGCGCGCCTGCTGGTGATCGAGAACTCCGAGCCGGCGCTGCATGCGGCAACGGAGAAGCTTGCGTGCAAGGACGGCGCAGCCGTGATCGAGGGGCATATTGCCGACGTGCGCGATCGCGAGCGCATTCATCAACTGCTGGCTGATTTCAAACCCGATGTGGTTTTCCACGCAGCAGCGCTCAAGCACGTGCCGATCCTTGAGCGGGACTGGAGCGAGGGCGTCAAGACCAACATCTTTGGCTCGGTGAACGTGGCGGATGCAGCGCGGGCATCAGGCGCCAGCGCAATGGTCATGATCTCGACGGACAAGGCGATTGAGCCAGTGTCGATGCTCGGGCTAACCAAGCGATTTGCCGAACTCTACTGCCAGGCGCTTGACGGTGATGCTGTCACCGCCCCGGGCAGTAGTTCGCCGATGCGATTGATTTCGGTTCGCTTTGGCAACGTGTTGGCCTCGAACGGTTCGGTGGTGCCAAAGTTCAAGGCGCAGATCGAGGCTGGTGGTCCCGTCACGGTGACGCATCCCGATATGGTTCGCTACTTCATGACGATCCGCGAAGCTTGCGATCTTGTCCTGACTGCCGGCACGCATGCGGCGCGCGCGAAGCATGACGACGCCTCGGTCTATGTGTTGAGCATGGGGCAGCCGGTGAAGATCGTCGATCTTGCCGACCGCATGATTAGGCTGTCGGGTTTGCAACCTGGCTACGATATCGACATCAAGTTTACGGGCGTGCGTCCGGGTGAGCGTCTCCACGAGATTCTGTTCGCCGAGAGTGAGCCGACCAGCGATATCGGCGTCGCGGGCGTTCTGGCGGCTCGGCCGCATGAGTTGCCGCTGACAGTCTTGCGGAATTGGCTAAACGAGCTTGAAGTCGCGATTGCCGCCAATGCCTATGACCGTGTCGTCATGATCCTGCAGGATGCTGTCCCGGAGTATGGCAACCGCAACACCAAGACTGACGCATGAGCATCAAAGCGGGCCAAGGTGATTTGTTGAAAACGCTGGCGTTTGAATTCACGCCATCGGCGTTTGACGGATGAGATACGAGAAAGCCGCCATCGAAGGGATTTTTTGAGCCTTGGCCGTATCTGATCAAGGCGATTGCGAACCTTGCTTTGCTATGCGGCTCAATAGCGCTGATCTGCTATTGAGCCGGTGTTCTGATGGTGAATAAACAAATTGCGCCCGGTTTCAGGGTGTCACGCTGCAACGCGACCCGAGGATAATGATGTCGGATCAACCAGTATTGGTGACGGGAGCTGCGGGTTTCATCGGCTTTCATGTTGCGCGCAAACTTTTGCAACATGGCCGTAAGGTCGTTGGCCTCGATAACCTGAATGAGTACTACGACCCCGCCCTGAAGCAGGCTCGCCTGAAGCTGCTCAAGGCGCTTCCGGGATTTTCTTTCGAGCGCGTTGATCTCACCGATCGCGCGCGTCTTGCGGCGATGTTTGCGCAGAACCGCTTTCCAGTCGTCATTCATCTCGCTGCTCAGGCTGGCGTTCGCTATTCGATTCAAAATCCGCACGCCTATGCGGATGCGAACCTCGAAGGTTTCGTCAATATTTTGGAAGGGTGCCGCCACAATGGCTGCGGGCATTTGCTGTATGCCTCGTCATCGTCCGTCTATGGCGCGAATACCAAGCTGCCCTTCTCCGTCGATGACCCAGTAGATCATCCGATCAGCCTTTATGCGGCGACGAAGAAGGCCAACGAATTGATGGCTCACTCTTACAGCCATCTCTATCGCCTGCCGACGACGGGCCTTCGCTTCTTCACGGTCTATGGTCCCTGGGGCCGGCCGGATATGGCAATTTACATTTTTACGAAAGCAATCCTGGAGGGCAGGCCGATCGATCTGTTCAATCACGGCAAGATGCAACGTGATTTTACCTATGTCGACGATCTGACAGATGTGCTGGAGCGATTGATCAGCCTTGCGCCGGAAGATCAGGGGCGAGCGCCTGCGCGCATCTACAACGTCGGCAACAGCAAGCCGGAAGAACTGCTGCATGTTGTCAAACTACTTGAGCGTGAGTTAAGGCGTGAGGCGTCGCGTCGTATGTTGCCGATGCAATCGGGCGATGTGCATGCAACCTATGCGGACGTCGCCAGTCTGACGCGTGATGTCGGCTTCCGGCCGGACACGCCGATCGAGGTTGGCATTCGAAACTTTGTCGCCTGGTACCGTGAGTATCATCGTGCATAAAACGTTCGAGGTAGAGATGGATAAGCGCATCATTCCGTTGGTCATGTGTGGCGGCGCCGGCACGCGGCTGTGGCCCGCATCACGCGAGGTGCGTCCGAAGCAATTTCTGCCCCTGTTCGGCCCGCGCTCGACGTTTCAACAGACATTATTGCGGGTGTCTGATCCCGAATTGTTTGACCGTCCGATCATCATCACCAATGCGGCCTATCGTTTTCTGGTGCTGGAGCAACTCGCCGAGATCGGTGTCGACGCTGATGTACTGCTTGAGCCTGTCCGCCGCGATTCCGGACCGGCGATTGTCGCGGGCGCATTGTTTGCGCAGACGCGTCGCGACGAGGCTGTCGTCCTGGCGCTCGCCGCTGATCACGTCGTGCAGAATGTCGAAGCGTTCCGCGCAGCCTGCCGGCAAGGGTTGGCCGGCGCCGAGGCCGGCCGCATCGTTACGTTTGGCGTAAAGCCCGAGCGCGCGGCGACCGAATATGGATACATCGCTCTCGGCGAAACAGTTGTCGGTGAGGTGAGGGCGGTTGCTCGCTTCGTCGAGAAGCCTGACGCCGCGACCGCTGCTGCCTATGTCGATGAGGGATACCTGTGGAACAGCGGTAACTTCATGTTCCGCGCGGAAGTCTTGCTCGACGAATACCGCAAGTCGGACGCAGAACTCGGTCGAGATCATTTCCGGCGCAGTTTTGAACGCGGGCCGCGATCTCGGCTTCATCAAACTGGATGAGAAGCTGTTCGGCGCCGCCAAGGCGATCTCGGTCGACTATGCGGTGATGGAAAAGACATCGCACGCGGCGGTTATACCGGTCGATTGCGGCTGGTCGGATGTTGGGTCGTGGCGCGCAGTCTGGGAGCTTTCCGAGAAGGATGCCGACGGCAATGCGAAGGTGGGTACAGTTGTCTTTGAGAACGCACGAAACTGTAACGTCACGTCAGACGGGGCAGTGGTCGCGCTCGAAGGCGTCGAGGATCTGGTCGTCGTCGCAACCCAGGATGCAGTGCTCGTGTCGCGCCAAAGCGACGCCAACGGGATCAAGCGCCTCGTAGCCAAACTGAAGGCTGAGGCGCCGCGGGTGACCGAAGACCACATCAAGGTTCACCGACCTTGGGGCTCATATCAGTCGATCGACAATGGCGACCGTCATCAGGTGAAACGAATCGTCGTTAAGGCGGGAGGACGACTGTCGCTGCAAAAGCATCACCATCGTTCGGAACACTGGATTGTCGTGCGCGGCACTGCGAAGGTCACCGTCGACGAGACGATCAAGATCGTTCACGAGAACGAATCGATCTACATCCCGATCGGGGCGGTTCACCGTCTCGAGAATCCGGGAAAAATCCTGCTGGAACTGATTGAAGTGCAAACGGGCAGCTATCTTGGCGAAGACGATATCATCCGGCTAGAGGACGATTATCAGCGCACCTGACCGTCAGATGGAATATGGGGCGCGGCGCCGGAATGGCGTCGCCGACACTCTCTGACGAAGGACATTGATCCCGCTCACCGCGTTATTCTGGCGCGATTCAACCAACTCTCGCCATTATTTTTAAGATATCAATTTAAACGTGCGAAATCTGTGGTATGGTATAGCCAGCTGGGTGGGTTAATTCGACACAGTTCAAAGCTTTTGTGAACGAATGGGTTAATGCTATCCCGTTCGTGTGATACTTTATCCGACAGTGACTCAGGTGCGAACGGTCGAATGGGACCGAGTTGATGTTGCACCCAGCCATGTATTTGCATCGGATATATTTTACCCGGTGTCAGGATCCTCTGTTTACGCCTCATTTTACCTTCAATCAGTTTATTATGCTCAAGATTTGAGTGCCGAACCATGTCCACACGCAATGATATTGGTATCAAGTTCGACCTCGACGAAATGTCCGTCGATGAAATGTGGGCCCTCCACGGGCAACTGTGTCGTGCCCTCGCGGGACGGCTGACGCAGGAAAAACGCGAGCTCGAACGCAGGTTGGCGCAGCTCAATCGCGAGCAGCTTGTCACACCGCTGGATAGTTTTTCCGACCTCGACCAAACGGACGCCCCTAAACGTCGCCGGTATCCACGCGTGTTTCCGAAGTATCGCAATCCAGATGCTCCGCACGAAACCTGGTCGGGACGCGGCAAGCAGCCACGATGGCTGACCGCAGCATTGCGGGCTGGCCACTCAATCGACGACTTTGCTATCACGCCCGACGAGCGCGACAACATGGTCGTACGCGACCACGAGCATAGCGAGTCGCGCAGCAGTGATGCAAAATAGGCACCCCGATGCCGCGACAAAAGCTGGGAGGCACTTTGTCTCTTATGATTGCGAGCTCCGGTGCTGAGCACGCAGCGCAGTTGCAGAGACAACGCTTCAAGGGTGATCACTTCAAGTAGTTGAAGTGTATTTGATTCGCGCACGATTTATCCGCCGCCTCATACTGAAGCATATCCCATGTAAAGATATGTCGAGGCAGGACTGGATGGCGAATATTCTGGTTGCGAGCGGCGCGGGATTCGGATGGAACAGCAAGAAGCCCTGCAGCAATGATGACCGCAGGGCTTCCATGTTATGCGGTGATCCCGGCCTTGAAAATCCGACCACTCTGGTCTTCAGCAGGCGTTTCTATCGCCGATCAGAACCGGGATCGTCATCACAACGATCTTGGTGTCACGCGCCAATGACCAGTTATTGGCATAGGCCGCGTCAAGCGAGACGCGCTCGTCATACGCGCTGCTGCTGCGGCCACTGATCTGCCACGGCCCGGTGATGCCAGGCTTGCAGGACATGTAGAGGCTCGCATTCCCGGCGTACCGGTCGAGCTCATCCTTGGTCACGGGGCGCGGGCCGACGAGGCTCATGTCGCCAAGCAAGACGTTGAACAACTGCGGAAGCTCATCGAGGCTTGTCTTGCGCATGATCCCGCCGAGCGCCGTCACGCGCGGATCAGCACGCAGCTTGTGCGTTTGTTCCCACTCCGCGCGCGCATCGGGGTTTTCCCGCGGGTACTCTTCGAGCCGCTCGGTCGCTTCGGGTCGCATGGTGCGAAACTTCAGCCACATGAACGGCTCGCCGCGATAGCCGATTCGCTTGTGGCGAACGATGATCGAACCACGTGACGATGCCGAAACCGCCATCGACAAGAGCAGGAGAATTGGCAGCAGAAACAGGATTCCAACGGATGTTAGCAGCAAGTCAAACATGCGTTTGACACCACCACCAACAGGCTTCTTAAACTGGGTAGGCGTTATCGTAGCAGCATCGATAGAGGCCAGAGTGGCATTTCGATAATTCCCTGATGTCCGGTTTGGATTCGACAGATCCATTTGGAAACGCCCGCGCGAGCCTGAGATCATTCGCCTGCTTCCCGGTCTTCGCGCCCCATGTGTTGCTTTCTCTTGTTCTCGTGGCCGCAGGTTCATGCGCTGCTCGCAAGACTCCGGCGCCGACCCAGGCCGGCTTGCTTGAGCTTGCTGTTTCCATGGAGTTTGTTGTTCGCTACATTAAATGGTTCGATCATTTAAGCGAATTCACAGTCTTGTTTCTTTGATTTATTTCACGTTCACGTTTCGAACAGTGCGACGATGTGACCAAGCATGTCACCCGACTCATCAGGCTGACACAGTTGCGCCCGCCGGGCTTGTTGATTGCAGAGTTCGCATATTCGGTTTGGTCTGCGATGATTGGACTCTGTGTCGGCTTCAGTGCAGCAGAAATCCTGCTGCACTTCGTTCGGACAAAGGCCGTGGTGTGGTGCCGAGGGCTTGCATCAAGGTGAGGGTCTCGGTGTCGAAGGCAATGAAAGGCATCGCCCGCCGTGTCGCTTCGAATTTCGCGACCGGTTGATCCTCGACCTAAGCATCGGCGATTGTGTTGGTGATCTTGGCTGATTTGGGCGGGTCCTGCGATGTGAAGGATACATCGACGACGAAGCTCCGCCCGACGCGGCTCACCTTGACTGCACCTGTCACGCCGTCGAGGGCTCGCCGCGTCATTTGTTCCTGGGGCGGCTCGGTACCGGAATGGAAGGTCAGAAACCGAAACGCGCGGCGAAGCAGGGAAAGGCTTGCGCCAACGAACTCGGGATCGTTGGTCAGGTTCAGCCGCTTCACGACTGCGGCGGCGACGCGTTCGGATTTGATTGTCTCGATCTCGCTTTGGACCGTTGGATCGTCGACGAGGCGACTGTCGATGCTGACTTCACGTCCATGACCGCAGATTGCTTGGCGTGTTCGTAAGGGAGCCTTGGAATTTCCATAGCGTTCAAACGTACAGAACTTTCTTCCCGACAACCGGATCTCTGGGCTGCATCGTTGCCTGGGTGAAGGCATCTTCATTCGCGGAGGCGTATCGATGTGTCGCCATTGCGTCAGGATTCGTTCGGGGCAGTCGCTTGCGACAGCAAAGCCGGCTTTCGAACTGTCGCGAAGCGCATCTGGTTACCTGCAGACCAACATCGATTGGTTCACGAAGCATATCGTACATATCGTATGGTATATCTGCGCAACAGCATATTGTTGTGCAGTGCGATCAACGCCAGTTGAAATCCGCGTGAAGAAGGTATCGGGCATCAGAGATCGCTTATTCCAATTCCTAGACATACGTGACATGGCGGCGCAACGCGCCGGTAAGGATACGATTGAATGATTGAGGCGAACTTCAGCACGGGCGGGGGGCCAGCGCATTGCCGCTATCTCAGTGCTGCCGTGCCGCCCGGTCTGCGGATTTATGCTCTGACAGATATCCACGGACGGCTGGATCTGCTCGAGCGTTGCCTCGAAGTGATCGACCAGCACCGGCTCGAACATCCCATCGCCCGCGTGATCCATGTCTTTTTGGGGGACTACATTGATCGCGGGAAGTGGTCGCGCGGTACGATCGAGCGGCTGATCGCGCGGGGGCGGGAGACCGAATGCGTCTTCCTGAAGGGCAACCATGAACAGGTCGCGATGCAGGGCATGACGGATCTCGACCGGTTTTCGAAATGGATGCGTATTGGCGGTGCAGCGACCCTGCAATCCTATGGGGTAGCCACTGCAACTGGCGTGGAACAAGATCAGCTCATGTTGGCGCAGAAGGCAATCCAGCAAGCTATACCGCGCGAACACTTTCAGTTCCTGGCGCAGCTCAGACACAGTTACAGCTGTGGTGACTTCTTCTTTGCCCATGCCGGTATCAGACCCGGCATCCCTTTCCACGCGCAGCGAGATGAGGATCTGCTCTGGATCCGTCGACCCTTTCTGGATTCGACAGAGGATTTCGGTAAGGTCGTGGTGCATGGCCATACCCCGCAGCCTGCTGCGGATATCCGCTGCAACCGCGTCAATATCGATACCGGCGCGTTCGCAACCGGACGATTGACGTGCTTCATGCTGGAGGGCGCTCGCAAATATATGTTCGACACCGGGTTGGACGTTGCGCTGCAGGATCAGGCATTGACCGGTGAGGGCTGACGCCCTCAGTCCAGCGAGGCGGGCTTAACGCCGGGAAGCAGCCGATCAATCGTAGTCTGCATCTGTGTCCTCGAACTCTTTAGTGATTAAAGAAGTAAGCGCTTACGTGAGGTGCGACCGTGTCTACAGCAGAGGCGCGGGCCGCAGGGTGTGCGATCATTGTCACGGATGTCGGCGGGTCGCCGGAGGTGGTCGACTTCGGCGAGGCGGGCCGGATCGTGCCAGTGTCGGATCCGTTGGCGATCGCGGCTGAATTGCATGGATTGATGGCCGATCCGGATGGGCTGGCGGATTGGCAAGTACGGTCCCGCAAAGGGGCAGACCGGTTTACAGTTGGGCGGATGGCTGCTGATTATGATCGGCTGTATCGGTCAATCACGCGTTAGTGGATCGGGAGTTTCGTGATTAGCGGGACCGGTATGCTCGGCTTGGTCGCGCTCCAGCAGGGTGCGGAGCAGGACGCCGATAAAAAAACTCGTTTGCAGGATTATCTGCATAATTGTCGCGGTAAGGATCGCTGTTAGCGTGTCGAGCTCCAGGATGAGCGCCATGGCAATTGCAGCGGTTATGGCGGCGAGCATAGCGAACAGCAGCAGACCAAGACCGCCGCCAAGCCCGAGCAGCACGCCGGTCACCGCTGTTATCACATAGGCCATTGTCACTGGTGGGTTCCCGTCTCGCTGGATGCTGTGGCTGGCTCCGTCCGCAACAGCGCGTCGGGAGACCGAAAAGGCATGGGAGCGTCGGCTTGTGATCGCATGGAGTCTGGAACGCGAAGCGACTCACTGGTCGGCGATCTCGTCAGCGTTTATACGGCACTTGATCCTGGGTGTGGGGCAACTTGAGGGGTTCGTGGCCCCAAGATCACAAGTAAAAGTGTGGTTTGGGGGTAAGTTAGAATCTGGCCAAATTTATACTCCGCCACGGGTCTTGGCATCAGGAATCTGTGCAATACCTAGGGATATTTCCCCAGCGATTGCCACGGGTGACCGTAATCTATTGAATCAAAAAGTGTTTGACCCCCTTACCCTAGATCTCGCACGGCTCGGCGGGCCATGTTAGGAGACCGGGGTAGCCGGTGAATTGGTAAAAAGGCTTGAGTCTGATGAGTTCTGAATTTTCGAATGGCGCTGGGCAGGGCCAGGCTGACGGATCGCGAGTCCTGCGGGTCGGCGTCATTGGCGCTGGCGTCATGGGCAGCAATCATGGTCGCGTGCTGGCCGGTTTGCCAGGCATCGAGCTCGTTGGGATTGTCGATCCGCTGCAGGAACATCGCGAACGCGCCGAAAATCTGATCGGCTGCCCGACCTTCACTGATGTGCCGAGCCTGCTGGCTGCGGGGGTTGATGCCGTCACCATCGCCGCGCCAACGCACCTTCACCATTCAGTTTCGTTGGAGTGCATTGCTGCCGGCGTTCACGTGCTGGTTGAAAAGCCGATTGCTTCGACGGTCGAGGAAGGCCGGGACATCGTCGCTGCCGCAGCGCGCGCCGGCGTTGTCCTGATGGTTGGCCATGTCGAGCGTTTCAATCCCGCCGTCGCCACGGTGAAGCGGGCGATTGAAAACGAGCAGATCCTGTCGATCGGCATCACGCGCGTAGGGCCGTTCCCGCCGCGCATGTCGAACGTCGGGGTCGTGATTGATCTCGCGGTTCACGACATCGACTTGATCCGCTGGTTCACCGATTCGGATATTGTCGAAGTCCAGCCGCAGCTGGCGAGCGCTGTCGCCGAGCGCGAAGATATCGCGCTGCTGCAGTTCCGCACCGCTTCGGGCGTTCTGGCGCATATCAACACCAATTGGTTGACGCCGTTCAAGGCGCGCAGCGTAACGGTGGCGACGCGCAACAAGTACATCACGGGCGATCTGCTGACCCGTCAGGTCAGCGAATGTTTCGGCTTCCAGCAGGACGGCACCTACTCGGTGCGCCACCTGCCGGTCAGCCAGGATGAGCCGCTGCGCGCTGAGCTGAATGCGTTTCTCGATGCGGTTCGTTCGGGCAAGCCGCCCGCAGTGACCGGCGAGGAGGCCGTCGCCAGCCTCGAGATCGCGATCCAGTGTTTGAACGGCGCTGCCAAAAACTCGGTCAAGCCTACGGTTCCCGATGCCGAGACGCCGCGCGCTGCGCCGCGGTTGGTCAGCTGATCATTCGCTCGCGCTCCCATTCTAAAGATTGTCGCTTTGAGGCTCATATGAACCAGCATCTCCGTCTTGACCCAGTTCCGTTCATCGATGTCGGCGCGCAGCGTAAACGCCTGGGCACAGCGATTGACGAAGCCGTCGGACGGGTGCTGACCCATTGCCAGTTCGTCAACGGCCCTGAAGTGATCCAGCTCGAAGCGGAGCTGGCGAAGTTCTGCGGCGCCAAGCATGTCGTGTCCTGCGCCAGCGGCACCGATGCCCTGTTGATGGTGCTGATGGCCAAGGGTGTTGGTCCGGGCGATGCGGTGTTCTGCCCAACGTTCACGTTCTGCGCGACCGGCGAGGCAGTGGCACTGACGGGCGCGACACCGGTGTTCGTTGACGTGCTCGAGAGCACCTTCAACATTGATCCGAAATCGCTGCAGAAGGGGATCGCAACAGCCAGGAAGCTCGGCCTCAAGCTGCGCGCGGTGATCCCCGTTGATCTGTTCGGCCAAAGTGCCGATCACGATGCAATTCTGGCGATTGCCGACGCCGAGGGCATGTTCGTCCTCGACGATGCTGCCCAAGGCTTTGGCGGCAGCTACAAGGGCAAGCGCCTCGGCACCCAGGCGCTGGCGACGGCGACCAGCTTTTTCCCGGCCAAGCCGCTTGGTTGCTATGGCGACGGCGGAGCAATTTTTACGGATGACGATCAACTGGCCGAGGATCTGCGCAGCATCCGCGTTCACGGTCAGGGTTCGGATAAATACGACAATGTGCGCCTCGGCCTGACAGGTCGGCTCGACACGATCCAGGCGGCGGTGCTGCTCGAAAAGCTGAAGATTTTCGACGACGAGATCTCCGCGCGCAACGCTGTGGCGGATCGCTATGCGGCGGCGCTCGGCAATCTCGTTACCGTGCCTCGCGTGCAGGATGGTAACGTTTCGATCTGGGCGCAATACACCATTCGGCTGCCGGCGGGCGTCGACCGCGACGGCTTCGCAGCGGCGCTCAAGGCCAAGGGCGTTCCGACCGCCATCTATTACGTGAAGTCGCTGCACCAGCAGACCGCCTACCGCCAATACCCAGTCGTCGATGGTGGCGTGCCAGTCAGCGAGCAACTGTCCAAGGACGTCATCAGCCTGCCGATGCATCCCTATCTGGATGTCGAGACGCAGGAGCGGGTGATCGCCGCAGTGCGCGAAGCCCTGGCCTGATCCGGTTTTACTCTGGGCAGGCTGCTTGTGCGGCCTGCCTGTCAGCGCTCAAGCGTCCTTCGGCGACCCTTCCAGGGCCGCCAGTTTGCCTGCACCACGAACTGCTGTAGAAGCGGCTGATGCTAAGGCGAATCTTCACCGTTGGCGGATTCACGCTGCTGTCGCGGATCACCGGGTTCGCGCGCGATATCATGCTTGCCGCCATCCTGGGCGCGGGTCCGATCGCAGACGCTTTTTTCGTCGCCCTGCGGCTGCCAAACCATTTCCGGGCGATCTTTGCCGAGGGCGCCTTCAACGCCGCCTTCGTGCCCTCATATAGTTACGTGCACGGCCGGAGCGGTGAAGCTTCGGCGAAACTGTTCGCCAGCCGTATCTTTACCCTGTTGCTGTTGTCGCAGGTCGTGCTGCTGGCGCTGGCTCTACTGTTCACGCCGCAAGCACTGCGCGTTCTCGCGCCGGGCTTTACGGATGAGCCGATGCAGCGCCAGTTGGCGGTCGAGCTGACGCGGATCACCTTTCCCTATCTGCTGCTGATCACGCTGGTGACGCTCTATGGCGGCATGCTGAATGTCGCCAACCGTTTCGCCAGTGCGGCGGCGGCGCCGATCTTCCTCAATATTTCGATGATCGCGACGCTGGCGCTGGCGGCGTTCTTCCCGACCGCAGGCCATGCCGCGGCCTGGGGCGTGCTGATCTCGGGCGTGCTGCAATATCTGCTGCTGGCGGGGGATCTGGCGCGACGGAGTGGGCTGCCGCGGTTCGCGCCGTTGCGACTGGATGAGGATATTCGCGGATTCTTTCGTGCGCTGGGTCCCGCCACCATCGGCTCGATGGGCACGCAGATCGCGATGTTCGCCGACACCATCATCGCGACCTTCCTGCCAGTCGGGGCATTGTCGGCGCTGTATTATGCCGACCGGCTGAACCAGTTGCCGATCGGCGTCATCGGCATTGCAATTGGCACGGTGCTCTTGCCCGAATTGTCACGCCGGCTGGCGGCGGACGACAAGGCCGGCGCGGCGGTCGCGCAGCGGCGCGCGATGGAACTGACCCTGCTGTTCTCGGTGCCATTTGTCGCAGCCTTCATTGTCGTCCCCGAGGCGATCATGCGGGCGATGTTCGCTCGTGGTGCATTTACATCGGCGGATGCGTCTTCAGCGGGGCAGGTGCTGGCGGCCTATGCAATCGGCCTCGTGCCCTTCGTCCTGATCCGCAGCGCGGTGGCGACCTTCCAGGCACGCAAGGACACCACCACGCCGATGAAGGCGGCGCTCACCGGCATTGCCGTGAATGTCGCCATCAAGCTGCTGCTGATGGGCTCGCTTGCGCAGGTCGGCCTCGCGCTCGGCACCGCCATTGGCGGCTGGGTTAATCTGCTGCTGGTGATCGGCTTCGCCGTGCGGGCCGGATACTTTGTCATCGACCGCGCGCTGCTCGCGTCGCTCGGCAAGTTCATCGCAATCGGCCTCGCGTTGGCTCTGACGTTATGGGCGACCGTCAGGGTTGTGAACCCGGTCCTGGCGAATTGGACCGCCTGGCGGGATGAGACCCTGCTGGCCGTCCTGATGCTGGCCACGGCGCTTGTCTATAGCGTGCTGGTGGCGGGGTTGTTTGGCCGCAAGCGACTGGTCGCAATTCTCAGAGGGTAAATATTTCGGCATGGCGCGGACATGTGTGTTCGCGATTGGCCGTAGAGGCGTGGCTCGCTGGCCAAGCCTCGGGCGGCTTTTGCATGAAACCATGCGTCGCATGTCACCCTAATTGCGCTCGTCATCGTTTCCCGGCAGAATAGAATGCATAAAAAGTGACCTGGGCGGAGGATGCGGTAATGGCTCCCGTGAAGTTCGGCGTTGGGCAGAGTGTGCTCCGCAAAGAGGATGACCCGCTTGTTCGCGGGATGGGTCGCTACACGGACGATCATTCCCAAGCGTCACTGCATGCCCTGGTGCTGCGCTCGCCGCATGCCCATGCCCGCTTCACGATTGACGTCACCCGCGCCCGCAACGTGCCTGGCGTGGCGGCGGTCCTGATCGCCGATGACATTGCGGACCTCGGCGGCTTGCCCTGCCAGTTCGCGCTGCCGGATGTGCCGTTCAAGACACCGACCTATCCGATCCTTGCAAAGGACGAAGTTCGACACGTCGGCGACGCCATCGCCTTTGTAGTCGCGGACACCATCGCCAATGCCCGTACCGGGCTCGAGGCGATCGACGTGACATGGTCGTCGCTGCCAGCGATCATCGGCGCGGGCGAGGCGATCAAGCCAGGCGCGCCTTTGGTCTGGCCGGATCATCCCGGCAACATTCTGTTCGACACCGGCATCGGCGACAAGGCGGCAACCGATGCGGCCTTCGCCAAGGCGGATGCGGTCGCGGAAATCAGAATCGTCAATCCGCGCGTGGTGATCAACTATCTCGAGCCGCGCTCGGCGATCTGCGAATATGACGCAAGGCGTGACCATTTTACCTTGATCACCGGCAGCCAGGGTAGCCACCGTCTGCGCGACATTCTCTGTCAGGACGTGTTGCATATCCCGACTGACAAAATGCGGGTGATCAGCCCGGATGTTGGTGGCGGGTTCGGCACACGGCTGTTTCCCTATCGCGAGTATGCGCTGGTTGCGGTTGCCGCGAAGCGCCTCGGCAAGACCATACGCTGGACGGCGGATCGCACTGATCATTTCCTCGGTGACGCGCAGGGACGCGATAACGTCACGGTGGCGCGCATGGCGCTTGCGGCCGACGGTCGCTTCCTGGCCATGGATGTCGATCTCGTCAGCGACATGGGCGCTTATCTCTCGACGTTTGGTCCGTATATTCCCTATGCCGGCGCAGCCATGCTGCCGGGGCTTTACGCGCTCAAGGCATTCCACTGCCGCATCCGCACGGTGTTCACCAATACGGTGCCGGTCGATGCCTATCGCGGCGCGGGGAGGCCAGAGGCTGCGTATGTTGTCGAGCGTCTGGTGGATGCCGCTGCGCGCAAGCTCGGCATGACGCCGGAGGCCGTTCGCCGCAAGAATTTCATCACCCCACGGGCGATGCCTTACACAACGGCGACGGGCAAGATTTATGACTCCGGCGATTTCGCCGCGCATCTCAAGCTCGCGCTTGAGGCCGCCGGTGCGAAGGAATTTGCAAAGCGGGCCAAGGCCGCGAAGAAGCAGGGCAAGGTGCGTGGCCTCGGCATGGCCTCCTATGTCGAGGTGTGTGGCTCGATGGGCGAGGAAACGGCGAAGGTCGAGATCGAGCCGAATGGCGATGTCACCGTTCTGATTGGCACGCAGTCGACCGGGCAGGGCCACAAGACGGCCTATGCGCAATTGATCGCGGAACAGTTCGGGGTTGCGCCGGAGCGGGTGCATGTCCACCAGGGCGACACGGATCGGGTTGCGACCGGGCTCGGCACCGGCGGCTCCGCCTCGATTCCGACGGGCGGCGTCAGCGTTCAGCGCGCAACCAAGGCGCTCGGCGAGAAGCTCAAGGCTCTTGCCGCCAACATGCTGGAGACGAGCGCTGAAGATCTCGAAATCGTCGGCGGCACGCTGCGCATCGTTGGCACGGACCGCTCGGTTACCTTCGCCGACATTGCCGCCAAAGCGCCGAACGGATCGCTGGACGCCCAGTCGACCTTCGCCAGCGAAGGCACTTTCCCGAATGGCACGCATGTCGTTGAAGTCGAGATCGATCCGGAAACGGGCCGTATCGCTATCGTCAATTACGTCATCGTCGATGACTTCGGCGCCACGTTGAATCCCCTGTTGCTGGCCGGGCAGGTCCATGGCGGCACCATGCAGGGCATTGGTCAGGCGTTGATGGAGCAGGCGATTTATGACGCTGATGATGGTCAGCTCGTCACCGCAACCTTTATGGACTACGCCTTGCCGCGCGCGGCAGATGGCGCGACGATCCACTTCGCCACGCATAACGTGCCATGCGTCACGAATCCGCTCGGGGTCAAAGGCGCGGGCGAAGCTGGCGCGATCGGGTCTTGCCCGGCGATCATCAATGCCGTGATCGACGGACTTTGGCGTGAGTACGGCATTGATCACATCGACATGCCGGCAACGCCGGAGCGGGTGTGGACGGCAATTCAATCAGCCCTGCAGAAGAAGGCGAGTTGAGTGGCGGGCATGGTCCGGGTGCACCGGGACCTAGTCCGTCGACGTAGCGTAACGAACATTCCCTCATTCGAAGGATGAACATGATGATAAAATCAGTACTGGTCGTGAGCGCTTTGCTTCTCGGCGTGACGACCGTCGCGGCGCAGCAGGATGTGATCAAGGTTCGCCAGGCCTCGATGAAAGATCTGGGGCGAAGCCTGGGCGGCACGCTGGCGCCAATCGTCAAGGGCGAGAAGCCCTATGACCAGGCGGCTGTCGACGCGGCTTTGGCAAAGATGGAGCAGGTTGGCGCGAACATGGCGTCGCTGTTCCCCGATAGCACCAAGGGCATGCGCGGCGAGGGTGAATACAGCCCGTCGCCGAAGGTGTGGGACGACAAGGCAGGCTTCGCTGCGAAGATCGCCGACTACAATGCAGCCATCGCTGCCACCAAGGGCAAGATCAAGGATCTCGACAGCCTGAAGGCTGCCCAGCCCGCCATTGGCAAGGCCTGCGGCGGTTGCCATGAAAATTTCCGTTTGAAGGGCTAGCCTTCAATCAGAGCCAAGCATCGCGCGGCTGGCGCAAGCGCCAGTCGCCGTTCATGCCCGAGGAGTGCGCGTGGTCAAACGTATCATTCTGTCTTTGCTGCTCCTCGCTGTTATTTCGCTCGTCGCCGTCTGGTGGCTGACAATTCCTGCAACGATACCTGCGAGCGCAATGCCCGCGCGCGACCCGGACCTGGCCAATGGCAAGGCCGTGTTCAATGCGGGTGGCTGCGCCTCGTGCCACGCGACGCCGGGGCAGGACGACAAGCTGCGGCTCGGCGGTGGGCTGGCGATGCCATCGCCGTTTGGCACGTTCTATGTGCCAAATCTGTCGCCGCATGACACCGACGGGATCGGGCGCTGGACGCGACGTCGATATGGCGTCAGCCATGCTCCGTGGCACGTCACCGTCAGGGCGAGCATTACTATCCGGCGCTGCCCTACGGCTCGTATCATCTGGTGCGGCTCGAGGACGTGCAGGATCTCACAGCCTACCTGAAGACCCTGCCGCCAGTCGCCGGCAAGGTGCGCGCGCATGACGTGCCGTTTCCCTTCAACATCCGTCGCGCGCTCGGTCTGTGGAAGCTGTTGTTCCTCGACACCCGCCCGTTCGAGCCTGATGCCGGGAAATCAGCCGAATGGAATCGCGGGGCCTATCTGGTCAACGGGCTTGGCCACTGCGCCGAGTGCCATAGCCCACGTAATGTCCTTGGCGGCATTGTCGCGAGCCAGCGTTTCGCCGGTGGGCCGGATCCGGAAGGCAAGGGCTTCGTTCCGAACATCACCCAGAAACGCCTGAGCGACTGGAGCGAGAGCGACTTCAGCTATTTCCTTGAAACCGGGCAAACCCCGGATGGCGATACGACCGGTGGCTCGATGGTCAGCGTCGTTCGAAACATCGCGCAGCTTACGCCCGAAGATCGCAAGGCGATGGCCGTCTACCTCAAGTCGCTCGCGCCAGTGGAAGGGCCGCCGCGGCCACCGCGCAAGGCTGACTGATTGGCCGCATGACGGGAATTCCAATGCCCCTGCGCGCATAGATCGGCGCAGAGCTATGTTGAACCACCACTGTTCGTTGCGGCGCGGTCGTGATTGTTTGGCGCCGTCGCTTCCTGTCGTGATTTCTACGTTGAATGAATATCCTTAAAGCCGTCTCCTACAAGCTGCTCAGCACGTTGATGTTCGCCCTGATGGGGGCGCAGGCGCGCTATCTCGGGACATCTGTACCGATCGGGGAAATGGCGTTCTTCCGCGGCGTCTTTGCGCTGATCCCGATCCTGCTGTTTTTCGGCCTGCGCGGCGAACTCAGGGACGCACTGAAAACCAATCGGGTGTCAGCGCATCTGGTTCGCGGCATCTTCAGCGTCACCGGGACGTTCTGCGTGTTCGGCGCACTGGCGCGGCTGCCGATCGCCGACGTCACCGCGATCAGCTTCCTCGCGCCCCTGATGACGGTGGTGCTGGCGGCGCTGATCCTGAAAGAGCAGGTGCAGATTTATCGGTGGTCGGCGGTGCTGTTCGGCTTCGGCGGCGTCATCCTGATGCTGCTGCCCTATATGGGCCTGCGCGCTGAGGTCACGACGTCGATGCTGATCGGGCTTGCCTTCGCGCTGACCAACGCGTTTTCGGCGGCTGGCGCGACGATCCAGATCCGCCGCCTGACCGCGACGGAAAAATCATCCTCCATCGTCATCTACATGACGTTGATCGTGATCGCCGCGTCCCTGGTGACGATTCCGTTCGGCTGGATCATGCCGCGCCCGTTCGAACTGCTGCTGCTGTTCGGCATCGGCTTGTCAGGTGGCCTTGGCCAGATGCTGTTCACCGACAGCAATCGCTATGCGCCGGCCTCGTTCCTCGCGCCGTTCGAATACGCCTCGATGCTCTGGGCCTTCATGATCGGCTATTGGGTCTTCAACGAGGCGCCGACGGTCTATGTCGTCGGCGGAGCGGTGATCGTGGCCTGCGCGGGAATCTTCGTGATCCTGCGGGAGCGTTACCTCGGGCTGCGCCGCTTGCGCGAATTATCCATGGCGACCGGCGTCGCGACCTCCGAGGCGGGCATCGATCCCGATGCGCCGGTGCTGATCCGCCAAGAGGAGCTACGGGCTCGGGCCCGCTAACGCGTGGGGCAGGGCGGTTGCGCCTCAGAAGGCCTTGAAGGTGATGATGGTGTGGGTGTCCTGGATGCCGGGCAGCGTCTGCACCTTTTCGGCGACGAAGTGGCCGATGTCGGTGGCCTTGTCGACATAGAACTTGGCGAGCAGGTCATATTCCCCGGCAGTCGAGTAGATCTCGGAAGCGATCTCCGCTTCGGCCAGTGCATTGGCCACGACATAGGACTGGCCGAGCTTGCACTTGAACTGGACAAAGAAGGGGATCATCGTGTCTCTCCGGAGCGCCTATTCGGGACGGTATCAAGCCTAAAACCATGCGCCATGGCAAGTCGGCTTGCTGATACTTCGTTCCCGGGCTATCAGCCAGTTTGATCAATGTCCAACCCATAGATGGGGCGGATTTCACGGTTGCAGGCGGAACTGGCGACAGGCCCTGCGCAGATAACGACGCGGACAGACCGATGACGCTTCCTATAGCTTTGACGATCGCTGGGTCGGACTCTTCCGGCGGGGCCGGAATCCAGGCTGACCTGAAGTCTTTTGCGGCTTGCGGGGTTTTCGGCGCCTCCGTCATTTCAGCCTTGACCGCGCAGAACACCAGGGGCGTCACCGCCATCCATAGCGTGCCGCCGGATTTCATCACGGCGCAGATCGATGCGGTGTTCGACGACCTCGATATCCGCGCTGTCAAAATCGGCATGGTGGCGCAGCGCGACGCGATTGTGGCGATTGCTGCGGGCCTCGATAAATGGAAGCCGACGCACGTCGTGCTGGACCCGGTAATGGTCGCGACCTCCGGGGCGCGGCTGCTGGTCGAGGAATCAATCGAGGCGCTGCGCACGCAATTGATTCCGCGCGCCCATCTGATCACACCGAATTTGCCGGAAGCGGCGGCGCTGCTCGACGAGCCAATCGCCGCCACTGAAGAGGAAATCGCGGCGCAGGGCCAGCGGCTGCTTACGCTCGGATGTCCCAACGTCCTCATCAAGGGCGGCCACGGCGAGGGCGCGGACAGCACGGATTACCTCGTCAGCGCCGGTGGCACGGTCGTTCTGTCATTGCCGCGGTTCCGCACCAAGAATACCCATGGCACCGGCTGTTCGCTGTCATCCGCAATCGCTGCGGGCCTGGCCAAGGGTGAGAGCCTCGAATCAGCGGTGCGAGCCGCCAAGACCTATGTGAACGTCGCGATCTCGCAGGCCGATCGGTTGGGCGTAGGCAAGGGCCACGGTCCGATCCATCATTTTCACCCGTTTTATTGATGCAACGGATACCGGCAGGGCGCACGCACACCATTTGAAAGCGGGGCGCTTGCCCTGTCATGGCAACGTCATTTGACGTTGCTATTCGGGCGATATGGAAACCGAAGCGACACGTGAAAGCGGCCCGGAACGGCGATTTCGGACCCTGTTTATCTCCGATATCCACCTCGGCACACGCGGTGCCCAGGCGGACCAGCTACTCGACTTTCTTCGCCTGCATGACGCCGACACGATTTACCTTGTCGGTGACATCGTCGACGGCTGGGCGCTGAAGTCCGGCTGGCACTGGCCACAGGCCCACAACGACGTTGTGCAGAAACTGCTGCGCAAGGGGCGCAAAGGCGCCCGCATCATTTACCTGCCGGGTAACCACGACGAATTCCTCCGCAACTATTACGGCACGCACTTTGGTGGCATCGAGGTCACGGAAAGTGCGATCCACACCGGCGTCGATGGTCAGCGCTACCTCGTGATCCATGGCGACATCTTCGACCTCGTTGTGCAGCACGCCCGTTGGCTCGCGCACCTCGGCGACAAGGCCTATGATTTCGCCATCCAGGCCAACCGTCTCGTCAACACGGTGCGGCGAATGATCGGAGCGCCGTATTGGTCGTTGTCCAAATGGGCGAAGCTGAAGGTAAAGAACGCAGTCAACTTTATCGGAGCTTTTGAAACGACGCTTGCCAACGAAGCGCGCCGCAACGACGTCGATGGCGTGATCTGCGGGCATATCCACCATGCTGTCATTCGTGACGCTGAAGGGGTGCGCTACATGAATTGCGGCGATTGGGTCGAAAGCTGCACAGCGCTTGTCGAGCACTTCGACGGAGCGTTTGAAATTATCACCTGGGCCAATCCGATGACGGCGAAGCTGCCTTCCATCGTTCAGCAGGCGGCCTGACATGCGGGTATTGATCGCAACTGACGCCTGGCAACCCCAAGTGAACGGCGTGGTGCGCACGCTGACCATGACCGCCGAGGCGGCACGGGCGCGTGGCATCGATATCAGCTTCCTCACGCCGGACAGTTTTCACACCATGCCGCTGCCTGGCTATCGTGGCCTGCGCGTCGCCGTGCCGAACTGGCGAAAGCTCGTGAAGCTGATCGACGCTGCCGCGCCGGATCACATTCACATCGCGACAGAAGGCCCGCTCGGGCTAATGGCGCGGATTTATTGCCGCCGCCGCAAGCTCGCCTTCACCACCAGCTTTCACACCCGTTTCCCCGAATATATATCGGCGCGATCGCCGATCCCGGAAAGCTGGGTGTGGTCCCTGCTGCGCTGGTTTCACGGCGCGAGCAGTGCTGTCATGGCGGCAACGCCGGGGCTTATTGACGAGCTGCGCTCTCAGGGCTTTCGCAATGTTGTGCTCTGGCCGCGCGGCGTCGACCGGCATTTGTTCTATCCGCGTGAAGCGGACCTGAAGCTGCAGTCGCCCTGTCTTCCTCTCGGTCGGCCGAGTCGCCGTCGAGAAGAATCTCGATGAATTCCTCAAGCTCGATTTGCCGGGCACCAAGGTTATCGTCGGTGACGGGCCAGAGCGCGAGCGGCTGCAACGCGACTATCCAGATGCAGTCTTTCTGGGCGAGCAATCCGGCGACGCCCTCGCGACGGTCTATGCCGCGGCGGATGTCTTCGTGTTTCCGAGCAAGACCGACACCTATGGCCTCGTTCTGCTGGAAGCGCTTGCCAGCGGCGTTCCCGTGGCGGCCTATCCCGTCACCGGGCCGAAGGATGTGATCGGCACTGAGCCGGTTGGCGTGCTCGACAATGATCTGCGCCACGCTTGCCTGACTGCGCTCGAATTGAATCGCGATGCGTGCATCAAGTTTGCGGCCGCCCGATCGTGGGATGTATCGGCCAAGGCGTTCGTCAACAACATCACGCAGGTCCATGACCATACCGAGGTGGTTGTTGAGCCCACGCATCGTCCCCTGTCGCGGCTTGCTGGTTAGCCGCTGCGCGCTGTGATTGCTCGCTGATCCTCTTGCTCGCGGATGCGACGCCGCGTTACAAAGATGGCATGAGCACACATGAAAAGACCCTCCCGATTACAGCCGCTGATGTTGATGCTGCGGCACTCGCCATTGCACCCTATGCGGTGCGGACACCGTTGCTGAATTCGGCAGCGCTTGATGCGCGCGTCGGCGGGCGCATTTTCCTGAAGCCCGAAGTTCTGCAACGAACGGGCTCGTTCAAGTTCCGCGGCGCGTTCAACAAGCTGGCGTCGATCCCGGAGGCTGCACGCAGCGGCGGCGTGGTTGCGTTCTCGTCCGGCAATCATGCCCAGGGCGTCGCCCATGCCGCGCAATTGCTCGGCATGCAGGCGACCATCGTGATGCCGTCAGATGCGCCCCAGGCGAAGATCACGCGCACACGCGAGTTCGGCGCCGAGGTCGTGCTGTATGATCGCCTCAAGGAGGATCGCGAAGCGATTGCGCGCAGCATCTCCGAGAAGCGCGGCGCGACGCTGGTGCCGCCCTATGACGATCCTCACGTTATGGCGGGGCAGGGCACGGTTGGCCGCGAGATTGCGGAAGATCTGCAGGCGCTGGGTCTGACGCCGGATATCGTCGTTGCGCCCGCATCCGGCGGCGGGCTGGTCGCGGGGATCGCGACTGCGGTGAAGGCGCGCTTTCCATCAACGCAAATCCTGTCGGCCGAACCTGCGGATTACAACGACCATGCTTTGTCGTTCGAGGCTGGCGAACGCGTTTCGCATCATGCGCAGTCGCCGACGATCTGCGATGCCCTGATGGCGATGACGCCGGGCGAACTCACCTTTGCGGTCAATAATCATCTGCACGTCAAGGGCGTCGCTGTAACGGACGCCGAGGCTGGCGCCGCCATCGCATTTGCTTTTCGCGAATTGAAGCTGGTTGTCGAGCCGGGCGGTGCGGTTGGCCTTGCAGCCTTGTTGCAAGGACGGTTCGACGCCAAGGGCAAGACGGTGGTGATCGTTTTGTCAGGTGGCAATATTGACGCCGAGCTGTTCGCACGCGTGACGGCCTGATCTTTCAAGGCTGATAAAACAGAAGAGCCGCTGATGTCGTCAGCGGCTCTTCTGTTTGCGACGCGTAAAGCTTACGAGAAGAATGCGATGCGCTCGGCGTGGCTCATCCGCCGGATCGCGGCGAGCGCGTCCGCCACCGCCATCACCGGGCCAGGGACAAGTCCACTTGCGATCAGGGATGCGCCGAGTGACTGGTCCTGCGCATGACGCGAGCGGACTTCGGCGGCCATGGCCGTCATATCGACGCGGCCGGGTGCGGCCCGGCGTGGCGCGGGGTCTGCGGTGAGAACTCTCGTCGGGACGACGGGCGGGCTGAACCCCGGGCCGTGGCGCTGCGGGTTCGAGCCGCGGCTTGGCCTGAGCGACTGGCGAAGCATAGGGTGCGGATGTCGGGGCTGTTGCGACTGGCGCGGCGCGAGCCGGCGTCGCAAACGGCTGGTGATGCACAATCGGCTCTGGCTCGCCAAGCTCGATATCGAGCGCCTCGTCATCTTCGCTGTCGGACGCAGCCATTTCCATTGCAACAAGATCGAGCACGGCTTCGTCGGCGGCATTGAATGCCTCGGGCGCCGTCGTCTCTTCCAGATCAAGCGCCGCCAGATCCGCGACCGTGTTGACGGCCTGCTGCGCGACTGGCTCGATCACCTTTGCGGGTGAAGCGGCGGGAGGTTCGATCACCGTCGCTGCGGCAGGCATGGCCGTCTTGGTTGCGGCGGAGCTGATTTCCTTTTGGGCCGCCGGTGAGCGGCTGCGTTGATCATCCCTGCTGTGCGAGGGCGTCACAGGCGCAACTGGCGGGCGGGCCACGCGTGGCGGCGTTGCGGGCGGAGTTACGGGAGGCGCAGCAGCACCGACGGGCTCCACAGGCGCGTCGGGCGCTGCGCGAAACAGCGGCGTCACCGATGCTTCGCTTCGTTCGGCAGAGGTTGCCGGAGCGATCGGGGCGGATGCTGATGGGGCTGCAGGTTCTTGCGCCGGGGCAGCCGACACAGGCGGCGATGGTTCCGACACGCGGCTGGTCGCGATATGTTCAACGCGTTGCACCAGCGCATCAAAGGCCGCGAGCACAGCCTTGCGGCTTTCGACAGCGAGGTCGACGCTGAGCGCGGCGGAAATAGCCGCGATGTTTTTGTCGAGCAGGTCGCAGATGCGGACGTCAGCGCCGCAGTCACGCATGGTCCTGGCGACTTCGGCGACGATGCGTGCGCCATCGAGCGCCGCCTTCTGAGCTGGCTCATTCTCGGGGCGGGGCATGGCCTCGGCGGCGCGCACCTTGGCTGAACGGATGGCGGCGCGAATGGCGCTCAGCTGTTCGATCAAGCCGCTGGCCGTATCCTTGCGCGAGCCGAGATTTACCTCGATCCGGTTGACCGCTTCGAGTACGAGGTTGGTGTCGCTGGTGCGGTTACGCTTGGCATATTCATTGAGAAACCAACGCCCGCGTGAGGTTTCCATGAAGGCTTCGCGAATCGCTTCGTAGTCGGCTTCGCTGGGCAACGAGGCACGCGCGGAGATCGGCGATAATGCAAATGCTTCTTCGACCATGACTGTCTCGCCGCGCAATTGACTGGTTACGTGCCGAACAAAGAACAGGCAACGAATCGTGGGAAATCTGACGCCCCATTCTCATAAAATACCGTCTCCGGCGCAAGACGATGCGCGATGTTTCAGCCTGCATCTGGCCGTGTTTTATGGGGCTACGTTCGGGTTGGTTGGTACATATCTGCCATTCTTCCCGGTCTGGTTGAAGGCGGTCGGGATCGAGCCGCTGTGGATCGGTCTGATCCTGGCTGCGCCGTCGGTCACTCGCTTCACGATCCTGCCGTTCATCACGGCGGCTGCCGAGCGCAGGCATGCGGTGCGGGGCGCGATCATGCTCACCGCCTTGATCACCGCAATTGGCTTCGCAATTCTCGGTCTGTTGAGCCATCCCGTTGTAATCTTTGCTATCTTCGCATTGATGGCGTGCTTCTGGACGCCGATCGTTCCCCTGCTGGACGCCTACGCCCTGAAGGGCATTGCCCGTTATCGCTTAAACTATGGCCCGTTGCGGCTGTGGGGCTCGGCGGCCTTCGTCGCAGGCGCGTTGATCTGCGGCTTGCTGGTTGACGTGCTCGCGCCGCGCTATCTGATCTGGGTGATCGTATCGGTCGCCGTTATCTGCGCCGTGACCAGCCTGTCGCTGCGCCCGATCAGTTCCGAGACTGTGCATAAGTCAGCGCCGCAATCCGCGCGCTGGCTGCTGCGCCGCCGTGGGTTCATCTCGATTATTGCTGCGTCTGCGCTGATCCAGAGCAGCCACGCGGCCTATTATGCGGTGGCTTCGATCGAATGGCAGGCCGTCGGCATCAATGGTCTGGCTCTGGCGATGTTGTGGTCGCTTGGCGTGCTTGCTGAAATTGTCATTTTCTGGCTGTCGCCGCGTTTCACGGTGCCGATGTCCTGGCTGGTGATCATCGGCGGGGCGGGCGCGGTGCTGCGCTGGGCGATTACCACTCAGGCGCTGCCGATGCCGGTGGTCGCCGTGATCCAACTGCTACACGGCGTCACCTTCGGCTGCACCATGCTGGGAACGATGGGCCTGTTGATGCGCTATGTGCCGGGCGACGTGATGGCGCGGGCGCAGGGCTACATGAGCGCCTGCAGCGGCATCGTGATGAGTGCGTCGACTGTCGCCGCGGGCGCCATCTACGCGCGCCATGGGGCGAGCGTATACTACGCGATGATGTTGCTCGCGCTCGCAGGCGTGGCGATCATGCTGTCGGGCCGGCGTTACGCCGATGTCGCAGAGCCGGTGACGCCCTAGCGCCGCGTGTCAGCCCCACAGCGCGGGTGTTGGCGGGAATACATGGCTGCCGTCGTAGCGCAGGCCATGCTCGATATCGCGCGCCAGCAGCAGCGGGCCATCAAGATCGACGAATTTGGCCCGTGACGCCAGCAGCATGGCGGGCGCCATCGATAGCGAGGTGGCCACCATGCAGCCGATCATGATGTCGAAGCCGAGGGCTTCGGCAGCGTCGGCCAATGCGATCGCCTCGGTCAAACCGCCGGTCTTGTCGAGCTTGATATTGATCGCGTCATAGCGGCTGCGCAGGCTGGCAAGCGAGGCGAGCCCGTGGATGCTTTCGTCGGCGCAGACCGGGACCACGCGCTGCACATGCGCCAGCGCCATATCGTTTTCGGCAGGCAGCGGCTGTTCGACGAGAGTGACGCCGGCATCGGCGCAGGCGCGCAGGTTGGCGGCAAGGTTCTCAGGCGTCCAGCCCTCGTTGGCGTCGACAATCAGTTCGGCTTTCGGCGCAGCCTGGCGGACAGCGCGAAGGCGGCTGATATCGTCGTCGCTGCCGAGCTTGATCTTCAGCAGCGCACGATGCGCTGCGTTTGCGGTTGCCGCGGCCATCGCCTCGGGTGTGCCGAGCGAGATCGTGAAGGCAGTGATGCAACTGCGCGGCTCGGGCTGTGCGAGCATCTGCCAGGCGGGGGTATTCTGCTGCTTGCTCGCAAGGTCGATCATGGCGCAATCGATCGCATTGCGAGCGGCGCCTGGGGGCATAGCCTGTTGCAACTGTTGGCGCGTCAGGCCGTTAGCCACGGCATCCCGCATGGCGAGGATGGCCGCGCAGGTATCATCGGGAGTTTCTCCATAACGGAGATAGGGCACACACTCGCCGCGCCCGATATGGCCGCCGCTGGAAATATTTGCGGCAACGGTGACGGCTTGCGTTTTTGCGCCGCGACTAATGGTAAAACTTCCCGTGATCGGCCAGCTTTCGATTCGCGCGTCGAGCGCAGGGTCGGACGATGGGTAAAGGCGCAAAGGACTGATTTCCTGCCGTTAGAACAACGAGATACGCTCCCTGAGCGTCGCAGGAAGCATGGCTGGGTTGCTCAGTTGGTCACGGTGCTGGATGACATGATTGGACCGCAATGCAAGTGTTGGTGAATTTTTCGCTTTGTTTGCAACGCATTCACCGTCTAGTGAGTTTGCTCGCTTGCGCTAGTCATTTTGTGGAATCCAGGGGCGGTTATAGATCGTTGTCCCTGAGGAGTTCGTTTTGAGCGTTCCAACACTACAACAGATCGGTCAAGGTGAAACCCTTACGCTGAGCGCTGCTGGTTCCTGGACTTCCGGATTTGGTGCGAAGCTCGAGAGCGTCGTGCGCGACGCTGAGAAGCTCGGCCGCAAGGGCGCTACGCCGGTCGCTATTGATCTTTCGCACGTCTCCGGTCTCGATACCTTCGGCGCTTGGCTGATTGAGCGCTTGCGACGGTCGCTGTCCAGCCGGGGCGCCGAGGTGCACTTTGCTGGCCTGTCGGACGCTCATGCCACGCTTGTCAACGAAGTGACGCGGATCGGCGAACTGCCGGCACCGAAGCGCCAGAGCAGCGCCGTCGTCCAGACCCTTGATAATGTCGGCCGCAGTGTGATCGGTATCGGATCGACCCTGCTGGCCCTGCTCGACATGATCGGCGCGGTGGTCGCGACCTGGATCGGCCTGGTGTTCCGGCCGCACAGGTTTCGCCTGACCTCGATGGTGCATCACCTCGAGCAGGTCTGTTGGCGTGCGGTGCCCATCGTCGTGCTGATCACCTTCCTGATCGGCTGTATCATTGCCCAGCAGGGCATCTTCCATTTCCGCAAATTTGGCGCGGATGTTTTCGTCGTCGATATGCTCGGCGTGCTGGTGCTGCGTGAGATCGGCGTGCTGCTTGTCGCGATCATGGTCGCTGGTCGTTCCGGCAGCGCCTATACGGCAGAGCTCGGCTCGATGAAGATGCGCGAGGAAATCGACGCGCTGCGCACCATGGGGCTGAATGTCACCGAGATCCTGATCCTGCCGCGGCTGATCGCGCTGGTGATCGGGCTGCCGATCCTGACTTTCCTCGGCGGCATGGCGGCGCTTTATGGCGGCGGCCTGGTTGCCTGGCTCTATGGCGGCGTCGAGCCGGAAGCGTTTCTCAGCCGTCTGCGCGACGCCATCTCGATCAATCACTTCATCGTCGGCATGGTGAAAGCGCCGGTGATGGCGCTGGTGATCGGCATCGTCGCCTGCGTTGAGGGCCTGGCGGTGCAGGGCAGCGCCGAGTCGCTCGGGCAGCGCACCACATCGTCAGTCGTGAAGGGCATCTTCTTTGTGATCGTCATGGACGGCGTGTTCGCCATCTTCTTTGCTTCGATCGGGGTCTGACGTGATGGTTGATGACAATCCAATCATTCGCGTGCGCGATCTCGTGGTGAAGTTCGGGTCGCGCCGCGTGCTCGATGGCCTCAACCTCGACGTCAAGCGCGGGGAGATCCTCGGCTTCGTTGGCGCGTCGGGCGCGGGTAAATCCGTGCTGATGCGAACGATCATCGGGCTGGTGCCGAAGGCGGCGGGCAGCATCGAGGTGTTCGGCGTCGATCGCGACGGCTCAAACGGCGGCAGGCGGCGCAATGTCGAACGGCGCTGGGGCGTGCTGTTTCAGCATGGCGCGCTGTTTTCGTCGCTGACGGTGCGTCAGAATATCCAGTTCCCGATGCGGGAATATCTCAACCTGTCGCAACAGCTGATGGATGAGATCACCATCGCCAAGCTGGTGATGGTCGGGCTGAAGCCGGAGGTCGCCGATCGTGCGCCGTCGGAACTGTCCGGCGGCATGATCAAGCGCGTAGCTCTGGCGCGCGCACTGGCGCTGGACCCCGAGATCGTTTTTCTCGATGAGCCGACCTCGGGCCTCGATCCGATCGGCGCAGGGGATTTCGACGATCTGGTCCGAACGCTGCAACAAACGCTTGGGCTGACGGTATTCATGGTGACGCATGACCTCGATAGCCTGCGCACGGCATGTGATCGCATCGCGGTTCTCGGCGACGGCAAGGTTATCGCCCACGGCTCCATGGAGGACATGCTGGCCTCCGAGCATCCGTGGCTGCGAAAATATTTCCACGGCAAGCGCGCCCAAGCGGCGCTGGCTTCGCTGGCAGTTGGAGTTGATTGATGGAAACGCGAGCAAATTACGTTCTGATCGGTGCGTTCACGATTGCAGTGATTGCGGCTGCGCTCGGCTTCGTACTGTGGTTTCAAGGCACCCACACGGCCAATCAACGCACGCCAATCCGGTTCGTGTTCGAAGGTTCGGCGTCAGGCCTGCGCAATGGCGCCAGCGTCAATTTCAACGGCATCCGCGTCGGCGAGGTGACGTCGGTGGCGCTGGATAATCCACGCCGGGTCGTTGCCCTGGCGATGGTGGAGAATAGCGCGCCGATCCGTAAGGATACGCTCGTCGGCCTTGAGTTTCAGGGCCTGACCGGCGTCTCGGCAATCTCGCTGCGCGGCGGCCAGGAGAATGCGCCGTCGGTGCCGGTTGATGACGAGGGCATGCGTGTGCTCACGGCGAATTCCGAAAATCTGCAGGATGTGTCGGAAGCGGTGCGAGCGACGCTGCGAAACGTCAACAAGCTGGTGTCGGACAATCAGGAGGCGCTGAAGAACTCGCTGACCAGCGTCGAGGCCTTCGCCGCGTCGCTGGCGCGCAATTCCGAGCGGATCGATAGCATCCTGCTGAAGGTCGATGGCGTGATGGCCAAGGCCGACGGCGTCATGGTCAAGACCGACAACATGATGAGCGGGCTCTCGGCCATTACCGGCAAGACGGGCGGCGATCTGCTCGAGGCGGTGAAATCTTTCCGCGAGCTCACCGATAATCTCGACAAGCGCAGCGCGGGACTTATTGCGGATGGCCGTCGCACCCTGAGCGACATCAGCCGCGCCGTGATCAATCTGGACCGCAATCCGACACGCCTGCTGTTCGGCCCGAGCACGAGCACCATGGTGCCGGAGTCGGCGTCGCCGCAACGCCGACGCTGATCTGAAAGGACGTTGGCGATGGATCGTCTGACCTTGGACAATGGCGTTATCCGCGCGGTCATCAAGGTGGACGGCGGGGAGCTTTGTTCGCTCAGGCGTATCGATGGCCCTGAATTGATCTGGCAGGCGGGGCCGCAATGGCCGCGCCATGCGCCGGTGTTGTTTCCAATCGTCGGCCGCCTCAAGGGTGATGTCTTTCACTATCGCGGCCAGAGCTATCCGCTGACCCAGCACGGCTTCGCGCGCGATCAGCGCTTTACCGTCATAGAGAGCAGCGCCGCTGCCTGCGCGCTGCTTCTGCAAGATAGCGCGGCGACCCGTACGCAATATCCATTCGGCTTTAACCTGCGGATGGGTTACGCGCTGCACGCCGCCGAATTGCATGTGATCTACGATGTCAGCAACACCGGTGACGAAGAGATGCCGATGGCGCTCGGCGCGCACCCCGCTTTCAATTGGCCGCTGCCCGGCAATGACGACATGGCGGCCTATCGGGTGACATTTCCAAATGATGAACCCGCCGACATCAGGCGGTTGAGCCAGGGGCTGATGCTGCCGGCTCCACAACCGACGCCGGTGCAGGGCAGGGAGCTTCCGCTGTCGAAGGCGCTGTTCGCCGCTGACGCCGTCATCATGGATCAGATCGCGAGCACGTCGCTGCGCTTTGGCGCGCCGGGAACGCCGACCATCGCACTGTCCTGGACGGGTTTCGAGCAACTTGGGATCTGGTCGAGGGCCGACGATGCGCGCTTCATCTGTCTGGAGCCCTGGGCGGGCTACGCCAGCCCGGTCGACTTCGACGGCGAGCTTTGTGACAAGCCGGGCATGTTGAGCGTTGAGCCTGGCGAGACGATGCGTTTTTCCATGACGATTGGAATTGACTGAGGCCCTCGGCTCAAGAAAGTCTTGCCAGAATTGGTAAGGGCGGAAGCATTGCTGCTTCCGCCCTTGTTTTTTTGACGCCTGTTATGCCGTGAAGGTCAGGTCAGCCGACCCGCTGCATGAGCGAGCAGGGTGTAGACCAGACCGGTTTCGGAGATCAGGTGGCTGCGCAGGGCCGCCGGGCCACGATCATCCTTCGCCACCTCGTCGAGCAAACGCTCGAACTCGGCGATGTAACGGTCGACGGTGACCTTGAAGGTGCGGTCAGCGCGATACTTGCGGCTCACCTCATCAAAGGTCTTCTGACCGGCAGGCGAGTACAGGCGCTTGCTGAAGGCCTTGCGCTCGCCACGCTGATAGCGATCCCACATCTCTGCCGCGAGGTTTCGGTCGAGCAGGCGGGTGATATCGAGCGACAGCGTATCGAGCGGATTGCTCGCGCCCTGTCCACGCCCGTCGTACTCAGGAGCATCGTTGTTGTCGGCGCGATTGAGCAGGTCCGACAGCCAGGCGTCGTTGCCCTTCTCGCTCGCGGTCGGAATCACCGATGGCGCGTCGTTGCGGCGTGGCGTCGGCGCGACCAGATCGGGCAGCGGCAGGCTCGATGCGCTACCAGCATCGCGGGCCGGAGCCGAGCGGACGACGGTTTCGACGCGCGAGGCGCTTGCGATCGCCATTGCGGGTTCTTCGCGACGGCTGGTGTTGCGGGCGGTCTCGGTGGTCTCCACGCCGCGGCCATGACGGGCGACGATGCGGTTCAGCTCGGCCAGCGCCTCGATCTGATCGACAACGACCTTGCGCATCTGCGCTGTGCTGTCGGCGGCTTCCTGCGGCAACTCGAACACGCCGCGGCGCAGGTCTGCCCGGGTCGCCTCGAGTTCGCTGTGCATTTCGCCAGCCATCTGCTTCATGCCCTGCACGATCAGCGCGAACTTTTCGGCCGATTGCTTGAACATCAATTCCGCTTCCTGAGTGTTCTGCTTGTACAGATCGCTCATGGTGCGTGCGGTCAGATCGCGTTCCTGTTCGGCCAGGGTGCGCACCGCATCGAACTGGCGGGCGATGGTCGAGGAGCTCGCGCCGGCATTCTCGGCGACGATGCGGGCGATGTCGCGTGCGCGCTCCTCGGCGGCCGCAAGCGACTCGTCGAGCAGGCTGGTGAAGCGCGACAGGCGTTCGTCGAGATCGGCGGTGCGGGTGTCGATGGTTGTGACGAGCGACTCCAGTTCGGCCTTGCGGTCGGAGACCGACACCGAGGTCGACTTGTTGCTCTGCTCGACCAGTTCGGCAGCCTTGAGCAAGGCGTGACCATGGCTTTCGAACTGCGTCGACAGCGATCCGAGATCCTCAACGGCGCGGGCGCTCTTGGAGGTGAAATCGGCCAGCTGTTCTTCGAGAGCGTGGCTCGCAAAGCCGTTGCGCGAGGTAACGTCGTTCATCGTCGCGACGAAGTCTGCGACACGGGTGACGAGGGCGCGCTCGAGCGAGTTGAGGTTGTCGTGTGCGCCGGTCAGCACTTCCTGCAGCAGGATGTTGCCTTCGCGGAGACGCTCGAACAGCGCAACCGTATCGGTCCGCAGGATCTTGCTGGTTTCCTGCATCTCGGTAACGGCGGAGATCGAAACCTGACGCGACTGCTCGATCGCGGTGCGCGAGGTCTGCTCGATATCCTTGAGCGTCTTGTTGATCGCGTTGGTCGCCTGGTCGCTCGCAACAGTGATGCTGCGGGCGATATCGGCGCTGTTGGTCGACAGCGTCTGCGAGAAGTTGTTGCCGCGCGCCTCGATGGCGCGGAGGGCATCAGACGTCGCGCGGTCGATGTCCACCGTCAGCTGGGCAGACTTGCCGCCAATCGCATCGACGAGCGAGCCGCGCTTGGCGTCGATCATCTGCGACAGACGCTCGGTCTGCTGATGCACGTAGTTGACGATTTCGTCGGTCTTGCCGGTCACGGTCGAGCTGAAGCTGCCGCTTGCCGCGAAGACGACGCGTTCGACATCCGATGTGGTCGACTTGATCTTCGAGGCAGCGTCGTTGGAGGCTGCTGCAAGCGTATCCTGTGCGAGGGTCGCCGTTGCCTGGATGTTTTCCGAAGTCGATGCGGTGACGGTGGTGAGCTTGCGTTCCAGCTCGTCGGTGACCGAGCGAAGCTGGTTGACGGTATCGGTTGAGGCGCTGACCAGCGTCGTATGCGCCTGGCGTGCGCTGTTGACGATCAACTCGGCGGAATTGTTGCCAGCCGAAATCAGGCTGTGTTCGATATCCGCCGCGAGCGACTTGGTCTGGTTTGCAGCTTCCGTCGAAGCGGCGGAGAGCAGGGTGTGCGTCTCACGCGCGCTGCTGACAAGAGCAACCGCCGTGGTGCTGAGGCTCTTCTCGATGTCGGCGGCGAGGCCACGAACGTGGTTGGTGGCGTCGGTCGATGCGCCAATCAAGGTGGCTTCAATGCCGCGCGTGCTGTTGACGATTGCGTTGATGGTCGCGGTGCTGGCGGCAGCGAGCGAACGCTCGACATCATCCACAAGCGCCTTGACCTGCTGCGAGGTGCCTTCCGACGCCTTGACGATTGTCGCCTGGGCTGAACGGGCGCTGTCGAGCAAGCTCTCGGCGGTGGTTGCACCGATTGTCGACAGGGTGCGCTGAACCTCCGCAGCAGCGGAGTGTACCTGCGTGGTGACTTCGTTGGAGGTCGAGACCAGGGCGGTCTGCGCCTGGCGCGCGCCGCCAATGATCGATTCTGCCGTCGCGTTGCCTACCGCCGTCAATGTGCGTTCGACATCCGCCGTCAGCGATTTGATCTGGCTGGCTGCGTCGTTGCCGGTGGTCAGCAGGGTGGTGTGCGCTTCGCGGGCGCTGGTGACCAACGATGATGCAGCAGTGGAGCCGACGGAGGTGAGCGCCGTTTCGATCTCGCTCGAAGTGAGCTTGATCTGCGCCGTGACTTCACTCGACACGCCGGTCAGCGTATCGCGCGCAGCGTTGGCGCTGGCCTGGATTGCCTGACTGGTGTTGGTCATCAGGCCGGTCAGGCTGGTCTCGGCAGCTTCAACATGGGTGCGGATGCCGGTGGACAGTTCCTCGGCGCGGCTGAGCATGGTCTCGCTCGCCGTGCGGCCGCTGGTCTCGATGCGACCGGCAACGGCCTCGATGCGCGAACCGAGCAGTTCCTCGAACTGGCCGATGCGCAGGTCGATGTCGGAAATGACCGAGCCGACGCCGCCATCCATGATGTGCTGGATATCCTGGAAGCGTGCGGTGACTGAGTCAGCGAGGCGTGCGCTGCGGCTGTCGATTTCCTGAATGGCCTTCGCGGTGCCGTCAGAGAGGGTGCTCGACAGCAGGTTCAAGCGCGAGTCCACGGAATGGATCGCCTGCGTAGCGCCGTCGGTGAGGGCGCTCGTGAGATAGCTGAGGCGCGTGTCGATTGAGCTGACTGCCTGCGTTGCGCCGGTCGACAGCGACGAAGCGAGTTCGCCAAGGCGGTTGTCGATCGTTTCGGTAACGGAGCGGGCGCGGGTGTCGAACGAAACCTCCCACGACTGAAGGCGATCGCCGATGCTCTCGTTCCAGGTGGTGAGGCGGCCACCGACGGAGTCGTCCAGCGACTTGATGGTGAGATCAAGCGAACGGTCGAGGTTGGTGACGCGCGCCGTGAGCGTGTGTTCAAACTGCGCCAGACGCGCATCGAGCGTGGTCGCGATGTTGTCGCTGTTGCTGGTGACACGCTCGTCGAAGTTGTCGACATAGTCACGCAGCGTCTGCGCAATATCTTCGGTGCGCTGGCCGAGGCGTTCGACCACATCGCCGCCGAAGGTGCGAACCGTGCGGTCGAATTCGGAGATGTGACGGGTGATGAGAGCGCCCAGCGTGCTGCTTTCGCGCGAGAACTTCTCTGCGAGGGTCGAGCCCTGCGAATTGATGATCTCGTCGAAGGCTTCCACCTGGCTGCTGAGGGTGAGGTGCGCGGTCTCTGTCTGCGATGCCACCTTGGCGACCAGCGCTTCGACGGTGAGGTCGAGGGTTTCGCTGGCCTTGTCGCCGCTGGTGAGGATGCGCGTCGCGAGCTGGTTGCCAGCTTCGTCGATCCGGCTGACGAGGTCGCCGCTGCGCAGCTCCAGTTCGAGCAGGAACGAGTCAGTCGAGTTCTTGAGTAAATCGTGAACCTGTTCGGTGCGATCCGACACGGTGTCGACGATCGACGCCGAGCGCTGCTCGAAGTCCGAGGTGATGCGGTCGATACGCTCGCTGAGCAGGCCCTGCACGCGGTCGGCGAGATCGACGAATTCGTTATGCACGTTGCCGGTCTTGAAGGTCAGGCTGGTTGACAGGCGCTCGCTCGCTTCGAGCACGGCGCGGGTGGTTTCAGCGCTTGCCTCCTCAAGGCGATCGAGCAGATCGCCACCGCGCTCGCCGAGCGAAACGATCATGGTATCGCCGGTCTGGCTCAACGCGCGTGTAATATGTTCACCGCGCTCTTCCAGCGAGGTGGTGATGTCCTTGGCGACTTCGTCAACGCGCGAGGCAATGGCGTCGCTGATCAGTGCAATGTCGTGACGCAGATCGATCTGCACGCCCGAAATAGCCGCACGCACCTGCTCGGCCTGGCCGACGAGGTTATCGCGCTGATGGGCGATATCCTGCAGCAGCGAGCGGATGCGGACTTCGTTGTCGGAATAGGCGCGTTCGAGCGCCGAGACTTCGTTGGTCACAAGTGCTTCGAGCTCGCCGGCGCGCGCGATCGCACGCTCAACGCCATCGCCCATGGCGGCGATCTCGCGGCGAATGGCCTGGCCAACCGTCACCATGGACTCGCTGGCGGCGGATTCCGGCTCGGAGAAGCGCACGGCGACCTGCGCCATCGACTGGGCGATCATGCGCAGTTCCTGGCCACGCCAGGCCAGGCTGGCGAGGAAGTAGAACAGCATGATGGGCGCGAGGAAAACGACAGCGAGGCCGGCAAGTGCGAGCGTGCCGCTGTCGCCCTGGCCAAGCAGCGTTTGCAGGGATGGATACAGGGAATAGACAAGCAAGCCGGTGCCGACTGCCCAGATCGCGGAGAAGAGTGTCGCGATGACATAGACGTTGCGCGCAGGGCGGCCGTGCTGGATTGCCTGCAGAATTTGTCCGATGGTTTCGCGATCGTCGTTTGCGGGACGACGGCTGAAATCAGAAGGGAACTCGTCACTTGCAAAATTCGGGCGCTGTCCGCGACCGTCATTGGCAACGTTGAAGGACGAATTGCCGGCAAGCTCGTCGAGATCTGCCGGGCCACGCTGCTGCGAGGGCGTGTCGCTGATTTTCAGGGCTTCCTGAATGGCGGACAACGCGACCTCGGTAGGGTCCTTTGCCTTTTTGGGATTATTTGCCATGTCTCAGTCCACGCCCCTTGTTCTACGCAAATAGGAAGTCTGACGGCCGCATACGTCGCTTTGTCAGAACGCAACTGACAGTCCCCAGCACGATCGCGAAACCGCTTGTCGCCCAGCTTATCCGCGACTTCCCCCAACATCCTATTGGCATGTCAGCTCGAATGAAATGCTTCCGGTTAATACAATGTTAATCATCGTTAACGCGGGTTAAGCAAGTTGGGTTGCGGTGCTTAACTACCTCCTTGATTGATTTAGTTTGGGGCGATTCCGATGAGCCCCATGGCTTTTTTGTGAAATGTTACTAAAGCGCGCATTTACCATTGTTGTGGTTCGGTGGACGAGGGGCGCATTCATCCCCAACCAATTCGGGTCACTTGTTTGTCAGAGGAGCAAACGATGCCCATGCAATCTGAAGACGCCCGGTTCGGACCGCCGGCGGGGCCGGACAGCAGCCCGATCAGCATCGAGCACCTCAGTCGCATCACGATGGGCGACAAGGACCTTGAGCGCGAGGTCCTGACCATGTTTCTCTCACAGTCAGCGAATTTCCTCGTGCGATTGGCTGATCTGCCCGACCATGCCGGCGATATCGCGCATTCGCTCAAGGGGTCTGCGGGTTCGATCGGCGCGATGAAGGTAGCCCAGATCGCGCAAGAACTGGAGATGACGTTGCAAGCAGGCGAGAATGCCGAGGCGGTTCTTGCCAAACTTGCCGAGAGCGTCGATCAGGCGCGGACACGCATCAAAAAGATGCTCGGCTTCATCTGAGGCTACCCCGGCACCGCAAAGAGTTTGGGTGCTAGCCTTGCCTGTTTTGACCGGTTATAGGTCTGAAGGTATCCCCCTTCCGACTGCGAGCATCATGCCCAAAATCAATTTCGTCGACCATTCCGGCACCACCCGAACAATTGACGCTGAAATCGGCGCGACCGTGATGGAAGTCGCCATCCGCAACAACGTTCCAGAAATCGACGCGGAATGCGGCGGCGCCTGCGCTTGTGCGACCTGCCATGTTTATGTCGATCAAGCCTGGCTCGAAAAGGTTGGCGGCCCGACGCCGATGGAAGAGGACATGCTGGATTTCGGTTACGATGTGCGTCCGAATTCGCGCCTGTCGTGCCAGATCAAGGTCACGGAAGAGCTCGATGGTCTCGTGATCGCCACGCCGGAGCGCCAGGCCTGATGGCCTGACCTTGCGGACGTCGACGACAGGTCCGTCCGCATTCACGTTCGTTCTTCAGACCCGGCGCCTGCCAATGGGCAGCTCGCCGGGCTTCAGTGTTGATACAGCATCGACGCTTACAGGCCGGACGGCCGCAACATCATCCAGGGTTGATATTTCGCGATCAGTTCCGGCGAAAGGGCGGTCGGCTTGCGGGTTGCCTGATTGACAAGCACCGTTGTTGATTGGGCGGAGGCGACGCATTTGCCTTCGGAAAAGACAGCCTGGTCGTAGGTCACAGATGTGCGGCCGAGGCGGGCGACGCCCAGCCCGAGTTCAAGCGGCGCAGGCCAGTGCAATTCGGCCCGGTAGTGAATATCGAGGCGCACCAACACGTAGCTCAAGCCTTCCGGCATCAGGCCATAGGCCGTATCGCGAACGAGCATCACCCGGCTGGTTTCAAGATAGCTGGCATAGACTGCATTATTGACATGCTTGTTCGGGTCGAGGTCCGCAAAACGGACATTGTCCGTCAGGCGGTAGGGGAAGTCCTCGATAGTCGGCATCCAGGCCGATCGCACCGGTGCATTCACGCGATTGTCTCCACTTCGTTTATTTAGTTACAGCGCAGATGCAGCAATCGGGCAAGCAGAGACTGGCCGCCCGCTGTAGTTAGCCCTTTCCTGATGCATGCGGTTTGGTCAAACTATTCCGTGCAATGGCATGGGGCCATGGCGGCGAAGCCGGAAAGCATCATGAGCGAACCAATCAGGACCGACGTGCTGATCATTGGCGCGGGACCTTGCGGACTTTTTGCTGTCTTTGAACTCGGGCTGCTCGACATGAAAGCGCATCTTGTTGACGTGCTCGACAAAGTAGGCGGGCAGTGCGCCGAGCTTTATCCGGAAAAGCCGATCTATGACATTCCCGGCGTGCCGTTCGTCACCGGGCAGGGGCTGACCGATGCGCTGATGGAACAGATCAAGCCATTCAACCCGACCTTTCATCTCGGCGAGATGGTGCAGACGATCGAGCGTATCGGCGATCCCGGGTTTCGTGTCACGACCGATGCCGGAACCGTTTTCGAATGCACAGTTGTAGTGATCTCGGCTGGCGGCGGTTCGTTCCAGCCGAAGCGGCCACCAATTGCCGGGATCGAACTCTACGAAGGCGCGTCGGTTTTCTATGCGGTGCGCAAGATAGAACAGTTCCGGGGGCGCGATGTGCTCATCATCGGGGGCGGTGACTCAGCGCTGGACTGGACCCTCAGCCTTCAACCGGTTGCGCGCCGCATCACCTTGCTGCACCGACGCGACGACTTCCGCGCCGCGCCGCATAGCGTCGAAAAAATGCGGGCGCTCGTCGCCCAAGGCGCGATGGATCTGGCGATCGGTCAAGTCAGCGCGCTTGAAGGAGCGGAGGGGCAGTTGGCCGCTGCGGTGATCAAGGGAGCTGACGGCGAGCGGCGGGTTGTCTGCGATGCGATGCTGCCGTTCTTTGGGCTGACGATGAAACTCGGGCCGGTGGGGAGCTGGGGCGTCAAGGTCGAGAACAACCTCGTGCCTGTTGAAACAGCCGCTTTCGAAACGGATAGTCCGGGCATCTTCGCCATCGGTGATATCAATTCTTATCCCGGAAAATTGAAGCTGATCCTGTCAGGGTTTCACGAGGCGGCGCTGATGTCACAAAAGGCCTATCGCTATGTGTTCCCCGACAAGCGATTGACCTTTCAATACACAACTTCTTCGACAAGCCTGCAGAAGAAGCTCGGCGTGAGCTGATTCAAACAGGTGGCGGTATCATGCCACGTTTGTTCGACGGCGCATCTCGACCGTGCCGTCGATCGCATCACACTGCAGCCGAAATGTAGTTGGCAGATGGCCACGTTATGACCTTGATGATGTCGCTTGCATGTGCGGCGATAGGAACGCTAGCCTTTCGATTGATAGCAGTGTGACTTTCGTCGCGCGGCTCAGCGATATCCGGGATATGCTTATGGTAACATTGCATTCGCGTCCGACATCTCTTGGCTCTCCATTCCGCGCCTCACTACTCGGCGCGGCATTCCTTCTGTCAGGTAGCGTGGCGTCGCTGGCCTCCGAGCCCACTGCGGCAGGCCTCTGGCAAAAGACCGAAGACAACAAGCCCGTGGTCTGGGTGCTGGTGAAAGAACAGGGCGGTGTCTACGAAGGCTCAATCGCCAAGCTGTTTCCTGCCCCGGGAGAAGACGCCAACGAAACCTGCGTCAAATGCACAGACGATCGCAGGGGGCAGCCGATCCTCGGCATCACCTTCATTCGCGAGATGAAGCGCGCGGGCCTGAAGTACGAAGAGGGGCGCATCCTCGATCCGCGAGACGGCAAGATTTACAAAGCCATGATGAGCGTTAGCCCCGACGGCAAGTCCCTCACCGTGCGCGGCTACTGGGGCATCGCCCTGCTGGGCAAGGACGAGACCTGGACGCGCTTGCCGGACGCGGCGATTGCCACGCTCGAGCAGCCGGTCAAGGACAAGTTGCTTCCGGAACTGGCGGCGGCGATGAAGCCGCAGGTGGCCCCGACCAAGAAGTCCGGGGTGGCCACGCCAGCCAGGCAGCAAGCCGCGCAACCATTGGCTCCGCCGCCGAACACTGCGCCAACGACCTCAACAACGGGCAAACGCAGCAGCACTGGCGGCACAGCTGGCAAAGCTCCGGCGCAGCCTGCTGACGCCAATGCGATGTCCCGCTAGAGAGATCACTCCTGCCCGGGTACCGGCGCGAGCGGCTTCTGCGTGACTTCTGCGTCGTTGATGATGCGAAGCACCGAGAGGGCAGCGGGCAGCGCCGCATCGGCCATAGCCGCATGGCCTTCTGCCGTGGGATGGATCGCGCCGCCATAGACGGCGGAGAGAATCCCCCAGGTCGCATCATGGATGTCAGCGGGTTGAATGATCGCTGACAGGCCTTGCGGGTAGGTCATGGCGGAGAAGTAGCTGTCGTTTGCGTCACGGATCCAACGCGCTCGCGGCAGGTAGCTGCGATATTCGCTGGCCCGGCGATCGCACTTGAGCGGCTGGGATGCAGCCGCAACGATATCGCTCTCGAAGCTGTCGCCGCGTTCCGAGAAACACGCGCGGTCGAACTCGGGATCAGTGTCGGCGCGGGCGCAGAACCCATGATTGGCGAAGATCGGTTGATGCGTATCAACAAAGGTGAAGCTCTCCCGCGCTGGATCCTTGCAGATCGTCCCGCCGCTGCAGGTGGCGATCGCTTTGATGGCGGGGAGAAATTCCTTGGCGACAAAAGTCGACACTTTCGCCAGCCGCTTCGGATCGGCGTTGAAGGTCGGTTGCACGTCAAACCCGGCTGGCCCGCCCGGGCAGGTTGTCCCGTTCGCCAGGGTCGGATTGGCGTAGCTGACATAGACCACCCGGCTCAGGTCCGGCCCGATGATTGGCTTCAGCGCCGTGCGGAGCTTGGCGAATTCGCCGGGCAGGGTGCGGCTCAGGCTCGTGCGCGAGGCTTCGACGGAGCCGAGCAGCCCGCCGCGCTGGAACAGCGCGCGTTCGGTTGAACTGTCGACGATCACATCGGCAACGAGGCCGGAAAAATCAGCGTCATTCGCTCCGACCGACAGCAGCAGCAGGTCCAGCGTGCGGTTTGGCTGCTTGCGCTTGGCGCTGGCGAGCATCTCGCGGAGGGCTGAAACCTGCCCGGCAACGGTGCCTTGGCAATCAACGGCAGATTTGGTGATGAGGCATTCGCGTGCGCGCTGGCTGCCGAGCAGGCCGTCCGCCACCGTCGCCCCCGAGCAGGCGAGCGGAAGATAGGTGACGGCGATGCGCGGGTTCTGCGCCGCAATCGCAAGCGCCGTTCGCGTCTGGTAGCTGTACAGCGAGCGGTGGCAAGCAGCGTTCATCCACTGCGCGCCGGCGCGTTGCCAGTTCTGCAGCGACTCGTAGGACTCGCAGGCGCGGCCGCCTTTGAAGCTTGCACGGCTTGGCCGATAATACTGGCCGCCGGGCCCCTCGAGATAGGTGCGGAAGCAGAACCCGTTATCGGCGAGCGCAATCGGTCGATCTGGATTGCCCTCGCCAGAACCGATGGAATCGCCAAGACCTGCGATCAGAATGTCACGGACGACGATCTGGGTCCGAAGTTGCGTGCTGCCGTCAGCGCCGGAAGTGACGTCGACAGTGACATTGGTCTGCACGCCATACTGCGCGCGAAAATTGATCGGTTCGGCGCAGTCGAATGTGAACTGGCGGGGCGGCTCGTCGCTGTCGCTGAATTTCCAGGCGCAGACCGCACCGACCGGGATGGGACCGCTCAGGCGAACGGTGACCGGGTGGTCGATTGGCGTCAGATAGCTTTCTTTTGCGCCGTCCCGGACGCACGGCTCGGCAATCTTGCCTGCCCCATCAACGCAAAGCCGGGCGACGGTGTTGCGCGCCCAGCCCCGGCCCTCGCTCTGGATGGCGAGGGCGCGCTCGGAATCCAGAATGCTCTGGTGCGCCAGGGTTTCGCTGTGCAGCTTGAAATCGCGCTCTTCGCGGAAAAGCCGGAAGCGGTTGCGCACTTCCCATGTGATCTGCAGCTCCTGGGCCGATTGCGCGGCGGCAGGAGGCGGCGGGGCAAGCGGCAGCCACAGGGCTGTTGCAAGCGCAGCCCACGCCAGGTTGCGGCGGGTGGGGCGATCCGTTGAAAAAGTGCACAGTTTTGCCATGGCTTCACCAACGTCAGAGTTGGGGCAGAACTAAGTTCCCGCTGCGTGGCGGCGCGCCTCGTTACGCCTTGCGCTGTTTGGCAGGAACCGTCGCAACTGCTGTTGTCAGATCATTATCGACATTTGCCGTGCAGGGCGTCGCCCGCTTGATCTGCCAGGGTCGGACGACGTTCAGCCAGACCTCGCGCACCCCCATGATGGCGATCGACAGCGCAAACGGGATCATGAAATACAGCAGGCGGAACATCACCAGCGTCGCGACCAGATCCTCCCGGCCGAACTGCGGCAGGGCCATCAGCATGGCGGCGTCAAACACGCCGAGGCTGCCCGGCGCATGGCTTGCGAAGCCGAGCAGGGTGGCGAGGATGAACACCACCGAAAGCGACAGGAAGTCGATGTCAGGGTGCGCCGGCATCAGCAGGTACATCGCGAGTGCGCAGAAACCGAGGTCGATGACGCCGATCACGATCTGCAGCAGCGTCAATTTTGCCGATGGCAGAACGACTTTCCAGCCGTTACGGCCGAGCTCGCGGCGATTGTTGCCGAGCGTCAGCCAGACCAGATAGCCGATGATGCTGGCGAGACATGCCCAGCCCCAGCAAGCGGTTGACCTCGGCTGGCATCATGTTGATGCCGGTGGCGGCTTGCGGGTGCAGCGCCATGCCGATGCCAAGCACCGTCATATTGCCAAGCCAGAAGGTCAGGCCGGAGATGAAGCAGATTTTCGCAACGTCAATCGCGTTGAGGCCATAGTCGGAATAGATCCGGAACCGGATCGCGCCGCCCGTAAACAGGGTCGCGCCGATGTTGTGCCCAATCGTGTAGCTGGTGAAGCTCGACAGTGCAGCGATGCGGTAGGGAACGTGGCCCTTGTCGATCGTACGCAGCGCAAAGAAATCATAGAAGGTCAGCGTGAAAAACGCGCCCGCAACACAGAGTGTCGCCAGAGCGATATCGGTCATCGATTTTTCGCGCATCGACCTGATGATGACGTCAACGTCGATGCCGCTGAGCGTCTTCGTCAGGTGCGCGATTGCGAACGCAATGATCGCCAGGCTGGCGACAATGCCTAGCCGCTTGAAGCCGACGTATTTGTTAAAGCCACGCCCCAGCGCGGACAGCAGACGGTGCATTCAACCTCCGGGAGGTGTTCGATCAAAGCTAACTGGGGGCGAAGGCATCGTGGCTCGGCGCTTCACTCACGCGTGACGTTCGTATCCCGAAATCTCATAGGCTAAAACTCAAGGCTTGTGCAGCCCCTGACAGCAAGACCGACGGTACAATCCCCGCCGCCGGAACCAAAATCGCCAAGGTACCGAGTTGTTGACTATCACCCATATAGGTCGGGAATATGAATGCGCCATCAGGATTTTGATGATGTCCTCAGCCGATTGATTGAACCGCCTGATCGTACCCTCGGTCTCCCACTCAGTCCTGTCGAGCGCGCAAAGCAAGGGATGCCCCGATCAACGCCAAGACTGCACCTGCACATAATGCCGCAAACCCGCCGATCACCCCGGCGCCAACCGAAGGCGCAGCAGGAGCCGACGCCGCCTTACCGGCAGCGATCAGCGCCAGGATACCCACAGCTGAAGCAAGCCGCAGAAGACGGGGAGGCAGAATGCCTTGCGCGGTTGCATTGATCAGCGATGCACTGGTTGCACCGCCGAAAAAGCCTGCAAGCGCCATCAGCCACCAGGCAATGGCAGCGGAGAGCGGTGGATTGATCCAGTCTGATTGCCACAGCTTGGCGAGGTCATAGCCACTGCCCCGCGTCAGCATGTGAATGGCCAGCGCCAGCAGCGCCCCCGAAATGGTCGCGCCAATCAGCGTCAGTCCGCGCGGGAGAGTTGGGCGGCTAAGTCATCGTCGCAGTAACGTGCAGGGCCATCGATCGGCCTGTAAGTGACTTCTCATGCCGGGAGGATACTGCGACAATTTGCCTATGCAAAGCGGGTTCGTAGATGCGTTCCTCGGCGGCAGAAATGGCGCACGTCCGCCGTCAGCAAGCGGCGGACGAGCGTTTGCGTCGATCTGGTGTCACCGGACGACCAGGACCGAGCATTTGGCGTATCGCACGACGTGCCCGGCGTTCGATCCGAGAAAATAGGTGCGCATCGCCGGACGATGCGATGTCATCAGCACGAGATCGGCCTTCCATGTATCGGCTTCGCTCAGAATCTCGTGATAGATGCCGCCCTGGCGCACGACGGACGAAACCTTGTCGGCGGCAATCCCGGATTCGGCTGCCACCTTTGCGATAGCGACTTCAGCGGTGGTTCGTTGTTGGGTGTCCAGATCAGCCGGAAGATATTCGGCCAGCATGATCGGGGTAATAGGCATCACATGGATCAGGCGGACGGATGAGCCGAACAGCTTGGACATCGTTGCAGCTTGCCGCACGGCAACATTGGTCAGATCGGGCTCAAGCAGATCGACTGGCACGAGAATGGAATTGTACATCAGCACCTCCATTGACCTGTCGGAGGCTAGCACAAATCTATCGGCGCGCCGTCAGCAATTTGGCTGAGGCCAGATTAGCAGTCGTTTGCCTTCAGGATCTTGGGAGTGACAAAGTCGATGAGCGTGCCGCTGCGCAGGCTGATGTCGGTCCAATCGTCGATAGGCAGATCGATAACGGCAATCCCGCTGGTCGGAAGATTGTCGATCAGGGACGAATTTTTTGGTGGCGCAGCCAACAGGCCGAGCACGAGTTCGTGCAGGGCGGGGTTGTGTCCGATCAGCATGAGGGCGTGAGGGGCGTCGATAGCCGCCATCCGTACTATTTTGAGCAGATCAGAAGCGTCAGCTGCGTAAATGTCCTCAACATATGTGTGTGGAACGGCGTTGTTCAGCTGCGTCGTCACGATGTCCCAGGTCTCCCGGGTTCGTGTTGCAGGCGAGACATAGACATGATCGGGAAGGGGCGGGTGCGCTGCGAGCCATCGCCCCATCAGCGCAGCGTCCTTGGGTCCGCGACCTTCGAGACGACGATCACGATCGCGGGCGTTGAGCGCGTGAACTTCGGTTTTGGCGTGCCGGAGCAGAAACAAACGACGCATGGTCAATTCCGATTCGTGTTAAGGCAGACACATCACGCGCAAAATGCGCCGAATTGCGGAATACGCGACAACTTCCGCGGGGACAAGGTGACAGACCGGATAAGGGGTCGGTACGAATCACATGCTTTCGAACGCACCAGATGCAATGAAACCAGCCGCCGCCGTTGAGCTGTCTGATCCGGCGACGCCTCCTCAATCGACGCCAGATCCGATCCGCCTGGCAATCGATATTGATGTGGATGTTTGCATCATCGGCGCAGGCCTTGCAGGCTTGAGTGTTGCGCTTGAAGCGGCGCGCCGGGGTGCGCAGGTGGTCGTCCTCGAAGGGCGGCACATCGGATGGGGAGCATCGGGCAACCAGCTCGGCGCTGTCGTTCCAGGCTTCGATATCTCGCCTGCCACCTTGATTGATCGCATCGGTCCAGACGCGGCACGCGAGATGTGGCGGCTGGCGGCCGAGGGGGCGCGCTCCATTCATGACCTCGCGTCCGGTTCTCTCAGCGTACCCACGGTCGCCGGAGCGTTGGAGGTATCGCGGGTCGATTCCCGCAGTCATCTGGACGAGCGTATGAACCTGCTCAGTGGCCAGTTCGGCGTTGCCGTTGAGGGGTGGCAGGTTGACCGGGTGCGTGACGCGCTCAAGACTGATCGCTACTTTCACGCCCTTCATTATCCTGATGCGTTCCAGGTTGAACCTCGGGCCTATCTGCGTGAGCTTGCCAAGCGGGCGCGCGCCGCCGGCGTGCGGATCTTCGAGCAGACGCCGGTGGTCGACGTCGATCCGGTTGGCATTCGCAAGCGAATTGTGACGCCGGATGCCCGGGTGCGTGCATCGCAGATCGTGTTCGCTGGAAGTATCCATCTTGGCGATCCACAGCGCCGCCTCGTGAACACGCTTGTACCGGTCTGGCGTTACGGCGGCATCACGGAGCCGCTCGGTGAACGCCTTGCTGACGTCGGTTCGTTTCGCCGGCTCGGTGTTTGACGACAATCGGATCGATCACTTCCGTATTGTAGATGGCGACCGGCTTGCCTGGAGCTGCGTCCAGACTGTGAGGGCGTCAACGGCGGAGCGGCATCGCGGCAGCATCGAACGCCGCATCCGATCAACGTTCCCAGACCTCGGTCCTGTCAGCCTGAGCGAAACCTTCGGTGGCGGAACCGGGCGGAGCGTACAGGGCGTGCCGCAGGTCGGCGAAATCCAGCCGGGTGTGTGGATCGCCAGCGGCTTCGGGCAGTTCGGCATGGCGACCAGCGCGATGGCGGCTCAACTGATTGTGAGCGGCGTTTTTGCCCGGGATGACCGCTGGCGGCTGTTCGCCAATTTCGATCTGGTCTGGGCCGGTGGCGCGGTGGGCCGGATGGCGATGCTGGCCTCAAACACCTGGGTCCGCAATCGAACTGCCGTTGCGGCTGCGTGGTCACGTCGGCGCGATCGCCTGCGTCACAAGCGAGAACTGAAGGCGGCAAAGCTCGCCCGGTCTGATAGTGAGGTCAAGGCTCCCCCTGATGCCTATTGACGGCGGGCATGACGCGCCCCAACTTTTACTACAGGGTAGCGGGCCTGTCTTGGAGAGACGCAGATGCTGGATCGGCGGCAAATCATATCGAGCATTGCAGTGGTGGGCGGCTTTCTCGGCTTGCGAGCCTTGTTTGGCAGTTCGGCGATCCATGCGGCCGGTCCGTTCGAGGTTGTGAAAACCGACGACGAATGGCGCAAGCAATTGACGCCGAAGCAATACGCGATCCTTCGGAAGCATGGCACCGAAGCGCCTGGCGCCAGCGGACTTCTGCGGGAGCACCGCAAGGGTACTTTCGTATGTGCGGGCTGCGATCTTGAGCTGTTTGCATCTGAAACCAAGTTCGAGAGCGGCACGGGGTGGCCAAGCTTTTATCAGCCGCTGCCGAATGCGGTCGGCGAGACGAAAGACACCAGCTACGGCATGGTCCGGACGGAAATACACTGTCGTCGCTGTGGCGGGCATCTGGGACACGTCTTTGATGATGGCCCCAAGCCGACCGGCCTGCGCTACTGCATGAACGGTGACGCACTGTTGTTCCGGGCCGCGCAGACGACCTGAGCCGGAACCGCCCCCTTTGCCTTCTGCTTGTCTCGGCAAATTTTTCCTCGATAGGCAATAGTCCACCGGCGTTGGCCCGTGGCCCCTTAACTCATCACATTGAAAATAAACGATAATCTGCGTTGGCATGGAGCTTGCGACAAGGTTTCCAACAGCGGCCCGTATTTGACCAATCCGGATGGCCGCCCGGCACGAAGTTGGAGACGATGTTATGGGTATCTTCGGCGCGCTCACCACGTCCGTGGCAGGCTTGCAGGCACAATCTTACGCACTCGAGAATATTTCGGGGAACATCGCCAACTCACAGACGACGGCGTTCAAGCGCATTGATACCAGCTTCAAGGACCTGATCCCGAACACCGGCAACAACGCCCAGCTCGCCGGCAGCGTCACTTACAACTCGCGCAGCACCAACTCCATTCAGGGCGCGGTTCAGTCGTCGTCGGTCACGACCTATATGGCAATCAACGGCGACGGCTTTTTCGCAGTCCAGAAGCCGGGCAACTACGTCGACAACGCCCCGATTTTCGATGGTGTTGACCTGTACACCCGCCGCGGCGACTTCACGCTGGACAAGAACGGCTACCTCGTTAACGGCGCGGGTTACTATCTGCAGGGCATTCCGATTGACTCGAGCACGGGCAACCCCGTCGGCAGCGTGCCGCAGGTGCTGCAGTTCCAGAATGACTTCCTGCCGTCCCAGCAGACCAGCCGCATCGACTACCGCGCCAACCTTGCCAGCTTCCCGCTGACCACGAAGGCCGATTCCAAGATCGTCGGTTCGGAAGTGTTGAAGCCGATCGACTTCATTTCGAATCCACGCACGACGTCGACCCTGCCAACGCCGGCGAGCGATCGTGTCTACGCTACTGTCAACGTCATCAATGATAATACGTCGACGCCCGTCACCGCTGCGACGCTGCTGTCGGCCATGGTGCCGCCGTTCACCAATGGTGAGTCGCTCACGATCACCGTCGCTGGTGGCGGCGGTCCGCAGACCATCAACTTTGGCGCCGGTCCCGGCGAAATCGATCCTGCGACGGCGACCCTGGGCGACCTGTTCGCCGAAATCGCCACCATCACCGGCCCCGGCACGACGCCAACGATCAATGCTGGCCGGATCGAGTTGCACAGCGGCACGACCGCCAACTACACGATCGGCACCACCAGCGCAGCCTGGTCGGCTCTTGGGCTGCCGCCGCAGATCGATATGAACCCGGCGATGACCGCCGGTACGGGCAAGGTCATCGGCAGCGACGTCAAGGCCTTCCTCGAAGAGTCGGTGGCGGGTGGCTCGGTGACGGCCTATGACGGCGCAGGTGCGCCGGTCAACGTGCAGATCCGCTGGGCGAAGATTGATTCCGCCAACATGGGGCCTGGTCACGCCGACGTCTGGAACATGTTCTATCAGGTCGATCCGACCGCCACGGGCGGTGCGACGGCATGGTTGAACACTGGCACTGATTTCAAATTCGGCAGCAATGGGCAGATGAGCCCGGTTGTGTCGCAACTGACGCTGAGCAACCTGACTGTCAGCGGCAAGACGCTTGGCGACATCACCATGAACTTTGGTGCGGGCGGCTTGACCCAGTTCGCTGACACCAACGGCAACGTCCAGATCAACCAGCTGCAGCAGGACGGTTACGCCGCCGGTCAGCTTCTCAACGTGTCGGTCAGCAATCAGGGCCGCGTTGTCGGCACCTATTCGAACGGCCGCAACATTGACCTCGCCGAGGTGAGCCTTGCGACCTTCAACGGCGCAGACTTCCTCAAGCGCATCGACGGCGGCGCATTCGAGGCCACCAATGAATCCGGCGCGGCTCTCTACGGCCGTGGCGGCAGCATCTCCGGTTCTGCGCTTGAAGCGTCGAATACGGACATCGCGGACGAGTTCACCAAGCTGATCGTGACCCAGCAGGCGTATTCGGCCAACACCAAGGTGATCACCACGGCGAACGACATGGTGCAATCGCTGCTGAGCGTCGTGCGTTAATTCGCTGCGAACGTGGAATGTTGAAAGCGGTATGAAGTCATGAGCCTCAATAGCGCACTATCCATCGCCCTCGCGGGCCTACGCGCCAACCAATCGTCGATGGCGATGGTGTCGTCGAACGTCGCTAACGCTGAAACGCCCGGCTACGTTCGCAAAACCGTTGATCAGGTGCAGTCGAACTCTGGATCGGTAGGATCCAGCGTTCGCATCGTTGGCGTCAATCGGCACCTTGACGACTACATCCAGGCACAGCTGCGAACCGAGACGTCGGGCGCAGCCTATGCCTCGCTGCGCTCGGATGTTCTGAAGCAGTTGCAATCGATGTTCGGCAGCCCCGGCGCGGTTGGTTCGCTGGAGCATAGCTTCTCCGCTCTCGCCACAGCATTGCAGGGATTGTCGACCTCGGCGGACAATCCGGACGCGCGCCTCGGCGTGCTCAACGCCGCCTCGGTCATGGCAAACCAGTTAAATGCCATGACTGCCGGAGTACAGAGCCTGCGCGGCGCTGCGGAGACGGGTATCGCGGATTCCGTTCATCTGGCCAACAGCCTGATGCAGCAGATCTCGAACATCAACAACCGGCTGCAGGCCAATCCGTCAGGCGCAGGCTCGCTGGAGCCGACGTCGGCGGCGATGCTCGACCATCGCGACCAGCTCGTCACGCAGCTCTCGCAACTGATGGACATTCGTGTCACCAGCAACAGCCTGAACCAGGTGACGATCTTCACCGGCTCCGGCGTGCAGCTCGTCGGCAGTGAAGCAGCGCATCTCACCTTCAACGCCCAAGGCACCGTTTCAGCCAACACCGAGTGGAACGCTGATCCGGCGAAGAGTTTGCTGGGCTCAATTCGCGTCGAGTATGGCGACGGCGGTTCATATGATCTGACCGGAAACGGCGGGATCAAGTCGGGCGCCATTGCAGCCTATCTTGAACTTCGCGACGTGACGCTGGTGGAGGCGCAGAAGCAGCTCGACGGTTTCGCTTCAACGATGGCGAAAGCGCTGACCGACGTCACCGAGGCAGCGCCGATTGTCACCGCTGGCGCGACCACCAGCACCAGCATCGATATCACCGGCATGAAGCCGGGCAATCAGATCAGCCTTTCGGTCACCAACACCGGGACGAACCAGAAGACGAACTATTCCATCGTCTTCGTTGATGACCTCAGCGTTCTTCCCCTGTCAGACAATGCGACCGCGATTGCCGGGGATCGGGTGATCGGCGTCTATGCCGACCCGAACAACCCGAACATGGCGTCGATCGTCGGGCAGCTCAATGCCGCGCTGGGCGGGGCCAATATCCAGTTCTCCAACACCGGCCTGAACCTCGAGATCCAGAACAGCTCACCGCTGATGCGCCTGGACTCGGCGTCGTCCACCAAAACTGCAACGACCACATCGATGGGTACGCAGAGCGGCGGGTTGCAGCTTGAACTGTTCCAGGACAGCAGCAAGGCCTATACCGGCGCGATCACGGCCGGCGGTTCGCAATCGATCGGATTCGCCGGGCGCATCAACGTCAACACTGCCATCATCAATGATCCGAGCCTGCTGGTGAAATTCAACAGCACGACGCTCGAAGGGGACTCTGCACGCGCGACCTTTGTCCTCAACCAGTTGACGAAAGGCTCGTTCACCTATCACCCCAGCACGGGGATTGGCACGGACGCGACACCGTACAAGGGCTCGCTGCTCAGCTTCATGCAGCAGTTCGTTGGCAAGCAGGGCGCCTTGGCCGAGAACGCAGCCAGCCTGTCTGATGGTCAGGATGTCGTGTTGAACACGCTTGCAGAACAAGCTGAGCAAGGCGTCGGGGGTCGATATGGACGAGGAGATGGCGCATCTCCTGTCGTTGCAGAACGCTTATTCCGCCAATGCGCGCGTTCTGTCGACCGTGAACGAAATGTACAAGATCCTGATGCAGGCAATGTGAGGTAGTCATGGCGATCAATGGAATTAGTGGGCGTTCGTCCTACATCGGATCTGGCATTCTCAACCTGCGCAGCCAGCTTGACGTCTTGTCTGCGCAGCTCGCGAGTGGACGCAAAGCCAATACCTACGCCGGCATGGGGAGCGGTCGCTCGCTCGCGATCGGCTTCCGCGCGCAGATCAGCGCTATCCAGAGCTATTCGGACACGGCGATCAACGTCAACACGCGCCTGAATGTGGCGACGCTGTCGCTTCAGCGCCTGGCTGAAATTAGCGGCTCGGTGAAGGGCGCGGCTGTCAGTGCATCGAGCACGATTGACGACAAGGGCCAGACCCCGGCGCAACGCACTGCCGGTCTTGGCTTCATCGACGCCGTTGACATGTTGAACGCCCAGGCGGGAGATCGCTATCTCTTCTCCGGGCGCGCAACCGATACGCCGCCGGTGGCGTCGACCGATATGATCATGGACGGGCTTGGCGCAGTTGCCGGCTTGAAAAAAATTATCGCTGAACGCCTTGAGGCTGACCTCGGCATTGACGGAATGGGGCGGCTTGCCCTGACCCCGGCTGCTGGCACGGCGATGAGCCTGTCCGAGGATGTGGCGGGTTCGGTGTTCGGCCTCAAGCTCGATCACGTCGAGACGACGATGTCGGGATCGACGGTCACCGGGCCGACCGGTACTCCCGCTCAGATCGACATTGATCTCGGCCCGACTAATCCGCTGGCGGGTGAGTCGATCAAGTTCACGTTCACCTTGCCTGATGGCAGCAAGGAAACCGTCGAGCTGAAAGCATCGAGCGAGGTTCCACTGCCGCTCGATGCGTTTGAGATCGGCGTCGACTCCACTGCGACCGCTGCAAACCTGAATGCAAAGCTGGAAGAGGCGGTGAAGACTCTCGCCAACGGCAAGATGGTTGCTGCCAGCGCCATGGAAGCTGGCGAGAACTTCTTCGACAACCCGCCGCAGCGGGTCAGTGGCGTGCCGCTGGGCTCCGCGACCACGCTGACCGATGGTACGGCGGCTGACACCGTGATCTGGTACCAGGGTGAAAGTGGCGCTGACCCGGCACGTGCGACGGCGAACGCCAAGGTCGATAACAACATCACCATCAATTACGGGGCGCGGGCGAACGAACAAGCGCTGCGCAAGGTTCTGCAGAACGTTGCGGTGTTTACCGCACTCACGTTCAAGGTGGATGACCCGTCCCTGCCGGCGGACCTGACCAAGCTGAGCGCGCGCACGGCTCAGATCTCGGCCTTGAATGAACGCGTCGCCTACGCTTTCGCGGCGGTCCCGGGCGAACAGTCGATCCAGGACATTTCTTCGGACTTTGCGGGAGCGCAGGCTGCGGTCAAGTCGGCGACAGATCGACAGATCCAGACCAAGGCCATGGCTCAGACGATGCTCGCCGATATTGAGGGCGTCAATGATGATGAGGTCGCAACGAAGATCATGGCCCTGCAGACTGCGTTGCAGGCGTCCTATCAGACGACATCGATGCTCTTCCAGATGAGCCTGGTGAAGTTCATCTGACCGTCGCAACCGCACGACATTTGAACGGCCCGCCAGGTTGCCCCTCGCGGGCCGTTTCGGGCCGGAAGGTCTGGGTCTCGCTGCGCTGACAAAGGGGTGCTGACTTCATTGATAACGCGTCGTCGAACAAGCTCATCGACTCGCTCAATGCGGCTGGCACGCGGCTTCGTTCGCAGGCGTCGGCCTTCGGTTCAAACCTCTCGGTTGTGCAGATTCGTCAGGATTTCTCGAAGAGCCTGATCAACGTTCTGGAGACCGGCGCGTCGAACCTGACGCTTGCCGGCTCCAACGAGGAAGCGGCCAACAGCCAGGCGCTTGCGACCCGGCAGTCGATTGCGGTCTCCGCACTGGCGCTTGCCAACCTGTCGCAGCAGGGCGTTCTGCAGCTCCTCCACTAATTGCGGGCGCTGTTCAGCTGATACAAAAGCGGCGGGGCAACCTGCCGCTTTTTGCTGTGTGGACGATCTAGCTTTTGCTTTCGAGAAGGTATTGCCGATATCGTGCGGACATTAGCGAATCATTTCGGAGACTTCCCTTATGAAGGGCCAGCAGCGTCGCAATCCGTCGAAACTTGGCAACGGCCGCGACAAATCGGACAGAACAAGTGCCGATCTGCTGCGCGCAGCCATGCTGCAGCGGAGCCTGGGTCAGCTGCGGCTTGCGGAAACAAGTTTTCTGAATGTGCTGAAGCTGGATCCGACGTCTTCCGAGGCCAACTATCAGCTTGGGCTGATCGCGATCGCCAACGGCTCGTTCCAGAGCGCGGTTGGCTGGCTGATGGCGGCGATCACGATCGACGACAAGAAAGCCGAATATTTCGCGGAGCTGGCGGTTGCCTTCAAGGGGCAGGGGATGTTGCCGGAAGCCATTGCCGGCTTCGACATGGCTCTGGATATCGATCCGGTCAACCTCAAGGCGCTGCGCGGGCGATTTGATTGCGCGGTTTCGCTGCGGCTCTATGACACGATCTTTGATCGCTACGACCACGCGACAAAACTTGAGCCGGACAATATCGAACTGATGCGCAGCTATGGCGATGCGCATATCGTTGTCGACAAGCATGCCGCCGCCCTGACGATTTTCGACAAGCTGCTGCCCTTGGCGCAAGATCAGGCCTGGGTCGCACAACGCTCGCGCTGGATGTTTCGTTGGTTTGGGCCGGCACGCGGCCGCCTTGCCGTGCGCGGAGGTTGCGCTATCACTTGATCCGCAATTCGATGCCGCAAAAAATAACAAGGGTCTGAGTTTGACTGGCTTGCGCCGGCTTGATGAGGCCAAGGCGGTGTTCTCCGACTTGCTGCAACGGCACCATAATTCGCCTGATGTGCAGAACAACATGGGCAACGTGTGTCTGGCGCTGAAGGAGTTTGAAACCGCGCGGGATTATTTCAAGCGCGCCATCGATCTCAACGCGGATTATCGCGTTGCTTACAGCAATCTTCTGGTCGCCTATAAAGAGCTAGGCCAATACGACAAGGCGCTCGAGCTTGAGCCGATCTTCGACCAGAAATGGCCGGATTACGCCGAGGCGCACTGGAACTTGTCGCTGGTGCATCTGCTGAAGGGCGATTTGCCGCGCGGGTTCGCAAAGGCCGAGGCGCGCTGGCATTGTCATTCGCTCTCCCTGTCGCGGCGTGATTACGCTCAACCGGTCTGGCTCGGCAAGGAGCCGCTCGACGGCAAATCGATCCTCCTGTTCAACGACCAGGGTCTCGGCGACGCCATGCAGTTCTGTCGGTTTGTGCCGCTGCTCGCCGCCCGGGGCGCGCGGGTGATCGTGCAGATCGAGTCATCATTGAATGAGCTGATGTCGACTGTAGAGGGCGTGGATCAATGCACGTCGTTCCTGGAGATCGATGGGTTCGACTATCAGTGCTCGCTGGCGTCGCTGCCCCTGGCTCTTGAAACGACCCTGGACACCATCCCGGCGACGGTCCCTTATCTCAAGGTGCCGCAGCGCACCTCGGGGCGTGACTTTGGCCTGTCGCCGTCACGTTTCAAGGTCGGCCTGGTGTGGTCGGGCAACCCCAATCACGCCAATGACCTCAACCGGTCGATGGCGTTGAGCCAATTGGCGCCGTTGCTGGAGCTCGATGCTGATTTTTACGTCGTTCAGAACGCCGTACGCGACAGCGATCTGCCATTCCTCGAAGCGAGCCGGATCACGAACCTCGGTCCGGAGCTGAAAACCTTCGCTGACACGGCTGCGCTGGTGACCCAGCTTGATCTTGTCATTTCGGTCGACACCAGCGTGGTGCATCTGACAGGCGCGCTCGGATGTCCCGTCTGGGTGCTGCTGCCGCTTCGGCCGGATTGGCGCTGGCTTCTGCAAGGGGAGGGGTCGCCCTGGTACCCGACCGCGCGCATTTTCAGGCAGGATGATTCGCGCGCCTGGGCCCCCGTTATCGAGCGCGTCAAGAATCTGCTTAGTGATTTGCTGCCGGCGCATTCTGCCGCCCAATCCGTTGAAACAATTACCTAATCTGGTGCGATGTTTCAGTTCCGGGCATATGGTTAAGCGCCCATTAACCATATCTTAAACGCTACCCTCTACCAATACCGTTACAGGCAGGAGAAGGTTTGGGTCGAGAATCGACCTGCGTAGATCCGGTCGCATTTCAGTACGTGCGCCGAGGTCCCTCTCCAGAAGGCATCAAATTAAACGGTAACGTTGCGGCGACTCCGTGCGCTTTGCGCATGCGCCCGCGCGCGCCGGTTTGAACAGAAATTCAAGCCGGTCCGATCAGGAGGGTTAACATATGGCAGACATCGTACTCACGGCAGCAGTTCGGCAAAATCTGCTGTCGTTGCAGCAAACCGCGCAGTTGCTCGCAACAACCCAGACTCGGCTATCGACCGGCAAGAAGGTCAATACCGCACTCGACAATCCTGTGAACTTCTTCACGGCTGCGGGCTTGGAATCTCGTGCCGGTGATATCAACAACCTCCTGGACGGCATCAGCAATGGTGTACAGGTTCTGCAAGCTGCCAACACCGGCATCACCTCGTTGCAGAAGCTGATCGACACCGCTAAATCGATCGCCAATCAGGTGCTTCAGCTTCCGGTCGGTTACGCCGAGAAGTCGAAGATCGTCACCCCGGTCATTACGGGCGCGACCGTTGAAAACCTGCTTGGCACCCCGACCTATAGCAGCAAGGCTGCTGCTCCGGGCGCTGTCGTCACTGATACCCTGACGGCTCCTGGGCCGATTACAACGGCAACGCTGCTCACCGGCGGCACGACCACTGTTTCCGGTCTGACGCCCGCGTTCACGACTAATGACACGATCACCGTCAACGGCAAGACGATTACGTTTGACGCTGCCGCTGTCACTGACACGGTTCTGGCGAACGGCAACGTCGTGATGGCTCTGACCGGAGCTTCGGTCGGCGGCCTGATGACGCATATCGACACTCTTTCAGGAAACACCGGCGCGGGCTCGACCGCCTCGACGATCACTGCCGGCAGCATCGAGCTGAACACCGGGGCAAACAGCGACCTGACGCTCGGTGGCAACGCATTGAGCAAGCTCGGGCTGACCTCGGGTACGACGGCTCGTGATGCCGCCTATGCCTTGCAAGGCAAGACGCTGATGATCCCGGCGCTGAACAGCAGCACGACAGCTACAAGCATCACCTTCGGCACGGATACCGATCACGGCGAAGTCCGGACATTGGCGCAGCTTAACGTGGCGCTAGCGCCCAACAAGCTGCAGGCTGTGCTTGATCCGTCGGGCTTCCTGTCGATCATCACCTCGAACGAGGCTGCCTCATCGCAGATCGGCGCGATGACCGGCACCGCGACCGATCCCGGCATGCCGTTCTCGGGGCTGAACTCCAGCGTGCCGACGAAGGACGCGGCCTCGCAGATCTCGCGCGCCAATCTCGTGGCCCAGTACAACGTGATCATGGATCAGATCACCACGACCTCGCAGGACGCTTCCTTTAGCGGCATCAACCTGCTGGGCGGTGACACGCTGAAACTGGTGTTCAACGAAACCGGCCGGTCCTCGATCAGCGTCACGGGCACCACCTTGACGCCGGAAGGCCTCGGCCTCAATCCGATGAAGAGCGGCGTCGATTTCCTCGACAACATCTCGGCGAACAATCTGCTCGATCGGTTGAACATCGCAAGCTCGGTCCTGCGCTCGCAGGCATCGGCGCTCGGCGCCAACCTCTCGGTGGTGCAGGTTCGCCAGGATTTTGCGAAGAAGCTGATCAACGTGCTGGAGACCGGCGCGTCGAACCTGACGCTTGCTGACACCAACGAGGAAGCGGCTAACAGCCAGGCTCTCTCGACCCGTCAGTCGATCGCGGTTTCGGCGCTCGCCCTGGCCAACCAGTCGCAGCAGAGCGTGCTGAAGCTGCTGCAGTCATAAGCTGATCCACGCGCGTTCAGTTCGGAAAGCGGCGAAGGTGACTTCGCCGCTTTTTTCCTTTTTGGGCGCAATATGGCTGAAAAAGCAGTGATTTCCGGGGCATTTCGCGCAATAGCGCTGGATTAGGGCCTCGAGCCTGCCCATAACACTGTCAGGGGAAGCTATGAGCTGTTTTCCCAAGCCATGACTGCGCGAGGAAGGATCAAGGGAATGCCCTTACGAGTCGAGCTGAAGCCGTTTGAGCGGATCGTGATTGGTCAGAGCGTGATCACCAATTCCGAAAACCGCACAGCCTTTCTGATTGATGGCGATGCGCCGATTTTGCGCGAGAAGGACATCTACACAGCGGAAACGGCGAATACGCCGGTCAAGCGCATCTACCTGTGCGTGCAGATGATGTATCTGCAGGGCGATATCCAAGCCTATCAAGACTTGTACATGGGTTTTATTAAAGACTTGATCGAAGCTGTCCCAAGTTTTCGCGAACCAGTTGAAGAAGTGAGTAAGTTAATTTTAAGCGGCGGTCTCTATAAAGCCCTGAGAGAGTTGCGCGGCCTTATCAAGCGCGAAGAAGAGCTTCTCAAATAGTAGAGGTGTATCAATGTCTTTCGGTGCTCAAGCCTACGCTCGTACGGCGCAAACAACGGCGTCTCCGAGAGATATTGAGGTGCAGGCACTGCATAAGGCCGTTCGTAAGCTGAGGGACGTGATCTCTCGCTGGGAAGAGACAAAGTCAGGTCTCGACGACGCCTTGATGTTCAACCGCAAGCTTTGGTCGATTTTCGTATCGGACGCGCTGGCCGAGCCCAATCCTCATGCGATCGAGGTTCGCCAGAGCATCGCCAACATCGGGATCTTCGTCATGACGCAGTGCGCAGCGCTGCAGCAGAAGCCTGAGGTTGAGCCGCTCAATGGGTTGATCGAAATCAATCTGAACATTGCTGCAGGGCTGAGCGGCCGCGCATAATGCTGGCGCCAGGACGCGGTCGCTTGAGATCGCGGAACTCGGCGGCGTAGAAAACGAAAAAAGCGGGGGGCTCCATGTCCGACCTTATGAGCATTCTGTCGACGAGCTACGCTTCGGTGCAAACACCGTCGCCCGGCAAGTATGTGCCTGTCGATGCCGGCCTTTACGTTGGCTCCTGGAAGGGAGCCTATGCTGACGGCACCAAGTTCTCATTCGACGTTCAGCGTGTGAATGGATTTCGCGCTCAGGTGAAGTATCAGGCCGGGAGCACGGTCAAGTATCAGCAGGTTCTGATCAAGGACAACTCGTTCCGGATCGGCAATTCAAAGTTTCTGATGACTGCCGAGAACAAGGCCACGATCAAGACCGTGATCAGCGATCCAGTCACGGGTGGGGCCAATCTGAATACAGCCTTCGCGAAGCGCGAGTGATGCTGGCGAGCGCAAGCTCGCTCAGGCCTGGCGATCTGCTCGCCGCGCCTCTTCCATGGAAACATCGAGAGCGCGCAGATAGGCGCGGGCCCGCAGGCGGTTTTCTTCGGGGTACTGCGTGATCACCTGCTTCGTCTTGTCGTCCACCGACATATAGACGATCTCCCCGGCTTCGCGGTCGAGGATGACTTCCTTGGAGACGGCAGGCGTGTCGAACACTGGAGTTCGGCGGGCAGACAGTGCAGTCGGCAGACCATGTTCTGTCGCAGTCACAACGCGTTCGGCTGGCAACTGCGTTGCCACGGCAGTCTGCGCTGCTTCCGGCATCGGCCGGATAACAACCATCGCTGCAGGCGCAGCGACCGGCCGGATGTTGACGTCGAGTCCCATGATAGCCTCCTAGCTTATAGTCTAGGTGATTCTACAGTGCTATTCACCGGGATTATGACCGTGGGGTGTGAAAATATTACCTACCTGATTCTGCAATGTTAAATCAAATGGTGAACAGTCCCTAACTGCTACAGCTGGCAGGGACCGTTCGACAGGATTATTAAGCTAGAGCGAGCGGTTGACGACGATCGGTATGACGTTGCGAGCGCCAGGTTTGGCCCGTCGACCGGCCGCCGTATAGGTGTCGGGAATATTGCGGAGCTGAACCTCGGCATTAACGCCCCGGACGATGCCTTCAGAGACCGCATGCGCTGTCGCCAGCACCGTCAGGTTCACCTGCAGGATCGAGCGGAACATGTCGTGGTGGCGGTGCAAGCCTGCGAGCAGATCCGGCGTGTTTTCTGCGAGATAGGTCCGACTGTGCTTCAATTGTTCGATCATGTCGCCGTAGCTGCGTGACAGATCGCCCTTCTGGTCCTTGAGGGTGATCGCTTCCGCGAGATGTCCGCCGCGCACGAGTTCGGTCTCGCGTTCGACAACCTCGAGTAACGACTCCATAACTTCGACCATGCGGGTTGCGAGGGCCTGCGCCTCGCCGATGGAAGCGGCTGCCACTGGCCTTGCGTCGGGTAGGTCACTCGGACGGGAAAGTTGCGGTGTCATGTCTTCTTATCCTTTGGCGTCAGAGTGAACGATTGGCTTGCTGGATGATCAGGCTGCGATAGATCTCGCTCGAGATGCCGATGCCGCCGGCCTTGGCGAATTCGCGCGAATATTGGTCGGTCAGCATGGATCGCCAGGCGCCTGTGCCGGTCGTATCCCCGAACGGCCCGTCGCCTTTGACGCTCGATGTCATCTGGGCGAACATCGTGTTGAGGAATACGGATTCGAAATCGGTGGCGCTGGCCTGCGCTTTGGCCTGCTGTTCGGGGGAGACCTTCGCAAGCGCTTCGGCGAATTGGGTGTCGCGGCGGCCGTTGATGACGGGGATGGTGTTGAGCGCCGCGGTCTGATTGATGTGGCTGACAGTCATCACATCACCTCGATGTCGGCCTGGATGGCGCCGGCAGCCTTTATGGCTTGCAGAATGCCGATCAGATCGCGCGGGCCGATGCCAAGGCCGTTGAGACCGTCGACGAGTTGCTGCAATGACACGCCGTCCCTGACGACGTGCAGCTTCTTGCCGTCCTCGGTGACGCCGACGCGGGTGTTCGGGGTGACGACGGTCTGGCCATTGGCGAGCGGGTTCGGCTGGCTCACCTGCAGGTTCTCTGAAATCGAAACGGTGAGATTGCCTTGCGCCACAGCGACGGTGGCGACGCGGACGTCGCGGCCCATGACGATGATGCCCGATCGCTCATCAATGATGATCTTCGCCACCTGATCGGGGCTGACCTGAAGCTGTTCGATCTCGGTCAGCATGGCGACCGCATTGCCCTTGAACTCGTTGGGGATCGAGAGCTGAACCGTGGACGGGTCGAGCGGTTCGGCCGCCTTGGAGCCGAGGTAGTCGTTGACGACAGCGGCGATACGCTTCGCAGTGGTGAAATCCGGATTGCGCAGGGCGAGCCGTACGGTCGGCAGGCGGTTGAGCGCGAATTCGATTTCGCGTTCGATGATCGCGCCATTGGCGATGCGCCCGACCGTCGGAACGCCGCGGGTGATGCTGGCCGAGCCGCCTTCAGCCTGGAAGCCGCCGATGGCGAGGCTGCCCTGGGCGACTGCATAGACATTGCCGTCCGCGCCGAGCAGGGGGGTGACAAGCAGGGTGCCGCCAGCGAGATTCTTGGCGTCGCCAAGCGCAGACACGGTGACATCCATCCGGGTGCCCTGGGTGCCAAACGCCGGCAGATTGCCGGTCACCATGACGGCGGCGACGTTGCCGGTCCGGATCGTGGCGCCGCGGATGTTGACGCCCATGCGCTCAAGCATCGCCTGCAGTGATTGCTTGGTGAAAGGAATGTTGTTGAGGGTGTCGCCCGTGCCGTTCAGGCCGACAACGAGGCCATAGCCGATCAGCTGGTTCTGACGGACGCCTTCGATATTGGCGAGATCCTTGATGCGAGACATCGCCTGTGCGGGCGTCGCTGCAATCAGCACCGCGGCGCAGGCCGAGATTAGTTTCAGAAAGTTAAACGTCGTCCAAAGGCTTGGCATCCCCTGCTCCCCGCGAGGTCGTGGTCCGGACCGCCTGCCACTCCCATAGCGACGGTCCGCAGTTTACTATGCGAGGGTTGTGCCAAACCTTCCGAATGCATAACCTATTGATTTAAAACATATTATTATTCATCCCATCTTTTCGGTCGGGCGATGGACATGGCCGAAACTGCCGAAGGCGGCAGTTTTTGCCGAGGGGTTTACCAAAGCTTAACCATAAGAGCTGATGTTGCATCAGGGCAGCTTGTACAACTCTGAAGTCGGTACAGACTGAGGTGCCCGGGTCGAGACACTGTTCAACGCTGTTGGGTTGTTTGATGCGGATCATCGGAGCAAACGGAATTGCACAGGGAGCGCCTTCGCCGGCTGTACGCCGCGCGGGAGCCAGTGTGTTTTCGTTGCCTGGCGCGGTCGTGGCGCGTGAGGCGCGGGCGATGACGCCAGCAATGGCCCCGGCCAGCCTCGATGCACTCCTCGCCATGCAGGGCGTTGAGGATGCAACCGAACGTCGGCGGCGATCGGTTGCCAAGGGACGCAGTGCGCTGGATGCTCTGGACGACCTCAAACTGGGTCTGCTGTCCGGGCGGCTGACACCCGCGACCATCGTGCGCCTCCGGGCGGCGGCGGCGGAGCTTCAAACGCAGTCTGGCGATCCCGGGCTCAATTCGGTGCTTGAGGCGATTCACCTGCGGCTCGAGGTCGAAATCGCCAAATCCGGGCAGGCCTGAGCCTCCATTCCACCGACAATCACTGCGCTTTAGTCCGCTTCCGATCAAGGGAAAGCCGGGGACTCAGCTCTTATCCTAAGAAAAGTGCTGTGCCGGAATATGCCACCTACGGTCGATATTGTCTGTGACATGTCGTGGCTATATAAGCTGCATCGCACCCGGGCATCACCGGTGCCTTGCACGGACGAATGGGTTGGCCTTTGGAAAAACTGAAAAGCTATCGCCCCTCTGACAAAGAGCCGTTCATGAACGAGCGGCAGCGGGAGTATTTTCGCGGTAAGTTGTTGGAATGGAAGGATGAAATTCTGCGGGAGGCACGGGTAACGCTGCAGACCCTGCAGGAGGAAAACGTTAATCTTCCCGACCTGGCGGACCGCGCCTCATCGGAAACCGATCGCGCTATCGAACTGCGCGCCCGCGATCGGCAACGCAAGCTGATCTCCAAGATTGATGCTGCGTTGCAGCGCATTGAGGACAATACTTACGGGTTCTGCGAAGACACCGGCGAGCCGATTTCGCTCAAGCGTCTCGAGGCTCGCCCCATTGCAACGCTGTCGGTTGAGGCGCAGGAACGGCACGAAAAGCGTGAGAAGGTTTATCGCGACGAGTGACCGCGCCGCTGTGGCGGCGACACGTTAAAGATCAGACCGCCGCGCGTGTTTCTCGCGGCGGTTACGCCATCCCGAAGATTTTGCCGGGAGCAGGCCAGGCAACCTACCGCAGCTGACTTTCATTGAGCTGACGATCATACGGTGCGGGCGCCGCACATTCGAGGTCAGCCGCCAAGACCTCAACTCTTCATGTCTCTGTCTGTCCCGGCTGATCGCAAGATCAGGCGCGAAGACCTGCGCCGAACCCAGCCGATTCCGTTGCCGCCAACAACGCGCAGTCTTAGGCCCCTGGGCGCTGTGGCGTTTCATCTCAAGCGTGTACCGGCGGTGGAGGGCGGCTTTGGTATGTGGCCGTTAAGGCCCCATTTCGGCACAATTGCGCCTCAATTAGGTGCCGCCCGCCCAGAATCGTTGCACCACAGCAACACGTCATCGCGTTGCGGTACAGAACGCGATCCAGTGCTTGAGGTATTCGTGAGATTGGAGGAATGAAGCATCACCATTTCGTTAGAGATCTCTAGGAGTTTGAATTGAAGAAGATTGCTCTCGCAACGTCCGCTCTCGTGTTGCTCGCTGGTTCGGCTTTCGCTGCTGACCTCGCACCGCGCGTTTACACGAAGGCTCCGGCATTCGTTGCAGCATACAACTGGACCGGCCTCTACCTCGGCGCACAGGCTGGCTACGGCTGGTCGGATTCGCTGTCGCTGAACGGCGCTTCGGTTTCGAACAACGACGTTAAGGGCGGTTTCGTCGGCGGCACCGTTGGCTACAACTGGCAGCTCGCAAACCAGTTCGTTCTGGGTCTGGAAGCTGACGCTGCTTGGGCCAACCTCTCGGCTTCGACCGAACTCGGCCACACCAAGATCAACGGCTTCGGCACCGTTGCTGGCCGTCTCGGCTACGCATTCGACCGCACCCTCGTTTACGCAAAGGGCGGTTACGCCTGGGGCCGTAACGAAGTGTCGCTCGGTGGCGCGTCGGTTTCGAAGACCCACAACGGCTGGACCATCGGCGCTGGCGTCGAGCAGGCTCTCGCAGCTAACTGGTCGATCAAGGGCGAGTACCAGTACCTCTCGTTCAACAAGGCCAACTACGCTGGCGTTGCAGAAGTCGGCGCAGACATCCACGTCATCAAGGCTGGTCTGAACTACCGCTTCAACGGTTTCTAAGTTCTGGTTCTCCAGAACCTGAACGGAAAAGGCCCGCAGCAATGCGGGCCTTTTTTGTATCTGCGCAAGCCGCAGCAACGGCCGATCAGTGAGCTGACGCAGAAACGACAACGGCCTCCGCCAGGGGAGCTGGCAGAGGCCGCGTAGAACACTTCACCGCGCCTAGGTTCGCGCTGAAGTGTGGGAGCTCGTGACGTCGTTGACTAGAACGGCAGCAAGACGTCGAGAACCTGCTGGCCATAGCGCGGCTGTTGCACGTCGGTGATCTGGCCGCGGCCACCGTAAGCGATACGCGCCTGCGCGATCTTGGAGCTGTCGATCGTATTGTCGCTCTGGATGTCTTCCGGCCGCACGATGCCGGCGACGATCAATTCGCGGACTTCGAAGTTGACGCGGATCTCCTGCTTGCCTTCGACCACGAGGTTGCCGTTCGGCAGCACCTGCGTAACGACTGCGGCGACATTGGTCTGCAGGTTTTCCTGGCGCTGTACTGATCCCTTGCCATCGCTTGACGTTGTCGAGTTCAGCGGTCAGAACGCGGCCGGGCAGGATGGCGGCGGCGGTTCCGCTGAGCAATTTGCTGCCAGCGAAATCGGAGATGCCCGAGTCTTCTTTATTGGCGCGGCTGCGTTGGGTCTGATTGGCGATATTCGCGCGATCGCTGAAGTTGACGGTGACCGTGAGAATGTCGCCGATCTGCTGCGCGCGCTGATCCTTGAAGAAGGCGCGGGAGCCGCTGCGCCACAGCGAGTTCGGATTGTACGACGCCATTTCATGCTTTGGCATCGGCATCTGCACCGGTTTGTAGCCAGCCTGGGTCGTCGGGTTTTCGATGGCCGAAAGCGCCGGACGTTCGCCGATCTGCCTGAGGCGATCCATCGAGCTACAACCGCCGAGAGCTGTTGCGCCGATCAGGGCCGCCAGGGTCAGGCGGCGATTTGACGTGGCAAACTTGAACATCTGACTTACTCGGCGTTACGGGCGGGAGCGAGAAGCTCGGGAACGGATGCAACCTGGATTGCGGAAGGCGCGGCGGACGATTTGCCGGGTTCGACAGCGGAAATGTCAGCCTGTGGCGGCGCGCGACGGATCACCGGCGCAGACACTGTCACCTGGCCTCGGCCCGTCACCACACCGGTGAAGACGCGCTTCGATTGCAGGTTCATGACGTTGACGTTGTCGCCCTCGGTACCAGCCTCGATGGCCTTGCCGCGGATCGTCAGCAGAATGCCATTGGCCTGATAGCTGATGGTCACCGGCTGATCGCGCTCGATCAGGTTCGGCTTGTTGAGATCGGCGCTGCGGATAGGCTGGCCAGCGCGCAGAGGGCGGCTGATCTGCATCCCGGCAACCGTGGACGGCGCCGCGTTGTCGTAGCCGACCTCTGATTTTGGCCGACGCTCGACCACAAGGTCTGACGATTTCAAAATCTCACCGCGATTGACGCTGCGGGTCAGCACGGTCGCCTCGACGGTCTCGATGGCCGTGCCCGTGTAACGCAGCCGGGTCGGCGCAGCGCCGCTGTCGTTGGCGATGGTGAAGGTGATGTCGTAACGTCCGTTGCGGCTGTCGTAACGCGTCAGCGCCGGCGTCATGTTGCTGGCGTGGGCGGCGTCCAGCCGCAGCGTGCGGATTTCCCCGTCCGGGGTCAGCTCAATGTCGCTCACATTGCCGAGGCCATTGCGATGGGCGAGGGCTTCGGCGATCTGCTTCTTGATGCTGTCCACTTCGAAAATGCGCGCACGTCGTGTCACCGCGACTTCGCGAATCTGGTGAACTTCGACGCCGATCACATGATGTGCGCGCAGGGTGGCGAGGATGTCCGCGACCTTGATCTTGCCGGTAGTGCCGAGATCCGGGGCGCGATAGATCGCGGTCTCGCTCGCGACACCGGCGTTCTCGACGAGGTCGCCGATGCGGACGATCTCGCCCGTCACGACGACGTCGGCGCGGAGTTCTGGGCGACTCGATCTGCGGGAGCTGGGGCAAGGCCTGACCGAAAGCGGCTGAGACCGAGGTCGTCAGCAGCAGGGCAGAAACAAGAGCAGCATGCATCCTCATGGCCATCTCCCTTAGCGGAACATGTTGGAGGTCGACTGCAGCATCTGGTCTGCAGCGCTGATGACCTTGGCGTTCATCTCGTAGGCGCGCTGCGCCGAAATCAGATCCGAGATTTCGGTCACGGCTTCAACGTTGGCCTGCTCGAGCATGCGCTGTTGCAGGTCGCCGAAGCCGTCAGTGTTGGCGATGCCATCGAGCGGCGGGCCGGAGGCCGGGGTTTCCTTGAACAGGTTGTCGCCGATCGGCTGCAGGCCGGTCTTGTTGATGAAGCGCGTCAGCGTCATCTGGCCGAGCACCTGGGGCTGGGCCTGACCGGCGACCGTGACTGACACTTCGCCCTGAGCGTTGATGCTGAGGCCAGACGAGCCCTGCGGCACCGTGATCGTTGGCTGCACCAGGTTGCCCTGCGAATTCACGATGCGACCCTGATTGTCCATCGTGAAGGTGCCGTCACGGGTGTAGGTGAAGGTGCCGTCGGTCATCTGGATCTTGAAGAAGCCTTCGCCGCGGACGGCCACGTCAAGATCATTGCCTGTGGTCGACAGGGTGCCTTGCGTCATCAGTCGGGGCGTGCCGACGGTCTTGACGCCGCCGCCGATGTCAACGCCGACAGGAATGACCGTGCCTTGATCGGACGCCTGAGCGCCGACACGGCGGACGTGATCGTAGATCAGATCCTGGAATGCGGCGCGCTGCTTCTTGTAGCCGGTCGTCCGCATGTTCGCGATGTTGTTCGAGATCACCTGGACGTTCAGTTCCTGGGCCGCCATCCCGGTCGCTGCTGTATAAAGGGCACGCATGGGTCAGTCTCCTTAGGCCGGAACGTCGGCAAGTTTTTCGATGGCGGTTTTGCGCAAGTCGCCTTGCTGCTGCAGCATCGCGGAAATTTTGGTGTAGGCGCGGGTCACGTCCATCATGCGGGTCATCTCGATCACCGCGTTGACGTTCGATTTTTCGATGTAACCCTGTTGGACCTGCGATCCCGTCGCAGCGATCGGATTGGCGCCGGGGCCTGCCGAATAAAGGTTCAAGCCTTCCTTCACCATCCGCTGTTCGTTGGCGAAGCTGGCGAGACGAAGCTTGCCGCGCACGCTGTCGATACGGTTGGTGCCTTCGATCACCGTGATTGTGCCGTCAGGCGCAATCGTGATGTCGCGATCGGTCGGCTGGAACACGATCGGTCCGGTCGCGCCAACGATCTGATGGCCCGATGAATTGACCAACTGGCCCTGCGAATTGATCTGCATGGCGCCGTCGCGGGTGTAGCGTTCGCCGCCAGGCGTCTGCACCACGAGATAGGCGTTGCCGTCGATGGCGACATCGAGCGGGTTCTTCGTTTGCATGAGCGGGCCGCCGGCGGTTTCGCGCAGGGTGGCTCGATCAACGACGAAGCTGACGTTACGGTCGCGGCCACGGAATGTATCTTCGTGCGCGCCCGACGTCAGGTATTCCTGGAAAAGCGGCTTGTCCGCTTTGAATCCAGTGGTGTTCACGTTGGCAATATTGTTCGCGATCACGTCGAGCTGACGCTCGAGCGTAACTTGCCGCGATAGTCCGACGAGAAGGAGGTTCTCCATCGGTGTGCTCCCCTAGTTCTTGCGACCGGCTCTCCCAAGCCTGCCGCAGATCCGTGAGCCGCTCAGTTCTCCCAAACCGCGGCTCGCCAGTACATCAGCGAAAACCGTGCCAGTTTGGGATTTATCGTTAAATCAATGGGTTATGATTTTTGGCCCGATGGGGACCTAGGCAAATAATGCGGGGCCGACCATGCCTAGCGGCAATTTTTTCCTACTGGTTAACGAAAATAAAGGAACCGTTAACCATTGCGGAATTACCGTCCGGATAACAGGGCGAAGGCGGCGAATAGCAGTTGTATCTCAGTGAGATATTTGCTTGGCGGCGCCTCCGCATCGCAGATTTCGCGAACGGGCAGGCAATGGCAGACAAAGAGACAACCGACGAAGCTCCAGTGGAAGCTGCTCCGAAGAGCAAGCGGAAACTGCTGATCATTGCGGCGGCGGCTGTGCTGCTGGTGTCAGCGGGCGGCGGCGCTGGCTGGTTCTTCTTCATGCGCGAGCCGGCAGAGCCGAAGGTCGAAGTCGTTGCGCCGAAGCCGCCGGCCTTCGTCGAAGTGCCGGAAATTCTCGTCAATATGGCGGGGAGTCCGGGCGAACGCGTCCAATATCTCAAGGTTAAGGTTGTGCTCGAGGCGAAGGATGCGGCGCAGGTCGCGTTGATCACGCCCAGCATGCCGCGCATCAGCGACATCATGCAGACCTATCTGCGCGAACTGCGGGCCAACGATCTGAACGGTTCGATCGGCATGTTCCGCCTGAAGGAGGAACTGACCCGGCGCGTCAATCTTGCGATCGCCCCGTCGCAGGTGAGCGCCGTGCTGTTCAAAGAAATCTTCATTCAGTGATCTGGCGGTTGTAGCGCAATGGCGAACGAACAAGTCGATCAGGATGCAATCGCCGCTGAGTGGGAAGCCTCGCTTCTCGGTCAGGAAGATGGCGTTGTCTCCTCGCCAGAGGATGAGCTCACCGGAGCGATGGCCGAGCAGTGGGCCGCGATGGTCGAGGACGGCGGCCGTGATCTGTACAGCCGCACGGGCGGCGGGGGCGAGCGCGTCCTGTCGCAGGAGGAGATCGACAATCTCCTCGGCTTCAGTGACAGCGATCTGAATCTTGATGAGAATTCCGGCATTCGCGCCATCATCGACTCTGCGATGGTGTCGTATGAGCGTCTGCCGATGCTCGAAATCGTGTTCGATCGCCTTGTGCGCCTGATGACCACGAGCCTGCGTAATTTCACCTCCGACAACGTCGAAGTCTCGCTTGATCGCATCACCTCGGTGCGGTTCGGCGACTATATGAACTCCGTGCCGCTGCCGGCTGTGCTCTGTGTCTTCAAGGCCGAGGAGTGGCAGAACTTCGGCCTCGCAACGTTCGACTCGGCCTTGATCTACTCGATGATCGACGTGCTGCTCGGTGGCCGCCGTGGCGCGCCTGCGATGCGCCCCGAGGGCCGACCCTATACGACGATCGAGACCAACCTCGTCAAGCGTTTGCTCGAGGTGGTGCTGGTCGACGCCGAGCAGGCGTTCCGTCCGCTGTCGCCAGTGACCTTCACCATCGATCGGCTGGAAACCAACCCGCGCTTCGCGGCGATCAGCCGGCCGGCCAACGCCGCTATCCTTGTTCGCCTGCATATCGACATGGAAGATCGCGGCGGCAATATCGAGCTGCTGATCCCCTACGCCACGATCGAGCCGATCCGCGGCGTGCTGATGCAGATGTTCATGGGCGAGAAGTTCGGCCGTGATCCAATCTGGGAGTCGCATCTGGCGACCGAGCTGGCGCAGGCGGAGATCTCGGTCGACGCTGTTCTCTACGAAGCGCAGGTGCCGTTGAAGCGTCTGATGGCGCTGAAGGTTGGCGACACCTTGCCGCTTGATATCAGCGCGGACACGCCTGTCTCGGTTCGTTGCGGCGATGTGCATTTAACAGAAGGCCGCATGGGACGTGTCGGCGACAAGGTCGCCATTCGCGTCTCCAAGCAGCTTCGCAAACCTAACACCACCCTCGCGATGTTCGAAAAAGCGGACGAGCAAACCAAGTTGATGGAGGCACAATGAGCCATTTCGCCGGGATTATGATCGAAAGTCTGGTTGCGGTTCTGCTCCTGATGACGATCGGCTATTGCGTGCTGCTCAACAAGCGGTTGACCAAGCTCAAGGCTGACGAGCATTCGCTGAAGGCGACCATCGCCGAGCTGATCACGGTGACGGAAATCGCCGAACGCGCCGTCGGCGGATTGAAGCTCACCGTTCGTGAAGTGAACGAAAACCTGGGCGGTCAGATCGCTGCGGCGACCAACCTGTCGGATCAGCTCAAGAAGCAACTGATCGAGAGCGATAGCGTTGTGCGCATGCTGTCACGAATCGCCGTCGCCGCGCGTCCTGCACCGGCAGCTACCGCTTCCGACACGGTGACGACGGATGTGGCTGTATTGACCCCGGCCAAGGCGACGGTCGCCGCCGCACAGGCCTTCTCCAAGCGTCGAAAGCTGAGTGGCATTGCAGCATGAAGCCTCTTCGTGACATCCGCATCCTGCCGGTAGCCCTGATTGCAATCGGTGGTCTGGCTGTGCTGAAAATCAGCGGCCTTGCGCTCGATGGCGGTTACGTATTCGACTACACGCCAAAGTCCGAGCAGGTCTCCTGGGCTCAGGACAACTTCAATTTCCCTGGTGGCAACACCGCCAGGGAGATGAACGATGTGACTGGCTCCGTTCCGGCGAAGAAGGAAGAGCCGGCGAAGCCAACCGTGGCGGCGCCGGAATCGATCAAGCCGGGCGGCAAGCAGGTCTCGCTTGAGCCGGCATCCCCGATGCTGGCGTCGGAACGTGCGATCCTTGAAAAGCTGCAGGAACGACGGCAGGAACTGGAGGCGCGTGCCCGCGAGATCGAAATCCGCGAGAGCCTGCTGAAGGCCGCCGAACAACGCATCGGCACCCGCGTCGAGGAGTTGAAGGGCGTTGAATCCCGCATCCTCACTGCGGGCGATCAAAAGGGCGAAGCTGACGCGGCCCGCTTCAAGGGCATTGTGACGATGTACGAGGCGATGAAGCCGAAGGACGCCGCCAAGATCTTTGATCGCCTCGAGATGACCGTTCTGTTCGATATCGCGTCGCAGATCGCGCCGCGCAAGATGTCGGACATTATGGGGCAAATGCAGCCGGAAGCTGCGGAGAAGCTGACTGTTGAACTGGCGCGTCGTGCAACCGGTGGCGTGCGCGCCGCGACGATTGCTGACTTGCCGAAGATTGACGGAAAGCCGACGACGCCGGGTTCTGACGCAACGAACTGAGTTGCCGCGCTCACGTTTGCGAAACCTAATTGTGAACCTGCAGGCAGTGTTGAAATCCAGCCTGCCTCCAAGGGTTGAAAGTTTTTCGGATGGCACACCTGTCTGCCGCATTTAACTGGACTGCGTTACGTGCCTGGTCGCGTACGGCGGCGCATCGTGCGTCGATGCTTTCCACCACACGTCTGTTCAGCCCGGTTGCCCTGGCGCTGTCGCTCAGTCTGTTGGCGGCGAATCCGGCGGCTGCGCAACCCGTGCCGGGCACTGCGACCTTCTCGGCGACCGGCGGCTACGCACGCCTCGTGCTGAAGCTGAACGAAGATGTCGAATCCGACGTTTCGGTGGCTGGAACGGTGCTGCTGATCCGCTTCAAGAAGCCGGTGAACATTCCGATCGGCCGGCTGTCAGAGTCGGTGCCGGACTATGTCAGTTCGGCGCGTCGCGATCCTGACGGGTCGGCCATCCGGCTCGCGCTGTCGCGCAAGGTCAAGGTCAACACCATGACCGCGGGCGAGCGCATCTACATTGATCTGCTGCCGGACAACTGGAAGGGGCCGCTGCCCTCATTGCCGCAGGAGGTGATCGCTGAACTGGCCGAGCGCGCGCGCAATGCTGAACGGGCGTTGCGGCTGCAGCGCTCCGCCGATGACGGCAAGCCATTGCCCCCCATCCGGATGCGCGCGTCGGTGCAGCCGACCTTCGTGCGATTCTCATTCGAACTGCCCGATGGCGTCGCGGTGACATCGACACGCACCGAGCGGATGCTGTCGATGGCGTTCAACGCGCCGCTGCGCTTCGACCTTGCCGACGCCAAGTTATCTGCGCCGCCGAATGTCGCCAGCATCATGGAGCGTGTTGAGCAGGAGCGGACGTTGATCGAATTTGCCCTGCTTGGCGAGATGGACGTGCATACGTTCCGCGAGGGGCGGCATCAGTTTATCGACGTCGGCAGCGTTGCTCCGGGCCGCATGCCGGGCGCCGGGCTCATCCCAGGCGCTAACAACGGTGCGAAATCAGGGTCGTCGGACCGGCCGTCCAAGGCTGCGCCCGCGAAGCCGTCGGGTGAGAAGTCCCAAGGTGACAAAGCCCAGTCGGACAAGGTCGAACCGGATAGATCGCGAGCTGCAAGTCCACCGCCGACTGCGGCGCCAGAGCCTGGCAAGGTCGAGCCCAAGGCCGAGCTCAAGGTCGAGCTCAAGCCCGAAGTGAAGGCGGACAGCACCAGTGACAAGGGATCAGCAGTGGCGCCATCGGCGCCTGTTGCCGTTGCTGGGCCCAACAATGACGCACCGCCCGCCGGGGCAACGCCGTCGGGAACTTCGGCAGTTGAAGTAAAAGCGTCAACATCCGCGCCAACGTCAGCCAGGCAATCCGCCGAGATCAATCGCAGCAGCGATGGAGTCAGGGTCAAGATCAGGCTCGAACAGACGTCGCCGGCGGCGCTGTTCCGCCGCGGCGAGATCCTTTGGCTTGTGCTTGATAACGTGCATCCGATTGACCTGTCAGCGGTCAAAAAGGATGGCGGCGCGCTCATCTCCGACATCAGCAGCATCAAGCTTGATGGCGGGCAGGCGATCCGCATCCGGCTTGATCGACCACAGCTGGCGTCGCTCACGACGGACCCCGAAGTCGAGGGCCGTGACTGGACAATTGCTCTGGCCGACAGCCGGCAGACTGCGTCACGTCCGTTGACCGCCGTGCGCAACATCGCCGAACGCAGCCAGTCGAACGTAGGCATAACCCTCGCGGGGCCTGGCGCGATCCATCGCCTCGTTGATCCGGATGCCGGCGACACCCTGAAGGTTGTAACGGCCTTACCGCCGTCACAGGGCTTCATTCGTCAACAGGATTTCGTCGAGTTTACCTTGATGGAGAGCGTGCACGGCATTGTCGTGCAGCCAAAGGACGATGCGCTGTCGATCGACGTCAGCAGCGACAAGGTAATCATCACACGTAGCGGCGGACTGACGCTGTCAGCAGCCGACGCGGCGCCGCAGCGCGCGTCGTCAATCGCGCGCCCGATCTTTGACGTCGGCCAGTGGCGCGACGACCAGTCGGCGGACTTCGTCGAGCGGCTTGCGAGCCTGACGCTCGCGGTCGTCAATGCCGAGGCTGCCGAGCGGATGCAGGCGCGTATCGATCTCGCGCGATTCTACATGGCGCGGGCCATGTATCACGAAGCCAAGGGCGTCGCGGATCTGGCCTTGGCTGACAGCCGCACGGGCCAGGAAAACCCGATCGCCCTGATCGTGCGCTCCGTCGCCAATGTCATGATCAATCGTCCTGATGAAACGCTGAAGGATGTCAGCAATCCGGTGCTGGGGCCGGGCTATGACTCCGAGGTGTGGAAGGGCCTGGCCTTCGCCGCCAAGCGAAACTGGGTGCAGGCACGCGAGAAGTTTCTCAACGCAGGCATGGCGGTGTCGAGCCTGCCGGTCGACCTGCAGCGCGTGATCGTGATGCAGGGCGCCCGGGCTGCGCTCGAAGTGAAGGACTTCTCGACGGCCGCCAAGCGGATCGCTGAACTGGAGCTTCTCGAAACGCCAGGCGACCTGAAGTTTTCCGTCATGTTGCTCAGCGGCTGGCTCGATGAGGCGCTGGGTCGCGACAGCGATGCCTTGAGAAAATACGCGATGGTGGCTGACAGCGATGTGCGCGGCGCCGCCGCGGAAGCGAAGCTGCGCGACGTGGCGATGCGGCTCAAGCGCAAGGAGCTGAAGCCTGAGGAGTCCCCTCGCTGATCTCGAGAACATTTCGGTGATGTGGCGCGGCGATGAGGTCGAAGTGACGGCGCTGCAGCTGCTATCGCGCCTTTACGCTGACCTCGGGCGTTATGGCGATTCCTTCTCCGCTGCGCGGTTGGCGACCGAGCGGCAGGCTGACACGGCGGCGGCGCGTCAGGTTCAGGATGACGCAGCAGAACTGTTTGCGCAGATTTTCCTGTCATCGAAGGGCGACGCCATCCCGCCGATTGATGCGCTGGCGCTGTTCTACGAATTCCGCGAGCTGACCCCGATCGGGCGTCGTGGCGACGAGATGATCCGCAGGCTGTCCGATCGGCTCGCATCGGTTGACTTGCTCGACCAGGCCAGCGAGCTGTTGCAATACCAGATCGATAAACGTCTTGAGGGCGCGGCCCGCGCGCAAGTCGCGTCGCGGCTGGCGATGCTCTATCTGACCGCGCGCAAGCCGGAGCGGGCGATCGCCGCACTGCGGACCACGCGCATTTCGGATCTGGCTGGTGAGTTGCGACATCAGCGGCTGCTGCTTGAAGCGAGGGCGCAGAGCGATATCGGTCGGCGCGAATTGGCGCTCGATTTCATCGCCAATCTGAACGGGCCGGAAACTGTCCGGCTGCGCTCGGACATCTATTGGGCATCACGCCGTTGGCGCGAGGCGGCCGAGCAGATCGAACTGTACTACGGAGACCGCTGGCGCGATTTCAAGCCGCTGACCGAGCTGGAAAAGAGCGACGTCATCCGTGCTGTCGTCGGCTATGCGCTTGCCGACGATGCCCTGGGCCTTGGGCGCTTCCGCGAGAAGTATGGGCCGTTGATGGCGCAACCGGAAGACAAGCTGGCGTTCGACATTGCGACGATGCCGGCCGCATCGACCAGTTCGGAATTCGCTGCGATCGCCAAATTGGCGGCGCGGGTCGATACGCTTGAAGGATTTCCTGCACGAGATGCGGCTGCGCTTCCCCGATGGCAGTGCGAAGGGGCTTTCACCTGCGGTCGCTGACCCGATGCCGATCGGCAAAGCCGGGGGGCGCAGCAACGGCAAGACGGCGGCGGTGGCGCGCTAGCGCGCGTCACCCGCTATAGCTTTGCACCAGGCTGCCGGCGACCAGCGCCCAGCCATCCACCAGCACGAAGAAGATCAGCTTGAACGGCAGCGACACAACTGCCGGCGGCAGCATCATCATGCCCATCGACATCAGGATGGATGCGACGACGAGGTCGATGATCAGGAACGGCAGGAACAGCAGGAAGCCGATCTCGAAGGCGCGCTTCAGCTCCGAGATCATGAAGGCGGGCACCAGAATGCGCAGCGACATATCCTCGGCGGCGGCCGGCGCAGGCTCTCCCGATAGATCCATGAACAGGCGCAGGTCTTTTTCACGGACGTGCTTTTGCATGAAGCCGCGCAGCGGAATGGCGGCGCGGTCCACAGCCTGCTCAACCGAGATCTCATTGCCCATCAGCGGCTTGATGCCATCGTCGTAAGACTTCTGCAGCACCGGCCCCATCACGAACGCGGTCAGGAACATCGCCAGCGCGATCATCACCGAGTTGGGCGGCGCGGTTGCTGTGCCCATGGCGGTGCGAAGCAGGGACAGCACGACGACGATCCGGGTGAAGGACGTCATCATCACCAGGATCGACGGGGCGAGCGACAGCACCGTGAGCAGTGCGATCATCTGGATCGCGCGTTCGGTGACGCCGGAGCCTTCGCCGAAGTTGACGCTGATATCTTGCGCGTACACCGGATCGATGCTCAATCCGGCGGTAATAAATGTCAGAACAATTAATACTCTACGCGGGAATGCCAGCAGCCTCACGACGGCGTCTTGGGGCGCCCGAGCAGGGACGCCATCTCGTCTTCGAGATTCTCGAAGCCGGTCTTGATCGAAGGAGCTGCGACCGGCGGCGCAGATGACGTCACCGGGTCGTTGCGTAGAGTGGGGCGCACGATAGGAGCCTCAGTGCTGGTGGATGCTGGATCGCCTTGCGGACGGCGCAGGGCCGCTTCGAGTCGCTTGGCCATATCAGCCAGGTTTTGATCGGCCTCGGCCTGAGACAGGCCCGGAGCGGGCCCTGTGGTGACAGCCGGTGCGAAGGATGGTGGAGCCTCGACGCGCGGCGCATCGCCGGCGCGGGCCGGGGTGTGTCCGCGTGTGCTGTCCAGCGCGCGGGCCAGTGGCCGGGTCATGCTCGGCTCTGCGCGCAGATTTGCGCGGGCCAGCTCTGGACGAATATCGAGCCGCGGATCAGGCCGCACCTCGGCGCGCGCCGGTTCAACACGCACAGCCTCCTGACGCGGCGCGTCCTGGCGCGGTGGTTCGTGCCGAACGGGCTCGTGCCGAGCGGCTTCCTGGCGCGGGGGCTCCGCGCGCAGCGCCGGCTCGGGCACACTATTCGCGAGCGGCTCGATGCGACGATCGGGGGCCTGCGGGGCTGCCGCGATGGATGGTGCAGCCTTGCGAACCTCCGCATCGAACGAGGGACGCGACGCACGCGCCGGGGCTTCTGACGGAGCCTCACCAGCGTCGGTGTCAGTGTCGAGCCAGGCAGAGCTATCGGCAGCGCGCGGCGTAATCTCATTGGCGCGCGGAAGATCGCGTCCGGCTGCGGCGGCGCGAATGATGTTCGGCTCAACGACGATATCGCTGGGACCGCCAATCATCAGCAGGTGTTCAACATTGTCCCGGCGCACCAGCACGAGGCGGCGACGACCGTCGACCGCAGCCTGGTCGATCACCGCGAGCCGGGGCGCCCGGCCACGGCCACCGCTGTTTCCAAGGCGTGCAGGGCCGAACCGGCGAACCAGATAGGCCACCAGCCCGATGAGGGCCAACACGAAGACAAGTGCCAAAAAGAATAACAGCGGTGTTTGCATTTAAGTCCCCAGCACATCGCGCCAGACCGGTCCGGTTCGACGCATGCTGTTCAATCGAGTGGGTGGTTCGGCCCGATCCCGGAAGCCATCGGGGTCCAGACTTTCAGACAGTAATCGTTAACGTCGGATGGCAAAAAGTGCCGCTCTTGACGAACCATAAACCATGAATCAGTGCATCCAAAACGACTTCTGCGCTCCCCCGACTCAATGGGATTGATGGTTAACGCCGTTGCTGTCCGGTCAAACGCAGGCGTGAAACCCATGAATCGTGCGTTTTTTAGCCCGAAAAGCGACGAACCGGTCCCGAAAGGTAAAAATTAACTTAATCTTAACCATATGATCGGCAAATTATACCTACCTCGGGGTCGGGTTCCGAGGCGCACATAGGAGATGACCCGTGTCGATCAGCGACCTTCCCATGTTGAGCGCCCTGCGCACCAAGATGCAGTGGCATCAGGAACGGCAACGCGTGCTCTCGGATAACGTGGCCAATTCGGACACCCCGAAGTTCCGGCCGCACGATCTCGTTGAACCCAGGTTTGACAAGGCGGGCAAAACCCTTGGCGGCGGATCGTCCGGATTGGCGATGGTTCGCACCAGCTCGGCGCATATCTCGTCGTCCGGCGGCGCGTCCGCCTACGCTCAGAACGGGAATGGTGGCTACGAGACCAGGCCGGCTGGCAACGCCGTCAATCTGGAAGACCAGATGATGAAAGTGTCGGCGAACCAGATGGACTACGCCGCCGCAGCTTCGCTCTACAGCCGCAGCCTCGGGCTTCTGAAAACCGCTATCGGCAAACGCTGATCGCAGACCAGGTGATGGACACGACCAATGGCTGATCCCATTAGTGATTTTACCCGTTCGATTGGCATCGCGACCTCCGGCCTGCGTGCGCAGTCCGGCCGGATGCGGGTGATCTCGGAGAATATTGCCAACGCGCAATCGACGGCGCAGGCGGCGGGCGGCGATCCCTATCGCCGCAAGGTGCCGACATTTGTTTCAGAGCTGGATCGGTCACTCGACTCCAGGGTGGTTGGCCTTGGTCGGGTGAAGCCTGACACCAGCGCTTTTCAGCTCAAGTACGAGCCAGGCCATCCGGCGGCGGACGCCGCTGGCAACGTCAAATACCCGAACGTCAATACTCTGGTCGAAATGACCGACATGCGGGAAGCGCAGCGGTCTTATGAGGCGAATCTCAACATCATTTCAGCAACGCGGCGCATGATTCAGCGCACGCTTGATATTCTTAAAGCCTAAAAAAACAGGGAACTCGAACGATGGCTACTCCAACAGTTGCAGCGAACGCCTACGCCAGCCTGTCGCGCATTCTGGAATCGGCAGCCTCAAGCACCGCCGATTCCACGAGCGGTCGACAGGAGAGCTCACTCGATTTCGGCAGCGTGCTGAAGGATGCGATTGGCAGCGTGGCGGAAGCCGGTCGCCGGTCGGACGCGCAGACCGTGGCCATGGCCAACGGCAAGGCGAACGTCATGGATGTCGTGACCGCCGTTGCTGAAACTGACGTGGCAGTCTCGACGCTGGTTTCGGTTCGTGATCGCGTCATTCAATCGTATGAAGAGATCATGCGCATGCCGATCTGATGATTCGGCAGGCTTTTGAGGACGTCTGAATGACTGGTGCGGAAACGCTTGATATCGCGCGTGACGCGGTGTGGACGATTGTCATCGTCTCCGCGCCAATGATGGTTATGGGCCTGCTCGTCGGCGTCGCCGTGTCGCTGGTGCAGGCTTTGACGCAGATTCAGGAACAGACGCTGGTGTTTGTTCCCAAGATTCTGACGATCTTTCTGACATTGGTGTTCGCGCTGCCATTCATGGCTGATGCGCTGCACGGCTATATGATGCGGATATCGTCGCGAATCGTTGCGGGCTGAGGCATGTTGCCGGCGTCTTGCAGTCTTCAGTTTGGCGCAGCCGGGGAGCGGCGACGTCGTTGAAGCGGCATTGACGCCAACGCGACGCTGCCTGTCGCCGTAGTTTGCATACGCCTGATACATGGCGCGCCAGCCTGATTGCGGGCCGCCTTCCACCGCCGGGACGTTGAGGTTCGACATTCGCCATGCGGCTCGATGTCTCGTTTTTGCCGGAACTCGCAGCAGCATTTCTGCTGGTGTTCGCGCGCGTCGGGGCGATGGTGATGTTGATGCCGGGTCTCGGCGAAAGCAACATTCCGGCCAGGGCGAAGCTCGGCATTGCATTGACCTTGACGCTGGTGATGTTGCCGCTCCATCGCAATGCCTACACCGTTGATATGCGGGCGATCTATCCGCTCATCGGCATGATCCTGCACGAGATCGCCATTGGCGTCGTGCTTGGCGCGATCGCCCGGATGGCGATCTCGGCGCTGCAGACCACCGGCACCGTTGTCGCGCAGCAGCTCGGCCTTGGTTTCGTCACCTCGGTCGATCCAACGCAGGGACAGCAGGGCGTTCTGATCGGCAACTTCCTCACCATGCTCGGGTTGGCGCTGCTCTTCGCCACGGACATGCATCATCTCGTGATCGCGGCGATCAATGACAGCTACAAGGTGTTCTCGCCGGGAACGACCTTCCTGACTGGCGATGTCGCCGAGATGGCGACGCGCGGAATGTCCGGCGCCTTCAAGATCGGCATTCAGCTCGCGGCGCCGTTCCTGATTTTCGGCATCGTCTTCAATGCTGGCCTCGGCGTGCTGGCGCGGTTGATGCCGCAGATGCAGGTCTATTTCGTCAGCGTGCCGCTCGCGATCTTGCTTGGCTTCATGATTCTCGCCGTCGTGCTGTCGACCCTGATGGGCGTCTATCTCGACTATCTGACCAACGTTCTCGCTGAACTCTCTGGCCGATGACGGGGTGAGCCATGGCCGAGGATAATGATTCCGAAAAGACACAGGACCCCACGCAAAAACGACTCGATGACGCCCTTGAGCGCGGCGATGTCGCCAAGAGTCAGGAGGTCAACACCTGGTTCATGCTGGGCGGCGCCACCCTCGTCATGTCAATCTTCGGCGCGTCCATCGGCACCAATCTGCAAGCGCCGCTGAAAAACATTCTGCAAAATTCCTGGATGCTTCCGACCGATGGCTATGCGCTGTTCGCGCTGGTCAAGTCGCTTGCATTTTCGGTCTTCGCCGCGATTGCCCTGCCGGTGGGCTTTCTGATGATCGCCGCGCTGGCGGGCAATTTGCTGCAGCATCGGCTGGTCTGGTCGGGCGAAGGGCTGAAGCCGAAGTTCAGCAAGCTGTCGCCGCTGGCAGGCGCAAAGCGCATTTTCGGCAAACAGGCTGCGGCGAATTTCCTTAAAGGCATCACCAAGCTTGTTGTGCTCGGCACGGTGATGGCGGTGATCCTGTGGCCGGAGCGAATTCGCATCGACGCCATGGTGCGGCAGGATCCGTCGCTCATCCTCTCGATGACGATCACGCTCGTGCTGAAAATCATGAGTGCAGTCGTTGCCGTCCTGGCGCTCGTCGCAGTTGCGGACTTCGTCTTCCAGTATCGGCAATGGTACGAAAAGCAGAAGATGACGCTTGAAGAGGTCAAGCAGGAGTTCAAGCAGTCGGAAGGCGACCCGCACATCAAGGGGCGGCTGAAGCAATTGCGTATCGCCAGCATGCGCCGCCGCATGATGTCAGCGGTGCCCAAGGCCTCGGTGATCATCACCAACCCGACGCACTACGCGGTGGCGCTGTCCTACGAGCAGGGCATGGCCGCGCCGATCTGTGTCGCCAAGGGCGTCGATACGGTGGCGCTCAAGATCCGGGAAGTCGCCACCAAGCATGATATTCCCATCGTCGAGAACGTACCGCTGGCGCGAGCTCTCTATGCCACGGTCAAGATTGATGATGAAATCCCGGTCGACCACTATCAGGCCGTCGCCGAAGTGATTGGCTACGTCATGAAACTGAGGCGGAACCTGTCAGGCCGTTAGCATGGGGAGAGATCGCGAAAACGAGGCCATTTCGGAGGTATTTACGCGCCAAGTTAAGGAAATGTACCCGTATTTGGCCAACTGTCCTTGCCTAGGCCGCTCCGATTCAGGCACTCAGAAGAGCGCAATCGCGCTGCAACTCTAGAACAGACCGCAACCGACCATGACCGCTGAACCCGATAACGATCATTCGATTGCGCCCGTCAGCCCCAATGCGGGGCGCAGAGGCAGCGGCATTCTTCTTGTCCTGCTCATCGCAGCCGCGATTGTCGCTGGCGCCGTCTCGTTCATGGCGCTCGGCCGCGGCCAGGCGCAGCCCTACATTCTCGGCACCCTGGCGCTGCTGTCGATGGTCGGGCTGTCTGCGCTGTTCGCTTTCGCTGCTGGCATCCTGCGTTTGTCGGACCGCTCCGTTGACAGTCCGGTGCTGCGCGCGGTCGCGGACAATGCCATCGATGGCATCGCGGTCACCGACGAGCGCGGCCATGTGATCTACGCCAACGCCTCCTATCTGAGCTTCACCGGCGCGACCTCGGTTGCCGACGCGCGGCCGGTCGAGCGCGTGTTCATTGGCAATCCGGACGTATCGGAGGCGGTGTTTCGCCTGCTCAAGGCGGCGCGCGAGAGCAAGCGTCAGCAGGAAGAAGTCCGCGTCATGGCCGCCGATGGCGTGCATGGCCGCTGGTTGCGCCTGCGCGTGCGCCCGCTCGGCGTCTCCAAGACCGAAGCGAAGTGCGTCGTCTGGTCAGTGGCTGACATCACCAGGGATCGCGAGCGTCAGGAAGATGTGTTCCAGGAACTGCAGCACGCCATCGAATATCTCGATCACGCGCCGTGCGGCTTCTTCTCGGTCAATGCGGCGGGCGAACTGGTCTATGTCAACGCCACGCTGGCGAACTGGCTCGACCATGACCTTGCCGAGATCGGCTCGGGCGGGCTGAAGCTGAGCGATATCGTCTCGGGTGATGGCGCATCGCTGCTGAGTTCAATGGCGCCGGCGGCGGGTGAGGTCAAAACCGAGGTCGTCGATCTCGATCTGCGCATGCGCAACGGTCGCACCATGCCCGTTCGCCTCTATCACAAGGTCGCCTTCGGCGCGGATGGCGCGGCCGGGCCGTCGCGTACGCTGGTCGTCAGCCGGGCGCGGGATGAACATTCCGATCCCCAGCGGCTGGCTGAAGTGCGCTTCATGCGCTTCTTCGATCATACCCCGATGGCGATCGCGACGGTTGATCGCAATGGCTCGGTCGTGCGCGGCAACGCCCGCTTCGCCAAGCTGGCGCAGAGCCTCAAAGCCAGCGCTGCGACCAACAAGTCCATTCTGGCGGCGGTCAACGAACGCGATCGCGCCGAGCTGATGAAGGCGATCGGTCACGCCGCCGACGGGCAGGGCGATATCCCGCCGGTCGAGGCTGCGCTCGACAGCGCGTCGGAGCGTTGGGGCCAGTTCTTCGTCATTGGCCTGGAAGACAACGAGCGCGATTCCGAAGTGGCGATCGTCTACATGCTGGAGACGACCGAGCGCCGCACGCTCGAGAACCAGGCGCACCAATCGCAGAAGATGGAGATGGTCGGCCAGCTTGCCGGCGGCATCGCCCATGACTTCAACAACGTCCTGTCCGCCATCATGCTGGCGAACGACTTCCTGCTCAGCGCGCACAAGCCGACTGATCCGTCGTTCCAGGACATCATGCAGATCAAGCAGAACGCGACGCGCGCCGCGACGCTGGTGCGGCAGTTGCTGGCCTTCTCGCGCCGTCAGACGCTGCGGCCGCAGGTGTTGCACCTCGGCGATGCGCTGTCCGATCTCACCAACCTGCTGCGTCGCCTGATCGGCGAGAAGGTCAAGCTCGACGTCGTTCATGGCCGCGACCTGTGGCCGGTGAAGGTCGACGTGTCGCAATTTGAGCAGGTCATCATCAACCTCGCCGTCAACGCCCGCGACGCCATGCCGTCAGGCGGCAAGCTGTCGATGCGCACGGCCAATGTGCCGGCAACTGAAGTCGAGCGGCTGTCCTACAAGGGTATGCCGCCGTCGGATTATGTCCGCATTGATGTCAGCGACAGCGGCACCGGTATTTCGCCTGAGGTGCTGGAGAAGATCTTCGAGCCGTTCTTCTCGACCAAGGATGTTGGCAAGGGCACCGGGCTTGGCCTCTCGACTGTCTACGGCATCGTCAAGCAGACCGGCGGCTTTATCTACGTCGACTCCAAGCTCGATGAGGGCACCTCGTTCCGGATTTTCCTGCCACGCCACATTCAGGAGCCGGAGTCTGCAGATGCGTCCGCCGCGCTGACCGGCGCGAGCGTCGAGGAGCAGTCGCCGCAGGCCGCCGCCAGGGCGGAGGAAGCCCGGCAGCAGGCCAGCGACCTCACCGGCCAGGGCACCATTCTGCTGGTTGAGGACGAAGAGGGCTTGCGCTCGCTCAACGCCCGCGGCTTGCGCTCACGGGGATATACGGTGATCGAGGCCGCCAACGGCATGGAAGCCATCGAGGTGTTCGACGAGGAGAACGGGGCGGTCGACCTGATCGTGTCCGACGTCGTGATGCCAGAGATGGACGGGCCGAGCATGCTGAAGGAGATGCGGGCGCGAAACCCGGACATCAAGATCATCTTCGTCTCGGGCTACGCCGAGGAAGCGTTCGAAAAGAGCATGCCGGAGCAGCAGCAGTTCGCATTCCTGGCGAAGCCGTTCCAGCTTAGCGCGCTGATCGCCAAGGTGAAAGAAACGATGGTATCGGGATAAGAGTCGGCAAACGCGATCACAAGCCGAGGCGCGACGGTGAGCCGCAGGCAATTGTTCCGATTGTCGCTTTTCTTTGTCCGACTCCATGACCAATTTAGCTTCAAGGTCCTCAAGTCGGGGATAGAGGGAAACACAAATGAGACTTTCACGACGCGCCAGCGTTTTCGCCAAAGCTTTTGCAATCGCACTGTCGCTCGCCATGCCGCTGACATTCGCGGCAAGCGAAGCCGATGCGCGCGCGCGTGGCGGCGGGTCCCGCGGTTCGCGGACCTTCATGGCACCGCCCAAGACCAATACCGCGCCGAATGCGGCACAGCCGATGCAGCGCTCGATCACCCAGCCGGGCACGCCGGCTGCAGGTGCAGCAGCTGCCGCCAAGGCTCCGGGCCGCGGCATGATGGGCGGAATGCTCGGCGGTCTCGCCGCAGGCTTCCTCGGCGCAGGCTTGCTGGGCATGCTGTTCGGCGGCGGCTTCCTGAGCGGACTTGGCAGCTTCGCCTCGATCCTCGGCATGATCGTTCAGGTCGTTCTGGTCGTGGTTGTTGCGCGTCTGGCGCTGAACTGGTGGCGTCGTCGCAATGCGCCGAACGGCGCGTCGGCGTCAGCCTATTCGGCTGGTCCGGCTCCGCAGGGCGGCGATGACGCAAACCCGGGCGCGCAGACCAACATGCGCTCCGGCCTCGGCGGCGCACTTGGTGGCGGCGCAGCGGCTGGCGGTGGCTTCGGCGGCATGTTCGGCGGCGGCGCGCAGGTGCAGACCACCCCGCTCGAAGTGTCCCCTGAAGACTTCGAAAACTTCGAGCGTCTGCTCGGCGAGGTTCAGACCGCCTGGTCGAACGAGGATGTCGCCGCGCTTGAGAAGCTGACGACGCCGGAGATGCTGTCGTTCTTCGCTGGCGACCTGAAGGAAAACGCCGACCGGGCGTCGTCAACAAGGTCAGCGACGTGAAGCTGCTGCAGGGCGATCTCGCGGAAGCCTGGAGCGAAGGCAACGAGCAGTATGCGACCGTTGCGATGCGCTTCGGCTTCGTCGAGAAGACGCTGGAAAAGGCATCCGGTCGCATCGTCGACGGCAGCGATGCCCCGACCGAAGCAACCGAGATCTGGACCTTCGTTCGTCGCCCAGGCACGAACTGGGAGCTGTCGGCGATCCAGAACACCTGATCGCTCGATTGATCCAACAATCGAAGGCGCTGCGGTTCTCCGCAGCGCCTTTTTCTTTTGGGCCTGCACTGCGCGTCACGCAAACGTGAGGCGGTGATCGTCCGCTGGCTGTGATGTGCTGCGCCTCGCGGCCACAAACGATCCGCAGGGTTCCACAGACGCGGGAGGATGACATGCTCAAGCAACGGTTCAGGTCAGGAGTCCGGTTGGCGTCCATCACGGCAATCGGCCTGGGTGGCGCCGCGATGATGGTCGCCATTGTCGGGACGACGCCAGTGCAAGCGCAGGGCGTAGCAACGAGTTTCTTCGTCACCAGCAGCGGCATTGGCAATGGCGGCAACCTCGGCGGTCTCGCCGGCGCAGACAATCACTGCCAGACGCTGGCGCAGGCTGGCAGGCGCGGGCGCAAGGAGCTGGCGGGCCTATCTGTCGACCCAGGCCGCTGACGGCAAGTCCGCCGTCAATGCCCGCGACCGGATTGGCGCCGGGCCATGGCGCAACGCCAAGGGTGAGGTCATCGCCAAGGATGTCGCCGAGCTACACGCCGCTACCAACAAGCTGACCAAGGCGACGGCGTTGAACGAGAAAGGCGAGGTGATCAACGGTCGCGGTGATACACCGAACCGGCATGACATCCTGACCGGATCGCAGGGCGACGGCACGGCCTTTGCGCCGGGCGAGGACCGCACCTGCAAGAACTGGACGAGCAGCACCGACGGCGCGGCCATGGTCGGCCATAGCGACCGCACCGGGCTGGATGACACCGCGGCGGAGAAATCATGGAACTCCTCCCATCTCTCGCGCGGTTCGGGCGGCGGCTGCTCGCAGGCTGACCTGCGCGGCACGGGTGGCGATGGGCTGCTGTACTGCTTTGCGATCGACTGAAGCGCGGCGCGGCGAACGGAAGCTCAGGCCTGACGTTGGTGTGTGAGGCGAGGAGAGCAGGCCATGCGCTATGAGTTGTATTACTGGCCGACGATTCCGGGGCGGGGCGAGTTTGTCCGGCTCGCTCTTGAGGACGCCGGCGTCCCCTACGACGACGTTTGTCGCAGCGATCCGCACGGCATGGAGCGGATGGCGGAGCTGCTCGGCAGTTCTGCCGCAAGCTCCGGGCCGCCGTTCGCCGCGCCGTTTCTGAAGAGCGGCAAGCGGGTGATCGGCCAGACCGCGAACATCCTGCTGTATCTGGCCGACAAGCATGATCTCGGCGTCAGCACCGAGGTCGCCCGGCTATGGGCGCATCAGCTGCAGCTGACGATTATGGATTTCGTAATGGAGGCACATGACACCCATCATCCGCTGGGGTCGTCGCTCTATTATGAGGACCAGAAGCCTGCCGCGAAGCGGCGCACGGCGGCGTTCTGGGCGGATCGCGCGCCAAAATTTCTAGGCTATTTCGAGCAGGTGCTGGCCAGTAGCGCGGGCGGTCACGCGCTCGGTCGGCGCATGAGTTATGTCGACCTGTCGCTGTTTCAGATTGTCGAGGGGCTGCGTTATGCCTTCCCAATGCACATGGCGGCCTGCGAAGGCGATTATCCCGCGCTGATCGCGTTACGCGACGGGGTGGCCGACGCGTCCGACGCTGCAGGCATATTTCGCCAGTGAGCGCCGCATTGCCTTTAACGAAGACGGAATTTTTCGGCACTATCCTGAACTGGATCGGGTGACGGACGCCTGACGGCGTCAGCCGTCATGCGATCATGTCGATCCGGGCGCCTTGACCCGCTGGCAGCGCGGCCCGGGTGTCCTTGATGGCCTGCACGCGCTCATCGGGCCGGTCGTCATCACGCCGTGGCGGGGGAGGCGGGGTCCGGTCGGGCGGAGAATAGGCGCGCAGAGCTTCGCTGTTGGCAGCGTCATTGTGGGCAATACCTGAAATAGCCATAGGCTCGGCCTTCCTTCATACGACGTAGCGAGTGTGCCCTCTAGTTGTCACATACAACTGAACCGAATGCTGACAATTGTCTTCATCCGAGGGCTGTAAACGATAAGGTTTACAAATCGTTACCAGGATCTCTTCATTTAACGCAGAACTTTAACAAACCTTTTAAGCCGGTACCAGCCTCCGCAGTAGCCTTGGTGCAGATTTCGCGGCTGAGGTTCGTTTGGACCGACGTCCTGGCCGCAAGACATGGCGTTGAGCATTCCCGGCCGGCGCTATGTCCTCATGCACATCGGCTCACTCTTTTGAATGCTTCAAAAACCGGGCGAAACCGCTTAGAAGGTCGGTATCTTGCACTTTCGAGGTTGCCCCATGAACGTTCCTGTCGCCATCCCGGCATCTGACAAGCCGGTTCCGCCTTATCAGCACAGCCCGCTGTTTCCCCTCGGCCCGGATACGACGCCCTATCGCAAGATCTCGTCGGAAGGCGTGCGGGTCGAGCATGTGCTCGGCAAGGATCGGCTGGTGGTGTCGCGGGATGCGCTGCGCGTTCTCAGCGAGGCGGCGTTCGGCGACATCAACCACTACCTGCGCCCCGGCCATTTGCAGCAGCTGCGCAACATCCTTGAGGATGGCGAAGCCAGCTCGAACGACAAGTTCGTCGCCTTCGATTTCCTGAAGAACGCCAATATCGCAGCCGGCGGCGTGCTGCCGATGTGCCAGGACACCGGCACCGCGATCATCATGGGCAAGAAGGGCAGCAACGTCATCACCGAGGGCGATGATGAAGCCGCCCTGTCGGAAGGCGCGCGCGACGCCTATCTGCGCCGCAACCTGCGTTACTCGCAGGTCGCGCCGCTGTCGATGTACGAAGAGAAGAACACCGCCAACAACATGCCGGCGCAGTGCGAGATCTACGCCGAGGGCGATGACGCCTATAAGTTCATGTTCATGGCGAAGGGCGGCGGCTCGGCCAACAAGAGCTTCCTGTTCCAGGCGACGCCGTCGGTCCTGACCAAGGATCGCCTGCTGGCGTTCCTCAAGGAAAAGATCATGACGCTCGGCACCGCTGCGTGCCCGCCGTACCACCTCGCCATCGTCATCGGCGGCACCTCGGCCGAACTGTGCATGAAGACCGTCAAGCTCGCCTCGGCGCGCTACCTTGATGCGCTGCCGACCGAAGGCTCGATCCAGGCCAACGCCTTCCGCGATCTGGAGATGGAGCAGGAAATCCTCAAGATGACGCAGTCGTCCGGCGTCGGCGCGCAGTTTGGCGGCAAGTATTTCTGCCACGACGTCCGCGTCATCCGCCTGCCGCGTCACGGCGCATCGCTGCCAATCGGCCTCGGCGTGTCTTGTTCGGCGGACCGTCAGGTGCTCGGCAAGATCACCAGGGATGGCGTGTTCCTCGAGGAGCTCGAGCACAACCCGGCGAAGTATCTGCCGCCGGTCGAGGACAATCTCGGCGGCGATGTCGTCAAGATCGATCTGAACCAGCCGATGAAGGACATCCTCGCGACGCTGTCGAAGTACCCGACCAAGACCCGCGTCTCCATGACCGGCACCATGATTGTGGCCCGCGACTCCGCCCACGCCAAGCTGCGCGAGCGGCTGGAGAAGGGCGAGCCGCTGCCGGATTACTTCAAGAACCATCCGGTCTATTACGCCGGTCCCGCCAAGACGCCGGAAGGCTACGCCTCGGGCGCGTTCGGGCCGACCACGGCTGGCCGTATGGACTCGTTCGTTGACCAGTTCCAGGCCGCCGGTGGCTCGATGGTGATGGTCGCCAAGGGCAACCGCGCCGCTGTCGTTCGCGACGCCTGCAAGAAGTACGGCGGCTTCTACCTCGGCTCGATCGGCGGCGCTGCGGCGAACCTTGCCGAGCACTGCATCAAGAAGGTCGAGGTGGTCGAATATCCCGAGCTCGGCATGGAAGCGATCTGGCGCATCGAGGTGGAAGATTTCCCGGCCTTCATCATCATGGATGACAAGGGCAACGACTTCTTCAAGGAGCTGAACCTCGGCTAAGCCGGGCAGCGCGTTGCTATCAAAACAAAGGCCCGCGGTGACGCGGGCCTTTTGCTATTACAGCGCTGCCTCCGTCATTCCGGGGCAGGTTCGTCAGCGCTCGTAGCTGACTAACCTGAACCCGTAATCCATAATCCCTGTGGCGCGTTCGGCGGAGACCGGTGGGGCCAGGGGGATATGGATTCCGGGTCTGACGCTGCAACGGCTTCGCCGCCGCAGGTCATCCCGGAATGACGGCGCGTGAGGTTGTGTACTTAGTTCTCGAACGCGCCGTAGACCAGATTGCGCAACGTGTTGCGGATGCGGGTGCGCTCCTTCACGGTCTGCGACATCAGCACGACATACATGTTTTCCTTCGGGTCGAGCCAGAAGGTGGTGCCGCCAGCACCGGCCCAGTTCATTTCGCCAACCGAGCCATTGACCGCACTGACGCCCGCGTCGGTGCGCACGGCGAATGGCGTCGCGCATGATTGGCTTCCTCCACATCTTTGATCTTGATTGTTTTAGCTGTCAGCCAAAAAACGGCCACGCAGGGGTAAGCTGCATGGCCGGTGATACTCATCACGTCTCGCCGGGACGGGCAGCGGAGAGTTACGAGCCCTTGCCCGCATCCACTTCGGTGTACTGGCCCTTGGCGTCCCACTTGTAGACGACGTAATCGAGCGCCTTGATGTCGCCCTTGTCGTCAAAGGCCATCTTGCCGATCACGGTGTCCCATTCGCCCGCCTTGAGCGCCGCCATCACCTTGGCGGTGTCGGTCGAGCCGGCTTTCTCGACGCCCTGCGCCCAGACCTGGAAGGCGGCGTAGGTGTAGAGGGTGTAGCCTTCGGGGTCGATGTTCTTGGCCTTGAATTTGTCGACAATCGCCTTGGCGGTTGGCTTCTTGCGCGGATCAGGACCGAAGGTGAACAGCGTGCCTTCCGCCGCCGGGCCGGTGATCGAGGCGAACTCGCGGTCGTTCAGCGCATCGCCCGCCATCAGCAAGGTCTTGAGGCCCTGGTCGCGCATCTGGCGCAGCAGCAGCCCGGCTTCCTGATGGTAGCCGCCGACATAGACAAGATCGATGTTGTCACGCTTCAGGCGCGAGACGATCGAGTTGAAGTCCTTGTCGCCCTTGTTGTAGGACTCGAACATCTTCTCGGTGAAGCCGGCCTTGTTGAGCGCCTTCTTGGTCTCGTCGGCGAGGCCCTTGCCGTAGGTTGACTTGTCGTTGAGGATCGCGACGTTCTTGCCGGCGAAATGCTTGGCGATGTAACCGGCGGCGACCAGGCCTTGCTGGTCGTCACGGCCGCAGACGCGCAGCACGTTCTTGAGCTTGCGCTCGGTGAACAGCGGGTTGGTCGAGGCCGGGGTGATCTGCAGCACGTTGCTGTCGGCATAGGCTTCAGACGCCGGGATCGACGACGACGAGCAGAAGTGCCCGGCGACGAACGGCACCTTTTGCGCTGACAGTTTTTCGGCGATCGAACGGGCCTGCTTCGGGTCGCAGGCGTCGTCGCCGACCTGCAGGTTCAGCTTGCGTTTCAGCACGCCGCCGGCGGCATTGATATCAGCGACAGCCATGTCGGCGCCGTTTTTCATCTGGCGGCCGAAGGCGGACTCGCCGCCGGTCATCGGGCCAGCCACGCCAACCGAAATGTCCTGCGTCAGGGCAGGCGTTGACAGGGCGAGCGATGCGCCCAAAGCAAGCGCAAAAAGATTGATCGGTTTCATTGATCCTCCTCGCGATGTTTATTGTCTCGGTACGGCGGGGTGCCGGATGATATTGAGCGGATTGTAGGGTCTATCTTGACGCGAAGTCATCGGGATTTTGCAATGACCGGTAGATTTGCGCCGCATCAACTTGACGCAGCCGGGGCCTCGCGCTGCCGCCCGCCTTCGAGATAGGCGGCGCGAATTTCGGGGGAGCGCAGCAGATCGCGGGCGGGGCCGGTCATGGTGATAAGGCCGTTGACCATGACATAGCCGCGATGGGCGAGGCGCAGCGCGTGATTGGCGTTTTGTTCCACCACCAGCACGGTCAGGCCATCCTCGGCGTTGAGCTTGCCGATGGCGGCGAAGATATGCTTGGCGATCAGGGGGGCGAGGCCGAGCGAGGGCTCATCGAGCAGCAGCAGGCGTGGCCTACTCATCAGCGCGCGGCCGATCGCCAGCATCTGCTGCTCGCCGCCGGACAGCGTGCCGCCGCGCTGGCTGTAGCGTTCCTTGAGCCGGGGAAACAGCGTCATCACCTTGTCGAGCGTAGCGCCGGATTGCGCCGGCGTGGTGTCGGTGGCGTCCGCGCCCATCCGCAGGTTCTCCGCCACGGTCATCTGCGGGAAGATGCGGCGGCCCTCCGGCGATTGCGCCACCCGCAGGTGGGCGATCTTGTGGGTCGGCAGTTGGGTGATATCCATGCCGTCGAACAGGATGCGCCCGGATTTGGCGCGCGGCTTGCCAAAGATCGACATCATCAAGGTCGACTTGCCCGCGCCATTGGCGCCGATCAGCGAGACGATCTCGCCGGCGTTGATCTCAAGGCTGACGCCCTTGAGCGCTTCGATGCGGCCATAGGCGGCGCAGAGATTGTCGATTTGCAACAGCGGAGGTGCGGCGCTCATAGCTCGCCCTCCATCACCGCGAGGGCTTCTTCATCGTCTTCCGCGCCGAGATAGGCGGCGATGACATGCGGATCGTTGCGGATCGCGTCCGGGTCGCCATCGGCGATCCGGGAGCCGTGGTCGAGCACGGTGATATGATCGGAGATCTCCATCACCACCGACATGTCATGCTCGATCAGCAGGATCGATGTATCGTCCCCGGCGCGGATCGATAGCAGCAGGTCCGACAACTGGCCGCTCTCGCGGGCGTTCAGGCCGGCAGCCGGCTCATCGAGGCAGAGCAGCACCGGCTGCGTGCACATCGCGCGCGCGATTTCGAGCCGCCGTTGATCGCCATAGGGCAGGTTGCCGGCGGCGTCATCCGCTCGAGCGAGAAGGCCGACGCGGGCGAGCCAGTGCTGCGCCATATCGATGGCGGCTTCCTCGGCCTTGCGCCAGGACGCCAGGCCGAGCAGGCCCTTGAAGGTGAAGCCCGACGCCTTCATCAGCGCATTGTGTTGCGCCACCATCAGGTTCTCCAGCGCCGTCATGCCGGGAAACAGCCGGATGTTCTGGAAGGTGCGCGCGACATGGGCGTTCTTGCAGATCTGGTGGTTCTTCAACGTTTCGAGTTGATAGTTGCCCTTGTCGTGCGTCAGCCGGATCGCGCCGGAGGTCGGCCTGTAGAAACCGGTGATGCAGTTGAACACCGTGGTCTTGCCTGCGCCGTTCGGGCCGATCAGCGCGGTGATCTGGTTGCGCTGCGCCTGAAACGACAGGTCCGACACCGCGACGATGCCGCCAAACCGCATGGTCAGGTTCTCGACGCTCAGGATGGGGGCAGGCGTCGTCATCCGTGGCCCTCCTTGACGAGGTCGGACGAGATCGCCGTATTGGTTTTCAGGAACACGGTCGGGTCGCGATGACTGACGAGGCCGCGCGGTCGCCAGATCATCAGGAACACCATGGCGAAGCCGAACACCAGCATGCGGTATTGATCGAGACCGCGGAACAGCTCGAACCCGCCAATCAGCGCCGTGGCGGCGATGACGACGCCAAGCTGCGAGCCCATGCCGCCGAGCACGACAATCGCGAGGATCAGTGCCGATTCATGGAAGGTGAACGACTCCGGGCTGATGAAGCCCTGCCGGGTCGCGAAGAAGGCGCCGGCAAATCCGCCGAACATCGCCCCGAGCGAAAAGGCGGTGAGTTTGGTATTGGTAATGTTGATCCCGAGCGCGCGGCAGGCGATCTCGTCCTCGCGCATCGCCTCCCAGGCGCGGCCGATCGGCAGGCGGCGCAGCCTGATCGTCGCCCAATTGGTGATCAGCGCCAGGATCAGGATCAGGTAAAACAGAAACACGATGCGGTGGGTCGGCGAGAACTCGATGCCGAGACGCGCGGCGAGGCCATCCTCGCCCGGCGTCAGCGGAATGCCGAACATGGTCGGGCGTGGAATGCCGCTGATGCCATTCGGCCCGCCGGTCAGGTCCTGCCAATTGATCAGCACCAGCCGGATGATTTCGCCGAATGCCAGTGTGACGATGGCGAGGTAGTCACCGCGTAGCCGCAGCACCGGGAAGCCGAGCAGGATGCCGAAGAAGGCGGCGAGGATCCCCGCGAGCGGCAGGCAGATCCAGAATGACAGCCCGAAGGTGGTCGCCAGCAAGGCGTAAGAATATGCGCCGACGGCATAGAAGGCGACATAGCCGAGATCGAGCAATCCGGCGAGGCCAACGACAATGTTGAGTCCCCAGCCCAGCATCACATAGGTCAGCACAAGGATGCCGAGATCAAGAATGTAGCGCTGCTCATAGAAGATGACCGGGAACACCAGGGCGAAGCCGAGCATCACCGGGCCGAGCCATTTACCGATACCGGAAAGGGCTTCTGTCAGCTTGCGCGAACTGGCGAATGAGTAGTTCTGCGAGTCCTGCGCCGATGATGTGCGCCAGACGCGAAACAGTTCGGACAGGATGCTGCCGATGAACACCGCGCCGACCATCATCGCGAGTTCTGCAAAGCGCGTGCGATAGATCAGCTGGGCTGTCGGCCCGGTCTCGGTGCGAATGCCGATCATCAGCGCGAACAGCACCAGCGCGACGAAGGCGGAAAGAACCGCGCGCTTCAACATGTAGCGAATGTCCAGCGCAGCAGTGAAGGAGGGGGAAACCGCGTGCGCCATGCAGACCGTCAGACTTTTTCGACTTCAGGCCGACCAAGCAGTCCGGTGGGCATAAAGACCAGTACGACGATGAGGATGGAGAAGGCGGCGACGTCCTTGTACTCGGTCGAGAAGGTAGGCCGACCACAACGTCTCGATCAACCCGATCAGCAAGCCTCCGAGCATTGCGCCGGGCAGCGAGCCGATGCCGCCCAGCACGGCCGCAGTGAAGGCCTTGATGCCGGCGACAAAGCCCATGAAGAAATCAACCAGGCCGTAGTACAGCAGGTACATGATGCCGGCGACGGACGCGAGCGCCGCGCCGATCACAAAGGTCATCGAGATCGTGCGGTCAACATCGATGCCGAGCAAGGACGCCATGGTCTGATCCTGAGAGCAGGCGCGCATATCGCGGCCAAGGCGGGTGCGCGCAACGAGCCAGGAGAGCATGGCGAGCAGCACCACGGTGGTCGCGACGACGATGATCTGAACATTGGAGATCTGCACGATGAAGCCGTCGTGCTCCATCAGCTGATGGCCGCCGGTGACGATCGGCGGCACCGGCTTGACCTGCGCGCCTTGCGAGACCTGTGCAAAGTTGCCGAGGATGAACGACATGCCGATGGCTGACAGCATCGGGGCGAGGCGAAACGAATGCCGCAGCGGACGATAGGCGATGCGTTCGACGGTCCAGCCGTACAGCGATGTGATCACCATCGAGACCAGCAGCACGATGAGCAGGATCACCGGAACGAAGGTGAGGCCGAACGACACGAGAAGCAGGAAGGTGATCAGTGCGATGAAACCGCCGATCATGAAGATGTCGCCGTGGGCGAAGTTGATCATCCCGACGATGCCGTAGACCATCGTATATCCGATGGCGATGAGACCGTATATCGACCCAAGTACAATACCATTGACGAGTTGCTGGGCGAAGTACTCCATGCGCACCTACATTCGAGATATGCTGCAGTGTCGGCTCGTTCGTCGCGATATATCGTCTTCACTAACTGTCTAACAGTCGGAACCAGAGCGCGCAACAGCACGAAGTTTGCTGCGTCGATTTCAGTTTCGACTCGTTCTGGCATGGTTGCCGAACGCATGGTGTTGCGGTAGCGCGGCAAAGCAACGCATCTGTATCGATGCTGCTGCAGTAGTGAGGAGCAGGCGTGATATCAGCTGCAGCTCCTATTGCGATGCAGCACAATCATCTCATGAAACTACACAGCGGAGTCTGGCGACTGCGTGGTCCGTACGCGCGTTGATCGCGCGTGAGCTCTGCCGCTTTGTTGGGCGCAGTGATGTTCGCAACGGCAGAGATGCGAGCGATCGCATGGGAGTTTGAAATGATTGACGGGCCGGCAGGTCATCGATTGCGGATGGCTCGTGCTGCGGCGAGAGCGGCTGCGCACCCGCAGGGTTACGTCGCCACGATGATCAGCCGCGTCTCGTGGCGGCGCGGCGGTCACAATTCAGCCAGCGGCCCGTCGCGTTGGCCGCGCGCTCGGCCGCGTTAAGGTAAACAAATGGTTTAGATTGTGCTGAGGATGCGCACCGGGCTTACTCGCGCTTAGGTGGTCGCATGGGTGCGACGGAACAGGTGTGGTTGAACCATGCGCACGTCCTGGCGGATCAGCAGTTTTCATGGCGCGCTGGTGCTTTGCTATCTTATTCCGAGCTGGACGATCCTGGCCTGGCGGATCGCTCAAGCGCCGATCGTCGGCATGTTCGAGCGTAGCAATTCGGCGGTTGTGCTGTTTTTCAGCGATTATCTTGGCTGGGGCATGCAGGCGGTGGTGCGGATCGGCTGGCTGCTGGCGCTCGGCCGCATCACGACGGTCATCTTTGCGCTGATCTTCCTGATTTCGCTGATACGTGAGCGCGTCACCGGCAAGGGAGACTGGGCGGAGCCGCTCAGGTTCGCCGTTGCGCTTGGCGCGCTGATCAGCTTCGCCTGTATGCTGATGGCGGCCACGGTCGGGCAGGTCGGCGTGCTGCGCGTCCATGCCGCCGAGTTGCTGTTGCTGCTTGGCACCGCGGTGCTGCTGGCGCTGGAGCAGCCACAGGCTGCGCCATCGCCTTCAATCCAACACCAGGCTGACTTCAGCCAGGCGGCTACTTAGCCAGCAGCCCCAATTCCTGGATAATGGCATTGGCTTCCTTGACGGCGTGATTGGCCGCGGGAACGCCGCAATAGATCGCCTGCTGCAGCAGGATTTCCTTGATGTCGTCGGTCGTGAAGCCGCCCTGCGTCAGCGCTGCGCGGACGTGAAGCTTGAATTCATCCCATTGGCCGAGGGCCACCATGGTGCCGATGACGAGCACACGCCGGGTGCGCTCGTCAAAGTGATCGCGGGTCCAGATCTCCCCCCAGGCATGGCGGGTGATCTGATCAACGAAGTCCGTGTTGAATGCGTTGCGGCTGCTGAGGGACTTATCGACCCAGGCATCGCCAAGCACCTTGCGACGCATCGCCATGCCGTTATCGCGGCGCGTTTGATCATCCATCACGAACTCCATTGGCAGATGTTACGGCTGGTTGAGGAACCCGACCACAGCCTCGGTGAAGGCATGCGGCTGTTCGACGTTCGAAATGTGCGCGGCGTCGAGCAGGGTCATGCTGGCGCCGGGGACATTGGCGCGAATGTATTCGCCAGCCGCCACCGGCGTTGACTTGTCTTCGCGGCCAGCGATCACCAGCGTTCGGGCCTTGATCTTCGGCAGCAGGTCGCGCTGATCGAGCGTACGCAGCGCCTGGCACGAGGCGATGTAACCGGTTGCCGGCGTCGCCAGCAGCATGGCCTTCATGCGGGCGGTTGTCGCCGGATCGTGCTCGCGGAAATCGGCGGTCAGCCAGCCCGAGATGACGGCGTCGGCGACCAATTCAAGGCCCCCCTCGGTGACAGCCTTGATGCGGTTGTCCCAGATCGTCGGCTCGGGATAGTAGCAAGAGGTGTTGCTGAGGATCAGCCGGTCGAAACGCTCCGGCGCATTGGCGCCGAGCCATTGGCCAAGCATGCCGCCCATCGACAGCCCGCACCAGTGGGTCTTCTGAATGTTCAGCGCATCAAGGATGGTCAGCACGTCCTTGCCGAACCGGTCCATCGAATACGGGCCCTCGGGAGCGCCGGATTTGCCGTGGCCACGCCGATCGTAACGGATCACGCGGAAGTGCTTGGTCAACTCGGCCATCTGCGGGTCCCACATCTCGAGCGAACAGCCGAGCGAGTTGGACAGCATCAGGGTCGGACCGCCATCGCGCCCTTCAATGGTCACGTTGAGGGGGCAGCCGTCCGCATCAATAATAGGCATTCAAGAACTCCGTTGGTTTCATGCCTTGTCGAGTGACCCGAGCAGTCTGTCAATCATGGTTTGCGCGACGCCCTGATAGGCTTCAGGGCGAAACAGGTCATCAATCCGTGACGGTGACAGATGTGTGGTCACATCGGGGTCATCTTTCAGGACGTCGCGAAGGTGACGTCGGTTCGCAAGCGAGGATCGGCTGGCTTTTTCGACCGCGTGATGCGCCGCCGCTTTGCCGATGGAAGCCGCGAGCGCCATGGTCACGGCCTCGGCCATGATCAGGCCATGCGTGGTGTCGAGGTTGGCGCGCATCCGGTCGCCATCGATCTCAAGCCCCTCGGCGATATCGACGATGGCCGCGACAGCGCCAGACGTCACCAGCAGCAGCGTCGGCAGGGTGGGCCATTCGGCGTGCCACGGTCCGGCGCTGCGTTCGTGCTCCTGCACCTGCGCGGCAAAGATCGTGGCGGCAAGATTGGGCGCCATGGTCGCGGCGGCGAGCGCATAGGCTGACGCAACGGGATTGCGCTTGTGCGGCATGGTCGATGAGCCGCCGCGGCCTTCGCCGGATGGCTCGAACGCCTCGCCGACATCGGTTTGCATCATCAGCGACACATCCCGGGCGATCTTGCCGCAGCTGCCGGCGACAGTCGCCAGCGCGCCGGCGATATCGGCGATGCGGTCGCGCTGGGTGTGCCACGGCGCATCCGGCAGGGGCAGGTCGAGAATACGGGCAAGATTCACCGAAACGGTCATGCCGTCGTCACCGAGCGCGGCGAGGGTTCCTGCCGCCCCGCCGAATTGCAACGCGAGCGCATGGCTCCGGACGTGCTGCAAGCGAACGCGGGCTCGGTGCATCGCAGCAGCGTATTCAGCCAGTTTCAGACCGAACGGCATCGGCAAGGCGTGCTGCAGCCAGGTTCGCGCCACCACAGCCGTGTGGCGGTGGGCGGTTGCAAGACGTGCGAATCCGGTCACTGCACGGTCGAGGTCGCTGATCAGCGCATCCAGCCCGTCACGCACCATCAGCATCAGCGCGGTGTCGATCACATCCTGACTGGTTGCGCCCCAATGCACATACCGTGCGGCGGCAGAATCATGCGCCGCAACTTTTGCTGTGAGCATTTTCACCAGCGGAATGGCGAGGTTGCCAGCCGGAGCGGCAGCCTCACCCAACGCCGCGAGGTCAAACAGGGCGCTGTCGCACGCGGCCGTGATCGCGGGAACAGCCTCATTTGGCACGATTCCGGCTTCCGCCTCGGCGCGCGCGAGCGCTGCCTCGAAACTCAGCATATGCTGGAGATAGGTCGCGTCATCGCACACCATACGCATGGCGGCGCTCGACAACATGGGGGCTAGCAAAGGGGATAGCGTCGTGCTCATTATGGCGAGCTAACCACCCCCGGATGGCAATGCCAAGCCCAACCTGTCGCGAAACCCTGTGGATCATAAACGGGGCCGCAGCATTGGTCGCATATTCATTCGGGCGAGCGCGTCCTGTGCGGACCAACGCCCGAACAATAAATTTTTTTTGAGGAGGCTACACATGGCCATGACCATGAGCGGCGAAGTTCAACTCGCCGCGTCGCGTGAGACGGTTTGGACCAAGCTCAACGACCCAGAAGTTTTGAAATCGTGTATTCCGGGCTGCGAAGAACTCGAGGTGACTGAGGACGGGGGATTCCGCGCTGTCGCAAAAATGAAGGTCGGCCCGGTCTCGGCGCGCTTCAAGGGGAAAGTTACCTTGTCGGATCTCGATCCGCCGAATGGCTACAAGATCTCCGGTGAAGGCGAGGGCGGCGTCGCCGGTTTCGCCAAGGGCGGTGCGGTTGTCGGCCTGACCGACAAGGATGGCGGCACCTTGCTGACATATAATGTCGAAGCCCAGATCGGCGGCAAGCTGGCCCAGCTCGGTCAGCGCCTGATCAATGGAACAGCGAAGAAGCTGGCGGACGAGTTCTTCTCAAATTTCGCGAAGGCAGTCGTCGGCTAGTCGCCGGTTCACCTATTGTGATTTAGCGCCCTGCAGGCCCGGGCAACTGGCCGGTAGGGCGTTTTGTTGCAGATCGGGCCTATGGCCAAGGTTGCTCGCGGACGAGATGGGCCATAAGATCAACCTGGAATGGTTGTCTTGTGCTGCGCTTGATCGCAATTCTGCGCCGCGCAGAACGAATGCAGAGAGTGCCGATGGCAAAAGTTTCGATGGTCGTGAACGGCAAGTCCGTCACAGGGAATATCGATCCCCGCACACTTCTGGTTCAATTTCTCCGAGAACATTTGCGCCTGACCGGAACGCATGTCGGGTGTGACACCTCGCAGTGCGGCGCATGTGTAGTTCATATCGACGGTGAGGCGGTCAAATCCTGCACCACCCTGGCGGTGATGGCGGACGGTCACGCGGTGACGACGATCGAAGGTCTTGCGCCAGATGGCGCGCCGCTGCATCCGATGCAGGAGGCCTTCCGCGAACATCATGGCTTGCAGTGCGGCTTCTGCACACCCGGCATGATCATGACGGCGGTCGATCTGGTTCGCCGCAAGGGGCATGAGCTGGATGATCATCTCATCCGCGAGGAGCTGGAGGGCAACCTGTGCCGTTGCACCGGCTACCAGAACATCGTGGCGTCGATTGCCGCCGGCGCTAAGGCCATGGCGAAATCCGACGTCGCCTGACGCGCGACCATCCGCGAGCGACACCGTACGACGATCCAGGGATCTGCACATGTACGAATTCAAGTATCACCGTCCATCGACTGTCCGGCAGGCCGCCAATCTTCTCGTGAAGATCGAGGACGCCAAGCTGATTTCGGGTGGGCATACGCTCGTGCCGGTGATGAAGCAGCGACTCGCTGCGCCGCCAGCCATCGTCGACCTCAGCCATATCGAGGGGCTCGACACCATCGAGTTGAAGGGCCGCGCGCTGGTGATCGGCGCGACAGCGACCCATGCCGAGGTTGCGACGTCTGCGATCGTTGGCGAAGCCATTCCGGCACTGGCGGAACTCGCCGGCATGATCGGCGATCCGGCCGTCCGCCATCGCGGCACCATCGGCGGCTCAATCGCCAACAACGATCCGACGGCGGATTATCCGGCAGCCTGTCTGGCGCTGGGCGCGACGATCATCACCAACAAGCGCAAGCTGAAAGCCGAAGAATTTTTCCTGGGCCTGTTCACCACCGCGCTCGAGGTCGACGAGATCGTCACCAAGGTGTCGTTCCCGCTGCCGAAGCGGGCGGCTTACGTGAAGTTTCGCAATCAGGCTTCGCGCTATGCGCTGGTTGGCGTGTTCGTCGCCAAGCGTCCGTCGGATGTCCGCGTCGCCGTGACCGGAGCAGGCGGCGATGGCGTATTCCGCGTGACGGCGTTCGAGGAGGCGCTGAAGAAGCGCTTCTCGCCTAAAGCGCTCGATGGGCTGGAGGTTTCCGCTGATGGCCTGAACAGCGACATCCACGGTAGCGCCGAATACCGCGCCCATCTGATCAATGTATTGGCCCGTCGCGCAGTTGACACTGCCAACGCCCGGGCTTGATAGTCTCAATCCTTGATAGTCTCAATCGTTGAGCCTGCCTCCTGTTTCTGACGACAAGATTGGTCAATCGATGAGTGCGACATCGGCGCTTCCCACATCCGTTGAGTTGACACTCAATATGCTCACCGGTCAGGGCTATCATGCCGAGCGCTCGCTCGCGACGGTGGTGTATCTGTCGCTCCGCCTGGGACGGCCGCTGTTCCTTGAGGGCGAAGCCGGCGTCGGCAAGACCGAAATCGCGAAGGTTCTGTCGAAGGCGCTCGGGCGCAAGCTGATCCGGCTGCAGTGCTATGAGGGGCTCGACGTCGCCTCGGCGGTTTATGAATGGAACAGCGCGGCGCAGATGATCGCCATTCGTCTGGCCGAAGCTTCGGGCGACACCGGGCGAGACCAATTGACCAGCGATGTGTTCAGCGAGCGCTTTCTGATCAAGCGACCGCTGCTGCAGGCGCTGGAGCCGGATGCCGGTGGCGCGCCGGTTCTGCTGATTGACGAGCTCGATCGGGCGGATGAGGCCTTTGAGGCCTATTTGCTGGAGATCCTCAGCGACTTTCAGGTGACAATCCCCGAGTTCGGCACGGTGAAGGCCCCGGCGCCGCCGCTGGTGATCGTGACATCGAACCGCACCCGCGAAATCCATGACGCCTTGAAGCGCCGCTGCCTGTATCACTGGGTCGATTACCCTTCGGCCGAGCGCGAGCTGGCCATCGTCACCTCGCGCGTGCCGGGCATCTCCGCCAAACTGTCAAAGCAGGTTGTCACCTTCGTGCAAGCGCTGCGCGAGCGGGATTTCTACAAGAACCCCGGCGTCGCCGAGACGATCGACTGGGCGACCGCATTGACCGAACTGGATGCGCGTTCGCTCACCGCACAAGTGGTCGGCGATACGCTCGGCGCACTGCTCAAATATCAGGACGATATCGCCCGCATGCAGGGCGAGGTGATGCAGAGTCTGCTCAAGGAAGCCGAGCAGTAATCGGCGGATCATCATGACCGACGCTTATCCGGGCCAGGTTGCGCCCGCACCGGGCCATATCGCTGAGAACATCATTGGTTTCGCGCGGGCCTTGCGCGACGCCGGGCTGCCGGTCGGCCCGGGCGCGGTGATCGACGCCATGGCGGCGGTGCAATTGATCGACATCGGCCATCGCGACGAATTGTTCACGGCGCTTGAAGCTGTATTCGTCAAACGCCGCGAGCACGCCATTGTGTTCGCCCAGGCGTTTGCGCTGTTCTTCCGTCGCAACGAAGAATGGCTGCAGATGCTCGACTCCGTGCCGCTGCCCGAGCATGCACGGCGCAAGCCACCTGCCGCATCGCGTCGGGTTCAGGAGGCGCTGGCGCAGCCCGGCCGGCACGACACCCGGCCCCGCGAGGAGGCGAGGGAGCAGAACGTCAGGCTGTCGGTCTCGGACCGCGAGGTGCTGCAGAAAAAGGACTTCGCGCAGATGAGCGCCGCCGAGATTGCCGAGGTGACGCGCGCCATCGCCCGGATGAATTTGCCGCAGGCCGAACTGCGCACGCGACGATTCAAGCCCGACCTGCGCGGCAAGCGCCTCGATATGCGGCGCACCCTGCGCGGCAGTCTGCGCACCGGCGGCGAGATCATCGACGTCAAGCGCCTCGGCCTCTACGACAAGCCGGCGCCGATTGTCGCGCTGCTCGATATCTCCGGCTCGATGAGCGAATACACCCGGCTGTTTCTGCATTTCCTTCATGCCATCACCGATGCTCGCAAACGTGTGTCGGTGTTTCTGTTCGGTACCCGACTGACCAATGTGACGCGGGCTCTGCGCGCGCGTGATCCGGATGACGCGCTGGCGAGTTGTTCGTCGACGGTCGAGGATTGGGCCGGTGGTACGCGCATCTCGGAATCGCTGCACAACTTCAACAAGCTGTGGGGCCGCCGCGTGCTCAGCCAGGGCGCAATCGTGCTCTTGATTTCCGATGGATTGGAGCGCGAGGCTGATAGTCAGTTGTCATTCGAGATGGACCGCTTGCATCGCTCGTGCCGACGGCTGATCTGGCTTAATCCCCTGCTGCGCTACGAGGGTTTTGAGGCCAAGGCCCAGGGTATCAAAATGATGCTACCGCACGTTGACGAATTCCGTCCCGTGCATAACTTGAATTCAATGGACGCGCTGGTAAAAGCCCTTTCGTCCCCGTTGCCGCCGCATCTGGCGCGTGGTTTCAAGCCCGCAGTCTGACGCGCGCTTTCCAGAAGAGGAAAATCCCATGTTGAACCGTGCCGAGGACATTCTGTCAGCCGCGGAAGCCTGGCGTCAGGCAGGCCACGGCGTTGCATTGGCGACGGTGGTTGAAACCTGGGGCTCGGCGCCGCGTCCTGCCGGATCGAACCTTGTGATCAATGACGAAGGCTCGTTTCTCGGCTCGGTGTCGGGCGGCTGCGTCGAGGGCGCAGTGGTCACCGAAGCGCTCGACGTCATCAGCAGCGGCACGCCGAAGATGCTTGAATTTGGCGTTGCCGATGAAACGGCGTGGGAAGTGGGGTTGTCCTGTGGCGGCACCATCCGCGTATTCGTCGAGAAGGTGGATTAAGCCGTGAAGCTTGCAACCCTGACAGAGCTGAATGCCGAACGCGCGGCGCGGCGCGCAGTTATTCTCGTGACCGATGTCGAGAGCGGCGACCAGCGGCTGGTCAAGGCTGCCGACTTTGCCAAAGACCCGCTCGCGGCCGAGCTCGACCGGCAATTGCGTATGGGCAAGAGCGCGATGATCGAGGTCGACGGCCGCCGCGTGTTTCTCAATGTCTACGCGCCGACGGCGAAGCTGGTGATCATCGGCGCGGTTCATATCAGCCAGGCGCTGGCCCCGATGGCGCGGGCGCTCGGCTATGACGTGACGGTGGTCGACCCGCGCACGGCCTTTGCAAGTCCGGAACGCTTTCCTGATGTGCCGTTGATTGCAGAGTGGCCGGACATGGCCTTGCCGCCGCTCAACATCGATCAATGGACGGCCTTCGTCGCTGTCACGCATGATCCGAAAATTGACGATCCAGCCCTGCTGCATGCCTTCGAGCGCAGGTGTTTCTACATCGGTGCGCTCGGTTCGCGTAAGACAAACGCGAAGCGGCTTGATCGCCTCAAGGGCAAGGGCGCCAGCGAGCAGGATCTGGCGCTCATTCATGCGCCGATCGGCATCGATATCGGCGCGGTGTCGCCATCCGAGATCGCGGTGTCGATCATGGCGGAAATTACAGCAGTGCTGCGCAAGCCCAAGGTTGAGGCAGGCGCGGGTGATCCAAGCAAGACGGTGACGAAATGAAGTTCGGTCCTTCCAGCCCCGCTGATGCCCTTGGCGGCGTGACGGTTCACACGCTGCGGCAGGGTTCGCTGGTGCTGAAGAAGGGCACGGTGATCGGCGCGGCGCAGGTCGCAGCGCTCGAAGCTGCGGGCGTTGCCGAGGTCGTCATTGTGCGGCTCGAGGAAGGTGAAATCTCCGAAGATGCCGCAGCGGCGCGTATCGCCGAGGCCGTTGCGGGCGATGGCGTCAGGGCTGAGCGGGCGTTCACCGGACGCGCCAACCTGTTCGCCACGCGCGCTGGCGTATTGACCATCGACCGCGCGATGGTGGAAGCGATCAACACGATCGACGAGGCGATTACGCTGGCGACCTTGCCTGCCTTCAAGGCGGTTGTTGAGGGCGAGATGATCGCCACCGTCAAGCTGATCCCGTTCGGCGTCGAAGAGCGCTTGTGTGATGAGGCTGTCGCCGCTGCCGCCGGTGGCGCGATGTCGATTGCGCCGTATCAGATCACGAAGGTCGGTATCGTTTCGACGATCCTTCCGGGGCTGTCCGCCAAGATCATCGACAAAACCTTGCGCGTGACGGCGGAGCGTCTCGCCCCGGCCGGAGCCACGATCATGGCCGAACGCCGCGTGCCCCATGACGAGCACGAGGTTGCGGCTGCAGTGGACGCCATGCTGAAGCTTGGCGCTGAAATGGTCGTGGTGTTCGGCGCCTCCGCCATCGCTGACCGCCGCGACGTTATCCCGGCTGCGATCACGCGGGTGGGCGGCGACATCCATCACTTCGGGATGCCGGTTGATCCGGGCAACCTGCTGCTGATTGGCAGCGTCGGCGCTGCGCCCGTTGTCGGCGCGCCAGGCTGCGCGCGCTCGCCGGTTGAAAATGGCTTCGACTGGATCTTGATGCGGCTGCTGGCGCGCCTGCCGGTGACGCGCGCGGATGTGGCTGGGCTCGGCGTCGGCGGTCTGCTGATGGAGATCGTGACGCGGCCACAGCCGCGCGTGCCAGTCGCCAGCGAAGGCAATCGCAAGATCGGCGCACTGGTGCTGGCGGCCGGGCGTTCGACCCGGATGGGCGGCCCGAACAAGCTGCTCGAGCAGCTTAACGGCAAGCCGCTGGTGCGGATTGTCGCCGAGCAGGTCAAGGCGGTGGCCGAGGTTTCCAGCATCACAGTGGTAACCGGCCATCAGTCCGAACTGGTGACGCAGGCGCTTGGCGGGCTCGATGTCTCCTTCGCGCATAATCCGGATTTCGCCACGGGGCTCGCCAGTTCGCTGAAGGCCGGCATTGCAGCGCTGCCGCCAGATGTGGCTGCGGCGGTGGTCTGCCTTGGCGATATGCCGCTGGTGGACAGCAAGCTGATCAGCCGCCTGATCGCGGCGTTCTCGCCCGAGCAGGGCCGCCTGATTGTCATTCCGGTGCAAAATGGCCAGCGCGGCAATCCGGTTGTCTGGTCGCGCCGGTTCTTTGCCGAACTGCAAGGAACTCGAGGGCGACGTCGGTGCGCGCTACCTGATCGGCAAGCACGGCGAGGCTGTTGCTGAAGTGGCGGTCGAAGGCGAAGCGGCGTTTCTTGATATTGATACGCCTGTCGCGCTTGCGCAGGCGCGGAGCCGTTGAGTGCGCAGCCGTCGGTTGTGACAGGCGGCTGGTACACATCGTCGCATTTGTAGTTCATTCACCAAGTAGAAACGTCTGCCGCCTAGCGTGCCCGCACCGACGCGACGGGGATAAGACGTGACCTGGAAGACGAACTGGCGACCGCAAATTGTGATGATCTTGATGTTGGCAGGCGTCGTGTTGGGCGGCCCATCCGCCCAAGCCGCAGGCGCCCTCGCGATCGGGAAGTGCGGCGCTTTCGGCCAGGCCTTCGACTATCCGCGTGAAGAAGCCGCCGTCGCTGCCGCGCGCCAGCAGTGCCAGGGTGATTGCACCATCGTCCCGATAAAGCGCGCATGTGCCGCGCTTGCGATTGACATGGTCGATCCGTGTGGCGCTCACGGTTATGCTATCGAGCCGAGGATATCGCAGACGCTGAACAGCGCGATGAAGAAGTGCTACGAGTTCGGCGGCAAGGAATGCGTCATTCGGGCCTGGGCCTGCGACGCCCGCGGTTGAAGCGGCTCTACTGCCGGCGCAACATCCCGAGCCGGGCATATACGCCGCTGCGCTGAAAGCTGTCAGCGGCATAGCCTGCGGACAACGACCACTCGACATCGAACAGACGCAGCGCCGTGACATGCGCGCCAATGCGGTATTGGCTGCTGTAGCGATCCGACTGGATCATCACCTCCGGCCCCGCCCAAAAGCTGTCGGCCAGCCACCATCCGGCTGCAAGCCGGGTGACGATCGCTGTGTGGATGGAAGACACCACTAGCGAAGCTTGCACCATCGTCAACGGTTTCGGCTCCCACCACAGGTCGGCGGTCAGGCGGCCGCCATAGACAGATTGAACGTCGATGCTGCGACCATCGGCTTTCAGGCGCGCGACATCGCCATCGAACCCCGCGAGAACCTGAAGCTCGAATTTGTCGCGCTTGAATTTGTAGCCCGGCATAATTGCAAAGCGATAGTTGAGCGTCTTGTATGCGGCGGCAGGCGTGTGGAGCGTCTCGTGCCCAGCGCCGGCAATCGCCCGCACAATCAGGCCCTCGGTGTCGGTGCCTCGCGCGGCCCATTGCAGGCCACTGTGCATGTTCAAGCCATTTTGCCAGATGTCGAAACCGTTGAAGGTGAGGAGGTGTCCGGGTTTGCCGCCGATCAGCTTGCTGAAGCTTGAGGAGGACAGCGGATCGCCCTTGCTGAGCTTGTCCCACAGCGATGGTGGTGTTGCTGCTTGCGTGGTCGTCGATTGCTGCGCCGTCGGCTGATCATGCGCGATCCAATCGGCGGATACCCGGCCGCTGGCGCAAAGCGCAAGCGCGACAAACAATGCTGACAGTACCCAACGCATCAGCAACAAGCCCTACATGCGAGCTGGAATTTGTGTAGTTGGATGACAACCATTCGCTCTAGCCAATCGCCGCGGCCGGAACGATCAACGAACTCGGGCTTGCTACGCGTCAGCGCGCGCCTCGTGATTAGTCGTAACTCTCCGACGACTAGTTCGCGTTGAGTTTCTTGATCAACGCCATCGCAGCAGCTGGCGCGCGTATCTTTCCTTCGTGGATGACATAGGCGAATACATCGCGTGGCTGCGCCGTGATCTTGCTGGCGGTCACGCGAGGCAGATCCTGTGGCTGGCCGCCTTCGGCCCAGGTCCGCAATCGTTCAGCCCACTGCGTGATCGCCTTTGGTGGATAGCCCTTGGCGAGCGAGTCCTTGCCCTTCTGCAAGCGGGCGTAGACGAAGTCAGTTGTGATGTCGGCCATGGCCGGGTAGGTGGCGTGCTCGGAATAGACGACAGCGATCTTGTATTTTCGCAGCAGTGCGATGAATACGGGCGCGAGAAAGCTGGCGTGACGCACCTCAACGACATGGCGCAGTTGGCGGCCGTCGACCTTTTGCGGCAGCAGCGCCAGAAACGCCTCGAAGTCGTCAGCGTCGAATTTTTTCGTTGGCGCGAATTGCCAGAGCACCGGGCCTAATCGATCGCCGAGTTCCGTCACGCCTGAATCGTAGAAACGCTGGATGCTGTCGCCGGCCTCGGCGAGTACGCGGCGATTGGTGGCGTAGCGCGGACCCTTCAGCGAAAACACGAAATCATCCGGCGTTTCGCTGGCCCACTTGCGGTAACTTTGGGGCGTCTGCGTTCGGTAGAACGTTCCGTTGATTTCAATCGAGGAGAGTTGGCGGGAGGCGTAATGCAGTTCCTTTGATTGGGTGAGAGTGTCGGGATAAAATACCCCGCGCCATGGCGGATAGGTCCAGCCGCCAACACCGATCCGGATGGAGCCTGTCTTTTTTGTCATGTTACTCCCCTTGCATATGAGTAGGGTGACGCCTACATTGTCATTAACGGTGAGGTTGCAGCCTTGTGGCTCACTCACCCGGCAACCATCGAGCACTCGACGAGCCGGATGTACGTTCGTCGCGCTGTTCGGGGTTGCGCATTTTTCATCCCCCCTTCCTTTGCCACTTCATTTTCTCGCGGCTTTCCGGCTGCGATATCTGTGATACGCGGGTTCCGTCTGCGGTCGTTGCCTTGGCAGTCGCCGGTCAGGCCGCTATACCCGCGTCATGAGCATGAGCAGCACAATCGGGGTCGCGCCACAGTCCGTCCAAGCACGGGTGTGTCAACTGTCGGTGATCGTCCCGACGTTTAACGAGCGTGGTAACGTTCGCCCGCTGGTCGACAAGCTCGACAAGGCGCTCGCTGGAATTGCCTGGGAGGTCATCTTCGTTGATGACAATTCGCCGGATGGTACGGCGGACGAGGTGCGGCGAGTTGGCGAACACGACACGCGGGTTCGCTGCATCAAGCGCATCGGCCGCCGTGGTTTGTCCGGGGCCTGCATCGAGGGCATGCTCGCGTCGAGCGCGCCTTGCGCCGCCGTCATCGACGGCGATATGCAGCACGACGAAACGCAACTGCCGAAGATGCTCGGCCTGATCGAGCGGGGCGAGGCTGATGTTGTGATCGGCAGCCGCTATATCGACGGCGGCAGCGCTGACAGTTTCGATCAGCAGCGCCTCGGCTTCAGCAAGTTCGCCACCGCGTTGGCGCGGGTCCTGCTGCGCGTTGAGGTTGCCGATCCGATGAGCGGCTTCTTCATGATCCGCCGCGACAAGTTCGAACAGCTCGCGCCGAACCTCTCGACCCAGGGCTTCAAGATCCTGCTCGATGTGGTCGCCACTGCGCGCGGCTCGCTGCGGGCAAAAGAAATTCCTTATGTGTTCGGCTCGCGCCTGCACGGCGAGAGCAAACTCGAACTCGATGGTGGCGCTCGATTTTCTCGGGCTGCTGCTCGCCAAATTGACCAACGACACTGTGTCGCTGCGCTTTCTGATGTTCGCGCTGGTCGGCTCGGTTGGTCTCGTCGTCCATCTCGCAACGCTGTTCGTTCTGCTCGGGATGGATGCGTCGTTCGGTACCGCGCAATCGCTTGGCGCGATCGTGGCGATGACCAGCAACTTCGTGCTCAATAATTTCCTGACCTATCGCGACCAGCGGCTGCACGGGATCAAGCTCTTCACCGGTTTGCTGATCTTTTATCTGGTCTGCGGTGTCGGGCTTGTCGCCAACGTCGGCGTTGCATTCTCCGTCTATGATCAACGTCCGATCTGGTGGCTGGCCGGGGCTGCCGGCGCGCTGATGGGCGTCGTCTGGAATTATGCGGTGTCCAGCCAGTTCGTGTGGCGCAAGCGGTAAAGTTGAGTTTATGCAAGCAAGCGAACAGCGGCTGGTTCTCCGAACCGCCCTCATCATTGGCGTCCTCGTTGTCATCCGGCTCATTGCGGCTGCGGTGACGCCACTGACCTTCGACGAGGCCTATTACTGGACCTGGTCGAAGGCGCTGGCGGGCGGCTATTACGATCATCCGCCGATGGTTGCGGTGGTGATCCGGCTCGGCACTTGGCTGGCCGGCGATACGCAGCTTGGCGTTCGGCTGGCGTCGATCCTGCTGGCGCTGCCGATGAGCTGGGCGGTCTATCGCTCCGGCGTTTTGCTGTTCGCCAGCACGCGCATCGGCTGCACCGCCGCGCTGTTGCTCAATGCGACCATGCTGGCCTCGGCCGGCACCCTGATCGTGACGCCGGATGCGCCCTCGCTGGTTTCGGCGAGCTTTGTCCTGCTTGGGCTGGCCTATGTCCAGGCGAGCGGGCGGGGCGTGTGGTGGCTTCTGGTCGGCGTCGCCGTCGGCCTGTCGCTGCTGTCGAAATATACAGCGCTGTTCTTCGGCGTCAGCATTCTGGTCTGGCTGGTGGCTGTGCCCGAACAGCGGCGCTGGTTCGGCACGGTCTGGCCCTATCTCGGCGGGCTCGCAGCGCTGGCGGTGTTTTCGCCCGTGCTGGTCTGGAACGCCGACCACGGCTGGGTGTCATTCATCAAGCAGCTTGGCCGCGCCAAGCTCGACGGTTTCAACCCGGCCTATATTTCCGAACTCATTCCGACCCAATTCGCCTTCGCGACACCGCTGGTGTTCATCCTCGGCGTCATGGGCCTGTTCGCGCTGGTGCGGCGGCCGGTCGGATCGGTCTCGTCGCGGGTGCTGGTCAGCGCTTTGTTTTGGCCGATCTCGCTGTATTTCGTCTGGCATGCGGTGCACAGCCGGGTTGAGGCCAATTGGTTCGCGCCGGTCTATCCGGCCTTTGCGCTGGCTGCGGCGGTTGCCGTCGACGGGCTGCGCTGGTCGGAACGATGGCAGCGTACGGTTGATGTCTGCAACCGCTGGGCTGTGGCGAGCGGGGCCTTGCTGTTCATCCTGCTCGTGGTGCAGGCCAACACCGGGGTGCTGTCGAACTATCGCCGTGACCCGACAGTGCGCACAGTCGGCGTCGGCATGGTGGATATCGCCAATGAAGTCGCAGCGCTGCGTCAGACGACCGGTGCGACCTGCATTCTTGCCCCGGACTACGGCACGGTGAGCTGGCTGCGGTTCTATCTGCCGGGCGAGGCCTGCATCGAGCAAACCGGGCAGCGAATCCGCTGGATCAACATGCCGCCACCGCCCGCGCACCTTCTGCAAGGTAACATGTTGTTGATCAGCAACCACGCGCCGGATAACGACCCGGCCACCGCCGGCCGTTTTGGCCGCATCGAAAAGGTTGCTGATCTCAAGCGCTTGCGCGGTCCGCTGACCATCGAAATCATGCAGGCCTATCTGCTTGCCGAGCCGGTTGGTGAGGTGATCGACATGTCGCCGCCACCTGAACTCGCCGGCAGGCCTTGACGCGCACTTTTGCCGTCCTACACTCCGAACTGGTATCTAAAGGTGTTGGAGCGGAAAAGTTCGCTTTTTAGGTGTGCTGGATTGAACCCCAAGCGCGCGTGAGAAGACCAACTAGCCGCAACCTGTTTGGAGCGGCCACACGATGCCCAATGCAACGACCTCCTACGACACCCTCGAGGCTCTTTTGCAGCCAGCCGAGATTGAACGGGCCACAAAGGAACTGGGGCATGCCCCGCCCAATGAATACCGGGAGGGCATGACGAAAAGCGGCGTGCGTGCCGCCCGGATCGCCAGCATTCTGAAGCAAATCGAGGATAGTTATACCGACCATCAGTTCTCGACGCGCTCCCTGGCTGACAAGCTCGGCCTCTCGGTCCGCTACGTGCAGGATCTGCTGCAGGGATCAGGCGCCAGTATCACCGACAGGATCATGGAGATGCGGCTGAACAAGGCGCAAACCATGCTGTCCAACGATCTGAACAGCGACCTCAAGATCAGCGAAGTCGCCTATAGCTGCGGCTTCAACGAGCTGTCCTATTTTCACCGCAGCTTCCGCCGTCGTTTCAACACGACGCCTGGAAAGTTTCGCAGTATGTTGCGCAACTGACCCCTGTTCCCCGCCGGGCGCTTCGCGCGCCCGACCCCTGAGGCGCGCTGAATGGTGCGCCTCTTCTGTTTCTGTTTGGTCGCATCACCCTGTCTGCGCAGCCTTGCTCGTGAAGTAATCCAACGTTCCGGTGGTGATGATGTCGTCGTCGAGCAGCAGGGCATCGGGCTCGATATCATTCAACGTCTTGAGGCGATCATAGAGCGGGCCGAAGTCGCGATAGGATTGCTCGCGCAGGTCAGCGAAACTGTCGATGACGAAGTAGGTCCGCTGAAAATCGTCGATGTGATATTTGGTGCGCATCACCCGCTCGATCTCGAACCGCACGCGGTTCGGCGAGGGATCGTCGAGAGCGAAGACGGATTCGGCGGCGGATGACAGGATGCCCGCGCCGAAGATGCGCAGACCCTGATCAGTGTCCATCAAGCCAAACTCGATTGTGTACCAGTATAGCCGCGCGAGGTTGTGCAACTGGTTGAGCTTGATGGCGCGGCGACCGCCCTTGCCATAGGCCTCCATGAAATCGGCGTAGACCGGATTGGCGAGCAGGGGGACGTGCCCGAAGATATCGTGGAAGATATCCGGCTCCTGCAGATAATCGAATTCACGCTCCGGCCGGATGAACGCGCCCGCCGGGAAGCGGCGATTGGCGAGATGATCGAAAAACACATCGTCCGGCACCAGCTCGATCACCGGCACCACCTGCCAGCCGGTGAGGCGACGCAGCCGATCGCTGAGGCGCGCCATGTCGGGGATGCCGTGGTCCGACAGTTGCAATTGTTTCAAGGCCTCCAGGAACTCGGGGCAGGCGCGGTTTTGCAACCCGCGCTCGGCGCGCGCATAAAGCCGATCCCAGCGGTCGTGTTCCTCGGCGGTGTAAGATTTCCAGTCCTGATCAATCGTGAAATCGGCATTGCGCGGCGCATGCATGAAACGGTTCTTCGCGCCGTCGGGCATCTGGAGTTCGGCAGACATCACAGCCTCCCATGGCATTGCGGGCGGCTTCGCCGGGATCGGACGCATAGCCGCCGATTGCGTTTTGCCGAATTATGGCGACGCGCTGAATCCGGTCCAGACACGGCTTCGCGAGTGGGCGCGTGACAAGCGGCTGCGCGCTGGTAATGAGCGGGTCGTCACGCGGCGGCGCTGAGCCGCGCCATCTGGTCCGCCACCCGGGCGAGGTCGTCGAGGAAGTTCTGATATTCACGCGCCTGCGCCGCCTTGTCCGGCAGCCGCAGCAGGTAAGACGGATGCACCGTCACCAGCGCCTGGCGATCTTGCTCAAGCGGCAGCCATTGGCCGCGCGTATCCTTGATCTTGACGCTATGACCGAAGATGCATTGCGCGGCGGTTGCGCCCAGCGCGACCACGAGCTTCGGCTGAACCAGCGCCAGCTCGCGCTCATACCACGGGCGGCAGGCGCGGATCTCCATGGTGTTCGGCGACTGGTGCAGGCGGATCTTGCCGCGCGGCACGAACTTGAAATGCTTCACCGCATTGGTGAGATAAACCTTGTCGCGCGTGACACCGGCGTCCTGCATCGCGCGGTCCAGCATCTGCCCGGCCGGGCCGACGAATGGATGGCCGGCGAGGTCCTCCTTGTCGCCGGGCTGTTCGCCGACCATCATCACGTCAGCTCTCGCAGGGCCTTCGCCGAACACGGTCTGCGTGGCGTCGCTCCATAGCGGGCAGGCGCGGCACTCCTTCGCCTGCATGCGCAACTCGTCGATTGAGTTAGCGATGACGGCTGGCGCAGCGACAGGGGCCGGCGCGATGCGCCGCTGCATACGTTTGGGCACGGTCGCTTCCGCCGCGATCATGGCGCTCTTGGTGCGCTCGGCCTTTTCGATCAGCGGCTTGATCAGCACCGCTTCAGGCAGGTTATGCCAATATTTCTTCGGCATCTCCGATTGCATCATCTTGGTCTTGAGCCGCGCCGGATTGAAGATGTTGGCGTAGTAGGTCAGCCAGACTTCCTCGAGGCGATCTTCCGATGGCGCTTCCGCCTTGCTGACGCCTTCGGTGATGGTGAGCTGACGGCCATCCCAATGGGCGCAGGCATCCGGTGTCAGGATCGACCATTCCATATCGGCGAAGCGGCGCGTGAAGAACGGCGCGGTTGCGGCGACGATATGATGCGCCGGTTCAAACCAGGCGACGTAGCGCGACTTCGGCTCGCGGCCGATTTCGCGAAAGCGGACGAAGGCTTTCATCTTGTGCTGGTCGCGATGCACCGCCTTGGAGAGGGCGTGCAGCTTGCTGACATCCGGGTCGGTCGCGACCTTGATCAGATCGGGGTTGTCATGCACGCCGCCACAGCACGCGGTACAGCAGCGCAAAGCGTTGCGGGTCGCGGTGCAGGATCACGGATTTGGCGAGACTCGATGAAGGCCGCAGGCACGTTGAAGGCGCCAGGCGCGGCATAGGGCAGCGGGCGTATCCGGCTCGCCGAACAGTTCGGCGGTGTCGCCGGCGACGCTCCAGGTCGTATCGGCGGGCGCGACGCCGTTCAGCACCAGCGCCCGTGCGGCGCTGCGCCAGCCGCTGAAATCCGTTTCGCTATCGAGGGTGATGAACTGCATGCAGCCCTGTTGTCTCCCGTTGCTGCGTCAGAACCCGAAACCCAACTGCTCGGCCTTCGGCTTGAACCGCTCCACCAGCGCTGCGCCGTCGAGCAGGCCCGGCGTCGGGCGATGATCGGGAAGAACGATGAAGGGCAGCGCCTTGTTCCGCGGGATATGCAGGCGGGCGAGGTCGCTGACAGCGGATTGAGGAGATCCGCCGCGTCGCGATGATGCGGTCGACAGCCTTCTTGCCGAAGCCCGGCACGCGCAGCAGGTCCTCGCGGCTGGCGCGGTTGACGTCGAGCGGAAAGCGATCGCGGTGGCGCAGCGCCCAGGCAAGCTTCGGGTCCATGTCGAGCGACAGCATGCCGCCGTCCTCGATGATCTCGGATGCATCGAAGCCATAGAACCGCATCAGCCAGTCGGCCTGATACAGCCGGTGCTCGCGGACCAGCGGCGGCGCGATCAGCGGCAGCGCCTTGCTGGCATCGGGGATCGGGCTGAACGCCGAGTAATAGACGCGCTTCAGCTTGTAGGAGCCGTAGAGGTTGGCGGAGGTGTCGAGGATGGTGCGATCGCTCGCGCTGTCCGCGCCGATGATCATCTGCGTGCTCTGGCCGGCGGGCGCAAAGCGCTTGCCGCGATTGCCGCGCGGCGTGACCTTGCGCTCTTCCTTGGCTTCATCGAGCTTCAGCCGCAGCCGCCCCATGGTGCGGCGGATGGCGCGGACATCCTTCTCCGGCGCGAGCTTGGCGAGGCTGCTTTCCTCCGGCACCTCGATGTTGATGCTGAGAGCGGTCGGCATAGAGGCCGGCCTCGGTGATCAGCGCCGTCATCGGCTTCGGGAATCGTCTTGAGGTGGATGTAGCCACGGAAGTTATGTTCGAGCCGCAGCTTGCGCGCGACCGCGACAACCTGCTCCATGGTGTAGTCCGGGCTGCGGATGATGCCGGACGACAGGAACAGCCCCTCGATATAGTTGCGGCGATAGAAGTCGAGCGTCAGCTGCACCACTTCATCGACGGTGAAGCGCGCGCGCTGCACGTTGGACGAGGCGCGGTTGACGCAATACAGGCAATCGAAGTTGCAGGCATTGGTCAGCAGGATCTTGAGCAGCGAGATACAGCGGCCATCCGGCGCATAGGAGTGGCAGATGCCCGCGCCTTCGGTCGAGCCGATGCCTTTGCCGTCTCTGGAGTTGCGCTTCTCGGTGCCGCTGGAGGCGCAGGAGGCGTCATATTTGGCGGCATCAGCCAGGATCTCCAGCTTGCGCTGCACGTCCATCTGTCTATCCCTTTGAATTCTACTGACAAGAAATCCCGCTCCCCCAAGCCGGGACCACTTTTGCATCGAGACCGCGGCACAAGCTTGATTGACTCTGCCCACCGTCCTGCGTTTAATAGAACATATAGAGAACGAATGCGAGGCCCGGTTTGCACAAAACCCTTGGTTCCATTGAGTTTTCTGTGTTCAGGGCCCGTTGCGGTCCGTGCCATCGTCATTTGACCGGCTGAGTGCCGGAAACAGGAGAGCAGCGCATGACCGGCGCTCGCACGCGCTTGCTTGAAAGCCTGCGCGGAACCATTGCCCGCGTGGAAAGCGCGGCGGACGTCACTGCCGGCGCCGGATGCCGCGCCGCCGGGTGACGCTTGGCCATGCCGAGGCGGATGCCGACGCTGCAGGGCGGGCTGGCGCGTGGAACCTTGCATGAGGTGTTTGCCGAAGCCGGGCGGCAGAGCGCCGCCGCGACGGGGTTTGTTGCCGGGCTGGCGCATCGCGTCGCGGCGCAGCGGCCACTGGTCTGGGTGCAGCAGGAATTCGGCGCGCTGGAAACCGGCGCGCTGTCGATGGGCGGCTGGGGCGAACTCGGGTTCGATCCACGCCTGCTGGTGATGGTGCGCGCCCGCGATGTCGAGATGGCGCTGCGCATCGCCGCCGATGCGCTGAGCTTGCGATGCGCTCGGCGGCGTCGTGCTCGAAGTCTGGGGCGAGGCGCGGCAGCTCGATCTGGTCGCCAGCCGCAAGCTGGCGCTGGCGGCGCGCGCCTCCGGCGTCACCGCGCTGACGCTGCGCTTGTCGGCGGAGCCGATGCCGTCGACGGCCGAGACCCGCTGGATTGTCCGCGCGGCGCATTCGCCGCCCGCGAGCGCCGATGTGCCGTGGCGGCCGATGGGGCGCGCCCGTTTTCGACGCACAACTCGTGCGCAACCGTCGTGGCCCGAACGGGCAATGGATCATGGAATGGAAATGTGATGAGTGCCTTTTCCGTGACGCAGCGGCGCATCCTCAGCCTGTGGCTGCCGCGCCTGCCGATCGACCGTATCAAACGGCGGAAACAATCCGCTTCCCGCAGCGCTTCACGCGGCGGAGGGCAGCAGCGCCGCACCGGCTGATCATGCGCCGGGCGTGGTGGCGATCAAGCTGCACAACGCGCTGCAGATCTATGCGCTGAACGACGCGGCAGCAAAGCTTCGGCCTCGATGTCGGGATGCCGCTCGCCAATGCGCGGGCGATGTGTCCGGACCTTGCGGTGTTTGATGTCGATCAACCAGCTGACGCCGAACTGCTGAGCCAGATCGCCGACTGGTGCGATCGCTTCACGCCGCTGGTGGCGCTGGATCGGCCGCATGGCCTGCTGCTTGATATCACCGGCTGCGCGCATCTGTTTGGCGGCGAGGCGGCGCTGATGCAGGCGCTGTGCAGCGCCTTGACGCGGCAGGGCTTCATCGTCAGCGCGGCGATTGCCGGCACCGCCATGGCGGCGCGCACGCTGAGCCATCATCGCCATGGCGATATCATCGCAGCGTGGCGACGAGGCTGCGGCGGTCAAGCCATTGCCGATCGGCGCTTTGGGCGCGGAGGCGGCGACCACACGCGGGCTGCGCCGCGCCGGGCTTGTGACGATTGGCGATGTCGCCAGCCGGGCGCGACATGAGATCGCAGCGCGGTTCGGCAGCGATTTTATCGCCATGCTCGAGGAGGCGCTGGGCGAGCGCGATGCGCCGATCAGCCCGCGCAAGCCGTTGCCGGACTACATTGTCGAGAAGCGTTTTCCCGAGCCGGTGGCGACCGATGGCGTGATCGCGGCGACGCTGGCGAGCCTTGGCAAGACGCTGGTGGCGGCGATGGAGCGCGGCGGCAAGGGCGCGCGGCGGCTGGAGGCGAGCTTCTTTCGCACCGATGGCGCGATGCGCACCCTTGTCGTCGAGACCGGGCAGGCGGTGACGCGCAGCGAGGTGATCGACCGGCTGTTTCGCGAGCGGCTGGACAGCCTGGCCGATCCGCTCGATCCCGGCTTCGGCTTTGACCTGATCCGGCTGTCGGCGAGCCATACGGCGGACTTCGTGCAGAAGCAGCGCGATCTCGACGCCACCGTGCATGACAATGACGAGCTCGCCGCATTGATCGACCGGATCTCGGCGCGGGTCGGCGCGAGAGCGGGTGATGGTGCATCTGCCGGTGGCCTCGCATATTCCCGAGCGGGCGGCGCGCGCCGTCAGCGCCCAGCATCAACTGGCGGAGGCAACGCAGGCGGCCTGGCCGGAGCGCACGCGCGGAGGAGCCGCCGCTGCGGCCGCTGCGGCTGTTCGCCCGGCCCGAGTCGATCGATGTGATCGCGGGGGTGCCGGATGGCCCGCCGGCGCAGTTTCGCTGGCGGCGCATGGTCCATGCGGTGGTGCGCACCGAAGGGCCGGAGCGGGTGTCGTCGGAATGGTGGCGCACGCCCGGCGCGGGCTTCACGCGCGATTACTTTCGCGTCGAGGACGAAGCGGGCCTGCGGTTCTGGTTGTTTCGCGAAGGCCTCTATGGCCGCGAGGTCGGCCCGGATGAGGCGCGTGAGCAACCGCATTGGTACATGCACGGGCTGTTCGCGTGACCACCTATGCCGAAATCAGCGCGACGACCAACTTCTCCTTCCTGCGCGGGGCGTCGCATCCGCAGGAGTATGTCCATCAGGCCGCCGCATACGGCATGCGCGGCGATCGGCATTGCGGATCGCAACACGCTGGCCGGCGTGGTGCGTGCCTATGCCGAGCTGAAGAACCTGCCGCAGGGGCAGCACGTCAAGCTGATGGTCGGCGCGCGGCTGGTGTTCAGTGACGGCACGCCGGATATCCTGGCCTATCCGCGCGACCGCGCCAGCTATGGCCGGCTCAGCCGCTTGCTCAGCCACGGCAAGCTGCGCGCCGGCAAGGGCGAGTGCGAGCTGACGCTGGAGGATCTCGTCGCCTTCAGCGAGGGGTTGTTGCTGGTGGTGATGCCGCCGCATCGCCTGGCGAGTGCGGCGCTTGCAACCTTGCTCAATCGCCTGACGCCGTTGCCGGTCGAAGGCTTGTGGCTCGCGGCGGTGCTGCATTATCGCGGCGACGACAAACGCCGGCTGATGCAGCTGACAGCATCTCGCCAACCAGGCCAGCGTGCGCCTGATCGCGACCAACGACGTGCTGTATCATGTGCATGAGCGCCGCGTGCTGCAGGATGTGGTGAGCTGCATTCGCGAGAAAACCACCATCGACAACGCCGGGCTGCATGCTGCTGGCCAATGCCGAGCGGCATCTCAAGCCGCCACAGGAAATGGCGCGGCTGTTTCGCGACTATCCCGATGCGATCCGCGAGACCACGCGCTTTGCCGCGCGGATGACGTTTTCGCTCGATGAGCTGAAGTATCAATATCCGGATGAGCCGGTGCCGCCGGGCAAGAGCGCGCAGCAGCACCTCGAGGATCTGACATGGGCGGGCGTCGATCACATATTATCCGCAAGGCATCACCGACAAGCTGCGCGCCACCTTGCACAAAGAGCTGGCGATGATCGCCAAGCTGAAATACGCGCCGTATTTTCTCACCGTGCATGACATCGTCTGCTTCGCGCGCGAGCGGAAGATCCTGTGTCAGGGGCGCGGATCGGCGGCGAATTCGGCGGTGTGTTTCATGCTCGGCATCACCTCGGTCAATCCCGGCGAGATCGATCTGCTGTTCGAGCGCTTCCTGTCGGAGGAGCGCGACGAGCCGCCGGATATCGACGTCGACTTCGAGCATTCGCGCCGCGAGGAGGTGATGCAGTATATCTACGCGCGTTACGGGCGGCATCGCGCCGGCATCGTCGCGACGGTGATTCATTATCGTCCGCGCTCGGCCATCCGTGATGTCGGCAAGGTGATGGGCCTGACCGAGGATGTCACCGCCGCGCTGGCCGATACGGTCTGGGGCGGCTGGGGCAAGGGCATCAACGAAACGCAGATCAAGCAGGCCGGGCTGCAGCCCGACAATCCGGTGATCGCCGGCGCGGTTGAGCTTGCCTGCGAGCTGATGGAGTTTCCGCGCCATCTGTCGCAGCACGTCGGCGGCTTCGTGCTGACGCAGGACCGGCTGGATGAATTCGTGCCGATCGGCAATGCGGCGATGGAGAACCGCACCTTCATCGAGTGGGACAAGGACGATATCGACGCGCTCAAGATGATGAAGGTCGACGTGCTGGCGCTGGGGATGCTGAGCTGCATCCGCAAGTGTTTCGATCTGATCGATCTGCACAAGGGCAGGCGCTATGAGCTTGCCGACATCCAGTCCGAAGACGACAACGCCAGTGTATCAGATGCTGCAGCGGGGCGAGTCGCTCGGCGTGTTTCAGGTCGAGAGCCGGGCGCAGATGAACATGCTGCCACGGCTGCGGCCGCGCACGTTTTATGATCTGGTGATCCAGGTGGCCATTGTCCGGCCCGGCCCGATCCAGGGCGACATGGTGCATCCCTATCTGAAGCGGCGCCGCAATCCGGAGCTGGTCACCTATCCTGCGCCGTCGCCCGGCGCATGGCGACAGGAACGAATTGCGCGATGTGCTCGGCAAGACGCTCGGCGTGCCGCTGTTTCAGGAGCAGGCGATGCGCATCGCGATCGAGGCGGCGAAGTTCACGCCGGGCGAGGCCAACCAGCTGCGCCGGGCCATGGCGACGTTCCGCCATGTCGGCACCATCGGCAGCTTCGAGGCGAAGATGGTCGGCAATCTCGTCGCCCGCGGCTATCCGGTCGATTTCGCCACCAACTGCTTCAACCAGATCAAGGGCTTTGGCACCTACGGCTTTCCGGAAAGCCATGCCGCCGCTTTCGCGCAGCTTGTCTATGTCTCGTCATGGCTGAAGCATTTTCATCCCGATGCGTTCTGCTGCGGCCTGCTCAACTCGCAGCCGATGGGGTTCTATGCGCCGGCGCAGATCGTCGGCGATGCGCGCAAGAACGGCGTGCCCATCCGCCATATCGATGTGTCGTTCAGCCATGGCGACAACACGCTGGAGGAGCGCTGCGGCGCAATGGCATGCGGTGCGGCTCGGCTTTCGCCAGATCGACGGCTTTCGCTCGCGCGATGAGGATGCGCCGAATTCATGGAATGCGGATCAGTGGTGCCAGCGCATCGTGCAGGCGCGGGCGCGGCGGCGCTTCACGACGCTGGAGGATTTCGCCCGCGACACCGGCCTGCCGAAGCGGGCGCTGATCCTGCTGGCGGATGCCGATGCGTTCCGCTCGCTCGGGCTGGATCGGCGCAGCGCCTTGTGGGCGGTGCGCCGCCTGCCGGATGATGTGGCGCTGCCACTGTTTGAAGCCGCCGCGGCGCGCGAATTGCCGGACGAGCAGGCCGCGCCATTGCCGCAGATGCCGCGCGCCGAGCATGTGGTGGCCGATTATCAGACCACGCGGCTATCGTTGAAGGGCCATCCGCTGGAGTTCCTGCGCGAGATGTTCACGCGCGAGCGCATCGCCACCTGCAGGAGCGTTTCGGAGACGCGCGGCAACGGGCGACGGGTGAAGTGCGCCGGGGTGGTGCTGGTGCGGCAGCGGCCGGGCAGCGCCAAGGGCGTGGTGTTCATCACCGTCGAGGATGAAACCGGTATCGCCAATATCGTGGTCTGGCCCGCCGTGCTGGAGAAGTTTCGCAAGGAGGTGATGGGCGCGCGGCTGCTGTTGGTCGAGGGTGTGATCCAGGCCAGCCCCGAAGGCGTGGTGCATCTGGTGGCGCAGCGGTTGACCGACCGCAGCTTTGAAATGGCGCGTTTGTCCGACAATCTGGCGGCGCAGCCGGCCATCGGGCCCGGGTCGGATCGGATCGAACCCTTGAACGACGACCGGCGCGAGCACACATATAATCCCGGCCAGCGGATCCGCCATCCCCGCGATGTGCGCATCCTGCCGCCGTCGCGGGACTTTCACTAACGGGGAAAGGTATCCCCAATTCACCATATTGCAGCGGTTGCGGGTTGGCCTGCTGCCAATTGTCGGTAATATGCCCTCATGGGGAATGCGCCCCTGTTCACTGGCGATATCGGACATCCGGTTTTTGACGCGCCTTTTTTTGATTGCTTGCCACGACAAATGCGCTCTACTAGCGCAAGTTTGAGGCAAAACGTCGCAGGCTTCTGATCTTGGACACAGCGGAACCCAATATGAGCGAAAAAGATATCAAAATTCAATCACTTGGGAAGAAGCGCTGGATGATTGGCGTCGCGCTCGCGGCAGTCGCCGTGGCGGGTGGAACCGGCATCAGCTGGATGGACAAGAAGCCAACGTCGGCGCCGTCGGAAGTGTCGAGCCAGGCACGGATCAATCCGGCGCTCTACAGTCCTTCTGCCACCCAATGGGCGTCGCTGACGATTGAGTCGGTCAAGGCTTATGATTTCCGCAACGAGACCGTCACCGAGGGCAAGATCGCCATCGATGAGGACCGCTCGACGCCGGTCTATTCTCCCTATGCCGGTCGCGTAACGCGATTGCTGGCGCGTCCCGGCGACAAGGTCACGCAGGGCCAGCCGCTGTTCAAGATCGAGGCTGCCGATACCGTTCAGGCCCAGAATGATTTCGTCGCGGCTGTCACGGCGGTCAACAAGGCGAAGTCGCAGCTGGAATTGGCGAAGATCCAGGACAAGCGCGCCCGCGATCTGTTCGAGGGCAAGGCGATCCCGCTGAAGGATTATCAGCAGGCGCAGTCGGCGCTGATCGGCGCCGAGAACGATATGCGCGCCGCTGACACGCTGCTGGAAGCATCGCGCAATCGCCTGCGTATTTTTGGCCTCAACGACGAAACCATCACCGCCTTCCAGAAGACCGGGCACATCGACCCCGAGATCACGGTCTATGCGCCGCTGGCCGGCACGGTCGTGCAGCGCAAGGTCGGGCCGGGGCAATATGTTGCGACGGGCAGCAGCGATCCTGTGTTTGTCATCGGCGATCTGTCGACCGTGTGGTTGACCGCTTTCGTGCGCGAAACCGACGCGGCAAAAGTCGATGTCGGGCAGGACATGAGCTTCAAGCTGATGGCGCTGCCGAATCGCGACTTCAACGCCCGCATCACCTATGTCTCGACGGCGATTGACCCAACGACGCGCCGCCTCATGGTGCGGGCGACGATCGATAATCCCGACGGCCATTTGAAACCGGAAATGTTCGCCTCCGTGACAATCTATACCCAGGGTGACAATGCCACCGTCGGTGTGCCGCGCACGGCGCTGCTCTATGAAGGCGACAAGATGCGCCTGTGGGTGGCGCGTGACGACAAGACCATCGAATTGCGTCAGGTCAAGACCGGGCTGATCAACGGCAATATCGTCGAGGTGTTGAGCAATCTTCAGCCAGGCGAGCGGATCGTGACCAAGGGAAGTCTGTTCATCGATCGCGTAGCGAACGCCAGCTAGTCTCGGCGCGCCCATCCAAACGTAAGGTTCACTATGCATCGCCTCGTCGCTTTTGCGGTCGGACGCCGTTACCTCATGGTTGCGGTGTTCGCCGCCATGATTCTTGCCGGTTTCGCAGCATTTCAACAGTTGAATATCGAAGCCTATCCCGATCCGACTCCGCCGATGGTCGATATCGTCACGCAGAGCGCCGGGCTTTCGGCTGAGGAGATCGAGCGTTACATCACGATCCCGATCGAGACGCAGGTCGCAGGCATCAAAAACCTCAAGACCATTCGCTCGATCTCGCTCTACGGCTTGTCGGACGTCAAACTGCAATTCTCGTTCGACTACACCTATGACGAAGCGCTGCAGCAGGTGCTGAATCGTCTGGCGCAGCTGCCGCCGCTTCCGGGCAATGCGCAGCCGACCATTTCGCCGCTCAGCGCCGTTGGCGAAATCTTCCGCTATCAGCTGGTCGGGCCGCCCGGCTACAGCGTGATGGACCTGAAGACGCTGCAGGACTGGGTGCTGCAGCGTCGCTTCCGGTCCGTTCCCGGCGTCATCGACGTCACCGGCTGGGGCGGCAAGACCAAGACCTATGAACTGCAAGTCGATTTCAACAAGCTCGTCGCGCAGGGTCTGACGCTGCCGCAGTTGATGCAGGCTGTCAGCAACGCCAACATCAACGTTGGCGGCAATACGATCAACATCGGCACGCAGTCGGCCGTGGTGCGCGGCGTCGGTCTGATCAAGTCGATAGATGATCTCGCCAATACGATGGTGTCGCAGAGCGGCGGCAATCCGGTTCTCGTCAAGGATGTCGCGACGGTGACGGTTGGCGAAAAGCAACGCCTCGGCATCGCCGGCATCGATCAGGCCGATGACATCGTGCAGGGCATTGTGCTGATGCGCCGTGGTGAGAAGAGTTCGCCGACGCTGGCGCGGGTTGAGGAGGTCGTCAAATCGATCAATGCCTCAAGCCTGCTTCCGCCCGGCGTTCGGATCGAACGCATCTATGACCGCAAGGATCTGATCGAGACGACGACCCATACGGTGCTGCACAACATGGTGGTGGGCATCCTGCTGATCGTGCTGCTGCAGTGGTTGTTCCTCGGCAATCTGCGCAGCGCGCTGATTGTCGGCGCGACAATTCCGTTCGCGCTGTTCTTCGCGGTGATCATTCTGGTGTTGCGCGGGGAGTCAGCCAATCTGCTCTCGGTCGGCGCCATCGACTTCGGCCTGATTGTCGACGGCACCGTCATCATGGTCGAGGCGATCTACAGACGCCTGACACAGACCTCGCACCTGCTGGCGCCGGATCGCAAGTCGATGTCCGCCAAGCAGATCGAAGGCATCAAGAGCCACGCCATCCTTGCCGCGTCGTCCGACGTGTCACGCTCAATCTTCTTTGCGGCGGCGATCATCATCGCGGCCTTCCTGCCGCTGTTCACGCTCTCGGGCGTTGAGGGCAACATCTTCGGCCCGATGGCCCGTACCTATGCCTATGCGCTGGCGGGCGGTCTGATTGCGACCTTCACGGTGATCCCGGCGCTCAGCGCCATCATCCTGCCGGAGCATGTTCATGAGACCGAGACCTGGCTGATGCGGCAGTTGCACCGGGTCTATATGCCGGTGCTGAACTGGGCGATCGGTCATCGCCGCACGGTGATGGCGGGCTCGGTTGGCCTGCTGGTCGTGACGGTGATCCTCGGGCGCATGCTCGGCCTTGAGTTTTTGCCGAAGCTGGAAGAGGGCAACCTCTGGATCCGCGCGACAATGCCGTCGACGATCTCGCTGGAGGAGGGCAACAGCTACGTCAACGAGATGCGCCGGATGATCCGCAAACGCCCGGAAGTGGTGGCGGTGGTGTCGCAGCAGGGGCGGCCGGATGACGGCACCGATGCGGCGGGTCTGTTCAACGCCGAGTTCTTCGCGCCGCTCAAGCCCATCTCGGAATGGCCCGCGCCGCGCGACAAGGATGCGCTGACAGCTTCGCTGCTGGAAGAACTGCAGGCCAAATTCCCCGGGGTCGAGTTCAACTTCTCGCAATATCTGCAGGACAACGTTGCGGAAGCGGTGTCGGGCGTGAAGGGCGAGAACTCGATCAAGCTGTTCGGCAACGACCTCGTCGTGCTCACGGAGACCGCGAACAAGATCAAGCAGGTGCTGTCGACCGTTCCTGGCGTCACCGATCTGTCGGTGTTCACCTCGCTCGGCCAGCCGACGGTGCTGATCGATATCGACCGCGCCCGCGCCGCCCGTTACGGCCTGTCGTCGGGAGATATCAACGCGACGATCAAGATCGCGATCGGTGGCGACAGCGCCGGCGAATTATATGAGCCGGGATCGGATCGTCACTTCCCGATCATGGTGCGTCTCGCGCCGGAATATCGCCGCAGCGCGGAGGCCATCCGCAACATCCGTATCGGCGCGCAGACGCCCAACGGGACCATTGCTCAGATTCCGCTGAGCGAGCTTGCCACGGTCGAACTGGTGTCCGGCGCGGCCTATATCTATCGCGAGCAGCAGGAGCGTTACCTGCCGATCAAGTTCTCGGTGCGCGACCGCGACCTTGGCAGCACGATCAAGGAAGCGCAGGAGAAGGTGGCGGCGCAGGTTCAGCTGCCTCCCGGATCGCACACGGAATGGGTTGGCGAGTTCGGCAATCTGCAGGCGGCCCTGGCGCGTCTATCGATCGTGGTGCCGATCAGCCTGCTGCTGATTGCGATCTTGCTCTGGTTCAACTTCGGCTCGGTCACCGACATGCTGCTGGCGATGACTGTGATCCCGATGGCGATCTTTGGCGGCGTGCTCGGCCTTATCCTGACTGGCATCCCCTTCAGCGTCTCGGCGGCGATTGGCTTTATCGCCTTGTTTGGCGTCGCGGTGATGGATGGCATCCTGATCCTGTCGCAATACAACCAGCTGATCGATCAGGGCTATGAGCGGATGAAAGCGATCGTGCGCGCCGGCGAGCTTCAATTGCGCCCGGTGGTGATGACCTGCGCCGTCGCCGGCATTGGCTTGTTGCCCGCCGCCGTATCGGAGGGGATCGGCTCGCAGGTGCAGAAGCCGCTCGCCGTTGTGGTGGTGGTCGGCATGATGCTTGCGCCGCTGGTGATCCTCGTGACGCTGCCGGTGCTGATTTCATACTTCTCGCGGCATCAGCCACGGCAGCATGCCGCAGACGCCAATCGAGCGGCGCACTGAACATGGCGAATGAAAAAAGCCCGGGCATGTCCCGGGCTTTTTTGATGCATGAACCTTCGTCATTCCGGGCTTGAGACTGCATCGGGATTGCCCGCCGCATGGTCCTTCCGGCATAACAAGATGTGCGCAGTTACTTGCCCGACGGCGTGCGCAAGCCATGCCAGGCGTCGCGCACCTGGTGATAGTGAACTTCCGGCAGATAGTCCGGCGTCTTGAGGCCAAGCGTGCGGACATCGAGTTTGCCCACCGACGACAGCAGCGTGTAGGACGCGATGATGCGGTCCCGTTGCGCGCCGATCAGCCGTGCCTTCGCCTGCACGACTTCCTGCTGCGCGTTGAGCACATCGAGCGTGGTGCGTTGGCCGCCCTGCGCCTCGCGCTGCACCCCCTGAAGCGCAATCTGCGCCGCGCGCACTTCTGATTCCGCTGCCCTGACAGCGGTCTTGGCGCCTTCATTCGAAACCCATGCCGCGACAGCGGCGGTGCGCGCCTGCGTGCGGGTGAGGTCGAACACCATGCGGCTTTGCGTAGAGAGTTCCTTGGCCTCGCGCGTCTGCGCAGCGGCAAGACCACCATCGTAGATCGGAATGTTGGCCTGGCCGACAATCGACGCCTGATCAAGCTGGCGGGTGCCGAGCGTCGGATCGTTTTGTACTTCCCGGCTGGTGCTGCCCTGCAGGGTCACTGTGGGAAACAGGCTGCTCTCGGCGATGCGAATGGTGGTGCTTGCCAGATCCATGTCGTAACCGGAGGCGAGCACGGCCGGGTGGGCCTCATAGGCAATCTTGATCGCGTCGTCGCGCGTCTTCGGCAGCAGCCGGTCAACCGGTTCGGCCGGGCTGAGCTGCGACGGCGCATTGCCGATGATTTGCGTGTAGGTCGCCTGGCTGCTTGCCAGATTGACTTCGGCAGCGTTGAGATCCGCCAGGCCACGGGCGAGGCGCGCTTCGGCCTGCGCCGTATCAGTCGGCGTGACATCGCCGGCATCGAGGCGCTTCTTGGCGATGGCAAGCGTTTCGCGCAGCGAATTGACGTTAACGCGCTGCAATTCCACCAGCGTCTGGTTGGCGAGCACGTTGGTATAGGCTGTCACCGCGTCGAGCAGCACACCCTGGCCGACGTTACGCAGCGCCTCGCGGCCAGATTTTACCTGCAGTTCAGCAGCGCGCACGCTGTTTGCGGTCTTGAAACCGTTGAAAAGAGTTTGTGTCACGGTGACGCCGATGGTCCACGGCTTCAGCGTTGCTCCAGCGACCGTATTGTCCGGCAACAGATCGCGAACCGATTGCAAGCCGACGCCGAGGATCGCATTGACCTGGGGACGATAGCCCGCCAGCGCCTGCGGCACCCGCTCGTCAGTGGCGCGTTGACGGGCGCGCTCGGCGTTCAGCTGCGGGTTCGACTGATAGGCCTTCACCAGCGCTTCGGGAACTGTCTCGGCAATCGCGGAGGTAGGCAGAAGTCCAGCAGGCGTCATGACGCCAAGAATGGCTGTCGTGCACAGAAAGCGTCGCCACCGCCGGTTATGGCCGAGTTCGTATTTCATTGTGATCCAAACGCTAGCGGCTGACATCCATCGCCGCCGATACTGCTAGTTTTAGTGTCCGTTACCCCCATGGGCAAACCGTACGACGACAATCACATGCGCCGACGACTGATGCCCACAGGGTTTTCCTCCCCGAAGATCAATTTGCCTCGTTGCGGCTGAATGCAATTGAGGCGAGGGCTGGCATGGCGGCGGGAGCCGACAAACCAGCGGATGAAAAACACGTGATTCCCGAGGCCGAAATGTGAGGCATCGCGCGGGCAAATCGCCGCATCACCTGTGGTTGAATTTGGCCGGGCGTTTTTCGATGAACGCCGCCATGCCTTCCGCACGATCCGCCAGCGCGAAGGTGGAGCGGAACAGGTCGCGCTCGACTTCCATGCCTTCGGCGAGAGGCGTTTCAAAGGCGCGATTAACCGCGCGTTTCGCCATGGCTGCAGCAGGCTGCGACATGGCGCCAATCTTTTCCGCCATCGCCATCACTTCGTCGAGCAGTTTGTCGGCAGGGACGATGCGGCTGACGAGACCCGACCGTTCCGCCTCTGCGGCGTCCATCATGCGGCCGGTGAGGCAGAGATCCATCGCCTTGGACTTGCCGATAGCGCGGGTCAGGCGCTGGGTGCCGCCAATGCCGGGAATGGTGCCGAGGGTAATTTCGGGCTGGCCAAATTTGGCGGTGTCGGAGGCGATGATGATGTCGCACATCATGGCGAGCTCGCAGCCGCCGCCGAGGGCATAGCCGCTGACAGCCGCGATGGTCGGCTTGCGGCATCGCGCGACACGATCGCCGCCGATCTGCGTGAAGTCATTGTTGTACATGTCGATGAACGCCTTCGGCTGCATCTCCTTGATGTCAGCGCCGGCGGCGAAGGCCTTTTCATTGCCGGTAATGACGATACAGCCGATCGCCGGATCAGCTTCGAGCTCATCGATCGCCGTGCTGATCTCAGCGAAGACGCCGAAGGACAGTGCATTCAGCATCTTCGGCCGATTTAGCCGCAGCAGACCCACTGCACCCTTATGCTCAACGATGATGTGCTCATAGTTCGCCATGTCTCTTCCCGCGCTGATACCGGCATTGATCGCCATTGCCAGCAATGTGCCTGCTGACAACCGATGCATCAATACCGGAATCGCGCGGGACGTTCGGAGACGGTAGGGGCCCTAGACGAACATCATTCGGGCCGCGGACGCGATGGTCAGGAATCCGCCGACGGCGATGAAGATGCGCCCGATCAATGACGTCTTGTCCCAGGCGGTTGAATCGCTGCTGGTGACAACGCTGCCCGAGCCCGCGTCGAACTCCAGGGTGACATTGGCAAGGGTAACGGGCGGCGCGATGACCGACGCGCCCGCGCGATCAAGCTCGCTGATCTCCTCGGCTGCAACGACCTGCGGCGCCGCCTCGACAGGCGTTGCTGCGCTGGTTTCCGGCTTCGGCTCAGTCGGCACGGCTCCAACCATCCGCTGGTGGATCTCACTGGCCTGATCGGACGGCGGCGCAGGCTCAGTCACCGCCGCTTGCGATGGAACCGTCAACGCCGCCGCGCCAGCGATACCCGCTGCGCCGGTAGCGAAGGCGGAATCATTGGTGTCGATGTCGCCATGCTGCTTGGCGGCTGCCGGGTCGGTGGCATCAGCCTTGATCTTGGCCTTGTCCGTCTTGCTGGTGGCTTCGCCGCGCGCCTGCCGGACGCGTTTCTTTTTGACGGCGGCAGATTTGGTGAAATGCTTAAGGACAATGGGCTTGTCGGGCTGAACTGCAGATTGCGCATGGGCGGTGATGGCGCCGGACCCTGCGACGCTGAAGATGATGGCGCTGCCAAGAGCAAGCGTCGACAGCCTGATTGCCGTGAACTGCATCCGGTACTCCAAACGAAACGTAGCAAAATTGCTCATCCCATTAAGAGCGTGCTCAAATGGTGACACCGCGGCAGAAAAATGAAAATATTGCGTAAATTTTTCCTGCTGCTGTCACGTCAGGTGGATCGCGTTTCATCCGGGTGGAACAGCGTACACGATGGCATATTGCAGCACGCGGATGGTGCGTCGTTGTCATTCTCAATTAGAAGATGCGAGCGATGCGGCCCGACCGCGCGTCGCGGCCGCGATATCGCCGCGCAACTGGCCGGCGTAATCCTTGAAGTCGACCTCCAGCGTGTAACGCGCGCTGTTGTGCCAGGTTCGCTGTTTGACGACATAATGCTCGCGAATTTCAATCGCCATGTCGCCAGCGGAGGGCAGGGCAATCTGCCCTGACAGCACCGACGCAATCCAGCGCGCCTGCACCTCGACAAGCGGAATGGTCGCGCCGATCGGCTGCACCAGCCCTGCGAAAAACAGGCCGGGATGGCCGGGCGGTGTCATGCGCCGGTACAAGTTGACCATCTCGCCGTCGGTAACGGAGAAAATGTCCGGCGCAAGGAACGGGAAGCTCACCTTGTATCCGGTGGCGTAAATCACGGCGTCATAGGCTGCGTGCGAGCCATCGGCAAAGCCGATGGAACCGCCTTCCAGCGATGTCACATTGGGTTTGATCGTCAGCCAGCCGTGACCGATATAGGGCAGCAATTCCTGGCTGATCGTCGCATGCTCACGCCAGATCGGCGCTGCAGGCTTCGGCACGCCGAACCGGCTCTGGTTCCCGACGGCAAGATAGGCAAGCCGACCCATGATGCGCCGCGCCCATACCGACGGCAGCCGCAGCTTGCGCGTCAGGAATGCGGACCAGCGGTCGACCGGGATGCCCATCAGGTATTTCGGCATCACATGCGCGCCGGTGCGTGTCGATATCGCGACGCTGTCCGCGCGCTTGCAGAGATCCACTGCGATATCGACTGCGGAATTGCCGAAGCCGACCACCAGCACCTTCTTGTCGTCGAAGGGCCGCGCGTCGCGATATTGGCTGGCATGGATCGCCGTGCCGTTGAACGTGCCCGGGAATTCAGGCCAGCGCGGATCCCACAGATGACCGTTTGCGACAATCACCGTTTTGTAGATCTTGCTGCCGCCGGATGTCGTCACGCGCCATGCGCCGTCGCCGGTCTTCTCCACCGCCGTAACCGCGGTGTTGAAACGAATGTGCGGGCGTATGCCGAAATGATCCGCATAGGATTCGAGATAGGACAACAACTCGCTGTGCGACAGAAAGTCCGGTTTGTCTGCGGGAATCGGAAAATCCGAATAGCCGAGGTTGTTGCGGCTGGTGTCGATATGCAGGCTGCGATAGGCGCACGACTGACCGTTGTCATTCTGATAGCGCCACATGCCGCCGAGATCGGAGCCTTTCTCATAGCAGTCGAACGCCAGGTTGCGATCCCGCAGGGCTTTGGCGACCGCGATGCCCGACGATCCCGCTCCGATGATGCAAATCCCGGCGTCGGTCTGCAGGTTGGAGGCAACGGCGGCTTCAGTCGAACGCTCGGTCATCGTCAGTCTGTCCGGTCCTTCAGGTGCTGCATGTAGTCCAGCACAATGTCCTCGAATTTTCGATCGACGACAATATCAAGCGCCGCTGCGCGCGTTGAAATAAATCCGGTCGGCCAGCCGCTGAGAATCGCCTTCAGTTCGGGATCGGGTTTGAATGTGATGTTCGGCTTGACGCTGGCAACCCGCGCAATCGCGGCGATGGCATCAGCCATGCTCACCGTGAGGGCAGGTTGGTTGAGCGTGCGCCGGCTGATCAGTTTTGCTGCATCGGTATTGTGCAGTGTGATGAGATTGCGCACGACGGTGCCGACTGAGACCACCGGCACGCGCGCCTCGGGCCACAGCGGACTGACGCTGGCGCGCCCGGCGATGCTGTCGCGCACGATTGCAGCGATGCGATCAGAAACGGACGCCGAGGGCGGGCCGGGGTGAACAAGAACAATCGGCAAACGGATCGCCCGCGAGTCGATCACGCCCTGGCGCGAAGCATCGGCAAGAATCATCTCGGCGATGGCCTTGTGCGTGCCATAGGAGGTTTGCGGCAGGCGCAGATGATCGTCGTTGACCTGATCAGGCAATAAGCCGCCGAACACTGCAATCGAACTCGGGAAGATAAACTTGCAGGGCGATGTGGCGGAGCCAACGCGATTCGATCAACGACAGCAGGGCTGACACATTGACCGCCATGGCGTGCGCGGGATTTCGCTCGGCTTCGCTGGTTAGCACTGCCGCGAGATGGAATACGCTGTCCGGTTTGAATTGCCTGATAGCTGCGAGGGTCGTCGGGGCTGCAATATCGCCGTTCAGGGCTGTGATGCGTGAATCATTGTAGTCGGGCAGGTGGGTGTCGACGAGCAGGATCTCATCGATACGCGCGACAAGGCCGTCACGCGTCTTGAGTTCGCCCGCCTGGAGCAGGGCTCTGGTGAGCGTTGACCCGATGAATCCCCCTGCGCCGGTCATCAATACTCGCATGAATGCGTCCTCTTGTTGTTTTTTAAGACGTCACTGCGCCGACCGGGACTTTAACCGCTTTTGCTGCGTGTTGGGGAGGCTGCATGGGGCATGGCAGCATCGCATGACGCATATGGGCTACAGCGCGTGGGCTGCGCAGCGGATCACTCTGACGGCGTCAGATTGATCACGTTCTCCAGCCGGTAATAGCGCAGAACCTGCAAGGCCGTGGATTCGCGCAGCAGTTTATAAACGTCGCGATCCTCAGTCGTGAACCGCTTCGGTGTTTGTACGCCGTAATGCGCCGCATAGGCGGCAGCCAGCGTGACGACGGTGTCCCAGTGAAGCCCCGCTGTCTTGGCAAGTACGAAGTATCCTTCGGCGCCAGATTGCGTCAGCAAGGTGTGGGTCGTGCTCACCTGCACGCGCGCCAGGCAGGCAAGCGCAAACACGGCTTCATGAATAGCGCCGGTCGCGATGAACTGGCCAATCTGGGCCTCATCAAGTCGGCCATCCATATGCAGCGAATGCGCGAGGCTTGCCGTCAATGTGTCGTCGGTGGCGTCAGGCCCATGGCTGGCCTTGACGCGTTCGGCGACGCTGGCGACGGTTGCCTCGATCGTATCGCTCCAGCCGGGATAGCTCGCGTTGAGGCGCGCTCGCACTTCCGCGGAAGCGCGCGCCACGAGGGCCGCGTAGTGGTGCCGCGGCATCTTGCGACAGCGGATCAGCGAGCTTGCAATCGCAGCGCTGGTCGATGCCCGTTCGGTGATTGTTGCGTAGCCGGCCTCGGACAGTTCAGCGCCGGCATTGCCGGCGAGCCGGGTGATGACAATTTCATTGCCACGCTGAAGCAGGACATCGGTGATGCAGAGGCTGAGCAGTTTGCGCGCCGCGATCGCCAGCAGATGGAGCTGGCTCTTGGTGCGGGCATTCTCCGCCAGGGTTTGGTCATCGAGCTGCGGCGAGCGCGTCAGAACAGGCCCGGCGATGCGGATGTCGTCGTCGAAGGCCAGCGTGCGCATCAGCCGCCTCGGCGCCTGCGCGTCGTCGCAAAGCTGTTTCGCCAGCGCCGCCTTGGCGTCGTTCTCGATTTCGGCAATCAGCTGATGAAACAGTTCATCGAACAGCTCGAGCTGTTCGTGGCTGTACTGGCGGTCGGCCTGCTGAAAAATATCGGTGACGCGTCTCAATGTCTCAAGCCGCTCGACGACGTTCGCCGATGACAGCTTCTTCTGCAGTTCGACGAGCAATTGTGCGGTTGCGGATCTGGACATGAAGGCGGGCAAGACGTTCCGAGTCAGCGGACTGCTGCTGAAAGGGAACCCTTTATCCGCTTTTAATGCATACTGCGAATGATTTTGTTCCGGCCGCTGCGCTTCGCCTCGTAGAGCGCGGTATCGGCCCGGGAAATCGCATCCTCGAATGTTTCGTTCGTATGGATTTGCGCGACGCCCCCCGAAAACGTTATCCGCATCTGCGGACCAGCATTGACCCATTCGACGCTGGCGACGATCGCGAGCAGCCTGTCGAGGGCCTGCTGCGCGCTGTATTCGTCCGTGTTCGGCATGATGAGGAGGAATTCCTCGCCGCCGTAACGGCCGAGGCGGTCTTCGCTGCGAATCTCCGAATTGATGGTCATGGCGAAGGTTTTCAGCACGATGTCGCCGGTGGAATGACCGTAACGGTCATTGACCTGTTTGAACCAGTCGAGGTCGAGCAGGGCGATGCTCAATGGAAACGGGGCTTGTGCGAAACGCGCGAGCTCGTCTGCAAAAATCTTTGAAATCGAACGGCGGTTGTAGGTCCCGGTGAGATTGTCGATTTCCGCGAGTTTGCGAAGGCGGCGGTTGGCGGCGTTCAATTCCTGTCCGCGCCGAAACAGCGCATGGCGTTGCAGGCTGGCGAAGATGCCGAGCAGGGTGCAGCGCCCGATTGTCAGGATCAGCGCAAGGGCGGACAGCAACCGTTCGTTGAGGGTGGCTGTCGGCAGCGCAATGGCCAGATCTGTCATGCCATAAAGCGCGAGCAGCCCCGTGCTCGCGATGAGCCAGATGATAGCTGCTTGCTGAAACCGGATGCGCAACGAGCAGAAACTGACAATCACGAAAATGATGACGATGAAGTGCAGTCCGATTTGTGGCGCAGCGTATGTGAAGGCAATCAGGATGATCACGCCAATATTGGCGAAGGGACTTACGGCGTAATGATCGCGCAGATAGTCCGTGACGCCGCTGCGCGCGATCAACCCATAGGTCGATGTGTAGATCACGGCGCAGGCGGCATAAGCCAACAGAATCGAAAACGCGATGACGTCAATCAGGCAGAACAGCGCCAGGATCGCAAGATCGACTACAAATGTCAGGCCGATCATTTTCAGCATCAGCAGGCGACGTTCGAGGCGGCCGGAGCGCATCTCGGGGGTCAGAATGCGGTAGGGTGCTGAACCGTCGACTTCGCGAATAGTGTCGATGACGTTTGACATTAACCCTCGCAGCCTGAATTCGTTTGGACGTAACGAACGTCGCGCGAGGAAATCACATCAGTGTTTTGGGCCGGTTAACTGTCGCTCGTTTGGTGTTGTTTCGCGGCAATGCTTAGCGATTGGTTTTCTTGACCACTGCATATTGTGTAGTTATCGCAGGCGACGTTTCTAAGTCATGCAGCAACGCGGCGCGTCGATGAGCGTTAACGTACATGCGGTCATACATGCAGAATCGTGCAGTTCCCTCGCGCTTTCATGCACGCAGCAACCTGTCGCGCAGATCATTTGCGTATCAGTTTGAACCTGTTGGCTGATAGCCCGACCAATTTGCAGAAAATAAGCGAGGGATGCTGGCGGTAGTTGAGTGGGTGCACATGCGCATTCGGCGTCATGTTGAGGTTGGAACCCTGGCCGAGCTTTCATCCGTTCCAGGCGAAATGGACAACAGCCCTATGGCAAGCTGCACGACCACCATGGCGAACGAGGCTCCTGACAGCAATGCTGACATCGAGAGCTTGCTACCATGGTATGCGATTGGCGCACTTGGCGCCAAGGACAGCTTGCGCGTGGTGCGGGCGCTGGCCATGCGGCCGGCCTTGGCGGAGCAATACGCCGCCATTCGGGCGGAACGCGAATTCGTTGCCCAACTGAATGAAGAGGGGCAACTGGCCTCGCAGCGAATACTCCAGCGGTTGATGATGGCCATTGACGACGAATCGCCATCGATTGAGCCGGGGTTGCTCGCCATGCGCCAGCTGGCGGTGCGGTTTGGCGGGCGCGACTCTTGCAGCCCGGTGGCGAACTCCTACGCGATTGACGACGTCACGCCGCGATACGGGATGCTGACGCATTGACCACGGCCTGATGGACCTCGTTGAAATGACGGGTCCCGGCGCCGTCCATCTTTTCACCATATCCATAATGCGAGCCCGGCCAGCGATCCGCTCGGCCGGTTATTTGTGTCCGGAGGCGCGCTTCGAGCAGCATTTGGAGCCAGCGCATATCTCCTATTGACGTCAAAACCCATGCAGGTCCCGGCGCGTTAGCGGCTCGCTTAATAATTGTTTGATGGAGATCGTACAATTTGCTGGACATATACCTGTTCTTCCACAGACTATCTAACTACCACTCGAATCTTGCTTCCCTTTTCTATCGGCCAATAGGGATCACCCATGACGGACCATCTATTCCCGGCCAAGCAACGGCTGATTGTGGATCGTTGGTGTTTGCTCGCGGAGCGTCGGCTGGAATATCTCACCGAACTTTATGATAGCGGTCGCTGGCAACGGTTTCACACCGAGGCGCAGCTCCTCGAAAATGTTCGTGAAGCCCGCGATGCCATCCAGACCTGGCGCGGACTGCAGGAACAGCTTGGCGGCGGCGCGCGCATCAGCACTGCTGAGCAAGCCAGCACAGAGATCAGGGCGATGGCGGGCGACGCCGGCGGCGAACTTGAACGCGCCTCGGACACTGTCATCGCAGCGCTACAGAAGTCGGTGAGCGCAGCGACGGCGCGCGAGACCGAGCGTCAGGAAATCCAGCGCACGCAGCCTGCGCATCATCGCTATCCGTCATTGCAGGTCGTTTCGGTCTGATTTCCGCGACGCCTCGCGCAGATCAGCCGCTAGCGCACGGTATTGACGCCGAGCCTGATATGCGGCGAGCTCGGCGCGCCCGGCTTCGTCAGGTCCGGCGTCACGGTGGCGTCGTGATCCATGCCGACGATAGCGCCCTTGCTCGCGCCAGAGATCATATTGTCGCCGACATGCGTCAGCCCTGCGCCCGCTACAACGGATACGCCGATGCCGATCGGGCAGTCGCGCACGACATTGCCGCTGATGCTGACGTCGCGCATGTAGCGCCCCCAGCCGCTGACGATGCCGACCGCTGGCGCGCGCTCGACGATGTTGCCGGTGACGGTGCTGTCCGCCTCAACATAAATGCCGACGCCTGCCTCGGCAGGGCCGCCATCAACGGGGCGGCGCGGCAGCAGGTTGCGGATGATGTTTCCCTGCACCACGGCGATGCGGCCGCCTTCGTTGTAGTTGGCGACCGATACGCCAATCGCCGCGCCGTCGACGATGTTGTTGGCGATGACGGCAGCCTCAAATGCGAACTCGGAATAGAGTGCAACCTCGCGCACATTGCTGACGCTGTTGTTGGCGATATGGATGTTCGAGGCGGAATTGCCGCGCACGGCGGAGTAGTCGCAATTGCGAATCCGGTTGCCGCGGATGATGACATTGCCTGCGCGGAAGGCGTTGATGGCGTTGCCGTGCTGGCCGGTGCCGCCGGGGCCGGCGGTGATATTCTCGATGCGGTTGTCGATCACCTGGGTGCCGTCGTCGCCGATCGTGTGACGCAGGATCTCGATGCCATTGTCGGATGTGCCAATGATGGTGTTCTGCGCCACGATCAGGCCCTGCGCATCGAATGACACCACGGCGGTGGCGCGCAGGTTGCTGAAGCGATTGGCGGTGATCGCGCCCGCGATGTTTTCGAGCCAGATGCCGCTGCCGCCGACGTCGGTCAGATCGCAATCGTCGATCTGCAATGCGCGTCCGTTGGCGCGGCCGGGTGCGGCCATGAAATGCAGCAGGCCCCGGCGCGGCTGCAGGGCGAAATTGTTGCCGTCGCATGTCAGGCCGGAGAGGGTGACATAGTCCGCGCCTTCAGCGTTCAGCAGCGATGCGCCGTTGCCGCTGAACACCAGCCGCGTGGCGCCGCGAACGCCGAGCAATTGCGTGCCGCTGCGCAGGTTGAGTTGGCCGGTGAGATAACGCCCTGGCGGTAGCAGCAATGGCGTGCCGGTGTTTGCTGCGCCGTCGATGGCGCGTTGCAGGGCGAGGGTCTGGTCGGCGGCGCTGTCGGCGCGCACGCCAAGCTGGGTGATGTCAGCGCCGATGCGGGTCTTGCTGGTGACGGTCGCGCGGGCGCGCGCGGGGATCGTCAAGGCGAGGCCTGTTGCACCGAGGCTCGCCGCGCCGAAGGCAGTGGTCCGGATCAGGTTTCGGCGGCTGATGGGCATGCGGCGCTCCTGCAATCCGTTAGGGCGCGCGACCATAGCGCGGGCGTCAGGCGGCTGACAACAATGGAGCCGCCCTGCGGCAGGGCGCAGGCGACGTCAGCGCGCCGCGATTGCAGTCAGGCTGTCGTGGAAATCCTTGTCGTTATTGGCGTCGTGATGGTTGCGCATCGGGCATTCACCCGGATCGGGTTCGCAGGCGCAGATCCGGTAATCGTGGTCAAGGAAGGCTTGCGAAGACGCATCGGGATCGTCAGATGCAACGTCCACGACGAGACCGCTGTCGCGCGCAATTGCCCAGACCTCGGCTTCAGTCGGGTAGGCCTTGCTGAGCTTGGTGGCGTCGGAGAACAGGGCATAGGGCATCGGATCACTCCGGTTTAATGGGGGGCGTGCGTCGGCCAGCGTCAAGGCGGGGCGCGATACGGGGCCGGGTTGGGGATGGTCAGCTTGGCTTGAGCGTCCGGCCGAACAGGCGGCCCCTCTCGACAAAGAGCACAATGCTGACCGTCGATATGGCGCAGATCAGAAATCCGATCTCAAACGGCCACAGCGTTCCGTCGTAGAATTGGCCAATGACATAGGCGATGGACATGCCGGTGAGCGTGGTCACCGTGCCGTACATCGAGGATGCGGTGCCGGCGATATGGCCCTGAGGCTCCATCGCCATGGCGGTGAAGTTCGGGAAGATGATCCCGAAGGTGAAGTTGCTGCAGACCGCAACGAGCAGATAGACCGGCAGGCTCATGGTCTTTGTCGCGAGCAGGACGAAGATGACCACGGCCAACGCCAGATAGGCCATCAGTGCGCTATGCGAGATCGCGCGCATGCTGAAGCGGCCGACGAGGCGCGAGTTGGCGAATCCGGCGAGGGCAAAGCCGATGGCGATGCCGGCGAATGCGAGCGGGAAATAGACGCCGATGTCATAGATCTCGCTGAACACCTGCTGGGCGGTGAAGATATAGGAGAACAGCGTGCCCTGAACCGCGCCAGCGGCGAGCGCATAGCCGATCGTCTGCCGCGTCGTCAGCGTGTGCCGGAAATTGGAAAGCACAACGCCGGGCGTGATCGCCTTGCGCCGGTTGATCGGCAAGGTTTCGGGCAGGCGCAGCGCGCACCAGCCGAGGATGGTCACGCCGACAGCGGCGAGCACCCAGAACAGCCCGTGCCAATCGGTCATCAGCATCACCAATTGACCGAACGAGGGCGCGAGCACCGGCACGGTGATGAACACGATCATGGTCAGCGACATCACCTTCGCCATGCGATGGCCGCTGTAGCAATCCCGCACGACCGAGGTGGCGATCACGCGTGTCGCCGAGGTGCCAAGGCCCTGCAGGAAGCGCGCGATCAAAAGAATTTCGAACGTCGGGGCCCAGACCGCGAGCAGCGCCGCGGCGATATAGAGCAACAGACCGAGCATCAGAATGCCGCGACGCCCGAAGCGATCGCTCAGCGGGCCGACGACGCATTGGCCCATGCCAAAGCCAAGCAGGAACATCGACAGGATGGCGTGCAGCCGGTTCGGATTGTCGATGTGAAGCGCCGCGCCGATGTTTGGCAGCGCCGGCAGCATGATGTCCATCGCGAGTGGATTCAGCGCCATGATCGCAGCGACCACGACGACGAATTCGACGAAACGCATCGGCTGGTGGGCAATTGCCTCGGAGGACTTGGCGGCAGCAGAAGTGGACGGCACTTGGGTATCCTTGAAACACAAGCGCCCAATATGAGGTGATTGCTGCAATGCACAAGGACGCTGCTGCATGGCTGCCCCGAATTCTGTTGGGAACCGAGCCATCAGGCGGGAACTTCGCGCCGCTTACGCTGCTCAGGGATGAGGCGTGATCATCTGTCCCGCAACAGTTGCGGCATCATGCGCAGGATCGGCTCAATAGCGCTGACGACGCGATCCATCGCCATCAGATGACTGGGCATGTTGCGCGCGACCAACGGCACGTGCACGAACACCGCGAGGCGCGGGCCGCCAGATTGGCGCGTCGCCTCGATGGCGCGCCAACTGAGGTAATTGCAGAGATAACGCCCCGCGTCGCGCGACAGGCGCACGTCCGCGCCGGTGGCCTGCGCCGCGCGCCACAGCCGGTGGGTGTGCGGGCCGAAGGATTGCGCGGGCACGCCCGGCGCGATGGTGTGGCGGCGCTTGCGGGCCTGGCCGTCAGCATCGGGCCACAGCAGCGAGACGGCGTTGCGCGCCCGCGTCTCGATGCGAATATGGCTGGTGCGCGCGGCGAGGCCGAGCATCAGCAGCGCATCGGGGCGATGCTGCGCGATCAACTCAGGCAGTTGCTCGTCAACCGCTGCATAAGTTACCGGGAAGATGTGCGCCACGCGCTCGACATCGACGAGGGCAGGGCGGCGCAGGCGCATCAGCCGCGCAACGATCGCCGGCGTCGGATTGTACGGCGCGCCGGGAAAGCTGCCAAAGCCGGTGATCAGGATGCGCAGGGGTTTGGTCATCGCAGCGCGCGCAAAATAATCGGCGGCGCTGCGACAGGCGGGGTCATCGTAGCAGCGCGGTGATCTGATCGGCGGCAATCGCCGGCGTGGTGCGGCCTTCGGCGACATCGTGCTCGATCGCCTTGGCCCTGGCGCGGATCGCCGGGTCGCTGCGCAATGGCTCCATCAGCCGCGTCTCCAGCATGGTCCACATCCATTTGACCTGCTGCTCGCGGCGGCGCGCTGCGAAATCGCCCGAGGCGTTCATCGCTGTGCGATGGGCGACGATTTTCTCCCACAGCGTGTCGAGCCCGGCGCCGGTGAGGGCCGAATAGGTGATGACCGGCGGGTGCCAATGTTCGGAGCGCGGCGAGAGGATATGCAGCGCGCTGCGATAATCGGCGGCGGCACGCTGGGCGCGTTTGATGTTGTCGCCATCGGCCTTGTTCACCGCGATCATATCCGCAAGTTCAACGAGGCCCTTCTTGATGCCCTGCAATTCATCGCCCGCGCCGGGCAGCATCAGCGCCAGGAAAAAGTCGGTCATGTCGCAGACGGCGGTTTCCGATTGGCCGACGCCGACCGTTTCCACCAGCACCACGTCAAAGCCCGCAGCTTCACACAGCAGCATGGCCTCGCGGGTTTTCGCCGCGACGCCGCCGAGGGTGCCGGACGAGGGTGAAGGGCGAATGTAGGCGTTCGGCTCCGCCGACAGCCGCGCCATGCGGGTCTTGTCGCCGAGAATCGATGCCGCCGGTGCGCGCCGACGACGGATCAACCGCCAGCACCGCGACCTTGTGGCCGCGCTCGATCAGGAACATGCCGAGCGCATCAATGCTGGTCGATTTGCCGACGCCGGGCGAGCCGGTGATGCCGACGCGGAAGGCCCGGCCTGTATCCGGCAGCAGTTCCTGCAGCAGCGCGCGGGCCTGCGCCTGATGGTCGGCGCGGCGGCTTTCGACCAGCGTGATGGCGCGCGCCAGCGCGGCGCGATTGCCCGCAGCGAATGGCGGCGGCGAGTGTGGGGATGTCGGGAGATTGCATGGGCCTATTCATCGTGATCGTTTTACTTCTTCAAGCGCCGTTTCTGTAAACGCCTTCAACGGCGGCAGATCGTTCCTCGCCATGTCCCATAACAGAAGGGCGTCAATTCGATGGTAGGCGTGACGAAGGGCATTCCCCAAATCTGCCAGACGTCTCCAGTTTATTTCGGCGCCCTGTCGTTTTAGTTCTTCAGGCAGATGTCGCGATGCTTCGCTAATGATCTCGAGCAATCGCTCCACCGCCATACGATGGAGCATGTTCTCTGAAAAACTTTCGCGTGTTTGGTGCTCGAGTGCCTCGTTGATATTCATAATCGCCGCTGCGATATGGCTTAGCCGGTCGATCATCGACGGCGACATCAGAACACCTCGACGATATCGTCGGCGATCCGCTCCGCGAACCGCAAGGGTATCGATCTGCGCATGGTGGCTTGCGTCTGAAGACCGGTGGCGTCGTCGATCAAGTGCTGCACGCCGATGAGGTCGAGAATAGAGAAGGCTACATCCGGTTCGACCTCAATCAGAATATCGAGATCGCTATCTGTTCGTGCATCGCCGCGCGCACGCGAACCAAATACCGCAAGATGCGTCACGCCCTCGGCCTTGATCGCAGGCGCCAGCGCGCGCAGCTGCGCGAGGATGGTCTCGAGGGGAATGTCGGCGACATGGGTCATGGCCTAACCTATCACGGATCCCGTGGGGCGTCTCACCGTGTGCGGACGCCAGCGTAACGTCCCGCCTTCAGTCCGCCTTGTCCTTGTCGGTCATCAGCTTGTCGCCGCCAAAGATCGCTTGCCCTGCCGCCGTCAGATAGGGCGTCAGCTTTGCCCATGGCACGAAGGCCGTATAGCTGCCTTCGGCATAGGGGCCGACATCATAGGGCGAATAGTAAAACGTCAGCCCCGCGCTCTTGCCGGCTTCGGTGGATGGCGTCAGGGTCACGGCGCCGATGCCGAGCAGGCGCGGTTCGACGCTCTTCTGCCAGTCGAGCTGGCCGGCGTCGTAGCTGTCGCGCTTCTTCTTTTCCGCAACCAGATCCGCGACGATCAGTTTGCGGATCGCGATCAGCGTCGGGCCGTTGTCCTTGAGCTCCTTGAAGAACGGGCGAATGCTGATCATCTTTTTCTGATCGCCGTCCCACAGGTAGGTTTGATAGCCGTGGTTCGGATGCGCGCCGCCGGTGAACTCGCTCGCGATCAGCACGACGCTGGAATAGCGATCGGCCACGCGGGAATCCAGCGTGTACTGGCGTTGATAGAACCAGCTTCTGCCATTGGCGAACAGGTCAGGCGAAGCCTTCTGTTCCTTGTTCGCGCCATCGTACTGGCGCTTCGCCCAGCTCTTGCTGTCCGCGAGCAGATGGTCGGCCAGCGGCGTGTTGGCGCGAATGCCTTCGTCAAGCGTCACGGTTACTTCGACCGCCGCTGACGTGAGTTCGATTGCCGGCTTGGCAGTTTCGGCATGAACGACGCCCGGCGATAGCAGCCCGAGCAGAACAGCCGCAGCGAAAGTTCGGTCTCGTAACTGTATCATTCCGCCGCCTCTGCGTGGCCGAGGCGGGCGTTGAGCTTGTGGATCAGTTCCTCGGCGGCATCGGAGATCACGGTGCCGGGCGGATAGATCGCGACTGCGCCGGCCTTGATCAGCGCATCGTAATCCTGCGGCGGGATCACGCCGCCGATGATGATCATGATGTCGTCGCGGCCGAGCTTCCTCAGCGCTTCCTTCAATTCCGGCACTGCGGAGAGATGCGCTGCGGCCAGCGACGACACGCCGAGCACATGCACGTCGTTCTCAACGGCCTGCCGTGCAGCTTCATCGGCGGTGGCGAACAGCGGCCCGATATCGACGTCGAAGCCGACATCGGCGAAGGCCGAGGCGATCACCTTCTGGCCGCGATCATGGCCATCCTGACCAATCTTGGCGACGAGGATACGCGGGCGACGACCTTCCGCCTGTTCGAAGGCGTCGATCAGCTCCTGCACCCTGGCGACACGGTTGGACATGGTGGCGGCCTCGCGCTTGTAGACGCCGGTGATGGATTTGATTTCGGCGCGGTGGCGACCATAGACCTTTTCGAGAGCGTCGGAAATCTCGCCGACGGTGGCCTTGGCGCGCGCGGCGTCGATGGCGAGCGCCAGCAGGTTGCCGGTGCCATCGCGTGCGGCATTGGTCAGCGCCGCCAGCGTTGCTTCGACCTCGCTCGGGTTGCGCTCCTTGCGCAGGCGTTCGAGCTTCTCGATCTGCAGCCGGCGCACGGTGGTGTTGTCGACCTTGAGCACGTCGATCGGCTGTTCGTTCTCGGGCTTGTACTTGTTGACGCCGATCACCGCTTGCCGGCCGGCGTCGATCCGCGCCTGGGTCTTGGCAGCGGCTTCCTCGATGCGCAGCTTCGGCACGCCGGCTTCGATCGCCTTGGCCATGCCGCCAAGTTCCTCGACCTCCTGAATATGCGCCCAGGCCTTGGCGGCGATCTCCTGCGTCAGCCGTTCGACGTAGAACGAGCCGCCCCACGGATCGATGATGCGGTTGGTGCCGCTCTCCTGCTGCAGGAACAGCTGGGTGTTGCGGGCGATACGCGCCGAGAAGTCGGTTGGCAGGGCGAGGGCTTCATCCAGCGCATTGGTGTGCAGCGACTGGGTGTGGCCCTGCGTCGCCGCCATGGCTTCAATCGTGGTGCGGACCACGTTGTTGTAAACGTCCTGCGCGGTCAGCGACCAGCCCGAGGTCTGGCTATGGGTGCGCAGCGACAGCGATTTCGGATTCTTCGGGTTGAACTGCAGCAGCAGCTTGGCCCACAGCAGGCGCGCGGCGCGCAGCTTGGCGACTTCCATGAAGAAGTTCATGCCGATCGCCCAGAAGAACGACAGCCGCGGCGCGAAGCTATCGACATCAAGACCCGCAGCCTGACCGGCGCGCAGATATTCGACGCCGTCCGCGAGCGTATAGGCGAGTTCGAGATCCTGCGTCGCGCCGGCTTCCTGCATGTGATAGCCGGAGATCGAAATCGAATTGTACTTCGGCATCCGCGTCGAGGTGTAGGCGAAGATGTCGGAGATGATCCGCATCGATGGCGCGGGCGGATAGATGTAGGTGTTGCGCACCATGAACTCTTTCAGAATGTCATTCTGAATGGTGCCCGACAGTTTCTCCGGCGGCACGCCCTGTTCTTCGGCGGCGGCGACGAACAGCGCGAGGATCGGCAGCACCGCGCCGTTCATGGTCATCGACACGCTCATCTTGTCGAGCGGAATGCCGTCGAACAGCGTGCGCATGTCGTAGATCGAGTCGATCGCAACGCCGGCCATGCCGACGTCGCCCGACACGCGCGGATGATCGGAGTCATAGCCACGGTGGGTGGCGAGATCGAAGGCGACCGACAGGCCCTTCTGGCCGGCTGCGAGGTTGCGGCGATAAAAGGCGTTGGAATCTTCCGCTGTGGAGAAGCCGGCATATTGGCGCACGGTCCACGGCTGGTTGACATACATGGTCGGGTAGGGGCCGCGCACGAATGGCGCGATGCCCGGCCAGCTATCGACGAAGTCGAGACCTTCGATCATCCGCCGCCGTGTACAGCGGCTTCACCGGAATGCCTTCAGGCGTCAGCCATGGTTCGGCGCTGCCGGTCGGCTGCGGCGTGTTGACCGTCTCGAAAGCGATATCGGCGAAATTCGGAATCCTGGTCATCGTGTCACCATGTCAGCACGAGCATTCAGCACAACAAGCGGCGGGATTGTCGTCACACGGGTCATGGTCAGCCCACCATATTGTAGGCGGCGGTGAGGATCTTCAGGGCGTCGCCACCCGCGAAGATAAAGTCCTGCACGCCGCCATCGCGTAGCGCCGCCTCAAGATCGCCGGGCCGGCCTGCCAGATAGATATGCTTCGCTCCGGCGGATTGAAGGGCCTGCGCCGCTGCCGCCGCCTGGTCCGCATAGAGCTTGTCCGTCGAGCAGATACATACCAGCCTGGCGCCGGATGCCTTGAATGCGGCGGCAAGGCTCGCTGCATCCGCGAAGCCTTCCGTATCCAGCGCCTCGATGCCGCCGGTCTCGAAGAAGCTCTTGGCGAAGGTGGCGCGGGCGGTGAAGTCCGCCGCCGTGCCGAGATTGGCGAGGAACACACGCGGGCGTGCGCCGCCGCGCGCGAGCATGTGGTCGGACATGTTGCGCAGCGATTCAAACGGCTCGGCCAGGCGGAGTGGCGTCAGCGCATTGAACTTGTACTTGGCCTTGCCGTAGGGGCGCGCGGGCACGGGCTTGGCTTTCAGCACTGAGGCGCGGTCCTCATGCAGGTTCGGGAATTCGGTCGCGCCGGTCAGCACGTCGCGGCGCTTGGCGACGGCAGCCTGCCGCGCTGCGCGGGTCGCGGCGACCTTTGCTTGCAGCTGATTGCCGCCGAGCGCATGGAACACGCCGCCGGCCTTTTCGAATTCCTGGAACAGCGCCCAGGCGCGGGTGCACAGTTCCTGCGTCAGCGATTCAATGCCGCCGCTGCCAGCAGCCGGATCGGACACGCGGGCGAGGTTGGATTCTTCGAGCAGCACCAGCTGCGTGTTGCGGGCGACGCGGCGCGCGAAGGAATCCGGCAGGCCGAGGCTGAGCGTATGCGGCAGCACGCTGATGCTGCTCGCGCCGCCAAGGCCGGCAGCAAAGGTCGCAACGGTCGCGCGCAGCATGTTGACGTAAGGGTCGCGCTGGGTCTGCATCCGCCATGCGGTTTCCGCGGCGATGAACAGCGGCTTCGGCGTCACCCCGCAGCTCTCCTCGATGCGGTTCCACAACAGGCGCAGGGCGCGGAATTTTGCCATCGTGAGGAACTGGTCCGCGTCGGCTGTGAGCCGCGCGTAGATCATGCCGCGCGCCGTATCGATATCAACGCCGCCATCGATCAGCGCGCGCAGGTAAGCGACGCCGACCGATAACACATAGGCGAGTTCCTGAACTTCAGAGCCGCCGGCGTTGTGGATGATGCGGCCGTCGGCGACGGCGAAGGGACCTTTGAAACCATCCTCGGCGAGCTTCTTGATGCTGTCGGTGACGACAGGGCCATCTCCCACCAGTTCAGCGCGCTTTGTCCCCACACCGCGGTTGCGCCGATCGGATCGAAGCCCCAGCGGATGTTGCATTTGGCCGGATCTATGCCACTGGCCTTGATGTGGTCGACGAGAAAGGTCGCGGCCATGCGCGACTCCGGCCCGACGTTCAGCTCGATGGCGATATCCGCATCGAGATGAACATCCTTCAGCACGGTGGCGATGGCCTCAGCGGTGGCGGGAAGGCCGAAGCCGTGGGCGCTGTTGGCCTGCGCGAAAACGAGGGTCAGGCCGGTTGCGCCGTTGGCGAGATCCGTCAGCGCCTGGGTGTTGGCCTTGGCGGCGTCCGGATAGTCGATCCGCTGCATGATCTGCCATGGCGCAGCCGGGGCGCGGCCGACAATCGGGGAGGCGTCCCTGGCCTGGGTGTAGATCGGCTGGATCGCGATGCCGTCGTAGGTTTTGCTCACCAGCTTTTGAAATGGCGCACCCTTGAGAACGCCATCCACCAGCTTGCGCCATTCATCAGCCGTTGCTGGCGCGAAATCACTGGCCAGTCGCAAATCATCAGACACGGTAGGCATTCAGGCCATCGCTCCCAGTCGCTTCTATTCGTTGTTGATCACAAAATGCCATGCGTGCGCCGGGATTGAAACGGTTGTTTTCACCGGGCGCGTGCAACACAGGGCTGCCGCCAGCGCGCGCAGCCGCATTGAAACGCCAGAATTCCGCGGAATGGAGGCAGGTTTACGCGTCGAGGTCCGGTAGTCGCTCGATACCGTCGGTTGGCAGGCCGGCGAGCGCTTCGGCAGCGGTTGTACCGCCGATATCGCGATCCGGCGCGATCTCGGCCATTGGCGCCAGCACGAAAGCGCGCTCTTTCGCACGCGGGTGCGGCAGCGTCAGTTCCGGCTTGTCGAGAACAAAGTCGCCATAGGTAATGATATCAAGGTCGAGCGTGCGCGGTCCCCAGCGCTGCTCATTGGCGCGGTTGCGGCCGAATTTGTGCTCGATCTTGTGCAGCACGAACAGCAGCGCATGGGGATCGAGATCAGTATCAATCTCGACGCAGGCGTTGATGAAACGGGCCTGATCTTCCTCACCCCAGGGGGGAGTTGCGTAATCATGCGAGCGCGCCAGCAGCGCTGCCTGCGTCATGCCGCAGATATTGGCGATCGCCTTGCGAAAGGTGGTGCGCACGTCGCCGACATTGCCGCCGAGGGCGATAATAACGCTCGCCACGGCCTCAGGTCCGCTTGCGCGTGATCGACACGCCGACATCATGGAAAATCGCCGGGATCGGCGCATGCGGCTTGTGCACGATGACTTTCACCGAAGTGACGCGCTCGAAGGCGCCGAGAATGGCTTCGGCGACTGCGCCGGCGGCGCGTTCCAGCAGCATGTAGTTGGCGTTCTTGAACGCCGCGATGGCCGTCGACACCACGCTCGAATAGGACACCGTATCGGCGAGCCGGTCGGTCCTTGAGGACTTCGGTGAGGTCAATCGAGAGTTCGAGATCGATGACAAAACGTTGTCCGACTTCGGTCTCATGCTCCATGACGCCGTGGCGGGCGTGAACCAGCAGGCCGGTGATAAAGATGGTGTCGCTCATCGAAGGTCCTCTATCGCCCGCGCCACGCGCAGGGCCTGCACAGTTTCAGCAACGTCGTGAACGCGAACAATATCCGCGCCGGATTGCGCCGAGAGCAGGTGAGCTGCAATCGAACCGCCGAGACGTTCGGTCGGTTCGGACGGGGTGATGGTGCTGATGAACTTCTTGCGCGATGCGCCGACCAGTATCGGCAGGCCGAACGCTTGCAGTTCATCAAGCCGCGCCAGTGCTATCAGGCTCTGCTCGGGCGTCTTGCCAAAGCCGATGCCCGGATCGAGCACGAGGTTTGCTTGCGGAATGCCGGCCTTGTCCGCGATCTCAAGCGTGCGGGCGAAGAAATCGGCGAGATCCTGCATGATGTCGAGCGCGGGATCGATTGTATCGCGGTTATGCATGACGATGATCGGTGCGCCATGCGCAGCGACAACCTTCGCCATGTCGGGATCGCGCTGCAACCCCCAGATATCATTGGCCATGGCGACGCCATTGCCGAGGCACCAGTCGGCCACACTGGCCTTCATGGTGTCGATCGACAGCAGCACGCCCAGTTCAGCCACGCGCGGCACGACCGGCTGCAGCCGCGCCAGTTCGTCGTCGGCGGTGACGGGCGTGGAGCCATAGGGGCGGGTGGATTCCGCGCCGATATCGATGATGTCTGCGCCGTCGGCGATCATGCGTCTGGCATGGGCCAGCGCGACGTCAGGTGCGTTGAACTTGCCGCCATCGGAAAACGAGTTCGGGCGTGATATTGAGGATGCCCATCACCGCAGCGGTCGGTAGTCCTACCAAGGCTTGCAGGGCAGGGTGCGAACGGCTGGCGGTTGAGCTTGCAGAAGGGGGCTGGCTTGCGTTCATGGCGTCGCTTTGCGCGGTCCGGTTACGAGAGTCAAGACACTGAAAATGTCAGATCGCGTGAACCGGACGCCTGTGCACCGCCGGTTGCTCAGTAGCTGATTTTGAACGGTAGTTTTCGAGCCTTTTCGATCAGCTTCTCGACCGACTTCTCTGAGGGCAGAACCTGCACCAGCTTGCGCTTGGTGTTGGCGTCCTTCATCGCCTGCGCAAGGCGGCTCGGGTTCCGGTGGGTCAGTTCGCGCAGCGTGCTGACGCCCGATGCGCGCAGCAGCTCCACCTTCGCGCGTCCCATGCCCGGCACGCGCATGCAGTCCGCCGCATTGGCCCATTGCAGCAATTGCTGTTCGCTAAATCCCGTCTTGGCGGCCAATTCCTTGCGGCCCTTCGCCGTCCGGGCAGCCTCCAGCAAGCTGTCCATCGTGCGAATGCCGACTGACTTCAGTTTAATCGCAGCGAAGGCCGTGAGGCCTTCAATGTTGGTGATCGGATAAGACATTTTACTCGTAAAAATGAGGCAGTTTAAGCGAACTGGCTGAGGCCCGGCGTCTCGGCGATGATCTCGCTCATCGTGTCAGCGCCAACCTTTTCGCGGCCGTACTTGAACAGTTCGCGTGAAACGCTCTGGATCTCGCCCATGCCGAGGCCATAGCCCATCAGCTTGCTGCCCAGCGCCATCAGGCCGCCGCCCAGCATGCCGCCGAGGCCGCCACCGCCGCCGCTTGCAGCTTCAATGGCCGCTTGCGAGCCCTGGATGCTGTTGATCAAGGATTGCACCTTGTCGGCCGGACCTTCGCGCTGCAGAAAATCCAGGATAGCGCCGACGGTTTTCTCAGCGACGTCCTTGTCAATACCGACCTTGGCGGCCAGTTGCTCAATGAGTTCGTCCATAATGCCCCGCCTCCGCCGGTCGAGCCGGCTTTTTATTCACTTCAATGATCTTGGGCTGCCACGCTGTGAAATACAAGCTTAGCTGCCCGCTGCCCTGCGATTCGAACTTGTTCGCAGAAGAGTGTTGCATCAATGCAAGAGGAAATATGAACTTTCGGTCAATAATCAGTGGATGAATGCACTGCCGCCCTGATCGACGAAGTAATTGAAATCAGAAATGCTTTTCTTCAATCTAGCGTTGGGGGCAAGGCGGACGACATGGCGTCATGACAAGATGCGCCGCCATTGTTTCGCCGCTCCTATCGCGCGATAGAATGGGCTATCATGAGGTGGCGGTGCAGGATTGGCGCTGATGTTGCACGGCAGTGTAACGCAAGCCTGTCAGGTTATCGTGATTGTTGGTGACGGCAGGTCGACAAGACAGAGGCATTGCGATGACGGCGGCAGGTGATACGGACGACAAGATCTTCATCGGCCAAGGAACTGATCAGGCCTGGTTGACGTTGGCGCTGGCCAATCGTCACGGCCTGGTGACGGGTGCGACAGGAACGGGAAAAACCGTCACGCTGCAAATTCTCGCCGAGGGCTTCGCGCGCGCGGGCGTGCCGGTTTTTGCAGCGGATATCAAAGGCGACCTCTCCGGCATCGCCGAAGTCGGCGAAGGCAAACCTTTCATCCTCGACCGCGCCAAGGCCATGGGGCTGACGTTCCAGCCCGATCAGTTCAGCACCGTGTTCTGGGATGTGTTCGGCGAGCAGGGCCATCCGGTGCGCGCTACCGTTTCCGAGATGGGGCCGCTGCTGCTGTCGCGCATGCTCGATCTCAACGATGTTCAAGAAGGCGTGTTGAACGTTGCGTTCCGTGTCGCGGACGACAATGGCTACCCGATCCTGGACATGAAGGATCTGCGCGCCATTCTCGACGCCATCTCGCCGGTGGCCGCGCGCGCCGCCGCCAATGCGCCGCCCGATCCGCTGGCGCCGATCCGCGATGCCGCCAAACAATTCGGCAATGTCACCAAGCAGTCCATCGGCACCATCCAGCGGCAGTTGCTGGTGCTCGAAAACCAGGGCGCCGAGAAATTCTTCGGCGAGCCTGCGCTCGACATCAAGGATTTCATGCGCACCGACCGCGACGGGCGCGGCATGATCAATATTCTCTCGGCAGACCGGCTGATGCAGAGCCCGAAGCTCTATGCGACCTTCCTGCTCTGGATGCTGTCGGAGCTGTTCGAGCAGCTTCCGGAAGTCGGCGATCCGCCGAAGCCGAAGCTGGTGTTCTTCTTCGACGAGGCGCATCTGCTGTTCAACGACGCGCCGAAATCGCTGCTCGACAAGATCGAGCAGGTGGTGCGCTTGATCCGCTCCAAGGGCGTTGGCGTTTACTTCGTCACGCAGAACCCGATTGACGTGCCGGATCGTGTGCTGGCCCAGCTCGGCAACCGCGTGCAGCATGCCCTGCGCGCCTTCACCCCGCGTGACCAGAAGGCCGTGGCGGCAGCGGCCAAGACGTTCCGGCCCAATCCGGATCTCGATACGGCGCAGGCCATCACCGAGCTTGGCAAGGGCGAGGCGCTGGTGTCGTTCCTTGAAGGCAATGGCACGCCCGCCATGGTCCAGCGCGTCATGGTGCGGCCGCCGTCGGCGCGGATCGGGCCGGTGACGCCGGAAGAACGCAGCGCGATCATGAAAGACAGCCCCGTGCGCGGCAAATACGACACCATGGTCGATGCGCGAATCCGCCTACGAGATCCTGCAGAAGCGTTTGACGGAAACCGCCGCCACCAATGGCGGCGAGGGCGGATTGTTCGGCCAGATTGGCTCCATCGTCGGCTCGATCTTCGGCACCGGCTCGCGCGGGCGGCTGAGCACCGGCCAGGTGATCGCCCGTGACGTGACCCGCACCGTCACCAATACGGTGATCGGCGGCGTCGCGGCCAGCGTCGGAAAATCGATCGGCGGCAAGGCCGGCGGTTCGGTCGGCCGGGCGATCGTGCGCGGCGCGCTCGGCAGCCTGCTGCGGCGCTGATAGCGATTTCGGCGGGGCGCCCGCTCCGCCTGTCAGATCAAAAGGAAATGGGAATGGCGTCGCAAATCGACCAGGTGCTTGCACACGTCGAACAGGATTTCGACAACAGCCTCGCGCGGCTGTTCACGCTGCTGCGGATCAAGTCCGTCTCGGCTGATCCGGCCCATGCGGCGGACTGCAAGGCGGCGGCGGAGCATGTCGCGGCTGATCTCGCCGGGCTTGGATTTGACGCGCAGGTGCGGCCGACCGCGGGCCATCCGGCTGTCGTCGCCAGGAGCCGCGACAACACCGGCAACCGCCCGCATGTGCTGTTCTATGGCCATTACGATGTGCAGCCGGTCGATCCGCTGAACCTGTGGCATCGCCCGCCGTTCGAGCCGGTCGTCACCGATCACGCCGATGGCCGCAAGATCATCGTCGCGCGCGGCGCGCAGGACGACAAGGGCCAGCTCTCGACCTTCATCGAGGCGCTGCGCGGCTGGAAAAGCGTCACCGGTTCGCTGCCGATTGACATCACCGTGGTGATCGAAGGCGAGGAGGAAGTCGGCTCGAAGAATTTCGTGCCGTTCCTCGAGGCCAACAAGGCGGAATTCGCCGCCGACTTCGCGCTGGTCTGCGACACCGGCATGTGGGATCGCGATACCCCGGCGATCACCACCTCGCTGCGCGGCCTCGTCTATGAAGAGGTGATCATCAAGGCGGCGGACCGCGACCTGCATTCCGGCATCTATGGCGGCGGCGCGCGCAACCCGATCAACCTCTTGACCGAGATCCTCGGCAAGCTGCACGACGACAATGGCCGCATCACCATTCCCGGCTTCTACGATGGCGTGCAGGATCTGCCGCCGGATATCCTTGCGCAGTGGAAATCACTCAACCTCACGCCGGAGACCTTCCTCAGCACCATCGGCCTGTCCGTGCCGGCTGGCGAAAAGGATCGCCTGCTGATCGAGCAGCTGATCTCGCGGCCGACCTGCGACATCAACGGCATCATCGGCGGCTACACCGGCGAGGGCTCCAAGACGGTGATCGCGTCGCATGCCTCGGCCAAGGTGTCGTTCCGCATTGTCGGCGGGCAGGACCCGCTGAAGATCCGCGACAGCTTCCGCGCCTTCGTGACCTCACGCCTGCCGGCGGATTGCACCGCCGAATTTCTCGATCACTCCAACGGCCCGGCGATTGCGCTCGACTGGAACATGAAGCCGCTGGCGGCGGCGCGCGCGGCGCTGACGCAGGAGTGGGGCAAGGATGCGGTGCTGATCGGCTCCGGCGCATCGATTCCGATTGTCGCGGATTTCAAGCGCACGCTCGGCCTCGATACGGTGATGATCGGCTTCGGCCTCGACGACGACAACATCCATTCGCCGAACGAGAAATATGATCTGCGCAGCTTCCAGAAGGGCATCCGCTCTTGGGTGCGCGTGCTCGGTGCGTTTGCTAACGCGCCGCGCTGAGATCGTCAGAGCCATCGCCGAACAAAGAACGCCGGGTTTTTCGCCCGGCGTTTTCGCATTTTGAATTCGTAGGATGGGTTGAGCTCTTGCGAAACCCATCAGGTCCCGGCGGTGATGGGTTTCGCAAGAGCTCAACCCATCCTACGCGCTAACGGATCAGGCCTTCGCCTTTTTCTTCGCAGCTTTGACCGGTGATTTCTTGGCCGGAGCAACGGTCTTCTTCGCCGCGCTTCTTCACCGGTTTCTCAGCCGCAACCTTCTTCACCGGCTTCGGCTTGGCATCCGGCTTCGCAGCCTTTGCGACCGGCGCGGCAACCGGCGCTTCCGCCGCCTTGCGCATCGCGCGGGCGTAGCTGTCCGCGATATTATCCGCCGACATCTGCAGGCGCTTGGCCGCTGCTGCGCCATGCTCCAGCGCATCCGCCGCCAGTTGCTTGAACCGCGCCTTGGCTTCTGCGTCGCCCGCCTTGGCCGCGAGGCCGGTGTAATGCGCGCGGCGCGCCTTGATCGCGGCGGTCAGCGCCTTCTGTTGCTGCTTCGCCAGCTGGCGGATGATGGTGTCGAGGTCGGCAGTGGCCATGGCGAATTTCCTGTGGTGCTGGACAGGGCCGCGCGGCTGCGCCGTCAGTCCCCGTAGCTGATGCTCCATTCGGCCAGATGAGGCTTCACCGACAAAAGCAGCGCGTTGTCGGATCGGATTTTCTTCTCGCCGATCACTGCCTTATATTTCGCCGTGTCCGGAAGGTCGATCCCCGGATTGAAGCGCAGCATCACGCTGCAGCCGCCGGGCAGGTCAGCACTCGGTTGGAGCGGCCCATCGCAGGCGCGGATGGTGGGCGCGGAGGAAGCAGGCGGCGGAGGTGGCGCGGGGCAGGCGCACGATTGGGGAGGAGTGAATGTGTCGGCTTCTTTGTTCACCTCGCCCCGCTGGGGAGAGGTCGGCGCGCACCGCCGGGTGAGGGGGCATCTCAGTCTCTCGCTTCCGCGACGAGATTGATGCCGAGCGCATGCAGAACTTTCAGGATCGTGCCGAACTCGGGTTTGGCTTCGCCGCCGAGGGCGCGATACAGATTTTCGCGCGACAGGCCGGTGGTCGCCGCGACATCGCTCATGCCATGCGCCCGCGCCACCGTGCCGATCGCCTTGGTGATCAATGCCGTGTCTTCGCTGTCAAACGCCTCGGTGAGATAGGCGGCGACCATGTCAGGGCTGTCGAGATAGTCAGCGACGTCGAAGGCTTTGGTCTTGGGCATGTTCAATCCTCCAACCGCCGCGGATGGGTTGAGCTCTTGCGAAACCCATCACAGAAGACGTGTGGATGGCGATGGGTTTCGTGAGGGCGCGAGACATCCTGGGAGCCGGGCCGCATTTGGTTACGTGGGACTCTAAGCGTTGCAAGTTCGTCAGAGCTACATTTGGCCTTCGTCGTTATTCCGGGACGTCGCGTCCGGTTGGTCTGCGCGCACATCAGGACGTTTTAATTGGCCGCAGCGAAGCTCTCGGCTCGCGTCCGATCAGTACGTATCTAACCGTGCGAAGGCGCTGCGCTATGTCTGTTGTTCAGCTGCTGAGAGAGGAGCGGGAATATGATCGCCTCACTAACGTTGCCTCGGGTACTGAATTACGGCAGAGCCCTTTTTGTAGTTCTAGATATCGTCACAGCTTCCGTGAGAAGCCGCCAAAACGCCTCGACCCTTCACGGGAGTGCTACTTGGAATTGCTGGTTGACATCTCAGCTCGTTTTAAATCCATTGGTAAAATAACACGGCAACTCATTTGCCTACACGAGTCGGTTTTGCGGAGGGCTCTCTTGCCAGAGCGGTTCATTTTTCGGCAGGTATACTGTGACGACGTTCCACTGTTTCTTTCTCACGGCGAATTGCGTGCCAAAAACCACTCAGGTGGGCAGCTTTGCCATCAAACTTCTTACGAGGCGATCGTCAATCGTCGAGGGGAACGTCAATTTCTTATGCCCTGCGGAGGCGTGGTGAACGACTACGTGCCATTCTATTTTTCCCCCATAACGTCGTTCACATTTACGATTTTCAAGGGAAATGTGCCTTTAAAGTCGCCGACGGGGACGTATTTGAGAAAAGCCTGCGAAGATGATAGGGTGTTTTTCATTGCAAAGGTGAGGAATTTCAATCAGTCGGGGTTGCAATATTGTTTCAGCGATTCGGCGCTCAATACGGTTGCGCCGATGCCGGCACTCGAGGTTGATCTTGACAAGCTAGATGGCCATGTCCACTGGGCTTTGTTTGATGAAGCGCCGCTTGTAGCCATGGTTCCTGAAATCGGTTACGAGGGCGTTTGTAAATTTTTTGCGAGCCAAGCTGCGCCTGCTACTCGCCAAACGCGTTCTCCGAAGCGCATGGCTGAATTCTTGGTGAAAGATACTGTTCCTCTGCAGTTCATCTCATGTATCGTTGCTAAGTCGGGTGCTGTAGCCAGCAAAGTTCGTGCTATGATGTCGGCATCAAAGTGGGACATCCCCATATATGTGAACGCCGGGTGTTATTTCGGATGACTTTGATTTTCAAAAGCGGTGACATGTTTGCAGAGCCCGTTGACGCTTTGGTTAACACGGTTAACTGCGTGGGCGTCATGGGGAAAGGCGTCGCTCTAGAGGTCAAGAATCGCTGGCCTGAAAATTTTCGCGCCTATAAGAAAGCGTGCAGTTCAGGTGAGTTGCGACCGGGCATTATGTTCGTTTTCGACAATCGGGTATTATTCGGGTCTGACAGCCTCAAGTTTATCGTGAATTTTCCTACGAAGGATCATTGGCGAGCTAGGTCGAAGCTGTCTTATATTTCGGATGGCTTGGATGCTCTCGTCTTGGCAATTCGCGAAAACGAAATTTCTTCAATCGCGTTGCCCCCACTTGGTTGCGGAAATGGCGGATTGGATTGGCCTGATGTCAAAGAGCTCATCGAAAGAAAGCTCTCAGTTTTGGGTGACGTTAACGTGGTCGTTTTCCCGCCCCAAGTTGCGGTGGACGACCCCGAGTATACACCCATAGCTCTTCCGATGACGGTTGGTCGAGCAGTCCTGCTCAAAGCGTTAGGCGATCTTGAAACTTATTTCGATGGGGCTTTCGATAGAATTTCGCTGCAGAAGATAGCTTATTTCCTGCAGGTTTTGGGCGTAAATATGAAATCTCGTGTTCTCGCGAAATCTTCATGGGCCTTATTCGGAAACTTTGCGAAAGGCGTATGTCGCATTTGAGAAAAGTGGGATGATAAGCGGATTTACTTCCGGAGATAGGCAGACGCATGTGACGCCTAGTGGGTATGCAGCTGCCGATGAATTCCTGAATTCCGTAGGTGATTCCCGCGTGAGCGTTATTAAGCAGTTGGATAAACTGATCCAAGGTTATGAAAACCCGTACGGACTGGAACTTCTTTCTTCTGTTCATTGGCTTGCAGCTAGAGAAAATCTCTCCCCTGTGGAAGAGGTCATCAAAGCTCTTCAGTCATGGAGTGATGCTAAGCGAAACTCGTTTAATGATGAAGCGATCCGATTAGCGTACGTTAGACCTGATTGAAGACAAGCTATTGACTACATAAGAATATCAATACCTACCCCTACCTCTTCTTCCACCCGCCGCGCTTCCCCGGTGCGCCGCCGGTTGAGCGCGGGGCGGGGCCGAACTCCTGGCCGGATTGTCGCGAGTTGGTCGGCTGGAAAATCTTGCTCTCCGTGCCCGGTCCCATTTCGTCCAGCGTCGGCTTGCGCACCTTGGATGAGGGCGCGAGCCGCGTCGATTTGCTGAACTCCGGCTTCAGCGGCATCTCGCGGCCCTCGCGCGCCGGCTTCACCTCGTGCCAGCCGCCAATGCCCATCTCGTCGAGATCCGGCTTGTGCACCTTCGAGGCAGCAGGACTTCGCGCCATAGCGGCCGCGCGGTTTGCCCTGCGCCGCTTTATCAAGCCGCGCCGGAAGATTAGCCGCGTCGCCGTATTTCTTCTCGCCCTTGTAAGCGCCCGCTTTCGCCGCGACGCCGCGCTGCTTGATGGTGGGGTCGTCCACCACGGCAAGCTCGGTGGCGCGCAGGCGCTTCACCTCGTCGCGCAGCCGTGCGGCTTCCTCGAAGTTCGAGGTCGGCGGCGGCTTCGCGCATCCGCGTTTCCATGTCGGCCAGCACGGTCTCGAAGTTATGGCCGATGCTGATGACATCGTCGGCCATGCCGCCGTCGCCGATCTCGACCATGCACGTGGTCGCGCTCATAGACGCTGTTGAGAATGTCGCCGATGCTCTTCTTCACGCTCTCCGGCGTGATGCCGTTGGCGGTGTTGTATTCGACCTGCTTTTCGCGGCGGCGATCGGTCTCGGCGATGGCGCGCTGCATCGAGCCGGTGACCTTGTCGGCATAGAGGATGACCTTGCCGTCGACGTTACGCGCGGCGCGGCCGATGGTCTGGATCAGCGAGGTTTCCGAACGCAGGAAGCCTTCCTTGTCGGCGTCGAGCACGGCGACGAGGGCGCATTCCGGAATGTCGAGGCCCTCGCGCAACAGGTTGATGCCGATCAGCGCGTCGAACGCGCCGAGGCGCAGGTCGCGGATGATCTCGATGCGCTCGATGGTGTCGATGTCGCTGTGCATGTAGCGCACGCGAATGCCCTGCTCATGCAGATATTCGGTGAGGTCTTCGGCCATGCGCTTGGTCAGCACGGTGATCAGCGTGCGATAGCCGGCCTGCGCGGTGGCGCGCACCTCGCCGAGCAGATCATCGACCTGGGTGCGGGCGGGGCGAATGGTGATCGGCGGATCGATCAGCCCGGTCGGGCGAATGACCTGCTCGACGAACACGCCGCCGGCTTCCTGAATCTCCCAGCCGCCCGGCGTCGCGGAGACGGCGACCGTCTGCGGCCGCATCATGTCCCATTCCTCGAAGCGCAGCGGCCGGTTGTCCATGCAGGACGGCAGGCGGAAGCCATATTCGGCCAGCGTCGCCTTGCGCCGGAAGTCGCCCTTGAACATCGCGCCGATCTGCGGAACGGTGACATGGCTCTCGTCGGTAAACACCAGCGCGTTGTCCGGGACATATTCGAACAGCGTCGGCGGCGGCTCGCCCGGCGCGCGGCCGGTGAGATAGCGCGAATAGTTCTCGATGCCGGCGCAGGAGCCGGTGGCCTCCATCATCTCGATGTCGAAGGTGGTGCGCTGCTCCAGCCGCTGCGCTTCGAGCAGGCGGCCCTGGTTGTGCAGCTGATCGAGCCGCATCTTCAGCTCGCTCTTGATCGACTGGATCGCCTGGATCAGCGTCGGCCGCGGCGTCACATAGTGCGAGTTCGCATACATCTTGATGAACTCGAGCTCGTCCTGCTTGTGGCCGGTGAGCGGATCGAACTCCTCGATGGTGTCGATCTCGTCGCCGAACAGGTTGACGCGCCAGGCGCGGTCCTCATAGTGCGCCGGGAAGATGTCGATCACATCGCCGCGCACGCGGAAGGTGCCGCGGGTGAAATCGTGCTGGGTGCGCTTGTACTGCAGCGCGACGAGATCGGCGATCAGCTGGCGCTGGTCGATGCGCTCGCCCTTCTTCAGCGAGAAGGTCATCGCCGTATAGGTCTCGACCGAGCCGATACCATAGATGCACGACACCGAGGCGACGATGATGACGTCGTCGCGCTCCAGCAGCGCGCGCGTCGCCGAGTGGCGCATGCGGTCGATCTGCTCGTTGATCGAGGAGTCCTTCTCGATATAGGTGTCGGTGCGCGGCACATAGGCTTCGGGCTGGTAGTAGTCGTAGTAGGACACGAAATATTCGACGGCGTTGTCGGGGAAGAAGTTCTTGAACTCGCCGTAGAGCTGCGCCGCCAGCGTCTTGTTCGGCGCAAGGATGATCGCGGGGCGTTGCGTCGCCTCGATCACCTTGGCCATGGTGTAGGTCTTGCCCGAGCCGGTGACGCCGAGCAGCACCTGGGTGCGGTCGCTGCGGTTGACGCCTTCGACCAGTTCCTTGATCGCGGTCGGCTGGTCGCCCTTCGGCTCGTAGTGGGACTTCAGCTCGAAGTGCACGCCGCCTTCGGATTTCTCCGGGCGCGGCGGCCGGTGCGGCGCCCAGACCTTGCCGTCGTTCTTGCGGAATTCCGGGCGGCCATCGCGGATCAAGGCTTCGAGCGCATCGGCTGTGGCGGCGACGCCGAGCGCTTCCATCTTGTTGCGCGGCGGGCGAATGGCGGCGGCGTCTTCTTCCTCGGTGGTGAGGCCGAGTTGCTTGGCCAGTTCCGGGTCCATCGGCGGCAGCGCGGCGGAGGTGCCGAAGATCGGCTGCGGCGCTTCGCCGAAGCCGTCTGGCGCAGGTGCGGCGTGCCGCTGCGCGCGGGCAGGGTGGCGCTGTCGGAGTCCTTGGTCGATTTGCGGGCGCGATGCGCGGCAGCCTCGCCGCCGCTGCGGCGGTCGCGCGAGTTGTCCGGCGGCGGCTGCAGCCCGGTGCCCGATCCCATGCCGGCTTCGCCGCGATTGAGCGCCGGGTTCAGCAGCTCGGCCAGCGCCGGGCCGATCGGCTGCACCTCGGGGCGGTGCGCTTTCGACTTCGGGGTGCGCGGCGTCTTCGCCGCTTTCTCCGTCGTGGTTGTCACGGCTTTGGCGCGGGACGCGGCAGCGGGCTTTTTCGGGGAGTTAGGATTCTTTGCCATGGGCCGAATATGGGGCGGAAGGGAGAGGAGGGAAAGGGAGGTGGGGGTGGCGTTGTCGAACTTGTTTGGCGCTCGCGAATCGAGGCTAGCTCTATCTTCCAGCTAGAAGAACCTTTCGAGAACAGCTAAGCTGCCCTGAGTGGGGTACAAGTGCCGATGAAGCCAACATTTTACGAGTTTTTCGCTGGCGGTGGCATGGCGCGCGCGGGCCTTGGAACGGGCTGGCAATGCTTGTTGGCGAATGACATCGACCCGAAGAAGGGGCTGTCATATGCGAAAAACTGGGGAGAAGGCGAGTTCCACTGCGGCGATATCCACGAGCTGGACGCAGATCATCTGCCTGGCAAGGCCGATCTCGCGTGGGCGTCATTTCCGTGTCAGGACCTGTCGCTCGCCGGTAATGGCGTCGGGCTCGATGGCCGGCACTCCGGTGCGTTCTGGGGCTTCTACGATGTTCTCCACAAGCTGAAAACGCGGCGTCGCGCGCCGAAGCTGCTCGTCCTCGAAAACGTCGGCGGCGCTGTCACCTCGAATGAGGGGCGCGATTTTGAGGAACTCTGCCGATCGCTCAAGACGCTTGGCTATGTCTATGGTGCGTTGATGATCGATGCGGTGCATTTCCTGCCGCAGTCGCGTCCGCGCCTGTTCATCATCGCCCTGCGCGCTGATCTCGATAACGGCGCGTGCACCACGACGCCGGATCAATCGATGTGGGTGACCAAAGCGCTGAAGCAGGCGCAGGCGCGTCTGCGGCCAGACCTGCGCAAGTCGTGGCGCTGGTGGGATCTGGCCGAGGCCGGTGGACGCAATCAATCGCTTGCTGATGTCTTTCTGGAGGAGCCGGACGACGTTCCATGGCACGCACCGGCGGAAACCCGGCGGCTGCTCGGCATGATGTCGGCCGTCAATCTGGCGAAGGTTGCCGAGGCCCGTAAGGCCGGCAAGCAAGTCGTCGGCACAATTTATAAACGCACCCGCCATGATGAGACGGGCAAAAAGGTGCAGCGGGCGGAAGTCCGCTTCGATGGCATTTCCGGTTGCCTGCGCACGCCGGGCGGCGGCTCAAGTCGCCAGACCGTCATTGTTGTGGAAGGCAAGAAGACGCGAACGCGGCTCTTGTCTGGCCGCGAAGCCGCGCGCTTGATGGGGCTCGATGACAGCTACCGATTGCCCCTCAAGTATAACGACGCCTACCATTTGCTAGGCGATGGTTTGGCCGTTCCAGCGGTCGCGCACCTCGCGCGGCATTTGCTTGAGCCGCTGTTGGGAATTTCAGAGCGAGCTACCAATATTTTGATGGCCGCTGAATGATTGTGTGACAATGTCGGGAAAGAAAAAGTCGCAGCCGCCATTTGAGACGGCAGAGCTGCGTGCAGGACTATCCAAATTCTACAAGCTGCCTTACGGCAATCACGGAACGATCGGCGCCTTTCGGTGGGGCGTGTATATATTCTACGACTACGACGGCGAGCCGATTTACGTTGGCCAAACCAAGGAGAAGGTGAGCGGTCGGATCGGTCGCCATCTCACAAACCAACGAACCGATGCGGTCGCGATGAGCGTTCTTGATCCCTTCGAGGTGTGTGAGATCGAGGTGTTTCCGCTGCCTGAATATGAGGATGTGAACTCCCGCCATCCGCGGTTCGTGGAGGCGAAGAAGCACCTCGACGCGCTGGAATATCTGGTTCACCAGACAGCGATTGCCGACAGCAAGTATAATGCAATCCTGAACGAAAAAGACCCGCCGCTGCCGCAGGTCAAAATCGAGAAGCCCGTATCGGTTCGGGCAAAGATCGTATCTGATGAGGTGTTCAAACTCAGGGGCCATCCTGACGTGCGCATTGCCCGTCGCTCTCAGATTATTGCCAGGCTCGCCCAAACGATCTCGGAGCGTGAGGTGAACATCGGGCTGCGGCGTGCGTTAGTGACCCAGGCGGTCAGGCTGCAGAGCCTGGCCAGCCAGAGGTTTGCGGAGCTGGGCGGCGAAGCGGCGGTGCCCAAAGGGCGCGAAGATGAAGACGACAGCGAGCAGGGTAGCGACGAATAATCTTCGCTCCTCCATCATGCGGGCGGTCAAATCCCGAAACACCACGCCAGAACTCGCCGTCCGTAAACTTCTCCGACCACGGTATCCCGGCTATCGGCTGCATCGTGCGGATATGCCGGGCAAACCTGATCTGGCCTATGTCGGAAAGAAGGTCGCCATCTTCGTGCATGGCTGCTTCTGGCATGGGCACGATTGCCCGCGCGGCGCGCGCGTGCCGAAAACCAATACGGCCTATTGGCTCGCCAAGATCGAACGCAATCGCGCGCGGGATCAACGCGCGCGATCAGAGCTGGAGTCCCAAGGCTGGTCGACCGTCACGATCTGGGAGTGTGAGTTGAAACAGCCGGATCGGATTTTGCGAAAGGTCGCGAGGGCGCTTCAATAAATCCCCTCATCGGCGCGGCCTTCGCGACGTTATGATCGGTTGATAAAAAATGTGGATATCCGTTTAGGTTGAGTGTCGGCACCTAGATACTCTTAGGTTGTCGCGGGCGAATCTGGCGCAGTGGGTACCAAGGTAGTTCCCACATCGCAGGAGTGTCTGATGCGCGCGCACAAGCTGTTCGCCTGGTGCCTGTTGCTTGCCTGTTGCCTGAGTTTCACTGGCTGTTCCGAATTCACCCGACGTGGCGGCACCGCCGACTATCTTGAAGACGTCTTCTTCCGCGCAGACACCAAATCGCATCGGCTGCTTCGCTCCTACGTTCTGGTTGGCGTGCTGCTCTCGGCGGCCGAGCAATCAGGCACCAACCAGGCTGGCAGGGATGCGATCCTGACGCATCTGAAAAGCTCGCTCGGTGTTATTCGCGAGGCCTATACCTGCCTCTATCCGGATGGCTTGGCGGCAAGCGCGGCAGATCGCGTCGTCAAGCAGTATGGCGGCACAGGGCCAGACATCAGCCGCGACTACATATCGCCGCGATGGTGCCAGTTCTTCGATGAAAAGATGCGGCGGCTCGATCATTCGATCTTCTATCTGGCGATGCTGACGCTGTTCAACGAGCAGAACCGGGGGCATCTCGGCGACATTCACTCCCGGCTCGTCGGCAAGCTGCCGGTGCTGAGTGAAAGCGTGAAGGCCATCCTCGCCGCCAACCGGGCGGTCAAGGATACGACGACGTTGATCGATGATCTGCTGAATGTCAGCATCAGCTCGTTCGGGCCGATGACCACCTTGCTGCCGCTTTATCGCGATGTGGTCGAATTGAACGCGTGGATCGTGATCGATTCGCTTGCGGTGTCTTGCTATCACTCACGGGCAGGGACACCCGATGCTTTCCGGGCGCTTGCACAGGCTGGCGCGGAGGATCTGTCCGCCATCCCGGCAGATACGGGGGAAAACCCGGTGCGGGATGACTTGCGCTATATCGCGGCGCCCGCCGGCGCGTGCGCGGACTACAAGGCGGCGGTGCAACTCGTCGAGCGCGGCCACGCCAGCCCGGAAGCCCTGCGCCTCTGGATCAATACCCAGAGCCCGGCCAACCTGATGGTCGAGGCCTATCCCACCCATTTCCTGGTGGTGACAAAGTTCGTGCTCGATGCCTGCGGGCGGGTGGCGACGTCGGCCGCCTGCAATGACCTCTTCAACACCGTGACGGCGCAGAGCACGGTCACCCTGCCGAAGGGCCTCGATTTCACGGCCCGGCAGGTGACAGCGTTCTTAAGCCCGCCGACGCGCTACGCCGCTGGCCGCACCGCGCGGATCCCGGTCGCCCGTGGCAAGCCGGCGCTGGCTGATCCGGTTGCGACCGGATCAATCCCGCCCCGGCGATGAGGTGACGTACCGCGGGAGAGCGGCGTTCCTGACGACGCCATGCTCTCCTGCTTGTTGGCTTGCGCTCACGCCCGTTCGCGCAGCTGCTGGAGCACCGGCGGCAGGCGCGGGGTGAGCCAGGCGTCGATGGCGTCGCGGCGGCGGTGGATGTAAAGCCCGAGGCCGATCACGGCCACGCCGATCAGCGACAGCACGAAGGGGAACAGCAGCGAGTCGCGGAAGGTGCGGTCGGCGAGCTCGCCGAGATAGAGCGCCACGCCGATCGCGCCGGCCACGGCGAACACCTGCCGCGCCAGCAGCACCGAGACCAGCAGCAGGCCGATGTTCATCGCGCAATAGAGCGCGCGGGTGAGGGCGGTGCTGTCGCTCGATGCGGTGATGCCGCCCCAGAACGCCAGCACGCCGAACAGATAGAGCCAGAAGGCGAAGTCGCCGCTGCGCTGGCGCAGGTTCACGGCAATGGCCGCCACGATCATCGCCAGGCCAAACCAGATCGAGACCACGCGCGAGATCTCCCAATGCTGGCGCGGCTGTCCGGTCAGCCATGGCACGATGTCCATCGCCAGGAACCACAGCGCGATGGCGAGCGGCATCACGAGAAACGGAAAGCGATAGACCCGCAGCGCGAGGCTGGCGGCGGCGACGGTCGCCAGCTCCATCCAGATCCAGCTGCCGCCGTTCCAGACGCCGAAGCGATGCTGCGGCCGCGTTGTGTCGAGCAGGCCCATGGCATCCTGCACGCCGTACACAGCGAGCGGCGCCATGGTCACCGCGACAGCGATCATCAGCCCGCCGGGCGTGCGCAAGCCGCGCCTGCGCCAGAGGTGATCGCCGGCAAGGCCGAAGGCCAGGGCATAGACGATGGCAGTCGCCGCCAGCGCCATGCCGCCCATCTGCGAAAAGGCCAGCGTCGAGAACAGCCCCATCGCGCCCATCACCACCAGTGCGCCGGCATACCAGAGCAGGTGAACCATATCGAACCGGCTCGGTTGTCCCGACATCGCCGTGGCGCGCGTGCGGAGGAAGCCGAGCAGCGGATCGACCTGCGTCGGCTGGATTACGCCCGCGCTTGCTGCGGCGTGCAGATCATCGGCGGATATCCGCAGGTGGGTGGAGTTCAAGTCTGTCGTCACGCGTTGATTCCATCTCATGGGCCTGATCGGTATATGAGCGCGAAACCGGCCAACAATCCATGACGGCGTGATCGGTGGGCAGCCCGGCTTTGCCATTGACTCTGCCGCGATTAGGATCAAAGTTCATGCAATCGCATGAAAATCACGGGCGGGACGCCAGGGCCTGGACCGGTCGTGACATTGAAGGAGCAACACCATGATCGACCTCTATTACTGGACCACGCCGAATGGCCACAAGATCACGATGTTTCTCGAGGAGGCCGAGCTGGCCTACAAGATCATCCCGATCAATATCGGCAAGGGCGAGCAGTTCGCGCCGGATTTCCTCAAGGTCGCGCCGAACAACCGCATTCCCGCGATTGTCGATCACGCTCCGATTGGCGGCGGCGCGCCGCTGTCGCTGTTCGAGTCCGGCGCCATCCTGCAATATCTCGCGGACAAGACCGGTCAGTTCCTGTCGAAGAACCCGGTCGAGCGCTACGACGCCACCCAGTGGCTGTTCTGGCAGATGGGCGGCCTCGGCCCGATGGCCGGGCAGAACCACCACTTCCGCAATTACGCGCCGGAGAAAATCCCTTACGCGATCGATCGCTACGTCAACGAGACCAACCGGCTGTACGGCGTGCTGAACAAGCGTCTTGCCGATCGGCTCTATCTCGCCGGAGACTATTCGATTGCCGATATGGCGGCCTATCCCTGGGTGGTGCCCTATGCCAATCAGGGCCAGAACATCGACGATTTTCCGCATGTGAAGCGCTGGATGGAGGCGATCGCCGCGCGGCCGGCGACGCAGCGCGCCTATGCCAAGGCCAAGGAGATCAACCCCAACTTCGGCCAGCCGGCGATCCGCACCGAGGAAGAGCGCAAGATCCTGTTCGGCCAGACTGCGGCGAATGTGAAGTAAGCGCAGGCGTTCGCGCTGAATGAACAACGCCGCCGTGCAGATTGCGCGGCGGCGTTGTTGTTTGCGTCGATGATCTGTTCGCGAGGCTACAGCACCTGCTTGAAGCGCAGCACCTGCAGCACGGCGTGCAGATCCGGCAGCACCACGGCGGCGCGGGCGCGCGTGTCCGGGTCTGGCGTCACCACATCCGGCACCATGATCGGGATCGTGCCGGCGCTATGGGCCGAGGCGATGCCGGGCTTGGAGTCCTCCACCGCGATACAATCCTGCGGCGATACGCCGAGCCGCTCCGCGCCGAGCAGGTAGAGATCGGGGAACGGCTTGCCGCGCGCGGCGTCATCGCGCGTGATCACATCATCGAAGCGATCGCGGATGCCGGCATGGCCGAGGTGGTTCTCCGCATTGCCGCGCATCGAGGCGGTGACGACCGCGACGGGCACGTTCGCGGCGGCGATGGCGTCGAGCAGTTCGATCACGCCGGGCTTCATCGGCATGCCGTCATGAATGAGTTCGTCGCGATAGCGCGTATAGGCGGCGCTGACCTCGGCGAGCGGAAAATCCGCGCCATAGGCCTTGAACAGCAGCGCCTGGCTTTCAACAGCGGGGATGCCGACCATGCTGCGCGTCATCGCCTCCGCATCGGGAAAGCTGAAGTCGTTCAGCGCGCGGATCAGGCTGGTGGCATAGACGCGCTCGCTGTCGATCAGCGTGCCGTCCATGTCGAGCAGCACGGCGGCCTTCGGCCAGGGCTCCGGCGCCAGCGCGGCGATGCCCTGCAGGCAGCTGCGGCAGATGCAATCGCTGAGGTTCACCTCGGCCAGCGGCAGCGGCAGCCGAACGGGCTCCTCGCCACACCAGCAGGTGCGATCGAGCGTGCAGGCGAAGCTGCTGTCGCAAATGGCGCAACTGATCTGGCGGGGCATCGGCGAACGGGCGTCCATATCGGTATCAAGTTCCTTTGGCTTGCGGCGCGAGCAGGGCGCAGCGCCAGTGTGCAACAGCATGCCACACAATTGTTGCGCAAGTTCGACGGGGCAGGAGGCATTTTCCTGCCCTGCGCTGCGCTTCATCCGGGCTACGAGGCGCACGGCACCGCCGTCATTCCGGGATGACCTGCGCCGGCGCAGCGGTGCAGCGTCAGGCCCGGAATCCATATCCCCTGTGTCAGCGTTCGGGCAGGGCAGTGATGCCAGGGGATATGGATTCCGGGTTCGCGGAAGAGCGCGCCGGAATCACGAGACGCGGATTGACGAGTCCGGATGGAGGCGGAGCGGAAGCCAGCGTCTGCTTGTCGAATTGTTATCCCCGGATTGCGTGCGCCCATCCGGGCTTCGAAGTTGTGCACTACCGAGCTGCTTGCAGAGATCGTACAACTCGCGCTGTCAGTGAAGCTAAGTACCATCGACTAGAACCGGACGGCGTGCGCAGTGTTCGAGCTGAACGGAGAATATCTAGCGAGTGAGGACAATCCAGCTATCAAGAGGCAAGATCGCCGAAGCTGATTTGTTAGGAGTATCGTCTTGATGTGGGATCAGGCAAGACGCGATCTGGGACATCCGCTTAGCACGGGATCGATTTTGTAGTTGCCTAGCGCGTGTTTGTAGGTATTTTTTTCACTATTCTTGGGGATGAGAAGCTACATCGGAGAACACCGGAAGGTCTGATTACGATTTTGGTGGGCGTGGATCTCGCTTTCCCGACTAGGCGCCAATAATGCAGCGTGCTTGGGGCGTGATCTGTGACGGTTTCTTCGTCGTACAATATCGAAGCTGGAGAACAGAATTGTCGGTGCCTGGATCGAAACTAGTTTGTGTTTAAGCAACCTCAAAGGTGCTAACGATCGATGGAGAGCCGATGCGTATGTCGGCTGAGCATAATTTCTGTACCCAATAGTACGCCCTGGAGCTTTGACGCGACTACCGGATCGAAATCGACTAGGAAACTCAGATCGGATAAACGCAGTATTCGGTTCCGGTGGGTCTATCTTTCCCCGGTAATGAACGTGCTCAATTGCAGTGAGGTTCAAGATCGAGGAACTCGATTAGAGATGGCTCTGATGGTGGCGCTTCGTATGCCCACCAACATTCTGCATTGGGAGAGTTGCGAGTTGAGCCGATCCTACTGGTAGGGCAGTGCGAACATAGCGTGGCATTTCGGCACATGGACTTGCGCCCGAATTGAGCGGTTTGCGGTGCGCGGCGGGATCGCATTATACGGGATGAGCAGTCAGTTGGTTGCTTGTCTGATCGCAATTGACATCTCCACATCTCTAGACTATATTCCTATCCATCCAGTCCCCTTGAGGGGCGTGTCCTGGGACGCCTTGAGGCGCGGGGCTGGATGTGGCGCCTGCGCGCGCGGGGAAGACGTTTCCCTGTGCTCCCGGGAGGCCTCGGGTCGCCGTCCGGCTCCACTACGGGAGCCTGCCGCTGATGTCGGCTGGACGCGGCGTTGGACAAGGCGGGGAAATCCCGCCGGACCTTCGCCCGGAAGAACGGCCCCGGGGACAGAAATCGCCACGGTGGAGCGTCGAAAGGCGTTTCCGCGGCCTCTGGTCTCCGGCGCTCCGGCGATCACGCTGCGGCTCCTCACCAAGGCGCGCTTTTCGGCGCTCCGCCTCCCTCAGTTCGGGAGGTTTCCTGAAGTCTCTCCTCACGCATGAATGTGCGGGCACGGCATGCGCCTGCGCGCATCACAGGAGGCGGCGATGCAGGTGTGGGACGATCTGTTTCTGAAAATCTATCAGGCTGAAGCGCGCGACGAGGCGCGCCGCGTCGTGACCGAGGCCGATTGGCAGCTGGCGACGGCGCAGGTGCAGCGCGTGCTGTCCGATGACGTCAGGGGCTATGTGCTGTGCCCGGCGTCGCGGTGCCGCCGCGCCCGGCGCTGCGTGCATGACGCGGTGATCTGCGCCGAGCATGTCGATTTCGGCATCGGCGAGGCGGAGCTGCTGCAGCGGATCGAGGCGGTCTATGCGCAGATGCAGATGGCGCGGCGCGATGCGGGGAAGGGGTGATGCAATTCCGGCTCGCTAATTCTGACTTTGTCATTCCGGGCTTGCGCAAGAGCGCGCCCTGGAATGACAGATCGAAAAATCCGGGAGTGATGCAAATGACTCCCGGATTGCTTGACGGTTTGTCGCGACCCCGCTTACCCCAGCGTGATGGCGTCGATCTCGGCCATCTCGTCAGGCGTCAGTGCCCAGCCGGCGGCTTGCACGTTCTGCTCGATCTGCTCGGGCCGGGTTGCTCCGGCGATCACGCTCGACACCTGCGGCCGTGCCAGCAGCCAGGAGAATGCCAGTTCGAGCATGGTGCGGCCGCGCGCGGAGGCAAAGGCGTCGAGCTTCTCGACAATCGCGACATTGCGCGGCGTCATGTAGCGGTTGCGCAGTCGCTCCACGGCGCCGAAGCGCGTGTCAGCCGCGGCCGTCGTGCCCGGCTTGTACTTGCCGGTGAGCAAGCCGCTGGCCAGCGGGAAGAACGGCAGGATGCCGAGGTTGTACTGCTTCGCGGCGGGGAACAGGTCTTTCTCGTTGTCGCGGAACACCAGGCTGTATTCATCCTGGCACGAGACGAAGGCGTTGGTGCCGAGTTCGCGGGCGACATATTCAGCTTCAGCCGCGCGCCAGGCCGGGAAGTTGGAATGGCCGATGTAGCGCACCTTGCCCTGGCGAATGAGATCGTCGAGCGCGCGCAGCGTTTCATCGATCGGCGTCAGCTCGTCATATTCATGCTGCTGATAGAGGTCGATGTAATCGGTCTTGAGCCGCGTCAGGCTCGCCTCGACTGCGCTCATGATATATTTGCGCGAGGCGCCGCGCATGGTGCCGTCGGTGTTCATCGGCTTGGCGTATTTGGTGGCGAGCACGATCTCCTTGCGGCGATCGCCGAGCACTTCGCCGAGCACCGTTTCGGAGCCGCCCATGTTGGCGTAGATGTCCGCGGTGTCGAACAGCGTGATGCCGGAATCGATCGCCTTGTGAATCACCTTGCGGGATTCTTCGAGATCAATCCGCCAGCCGAAATTATTGCAGCCGAGACCAACAGCGGAAACGCGCAGGCCAGAGCGGCCGAGATTACGAATGTGCATCATCAATCCTGTAACGGCAATGAACGAGAAAGCGCCCGAGTGTGCGCTGGCTTCGCGCGCATCGCAAGGTTGCCGTTGGGGCGTCGGAATGATTCAGGCCGCTTCGCGCAGCGGCTCCGGTGTGTGCGAGATGTCGCGCGTTGCGGCGGCGCGGGTCATGCGGCGCACGGCGGCTTCGGCGTCGCGGGCGATCAGCTTGCGGTTGGCCTGCAGGTCGCAGGCGCTCGGCTCGCCCCAGCTGACGACAACGTCGATCGCGCCCGCCTTGATGATGTTGATCAGGTGCGGCAGCAGGTCAGCGTCGCCATACCAGGCGACATGGTCGCGCAATGTGCGCCCGACCGGCACGCCGCTGAAGCCGACATAGGCGAGCGACAGCGGCTGGATCGCAATGGCGTCACGCGCGCCGCCGACCTGCAGCGCCTGATGCGCCGCGCCGATCAGCGCCGAGCGGAATGGCAGCACACGGGTGCTGTTGCTCGAGGTGCCCTCGGCGAACAGCACGACGGCGTTGCCTTCGGACAGGCGCTGGGCGATGTCGCGGGTGGCCTCGTCGGTCTTGCGGCGCTTGTCGCGGTCGATGAAAATGGTGTGCTGAAGCTTGGCCAGTCGGCCAATGGCGGGCCAGCGCGAGACTTCCGCCTTGGCGACAAAGACCACCGGCGTGCAGGCGCCGATCACCGAAATATCCAGCCACGACACATGATTGGCGAGCACCAGCACCGGGCGTCCGGTCTCGCGGGCGCCGACCTGATGGATGCGGACGCCGAGCAGGCGGCAGACGATGATGTGAAACAGCCGGGTGATGTGGCGTTGGGCGGTGAGGTTCAGCGCCAGGGCCAGCAATTGCAGCGGCACAAGAACGATCAGGGTGGAGAGCAGCGCCGGGATGATCAGGACAAGGCGAAGCATGGGGACAGCAGCCGGTTGGATTGCAATGCCGCCGACGATAGGGGCGTCAGGCTTCAGCTTTGTGACAGCGGGCGGTGGTCCTTGTTGAAGAACTGCACCGAAGCCGCGCGTGCCGATGCAATGTCCTCGGGCTGCTGCGGCTGGATGGGGGCGGAATAATGCTGCGGATCGTCTTTCCGAATGAGATCGGTGATCGGGGTATAGGTCAGCATCCGGCCACCATCGGGCAGGGCGGTGCAGATCACGCGCAGGGTTTCGCCATTGGCGAGGGCGAAATCGAGTTTGAAATCGCCGCTGCGGGTCAGGCTGGTGAAGCGCTTGATGAAGTGGTTCAGCTCATCATCCGGCACGGCATAGGCATGGGTGTCGCGGCAGTGGTAGAGCAGCGCGATCAGCGGCGGCTTGCGGTCGGCCAGGCTGTCGGGCAGGGCGAACAGATTGCGGAACGCGCGATTGATGAATTCGGCGCGGGTGTCGCGGTCGAGCAGAACGATGCCGCTCGGCAGGCGGTCCAGCGCCATGGCGAGGCGGTGGGCGGGGGCATGTTGCTGCCGCTCCCAGCGCAGGATGTCCGATACTTTGTATCGGAGCCGCCCGATGATGGCAGTGGTGATCATGCAGGCCGCGCCGAACAGCAGCAAGGAGATCTGGCTTTCGAGCGAGATCAGCAGGTGCGCCTGGCTGATCAGTTCGAGGGTGAGCGCGGCGATGATCGCCACGGTGCTGGTGACGAAGTCCTCCGGGATTGCCATGGAGGGCGGCGGCATAGGCGACCACCCCGACCAGCAAGGGGTCGATATCAAAGACGAGATGGAGCTGGGTCTTCGCCGCAAACGCCAGCGCCGCCATGATGATGACAATGGCTGGACCAATCAGAATGGAAGACTTCAGCGGCATCGCGGCACTTGTTCCAAGGGAAGTTCAGGCTACCTCTTACTCGATAACGATGTGCGGGCACGGACCGAGCAAACTCGCGCTATGATTAACCGAGCGTGGATTGATTTGTCCGCCTTGTCTTCGTTATGGCTGATGTGCGTACACAGTTGATCATCGTCGCTTCAGACCGGGCGACAATCAGGCGAGGAAATGGATGCCGATCTCGATCTCACCGCTCGTTCTGCCCATTATCCTGCTCCTGGCGTCGAACATCTTCATGACGTTCGCCTGGTACGGGCATCTCAAGTTCAAGGAGAGCTGGCTACCAGCGGTCGTGATGATCAGCTGGGGCATCGCCTTCTTCGAATACTGGCTCGCGATTCCGGCCAACCGCTGGGGCAGCGAGGTCTATTCGACGGCGCAGCTCAAGACGATTCAGGAGGTGACTACCCTCGTGGTGTTCGCGGCGTTCTCGGTGCTCTATCTCAAGGAGCCGCTCAGCTGGAACCACGCGGTCGGCTTCGCGTTCATCGCGCTCGGGGCGTTCTTCATATTCCACAAGTGGTAGGTAGGCACGCTGCTGTAGCGCGATTATCGGTCGGCAGCGGTGACGCGCAACACCCGTCCGTCGGCGCCGTCAGTCAACAGCCATAGCGCGCCATCGGGGCCATTGCGCACGTCGCGGATCCGCGCATTGAGGTTGCGCAAGATGCGTTCTTCCGACGTCACGCTTGATCCCTGCACGGTCATGCGCACCAGCAGACGGCCGGCGAGCGCCCCGCTGAACAGGCTGCCTTTCCAGCCTGGCAGTTTGTCGCCGGTGTAAAACGCAAGGCCGGATGGCGCGATCGACGGCACCCAATATTTGACCGGCTGTTCCATACCGTCCTTTGAAGTGCCTTGATGAATCACCGCGCCGCTGTAATCGACGCCGAACCCGATGACTGGCCAGCCGTAGTTCTTGCCCTTGCTGATGACGTTGATTTCGTCACCGCCGCGCGGGCCATGCTCGCTTTCCCAAAGCTGACCGGTTTCGGGGTGAATGGTCAGACCCTGCTGGTTGCGGTGGCCATAACTCCAGATTTCCGGACGCGCGCCGTTTGTTTTCACAAATGGGTTGTCGGGTGGAATGTCGCCATCCGGCGTGATGCGGATGATCTTGCCAATATGGTTGCCGAGGTTCTGCGCCTCATCGCGCGGGCGATAATGATCGCCGAGGGTCACGAACAGGTTGTTGTCGGCGGCCTGGGCGATGCGGCAGCCATAGTGGTTGCCGCTTGAAAGTGGTCCGTCCTGGCGAAAGATCGTCCGCACATCCGACAGTGCATCGCCGGCAGATGACAGGCGCGCGCGACCAACGGCCGTCAGCCCGCCGCTGCCGGACTTCTCCGAGTAGCAAAAGTAGACGGTTCGGTTCTGCGCGAACGCCCGATCAACCTGAACGTCGAGAAGGCCGCCTTGACCTGCATTCCAGACAGTGGGCACGCCCTTGACCGGCTTTGACAACGCGCCTTGGGCGCTGATGATCCGCAGCTGTCCGGATTTCTCACTGACGATCATCTGTCCGTCCGGCAAGAATGCAAGCGCCCAGGGACTGGCGAGTCCTGTTGCAATCGTCTCGACCTTAAGCGGGCCTGCAGACGAGGCGAAGCTGGTCTCGTCACTGCGCGCACCGCTTGCAATCAGCACGGTCGCCGCGATGGCCGTCGCAAGCGTAAGGCTTGCTGTGACCCACAACACGGGTGTTTGCATGAGGTGATCTCCACCGCAGTGGGTGTGCGTTGATGACACCGTGAACGATGTCCCGATCAGATGAGCGTCAGGTTAAGTCGCGAAAGGAAAGCGTCGAGATCGGCATAGAGAGCATTGTCAAAGCGACGATCGTGCAGATCGACGCAGCGCTAACGGCTAGCACGACGATGACCACGCGCAACAACTGCGGCGATGGGCCGATAGACTTCGGCGTCTCAAATCCGTTGGCTGATTGAAGCGATCCTTGCATAACAACAGTGTTCCCCTGATCGCGAGCGAATCACTCGCTGTACACAATCTTGCAATCAGGGCGGGCAAATTTGCGGCGGCGTTTCGTCAAGCGGTCGCACAGTCGCTCTCAAGCGCCGGGCTTGAGCGTTACGCTGCGCCTTCGCTGGCCTTGACGCCGATGAGATCCATCGGGACGAAGCCCGGCTGTTCCTGAACACGGGCGATCCATCTTCGTATCGAAGGAAAGGTAGATAGTTCGAAATCGCACTGCTCAGCGAGATGGGTGTACGCAAACAAGGCGATATCCGCGATGGTCAATTGACTTGCTGCGATGAAGTCTCGGTTGCGAAGGTGGTTTTCCATCACCTGAAGTGCGCCGTAACCGCGTTCCATCCAGTCGTCCAAGGCATGCGTCTGCAAGTCCCGACCACCGCGGACAAGGCAGAGCCAGAAGTAGGCCGCGCCGATATTGGGCTCGAGAGCGTGCTGTTCGAAGAACATCCATTGCAACGCTTCGGCGCGGTCGAGCCGCGACTCCGGCGCAAGGGGCGTGCCAATAGCGAGATACCAAAGGATTGCGTTTGACTCAGCGATGTAGCGACCACCCTCGACCTCGAGCAGAGGAACCTGGCCGCTGGGATTTTTCGAGAGGAACTCAGGCGTGCGGCTTTCGCCGCGCAGGATATCGACCTCAATGGACTGATACGGGGTTCCGATCATTGCGAGCCCAAGGCGAGCCTTGTAGCTGTTGCCTGATCGCTGCATTGAGTAGAGCTTCAACATGCTTTTTCTATCTGTCCGGTCGGGGATCCTGCCGTGATTTAGGCATTATGCCGATTAAAGCCAGTCATCGTAAGGCATTCACTCGTGGGGTCCCTGGGAACTAGTCGAAATGCGACAGAACGGGATTCTATCGTGGATCGCGCCCGCGGTAGACGTCAACTAAGCCGGATTTAAGCCAGTTCGACGGGTTTTTTGACTCGGAATTGCTGTTGCAGCGCAGCAATGTCACAGCAAAGAACATAGCCAGACTGAGCAGGCCGATCGGCAAAGTAGAAATTTTTGCGATCGATCGCGCCAGTAGCGGAGCTGCCCAAACCGCCGCGAGAGCGGTGAGCTCATAAGGGCGGAATCCGTTCTGAATTCCGAGCCGCGCCATCAGGGCGATGGCCGGTGCGAGAATGACGAGGTCATAGTCGAGAACGTGGGGGGAGGCGATAAGGCTGGCGATAATCAGCAGTGCGCTGCTGGCGTTGTCATCGCTGTGACGTCGCCAGACCCGGGCAACAGCGGCGATTGCGACGAGGCTCGCGAGGGTCTGCAGGACATAAGCGGTGGTCACGCTGCCACCCCATTGTCGCGCGGCGGCAAATACGGTCTGCAGCTTTTCGTATCCGACAGCGCCGTGCTCAAGCAACGCGCTCTGGGCGAACTTGCTGGTAGCAATAAAGGCAGGCCAGATCTCGACGCCGAAGGCGAGCGTGCTCGCGAGCCCTAGCAGTACAGCCGTAACGGCGGCCGCAGCCATACAGCGCCACAGTCCGGCGGCAATCAACGCTACGGGGATGATGAGCGCGAATTGCGGCTTGTAGGCAAGCAGGCCGAACAGCACGCCCGCCAGAATCGGGCGGGTGCGACAGGTGACGACGGCCCCGCCGAGCAGGCTGGCCGACAGGAGTCCGTTCTGGCCATGGCCCAAATTGATGAACACAGCCGGAAAGGCGAGAGCGACGAGAAGCCAAAGGCGGCGGACCTCGGCATTCTCGGCAAACATCGGACGCATGATTGCGCCGATCATGGCGAGATAGCCCAGCAATGTTCCGAGCTGCCAGACGATCAAGGCGATGGGGTAACTTAGCGCCCCGAGTGGCATGATCATCAGCAGGAAGATCGGTGGGTAGGCGAAGGCATAGTTGCCCGTGCTTGCGCCAAAGATCGTCTGCTGGCGCGACAGGTGTGCGACGAAATCATAGACGTCGAGCGCGCGACCCTCCAAGGCAAGCGAAGCCGCAGCGTAGAAGCTTGAGAAATCAGTTCCGATCGGTTTGCCATTGGGGTCTATCAGACCATCCGAAATTGCAATCCAGCCCACCCCGAAAGCGATCTCGATGCCGAGCATCAACAGGCTGTAGACCCGGATGCGATCCTCGGTCAGCCAGGCACCTGATTGAATTCCTTTGGGAATATTCTTCATTGAGCGGGCGCCTTGAGACGACGCGCGTAAGTCTAAGGGATACCGCTTAAATCTTGTTGAACCATTGCATGGGACCAAGCCCAGCAAGCTTCTTGCGGTGCAGCGCCCTGCGCACTAGTGTGCCCCGATCCCAACAGGATTGCCAATTTGGAAGTCGCGCACGGCGCGTGTTGCGACGATTGCATGGAGATGATGATGTCGTTTTTGTCCGCGGCGCTGGATCGTGTGAAGCCGTCCGCAACGATTGCAGTTTCGGATAAAGCACGGCAACTCAAGGCAGCTGGTCGAAACGTGATTGGTCTGGGTGCAGGCGAGCCTGACTTTGACACGCCCGCCAACATCAAGCAGGCCGCCATTCGGGCAATCGAATCCGGCAAGACCAAGTACACGGCTGTTGACGGCATTCCGGAGCTGAAGGAGGCCATCATCGCGAAGTTTCAGCGCGAGAACGGCCTGACGTACAAGCCGAACCAGGTCATCGTTGGCACCGGTGGCAAGCAGGTGCTCTACAATGCGCTGATGGCGACGATCAATCCCGGCGATGAAGTCATTATCCCGGCTCCCTATTGGGTGAGCTATCCCGAGATGGTTGCGCTGGCCGGCGGTGAGCCCGTGTCGATCGTTTGCGCAGCCGAGACCGGCTTCAAGCTGCAGGCTGATCAGCTCGAGAAAGCCATCACGCCGAAGACCAAGTGGGTCATCCTGTGCTCGCCATCGAACCCGACAGGCGCTGCATATACCCGCGAGGAGTTGAAGGCGTTGACTGACGTCCTGTTGCGCCATCCGCACGTCTGGCTGATGACCGACGACATGTACGAGCATCTCGTCTATGACGATTTCGTCTTCACCACGCCCGCTCAGGTTGAACCGAAGCTGTTCGACCGTACGCTGACCGTGAATGGTGTGTCCAAGGCTTATTGCATGACCGGATGGCGTATCGGCTATGCCGGCGGCCCGGTCGAATTGATCAAGGCGATGTCGACGATCCAGTCGCAATCGACCTCGAACCCGTCGTCAATCGCTCAATGGGCTGCCGTTGAAGCACTCAACGGTCCACAGGATTTCATCGGCGAACACAACAAGGTGTTCAAGGAGCGTCGTGACCTCGTTGTCGCCATGCTGAACCAGGCCAACGGAATCAACTGCCCGCGTCCGGAAGGCGCCTTCTATGTCTATCCGTCGTGCGCAGGTACGATCGGCAAGACCACGCCTTCGGGCAAGGTCATCTCGACCGACGAGGATTTTGTCACGGAACTTCTGGAGTCGGAAGGCGTTGCTGTAGTTCAGGGATCGGCATTCGGACTCGGTCCGGCGTTCCGCATCTCTTACGCGACCAAAACTTCTGACCTTGAGGATGCATGCAAGCGCATTCAGCGCTTCTGCGCGAATTTGCGTTAATTCTGACTGTGTTTCGGGGATGGTTTCATAATTCGCGAGATTTCGGGCAAGCCCGCCATGTTTTTGACACGGCTTGTCCATTCTCTACCCACGCTTTCTGAACTCATAGTGGAGAAATAATAAGATGCGTCTCTCGAAACTCATCGGCATCACTGCAGTCGCGTTTGCAGCGTCGTTTGCGTCGGCTAATGCCCAGCAGGGCGTGCAGGTCGGTGTGCTCAACTGTGAGGGCGGTCAGAACGTTAGCTTCGTGCTGGGTTCGGACACAACATTGAATTGCACATTCCTTGCTGAGGGTAGCCGTCGCGCGGAGCGCTATGTCGCTCGCGTACAGCGCTTCGGCCTGGACCTTGGCTTCACCCAGAACACGCACATCAGCTGGGTCGCATTCGGCCCAACGCGTAATGTTCGCAGCGGCGACCTCGCTGGTCGCTACGGCGGCGTTGGCGCAAACGCTTCGGTCGGTGTTGGCTTCGGCGGCAACTTCCTGGTCAGTGACAACGCGCGCTACGCGTTGCAGCCGATCGCAATGCAGGGCCAGACTGGCCTGAACGTTGCTGCAGGCGTTGCTTCGGTGACGTTGACCCCGATCGCAGAACCGCGCAAAGGTCGTCATCATCGTCGCCATCGCTAAGGCGCGACAATAATTGAACTGGCCCGCGCGAGCGGGCCTTTTCATTTGAGGGGCGCGAACACGTACGCGTGTTCGAAGCGGGGGAATGCAAGACACGACAAAGGAGCCTAAAGATGAGACGTTCTCTTATTATCGCGGCAGGTATTCTTGCGATCACCACAACAGCAAATGCTCAGGCGCCTGCCCAGAAGTCGGTGCAGGCCGGTGTGCTTGAGTGCCAGGGTGGCGCCAATGTCGGCTTCATCGTGGGTTCGGTCACAAACCTTGGTTGTGTATTCCGCAGCAATGGGAGCCCTGATCAGCCTTACGTCGCAACCTTCCGCAAGATCGGGCTCGATATTGGCGTGACCGAGCAGACGATGCTGTCGTGGACAGTGTTTGCGCCTGTTGCGCGTGTCGGCGCCGGTGAGCTTGCCGGTAAATATGCCGGCGCCCAGGGTAGCGCCACGGTTGGCGTTGGACTGGGGGCCAACGTGCTTGTCGGCGGATCCAGCAACTCAATCGCGCTGCAGCCATTGAGCGTGCAGGGTTCGACCGGGCTCAGCGTCGCTGCCGGCCTTGGCGAGCTTGAACTGCGCCCCGGGCGTTAAGCCTCAAATCCTGCGTTGCGGATCAGACTGCCCCGCAACGCAGCGATTTTTGTGACTTGATATTTAAAACGCTGCCTGAGAGCATCTTGGCGCTGACCCAATCACGGGCCGAGCTCCAATACAGGAGGCAGCGAATGGGACACGATCTATCACGTCCCCCCGGCACTAGATGCATCGCACTGGTCGGTCCTTTCCAAAGCGGGAAAACGTCGCTCTTTGAAGCGATCCTGGCGCAGGCTGGCGCAATCGCAAAAGCTGGCAACGTGGAAAGCGGCACAACCGTTGGCGACGCCAATGCCGAAGCGCGGCAGCACCGCATGGGCACCGGGCTGACCATCGCCAATGCCGCGTTCATGGGCGACAACTACACATTCATCGATTGCCCCGGGTCCCTTGAGTTTGTCCAGGACATGCGGGCTGCGCTGCCGACGATTGATGCGGCAGTGGTGGTCTGTGAAGCGGACGAGCGTAAGTTGCCGCAGTTGCAGATCATCCTGCGCGAGCTCGAGGACAGGGGCATCCCGCGTTTTCTGTTTCTCAACAAGATCGACAAGACTACCCAACGGGTCCAGCAGACACTCGTTGCGCTTCAGTCGGTTTCGCGAACTCCGTTGGTGCTGCGCCAGATTCCGATCTGGGTCGACGATCGTGTCGATGGCTTCGTCGATCTCGCGCTCGAGCGTGCCTATATCTATCGCGATAACACCGCATCTCAGATCGAGCTGGCCGGTGAAAACCTGTCGCGCGAGCGTCAGGCGCGCTTCATGATGCTGGAGAAGCTCGCCGACCATGACGACGCCTTGATGGAGCAGTTGCTTGATGACATCGCGCCAGAGGCAGGCGCAATCTTCAATGATCTGGTGCGCGAGTTGCGCGAGGGATTGATCTGCCCGGTGCTGATCGGCTCAGCCACGCGGGAGAGCGGCGTGTTGCGATTGTTGAAAGCGCTGCGACACGAGGCGCCCGGCGTTGATGAAACCGTGCGCCGGCTTGGGATCAATAAGGACGGCAGTGCGGTCGCTTACGTGTTGAAGACCTTGTACTTGCAGCATGGCGGTAAGCTGTCCTATGCGCGGGTGCTCGCCGGCAGTCTTGAGGATGGCGCGCAGATTCTGAGTTCGGCGGGCAAGCAGGCGCGTATCGCAGGCCTGACCACAGCCACAGTCGGGCAGGCCGCAAAGGTGGCTACCGCGCAGACAGGCGATATCGTTGCCCTCGGCAAGCTTGATCTGGTTCGCACGGGCGACGTGATCACGACAGCGAAGAAGATCCCTGTGGCCATCGCAACGCCGCCGCTGCCGCAGCCGCTGCTTGCCCGGGCAATCGCAGCGGATGACCGCAAGGATGATGTCAAGCTGGGACAAGCGCTGCAGCGGTTGCTCGAAGAGGACCCGACGCTTGTGCTGATCAACGACGCGAACAGCCGCGACGTGGTCCTGTGGGGCCAGGGCGAGATGCACCTGCGTGTTGCGCTTGAACGGCTCCGCGAGCGTTTCGGTATTGCGATCACTTCGCGCACGCCAGGCATTGGCTACCGCGAAACGATCCGCAAGCCGATCACCCAACGGGGGCGGCATAAAAAGCAATCAGGTGGCCACGGGCAATTTGGCGATGTCGTGCTCGAAGTGAAGCCGCTGCCGCGCGGAGCGGGAATCGCCTTCGACGAACGGATCGTGGGCGGGGCGGTGCCCCGCAACTACGTCGGCGCAATCCAGGACGGCGTTGCTGATGGGTTGCTGCGTGGGCCGTTGGGGTTCCCCGTCACGGATGTGCACGTGACATTGACGGATGGCTCTTATCACTCCGTCGATTCATCGGACATGGCCTTCCGTACAGCGGCGCGGATCGGCATCAGTGAAGCCTTGCCGCAATGCCTGCCGGTTCTGCTGGAGCCGATCCACGATGTCGAGATCGTCTGCCCAAGCGCCTATACGGCGCGGATCAACGCCATCCTGACCAGCCGCCATGGCCAGATCCTTGGTTTCAACACGCGGGACGGCTGGGAGGGTTGGGATCTCGTCAAGGTTCAGCTGCCCGAGGCTGATATAGGCGATCTGATTGTCGATCTGCGGTCAGCGACAGCCGGAGCTGCGAGCTATACCTCCAGCTTCGATCACATGGCTGAGGTAACAGGGCGGGCGGCGGAGCAGATCGTGGCTGCGAAGACCTCGGCTGCCTGAGGTGTGAGTGGTCACGATGAACACGGATTGGCGAATCGGCGTATGGTGGGGCGGGGTTCAATTTCTGTCTGGTAACCATCCGATATGTTGACGGTTCGATCGAATGTCGCGTTGGCTTGTGTCTTGAGCGGCCTAGCGGGTTACGTCGATGGTGTCGGCTTCCTCCATCTTGGCGGGCTGTTCGTTTCGTTCATGAGCGGCAATACGACCAGGCTTGGCGTGGGCTATGCCGAAGGCAACTTCAAGCTGGCCCATGAGGCCTTGATCCTGATCGGCGTGTTCGTCGTTGGGGCAGGGGCCGGCACACTCGTTGTCTCCCTGCGCACGGCCTATCGCCGCGCGATCCTGATGCTTTTCGAGGCGCTGCTGCTGACAGCGGCGGGCCTGCTCTATCACTGGGGCCGGTCGGACTATGCCGTCTACGTTGTCGTCTTCGCGATGGGACTTGAGAACGCCATGTTCCACAACAGCGACGGCGGTGGCATCGCATTGACCTACGTCACTGGCGCGCTTGTGCGTGTGGGGCAGAGCATGGCGGCAGCCTTGCTCGGCGGGCCACGTTGGGCCTGGGTCCCGCATCTGTTGCTCTGGGCCTCGCTGGCGACAGGTTCGGTGCTGGGTGCGTTAGCCTATCACCGCTTCAATCTGGTATCGGTGTGGTTCGCGTCCGGGGCTGCACTGCTCGTCGCCTGCGTGGTGGCGGCGAATACGCGGCTTGACGAGCAGTGATTGTCCCGGTGCGCATCTAATGATTCAGCTAGCATGGCTTCATCGTGGTGGTGAGGCGAGAGGTATGGAATGTCGACTGACGTAAAATCCCATGCAGCCTGCCTGTTGGGCTGGCCTGCCGCTCATTCGCGATCGCCGCTGATCCATCATCACTGGTTGCGTGAACTCGACATTGCCGGTGGTTACAGCATCGAGGCTGTGCCGCCCGAGGGGTTCGCCGAATTCGTGATGAACCTCGCAGCACATGGCTACGTCGGCGCCAACGTCACGATTCCGCACAAGGAGCGCGCCCTCCAGTTGACGGAGCCCGATGCGCGGGCGCGGGCCGTCGGCGCCGCCAACACGCTGTGGTATGACGGAGACGTATTGCGCTCGACCAACACCGACGTCGAAGGCTTTATCAACAATCTGGATCAATGTGCGCCAGGTTGGGACCAAATGAGCAACGCCGTTGTGCTGGGCGCCGGCGGCTCATCGCGGGCTGTCGTCTACGGCTTGCTCGAGCGCGGCATCGCAAGGGTCTTCCTGGCGAACCGCACCCTTGAGCGTGCGCAGGCCTTCGTCGATCTGTTCGGTGAACGCGTCGTACCGGTGACGCTTGATCAGGTCGCGGGATTGCTTCCGGACGCAGGGCTGCTGGTGAACACCACGTCACTTGGCATGAAGGGGCAGCCAGCGCTCGACGTGGACGTCGATCTGCTGCCCGACAGCGCCGTGGTTGCTGATCTGGTCTATGTGCCGTTGATGACGCCCCTGCTGGAGGCGGCCCATGCGCGCGGCCTGCGCACCGCCGATGGTCTCGGTATGTTGCTGCATCAGGCCGTGCGAGGTTTTGAGTTGTGGTTCGGCAAGCGGCCCAATGTCACCGTTGAACTGCGTGACGTCATTGTCGCTGATCTGACGGCTTAGCGCGCAGACTGACAGGGCAGGGCGATCCGATGCCGTTCGCATGGATCACCCTGCATGCCATGACAGCGTGTCGTTGCGTCAGGCTTACTTGTACTGGAAGATCGGGTCGTCGAATGCGATCAGCGGAAACTGATCCTTCTCAACCCAATAGTCCTGACTGTGCTGCCATTCGACCTTCTCACCGCGCTTCGGCAGCAGGTGCATATCGCGCATCATGTAGCCCGGGTTGAAGTTTTCCGGGTCGATCCACGGCAGCAGCGGCATGTCGGCATCTTCGGGCCGCAAGGCTGGTGTGACCTGGCGCATGTTGTTGGCTTTCATGAAGGGCAGCAGGCGGCACACAAAGTCAGCGACAAGATCCGTCCGCAGAGTCCAGCTCGCACGGAAATAGCCAAACACCCAGGCCATGTTCGGCACGCCCGTGAACATCACGCCGCGGTAGGTGACTGACTTGGAGAAGTCGAGCGGCTCGCCATCAATGGTGAAGGCGATATCGCCGAGGATGCTGAGGTGGAAGCCGGTCGCGGTGACGATGATGTCGGCGTCGAGCTGCTTGCCGGACTTCAGCAGGATGCCGGTCTCGTTGAACGTATCGATGTGATCCGTCACGACCGAAGCCTGGCCGCTCTTCAGCGCCTTGAACAGGTCCGCGTCCGGCACAAAGGCGATGCGCTGACGCCAGGGCCGGTAGCTTGGCGTGAAATGCGTGTCGATGTCGAAGTCATCGCCCAGCACGGCGCGGATGCCAGCGAGCAACTCGCGCTTCACAGCTTCCGGCTTCTCGAAGCTCATGCGCGTGAAGGTGTCCTGATCGAACAGGATCTTCTTGCGCACGATCTCGTGGATCCATTCTTCCTTGATCTGCAGTTCGCGCAGCGTTTCGGCGAGCTCGATGGCGTTGCGGCCCGTGCGGAAATAGGTCGGCGAGCGCTGCAGCATGGTGACATGCTCGCATTTGCCGGCGATGTTCGGAATCAACGTCGCGGCCGTCGCTCCCGAGCCGATCACGACGATCTTCTTGCCGGTGGTGTCGAGATTCTCCGGCCAGTTCTGCGGATGAATGATCTGGCCCTTGTAGTCGGTCATGCCCTTCCACTCGGGCGTATAGCCTTCTGAATGGCGATAGTAACCCTGGCACATCCAGAGGAAGTTTGCAGTGATGCGAACGGTCTCGCCGGTGTCCTTGCGGATGGCCTCGATGGTCCAGAGCGCTTCTGCGCTCGACCAGCTTGCGGAGGTGATCGTGTGGCCATAGCGGATCCTGGGCTCGAGATCGTTTTCCGCAATGACGTCGCCCATATATGCGCGGATCTCATCCGCTGTGGCGATTGGCGGCCCGACCCACGGCTTGAAGCTGTAGCCGAACGTGTGCAGGTCGCTGTCGGATCGAATGCCTGGATATTTATGTGTGAGCCAGGTTCCGCCGAAGCTCTCCTGGCTTTCGAGAATGACATAGGTTGTGTCGGGCAGTTGATGCTTGAGCTGGTAGGCGCTGCCGATGCCGGATATGCCAGCTCCGACGATCAATACGTCGAAATGCTCGGTCGTTCCCTGTTGTTCCGCATTGAGCGCGGGAGTCGCGATGGTCATTTGTTTGGCCTCTTGAGTGGGCTTGTGTCGCGATGGTCAATTGGGTCCGGCGGAACTCCGTCGAACCAACAGTTGAACGTCCATCTCTCCATATTGCCAAGGGCAGGTCAACCTGTAGGCCGCAGCGCCTGTGCGTGGTTGATGCTGCCGGGTAGTTGCATAGGCGTTGCAAAACGCGCAGCTACCCGGATGCTTGATCATCGCGCCAGAACGCGCTGGTCAATCTCGGCGATACGATTGACGCCGCATAGGCCCATCGTCACCAGCAGCTCCTTGGCGATGATATCAATTGCCTTGCTCACGCCGGCCTGACCGCCAGCGCCAAGCCCATAGATATAGGCGCGGCCGATCATGCAGGATTTTGCGCCGAGGGCGATCGCGCGCATCACGTCCTGACCGGAGCGAATGCCGCCGTCGAACATGATCTCCACATCGGAGCCGACCGCTTCGACGACTTCCGGCAGCACTGCGATTGACGAGCGCGCGCCATCGAGTTGACGCCCGCCATGGTTGGACACCACGATCGCCTGGGCGCCGGTTTTACTGGCCTCTACAGCATCCTCAACGTCAAGGATGCCCTTGATGATCAGCTTGCCCGGCCAGATGCTGCGGATCCACTCGACGTCGTTCCAGTTGAGTGAGGTGTCGAACTGTGAGTTGGTCCATTGACCAATCGCGGTGATGTCGTCGAGCCCCTTGATATGGCCTGCAAGGTTGCCAAAGGTGCGTCGTTTGCCGCGCATGACGCCGGAGATCCATTGCGGCTTCGAGGCGAAGTCGAACAGTTTTGACAATGACCACTCCGGCGGCACAGTCATCCCGTTCTTGATGTCCTGATGGCGCTGCCCCATGACCTGCAAGTCGACTGTCAGCACCAGCGCGCTGCATTTTGCGGCGATGGCGCGCTCGATCAAGGCCTTGATGAAGCCGCGATCTTTCATGACATAAAGCTGAAACCAGAATGGCTTGTCGACGTTGGCGGCGACATCCTCGATCGAACAGATCGACATCGTGCTCAGCGTAAAAGGAATGCCGGCAGTCTGCGCAGCGCGACAGGCGGCGATTTCTCCGTCGCCGTGTTGCATGCCGGTGAGGCCGACCGGCGCGAGGATCAGGGGCAGCGCTGCGTCTTCGCCAAGAATAGTTGTGCTGGTGTCGCGGTGGGATACGTCGACGAGAATGCGTTGGCGAAACTTGATGTCCTGAAGGTCACCCTCGTTCGCCCGCAGCGTTGCTTCGGTGTACGAACCACGGTCAGCATAGTCGAAGAATGCTTTGGGCACCTTGCGCCGGTGCAACTGCCGCAGATCCTCGATGCACGTCACTTTATTCATATCTGCTTCCCGACTCGCGTTTTTTGCCAGTATCACACTCCCGCGTATTGCTTGGCTATTCAATCTCGGGATGTAATTGGGCCCGTCCAGGTGAGAGGTTACGGTGCGAATCGGGCTTCGTTTTCTCTTCGATTTGGCCCATGCTGGTGCAGATTGATCAAACTACCGGACCTTGGGCCTGGTCCGGATTTGTCGCGCGACGTCCGCTTTATGGTAAATGTTGTTTTATCTCAATTGTTTACCTAAAAACTGAATGTTCTTCCGTTAGAAATGATTCATTACATTTTTTGAACTCATTTCAAGCCGTGAACCTTTATAACTCCGGCACTTATGAAGTTGTAACAAGCGCTGGGCCGAGCGGGGGCGTCCCGTCTAGGTTGAGCCGGCCAGCGTTAGGGGTTTCTTATGAGCCGCAAGTATTTTGGAACAGATGGCATTCGTGGCCGCGCCAATGGCCTGATCACGCCTGAACTGGCGATGAAGGTCGGGCAGGCTGCGGGGCTGGTTTTTCAGCGCGGCGATCACCGTCACCGCGTTGTTATCGGCAAGGATACCCGGCTGTCGGGATACATGATCGAATACGCCATGGTGGCAGGGTTTCACATCAGTCGGCATGGACGTGATGCTGGTTGGCCCGATGCCAACCCCTGCGGTTGCGATGTTGACCAAGTCTATGCGTGCGGATCTCGGCGTGATGATCTCCGCCTCGCACAATCTCTATGAAGACAATGGCATCAAGCTGTTTGGCCCCTCCGGCTACAAGCTGTCGGATGAAGTCGAAAAGCAGATCGAGCAACTGCTCGATGAAAACCTTGATCGCAAGCTGTCCGGCAGCGCGGCGCTTGGCCGGGCTCGCCGTATCGACGGCGTCCGGGATCGCTATATCGAATTCGCCAAGCGCACCTTGCCACGTGAGTTGAGCCTTGATGGCCTTCGTGTCGTGATCGACTGCGCCAATGGCGCTGCCTACAAGGTGGTGCCGGAAGCGCTGTGGGAGCTGGGCGCCGATGTGATTTCGATTGGTGTTGAGCCGGATGGTTTCAACATCAACAAGGACTGCGGATCGACTTCACCGGAAGCGCTGAGCCGCAAGGTGCGCGAGATGCGCGCTGATATCGGCATTGCGCTGGATGGCGATGCGGATCGTGTCATCATCGTTGATGAGCTCGGCCATGTCGTCGACGGCGATCAATTGCTGGCGGTGATCGCGCAGAGCTGGAAGGAAGACGGCCGGCTGGCGAAGCCAGGCATTGTATCGACCGTGATGTCGAACCTCGGCTTGGAGCGTTTCCTGAAGACGCAGGGCCTGAACCTGTTGCGCACCCAGGTTGGCGATCGCTATGTGCTGGAGCGGATGCAGGCTGAAGGTTACAACGTAGGCGGCGAACCGTCGGGGCACATCATCCTGTCGGACTATGCTACGACCGGTGACGGCTTTGTCGCGGCCTTGCAGGTGCTCGCCGTGATTCAGAAGCTCGGGCGTCCAGTGTCAGAGATCTGTCACCTGTTCGATCCCTTGCCGCAGATCCTCAAGAACGTTCGTTATGGTTCTGGCAAGCCACTCGAGATGGCGCATGTGCAGTCAGCGATCAGTTCGGCGGAGACGCGGTTGAATGGCCACGGTCGTTTGCTGGTGCGCTCGTCGGGCACCGAGCCGGTGATCCGCGTGATGGGTGAGGGTGATGATCGCGACCTCGTTGAAGAGGTTGTCGACACCATTGTCGATGCACTCGGCGCTTCGGCTGCCGCCTGACGCTCTCGACCATATCAGTCTGACAAGTCGCCGATGGGCCATCCGTCGGCGACTTTTTAGTTTTGTCGTTGAAGCGGCTGCATGGAGACGGGATCCTGCGCCTTTGTCTGTCCGAGGCGGAGGTCGAGGCGCGTTTTGATATCATCAACCATTGGTTAACTGTCTTAACCATTTGATGGTGTGGCGCGGCGGTGTCACTGCACATGCAAACGACGCTGCGTTCATTTCTCCTCAACCTTAATTATTAGGGTTAAGCCGCCTTTAAGGAATTCCGCGCATTTCTATCAGCAGTAACAGAGTAGGCATCCGCCTCTTGCCGACACGGAGTCGATGTAATGCGCAATTCGAACTTTATCGCCGCGATTGGCGCTTTATCATTAATCGCGTCGGCTGCATCAGCTGCCGATCTTGCATATCGTGAGCCGCCCCCGCCGATGCCGATTCCGGTCGAAGAGTTCGGTGGCTGGTATCTGCGCGGTGAGATCGGGTTTAGCAATCAGAAGGTGAAGAACCTCGATCACGCTGGCTATCGCGATCCCGGCATTTCGATCCCGTCCCAGACGACTAACTTCACAACAGCCGGCATCTATGGCTTGGGCGTCGGTTACAATTTCAACAACTGGCTGCGCGGCGATATCACGGGTCAGTTCCGTGGAAGCTCTGGTTTCACGGGACGCGATCTCGTTTCGATGAATGGCACGCCGATCGGCGCGGACACTTACAACGCCAGCAAGACCGAATGGGTCGTGATGGCCAACGCTTATATCGATCTCGGCACCTGGTGGAACATCACGCCGTTCATCGGAGCTGGTGCGGGTATGTCGCGCAACACGATCGCCGGTCTGACCGATCAGGGCGTGACGAACACCGGTTTTGGCACCAGCCCCACGACGGCCTATGCCGATACGGCCTCGAAGTGGAACTTTGCCTGGGCTTTGCATGCGGGCTTGGCCTATCGCGTGAACCACGCCATGACGCTTGAGCTTGCGTATAGCTACATGAACCTGGGGAATGGCGTCACAGGTCCATTGACAGACTTTGAGGGTTACACGCGTGATCGGCCGTTCACCTTCAACGACATCACTTCGCATGACGTGAAGTTCGGCATGCGCTGGAATCTCGATGCCGCTCCGGTCTATCTCCCGCCACCGCCGCCGTTGATGCGACGAGGCTGATCTGGGCCTGCCAAACAATTTTGTAACGGTGCGACATTGGTCGCGCCGTTTTCTGTTTGGCGGTTCGGGAGTGTTGAAGTAGAAAATTAAGGTTAACGAAGCACGATTGCTGGGGCCTGAGATTTCAATGACGGGGTGCTGAAATGTGGAAATTCGTTCCGGCTATTGCCGTCGTTGCATTGGCTGCAAACGCCGCTGCCGCCGATATGCCTGTGTTGCGAGGGTCTATCTATCAGCCCCAGGTCAGTCGTGCCGTGAACTGGGATGGCTATTACATCGGCGGACACGCCGGTCGCAGCGCCTCTAGTGGCAATTTCACCGGATCAACGACGGCTCTGGTCGAGCGACTGCTGCACAACACCCTGATTAATTCGGAAATGGGGGTGTCGGGCTGGGCAGTGATGTCGGATCGTTATGGTATCAACGACATCAGTTATGGTGCGTTTGGCGGATACACCGCCCAGTGGGACGATGTCATCTATGGTCTCGAGGTGACTTACAATCATGGACGGTTCGGTGGTGGCAATTCCGGTACAACTGCTCGACGATCCACTCTCAGCGATGGAGCGACGCACAACGTGAGCCTGTCAGCATCAGGTTCTGCCGAGATTCGGGACTACGCGACATTTCGAGCGAGGGCCGGTTATGCCTTCGATAGTTTCCTTGGCTACATGTTCGGTGGTGTTGCGGTCGGTAGCGCGGACATTGTGCGCTCGGCGCGGATCACTGACAGGGTCGAGCCGCCAGCTCCGGCTGTTCCGTACAACGTCATTCCTCTCACGGACACCATCGTTGACAACGGTCGGTTCGTTTACGGCTACACCGCAGGGCTCGGCATCGACATGCGGCTGTACAGCAACCTGTTCCTGCGTGGTGAGTATGAGTTCACGCGATTCACTTCGACCGGTGAAATCACCATCAACACCGTGCGCGGGGGGCTGGGCTACAAGTTCTAATTCATGTGGTTCGTCCTGGCCGATGTGCAAATTCAACGCCCCGGCACGCTACTGGGGCGAAGCCCGCGAGGCTGCCCTGACAAACGCGATATCTTGACGAAAGCCCTCTGATCCCATATCCACGCCAGCGGGAAACCTCCCCCCACCGGGAGGCAGCTATCTGGAAGGATAGATTGATGACTAAGCCTGCCAATCGGCCGAATGTGCCGAATTTTTCGTCTGGCCCCTGCGCAAAGCGCCCCGGCTGGACCCCCCAAGCCCTCAATGATGCTGTTCTCGGCCGTTCGCACCGCGCGAAGATCGGCAAGTCGCGCCTGAAGCAGGCGATCGACCTGACGCGCGAAGTGCTCGAGGTCCCCGCGGACTATCGCATCGGCATTGTTCCGGCATCGGATACCGGCGCAGTCGAAATGGCGCTGTGGTCGCTGCTCGGGGCTCGCCCGGTGACGATGATCGCCTGGGAGTCGTTTGGCGAGGGCTGGATCACCGACGTCGTCAAGCAGCTCAAGCTGAAGGATGTCACCAAGCTCACCGCGGGCTATGGCGAGATCCCTGACCTCGGCAAGGCTGATCCGGCAAGCGATATTGTCTTTACCTGGAACGGCACCACCTCGGGTGTGCGCGTCGCCAACGCTGACTGGATCAAGGCAGACCGTGAAGGTCTGACGATCTGTGACGCGACCTCGGCGGCTTTCGCACAGAAGCTGGATTGGCCAAAGCTCGACGTCGTCACCTTCTCCTGGCAGAAGGCGCTCGGCGGTGAGGGTGCCCATGGCATGTTGATCCTGAGCCCGCGCGCGGTTGCTCGCCTCGAGAGTTACGCGCCAGCCTGGCCGCTGCCGAAGATTTTCCGCCTCACGTCCGGCGGCAAGCTGATCGAAGGCATCTTCGTCGGCGAAACCATCAACACGCCGTCGATGCTCTGCGTTGAGGACTACATCGACGCGCTGAACTGGTCGAAGTCGGTCGGCGGCCTCAACGGCCTGGTCGCCCGGGCGGACGCCAACACCAAGGTGCTGAGCGACTGGGTCGCCAAGACGCCGTGGATCGATTTCCTCGCGACGGATCCGGCGATCCGCTCCAACACCTCGGTATGTCTCAAGGTCGTTGATCCTGCGATCACTGCATTGTCAGCGGATCAGCAGGCGGACTTCGCCAAGAAGCTGGTTGCGACGGTTGAGAAGGAAGAGGCCGGTTTTGATATTGGCCACTATCGTGATGCGCCGGCTGGCTTGCGCATCTGGTGCGGCGCGACTGTCGAGGCTGCTGATCTTGCAGCGCTGACGCCCTGGCTCGACTGGGCATTTGCAGAGACCAAAGCCGCCTTCGTCAAGGCTGCCTGATGATTGCACGCCCCTCACATCGCGTGAGGGGCGGCTCTTCGCTCTGATATCAAGTCGCGCAACGTTGCGCCCTCGCTTTCAATCTGTCGGTGTCTGCGCGCTGCCTGCATCTTGTGCGGAAGCGCTGACGGTCACCATCACCTCAGTGAGATCAAGCCATGTCTGCACCCAAGGTACTCATTTCCGACGCTTTGTCTGACGCCGCCGTCCAGATTTTCCGTGATCGTGGCATCGACGTCGATTTCCAGCCGGCTCTCGGCAAGGACAAGGACAAGCTCGCCGAGATCATCGGCAACTACGATGGTCTGGCCATTCGTTCCGCGACCAAGGCGACGGCGAAGCTGCTGGAAAAGGCGACCCGTCTGAAGGTCATCGGTCGCGCCGGTATCGGCGTTGATAACGTTGAAATTCCTGCTGCGACCAGCAAGGGCATCATCGTGATGAACACGCCCTTTGGCAATTCGATCACGACCGCGGAACATGCCATCACCTTGATGTTGTCGCTGGCGCGCGAGATTCCGCAGGCCGACGCCTCGACCCAGGCTGGCAAGTGGGAGAAGAACCGCTTCATGGGCGTCGAGATCACCGGCAAGACCCTCGGCGTGATCGGTTGCGGCAACATCGGTGCAATCGTCGCCGATCGTGCGCTTGGCCTGAAGATGAAGGTGGTCGCGTTTGACCCGTTCCTTTCGCCCGAGCGCGCCAAGGATATCGGCGTTGAGAAGGTCGAGCTCGATGAACTGCTGAAGCGCGCTGACTTCATCACGCTCCACACACCGTTGACCGACAAGACGCGCAACGTGCTCGACGCTGCTGCCCTGGCCAAGACCAAGCGCGGCGTTCGCATCATCAACTGCGCCCGTGGCGGTCTGGTCGACGAGGCGGCGCTCGCGGCTGCGCTCGAACTCGGGGCAGGTCGGCGGCGCTGCCTTCGACGTCTTCGTCGAAGAGCCCGCGACGTCAAACATCCTGTTCGGCCGCACCAACGTCATCTGCACGCCGCATCTAGGCGCGTCGACCAATGAAGCGCAGGAGAACGTCGCGCTGCAGGTTGCTGAACAGATGTCGGACTATCTGCTGACCGGCGCGATCTCCAATGCGATCAACTTCCCGTCGATCACCGCCGAAGAAGCGCCGAAGCTGAAGCCATTCATCGATCTGGCTGAGAAGCTCGGCTCCTTCGCCGGCCAGCTCACCGAGAGCAACATCATCAAGGTCGTCATCACCTATGAGGGCACCGTCTCCGAGATGAAGATCAAGGCGCTGACGTCAGCTGCGCTGTCGGGGCTGCTGCGTCCGATGCTGGGCGAGGTCAACGTTGTGTCTGCGCCTGTTGTCGCCAAGGAGCGCGGCATGGTCGTTGATGAAGTCACCCGCGCAGCTGAGTCGGATTATGAGAGCGTGATCACCGTGACGATCACCACCGACAAGCAGGAGCGCTCGGTCTCCGGTACCGTCTATGCTGATGGCAAGCCGCGGCTGATCGACATCAAGGGCATCCGTGTCGATGCCGAGTTCGCGCCGTCGATGGTTTATGTCACCAACGAGGACAAGCCCGGCTTCGTCGGCGCTTTCGCTGGCCTGCTTGGCGATGCTGGCGTCAACATTGCGACCTTCAATCTCGGCCGGCAGAAGCTGGGCGGCGACGCTATCTGTCTGGTCGCGATCGATGGCGCCGTGCCGGCGGATGTGTTGAGCAAGGTTCAGGCTCTGCCGCAGGTGCGTCAGGCCAAGACGCTGTCCTTCTAATCGTCGGTAACGCTGAGCTATAAAAAAGGCCTCGCTCGATTGAGCGAGGCCTTTTGAGTTGGTGGCGTTGTAAAGGCGATGCCCGCAGGCACGCGCCTTCACCAAATCCGGCGCGGGCTTACTTGGCCTTCAGCAGGTCCGAGACCTCAAGCAGGATCAGCTCGTTGTCATCGGCCTTGTTCGGATCGCGGCTCGAGGAGAACGGCAGGTTGTTGTCGTTGCCCACGATGATGTGCTTGTCGTCGACGCGGTCCACGTTTTCGATCGTGAAGAACGGGAAGGTCAGCACGCCGTTCTCAAGTGGCTTGCGCGCCTTCTTGTCCGGGTCCTGGATCTTCATCAGATCGATGTAGCCGATCTTGCGAACCGGCTTGCCGACGTTGGCGTCGGTCATTTCGATCTTGTAGACGCGCTTCAGCTTCGGCAGGTCCGGGAAACAATCCGTGCCGCGAACGCCCGCGGCGCAGGCCTTGTCCTTGACGCCTTCGCCGTTGTCGCGCTCGATGATGAGACCAGTCGAGGCGTCGAGCATGTTGAAGTCGCCGATCGCATTGCCGTTCATTTCGAACACATAGTGCCAGAACCGGCCGGTGAACTTCTGGGCGGTGACATCGAATTCGAGAATGCGCGCGGCTTCCTTGCCGTCAACTTTTTCGACTTCCTTCGTCTCGGGGTTCCACAGCGGGCCTTCGAGCAGCGGGTAGAGGAACTTGCCGTCCTTCGACGATGCAAAGCCCTCATATCCCTTCGAGCGGGACAGGTTGACGTTGGTGTAGCTGGCGCCCGGTGCGCCGGGGGACTGCACAGCCCAATGATCCGGTGAACGGATCGGCTTGCCGTCGGCCATCGACTCGATCACGGCGAGTACCTTGCCGGTCTTGTCAGCCTTGATGATGTAGGGGCCGAACTCTTCGCCGATCCAGAAGGTCTCGCCGATCAGCTGGAAACCTTCCGGGTCAAAATCCGCGCCGGTCAGATAGCGCTTGTCCGTATCTTCATGGGTGATGCGGAATGGGACCTTCTTGTCGGGATCATGCAGGAAGATGGTCTCCTGGCGCTCGACTGAGCCGGTCTTCCAGTCGATCTTGTGGCGATTGAGGTACAGCATCGAGTTCAGCGGAATTGTAGCGCGAGCCCATCCCGTTGTCGGTCAGGATCCAGAAGGTGCCGTCAGCCATGGTCTGGATGCCGGAGTGCCCCTGCAACGGCTGCCCCTGCATGGGCACGGCGATGCCGGTCGGGCGCTCCTTGGACTTGCCCATGATCGCGCCGAGTTCGGAGATCCGCTTGCCGTTGGTGTATTTGCCTGCGGTCTTCAGATCGTTCGGGGCATCAGCCGGAGCATCAACCGATGACGCAGCTGGCAGCACCGCGTGACCCGCGAGCTTTGCCGGAAATTCAGTTTGAGCAAGGGCAGGGATCGATCCCAACGCGAGGAATGCGACTGAGTAGAGAAATGATTTGCGCACGAGCTAGCTCCTTGATGAAGAACAGGAGGCTTTTCGCCGTTCGCTGCAACGACAGACTGACAGCTGGATGACGCGCGCATGACAGCTGGGGATGGGGCGCGCTCCCGCGCGTGACGCGAGAGCGCGCTGGTTGTCTAGCTTGAGCGTCGGCTACTGTGGCTCGATACCGGCGTCCTTGATCAGCCGTGTCCATAGCACCAGCTGGTCCTTGACAAAGCCCTCAAGCTCCTTGGGCGTCCCGGAGAATGCATCCATCCCCATTGTCAGCAGCCTGGCCTTCGTATCCGGATTCTCGATGATCTTGCGGATCTCGGCGTTGAGCCGGGTGACAATCTCCGGCGGCAGATTGGCGGGGCCGAAATAGGCCTGCCACGAGGTGATATCAAAATCCGGCACCCCGGCTTCTTCCATCGACGGTAGGTCGGGCGCCAGCGGCGAACGGTTCTTGGTCGTCACGGCAATGGCCCGCAGCGAGTTCGCGGCGACGAAGGGGCGGCCCGTCGGGACATCGACAAACATCATGGTCAGGCGTCCGGCCATCAGATCGTTGAGCACAGGCGGCGAACTTTTGTAGGGAATGTGTTGCAGCTCGATGCCTGCGCGCCGCGCGAAAGTTGCGCCAGACACCGATGACGATGAACTGCCGCTGCCATAGGTCAGCTTGCCGGGATTAGCCTTGGCATAGGCAATGAGCTCTCCGACGGTTTTGGCAGGCACATCCGGGTGAACAACGAGCATGAACGGCAGATCACCTGTCCGCGCGATCGGCGTAAAGTCCTTGATCGGATCGTAGTTCAATGTTTTCAGCAGGCTTGGGTTAGCTGAATGGGTTGTGTTGGTCGTGACAAACAGCGTGTAGCCATCCGGTGCGGCGCGCGCGACGTGGGTGGCGGCGATGGTGCCGTTGCCGCCAGCCTTGTTTTCGATCACCACGCCGACCCCCAGCGCTTTCGACAGTTCTGCGCCGACCACGCGGGTGGTGCTGTCGGTGCCGCTGCCCGCTGCGAATGGCAGGACGAGGGTGAGGTTACGGTTCGGATACGGCCCGCTCTGCGCCTGCGCGCCGCTGCCAAACGTTAACGATGCAAGGGTCGCTGCCACAGCAGCGACAGTGATGTAACTTGTCATTGGACGCTCCCTCCGCCGCATGTTGGTTGCGGCCATCAGCTCCGGATTGTCAGCGGATGATTTGTCCGTCTGCTCCGACGTTGAGGAGGAGGCTAACCGAGGGACGGCGGAAGCGAAAGTCGCTGCTTCAACCGTTCGTGCGCAAAACAAAGTTGCATTGCAGCATGACAGTTCGCTGCGGAATGTCTGCGCTTAGCGGCGGGACGCCGTGAAGACGCCGACTAAAACCAGAAGATAGCCGACGAGATGAAACATCTCGGGCCGCTCATCCAGAAAAACGATCGCCATGACCGAGCCGAACACCGGCATCAAGTGGAAGAACGGCGCGGCGCGGTTTGGCCCGATCAGGGCGATGCCGCGGTTGAAGAAGATATAGGCGCCCGCAGATGGCAGCGTGGCGAGAAAGATCAGAACCGGCACCGTCTTTGCGTCGAGGGTGATTGACGCGCCGCTGGCGAGTTCAACCGCTGCGAACGGCATCAACATCAGTGAGCCCAGCCCGGCCGTGAATACGATGAGCGACATGGGATGCGTCGCTGGCCGCTTCGGCATCAGCGCCGAGTAGAGACCGAAGATCAGTAGCGCGCATCCGATCAGGAGGTCGCCGGTGTTGAGATCGATGTCGCGCAGCGCCAGCAGGTCTCCGCGCAACAGGATCACCAGCACACCAAACAGCGAGGTCAGGATTCCCAGGAATTGCGCGACGGTGAGCCGAACGCCGAACAATACGAGTGACCACAGCGCTACGAACAGCGGGCCGGACGACTGCATCAGTAGCGCATTGAGGGCAATGGTGTATTGCAGCCCCCAGTAGGCGCATACGTTGTTCACGACGAAGCCAGTCGCGGCCAGCAGCGCCATCAAGGGCAGATGCTTGCGCAGGGTGGTGAAGTCTTTTCGCAGCGGCTGCACCGCGAATGGCAGCATGATGAGAAATGCGCCGAACCAACGAACGGTGGTCAGCGTCACAGGCGGGATCTGTCCGGCGATAACGCGGCCCAGAATGATATTCGTCGCCCAGAACAATGACGTCAGGCTGAGGAGAAGATACGGCTGGTTAGCCAGCCAGTAGACGATATTGAAGTTTGGTCGGGGCGCCTGAATGGTCATGGAGTTCCAACTGCGTGTTGATCACTCCTAGTCCCGAACCGCAGACCGGAACAGAGTGATTTCCGCTTGGAAGCCATGTTGCAAGGGCTGGGCTATCCGGGTCGAACGTTTCGGCGAAGGTCGCCAGCCAGGCGGTTTTCACCACTCCCTGCCGCCCCAGCCAAAATCATTCCGTATCACAGGGTGTTGATAGTACTGTCGAGGCACGCGGGCGCGCCGTTCAGTTGGGCAGGTGCGTGGCGCGAAACGCCATTCTCGGATTTTGCATGCAGTCGCCGGCCTGACCGCTGACAGTAGCCATGCATTGCCTGAATGATGTGAACGTGCAGCTCGGTTCGTACCCGCTGCCGGATGTCCGCGAACACCACGGGTAATCGCGGGCCTGAGCATCCGACGGTAGGGCGCTCGCCAGAAAGGCAAGCGACGCAGCGGCGAGGGCGAGGCGCATGACGATATCCTCCGGTTGTCTTGCGCTGGACAATACTAACAGCGCTCGTTGGTTCCGAAAGATGGGCAATTGCCCGGGTTCAGGTGACGTTACATACCAGCGCTTGAGTGGCGGCGACAGCCTCCTGCGGGCTCAATTCCACCTGCAGGCCGCGCTGCCCGCCGTTCAGAAAGATCGTTACGTGGTCGAGCGCACATTGATCGATAGCAGTACGTACTTTCTTCTTCTGCCCGAGCGGGCTGATGCCGCCGACATGATAGCCAGTCAGCCGTTCGGCATCGGCCGGCTTCATCATCCGGGCAGTCTTGCCGCCAAATGCCGCCGCTACCTTTTTCATGCTGACCTCACGATCCGATGGCGCGGCGACGCAAACCGGCTTGCCGTCGAGATCAATCATCAGCGTCTTGAAGACGCGCTCTGGGCCAACCTGCAAGGACTCGGCCGCGTGCAGGCCGATGCTCGCCGCCTCGGGATCGTAGTCGTACAGGTGTAGCTTGAATTTGATCCCGCTGTGATCGAGCGCCTGGGTGGCGCGGGTCGTCTTCGACATTCTCAACTCTCGTCCGGTGGCAGCCTCGCCAAACGCTGCATGAACTGCAGGCCGCAACCTAGTGCAATCCCGCGCTGGCTGGAATGCCAATCGAACTGGCTAAGTCGCGCCTGATTAATCGTTGCGAACCGCCGCGGCGTCCGACCGCTCCGCTTGATCTGAACCGTAAGCACCCCTGGCGTTGAGCTTGTGGTGATGCGCCTCGGGGATCGCGGCTTGTTCCGTGCGATCACGAGCCAGGAGATCGCCCCCCACCGAAGGACCGGACATGTCGCGACGAAATCATCACGTCAGATCCGTGTCGCGGCGATCAGGATGTTCGGGTGCTCGGTAAGCTCTCCCAGCCCGCAACAGCTACCGCTAAGCGTGTGCGCGCCTGGAGTGCTCGCGTACTGAGGTTTTGCTACCTGCTGTGTTTTTCCTCCGCCAATGCCGTTCGCGCGTCGCGCGCGCCTTTCGCATCAGCCTCGGCGGAATACGGTTTTTTCGGGGATATCAATGGTTTGGTTGGGCTTGTTGCGGGATTTGGGAAACCCTTTCCCTTGCGCCGGAGGGCTGCATCCTTTATCCGGTGGAGGCCTCGCATGCGAGCGGCCTTGGCCGTTGTTGCCTGGGCGTTGTTCGGGTTTTTAAGGGGACTACCTCGCAATGACTAATGTTGTCGTCGTCGGCGCCCAGTGGGGCGACGAAGGTAAGGGCAAGATCGTCGATTGGCTGTCGGAGCAGGCAGACATTGTTGTTCGCTTCCAGGGCGGCCACAATGCGGGCCATACGCTCGTTATCAACGGCGCAACCTACAAGCTTGCCCTGCTGCCATCCGGCGTTCTGCGGCCGTCGAAGCTGGCAGTTATCGGCAACGGCGTTGTGTTCGATCCTCAGGCGTTCCTTGAAGAACTCGAGCGGCTGCGCGGGCAGGGCGTCGAGATTGGCCCCGATAATCTGCGCATCGCTGAGAACGTGACGCTGATTCTACCGGTGCACCGCGACCTGGATAAGCTGCGTGAGAACGCTAACGCGGCAACCGCGATCGGCACCACGCAGCGCGGCATTGGCCCTGCGTACGAAGACAAGGTTGGTCGCCGCGCGATCCGCCTGATGGATCTGGCGGATCCCGATACACTGACCTTCAAGGTTGATCGCCTGCTGACGCATCACAATGCGCTGCGTCGCGGCCTCGGCCTGCCGGAACTCGAGGCGGCTGGCATCGTTTCTGACTTGCTGGCGATGGCGCCGAAGCTGTTGCCCTATGCGGATACCGTGTGGCGGCTGCTTGATATCAAGCGCCGCGAAGGCAAGCGAATTCTGTTCGAGGGCGCGCAGGGTGCGCTGCTCGACGTTGATCATGGTACCTATCCGTATGTGACCTCGTCGAACACCGTTTCGGCGCAGGCTGCGACCGGTACCGGAATGGGGCCAAGCGCGCTCGGATATGTCCTTGGCATCTGCAAGGCCTATACCACCCGCGTCGGTCAGGGTCCGTTCCCGACCGAGCTCGACAACGAGATTGGCGAAGAAATCGGTCGCCGCGGCAAGGAGTTCGGTGTGAACACCGGTCGCAAGCGTCGCTGCGGCTGGTTCGACGCCGTTCTTGTCCGCCAGACCGTTCGCAATTGCGGTATCCACGGGTTGGCGCTGACAAAGCTGGATATTTTGGACGGGTTCGATACGATCGACGTCTGCGTTGGCTACATGCTGGATGGCGTTGAGATCGATTATTTGCCGGCCGGCGAGGGCGCGCAAGCGCGAATTACGCCAATTTATGAGACCATCGAGGGATGGAAAGAGCCGACGGCGAACGCCCGTTCCTGGGCAGATCTGCCGGCGCAGGCTATCAAGTACGTCCGTCGCGTGGAGGAATTAGTCGGTTGCCCAATTGCACTGCTTTCCACGAGCCCTGAACGCGAAGATACTATTCTGGTTCAGAACCCGTTCGAGGCTTGATCTGTAAATACTCGAGTTCCAGCGAATTGAGTCAAGATGGCTGATTACTATCCGCTTATCGCTCGCGCAATTGCCGGGCTTGACCCCAGTGCTTCCGGGGAGAGCAGGCGCGCGCTGTATGAGCGGGCGCGCTCGGCGTTGATCTCGCAGTTGCGGAGCGTTGAACCGCCGCTTACTGAGTCCGAGATCACGCGTGAGCGGCTATCGCTGGAAGAATCGATCCGCCGGGTCGAGTCCGAGGCTGCCCAGCGTGCACGGGAGCGATCCCGTGCCGAGCCGAGGTCGCGACCTGCCGACACTCCTCGCCAGAATGTGCCGCCCCCGGCGTCATCATCTGCGACTGGTGAAACTGCTGCGTCGCCAACTTCGGACGCAACGCCGCCCGCCGCGTCAGTGCGCAGCCGCGCCACGAACGTCGGCGCGACGGAGCCGTCAGCCGAATTGCCACGGAGCGAGCGGGCCGCGCCGCGCCCGCCCGAATCCAAGTCGGCGCGTACCCTGCGCGTCGATCCGCCGCCGATTCCGCGTCCCACCGCGCCGGTGACACCCGAGCCGCCTGTGACCACGCCCGGCCCGGTCTCCTCAGCTCCCGCGCCGACTTCGTCGGATACGATGCGCGGCTTCCGCGATGTCACCGCTGACGTCAACGATCTGGGGCGGGCCTCCGCGCAAGCAAATCGTGCAGCGCGGAAGACTTATGCCAACGTGCCATCGCCAACGCCCGAGTTCGATCGCCTCGAACCCACGATGGAAGACCGCAGCGGCGACCTGTCGGACTTCGACAAGCCGCTGATCGGCACACCTGGCGGCAAGCGAAATGATCCGCCGCTGCCTAAGTCGCCGAAGCGGGCGCGTCCCGCTGGTGGCGGCAAATTCCCGCTCAAGATTGCGGTCTTTACTGGCGTGGCGTTGATCGCGATTGGCTCAGCCTTCGTGTTCGGGCCTCGCCTGATTGATAGCTTCAGGAGTGGATCCGGCACGGCAACGGATGTTGCACGTGACCCCACGCTGTCACCACGCCCGAAGATTGCCGATCGCGTTGGTCAATCGAACCTGACCGACCAGATCGCGCCCATCGCCCAGCGTGTCGTGCTGTATGACGAGGATCCGGCTGAGCCGAAGGGCAAGCAATACACCGGAACGGTGGTCTGGCGGCTGGAGCCGATCAAGGGCGCCAATAATCAGCCGTCGGATCTCGCGATCCGGGCCGATGTCGATATACCTGATCGCAAGATGAAGATGACGATGTCGTTCCGGCGTAACACCGACACCGCATTGCCGGCCAGCCATACCGCCGAGTTGACGTTTGTGTTTGCCGGTGAGGCTGGCGCTAACCCGGTATCGAACGTGCCCGGGATCCTGATGAAATCAAACGAGCAGGCGCGTGGCACCCCACTGGCCGGTCTGGCGGTGAAGGTCACTGACGGGTTCTTCCTGGTTGGTCTCAGCAACGTCGAGGCTGATCGCGTGCGGAACCTGCAACTCCTGAAGGAACGGTCGTGGTTTGACGTGCCGTTGGTTTATTCGAACCAGCGCCGTGCGATTATTGCGATCGAAAAAGGCGCGCCAGGCGAGCGGGCCTTTAACGAGGCATTCGGAGCCTGGAGCGAATAGTTCCGGGTTGCGATCGGCGAAGGTCGAGGCGCAGATAATCTGACAATCAGGCACAAAAAAAGCCGGCGCGAACGCCGGCTTTTGTATTCGCAGTCAGGCTGACCGATCAGAAATGCGCAGCTGCTGCCTCCGCCGCGGCCTCCTGCTGAGCGATCGTGCCTTTGACAGCCGATTGTACCTTTTCGAACGCCCGAACCTCGATCTGTCGCACGCGCTCGCGCGATACGCCGAATTCGGTCGCGAGGTCTTCCAGCGTGATCGGGTCATCAGCCAGGCGTCGTGCCTCGAAGATGCGGCGTTCACGCGGGTTGAGGACATCGATTGCTCCAACGAGCGCGCGGCGACGGTGATCCATCTCCTCGTGCTCGGCCAACAGGGTTTCCTGCGAAGGCGAGGTATCGACCAGCCAGTCCTGCCATTCGCCAGCCTCGCCGTCGTCGCGGATCGGTGCGTTCAGCGATGCGTCGCCGCCAAGGCGACGGTTCATCTCGATCACATCCTGCGGCTTGACGCCGAGCCGCTTGGCGATGATGCCGACCTGCTCGGGGTTCATATCGCCCTCATCAAGCGCCGAGATCTTGCTCTTGGCCTTGCGCAGGTTGAAGAACAGCTTCTTCTGGTTCGCGGTGGTGCCCATCTTCACGAGCGACCACGAGCGCAGGATATACTCCTGGATCGACGCCTTGATCCACCACATGGCGTAAGTCGCCAGGCGGAAGCCCTTCTCAGGTTCGAAGCGCTTCACCGCCTGCATCAGGCCGACGTTGCCTTCCGAGACCACTTCCGAGATCGGCAGGCCATAGCCCCGATAGCCCATGGCGATCTTGGCCACGAGACGGAGATGGCTCGTCACGAGATGATGAGCGGCTTCGCGATCGTCATGCTCGCGCCAGCGCTTTGCGTACATATATTCCTGCTGGGGCTCCAGCATCGGGAATTTCCGGATCTCCGACAGATAGCGCGAGAGACCGGATTCGCCATTGAGGATTGGCATCGTGGCTGCACGGGCCATGTTGTGCCTCCATAAGGTTCAGGCCCCCGATAGCGGCGGGCCAGGCAGCTGGTCGCTTTATTAAAGCCAACCGTGCTGCGATGTTCCGCGTTGGTCATTCAACGCAACCGCAACATACACGGATTCCCGGTAGCGTTGAAGGGAAATCAAGCGGCAATCACCTCCCGGAAACATTAAACATTTGACATGATTGCAGATTATTCATGCAAATGCGTCAATCGGACGCTGTCAGCTGGTCTCGCAGATGCGCAAGGTCCGGCGGTAAATCGCTGATCCATTCACAGATTTCGCCTGTCCGCGGGTGTTCCAACGTCAGCATATAGGCATGCAGGGCCTGGCGTCCGAGCGCATTCAAGGCAGCCTGTGCCGGCGGGTACAGGGAGCGCACCTTGGTCTTGAAATGCGACCCGTAGACATTGTCGCCCATCAACGGGTGATTGATGTGCGCCATGTGCACCCGGATCTGATGGGTGCGGCCGGTTTCCAACTCGCAGGCCATCAGGGCGGCGAGGACCCGGCCATTGCGGTCATTGAAGGTCTGCTCGACTTGCCAATGCGTCACTGCGTGGCGTCCGCCGTCGCGCACCGCCATTTTCTCGCGGGCAAAGGGATGGCGGTCGATTGGCGCATCGATGGTGCCGTTCGGGCGATTGGGCGCGCCCCAGACCAGGGCCTTGTAGCCGCGCCGCATCTCGTTGGTCTTGCCGTGATCGGCAAACTGCTCGGTGAGCGATTTGTGCGCCTGATCGTTCTTGGCGACCACCATCAGGCCGGTGGTGTCCTTGTCCAGACGGTGGACGATACCCGGACGGCGGACGCCACCGATGCCGGACAGGCTGGCGCCGCAATGGGCGATCAGCGCATTGACCAGCGTACCGGTTTCGTGCCCTGCGGCGGGGTGCACCACCAGGCCCTTGGGTTTGTTGATGATGATGATGTCGTCATCTTCGAACACGATGTCGAGGGCGATATCTTCGCCTTCGGGCTCCGGCGCGATTGCCGGAGGCACGTCGATTGTGATCGTCACACCGGCGGCGACATGGTAAGCGGGGTCGCGGATCGGGGCGCTGCCAATCTGAACCGCGCCTGCGAGGATCAAGGATTTCAATCGCGAGCGCGACAGGTCGGGACAGCGGATGGCGAGGGCGCGATCCAACCGGGTCGCTCCTTCTTCGCCTGTAATGGTGACCTCGAGCCGTTGATCGTTCATTTCGCTAAAGCCTTCATGGGACGTTCGCCCGTATTATACGATGCATCCAGATGTCACGAGCGGACGCCATCTGAAAGAGTTAACTATGACTGACCCAATCGAGCCTGAGGCCCACGACCCAAACCCTGAGCAAACAGCGCTCATGATCAAGCGGGTCAAGCGCATGATGTTGATCGCGGGCCTTACCACCGTTCTTGGCGTCGGTTCGCTGCTGGCTGTGATCGGATACCGGATGTTCCGTGGCAGCGACGCTGTCGCTACCGCCGCCATCTCGGCCACCGCGAGTCTTCCGAGAGACGCCCGGATCGTCACAACCGCAGTTTCCGGTGACCGGTTGCTTGTGACGCTTGATATAGGCGGTTCGACCGAAGTGCGCAGCTATGATGCGCGCACATTCAAGCATCTTGGCAATCTTCGTTTCGTTAATGAGCCGTAAGGCGGATTACCTGTTGCGGTGACCGAGAATCTTGGCTATTGCGTGCATCACGCTGCTCCCTTCGTCTAGCGGTTAGGACGTCGCCCTCTCACGGCGAAAACAGGAGTTCGATTCTCCTAGGGAGCGCCATTTTATCTCCGCTCATTCAAGCGCTGCGAAATCCCGATCAATCCATGTTGGTCGGGATCGTTTTCGTTTCTGCGCAGGCTTGCCAAATGTGCCGACCTATCCGGGACAGCGCCGCGCTGCGGATACCGTCTTTCGCAGGATCTGCAGCCACGCCATCTATGAAGCGCCTCAAAGCCCCGGTCGCGATGTCGGGTTGCGACCAGGGCTGAATGCGCGGAAGTGGCTGCGGTCTCTTACAGAAGCTCGGCGCGCAGCTCAGCGGCGCTCTTGGGGGACAACAGCCCCGGCGCAACGTCGAACACGGTGTGCGCGCCATACTGGCCCATGGCGTTGAGCCGGTAGACCGCGCGTGCATAGGCGACGAGAACACTGGATGTGAACTCCGGGTTGCTCTCGAGCTTGAGGCTATATTCGATCACCTGGTTTGTTGCAGCGGAGGTGCTGCCGCTGCGGATGACAAACCCGCCGTGCGGCATCGCGCTGTGATCGCGGTCCAGCTCCTGCCTGGTGATGAAGTTGACCGTCGTGTCATACTCATCAAAGTAATGCGGCATGGTCACGATGGCGTCGCGCACGCGCTCCGCGTCAGCCCCGTCTGCGAGAACGACGAAGCATTCGCGCCGGTGCTTCTCGCGGGTCGTGAGTGTCGGGCGCGACCCGCTGCGGACACGGTCGACAGCCTCCTTGACAGGGCGGGTGTATTGCACAGCAGCCGCGACGCCCGGAAGCTTCCGGATCGCGTCGGAATGGCCCTGACTCAGCCCATCGCCCCAGAAGGTGTAGGTCGCGCCATCGGGCAGCAGGGCTTCGCCCATCACGCGATTGATCGAGAACATGCCGGGGTCCCATCCAGCGGAAATCAATGCCGTGCGCTTGCCTGCCTTGGCCGGCGCGTCAACCGCGGCGAAATGGTCCGGGATGCGCGCATGCGTATCGAAGCTGTCGACTGTGTTGAAATTGGCAGCAAGCTCCGGCCCCTGACGTGGCAAGTCTTCCTTGGAGCCACCGCAGAGGATCAGCACGTCGATGCGATCCCTGTGCGCATCGAGCTCCGCCATGCCATGAACCGGCGTTGCGGCAAGAAGCGGGACAAGGCTGGCAGGAGGGCGGCGCGTATAAATGCCTGTGACCTGCATGTCGGCGGTCTTCGCCACCGCCGCTTCAACGCCGCGTCCCAGGTTCCCGTATCCGACGATACCAATACGGATCTTTTCCGGCATCACGCAACTCCTGCAACCCGCCCTGATTGGCCGGGGAAATAACACATGATCAGACATGCAACTTGATGCCGCATGTCGTCTCTCACGAAGCGGATCTGGTAGCACGGCATCGATTTTCTTGGCAACAAATGGCGCGATCAGAGGCTAGCATGAGCCGGGGACACGCGAATTGGAAAGCGGTGTACCGTGCAGCATGGGACGGCCAGGCAAGTTCACGCTTCAAAGCTTCAACTGCTTTCGGTCCAATGAACGATGTTTCCCTGATTGCCTCGTTGCGCAAACTCGCTTCTAATTTGCGTCGAGATATTGAACCGCACTTTTTGAAAGAAACGATTATGAGTGACGCAGAAGCACCTGTCGGCCTTTCCCGTGGATTGACCAATTACGGCGATCGCGATTTCGCGCGCTATCTGCGGCTGTCGATGGCCCGCGCCATGGGCTATTCGACCGACCTGCTGCGCAAGCCTGTGGTCGGCATCGCCAGCACCTATAGCGAGTTCAACAATTGCCATCGCGGCGTGCCGGAGCTGGTCAATGCGGTGAAGCGGGGCGTACTCGCCGCCGGTGGCCTGCCGCTCGAGTTTCCGACCATTTCGCTCGGCGAAGTATTTCTCAATCCCACCAGCTTGTTCTTCCGCAACCTGATGTCGATGGACACCGAGGAGATGATCCGAGGCCAGCCGATGGATGCTGTGGTGCTCGTTGGCGGGTGCGACAAGACGGTGCCGGCGCAGTTGATGGGCGCAGTGTCGGCGGGCTTGCCGACAGTGCAGGTCGTGACCGGGCCGATGATGACCGGTCGGTGGCGCGGCGAACGCCTTGGCGCCTGCACCGATTGCCGCCGTTTCTGGGCGAAGTATCGCGCCGGCGAGATCGATAGCGACACGATCCAAGAGGTGGAAGGCAACCTTGCGACAACGGCAGGCACCTGCGCCGTGATGGGCACCGCCAGCACCATGGCTTCGATTGCCGAAGCGCTGGGCATCATCCTGCCTGGCACCGCGGCGATCCCGGCTGTGCACGCCGATCGCATCCGTGCGGCGGAGGCCTCGGGCGCAGCAGCGCTGGCGCTGGCGCGCGCAGGGACGACGATCCGCGATATCATCACGCCGCAGTCGGTCGAGAATGCCCTGCGTGTGTTGCTGGCGATTGGCGGTTCTACCAACGCCATCATCCATCTGACCGCCATTGCCGGACGCGCCGGCATCGATATCGATCTCAAGCATTTGAATGAGCTGTCGGATACGACGCCGCTGTTGGTCGACCTGAAGCCGACCGGCCCGTTCTATATGGAAGATCTGCATGCAGCCGGTGGCATCGGCGCGGTGCTGCGCGAGTTGCGGCCCTTGCTGCACCTTGATTGCATGACGGTGTCGGGCGAGACGCTGCGTCAGCGTCTCGATGGTGCGGTCGGTTACATCGATCACACGGTGGTGCGTCCGTTCAACGAGCCACTGCAGCCGCAAGGCGGCTTGATCTCGCTGTTCGGCAGTCTGGCGCCGCGCGGCGCAATCCTGAAGCGCGCTGCGGCTGATCCGACGCTGTTCGAGAAGGAGGGCAGGGCTGTCGTCTTTGCCTCGCTCGAAGATCTTGCGAACCGGATCGACGATCCCGATCTCGACGTGCTGCCCGACGACTTTCTGGTGCTGCAGAACTCCGGTCCGCTGAGTCGAGTCCGGAATGCCGGAGTCGGGCTATCTGCCGATCCCGCTCAAGCTTGCGCGCGCTGGCGTCAAGGACATGGTGCGCATATCGGATGCGCGCATGAGCGGCACGGCCTATGGCACCATCGTGCTGCATGTCAGCCCGGATGCGGCGTCTGGTGGTCCACTGGCGCTGGTGCGCAACGGTGACCGCATCAAGCTGTCCGTCAAGGACAAGCGGATCGACCTGCTGGTGGATGAGGCCGAGCTTGCGGCGCGCCGAGCCGTCGCCCAGCCGACAGCGATCAAGCCGAAGCGTGGCTACGCCAAGCTGTATAGCCGTGAGGTGTTGCAAGCTGATCAGGGTTGCGATTTTGACTTCCTGCGCGCCGATCCCGGCAGGGCGGACTAGAGTACAAGCGGCGACGAGGCTGCACGGTCTCGTCGCTCGCTTCGCTGCACGTCGCTAGGGCGCGGTGGATGTGTCAGAATATGGCGATTTGAGATGAAGTTACCCGGCGCTAGGCAGCGACCGTCTCGGTCAGCACATCAGAGGCCAGAGAAATGTGGAAAAATGTCACTGGCGAGGCTGTGAACGGTGTGATCGTGGTTGAGACGCCTTTTCCGACGTGGTACTGCAACCTTCGTGGGCGGGCGTAGCTCAATGGTAGAGCAGTAGCCTTCCAAGCTAAATACGCGGGTTCGATTCCCGCCGCCCGCTCCAGCTCGCTAAAGTATTGGTTCTGCTGAATTTTTGTGGATATTCTGTGCTCTGTTTCTGCGTTCCCGGCAGAGTGTGTACAATAATTATACAACAAGAAATCCCGAAATTCTTACAACGTAACAAATCCTAGCGCGCCGATCTCTGCGATTTCGGATGCTTATTGCGCGTAGATTTCGAGACGAACTGAAGCTGAGAGTTGCTCGGACGTTCCGAAAACTTCCTTCAAGGATTCCCCTCACGCGAAGCCACTTCAACTGCGAGCCGGACGTCGAGTCCTTCGAGGAAGTGCTCCACGGCTAAACATGCGCATGAACAGATAGTCGATCGGGTCTGGCGAGGTAAGCGCCTCATGTGTGTTCTCGAATGGCGGATGCGGAAGCTGTTGCCGATGCTCGTCAGTTCAACCGCTTTGCGCGCCAGCAATTGACGGAACGCCGGGTTCGGCGCCGCTACGCGGTCTAATAGCGCATCCGCCTGGACACGTTTGTTCGCCCCCGGCTCAAGCGTTTTCAGCCGCTCAAACGCATCCCAAAGTTTCTCAAGGGAGTCCTGCCGATCCTCCGGCCTTGGCGACACGATCCGTCGCCGTCTGGCCTCGAGCAGGCGATCCGTCTCGCCATCCCCGGTTGGGAAAAGCGTCCATCCGATCGCTTCGGCCAGAGGCGCCGGTAGGAGACGCCGCGCCTGCCCCGCAGGCGTAAGCTCGAACGCCAGCGCGTTGCGTGCTGAATAGCAGGTTCACATCTGCGACGAACCGTTCGAGGCCGGCCGACCCGGTCCCAACTGAGGTGGTAGTGCCGGAAGAACGCGTGGAAGGACTCTTAAATGGGTTGCCCCACCGCACATCGTCGGGGCACACAGCTCGGTTCGCGATCTCCTGCGAGCCGACCGCAAAGCAGAAAAGGTCGGAGGGTTGGACAAGTCAGGGACACTCGACAATCTGCTCGGCTGAGACATCCGCTAGACCAGCCGCGCGAGGGAGGGTGCAGGTCTACCCCCAGCCCTTCCTAGCGCGGGACTCGCGTTTACAAGTCTGCCTGCGGAACGAATTCAGAGATTCGCTAAGCGGCTCGCTGCGAGCTACGTTGCGTTTTGGCAACTTGACATTTGTTCTGAGCACTTTCTTGTAGGGAATACTTGAGAGCAGGTGCGCGATGATATTGAGACGTGCCTGCCTCTTGTTATCGGATCGAGCGATTAACCATGGTGCCCAGGCAGTGTCGGTCATCTGGAACATGTCGTCACGTGCTCGCGTATAATCATTCCACCGCGTATAGGAATCCAAGTCCATCTGGGACAGCTTCCAGATCTTTCGCCCGTCGTCGATCCGCGCGGTGAGGCGGTTGGTTTGCTCTTCTGGACTCACCTCGAGCCAGTATTTGAGAAGTATAATTCCCGACTCGACCATGGCCATTTCGACGTTAGGGACCACCCTCAGGAAGCCCTTCGCCTGATCCTCCGTGCAAAAGCCCATGACCCGCTCGACCCCGGCGCGGTTGTACCAACTGCGGTCGAAAATCACGATCTCGCCCGCGGAAGGAAAATGCGGCACGTAGCGCTGAACATACATTTGCGACTTCTCGCGGTCCGTCGGGGCACTCATGGCAACGACGCGGAAAACCCGCGGGCTGACTCGTTCGGTGATGGCCTTGATGACACCCCCTTTGCCGGCGCCGTCTCGTCCCTCAAAGACCACGCAGACCTTCTTGCCCTCACGCTTCACCCATTCCTGAAGTTTGACGAGTTCAACGTGCAGCTTGCGCAATTTCTGCTCATATTCCTTGCGCTTGAGCCCCGGAACGTTGTCATCCTTGCTCTTGCGATTCCTGATAACTACGTGGTTCATCTTAAGTCTCCCCACCGTCACCGCTTCGCGTCGTCCCAAGTAAGGAAAAAGCCGATATCCCCCGGAAGCCCCTCCGGCCAATCCACGATCATGGCCTTCATGCCGTAGCCGAGGGGCTGCAGGTGGTCACGCCAGAACTCAAAGGCCTGAAGAGGCCTCCCAATCAAGGTGCTCGGCCATCCCTTTTCCATATTATTGAGCGCGCGCCCTTTATCCGTGCACAACGCATTCGGGAAACGCATCACCATAACTTCTTTGTCGTGTTTTACGGCAGCGGCCCTCAGTTGGCCGAGCACCCGCCTCTTTACCTCGGCAATTTTTTCGGGCGTGACGACGACTGGTTGCATCAACGACCGGATGAGTTCCTCGCGCGCCTTCTCGGCTCCACCTGAGGAACCGACTCCTCTCGACGCCTTGGCCATCTCGGTCTGCATCACGTAGTTGCGCAACTCAGTAGCCGACATGAAGGTCTCATCTCCAAGCTCGTTTGCGGAGTCCGAGCTCCGCTGTTGGATCTTTGACTGTGACATGTCGAACTCCCTTTCTTAGGAGCAGGCGTGTGTCCTGCATTCGATACATTCGCTAATCTAAGCCAGCAAATCGATCCAACGCTAGTTAGTTGGACTAGAGAGGAGGCTGGTCAGCTTCTGCCTGTCCAGAAGCACAATCTGGCGCTGATTCATTCCGAGGGAGCCGAAAATGCCATGTGGAATCCGCTGGCCCGTGCTCAAGGCCGCGATATGGTAGTCTTTAATTAAGCTTGATCCATGCATCGCGGCTTATGCAGTAACTTGGCAAGACGATGCATGGCTTGCATACGCAATTTTTCGGCATCGACAACCATCCAGATGGCGGTCGATGCCGAATGGATGGGAAATTTAAGACTTGATGTTGCGTTTAGCGCAGCCCCTGTGTTCCGACGTTCGCAAGGACATCTCGCCGGACTCCAGTGGGATTTCCGGGTGTAAGCAGATCTCAGCCTGCACATACGTGAAGTACTAAACGGCCGTCGCTCATGGGATGAAGACGAGACCGCGTAGAGCCCCGCGTGGAAAACGCCTGCCGAAGTTCTCGACCAGTTTATTGCGAAGCAGTATGATGATAGTGTTGCGACGACCGGTTCGAAGACCCGAGCCGTTCGGTGGGCGAGGCCACCGTGTTGGGGATCTCGGGTGTGATCTGGAACAACGGAAGGGCAGGACCGGACTCCGGTCGCAAGTCCCGCCTCTTCGACTAAAGCCGCGCCTTCCGTACTAACGCATGGCGGTCGCGGAGGCCGGCAGTGGACGCTTCCGGACTCCGCGGCCCGGGCTTCAATCCGCCGGAACGCGCTCCTTCGCAGCCTCGTACATGTCCCGGTAGCCGCGCGCGATCGACCGCACGCCGCGCCCGATCTGCTCGTAGGCTTCGTCGGGCAGGTTCGCCAGCGACACGCGCAGCGACCAGTTCGGCGCCTCGAAGCCGCCGCCGTTCAGCAGCACGATGCCGTGGTCCTCGGCGAGCCGGAAGGCGAGGTCGAGCGGATGGATCGTTCTTCTTGAGGTATTCGACCGCCTCGTCGCCGACGTTCTTGCGGGCCCAGAACTCGAAGTCGATCAGGCCGTAATAGGCGTCGTAGTTCGGGTTCGGGGCCGAGCTCGAAGCCCAGGCCGTCGATCAGGCGTCCGGATGCGCCGGTGGACGATCTCCATGCAGGCCTTCTGGTAGGCCTTCTTCGTCGTCCATCATCTCGGCGAGCGAGAACAGCGTCATCATCACCTGCTGCGGCAGCGACAGTCCGGCGGTGTGGTTGAGCGCCACGTCGCGGCTGTCGGCGACGATGCGGTCGATGAACTTGATCTTGCGCGGCTCCAGCGTGAGCGCGCCATAGCGCTTGTCGAGCGCCTTGACGTCGGCGTCCGGCAGCTTGGCGATCATCTCTGTCGAAGATGTTGTCCTCGTGGATCGCGATCACGCCGAGCCGCCAGCCGGTGCAGCCGAAATACTTCGAATAGGAGTAGACGCCGATCGTGTTGTGCGGCAGCTCGCCGAGCAGCGAGCGGAAGCCGTCGACGAAGGTTCCGTAGACGTCGTCGGTCAGCAGCATCAGGTCCGGACGCTTGGTCTTCACCAGATTGGCGATCTTGGCGATCGTCTCCTTGCTCCATCGCCATGCCGGTCGGATTGCCGGGATTGACGACGAAGAATGCCTTGATCTTCGGATCCTCCAGCTTCTTGAGCTCCTCGTCGGTGTACTGGAAGCGGTTCTCCTGCGGCGCCCCGACGTGCACGACCTTGAGGTCGTAGTCCTCGAGGTGCGTCATCTCGAGATAGGGCGTGAAGATCGGCGTGCCGAGCGCGATGGTGTCGCCGGGATTCAGCAGCCGGTTGGCCTTCAGCGACTTGAAGATGTAGCACATCGCGGCGGTGCCGCCCTCGACCGCGTAGAGGTCGAACTTGCCCGCCGGCCGCGGCTCGCCGCACATCGCCCACATCAGGTATTCGTGCACGATGCGCTCGTTGTGGACCAGCATGCGGTCGGGCACCGGATAGTTGTCGCCGATGATCGAATCGACGAGTTCGTGGACGAAGGCATCAGGGTCGAAGTCGAATTTCTTCGACGGCGAACGCGACCATTTCGGCAGGAAGCTCGGCGCCCGGCATGTCGCGATGCTCGGCCGAGCCAGGCCTCCAGACCGGTCGGCGATGCCACTGGCCTGCGGCATGCCGCCGATCCCGGCGGGATGGTCCATCACGCGCTTGCTTTCGGTGATCGGCGAACTGGCCGAGCAGGAAGAAGCCCTCGCGCGGCGTGGTCGCGATCCAGTTCGGGTTGCCGCGGCCGGCATTGAGGAAGGCGCGACTGGGTCGTCTTGCGACGTCGTCTTCGCGAGATTGATCAGTTCGTCCTTGATCTCGAACGGGCTGAGAGCCTCGAACTTGCGCAGCGTCATAAGGTCGGCCATGGCTTTGCTCCTCTTGTTTCGCGGGGGTCGCGTCGGTTTCTCAACAAGGGTAGTGGCGGCTAGGTCAGCAGCATGACGAGCACCATGCCCCAGATCGTCAGCAGCGTGTTGCCGACCGCGTAGGTGACCGTGTAGCCGAGGCCTGGGATCTGGCTTTTGGCGCGGTCGTTGACCATGCCGAGCGAAGCCGTCGTGGTGCGCGCGCCGGAGCAGCAACCGAGCACGATGGCGTCGTCGAACCGGAACAGGTACTTGCCGACGTACATCGCCAGGATCAGCGGCACCGTCGTCACCGCGACGCCCCAGAGGAACAGGCTGAAGCCGAGCTGCTGCAGTCCGGCGACGAAGCCCGGGCCGGACGAGATGCCGACGACCGCGATGAAGACGTTCAGGCCGACCGAGTTCATGAACCAGACGGTCGGCGACGGGATCCGGCCGAAGGTCGGACGCACGGAGCGCAGCCAGCCGAAGAAGAGGCCGGCGATCAGCGCGCCGCCCGAGGTCGACAGCGTGAGCGGCACGCCGCCGACCTTGTAGACGAGCGCGCCGAGCAGCGCGCCGATCGCGATCGCGGCGCCGATGAATGCCACGTCGGCGACGTCGGTCGCCCGGTCCGGATAGCCGAGCATCTTGGTCGCGGCGGTCACGTCCTGGGTGCGGCCGACGATGGTGAGGATGTCGCCGCGGTTGAGCTTCGTGTCGGCCAGGATCGGGATCTCGGTGGCGGTCGCACCGCGAACGATCTTGCGCAGGAACACGCCGCGCGCCGCCGGCATGGTAGCCAGCTCGGCCAGCGTCTTGCCGTCGACTTCCTTGCTGGTGACGATAGACGTCGACGCCCTCGATCGGGACTGCGAGCAGTTCGCGGTCGTCGACCTCGTCTGCGGTCGGCGCCGATCAGGTTCACCAGCACCTCGCGCCGCCCGGCGATGGCCACGACGTCACCGGCGCTGGATCACGGTGTCGGCCGTGGCCTCCATGATCTGGTCGCCTCGCCGAATACGCTGGACGAAGACGCGCTGCATCGGGAAGCATCGCCTCCGCCTGCTGCACCGTCTTGCCGACGACTGGGCCGCGTTCCTTGACGCGGAACGCGCGCAGTTCGAACTGGTGCCAGGCGGTGCCGGGGCCGCCGGCCTCCTTCTTGCCGCCGTGCTTCTCCTCGTAGCGCTTGCACGCGGCCTCGAGGTCGATGCCGAGCAGCGCCGGCCCCAGCAGCGCCAGGACGATGTGCCGAGCCGATCGTGCCGAAGATGTAGGTGACGGCATAGGCGACCGGCATCGCGTCGAGCAGCTTCTTGGTCTCCTCGGGCGACAGGCCGAGGCGGTTGATCGCATCGGTCGCCAGCCCCATCGACGCCGAGATCGTCTGCGATCCGGCATAGAGCCCGGCCGCGGAGCCGACGTCATAGCCCGCCAGTCTGGCGCCCAGATAGGCGGATGCCGAGACAGAAGAGGCACACCACAACGGCAAACAGCGCCTGCGGAAGTCCGTCCTTGCGCGATGCCGCGCACGAACTGCGGCCCGACGCCGTAGCCGATCGCGAACAGGAACATCAGGAAGAAGAACGGTTTGAGCGGGCTGCCGATCTTGATGCCGAGCTGACCGATGATCACCGCCGCGATCAGGGTCGCGGTGACCGCGCCGAGACCGAGGCCCTTGTAGGTGAAGGAGCCGAAGTAGTAGCCGAGGGCCAGCGACAGGAAGATGGCGATCTCCGGATAGCTGCGGAGCGTCTGCACGAACCAGTCGATCATGATCTCCCCCTTCCTATTCCGCTGCGGCCTTGACCCCGTGCGCAGACGCATGATGATCTCCGATTTGCGCTAGCGCTTCCGAACGCACGAGCTTGAGACCCTCCCTGGCGTCGTAGCCATGGATTTCCTTCACATCGAGCTTGCGCATGAAGTCGATGGTCTCCTGGGTGATGACCTGGCCCGGCACCATGATCGGGAAGCCCGGCGGATACGGGATGACGAAATTGGCGGAGACGAGATCGGGCCCCGCTTTCAGACGGCGGTCGATCTCGGGATCGGCGAGGCGGATATATTCGCAGCCCGCCGCGTCATAGGCCGCGTAGAAGCCGCTGCGGATGTCGCCTTCGTTGGTGTGGCTGCCCGCATCGCTGCGGAAGCTGTCGTGGAAATGCGAGAAGTTCGGCAGGTCGGGCACATCCGTCATCAGGCTCTTCACCCGCGCCTCGAACGTCTTCCTCGCATTGGCGCCGCCCTGGGCAGAGACCTCGGTCGATCTCGCCGGCGATCTCGACCAGCACCCGGATCAGATGCGCGACGTCGCTGCGCGTGTTGTTGATGTTGGACTGCAGCAGCACCGAGTTGCGCGAGGTCTTGTTGACCTGGATGTTGTACTCGTTCGCCAGCATGCCCTTGAACTGGGTGCCGTCGAAGCCGGCGGTGCCGCACACCAGCGTCATGCGGGTCGGGTCGAGGCAGAATTCGTCGTCCTGCAGGCTCTTCAGCGCGGTGGCCCAGTTCGAGCTCGGCCGCCAGGTAATCGACGAAACCGGTCTGCCGGTATTGCGCCGGCACCATGGCGTCGGCACCGAGGATGCGGAAGTATTTCGAGATCAGCGGATTGCCGTTCGACCGCCTGTCGGATCGCGAGCGCGATCTCGATCGCGTTGGCAACCAGGCCATAGCCTTCCAGCTCCATCTGGCGCCGCGCGACGTCGAGGCTGGCGATGAGCTGCTGGTTCGGACTGGTCGAGGCGTGGGTGAAGACCGCCTCGTGGAATTGCTGCTCGACGGTGTGGAAGTTCGACGTCCTTGACCAAGAGCATCGAGCCCTGGCGCAGCGCGGACATCGACTTGTGGGTCGAGTTGGTCTGGTAGACACGCAGCCGCATCTGGCGCGGGTCGGGAATCAGCCGGGTCTTGAGCAGCAGCTCGTCCGACGGGTTCTCGCCGAGCTCCGCCTGCTGCTTTTCATAGGCCGCGACCGATTTCGCGATCGTGCATCCAGGCCTCGATGTCGTTGGCGGCGCCCATCGCGGTGCGCGGCCGCAGGAACGGCGAGAAGCGCGCAAAGCCGAACCACGCTTCGTCCCACAGGAAGATCAGGTCCGGCTTGATCGCGAGGCATTCCTCCATCACCCGGCGGGTGTTGTAGATGTGGCCGTCGAAGGTGCAGTTGGTCAGGTCGACCATCTTGACCCGGTCGAGCCGCCCGTCGGCCTTGGCGTTCAAGCAGCGCCTGCTTGATGGTTTTCAGCGGCACCGCGCCGTACATCGAATATTCCGTCATCGGGAACGCTTCGACATAGAGCGGCTGCGCGCCCGCGAGCACCATCCCGTAGTGGTGCGACTTGTGGCAGTTGCGATCGACGATCACGATGTCGCCCGGCGCGAGCAGCGCCTGCACCGCCATCTTGTTCGAGGTCGAGGTGCCGTTGGTGACGAAGAAGACGCGGTCGGCGCCGAAAGCGCGCGCCGCCATGTCCTGCGCCTTCTTGATGTTGCCGGTCGGCTCCAGCAGGCTGTCCAGGCCGCCGGTGGTCGCGCTGCTCTCGGCCAGGAACAGGTTGAGGCCGTAGAACTCGCCCATGTCGCGGATCCAGTCCGACTTGAAGATCGATTTGCCGCGCGCGATCGGCAGCGCATGGAAGGTCCCGATCGGACGCTGCGCATACTTCTTGAGATTGTCGAAGAACGGCGTGTCGAAGCGATCCTGCACGCCTTCAAGGATCGATAGATGCAGCTCAAGCAGTTCTTCGATCGAGTAGAAGATGCGGCGGACGACATCGGCCTCGGGATTTCCGGCCATCTCCTCCACGTCGCGGTTGGATATCATGTAGAGGTCGAGTTCGGGGCGCACACGCTTGAGAATGTGAGCCAGCCGCAGCGCGGACGCATCGGCCTCCTCGTGCAGGCCGGCCGAATCGGCCACGGTGCGGAGTACCGGCGCATCATGGCGCGAGCGGAACGCAAAGCCTTCGTTAATCACGACGGCGGCAAGGTTGGGGTTCAGGATCGCGGCGCAGAAAGCGTCTTCGAGGCTGCCGACGATCACCGGCTCATAGACGAACTGGTCGACAGATCGCCTCAGCCTGCGCCACTCGGTGCCGAGCGCCGGCCAGTTGTCGGAAGAAATGCCCGTGACGATCAGGGTCTCGAAATAGGGCCGTCGTGCGCCATGCGTCCCGAACGTCGGCGGCAGTAGATCCGCGGCGTCCTCGTCGGCATCGTCTGGCGGGGTTGCACCGGCGGCCTGGTGGCGGAACGACCTCGTTGCCAGGGCCTGCGTCACCCGTGTCGCGAGCGCAAGTGATGCAGCCGGGTCGCCGGCGGCGGCGGCCTCCCGTAAGGCTGCCATCAAGCGGAGGCCCGGATAGCCATGGAATTCTTCCGTCACGGAGAGTTCGGCCAGCGCGGTGTCGTAGTCCGAGCGCGCGCCGCCGCGAGCCCAGGCCTTCGCGGCATCCGCCAGGTCGCGCCAGTTGTCCGCCCTCCCTCCGGGCCCGGTAAAGAACTGATCAATGCGGGTCTGTGCGGGGTTGGTGTCACTGGACATGGCTCACTCCCGATAATGCGGAAAAAGGCCTGCCGGTTGTCGCGCCTGTCGAGTTCGCTTCGTTGATCCAGATCAAGGATGGCGCGGTTCGCTGAAATCCAATGAGTTCATCCGAACGGGTTGGGGGAGTTGGGTCATGGACACTGTCAGGTGGATGATCTCCACCGCTCCGGAAATCTTCCTGCTTCTGGCGGTGGCCATCGGCACTGTCCTCGGGCGCATCAAGATCCGCGGATTCTCGATCGGCACGACGGCCTGCACTCTGATCGTTGCCGTCCTCATCGGCCAGTTAAGCACTTTCACGTTTCCAGCGATGCTGAGGGTCATCCTCTTCAGCCTGTTCGTTTTCACCATCGGCTACCGGTCAGGACCCGAATTCTTCGCCTCGTTGAGCGTGCGGACGCTGGCGCAGGTAGCGGTCGCCCTGGTGATCGGCGGCACCGGTCTTGCCATCGTGCTCGTTTTCGCCCGCGTGTTCGCCCTCGATCCGGGCACCGCGTCCGGTCTCGCCGCCGGCGCCCTGACGCAATCCTCTGTGATCGGCACCGCATCGGGCGCGCTGGCGCAACTCGGACTTCCCAAGAATGTGCTGGAACAGCAGGAGGCGAACATCGCCGCCGGCTACGCCGTCACCTATGTACTGGGCTACATCCTCACGCTGCTATTCGTTCCGTTCGGAGCGCCGAGGCTGATGGGTGTTGATCTGAAGAAGGAGGCGGCGAAGCTCGAAGCGGAGCTCGCCGGTGGCGCGCCGCCGAAGACCGAAAATCTCTCCTATCAGAAGTTCCAGGCGCGGGCCTACCGCGTTTCGGCCGGCTCTGGGCGGACCGTCAAGGCTGTCGAGGACGAGATCGGCCGACGGACCGTCATCGAGCGGATCGTCCGGCGAGGCGCCGATGTCCATCCGCATCCGGATACGATCCTTGAGGCCGAAGACGACGTCGTCCTTGCCGGCCCGACCGCCGCCATCGTCACCGCGAGGCCCGTCATCGGAAACGAGATCGATGCCGACGAGATCCTGCGCGCGCTCCCTGGTAACGTGGTCGAGGTTCTGGTCGACAGCCGCAAGCTACATGGCCGGTCCATCAGGGAGGTCGCCGAACACGTCGGCGACAACGCGCGCGGCGTATTCTTGCGGGCGCTGACGCGAATGGGGCGTGAGGTTCCGCTCAGTCCCGACACCCGGGTCTATGTCGGCGACGTCATGACGCTGGTCGGCAGCACGCGGAACATCGAGCGCGCGGCCGCCGAGGTCGGGCAGATCTTGAGCTCGGGCGGCCGTACCGACATCGCCTTCCTCGCCGCCGGGATCGCCGCCGGGCTGCTCGCGGGCCTGCTGAGCGTAAAGGTCGGTTCGGTCGCGCTGACGCTCGGCGGCGGTGGTGGCGCGCTGATCGCGGGTCTGGTCTGCGGCTGGCTGCGCTCGCGTCGGCCGACGCTCGGCACCATGCCGCCCGCCGCGCAGCAGACGCTGAGCGATCTCGGACTAGGCGGGTTCATCGCAGCGATCGGGCTCGGCAACGGTCACGCGGCTTGGGCTGCGATCCAGGCGCATGGCGTGCTGCTGGTCGGCATGGGCTTTGTCGTCACGCTGGTGCCGCTGATCGTCGCGACGCTGTTTGCCCACCACGTGCTTCGAATGAACCCGGTCGTCACCTGCGGGGCGCTGGCCGGTGCCATGACGGTCGACGCCGCGGTGACCGGATGCCTGCGAGGTCGCGGAGAGCCAGACGCCGGTGCTCGGCGTCGCCGTGCCCTACGCCGTCGGCAACGTCGTGCTCACCGTGCTCGGTCCGATCATCGTCGCCTGCACGTTTGTTGGCTGAGCATTTTCTCTGGTCGGAAGATCGCGCAATCATAGTGACCTTGCCCTCCAACCTAATCCGGTTTGAGTTCGTTCTGACCCAATGGAGAATCAGAGCATGAAGCGCAGCCGTTTCAGTGAAGAGCAGATTATCGGATACTGAAGGAGCACGAGGCCGGGGGCAGCGTAGCCGATCTGTGCCGCAAGCACGGGGTCAGTGACGCCTGCCTCTACAAATGGAAGGCCCGCTTTGGCGGCCTGGACGTCTCTGAGGCCAAACGGTTGCGGGCGCTCGAAGATGAGAACGCCCGGCTTAAGGGATTGCTGGCCGACGCCATGCTGGACCCGCGTTGGAGAACCGCAAGCTCGGCAGAAAAATTCATCAGATGTTAGTCAGACTTCCGATCCGATGCCGATTGACAGTTGGGCCGCCGCGCACCGGATCGACTGGCACTACTTCTCCCCGGACAGCCGATGCAGAACGGCTTCATCGAGTCATTCAATAGCAGACTGCGGGACGATCTACTGAACGAGCCGCCGTTCAAATCGCTGCAACAAGCCAGACTGCTCGGCCCCTTCCGGCCGACGAAATCCCTTGATCTAGGTCAACCCTGCTGACCGCCGATCATGTTCGTTCGGATGTCCAGCGCAGGAGGTTATTTATAATGAGGAAAATCAGCGTCAAGCAGGCATTGTTGGCTACCACAACCCTCGTTTTCGGAAGCCTTGCATCGATAAATTGGTCATGGAGCGAGGGTATCTGTGGCCATTGAAAGCGCACAGGCCAGAGTGGGGCGGCCGTTGACCCCGGTGAGCGTTGCAGGCGTTGCACGACGGACAACGCGCCGCGCCGTGGTTGGCGGAGCGGTCGTAGGTGCAGGCGCGGCCTGTGTCCGCGTGCGGGTAAATGGTTCATATGTCTGCCGCTGAAATATAATCACGTGGGTCACGATGGTGGAATCGGTGGCGTGGGACGCTTTCAATGCGCCCCCACGCTGTCGGCGCACCGCTGCACGCGCCAAGTCGGTTGTTCGTCGATTGGACTGCTGCCATCGTTGCGTCGGGGCACTGTCCTGCGAATGTCGTTGTCTGGCCCGGTCTCCGTAAGGGCATCTTTTACTACGCGAAGCGACAGTCGGGTATGCCGCGGCTTACTGAAGATCGTTTGCCAGGAGGATTGTCGCATCAACGCCTGACGCCGCTCGTCGCTTGGCTTGGCATCGTGTGTCCCAACCGCGTGGGAGCTTAGGCGAGCGCAGATGATAGGCTCCGGACGAAAAGGGAAGTTCTATCGTGCCGCGTTCGATCCGCGTCAGGTTTCGCGCGAGCGAAGGAGGTATTTGAAGCGATGGCACCGAGAACATTTCGGCAAAGCATGGCCGGCGACGAAATCATCCAGCTGGCGGTTCGCTTGGGGCTGTTGGCCTTCTTGGTTTATTGGTCGTTCGTTCTCGTCCGCCCGTTCATTCCGATCCTCGTCTGGAGCATGGTCCTGACCGTTGCCCTTTACCCGCCCTATGTCTGGCTATCGGTTCATCTTGGCGATCGGCCGAAGTTGGCGGCCGCGACCATCACGATCGTCCTTCTCGCGATCATTATCGGACCGGTTACCTGGCTTGGCTTCGGCTTGGTTGATGGCCTGCAAGGCCTTGCGGGCCAGCTCGGCGCCGGCACGCTCGCCATTCCGTCGCCTCCCGAAGGCGTCAAAGACTGGCCGATCGTCGGCTCGCAGATTTACACCTTCTGGGACCACGCTTCGACAAATCTAAGTGCTGCGCTTCGCGAACTCGCTCCGCACTTGAAACCATTGGCAGGTCCGGTATTCGCGTTTGCGGGCAGCGCGAGCTTCGGAACGCTAAAATTCGTTGCGGCAGTCGCGATTTCCGGCTTCCTTTTCCACTATGGCCCTCAGCTCGTTGCGGCAATAAGGGGAATACAAGCGCGGCTGGTCACGCAGCGAAGCCAGGATTTTGTCGCGCTGGCCGGGCTGACGATACGCACGGTGGCTCAGGGAGTTATCGGCGTGGCCGTCCTTCAATCACTGCTGGCTGGAATCGGCTTGAAGCTTGCAGGTGTGCCTCACGCTGGCGTGCTCGCTTTCGCGGTTTTGATTCTTGCAATCCTGCAGATCGGTTCGGCGGTAGTTCTTGTTCCCGTCATCATATGGATTTGGGCGACCAAGGACTTCGCCCTGGCACTTCCGCTGACAATCTATTTGTTGATCGTGGGGTTCGCCGACAATGTCCTGAAGCCGATGCTTATGGGGCGCGGGTTGAACACGCCCATGCTTGTTATCTTCATCGGTGTTCTCGGTGGCATGCTTGCGCATGGAATTCTTGGACTATTTGTCGGGCCCATCATCCTGGCGGTGACATGGGAGCTGATAATGGCATGGATACGCGAAGAACGGGCCGAGTCAGCCTCATTTGAGGTGGAGCAGGCAAAAGGCTCGCAGGCCAAGCCTGGCGTTCAGCCGCAGCATTCGATCAGCGGTTTGCCGCCTCCGCCGCGTGCCAGATCCGACAGTTGACGCTATTGGGCGTCTAACGGATGCGAGGAGCAGAAGTAAACGGTACAGGTACAGTTTCAGGTTTTTACGGGCATGTTTTTAAAAAGCCCCGGGCAATGCCGGGGCTTCAATTGGCCGAAAGACTGAAAATCAGTAACGGACTGCCCCGGGATTAGTATCCCAGCCAAAGCGGTAGTTGACGCGCAAGGTGACCATATCCACGTCCTGACTGATCCGATTGAGCGCGCCAGCAACGATGGGATTGGCGACTGAGAACGAATTGTTGAAGTCGCCCATGAACAGGTGGTCGTATTCAACGCCGAATGTCCAGTTCGGCGCGAAGCCATCTTCCAGCCCGACGCGCGACGAGCACCACCCCAGCGGGTTGAGCTTGCTGCGGCCACTTCAGGCGCCCCGATCGTGGTAAGGATGCTGAAACGATTGCTCGTCATAGCCGCGCCGCCCTTAACGTAGAATAGCGTCGCGTTCCAAGCGTAGCCGATTTGACCGGTGAAAAGGCCGATGGCGTCAGTTTTAGTACTTGTGGAGAATAACGGATTGAGGAGGCTGACGCGTGAACTGCTGAGGTCAGCCCAATCGCCCTGAGCTTCCACGCCAAAAACCCACTGGCTGGATTGCCAACGGTATCCGAGTTGTCCGCCGAAAAGGCCGCCGGACCGATCTCTGCAACCGTCAGAAAGGACTGCTCCGGCCACCCCAATGAAATCCCAGCAATTGTCGCTTTGGCCCCAACCGCCGTTGACACCGATGTAAGAGGCCGGTCCAATTGTAAATCGGAGCGACTATCGGCGGTGGTAAGGCCTTGACCGCCAAATCCGCGGCGGATGCGGGGACGGCGATGCCGACCAATGCTACTAGACCAACGGTAGTCAAAAGAAATTTCTTCATTTTTCACTCCGTAACTTGTCCCCGCCAACAGTGTTGCAGGCGTTGCATCCATCCAACTTGCAACGTGAATCCTACGCATTTTCGACGAAAGCCCCCGTGCCAGAATGGCAACACTCAGGAGAAAATAGAGAGCGCTTATTGCTCGGTCGCTTGTCGACATATGGCGGGAGGCTCGGTTGGGCAACGGTATTCTCTAACTGCGGTTAGTACTCCGCAGGGTTGCCACGTTCTTATTTCCGTCCTTCTTCAAGCCACGACGGAATGCTTCCCGATGCGATTGCGCGTCTTGGCAAATGAGGGCTCATTGTGCCGGCGGTCACGACCAATCCTCGTTAAACTTGGCATGTGCAAAGTTCTTGGCTTCCGTTTCGGTCCTAAACGTTAGGGTCAACCGAGAGCGCCGCCGTCGCACTGCTGTGCCTTTCCATGGGAATTCGAAGGTGACATACCAAGTATGCTCATTCATCCGATCATTCCATATGAATAGCTCAATTCAACATCGCGGTGAGCGGTAGCGTAGCAGGATTAGCTCAAGGACGTACACGGGGCGTTGGCCGCCTTCGATTTCAATCGCGAGCCGCGGACCAACCCGGATCCATCGCGGACGAGAATCGCAACCAGGTATCAACGATGGTGGGCTTGCGCCCGGTTGCCAGCGATCATGCACGAAATCCATTGCCCAGGTTTCATTGACGCGAACTGCAATGGTGCGATCGTCGGGCAGCTTGGCCCTGACGGTTTGAGCATGAAAGTGCGGGCTACTACCTGATTGTCGCTGCGAATGCAGACGAGACGATCGCGATTTTGGAGGCCCGACAAGGCATCTGCGGAGCTTTACTGATGTTCGCATGCTTGGTTCGATGGACATCCCAAGTCATATCGCAGCTGTGTAGTCGTCGCAGCGATACAGACGTTTGATGGAATGTGACGTGAGCGGCCCAAGGCGAGGTCTACGGAAGGTTAATTGCCACCAAGGCGTATGCCTTCACAGAGCCAAACGCGGCGATAGCAATTTCGAGAATTACAGTGAACCATCGTCATAATGATCTGCATTTGCACAGGGCTTTTAGATCATCCGGCAGTGACCTGCAGCGATTTGGTGTTGCGGTATGATTGTGCAACCATTCAAATTGCGCCGACCTTTGTCGGTCGCTTGAAAAACCGCTGAACCTCGCGCCGTCCGCGACGACCTGGAAAAGGTTCCAGATCGCGGCCAGGTACTTTGTCATCGATTAGAGACGTCCAGAGTGGCGTGTCGTGGTTGCTGCGTAAGTTGTAGCAAAGTCGCTGCCGGACGCCCGACGCCGGCCGCCTTAGCGCAATTCTTGCATCTTAACCTGCCGGCGGCGGGCGGCAAAGCGCGGCTAGGTCCATGCGGGCCTAATAGCTCCTGTTTTGAGATGCAGACGCGAAGGCGCGGGTTTCCGTTTGGCTTGTGCGACAGCCGACGGTACACACCGACACGTGAGCGTGTTCTTGACTTAAATCAACTACTTCTGGGTCCAGATGCCGCTTCTCCATGGGGGCGAACAACAGAGACCCAGGAGTTTGCGATGATGATCAATAAAATAGCCGTTGCGACTGCAGTTTTCCTAACATCATCAACCTTTGCCTACGCAGCGGAGACGCCTTCCGCTGCAGGGATGCGCCATCCCAGTGCCGCCGACCTAAACGCCTTAACTGATGCGCGCGTCGGCATGATCAAGGCTGCCTTGCAGCTGACGCCAGACCAAGAAAGAAGCTGGCCGGTCGTGGAGGAGGCGATCCGCGCGAGAGCAAAGAACCGACAAAGCCGGTTGGAACGGGTAGCAAAACAGCGCGATAGCGGTGCCATGGAAGCGGTTGGTGAACGCAATCCGATCGAAGTCATGCAACGTCGAGCGGAGCTACTGAGTCAACGTGCGGGCGACCTCAAGAAGCTCGCCGATGCGTGGGAACCGCTCTATAAGACACTAACGCCGGATCAGAAGAAAAGGATGGCCTTCGCGACTTACGCGGCCATGCGGGGGATGCGAGATGCGATCGAACGTCGTGTCGAATTCGAAGATGACGACGACTAAAGATAAGGTCGCATAAGCCGCCACTGTCGCGGATCAAGTCGTTTAGTTCCGCGACAGTGCCATCGTTCGACCTGTTGAGACCACCACAAAAATCGGACATCGCAGTTCACATGATGCAAATCACAAACTTATCGACGCCAGAATGACGGTGTTACCTTGAACCGTCACCGTCTCTTGCGCAGCGTTTTGAACACTGCAACCTCGTCGCGGACTTGCTATCCGGCCACTGACCCGACGGGGAGACGAAGTGCGGGTTGGCTATCCTGCTTGATTGCACCGATCAGGATGCGGGTCATCGCGATGTCGCGCGCGGATCCGAGACTTCGAGCCCGCCCGCGGCGCCGGGGGCGGGCGCGAGTGACGGTCCGAGTTCCACATGACGGAGCCTCGCGCCTTACCGCTCCATGGACCATCGAAGAGACTTCTGTGGTTGCCGCCCGCGGTTCAAGAAGATTTGATCCAAGTGTGCGCGTGATCGAGCGCGGTTTTCTGTAAGGCCTGTAGGAAGGAGTTTCGAGCGTTCGGCCTCGATCACGCCCGCCCAAGATTGCGGATTGAGCGGACGACTACAACAGCCAACGCCGGAATTCCTCGCTGGGCTGCCTGACTCCTGCGGTCTATGCCGCCAAGCTCACCGCAACGTGCGATCAGCGGAGCTGGTCAGGGGTGTGCAGCCGGTCGCACGTTGCTCACCCCGCGCCGAACGGCATAGCATCCGCCGAAACTCTAACCGCAGCAGGATGAAAGTTTAGAGACACATCATCTTGACATCAATGCCTTCAGGCGAAACGCTGATGAATTCATGCTTGCGGGGAACTAGATGGCCGAAACAACTTTGGGCGACGCAAGGTTCTTTCGCCGAAGCGGGCCACATCCACTTGCAGTTATTGCGAGCACGGCACGCGGTGTGGCGGATGAACTTGAACTGCTCTTCGAAGGGTATGGCCCCTCTGCAAGCGGCGGGCCCGGGCGAAGTGAGTTTTCTGGACAATCGACGTTACTCTTCGGCCCTTGATGATACGTTGGCCGGTGCAGTGATTGTGCATCCTGATATGGCGGCCCGAGTCCGAAGGCAACGGTCGCGATCCTTACGACCGAACCCTACGCTGCCTGGGCACGCGTTGCTGCACTGTTCTATCCCGCGCCACCGCCGTCTCCGGGCATTCACCCCTCGGCAAGTGTGGCGGATGGGGCGCTCGTCGATCCATCGGCGGAGGTCGGACCGCTGTCTGTGATTGAAACCGGAGCAGAGATAGGACCTGGCTGCTGGATAGGGCCTTGTTCTGTTATTGGAAGGGGCGTGATTGTCGGTCGAGACTGCCGGATTGGCGCGCATGTGAGCCTAAGCTACGCGCTTCTGGGAGAGCGCGTTTGCGTCTATCCCGGCGCCCGGATCGGACAGGAAGGGTTCGGCTTCGCCTCCACGGAGGGCGGATTTATTTCTGTCCGTCAACTCGGGCGCGTCATTCTTGAAGACGATGTCGAGGTTGGCGCCAATACGACGATTGATCGAGGATCATCGCGAGACACGGTGATCGGCGCGGGCTCGCGTCTCGATAACCTCGTGCAGATCGGCCACAATGTTGTCCTCGGCCGGTGTTGCGTCATCGTCGCACAGGTCGGCATTTCGGGTTCAACCGTGCTTGAAGATTTCGTCCGCGTCGGGGGGCAGGCAGGTATGGCCGGGCATCTTCGGATCGGTCAAGGTGCGGAGATCGGTGCGCAGTCGGGCGTCATGTCGGATTTGGCTCCGGGCGCAAAGGTGCTTGGAAGCCCTACTCAACCAATAAAGGCCTTCTTTCGACAAATTGCCACGCTTAAGAAGTTGGCAAAGGGAGAAGAATGAGACTGCTTGCGCTGTGCGCGGCTGTGCAACAATACGTCGGCTATAGGGGCGTTACGGGGCTCGTAAGCCGCCCGCCCATAGATTGGGGGCACGGCCTGGATCTCGCGCGAGGGCCATAGATTATGGTGTTAAACTCGCCCCCCATATCGCTTCAAAGGATATTCCATCAAATTTAGCTTGTCGGCACACTTTAAATTGGCGGAATTGTCGGAGCACTGGGCCTCGGAGGAACCGATTCCCTGTCGGGCAGAGAAGCAGTTCAATGAGCGCTGTCTCCAGATTGATCGACGAAGGGAGTGGGGGCGACTGGGGCGCGACGCCGAGGATGTAAACGCTGTGTAGAACAGGGCAACCGCGCAGGTCCTTCAACGCGCCGAGCTCGACCTCAGCGCCAGAACCGTTTGGCGTCGATCAGTCCATCGCGGCTTTCTTCGGCATCCTCCAGCAGCACCTTCTTGTTGCCCGGGGCGAGCAGAACGGCCGCGCCCGGGTTATCGCTGACGCCCAGCCTGGCGAGCACGTCGGGCGCGGTCGCGAGGTCGTTAAGCGCGCCCAGGTGGTCCTGCAACCCCTCCAAGGCGGCGACAAACCGCTTGTACCGACGCCGGTCGCGCTTTCGATCAAACAGCGCGGCGAAGAACTCCGCGGCGTAACGCAACTTCTTGGCGTCCTTTCGGACCTGGTGTCGCGCTTCATCGTCGGCCTCCACCAGATCGCGACCGTCCTTTCTCACCTTGCGACGGAAGCGATCGAGCGCGGCGCTCGCAAACTCGCGCGCCGGCTGGTCGCGGACAACCTTGGCGTCGATTTGCTTTCTGCCATGCGCCGGTCACGGTCCATTGCGCCAGATCGAGCATCAGCGCCCGTACGCGTGCTGATGCCAGCACCTCCTCGACCCGCAGCGTAGGCGGCCACGCGCGCTGTCTCGAGCCGGTCATGCAGCGGTCCCGGTTGAGAGCGCGCAAGCAGAACGTCCAGATTCCTCGCCTCGCCGAGTTCGGACGCCAGCCAGCGCAACTCATCGCGCAGCCCGGGGGAGACGTCTTGATCTAGCATGGCCCTGAAGATCGAGAAGGCCGAGCGCAACCGGCGCAGCGCAATGCGCACCTGGTGCAATGCCTCAGGCTGGCGTCCGTCGGAGAGCAGGTTTTCGTTCAGCCGGAACTGGCGCACGCATGTCTGGACGATGTGCTGGAACGCCTTCGCCGCGGTCATGTCGCGATTTCAGCTGGACACGCCCGGCTTTGAATTCCGTGACCACGGGCCCGATTAGGCCATAGCCGCGCTCGGCCTTGGTCAGGACGCCGAGCTGGACCGGCGCGACGGCATCGAGCTTGCGGGCCAACGCGAACAACGCGCGAGGATCACCTCGTTTCAGCTCCAGCTCGACCTCGCAGATCGGCGACCTGCGATCGCCGGCGACGACCTCGCCGCGATCGAGAACCATCTCGATGGCGGCGTCGCCTTCACGGATGTCCCAGGTGCGCCGGTCTGATGTGGATCTCGAAGGCGGGGGCGATTTGTGTGGTCGCATCACCGAGCAGGGACCGGATTGGTGTCGTGTCGTCGATGACCGGCGTATCGTCGGGGACTGGCCGTTCCCACTCCGGCCGCGCGAACAGGCCTGCCGAACTGGCGCCATCGGCCTTGACCGTCTGGATCCGCTTTCGACCTGAGCGGCGAATGCGCAGGGTCAGCCCGGCCTTCGCCAGGTTGTGATCGGGCGTGTCGAAGTAGATCGATCTTTGCTGTGCTCTCACGGACTCGCCGGCCAACAAGCTGGACGCTTCTAGCGCGTCGGCGTCTTCCGGCCTTAGCCTGAGTTTGAGTTCGACCTCATCCGTCATTCGTCGCCCGATTCTGCTCGATCGCCTTTAGGAGGCGACGTTTCCGTCTCTCCGCGCTTTTTTGCGCGGATTGGCTGGCTCACCCGAGCCGCCTTGAAGAGCAGTTCCCCCAGACTTCCTTGGACGCCTGCATCTTGCGGGCGATCTTGTCCGTCCAGTCGTGCGGAACGTGGCAGTCGGGACAGGTGGCCCGAACTCCCGAGCGGTTCGTGAAGTGGGGGGTGCGCTGCAACTCTTGAAACACGTTAGCGCGCATTTCGTGGCACGACGTGCAGAATTTCTCGGTGTTGGTCAGCTCCAGCGCGGTGTTGAAGGCGCCCCAGAAAAGCACGCCGCAAACGAAGCCTCCGAGCGCGAGAAACCCCAGGCTCAAATGCGTGCTCGGGCGGCTGGCGATGCTCCAGAACCAGATCAGGAGTGCTTTCAGCCGCTGCATCGCCCCTCTCACTTCTTCTCGGGGCCGACGAGCAGCATGTCCTTGAACGTGCTCGGAACGAGCGGCCGTGCATCGTTTTGTTGGACGTGGCACGCGGTGCAGAAGTATCGCCGGGGCGTTACGTCGGCGAGGACCTGCCCATCGCGGTCCAGAATGGGTGACGCTGATCATCGGCGCACCCGAGCCTTCTGTGTACTGCCGGCGATGACAGTCGAGGCAACGATTGGCCTTGAGTGTAAGCTGATAGTTTTCAATGGAGTGCGGAATGATCGGTGGCTGCTCCGGATAGTTGCGCATGAGCCGCTTGTCATCGACGATCGGTCGCGCAAGGGGTGGGGCCGGCACGTCCCCCATTGGCGCTGCGGCTCCCGTTACGCGCGGCACGATCTCGGGCGCCGTCTGCGCGTAGATCGCGCCGCAGACGAATACCAGCACGCCGCCGAGCAGAGCGCCTGCTAGGGGAAATTTCTTCAGACCGGGACGATCTTGACCGCGCATTTCTTGAAGTCCGTCTGCTTGGAAATGGGATCGGTTGCGTCTAGTGTCACCTTGTTAATGAGCTGACTGGCATCGAACCACGGAACGAAGACGACGCCGCGCGGCATCCGGTTGCGCCCCTTGGTATCAACCCGGGTCCGGATTTCGCCGCGCCGCGACACCACCCGGACCTCGGCACCCTGGTTTATACCTCTGGCGTAAGCGTCCTCGGCATGCATGAAGACTTTGGCGCCGGGGAACGCCTTGTAGAGTTCCGGCACCCGCATCGTCATGGACCCCGAGTGCCAGTGTTCAAGCACGCGGCCGGTGACGAGCCAGATGTCGTATTCCTTGTCGGGAGATTCTGCCGGCGGTTCATAGGGCACCGCAATGATCCGGGCGCGTCCATCTTTCTGGCCGTAAAAGTCGATGCCCTTGCCCGGCTTGACGTAGGGGTCGAGGCCTTCACGATAGCGCCACTTCGTTTCCTTGCCGTCGACGACGGGCCATCGCAACCCCCGCACTTCGTGATAGGTGTCGAAGGGTGCGAGGTCGTGTCCATGGCCTCGGCCAAATTCAGCGTACTCCTCGAACAGCCCCTTCTGCACATAGAATCCGAAGGCCTTCGCCTCGTGGTTTTCGTACTCGGTTGGAATTTCGGTGACGGCAAACTTGTCGATTTTGCCGTTTCGAAACAGGACGTCGAACAGCGTCTTGCCGCGATAATTCGGATTCTCGGCCAGTATCTGCGCAGGCCACACCTCGTCGGTGGTGAAGCGTTTTGAAAACTCCATGATCTGCCAGAGGTCGGAACGTGCCTCCCCGGGAGCGTTGACGAGTTGCCGCCAGACATGGGTGCGGCGCTCCGCGTTGCCGTAGGCGCCTTCCTTTTCGACCCACATCGCAGCCGGAAGAACGAGATCGGCGGCCATCGCGGTAACGGTCGGGTATGCATCCGAAACGACGATGAAGTTGTCCGGATTTCGGTAACCCGGGTAGGTCTCACGAGAAATGTTCGGAGCGGCCTGCAGGTTGTTGTTCACCTGGATCCAGTAGAAGTTTAGTTTGCCATCGCGGAGCATCCGGTCCTGTTCTACGGCGTGGTAACCCGGCTTGTCCGGAATGATGCCCTGCGGGATGCGCCAGATTTCCTCCGCGTGCTTGCGGTGCTCCGGGTTGGTGACGACCATGTCGGCGGGTAAACGATGCGCGAAGGTTCCGACTTCACGCGCCGTGCCGCAGGCGGATGGCTGTCCCGTAAGCGAGAACGGTGAGTTGCCGGGCTCTGAGATCTTCCCCGTCAGCAGGTGAAGGTTATAGACGAGCTGATTGGCCCATACGCCGCGAACGTGCTGATTGAAGCCCATCGTCCACAGCGACATCACCTTGCGCTTCGGATCGGCATAGAGCTCGGCAAGTTCTTGAAGGAAGCCCCGTTCGACTCCCGTAAGCTCTGATACCTTGGCGAGCGTGTAATCCTTGACAAAGGCTGCGTATGCATCGAAGTCGATCGGTTGGGTGGCACCGGGATCGTTCGCGCCCTTGGCCTTGGTTTCGAGCGGATGGTCCGCGCGGAGCCCATATCCGATATCGACGGCGCCCCTCACAAACGCCGTGTGGTTCTTGACGAATTCCTGGTTGACCCGTCCAGTCGAGATGATGTGGTTGGCGATATAGTTCAGGATCGCTAGATCCGTACCCGGCTTGAATACGATCGGGATGTCGGCAAGATCAGAGCTTCGGTGGGTGAACGTCGAGAGGACCGCCACCTTTACATGTGAATGGCTCAGTCGTCGGTCGGTGAGGCGGGTCCAGAGGATCGGATGCATCTCGGCCATGTTCGAGCCCCACAGCACGAAGGCATCGGCCGCTTCGAAATCGTCATAGCAGCCCATCGGCTCGTCCATGCCGAAGGTGCGCATGAAGGCGACCGCCGCCGACGCCATGCAGTGGCGTGCGTTCGGGTCGAGGTTATTCGAGCGGAAGCCGGCCCGCATCAGCTTGGTGGCGGCGTAGCCTTCGTAGACGGTCCATTGCCCTGAGCCGAACATACCGAGCGCGGTCGGGCCTTTGTCCTTCAGCACCGCCTTGGCGCGAGCAGCCATCACGTCGAAGGCCTCGTCCCACGTCACCGGCGTCAGTTCTCCGTCCTTGTCGAAGACGCCGCCCTTTTTCCGCAGCAGCGGCGTGGTCAGGCGGTCGCCGCCATACATGATCTTGGACAGAAAGTATCCCTTGATGCAGTTCAGTCCGCGATTTACTTCGGCGAGCGTGTCGCCGTGGGTCGCGACGACCTTGCCTGCCTTGACGCCCACCATGACCCCGCATCCGGTGCCACAGAAGCGGCAAGGAGCTTTTGACCATTTGATCTCGAGCGATCCGATGCCGCCCGCGACCGGTTGCGCCATTGCGGGAACCGTCATGCCAGCGGCCGCAGCTGCGATGGTGGCGGCTTGTGCCTTCAATAGTTCTCGTCGCGAGAGTGACATGTTCTACCCTCCGATGTCGGCGAGTCTTTCTATCTGCTCGAACACCATGTTGGCCGACAGGACGCCTTGCCAGGATGCGATCTCGGCGAGGCGGCTTCCAAGGATTCCGCTCTCAGTCGCCTCCATCACGATGACGATCTTCGAAGCGTTGGCTTGATGTATCTCAACGTCGGGCAAGGCAGCGAGCGCGCGCAAAACTTCCTCCAGGCGCTGCGGCAGCACTGATACCACTGCACTCGAGATGTGAACGGTGGCTTCATCCGTCATGACGCAGCCTCTCGATGCGTCGCGCCCAGCGTTATGGCTGAACCCGGGCACGCGCCGACGCATTCGCCGCATCCGGTGCAGGTGGATTCGCTGACGATGGCTTGGGAGGGCAATCCGATCCTGGGCCGGAATCGAATGGCAGTCTCGGGACACACGTCCCCGCAAGACCGGCACACGATGCCTGCTTCGGCGAGACAGCCGTCGCCAATTATCGCTACTGGTTCGGAAATTAGTTGACCGCGAAACAGTGCGCGACGAGAAGGTCCTTGGGTTTTCATGTGGTTCTCATGCCCCCGGAGGGCCGGGCGGCCCCAGAATTACCTGGGACATCCAGACGAGAAATCCATATCCACCGACCACGCCAACGGAGATCACCGGCCAGATGAAGGCCGTGATTATAGCAAATACGATCAATTCCGCACGTCGACTGCTAGGGGGTCGTTCGCGCAGCGGCCTGTCATTTTCTGACGCATTGACCACGTTGAACGTCCTGCTTCGCTAAGGGACGACCAAGTCTAGGATAGTGCAACTCTCAATTCAACTAACTAAGAGGCGATCCTACGAACGAATTAGGATGCGATAAAGTCCTCCAGCGACGCGCGCTTTTTTCGACAGAGAGTCTCTGGTGTTTCAGCCATGGCAAAACTTATTTCCAAGGGACACGCGACTCAACAAAACTAACTCCGCAGTGGAAGCCGAGAGCAACATTCCCTCCCAACAAAATGACCTGACGGTCTTACTGAACGCAAGGCCTCCAAGCTTAGTGCTTCAGCACTTACTGTTCCAGTCTCCGCAGTCATCCGTTGATCTAGATCAAGATGAGCTGTGCAGCGGAGAACTATTCGACACTCAATGTTCGCTGAGGTCTCCAGCGGGGACTGTCTCCTCAACAAGGAGCCGAAGGCCAATCATAGGGCCGGATGAGTGGCGGCGAGTCATGCATTTATCGTGCGTTTTGCTCATCTCGCCGCACCGATACGAAACCGGGGCCGCAGCTTCGTCTTTGGGTCAAACTCACGATAGCGACTTCACGCGTGAACACGCTTTGGCGACAGTCAGGAAGAGCGGCCAATACCATGAGCCTTCTGCTAAGGGAAATCCGACATACTCCGTTGCTGTGGATGCTGATATTTGTCCCAGCCGTGTTGATCGCAGCCAAGCGTCGTGCCTACCGCCCATACGTTCCTCTTTGTGCTCGCAGTCCTCGCAATCGTTCCGCTCGCCGCCCTTCTTAGTCATGCTACCGAAGCCGTCTCGGAAAAGACAGGTGATGCTGTCGGTGGGTTGCTAAATGCGACGCTTGGAAATCTGACGGAGTTGATCATCGCAGTGACTGCACTGCGTGCTGGAGAGTACATGCTGGTGAAGGCGTCGATTGCTGGCGCTATCGTAGCCAATTCGCTTTTCATGCTGGGGGCCTCCTTTCTGTTGGGCGGCCTCCGGTACCACGTTCAGGAATACAACCGCGCCGGGGGGAGAATGCATTCGGCGCTGTTGTTGATGGCGACGATTGCGCTGCTCGCGCCCGCGGCGGTCTCCGAACTCAATTTGGCGCGGGGCGAGGTGATCGCCCAGAATTTTAGCGCTGCCCTGGCGATCCTCCTTATCGTTGCGTACGGATTCAGCCTGCTATTTTCGCTTAAGACCCACAAGGAGCTTTTTGCGAGCGAAGATCACGGCCAGGCGAGCGAGGCAAAGTGGCCGGTCAACCTCGCGGTCGGAACACTCCTTGTTGTTACGGTGCTAGTGGCGCTGGTGAGCGAAATTTTCGTGGAGTCGGTGCAACAGGCGGCAGCGACGCTGGGGATGAGCCCGGCGTTCGTTGGATTTATCATCGTAGCCCTGGTCGGCGCTGCGGCTGAAATGGCGGTGGCATTTTCTGCCGCGCGCAAGAACCGTCTGGATATGAGCATCAGCATCTCGCTGGGAAGCGCGTCCCAGATCGCTCTGTTTGTTGCACCGGTCCTTGTCCTGCTGAGCTATTTCGTCGGACCCCAGAAAATGGATTTGCAGTTTTGGCCGGGTGCAGTGACGATGGTAATGATCGCTACAGTGACGGCGACATTTGTTACAAACAGCGGCCGCTCGGCATGGTTTATTGGCGCTCTGCTATTATTCATCTACGCAATATTCGCCATGACGCTCTACATGGTCCCGCCTGGATCGCACGGTCCGGCATAATGTCGTCGCGCTTGAACGTCATCGTTTGCGTACGAGCACCGCGCTGATTGAGGCCGGCCAAATGGGCAGCCAAATGCGAGTGAATCTTTACGGATTTTCCGCTGCAATTTTGGCCCTCATTTCATGTGTGCCACATACCGCGAAAGCGCAGGTTCTTACGGTGTTCCGTTATGAATCCCAAGCGCAGCGTCATTGCCCCGCGGACGCAGTCGTCTGGCTCGATTTTCGAAGAGGACGCTATTACCTGAAAGATCAGGCGCGTTATGCGTCGGGATATACCGGAAGCTTTGTATGCAGAAAGGAGGCCCGGAATAGCGGCTATCGGCGCTCACCCTTGGGATTGCGGTAGAGACCTGAAGCGGCGTGCCGGATGCGCAGAACCGGCACCACGTCTTACGCAACACATCTCTCCCACGCAGTGCGTTCCTGGCGCGCCGTGTTCTAACTGAGCTTCAGCACAAGATGGAGTATCTGCGGGTCGCGGCGCGGGACGAGCGTGAAGCCGAATTTTTCGAATACTTTTCTCATCGCTGTGTTCTCGTGCAAAACCTCAGCCGTCAATTCTTGCAGTCCAGCATCGTTCGCAAACTTGACGAGATGACGCATCAGGATCGTACCAACTCCTTTTCCCTGCCAAGCATCGACGACGACAAATGCCATCTCAGCCCGCCCGGTCTCGAAGACAATATATCTGCCGCCTCCGGCAATCACCTTGCTGTCGCCTTCCTCTGCAAGCGCGACAATCGCGACATGATTTTTGAAATCGACGTTCATGAAAAAAGCGCGCTCCTTCTCCGAGAAGTGGCGCTTCATGACGAAGAAGCGGCGCTGCAGTGATTGCGCGCTGGTCCTCTCGATTGCGGCGAGCATGGCGGCCTCATCCTCCGGCCGGAGCGCACGGATTTCGACTCGGCTGCCGTCGCGCAGAAGCTCGCGTGCGGCGTAGTTGATCATCTCAGACATTGGGCCTCGCGCGGTGGCAAACATAAGCAGCGTTTTGATTGGCGTCCGCCGATGAAGCCCGGGGTCGGATTGCAGATCGTTTGATCTGGATCAAGACTTTAGTACGAAAAGCGGCGGGTAGCTTGACGACGGCATTTCCACCTTCAGGTGAAGGTGCGTCCTTGAGAACCATTTCCGGATCATCTGGATCTGGATGGAGGGATTTCACCCGGCGCTTTTGCTGACGTTGTTGCTAGGTATTCTCGGCGTACTCGACAACGTCTTGAAGCCGCTCGTCATAGGCCGCGGCCTTGCGACGCCGACACTTGTCATTTTCGTCGGGGCGATTGGAGGGACGCTCGCGCATGGAATTGTCGGCTTCTTCATGGACCGGTCATTCTGTCCGTTGCCTGGGAGTTGACGGTGGCCTGGATACGCGGCGATCGCGACAGCGCGGGGGCATAGTCGGAGTGATCCTAGAACGTTGACCTAAATCAACGTTTCTTGCGGCAGTGCTCATTCAATCAATTCGCGATAATGAGGTCAAACATGCCGATGAATAATGCAGCGCTGCCGGGTGGCCCCATGTCAGGGTTTGTCGCTTCGGCCGTAGAGTACATGGTGGATGCAGGGCAACGGAGCGTCCTGTTCTTGGACGTCTTGCGTCGACGCGGCGATCAGTATCGGGAACACATTGCGCAAACGGCGCCGCATGTCCTGCAATATGCCGCCGAACTAATTATCGACGGCCGCAAGCTGGATGAACCGGTCAATTATGCCCTCGTGCGTATCATTCCGCCGAAAGACGTCGAAATTGATCTCGACCGGCGCCCGTTCATTGTGGTCGATCCCCGCGCCGGACATGGTCCGGGAATTGGAGGTTTCAAGGCGGACAGTGAAATCGGCGTCGCGATGAAAGCGGGTCATCCCTGCTATTTCATCGGCTTCCTGCCCGAGCCGATGCCTGGACAAACAATCGAACGGATCGCGCGCGCCGAAGCCCTGTTCATCGAGAAAGTCATCAGCCTGCATCCGAAAGCTGACGGCAAACCGTGTGTGATCGGAAATTGCCAGGCCGGCTGGGCCGTCATGATCCTTGCATCGCTGCGACCGGAGCTGTTCGGGCCCATCATCATCGCAGGCGCCCCGCTTGCCTACTGGGCGGGCGTGCGTGGCAAATACCCAATGCGCTATGCGGGTGGCCTACTGGGAGGAAGCTGGCTCACCGCGCTGACGAGCGATCTCGGAGCCGGCAAGTTTGACGGCGCTTGGCTTGTGCAAAATTTCGAGGGTCAGAATCCTTCCAATACGCTTTGGAGCAAACAATACAACGTCTATTCAAAAGTCGATACCGAGGCTGACCGATACCTCGAATTCGAGCGCTGGTGGGGCGGGCACGTCAATCTGAACGCCGAGGAAATCCAGTTCATCGTCGATGAACTGTTCGTTGGCAACAATCTCGCCGCCGGCCGCATTAAAATGTCAGACGGTCGAGCGGTCGATCTGCGCAATATCAGATCTCCGATTGTGGTGTTCTGCTCAAAGGGCGACAATATTACCCCACCACAACAGGCGTTGGATTGGATTCTCGATTCTTACGCCGACGTCGACGAGATCAGGGCTTTCGGCCAGACGATCGTCTACACGGTCCACGAAAGCGTCGGTCATCTCGGCATTTTCGTTTCCGGCGGCATTGCTAAAAAAGAACATGCTGAATTTTCCAGCAATATCGATCTGATCGATGTCCTGCCGCCTGGTCTGTATGAAGCGAATTTCGAGGCCAAGGACGCCAATACTGCGAATGCCGACCTCGCCGTCGGCCAGTGGATCATGCGCTGTGAGGTACGGACGCTCGACGACATCCGCGCCATGGGAGGCAACTCGCCCGAAGATGAGCGGCGGTTCGCCGCTGCCAAGCGCGTGTCGGAACTCAATCTCGCCGCCTACCAGAAGTTTCTTCAGCCATGGATCAAGGGCATGGTGAAGGCTCCGATGGCGGACATGATGCGCAATCTGCATCCGTTACGGCTTCAATATGAAGCCTTCACCAGCCAGAATCCTTTGATGGCCATGGTGAAGTCGCTGGCAGAGCAGGTGAGCGAGGATCGCAAGCAGGTTTCGGCGGACAACCCTTTCCTTGGCTTGCAGGAGCAGGTCTCCAAGCAAATCGTTCATGCGTTGGATAGCTGGCGTGACTCGCAGGAGGCGCTCAGTGAGGCGACCTTTCTTGCGGTCTACGGTTCGCCAACGCTGCAAGCAGCTGTCGGAATCGATCCGCAGTCAGCTCCATATCGCCGACCGGAAATGTCTGCTTCACACCGTGAAATGCTCGAGAGGCGGATCGCCGAGCTAAAAGGCAGGATCAGCGAAGGCGGCCTTCGCGAAGCGGCCATTCGCGGCCTTCTGTACGTCGGATCGGCGAGGGGGATGGTCGACGAGCGGAGCCTTGAAGCGTTGCGCAACGTTCGCCGTAACGACACCGTTGCACGGCTTGACGGTCACCGAGTTCAAAATGCTGGTCCGCGAACAATTCTTCATGCTTTTGCTGGATCAAGAGGGAGCGCTGACCGCAATACCGAAGCTGTTACCCGACGATGCAAGTGCACGCCATGCGGCCTTCGAAGCGATTCGCGAAGTATTGTCCGCTAGTGCCGCAATATCAGGTGAAGTCGCCAGGCGTTTGAAGCGTGTTGCCGAGCTGTTCGGCGTTGATGCGGACGAATTACCGCATAGGACTTCGAACGCGGCTCCTTCCGATCCGAAAGCGAAGGCATCGTAACGTTAGTTCAAGAGATTCGGAGCGACACCATGAATGCCATGCCATCCGATTCTGGAAAGGCGCACTCTCCCAGCAAGTATGATCGCCTAATCGCGGCGGCCCAGGCGATGCCGCCGGCACCGACCATTGTCGTACATCCCTGCGATGAAACCTCATTGCGCGGCGTCGTTGATAGTGCTGCGGCGGGCATTGTCTGGCCGACGTTGGTCGGCCCCGAAATGAAGATCAGGGATACGGCTAGGCAATATAGCCTCGACATCTCCGGTTTCGAGATCGTCGATGCCCCGCACAGCGAGGCCGCGGCTGCGCGGGGTGTGGAGCTAATCCATGAAGCCAGGGGCGAGTTGCTGATGAAGGGCAGCCTGCACACCGACGAGTTGATGCGCAGCGTCACGGCGAAGGTGGGCGGTCTGCGGACCGAGCGGCGGATCAGCCATGTGTTCGTGATGGATGTGCCTACCTATGCCGAGACTCTGTTTGTAACGGACGCGGCGATTAACATTTTTCCCGATCTCGACGCCAAACGAGACATTATCCAAAACGCTATAGATCTCTATACGCAAGCCGGTTTCGGAAAATCACCGCGCGTGGCGATCCTGTCGGCGGTCGAAACCGTTACCTCCAAAATTCCATCCACTATCGAGGCGGCGGCTCTCTGCAAGATGGCAGATCGCGGGCAGATCACTGGAGGCGTGCTCGATGGGCCACTTGCCTTCGACAATGCGATCGATTTGGAATCGGCGCGTATCAAGGGAATCAAATCCGAGGTTGCGGGCCGGGCGCAGATCCTGCTCGTGCCCGACCTCGAGGCCGGCAATATGCTGGCGAAGAATCTTGCGTACTTTGCCAAGGCAGATGGTGCTGGCATCGTGCTCGGTGCCCGGGTGCCCATCATTCTGACATCGCGAGCGGACACCGCGCGCGCGCGGATGGCTTCCTGCGCGGTTGCGGCTCTTTATGCAAATGCAAGGCGCCAGCATGCTCCAACTGTTGCCGCGTGATTGCCATGGACACGATCCTTGTCGTCAATGCTGGTTCCTCAAGCGTCAAATTCCAGGTCTTTTCAATTGAGGGAGAGGGGAAGCTTCGGCGGCTGATCAAGGGCCAAATGGATGGCATTGGCAGTCGTCCTCGCCTGCGTGCGAGCGGCGCGGACAGCGATCCACTGGCCGACCGTGCCTATCCGATTGAATCGGTTCCGGACGTTCCTGCCGCGATGGGCATCGCAGGCGGATGGTTGCGGGACGAACTTCGCATCAACCCGATTGCCGTCGGTCATCGCGTCGTCCATGGCGGTCCGGACTATGACCGGCCGGTGCTAATCGATCATGGCGTTGTAGCCCGGTTGGAGCGGTTAGTTCCGCTGGCTCCGCTTCATCAGCCGCATAACCTGGCCCCGATCCGCTCGCTTCAAGCCAATTTTCCAGCTCTTCCGCAGGTAGCCTGTTTCGACACCGCATTTCACCGCACGCATGATGCGGTTGCCGATTACTATGCAATTCCGTATCAGCTTCATGCCGAGGGTGTGAGACGTTACGGATTTCACGGTCTTTCGTACGAGTACATCGCGAAAATTTTGCCGCAAGTCGCATCCGAAATCGCAAACGGGCGTGTGATTGTCGCCCATCTCGGGAGCGGCGCCTCAATGTGTGCGTTGAAGGGGGGACGCAGCGTCGAGAGCACCATGGGGTTCACCGCGCTCGACGGGTTGCCTATGGGAACGCGCCCAGGGCAGATCGACCCTGGTGTCGTGCTATATCTTATTTCCGAGAAGGGAATGTCGGCATCGAAAGCACAGGATTTCCTCTACCGCGACTGCGGATTGAAGGGACTCTCAGGCGTTAGCAACGATATGCGCGAACTGGAGGCAAGCGAAGATCCCAATGCGAAACTGGCAATTGAGTATTTCGTCTATCGGATAGGCCTCAACGCCGGCATGCTCGCAGCCGCGCTGCAGGGGCTTGACGCGTTCGTCTTTACAGCCGGTATCGGTGAAAATTCGCAGCATATCCGGGCGCGCATCGGCGATCAGCTCGGATGGCTTGGTGTGGCACTCGACCCCACTGAGAATTCCCGCCACGCGCGCCTGATATCCCGTTCGAACAGCCGAATTCCCGTCTACGTCATACCGACCGACGAGGAGCTAATGATCGCGCAGCATACATTGTCGCTGCTGTTGAACATGTCATCGTCCAGTGCCAGTCATGTGAGGGTATCATGATTCCCGTATTCCCGGATACTAAGGTCGCATTGAAGGGTAAGAGAGGTCTGATTGTCGGCATCGCCAACGACCAATCGATCGCATGGGGGTGCGCCAAGGCTTTTCGTGCGCTCGGGGCTGATCTCGCCGTGACCTATCTGAATGAGCGCGCGAGAAAGCACGTCGAGCCGCTCGCACAGGCATTGGAGTCGCCGATCTTCATGCCAATGGACGTCATGGTCGAGGGCCAGACGGAGCAGGTGTTCGAACGCATCGAAAAGGAATGGGGGCAGCTCGATTTCCTGCTGCACTCGATCGCCTTCTCCCCGAAGGAAGCGCTCCATGGACGCGTGGTAGACGTCGGTCGCGACGGCTTCCTCAAGACGATGGATGTGTCGTGCTGGTCGTTCATGCGGATGGCCCATCTGGCCGAACCGTTGATGAAGAATGGTGGAACCATGTTCACCATGACCTATTACGGTAGTCAGATGGTCGTCGAAAATTACAATGTAATGGGCGTGGCAAAAGCGGCGCTTGAAGCAGCCGTTCGATATGTTGCCGCGGAATTGGGCCCGAAAGGCATTCGCGTTCACGCGATCTCGCCCGGGCCCCTCGCCACGCGTGCAGCGTCGGGGATTCCCGAATTCGACGAACTGATGGACAAGGCGCAATCGAAAGCGCCGTCGCGCAGTCTCGTCAGTATCGACGACGTCGGCAACGCAACGGCATTTCTCGCGCTCGACGGCGCCAAGCTGATTACGGGTGGCGTCCTCTATGTCGACGGCGGCTATCATATCATCGATTGAACGACGGCAGCGCGTGCGGCCCCACTGTTTAGCGATAGTGCAGGGCGATCAACTCGGCAACGCATGCGGGGCGCTCGCCGCCCTCGATCTCAATCACGAGATGATAGTTCACGCGCAAGCCGTCTGGCGGTACGTCCTCCGCTTCCGCAACCGAAAGGCGGCCACGTAGCCTTGAACCGGCCGGAACCGGCGCCAGGTAACGTATTCTGTCCGCGCCGTAGTTCAGTGTGTTGCGCAGCCCCTTCAGGCCCATCACCGACCGTATAAAGAGCGGCGCAAGCGCGAGAGACAACAGCCCGTGGGCGATCGTAGTGCCACCTGGCAACTCCTTTTTAGCGCGCTCCTGGTCGACATGGATCCACTGTTCGTCGCAGGTCGCTTCCGCGAACTGGTTGATTCGTTCCTGCGAAATTTCGATCCAGTCGCTAACGCCGATCTCGGTGCCGACGGCGGATTTGATCTCGTTGAAGTCGCTGAAAATCCGCATGCTCGCCACCTAGTTAGATCTTCATTTCGGGCACGACGTCAGGAATGACGAGTTCTGCTTCCGTTACGGCCATGACCTCGGCGATGCTGACGCTCGGCGCGGTTTCCAGCAGGATCGCCCTACCGTCGATGAAAGCGATGACGGCCATGTCTGTCACGACCAGGCTTACCGGCCTTGTCGACGTTAGTGGAAGGGTGCATTTGGCGACGATCTTTGATTTGCCTTTCGCGGCGTGCTGCATGGCGACGATAACTCGCTTGGCGCCGCTGACGAGATCCATGGCTCCGCCCATTCCCGGGACCATCTTGCCGGGGATCATCCAGTTAGCAAGATGTCCATCCCCGTCGACCTGGAGGCCGCCAAGGACCGTCAAATCGACATGACCGCCGCGGATCAACCCGAATGACATGGCGCTGTCGAAGGTGCTGGCGCCCGGCAAGGCGCTTATCGGACGGCCTCCCGCATCTGTCAGGAGCGGGTGAGACAGACCTGGCTCTGGTATCGGTCCCGTACCGATCAATCCGTTCTCTGATTGAAAGAATACCTTGAGATTAGCTGGAACGTGGTTCGCGACCAGCGTCGGAATGCCGATACCCAGATTCACAAGGTCGCCCGAACGAAGCTCTTGCGCGACACGCCGGGCGATGATCGTCTGTGCATCCATATTTCACCCGTTGGAAATCAGGTAGTCGACGAGTGGCGCCGGCGTTACGACATGATCGGGCGCAATGACGCCTACCGGCACGATGTGTTCCGCGGTTACGATCACCGTGTCAGCCGCCATTGCCATGATGGGATTGAAGTTGCGTGCAGTCAGAGCGTAAGAAAGGTTGCCGTAGTAGTCGGCCAGGAATGCATGAACCAGGGCGAATTGCGCCCGTAGAGCAGTTTCGAGCAGATAGGTGATCCCGTCCACCTCGATCTGTTGCTTGCCTTCAGCCACCAGGGTGCCAACGCCGGTTGGGGTGAGCACACCTCCGAGGCCGCATCCGCCCGCGCGAATGCGCTCGGCGAATGTTCCCTGCGGAACGAGGTCAACGGCAAGCTGGTTGGCCAGCATCTGCTGTTGCGCTTTCGGATTGAGGCCAATATGGGTCGCTGTGAGGCGTGAAACGAGAGCCGCATCGAACAGCTTGCCAATCCCTTTTCCGGGTATCGCCGCGTCGTTACTGATTACCGAGAGACCGGTCTTTTGCTGCCGAACCACTTCGTCAAGCAGACGCTCTGGCGTCCCGACACTCATGAATCCTCCGATCATGACTCTCGCTCCGACCGGGATCATTGCAACGGCTTCTTCGACGGAGACGGCCCTCATGATTGAAGCTCCAGTCAGCATAGATACAAAGCGCGGAAGCGAAGGTCATGTTGGCGAGGACTAGCTTTACTCCTTTGATCTGCATCAATGCTTCCGACTAATCCGCTCGGTAGTTGGTAATGCCAATGTCTTCGAGCGCTCCATCCCACAGCCTCGTAATCTCCGAGTGCCGCCTTTCAAGGGCTGTGCTCACGACGCTCCGAAATGGCACTAATTCAGGACCCTTTAGAAAAAGAATTTGCGCCTGCAGCAGGCGGCCACTTTCGAATTCGATACGGCGTAGCGCCATCACAAATGGATCGTTCGCATTGGCTCCTACCGGGAGTAGGGCGGCCGGCCGGATGCTGGCATGCACGGCATGCGCGAGCGTCGCGAGACCTGCGGCCATCGCTAAGGCCCGATCCGGTATCCCTGCAATAGGCGCTGGAAACCATGTAGCCTCCCAGGACACAGCGATATAGCCCAAGGCTAGGTCTGGCACCCACGAAGTCGCGCGCAACATCAGTGAAATGATCTCGGTCTCACGGAAGACTTGCGCGTTCAATTCGGTCTGCTCGGCGGTCTCGAGCTTTATGGGCAGGGTGAATGCGAACTGCTTCGCCAATGCGCCGTGTGCCGAGATCAAGAACGCGGCGACCCGCGTTTGCTGACGCGGCGGTACGCGGCCATCGGAATCCAACGGTCCGAAAAATTTCCTCATGGATTGGTTCCCGGCGTGGGAATGGCGCGCAGATGGTCGTAACCGGCTGGAAACGGGGCAAGCGCGCCACCTGCTTCTTCCGGCGCGATCAAGATGGACTTGTTGCCTTTCCAGCTGCCGGCAAGAACCTCTTCGGCGAACCGCGCAAGAAGATCTGCTGTGAGATCCGGCTTCTCAAGGGTGAAGGCGTGATAGGCGTGCGGAATGATCACGAGCGCACTGTCGGGAATGTGGACGCGCAGAGTTTCGTGCAAGGCGCGCGGGGTCAGGAAATCAAATTCGCCGTTCAGGATCATCGTTGGTACGCTGATGGACGCGAGCTGCGGTGTCAGCGGTTCGAAATCAAGGAACGACTCCATTAGATTTTGCAGGGCGTAGAGGTCGTTTACCAGCCAACCCTGCCGCTTCACGCTGTCGAGCTTATTCAGCAATGGCTTCAGCCATTGATCGGATAAATTCATCGGCAGCAGAAGATCCTGAAGATAGCTTGTACCGCCGAGGGTCAGCCCGGTACGCATGGCATTGCCGAGCAGCAAGAGTTGCGGCGACAGCTCTGCGAAGCAGCTCATCGGTACCAGTCCGGCTAGCCGATTGCTATGTGCAATGGCATAGCGAAGCGCGATCAGGCCGCCAAAACTGATCCCGCTAAGAAAGACGGGGCCGTCGCTGAGCTCGCCGATTAGGAGGTCCAACGCAGCGACCTGGTCGTCCTGATTGATGAATAGAGCCGGCTTGTCTGAAGCCCCCTGACCAAGAAGATCGAACGTTGCGACCCGAAATTGCTTCTTGACCAGCGCGTCGCGATAGGCCGCCCACAACTCGGCATATTGGGTTAGCCCGTTGACCAGCACATAAACCGGTGCATCGGTGGGGCCGTCAAGCTCGTAGCGGATTCGATAGGATCCGTGGTTGAGGAAAGGCATCCCGGCGGTCCAGCGAATAGTTGGCGCTCACATCGTTGCCCACGCGGTCGGAACTTCCTTGAGTTAGATCAAAGGATGCGGGGGTGCCGCAACTAGGCTGCGGACAATGTTCAGGAGGAATTCGCCATGATCGGGAAACAATGCATGCGGCGATGCTTCATCAGCTTGCTCCTACTGTTGATCGGCACCTCGTTCGCCCTCGCGCAGCCTTTCACGCGGCGCTCATCGCAGGTGCAGCATGATGGATTAAAGAACACCTACGAGATCGCGAATTTCCGGCTTGGCGGCAAGTACGATCTTGCCGATCCGTCGAAGTGGGAAAATGGAGGTGAGGGCGGTGTAACGCTTGAATCGCTCGGTGCCGGTAAATTGCGGACGGCTTACATTGCGGTGGGCAACGCTCGTCGCAACGCGGCAGGCGAGATCACCAACGCGGTGGTAATCAACTCATATTATTCCGGCAATTCCACCGACATGTACGAGCAGTGGGTCAAGGGCGCTGCATTGTCAGGCGGCGTTCCGATCATTGGCCCGGGCCGACCGATCGACACCGACCGCTACTACGTGATCATGGTCGATCCGTTGGGAACCTGGGGCGCCAGCAAGCCATCGGACGGGCTTGGCATCAAGTTTCCGCAGTATAGCTATTACGACATGGTGCAGGCGAACTATCGTCTGTTGCGTGATCATCTGAAGGTGGCGCAGGTGGCGCTGGTCACAGGTGTTTCCATGGGCGGCACGCAGACCTATGTCTGGGGCGTCATGCATCCCGAGTATGTCAGTGCGATGATGCCTATCGGCGGCACTACCCAGTCTGATGCCGAGGACCCCGTCGGCAACTGGACATTCCAGATGATGACGGCCGCAATCGAGTCCGATCCTGTGTGGCAGGCCACCAAGGGCGATTACTACAAGCTGCCCAAGGAAAGACATCCCGTGCCCGGCGTCGCATTCGGTTGGTCGATACTTGGATTGACGGGTTACGACTTTGGCTATCGTACGACTCAAAGCTTTGCGTCAGTCCAGCCTGAGGTGTTCTATTGGGATCCGCCGAACGAAAAGGCAGGACTTAATGTCACCAATCGCGCCAAGATTTATGATGCGGTTGATCTCGTGTGGCGCAACCGGGTCGGCGAGATTCATAACGTCAATCCCTATCTCGGCCGCATTCGGGCCCGCACATTGGTGATGCACATTACCAATGACCTGTGGCTGAACTTCAAGCTGGCCGAGCGTGCGGTCGATCGCGTGCCAGGCGCGGACCTCATCGCTGAGGAAAGTCCGGTTGCGCATTACGGTGTGTTTCCGATCATCAACAATCGGAAGAACGACCCGAAGTTCGTTTCGTTCATGGATGACGTCTGCGAGCCTCGATCGCGCGCAGAAGTTTACAGACAAGAACTATCGCGTGCCTGGCGTGGCAGACAACATCGATCCAAAGAAGTCATTCTGGAAGAACTTTGTGACCTATCCTTATCCGGTCAAGTACGCCAACGCGAAGGACAACCGCGGGACGTCTTGGCAGATCGGCTACATGGATGAGTATGCCGGCACTGATAGAAATCCGAAGGTGCTTGTTATCATCCATGGAAAGGGAGCATTTGGCGGGCACTACGGCAATATTATGCAGTACGCGCTGCGCAGCGGGCTGCGCGTGATCGTGCCCGATTTGCCGCATTACGGCATGTCCGGACCCGGCAATCTCGATAAGAGCCCTGCACGAACCATGCAGGACATGCGCGAGGTCATCTATGATCTCGTGGTCAATCAACTCGGCGTTAAGAAGGCGTTCTATCTCGGTCACTCTCTCGGCGGGCAGTTCGCGATGGGTTACGCACTGACCTGGCCGGATGTGGTCCAGGGCCTCGCACTCGAGGCGCCGTCTGGCCTTGAGGAATATCCGCGTGACATTACCGTCGCCAAAGACAAAAAGTTGCCTCTGTTCGACCCCGCGTTCGATCATGACTTCGAACGATGGAAGCAGACTTGGGATCAGACTGGCATTCTTGCCGCAGAGATTGGACGAACCGAGCAGGACATCCGCGACTTCTTCTACTTCAAGAAGCGCGACCCGCAAACCGGAATCGTGTCTGCGTCCAAGAGCGGCTATTTCTTCAGCGACAGTGAGTATGCTCGTTTCCACACTGAGCAGCGTGTCGGGTTGACCAGAGGCGACCCCAAGGAACTGCAGCAATGGTGCAACGTCTTTATCTACGATATTTACACGATCGGGGCCGAATTGCAGAAGGACGATCCGGCGAATCTCTACGAACGGCTCACCCAGATCAAAGCGCCAATCTTCCTGGCTTTCGGCGACAAGGAGCCGTTCATACCGACGCCCGCGTTCAACGGGCTGACAGACCTTGCGGGTGATGTCATCACGCCGTTCATGTCGCGAATGACCAACGCGGGTAACCGGCCAATACTGAAGATCTACACGGGAACCGGGCATTTCATCCATACGGACAACCCTGTTGAATACTCCGCTGACATTGTGGACTTCGTTATCAAGGGAACAGTCGATACCAGTTCGCCTCTGGCGACTGATCGCATGATCAAAGGCTCCGCGGTTTCGGCCCTGCCTGTCGCACCAACCCCGCCAGGCGCCGCACCCACGGCAGGCCTGAATAAATAGGGTTGCCATGGCACGGTTGCAGGCGGGCGAGGTCCAGCTTGGCTGGCGAGAATGGGGAAAAGGTGACGTCACCGTCGTCTTCATCCACGGAAATCTCGCCAGCAAGGACTGGATCGAACTAGCCGCACCGCTGTTTCCCAGTGGGCTCCGCGTGATCGGGATCGACTGGCGTGGCTGCGGCGAAAGCGATCGGCCAAAGGCGAATGCCGACTACTCCAACTACTCGATGCAGCAGCATGCCCAGGACATGATGGCGGCACTAGATACGCTGGATATCAAAATTTGTCATCTCGCCACCCATTCGACCGGCGGCATTATTGCCGCGCGAATGCTCTTGATGCAACCGCAGCGGTTCGGGCGGGTGTTCGCTCTTGATCCCGTCACACCGCTTGGAATGTCCTTCAATGCAGAGCAAATCAATCTTTTCCGTTCCATGATGGCGAGCAAGGAGCTAACGCGGGCAGTGATGGCGACTGCAGCGTCCTCGCTGTTCGTACCGGAAAGTCTTGTGCCCAATGCAATTCCACGGTTTCGCGATGGACTCGGAGAGATCGAGGCATTGTTTGAGTGGATTCTGGAACAAACATTTGATGTGTCCGAAGGTGTCTGGATCGGCACCCCAGTGAACCTCACTCGCGAGCGGGACAGCCGTGAACTGGAGCGACGCATGCCGGAGATCCAACATCCACATTTGGTGCTGTGGGGAGAACGGGACGGCTGGATTCCGCCAGCCGATCTCAGGACGATGGCTACGGCCATGCCGGATTGCCGGCTCGTGATTGTGCCCGGCATTGGGCATTCGATGAATCTCGAATTGCCGGCGCTTTACGCCGGTTATTTCGGGGCTTGGTTCGGGGGACTAGCCAAGTAGTCGGTATCGGTCCCTTCTTTGAAAGAAGAGTTACTTCATATGAGATCCCTATTGTTCCGCTGACAATATCCAACCGACGCTGGTCCAAGCCAACGTCTGCCTTGCGCGGAGTAATTCAAGTTGCGTTAGAAGGGGAAGAATTCTTCGCAGTTGCCGGTCTTCGACTCGCTCACGCAGCTTTGCGATTACCTGCATCACAACGTTAGCGTGACATCTGACCTCGGCGTTGAACTGGTTCAAGCCATGGATTGCAAGACGTCCCAGTCCGGTTCTTTGTCAGGATCAGATGCGATCGCTGACCGACCAGGCAAAAGCGTGGGCGAGAGGCGGGACGGAGTAGCTCAAAGAGCTGAAATCAATTTCAAGGTCGGCAGAGCGCTCGATGGCCTCGCCGGTCCCATCCAGCAAGAAGAAAGCGATGGCGCTTCAATTTCTGGTCGGCATCGTCGTCAGCGTGATCAACATCATGATCCACGCGTTAGTGACCCTCGGTGCGGTCGGTATTGCGCGCTGCGCGGGGGGGCGGCACGGTGAATGGCCCAGATTGCATTTGATGGTTGTGATGGTCGGAACCGCGACGGTCCTGATAGTGGCGCACACGCTGGAAGTTTTCGTTTGGGCGTTAGCCTATTCCCTCGTCGGTGCCGCGCCGGCCGACAGCGATCTACTTTATTTCGCCTTCGTTAATTACACCACACTCGGTTACGGAGATGTTACGCCTGTGCAAGCGTGGCGACTGACCGGGCCAATGACAGCAATGAATGGCGTCCTCATGTTCGGTTGGTCAACCGCCGTTCTATTCGAGGTGCTCCGCAAGACGCTCGACGGGCGCGGCACCAACCAGCGAATAGGCTAGCGCGTTTCGCGTCGATCGGCACTTTTCCGGGTTCAGTTCTGTAAATCGAAGGTGGCGAGATACGGTCGATTCAGAAGGATGATCTGTCGTTGATTGCAGGCGACGAATCCAATGATGCCGAGTTCATGCAGCCGCGACAGTGCACGAGATACCGTTTCCAGTGTCAGCCCTAGATAGTCGGCAATGTCGCGTCGCGGCATCGGAAGTGGCATGACGCCGGTCGCCGTAAGTCGCCGGTCCATTTCGATCAGGAAGGCAGCGACGCGCTCCAGAGAGGTCTTGCGACCGAGCAGGAGCATGTGGTTTTCGGCATGCTGCAGATTGTCCGTGGTTATGCTAAGCAAGTTTCGCGAGACCATAGCATCGCCCTCCGCCACTATCTCGAGGCTTCGCCGTTTGATTAGGCGTACCGTGGTGCTCACGATAGCCTCTGCTGTAAACCGATGCTCGCTTGCATTTTCCAGCCCGAAGAGGTCGCCGGCGAGGTGGAACGCGCCGATCTGGCGACGGCCGTCTGAAAGCAGCTTGTAGCTTCGCACCGCGCCTGCCTTAACCTGATAAACATAGTTCGCTGGTTCCTTTTCCCCGTATATCTCAGTACCTTTCTTATAGGTAAACTCGTTCAAATTTACCCTTGGATTTGAACAGCTCGCTATTCCGAGCTCGCCGAGAGAGATGGCACGGGACGCCGGATCGGTCGCAATGCGGACAAACATGGCCAACTCCTGTACAAAACCTTGTCGGGATCTGCCTTCTAAGAAACGTCTCATGGAAGAGAAATGCAGCAAGCTTAATCATCGACGATGGCATTATTTTTGACCATTGTCCGAAGGTTCATTGTACTAACGGACAGAGTATGTGATTTGAGTATAATGTCGAAGCAGGCTCAGATACCTTCCTCGTTTTGGCGTTGGAGCGCCTTGCCATGCTACGCGGGTAGTTCTTAACCAGATGGATTGCTCGGCTCGATTGACGCTTGGGGCAAGGGACATTGCGAGTGAGATATCAGTTGACGGCTAGGAGGGAAAATTGCCTGGCCTTGTTTATGTGGTAGACGACGATGCTTCATTTCGGACGGCCATTGCACGCAGGCTGAAGTTTGCTGGCTATGAAGTTGAAACGTACTCTTCGGCCAAACTACTGTTGGATCGTCTGTCGGATACTGGAAAGCCAGGATGCATCCTGCTCGACGCGCAATTGCCTGGACTGAGCGGGTTGGAATTGCAAAGCCGCCTCATCGAACTCCGTTCGATCCTGCCAATTGTCTTCGTCACTGGCCATGCCGACATCCCCATGACCGTGCGAGCTATCAAGGCAGGCGCTGCGGATTTTCTGACCAAGCCCGCATCATCGGAGCAACTGATCGCCGCGATCGAGCGCGCCCTGACGCATTATGAGTTGACACGCGGTCTCCGAAGCAAGAACGACGTGGTTCTCGCTCTTCTTGCGACACTGACGCCTCGTGAGCGACAAGTCTTCGATTTGGTTGTACGCGGCAAGATCAACAAGCAGATCGCCAAGGAACTGGGAACGACCGAGCGCACGGTGAAAGCGCATCGCCATGTAGTGATGCAGAAGATGCTGGTGCACTCCCTTGCGGAACTGGTCTTGCGTGCGGAACGGCTTGGTCTTATCGATCCCGACTAAAATTTCAACTTGCTGGTCTTCTTGTTGGACGAATGAAAGCGCAAGAGCGCTCTCATAGAGGTCTCATCACCGAGAATTGTTGTGACCGGTGACGACAGTAACGCAATCGGCTCAGCCGTAATCGCGTCGGTTCGGGATGTAATCGCTTACCTAACCGGGCCATCCATTTTTGGCAAAATCGTTCATCAAGCCGATTAGAAATGCGCGTGCAGTGTTTTACCAGGTGATCTGTCGGCTCATTCGTCGATGTCTTGTTCGAAAGTCTGCGCTGGCGCTCCCTTATAAACCGAAGCAAACTGAGCAAGCGGAAGCGACGTGGAGAGTGTCAACAAGCTCGAATCCACGAATTCGAGTCGCAACGTCTGACCGGCAGCCATTTCCTGGAGCATCATTGGGTCCGCCACGGTGCCCGCGATGCAGGCGTTGGTGAGACACCAAGTATAAGGCACGCTATGGGGCTTGCCTTGGTCGATCGCAAGTGTGGCAGGCTTCGGCAGATACATGCCGACGGGCGAGAACACCTGCAGCCGTGAAGTGGCATCGCCTTCACGCTGGACGATATCGACCCGGACCGCCACCTGACCAGTAGCGAACGTGCCGGTGATCGAAGTCCGGCAGATCATTTTCGCAGCGCCTGGCTTGAAGCACAGTTTTTTCCAGTCGCCATAAGTAGATGTCCTTTACTTCTCGCTGCCCGCGTGGCGCAATTTCAGTGCCAGCATGGTTCGGCGCCGCGGTCGGATTTTGTTGGGACGCAGCAGGCCGGCTCGATGCCAAGCTCGCGACCGCCGCCAACAATAGGGCTGTGAAGGCGGGCGGCGCACGATTGCTTCTGTGAAAAGGTTTGATGCGATCTGACATGGTTATTGCCTCCACGTGTAAGCCGCTTCCTATCGCTGTTCGTCCAGAAACTTAGTCACAATCGGCGACCAGATCGGTATGGCATCTGGAGACCCAAAAAAGAAATGTCCATCACCATCGAACGGCGGCAATAAATGGTATTGGGCCGTGCCGCCTGCCGCGGTAAATGCTTCGTGCATGCGTTTGGACAGAGCAGGGCCGAAGAAGGTATCGTTCTCGATGTAGATCCACAGCATCGGCACGCGTGATGTGCGGCCGAATTCACCGGTCGCTTCCACCAATTTTTCCGGTGCGCAGTTATTGTTCGGTTTGCCATCAACACGGCCACCTCGGCCGGCAGCAAAGGTGATGATCGCCTTGACCTGGGGCGGGTTCAGGCTTGAAAGCGCGATCGAGGCCCATCCGCCGGCGGATTGCCCGACGATGATGACGTCCTTCGGGGTGATGCGTTTTTCGGCGGCCAGGTAATCCATGATCCAGAGATCGACTTGCGCGACTGCAAGGCCGGGAGCGCGGAAATTGGGATTGCTGCACTTTCCGACTTTCGAGAAGAACGGGCCGTAGAGACCATGCTCGGGAATGTCAATCGCCGCTGCGCCGTAGCCGGTGCCAACAGGCGCCACTACGAGGTAACCGCGCTCGGCAAACCACTTAGCCGCGTCGCGAAATTCCACAAGCGGGAAAAAACTTCGGCCGGTTGGATTCATTGAAACGCCATGGTTCATGATCACAAGCGGGAACGGGCCATCGCCGACCGGGCGCACCAGATAGGCGAACATCGGAAGCGGTAGCGGTAGCGCCCAGATCTCCTCCTGGATAGGGCGCGACCTGACCTGATCGTCTGCATGCAATGGCGTGATAAGATTTGCGAATAGCAGCAGTAACGTAGCGACAAGGCCCCGGAAGCTCTGCTGACGCATGTCATGACTCCCTTTATGCGATGATCCGAACTTACCCAACCAACCAACGACGTAACGGTACTCTTGCCGGCACGATCAAGATCTTTGGCGCAATGGCATGGCGACGCAGGTCGCTCCTGTGGTGTCAACAATTACCGCCAACAGGAGGAAGATTTCCGGAGTGTTGAAAATGGCCATATGACAGTGTCCGTGGACTCGTTACTCCGGCACTCCGGCCCGGCGTCAGATCGTATCAATTTGATTCCTGGAAACCCGTCGAAAGCTTGATTCAAATCAATCCGCGTAGGGCTTGAGACGTCGTCCATGGCCGTCTGGTCCCGCTACTGAGCTCGGTGATGATCACCGGCAATCTTCGTCAGGCCATTGAGGGGCTTTGCCGTTGCCTTCGGGAAACTCTGCTCGCTTCGCCGCCCCTGCATCTTTGCAGCATTATGTATCGCTTTTGGTATGGGCGCGGCGGTCGGCGCCTACGCAACGAAGGATATCCCGGACCTCGCGCTTGGTCTGCCCCTTGTGGCGCTGGTGCTAGTCATGTTTCGCTGCGAGAAACGACCCGATGAGGATCGCCTATGACGTCACCTTCGTTTGAGCGAACGGGCTGGACGCGGATTTTTCCTCCGTTGACCTGGCTTGCCGAATACAAGCTGTCGTGGTTGCGCCATGATGCAATCGCCGGCGTAACGCTTGCCGCTTATGCGATCCCGGTGTCACTGGCATATGCGGGCCTGGCCGGGTTGCCGCCCCAGGTCGGCATTTACGGTTATATGCTTGGCGGCTTGGGCTATGCGCTCCTTGGATCCTCCCGCCAGCTTGCAGTCGGCCCGACCTCCGCAATCTCGCTCATGATCGCTGGAAGCGTCGGGGCGCTCGCCGGAGGGGATGCGATACGCTTCGCACAGATTGCAAGCGTTTCGGCATTCGCTGTTGCGCTGCTTTGTCTGATCGCCTGGCTTTTCAAGCTCAGCATTCTCGTCCGTCTGGTCAGCGACAGCATTCTCGTTGGTTTTAAGGCGGGCGCTGGGCTCACAATTATAATGACTCAGCTGCCAAGCCTGTTCGGCGTAGCCGGTGGTGGCCACAACTTCTTCGACCGTGCGATCCGGCTTGCTGGTCAGGCTGACGACGCCAAGCTGCTCGTACTGGCAATTGGACTTGCGGCGATCCTGCTCTTGCTTCTTGGTGAACGATTTCTATCGGGCAGGCCGGTTGGACTTGTTGTTGTGGCATTTTCAATCCTCATGACAACCTTGTCCGGCCTTCCGGCGCTCGGCGTACCTGTCACCGGGAACATCCCCGAGGGGTTGCCGGCTTTCGAGGTGCCCACGTTCGGGATGCTGGAATTCGAAGAGCTATTTCCCATTGCTGCCGGATGTCTGATGTTGGCCTATATAGAAGGAGTTTCAGCGGCCCGGAGTTTTGCAGCGAAGCATGGATATAGCCTCGATGTTAGACAGGAGTTTCTGGGCTTGGGGGCCGCCAACCTCGCAGTTGCGTTTGGTCATGGCTATCCCGTGGCCGGTGGGTTGTCGCAGTCCGCAGTCAATGACACGGCGGGAGCGCGCACGCCGCTGGCACTGGTAGTTTGCTCGTTGGCCCTCGCGCTCTGCCTGCTTTTTTTTACGGGGTTGCTGACCAACCTTCCCAAGGCAGTGCTGGCTGGCATTGTCTTTGCTGCCGTCTACAAACTGATCGACATCCGTGCGCTGCTTCGCATGTGGAAAGTAAGCCGTATTGACTTCTATGCTGCGCTTATCGCGCTCGCGTCCGTGCTGCTGCTTGGTATCCTCCAAGGTGTGCTGCTTGCCGCTCTTGCATCCATCTTCTTGCTGCTTGGACGAGCGTCGCGGCCCAACATAGCGTTTCTCGGGCGCCTTCCTGAATCTGGCCGCTATTCCGATCGAGCCCGGCACGAGGGTGTAGAGCCGCTGGTCGGTATCATCGCTTTCCGCCCAGAAGCCTCATTGCTTTACATCAATGCCGAGACGGTTCTGGAGACGGTTTTGAAGGCGCTGCGAGATTCGTCTGACATCAGGATGGTGGTCTGCGATCTTTCGGCGTCGCCCTACATTGATCTGGCCGGGGCACGCATGTTGCTTGATCTCCAAGATGAGCTGGCGTCGCGTCATGTATCGTTGTGCATCGTCGGCGCACATGCGCAATTGCGTGACTTGCTGCGGGCGGAAGGGCTGGCAGAAAAGACGGACAGCGGCGAATGGCTCCGCACACTTGAGAGCGTTCTGGGCGAGGGAAATGCTAGGGAGCGGTCCGGCCTCAGTGAGGTAAGGTCGCCTGGACCGTGAAAGTCCCTGGTCTGACGGAGGGCTAAGTGGAAGCCTGCGCCGCCAATAGGCTGCGCCCAGATATCCTTCACCCCAATCGCATGGCGCGAAGTGCTGCAGTCGCCGCATCTTGGTAAGTTCGTTTCGAAAGATTGCGACCCTTGATTTGTATCAAAGGAATGAGCGGGTAGGGGGGCACGATCTGACGCGCCGTCCGGGAGAGCGAGGAGACCAAGCCTGCACAGAAGCGCATCGATCGGTTCTGTCTCCCGGCCCGTTCGTAGCTGCCGGTTCATCGGAACGTGAGTTACCAGAGGAAAAATGTCATGAAAAGGTTCAACATAAACTTCGCCCTGGTTGCCTTGGTCATGGCCGCGGCTGGCATCAGTACGTCAGCCCGAGCTGAAATCGGTCAGGTTGCAGTGGTCTTCACTAAGGGCGGGTTCGTCGTCGGAGTTGGAGGCGGCGAGGGCGTGCTGACGCTCCGAGGCAAGCATTATCCGTTCACCGTATCGGGCATGAGTATCGGTTTCACGATCGGAGCTTCGACCACCAAGCTTGTCGGACGGGCCCTTAATCTGAAGGGACCGACTTCGATCGAAGGCACGTACAGTGCTGTCGGAGCTGGTGGCGCCGTTGCGGCTGGCGCGGGAGGCGTTCAATTGCAGAACACCAATGGCGTCATCCTGCAACTGAGCGGCCCAAAGGTCGGTGCCGAAGTGTCGGCTGCAGTTGCCGGGGTAACGATACGTCTGAAATAGATTCAAGCCAGTCAAACCGCGCATTTGCGTGTCCGCTTCGCTCATGAAGTCGATCCCGTACAAGCGCATGCAAAGCGACGACATCAAGCTGCCGAAGCGTTCCAACAAGAGACGCTATGACGATCGGGCTGGCTACTCACCCTTCCGCTGCTTCAGGCCAAACTCTGCGGACCGCCCTCAGTCCCCCCAAGCAATTGTGATGGCGATGTCGCCCGGAACACCTTTCGAGTAATCGATGATTTGGTAGCTGATGCGATAGTCCAGTGGTTTTAGATAATCAGCCCAGAGCTGGAATATTTCATTTGGAATTCCCGTCAGCGTTTTCTCCCAACCTGGTTCCTGCTGATTGATGGCGCGGCCCTTGTCGGTGCACAGCGAGTTGGGGAAACGATACACCTGCACTTCCGTCAATCCGTTTCGCACCGCCCGTTGGATGATGGTCGAGGCAAGCTGAACCTTCTCCTCCTCGGACTTGCCTGACGGACGGCTAAGCTGGTCGATCAGGGCTCGCTTCTCGGCTTCGGCCGAAGCGGCTTCCTGAGCTCGCACTGGGAATGAGTTATCGATCTGGGTGCATGGCGGTTCGTCGTACGAGGGCAGGTAGGGTCGAGGTCGTTTCCTTGATCCAAATCAAGCAAATCGCTCCGGCGATACGCACGATGCCGAGGGGCCGAGCCCCGGTCGTTTCGTGGAGAGAACATTGAACGCGCAGATTCATCCGATGGGACCCCATCATCTGCCATTCTACCTCGCCCCGGGGAGCGGTACCGATATCCTGATGGTCGTGATGGGCATCTTCCTGGTCGCCGCCGTGGTTTGGATCGGCACGTTATATTTGCGATTGCATAGCCTGCCGGAGCGCATGGCACACAAGTCGGAGAAGTTGCAGTTTGAGATCGTGGCCATTCTCGGACTGCTGGCACTCTTCACGCACATCCACCTGTTCTGGGTAGCGGGGCTGCTGCTTGCGATGATCGATATCCCGGATTTCGGTACACCACTGCGTAGCATCGCAGGATCGGTGGAGAAGATAGCAGACACCATGCCGGATACCGGTTCCGAAGCGGAGCAGGAAGCCAGCCTGGCTCCCTCGTCAGTTCCGCCCGACGCTGAGGCGAGCTTCGCAAATCAGGCGAGAGGCGGCCATGTTTGAGCTGATTATTTGCTCCCTTGTGACGATCCTTCCCGACTATCTTTACCGCCGCTATGTCCAGAACAAGCGGTTTGGCAAAGAGATCACGTTCTATTCGGTCTGGTACGAGCTGAGATGGGGTATTACCGGATGTCTGATGCTTACGATCTCGCTGATAACGATGATCTTCTATTTTCATCCCTCGACCAACTCCGCCACGCTGTTCTTCAGGACGGTCCCGATTCTTCCAGAGGCGTCAGGGCGTGTGGCGGAAGTCAACATCGGCTTCAGTGCGCCGGTCTCTAAGGGTGACGTGATCTTTAGGCTCGATAGCTCGAAACAGGAGGCGGCGCTCGAAACGGCCAAGCGCAAGATCGCAGAAGTTGATGCCTCGATGGTGTCTGCGGAAGTCGACGTCACGAAGACGGAAGCCCAGATCCAGGAGGCGAAGAGCGCGCATCAGCAAGCCAAAGACGAATTGGATGTGAAGAGCGAACTGCAGCGTCGCAATCCAGGAATTGTACCGCAACGCGACATCGATAAGTTGCAGGTTCTCGTGGATCAGCGTCAAGCCGGAATTGACGTCGCAGTGGCAACCAAGCAATCCGCACTCGCCCGGGTTTCAACGCTCTTGCCGGCGGAAAGGGCGAGCGGCGAAGCGGCGTTGGCACAGGCGCAGGTAGATATGGACAAGACCTTCGTTCGTGCCGGAGTTACCGGCCGGGTCGAACAATTCGCGCTGCGCACGGGCGATGTTGTCAATCCACTGATGCGGCCCGCCGGGATACTTATCCCGGAAGGCGCCGGCCAGCGGGTGCTGCAAGCGGGCTTCGGTCAGATCGAGGCTCAAGTCATGAAGGAAGGAATGGTGGCAGAGGCGACCTGCATCTCCAGGCCGTGGGTCATCATCCCGATGGTTGTCACGAGTGTTCAGGATTACATTGCCGCCGGTCAGTTCCGCGGAGGCGACCAGCTAGTCGAAGCGCAGAATGTTGCAGGTCCCGGTACGATCCTTGTCCACCTGGAGCCCCTCTACAAGGGCGGTCTTACAGGGGTGACGGCAGGCAGCAGTTGCATCGTCAACGCTTACACCAGCAATCACGAGCAGATCGTCGCGAAGGACACGACCACAAGCCGGAAAATCGTGCTGCACGTCATCGACGCCGTCGGCTTGGTGCATGCGCTGCTGCTGCGGATCCAGGCGCTGCTTTTACCGATCAAAACACTAGTGTTGAGTGGTCACTAACAGCATTCAGTGGAAATGCGATGAGTTTACTTCGAAACATGGTTCTCGCTACAGCGCAGGATCCGCTTCGCTGTCGTCCCAGGCGGTGAGAGCGTTCGATCTGACTGGCACATGGGCCACCAATGCAGACCAATGCAGTAAGGCATTCGTCCGCAAGGGGCGCGCAAACCAGATCAGTCACGAATTTTCCAGGTGTGTATGGCGGCGGCTTCATCGCTGAACTCAATCGCCCGAGAGGCAAGCACGAGACTTGCCTATCAAGTCGAGGAAAGAAGGTGGTCAAACCATCAATCGGGTAGTCGCGTGCGCCTCGGGCATCGTGCTCTCAAACGTGAAATCTTTCCTGTAGGTGCTTGATGACAACAGCGTCTCCGGGAATTCCCAGGTATTGAAGGAATGGAAGTGACGTATCATCGCTGTCAAGTCTAGCGGATGAACGTTCGGTCTTGTTCTTGATAGACCATAACATCCGGAGAAGCCGCGTCGCATGCGACTGGATGATATAGGTCAATGATCTACCGTGAACATCAGAGAATGAGTGGGTTGCTTCACGGCGGGGTTGTCGAGAACGACAGAGGCTTCGTCAGGAAAGGAGTGTTTTTCAAAGCTCAGGAAAGGGTCGGGCGACCGCTCACGCCGATGAGCTATGCCGAGGTCGCCGAAGGAGGATTAGCCGGGCCGCTGCCGGCGGTGCCGCAGTCGCCTATCATGGATTTTCGTGGAGCCGGTTCGTGGACACCTACGGCCGGGGCACGGCGGGCTGTTGCTGTCGACGCCCGGTCCCGTTGAGATCGTCGGCTGCAGTGCACTAGCACTGGAAGTGTGCTGAAATGCGCCCGTTCAGATTGCCGGGGTAACAAATGAGCGGACGCGTCGCGAGCGGAAAGATCAACCGAAGCTGGTCAGTCCTCGCTGCTTGTCTCTGCGGCTGTCTTCTGGTCTGGACTGTCACACTGCCCGGACCGGCGAGCAGCGCGCCGCGTGGAGAACCCAAACGCGTGCTGATGCTGCACTCCTTTGGGCGAGACTTTCGACCATGGAGCGATTTTGCCTTGAGCATCAAGGCGGAACTCAAGCGACAATCGCCATGGCCGCTGGACCTTCAGGAGCACACATTGCTGACGGCACGGTTTAACAATCCGGGACCGGAAACGCCTTTTGTCGACTATCTCCGATCGCTTTACGCTGACCATCCGCCCGACATCTTATTGAGCGTTGGGGCGCCTGCGGCCAGATTTGTTCAGAAATATCGCGCGGGGCTCTTCCCTAAAACACCCATGGTGCTGACTGCGGTCGAGCAGCGGTTGGTGAATCGGATGGATTTGACGGATAGCGATACCGTCATCGCGATCCGAAATGATTTCTCGGCCTTTTTCGATAGCATTCTGCAGGTTCTGCCGGACACGCAGACGATCGCCGTGGTCATAGGCGCCTCTCCCCTGGAGAAATTTTGGCTTGAGGAGGTAAAGCGGGAAGCGAAACCCTTCGAAAACAGGGTCGCATTCGTCTGGTATGCGGACCTGTCGTTTGAAGAAATCCTGAAGCGGGCTATGGCGCTCCCGCCGCACACGGTTCTGTTTTGGGGCTTGATGTCGGTCGACGCGGCAGGTGTCGCCCATGAAGCCGGTCTCGCCTTGCGCAGTCTCCATGCAGTCGCGAACGCTCCCGATCTTTTCCTTTCAGGAAGCCTTTTTCGGCGGGGAGACCGTCGGTGGCCCGATGCATTCCGTCGCCGAATCGAGTGAGAAGACCGTCGATGCCGCGATCCGCATCCTCGGTGGCGAGAAGCCGAGCGACATCAAGATTGAGCCGATCGGATTTTCCTCTCCGAAGTACGACTGGCGTGAGATCCGACGCTGGGGCATCAGTGAAAGCAATCTGCCGCGAGGAAGCAACGTCCTGTTTCGTGAGCCCAGCATCTGGAAAAGATACAGTTGGCAGCTAGCGGTGATCGGCAGCGTGATCCTTGTCGAAGGTGTGTTGATTGGCGGATTGCTCCATGAACGGCGTCGCCGTCATCTCGCCGAAGTCGAATCCCGCCAGCGCATGGCCGAGCTTGCTCACGTCCACCGTTATTCAGCAGCCGGAGAGCTTGCAACCTCTGTCGCGCATGAGCTGAGCCAGCCGCTTGGCTCCATTCTCGCCAACGCCGAAACCGCGGAATTGATGCTCAAAGGAGACACGCCGGATCTTGTTGAGGTCAGGGAAATTCTGGCTGACATCAGACGTGACGACCAGCGCGCGAGTGAAGTGATACGTAGGCTTCGCGGTGTGCTGAAGAAAACGCCTTTCGAGATGATCGACATCGATTTGAACGAGACGGTCCGGGAGGTAATCAGATTGGTCGGAGCCATGGCCCGCGGGCGAGATATAGCGCTGAGGTATGCCGCGACTTCGGTCGACCTGCGCGTTAAGGGCGACGCCGTTCAGTTGCAACAAGTTATTCTGAATCTGATCATCAACGCGATGGACGCGATAACGCAAGCGAAGGCAGGAGAGCGCGAAGTCAATGTAACCACCAGCCTGTCCGCGGCCTGCGCGGAAATCAGGGTGAGTGACACGGGTCCCGGTATGGCGGCTGGTGATCTCAAGAACGTCTTCAAGTCCTTTTTTCACCACAAAGCCGCAGGGCATGGGCATGGGGCTTGCGATTGTCCGTACCATCGTCGAAGCCCATCACGGACAGATTTCTGCGGAGAATCAATCGTCAGGCGGCGCGCTTTTCACGATCAGGCTTCCGATTGCCCGCCGCCGACCAATTGCAGCCTGAGGCTTTGCTGCTCTTGCGCCGCAGCAAAGCGGTAACGTTGGCTTCCTTGATCTTTATCAAAGAACGATTCCACCTCGGACCAATGCTTGCCGCGATGAAGCCCATAGGAGGGTGAAGCGATGTTCCGTTGCGGCGAAACCCTGTTCGCGCTCGCGCTTATGATGGCGGTCCCATTCGCCGTCTCGGCCCAGACGACTGACAATCCGTCCGCTCCCGTTAGTCCGGGGCAACCTGCGATCCAAGCTCCGCCGAGTGTAGAGCTGCTAAAGCCTGAGCAGCTCGAGGCGCTGGTTGCGCCGATCGCACTCTATCCTGACGAGCTTCTGGCAAATGTGCTGGCGGCATCGACCTATCCGCTTGAATTGGTGCAGGCCGATCGCTGGCTGAAAGCACGCAAGACTTTGAAGGGCGACGGGTTGAGGAAGGAGGTCGAGAAACAGTCTTGGGATGACAGCGTCAAAGCGCTCGTGAGTACTAGCCGATGTCATTTCAATGATGAGCGACAAGGTGGACTGGACCAAGAGCCTCGGCGATGCCGTGCTCGCGCAGCAACCGGACGTGATGGATGCAATCCAACGCCTTCGTGCCAAGGCTTATGACAACAAGAAGCTCGTCACCACCAAGCAGCAGAAGGTCAGCGTTCAGACACAGGATAACAGGCAGGCGATTGTCATCGAAGCGGCGAATCCTAACACGCTGTATGTGCCGTACTACGACCCGGTGGCGGTTTATGGCACGTGGCCTTACGCGGAGTATCCGCCTTATTACTTCGGGTACCCGTCCTATATCGGCGCCGGCGCGATTGCGGCCGGTCTCGCCTTCGGTGCGGGCTGGGCGATTGGACGCTGGGGTAATTTTTGGGGTGGCGCGTGTAACTGGGGCAACCGCAATTTCTACGTCAACCACAACAACAGAATAAACAACGTCGGGAATAACTGGCAGCATAACCCGGCGCATCGCCAGGGCGTGCGGTACAATAACGCGAACGTTCAGCAGCGTTTCGGTAACAGCAACCTGAAGGCCGGCGCGGCGGACCGAATGGATTTCCGCGGCCGCGATGGACAGCAGGTGTTGCGCCCGAACGAAGGCGCGGGAGACCGAGCAGGCGACCGTACAGGAGATCGTGGCGGTGACCGCGCCGGGGTAGGCACGCGTGACCGGCCCGGTGGCGGCGACCGCGCGGGTGCTGCGGACCGTGCCAAGGGAGGTGGCAAGCAGGCCAAAGGTAGCGGTGGTCGCGCGAAGGCCGCCAACCGTGGCGGCGCCGGCGCAGGTAATCGCGCTGCTGCGGCCAATCGTGGCGGCGGAGGCAACCGCGGCGGCGCCATGAACGTGTCAACTGGGCGCACGGCGGTGGCGGCATCCGCGCGTGGGCGATCGAGTATGACGAGCATGCCGCGCGGCGGTGGAGGTGCAAGCTTCGCCGGCGGGCGGGGTGGCGGCGGCTTTTCTGCCGGAGGTGGTGGTGGCTTCCGTGGCGGTGGCGGAGGAGGCCGCGGTGGCGGTGGTCGGCGCTCAGACATTGCATTGAAGCACGATGTGGTCCTGCTTGGTCATCTCGCCAATGGTCTCGGCTACTACCGATTCAGCTATCTCGGTAGCAGCAAGCAATATGTCGGCGTCATCGCGCAGGAAGTGCGGGACATGGTGCCCGAAGCCGTGACCCGCGGCGGGGATGGTTATCTCCGCGTCTACTACGAAAAGCTCGGATTGAAGCTTCGCCTGCACAACGACTGGATTGCCGGCGGCGCCAAGATTCCTCGGCCGTCAGGAGTGATGCCATGATCATGCTTGAATTGATCCGTCGGACTGCTTCGGTGAGTCTCGGGGCAATCATGGCAATGGCTTTATTGACCGCCTCTTCGTCCCAAGCGCAGCAGGCCTATCCCTCACCGGAGGATGCTGCTGCGGCGCTGGCTGCGGCGGTCAAGACCAGCACGAGGAGTGCGATTCTCAAGGTCCTCGGCAAAGACGCGCAAGACATTATCGAGTCCGGCGATGACGTTGCCGATGCTGAGATGCGGCAACGTTTCCTGTCTGCCTACGACGCGAAGCACTCCATCAAGGCTGAGCGAAACAAGAAAGCTACCCTCATCCTCGGCACCGACGATTTTCCATTCCCGGTTCCTTTGGTGAACAACAAGACTGGCTGGGAGTTCGACGCATCCGCCGGACGTTTGGAGATTCTATATCGTCGCATTGGACGCAATGAGTTGGACGCGATTCAGACCGCTCTCGCCTTCGTGGATGCCGAGAACGAGTATGCCGAAAAAGATCGCACTGGCGCGGGGGCAGGGGTCTACGCACAACGCATTGTCAGTAACCCAGGCAAGAAGGATGGGCTGTTCTGGCGGGACGATCGTGATCCGAGCCCACTTGGCGAACTGGCTGCGCAAGCATCGGCCGAAGGATACAAAACCGGGGAACAGGCAGTGCCCTATCACGGATACTATTTTCGAATCCTGAAAAGGCAGGGATCCGGGGCGCCGGGCGGCGATCTCAATTATGTCGTCAGGGGGAAAATGGTTGGCGGGTTCGCTCTGGTTGCCTATCCCGCCGAGTACGCAAATTCCGGCGTCATGACCTTCATGGTGAACCATGGCGGTAGCGTCTACCAGAAGGATCTCGGAAAACGTACCGCGAGCATCGCGAAGCGTTTTAGTTCGTTTGATCCGGACCAGACCTGGAAGAAGATCGATGCGGGGTCCTCTTCGGCGCGGGCAAACTGAAGCAACGTCACGGATAGTTCGGCTCGCGGTAGCGGTGTCTTTCGCCGTCGTTCTTTCGGTGACATCCGCCATCCGAAATGTAGATCGACAGGAACCTCACGGCCAAATTCATCCGCCCGCAGAAGCGGTGATGTCGGCGAATGCGATCTCCCGTCCGTCCGGATGAATTGGCCAAGTGGCTGCTTCACCGCTGTGCGTAGCGGTTGGCGTCGCGTTAAGACCCGGATAGCCCGACCGATTATGCACTTGCTTGATCTAAATCAAGCGTGACGGTGCCAGCGCTCCTATGATTAGCAAAGGTGCCGCATGCGACCCCCACAAACTACTGGCATGGTCGCTCGCAGGCTCAATATGGATCAAGGTTCGTTCGACGACCGCGCCAAGATCTGGCGCTGTCGTTACCTTCGGTTCGCGCGCCATGAGGAGAATCAGCATGAGTGGGACAAATCGTCTTTCAATCAGGTCAGTGACGGTTGCAGGGATTGCGGCCAGCGCTCTATTGGCGCTTGCAGGTGTTGCCCTGAGTCCAGTGCCAGCCGAGGCGGTAGTGTACTGCCAGTACGTCAACTATCCGCCCAGTTGCGTTGCAAGGGCCGGCGTTGTGCTCAGGCCCCGTCCGGTGGCGCGCGCTGCGGTCCGTCATAACGCCGGTGGCAATTTAAATGGCGGTGTCAATCGCGTTGGCGTGCGGCGGTAAGCACTTGGTCTGCAGGTCATGACCTTGGCGACAGACTACGAGCCAAGGTCATGACCCGTTACAGTCTCGTCATCGTCAATTTCTCTGCATCGCGTTCATACGGCGTCATATCTGCGCGTCTTTCAACAAGAGCGGATCACTGTTGGTTTCGTCTCCCTCCGGTGAGGCTTTCAATAGTTTGTATTTGAGAAATTCGGAAGTGAGGGCCTGGAAGCCTAACGGATTCGGCCTTCCAAGCTAAATACGCGGGTTCGATTCCCGCCGCCCGCTCCAAAATCCCCCGACAAACTGTCTGATCAGACCGCCGAGACGGCACTCGTTGCTGCTGCGATCGGCCGCTCGCGCGCCGTGTCAGTCGTGCGCCATCGCGCGGCTGTGGTTGCCCAGCGCAAGCGCCGCGATCCGGACAATCCGTTCGATCACCGCGTCGGTATCATTGAGGTCGCACGCGCCGTCCGACAGCTTGACCAGCCGTTCGCTGTCACGAATGGTCTGATGCGCCATCGCCAGTGAAAAGTGGATCGCCCAGTAGATCTCGACCTCGGCTTCATCGGGCAGGCTGCGCCGCAGGGCAGCGGCAAATTTCCGCAAGTGACCGATTTCGCGTGTCCGGATTTTCCGGATCGGGCTGATCGACTCCAGATCGGCGCGGATCAGAAACCGGCCAGCGTCGGAGCTTTGTTTGTCTGCGCCGAGGCTGCCGCGCATGATCGGGCCAACAAGGCTGCGAAAAATATCCGGAACCGACGCCGCGCCGCCGCCAGTTTCCTCGGCCGTCTTCAACTCGCGGAAGCGTTCGCGATTAATCGCCAGGCTGCGGGTGACGAAGAGTTCCGCAATCAGCTCATCCTTCGATCCGAAATGGTAGTTGACTGCCGCCAGATTGACGCCCGCCTCGCGAACAATGTCGCGCAGCGTCACGTCAGCGAAGCCGTGGTCGGCATAGAGCCGCTCGGCGGCGGCGAGGATAGCGTTTCGGGTCTGGTCTGCGGACATCACATGGCCACTTGCGGTGAGCGCGGAGCGCGATTGTTGCAATTCAAACAGTTGTATGAAACAATCGTTTTAATGAGGTCAAATGTCAATCTGCCGTCATCTGGCGCGCGGGTTTGCCTTCACCTCAGTGAGCGGCGCCTTTTTATGCTGCCCGGCATCTTTCGATGATGACGGGGGCTGAAATTGAGCGCGTCGCTGCATGCGTGATGAATTGCCATTGATGATTAGTCCAACCAGGAGTGGGGACGCAGCATGGATTTCACGATTTCCGACCGCCAGCGCGAATGGCTCGAGCGCGTCACCTATTTCATCGATACCAACATTCGGCCAGCGATGGCTGTCTACGATCAGCAGGACAAGGAAGGCGATCGCTGGAAGGTGCTGCCGGTTGTCGAGGAGCTGAAGAAGAAGGCGAGGGCTGAAGGCCTGTGGAACATGTTCATGCCGCCGAACTCGCATGAAGATGATGAATTCCATGGCGCGGGACTTATCCAATCTCGAATATGCGCTGCTCTCCGAACAGATGGGCCGCATCGAATGGGCGTCGGAAGTCTTCAACTGCTCGGCGCCCGACACCGGCAATATGGAAGTGTTCCTGCGTTACGGCACCAAGGAGCAGAAGCAGCAATGGCTGCGTCCCCTGATGGCGGGTGAGATACGCTCGGCATTTCTGATGACCGAGCCGGCTGTCGCGTCATCCGACGCAACGAATATTGAAACGTCGATCCGCCGTGATGGCGATGAGTATGTCATCAACGGCCGCAAGTGGTGGTCGTCGGGCATGGGCGATCCGCGTTGCGCCGTTGCGATCGTGATGGGCAAGACGGATCCGGCTGCGGCGCGCCATCAGCAGCAATCGCAGATTATCGTTCCGACGAATGCCAAGGGCATCAAGATTGAAAAGATGCTGCCGGTGTTCGGCTTCGACGATGCGCCTCATGGTCATGCGCAGGTGTTGCTCGACAATGTCCGTGTCCCGGCATCAAATATTCTGCTGGGTGAAGGTCGCGGCTTTGAAATCGCGCAAGGCCGTCTCGGGCCGGGCCGTATCCACCACTGCATGCGGACGATCGGTCGCGCTGAAGAAGCGCTGGAGAAGATGGTCAAGCGCCTGCTGTCGCGCACGGCGTTCGGCAAGCGGATCATTGAGTACTCGATCTGGGAGCAGCGCATCGCGGAAGCACGCACCGATATCGAGATGACGCGTCTGCTGTGCCTCAAGGCCGCCGACATGATGGATAAGGTGGGCAATAAGTCCGCTCAGCTCGAAATCGCGATGATTAAGGTTGCCGCACCGAATATGGCGCTTAAGATCATCGATGACGCGATCCAGGCTTTTGGCGGCGCTGGGGTGTCGGATGAGGCTGGACTCGCAAGAGCCTATGCTTCCATTCGGACGCTCCGCCTCGCAGACGGTCCAGATGAAGTGCACAACCGTGCGATTGCTCGTCTGGAACTTCGGAAGTATGCGAACGCGTCGTCCAAGTGAGTTCAAGGGGGACAGCGTGAGCGAAGGCGTACGGCAAGACGACGAATATTCCGGCACCAAGCCGGTGGAAGAACGTCATCGGATCAATGAGGAGAGCCTTGCATCCTGGATGCAGGAGCATGTCGAGGGCTATCAAGGCCCGCTGACTGTGCTGCAGTTCAAGGGCGGTCAATCCAACCCGACCTATCGGCTCAACACGCCGGGGCGTTCCTATGTGATGCGTCGCAAGCCGTTCGGCAAGCTGCTGCCGTCCGCCCATGCGGTGGATCGGGAATTCAAGGTGATCCAGGCACTGGGTCGCCAGGGTTTCCCGGTCGCCAAGGCCTATGCGCTGTGCACGGATGACAGCGTTATCGGTTCGGCATTCTACGTGATGTCGCATGAGGACGGCCGGATCTTCTGGGATCCGCGCCTTCCAGCGGTGTCGCGCGACGAACGACGGCCAATCTATGAGGACAAGATTCGCACGCTGGCGAAATTGCATTCATACGAGCCGGAGGCGATTGGCCTTGGTGACTTCGGCCGGCCCGGGAATTACTTCGCACGGCAGGTTGATCGCTGGACCAAGCAGTACCGCGCGTCTGAAACCGAAACAATTCCCGAGATGGATCGGCTGATGGAGTGGCTGCCGACCACCGTTCCGGATCAGGAGCGCGTCGCGGTGGTTCATGGCGACTATCGCATCGACAATATGGTGTTCGCATCGGGCGCACCGCGTGTGCAGGCCGTGCTCGACTGGGAGCTGTCGACCCTCGGCGATCCGATGGCTGACTTCACCTATCTGCTGATGCAGTGGACAATGCCGGGCCTGACTGGCGTTGATTTCGCCGCAGAGAATATCCCGACGCTGGATGAAGCAGCGAAGATCTATTGCGAAGCCAGTGGCCGCACCAGCGTGCCTGATCTGAACTGGTACTTCGCTTACAACCTGTTCCGTCTTGCGGCCATTTTGCAGGGCATCGCAGGTCGCCTGCGCGATGGCACAGCCGCCAGCGCCAAGGCTGAGGAATCGATCAAGCGACGCGGAGCATTATCCAAGTCGGCTTGGGAATACGCGCTAAAGGCCGGCGCGAAGTAATAACAACAAGGCCATTCAAAACTTCAGCGGGCGCTGTCATCAGATAGCGCCCGCTTTCTTTTGGGTGTTCGATGTTTCCGAAGCGCGGACTTGGTCGCGACATGCGCGAGCCGGAGCAGGTGGCCCCGGCGCGCGGCACGATCAGATCGGCTTGCCGGCATAGGGCAGGGACGCCGAGAGACCGCCATCGACCGGGATCGCCTGGCCGTTGACATAGGAGGCATCGTCGCTGAGCAGGAACAGGCCGGCGGTGGCGAGTTCGTGCGGCTGGCCCGGGCGCTTCAGCGGATTGAGCTGACCGATCTTGCCTTCGGTGCCGCGCTCCTTGGCGTATTCGAAAACACGCTTGGTCATGCCGGTCTCGATCAGGCCGGGGCAGACGGCATTGATGCGCACGCCGGTGCCGGATAGCGAGTAGGCGGTGGTCTGCACCAGGCTGATCACGCCGGCCTTGCTCGATGCATAGGGATGGCCGCTGGCGTTGGACTTCAGTCCGGCGACCGACGCGGTCAGCACGATCGAGCCTGCCTGCTGCGCGGTCATATGGGGCATCGAATGTTTGACGGCGAGGAACGGCCCGATCAGGTTGACGCGCAATATCTCCTGCCAATGCTCGACAGTCTGTTCGCTGAGTGGAATAAGCCCGCCGCCGATACCGGCATTGGCCCAGATGCCATCGAGACGACCATAGTTGGCGACGGTGCGATCGATGAAGCCCTTCACATCAGCGTCGTCGCCGGCGTCAGCAAGCACTGCCTCGGCCACGCCGCCTGCCTGCTTGATTTCCTCGACGGTCTCCTTCACCGCGTCGGTACGATCAACCACAGTGAGGCGGGCGCCTTCCTTGCTGAACAGCAGCGCAGCCGCGCGGCCAATGCCGCTGCCTGCGCCGGTAATAACAATGGACTTTCCTTGTAGGCGGCCCATGCCCGTTCTCCCTTGATACTTGTTTGATGCAGGCGTTGCCACCGTGCGGAATTCAAACTGGTGCGTGTTTTTGTATGCTGTCTTTCGCAATGTTCTTGAGGCATCTATGCTCTCAAGTACAGCGCGTGGTGCGACAATATTAAAGGGTTCTCGTGATGTCCAATGCGGCAAGGCCTCCATTCGTAGCTCAACACTCGATTCCTGTTGGCGTTGAGACAACGCGATGGTGGTGGGTTCGACATGCGCCGGTGCGTGAAGATGGCGGATGCATCTATGGCCAGCGGGATCTCGGCTGCGACTTCAGCGAGCGCGACGTGTTCGAAGCCGTCGCGAAGATCCTGCCGAGCAATTCGCTGTGGATGTCCAGCAAGTTGAAGCGCACGCATCTGACGGCGCAGGCAATCTGGGATGCCGGTTTTCCGAAGCCCGCAATGATGGAGCAGGACGCTGATCTCAACGAGCAGCATCTCGGCGATTGGCAGGGGCTGAACCGCGCTGAGTTCTTCGCCAACAGGCCGATTGCAATGTCGGCACGTTCTGGTTCGCGCCGATCGATGAGCCCGCGCCGAATGGCGAGAGCTTCTCCGATCTCTATCGCCGCGTCCGCAATGCAATCACACGCATCACGGCTGCAAATTCTGGCCGCGATATCGTTGCGGTTGCGCACGGCGGTACAATCAAGGCGGCGATCGGGCTTGCGCTGAATGATGATCCGTCGCGCGGCCTCGCTTTCACCATCGACAATTGCTCGGTGACGCGGCTCGATCACCTGGCCGGTCCGATGCGAGTGGCTGGCGCATTCCCATGGTCAATCAGCAGCCGTGGATCGCTGATGGCAACAGTCTGGTGTCAGGACAAACGAAGCTCGCGTGACGAACTATCTTTGTTGCTTTTGTTTTGCACACGTTGAGATATTTGGTGCACAGCGCGCAGTGCAGCGATTACAATGAAACACATGTGAACCGGTGCATGCGTCACCGGGTCGATATTGGGAGAAGAGAATGACCCTGTTTGATATGACGGGAAAAGTCGCGGTCATCACCGGTTCGACGCGCGGAATTGGTCGGGCCATTGCCGAGCGTATGGCCGAGCATGGCGCGAAGGTGGTGATTTCGTCGCGCAAGCAGGATGTCTGCGATGAGGTCGCCAAGGCGATCAACGACAAGGCCGGCAAGGAAGTTGCGCTCGCCATTGCCGCCAACATCTCCAGCAAGGATGAACTGCAAGACGCTGGTCGACGAGACCAACGCCAAGTTCGGCAAGATCGACATGCTGGTCTGCAACGCAGCGTCGAATCCGTATTACGGTCCGGCTGCCGGCATCTCCGACGATCAGTTCCGCAAGATCCTCGACAACAACATCGTCGCCAACAACTGGCTGATCAGCATGGTGGTGCCGGAGATGATCGCGAACAAGGACGGTGCGGTGATCATCGTGTCGTCGATCGGCGGCCTCAAGGGCTCGACGACGATCGGCGCCTACTGCATCTCGAAGGCTGCCGACATGCAGCTCGCGCGCAATCTCGCCTGCGAATACGGCAAGCACAATATCCGCGTGAACTGCATCGCGCCGGGCCTGATCAAGACCGACTTCGCCAAGGCGTTGTGGGATGATCCGGAGACCCTGAAGCGTTCGACCGCGCGCTCGCCGTTGCTGCGCATCGGCGAACCCGACGAGATCGCAGGCGCCGCGGTGTTCCTGTCGTCGGCTGCCGGCACTTTCATGACCGGGCAGACCATGGTGATCGACGGCGGCGCGACCATCAGCTAAATCTGGTGATGCTGAAAACTCAAACGCTCCCCGATGGGGAGCGTTGATCGAAAGGCCCGACCAGCGTCGGGCCTTTTGCGTATCGGGTGATCTAGTCGAGGCTGGCGTAGACCAGGCTGCGCACCAGCGTGCGGAAATATTCGCGCTGGCCCGGGCCCTGCGACATGAACACCGCGAACAGCTCTTCCTTCGGATCGATCCAGAAGAACGTGCCGGCGACGCCGCTCCAGAAGAACTGGCCGACCGAGCCGGCACACGGCGCCATGCCGATCGATGGTGCGCACCGCAAAGCCGAGGCCGAAGCCGTGGCCGGGCGGCAGCAGCGTGTCGGCGATCTTCACGTCCGGGCTCGAGATGATTCGACGCCATCAGCTGCAGCGTCTTGCGGCCGATGATGCGGTTGCCGTCGAGCGTGCCGCCATTGAGCAGCATCTGGCAGAACCGCGCATAGTCCATCGTGGTCGAGACGAGGCCGCCGCCGCCGGATTCCATCACCGGCTTTTCCAGCGGGTCGAACAGCGCGACCTTGCTCGCCGGTCCATGGATCGTTCGGCGAACGGCTGGGCGATGCGGCGCGCTGTTCTCGCTGCCGGTGTGAGAAGCCGGTCTCGGTCATCTGCAGCGGCGCCAGGATGCGCTCGGTCAGATAGGCGCCGAGCGACTTGCCGGAGACGACCTCGATGATGCGGCCGAGAATGTCGGTGGAGCGGCTGTAGTTCCATTCGGCGCCGGGCTGGCAGATCAGCGGCAGTGCTGGCGACGATGGCCGCATGCTCGGCATTGCTGATGCTGCGGTTGCGCAGGTCCGACTTCTGGTACATCCGCTGCACCATGCCGTTGCCGGTGATCTCGTAGGTGATGCCGGAGGTGTGGCGCAGCAGGTCCTGGATGGTGATCGGCCGCGCAGCGGCAGCGCAGTTCGAGCTTGCCGTTGTTCTCGACGCCGACCTTCTGTCGGCAAATTCCGGAATGTATTTTGCGAGCGGATCGGTCGAGCAGCAGATCAGGCCGTCCTCGACCAGCTGCATGATGCCGATCGAGACGATCGGCTTGGTCATCGAGAAGATGCGGAAGATGCTGTCGCGGGTCATCGGCGCGCTCGGCGCCGGGGGCCTGCCGGCCGAGCGCCTCGAACCAGCCGATCTGGCCGCGGCGGGCGACCAGCACGGTGACGCCGGGCATGGTGCCCTTGTCGATCTCGCGCTTGAACGCGTCCGACATCCGCTGCAGCCGGCTTGGCGACAATCCGAGCGTTTCCGGCCTGCGCGTCGCGGCAGCGGCGGGGTTTGCGGGACGGTGGCCTGTTTTGCGGCAGCTTGCGCGTTCATGCGCGTCTCCCGATTGATCTTGTCATTTGCCGGCCTACATAAGGCGCTCAGCCGGCATGGTGGCGCGAAACTTGGCCCAGAAGTTCGGGCTTGAACAGAGGCGTTTTCCTTAGTAACCAGCCGCCGGTTTCGGTGCCGCGCGATGCGCGCGGGCGAAAGAGGTGGATGTAATGGCCAAAGCAAAATTTGAACGTAACAAGCCGCATTGCAACATCGGCACGATCGGTCACGTCGACCACGGCAAGACGTCGCTGACGGCGGCGATCACCAAGGTTCTGGCGGAGACGGGCGGCGCGACGTTCACGGCCTACGACCAGATCGACAAGGCGCCGGAAGAGAAGGCGCGCGGCATCACGATTTCGACCGCGCACGTCGAATACGAGACCGCGAACCGCCACTACGCCCACGTCGATTGCCCGGGCCACGCCGACTATGTGAAGAACATGATCACCGGTGCCGCGCAGATGGACGGCGCGATCCTGGTTGTGTCGGCCGCCGACGGCCCGATGCCGCAGACCCGCGAGCACATCCTGCTGGCGCGCCAGGTCGGCGTGCCCGCGCTGGTCGTGTTCCTGAACAAGTGCGACATGGTCGACGATCCGGAACTGCTCGAGCTGGTCGAGATGGAAGTGCGCGAACTGCTGTCGAAGTACGACTTCCCGGGCGACGACATTCCGATCATCAAGGGTTCGGCGCTGGCCGCTCTGGAAGATCCAGACCACGAAGCTCGGCCATGACGCGATCCTGGAGCTGATGAAGGCGGTCGACGCTACATCCCGCAGCCGGAGCGTCCGATCGACCAGCCGTTCCTGATGCCGGTGGAAGACGTGTTCTCGATCTCGGGTCGCGGCACGGTCGTGACCGGTCGCGTCGAGCGCGGCATCGTCAAGGTCGGCGAGGAAATCGAGATCGTCGGTATCCGCGACACGCAGAAGACCATCGTGCACCGGCGTTGAAATGTTCCGCAAGCTGCTCGATCAGGGCCAGGCCGGCGACAACATCGGCGCGCTGCTGCGCGGCACCAAGCGTGAAGACGTCGAGCGCGGCCAGGTGCTGTGCAAGCCGGGTTCGGTGAAGCCGCACACCAAGTTCAAGGCCGAGGCCTACATCCTGACCAAGGAAGAGGGCGGTCGTCACACCCCGTTCTTCACCAACTACCGTCCGCAGTTCTACTTCCGCACCACCGACGTGACCGGTGTGGTGCATCTGCCGGAAGGCACCGAGATGGTGATGCCGGGCGACAACATCGCCATGGAAGTGCACCTGATCGTGCCGATCGCGATGGAAGAGAAGCTGCGCTTCGCTATCCGTGAAGGCGGCCGCACCGTCGGTGCAGGCGTGGTCGCTCGATCATCGAGATAAACTGCGACCTAGACCGAATGTCAGGACCTGATGTCGTGAGAAGGCGGAGCTCATTGCGAAGGGCTCGGCTCCTTTTTTGTTGGAATAGCCGTAGTGGACGCCCCGCGATTGCTGAACTGACCGTAGGGCGAGCGGTTCTTCACATGCATCGACGGTTGCTGTACGCAACCAGCAGCTTTGTCCAGCGCGGGCATGGTGCGAGGCGGGAACACGATATCCCCAAGTGGCAAAAATCCACCGCTGTACATAAGATAGCGCTTTCCTCTGCGAAGGAATGTGCTTATAGAACAGCGCAATAGGAGTGTAGCTCAATTGGTAGAGCACCGGTCTCCAAAACCGGGGGTCGTAGGTTCGAGCCCTACCACTCCTGCCATCCCACCGATGTGATGTGCAGGTACCAGATGTCAGCGCGACTTGTTGCTGACTGCCGCCTTCGGGCGCATTTTTCCCAGTTTTAAGTTTCAGCCTTTCAGCGCGCGATTTCCCCGGCCAGGATTCTCGCGGTGGCCTTTGCTTTGTCCTTTTGGCAAGCATGACAGCTAACGGCTGCCCAGCGGGCGCGCTGTTCATCGAGCGGGGAGAACCGGAATGCCTGATGCGAGCAGCTACCTTTGTCAGGCTATCGAGCTGGCCCGGGCTAATGTCGAGACAGGCGGGCGGCCGTTCGGTGCGGTGCTGGTTCGCGACGGCATGGTGCTGGCAACCGCGGTCAATGAAATTCATACCACCCGTGACCCGACCGCCCACGCTGAAATGCAGGCCATTCGCGCTCGCCAGCCGCAAACTCGAATCGCCTGACCTGAAAGGGGCCGCGGTCTATGCGAGCGGGCAACCTTGTCCGATGTGCCTTGCGGCCATGCGGCTGGCTCGGCGTGGCGTCAGTGACCTATGCCTATTCCAACGACGATGCAGAGCCTTACGGCCTTTCGACAGCCGCTCTTGTCCGAAGATCTGGCGAAGCCGCTTGCCGATCAGGCCATACCCGTTACCTATCTGCCAGCGCGCCCGCAGGGGCCAGACCTGTACGATCTATGGGCCGGAAGCCAGCGTCAGGGTTAGGCTAAGGCAGGAATCTACCAGTAGCGCGCGTCGTAGCCTTCGTTCGACGGTAGGCCGATTTTCACTCTTCCTAAAGGTAGTTGCTGAGCTTTGGTCGGCGAATCGCGCCCGATTCACCAGATTCTTCAAAGGTGCCGGGGCTATTTTACCGGCTGGGCGGGCCGATTGAAGGTTGATGAGCAATGGTCGACACCAGGCGGGCAGCGCGCCATCTGTTCACCAAGCCTGCAGTTATCATGCATGGGCCGGAGACGTATCCCTGCGTCATCCGTGATCTGTCAACGAGCGGCGCGCGCATCGAGGTTGACGGCGCCTCGCGCCTTCCGGACAGCTTCACGCTAATGATCGGTGACTATGAACTGAAACTGACTTGCAGAATCGTCTGGCGGCGGCCTTACCACATCGGCGTCAGGTTCGAATAACAGGCGCGAGTTTGTGGTAATATGATCTGTCTGCCGGGGACGTCTGTGGGTGTTCCGGAATGGTGAGGCACTCGAGGTCCGGGGATGCGATCCGCTCCGTGCAGAACCTTGACGTTTGGCGGGGGCCGCATTAGTAAGAAGCACTCGCAGTCGGCCCGTTAAGACGGATATCCGACGCGGCTCGAAATTCCCGAAAGAACGTGGCCCATATGCTGGCCTCATCCTTGGAAAAGGGTTGGGCGAGAGAGGGGCTGTTCGGATTCCTGAAACCTTACAACGTCTCACGACGGACGCGGATCATTAACGATGGCTTTCAGCCCGTTCAAATTCCTGCAGGAAGTGCGGACAGAGACCGCCAAGGTCACCTGGCCGACGCGGCGCGAAACCATGATCACCACGATTATGGTTTTCATCATGGTCGCGCTCGCCTCGATCTTCTTCTTCGCCGCGGATCAGATTATCCGCATTCTCGTGACCTTTTTGCTCGGCATTCGTTGATGCTGAGCGCACGGACCTGAAACATGAGCATGCGCTGGTACATTGTTCACGCCTACTCGAACTTCGAGAAAAAGGTTGCGGACTCGATTCGGGAGCAGGCCAAGCAACGCGGTCTTGAGGAGCTGTTTGAACAGATCCTCGTTCCGACGGAAAAGGTGACGGAAGTGCGCCGCGGCCGCAAGGTTGACGCAGAGCGCAAGTTCTTCCCGGGCTACGTCCTGGTCAAGATGAAGCTGACCGACGAAGCCTTCCACCTCATCAAGAATACGCCCAAGGTGACTGGTTTCCTTGGCGCCGAAAACAAGCCGATGCCGATCTCCGAGTCGGAAGCCATGCGGATCATGCACCAGGTGCAGGAAGGCGTGGAGCGCCCGAAGTCGTCGGTGTCGTTCGAAATCGGCGAAAACGTGCGCGTGGCCGATGGCCCGTTCGCGTCGTTCTCGGGTGTTGTCGAGGAAATCGACGAGGCGCGTTCGCGCGTGAAGGTCGCGGTGTCGATCTTCGGGCGTGCAACCCCGGTCGAACTGGAATTCGCTCAGGTCGAGAAGGTCTGATCGTTTCGCGAAGCTCGTCTTCGTTGAAGGACGTGGGAGGAGAGGGTGGCCGCCAACTGCCCCGACCGCACCACGAAACCTGCAACCGCCGGCTAGCCGGCAAAACAGGAGTGTAACATGGCAAAGAAGGTGACCGGATACCTGAAGCTTCAGGTGCCGGCCGGTGCGGCGAACCCTTCGCCCCCGATCGGTCCCGCGCTTGGTCAGCGCGGCCTCAACATCATGGAATTCTGTAAGGCGTTCAACGCGCAGACGCAGAAGATGGACAAGAACACGCCGATTCCGGTCGTGATCACCATCTATGCTGACCGCTCGTTCACGTTCGCGCTGAAGACCCCGCCGATGGCGTTCTTCATCAAGAAGGCAGCTGGTCTGACCTCGGGCTCGAAGACTCCGGGTCGTGACAAGGCAGGCGCCATTTCGCGCGCTCAGGTGCGTGAGATCGCTGAAGCCAAGCTCAAGGATCTGAATTGCGATTCGATCGAATCCGCCATGAAGATGATTGAAGGCTCAGCCCTTTCGATGGGCGTCGAGGTCACGGGGTAACATCATGGCAATTGGAAAGCGCTTGAAGAAGGCCCGCGAGGGCATCGATCGCCAGAAGCTCTACACGATCGACGAGGCCATCAAGATGGTCAAGGAACGTGCAGTCGCGAAGTTTGACGAAACCATTGAGGTTGCGTTGAACCTTGGCGTTGATCCGCGTCATGCTGATCAGATGGTGCGTGGCGTGGTGTCCCTGCCGCATGGCTCGGGTCGCGCCCTGCGCGTTGGCGTGTTCGCCCGTGGTCCGAAGGCTGAGGAAGCCAAGGCCGCCGGTGCGGATATCGTTGGTGCGGAAGATCTGTTCGAGAAGGTCCAGGCTGGCCAGATCGATTTCGATCGCTGCATCGCCACCCCTGACATGATGCCGCTGGTCGGTCGTCTCGGTAAGGTGCTCGGCCCGCGTGGCATGATGCCGAACCCGAAGATCGGCACCGTGACCATGGACGTCGCTGGCGCTGTCGCCGGCGCCAAGGGCGGTTCGGTTGAGTTCCGTGTCGAGAAGGCTGGTATCATCCAGGCTGGCATCGGCAAGGCCTCGTTCACCGAGGACAAGCTCATCGAAAACATCAAGGCTCTCACCGATGCGGTGATCAAGGCGAAGCCGGCAGGTTCCAAGGGTACCTACCTGAAGCGCGTTGCCGTCACGTCGTCGATGGGCCCTGGCGTTCACGTCGAGCCGAGCTCGGTCGTTGGCTAACGCCTGAGACCATATAGTTTGAGACAAGGGCGGAACGGGGGATACCTGTTCCGCCCTTGTTTTTTGATAACTGCAAGAAAAATGACATTTGGGACGAGATATGGCTGAGAAGGTTCTGGTGTATTCGCGCTTTCCAAAGGCAACGCTTGCGCCGATCGCAGAGCGCTATGAGGTGCTCAACTGCGCCGGCAAAATGCCGCTGGAAGTATTTGATGCGGAGGCGCTATCTGGAGTTCGCGTGCTGCTGTCTGCGGGCGGGCAGGCGCTCCCGATTGACGTGCTTGATGCGCTGCCAGCCCTGCGCGCGATCATCTGCTATGGCACCGGTTACGACGGCATCGATCGTGCCGAACTGCAGCGGCGCGGCATTGCACTGGCCAACAGCCCCGGCGCCAACGCAGCTTCGGTGGCTGATCTCGCCGTCACCCTGGTGCTGATGACCACGCGCCGGATCATCCCGGCCGATGCCTATGTGCGCAGTGGTGACTGGGCGGGCTTCAAGCCGTCGCCGATGATGGTCGATGCAGCCCGGCATGACCGGCCGCCGCATCGGCGTGTACGGGATGGGTGAGATCGGGCGGAAGATCATCAGCAGGCTGGCGGCTTTTGAGGCGGATGTCGCCTACCACAGCCGTAGCCGCCACGACGTTCCTTATCAGTATTTTGATACGCTTGAGGATCTGGCCGACTGGTGCAGCGTGCTTGTCGTCGCTGTTCGCGCCGGACCGGATACCGAGCATATCGTCAATGCTGACCTGTTGCGCCGTATTGGCGCCGACGGGCACGTGGTCAATATCGCCCGAGGCTCGGTGATCGATCAAGCGGCCCTGCTAGCGGCGCTGCAAAACAAGGAATTGGCCGGGGCGGGGCTCGATGTGTTCGAGCAGGAGCCCTACAAGCCGGACGCGCTGGCGGAATTACCAACTGTGGTGCTGACGCCGCATATCGGCGGCCATACCCGGCAGGCCCACGCGGAGATGCAAGCTTGCGTGCTGTCGAACCTGAGCGGATTTTTTGCCGAAGGCGTAATGCCTTACGAGGTAAAGCCGAACTAGGGATCGAACATACCCTGGTAGGAGTGCGCAAATTCCGCCCGGGTATGGGGGAAAGCCCGCTCGTTAGCCCAGCAACGGAGCAGGCGAGCGAATAACCCTTGGCAAGTCCCGGAAGAATCGTTAAAGAACCGGTTCTGGACGTGCTGGCGCGAGCTGGCACTTCCTTGTGCGCTTCATGCGCACAGGTTTGGTCGGCTTGCCGATCAGCCATCCTGTCCAAGACTGCTGGTGCCGTGGTGCGCATTGCGCATTTAACGACTTAATCTACTGCCAGCATAGACGGGTGAAGACCGAATTTGCCAGCGTCGCCTTGCGACGGGCCGCGGATACGGTTCGAACCTCGACACCCCGCTTCTTCGGAGGCGGGCGGGCAGGCTTTAAACATCGTCGCGCCCGCGTTGTCGCCAGGCTTCATATGCCTCGATACAGCAAGGGTGGGACGATTGGGTGAAACCCGGCGGTTCTGCCTTTATGGCAGTGATCGCCAACCGGAGAGAGCTTGCTGTGGAAAGAGCGGCAAAGAAGGACGCGGTTGAATCGCTGAATGGTCTGTTCAAGACCACCGGCGTTGCAGTCGTCGCCCATTATTCCGGCCTCACCGTTGCCCAGATGCAGATCCTGCGTACGCAGATGAAGCAGGCTGGCGCTACGGTCAAGGTCTCGAAAAACCGTCTCGCCAAAATTGCTCTTGAAGGCACGGATGTTGCTTCCATCGGTCCTCTTCTGAAGGGGCCGACGATCATCGCCACTTCGGATGATCCGGTAGCTGCACCGAAGGTCGCCGTTGAGTTCGCCAAGGCAAACGAAAAGTTTGTCATCCTTGGCGGTGCAATGGGCACGACCAACCTGAATGTCGATGGCGTGAAGGCTCTGGCCTCGCTGCCGTCACTCGACGAACTGCGCGGGAAGATTGTCGGCCTCATCGTGGCGCCGGCGACCAAGATCGCTCAGCTGTCGACTGCGCCTGCGGCCAAGCTCGCACGCGTCGTTCAGGCTTATGCCTCAAAGAGCGAAGCGGCCTGACGCCCTTCGCAATCAAACCTGGTTCGAACCAATACGCTTAAGGATTTAGAATATGGCTGACCTACAGAAGATCGTTGATGACCTCTCGGCCCTGACCGTTCTCGAGGCTGCTGAGCTCGCGAAGCTGCTCGAAGAGAAGTGGGGCGTTTCTGCTGCTGCTGCTGTTGCTGTTGCTGGCCCTGCTGCTGGCCCGGCTGCTGCTGTGGAAGAGAAGACCGAGTTCACTGTCGTCCTGGCTGCGGCTGGCGACAAGAAGATCGAAGTCATCAAGGAAGTCCGCGCGATCACCGGCCTGGGCCTCAAGGAAGCCAAGGATCTCGTTGAAGGCGCTCCGAAGCCCGTCAAGGAAGGCATTGCTAAGGACGAAGCCGACAAGATCAAGGCGGCCCTTGAAAAGGCTGGCGCAAAGGTTGAACTCAAGTAATTACTTGGGTTCCGGAGAGTGTCCCGATTCGGGGCACTCTCTATTCCTGATTGCGACGCACGTTCGTCTTATTTTACCCACACATAAATGTGTGGATTTCCGCGGGGTAAGCCCCTCGTAATATTACAGTCGCGCTTTATATTTGTGCGGCGGCAGGAATCACGGTACATGCGGCGGAAACGTCGACGTTTCTGCTCGGCCGTTAGGAGACAGACAATTTCGGGCGTTTTAGTCCGTAGCTAGACGGTATGGACGGGCAGGGTGCAGCATGGCGCCCGGCACGTCATTTTGCGTTCCGTGATTCGAATGCGCTGATGAAGGATTTTAGTCCTACTTTGCCGCGTCAGAATTTGGGATGTTTTGAAATTCAACCCGAGAGCGATGCCAGTCGCGTTTCGGAAGGTTCGCCCCTACGGGCGACGAAATGAGAGGCCACGATGGGTCAGCAGACGTTCACAGGTCGCAAACGCGTTCGCAAGTATTTCGGACACATTAAGGAAGTCGCAGAGATGCCGAACCTCATCGAGGTTCAGAAGGCATCCTACGACCAGTTCCTGATGGTGGCCGAGCCTGAGGGTGGTCGTCTGGATGAGGGGCTTCAGGCCGTGTTCCGGTCTGTGTTCCCGATCTCTGACTTCTCGGGCGTCTCGATGCTCGAGTTCGTGCGCTATGAATTCGAGCCGCCGAAGTACGACGTTGACGAGTGCCGTCAGCGCGGCATGACCTATGCTGCGCCGCTGAAGGTGACGTTGCGTCTGATCGTGTTCGATATCGACGAGGAAACGGGCGCGAAGTCGGTCAAGGACATCAAGGAGCAGGATGTCTACATGGGCGATATTCCGCTCATGACCATGAACGGCACCTTCATCGTCAACGGCACCGAGCGCGTCATCGTCTCGCAGATGCATCGTTCGCCGGGCGTGTTCTTCGATCACGACAAGGGCAAGACCCATTCGTCGGGCAAGCTGCTGTTTGCCGCGCGCGTGATCCCCTATCGCGGCTCCTGGCTCGATATCGAATTCGACGCGAAGGACATCGTCTACGCGCGTATCGACCGTCGCCGCAAGATTCCGGTGACCTCGCTGATGTTCGCCCTCGGTCTCGATGGCGAAGAGATTCTCAACACGTTCTACAGCAAGATTGCTTATATCCGCGGCAAGGACGGCTGGCGCGTTCCGTTCGACGCCTCGCGGTTCCGTGGCTACAGCACGGTCAGCGATCTGATCGACGCCGACACCGGCAAGGTGGTGCTCGAGGCCGGCAAGAAGCTGACGGTCCGCGCTGCGCGTCAGATGGTCGAGAAGGGCCTGCAGTTCCTTCAGATGACCGATGACGATGTGATCGGCAACTACCTCGCTGAAGACCTGGTGAATCCGCAGACCGGCGAAATCTACGCCGAAGCTGGTGAGGAAATCACCGAGAAGTCCCTGAAGGCGCTCATCGATGAGGGCTTCAAGGAGCTTCCGGTCCTCGACATCGACCACGTCAACATCGGCGCCTACATCCGCAACACGCTTGTCGCGGACAAGAACCTGACCCGTGAAGACGCGCTGTTCGACGTCTATCGCGTGATGCGTCCTGGCGAGCCGCCGACGCTCGAGTCCGCGCAGAACATGTTCCAGTCGCTGTTCTTCGATTCCGAGCGCTACGACCTCTCTGCGGTCGGCCGCGTCAAGATGAACATGCGTCTCGAACTCGATGCGCCGGATACGCACCGCACCCTTCGCAAGGAAGACATCCTGGCCGTCATCAAGACGCTGGTCGACCTGCGCGATGGCAAGGGCGAGATCGACGACATCGACCATCTCGGCAACCGCCGCGTTCGCTCGGTGGGCGAACTGATGGAAAACCAGTACCGCGTCGGTCTGCTCCGCATGGAGCGCGCGATCAAGGAGCGTATGTCATCGGTCGATATCGACACGGTGATGCCGCAGGATCTGATCAACGCCAAGCCTGCTGCAGCAGCCGTGCGCGAGTTCTTCGGCTCGTCGCAGCTGTCGCAGTTCATGGACCAGACCAACCCGCTGTCGGAAATCACCCACAAGCGTCGTCTCTCGGCGCTTGGCCCCGGTGGTTTGACGCGTGAGCGCGCTGGCTTTGAAGTCCGCGACGTTCACCCGACGCATTACGGCCGTATCTGCCCGATTGAGACGCCGGAAGGCCCGAACATCGGTCTGATCAACTCGCTGGCGACCTTCGCACGCGTCAACAAGTACGGCTTCGTCGAAGCGCCCTACCGCAAGGTTGTTGAAGGTCAGGTCACCGATGAGGTTGCCTATCTTTCCGCCATGGAAGAGGGCCGCTATCACGTCGCTCAGGCCAATCTGGAACTGACGGCTGATGGCCGTTTCGTCGAAGACATGGTGATCTGTCGCCATGCGGGTGACGTGCTCGTGGTCACGGCCGACAAGGTCGACTACATGGACGTGTCGCCGAAGCAGATCGTGTCGGTCGCTGCCGCGCTGATTCCGTTCCTCGAGAACGACGACGCGAACCGCGCACTGATGGGCTCGAACATGCAGCGTCAGGCTGTGCCGCTGGTCCGCGCCGAGGCGCCGTTCGTCGGCACCGGCATGGAAGGCGTCGTGGCGCGTGACTCCGGCGCGGCTATCGCTGCCCGCCGCACCGGTGTGATCGACCAGATCGACGCTACGCGTATCGTTATCCGTGCGACGGCAGATCTCGATCCGACCAAGTCGGGCGTCGACATCTATCGTCTGATGAAGTTCCAGCGCTCGAACCAGTCGACCTGCATCAACCAGCGTCCGCTGGTGAAGGTTGGCGACCGGGTTGCGAAGGGCGACATCATCGCTGACGGTCCGTCGACCGAACTCGGTGAGCTCGCGCTCGGCCGTAACGTGCTCGTCGCGTTCATGCCGTGGAATGGCTACAACTACGAAGACTCCATCCTGCTGTCCGAACGGATCGTCAAGGAAGACGTCTTCACGTCGATCCACATCGAAGAGTTCGAAGTCTCCGCGCGTGACACCAAGCTTGGTCCTGAGGAAATCACCCGCGATATTCCGAACGTCTCGGAAGAAGCGCTGAAGAACCTCGACGAAGCTGGCATCGTCTACATCGGCGCTGAAGTGCGGGCAGGCGATATCCTCGTCGGCAAGATCACGCCGAAGGGCGAGAGCCCGATGACGCCGGAAGAAAAGCTGCTGCGCGCCATCTTCGGTGAGAAGGCGTCGGACGTTCGCGATACCTCGCTGCGCGTGCCCCCGGGCGTGCAGGGCACCATCGTGGAAGTTCGCGTGTTCAACCGCCATGGCGTGGAGAAGGACGAACGCGCCCTGGCGATCGAGCGTGAGGAAATCGAACGCCTCGCCAAGGACCGCGACGACGAACAGGCGATCCTGGATCGTAACGTCTATGGCCGTCTTGCAGATTTGCTCGATGGCACGCAGGCGATTGCGGGCCCGAAGGGCTTCAAGAAGGACAGCGTGATCTCGCGCGCGACGATTGAAGAGTTTCCGCGTTCGCAGTGGTGGCTGTTCGCCGCTGCTGACGACAAGCTGATGTCTGAAATCGAAGCGATGCGGAAGCAGTACGACGAGTCGAAGAAGGGCCTTGAACAGCGCTTCCTTGACAAGGTCGAGAAGCTGCAGCGTGGCGACGAACTGCCGCCAGGCGTGATGAAGATGGTCAAGGTCTTCGTCGCGGTGAAGCGCAAGATTCAGCCAGGCGACAAGATGGCCGGCCGTCACGGCAACAAGGGTGTCGTGTCCAAGATCGTTCCGATCGAAGACATGCCGTTCCTTGAAGATGGCACCCACGCAGACATCGTGCTGAACCCGCTCGGCGTTCCGTCGCGTATGAACGTCGGTCAGATTCTTGAAACGCATCTCGGTTGGGCGTGCGCAGGCCTCGGTCAGCGTATCAACCAGGCGATGGAGGCCTATGTCTCGCACATGGACCTGCAGCCGCTGCGTGACATGCTGAAGAAGATCTACGGCGACGACGAAGTGATCAAGTCACTCGACAATGCCGAGTTGATCGAGCTCGCGCGTAACCTGAAGCCGGGTGTGCCGATTGCAACGCCGGTGTTCGACGGCGCGAAGGAAGCCGACATCGAGGAAATGCTCAATCTGGCAGGTCTCGATGCCTCGGGTCAGTCGACGGTCTATGACGGCCGTACGGGTGATGCGTTCGATCGCAAGGTGACGGTGGGCTACATTTACATGCTCAAGCTGCACCACTTGGTCGACGACAAGATCCACGCCCGTTCGATCGGCCCGTACTCGCTCGTGACCCAGCAGCCGCTGGGTGGCAAGGCGCAGTTCGGCGGACAGCGTTTCGGCGAAATGGAGGTCTGGGCACTGGAAGCATACGGCGCAGCTTACACGCTGCAGGAAATGCTGACGGTGAAGTCGGACGACGTCGCGGGCCGTACGAAGGTTTACGAAGCCATCGTGCGCGGCGACGACACGTTCGAGGCCGGTATCCCCGAGTCGTTCAACGTTCTCGTCAAGGAAATGCGCTCGCTTGGTCTCAATGTCGATCTGCACAACTCGAAGTTGCCCGGACCGACGCCATCTGAGGCTGCGGAATAATATTCGACGGATGCCCGGCCGCGCCGGGCATCCGCGTTCCGCCCCACCGTTTGGGCAGAGCATTCAGCGAGACAAGATTTTCGAATTTGCTGCTGATGGCGATCGGCACGCGAGGAGAATACGATGAACCAAGAAGTAATGAATCTCTTCAATCCGACGACTCCGGCTCAGGTCTTCGACCAGATCCGGATTTCGATCGCGTCCCCGGAGAAGATTCTGTCGTGGTCGTACGGCGAAATCAAAAAGCCAGAAACCATCAACTACCGGACCTTCAAGCCGGAGCGTGATGGCCTGTTCTGCGCGCGTATTTTTGGTCCCATCAAGGACTACGAATGCTTGTGCGGCAAGTACAAGCGGATGAAGTACAAGGGCATCATCTGTGAGAAGTGCTCGGTCGAAGTGACCCTGTCGCGCGTCCGTCGCGAGCGCATGGGTCACATCGAGCTTGCTGCTCCGGTTGCGCATATCTGGTTCCTGAAGTCGCTGCCGTCGCGCATCGGCCAGTTGCTCGATATGACGCTGAAAGATCTCGAGCGGATTCTTTATTTCGAATACTACGTCGTTCTTGAGCCGGGTCTGACCGCGCTGAAGGACCGCCAGCTGCTGTCGGAAGAAGAATATCTTCGCGCGCAGGACGAGTATGGTCAGGACAGCTTCACCGCCATGATCGGCGCCGAGGCTATCCGTGAACTGCTGCGTGGCCTTGAGCTGGACAAACTCGACGAGCAGCTGCGCGTCGAGATGCGGGAAACCGAATCCGACATCAAGCACAAGAAGCTGGCCAAGCGTCTCAAGATCGTCGAGGCATTCCGCTACTCGGGCAACAAGCCTGAGTGGATGATCCTGACCGTTGTTCCGGTGATTCCGCCGGATCTGCGTCCGCTGGTGCCGCTGGATGGCGGCCGCTTCGCGACGTCGGACCTGAACGATCTCTATCGCCGCGTTATCAACCGTAACAACCGTTTGAAGCGCCTGATGGAGCTCAGCGCACCGGATATCATCATCCGCAACGAAAAGCGTATGTTGCAGGAAGCTGTTGACGCGCTGTTCGACAACGGTCGCCGTGGCCGCGTCATCACCGGCGCCAACAAGCGTCCGCTGAAGTCGCTCGCCGACATGCTGAAGGGCAAGCAGGGTCGCTTCCGTCAGAACCTGCTCGGCAAGCGCGTCGACTATTCGGGTCGTTCGGTGATCGTCGTCGGTCCTGAATTGCGTCTGCATCAGTGCGGCCTGCCGAAGAAGATGGCGCTTGAGCTGTTCAAGCCGTTCATCTACTCGCGCCTCGACGCCAAGGGCCTGTCGACCACCGTCAAGCAGGCGAAGAAGCTCGTGGAGAAGGAGCGTCCCGAGGTTTGGGATATCCTCGACGAGGTTATTCGCGAGCATCCCGTGCTGCTGAACCGCGCACCGACGCTGCATCGCCTCGGCATTCAGGCGTTCGAGCCGGTCCTGATCGAAGGCAAGGCGATCCAGCTGCATCCGCTCGTCTGTTCGGCTTTCAACGCCGACTTCGACGGCGACCAGATGGCCGTGCACGTTCCGCTGTCGCTTGAAGCGCAGCTGGAAGCGCGCGTGCTGATGATGTCGACCAACAACATCCTGCATCCCGCGAACGGTCAGCCGATCATCGTGCCGTCGCAGGATATCGTGCTCGGCCTGTATTACATGTCGATCATGCGGGAAGGTCTCCCGGGTGAAGGCAAGCTCTACGGCGAAATGGCCGAGATCGAGCATGCGCTGCATTCGAAGGTCATCCACCTCCACACCAAGATCAAGTATCGCTGGCGTGGCCTGGACGAGAACAACGTCGAAGTCAGTCGCTGGTTTGAAACGACAGCCGGCCGGGCGATCCTAGGTCAGGTGCTGCCGCGTCATGCCCGCGTGCCGTTCGATGCCGTTAACAAGCTGCTGACGAAGCGCGAAATCTCCAGCGTGATTGATCAGGTCTATCGTCACTGCGGTCAGAAGGAGACGGTGATCTTCTGTGACCGCGTGATGGCGCTCGGCTTCTTCAACGCGTTCAAGGCAGGCATTTCGTTCGGCAAGGACGACATGGTTGTCCCTGGCACCAAGTGGGACATCGTCGACTCGACGCGTTCGCTGGCGAAGGACTTCGAGCAGCAGTACAACGACGGTCTGATCACCCACGGTGAGAAGTACAACAAGGTCGTGGACGCCTGGTCGAAGGCCACCGAAGAAATCGCCAAGGCGATGATGAAGGAAATCTCTTCGGTCAAGAAGAACGAGAAGGGTGAAGAAGCCCAGATCAACTCGATCTACATGATGGCTCACTCGGGTGCGCGTGGTTCGCCCGCCCAGATGCGTCAGCTCGCCGGTATGCGTGGTCTGATGGCCAAGCCGTCGGGTGAGATCATCGAGACGCCGATCATCTCGAACTTCAAGGAAGGTCTCTCGGTTCTCGAGTACTTCAACTCGACCCACGGTGCGCGTAAGGGCCTCGCCGATACCGCGCTGAAGACGGCAAACTCGGGTTACCTGACCCGTCGTCTGGTTGACGTCGCTCAGGACTGCATCATTACGCAGACCGATTGCGGCACCGATCTCGGCATCAAGATGCGCGCGATCATCGACAGCGGCACCATCGTCGCGTCGCTTGGTTCGCGTATCCTTGGTCGTACCAACGGCGAAGACCTGCGCGATCCGGCGACTGACAAGGTCATCGTGCCGCGCGGCACCCTGATGGAAGAGTTGCATATCGACGCGATCCAGCAGGCTGGCATCCAGGAAGTGAAGATCCGTTCGGCGCTCACCTGTGAGTTGGTGAACGGCATCTGCAGCATGTGCTATGGGCGCGATCTTGCCCGCGGTACGCCGGTCAACCACGGTGAGGCGGTCGGCGTGATCGCAGCACAGTCGATCGGTGAACCGGGCACGCAGCTGACGATGCGTACCTTCCACATCGGTGGCGCGGCGCAGATCAACGAGCAGTCGGTGATCGAGTTCGAACTTCGATGGTAAGGTCACGATCAAGAACCGTGCGATCTCGCGCAACAGCGAAGGTCACAGCGTCGCCATGGTGCGTAATATGGTCGTCGCGGTTAGCGATGCCGATGGCACCGAGCGCGCGACCCACCGTATTCAGTACGGCGCCCGCGTTCACGTTGATGATGGCGACATGGTCAAGCGTGGCCAGCGTATCGCTGAGTGGGACCCGTACTCGCGTCCGTTGCTCACCGAAGTCGAGGGTTCGATCGGCTTCGAAGATCTCGTTGAAAGCGTGTCGATCTCGGAGACGCTGGACGAAGCAACGGGTATCGCAAAGCGCGTTGTCACCGACTGGCGTTCGTCGCGCAGCGGTGCTGATCTGCGCCCTGCGATCGTCGTCAAGGGCAAGGATGGCAAGGTGCTGAAGCTGGCACGTGGCGGCGACGCCCGTTACATGCTTTCGCCTGACGCCATTCTGTCGGTCGACGTCGGTGCGAATGTTCAGCCGGGCGATATTCTCGCTCGTGTCTCGACCGAAAGCGCCAAGACGCGTGACATCACCGGTGGTCTGCCGCGTGTTGCTGAACTGTTCGAGGCCCGCAAGCCGAAGGACGCAGCAATCATCGCTGAAATCGGTGGTACGATCCGCTTTGGTCGCGACTACAAGAACAAGCGCCGCATCTCGATCGAGCCGCTCGACAAGAACGAGGAGACTCGCGAGTACCTCATCCCGAAGGGCAAGCACATCCATCTGCAGGACGGCGATATCGTCGAAAAGGGCGACTTCATCGTCGAAGGAAATCCGGCGCCGCACGACATTCTGGCGATCAAGGGCATCGAGGAACTCGCTGCCTATCTGGTCAACGAAATCCAGGAAGTTTACCGGTTGCAGGGCGTTCTCATCAACGACAAGCACATCGAAGTGATTGTTCGTCAGATGCTGCAGAAGGTTGAGATCACCGACCAGGGCGACACCGACATGATCTCCGGCGAACAGATCGACAAGATCGAGTTCGACCAGATCAATGCGCGCGCCGCCGAGGAAGGGAAGAAGATCGCAACTGGTACGCCGGTTCTGCTTGGTATCACCAAGGCAAGCTTGCAGACCCGTTCGTTCTTCTCGGCCGCATCGTTCCAGGAGACCACGCGCGTACTCACCGAAGCCGCCGTTAACGGCAAGGTGGACCCGCTCGAAGGCCTCAAGGAAAACGTGATTGTTGGCCGCTTGATCCCGGCAGGCACTGGCGCCTCGATGGCCAAGATCCGTGAAGTCGCCATGAAGCGCGACCGCATGATCCTGGACGAGCGTGAACGTCAGGCTGCGATCGTTCCGTCGACCCCGGATAGCGAAACGCTCGCGTTGCCGCATCCGATGGCCGAGTAAGCCTCTCTCGACCAGACATCAGAAAGGCCGGCGCAAGCCGGCCTTTTTTTCGTAAGATTGTGCTGGCAACACGCCGAAATGACATTTCGTTCATGAATGCTTCAGGAACGGGATGATCTTGCTAGTTGGTATTTTCTCCGCTTGCGATCTGGACTGATTTGCCCTGCCGCTACTCCGGTTGAACCCGTGAGGTGCTCGGGCGAACGGGCCGGTCGAGAAGCTGGAGCAGTCCCGCCCGCTCCGGGCTGGCGAATGACATGATCGAAAGACGGATATGCTTGATCTTGCTATTGTCGGTGGTGGACCTGGTGGCCTGATGAGCGCCTGGTATCTCAGGAAAAAACTGGGAGCGCTGTGCCGTGTCACCATTTTTGAAGCGTCTGACCGGCTCGGCGGCAAAGTACTGACAAGCAAGTTTGACACAACGCCTGCGATCTACGAGGCAGGGGTTGCGGAGATCTATGATTATTCGATGACCGGGCCCGACCCGTTGCGCGAGTTGGTGCAGCATTTTGGTCTGCAGACCATTCCAATGGATGCGCAGCAAGTGCTGCTCGACGGCGAACTGGTGGACGACGTTCCGGGGCTTCGTCGCAAGTACGGCGACGAGACCGCCGACGCCGTTGTCGCCTTCCGCAAGGTCTGCGGTGAGATGATGTCGCCGCTCGAATATTATGAGGGCATCGGCACCCATGATAACGAGCACCCCTGGGCCTATCTGACCGGCGAGCAGGTGCTCGACCGTGAGGTCAGCGATCCGACGGCGAAGCGCTTCCTCAAGGCGATGGCGCGTTCCGATATCGCGACTGAGACGCACAACACCAACGGCCTCAATGCGCTCAAGAACTTTGTCATGGATATCGATGGCTACATCGGCCTCTATTCGATCCAGAATGGCAATGAAGAACTGATTAACTGCCTGCGGTCGGAAATCGACGCTGAAATCCAGCTCAATCACCGCATTCTCGATGTTGGCAAGGCTGACAACGGTCGCTACCAGCTCAACATGATGAACGGGCAGGGGCCTGAAACCCGGCAGTTCGACCTGGTCCTGATGTGTCTGCCACACAGCTGGCTCACGACCGTCGACTGGAAGGGTGAGGACCTGCGCAAGGCGATGGTCAAGCACATCGCCTACTTTGACCGGCCGGCGCACTATCTGCGCGTCTCGATCCTGTTCGATAGCCCGTTCTGGGGCGACCAGATTCCCGGCGCCTGGTTCATGTCGGAAGCCTTCGGCGGTTGCTGCGTTTACAATGAAGGCGCGCGTCATGATGTCGGCAGGCACGGCGTTCTGAACTGGCTGATCGCCGGCTCTGATGCATTGGCCTATGCAAACCTGTCGGACGCCGAGCTGATCGACGCGGCGATCAAATCGCTGCCGCCGTCATTTGGCGACGCACGGGCGCATGTCGTCGAAGCCAAGACCCATCGTTGGTTGTCGGCGGTCAACGCCATTCCGGGCGGAATGCCGACCCGCGATGTGATGACGAACCACAGACCGGAGCCGCGGCGTCATCCAGGCTTTATCGTCGTCGGCGACTACCTGTTCGACTCCACGCTCAACGGCTTGCTGGACTCCTCCGACGCCGCAACGGACATCGTGGTCACCGAGGCTATTCGCCTGCGCCGGTCGCGCGACGGGTCGAATGGCTCTGACAAGATCGATGCAGGCTATTTCAAGAACTACAGGCGCAGCGGTCCCTATGCCGAGGCCTGGGCGAAGTTTTCCGATCCCGCCTATCTGCTGAAGCTGCTCAATCTGGTCTGGCCTTCGGACAGGCCGATGCGGTTGCTGATCGCCGGTTCGGCCAGCGGCCAGCTGGTCGGCGGCTTGCGGGCGCTTGGCGTTGATGCCTGGGGCGTTGACAACAATCGCGCGGTTATCAGCCAGACGCCTGCGGAGCTTGCGGCCTACAATCAGTACGGCAGCATCACGCAGCTGCCGTTTGACGATGACAGCTTCGACGTCGTCTTCGAAACCTGTCTCTGCCATCTTTCGGATCGCCAGGTTCGTCGCGCCATTCAGGAATTGCATCGCGTCGTGCGACGCGGAGTGATGTTTGGCTCGGTGACCTCTGACATGGCGCCGGATCTGATCGACCGCTACGACCTGCTGCGCGGCGTCAAGAAGCTCGGGACCTGGTGGGAATGGTCGGAACTGTTCTTCCGGGGCGATTTCGATCTGTCGATGCATCGGCACGATGTCACGGACCGGGTCTGGCAGGCGACGCTGGATGCGGGCAAGGGGCCCGGCGAATGGTTCGCCGACGCCGACAGCCTGCGTTATTCGTTCTTCGACAAGGTCGCTGACGAGGACTGATTCCCCGGCTTTGAGGGAAGCTGGTGCTGGAATGTGACGGGCGCGTTTTCTTTATCTGCGTCGCACTGCAGTTAGAGCAGGCGTGATAGAGGGTCGCTGACATCATTCTCGCGGTCGTCATGACCGGTTACGCACGGCATACAAAATGGCGCGGAAGCCAACATCCCCCAGCGATTCTTCTCACACCGGCGAGGCGTCGGACGATAGTCCGGCGCTCAAGCCGACAGCCGGAGCGCGGGCTGAACCGCCGCATTCATCTCCGGCTGCCGTCGTCGATAGCGTCGACGACGAGGACGAAGACGACGATCTTGAGCTCGATGACGACGATGATGAAGAACTCGTCGTTTATACCGCCACCGAGGCGGCCGGAGCCTTCGCCACCAATTATGGCTTCACGCGTCCGTTCCTGGGGCGCCACAAGAAGCTGATGGCTTTTGTCGGTTTCGGTCTGCTGGTCGAAACCCTGTTCAACGTCATCATGCCGCTCAGTCTGAAGTTCCTCATCGACGATGCGCTCGGTGAGGAGGATTTCAGCGCGCTGATCAAGATTCTGTCCGTTCTGGCGGTCGCGGGCGTCATCACCTCGATCGTCGCGATCTGGTACGAGCGTCACGACGCGCAACTGGCGGCGTCGGTGGTGACCGACATCCGCACCGGACTGTTCGACCACGTTCAGAACCTGCCGTCGTCCTATTTCGCGCGCACCAAGCGGGGCGAGACGCTGTCGCGTTTCTCGATTGATCTTGCCTCCTATGAGAACGCCATCAAGACCTTCTCGAACAGCGCTCTGCTGCCGTTCATGGAGCTGGTCGCCGGCATCATCCTGATGTTCTTCCTCAACTGGCAGCTGGCGCTGGTTGCGCTGCTGGTGTTCCCGATTACGCTGATCGGGCCGCGCATCCTGACGCCGAAAGCGGTGAACGCGAATTACGAGCAGAAGACCAATGAGGCCGCGCTGCTCGGCATGGTTCAGGAAAACGTCGGGGCGCAGGCTGTCGTCAAGGCGTTCAGCCTGCAGCGCCGCGCGCTCGGCTGGTTCCAGTTCCGCAATCATTTGACGCAGCGCTCAATGGCGCGGGCGACATTCCTGTCGACCATGGTCGAACGGTCCGTGACTGTCTCCGTGCTGCTGCTGCACCTCGTCGTGCTGGCGATTGGCGCCTACCTCGCAACCAAGGGGCACATCACGATCGGCACCTTTGTGACCTTCGAGAGCGCGTTCTGGGAGGTGTCCTACAACATCGCGCACCTGATGCATTACATCCCGGTCTCGATCCAGTCGGCGGCGGCGGTGCGGCATATCCAGGAACTGCTGGACGAGCCGACGCGCGGCGCTGATCGTCCGGGTGCGCCAGATCTTCCACGCATCTCGAATGACATCACCTTCGATCGCGTGTCGTTCCAGTACGAGGGCGGGCAGGGGCCGGTGATGGACGGCCTTAGCCTCAAGATTCCGATTGGCAAGACCGTTGCGATCGTCGGGCCGAGCGGCTCCGGCAAAAGCACGCTGCTCAATCTGATTCTGCGGCTCTATTCACCGACGGAGGGCCGGGTGACGATCGACGGCGTCGATATCCGCCGGGTGACGCGGGAATTGCTCCGCAGCAGCATGGCGGTCGTGTTCCAGGAGAACATGCTGTTCAACATGTCGATTCGGGAAAACATTCGGCTTGGCAAGGAAGGCGCGACCGACCAGGAGGTCGAGCAGGCTGCCAAGAAGGCCGAAATCCATCGATTCATCATGAGCCTGCCCGAGAAGTACGACACCAATGTCGGGGAGCGGGGCGACACGCTGTCCGGCGGGCAGCGGCAGCGCATTGCCATCGCCAGGGCGATCGTCCGCGATCCGGCGGTTCTGCTGCTTGACGAGGCCACCTCGGCGCTGGACCAGACGACCGAAGCCGCCATCAACAAGACCCTTCTCAAACTGGCGAAGGGCCGCACCATGATCTTCTCGACTCACCGGCTGACGTCGGTGGTGGCGATGGATGAAATTATCGTGGTCGATTCGGGTCGGGTGATCGAGCGCGGCACGCATGCACAATTGCTGGCGCTGAATGGCGTGTACCGTCGTCTCTGGGATGATCAGTCGCAACGGCGCGACCTGGAGGACGACGAGGACGATGACGACTGACGTTACAGCCAAAATTAATCCAATTCGCCGCCCTATGGCGGTTCGGCAGGTCGCTAATTTGCGACCTGCGGCGCTCTGCGGCCGAGTCTCCGCCGTTCTCACCTGCCGCGGGTCGAAACCTTCGCAATCGCAGCATGTGCTCCGTGCATCGCGCCGGTCTATCCCTGGTGGGGCGTGAGGTCTGTTGCCGGTTCAACGCGAGTCCTGATTCCGTAACATTGCGCGCAGAAAAGTGCAGCCGGGGTCGCAAAAGGGCCATCGCCAGGGTTCTAGAAGTGTCGATGGCACAAGGCTTTCTTTCATTGCGCTTTAGCCTTGACTTGAACATGACCTGACAGTACAACCCGGCCACTCAACGACAGGCGGTGAGCTTTTAATCGGTCGGAACGGAACACCTTGATCCCCTCGGGGTATAGGCACCAACCTCGATCACGGAAGTTCAAACGCTGTCGCGAATAGCTAGGCATTGCCAGGGCGACTAGTCCTTCCTGACGAACCATCTGTCGAGGAGAGATTTCGGAAGCATGACCTCGATGAAGGCTGTGGCGCAAGCTGTGGTCAGGATCGCGGTCCTCTGTGCGTGTAGCGCTTTCCGTCCTTTGGTGGATGGTTGGCGCGATTTCGCTTTGCGTGGAGCAATTCGCGGGAGGCGGAGAGTGGGGCCGAAGGCTCAGAACGAATTTTGCGAAATCGTTGCGATTCCGCGCGAACAAGGGTGAAGGCGAAGATGCCGACGATCAACCAGCTGATCGCTAATCCGCGCGCTATTCAGAAGTCGCGCAAGAAGGTGCCGGCGCTGCAGCAGTCGCCGCAGAAGCGTGGCGTTTGCACACGCGTCTACACCACGACCCCGAAGAAGCCGAACTCGGCGCTTCGTAAGGTTGCCAAGGTCCGTTTGACCAATGGCTTCGAGGTCATCGGCTACATTCCGGGTGAAGGTCATAACCTTCAGGAGCACTCGGTGGTCATGATCCGCGGCGGCCGCGTCAAGGACTTGCCAGGTGTGCGTTACCACATTCTCCGCGGCGTCCTCGATACGCAGGGCGTTAAGAACCGTAAGCAGCGTCGTTCGAAGTACGGCGCGAAGCGTCCGAAGTAATCCGGGGATAGATAGATGTCTCGTCGCCATTCTGCAGAAAAGCGTGTTGTCAACCCGGACCCGAAGTTCGGGAACGTGACAATCACGAAATTCATGAACTCGATCATGTACGACGGCAAGAAGTCTGCCGCTGAACAGATCGTCTACGGTGCCCTCGACATGATCGAGGCGAAGACCAAGCAGGCTCCGCTCGGCGTGTTCGAGCAGGCTCTTGAGAACGTCATGCCGACCATCGAAGTGCGTTCGCGCCGCGTTGGTGGCGCCACGTACCAGGTTCCGGTCGAAGTGCGCAGCACCCGTCGCCAGGCCCTTGGCATTCGCTGGCTGATCACGGCTGCTCGCGGCCGTAACGAGAAGACCATGACGGAGCGTCTGTCGGCTGAGCTGCTGGATGCATCTAACAGCCGCGGCAACGCGGTGAAGAAGCGTGAAGACGTGCACAAGATGGCCGAAGCCAACCGTGCGTTCTCGCATTATCGTTGGTAATGGCGAACAGCTGACTTAAGGATACATCAATGCCCCGCGTTCATGCCATTGAGAACTACCGTAACTTCGGTATCATGGCGCATATCGATGCCGGTAAGACGACCACGACCGAGCGGATCTTGTTCTACACGGGCAAGAATCATAAAGTTGGTGAGACGCACGAAGGTGCGGCCACCATGGACTTTATGTCGCAGGAGCAGGAGCGTGGCATCACCATCACCTCCGCTGCTACGACAGCGTTCTGGAATGGTTGCCGTCTGAACATCATCGATACGCCCGGCCACGTCGACTTCACGATTGAAGTCGAGCGTTCGCTGCGCGTGCTCGACGGGGCAGTGTGTGTTCTTGACTTCGAACCAGGGCGTTGAGCCGCAGACCGAAACGGTCTGGCGCCAGGGCGACAAGTACAAGGTTCCGCGCATCGTTTTCGCGAACAAGATGGACAAGACCGGCGCTGACTTCTTCAAGTGCCTGAAGGACATCGTTGATCGTCTGGGTGCGCGTCCGGTTGCTCTGCAGCTGCCGATCGGCGCTGAGAACCACTTCCGTGGCGTTATCGACCTGATCGAGATGCGTGCGCTCGTTTGGAACAACGAGACCGTCGGCGCGATGTACGACGTCGAGGAAATTCCTGCTGATCTCGTCGATCAGGCCAAGGAATATCGCGAGAAGCTGATCGAAGCTGCTGTCGAGCTCGATGACGACGCTATGGCTGCGCTATCTCGATGGCGTTGAGCCGGACACGGCGACGCTGAAGAAGCTGATCCGTAAGGCTGTCATCAACGGCGCGTTCTATCCGGTTCTTTGCGGTACCGCGTTCAAGAACAAGGGTGTTCAGCCGCTGCTCGACGCAGTTGTTGATTTCCTGCCATCGCCGCTCGACGTTCCGGCCATCAACGGCACGGATGCGGACGGCAATGAGGTTCTCCGTCATGCGGACGACAAGGAGCCAATGTCGCTCCTCGCGTTCAAGATCATGGATGACCCGTTCGTTGGCACGATCACCTTCTGCCGCATCTACTCGGGCGTTCTGGTTTCGGGCACCGGCGTTGTTAACTCGACCCGTGAGAAGAAAGAACGTATCGGCCGTATGCTGTTGATGCATGCGAACAACCGTGAAGACATCAAGGAAGCCTATGCTGGCGACATCGTCGCTCTCGCAGGCCTCAAGGAAGCCCGTACCGGTGACACCCTGTGTGACCCGAACGATCAGGTCATCCTTGAAAAGATGGAATTCCCGGAGCCGGTGATCGAGATCGCGATCGAGCCGAAGTCCAAGGCAGACCAGGAAAAGCTCGGCGTTGCGCTGGCGAAGCTTGCTGCTGAAGATCCGTCGTTCCGCGTGTCGACCGATTTCGAATCCGGTCAGACCATTCTGAAGGGCATGGGCGAACTCCATCTCGACATTAAGGTCGACATTCTCCGCCGCACCTACAAGGTCGATGCCAACATCGGCGCTCCGCAGGTTGCGTTCCGCGAGAGGATCACCAAGGCTGCTGAAGTGGACTACACCCACAAGAAGCAGACCGGTGGTACGGGTCAGTTCGCACGCGTCAAGTTCATCGTCGAACCGAACGAGCCAGGTGCTGGTTTCGCGTTCGAATCCAAGATCGTCGGCGGCGCTGTTCCGAAGGAATACCTGCCGGGCGTTGAAAAGGGTCTGCAGAGCGTTATGGGCTCGGGCGTCGTCGCCGGCTTCCCGGTTGTCGACGTGAAGGTGACCTTGATCGACGGTGCTTACCACGATGTTGACTCGTCGGCTCTCGCCTTCGAAATCGCATCGCGCGCCGCACTTCGTGAAGCCCTCCAGAAGGGTAAGTCGGTTCTGCTCGAGCCGATCATGAAGGTCGAGTGCGTTACCCCGGAAGACTACACCGGTTCGGTCATTGGCGACCTGAACTCACGTCGTGGTCAGATCCAGGGTCAGGACATGCGCGGCAACGCCAACGTCATCAATGCGATGGTGCCGCTGATGAACATGTTCGGTTACGTGAACACCCTGCGTTCGATGAGCCAGGGCCGCGCAACCTTCACTATGCAGTTTGATCACTACGCGGAAGCGCCGGCCAACGTGTCGGCAGAAGTCCAGAAGAAGTTTGCCTGATTGCCGCGCGCGGTAATCATCGACTGAACGGAGATAGTCATGGCTAAAGCAAAATTTGAACGTAACTAAGCCGCATTGCAACATCGGCACGATCGGTCACGTTGACCACGGCAAGACGTCGCTGACGGCAGCAATCACCAAGGTTCTCGCCGAAGCTGGCGGCGCAACCTTCTCGGCCTACGACCAGATCGACAAGGCGCCGGAAGAGAAGGCGCGCGGCATCACGATCTCGACCTCGCACGTCGAGTACGAGACGGCGAACCGCCACTACGCCCACGTCGACTGCCCGGGTCACGCCGACTACGTCAAGAACATGATCACCGGTGCTGCGCAGATGGACGGCGCGATCCTGGTTGTGTCGGCTGCTGACGGCCCGATGCCGCAGACCCGCGAGCACATCCTGCTGGCGCGTCAGGTTGGCGTTCCGGCGCTGGTCGTGTTCCTGAACAAGTGCGACATGGTCGACGATCCGGAGCTGCTCGAGCTGGTCGAGATGGAAGTGCGTGAGCTTCTGTCGACCTACGACTTCCCGGGCGACGATATTCCGGTGATCAAGGGTTCGGCGCTGGCCGCTCTGGAAGATTCGAACCGCGAGCTCGGCCATGACGCTGTGATGAAGCTGATGGAAGCGGTTGACGCTTCGATCCCGCAGCCGGAGCGTCCGATTGACCAGCCGTTCCTGATGCCGGTTGAGGACGTGTTCTCGATCTCGGGTCGTGGTACGGTTGTGACCGGTCGCGTCGAGCGCGGCATCGTCAAGGTTGGCGAGGAAATCGAGATCGTCGGTATCCGCGACACCCAGAAGACGATCTGCACCGGCGTTGAAATGTTCCGCAAGCTGCTCGATCAGGGCCAGGCTGGCGACAACATCGGCGCGCTGCTGCGCGGCACGAAGCGTGAAGACGTTGAGCGTGGTCAGGTGCTGTGCAAGCCGGGTTCGGTGAAGCCGCACACCAAGTTCAAGGCTGAAGCCTACATCCTGACGAAGGAAGAGGGCGGTCGCCACACCCCGTTCTTCACCAACTATCGTCCGCAGTTCTACTTCCGCACCACCGACGTGACCGGTGTCGTGCACCTGCCGGAAGGCACCGAGATGGTGATGCCGGGCGATAACATCGCCATGGAAGTGCACCTGATCGTGCCGATCGCCATGGAAGAGAAGCTCCGCTTCGCTATCCGTGAAGGTGGCCGCACCGTCGGCGCCGGCGTCGTCGCAAGCATCATCGAGTAAGCGATTAGTGATGATCTGGTGACGAATGGCTCTGGTCATTCGTCACCGTCAATCTCTACTCGCCGGCCATCTACTTGATCGTTCGTTGACCGAACGATGACGAAGAAAGAGACAACGGCAATGAACGGCCAAAATATTCGCATTCGTCTCAAGGCGTTCGACCATCGTATCCTCGATACGTCGACCCGTGAGATCGTGAACACAGCGAAGCGTACTGGTGCACAGGTTCGCGGACCCATTCCGCTGCCGACGCACATCGAGAAGTTCACTGTCAACCGTTCGCCGCACGTCGACAAGAAGAGCCGCGAACAGTTTGAGATGCGCACGCACAAGCGCCTTCTCGATATCGTCGATCCGACTCCCCAGACCGTTGATGCTTTGATGAAGCTCGACCTGGCCGCTGGTGTCGACGTCGAGATCAAGCTTTAAGAATTTGGATCCAGTCCGGTCATACGGACAGAAAGAACAGGAAGCACGCCGATGCGCTCCGGAGTGATCGCACAGAAGGTCGGGATGACCCGGGTCTTTACAGAGACCGGTGAACATATCCCTGTGACCGTGCTGAAGCTGGGTAATTGCCAGGTGCTACGTCACCTTACCAGCGAAGAGAATGGTTACGTCGCGCTACAGCTCGGTTCGGGCTCGCGCAAGACCGTCTATATGCCAAAGGCCGAACGCGAGCAGTTCGCTAAGGCAAATGTAGAACCAAAGCGTAAGGTCGCGGAATTCCGCGTGTCGGAAGACGCGTTGATCCCGGTCGGCGCTGAAATCCAGGCAGACCACTTTGTGGTTGGCCAGTTCGTCGACGTCACCGGCACCACTGTTGGTAAGGGTTTCGCCGGCGGTATGAAGCGTTGGAACTTCGGCGGTCTGCGTGCAACGCACGGCGTCTCGGTGTCGCACCGTTCGATCGGTTCGACCGGTGGCCGTCAGGACCCGGGCAAGACCTTCAAGAACAAGAAGATGCCTGGCCACATGGGCGTCGATCGCGTGACCACGTTGAACCTGCGCGTTGTGCAGACCGACGTCGAGCGCGGCCTGATCCTCGTCGAGGGTGCAGTGCCGGGTTCGAAGGGTGGCTGGATTGCCGTTCGCGATGCTGTCAAGAAGGCGTTGCCGAAGGATGCGCCGCAGCCGGGCAAGTTCCGCCTGGTAGATGAAGCTGCTGCCGAGAACTCCTGCAGCTGAGAAGGAGGGCGTGTGAGATGAAACTGAGCGTCACCACGCTTGATGGCAAGGAAGCCGGTTCGGTTGAATTGTCCGATGCCATTTTTGGCCTCGAGCCGCGCGCTGATTTGATTCAGCGCTGCGTGAACTGGCAGCTGGCCAAGCGCCAGGCCGGCACGCACAAGACCAAGGGGCGTGCGGAGATCGCACGCACCGGCAAGAAGATGTACAAGCAGAAGGGCACCGGCGGTGCGCGTCACGGTTCTGGCCGTGTCCCGCAGTTCCGTGGTGGTGGCCGCGCTTTCGGTCCGGTCGTTCGCTCGCATGCGTTCGATCTGCCGAAGAAGGTGCGTGCGCTGGCCCTGCGTCATGCCTTGTCGTCCAAGGCCAAGGGCGGCGGTCTGATCCTGATCGAGTTGGCTGAGCTTGAAGCTGGCAAGACCAAGACGCTGCTGGCTCACTTCGCCGGTCTGGGCCTTAACAACGCCCTGATCATCGACGGTGCAGAGGTGAATCTTGGTTTCGCAGCTGCTGCTCGTAACATTCCGAACATCGACGTGCTGCCGATCCAGGGCATCAACGTCTATGACATTCTGCGTCGTCAGAAGCTCGTTCTGACCAAGGCGGCGCTCGATGCGTTGGAGGCGCGCTTCAAATGAAGAATATCGATCCGCGCCATTATGACATCATCGTCGCCCCAGTGGTGACGGAGAAGGCGACAGTTGCGTCTGAATTCAACAAGGTTGTGTTCAAGGTTGCGAGCAAGGCAACCAAGCCGCAGATCAAGGAAGCTGTCGAAAAGCTGTTTGATGTCAAGGTTAAGAGCGTGAACACGCTGGTCCGCAAGGGTAAGACGAAAGTCTTCCGCGGCCAGCTCGGTTCGCAGTCGGACGTCAAGCGTGCGGTTGTCACCCTCGAAGAGGGCCACCGCATCGACGTAACGACCGGTCTATAAGGCGGGCACGACGATGGGACTTAAACATTTCAATCCGACGACCCCGGGCCAGCGTCAGCTGGTCATCGTGGACCGCTCGTCGCTGTACAAGGGTAAGCCCGTCAAGGCGCTGACCCAGGGCAAGTCTTCGAGCGGTGGTCGTAACAACACCGGTCGTACCGTCGTCCGCTTCCGCGGCGGCGGGCACAAGCAGACCTATCGTCTGGTCGATTTCAAGCGATCGAAGGTCGATATTCCTGCAACGGTCGAACGACTTGAGTATGATCCGAACCGCACCGCGTTCATCGCGCTGCTGAAGTACGAAGATGGGACGCTGTCCTACATCCTCGCTCCTCAGCGCCTGGCCGTTGGTGACACCGTGATCGCCGGTAACTACGTCGACGTGAAGCCAGGCAACGTTATGCCGCTTGGCAACATGCCGATCGGCACGATCGTTCACAACGTCGAGCTGAAGATCGGGAAGGGCGGGCAGATTGCACGTTCGGCCGGAACTTACGCTCAGATCGTTGGTCGTGATCATGATTACGTCATCGTTCGACTGAACTCGGGCGAACAACGTATGATCCATGGGCGTTGCTCGGGCACCATTGGCGCCGTGTCGAACCCGGATCACATGAACACCTCGATCGGCAAGGCAGGTCGTTCGCGCTGGCTCGGACGTCGCCCGCATAACCGCGGCGTGACCATGAACCCGATCGACCATCCTCACGGTGGTGGTGAAGGCCGCACTTCGGGTGGTCGTCATCCAGTTACACCCTGGGGCAAGCCGACCAAGGGCAAGAAGACGCGATCCAACAAGTCGACCAACAAATTCATTCTCATCAGCCGCCACAAGCGGAAGAAGAAGTAAGGAACGCCGGACATGGTTCGTTCAGTCTGGAAAGGCCCATTCGTTGAAGGCAGCCTGCTCAAGAAAGCAGAAACCGCCCGCGCGTCTGGCCGTCACGACGTGATCAAGATCTGGAGCCGTCGCTCGACGATCCTGCCGCAGTTTGTTGGCCTGACGTTTGGCGTCTACAACGGTCACAAGCACGTTCCCGTCGCCGTCAACGAGGAAATGGTCGGACACAAGTTCGGTGAGTTTTCACCGACCCGTACCTTCCCTGGCCACGCCGGCGATAAGAAAGCCAAGAGGGGCTGAGGACTAAGTTATGAGCAAACCTAAGCGCGAACGGAGCCTCCCCGATAACGAGGCGAAGGCCGTTGCCCGTATGCTGCGGGTGAGCCCGCAGAAGCTTAATCTTGTCGCGCAAATGATCCGCGGCCGGAAGGCTTCCTCCGCGCTCGCCGACCTGCAGTTCTCTCGCAAGCGGATCGCAGTGGACGTCAAGAAGTGCCTCGAGTTAGCAATCGCGAACGCTGAGAACAACCACGATCTCGATGTCGATGCTCTGGTTGTTTCCGAAGCACACGTCGGCAAGGGCATCGTCATGAAGCGGTTCTCTCCGCGCGGCCGTGGCCGCTCGGGCCGTATTTTTAAACCTTTCGCGCAGCTGACGATCGTTGTTCGTCAGGTTGAGGCGAGCGCGTAAGCGCGGGAGAGTACGATGGGTCAGAAGATTAATCCAATCGGGCTTCGTCTCGGCATCAACCGTACGTGGGATTTACGTTGGTACGCCGGCAAGGCTGAATACGGCAAGTTGCTGCACGAGGACGTCAAAATCCGCGAAGTGCTGCACAAGGAACTGAAGCAGGCTGCAGTCGCTCGCATCGTGATCGAGCGCCCGCACAAGAAGTGCCGCGTCACCATCCACTCGGCTCGTCCGGGCGTTGTGATCGGCAAGAAGGGCGCTGATATCGACAAGCTTCGCAAGAAGGTTGCCGACATCACCTCGTCGGACGTCGTGATCAACATCGTCGAGATCCGCAAGCCCGAACTCGATGCAACCCTGGTTGCCGAGTTGATTGCGCAGCAGCTCGAGCGTCGTGTTGCGTTCCGTCGTGCGATGAAGCGCGCTGTTCAGTCAGCTATGCGCCTCGGCGCCGAAGGCATCCGTATCAATTGTTCGGGTCGCCTCGGTGGTGCGGAAATCGCGCGTATGGAGTGGTATCGCGAAGGTCGCGTGCCGTTGCACACGTTGCGCGCCGACATCGACTATGGCGTCGGCACGGCGTTCACCACGTTCGGCACCTGCGGTGTCAAGGTCTGGATCTTCAAGGGCGAAATCCTTGAGCACGATCCGATGGCTCAAGAGAAGCGCCAGGCTGAGGGCGATAATTCCCGTCCGCGCCGCGACGCTGCCTGAGCGTTTAACGAAAAGGTTTGAGGGCGTAAGCCATGATGCAACCAAAGAAGACCAAGTTCCGTAAGGCGCACAAAGGCCGCATCCACGGCCTTGCGACCTCGGGTGCGACACTGTCGTACGGTCAGTTCGGCCTGAAGGCGATGGCGCCGGAGCGTATTACGGCGCGGCAGATTGAAGCCGCCCGTCGTGCGCTTACCCGGCACATGAAGCGCGCCGGCCGTGTCTGGATCCGTGTGTTCCCGGATCTGCCGGTGTCGAGCAAGCCAGCCGAAGTCCGCATGGGCTCCGGCAAGGGTTCGCCTGAATTTTGGGTGGCCCGAGTGAAGCCAGGCCGTGTACTTTTCGAGATCGATGGCGTAAACGCTCAGATCGCTCGGGAAGCCATGACGCTGGCAGCTTCGAAGCTCCCGATCAAGACGCGTTTCGTGACGCGTATTGCCGAATAAAGGTGCCTCATGGCTGAATTGAAAAACGAAGATATCCGCGCTATGAGCCCCGATCAGATGAACGACGCGATCGTTAATCTGAAGAAGGAGCGGTTCAATCTGCGCTTCCAGCGCGCGACGGGTCAGTTGGAGAATACCACTCGACTGCGCGAAGCTCGCCGGGATATCGCACGAATTAAGACCATCGCCGCGCAGAAGCGCGACGCGAAGTCGAAGTAAGGGGCTCGATATGCCAAAACGTACGCTTCAGGGCGTGGTTGTTAGCGACAAGCAAGCGAAAACAGTTGTAGTTCGCGTCGATCGGCGCTTTACACATCCGATCTACAAGAAGACGATTTGCCGCTCGAAGAATTATCATGCGCACGACGAGAACAACGAGTTCTCGGCAGGCGACATGGTCTGGATCGAGGAGACGAAGCCCGTCTCTAAGTTGAAGCGCTGGACGGTTGTTCAGGGCGAAAAGAAGAAATCTGCGTAAGCGCACTTCAGCGCACTAGAAAGAGGACGAGGTGCATCAATGATTCAGATGCAGACCAACCTCGACGTGGCCGATAATTCAGGCGCACGCCGTGTTATGTGCATTAAGGTGATTGGTGGATCCAAGCGCCGGTATGCCTCTGTTGGCGACGTAATTGTCGTATCGATCAAGGAAGCCATTCCACGTGGAAAGGTGAAGAAGGGCGACGTCATGAAGGCGGTCGTGGTGCGTGTCGCTAAGGACATTCGCCGCCCAGACGGGTCCGTCATCCGGTTCGATCGCAACGCTGCCGTTCTGGTTAACAGCCAGTCGGAACCAATCGGCACCCGTATTTTCGGGCCCGTGCCGCGCGAACTGCGCTCCAAGAACCACATGAAAATCATTTCGCTCGCGCCGGAGGTGCTGTGATGGCTGCCAAAATCCGGAAGGGTGACAAGGTTATCGTTCTGACCGGTCGCGACAAGGGTCGCACCGGTGAGGTGTTCGAAGTTCGTCCGAGCGACAACAAGGCCCTGGTTCGCGGCATCAATCTTGTGAAGCGCCACCAGAAGCAGTCCCAGACGCAGGAAGGCGGCATCATCACCAAGGAAGCCGCAATCCAGCTGTCGAACATTGCCATCGTTGGCAAGGACGGCAAGCCGACGCGCGTTGGGTTCAAGATTCAGGCGGATGGCAAGAAGGTTCGGATTGCCAAGCGCTCGGGAGAAGAGATCGATGTCTGAGACGACGGCATACATTCCGCGCCTCCGCGCGCAATTTGATGCGGAAATTCGCGCGCAGCTGACCGAGAAGTTCGGTTTCGCCAACGTGATGCAGGTTCCACGCCTTGATAAGGTTGTGCTGAACATGGGCATCGGCGAAGCCGTGGCTGATCGTAAGAAGGCCGACCTGGCTGCTGCCGATCTGGCCCTGATTGCCGGTCAGCGTCCGGTGATCACCCAGTCGCGTAACGCTATTTCGACCTTTAAGCTGCGTGAAAACCAGCCGATCGGCGCGAAGGTAACGCTGCGCAAGGCGCGCATGTACGATTTCATCGATCGCTTGGTGAACATCGCTCTGCCGCGCGTGCGTGACTTCCGCGGTCTGAATCCGAAGAGCTTTGATGGCCGTGGCAACTACTCGCTCGGCATCAAGGAGCACATCATCTTCCCGGAAATCGATTTCGATAAGATGGGTGAGACTTGGGGTATGGACATCACGATCTGCACCACAGCGCAGAACGACGAGCAGGCTCGCGCACTGCTGGTCGCTCTCAATTTCCCGTTCCGGCAGTGAGAAGCCGCAAGGTTTCTCAAACGCGGTAACCCAGGAGCCAATGATGGCAAAGAAGAGTTCGATTGAAAAGAACAACCGTCGCAAGAAGATGGTGAAGAACGCGGCGCCGAAGCGTGCTGCGCTGAAGGCGATCATCGCCGACAAAGAGAAGCCGATGGAAGAGCGGTTCGCCGCCACGTTGAAGCTTGCTGAGCTTCCGCGCAATTCGTCGGCAACGCGTATCCGCAATCGTTGCGAAGTGTCCGGTCGTCCGCGTTCGGTCTATCGCATTAACAAGCTGAGCCGTATCGCTCTCCGTGACCTGGGCTCGAATGGCCTGGTTCCGGGTCTTGTTAAGTCGAGCTGGTAAGGAGGGTCGGGCATGTCTACACACGATCCAATCAGCGATCTCATCACCCGTATCCGTAACGCTCAGATGCGCAGCAAGAGCAAGGTTTCGACGCCTGGCTCCAAGATGCGCGCGAACGTTCTCGAAGTGCTGAAGTCGGAAGGTTACATCCGCGGCTACGCAAGCCTCGAGCATGCGAGCGGCCGTACCGAGATCGAAATCGAACTGAAGTACTTCGATGGCGAGCCGGTGATCCGTGAAATTCAGCGCGTGTCGAAGCCTGGCCGTCGTGTTTATGCGTCGGTCAAGAATCTGCCGCGCGTGAAGAACGGCCTCGGTATCTCGGTTCTGTCGACGCCGAAGGGAATTATGGCTGACCACGAAGCGCGTGAAGCGAACGTGGGCGGCGAAGTTCTCTTCACCGTGTTCTGAGGAAGGATTAGCTATGTCACGAGTTGGCAAGAAGCCGGTCGTCATTCCCTCGGGTGTTACCGCGAGCGTCGAAGGACAGCTGGTCAAGGTGAAGGGTCCGAAAGGACAGCTTCAGTTTCAGGTTCACGACGACGTCGACGTGAAGTTCGAGGAGGGCGCCGTCAAGGTGGCTCCCCGTCACGAGACCAATCGTTCACGCGCCCTGTACGGCACGGCGCGCGCACAGGTTGCGAGCATCGTCGAAGGCGTGACCAAGGGCTTCGAAAAGAAGCTTGAAATCACGGGTGTTGGTTATCGCGCAGCGCTGCAGGGCAAGTCCCTTCAGCTCGCGCTTGGCTACAGCCATGACGTTGTTTTCCCAATTCCGGAAGGCATCTCGATCGTCGTTCCCAAGCCGACCGAGATCGTGATCAACGGCATTAAGTCGCAGCGCGTTGGTCAGGTTGCCGCCGAGATTCGTGGTTATCGTCCGCCAGAGCCCTACAAGGGCAAGGGCATTCGCTATTCCGACGAATTTATCTTCCGCAAGGAAGGCAAGAAGAAGTAACGGAGCCGGTCATGTCGAAACTCAAGATTACGAATGCCCGGCGCAAGCAACGCGTAAGGCTGGCACTTCGCCGTACAGCGAATGGTCGTCCGCGTTTGTCGGTATTTCGTTCGTCGAAGCATATTTATGCTCAGGTCATTGATGATGCCAAGGGGATCACCCTGGCGTCCGCATCGACCCTCGAAAAGGAACTTCGTGCTGCCGGCAATACCGGTGCAGACGTTGATGCCGCCAAGATCGTAGGCAAGCTGGTTGCAGAACGGGCTGTCAAGAATGGCGTCACCGAAGTGGTTTTCGACCGTGGTTCGTATTTGTTCCACGGCCGTGTGAAGGCCCTCGCTGATGCAGCTCGCGAAAGCGGACTGAGCTTCTGATCGACCGGACAAACGTCCTGGTTGCGATTTGGTATTGAACGGACACGATTATAGAAGCAAACGCTTCTGAAGGATTGGAAAACACCATGGCAGGTGAACGCGAACGCGGTGGAGGCCACAGGGGTGGCCGGGAAGAGCGTGATAGCGAATTCGTTGACAAGCTCGTCCACATCAACCGTGTGGCCAAGGTCGTTAAGGGCGGTAAGCGCTTCGGCTTTGCTGCACTGGTCGTCATCGGCGATCAGAAGGGCCGTGTCGGCTTTGGACACGGTAAGGCTCGTGAAGTTCCCGAGGCAATCCGCAAGGCGACTGAGTCGGCCAAGCGGAACCTGACCCGGGTTGCTTTGCGCGAAGGTCGTACACTGCATCACGATATCGCCGGTCGTCATGGCGCTGGTCGTGTGTATCTGCGTGCAGCTCCGGCTGGTACCGGCATCATCGCCGGCGGTCCGATGCGCGCAGTGTTCGAGACCCTCGGTATTCAGGACGTTGTGGCCAAGTCGGTCGGGTCTTCAAACCCGTACAACATGGTTCGCGCTACGTTCGATGCATTGAAGCACCAGGATTCGCCGCGCTCGGTTGCAGCACGTCGTAGCCTCAAGGTGTCGACTTTGCAGTCGCGTCGTGTCGGCGGTGACGCCGAAGCGGTCGTCGAATAAATACGGCATCCGGAGTTAAAATGATGGCCAAGGCCGCAAACACAATCAAGGTCGAGCAGACGGCTAGCGCAATTCGCCGCCACCACTCGCAGCGCGCAACGCTGGTTGGCCTTCGACTTAACAAGATCGGTCGCGTTTCCGAGCTCCAGGACACTCCTGAAGTTCGCGGCATGATCGCCAAGGTTCAACACCTCGTCCGCGTGGTCGAGGATAAATAAGTTCATAACCGCGGGCTGTCAGGAAACTGACAGCGAGCGGCGACCGTCGCCTTCGAGATCGCGTTATCGCACCTCAGGTTTACGGCACGATTGAAGGATGAGAACGATGAAGCTCAGCGATATCGCCGATAACGCCGGCGCACGTAAATCGCGTATGCGGATTGGCCGTGGTATCGGCTCCGGCAAGGGCAAGACCGGCGGGCGCGGCGGTAAGGGCCAGACGGCACGTTCAGGCGTTGCCATCAAGGGTTTCGAAGGCGGTCAGATGCCGTTGCATCGCCGTCTGCCGAAGCGCGGCTTTAACAATATTTTCCGTCTGGACTTTGCTGAGATCAATCTTGATCGCCTGCAGGATGCGATTGACGCCAAGAAGCTGGATACGGCTGGCGTGATCAACGCTGAGGTGCTGGTCAAGGCGGGCGTTCTGCGTCGCGCCAAGGACGGCGTCCGCGTTCTCGGCCGTGGCGAGATCAAGGCGAAGCTGAACCTCGAAGTTCACGGCGCCTCGAAGTCTGCGATCGAAGCCATCGAAAAGGCTGGCGGTTCGGTCAAGGTTCTTGCACCGAAGAAGTCAGAAGAAGCTGCGGCCTAACAGCCCTGCACAGTTTGTCCCGTCATGCATCCTTGCGTGACGGGACAGTCGATTTTATGAATGCCGAGCACCAAATGATGTCCGGCGTCTGCTGATCGCACCGGGATGGTGGAATTCAGCGCGAAGGGCGCAGGAGAAAGCTACACATGGCCTCTGCGGCAGAACAATTAGCGGCAAACCTCAATTTTTCAGCGCTCGGTAAGGCCGAAGAGCTCAAGAAGCGAATCTGGTTCACACTGGGCGCGTTGCTGGTTTACCGACTCGGAACTTATATTCCTTTGCCAGGTATCGATCCGACTGTTTGGGAGCAGGTTTTCCGCTCGCAGTCAGGTGGGATTCTGGGGATGTTCAACATGTTCGCCGGCGGTGGTATTCACCGTATGGCGATCTTTGCGTTGAACATCATGCCGTATATTTCGGCGTCGATTATTCTCCAGTTGCTGACTTCGGTTTCGCCGCAGCTTGAAGCTCTCAAGAAAGAGGGCGAGGCGGGTCGCAAGACGATCAACCAGTACACCCGTTACCTCACGGTGGTGCTTGCTGCGTTCCAGTCCTACGCGATCGCGATGGGTCTGCAGAGCGCCGGCAACGTGGTCAGCGAGCCGGGAATGTTCTTCCTGATCTCGACCACCATCACCCTGACTGGCGGCACGATGTTCCTGATGTGGCTGGGTGAGCAGATCACCTCGCGTGGCATCGGCAACGGCATTTCGCTGATCATCTTTGCGGGCATTGTCGCGGAGCTTCCCTCGGCCATCGCCAGCATGCTGGAGTTGGGTCGGCAGGGCGCATTGTCGACCGCGCTGATCCTCGTGGTCATCCTGATGTCGATTGTTGTCATCGCCTTCATCGTATTCGTTGAGCGTGCGCAGCGTCGTCTTCTGATCCAGTATCCAAAGCGCCAGGTCGGCAACAAGATGTTTGAAGGTCAGTCTTCGCATCTGCCGCTCAAGCTCAACACCTCGGGCGTTATTCCGCCGATCTTCGCGTCGTCGTTGCTGCTGCTTCCGGCCACCATTGGCAGCTTCAATGCAGGCACCGGTCCGGAATGGCTGCAGTGGCTCACCACGCAGCTCGGCCACGGTCGGCCGTTGTTCCTGATCACCTACGTCGCCTTGATCGTGTTTTTCGCGTTCTTCTACACCGCGATCGTGTTCAACCCGACCGAGACCGCGGACAATCTGAAGAAGCATGGCGGCTTCATTCCTGGCATTCGCCCGGGTGAACGCACGGCTGATTACATCGATTTCGTCTTGTCTCGTATTACGGTTGTGGGGGCGATCTATCTGGCGATCGTCTGCTTGATCCCCGAGATATTGATTTCTTACGCAGCAGTGCCATTCTATTTCGGCGGTACTTCGCTGCTGATTGTTGTGAGCGTGACGATGGATACGGTCGCTCAGGTGCAGGGCCACTTGCTCGCGCATCAGTATGAAGGGCTGATCAAAAAATCCAAGCTGAGGGGCCGTCGCAAATGAGAGTAATTCTGCTGGGCCCCCCGGGGGCCGGCAAAGGAACCCAGGCCCAACGGCTTGTGGAGCGGTATAACATCGTCCAGCTCTCGACTGGCGATATGCTGCGCGCCGCGGTTGCGGCTGAAACCGAGATCGGTCTGCGCGCCAAGGATATCATGGCGGCAGGCGGGCTCGTGCCGGACGAGGTGGTGATCGGCATCATCTCCAGTCGGATTGACGAAGCCGATGCGCACAATGGTTTCATTCTCGATGGCTTTCCGCGGACCGTTCCGCAGGCGCGGGCGCTTGATGAACTGTTGAAGTCGAAGAACATCTCGTTGAATGCGGTCATTGAGCTGCGGGTCAATGAGAGCGTGCTGCTGGAACGCGTCGAAACGCGTGTTGCGCAGATGCTGGAGCGGGGCGAAACCGTTCGTCCCGATGACAATGCCGAGGCGTTGACCAAGCGTCTTGCGAGCTACCGCGAGCTGACGGCGCCGTTGGTCGATTATTATTCCGAGCGCCAGAAGCTCGTGACGATCGATGGCATGATGGCGATCGACGAAGTCACGGCCGAGATCGATCGTGTTCTTGGCGCCCTGGTCGATGTTGAAGCGCCTGCCGCGGAGGAGGCTGCAAAGCCGGCTCGCAAGGCCGCAGCTCTCGAGACTGCTGCGCCGAAGAAGGCTGCAACGAAGACCGTGGCGAATGCGAATGCGAATGCGAAGGCGCCAGCCAGGAAGGTTGCGGCTGTTAAGTCGGCGGCGACAAAGCTGCTGCCAAGGCCAAGCCGGTCGTGAAAGCGAAGCCAGCTGCCAAGGCCAAGCCGGTCGTGAAAGCGAAGCCAGCTGCCAAGGCCAAGCCGGTCGCGAAAGCGAAGCCAGCTGCCAAGGCCAAGGCTGCACCCAAGGCAAAGGCTGCACCCAAGGCTAAGGCTGCGCCAAAGGCTAAGGCTGTTGCCAAAGCCAAGCCGGCTGCGAAGGCCAAAGCTGCGGTGAAGGCCAAGGCACCTGCGAAAGCACCGGTCAAGGCGAAGGCCAAGACCAAGGTTGCTGCGAAGGCAAAGCCGGTCGCAAAAGCCAAGGCAGTAGCCAAGGCCAAGCCAGCAACCAAGGCCAAGGTTTCCAAGGCAAAGGTCGCGAAAACCAAGGTTTCGAAGCCAAAAGCGGCGGTCAAGCCGGCCAAGGCTTCCGGAAAGAAAGTCGCCAAAGCGGTCAAGCAGGCGCCCAAAGCCGTCAAATCGGTGAAAAAGGCGGCTAAATCGGCCAAGCCGGTTCCAAAAGGCGCAAAAAAGGCTGCTAAGGTCACGAAGCAGCGAGCCAAAGGATAAAGTCAGTTGACTGTGGTCAACTGAATCATTTAATAAGGCCCGGATCAAGTCGGATATTGTTCAGACGATGCCGGGCCCCGGATACCAGATCGAAGGGGAGGGCGTCGTATTCGCGCTTGCGAATGCCCGCCTGACATAATTATAGAACGCCCGACCCAGTAGGGTCGGTGACAGGAGATACATCTGTGGCCCGTATTGCCGGCGTTAACATTCCTACCAACAAGCGCGTAATGATCGCGCTTCAGTACATTCATGGCATCGGTCAGAAGAACGCAGCCGATATCATCGAGAAGGTCAGCATCGCGCCGGAGCGCCGCGTGAACCAGCTGTCTGACGCGGAAGTGCTGCAGATCCGTGAAATCATCGACCGCGACTACGTGGTTGAGGGTGATCTTCGCCGCGAAACCGGCATGAACATCAAGCGTTTGATGGATCTGGGTTGCTACCGCGGCCTGCGTCATCGTCGTGGTCTTCCGGTTCGTGGTCAGCGTACCCATACCAACGCTCGCACCCGCAAGGGTCCGGCGAAGTCGATCGCTGGTAAGAAGAAGTAATTTCGCGATTGCCGGCAGTGGGCGGTCGGCGTCGATCCGGTGTGCCCGACTGCTGGCTCTTAGGTTTGGTGTAGTCGCTGGCATTACGGCGGCGCTTGAGATCTCTAGGAAAGGTACTAAGATGGCTAAAGAAGCCGGACGTCTTCGTCGTCGTGAGCGCAAGAACATCGCTTCGGGTGTTGCTCACGTGAATTCGTCGTTCAACAACACGACCATCACCATCACCGACGCGCAGGGCAATGCGATTGCCTGGTCGTCAGCTGGTACGATGGGTTTCAAGGGTTCGCGTAAGTCGACCCCTTATGCGGCGCAGGTTGCCGCTGAAGACGTCGCCGAAGAAGGCGCAAGAGCACGGCATGCGCACGCTCGAGGTCGAGGTCGCGGGTCCGGGTTCTGGTCGTGAGTTCGCGCTGCGCGCGCTCCAGGCTGCAGGTTTCACCGTAACGTCGATCCGCGACGTGACGTCGATCCCTCACAATGGTTGCCGTCCTCGCAAGCGTCGTCGCGTCTAACTGTTTGATCGTGGGCGGCTTGGCCGCCCACGTCGCCTTCTCTACTTCGCGCGGCTTTCACCGTGCGCTTCTCCAGCGCCAGTACTATTGATGGCAGGGGTAAAACAGTGACGATCCAGAAAAATTGGCAAGAACTTATTCGGCCGAACAAGCTTCAGGTCATTCCCGGAACGGATCCGTCCCGTTTCGCGACGCTCATCGCTGAGCCGCTTGAGCGTGGTTTCGGCCAGACCCTCGGTAACGCACTGCGCCGCATTCTTTTGTCGTCGCTGCAGGGCGCTGCTGTTCAGGCGGTTCACATTGACGGCGTTCTGCATGAGTTCTCGTCGATCGCGGGTGTCCGCGAAGACGTGACCGACATCGTGCTGAACGTGAAGGATATCTCGATCAAGATGCAGGGCGAAGGCCCGAAGCGTATGGTCGTGAAGAAGCAGGGGCCGGGCACGGTCACTGCTGGTGACATCAACACCGTTGGCGATGTTGTGATCCTGAATCCGGAGCTGGCGCTCTGCACCCTCGATGAAGGCGCAGAGATCCGCATGGAGTTCACGGTGAAGACCGGCAAGGGCTATGTCGCAGCTGAGCACAACCGTCCGGAAGATGCGCCGATCGGCCTGATTCCGGTCGACAGCCTGTACTCGCCGGTTCGCAAGGTCTCCTACAAGGTCGAGAACACCCGTGAGGGTCAGATTCTTGACTATGACAAGCTGACCTTGACCGTTGAGACGGACGGCTCGATCTCGCCGGAAGACGCGCTCGCTTATGCAGCACGCATTCTGCAGGATCAGCTCAATGTGTTCGTCAACTTCGAAGAGCCGCGCAAGGAAGTTGCACAGGAGATCATTCCGGATCTCGCGTTCAACCCGGCGTTCCTCAAGAAGGTCGACGAGCTCGAGCTGTCGGTGCGTTCGGCAAACTGCCTGAAGAACGACAACATCGTCTACATCGGCGATCTCGTTCAGAAGTCGGAAGCCGAAATGCTGCGCACGCCGAACTTCGGCCGCAAGTCGCTCAACGAAATCAAGGAAGTGCTCGCCCAGATGGGTCTGCACCTCGGCATGGAAGTGCCCGGTTGGCCGCCAGAGAATATCGACGAGCTGGCCAAGCGCTTCGAAGATCACTACTGATCTTCAATTCTGAAGGTCTGAGACATCGGTGTGGCCGGGGTATCCCGGCCATTGCCACTACGGGGCGAACGCAGGCAGCCCACCTGAGCAAATGTCCGACGAACCGTCGCGGCAAATTGTATTTAAAAGGAATAGATCATGCGTCACGGCAAGGTTCATCGTAAGCTCAATCGTACAGCAGAGCATCGCAAGGCGATGTTCGCGAATATGTGCGCTTCGCTGATCAAGCACGAGCAGATCGTGACCACCCTTCCGAAGGCGAAGGAACTGCGTCCGATCGTTGAGAAGCTCGTTACGCTCGGCAAGAAGGGTGGTCTTCACCGTCGTCGCCAGGCGATCAGCGAAATGCGCGATCAGGATCAGGTCCGCAAGCTGTTCGACGTTCTGGCAGCGCGCTACCAGGATCGTCAGGGTGGTTACACCCGTATCATCAAGGCCGGCTTCCGCTACGGCGACAACGCACCGATGGCAGTCATCGAGTTCGTTGATCGCGACGTCGACGCCAAGGGCAAGGACTCCGGTCCGACCCAGGTCGCTGAAGCTGCCGAGTAAGCTTTACGCATCCAGTTCTGAAAACGGCGCCTTCGGGCGCCGTTTTTGTTTTGTCGGGGCGTTTGTGTAAGCCAGGCCGCGTCACCAGCCTTCGAGCACCACCTTGCCGATGGACTGTCCCGCTCTCAATCAGGGCATGGGCCTTCTTGAGATTGTCGACATTGATCGTCCCGAGGTTCCTGGCGATCGTTGTCTGAGCACACCCTTGTCGATCAGTCGGCGACGTCGTTGAGCAGGTGATGTTGGGCGATCATGTCGTCGGTCTGATAGGTGCTGCGCGCGAACATCGCCTCCCAATGCAGCGACGCGGATTTGGCTTTCAGCAGGCTGGCGTTGATCGTTTCCGGATCGTCGATCAGGCCGATACGGCCCTGTGGCGCGAGGATCTCGACCAGGGCAGGGAAGTGGGTCTCGGTTCCGGTCAGTGACGCAATCAGCTTCACTGGTGGAGCCTTGAGTTGCTTGATCTGCTCACGCATCGGTTGGCTGTGGTCGATCACGGCATGCGCGCCGTTGTTCAGGCACCAGGCCTTGGTCTCCGGTCTGGAGGCGGTTGCAATGATATGCAGTCCGGTCATGCGGCGTGCGAGTTGTGTGAGGATCGAGCCTACGCCTCCGGCCGCGCCGACAATCAGCAATGACGTGTTGCCATCTCCTTCGCCACGCGGCGCCTGTAGCCGGTCGAACAGCAGCTCCCAGGCCGTGATGGATGTCAGCGGCAATGCGGCGGCTTCGGCGAAGCCAAGGCTGCTCGGCTTGCGGCCGACAATGCGTTCGTCGACGAGATGGAATTCCGAGTTGGTGCCGGGCCGTATTACGGACCCTGCGTAGAAGACCTCATCGCCGGGCTTGAACAGCGTGACGTCCGCGCCGACCGCCTCGACGATCCCTGCCGCGTCATAGCCGAGGATCTTGTGCTCGCCGGCTGAGGGTTTGGCGCGCTTGCGCACTTTTGTGTCGACCGGATTGACCGAGATCGCCTTGACGGCAATGCGCAGGTCACGCGGTCCCGGTGTCGGCATTGCTTCATCGAACGCAACGAGAGAGTCAGCTGAATCGATTGGCAATGAGGTGGTGTAGCCGATGGCGCGCATCGCGTGTCTCCCGAATGAAAGGCTTTCGGGGATCATGACGGCATAGGCGGTAGCAGGGCAATGATGTCCTGCTTCAGAATAGAGTGCCTGGAGCAGCGGGCATGCTGCTCCAGGCCGAGGTCGTGTATGTTTAAGCGTATGGCTTAGAATGCGTACTGTGCGCGCACTGCGAACGCGTCGTACTTGCCACCGGTCTCGACGCCAGCGACGTTGTTCTTTTCAACTTCGCCGTGGATCCAGTTGAACATCATGCGCATGTTGCTGGTTCAGGTACCAGTTTACGCCAACGGTGGTGTTGTGCATCTTGCCACCGAGGATGGTCTGGTCGTTCAGGTTGACCTGGGTGTAGCGAGCAGCCACTTCCCATGCGCCCCAACCACCGGTCTTGATGTCGAAGTCGTTCTTCGGCTTGATGCCGCCGAACGAACCCGACGACTTGCTGTACTTGCGCTGTTCGCCGGTCAGGACGTAACCGCCCTGGATGTAACCGCCGTTGAAGCTGAGGTCGTTCAGGCCGAAGCGCTGGACGTTGTAGTCGAAGTATTCGCCCTGTGCGTAGAAGCTGCCGATGTTGAGAGCTGCTTCACCGCTGAGAACGCGAGCGCCGGACACGTTGGCCATGGTGCCGGTGTCGAGCAGGCGGAGGTTCGGATCGATGCGCACTTCAACGCGGTCACGCAGGCGGAGCACGTCCGAGGCAGCGCCGTTGGCCTGGCCAGCGTCATGCAGCAGCTGGGCGTCGAAACCGACCAGCAAGGTCATCTGATCGTTGTGGACCGGGAGGCCGACCACACGATAGGTGCTGCCGACCTGGGCGCGGGTGTAGTTGTTGAGAGCGCCGGACTTCGGACCGGTGACGTAGGCAGCGGCGAACCAGCGATCGCCGAATACGCGGGCACCGGCAGCTGCGCGGTAGTCGTTAGCTGCGATGTCGGTTGCGAGAACCGAAGCCGTCGAACGCTCCATGAACATGATGTTGTTCGAGCTGGTCGACTGGTCAAGCGTGTAGTTGACGTTCATGTAACCGGCTTCAAGGATCGTGTTCTTGATGCCCTGATAAGCGATCCAGGCGTTGTGCAGGACAACTTCACCATCGGTGCTGCCGCCAGCGTCAACCGACAGGGCGTAGCTCCAGTCACGGGCGAACTTGCCGGCGATGCCGAGCTGGGCGCGGCGGGCGTTCTGGCCGTTGCGGACATCCTGCGGGTTGGTCGATGCAGAAGCCGGGCTGTAGGAGTAGCCGCCGAAATCATAGTGCAGACGACCGGTGAGGGCGACGCAGTTGGCGCCGTCGGCGGTGCAGATGGTCGGGCGGTTGCCAGGCATCTTGACGGTAACGTCCGGGAATGGCGTTGCGTTGGCCTTGGTCGGCATCGCAGCGTTGGCTGCAGCGCGCTTCTGAACGGCGTTCAGCTGCTTTTCCAGCTTGGAAATCTGCTTCTGCATCGCTGCGATTTCGGCGCTGCTGGCAGACTGAGCGTTGAGCAGCGCCTGCGCCCATAGTGGCTGTGACGCTAACTGCGCCAAGTAGGAAATTGCGAAATGACATAACGTCCCCCGTCTCGCGGCAAAAGTTACCCGTTCCCGCGCGTGACACGCAGGTCAGTGGTACTGGTGTGTTGATCTCGTGAATGCGTAGCCTGCTCGTTCAGCAGTCATTCACCAAGCGAGCATCACGCTCCCGTGTACGCTTAGAAACGCTTGATTACAGGTTCGTGACAGTTCTGTTACGTGCCTGTGAGCCGGTCGTAGAGGCGTGATAGGCTCCGGGAGTGTGGCTTGTTTGCATCAATTCGATGTGGAGCCAGCGGCCGCCTTTCCAATCCATCCGCAGTTTTGCAGCTTCCGAATGCATGCCTGGAACCCTCTGGTTGTGGCGACTCGCGACCTGCCTTGTCTTCTAATGTGTGGTGAAGCCGCCTATATTCGCCGGATCCAATCAGAGACATTCCAATGATCATGACGAATTCGTTCCTTTTCGCTCGCTCTCGCTCTGGTCGGTGGGCTTAGCGCTGTCACCTCCGCGCAGGCACAAGAGCGTCGCGTACCCAGTTCTCCCGCCGAGCTGAAGCTGTCCTTCGCGCCTGTCGTGCAGCGAGCGCAGCCGGCGGTCGTCAATGTCTATGCGGCCAAGGTCGTTCAAAATGGCAACCCGCTGCTGGATGATCCATTGTTCCGGCGCTTCTTCGGCGGGCAGGGCATTCAGCCCGAGCAGGTGCAGCGCTCGCTCGGGTCCGGCGTTCTCGTGGACGCCAGCGGTCTTGTCGTGACGAACAACCACGTCATCGAGGGCGCGGACCAGGTCAAGATTTCGCTCTCCGACAAACGCGAGTTCGAGGCCGAGATCGTCTTGAAGGACAGCCGGAGCGATCTCGCGGTGCTTCGGGTTAAGGAGCCGAAGGAAAAGTTCCCTACGCTCGAGTTCGCCAACTCGGATGAATTGCTGGTGGGCGATGTCGTGATGGCGCTGGGTAACCCCTTTGGCGTTGGCCAGACGGTGACCCATGGCATCATCTCCGCACTGGCGCGGACGCAGATCGGCATCACGGACTATCAGTTCTTCATTCAGACCGATGCGGCGATCAACCCGGGCAACTCGGGCGGCGCTCTCGTTGATATGTCCGGCAGGCTGGTCGGGGTGAACACGGCGATCTTCTCGCGCTCGGGCGGCTCGCAGGGCATTGGTTTTGCGATCCCCGCCAATATGGTCCAGGTCGTCGTTGCCTCCGCCAAGAGCGGCAGCAACGTCGTCAAGCGTCCGTGGCTTGGCGCGCGCCTTCAGGCGATCACGCCGGAGATTGCCGAGACGCTCGGGCTGCCTCGCCCCAGCGGGGCGCTGGTGGCGCAAGTGACGCCGAACAGTCCGGCAGGGCGTGCGGGATTGAAGTTGTCGGATCTGGTGGTCTCGATTGATGGCCACACCATCGATGATCCGAATGCGTTCGACTATCGCTTCGCGACGCGCCCGATCGGGAGCACGGCCCAGATCGAAGTGATGCGCGGAAACAAGACGCAACGGCTCTCGATTGCTTTGGAGACGGCGCCTGACACCGGCCGCGACGAGATTACGTTGAAGTCGCGCTCGCCGTTCCAGGGCGCCAAGGTATCGAATGTTTCGCCGGCGCTGGCGGACCAGATGCGGCTCGATTCGAGCTTTGAAGGCGTTGTCGTGACGGACCTTGATGAGGGATCCACTGCGAGTGGCGTCGGCTTCCAGAAGGGCGATGTGATCTTGATGGTCAACGGTCGCAAGATTGCCAAGACCAATGATCTCGTACAGGCAACGCGCGAGCCGATGCGGTTGTGGCGGATCGTGGTTGGCCGCAATGGCCAGCAAATTCAGGTTACGCTTGGCGGATGAGCACACAACGACCATCGGGCTCGCCCAGCCTGTTTTCTGTAGCGGGCCTCGACGACACCGCGCCGCGGCCGCTGCCGGACCGGTTGCGGCCGCGCGAGCTTTCGCAGGTTGTCGGGCAGGATCACATCCTTGGTCCCGACGGTGCGCTGACACGTATGCTGGAGACCCGGACGCTTGGCTCGCTGGTGTTCTGGGGCCCGCCCGGCACCGGCAAGACCACTGTCGCGCGTTTGCTCGCCGATGCAACCGATCTGCATTTCGAGCAGCTCTCGGCAGTCTTCTCCGGCGTTGCCGATCTGAAGAAAGCGTTCGACGCCGCCCGCGCCCGCCGCGAGATGGGCAAGGGCACGCTGCTGTTCGTCGACGAGATCCATCGCTTCAACCGGGCGCAGCAGGACTCATTTCTGCCGGTGATGGAAGACGGCACCGTCGTGCTGGTTGGCGCGACCACCGAAAACCCGTCGTTTGAATTGAACGCGGCGCTGCTGTCGCGGGCGCGGGTGCTGGTGTTCCAGTCGCTGTCGCCCGAAGCCATCGAGCAGCTTTACGCCAACGCCGAAACGGTCAACGGCAAGCCGCTGCCGCTCGATGCGGAGGCGCGGGCGGTATTGGTGCGCATGGCGGACGGCGATGGCCGGGCGTCGCTGACGCTGGCCGAAGAGGTGTGGCGAGCGGCGCGGACGGACGAGGTGTTCAACGCTGCGCAGTTGCAGGAGATCCTGCAACGCCGCGCGCCGATCTACGACAAATCCGCCGACGGCCATTACAACCTGATCTCGGCGCTGCATAAATCGGTACGGGGGTCTGACCCGGACGCCGCACTGTACTGGCTGTGCCGGATGCTCGACGCTGGTGAGGATCCATTGTTCCTGGCGCGGCGCGTGGTGCGCATGGCAGTCGAGGATATCGGCCTCGCGGATCCGCAGGCGCTGGTGATCTGCAATGCCGCCAAGGATGCGTTCGATTTTCTCGGCCATCCTGAGGGCGAGCTTGCTATCGCGCAGGCAGTTGTCTATCTGGCGACAGCGCCGAAATCCAACGCCGTCTACACGGCGTATAAGGCTGCGATGCGCGCCGCGAAAGAGGGCGGGTCGCTGTTGCCGCCAAAGCACATCCTGAATGCGCCGACCAAGCTGATGAAGTCAGAAGGCTATGGGTCGGGTTATCAGTACGATCACGATACGCCGCATGCGTTTTCCGGGCAGGATTACTTCCCGGAGGCGATGGGACGCCAAACCTTTTATGATCCGCCTGATCGCGGCTTCGAACGAGAGATTCGCAAGCGGCTGGACTATTGGGCGAAGTTGAGAACCGGAAGAAAATCATGAGCCGTCGCGTTAAGAAGCCGCTACAGAAGCGCGGCGCCCCGGATCGCGCCAAGGGCGCGCGTCCTGCGTCGCCAAAGGCTGGCAGGCCCGCCAGCAAGGGCGGCACCCGCGGCAGCAGCCGGTTCGAGCGCCCTGAGCGGGTTGAGCGTCCCGAGCGCGCCGAGCGCCCTGCATTCAAGAAGCCTGCGCCGCGCCGCGATGATGACGCCTACGCCTCGTCGGAGAGCCGTGCGCCTCGCCGCAGCGAGCGCGCCTATGATGAGCAGCCGGCCCGCGAGGCTGCGCCCATGGGCTTTAAACGACCCGTACGCGCCAGCCGCCGCGACCCGGATGACAATGCCGGTTTTGCCGGACGTGGCCCCGGCCGCGCCGCGCGCCCCGAGCGCGATGACCGCAGCCGTGATGATCGCCCGCAACGCGCCCGCCCGGCCGCCGCCGGCCGAGGGCGTGATCGCTTCGACGAGGGTGCGCCACGCAGTGCACGACCGTCGGGCCGTGCGCCGGCGCGATCATCGGATCGTTTTGACAAGCCGATGCGTGACGACATCCGCGCCGTTCGCGACGAGCCGGTCAAGGCCGCCGTCGAGCCGGCCATTTTGCCGACGACGGTGCAGACGGTTGTCGTCACCGCTGACGAAAACAACATGCGGGTCGATCGCTTCCTCGAAGCGCATTTCCCCGGCCTCTCGTTCTCGCACATTCAGCGCATCGTTCGTAAGGGCGAGCTGCGCGTCAACGGCAAGCGCGCCGACAGCAAGGACCGCCTCGAAACCGGGCAGAGCGTTCGCATTCCGCCGCTGAAGATCGATGCGCCGAAGCCGACGCTGCATATGTCGGAAGCGGCCCTCAAGACCCTGCAGGCGCTGAAGGAGATGACGCTGTTCGAGGACGCCGACGTCCTGGTGCTGAACAAGCCGGCTGGCCTTGCGGTGCAGGGCGGCTCCGGCACCACGCGGCATGTCGATCAGATGCTGGAGGTGATGCGCGACGCCAAGGGCCAGAAGCCGCGCCTCGTGCACCGGCTCGACAAGGAAACCGCGGGCTGCCTCGTGGTCGCGAAGACGCGCTTCGCCGCGACAGCGCTGACGGGGTCGTTCCGCCATCGGTCGGCGCGCAAGATCTATTGGGCGCTGGTCGCCGGCGTGCCGAAGCCGAAGCAGGGCCGCATCTCGACCTACCTCGCCAAGGAAGAGAACGAGGAAGATTCGATCATGCGCATCGCCCAGCACGGCGATGAGGGCGCGAGCCATGCCGTCACCTATTATGCCGTGGTCGAAACCTCGGGCCAGAAGATGGCCTGGCTGTCATTGAAGCCGGTGACGGGCCGCACCCATCAGTTGCGCGCGCATACGGCGCATATCGGTCATCCGATCGTTGGCGACCCCAAGTACTTCAACAAGGAGAACTGGGAAGTGCCGGGCGGGCTGCAGAAGCGTTTGCATCTGCTGGCGCGGCGCATCGTGATGCCGCATCCACGTGGCGGCATGATCGACGTCTCCGCGCCGTTGCCCCCGCATATGCAGCAGTCGTGGAACCTGCTTGGCCTCGAGACGGATCGCTTCGATCCGATCGAGAACGCGCCGGAAGAGTGAGGCGAGCATGGTGCAGCAGGTCGGCCAAGGCGAACCAGTGCAGCCTGACGCTGATCATGCTGCGCCGGAGTTCGACGCCGCATTCCGGGCGCGACTGAAGGATCTGCTGATCTGGCGCCGCGATGTGCGCAGGTTCAGGCGCGATCCCCTGCCGGATGGCGCCCTCGAGCGGCTGATCGATCTGGCCTGTCTCGCGCCGTCGGTCGGCCTGAGCCAGCCGTGGCGGTTTGTCGTCGTCGATGATCCGCAGCGGCGTCAGGCGGTCGTCGAGAATTTCACGCGATGCAATGCCGACGCGCTGGCCGGCTATAGCGGCGAGCGGGCCAACCGCTATGCCGATCTCAAGCTGGCCGGGCTGATCGATGCGCCGGACCATCTGGCTGTGTTCGCAGATCGCGCCACGATGGTTGGCCACGGGCTGGGGCGACACACCATGCCGGAGATGGCGGACTATTCGGTTGTCGCCGCCGTCGTGCAGATGTGGCTGGCGGCACGCGCCGAAGGCATCGGGCTCGGCTGGGTGTCGATCCTCGATCCCGTCGCCTTGAATACCGCGCTGGATGTTCCGCAAGATTGGCGGCTGGTCGGTTATTTCTGCATTGGCTATCCCGTCGCTGAGGATGACCGTCCCGAGCTTGAACGGGTCGGGTGGGAAGCGCGCCGGCCTGCAACGGAAAGCGTCCTGCGGCGTTAGGGTTGGACGGCGCGTGGTGGGCCGACCTCTGTGTGCAGAACCGGTGCCGCCTGTCCTTGATGATGAAACGAGACCCATGACACTGCCCATGCTCCGGTCCCGCCTTGCTGTCGTCGTGCTGAGCGCTGCGATAGCGCTTGCTGTCGGCAGCGTCGCATCAGCGCAGATCATCTCGCCGCCGACCGGGGGTATAATTGTGCCGCTTCCGCCGCCGCCGCCACCGCCGTCGCTGGCTGTGCCCCAAGTGCCGAAGCTCGACGCTCCTGTCAGGCAGCCTGCGGCGCGTTTGCCGAAGTCATCATTCGGTGATCGCGTCACACGTTGCCTCGATGACGCCGCAGCAGGCGGGCTCAACCCGAGTGATCGCGCGACCTATTCGCGGATGTGCGCGAACCGCTGACGGCTTTCACTTCCGCCCCAGTTGACCTAAACCAGTCGCACAGCGATCCTGCATAAACGAGAGCCGGTGAAGATGCGCGAACTTTTCGACGATGTGTACGGACAGATGCCCCTCGCGCCAGAGGAGGCAGTGCGCCAGTCGTCGCGCGCGCCGTTACGCAAGCGGTTTTACAAAACGGCAGGCTATCGCAAGACGGCTGACGGCTTCGAGATCACCCTCGACGACAAGACAGTGCGAACGCCATCGCGCAGGCCGGTGGTTGTTCCGGCGGAACCGATTGCCGAACTGATCGCCGGTGAATGGAACGCCCAGGGCGAGTTCATCAACCCGATGACCATGCCGGTGCTCCGCCTCGCCAACAGCGTGGTGGAGGGTGTGGTCGATAATGTCGTGGCGGTGGCCGATGACATGGCGCGCTATTTCGAAAGCGACCTGTTGTGTTATCGGGCTGACAGTCCGGAGAGTTTGCAGGCGCGCGAAGCGGAGCTGTGGGATCCTGTCCTGGCGTGGGCGCATCAGACCTATGGCGCGCCCTTTGTCTTGTCTCAAAGCATCATGCATGTCGCCCAGCCGGAGCGCACGTTGCGCGCGATGCGCGACGCGCTGCCGACAGATGCCTGGAGCGTGGCGGCGATGCATCTGCTGACGACGCTGACCGGCTCAGCGCTCTTGGCGCTGGCGCTCTATCGGGGGCGGCTTTCGGGCGACGAGACCTGGTCGGCGGCCAATGTCGATGAAGACTGGAACATCGAGACCTGGGGTCTTGATGAGGAAGTCGAGGCCAGACGTATCAGTCGCAAGCGGGATTTTGATGCGGTCGCTGCAGTTGTCGCGGCGCTGACGATGCAAAAGGATCAGCCATCGCAGCAGGGGTGAAGGCTTGCGCCAATCAGTGCGTGCGGTGCGTCTCGTGATCCAGCGCCACTTCGTATAGTTCATCCTGATCTTCATTGGTCACGACGATCGCACAGCCGGACAGGATCTCTGTGCGCGCCAATTCCTTGGCAAGACTTTCAGCGTGGGCGAATGCGACCTGGTCGTTCTCGAACACGGCGCCTTCGCCATCCGGAAGCGTGGTCTTTGCGACAAAATGAAAATAATATGTACGCAAACTATCACTCCAATGGCGGAGACGTAGTGAAGCACAGTTATCCCGCTCGCGATGCATTTACATTAAGAGCCGAATGTGGCGGCAATCGGAGATCTTGTTAACCGAGACTTCAGCTACCCTCTCTAGCGTATTCTGATATTCCAAAGCGAATTGATCAAATGCCGATTGCGGTTAACCCAGTTATCCCAAGTACCGCGAGCCGCACGGCTGCTAGCGAAGCCGTTTTCGTGCCGGGCGCCGAGGTCACTGCACGCGTTGTGCAAATGCTGTCGGAAAATAAGGTCCGTATCACGGTAGGGGCATTCGCCTACGACCTGGCGACCACGACCAAGTTAGATCCTGGTCAGATTCTGAAACTGCAGGTGTCCGCTGAAGGCAATCTCAAGCTCGCGCTGATACAGTCGGGCGGTACTAGCGACCAGGCTGCATTGCGCGCGCCCGTTGATATGTCGCTGAAGCCAACGCTTGCCTTGCTCGAGAGCGTTGGCGCAGGCGTCGTCTCAAAGCTGGCGCTGACGCCGCAGGAGGCCAAGGCGGTTGCAGACGTGGCGCAATCGGCAGCAGCGCGCCAGGGCAGTCAGGCGCAATTGTTTGCGGATCTTGGCGCGGCGTCGAAAATGCAATCGCTTCCGCCGCAGCTGCAGCAGGCGGTCAGCCAGGTATTGGCAATGCGTCCCGCTTTGGATGACGGGTTGACCGGTGCGGATCTGAAATCCGCCATGCAGCAATCGGGCGTGATGATGGAGGCCGCGCTGGCGTCGCGCGCGGCGACATCTGCGCCCGTGGCGATGGACATGAAGGCCGCGCTGACCGTGTTCAAGCAGGTCGCGTCGCTGTTCGCACAAGAAGCAAACCCTGCGTCCGCTCCGACCATTGCTTCGCCGAAGCTTGCTGCGGCGGCTGATCCGATCGCCGCCATGGCAGGCCAATTGCTCAAGGCATCAAGTGACGCGCAGATACAATCGCTGATCAGCAGCGCGGCTACGCCTGCCGGAATGGCTGGCGCGCAGGCGACCGGCAGTTCGCAACTGCCGCTGCAACTCGCGGCGACTGTCACGATGCCGGCGACCTTGCCGCCACCGCCGGCGTTGCCGTTGCCACCGCAGACGCCGGGCGAGTTCAAGCAATATGTTGCGTCGCTGGCGGCAGCGATCGCCGCGCCGACGCTCGTTCCGAAGTCGGATGCTTCCGCGCGTGCGCCGAACGCCGTGTTGACGCTTGCGGCCTTGCTCGGCGGCGATGCAGAGGCGACCAGCACCACGACGGCTGTGGGCGCGCATGCAACCTCGGGCGATGGGCGAGGGGCGACCGCAGCGTCGTCGCAACAGCAGGCTTCTGTGCAACAGCAATTGTCTGTCGCGCCGCCGATCCGGGGCGCGCTGCCGCAGGCGCAGCCGATGGCGGAGGCATCGCTGGCGGATGGCGCGACGATTGCGCAAGTCGCCCGGCAGTTGGTCGATGACGCTGACGCGGCGCTGGCGCGCACCGTGTTGCATCAGATCGCGTCCTTGCCTGAGCGGGTCGATGCGCTGGCGAACCGGCACGAATCCGTGCCGCGGCTGAGTTTTGAAATTCCCTTCGCAACCGCGCATGGCACCGCGCTGGCGCAGTTCGAGATTGCGCGCGACGGCGAACCCTCCGAAGCCAGCAAACATGAGAAAACCTGGCAGGCGCGGTTCTCGCTCGATATCGAACCGGCGGGGCCTGTGCATGCGCTGGTGATGATGCGCGGCGAGGAAACCATGGTGCGGCTATGGGCCGAGCGGCCGGAGACATCGGAGCAATTGCGCAGCGGCGCGCGCGATCTGGCGCAGGCGCTGGTCCGCGCGGAGCTGAAGCCCGGTGATATTTCCGTGCGCGAGGGCGCGCCGATCTTGCCTGCGGATGCGATTGCCTCCGGCCATTTTGTAGATCGCGCGCTATGACCACGCCGATGCACTCACCGCTTGCCGTCGCGCTGCACTACGACAACGAGGGCGCACCGACTGTTGTCGCCAAGGGACGCGGCGCTGTCGGCGCCAAGATCATCGAAGTCGCCAAAGCGCATGACGTCCCGATTGAAGAGAACGAAGTGCTGGCCGGTGCGCTGTCGAATGTCGAACTCGGCGAGGAGATTCCGCCCGAGCTTTACAAGGCTGTCGCGGAGGTTCTGATCTTCATCCTCAAGCTGTCGCGGCCGGAACGCCCGGCTGAAGTCCTCCGGCACATTCCCTGAACTCTGCCTTACAGCTGGCGCAAATGGCGCAAATGAATGTGCGCCCGTTTTGCTTGCCCTGGAGTGTGCCTCGTGTTGACGCGTCGCCAAGTTGTTGTTGCTGCCGTCTGTTCGCCATTCGTTATGCGCACCAGCGCGGAAGCGGTTGCACTCCCGACGTCGCTGGAGCAAAAGCTCGCCCAGCATTTCGCAGCCGCAGGCACCCGCGGTGTGTTCGTTGCGCAGCGCGGCAGCGAGCGCTTTGTCAGCGACGCCGCGCGGGCGGATCAGGTCTTTCTGCCGGCCTCGACCTTCAAGATCCCGCACAACCTGATCGCGCTTGAGCTGGGCGTCGTTGAAGACCCCGATGGCGAGGTGTTCAAATGGGACGGCGTGGCGCGATCGATCGCGGCGTGGAATAAGGACCACACGCTGCGCACGGCGATGCAGGCGTCGGCGGTGCCGGTGTATCAGCAGATCGCGCGACGGATCGGCGCCGAGCGGATGCAGGCATGGTTGAAGCGGCTCGACTACGGCAATCAGGATATCAGCGGCGGCATTGATCGGTTCTGGCTGACGGGCGGCCTGCGCATCACCGCCAATCAGCAGATTGCCTTTCTGGATCGTTTTGTGCGGGGTGATTTTGAGGCCTCCGAACGCAACATGGCCCGCGCGCGCGATCTTGTCGTGCCGAGCAAGCTGGGCAATGCCGTGATGCGGTCGAAGACCGGGCTGGTCGGGCTCGACGACACCAGCAAGGATAGCAGCGCTGTCAGTATTGGCTGGCTGGCAGGCTGGGTCGAGCACCCGGTCACGCCGACGATTTTCGCGCTCAACCTCGATGTGCTCAAGCCCGAGCATACCGCGCAGCGGATGGCGATTGCGCAGGCTTGCCTTGCGGATATCGGCGCGGGTTAGTTGCTGCTTTCGGCGGTGGCCGGGGCGGCAGCGACGGGCTGAGGCTTGCCGATTCGGCCGAGGTGCGTCGAGCCGAAGCCGCTGCTGTATTTGAGGCCGTAGCCGAGCGCGCGGTCGAAGCCGATATGCGCCATCCAGATCATCGCCACGGACAGCCCCAGCTGATGCTCATAGATGAAGCAGATGCAGGCCAGCGCGCCGGGCAGGGCATAGGTATGAAACAGGTTATAGGCCCATGCGCCCACGCGCGGGCCGGCCAGATAGCCCAGCATGCTGAGGTCCGGCGCCAGGAACAGCAGCGCATAGACCCACCAGGAGCCGCCCCAGACCGCATAGAGCACGGTCATGACGGTAAACTGCGCCAGCCCCTCGAGCCGCAGCAGCCAGCGCACGTTGCCGGTTACAGTGCCGGCGTTGGTCAGATCGGTCATTGCCGCTCCAGGTTGCGTTTGTGGCGATGACGCGTAGCGCAACCCGGCCCGGATGGAAAGCCGGTTTCCTCTCCGGAAAACGCCATGTTAGATGTTGGTGAAATCAGCGATGAGCGGCAGGTTTACGGAGCCGAACGCTCAGGCGTCAAAAGGATGGGTCGGAAATGAAGCATATTCTGGATTCGCTTGAGGAACGCCGCAAGGGCGCGAAACTCGGGGGTGGGGAGAAGCGCATTGCGGCGCAACACGCCCGGGGCAAGCTGACGGCGCGCGAGCGGATCGAGATCTTGCTCGACAAGGGCAGCTTCGAGGAATTCGACATGTTCGTCGAGCATCGCTCGGTCGAATTCGGCATGGAGAAGACCAAGGTGCCCGGCGATGGCGTGGTCACCGGCTGGGGCACCGTCAACGGCCGCAAGACCTTCGTGTTCGCCAAGGACTTCACCGTGTTCGGCGGCTCGCTGTCGGAAACCCACGCGCTGAAGATCACCAAGCTGCAGGATATGGCGCTGAAGGCGCGCGCGCCGATCATCGGCCTGTATGACGCCGGTGGCGCGCGCATCCAGGAAGGCGTCGCGGCGCTGGCGGGCTATTCCTATGTGTTCCGCCGCAACGTGCTGGCCTCGGGCGTGATCCCGCAGATCTCGGTGATCATGGGGCCGTGCGCCGGTGGCGACGTCTATTCGCCGGCGATGACCGACTTCATCTTCATGGTGAAGAACACCAGCTACATGTTCGTCACCGGGCCGGACGTGGTGAAGACCGTGACCAACGAGGTGGTGACTGCGGAAGAACTCGGCGGGGCCAGCGTGCATGCGACGCGCTCGTCGATCGCCGACGGGGCCTTCGACAACGATGTCGAGACGCTGCTGCAGATGCGCCGCCTGCTCGACTTCCTGCCGAGCAACAACACCGACGGCGTGCCGGAATGGCCGAGCTTCGATGATATCGAGCGCGAGGACCTGTCGCTCGATACGCTGGTGCCGGACAATCCGAACCAGCCCTATGACATCAAGGAGCTGATCCTCAAGGTGGTGGACGAGGGCGACTTCTTCGAGCTCGCCGATACGTTCGCCAAGAACATCGTCACCGGTTTTGGCCGCATCGCCGGGCGCACCGTCGGCTTCGTCGCCAACCAGCCGATGGTGCTGGCCGGCGTGCTCGACAGCGATGCCTCGCGCAAGGCCGCGCGCTTCGTCCGCTTCTGCGATGCCTTCAACATTCCGATCGTCACCTTCGTCGACGTGCCGGGCTTCCTGCCGGGCACCGCGCAGGAATATGGCGGGCTGATCAAGCACGGCGCGAAGCTGCTGTTTGCCTATAGCCAGTGCACCGTGCCGCTGGTCACGGTCATCACCCGCAAGGCCTATGGCGGCGCGTTCGACGTGATGGCCTCCAAGGAGATCGGCGCGGACATGAACTACGCCTGGCCGACGGCGCAGATCGCGGTGATGGGCGCCAAGGGCGCGGTGGAAATCATCTTCCGGCAGGACATCGGCGATGCCGAGAAGATCGCCGCGCGCACCAAGGAATATGAGGACCGCTTCCTGTCGCCGTTCGTGGCCGCCGAGCGCGGCTATATCGACGATGTCATCAAGCCGCATTCAACGCGCAAGCGCATCGCCCGCGCGCTGGCGATGCTGAAGGACAAGCATGTCGATGTGCCGATGAAGAAGCACGACAACATCCCGCTGTAACGGCGGGGTGGGGCTGGCAGAGGCGGCGCGGTCGCCTCTGCGTCGTTACCTGAAAGCGCACCACGCCGCCCTTGTGAAGGCTTGGCATGAGCACTTTGGAAATTGAAATCGGCGATCTGCTGGCACGCGCAGTGGATGTGACCGCTACCGAACTTGTCGTCACCTTGCGCGACGGGCGACGGATCGCAACGCCGCTGGCCTGGTATCCGCGCCTGCTGGCTGCGACACCGAGCAGCGTGCCAATGTCGAGATCATGCCGATGGGCCTGCACTGGCCGGACCTTGATGAAGATCTGAGTGTTGTCGGCATGCTCAAGGGACAGCCCGCCAGCAAATAACGACCCAAGCACACACATGGATGAGGCCCCGGAAACGGGGCCTTTGTTGTTGGCAATTCAGCTTCACGCAACGGATCATGAAAATACCGCTCGCAAAACGATTGTTCCTCAATCTAGGATTGCTGAACCTGAGACGAGAACCGATGGGTCAGATTTCGGAGGACGCAATGGCGGGCAAGTTCGTACTGACGAAGGGCAAGACCGGCAAGTATCACTTCGTGCTCAAGGGCGGCAATGGCGAGACGATCCTGTCGAGCCAGCACTACGCATCGAAGGACGGCGCGGAGAAGGGCATCGAGTCCGTTCGCAGCAATGCGCCGAACGATGCGCGCTATGAGCGCAAGACCGCCGTGAACGGCAAGCCGATGTTTAATCTGAAAGCCGCGAATGGCGAGATCATCGGCGCCAGCGAAACCTATTCATCCGAAGCCGCACGCGACAAGGGCATCGCCTCGGTGAAAGCCAACGCGCCGGACGCGAAGGTTGTGGAGGCGGAGTGAACGCTGACGTGCGCCTGCTGCTGCCGCACAGTCACGTCTTGCACGGGGTTTCACCTCTCCCCTCTCAGGAGAGGTCGCCTGATCAATGCTTCGCGTTGATCAGGCGGGCAATTTCCTCGGATCCTATATGGCCACTCTAGGACTGAAGTGCGTCGACGTGTTCGATTATCTGGTTGAAGCGTGAAAAATCTAAGCCTAGCTCCCTCCCTCTATCGCAAATTTTGGACACGACCATAGGAGTTTTGCTGATGTCTTCAGGTTGGAGACCGTACTCATCGGCGATAGAGATAAACTCCTTCTCCCAAAGTTGGCCGCAAACTCTCTTGAGGTAGGTTTCGATATCTTCGTCAAAGCATGCAAACTTTGGCGTAATCCCGTGAGGTAGTTCTATAGGATTTTCGACGTCTAATATCTTCTGCAACAAAATGTTCGCTTTAGTTCTTTGCTTCGGCTTCTGCTTGCTAGCGTCTGAATCGAAAACAGCATACGTTGGAATCTTCAAGGTCCGGAAAATATGCAAGGGTTTATCCATCTTGGTTTTTCCGTCGACCGACAAGATCGCAATTCCCTCGCTGGCGGGATTACGTCCCTGTGCTTGATACGCTCCCTCCAGAATTGCCTTGTCAGAAACACCTTCAACGAGAACTACTTTAGATGCGAAGAATCCTTCGCATAACTCTCGGGAGAATATGTGCATCTTAGCTTCGAACGCTTCCGGTGACATGGGAATGCGTTGAGTAAGTTTTCCGAAGTATTCGGAGCATTCTTCAATATTGATAGCTGAAGCATGATGAAAAGAGCGACCGTCTTCTTCGTGCTTCCGCAAAATCCGCGCAGAATGAAACTTGCTTATCCCTATGAATTTTTCGGAATGTGTAGCGAAAACTATCTGAAATCGGATGCCTGTTGCTCTGCTGAATGTTTTGCAGATCCCATGGAAGGCGTCGTTGATAACTTGTTGCTTCGTTGGATGCTGATAGATCTCCGGTTCCTCTACCAAGATGATTATGTCGCTCTGGGGTTTGTCGAATTGTTCTTCCGAAGTTTCGGCTCCTCTCGTTGCGAGGAACTCTATTACGGCGAATAGTGAGGCGCGCTGCAGTCCATGCCCAACGTGCTGTAAGCCACTTAGAAAGCCGTTGTCTTCGACGCGAATCGATGGTTGCGGAAAGGTTGCTCGAATCCCTTCTTGAGCCTCCCAGTTCGCTATAAGCTTTGAGTTGCTGTAATAGCGCTGAACGGTTTTGGTGAGTTCATCGCTTATTTGAGATAGTTGCGGGAATTTCTCGGGTGATACTAGTTCGTTGAACTCATCATTGGTTTTGATCAGGAATTGTTGGACCTCTTCTCGGTTTTCGTAAATCTGCTTCGCAATGTCTGCGAGTAGAACTATTATCGGGCTCTTCTTCGGGTCAGATGTTTCTTCATTTGCGTCCGCAACTGCAGGAATGTAGTGTAGGGACGTCTTTTTCTTGAGTTTTCCGATAGCTACATTGGTGGCGCCAAAGAACCCGCGCACTTGTTGAAACTCAAGTTTGTCCGGGTTGGCGGACTCCCACTCAGCCATTTTCTGATCTACGTCGTCTGCCGATGTAGCTTTCGTCATGCCGCCCATTTTTGTGCAGAGTTCAGCGTAGGCCTTTCGTCTCTCCATCTTGCTCGTGATCATCCGTATTCCAACGAACGCCGGGTATGCCGGGGCCACAACACTGTAAGATGAGTGGTCGGAATTTTTAGCTTTGTTGAAGTGTCGGCTGACTTGTAATTTTCCGTCCCTGACGGCGGTGCCGAACTCGTCGATCTCATGATGTGTCAAGTTGTGAAATGTTATCGTGATGTCAATTCGTTCTGCAGATCGTTTGTAAAAATCATCTGCCTCTATCTTCGGGGAGGCGTCGAAAAATAGTTGTAGCGCCCGTAGTACCGTCGACTTGCCGGCATTGTTGCTTCCTAAGATTGCCGTGACCTTTTCCAAGCTGAGTTCCAGGCTGGCAATTGAGCGAAGATTGCTAATCGAAACGGAGTAGATCTGCACGTCGATCTCCCAGCGTGATATGTTCGGTCCTACTATGTACCCTAATTTCCGCTCGTACAACATGCGCGCGACTGGCAAACTGGATCGCGGCTCGGCACTCGTGAGATCAGAGTTGTCTTTGTCGCAGCTGGCGCCGTCGGCCTTGACACTCCCTCTCAAGGAATATATTCTCACCGTCACTTTCGCCCACCCTGCGATCATGACGCGGGGGAGGTGAGGCGGGTCGGGAATGCTTGAGGGGCTGATGTTCAGTCCGGCAGGCAGGCTGATCCGGTGGAGCGCCGGGAGGCGCAGCGTCCGCGCGATGGGCTTCGCAACCCCGCCGCGATTTGGGCGCGCGCGCCCGGAGAGATGGCCTCGCAAGCCGTCTCGTTCAGGCTCGCGGATGAACCCCTCGCAAGGGTTTGTCATATGGGGTCTCGCACACCCCTGGCGCCTCCCGGCGCTCCATGGTCCGCAGGTCGCGGGATGGAAAAGGGGACAGGGTTGTCCGCGCCCTTGATCGCAGCGGATGATCCCGCGTGCGTTGCTTATGCGTTGTGTTTGGTCGTTGCGTGCTTGGTTGTTGCGTTGCCGGGCCGATGCGTTGCATGGCCCTGCGTTGGTTCGGAAGCTTGCCGGCGTCAGCTGTCGCCGGCGCGTTCAAAGCCACGGATGTGGCGCTGCAGGAGGGCGGTGGCCTTGGCTGTATCGCGTTTGGTGAGCGCTGCAAAGATCTGCCGATGCGCGAGGCCGGAGCCCGGCTGCCAGCCCGCCTTGCGGATCACCGAAAAGATGATGCGCGAATTCGCCAGCTGCAGCTCGTCCAGCATGGTCAGCAGGCGCGGCATCTTGCAGGGCGCCACCATCTCGCGGTGGAAGGCGCGGTTGGCCTGCTCCCATTCGGCGATCGACTGCGCCCTCTCGCCGGCATGCATGGCGGCCTCGATGCGCTCAAGGGCGGCGGCGTTGAAGCGGGGGATGGCATGGGTCAGCGCCAGCACCTCCAGCGTGGCGCGGATCTCGACGGTCTCCTGCGTCGAGGCGGCGTCGAGCGGGGCCACCCGCATGCCGCGCCGCGGCTCGCTGATCAGCAGGCCCTGCGCCCGCAGCAGCTGGAAGGCTTCGCGCGCGGGAACGTGGCTGGACTCGAATTCCTCCGCCACCCGGTCCTGGCGCAGGGGCGCGCCCGGCGGCAGTTCGCCGGAGACGATCCGTTCAGCCAGGACCTGGGCAATGCGTTCGGCGGTGGTCAGGGCCATGGCAATCATTCCATAGATTATCTATAATAAAAACAGGTGCGGGGCGTGAATGTCCGGTTACAATCGCGTGATCATAGATCTGTTTGGAAAATAATCTATGATTTTACGTCCGCCTTTGGCTGATGCGCTGTCGTTTGGCGCGTCGCGGTGTCGGCGGCTTCCAGCCTAGCAAGGATCGAGATGTCAAAACATGTAGCTGTGCCCGCTTCAAGCCCGTCATGCGCCGGTCAGCAGCCCGAGGTCGGTGCTGCGCTCGCGGCTCCGCGCTGGACCATGGCGCAGGCGCGGGCGATGTATGATCTGCCGTTCAACGACCTGTTGTTTCAGGCGCAGACCATTCACCGGCAGCATTTCGATCCCAATCAGGTCCAGCTCAGCAAACTGCTCAGCATCAAGACCGGCGGTTGCCCGGAAGATTGCGGCTATTGCAGCCAGTCGGCGCGGTCGCCGACCGGGCTGAAGGCCTCGAAGCTGATGGAGGTCGAGCGGGTGCTGGCGGAAGCGCGCAAGGCGCGCGATGGCGGCGCAACGCGCTATTGCCTCGGCGCGGCCTGGCGCAATCCGAAGGATCGCGATCTGGATAGCGTTGTCGCCATGGTGCAGGGCGTCAAGGCGCTCGGGCTCGAGAGCTGCGCGACGCTCGGCATGCTGACGCCGGATCAGGCCAGCACGCTGGCCGAGGCAGGGCTGGATTACTACAACCACAACATCGATACGTCCGAGCAGTTTTATCCGCGAGGTCACCAGCACGCGCACATTTGCCGATCGGCTCGATACGCTGGCGCATGTCCGCGATGCCGGCATCAAGGTGTGCTGCGGCGGCATTCTCGGCCTCGGCGAAGCGGAGACCGACCGCATCGACATGCTGCTGACGCTGGCCAACCTGCTGCCGACGCCGCCGGAAAGCGTGCCGATCAACATGCTGATCCCGATGCCCGGCACCAAGATGGCGAATGCTGAACCGGTCGATCCGATTGCCTTCATCCGCATCATCGCGCTGGCCCGCATCATGATGCCGCAGTCGCATGTCCGCCTCACGGCGGGGCGCACGGCGATGTCCGATGAAATGCAGGCGCTGTGCTTCTTTGCCGGCGCGAACTCGATCTTCGTCGGCGACACGCTGCTGACGGCGGCCAATCCCGGCGATGACCACGATTCCCGGCTGCTCAGCCGGCTCGGCATGCGGGCGATGCCAATGCCTGCCGAGGCCTGATGCGCGCGGGCCGGTGGGCTATCCGCGTTGCCCGCCGGTCGTGCTAAACATCGCTCATGCGTGATCCCGAATCGATCCTGTTTGCGTTTGGACTCGTCGCCATGGTCGCCGAAGCGATGACGGCGGCGCTGGCCGCCGGACGCCGCAAGATGGACTGGTTCGGCGTTGCGGTGCTCGGCTCGGTCACGGCGCTCGGCGGCGGTTCGGTGCGCGACGTGCTGCTCGGGCATTATCCGCTGCTGTGGGTGAAGTTTCCGCTGCTGCTGTTTCTCACCGGCGGATCGGCGCTGCTGACCATCGCGCTGGCGCGCGGCATCCATCGTTTCCACTCGCTCTTTCTTGTTCTCGATGCCGTCGGTCTGGTGGTGTTCAGCATCATCGGCTGTTCGGTGGCGCTGGAGATGAAGCAGCCGCTGATCATCGTGGTGGTGGCGGGCATGATCACCGGCTGCGCTGGCGGTGTGCTGCGCGACATCCTGTGCACCGAAGTGCCGCTGCTGTTCCGCAGCGAGCTTTACGCCAGCGTCGCGCTGATCACCGGCGTTGTTTATGTCGGCGGGCTGCATTTCGGCCTCAACCATGTCGCTGTCGTGGTCGCATCGGTCGTGGTCGGCATGACGCTGCGCCTGCTGGCGATCCGCTACAAGTGGGAAATGCCGAAGTTCATCTACGATCGCGACGACCCGCACTGACGCCCGTGCCTGCGCTCATGGGTCGCCGCGCGCCGGCTTTAATTCAATCCTGAGTTGCGATATATCTATCCCGATTGGCCAGCGCGCGACGTGTCGTGCCTGCCGCCGCCGTACTGTCGATGTGGGGAATTGTCTGGTTCAGCTCAGGGAGACGCATCTCATGCCGAGGCCTGCTCCACGTAGCCGCAAATGGACTGCCGTTTGAACGGGTCGCCGATCGGCCCCCGGGCCCTCAAGGTCTCCGGCCAGATCGAAACCAGTAAGCAGCAATCAGACGCCGATTTTGGCACGGCGCGCACAACAGTTTGCAGCCTCGATGCTGTCCCTCGATCTGTCGATTGCGACGGCTGACGTTGGCGAGGATGTGTTGGGCTGGCGCGAGGTGGTCCATCTCGTTGACGACGGCGACGACTATACCAACGTCGAAATTTACTATGCCGGCCAGCGGTTGCAGAGCATCGACGTCAAGGTGGCGCATTAGCGTTCTGCGTCGTGAGAGCAGGAGCTTCTGATCTGTGGAAGAACAGCGCCTCGCTTCGCCGGGCTCCGAGTGGTTAAGGAGCCATTAAGAGTTCCCTCCGTATTGGAGATGATTGGGTCATCACCAGTTAACAGAGCGCAGCGTCTTTCCATGTTTGACACGATCATTCTGTATAGCGGCGCTGCCGATCACGCTCTCCTGTCCATGGTGCTCAAATCGCATAATCCCGGCGTCGCAATTGTTTCGGCGCTTGGCGTGGCTGATCTCGCAACACTGTCTGCCCGGGAATTATCGACAGCACGGCTGATTTCGTTTGGCCAAGTTGAAGCCGTTCCGGTCGACATTGTCGATGCGCTGGGTTTCGGCGCTTATCAGTTTCAGGTTGGCACGCCGGCACATGCTGGTCCGACTGCGGCCATGGCCGCGCTGTCCGAACGGGCGACGCATTTCGGCGCGGTTCTCACCCGGTTGATCGCGGATGCGCAGGCGCCAACGGTCGTCGATCTGGAGCTGTTTCCAATTTCCGGCAATGCCACGATCGGCGGTCTGCAGGAGATGGCCTGCAACGTTCTCGTCAATCTGTTCTGGCGTTACGCGAGCCGGCTTGCCACGCAGGTCGCGCCATTGCCTCACCGTCAGGTCTGGACGCGGGACGTGCATAACTCAAAGAACGCGTCACTGGCCCGCCGCGACTCCGCGTCCGCCTATGCGCGCATCACTGGCCGCGAGCAGGAGCGAGCCATCATGCCCGCGAGCTATGCCTTCGCCTGAGGCAGGTTCCGCCCGAATCTGTAGCCCCCAAACCGCCGCGCCTCATAACTACCGATCTTTTGCGCTGCATCATTCCCCGCGCTAGCCAGGACGCGATCAATCGTGTCCCGGGCGTACGGCAATTATTTGCAAAACCGCTCGAAACGGCCGCGCGCTCGTAACGATCTTGCGTTGTGTAAGCGGATGGCTGCTACGCAAGAATTCTTATGCGCTCCACGACCAATCCAACATAGACTGCTTCCAAACAACAACAAGCTGGTGGCCGCCAAAGGCCAACCGATGAAGCAGAACGTGAGGGTTGGAGATGGGAATTCATCAGGGCCCAATTAGCCTCGATCAGAAATACACCCAGGAGACTGGGCGGGTATTCATGACGGGGACGCAGGCGTTGGTCCGGCTGCCCATGGCGCAGGTCCGACGCGATCGCGCGGCAGGCCTGAACACCGCAGCATTTGTCACCGGATATCGCGGCTCGCCGCTCGGCGGTTACGACCAGCAGCTCTGGGCGGCGCGTCAGCATCTCGATAAGTTCGGCGTCAAGTTTCAGCCAGGGGTCAACGAGGACCTCGCGGCAACGGCGGTGTGGGGCAGCCAGCAGCTGAACCTGTCGCCCGGCGCAGAGCATGATGGCGTTGTCGGCATCTGGTACGGCAAGGGCCCCGGGGTCGATCGCTGTGGCGACGTGTTCCGGCACGCCAATGCTGCAGGCTCGGCAAAGAATGGCGGCGTGCTCTGCCTCGCCGGTGATGACCATGGCGCAAAGTCTTCGACCGTGCCGCATCAGTCTGACCACGCTTTCGTGTCGGCGATGATGCCCTACCTCTACCCATCCAGCATTCACGAAATCATCGACATGGGGCTGCTTGGCATCGCGATGTCGCGCTACTCCGGCTGCTGGGTCGGCATGAAGGTGATCACCGAGACGGTGGAAACCACCGCGCAGATCAATCTTGCCGACGAGATGAAGCCGTTTGTCATCCCGACGGATTTTGAGATGCCCCCGGGTGGGCTGAACCTGCGCTGGCCGGATGACCGTTACGAGCAGGACCGCCGCCTGCAGGACTACAAGGTATTCGCGGCCCTCGCGTTTGCCCGCGCCAACAAGATCAACCGCGTGACGATGGACGCGCCGAAGGCCCGGTTCGGCATCATGGCCTCGGGCAAGAGCTACGAGGACGTGCGACAGGCGTTACGCGAGCTCGGCGTCACCGAAGAGGTTGCCGCGCGGATTGGACTGCGGCTCTACAAGATCGGCATGCCCTGGCCACTGGAGCCGGAAGGCGTTCGCCAGTTTGCGGTGGGGCTTGAAGAGATTCTCATCGTCGAGGAACGCCGCGAGATCATTGAAAATCAGGTCAAGCAGGAGCTGTTCAACTGGCGTGATGATGTGCGACCGCGCATCGTCGGCAAGATGGATACGCACGACAAGAAGCTGCTGCCCTTTGCTGAGGAGCTCAGCGTCTCCAAGCTGGCGACAACGATGGTCGATCGCTTGCTCGCGATGGAGATCGATCCCGAGATCGCCGCACTGCTGCGCGCCAAGGCGGACTGGTTCAACGGGCGTAACGCCTCGCAGATGCAGACGGCGGCGCCAATGACGCGCACGCCGTATTTCTGCTCGGGCTGCCCGCATAACACCTCCACCAAGGTGCCGGAGGGCAGCCGTGCGCTGGCGGGCATCGGCTGTCACTTCATGTCGCTGTGGATGGATCGCAACACCGAGACTTTCACGCATATGGGCGGCGAGGGCGTGACGTGGACCGGCATCGCGCCTTTCACGAAAGAGAAGCACATCTTCGCGAACCTCGGCGACGGCACCTATTTTCATTCTGGTAGCTTGGCGATCCGTCAGGCGATCGCTTCAAAGGCCAACATCACCTACAAGATCCTCTACAATGATGCGGTGGCGATGACCGGTGGTCAGCGCCACGACGGGGATCTGTCGCCGCAGCAGATCACTTTCCAGCTGCACAGCGAGGGAATCCGGGACATCTATCTGGTCTCCGAGACCCCCGGGGCCTATGCGGCGTCGGACATCGCCCCCGGCGTCAAGCTCGCCCACCGCGATGAACTTGATCAGGTGATGAAGACATTGCGCGAGGTGCCGGGCTGCTCGGCCATTGTGTTCGTCCAGACCTGCGCGGCTGAAAAGCGCCGCCGCCGCAAACGCGGCACGCTTGAGGACCCGCAGCGCCGCGTCATCATCAATCCAGCCGTGTGCGAAGGGTGCGGCGATTGTTCAGTGCAGTCGAATTGCATCTCCGTCGAGCCGCTTGAGACAGCGCTGGGCCGCAAGCGCACCATCAATCAGTCCAGCTGCAACAAGGACTTCTCCTGCGTGAAGGGCTTCTGCCCATCCTTCGTGACGATTGATGGCGGCAAGCTGCGGCGGCGTGTGCCGATTGATCTCGAGACGATCGGACAACTGCCGGAGCCGGACAACTCGCGTTGGCCTCGATCAGCCCTACAATGTCGCCGTCGGCGGCGTTGGTGGCACCGGGGTGCTGACAATCGGCGCGCTGCTCGGCATGGCTGCGCATATCGAAGGCAAGGCCAGCATGATCCTGGATATGTCCGGCCTTGCACAAAAGGGCGGCGCGGTCCTCAGCCACGTGCGGCTGGCGAACCATCCCGACGATGTCACCTGCTCACGTATCGTCACCGGTGGCGCGCATCTCCTGATCGCAGCTGACGAAGTCGTCGCAGTCGCCAAGGATACAATCGGTCTCTGCGAGCCGGCCCGCACGGTCGGCATTGTGAATACCCACCTCATCCCGATTTCTGATTTCATCAGGGATCGCGACTTCAACTTCCAGCGCGGCAAGGTCAACTCCGTGCTGCACAGCTCGTTGCGCGAGGACTCGACATTCCTCGAGTTCACCAAGGCCGCGGAGGCGCTGCTTGGCGATGCGATCGCCACCAACATGATGATGATGGGCTTCGCCTATCAGCGCGGACTATTGCCGGTGGCGGCGGCATCGATCGAGCAGGCGATCGAGCTGAATGGCGTGTCGATCAAGATGAATATGCTGGCGTTCCAGCTTGGTCGGCTGTCGGCTGCAGATCCTGCGCGCGTCATCGAGATGATGAAAAGCGCTGATCCAGTGGCGACAGAAACGACGCTCGACGACATGTCGCTCGATGATATCATCGCCCATCGGTCTCAGCTACTTGCCGATTATCAAGGCGGGCGTCTTGTTAAACGCTACCGCAAGCTTGTTGATCGCGTGCGTGCAGCGGCGGAAGCAGGCGGCTATGGCGACGCGCTGCCGCGTGCAGCGGCGATCGCCTATGCCAAGCTGCTTGCTTACAAGGACGAGTATGAGGTGGCGCGGCTCTACACCGACGATGCTTTCGCCAAGCAGGTGTCGTCTCAATTCGAAGGCGACTTCAAGCTATCGTTCCACCTCGCGCCGCCGATGTTGCCAGGCGTTGACGCATCCGGTCGGCCGCTCAAGCGCAAGTTCGGCGCCTATATGCTGCCGGCGTTTCGTGTGTTGAAGAACTTTCGCTTCCTCCGTGGCACGCCATTCGATCCCTTTGGTTACAGCGAGGATCGCAAGGTCGAACGCCAGCTGATTTCCTCTTATGAAGAGGATGTTGACGCCGTGCTGAAGGTGTTGTCGCCGATGACGGCCGAAATTGGCGTGGCGCTCCTGGCTTTGCCAGACAGCATTCGCGGCTATGGCCCGGTCAAGATGAAGTCGGTGGAAGCTGCTGCGCTGAAACATGCCGCTCTGAGGAAGGAACTGCACAATCCGCCACCGCTGATTGCGACGCAGGTCGCCGCCGAATAGCGCTGTATTAGTTCGCTGGGCGGGACATCTCAAGCGTGCGCGCGGCAATCCGTGAAGTTCCAAAGGGCTATTCCGTTAAGCGGGATAGCCCTTTGTCATTTTCTGCCATGAGTGCTTGCCAACGGCTGCGCGACAGGCGAGATATTTAACGGGAAGAAACACAGCGGAGACTGTATTGAGCATTAAAGGTAAGGCTTACATCGCCGGGATCTACGAACATCCGACCCGGTATGCGCCAGATAAGACGACTGCCCAACTGCACGCCGAAGTCGCCAAGGGCGCGCTTGAGGACGCCGGACTAAGCATCAAGGATGTCGATGGCTATTTCTGCGCCGGTGACGCGCCCGGCGCTTGGCCGATGGTGGACTACCTCGGCCTCAAGCTTCGTCACATCGACTCCACCGAAACCGGTGGCTGCTCCTACATCATCCATCTTGGTCACGCCGCTGAAGCCATTGCTGCAGGCAAGTGTTCCGTCGCGCTGATCACGCTCGCCGGTAAGCCGTTGACGGGCCCGATGCCGCCGCGTGCCGCCGGTCCCGAGTTCGATTTTGAAATGGCCTATGGTGCGACAACGCACAATGCTTACGGCATGTGCGCCATGCGACATATGTACGAATATGGCACCACGGCTGAACAACTGGCGTGGATCAAGGTGGCAGCCTCGCACCACGCGCAATGGAACGAGCACGCCAAGCTGCGCGATGTGGTGACAGTTGAGGATGTGCTCAATTCTCCGATGGTGTCGGATCCTCTGCACCGGATGGACTGCTGTGTTGTCACCGATGGTGGCGGCGCATTGATCGTCACGACACCTGAGATCGCCAAGAGCTTGAAGAAGCCGCTGGTCCGTCTGATCGGGCATGGCGAGGCGATGAAGGGACCGCGTGGCGGGCAGAACCTTGACCTGACTTACTCGGCTGGCGTCTGGTCGGGTCCACGCGCGTTCGAGGAAGCCGGCGTCACGCCGCAGGATATGAAGTACGCGTCGATCTACGACAGCTTCACCATCACCGTTCTGATGCAGCTTGAGGACCTCGGTTTCTGCAAGAAGGGCGAGGGCGGCAAGTTTGTCGCTGATGGCAACCTGATTTCGGGCGTCGGCAAGCTGCCGTTCAACACGGATGGCGGCGGGTTGTGCAGCAACCACCCGATCAATCGCGGCGGCATCACCAAGATTCTCGAAGCTGTTCGTCAGCTGCGCGGCGAAGCCCATCCCAAGGTTCAGGTTCCGAATTGCGATCTGGCGATCGCGCACGGCACCGGTGGTTTGCTCGGCGTTCGCCATGCAGCCTCAACAGCAATTCTGGAGCGCGTGTGATGACTGACAAGCCGAAACTACCGACCCCGCAGGGCAATCCCGAGACCAAGCCGTTCTGGGATGCCGCCACGCAAGGCAAGTTTCTTATCAAGCGTTGCAATGGCTGTGGCGAGCCGCATTTCTTCCCGCGCTCGATCTGCCCGTTCTGCTTCTCTGACGATACGGTCTGGGAGGAAAGCTCGGGTGAGGGCGAGATCTACACCTATAGCCTGATGCGGAAGTCCGCGACTGGCCCGTACGCCATCGGTTACGTCAAGCTCAAGGAAGGACCTGCGGTGCAGACCAACTTCGTCGACTGCGATTTTGCCGATCTGAAAATCGGGTTGAAGGTGAAGGTGGTTTTCAAGCCGACGGATGGCGCGCCGCTGCCATTCTTCACGCCTGCCTGAAGCATGGCGACAGCGACAACTTGAATAATTGATGCGGGTCATGTGGTGAACATGGCCCGCATTCTAACGACAGACGACCGACCTCAACTGGGGCGCGTCACATAAGAAAATGACAGGAGATAACGCCGATGCCGATTATTTATGACGAGGTCATGGCTCTCAAGAACGTGGGCGAGAAGTTCGGCTACACGGATCGCGACGTGATGTTGTACGCCTATGGCATCGGTCTTGGCGCTGACCCGATGAACGAAAAAGAACTGCCGTTCGTCAATGAGGCTTACTACACGGCGAAGCCGCTGCGCGTTGTCCCGACATTTGCATCGGTTGCTGCATGGACGGCATCGCCGGGTCATATCGACATCAACCGTTTGCTCGTGGTGGATGGCGAGCGCGACATCACCTTCCACAAGCCGATGCCCGTGGCGGCGAACATCACAGCGGACTCCAGCGTTGTTGGCCTGTTCGACAAGGGCAAGGACAAGGGCGCGGTGATCATGCGCCAGACCATTCTGCGTGACGAGACCGGCGATGCGCTGGTGACAATCTTGTCGTCGGGCTTCGCCCGTGGCGACGGTGGCTTCGGGGGCCCGAGCGGTGGACAGCCGGAGGCGCACAAGGTGCCGACCCGCGCGCCGGATCGCAGCGTCGATATTTCCACCCGGCCGGATCAGGCACTGGTCTACCGCCTGTCGGGTGACCGCAACCCGCTGCATAGCGATCCTGAGTTCGCATCGCGCGCCGGTTTCCCCCGACCGATCCTGCACGGCATGTGCACCTATGGCATCACCTGCCGCGGCGTGCTGCAGACCTACGCGGATTATGATCCAGCCGCGTTCAAACAGCATGCGGCGCGCTTCTCGTCGCCCGTGTATCCCGGCGAGACTGTCACCATGGACATGTGGAAGGACGGCAACGTCGTCTCATTCGAGGCACGGGTTAAGGAGCGTAACGTCACCGTCATCAAGAGTGGCAAGACCGTACTGGCATAACTTGATTTGGCGGCCTGATCTGATTGGGTCAGGCCGCCGGCTTTAGAGAGGGGCAGTGAGAAGCCAGTGATCATTTTTACATTCTGAAAACTGGATTGGCTTCTGCGTTAATATAGTTGGCGACGTTGCTCGCGCTGACTGGACGACCGACCAAATGCCCGGCAGGGTGCTCGGCGTATCGATGAAGCGGAGATCATGTGATCATGAAATTGACGGCACAAGCGGCAGGAACGTTCGCTATCGCTCCGACGCCCTTTTTTGACGACGGCCGAATTGACGAAGCCTCGATAGACCGGCTCAGCGACTTCTATACTGAGGTTGGTTGTGACGGAGTCACCGTGCTCGGCATTCTCGGCGAAGCGCCGAAGCTTGAAACAGCCGAGGCTGAGCAGGTCGCAACCCGCTTCGTCAAGCGCGCCAGCAAGCTGCAGGTGATCGTCGGCGTATCAGCGCCCGGATTGAATGCTCTGCGCACGCTGGCCCATAAGTCGATGGATGCCGGCGCGGCAGGCGTGATGATTGCGCCGCCGTCTAACCTGCGCACGGATGAGCAGATCATCACCTATTTCAAGCAGGCTGCGGAAGCCATCGGCGACGATGTGCCCTGGGTGCTGCAGGATTATCCTTTGACGCTGACCGTGGTGATGACCCCGTCGGTGATCCGTTCGATCGTGATGAACAGCCCGACCTGCGTGATGCTCAAGCATGAGGACTGGCCAGGTCTCGAGAAGATCACGGCGCTGCGTGGTTTCCAGAAGGATGGCTCACTGCGTGAGCTGTCGATCCTGACGGGGAATGGCGGCACTTTCCTGGACTTCGAAATGGAGCGCGGCGCTGACGGTGCGATGACCGGTTACGCGTTCCCGGAAATGCTGATCGACGTTGTCAATCTCTCCAGGCAGGGCAAGCGCGACGCCGCGCACGATCTGTTCGACGCGCATCTTCCGCTGGTTCGTTACGAGCAGCAGCCCGGCGTTGGCTTGTCGGTCCGCAAGTATGTGCTGCAGAAGCGCGGCATCATCGCCCATGCGGCGCAGCGCAAGCCTGGGGCGTTGATCACGCCGACGGCCAAGGCCGAAGTCGATTACCTGCTGTCGCGGGTTGCACGCGTTGACAGCCGGGCAAAGCTGGCTGATTAGCCTGATCGCCAAATTTCCGTGGCGATGCATCCGCCTTGCCACGGAAGGAAATTGGAAGACGATGGCGCAACGTCGCCTTGAGGGAGAGACACCATGGCCGCCGACGCCGCCGCAGCACGCGCTGCCTCTACTATTCTGCTGCTGCGGGATGCGCCGACTGACGTAGCGGGCGTGAGTGAAATCGAAATCTTCATGATGGTGCGCAACTATCAGATCGAGTTCGCGTCCGGGGCGCTGGTGTTTCCCGGCGGCAGTGTAGACGCAGGCGATGCTCTGATTGCGGCGCGCCCCGAATTGTACCGAACCAATCCCGCTGTTTCGGTCGGCATCACCTTTCAGATTGCGGCAGTCCGCGAAACGTTTGAAGAGTCCGGAATTCTGCTGGCCCGTCATCGAGGTGGAACCGAACTGATCGACGCAGGTCTGGCGGAACGCATTGGCGCAGCGCACCGCGAAGAGATAGCTGACGGCAAGGGCAGCTTCGCTGATGTTCTGGATGGGCACCAGCTTGAGCTCGCGCTTGATCTGCTGGTGCCTTACGCTCACTGGATTACCCCGGTCGGGTTGCCAAAGCGATTTGATACCTGGTTCTTCCTGGTGGCGGCGCCGCCGGAGCAGGTCGGCATGCACGACGGCAGGGAGTTGACCGACTCGATCTGGATACGGGCTGGTGAAGCTGTCGAGGGTGGCGAGTCGGGACGGTTCACATTGCTTTTCCCGACTGTGCGCAATCTCATTCGCCTCAACAAGCAGCCTGATGTTGCAACTGCGTTAGCACATGCGCGTGATACACAGGTGGTCACGGTAACTCCGATCATGTCGAGGGATGGCGACACACGTCAACTACGCATACCGGCGGAGGCCGGATACGACGGTGAACTATTTGATATGTGATGAAATCAACCGAAATCTTGCTGTTGCGCTACTCCAATCAGGAGCGCGGATGCGAGTGCGGTCAGAACACTGCGATCACATAAGAAGCGCTCGCGTTTTGCATCGCACCGTTTAACGGCGTTGACGCATTATTTGGAAAGCGTCTAACCTCTCCGGCAGGCCTTTGGAAACAAAGGGGCCATCAGGGAGGTATCGATGAGGCAACCAGGTTGTCGTCCGTCCTTCGCGTGCGTGTTCCCGCAGTCAAAGCTCACATCATTCAAAGCCGTCCGTCGAAGCGTAACGCCTTTAGCGTTTGCCGTCGGCCTGTTGGCGTGTGGCATTGCCTCGGCGCAGGCGCCGTCGAAGGGCACCGCTGAGCACATACGCGCCGCTACGTCTGCAATCGATAGCGCAGCCATCAAGGCAAACACAGCGACGACAAATGACTGGCCAACCTATGGCCTCGATTATGCTGAAACCCGTTTCAGCAAGTTGAAGCAGATTAATGCCGAGAACGTCAAGGAGCTGGGATTGAAATGGACCTACAGCCTCGACTCGGCGCGCGGCGTCGAAGCGACGCCGCTGGTGGTTGATGGCATCATGTATGTCACCGGGCCATGGAGCATTGTGCACGCCGTCGATGCGCGGACTGGCAAGAAAATCTGGACCTTCGATCCGGAGGTCGATCGCGAGAAGGGCTATCGTGGTTGCTGCGACGTCGTGAATCGTGGCGTTGCGCTCTACAAGGGCAAGGTCTTTGTCGGCGCCTATGACGGCCGTCTCATCGCGCTGGATGCTGCGACGGGGAAGAAGGCGTGGGAAAAAGACACGATCGACCAACAAAGCGTTCTCCTACACCATCACGGGCGCACCGCGTGTGTTCAATGGCAAGGTGGTGATCGGCAATGGCGGCGCTGAATATGGCGCGCGCGGTTATGTCACCGCCTATGACGCGGAAACCGGTGCGCAGTCGTGGCGTTGGTTTATTGTGCCGGGCGATCCATCCAAGCCGTATGAAGATGAATCGATGGAGGCCGCCGCGAAGACGTGGGACCCCGCTGGAAAATATTGGGAGAAGGGCGGTGGCGGCACCGCGTGGGACAGCATCACCTTCGATCCCGATCTCAACATGGTCTACATCGGCACCGGCAACGGCTCGCCATGGAACCGTGATATCCGTAGTCCGTCGGGTGGCGACAATCTCTATCTTGCATCAATCGTCGCGTTGAATGCCGATACCGGGAAATATCTTTGGCATTATCAAGAGACGCCGGGCGATCACTGGGACTACACATCAACCCAGCCGATGATCCTTGCTGACCTTCCGATCGAGGGCGTGACGCGCAAGGTTATCCTGCACGCCCCGAAGAATGGCTTCTTCTTCGTCATCGATCGCACCAATGGCAAGTTTGTTTCGGCGAAGAACTTTGTCGATGTGAATTGGGCGACGGGGTATGACGCGAACGGGCGGCCAATCGAAGTCCCTGAAATGCGTCAGGCGAAACCTTTCGACAGTATTCCTGGCCCATTCGGGGCGCACAATTGGCACCCGATGTCATTCAATCCGGAGACTGGCCTTGTTTATCTGCCAGCGCAGAACATTCCGCTCACCTTGACGGCGGAAAAATCTCTCAAGATGAATGATCCTGCTCCGGGTAAATTCGGTGGCGCTACAGGCTGGAATATTGGCTTTGCGCTGAACGCGGTGCCACCGCAGAGCAAGCCATTTGGTCGCCTTTTGGCGTGGGATCCGGTGAAGCAGAAGGAGGCATGGCGCGTCGAACACGTGGCGCCATGGAATGGCGGTACGCTGACAACAGCGGGCAATCTGGTGTTCCAGGGCAGTGCGGACGGTCGGTTCATTGCCTACAATGCGACGACTGGCGAGAAGCTGTGGGAGACACCTGTCGGGACGGGCGTCGTCGCGGCTCCCGCCACCTATACCGTCGACGGCGTTCAGTATGTCTCCGTCGCGGTCGGCTGGGGCGGGGTGTTCGGCATCACGCAACGAGCCACGGATAGCGGCGAGGCAGGGACGGTTTATACCTTCGCGGTCGGGGGCAAAGCGCCTCTGCCAGCCTTTACGAAGTACCAGATCGATGGGCTGCTGCAGGGCGTAGCATATGACCCGAAGGATGTTCAGGACGGCACCATGCTCTACGTCGCGGCATGTGCGACATGCCACGGTGTGCCGGGTGTCGATCGCGGCGGTAACGTTCGTAACCTCGGTTACGTCCCAACCGAGGCGATCACAAACCTGAGTTCGATCGTATTCAACGGGCCGTTCAAGGATCGCGGCATGCCTGACTTTACCGGCAAGCTGACCGAGGCTGATGTAACGAAAATCAAAGCCTTCATCCAGGGAACGGCGGACGCTATCCGGCCAAAAAAATAGCGGAGCCGGACAGGTTCAACCTGCGCCAGGGGGGCGGGCAGCTGATGGCAGCTCGCCCCTTTCCTTTGCCCATCTCTGGCCGTTGTGTATATTCTGAACGATGTGACATGAGTTTGCCCCGTGAATGTAGCAGGCAAGACGCTTCGTCAATGGTTCAGTATGTCATCGCTGTCTATCGGGCAGCTGACATTCATGAGCTTCCTGCTGATCCTCGCCGTGGTTCTTCTGACCAGCATCGGCAGCATTCTAACGGCTCGCCATATCGGCACGACATTCAACGAGTTGCAGCGTGTGCAGACTGTTGGCAAGGTTGCGGAGGAGATTGATCGCCGCGTTAACAATTTGCGGATCGCCGCACGTGACTTTGTAACTGACCCGGATGCGCAGCCCGAGCGCATCTCAGCCGCGGTAGCCTCGCTGGGTGATCTGATCAGCGAGACCCGTATCGAACTCGCACCTTACCAGCGGGATATGGTTGACGGTGTGGTGGCGCGCCTTGCGACCTATCGAGACGGCATCGTCGGCGTTTCCGAACTGATCCGCAAACGCTCGCAGCTGGCTTCAGAGCTTGAACCGCTGCGCTCGCAATTTGAGGCTGCGCTCGGTGCCGTCAGTGACCAGGCGGTGTCGCGCAATCTGATGCAGGTCCAGAGCCAGATTGCCAGTGCAACGTTGATCCACGATGCGTCAGCCCTGGATAACGCAGTTAAGCGCATGCGCTCGACAGAGATACCGGATCCGCGCATGCAAGGGTTGACGCATGGTTATGCGGACGCGGTAGCTGAAATTGCGGGGGTTGAGCGGGCGATCCTGGCTATTGATCGCGACGTCCTCGGCACCGAAGGCAAGCAGATCAGCCGGGTGACGGCGCTGCTGCTGGGAAGTTAGCGCGCAACGAGGGAATGATGCTGACCGGCGAATTCTCGGAGACTTTGCGCGCAGCGCGGCTCGAAAGTGTCTTCGCTCGCGGTCATGGGCGTGGTGATCGGACTTGGTGCTGCGATGCTTGTGTTCCGGCGTACGGTGCGATCGCTCAATGCAATCGCAACCGCCATGCGTGGGCTGGCGGAGGGCGGATCGGTACATCGAAATCCCGGAAACGAAAATCAACAATGAGATTGGCGACATCGCGCGCGCTGCGGATGTCTTTCGCCGGGCGCTTGTTGATGCGGATACGGCTCGGGAAGCGGCGGTGCGAGCGCTGGCGGAACAACATCTGGCGGAGGAGGGCTACCATCGACTGTTCGAGGAATCGATGGACGGGATCTATGTGACCACGCCGTCGGGAATGCTGCTGAACGCCAATCCGGCGCTGGCGCGAATGATGGGATACGCCACGCCGAAGGATCTGATTGAAGCGACGATTGATGTGTCGCGGGACATTTATGTTGATCCTGCGAAGCGCATCGAGTTTCAGAACCGGTTGGAACTGGACGGCATGGTGCGAGATTTCGAGTATCAGGTTCGCAATCATCTGCAGGAGGTCTTGTGGCTATCCGACAGCGCCAAAGCCGTCCGTGATCGCGGCGGAACGATCATCCGTTACGAAGGCGCGGTGCGTGACATCACCAGCCAGAAGGCCGCGGAGGCCGCCGTTTATGAAGGGCGTCGGCTGCTCCAGCAGGTCATCGATACCGTGCCTGCGGTCATCCATGTCAAGGACGCCGATTTGCGCTACCGCTTGATGAACCGGTACATGGCAGGGGTTCTAGGTGTTGATCCGCTGGATGCGGTAGGGCGAACCAATGCGGAACTCCTTGCTCGCACGCGGGATGCTTCATCTCGATGAACATGACCAGCGTGTCCTGGAGACAGGTTGCGGCCTTGGGTTCTTCGAGGAGGAGTTCGTCGATCACACCGGCCAGATGCGCCAGTGGCTGGTCAACAAGATTCCGTTGCTGGGGGCAAACGGACAAGATTGAAAGCGTAGCGACTGTGGCGCTTGATATCGGCGAGCGCAAACGAAACGAACACGAAATGCGACGGCGCGCAAGGATGCGTGCCGAGCGGCGCTGCGCGATCTACGGGAAACGCAGAACTCGCTGATCGAATCCGAGAAGCTTGCGGCGCTCGGGCGGCTCGTCGCCGGCGTGGCGCACGAGGTCAATAATCCCGTTGGGATCAGTCTGACAGTCGCGTCGGCATTGGAGCGCAAGGTCGCGATCTTTGAGCAAACCTGGTGGCGGGCGAACTGAGGCGTTCGACCTTGAATCGATTTCGTCGCCGCCAGTCGCGATGCCGCAGGTCAATTGGTCGCGAAATCTCAATCGAGCGGCTGAGCTGATCCAGTCATTCAAGCAAGTGGCGGCTGATCGTAATTACTCTGATCAACGCGTGTTCAACCTGGCTGACCTGACGGATCAGGTCGTTGTCAGTCTGAAGCCTGGGCTGCGTACGCGCAATCTCGCGCTTTTGGTGGAATGCGATCCTTACATCGAGATGAACAGCTATCCTGGTCCTTACGGTCAGGTACTGACCAACCTGTTCTTGAATGCGATCGCTCATGCCTACAGCGACAGCGCGGCCGGGATCGTGAAGATCATGATCCGGAAACTCGACGCCGATACAGTCGAAATCAATTTCTCCGACGATGGCGTTGGCATGAACGTCGATGTCCGTCGGCGGGCGTTCGAACCCTTCTACACAACCCGGCGAGACGAGGGTGGGACAGGGCTCGGCCTCCATATCGTCTACAGCATTGTCACGACGCGGTTAGGTGGACGGATCTATCTGACATCCGAGCCCGGCCAAGGCACCTTGATCAGGATTGTCGTGCCTCGGGTTGCGCCGTCAAGCGGCGTCAATTGATCCGGCTGACATCACGCGTCTATTCGTTGGTGTTACTAGAGACGGGCTTTGCTGAGACGATCTGTATGGACAGAAGCCCATCAAGCGTCGACCAGCATCCGCAAGGTCGCGTTGAAAATCTGGCTCTCTTTTCCAACCAGCGCAACGCCAGTAACAGTCGCCGACGAGTTGGTATAGGTCCCGGTCACGCCGATCCCGACCGGTTGTAACTGGCCGCTGAAGATTGGCGTTTCGTGAACGTTGCGTGTGTGCTGCATGATCGTTAGCTCACCCTTAAACGTGCTATTGGCCGGGTTCAGAACGTAACTGCCGACGTAGTATAGGTATGCATCTCCGCCGAGTATGCGCCCCTCACGAAAAACGACAACGCCGCTGCCCTTCTCGGCTCTGCCATCCATGAGATCGACGTGAACTGAATACAAACCGTTTTTCATGGTCGCCCTGCTAACGCATTGATTACGCGTTCAGTCTCCAGCGTTCTTAAAGTATGCAAATCCGCCGTGTGAACGTCAACGATCCGGGACTGGAGCTCGGAAATTTCGCCCCCGCGTGGCTTTCATGCAGGAGTTAGAAGAGGTGCTCTATTACTCTTTTGCCGCGGCATCATGCCGCTCAGTGCTACGACGTATCGGTAACGAGCGGCAGGGTTAACAAATCACGGTGAATCGCTATATTGGCTACGTCGTAACTAACGGAAGGAGGTGATCCAGTGTTTCATTCAAAACGCTGTCACCTCGTTCAGGCGGCTGACTAATTTGACTTGGAAGATTGGTTAGCCCTTGGCGAGATGACTTGGCATCGCGAAGGCGCGGTATGCATACTGCGCCTTCGCACCCAGAATCCGGCTCCTTCCCAGAGTTGGACATGCGGACCTTTCGCGAAGGAAAATTAACAGACGCGATAGGCGATGGCAGCGTATTCTGGGCTACAGGACCTGCGCCGGATGGCTGCAGTCTGCGTTGGACGGGAGGGCATGCCGGCTGCCGCTGCGCCACCTCGATCCTGTCACGACCGTTCTTCTTTGCGCAATATAGCAATTCATCGGCGTCGGCGAGAAGCGTTTCGATGGATGCTCCCCTCGCTTTAGTGACGACTGCGATACCGACGCTGGCTGTGACGGAAATCACCCGACCGTCGCTGAGTACAATTGGCAGACCCAATTCTGACCGTATGCGTTCAGCGATGTTTGTTGCCTGTTCCTGTGAACAGTCGGGGAGCAAGATTGCAAACTCTTCGCCGCCGAGGCGCCCGAGCAAATCGTCTGTCCGCAAGCACTCGCTCGAGCGTCGCACGAATGCAACTAGAACGTCGTCGCCGCCCGCGTGACCGAAGGTGTCGTTGACCGACTTGAAATGATCGAGATCAACCATGAGCACGGCCACGGGTCCGCGGGCCTGGCTGAGATAATGCTTGGCGTGCTCCATGAAAGCGTTTCGGTTACTGGCGCCGGTCAGGGGGTCCTGCATCGCAAGCTTGTGTAGTTTAACCAACAATGCGTTTCGGTTTTGAGTGACGATGGCGAGCACGATCGGCGCTAGAGCGAGCAGGGAGATGGCTAATCGCGTTGAGATCAGCGCCATTTCATCAGCGGGGTTGGAAACCTCTGAGGGAAAACTGAGAGCGATGATGATCATCGTCCACACGCCGAAGATCAGGGTTAGTATTGCCGTTGTGAATAGCTTGTAGGCGACCCCACACCAGAGCAGGGCTGGTATGGGGAATGCAATTGCTCCGGGTCCGCCGATCACCACCGTGGCGATGCAGGAAATCATCAGGGCAAGGACTGGCGGCAGGTCATCGCGCCGTGAAAACGCGAAGATTTGATCCCTGTTATGAATGATTGTTGCGAGGGAGGGGGCGGATAAAATCGCTGGCATCAGCGTGATGTAGTTCACCACCTCCGTGACGAACCAAAAAATGAAGCCGCTGAATGCTTCGAGGTCGAACAGCAAGGGGTTCGAGATGCCCCCGACAATGCCGGCCGCGAGCCCCCCTGCGACGGATGCCAGTACGAGATGGAAAATGGCTTCCGGATTTTGCAAGTCACCGGCGTCAAGGTGCGTGCGTCTGTAAGCGGCATAGGCTGTTGACACGCTGATGATGTTTCCGGAGTTGAGTATCATCGCCTTGTCGAAACTCGATCCAGTGAGGATATCCGCTGACACAAAGGCGACAGATGCACCGATCCAGCCGTAGGCGTTGGCTGTTTCAGGTCTGCGGATCAGGAACTCCAACATGATGGCGTTGGCTGGCCATAGCGTTGCAAGAAAGCCGACGGGGCGTGTGAAATGGCGGCGCTCCAACTGTCACACAGGAGCAGTGGCTCGGCCAATGTTGATAGATAGCGCCGGAGGGCGTTGGCTGGTTGTATGCTCATGCATGCATTCACCAAGGCTAACCCGATAGAGCCTACAGGAAGTCGACCGACATTCCGTTAAATCCCGTCGAGCCAAGCCATGCGGGAGCGGCGAATACTAGGTAGAAGGTTAGATGGAGCATCGCATTTGTAACAAATTGGATGTTTCGTACCGGTGCGTGGGCATCAGAATTGGTTGCTGATGTGGACTGGCCGGACCTGATCGGCGCGGGTGATCGCAATGAAACTGCTACGCCAGTCACTTCCTTACGACGTTGGAATCGAAGTTGCGATGAGGGATCAGATTGAACTCTTGTAGTGTAGTTATCCTGGTCTTGCTGAGATGCGCTTACTGGCGTCGTCATCGAGAACTGATGTGCCCATCAAGTTCAGGCGCATGACTGTCTTCATCTGCAGTTGCTCGGTTTGGAAGCGATAGCGCAGGCAGCGCAAGTTAAATTGCGTGGTTTCAATGACACTGCACATCGTGCTGAGCATCTATGCGCGAGACCGTGGCGGCATGGCGTTGTCCCCTTCATCCGGTATCATCATGCAAGGCGTGGTATGGACATGCAGTCAGGGGTTGTCTGCGTCGTCTGGCGCGTTGTCTTATCGATTGCCGGGCAGAGGGGCGCGGGGGAGACGAGGACGACCGTTCGCACCGGGATAGCGAGAGCCCCAGGCGGGGCCTGTGATGGATGGTGCACTCGGAGAGATTCGAACTCCCGGCCCTCGGAATCGAAATCCGATGCTCTATCCAGCTGAGCTACGAGTGCATCATGTCGAGTCGGTTTCATCAACCGCTCTCGCAATGGCCAGTCTGGCTGCGACGGTCTCCAATTCATGACAGCAAATTGTGCCTGTGAAATGAAGGGCCGTCGTAGTGCGCGAGTCGTGCGCGCTGACAATCTCTCATGCGTCACTCCTGTGCGGCGGTCAAGCAGATTACAACGATACTCAACGGATGTTTTTACCGTCGAGGTGCGCGGTCTTATCAGGCAGCCGCGGTAGATCAAAACGTCGGTCGGTATTCTTCACCACAGCAATTGAAATGACTGTGGTATGATGTCGCAAACGTAGAAAAACTTTGATCTAGAACGCTTGCTCAACGATGTCTCAATCTGTGCGAGATATCGTCAGTGTTGATTTAAGATGATGATGAAGGACGCGGAGATGCGCGCGAGACTTCTGGTTCTTCTGATCTGCGTTGGAGCTGCTGGTTGCTCTGAGGATAAGGCTGTGCCGAAAGATGGTCTGGCGCGCTCATCAAAGAGCCTGCATTGCACGTGAGTTTCCGGGCTACGTTGACCGGCAGCCGTTGCTCTCGTTATGCGTCAAGGTGTGTCGCGACTGTCTCGGCGGATCTACCAACACCTGCACAACATCATGTACGCTTCGCGGGAAGAAAGATCCCTAGAATCTGTAGACGCAAAAAAGAACCCCGCGTGCGAGGGGCGCACGCGAGGTTTGTTGCCCGTGGTCTTGTTGCGCAGTCTTAGTAGGTGACGACGCCGCGGATCGACTTGCCTGTCTTCATCAGGTCGAACGCCTTGTTGATGTCGCTGAATGGCATCACATGCGTAATGAGCGAGTCGATCTCGATCTTTCCATCCATGTACCAGTCGACAATCTTCGGCACGTCCGTGCGGCCGCGCGCGCCGCCGAAGGCCGATCCCTTCCAGACGCGGCCCGTCACCAGTTGGAACGGGCGGGTGGAGATTTCGGCGCCGGCTGCTGCAACGCCGATCACGATTGATTGGCCCCAGCCGCGATGACAGGCTTCAAGCGCCTGGCGCATCACTGTGACGTTGCCGGTGCAATCGAAGGTATAGTCTGCGCCGCCAATTTGATCTGCGCCTGCCTTGGTCATATCGATCAGATAGGGCACCAGGTCCTTGCCGATTTCCGTCGGATTGACGAAGTGGGTCATGCCGAAGCGTTCGCCCCAGGCCTTGCGTTCATTGTTGATGTCGACGCCGATGATCATGTCAGCGCCTGCAAGGCGCAGACCCTGGATCACGTTAAGGCCAATGCCGCCGAGACCGAACACAATCGCCTTGGCGCCGCGTTCCACCTTGGCGGTGTTGAACACTGCGCCGATACCGGTGGTGACGCCGCAACCGATGTAGCAGACCTTGTCGAACGGGGCGTCTTCACGAATCTTCGCGACGGCGATTTCCGGCAGAACCGTGAAATTCGCGAAGGTCGATGTGCCCATGTAGTGATGCACCGGCTTTCCGTTCATCGAAAAGCGTGATGTGCCGTCGGGCATCAAGCCTTGACCTTGCGTTGAGCGAATCGCCGTGCAGAGGTTGGTTTTTTGTGACAGACACGATGGGCACTGGCGGCATTCCGGCGTGTAGAGGGGAATGACGTGATCGCCCTTCTTGACCGATGTCACGCCGGGGCCGACGTCGACAACGATGCCTGCACCTTCATGGCCGAGGATTGCAGGGAACAAACCTTCCGGATCTGCGCCTGACAGGGTGAATTCGTCAGTGTGGCATATGCCGGTTGCCTTGACCTCAATAAGGACTTCACCCGCGCGAGGGCCTTCGAGCTGCACGGTTGTCAACTCGAGTGGCTTGCCCGCGGCGATGGCGACAGCAGCACGAACGTCCATATCGATTTCCTAATTAGATGATGACTCGGATACGAATTAGCAGTCTACACTAACACGCTGCGACAGCGCTGTGACCAACTGCCTCCTTCTTCGCCGCTCCAACATATGTTCAGGCCTGCAGAGCTTCAAATGAAACCTCACGCTGCGAATTTGGCCCTGTATGGTGCACCAGTGGCGTTCGTTCTGCTCTGGAGTACCGGCTTCATCGGCACCAAATATGTTCTGATCGACGCTGAGCCGTTCACCTACCTCGCCATTCGCATGACCCTTGCTGTCGCCATCATGGCGATCGTCGTGCTGATCTCTCGACCGGTGTGGCCGGATCGACGTGGCGTATTTCACAATGTCGTCGCCGGGTGTCTCGTGCAGGGCATGTACCTGGCGGGAACTGCAGCTGCGGTCGGCTATGGTGTGCCGGTCGGTTTGTCAGCGCTTATTCCCGGCTTGCAGCCGATCCTGACGTCGACACTGGCCAATAGGTGGCTTGGCGAACGGGTTGCGCCCCTGCAATGGCTCGGATCTCGGGCTCGGGCTTGGCGGAGTTTTGCTCATTCTGAATGAGCGCCCGATGACCGGGCAGGTCGGATGGGGTTGGCTGGCTTCGGCGGTTTCACTGGTCAGCATCACGATCGGCACGCTTTATCAGAAGCGGTATTGCGGTGCAGTCGACTGGCGCGCAGGAAGTCTTGTGCAACAGGTGGCCGCACTCGTCCTGCTTGCGATCCTGGCCTTTGCGTTTGAGAGCCCGCACGGTGAACTGGACGCTGCAGTTTGTGCTGGCCGTGTCGTGGCTCGCAATCGTGCTGTCGATCGGTACTGTCGGGCTGTTGTACTGGTTGATCCGCCGACAAGGCGCGACGCAGGTCGCCAGTCTGTTCTATCTCGTGCCGGCGACCACCGCCTTGCTGGCCTATGCGCTGTTCGATGAGCGGCTCGATGCCGCTGCGATTGTTGGCATGGTGGCTTGCGCGGCTGCCGTGCTGCTCGTCAACAGAGCGCGCTGAGCTAGCGCACGGCATCGGGCGTCGACAGTAAAAAGCCTCCGTGGCGATGGCCACGGAGGCTTTTTGGTCTTTGATGATTGAAGCTGGCGCGCCAGCTTACTTCCTGGCCTTCTTGGCAGCGGACTTCTTCGCGGCCTTCTTGACAGTTTTCTTGGCGGTGGATTTCTTCACGGCCTTTTTCGCTGTCGTCTTGGCGGCCTTCTTCGGCGCCTTCTTCGCGGCTGTCTTCTTTGCTGCCTTCTTCACCGTCTTCTTGGCGGGCGCTTTCTTGACGGCTTTCTTGACGGATTTCTTGACGGCTTTCTTCGCAGTCTTCTTGGCTGCTGCCTTCTTCACGGCCTTCTTGGCAGTAGCCTTCTTTACGGTCTTCTTGGCCGCAGCCTTGGTCGCCTTCTTGGCAGCCTTCGCTGGGGCCTTCTTGGTCACTTTCTTTGCTTTTTTCACGGCTGGATCTTTCTCTTCGGTTCGCTTTGCTGTTGCATTCGCACCAGCTCTTGGTTGCTTCACCTTTGCTGATGCCGTCTTAGCCTTAGTTTTCTTTTTAACCGTAGGCGTCACCTTGATGGTGACCAGTTGAGCCGCCGCCCGGGATGTACTCGTCTCGGATCGGGCAACTTTATTCGGCGCATCGGCAGCGTTGTTCATCGCTGCTGTCGCTAGCTCCAGAATAGGCACGTCGTCGTACATATCGTCCCTCAGGTTACTGAAACTACAACGTTAGGCCGATTCTATATGCTCATGAAGACCTTGGGGCGTGCCGTCAACTACTTAGTGATGGCCTATGCGGGCGTCTGGCGTAGTCCCCGTCGCGCCAAAGGACGGTGCTTCACTGCGACGCGCGACGGGCGGCCGCGCGCATCATGCGAAAAACATCTATATTTATAGTACCCGCGAGTTTTTGAATTGCCAGATCGGCAACTTCTTCAGCGTCATCGGCAGGCTCGCTGTGGCAGTTTTCGCTGTTAAAAAAATCTTGTGCTTATAAATCAGGATTGAAGTTACGCGAGGCAAATCGGCTTGCGTTGATGCGCTCAGTGCTCAGATTTGAGCCTCACGATAGTTTCGGATTCGTGATGAGGCAGGCGAAAGCGTCGCCTGGAGCGATCGCGTGCACAGCCTGTCGAGGCCAGTTCTTGGTGTTCGTGACGCAAGCAGATCACCCGCTCGATGTGGGGCGAACCGCAGCTGCTTGGAAAATTTTGGTCACTCGAAGCGGCTTCAACCTGGATCGTTCGCTATTGCAGCAAGCGCTATCGGATCGAGTGAACAACGAAGACGTTCGGTCAGCGCAATGGCGGCAACCGTTGATGTGTATCGAGGGGCATCGTGACGATGGATGGGGCGAGAGGCTCGCATTGATCAAAAGGTGAGAAGGTTCAGCGTCGATTTGGCGACAGGCACGGATTGCTCTCCCATCGTCAGCGCGTTGTCCTAACCGTGGCGCATCGGATTGACCGATGGAGACTGTTCGCGGACCCGAACACCTACCCTGCAAGGGTGTTGGTTGGTTTCAATGCCGTCTCGATGGTTGGAACGCCGCGTCGCTCGTGTGGCGGGGCGGGTTTGACATCTCTCAGACCAGTTCGGACATGGTGAAATGTTGGAGGTTATCATCGCGGAGCGCTGCAGAGTTGCTTTCTCTCATGCGATAGAAAACGTACCTGGCTAAGCGGCCGGTCGGCAGGTCATCAAATGATAAGGGCGCTGCGGCTTGGCCGAGCGCCCGTGATCGCACAGGGATGTGTCCGCGATTTACTTCGGCTGCGGGACAATGCGGATGTATGGCTTCGGAGATTTCCAGCCATCGGGGTAGATCTTCTTTGCTTCCTCGTCAGACACCGAGCCACCGATGATGACGTCTTCACCTTGTATCCAGTCGGACGGTGTCGAGACGCGATGTTTCGCCGTCAGCTGCACGGAGTCGATGGCGCGAAGCACTTCCTGGAAATTACGTCCGGTCGACATCGGATACATCAAGTAGAGTTTGACCTTCTTGTCGGGGCCAATGATGAAGATGGCGCGGACGGTGGCGTTGTCGTTGGCGGTGCGGCCCTCAGAGGTGCCTTCGACATCCGCCGGCAGCATGCCGTACAGCTTGGAGACCTTGAGCTCAGTGTCGCCTATCATCGGGAACGTCGGGGTTGCGCCCTGGGTTTCGCCGATGTCCTTGATCCAGCTATGATGCTTGTCGACGGGGTCGACGCTGAGGCCGATGAGCTTGACGTTGCGCTTGGTAAACTCCGGCTCGAGACGCGCGAGCGCGCCGAGTTCAGTTGTGCAAACGGGCGTGAAGTCTTTCGGGTGCGAGAACAGCAGCGCCCAGCTGTCGCCAATCCATTGATGGAAATTGATCGGGCCGTTGGTCGTCTCGGCGTCAAAGTCAGGGGCGGTTGCGCCTATCTGGATGGTCATGGATGAACCCTCATGGTCGGAGGAATGGATCGCACCAACCTATAGCGCCAACTGTTTGCCAACAGAATGCAGCTTCAGAAATTCGTTAAAGAGCTCTCCATTCTGGCAGCAATGTGGAAGGTTTTTTCACAGAATGCCCGCTCCGTGGCACGGCTTTATGTAGGCGAATAACTTGGTGCCCTGATAATGCCTTTGAGCCGGCGCAATAGCGCCGAAACAGGCTGCGATGATCTTGATCACAACGACTTAGCGTTAATTGCAGCACAAGTCGAAACGTCGAGTTTGCATATCTTAACCGAGCTTTTACGCCTGCATGTAAAGGCTTGGCTCACGTCAGAACCAAGAGAGAAAACAGAATGTCCGCCCTGAACGTCGATCTGATCGGCTCCGTCGAAATCTCTAATATCGAGGATCGTGCAGCAGCTGCTCGCGCGCTTGCGGTGGTGAGGGATGGCGTGATTACGGGTGAAGGGCCGACAACTGCGGGGCGCATTCACTTTTCACGCGCTATTGATGGCGGCGACGTTGAATGGTGCACGCGGATCCTGACCGCAGCCAATGTGAATGCGCAGCCGATCAGCCGCGATGAGGCGGAAGCGCTGTTCGCCATTAACGATGCCGCATCGGATCGTCGCGATGATGGTCGGTTTGATGACTTGTTTGCCAAGGCTGTTGTCCATCACGTCGCCTCTGTCTCTGGTCTGCCGGTGCCGCTGCGCTCGGTCGCCCTGGCTCCGGAAACTGCCATCGACAGCTGGGCGCCAACGCGCGCCATCGGCGTGAACGTTGAAGCACTGGAATGGATGGCGGCTCAGATGCGCGGCAAGCGACGCTTGAACAGCGCGCTGATGTCGCTGACGGCAACGATTGTCGGCGCGGCCGTCCTGCCGGTTGTGAGGATGCCCGGGATTTTCGATCTCGGCATGTAAGGTTCAGCCGCGCAAGCAGGTTAGACACGAAAACGGCAGGACAGGGGTCCTGCCGTTTTTCTTTGATGCGGGCAATTCGCGATGTGCGAGACATCGCCAGTGGGTGTGCGCGGCGGCGAGACAGGGGAGCCTGACAGTATGATGTAGCCGGTACGCTGTATGTCCGGGATGCTGACGGGAAAATCAGGTTGCGGGCAGGGCGAATTTGGGCGAAGCCAGTATCGTTGAACTTTGTAATTCCAACGGAAAAGATGCGATGGCACGACGTATGGATGGCTTCCGGCAAGGTCCGGTTTGGTCTGGGCTTATATCCGGCGTCGACCAGGGAATTGTCTCGCTCGCAGCACCGTGGCAGATTACGCTTCAGCCCAGCTCGGCCCGACCCCAGCCAAAAGGTTGCAAATAAACAACAATGTTCAAACGTATCTTGATCGCCAACCGTGGCGAAATCGCTTGTCGGATCATCAAGACCGCCCGCCGCATGGGTATCGAAACCGTTGCGGTTTACTCCGAGGCTGATCGAGATGCATTGCACGTCGAGATGGCGGATGAGGCGGTGCTGATCGGGCCGCCGGCTGCGGCCGAGAGCTATCTCCTGATTGATAAGATCATTGCGGCTTGCCGTGCAACGGGCGCCGAGGCTGTACATCCAGGTTACGGTTTCCTGTCCGAACGTGAAGCCTTTCCGCGCGAACTCGCCGCTGCGGGCATCGTGTTCATCGGGCCGAACCCCGGCGCCATTGCCGCCATGGGCGACAAGATTGAATCAAAGAAGGCAGCAGCAAAGGCCAACGTCTCGACCGTGCCTGGCTTTCTTGGCGTGATCGAGGACGCCAACCATGCGGTGAAGATCGCCGATGAAATTGGCTATCCCGTGATGATCAAGGCGTCGGCAGGCGGTGGCGGCAAGGGCATGCGCATCGCACATGCCACGTCGGAGGTCGCAGAAGGTTTCGGGCTCGCGAAGGCGGAAGCCAAAGCCTCGTTCGGCGACGATCGGGTGTTCATCGAAAAGTTCATCGTCGATCCGCGTCATATCGAGATCCAGGTGCTGGGCGACAAGCACGGCAATGTGATCTATCTGGGCGAACGCGAATGTTCGATCCAGCGCCGAAACCAGAAGGTCATTGAGGAGGCGCCGTCGCCCCTTCTTGATGAAGAAACGCGCCGCAAGATGGGCGAGCAGGCGGTCGCATTGGCAAAGGCGGTCAATTACGACTCCGCCGGCACCGTTGAGTTCGTCGCCGGCCAGGACAAGAGCTTCTATTTCCTCGAGATGAATACGCGGCTGCAGGTGGAGCACCCGGTCACTGAGCTGGTGACCGGCATCGACCTCGTCGAACAGATGATCCGTGTTGCGGCTGGCGAAAAATTGCAACTGGCGCAGAAGGATGTCGCGCTCAAGGGTTGGGCGGTGGAATCGCGCGTCTATGCCGAAGATCCGTTCCGCAACTTCCTGCCGTCGATTGGTCGCCTGGTGAAATATCGTCCGCCTGAAGAAAGTTCAGTCGATGGCGTCACTGTGCGCAATGACACTGGCGTGCAGGAGGGCGGCGAGATCTCGATCCATTACGATCCGATGATCGCCAAACTCGTCACACACGCGCCATCGCGCGCTGCCGCCATTGAAGCCCAGTCGACGGCCCTCGATGCGTTTTATGTCGACGGTATCCGGCATAACATTCCGTTCCTGTCGGCGCTGATGGCGCACCCGCGCTGGCGCGAGGGCAACCTCTCGACCGGTTTTATCGCGGAGGAATTCCCGAACGGCTTCGCGTCGCGCCCGCCGCAGGATGATGTGGCGCGCAAGATCGCTGCCGTCGCTGCGCATGTGGACCATATTCTCGGCGCACGAAAGCGTCAGATCAGTGGCCAGATGGTCGGTCGTCCGGTCCACCGCGCCGTTCGCCGCATTGTTTGGCTTGATCGCCACGAGGTTCAGCTACAGGTCGGCCGAGACGGGGATAACGTGCAGATCAGCCTGATTGGCGCCGACGGCGCTGAGGGTAAGCCCTATCTGGTGCAGTCGACGTGGAAGCCCGGCGATCCTGTCTGGCACGGATCGATCGAGGGTCGTCACCTGGTGATGCAGATCCGCTCCATTCCGAATGGCTTCCGCATCGCGCATCAGGGCTATGAGGTGCCGGTCTATGTCTACACCGAATCGGAAGCCGAGGCCGCGCGCCTGATGCCAGTCGGCGTCGCCGCTGACACGGGCAAAAAACTGCTGTGTCCAATGCCGGGCCTTGTCGTGTCGATCGCGGTGGTCGAAGGGCAAGAGGTCAAGGCAGGCGAGACGCTGGCGGTGGTTGAGGCCATGAAGATGCAGAACGTGCTGCGCGCCGAACGCGACGGGGTGGTGAAGAAAATTCACGCCACGGCCGGCGCAACGCTGGCGGTCGATGCTCTCATTCTTGAATTCGTCTGATGCCGTTCCGCAACCGACGCCGCGTACTGCGGAGCATTCTTGAGGGATCGCGCTGCATTCGGCCGGCGTCGGTTTACGATGCGATCTCGATCCGCATTGCGGAGGATCTCGGCTTCGAGATGGGGATGCTTGGCGGCTCGGTCGCGTCACTTGCAGTGCTGGGTGATCCCGACATCGCGTTGATCACGCTCTCCGAGCTTACCGAGCAGGTGCGGCGCATGTCGCGCGCGGCGGCATTGCCCGTGCTTGGTCGATGCGGATCATGGCTTCGGCAACGCCTTGAGCGTGCGGCGCACCGTGCTCGAACTGGAGGCAGCTGGTGCGGCCGGGCTCACAATCGAGGATACGCTGTTGCCGCAAGCCTATGGCGAGGCGAAGCCGCAACTGGTGTCGCGCGAGGAGGGGCTTGGCAAGATTCGCGCAGCGCTTGGAGCGCGCAGTGATCCGGATTTTGTCATCGTCGGCCGCACCGGCGCGGCTTCGATCACCGATCTGGACGACGCCATTGCCCGGGCTTTGGCCTATGAAGAGGCCGGCGTTGATGCGCTGTTCTTTACTGGGCTGAAAACCATCGCCGATCTCGAGGCGGTTTCGTCGCAAACGTCGATCCCGATCATCATCGGCAGCCCAACGCCTGAACTTTCGGACTGGGACTATCTTGCGAGCCGCCGCGTACGCGTAGCCGTCACAGGCCATGCGCCGATGGCAGCTGCGATACAGGCCGTGTTCGGCGCCATGAAAGCCTTGCGCGACGGTACGCCGCCTGCGGAGCTTCCTGGGCTCGCGAGCAAGGACCTCAGTGACTGGGTGATGCGCGCGGCGGACGCAAGCGAGCGCGCTGCAGACTTCCTCGGGATCGAGCGCAAGTGACCGCACGGGTGATCTACCGTGTCGAGATCCGCGGACGCGTCCAGGGCGTCGGCTATCGCGCCTGGCTGCATCACACAGCGCTGGCGATGAGCCTTGTCGGCTGGGTCCGCAACCGCAGGGACGGCAGCGTTGAAGCCGTGCTTGCGGGGCCTGAGGATGTGGTGCTCGACATGATCACGCAATGCGACCGTGGCCCGGCGCTTGCGCGCGTCGAGACGGTGACGCCGTCGGCGGCAGGCGCTGATGCATTGAACCAGCGACGCGCCGGCGAAGCATTCTCGGTGCTGCCGACGCTGTAGCGATTGGACAGGTTAGCCGAACACGCTCTCGAAAGCCTGGCGGAAGGCCACATCGACATCGACCATCGTCACCGGGAGGCCGAGATCGACAAGGCTGGTGACGCCGTAGCGTGGATCGGCGATGCCGCACGGCACGATCGCATTGAAGTGGCTCAGATCCGGCTCAACGTTGATTGCGACGCCGTGAAAGGTCACCCAGCGCCGCAGCCGCACGCCGATGGCGGCGATCTTGTCTTCAAAGCCGACACCCTTGTCAGGCCGCGCAACCCATACGCCGACGCGATCCTCGCGTCTTTCGCCGCGCACGTTGAAGGCAGCGAGGGTGCGAATGATGCACTCTTCAAGGCTGGCGACATAGGCGCGCACATCGGGACGACGCGACTTCAGATCCAGCATCACATAGGCAACGCGCTGTCCGGGCCCGTGGTAGGTCAACTGCCCGCCGCGGCCGCTTTCGAACAGCGGAAAGCGTTGGTCCAGCAAATCGCTGGTTTTACCACTGGTGCCTGAGGTGTAGAGCGGCGGATGCTCGAGCAGCCAGACCATCTCGGAGGCGGCGCCATCAGCGATGACGCGGACGCGCGAATCCATCTCGGCCAGGGCTGCAGGGTAAGTGACGGGCGAGTCGGAGATGCGCCATTCGATCGGCGATGCGTCCGGGCGCGTGGAAAACATCGTAGGCTCTAGGGTTTCGCGCGCATTAACCATTGGCTAACCATAACATGATGATCTTCGAGGCAAGTTTTCGTGCAATTGTGAGATCGTACCCCCCGTGGCAACCCTAGACAAAGTTTCCGTTGATTTGATGGTGGTTCTTGGGACCACCTCGATGCCTGTTCATCAGGTCATGCGATTGAGCCGCGGCGCAATCATCGAGCTCGATGCCACCGAGCAGGACGAGGTGAAGATCCTCGCCAACAATCTGCCAGTGGCCAGCGGGGTGGTGCTGGTTACCCGTAACCGTATCACGGTTGAGGTCAAGAAAATGCTGCCGCGTAGCGCCGAGGCCACCCCTCGATAGTTCATTTTCCTTCGGGACTCGGCGTCATCTCTGCAACGTGAAGCGGCAATCCCCGTTGGGTTCGTTCCGGGATAGGCGCTGTTGAATAAGTTTGAAAAAATTCGTGACGAAATGAAACGAAGGCTTGTTTGGCCATCATTGTTTTGTTACATCCCCGCCTGTTGAAGCGGTGAGGAACTTTCCAGCGCAGCTTCGCAAGCGCTCGTGGCGGAATTGGTAGACGCGCTGCCTTGAGGTGGCAGTCCGTAACAGGGTGAAGGTTCGAGTCCTTTCGAGCGCACCAATTCAAGAAAAACCCCGTGGTCTCAATGACTTACGGGGTTTTTCTTTGCCTTGATTTTTACTTGCACAATAGAAAAAAAAGGCAGCGCGTTGACACATTGAGTTGTCATCGTAGTTTTCGCGGAGACTGACGTTGACCATTTTTTTGAAACAGGAATTGTGGTTGCTAGCGTCTTGGATGTTGGAATCGCAAGTGCCGGCGTCGACGAGTGACATATCTGTGGCATAGCTTGCGGCACAAGCCTCAACGCTTGCTCTTGCGTCGCGACCAATCTGACGTCGCGATAAAATCGAAGAGAGCAGGCACGTGGTTGTTTGCGGAATCCGCTTTCTGCAAAAGATGTCGCGTCGCAACTCGCGTGACATTGCTCGCTGCCGAATGACAACCTTGATGCTCACCCCTTCAACGCCACCACGATGTCGAGCGCATCACGAATTGCCCTGTCGGCATAGTTGTCGCCAGTATTGAGAAGGCAGGCTGAGGCGCATGCCGTCTCATGTTCGGTTATTGATCGCCAACGGTGAGATCAAACGTGTTCGACGAGGTCATTTAGCGACGGACGAAGACAGCCTCGTGGCAACCGGAGCCGAATAGTCCCTTGCTAAACGGGAGCATGAAGGTGAGTGTCTTGCGAAAGCCTTTGGCTTCGATGAAGTCTATCAGCTCATCGGCGCCTGCTGTTTCATAGGGGTATCCGCCCAGCCAGTCGTGGACATCGTGAGAGAAGTTCATTCCACGCACCTTCGCCGCGCGCTTGAAGGTCAGCGGGTTTTCGCGACTGACTATAGCTTTCGCAGCGAGGAACGCGGCAGAATAGGCCTGTCGAATGAGCCATTGCACGGGCTTCGGGGACTTCGAATATAGGCGTTTCTCGAAGATCCAGAAGCGGTCCGATCTCGTCTTGGCGTAGATCGCCAGCGCGAACTGTCCGTTTGGCGCGACATGAGATGAGGCGAGGTCAATCGCTCGCCACATGTCTCCAGTGTGATGCAACACACCCCAGGAATAAACGACGTCGAATTGACCTAGCCGATCTTCAGCGTCGAAAATGGAAACGACGTCTGCACTCCATTGATGAGCACCGGCATGCTTGGTCAAGACTTCCCTCGTCGTGCGCACCAAATCTTCGTCGATGTCGATCGCGACGACCGACTTTGCGCCGAGGCTCAGAGCGGCGAGAGAGTGCAGTCCTGATCCGCAGCCAATATCCAGAAATGTCTTTCCGTCGAGACCGTCCGGAAAAAGCTTCTTCATGCCAGCAACAGCAGCGTCAATACGTTGCTGATCAATTGTCTGGGCGTAATCAGACCAGTTCGCGCCGAAGTCAAAATGAGATGTGCGGTCGGTTAATGACACGAGGCAAGTATCCCTTATTGGAAAGAAGGTATACTGATCGTACCATATGCACGTACGTGCAGGTTGCTAGTGAAGACGAGGTCTCTGGACAGGCAACTCCTGGGCGCACTTTGGGTGAGTCCTGAATGGAACTCTAGCCGCAGCGCTGCGGTGTGAGACATGCAGCCCAAGACTGTGAGCCGCCGCGCAGGCTTGGATGATCCGGAGACGTGCGTCAGCAGTGACCACCCTACGTCCGCACGGGCGCTGGCTGAACTTCTACGATAGGGCAGGACCGAAAGTGGTCACCAGCAGTCGCTCTTGGTGGTGCCGGATTGCGGGGCTCCGGGTGGCGACAGATGGAGCTGTCCGCCTTACCATTCGCCGGGCATCAAGGTGTTGTTCTTGATCACATCGCGCTCGAGCGCCGCCATATTGATCTGACCCTGCTCGAATGGTCGCAGCCAGCATGGCCTCGTTTCGATACGCCGCATCTTGTCGCGCAATGAAATTTGCCGTTGGGTTTTGCTGGCTGCGGTGATGGTTGCCTGCGGGCTGGCAAAAAATGGTGGCCACCCGCGCTGCGCGATAGCTGTTTGGATTGGCCCAGGTCCTAACTCTTGGCAATCGTCGGTGGTGGATTGCCCACGAGTTCAGTTGCGCCAGCGCTCCTTGTTGCACGCGCAATTGCATGCAATGACGAACCCGATTCCGCAAGCAATGGTTACACATATCATCGTATCCACAGCCGACGAGTATCGTGGAATGAATACAGTTGCGATGCTCGTGAATGTATGCTCCCGATTTGGAGGATGCGGCATACAATGCCGATTATCGAAAGCGGAAGGTGGCTTGGTAAGAAGGATGAGTATGAGATGCCGAATAGGGCCAAGATAATTGTCGTGGAAGGAAAGGAATTGTGAGAGCACGTTCAAGATAGATTGCCGCGAGATGTCGCGTCGTTTCTCTCTTTGCAAGCCGATTCACGCTGAAGTCTTATCGCGTATCGGCAATTTCCGCAGAGTGACCAGCCTGCGTATGCAGCGTAGAAGTTCACGCCACCGTCTTGATATAGCCAGTGGGGTCGCTGAGGATGGACTCACGTGAAAGCTGATTAAAAAGTTCAGTGTAGCGGGCGGGTGATGGCCACTATCCCGTGATTATAGGGCTAAACGTCCCAATCTGTTGCGTATGCAACTCCAACGAGTGTTCGCTTGTTCGACGTTTTGCGTGCAGCGTCTCGCGAGCTCGGTTGCCTTTGATTTGATGTTTTCTGGCAGTGTAGATTTATTCGGGTCGAAAAGATGTGCGACGTGTCCATACATTGCGAGCTCCACCCAGCGTTTGGGTGGCAATCCCGCGAACGACGTAACTGTATGTCGAGCCAGCAGCGAAAATAAGAGTCGCGGATGCTGCTATTGTCAGGAATCCACGTAGTCGGGCCGTAGTGGCCACTAACGGTACGATGACAAGAGATGCGAACAAAAAGTAGGACGCAGGGCGAATGAGGGCTGCAACAGCCACGGTGGCGCCAATAGCGATAAGGGCTGCACGATTTGGGCGCGACCAATACCAGGTGACAGCGGCGATGTGGAGAAGGATCGCCGACATTGTCAGGCTCTCGGTCAGCAGGAACATCGCGTAGTACCATGCTGGCGTAAAGTTGAGAAGAAGCGCTGATGCGATGGCTGCGGTGACGAGCGATTTCGGCCGGATGGCAAAGAATAGCGACAGCACCGAGATGACATAGATGCCAAACTGCACGATCGGAACACTGTCGATCGGGATGAGTGCAAGGAAGATCGGATAGCCAATTGGAACGAGTACGCTCCACGATTGGTACGTATCCGAATCCGACATCCTCAACGGTGATCCGTCATAGTCTATGACGAACAACGTAAAAATGAGAAGCGCGTAGACGAGCGTCAGGGTGATTACAGCGGCCTGCAACACATCGATGCGGGTCAATGCGGGAGATATGACTTTCAAAAATCCGACCCTCAAATTCTAGATCAGCCTGCAAAATAGAGTTTTGAGAAAAATTGGGCGCCAGTAGCTACGACCTGAAATCCGAGTGTACAGCACTGGGCCTCGTTTGACATACCCAAATGCCGCTGGCCGAGGGTCGACAGCCCGTCCGATTGGTCGACGCTGAGCCCGTCACGTCCGCACGGGCGCTTGCTGAACCTCCACAATATGGCGGTCAGGACCGACGGTGATCACCAGTGTGTAGCTCTTGGCGGCGCCTGATGGCGGGGCTGCGGGTGGCGACAGATGGAGCTGTCCGCCGTACCATTCGCCGGGCATCAAGGTGTTGTCCTTGATCACATCGCGTTCGAGCGCGGCCATATTGATCTGACCCTGCTCGATGGTCGCGGCCAGCATGGCCTCGTTTCGATACGCCGCATCTTGTCGCGCAATGAAATTTGCCGTCGGGCTGTAATAGCTGCGCCGGTGGCCGCGAGCGGTTTGATAGTGACCGTGACCGGCATGCGATGCCTGATAGCTATTGGCGGCGCTGGTGACGCCGACCAGCACGGCGCGGGCAACCTGCTTGTTCTTTTCCTCCTGCGCCAGCAATTCATAGCTGATGATTTGCATCGGCACGTCCTGGCCGGCGACTGACTGTGTCGCCACCACCTCGTTCACGAGGAAGTTGACTGGCTGTCGGCCGAGATTATTGATGCCGACAATGAAGACAGGGCGGTCTCCGGTCTGAATTACACGTCCTGCCGGGCGGACGAGGACGACCGACGTCTTCTGTCGCGAGATCAGCGCCGGCTGACCGTCTCGGATCATCGATGACTGTTGCGGATTGGTTGCCCTGAACTGGACCGTTTCAGTTGTGGTGCAGCCAGCAAAGGCAAGCGTCGTGACGACGGACAGAACAAGGTAACGCATGATGGAGGTTCCCCGGTAGGGGGCATCCAATCGCACGTCTTTCTCGAGCGCAATTGTGAAAAGCGAATTGGCGAGAACCTAGACGAAATACGTAGTCGTAAGGGTGTCATGTGGGCGTCTCGTCACGGAGTAACGAGCGCATCGTCTGTATAAATCTGAGACGATAGTTCTTAGCGGAGTATGAGAATAGCTTTCAAGGACTATAAGTACTCAAGTTTCTATAGTGCGTTGTCACAGTATTTGATGTTTGAACCAAGGTTGTGAGCGCAGCGACGAGAACTGGGCTGAAGGCAAATCCAGGTTACTGTACCACAGGGCCTTTGTGACGGCTCTCGGCGGCGTCCACCGATATCAAGCGTGCGATGCCATCCGACGCCGGCCGGCGTGTGCTATGGGCGGACTTGACGGCGCTTGACTTCGCTGCGGAGTTGCGGCTGCCGACAATCTGAAACAGGTTCTCGGCCGGCGCCGGTAGCGCAGATGCGGATGTCGCAGTGTGCGCATGCTCAAGCCAAGCAGCAGTGCCGCGCAGCGGCACCTTGCCCATCGTCAGCAGGTCGAATGAATTGAATGCCTCATGCGCAAGCATGGTCGGCTGGCTCAGGGCCTGCGCGGGGGCGGGCGTCTGCGCGGTGTGAACATAATTGAAGCGCCGCGGCGTCTTCGGCCAGACCGACGCCACAGGCTGAACAGACTGATGCATCTTCCAGTCCTGCGGGGTTGTCGGCGTCGCGGGGCGGGTCGGCGTAGCAGGCACAACGTGAACGATGCGGTAGCCGCGATCCTTCAGATCTTTCAGGATCAAGGGCAGGGCGCCCACGGTGCGCGGCTGGATATCATGAAGAAGCAGGATGCCCTTGCCCTTGGCCTCGATACGCTCGATGGCGGTTCGGCGAACCTGTTCGGCGGTGATCTTTTGCCAATCGTCCGCCGGGAAATCAGCGCTCCAGGTCTGGATGCCGCGCGAGGCGAGATAGTCTTCGACAATTCCCGCGCGGAGCAGGCCCGGAATGCGGAAGAACGGAGCAAGGTCGTCCGGATTGTTCAGCGCCGAGCGCACCGAGGCGATGCCGGTCTCGATTTCCTTCTGGGCGCGATCGAGCGCCATCCGATTCATGCTGAGCGGATGATTTTCGGTATGGGTGCCGACGGTGTGGCCCGCGTCGACCAGCTTGCGAACGCCTTCGGGATAGGCACGCGCCATCCGGCCGATGATGAAGAAGGTCGCCTTGGCGCAATGTTGCCTCAGCGTTTCAATGACCTGATTGCTGTACTTTGGAATCGGGCCGTCGTCGAAGGTCAGTACAACCTCGCGATCGCGCAATGGCAGCGTCTCGCCGTACTGCATCGTGCCGATACGGGTATGCTCGTTGGGATCTACCACAATCGTGCGCGATGTGCCGATCGCGTCGGCATTGCCGACGCAATTCGCTGCGGCCTGCGCCGGACTGGTCAGTCCTGCGGCGGCGCTGGCTAATAGGCTCATCGTCAAAAGATTGAGAAGCTTTTTACGCTTGCCGACCGCGGCATGACTCATCAGACGTTCCAACTCATCCTACTCAGACTGTCGTATCAACGTAACGGCAGGGGAATAACGCATTGTTAATCTTGTGCATCGCGAAGCGGGCCAGCGGCAGTATTTAATGCGAGCGGCCATTGACGGCTGTGTTGCCGGCTGGTTGTGGCGCTATATGCACGACCGTGTAGCGGTTGCTGCGGAGATAGCGCAAAAATTCAGGCAGCATCGCGGCGGTCTGCGCTTTGATGTCATGGAACAGGATAATGCCCTTCCGGTGGCGTTCTAGCCGTTCGACGATCAACCTGAATTGCTGGTCTGGCGTCATCGGGTTCCAGTCGCTGGCCCAGAAGTCGGCGCCAAATACCGCGATCCCTCGCTTTTCCAGATTTTCGAGCAGGGCCGGAGTGGTTTCGAAATAGGGAAACCGGAAAAACGGTGTGATCGGCGCGACGTCTGATCGGCCAGTCAGCGCGCGATCGGTCGCTGTGAACCCGTCGTTGATCTGTGTCAGTGCCTCGGCGTGGCTGATCTTGCCCAGATTGGGGTGCGACATGGTGTGATAGGCAACGGTATGCCCTTCATCCGCCATGCGCCGGAGCAGCACGGGATAGGCTTTTGCATTCGTGCCGACGACAAAGAAGGTCGCCTTGACGCATTCTTTGGCAAGGGCGTCCAGGATCGCTGCAGTCGTTGGGGGCCTTGGACCGTCGTCAAAGGTCAGCACGACCTCTTTGTCATTGAGAGGCAATGTTTCCGGATAGCTTTGCAGGCCTACCCTCGGATACCGCGCGGGATCAACGGTCATAACGCGACTGGTGTTGAGCGCACTGTCGCGCGGGCAAGGCTGGGCGTGGGCGCAGGTCGTCAGCGCGATCAATGCGAGGGCAGCGGATCTCAACACGACGTGGTCTTTCGGTCGGTGGGTGGTTGCAGCGGCCAGCTATACATCGGGCCGGAGCGAAGCGCATGTCACTATTCGTCACCGACGATGACAGGTGCGGCTCTTCATATGAACTTAACCGTCGTGGTGGAGCATTGTGAGGGGAGAATGCTCATGCGTGTACGCCTCAAGGCCGACGGTCGAATTGTTGAGTTGCGAGACGGCTGTGAGGTGCCGCTGGCGCCGCGTGATGACGCGCCTCCCGCCGTCAGCAAACCCGTGCCGACTGACGATTTCGTTCGGGCCCTGCGCAACCGTATGCATATGACGCAGATCGAATTCGCCACGCGCCTCGGCGTTCCGGTCGAGACGATCCGCAATTGGGAGCAAGGCAAACGCGCACCGCGTGGTCCGTCGCGTGCGCTGCTGACAGTGATTGAACATGCCCCAGAGACCGTCTTTGCTGCGCTTGCGCCAGACTGCGCGCCAGTCAGCGGGATGCCACGTCAGGCAATAGTGACGGCACTGAGCTAATGCCTGCAATTTTTGATCGGGGGTGGGATGCTCAACATCATCGCCGGTGGAATGGTTATTCCTGCCATCGGATTGGGAACGTTTGATCTGAAGCATCGCGCCTGGACGCGCACGGTCGAACAGGCGCTGCGTCTCGCCAATCCGCCGACCGCGCCGACGTGGGACTGACCCGCACAGCCTGGAGTTATTCGCTTGCCGCCACGGGCAGGCCGAGGCGGTAGACGCCGCGGAAGTCCGATGGGTCGACCGGCTTGCCTTTGCGGTAGATCACCAGTTTATTGTCTTTAGCCAGCTTCACGGCTTCGCGGCGGATCGGGGCGAGCAGGGCGTGCCAGTCGCCCTCGGAGCAAAGGAGCTGCGCAATCTCCGGCGCGCTCAATGTTCCCTTCGCCTTGGCTAAAACACCAAGGATGGATTGATCCAGCGACGGGGCGGCGGGTGGGTTCGATTCTTTGTCTGTCATCAGCTTCCTTGGCGTATCGCCGGGATCAATGCAAGATAAGGCTTCAAGGTTTTGCGGCGTGCGATACCGTCGCTGCCGGATGTGGCAAAAGCGTTCAATTCATGGATTTAGCAGCGTGACTGAGCGTCCGGCAATCGTGCCTAAGTGGATCATAGGCGTCGCGGTTTCAGCGTCAGTCCTTGGTCATCTCGGGTTGATCGCCGCTGTCGTGCTTGATGAAACGCGGTCGTTGCCCGCGATCGAGACGCAGGCGATCGCCGTCGAAGTGGTCACGCCCGAGCCGGAGCAGGCAAACCCGCCTGCAACACCCGAGCAGGCCAAGGCTGAGACCGTCAAACCGCCTCAGCCGGATTTCAGATTGCCGGAACTGCGGCCGTCAATGAAAGATCAAAAAGATGAGGGCAGCGATCAGGCCAGCGCCATGGCGACTGCGCCGTCGGTGGACAAGGCGTCGTCTTCCACATCTCAGGAGAGCCCGACAGCCGCGGCGAGCACGGCCAACAAGCCGGCACAGCAGCCGGCAGGGGCCGCTGCTGCAGTTTCGCAGCCCCCTCCATCACCGAGCGCGCCGTCATCTCCCGCGTCTGCATCTGCATCACAGCAGGCGGCAACGGTCAGTCCGGATCTGACTGTCAAATACGGCATCATGTTCGGTCTGCCTGACGGCGATGGCGGCGTGAGCGCTTATAAGAAAGCCGATGTGACGCCGGTGGATATCGCCACCTTCAAAATGCACCTGCGTGCATGCGCGAAATTGCCAGGTGGCGTGTCGCCCGCCGATCACGTGAAGATCGTGTTGCGTGCTTTCTTTGCACCGAACGGCCGCCTCATGACCGAGCCTGCGTTGATCGAAGCCAGCGCCTCGGCGAAAGGCCCGCTGCTGATGCGCGCGGCGATCGCGGCGCTGGAGTCCTGTCAGCCGTTCACGATGCTGCCGGCTGCGCGCTATGATGAGTGGAAGGTGCTTGATCTCAGTTTCACGCCGAACGACTTTTCAAGCTGACTATGACGCGACTCACTCCATCGATTTCCAGGCGATCGACGCGAACTGGCGACGCCATGTCACAAAGGCGACGCCGGCTGTCGTCACCAGCATCACCCAGGGGCTGACAAACCAGCCGAGGTAGCCAAGCGCGAAGAAAAATGCGCGTTGGCCGCGGTTGAACTGCCGCCCCGCCGCTTGAAAAATCGCCGTGGTGCGCACGACATGCGCCTCGGCTTCGGGGGTGCCATAAGTCGCCGGCGGCGGTGTCGCGCCGATCAGGATCGCAACGTAATTGAACAGCCGGTATGCCCAGGCGAATTTGAAGAAGGCATACACGAAGATCAGCATCAACCCGAGGCTCTTGATCTCCCATTGCTCAACCGATACGGCGGATGTCACGTTAAGCTTTTGCATCACCGGCATGGCTTCGCTGGTTGCACGAAGCAGCGCCAACGATCCGCCGACGGCGAGCAGGGTGGTCGATGCGAACCAGGCCGTTCCGCTCTGAAGCGAGGCCATGATCTGCGTGTCGACCATACGCGCTTCACGCTGCAGCATGCGTCGGATCCAGACTTCGCGGTAGCGGTTCATGCGCGCTGACAGACTGTGGCGACCGTAAGGAGTTTTCTCCAGTGTGTAGGAGTACACGATCCATTCCAACAGAAAGAACGAGACTGCGATGTAGTCGATGATTGCGAAATGAGCCATGGTGCACCCGCATGAGGGTTCTGTAAGTAGCGAAGATTCAGCGCTTGCGCGGAGAACAGGGTTGATCGTCAGCGGGACGTCGTGGCAACGTGCAACTCAGTCGGGAGAGTTGCACATGGCGCTAACGCTCGTTATCGGAAACAAGAATTATTCGTCATGGTCGATGCGACCCTGGATCGCCTTGCGCGGAGCAAATATCGATTTCGAAGAAGTCATGATTTCGCTCTATTCCGGTCCCGAAGACAAGCAGCGTATCCTCGAATACAGCGCAGCGGGCAAGGTTCCTGTTCTGGTCGACGGCGCGATCACCGTTTGGGATTCGCTGGCGATTATTGAATATGTCGCCGAACGCTATCCGGCTGCAAGGCTCTGGCCTGAAGATGTCGAGGCCCGGGCCTTTGCGCGGTCGGTTTCCGCGGAAATGCACTCAGGGTTTATGGCCCTTCGTCAGGAGTGCGGGATGAATCTGCGTCGCCCCGTGATGGCGAAGGCGCTGTCCGACAGCGCGCGCGAGAACATCGCCCGTATCGAGCAGATCTGGGAGGAATGCCGCCGTCGATTTGGCGCTGGCGGACCGTTCCTGTTCGGATCGTTCTCCGCTGCAGACGCCATGTATTCGCCGGTTGTTCACCGGTTCCTGACCTATGACATCGCGGTGACGCCGCTCGTGCGTGAATACATCGATGCGATGCGGGGACTGCCGGCGTTCCGTCAATGGACGGAAGAGGGGCTGGCCGAAACGCTGATCATAGAGCGCCTGGAGACCGAGTAGCGCGAGCAATGGTGTAATTGTAGGGATCTCGTGCGCGTCCGCTTGTTTCCGGTGCTATGATACGCGCGCGCCAGCTATTCAATCAAAAAGCCGAAAAGTTCTGGTTAATAGAGTGTTAACAGGATAAAACGCTCGCGGGGGTTTCGTTGGCTTGCGCTGAGAGACCAGTACGAGCCGACCTTTCTCATGAGTTTGGAGAGAGCGTTGAAGCATAAGTTCCTGATCGGGCAGATGGTGAAGTTTACCGCCAGCAGCGTGGCCCGGCCCGCAGCAAGCGGTCCTTTTGAGATCGTGAAGCAACTTCCGAGTGACGGCGACGAGCGCCAGTATCGCATCCGAAATTCGTCTGAAGCCTTTGAGCGTGTTGCACGCGAAAGCCAGCTCGACGTTTCATGAGGTCAGCCGGCTGATGCTTGGCTCGTCCGGCTCCTCCTCAAGGGTTATCTCGGGTAAACAAGTGTGCGTTTGTCCTGTGTCGTCATGAGTTGGGCAAAATGCACCGCCATTTTGCTGCGACGCATTGTACGGTATGTTTCCGACCGACCTGCTGGACGCGGGCCCGGCAGGCGGCGGAAGTTTGCTTGGCGTGCCGATGCGATGCAGACGAGACGATAGCGGGGCCGCGCAGTGACGACTTTGATTTCGGTAATTCAGGATATCGGCGCAGCCGGCGCGATCGGTTGGGTGTTCGTATCAATCATCGGGCTGGGTCTGCTGATCCTGCTCGCTGCCATCTTTCGCGCCGACCGTACGGTTGCCAACCTGACGTTGTCAGTGATCACGCTGGCTGCATTCACCTTGGCTTTGACCACGGCGTTCCGGTCTTCTGATCCTCGCACACTGACGTTTGATGAACAGAGCGAGAGGCGGGGGACCGCGCTTGCGCTTCCGGCGCTGGCATGTGTTGACGATCTCGCTGGCGAGCCCGTTCTCTCGGTGTGTGAACGCGCGCTGTTTGCCTCCGCGGATACAGCGGCAGCCTCCGTGTCCTACGCCGGTGATATGATTTCACGTCTCGTATCACATGGCGACGTCACCGTCGCCAGCAAGGACAAAAGCGTCGAACTCAACGCGCTTCGTCGCGCGGTGGAGCGGGATCGTTACGGATTGATCGCGCAAGTGTTGATGAGCCGTCACAACTGCTCGCCGTCGGCTTGCGGTGTGTTTTCATCGCTCAACGACCCGAGCCATATCACCGCCAATATGCAGCGCCGCAAGTATGACGAAACCGTCGGTCGTTATGCTGCCTCCTGGAGGAATGGAACGACGCAAGCTCTGCCAGTTGCAACAACTCCGTCATCGGACGTCGGCGTGCTGCCGGACAATTTGCCGCCGTCGGCGCCAACCGGGCGGCCCTCGACCATTGATTTCCCTACCGCGGATTCGATTCCGCCAGTCACGATCATGACAACTGAGCCAGCGGCTCCACAGCCGCCTGCCGCGAAGTCAGCCGTGAAGGCGGCAGAGCCTGCAAAGCGCCCGTTACCCAAGCCAAAGGCCGCGCCATCGTCAGCTGCGCCAGCACCGTCGTCGGCGCCGGTGCAACTCGCGCCGACGCCGCGCTGACGCGCTGCTTGCGGCTGAGTGTGGACGGTAAGCGCTGACGTCCCTTGAGGTTGGGCGCTGCGCTATGCCAGAACAATCGAGCGATGCAATCTGGCCGCGTGGCCCACTAAACCACAGAACTGCTGTCATGCCCCTCCATATGGTCAAGCTTGCCGTCGGCGTTGAAAATCTGAAGACCTTCCGTGAGCGACAGGATATGCGTCTCGCCCATGGGGCGTCTCATGGCTTCGAGGGGCGGCATGTTCATGTCACACGCATGATGCCGAAGCGGGACGCTGAGCTGCTTGACGGCGGCTCGCTGTATTGGGTGATTCGCGGCGAGATCAGCGCGCGGCAGCAGATCGTTGGTCTCGAGTCATTCCGCGATAGCGAGGGGATCTCCCGCTGCCGCCTGGTTCTCGATCCTGACGTCGTGGCGGTGTCACCGCGCGCGATGCGGCCGTTTCAGGGGTGGCGCTATCTCACCGACACGGATCGGCCGCGAGATCTCGGCAAGGCCGCAGCGGGCATCGAAGATATGCCCGAGACTATGCGCCGGGAGTTGCGCGAGCTTGGTCTGTTGTAACGCGCTTAGACGCCGAGATTGTCGATCAGGCGTGTGCCGCCGATGCGCGCTGCGACGAGCAGGCGAACCGGGCCATCCTTCATCGACTTCACCGGCGCAAGCGTTTCGGCGTGTCGTGCTTCAAAATAGTCGAGTTCGAACCCTGCCGCGGCGATTGCCTTCTCCGCCCGGGTGAGCGTTGCTTTCATCTGGCCGCCGCTGCGCAGGCGCGTCTTTGCCTCGGACAATACCCGATACAGTGTAGTCGCCGTCTCGCGTTCCTCAGTCGAGAGGTAGACATTGCGCGATGACATCGCGAGACCGTCGCGTTCCCGCACGGTGGGCAGGCCGACAACCTTGACGCCGAGATCAAGGTCGGTGGCCATGCGGGCGATCACCTTGAGCTGTTGATAGTCCTTCTCGCCGAAGATCGCGATGTCGGGGCGGACCTGCGTGAATAGTTTGCCGACAACCGTGGCGACGCCGCCAAAGAAGTGCGGTCGGAACTTGTCTTCCAGGCCGGCGATTGCAGGACCATCGACCGCTATCCGGGAGGCGAAACCATCAGGGTACATCGTCTTGACGTCCGGATGCCAAACCAGATCGGCGCCTTCAGCTTTCAACTTGGCGAGGTCGTCTTTCCAGGTGCGCGGGTAGGAACCGAAATCTTCAGTCGGTGCGAACTGCGCGGGATTGACGAAGATCGAAACGGCGACCTTGTCAGCGCGCTTCTTGGCCAGCTTGACCAGCGCCAGGTGACCTGCATGCAACGCCCCCATCGTCGGCACGAGCGCAACCGTCGCGCCCTCGCTGCGCATCTGGGACAAGGATCGGCGAAGGTTTGCAACGGTTCGGGCGATAGTTGGCGTTTGGGACATGACAGCTCAGCAAAAGTTTCAGGACGGCAGGGCCTGCGCGTCTCCTTAGCAATGCTGTTGCACTGCGCCAAGGTGAAACGAGGAGGTAACCGAGGTGGGACGTGCGGAAGCTGCTGAGCCCGCAGCTATCAACAGATTTCTTACAGGGAGATTGGCACTGTGAAACTGACGGTGGAGATCCTATTTAATTGGAGACATCGTCGACGCGAGATAAAACCGTAGCGCGCTTGTAACCTGAAGGATATTCAACCCCTGAACTGATTGAGGCATAGATAAACATGCCAATCCGTACAGTTTTCACGAGTTCAGAAGCCGGGTGTTAGGTGCGTTGCACAATAGTTCGGCGTATATTTTCTATCATTTAATCTTCCCGAACCGGCTAAACTGCATATATGCTCAAGTAGTGGTTGTGAGCGGCCCTCGACAGCCACAGCGTTGGAGTGGTCATGAAGCGTGTGATGGCAATCGTGCTTTCGGCGTTCACAGTCGCCGGGCTCACCTACTTTGCGGCAAGCAAGTGGGCGATCCGGCACGAGACGCTGACGTTCTTCGATACCGACCGCAACCGTGAAGTTGACGTGTCGATTGCCGTTCGCCGCGACAAGGAATTCCGCGCAGCGGCAGGCGCGACCGATCTTCCCGTGGCGATCCTGAATCACGGCAATACCGTTCGGTTCACGGAATATTCCTTCCTGGCTAACCTGTTTGCGGCGCGAGGCTACATGGCCGTAAGCATTCAGCACGATCTGGCGACGGACGCCCCGCTGGTCACCAAACCCGGCGAACTTTACGTCGGCCGCATGCCGGTTTACGAGCGTGGCGTTCAGAATATTCATTTCGCTACGGACAAGTTGAAACTGCTGTATCCGGATGCTGATTTTCGGCACCTGACATTGGTCGGCCACTCGAACGGTGGCGACATCTCGATGTACTACGCCAAGCGTTATCCCGATGAGGTCAGCAAGATTGTGACCCTGGATAACCTGCGGGTGCCATTCTTGACCGACGGTCGGTTCAAGATCCTGTCGGTGCGGTCGGATGATCCGCACTTCAAGCCTGACCCGGGTGTGGTCCCCGATGACGACACCTGCAAGACCGCTGGAATCACTGTCGTGAAAACTGAGTTCCAGCATACCGATATGAGCGATCGCGGGCCGGAGAAGGCTAAGACGAGCATCCAGGCGGCTTTGGACCGCTTCCTGAAGACCGACAGTCAGCTCGCAGCGGTGCCTATGGCCCGCTTGCGGATCGTTGAGCCGCCGGAAAATCCGGTTTCGCAGTATACGCCGCTGGTGAACTGATCGGGACGCGGATTAGCCGCGTTGTTCCGAAAAGGGGTTGGTGCGCCAGTTTGCCGTGCGCCCTTGACGTGCGGGCGTGGAGCGAAATAATCGCTTCACTTCAGGAGCGCAGATGTCGATATGACCGTTCAGCGGGACGGGCTCAAGGTGAGCCGCCCTTCAGCAAATTCCCAGACTCCAGTTAAGTCATCCAGTTCGGCTGACATTGCGGCGTTCGTCGCCAAGGCGCGCGAGATGACGCCGGGGCAGGCGGGTGCGCGTGGGCGACTGGTGTTCGCGCTCGACGCCACGATGAGCCGTCAGCAAACCTGGGATTTGGCGTGCGGCCTGCAGGCGGAGATGTTCAAGGCCGCAGCATCAATCAGCACGATTGATATTCGTTTGGTCTACTATCGTGGCACGACCGAATGCCGTGCGAGCCGCTGGATCTCGGATGCCGACACCCTGGCCAAGCTGATGCGCCGCATCTCGGTGGAAGCCGGGCCAACCCAACTGCGCAAGGTGCTTACTGAAACGCGGAAGGAGGCGACGACGGCAGGCGTGCGCGCGCTGGTCTTTGTCGGCGACGCGCTTGAAGAGTCAATCGATGAACTCTGCGCCATCGCCGGAGAACTCGGGCTGCTCAAAGTGCCGGTGTTCATTTTCCAGGAGGGGCATGATCCCGTCGCCGAGCAGGGCTTTCGCGAGATCTGCCGGTTGTCCGGTGGGGCTTGGTGTCGTTTCGATCCGGGGGCTGCTGCGCAGCTTGGCGAGCTTCTGCGCGCCGTGGCGACCTATGCGGCCGGCGGCATTTCAGCTCTGGCCCGGTTGTCGAAGGGCGGCGGCAGGGCGTCGCAGCTCATTCAGCAGATGAAACCGTGAATGGCCGCGCGTCTCGCGCGTGAGACGCCTTTTCTGAACTGCCGCAACCGACTATCTATGCAGCATGGGAACGTTGCTTATTGGCGCGGCTGTTGCGCTTGTCATCTATCTCGGGCTGCAGTTGCTGCGGACGGCCAATCCGGCCCGCCTGGCCCGTTTGATCAAAATTGCCGGCGGCGTGCTCTCGCTCGCGATGGCTGCATTTGTCGGGGTCAAGGGACAGCTGGCGGTGGCCATTCCACTTGGCTTCTTTGGCGCCGGGTTGCTTGGCTGGGCTCCGATGGGCTCCGCGGGTTTCGGTCGTCTCGGCGGAATGTTCGGTGGCGGCGCCAAGCGCTCGCCTGGCCAGACCTCCCGTGTCAAATCCGGCTACCTGGACATGGCGCTGGATCACGAGACCGGGCAGCTCTCGGGCAGCATTGTCGCCGGGCAATATGCCGGTCGTAATCTCGACGAATTCGATCTGCCGCAGTTGCTGACAGCATCAGCCGAATTCGACGCCGAGAGCGTTGTCCTACTTGAAAGTTATCTTGACCGCCGCTTTCCCGTTTGGCGACAGCACGCGCAGGGCGAGGGGGCACGGCGGGAGACTCGGGCGAGTTCGTCCGGAAAAATGACGAACGAGGAGGCTTATCAGATCCTTGGCGTGCAACCGGGAGCGTCGCGATCCGAAATCAGTGCGGCTCATCGCGCCCTGATGAAGAAATTGCATCCCGACCAAGGGGGGTCGACGTACCTCGCTGCGCGCGTCAACGAGGCCAAGGACACTCTGCTTCGCACTCATCTCAACTAAACTCCGAACGCTACTCACGCTTACTCAAAGCGAGTTACTTCTGCTGCTCTGCTGACGCTTTCGCCCGTTGTTGTTTCAACGTGGTCGAAGTCCCTTTCATTCTGTTTAGCGGCTAAGTCTTGACGAGTGGTTTCATGGTGAAGATTTTGCGTCATTGAAATGTAAAAAGCCGGGCAATGCCCGGCTTTTTCCGTTCAACGTGTTGCGACGTGATCAGTTGCGAATTGTGATGCAGGCGATATCTGATCGCTTCAACGTCTTGCAGGCAGCCTCCGCTTCGCGACGATCAAGTCCCGCAAAGCGCGCCCGATAGATTGTCTTGCCTCGGCTTTCGACCGTTTCGGTGAATGGATCTGCCTTCTTCAACAGGCCGCGAGCCTGTTCACGGGCAGCGTCAAGGCGGTTGCGCGCCTGGCTTTCGCTCTCGAGTGCGCCGACCTGGATGATCCATCCACTGTGCGCCGACACCGGCTTTGCTGAGGCGGGCGTCGCGGCTGGCGTGACCTGCAGCTTGGTTGGTTCAGCATAGGCCAGCTGTTGCGAATGTTTGTTCAAGGCAGAAGCGGGGAGAACGCCGAGAATGCCTTGGCCAGTACCATGACTGGATGGTTGCTGCGGAAGCTCGGCGCGTTCGACGATCGAGCCGGAGGACTCCGCGGTTGCAGGGCGCGACTGCGGTGGCTGCGCCAATGGCATCGGCGGCGCGATCTGGTTCGTCGAAGCAACTTGCACCTGTCCGGCGCGGACCTGGACCGTGCGGACGCGGACCGGCTTCATCGGTTCGGCTGCGCCGGGGATGAGCGGCATGGCGTTGCTCTGGACGACGCCATTGGTGAGCGGCGCTGGCTCGGGCTTCAGCAAGGGAAGGGGCACGGAAGCTGCTGGACGGTTGGCGGTTGTAGCGGTGCGATCGGCGTCGAGACCAGCGCTCGCGACCTGAACCGCGCCGTCAACCTGAATGACGTCAGGCGGCGTATTCGGTCGCGCTGTCGGCAGCGCAATCGCAACAGCCGCTGGGGCGGCGCTGGCGACGTCCTGGCCACCTTGCTCGGTGATCGCGGCGATGGTCCGGCGCGTTGCTCCCTTGTCGAGGTTCTGTGCGAGCAACTGGCGCATTGTCGCGTCGCGCGAGCCGCCGCTGCGTCCGCCGAGAACGACGCCGACGAGATGGCGATTGCCGCGCTTGATCGAGCTGACAAGATTGAAGCCGGAAGCGCGGGTATAGCCTGTCTTGATGCCGTCAACGCCTTCGACCTGGCCGAGAAGGCGATTGTGGTTGCGGATCGGCCGGCCACGCCAAACGAAGCTATTGGTCGAGAAGTAGCGATAGTAGCGCGGAAAGCGGTCCTGAATCGCGCGGCCAAGAATGGCCTGATCGCGGGCGGAGGTGATCTGGTTGGCGTCCGGCAAGCCCGAGGCATTGCGGTAGATCGTCCGGTTCATGCCGAGGGCGCGCGCCTTGCGCGTCATCATCCGGGCGAATTCGCCTTCGCTGCCGGCGAGCGCTTCTGCGATGACAACAGAGGCGTCATTGGCGGAGCGTGTGACCAGGCCCTTGATCGCATCCTCGACGCGGATGGTTTGACCGGGCCGCAGGCCAAGTTTCGTCGGCGGCTGGCTGGCTGCATTGGCTGAGACCGGCAATTCGCTATCCAGCTTCAGACGGCCCGCTTCAAGGCGCTCGAAGAGCATGTACAGCGTCATGATCTTGGTCAGCGAAGCCGGGTGGCGCGCCGCGTCGGGATTGTTGGCCGCCAGTACAGCTCCGGAGTTGGCGTCGACGATGATCGAAGCGAAAGCGGGGCTGTAGCTGTAGCGCGCGGCATTGTGGCGGCGGCTTTTGCGCGCATCGGCAGTGTCAGTGGTAAAAATGACGGCTGTGGTGAGGGTTGCAACGCCCAGGATGAAGGCTCTCAGAGGTCGAGAGGACATTGAGAGGTTACGCAACATGGACTTCCCCGTCTAATTTCCAGTCTGAACGCCGGTCTACAGCAGTGGTGAGCATTGAATTCGGCATTGCGATCAGTGGCGGCACGCCGGCCGTGTCCGAGTGGCGCACTAACCGGCTGAATTGTCGGTCTTTTTCGATAGGCCAAAAAGCCAAGGTGCAAGTGTTCAAGGTAAACGGATCGCGTTTCGAAAAGGTTAAGCAACCGTTGCTTTCTCGGGTGGAATTGCACCGATTTAGCTTTTGATTTGTGCGATGCGGTAATTAGTTGACGAAATGCTGCGTCGCAGAGAAGGTGAGCCATCGAGTTTCCCCGGCCAATACGACGTGAAGAAGGTGTAGCCAGTGGTAAAAGTTGAAGATCTGCAGCAGTTCGGCCAGCAGCAATATGAGAGCGCGATCGCCTCGGCGACCTCAATGCAGCAGAATTGCCAGGTGCTGGCCGACGTTGTCGGTGATTTCACCAAGCGCACGATGGAAGAAGGGACGGCCTATGTCGGCAAGCTTTCCAGCGTGAAGTCAATTGATGCCGCGATCGCTCTGCAGAGTGACTACGCCCGTTCCACCTATGAGGCTTTCGTCAACGAGAGCAAAAAGATCACCGATCTCTATGCGGACTTCGCGCGACAGGCTTGCAAGCCTTTCGAAGGGTTTGGCGGCAAGGCCGGTCGCTGATCGCGGAATTTCCGGAAAGATTGAAATGAAAAATGCCCGGTCAATGCGCCCGGGCATTTTCAAATTTGGCGCCTGTCGTCTTATTCCGACAGTCGGAGCTGGATCAGGGTGTTGGCGATCTGAGTGAAGATCGCTTGGATGCCTGAAGCGGACGTCGTTGAGAAAAAATTGCCAGCATCAGCGCATTCTTTCAGGACCGCAGACTTTGCTTCACCGACGTCTTTGACCTGGATCGTGTAAATCATCATTGGCTCTTCAGGCGAGTTGGTGGCCTTGATGTTTTTACACAGTATCTTCTGGCGAGCATCGACTGCCGGCTCATACGCGCGACCGTCGCCGTTGTTTCGGTTGAAGGTGTTTGCGCCGTCCGAGAGCGTAATGATGACGTTGGTGTAGCGACGCGACTTGTCTTTTGGCGGTGTGCCAAACGGGCCATCTGCCTTCAGCGTCGCCCAAGCCCAAGCCATTCCTATTGGCTGGTTGGTCCCACCGAGTGCGGTCAGATTCGAGATCTTGTCTTTCAGCTTCTTGACATCGCTGGCGTCATAGACAGGGGTCATCTTCAGGATGTCGTCACTAGGGCACTGCGGCTGTTTGGTCGGGGGATCTATATAGTTCACGGCGGGATAGCGGTTCTTGTCCAGTGTAGGGGGCGCGTCGGTGGTGTCAGCCGGATCATCGCGATCGGTCACGCATCCGGTCCAGAGTTCCCGCTTACCGTATTTCCGGGCATCCCAGACATCCCACTTCAGGAAACTCGCGTTGATGTTCCCTTTGCCGACGTTGACGAAGGCTGCGAACGGGACAATCGAGACGTAGATGTCCTCGGACGATTTCGCGTTCGTCAGCAGAATATCGACCAGGCCATTGGCCGCTTTCTTCATCGATTTGAGTTTTTCACCATCCATCGATCCGGTGACGTCGAGTGCGAGGGCCACACGCATACGCGTGGATCCCCAGTTCGTGGTTGTGCTGATGCCAATAGGGATCGTCGGAAAGCCAATGATCCTGAGAAATTGCGTCTGGACGACTGCCGCGGCCTCGATTTTAATCTTAAAGCCTGCGATTGGGTCGCTCGTTATATTCAACTGGAGCGGCGTCGCAGAAACCGCTGCGTCGCGGCTGACTCCGGAGGGATCAGCGTTGAACAGCCCGTCGAAGTAGGCCTGGGCGCGGCGGTTTAGTTCCGCTTCACTCAAATTCGAGCCATCGGCATCCCTGGACACCATCAAGCCGGCGGAGTCGATTGCGTTCTGCAGCGCAGTCTTGACCGAGCTGGCATAGGAGTAATCGACGGCAAGCCCGACAATGCCAAACACCGGCAGCATCACCAGAGCGAACATTAGCGCTACGTTGCCGCCAGTTGAGTGGAGAAACTGCCTCAGCACTTGGGACTGTTCTACCTTGAAACGTGGCATAGCTCACCTTCACGACGGATATGTCTGTTACCGCCACTCGAGCAATATCGAACTAAATGCGAGGTGAAGCTGCATGCTGGATTTTTCGGTCATGTAGGTTGAATTGTCGCTTTTTCCGCTTCTGTTTGATCGGATGATGAACGTTCCGTCGCTACCGGGGGCGAGTTCCAGCCGGGATTCGAGCGATTTCCGTTAACCATGGAGCTGCCTCGCGCGGGACAGGCCGGGATCAAATCGGGCAATGCTTGCGCCGTGCAGAGGGAAGCCCATATAGGGTCAGGGTAGCGACGCTCCGATATGGAAGTTTTTCCAACACGCTGTATGATTTCGAGCGCTGTTGCGTTGGCGTGATCGCCGACATGCGACTGGGGATTTGAACGCGTAAGCCATGCTGAAAGCCATCGAAACACACTTTGAACCCGACACGAATTTGCATTCAGCTTCGTCAGCCGCGCCGGAAGCGCTCACACGTATGGCCGGTGAAGACGGCGGCGATGACGGGCAGCGCGGCCCGATGGGCTCAGTCGCGACCAAGACAAAGCCTCGGGCAAAGCGGCCAAACCTGTATCGCGTGCTCATTTTGAATGACGATTACACCCCGATGGAGTTCGTTGTGCATGTTCTGGAAAAGTATTTCCAGAAGGATGAGGAAGCAGCGACCCAGATCATGCTGCACGTTCATCACCATGGAATAGGCGAGTGCGGTGTATTCACCTACGAAGTGGCTGAAACCAAGGTGACGCAGGTGATGGATTTCGCCCGACGGCATCAGCACCCGCTGCAATGTGTGATGGAGAAGAAATAGACCTTGTTCCGCACGTGGCTCGGCTCGGCGAGTTTAGGTAGATTTTGAATACTTCAAAGGGGTCCTCGCAGAACGCCAGATATTCCGATTGGCGCCGGACTTTCGCCATCGAGTACCGTAACTATATCTTGGCGAGGTTCTGGTTGCCTCAAATTGAAACGGCGCGCATGATAGCCAGGGCCATAGAGGACGTTTGATGCCAACTTTTTCTCAGAGCCTGGAACAATCCCTGCACCGAGCGCTGGCGATCGCTAACGAGCGCCATCATCAGTACGCGACGCTTGAGCACCTGCTATTGTCCTTGATCGACGACAGCGACGCGGCTGCGGTAATGCGGGCTTGCAGCGTTGACCTCGATAAGCTGCGCGGAAGCTTGGTTAATTACCTTGAGACCGAATTCGAAAACCTTATCGCTGATGGTTCCGACGACGCCAAGCCGACGGCCGGCTTCCAGCGGGTAATTCAGCGGGCCGTTATCCATGTTCAGTCGTCCGGCCGCGAAGAGGTGACGGGCGCCAATGTCCTGATCGCGATCTTCGCTGAGCGCGAAAGCCATGCTGCGTATTTCCTGCAGGAGCAGGATATGACGCGGTATGATGCTGTGAATTACATCAGCCACGGCATCGCCAAGCGGCCTGGCGTATCCGAAGCGCGTCCGGTTCGCGGAGTCGACGAGGAGGCCGATGCAAAATCGGGCGAGGAGTCGAAGAAGAAGGCCGAGGCTCTGGATACCTATTGCGTCAACCTTAATAAGAAGGCGCGTGACGGTAAGATCGATCCGGTGATTGGTCGTACTTTGGAAATCAATCGCGCGATACAGGTGCTCTGCCGCCGCCAGAAGAACAATCCGTTGTTCGTCGGCGAGGCCGGGGTCGGCAAGACTGCGATTGCTGAAGGGTTGGCCAAGCGCATCGTGGATAGCGATGTGCCGGAGGTGCTGTCTGCCGCGACCGTGTTCTCGCTGGACATGGGGACGCTGCTCGCTGGCACGCGCTATCGCGGCGATTTTGAAGAGCGACTGAAGCAGGTGCTCAAGGAATTGGAGGCGCATCCCAACGCCATTCTGTTCATCGACGAGATCCACACGGTGATTGGCGCGGGCGCGACCTCGGGCGGGGCGATGGATGCTTCGAACCTGCTGAAGCCGGCGCTTGCGTCCGGAGCGATCCGTTGCATGGGATCAACGACCTACAAGGAATATCGGCAGCACTTTGAGAAGGACCGGGCGCTGGTGCGGCGGTTCCAGAAGATCGATGTCAACGAGCCGACCATTGAGGACTCGATCTCTATCCTGAAGGGGTTGAAGCCGTACTTCGAGGACTATCACAAGCTCAAGTACACCAACGAGGCCATTGAGGCGGCGGTGCAACTGTCATCGCGCTACATTCATGACCGCAAACTGCCCGACAAGGCGATCGATGTGATCGACGAGTCCGGCGCGGCGCAGATGTTGGTCAATGAAAGCAAGCGCAAGAAGACAATCGGCATCAAGGAAATCGAAACTACTATCGCTACCATGGCGCGGATCCCGCCCAAGAGCGTGTCGAAGGACGACGCCGAGGTGCTGAAGCATCTTGAGCAGACCCTGAAGCGCGTGGTGTTCGGTCAGGATCAGGCGATTGAAGCGTTGTCGGCGTCGATCAAGCTCGCGCGAGCGGGCCTGCGCGAGCCGGAGAAGCCGATTGGCAGCTATCTGTTCTCCGGCCCCACGGGCGTCGGTAAGACCGAAGTCGCCAAGCAGCTTGCTTCGTCGCTCGGCGTTGAACTTATCCGTTTCGATATGTCGGAATATATGGAGCGTCACACCGTTTCGCGGTTGATCGGCGCACCTCCCGGTTATGTCGGCTTTGATCAAGGTGGCCTCCTGACCGATGGCGTCGACCAGCATCCGCATTGCGTTGTGCTGCTCGACGAAATCGAGAAAGCGCATCCCGATCTCTACAACGTGTTGCTGCAGATCATGGATCATGGACGCTTGACCGATCATAACGGCAAGCAGGTGAACTTCCGTAACGTCATCTTGATCATGACGACGAACGCAGGTGCGGCGGATCTCGCCAAGCAGGCATTCGGTTTCACGCGCAACAAGCGCGAGGGCGATGATCAGGAAGCGATCAATCGGCAGTTTGCGCCTGAGTTCCGTAACCGGTTGGATGCGATTGTTTCGTTCGCGCACCTCAACGCCGATGTCATCGGCATGGTGGTCGAGAAGTTCGTGCTTCAGCTTGAAGCCCAGCTTGCGGATCGTGATGTTTCGATTGAGTTGACCGAATCTGCCAAGGCTTGGCTGGTCGAGCATGGTTACGACCAGCAGATGGGCGCCCGGCCAATGGCGCGCATCATTCAGGAGCACATCAAGAAGCCGCTCGCTGACGAATTGCTGTTCGGCAAGCTGAAGGGCGGCGGTCACGTTCGCGTCGTGCTGGTTGATGAAGCTCCTGAGGGAGCTGAGGGCCGCCAGAAGATCGGCTTCGAGTTCGTGCAGGGGCCTGCCAGCCCGAGGCCGGAAAAGCTGCCGGTGGCGCGCAAGCGCAAGCCGAAGTCGGGCCCGAATGATGGCGGCGGTTCGCCGAGTTCATCGAAGGGGCCGATGGCGAAGGTCTGAGCGCGTGACACGAGAATCAAGAAGGCCGGCATGAAAGTGCCGGTCTTTTTTCTTGATGACATGCGTGAGCGCGGAAGCGGATTATTCGCCCATCATGGCGTCAAGCCTGAGCTGTAACCTTCGTCTCTGAGCCTCGGTTGCGCGCAAACGGGCGGCCAGGTCATGCGCGGGCTCAGGGGCGAGGCGACTTCTGAAAACGCCACACCAACGGTGTCAACGTGTCGCCAGACGACGGATGCTGGCCGTTTTAATCCGATACGCTCAACTCTCAGCGTCACATGCATGTTGGCTGTGGTTGCAGTCGCCCCATACATGACTTTCTCTCGGGCCGCATCTCGTCGTTCTGACATGGTGGCCTCGCATACACTTTGGTCGGCGAATATCTCTGCAGATCAACAGGGCTGGCAACTACAGTCGTAGGGACGTGAATCTATTATCAACGCGGCTAATCGGAAGTGGCGAGGGCGACTTCTTGCAATTAGTGTAAATTTCAAGCGATCGGATAGCGTGTTTTTGGCATATACTTAAGGCAACGTGGCGCGCGCCGCGCAGGGCGCGCTGCGCGAGCGGATGTAAACACCGCGCCAGGTTCAGCTCATGAAGCCGAGTGCTCTTCAATCGATCGAGCAGCTGCATTCAGCGAAGCTTGCGCGCGATGGCCTTCTGTTCCTCAAATTCCTTTCGGCGCCGGTCGAGTTCGTCTGCGTCCATCAGGGCGACGTTATTGTAGTTCAGCTTCCAGGCGGGATCTTTGCTCCAGGTGAGGGGAGACTTCACCGTGGTCTGTGGCATCACTGCGCCCTCAAGCAGTTGAAACGCCAGGTCGAGCGTCAGGGCTTGGGATGCAGGGTCGTCCGGCTTGCCAGCGGAATTGCCGAGAGGAAAGTCACTGAACAGAAAGCGCGGCACAGCGGCGTGCTCGACAATGTCCCGCGCGCAGCCCATCACGACGGTCGCGATGTTCTGTCGCTCCAGCTCGCGCGCGATCAGACTGACCGTCTGGTGACATACTGGACAATTAGGCACGAGAATCGCGGCATCGATGCCATCTTCCTTGCACCGTCGTGCGATTTCGGGGGCGTCGGTCTCGATGGTGACGCGCTGACTGCGATTGGTGGGTGCGCCGAAGAAACGCGGCCCCAACGCGCCGATGCGGCCATCGGCTGCGGCCTTGCGCAGCAGTGGCAGCGGAAACCAGGTGCCGCTGTCGTGCGCGGTCGTATGAACGCGGTCGTAGGCGATGTGCGAGATCCGCACGTCATGATCCTGCGAGGTGTCGCCATCGTAGACCTGAAAGAACTTTGCGCCGCCGTTATAGGCCGCGCCAGGTCCCTGATCGCCCTTGGCTGGATCGTACGGAGCAGCCGTGGAGATCAGGGTCACACGAGCCTGGGATAGCGGTTTGCCGAGCGGGTGGAACGGCGCATCGGTGTGATGAGACCACTGGTAGGGCGTGTCATAGCCAATGGCCTGATAATAGGCGCGGGTGCGCGCCATATAGCCGATCGGACTATCGTCGTGTGTCGCGAAACCGGACTGTTGCCCAACTGTTATCGTCACGTTCTCGCTCCATGTTGTTGTTGGTTTTATCCATAGCTAAAAGGCTGGCTTCAAGTGTCAAGCACAGAAGCGTTGAGTTCGGGCGGATGAGCAGGTTGGGCGCGGCTGTTGCCTTGCTCCTGTTATGCGACGCTGTGCTTGGGCACGCGGCGGCCTCGTCGCAGCCTGCAGCGGAACGCCAGCCGATGATATTCCATGAGTATGTCGCGCAAGATCTGCTGCCGCCACTCGCGCCGCCGCCGACGACGGAGATTGCAGCCTCGACCCGGGAATCGATGTGCCTGATCATTGAGTCCGCAGCTGCTGGCGCATGAGCTGCCATTGGAGTTCTTTGCGCGGGTCATCTGGCAGGAAAGCCGGTTTGAGCCCGGTGCGATCGGGCCAGTCACCCGAAGCGGGGCGCGGGCGCAGGGCATCGCGCAGTTCATGCCGGGGACGGCGGCGGAGCGTCGCTTGCTGGATCCGTTCGACCCGGTGCAGGCCCTGCCGAAGTCGGCAGAATTCCTGCGTGAGTTGCACCAGCGGTTTGGTAATCTCGGGCTTGCCGCAGCCGCCTATAACGCTGGTCCGCGGCGTGTACAGGAGTGGCTCGATGGCGTGGGACCGATGCCGTCGGAGACACGCAGCTACGTTTTGGCGATCACCGGCATGGGTGTCGAAGACTGGCGGGATTTCGGGCGTGGCAATCCGCGGCGCAAGGAGTTGCCCGCTGCAGGCTGCCGAGAACTGATGGCGCTGCTGCGCCGAACGCCTAATCCATTTGTCACGCAGCTTGAAGCGCGGGTGAAACTGGGCGAGAGCCGCCCCTGGGGCGTGCAGCTTGCCGCCGGTTTCAATCGCAATACCGCGTTGATGCAATATGCCCGCGTCATGACGCGTCTGCGCGATGTCGTTGGCGAGCGCGATCCAAACTTGCTCAGCAAGATCTGGCGTAGCCGCGGCACGCGGCCGTTTTATCAGGTCCGCATTGGCGCCGAAACACGTAGCGAAGCGGATGGTCTCTGCATGAAGATTCGCCACGCGGGGCAGGCATGTCTCGTGCTCCGCAACGGCAAGGCCTGATGGTCAGCGGCCAACAACCAAGCATAGGTGCACTTCCGATTAGCTATCTACCAGTGATGGCGCGATCGGTATTACAATATCAGAAGGCTCGCTTGACGGGTAGAGGCTTTGCCTCGCGTATAAGCGATAACGTTCCTCAGCAAGAAGGCGGCGCGCGTGGCAACCCCGGCACTGGATTCGCCTAGATGGCGAACGCAGACCTCATCCTTTCTGTGTGGCGTTCAGGCCATAACCACCACCATTCTGACGCTCGTGTTGTTCGCCACCTATATCGGCATCGGGGCGCTTGCCCATGACACCGGGTTCAGCCTCGGCTGGGCGCTGCTCTCGACCGTGCTGATCTGGGCAGGTCCTGCGCAAATCATCCTGATCTCGACGCTTGGGTCAGGAGCGTCGCTGGTCAATGCGGCGCTGGCCGTAACCATGAGTGCCGTGCGGCTTTTTCCGATGGTGGTGTCGATCCTGCCCATGCTGCGCGGGCCTGCGACAACTCGCAAAAGCTTGATCCTGCCGTCGCATTTCATTGCCGTGACGATGTGGGTGGAATGTCTCAGGCTGCTGCCGCATGTGCCGCGCGAGCGTCGTGTGGCTTTCACCAACGGTCTGGGTACGGGGCTGGTGGCGTCGTCATCGATCGCAACGCTCATCGGCTATCTGCTGGCGGCGAACCTGCCGCAGCTGTTTGGCGCGGCAATTCTGTTGTTGACGCCGCTCGCTTTCCTGCTGTCGACGGCACGCAATTGCCGCCAACTGGTCGATGGTCTGGCTTTGGCGCTGGGATTGCTGCTGTTTCCGCTGGTCTCGCTGTTGCAGACCGGCGTTGATATCCTGATCAGCGGCGTGTCGGCGGGGACGATCGCCTATGCAGTTCATGTGCTGCGGAGAGAGCGGGCATGAGCGGGTTCATTGGTGATTGGCAGGCATTGATCGTCCTCGCCTGCGTCGGCTTTCTGCCTAACGAGATCTGGCGGATGCTGGGTTTGTGGCTTGGCGTCGGGATCAATGAAGATTCCGATCTGCTGCTGTGGGTCAAAGCGGTCGCCACTGCGATCCTGGCCGGGGTGATTGCGCAAATCCTGGTAGTGCCGCCAGGAGCGCTGGCGAGCGTTCCGGTGTCTCTGCGGATGGGCGCGGTCATTGTCGGTTTTGCCGCATTTATGCTATTCCGGCGGTCGATCCTCGTCGGGGTGCTGACCGGCGAGGCCACATTGCTGATCGGCAAATGGTGGCTGGGCTAGCTCTGACTGTCAGACGGAGGACAAGTGAGCGATATTCGAGAGGGTGAGCTGGCTGTCGACGCGCCAACGCCACGCGATGCTGGGCTGGTATTCATCGGCCGTATCCGCACGCCGTGGACCTCGCGAGACGATGCCCCGAAGCAGGGTCGGCAGGATGGTCCGGTCTGCCGGGTTGAGATTTTTGAGCCCTGGGTCGCGGCCCTGAAGGGTATCGAGGCCTTTGACCAGCTCGACATTGTCTATTGGCTGCACCTGGCGCGGCGTGATCTGGTGCTGCAAAATCCAAAACGCGACGGCAACACGCTTGGCACCTTTGCGTTGCGCTCACCCGTCAGGCCCAACCCGATCGGAATTTCTCCGGTCAAGCTGGTGGAGATCAACGGCGCAACGCTGTTTGTCCGTGGGCTGGATTGTCTGGACGAAACACCGCTGATCGATATCAAGCCGAACCGCTGCGTCTACACGCCGGTGGTGGTGTAGCGCAGCACGAGGGCCAGCGGGATCAGGCTGACTTGAGCGCTTCGATCAGCGCGGCTGCGTGCCCCTCGAGCACCTTCGGGTCTGCCTTGATGCTGGCAGGGGGCAGCAGCGCGACACCCTCGTGGCGCGGCATCACATGCATATGCAGGTGGAAAACCACCTGACCGCCCGCGGGCTCGCTGAATTGCTGCACGACCATGCCGTCAGCCTTGAAGGCGGTCATGGCGGCCTTGGCGATCTTGTGCGCGGCACGGGCGACATGGGCAAAATCATCCGCCGTGATATCGAGAATGTTGCGGGCCGCTGCGCGCGGGATCACCAGCGTATGGCCGGGCGAGCGTGGCATGATGTCGAGAAACGCGATGACGTGTTCGTCCTCATAGACCTTGTAACAGGGGAATTCGCCGCGCAGGATTTTGGCGAACGGGTTCTGGGGGTCGTATGCGGTCATGTCAGCTCCTCGGAATGGTGCAGGTAATGTCGTCGGCACGGTGGGAACGGTCAACCCGCATTGTCATCTGGGAGCTTTGTTTTGCGGAACGGCGCAGCCTCGGTCAGCTCGCGCGCCGCTTCCTCGACGTAGGCGCGCTCCTGCTTCAGGTAGCTTGCGACAGCCTTGCGGAAGCTGCGGTCGGCGATCCAATGAGCGGAGTAGGTTGTCGTCGGCAGGTAGCCGCGCGCAATCTTGTGCTCGCCCTGTGCGCCAGCCTCGACGGTTTTCAGCCCGTGCCGGATGGCGAAGTCGATGGCCTGATAATAGCAAACCTCGAAATGCAGGAAGGGGTGATGCTCGATCGCTCCCCAATGCCGGCCGAACAAGGTGTCATGACCAATGAAGTTGATCGCGCCGGCGATCCAGCGGTTATCGCGCTTGGCCATGATCAGCACGATGTGATCCCGCATGCTCTCGCCAATCAGTGAGTAGAACTCGCGATTGAGGTAGGGGCGGCCCCATTTGCGCGAGCCGGTCTCGATGTAAAAGGCAAAGAAAGCGTCCCAAGCCTCTTCAGTCAGATCTTCGCCGGTCAAATGGTGAACCGAAATTCCATTCATCAACGCGTCGCGGCGTTCGCGGCGAATGCCCTTGCGATGACGCGAGGCGAGCGAGCCGAGGAAATCCTCGAAGCTGCCATAGCCGTCGTTGCGCCAGTGGAACTGCTGATCCGTGCGCTTGAGAAAGCCGTGTTCGCTAAGGAGGAGCCACTCTTCCTCAAGCGCGAACGTGACGTGAACCGAGGAAGCCTCGCTGACGCCGCACAATGCAACCAGACCGCTCGACAGCACCGTTGCGACCTCGCGCGCATCTTCTTCCGGATGAACCAGCAGCCGCGGGCCGGTGGCCGGGGTGAACGGCACAGAGGCTTGCAGCTTCGGATAATAGCTGCCGCCAGCGCGCTCATAGGCATCTGCCCAGCCGCGGTCGAAGACATATTCGCCGAGTGAGTGCGACTTCAGGTAGCACGGCACAATGCCCACGATTCGTTCGCCGCGACGGGCGATCAAATGGCGCGGTCCCCATCCGGTGCGCGGCGATGCTGAACGTGAAGCTTCAAGTGCCGCGAAAAAAGCGTGTGAAACGAAAGGGTTATAGTGAGAGTTTGAAGGCGTTTGCTGACTCGCCTGCAAAGGGTGGGCCTCCGCGCTTTGCGCGCGCAAGGTGTTGCCCGACTGCGCGCAGGCATCCCATTCCTCGGCGATGATTTGCGATATCGAGCCGATAGCTTCGAGGGTGATCCCGGGTGATTTCATATCGGAGCTGGGCCGGTCCGCTTGTCATGGATGGGCAGGTTGAATGGTTGTCTTTAAGATTGTGCATCCGACCTTGCAGCGCAACCATCAAACCGTGGCAGGCTCGGGCATGAAGCCCTCGAAAATCATCTGGTCCGCATGTCGGCGTGCGATGGCGCGTTGCTCCGGGGTGCGCACGGTCCATGTCAGCAGCGCGCAGCCGAAGATATTGCGCGCAATCCAGGGCGCTGGGGCTGGCAGTTGATTGACCCAATAGGCCACGAAATGCGGTTGCGTCCTGAAAGCGTGGCGCAGCCCCAGCATGCCGTCGCGGGTGACCTTGGGGAGGACATCCCATTCCGGGTCGCCATCATAGGTTCGTTGCGCGACGATGCCCCTGACGATGTGGGGGGCGCGCTCGCGCAGAGCGATGATCTGGTCCGGGTCGAATGACATCACCGCAACGGGATGGCGGTAGGTATCGAGAACTTCGATAACCCGCGCAATCAGTTGGCGGTCCTTCTGGAAGTGGCTTTTGATTTCCAGCACCAACGGCACACGGCCGTTGACCAGGCTGCAGAGCTCCGGCAGCGAGATCATGCGATCCGATGTCTCGCGAAAGGCGACGCGGCGCAGTTCGTCCGCGCTGCGCGCCAGCACCGGGCCGGTGTCGAGGGTGAGTCGGTCCAACGTGTCGTCGTGAAACGCCATGGCCTCGCCGTCGGCAGTTAACTGCAGGTCTGTCTCAATCGCGAAACCAGCCCGCGCCGCCGCCTCGAAGGCCGACGGCAGGTTTTCGATCACCCCGGTGGATCTGTCGTGCAGCCCGCGGTGGGCGACCGGCTGCGCTGTCAGCCAGGCTGGTGCGCGCATGGCCGTGCTCCGGTTCAGAGCACTTCAAACACGGCTTCGACCTCGACAGCGGCATCTGCAGGAAGCGAGGCCACGCCGACCGTGCTGCGGGCGTGCCGACCTTTCTCGCCAAAAGCCTCGACCATAAAGTCTGACGCGCCGTTCAGAACTTTGGGCCCATCGGTGAAGTCGGGGGCGGAATTGACGAAGCCATTCAGCTTGACGACGCGCACCACCTTGTCGAGGTCGCCGAGGGCGGCCTTGACCTGTGCGAGCAGGTTGATGGCGCAGCCGCGCGCTGCGGCGACGCCCTGGTCGAGCGTCACGCCCGCGCCCAGCTTGCCCTTGGCGATCAAATGCCCTTCCGCGTTGGCGCAGACCTGGCCTGAGACGAACAGCAGGTTTCCGGTACGGACGAAACCAACGTAGTTGGCGATCGGGCTGCGCGGTTCGGGCAATTCAATTCCCTGTGCTGCGAGCTTGTGTTCGACTGATCCGGCCATGGATATCCCCATTCGCTGATTGGTGGCGCCGAGTCGCCGGCGCATGGTGCGACCCTCGCCATCACATTCACGGATGTCAACGTCGCCAAAGTTGCCAACTTTACGATTTGATCATCAGGTGGCGTGCAGGTTGCCTGCCGTGATGCTGCCTTGGCGGGTGGATTTATACCCATACCGTTTGTTCATTCGGGGCATCGGCCCCAGTTGCGGCGCAATGATCAGTCACATGGCAGGCTCAAATCAGAGGTAATCGGTCTATGTGCGCTTCCAAGGCTTCGTTCCGTCGAGAAACCACCCTGGGTTTGGCCTTTCTCGTAACCGGCTTGGCCGCCATGTCGGGACAGGCGCGCGCCGAGGCCGCACTGCCGTTTACACCGCATCAGGCGCTCTATGATCTCAGCCTGACGAAGGCGCGTGGCAATGCGTCGCTGCAAAGCGCCAACGGGCGCATCCTGTACAATTTCTCTGGAAGCGCTTGTGAAGGCTACGCCTCCGAATTTCGCCAGGTGTCCGACCTTGACCTCGGCGAGGGCAAGTCGACGGTGAGCGATTTGCGCGCGACCAGTTGGGAAGACGGCAAGGGGCACACCTTCCGCTTCCAGATCGAGACCCGGATGAACGACGATGACGCCAGCCTTGTTGATGGCATCGCCGAGCGGGTTGGCGACAAGATCAAGGTCAACCTCAAGAAACCAGACGAGAAGAGCTTCACCATCGACGGCGCGACAGTCTTCCCGACGCAGCAGGTGCATCGCATTCTCGACGCTGCCCGCGCAGGCAAGACACTGCTTGAACTGAGCGTCTATGATGGCTCCGACAATGGCGAAAAGATCTACAGCACCCTGACGGTGATCGGGCAGGAGAAGACCGCCGACACGACAGTCACGCCGGATGCTTCTCTCGAGGACTCCAAGCAGAAGGCGGTGCGCCGCTGGCCTGTGACCGTCAGTTACTTCGACCAGGGAGCTGCCCGTGGCGATGGCGAGCAAACCCCAGTCTACTCGATGTCCTTTGAGTTGTACGAGAATGGCGTGTCGCGTTCGCTGACGCTCGACTACAATTCCTTCGTGATCGGTGGCACCATGTCGAAGTTTTCCGCGAAGCCGGCCACTCCCTGCAAGCCCTAGTCGACCCTGCGGGCGGCGCTAATCCGCGTCGTCCCTGGCCGGGCGCTCAGGCCCGGTGTAGGCGCGCCCCTTCATCACGGCAGCGTCGCCGAACTTCTCCCTCAGCAGGTCCATCGCCCGTTCGGCGTGGGCGGCACGGCGATTGAGCATGTCGCTGTCGCTGGCTTGCGCGCTGGGCACGAGGGCGGAGACGCCAACCCCGATCAACCGATAGGCGGTGCCGTCGATCTCCTTCGCCAGCATCTCGCGGGCCGTATCGAAGATCCGCAGCGCCATCAGCGTTGGCGCTTGCAGCGACTGTGATCGGCTGCGCAGGCGGAAGCTGGACGACTTGAGCTTCAGCGTGATCGTGGTCCCCGCCACATCGCCAGCTTTCAGGCGGGCCGAGACCTTCTCTGACAAGCGCCACAAAATCCGTTCAAGCGAGGTGAGGTCGCGAATATCGGTTTCGAAGGTCGTCTCATTGGAAATCGTCTTGGCGCCGCGATCGGCAATGACCTTGCGATCGTCGATGCCTTGCGCAAGCCGCCACAGCCGTTGGCCTTCACCACCGAACTGTTTCATCAGGTTGGTCTGATCGGCGCGTTGCAGGTCGCCGACGGTGCGGAAGCCGCGCGCGGTCAGGCGCTCAGCCGTTGCTGGCCCAACTCCGAAGATAAAGCCAACTGGCTTATCATGCAGCAGAGTGCGGCCATCCTCCTGGTCGATGACAGCGAATCCGCGTGGCTTGTCGAGGTCGGAGGCGATTTTGGCGAGAAACTTGTTGCATGACAGGCCGACGGACACCGTCACGCCGAGCCGGGCCTCCACTTCACTCGCGAGGCGCGCCAACACCTTGGCGGGGACCATGCCGTGAAAACGTTCGGTGCCGGACAGGTCGAGAAAGGCCTCGTCGATCGATAGCGGCTCCACCAGTGGCGTCAGCGCTTCCATGGCCGCGCGAATCTCGCGCCCGACCCGGACGTATTTGGCGATATCGGGCCGGATCACCGTTGCGTCGGGGCAAAGCTCGAGCGCCTTGAACATCGGCATGGCTGAGCGGACGCCGTAAGTGCGGGCGATATAACAGGCCGCCGACACCACGCCGCGCTTGCCGCCGCCGACGATGAGGGGGCTGTCGACCAGATCGGGGTTATCGCGCTTCTCGACGGTGGCATAGAATGCATCGCAATCGATATGCGCGATCGAGAGGCTCGCCAGACTGGAGTGATAGACAAGGCGAGGCGAGCCGCAGGATTTGCAGCGCTTCACCTTGGCCGTTTGGTCGGTCAGACAATCGCGGCAGAAGCCGCGCGGGGGTGCGTCGGCTGTCGTCGGGCCTACGAAGCCTCGGGGTTCCATTGCGGGTCTCCGAGCGCCTGGCGGGCGGCCTGGATCGTGGTGGGGTGAAGCTGCGAGGAGTTGGAGAAAGCTTTCACAGTCGCATCGTCACGCAGGATGAAGTCGAGCACATTGACCAGAAATTCGGGGTCGCGCGCGGAACTGCGGAGCGTCTCCGGGCCAATTCCGGTTTCGGAAAGAAACAAGCCCAGCCGTTCAGGGTCGCCCGCAATGAAGGTGAGCGCCTGTATCGCAACGATTTCAGATACTTCGCGAGGGTGGGTGGTGCGTTTTTTAAGTACCAACGTTTGCCTTTCCGTAACTTATGAGTTCTATTTTGAATCATCATGCCCGAGTTCGGGCTTCGTTTCGAGGCTAGGATAACAGATTGGGCGGTTCGGTAGAACAAAACCTGACCAGAGTGGTATGCGAAGCCACTTTTGCGCTTGAAATTACCTCTGGCGCGAGATCGGAATTCTATGTGGAGGGGCAGGATGGCTAAGACCGTCCTGATCGTGGAAGACAACGAGCTGAACATGAAGCTCTTCCGCGATTTGCTTGAAGCTCACGGCTACCGCACGTGGGGGACGAGCAATGGTGTTGACGCGCTCGAGCTGGTTCGGAAATTGCGGCCTGATCTGATCCTGATGGACATTCAACTCCCTCAGGTCTCGGGACTCGAAGTGACGCGCTGGATCAAGGACGATCCGGAATTGCGCGCCATTCCTATTGTTGCTGTGACTGCGTTTGCGATGAAGGGCGATGAAGCCCGGATCCGTGAAGGCGGCTGCGAAGCTTACTTGTCGAAGCCTATTTCAGTCGGAAAGTTTATTGAAACCGTTCGCCGGTTTATTGGATAGGGTCATTTTCAATGTCCGCACGTATCCTGGTTGTTGATGATATTGCCGCCAACATCAGGTTATTAGAAGCGAGGCTCTCGGCCGAATATTTCGACGTCATCACGGCGTCGAGCGGGGCGCAGGCCCTCGAGATTTGCGCGCGAACCGAATGCGACATGATCCTTCTCGATGCGATGATGCCCGAGATGGATGGCTTTGAGGTCTGTCGTCGTCTCAAGGCGAACAAGGCCACGCATTTCATTCCGATTGCAATGTTGACGGCGCTGGATAGTCCGGCCGATCGGGTCCGCGGGCTTGAAGCTGGCGCGGACGACTTTCTCACGAAGCCTGTGTCGGACGTGTTGCTGATCGCACGCGTGCGCTCGCTAACCCGCCTGAAGATGATGACCGATGAGTTGCGCATGCGCTCGCTGACATCGTTTGAGATTGGCGGAGGGGTCCCTGACAATGAGCCTCTTGTCGAACATGGCCGCAGCGGTCGCATCCTCCTGGTTGATGATCGGCCCGCGTCCTACGAGCGGCTGGCGACGATTTTGAGCGTCGAGCATACGGTGGATGTCGAGCCTAATCCTGCGGATGCTTTGTTTCATGCGGCTGAGGGAAACTACGACCTGCTGATCGTGTCGCTCAGCCTGCAAAACTTTGACGGCTTGCGGCTGTGCAGCCAGACGCGGTCACTTGAGCGCACGCGGCAGATGCCCATTTTGGCGATCTCCGATGCTGATGACAACGCGCGCCTGCTTCGTGGCCTCGAGATCGGCGTGAATGACTATCTGGCGCGCCCCGTCGAGAAGAACGAGCTCTTGGCCCGGGTGCGAACCCAGGTTCGCCGTCGGCGCTATACCGAGCGGCTGCGTGACACCATGCAGAACTCGATCGAGATGGCGATCACCGATGCGCTGACCGGGCTCTACAATCGACGTTACCTTGAAGGCCATCTCACCACGTTAGCTGGACAGGCGCAGGCGCGTGAGAAGCCGCTGTCGTTGATGATGCTTGATATCGACTACTTCAAGTCGATCAACGATGCTTACGGCCATGAGGCGGGCGACGACGTGTTGCGTGAATTTGCTGTTCGGCTCAAGCGCTCGATCCGCGGAATCGATCTGGCATGTCGTTATGGCGGCGAGGAGTTCATCGTGCTGATGCCCGAGACCCATTCGAACGTCGCGCAGGTGGTCGCTGAGCGGATCCGGCGCAGCGTCTCGGGGGAAGAGTTTCTGGTCGACCGTGGCGGCAAGCGCATCAACGTGACGATCTCAATCGGGATTTCGTCTTTTCTGTCGGAAGGCGAAACGATCAATGACGCGCTCAAGCGGGCGGACGCTGCAATGTATCGCGCCAAGGCCGACGGCCGAAATCGTGTCGTCGCTGCCGCAGCGTAGTGCGCGACGACGGTGCTTCCTACGAACCCAACGAGGCAATAAAAAACGGGACCGCAGGGTCCCGTTTTTTATAACTCAGGCTGCCGATCAAGAATTACTTGATCTTGGCTTCCTTGAATTCAACGTGCTTGCGTGCAACGGGGTCGTACTTCTTCTTGACCATCTTGTCGGTCATGGTGCGCGAATTCTTCTTCGCGGTGTAGAAGTAGCCGGTGTCAGCGGTAGAAACGAGCTTGATCTTGATGGTGACCGCTTTGGCCATGGGAACCTCAAATGTCAGGAATCGGTAGCCGGCCAAGCGGCCCGCGTTTGGGGCGCAAACTATCCGTGATCCGCCCAAAGTCAAGGTTTTCGCGGACAGATTACCGCAGGTATTTACGACGGCAATGCGAAGAACCGATTTTCAGGGCGCGGAAGCCCCAAATTCTCCCGCAAAGTCGGCCCTTCATACTCGGTTCTGAAGATTCCGCGCGCCTGCAACTCGGGAATGACATGGTCGACGAAGGCGTCAAGTCCTTCCGGAAGGAAGGGGAACATCACGTTGAATCCGTCGGATGCGCCGGATTCAAGCCAGGTTTGCATCTGATCGGCGATGGCTTTGGGCGTGCCGACGAAGGACAGTCCGCCGTATCCGCCGACGCGCTGGGCAAGTTGTCTGACGGTCAGTTTGTCGCGCGCGGCGACCTCCACAAGGCGCTGCTGGCCACTCTTGCTGGCATTGGTCTCCGGGATCGGCGGCAGTTGGCCGTCCGGGTCGAATGTGGAGGCGTCGACGCCGAGAATGACCGAGAGCGACGCGATGGCGCTGTCGTAGTGGACGAGGCTGTCGAGGCGCTTGCGCTTGGCGTCGGCATCCTCCTGCGACGTGCCGACCACCACAAAGGCGCCGGGCAGGATCTTGAGATGGTCGGGATTGCGACCGAGCGCGCTCATCCGCCCCTTGATGTCGGCATAGAGCGCCTGTGCATCCTTCAGCGAGCCGCCGCCGGTGAACACCGCCTCAGCGGTCTCTGCCGCGAGCTGGCGACCAGCCTCTGATGCGCCGGCCTGGACGATAACGGGCCAGCCCTGGACCGGTCGGGCGATGTTGAGCGGGCCGCGCACCGATAGATACTTGCCCTTGTGGGCGAGCGTATGCATGCGGGCAGGATCGAAATAGAGCCCGCTCTCGACGTCGCGAACAAAGGCGTCGTCGGCGAACGAGTCCCACAGGCCGGTGACCACATCGAAGAACTCGCGGGCACGGGCGTAGCGCTCGTCATGGGCCATATGATCCTCAAGTCCAAAATTCAGCGCCGCATCGGGATTGGACGTGGTGACGATGTTCCAGCCCGCGCGGCCGTTGCTGATGTGGTCGAGCGAGGCAAACCTGCGGGCGACATGATAGGGCTCGTCAAAGGTGGTCGAGCCGGTGGCGACCAGCCCAATATTCTTCGTCACCATCGCCAGTGCGGAGAGCAGGGTGAACGGCTCGAATGATGTGACGGTGTGGCTGCGTTTCAGCGCGTCGATCGGCATGTTCAGCACGGCCAGATGATCGGCCATGAAGAACGCGTCAAACTTGCCGGCTTCGAGTTTCTGGATCAGTCGCACCAGCGCCGGCAGGCTGAAGTTCGCGTCCGGGATTGCCCCTGGGTAACGCCATGCCCCGGTGTGAATGCTGACCGGGCGCATGAACGCGCCGAGCTTCAACTGCCGTTTCGCCATTGCTCGCCTCGGATCTGTTATCAGACCTGAATATAGGCAAGCCGCGCGATAGGAACCATCGCGCGGCTTGACAGCTTCGTTGCATATTTCAGCCGATTGGTGGGCGTTTCTTCTCTTCCAGCCTCAGGCCGGTTCGAGCATGTCGAGCTGCATGCCACCGTTGTACCAGTGGAAGAACGGCACCGGCGCGTCATGCCGCAGCGGACCACTCTCAAGTCGCTTGTGCAGTTGGCCGAGCACCTGCTTGGTCATGACATGCATATCGGCGAGAGGGCTTGAGCCAAGCTCGACCCAGACCAGCTCGACCAGCTCGGCATCAGCATGGATGACGCCTTCGACCTTATGCGCAATGGCGGACACGTCCGCCGAGAAAAAGCGGGTGTCAAAGCGGCGAATGCGGCCAGGCGGAGTGATCGCCCGGGCGATCAGATACAGACTTGACGGATCCGGCAGCAAACCAGCTGCGCTGAAAGCCTGCATCTCGCCGGGCAGGTTGGTCGGCTTGTCGGATTTGCGCCCGAGGCAGAGGCCGGTTTCTTCGCAGATTTCACGGATGGCGGCGATCGCTAGTGAGCGGGCGCGCGAGGCCGGGGTCTTCGGACTGCCGCGCATCAGGCTGGCTTCGAGCTCAGCTGGCAGCGGCGCAGCGATCGGCGTCTTGTGATCGTCCTTGTCGACGCGGCCACCCGGGAAGACAAACTTGCCGGGCATGAAGACAACGCGATCACTGCGCTTGCCGACCAGCACTTTCGGCACCGCGCCGCTGCGGTCGATCAGGATCATGGTCGCGGCGTCTTTCGGCCGACGGTAGGGATGGTGATCCTCTTCCTTGCCGGCTTCGATTTTCATCGTCATGGAGACCTCCAGTTTCTTGTTGTTTTTGTCTGACGGCGATCAGCTGTGGTCGCCGCCAAATCCGTGCATACGTAACGCCCATTGCAGGCCGACAATCGCGCCCTTGATTGGCTGGATAAACAGCATGCCGAGGATCAGGGTCAGTGGCAAATAGATCGCCAGCTGAATAGGGATCGGCGGCGCGAAATTCTGTTCGACCACCAGGATGAGCGGCACGATGATGTGCGCGACGACAATGATGTCGAGATAGGCTGGCAGATCATCCGCGCGCTGGTGCGAATAGTCTTCGTTGCAGACCGGGCAATTCGGCACAACCTTCAGGAACTTGGCGAACAGCCTGCCTTCACCGCAATTCGGGCAGCGGCACGCAAGCCCGCGACGGATCGAGGTCCAGAGAGTGCGCTTTTCAAGGGCCTCGTCGGTTCGTTTCCAGGACTTGTGTGGTTCCGAATTCGTCATCAGCTGCGCTTCTTCGATTTCGCGGATTTGCCTTTTGCAGGCTTTCGGATCTTCTTGCGTTCCTTCGTCCGTCCTGGTCGCGTCGGGCGATCAGAACGGCTGTCCGTGCCGCCAGGCTTGCTGCTGGTGCGGCTGCGCCCGCGCGGGGCAGGGCGGCCATCTGACAACAGTTCGAACCGTAGGGCGCCTGCCACCGGCGCTGCTTCGACCAGCCGAACTTCAACCACATCACCGAGACGATGCATCACGCCGGACCGCGAGCCGATAAGCGCATGCCGGGCTTCGTCGTAATTGTAGTACTCGGCGCCAAGCGTGCGCACCGGGATCAAGCCATCCGCACCACTCTCCGACAGACGCACGAAGAGACCCGCCTTGGTGACGCCGGAGATGCGCGCTTCAAACGTTGCGCCAACCCGGTCCGCCAAGAAGTGGGCGATCAAGCGGTCGGTGGTTTCGCGCTCCGCCTTCATCGCCCGGCGCTCGGTAATCGAAATACGCTCCGCGATTTCGCCGAGGGTCTGCGGGGTTTCGCTCTCGGGCAGGGCGCCTTCGCTCAGGCCAAGGCTGCGGATCAACGCCCGATGCACGACAAGGTCGGCATAGCGCCGGATGGGTGAGGTGAAGTGCGCGTAGCGCCGCAGGTTGAGGCCGAAGTGGCCGTAGTTGGCCGAGGCATATTCGGCCTGGGCCTGTGAGCGCAGCACCACCTCGTTCACCAGCATCTCGGCGTCCTGGCCTTTGACCTTGGCGAGGATGTGGTTGAACGCCGAAGGACGCAGCGCGCCCGATTTCTTGAACGGAATATCTAGAGTCTTGAGGAATTCCTCGAGGTTGTGAACCTTCTCGACCGTCGGCGTGTCGTGCACGCGATAGATCAGCGGCAGGTCTTTTTTCTCCAGCTCCTCGGCGGCGGCGACGTTTGCGAGGATCATGAATTCCTCGATCAGGCGGTGCGCGTCGAGGCGGGGAGGCACGATGACGCGATCAACGGTGCCGTCCGGCTTGAGCAAGATCTTGCGTTCGGGCAGATCGAGGTCGAGCGGATCGCGTTCGTCACGCGCCTTGCGCAACAGCCGATAGGCAGCCCAGAGCGGCTTCAGCACCGGTTCAAGAAGTGGCCCGGCGACATCGTCAGGATGGCCATCAATCGCTGTTTGCGCTTGCACGTAACTCAGTTTGCCAGCCGAGCGCATCAGGATGCGGAAGAAGGCGTGGCTGCGCTTGTTGCCCTTGGCGTCGATCACCATGCGCACCGCCAGTGCGCCGCGCGGCTCGCCAGGCACCAGCGAACACAGGTTGTTCGAGATCCGTTCCGGCAACATTGGCACGACGCGGTCAGGAAAGTAGACCGAGTTGCCGCGTTCGAGCGCATCGTGGTCGAGCGCTGACCCCGGCGTCACGTAATAGGCGACGTCGGCGATGGCGACATGGATGATATAGCCGCCCGGGTTCTTCGGGTCGCTGTCCGGTTCGGCGTGGACGGCGTCATCGTGATCTTTCGCATCGGGCGGATCAATGGTGACGAGCGGAACCTTGCGCCAGTCTTTGCGGCCTTTCAGTGTGGCCTGTTTCGCGGCTTCGGCCTGCTCGAGGGCAGCAGGCGAAAACTCTTGCGGGATGCCATGGGCATGGATGGCGATCAGACTGATCGCCTTTTCGGTCGCCAGCGAACCCAGCCGCTCCTTGACGCGCGCAGACGGCAGGCCGAAGCCGCGCGAGCGCACCAGGTCGACGCTGACGAGATCGCCGTCCTGCGCTTCCTTGCTGTCAGCCTTGCTGATGCTCAACTCGCTGCGGCCGGCTTGCTTCTTGTCGATCGGGATCAGGCGACCACCGCCATTCGGCATGGCGCGAAAAATGCCAAGCACGCGGGGGCGGTTCTGTTCGAGAATGCGAACGACGCGGCCCCGATAGCCATCGCCATCCGGCGCAGGCTCAACGCGCAGCAGCACGCGGTCGCCAACGGCAGCGGCGGTTCCGGGCTTCATCCGGTGGCCGGCTGGAATCAGGATCTTCGGCGCAGCGCCGTCGGCGTCGTCCCATTCGGCAGGCGTCGCGGTTAGCTCGCCGTCGCGGTCGCGGCCAGTGATGTCGGCCAACACAGTCGGCGGCAGGGTCGAGGGCAGGGCGACGGTATGGCCACGCTTCACCACGACGCCCTGATCGGCGAGCTCGCGCAACATGCGCTTGAGCTCCACACGATCCTCGTTCTTCAGGCCGAACTCGCGGGCAAGTTCGCGCGTTCCTGCTTTACCTGGGAAGGCGCGAACAAATGCGACGATCTGGTCGCGGTCCGGAAACTTACTGCCGCGTTGCTTAGTCACTTTGGTCCGATCTAGCCCGCAGCCTTCTTAGCGACCTTCTTCGCCGGCGCTTTTTTAGCTGCGGTCTTCTTCGCCGGAGCCTTTTTGGCGGCCGCCTTCTTGGCGACAGCTTTTTTGGCGGCCGGCTTCTTCACTGCGGCTTTCTTTACAGGCTTAACGGCCGCAGCGTCAGTGCTTTCGTCATCAGCGTCGGCGTTTGTCTCTGTGGCCGACTTTTTGGCAGCCTTCTTCGCGGGCGCTTTTTTGGCGACCGCTTTTTTGGCCACAGCCTTTTTCGCGACGCGCTTCTTGCCACCGCCCTTGGCCGCTCGCTCGTCGATCAGCGCAATGGCTTCAGCGATCGTAATGGTGTCGGGCGTCTTGTCGTTCGGGATGGTGGCGTTGACGCCGCCGGCGGTAACATAGGCGCCGTAGCGACCGCTTTTCACGGCGACGGTGCCGAGCGTCGGATGCTCGCCGATCGGCTTGCCGGGATCAGCGCCAAAGCGGCCCTTGCTCGGACCCTTGGCGATCTTCTCTGCGATCAGCGTGACCGCACGGTTGAGGCCGATGTCAAACACTTCGTCGCCGGCCTCGAGGCTGGCGTAGGTCTTCTCGTGCTTCACGAACGGACCGAAACGACCGATACCGGCCGTGATCGGCTCGCCCGTTTCCGGGTGCATGCCGACGGTGCGGGGCAGCAACAGCAGTTTCACTGCGAGTTCGAGTTCGATATCGCCCGGGCCCATGTTCTTGGGAATGCCTGCGCGGCGCGGCTTTTCGCCTTCGGCATAATCCTTGGGCTCGCCGAGCTGGATATAAGGGCCGAAGCGGCCTGCTTTAACCGCGACCTCAAGACCGGTCTCGGGATCCTTGCCGAGCATGCGATCGCCAGCGGCTTCACCTTCCGAGGCGAGGGGGCGAGTGTAGCGGCATTCGGGATAGTTGCTGCAGCCGACGAATGCGCCAAACTTGCCTGCCTTCAGATTGAGGCGGCCGGTGCCGCAGCTCGGGCATTGGCGCGGATCGCCGCCATCCTCGCGCGGTGCATAAATATGTTCGCCGAGCTTTTCATCGAGGACGTCGAGCACCTGCGCAACGCGCAAGTCCGCGGTGTCGTTGACCGCGCCGATGAAGCCGGTCCAGAAGTCCTTCAGAACCTGCTGCCACGAGACTTCGTTGTTCGAAATCTTGTCGAGCTGCTCTTCGAGCGATGCCGTGAAATCATATTCGACATAGCGGTTGAAGTAATTTTCGAGGAAGGCCACGACGACGCGGCCCTTGTCCTCGCCGTACAGGCGCTTCTTGTCGAGCTTGACGTAGCCGCGGTCCTTCAGCACCTGCAGGATCGAGGCATATGTCGACGGACGACCGATGCCGAGTTCTTCCATGCGCTTGACGAGCGAGGCTTCCGAGAAGCGTGGCGGTGGCTCGGTGAAATGCTGGGTGACTGCAAGGTTCTGTTTTTTCAGCGTCTCGCCCTGGCTCATCGCGGGGAGGCGGCGGCTGTCTTCATCCTCGGCGTCGTCGTCGCGGCCTTCCTGATACAGCTTCAGGAAGCCGTCGAACTTCACGACCTGACCGCTGGCGCGCAGTTCAAGCAGGCGCGAACCTGCCTTGGCGGCGATATCGACAGTGGTGCGTTCAAGTTCTGCCGACTCCATCTGGCTTGCGACAGTGCGGATCCAGACGAGTTCGTAGAGGCGGTACTGGTCATTATCAAGCCGGTTACGCAGCTCAGCAGGGCGACGCGCCATATCAGTCGGACGAATGGCTTCGTGCGCTTCCTGGGCGTTCTTGGCCTTGCTCTGATACTGGCGCGGCGCGTCCGGCACATATTGCTTGCCGTAGTCCTCGCCAATGACCGTACGCGCCTCCGTGATCGCTTCCGGCGCGATCTGCACGCCGTCGGTTCGCATATAGGTGATCAGACCGGTCGTCTCGCCACCGATGTCGATACCTTCATAGAGGCGCTGGGCGATACGCATCGTGTGTGCGGGAGCAAAGCCGAGCTTGCGGCTCGCTTCCTGCTGCAGCGTTGACGTGGTGAAAGGCGCCTGCGGATTGCGGCGCGCAGGCTTGGCCTCTACGTTCGACACACTGAAGTTGGCCGCCTCGATAGCCTTCTTGAAGTCTTCGGCTTCTGCACCACTGCCAATGTCGAGGCGCTGGATCTTCTTGCCGTCCGCGCCAACCAGGCGCGCCTCGAAGGACTCGTTGCGCGGTGTCGCAAGCGTTGTGACCAGCGACCAGTATTCGCGGGGAACGAACTTTTCGATTTCGTGCTCGCGATCGCAGACCAGGCGAAGCGCAACCGATTGCACGCGGCCAGCCGAGCGCGCGCCGGGCAGCTTGCGCCAGAGAACCGGGGAAAGGGTAAAGCCGACGAGATAGTCGAGTGCACGGCGCGCCATATAGGCATCGACCAGTGCGCCATCGATCTCGCGGGGGTTTTTCATCGCCTCGGTCACCGACTGCTTGGTGATGGCGTTGAAAACGACGCGTTCGATCTTGTGATCCTTGAGCGCCCGCTTCTGTTTCAGCACCTCCAGAACGTGCCAGGAGATGGCTTCTCCCTCGCGATCAGGGTCGGTTGCGAGGATCAGTTTGTCGGCGCCCTTGAGCGCTTTGGCGATGTCATTGAGACGACCGGCCGATTTCGGATCAACTTCCCACAACATCTTGAAGTTTGCGTCGGGATCGACCGAGCCATTCTTGGCCGGAAGGTCGCGGACGTGACCATAAGATGCCAGGACCTCATAGGAGGAACCGAGGTATTTGTTGATCGTCTTAGCCTTGGCGGGCGATTCGACAATGACGATATTCATGCCGTTCCAATGATTTAGCGGGGGCGTGGACGTAGCGTCGACGGGAGTCGCGTCCACTATTCGGCGGCGAACATGGGTGGTGTCTTCGCCGCTGTCAAATGAGACTGAACCTTGCTGTCGATTTAGTCAGCATCGGATACCGCTTAAAGGTTGTATTCGGCAATCATAGGTTGCAATGTTCATGCAGATTCGGTTTGTGTGGCTGGTGAAGTGCGGATTTGGACATGCGGGCGCAAGATCAATCACGGCACAGTACGGGTTTGCAGGATACCAATGAAGCCAGAGCCGGTAATGGCGGACCGGGTGAGGCCGCCGGGTATATTCGCTCGGCGTTGATGGAGATGGCGCAAATGGCCCATCGCCACAATCTTGGCTTGCTATGCCATTTGCTGAACATGGCCTTGCTCGAAGCCGGGGAGATCATGCGACGACAGGGTTCCGACGGAGGCCGCTAGGCAAACCATGGCAATGTGTCGCCGGCATCAACACAGTTCAGCTCAGCACCGACACCAATCCGCCGCCGTGGCGCTCGAGCCTTCCAGCCAGTTCCAGTTCCAGCAAGGTCATCCGCACAATCGCAGGTGATGCGCCTGACAGCCTGATTAGATCGTCAAGTCCGATCGGGCTTGGCCCAAGCAGGTTGCTAATCTGCGCTCGCGTGCCGCCATCGGGTTCGACGAAACTATCGTTCAGATCCGGCTCGTGCGAGGGCAGGCAGACCGGCCGTTCCATGATCGGGGTGATGGCGGCGATAATGTCGTGAGCCGAGGTGATGAGCGCCGCGCCCTGTTTGATCAACTCGTTGGTGCCGGCTGAGCGCGGATCGAGTGGCGAGCCGGGCACGGCAAAGACTTCGCGGCCCTGTTCGGCGGCCATTCGCGCCGTGATCAGCGAGCCGGATCGGTGTGCTGCCTCAATCACCACAACGCCAAGGGCGACGCCGGAGATCAACCGGTTGCGCCTCGGAAAATCCCGCGCGCGCGGCGTATGCCCCAGCGGCATCTCCGAAATAGCCGCACCGGTTCGGAGCAGCGCCTCTGCAAGTTCGATATGCTCCGGCGGATAGATGCGATCCTGCCCGCCAGCCAGCACTGCGACGGTGCCGTTATCGAGACTGGCGCGATGCGCCGCCTGATCAATCCCGCGGGCAAGGCCAGAGGCAATGACGAAGCCCGCGTCGCCCAACTCTCGGCTGAGTTGCGCTGCGAATTTGAGGCCGACACCGGAGGCATTGCGGGAGCCAACCACGGCGATCATCGGCTGCATCAGCGCGCCGGGCTGCCCGCGAATTGCCAAGAGCGGCGGCGCATCGTCGATGGTCTGAAGCCGCGCCGGGTAGCCATATTCGGTGGGAGCGACCAGGGCGACGCCTAGTCGCGCACATTGCATCAACTCGCGCTCGGCGTCTTCAACGCTGTAAATGCGACCGGCTTGTGCGGCTCCGCCGCGGCGCGCCAGTTCGGGTAAATGCCGCAGGGCAAGCTGGGCGCTGCCATAGTGATTGATCAGCGTGCGAAAAGTCCGTGGCCCGACGTTGTCGGAGCGGATCAGCCGCAACCAATCAAGGCGCTGGGCATCAGTGAGGTGCGTATGCGTTGGCTGGCTGCTGTTCACATCCACTCCCGTTCTATTCAAACGGGAGCATCGCGCGGGGTTGCGGAGGCTGCAATCGTCGTAAATGGGATGGGGCCGTTAGGCCTTTTTGCCAATCTTGCCCTCAGCTCCGGTCAGCAGGCGTTTGATGTTCTCGCGATGCATGAACCAGAGCAGGGCGGTCAGCACCGCTGCCAGGATCGCGATCTTGTCGGCTCCAATCCACAGCAGGCTAAGCGGCGTCAGGGCGCTGGCGACAAGGGCCGATAGCGACGAGTAGCGAAATGCGAAAGCGCAGGCGAGCCACACGACACAGAAGAACAGCGCCGAGGGCCAGAACAGCCCGAGCAGGATGCCGATATAAACTGCGACACCCTTGCCGCCCTTGAAGCCAAGCCAGGCCGGGAACAGATGCCCGATGAAGGCAGCTGCGCCAGCGATCAGGGCTCCATCCGCACCGCCAAACTGGTTGGCTATCAGCACCGCTGCGGTGCCTTTGAGGGCATCGCCGATCAGGGTTGCAGCGGCAAGCCCCTTGCGGCCGGTGCGCAGGACGTTGGTCGCGCCGATGTTGCCCGAGCCGATGCTGCGCAGGTCCTGCGTGCCAGCCATTTTGGTCAGGATCAGACCGAACGGGATCGATCCGAGGAGATAGCCGAGCAGGGCGGCGCCTGCGTAGATCAGGGTCATGGTGGTTACGCCTGTTCAAACACGGTTTGCCCACCAACAATGGTGCGAACAGCGCGCCCCGTAAAGCGGGCGCCGTCGAACGGCGTGTTCTTGCATTTGGACTTCAGGTCTGCCGGATCGAGCACCCATGGCAGATCCGGATCGATCACGACAACATCCGCCACCGCGCCGGGGCGCAATGTGCCGCCGGGCAGGCCAAGCAACTCGGCAGGCGTGGTCGACATGGCGCGGATCAATGTGAGCAGATCGATCTGTTCGCTGTGAACCAGACGCAGTCCCGCAGACAGCATGGTTTCAAGGCCGATGGCTCCGGGAGCCGCTTCGGCGAACGGCAGGCGCTTGGTTTCAACGTCCTGCGGGTTGTGGTCGGACATGATCACGCTGATCAGGCCTGACGCGACAGCCTCCACCAGCGCCACGCGATCATCTTCATGGCGCAGAGGCGGCGCAAGCTTCAGGTACGACCGATACGGGCCGATATCATTTTCGTTCAGCGTGAGGTGGTTGATCGAGGCGGAGGCCGTGACCTTGATGCCTGCGTCACGCGCGCGCTGCAGGACTGCGATGGAGTCGGCGCAGGTGATCGATGCGGCGTGGTAACGGCCGCCGGTCAAGCCGACCAGGCGCAAGTCGCGCTCGAGAATGATCGCTTCGGCGGCGCAGGGGATGCCGATCAGGCCGAGACGCGAGGCGCGCTCGCCCTCGTTCATCACGCCTTCGCCGACCAGATTGGGGTCTTCGGTGAAGTGTACGATCAGCGCGTCGAAATCGCGGGCGTAGGTGAGGGCGCGGCGCAACACCTGCGCGTTCATCACGCTTTTCGCGCCGTCGGTGAATGCGACTGCGCCAGCCTTTTTCAACAGGCCGATTTCGGTCATCTCGTCGCCGAGCATGCCGCGCGTCAGCGCCGCCATCGGATGGATATTGACGATGGCGGTGTCGCGGGCGCGGCGCAGCACGAAGTCGACGGTGGTCGGATTGTCGATTGTCGGCTTGGTGTCCGGCTGGCAAATGATGGTGGTGATGCCGCCGCTGGCCGCCGCCTGGCTGGCCGAGGCGAAAGTCTCGCGGAAGCTCGCGCCGGGTTCGCCGACGAAGGCGCGCATGTCGATCAAACCGGGCGCGACCACCTTGTCGCGGCAGTCAATGATCTGCGTTCCCTCTGGAACACCGGACGCAGCAATACCGGGACGCGGTGTCCTGGATCTTGCCGCCGGCGATCAGCACGTCGGATTGCGCGTCATGGTCGCGCGACGGATCAATGACGCGGGCATTCTTGAGCAGAACAGGGCGGGAGTCGGTCAGCATGTCATGAGAGCCGCGCTGGAGAGAGGTGGGCTGGTTGGGGTCACGCATTGGGCAGGTTCCTTGCCAATGCGTCCAGCACCGCCATGCGGACGGCAACGCCCATCTCAACCTGTTCGCGGATCAATGACTGCGGACCATCGGCCACCAGCGTGTCGATTTCGACGCCGCGGTTCATCGGGCCGGGGTGCATCACAAGCGCATCCGGCTTGGCGTAGGCCAGCTTGGTCTGGTCGAGGCCGTAGAAGTGGAAGTATTCGCCCGATGACGGCACGAACGAGCCGTTCATGCGCTCGCGCTGCAGCCGCAGCATCATGACAATGTCAGCGCCGTCGAGGCCCTCGCGCATATCGCGATAAACATCGACGCCCATGCGTTCGATGCCCGGCGGCAGCAGCGTCGACGGTGCGACAACGCGAACGCGCGCGCCCATGATATTGAGCAGCAGGATGTTGGAGCGGGCGACGCGGGAGTGGCGGACGTCGCCGCAGATCGCGACGGTCAGCCCTTCAAGGCGGCCCTTGTTGCGGCGGATGGTGAGCGCGTCGAGCAGCGCCTGGGTCGGGTGCTCATGCGCGCCGTCGCCGGCATTGACGACCGAGCCATCGACCTTCTGCGACAGCAGTTCAACCGCGCCCGACGCCCGGTGACGAACCACCAGAATGTCGGGATGCATCGCGTTCAGCGTCACGGCGGTATCGACCAGCGTTTCGCCCTTGCTCATTGAGGACGACGCGACCGACATGTTCATGACGTCTGCGCCAAGTCGCTTGCCGGCGATCTCGAACGACGACTGCGTGCGCGTCGACGATTCAAAGAAGAGATTGACCTGGGTGCGGCCGCGCAACACGGTGCGCTTCTTGTCAACCTGACGGTTGAGTTCCACATATTCCTCGGACAGGTCGAGGAGGCCGGTGATCTCGGCGGCGGAGAGGCCCTCAATGCCCAGCAGATGACGGCGGGCGAGGACAAAACTGGATTTGGATGCAAGGGTCATTAAAGCCAAAGCTATAGGCAGACTTGAAAAAGGGGGCAAGGTCGAAATGCCTGCCTGCGGGTTATCCCCCAATCAGTTGATCGCGGTATTAAGGCTGTTTGCTGAATTGCCCGTGACGCCACTCAATGGCCTGTTTATCCGCGACGGTGGTTGATGAAGTTTCACCCGTAAGTGCGTATGATTCGCGCTGCAGCCTTGTTCGGGACAGTCTCTATGATGAATTCCGCTACCCCAGAGCTCTCCAATCAGTCTCCAGCCTTTGAGGATGTCGACCTCTACACGCTGGACCGGCCCTTGATGGACGCGGTGGCGGTGAATGGCGGCGGCGCAGCCCGGCAGGAATTGTCGCATTTCGGTCGGCGCTGGGGGTCAGCCAGCATGATGACGCTGGGACGGCAGGCGAATGAAAACCCGCCGAAACTGCGCACGCTTGATGCGCGCGGCGATCGCCGAGATGAGATCGAGTACCACCCGGCCTACCATGAGTTGATGACCCACAGCATTCGCGCGGGGATCCATAACTCGACCTGGACCCCGACCGGCCAGCCGGGGGGCGGTGCGTCGGAGGTATTGCGTGCCGCGCGGTTTTACATGGCTGCGCAGGTTGAGACCGGACATTTGTGCCCGATCACCATGACCCGCGCCTCCGTTGCGGCACTCGGCGAACAGCCGGTGACGCTGACTGAATTGATGCCGCTGATCTCAAGCCATACCTATGACAGTTCGTTTCTTCCGGCCTGGCGGAAGCGCGGCCTGCTGATCGGCATGGGTATGACGGAGCGTCAGGGCGGGACCGACGTCCGCAGTAACACCAGTGAAGCCGTGCGTGACGGTAGCGCCTATCGGATCACTGGCCATAAATGGTTCATGTCAGCGCCGATGTCTGACGCCTTTCTGGTGCTGGCCCAGGCTGAGGGCGGGCTGACCTGTTTCTTCATGCCGCGGTTTCATCCTGATGGCACGATCAACGGGCTGCAGTTCGAGCGCCTGAAGGACAAGCTCGGCAACCGATCGAACGGTTCGTCCGAGGTGCGTTTCGACAACGCCTATGCCATCCGTATCGGTGCGGAGGGGCGCGGAATCCCCACGATCATCAAGATGGTGAACCTGACGCGGCAGGATTGTGCGATCGCGTCGGCCGGCTTGATGCGGTCAGGCCTGGCTCATGCGCTGCATCATGCGCGTCATCGCGTGGTGTTCCAGAAGTATCTGTCCGATCAGCCTTTGATGCAGAGTGTGCTGGCTGATATGGCGCTGCATGTCGAGGCGACGACGGCGCTGGTCATGCGGATGTGCCGCGCATTCGATCGTGCGCCGGTTGATCCCGCTGAGGCAGCCTGGGTCCGGCTGCTGACACCCGCGGTGAAGTACTGGGTCTGCAAGAGCGCGCCGGGCTTCTTGTTCGAGGCGATGGAGTGTCTCGGCGGCAATGGCTACGTCGAGGAGACAATTCTGGCGCGGCATTATCGCGAGGCTCCCGTCAATGCGATCTGGGAGGGCTCCGGCAATGTCATGTGCCTTGACGTGCTGCGTGCACTGGCGCGAGAGGGCGATGTCGCGGCGGCGGTGATCCAGTCGTTGGTTGAGGAAACCAAGGGCATAACGGGTACGGCGGAAGCAGCCGCCTTTGTCGTGCGAACCTTGCTGCGATCGGATGCTGAACGTGTTGCGCGTCAGGCGGTCGAAGTGCTGGTGCTACTGGCGGCAACCGCAGCCCTGAACAAGGTACATCCGGCACATGCCGAGCTGTTTGCGACAACACGGCTGACGCCGTCGCGCGGGGTCTTGTTCGGCTCTTCGGAGTTCACAGTGACACAGTCAAACGCGTTGCTGGACCGCGCACTGCCGTAGCGCGCGGCCTAGTTGAACATCACAACGATGAGCGGCAGCGTGAAGGCTGCGACGACTGTTTGCAGGGTAAAGATCTGCGCGAACAGATTGGCGTCGCCGCCCATCTGGCGCGCGAGGATGTAGCCGTTCGACGCGGTCGGCACGGCGGCGGAATAGGCCACGACGGCGAGGGCGGTGCCAGAGAGGCCAAAGGCCTTGGCGATGCCGACGGCAAACAGTGGCATCACGATCAGCTTCAATGCGACGGTGAGTGCGGCGACCATGCCGGACTCGCGTAGCCCCTCGGCGCGCAGCCCGGCGCCGACGACGAGCAGACCGAGCGCCAGCGAGCAGCGCCCGAGCGAGTCCCCGAACTCGTAGATCGGCCTTGGAATCGCAATGCCGGCGATGTTCAGCATAATGCCAATGACGCAGGCTGAGATCAGCGGGTTCTGGGCGAGGGCCTTCGCGAGCGACACCCACGACAGTTTTGTTGGCGCAGCGAAATGGGCAAGGATGCTCACACTGAGCACATTCAGCAGGGGGATCATCGCCACCATCGCGACGGAGGCAATGGCGATGCCGGCCGGACCAGCCGTGCCACCCGCGAGTGACAGGGCGACGAAGGTATGCCAGCGCGTGGCGCCCTGAAATACCGAGGTGAACGACGGGTTGCTGACGTTGAGGTAGCGCGACAGCAGCGGTTTGATCGCAAGGCATAGCGCCGACATCAGCAAGATCGCGCCCATCAACGATCCGGCGACGTCCGAGCACCGGCACGGTCTGCAGATCGGCTCGCGCCAGTGTGCAGATCAGCAGGGCGGGGAACAGCACGTAATAGACAAGTTGTTCTATGCTGACCCAGTCCGCATCCTTGGTCAGGAGGGTGCGACGCAGGAAGAAGCCAAGGACGATCAGAAGATAGATCGGCAGCAGGGTCGAAAAAGCAGTGAGCATTACAACGGCCCTGAGCGTCCAATCACATCAAGGCGGTCGAGCGCGCCCTGCAGGATGAAGATGGCGGCATGTTCGTCGATCACCTTGGCTCGCTTGGCGCGGCTGACATCATTGGCGATGAGCTCGCGTTCGACGGCGGCGGTTGACAGGCGCTCGTCCCAAAGGGCGATCGGGACATCGGTGAGCCGCGCGAAGTTGCGGGCGAATGCGCGGGTCGATTGCGCGCGCGGTCCCTCGCTGCCGTCCATATTGATGGGCAGGCCAAGCACGAACCCGCAAACCCGGCGCTCCGTCGCCAGCGCGATCAACCGCGCAGCGTCGACCGTGAAAGTCTTGCGCTGAACCGTTTCAACGCCGGTGGCGATGCGTCGGTCTGGATCGCAGACCGAAACGCCAATGGTTTTGGTGCCGAGATCAAGACCGATCAGGGCGCCGCGGGCGGGCAGGATGGCGGCAGCGTCTGCCAGGGGGAGAATGGGTGCGGGCATGGCTTCGCTTAGCACGGTGTTGTTACTGGCGGAAACCCAGATTGCGCATTCCGCCTATTCGATGCGTTGCCGAGGACGGGCGCGCCATTCTTGCCGTGTGATTTCCCAGGTTTCAGAAGGCAGCGGCCCGCTGACATACTCGCGTGTTGAGGTGCCGATCAGACGCATGCCATTGCGTGATGAAATATGCCGGGAGGCGGTATTAGCGATGGCTTTTGTTACGCGCAGAACAGGCTGTTCCAATTCCTCGAACCAGAAGTCGGTGGCCGCTGCTGCGGCTTCTGTCATCAGGCCTTGACCGCGATGGTCAGGGTCAAGCCAGAACCCGCGATTGTCATCAGGACGGAGGGAAAGATGAACCAGCCCGATCAACTCCGCTGGGGTATGCCTGAGCCGGATCGTCCAAACCCATTCCCTGCGATCGTGCATTGCGGGCAGAGCCACATCGCGTACGTAGGTCAGGGCGCCATCGGGCGGGTAAGGCCAGGGCACTGCGGCTGAAAGATGTTGCACGATGTCCCAGCGCGGGAATAAACGCTGAATGGCGGCAACATCGGCCAGAGCGAGTTGACGCAAGAAGAGGCGACAGGTCTCTAGGTCGCGTATATTACTTAGCATGGAAGCCTGCCGTTGCTGCGCCGACATTGTCGCTCGCGCAAGGCGGCGTCGTCCAGCATGCAGATTCATCCGTCAAAGTTGGGTAGAGGTAAAAAGAAGATGTTGGCTGCATGGCCAGCAATGCCGGAGCGGACAATGTCACCGTCCGCGGCAACAGGAAGAGGAACAGACATCATGTGGCCAGACCGCCGGTTGATCGAGCTTTTGAAAATCGAACTGCCCATCGTTGTGGCGCCGATGGCTGCGGCGATGGACCAGGATCTGGCAGTCGCGGTGGCGAAGGCGGGCGGGCTGGGCTCGCTGCCATGCGCGATGCTGTCGGTCGACAAGATCCGCGAACAGGTTCTCGCCTTTCGCGAGCAGGTCGCTGCGCCGGTCAATCTGAACTTCTTCGCCCATCGTGCTGTGCCCGCTGACGCCCGGCAGGAGGCGATCTGGCGCAAACGCCTGCACAGTTATTTCGTTGAGCTCGGGCTCGATCCGAACGCCGAGGCTCCAGCAGCAAATCGTGCGCCATTCGATGAGAACGCCTGCCGCGTTGTTGAGGAATTGAAGCCGGAGGTGGTGAGCTTCCACTTTGGCCTGCCGGAGCCAGCGCTCCTGAACCGCGTGAAGGCAACTGGCGCGATCGTCATGGGGTCAGCAACAATCGTTCGCGAGGCTGTATGGCTCGAGCAGAACGGTGCGGATGTCGTTATCGCTCAGGGCGCTGAAGCCGGTGGCCATCGCGGCATGTTCCTGACCGAGTCGATCGCTTCGCAGCCAGGGACCTTCGCGCTTGTCCCGCAGGTCGCCGATGCGGTGAAGCTACCGGTGATCGCAGCGGGTGGCATCGCCGACGGCCGTGGAATTGCTGCGGCCTTTGCGCTCGGCGCATCAGGTGTTCAGATCGGCACCGCCTATCTGCGGACGCCCGAGGCCAAGGGCAACGCCCTGATCAAGGCTGCGCTGGCGGAAGGCCATGACGATGCGACGGTCATTACTAACCTGATGTCGGGACGCCCGGCGCGAGGAATCGCCAATCGGGTGATGCGGGAGGTTGGTCCGGTGAGCGCCGATGCCCCGGCATTCCCGCATTCCGGCAATGCGCTTGCCCCTCTCAAGGCGGCCGCAGAAAAGCTGGGCCGGGTCGATTTTACCAATCTGTGGGCTGGGCAGGCGGTGAGACTGGCGCGGCCGATTCCAGCGCTTGAGTTGACCCGCACGCTCGCGGAAGAAGCTTCGGCTCGATTCCAGGCGCTCGGGCACTGATTTTTCATGCGCGGTTGCGGCGCGAAACCTCCGTCTGCTATACGACGGTCATAATTTTACGTCTCGCCCAAGGGGCTTAGCTATGTCTGTCGATGCCGCAACTGTCCGCCGGATCGCGAAACTCGCGCGAATCGCGGTCTCTGACCAAGAGGTTCCCCACTTGCAGGGCGAGCTGAACGCGATGCTGGCGTTCGTTGAACAATTGTCTGAAGTGAACGTCGATGGCGTCGAGCCGATGACCTCGGTAACGCCGATGGCGATGAAAAAGCGTGCCGACGTTGTCGATGATGGCGAGATCGTCGACACGGTGCTCTCCAATGCGCCTGCGAGCGAGGATAACTTCTTCCTCGTGCCGAAGGTTGTCGAATAATTCGCACCGCGTGCGATCGAGGTAACCATGTGCCTGCTGTGTGACGACGAACGTGCCTACCAAGCGTACATGGATTATCTCGACGCCACCGAGCGCGTGGGGCAGGCGGCAGATCCTGACCTTGCCATGCAGTCGGTGTTCGACCAACTCAAGCAAGCTGACAAAGGGCGCATGGATGCGCCTGAAAACGACAAAACGCTTTCCCCGTTCTTTTGCAGCCCGGTTAATAAATGACTGACCTTACATCACTGACGCTCAGCGAGGCCCGCGATGGGCTGGCTGCGAAATCCTTCACCTCGGTGGAACTGACGGACGCCCATCTCAAGGCGCTGGAAGCGGCGCGGGTGCTCAACGCCTATGTGACGGAAACGCCCGATCAGGCGCGCGCGATGGCACAGGCTGCCGACGCACGGATCGCCAAGGGCGAGGCGGGGCCGCTGGAAGGCCTCCCGCTCGGCGTCAAGGATCTGTTCGCGACCAAGGATGTTCGCACCACTGCCTGCTCGAAGATGCTCGGCGAGTTTGTCCCGCCTTATGAATCAACGGTGACGTCGCAGCTGTGGCGTGACGGTGCGGTCATGCTCGGCAAGCTGAACAACGACGAGTTCGCGATGGGTTCGTCGAATGAGACGTCGCATTTCGGCCCGGTGATCAACCCGTGGCGACGTGATGGCTCGGATGTGAACCTCGTGCCGGGCGGCTCGTCAGGCGGATCGGCGGCTGCTGTGGCGGCGAACCTCTGTCTTGCCGCAACGGGCACCGACACGGGCGGTTCGATTCGTCAGCCGGCCGCATTCACCGGCATCGTTGGCGTCAAGCCGACCTATGGACGTTGCTCGCGCTGGGGCGTCGTCGCCTTCGCATCGTCGCTCGATCAGGCAGGTCCGTTCACGCGCAACGTGCGCGACGCGGCGATCATGCTGCGCTCGATGGCCGGGCACGATCCCAAGGACACAACCTCTGCGGACATCGCGGTTCCTGATTACGAGGCGGCAATCGGCCGCTCGGTGAAGGGCATGAAGATCGGTATTCCGAAGGAATATCGCATTCCCGGCATGCCATCGGAGATTGAAGCGCTTTGGTTGAAGGGTGCTGAGTATCTGAAGGCTGCGGGCGCTGAGCTGGTCGAGGTGTCGTTGCCGCATACAAAGTATGCGCTACCATCGTACTATATCGTCGCGTCGGCAGAGGCGTCCTCAAACCTCGCGCGTTATGATGGCGTTCGCTACGGACTGCGAGAAGCGGGTCGCTCGATTGACGAAATGTACGAGAATACGCGCGCTGCCGGATTTGGTCCGGAAGTTCGTCGTCGCGTGATGATCGGTACCTATGTTTTGTCTGCAGGTTATTACGATGCTTACTATCTGCGGGCGCAGAAGGTGCGAACCCTGATCAAGCAGGACTTCGAAAACTGCTTTGCGCAGGGCGTTTCCGCGATCTTGACTCCAGCGACCCCGTCGACGGCGTTTGGTGTTGGCGAGAAGGCAGGTGCAGGTCCGATCGAGATGTACCTCAATGACATCTTCACCGTGACGGTAAATATGGCCGGTCTGCCTGGGATTGCAGTACCGGCGGGCACCGATGCATCGGGTTTGCCACTCGGCTTGCAGTTGATCGGTCGCCCGTTTGATGAAGAGACCTTGTTTACACTCGGCGCGACGATCGAAGAGTCCGCAGGACACTTCACGCCGCGGAAGTGGTGGACCTGATTAATCAAGACACAACTTTGCTGATTGCCTTTTGAAGTGCGCTTGGTCATGGTTGAGCCATGGCTGGCGCACCAAATAAAGCAAACGAAGGTCAGCCGTTTTCGCGATCGGAAACGGCGGCCTCGCCGGAATTGTCCAACGTGTTGGTGCGCATTCTGGATAGCGGAGACTACAAGGAGGCCTTCGCGCTTCTTCCTGTTGCGACCGCATTGTCCCGGTCGGCAGGGGACGGTCACGTCATCATTTATGCCAATCAGGCATTTGCCAAGATTGCGGATCAGTCCCTTGATCGGCTGATCGGCGGACGTTGGGAACTGCTCAGCGCCTTTGTTGGCAGCGGTTGCGGCCCCGCATCAAGTCACAGCCTCTCTCACGATATCGAGACGTTCGCCGTATCAACCGGGATCTATCGCCGAAAAACCAACCACCGTGAAACGGTCGTTCAGGCGCAGATCAACCAGGTTCAAAGCGCCATCAACGGTGAGTATCGCCTTGTCACGGTGATGGACGTTGGCGCCCACGCAGATATCGTTGCCGAAAAGGCCAAGTCGCAAATCAAAGAACGCGATATGTTGATGCGCGAGCTGCAGCATCGTGTGAAGAATAACCTGCAACTCGTGACAGCGCTTGTCAGATTGGAAGCGCGCGGTGCTCCTGAACGCGAGGCGGCGTCCCTGCAGCGGATCGCCAGTCGTGTCGACGCGGTGTCGTTATTATACCGAAAGCTTTCCGCTGAGCATGCGACGTCGCAGATCAATCTCGGTGAATACCTGGATGACATCGCATGCGCGGTTATGGAATCGAGTGCTCAGCCGGATATCACCATAGAGTTGGATATCCAGCGCTTCGAGGCGGATCTTAATATCACCATGCTGATTGGCTTGTTCGTGAATGAGCTGCTAACGAATTCACTCAAGCATGCGTTCAAGCCCGAGGCGGGAGGCAAACTGCGTCTCACATGTCGGCGTGTTGGCCGGCGAGGCTTCGTCAGTGTCAGCGATAATGGAGTTGGACTCGCGGAGGGGCAGACCTGGCCGCCACCGCGCAAGCTTGGCGCGCTGATCCTTCAGGCCATGCATGATCATGCCGAGAACATCACGTTCGAGGTTGATAGCAAGGTCGGGAGCGGGGTGCAGTTCCAGCTCGATTTCGACCTGCGATAGGCGCTTCGGTCGCGCGATCACGATCCAACAGTCGCCTTTACCTTGTTACCCTTGTTTGAGTTCTGCCGGCGATCAGGCTATCGAAAAGGGCACTTGTCTTCCCGGGGACCGGCACTTCTCGCAATACCTGCAATGTCGATGGTTATAGTGAGCGTGAATTTGATGCGTAGACTGCAGTGGTTTGGCGTAGCTGTTCTGGTGTCCTCGATCTTGGCGGGATGTGCTTCGGTCCACAACATCCCGGTGAACGTACCTCTCGCTGAGGGAGCGAGTGAGGCGCTGCCAGCTCTTGATATGCCGACCACAGGCGAGGATCTTCTGGTCGGGCTGGCTTTCTCCGGCGGGGGCACCCGCGCAGCGGCGTTCGCATTCGGTGTGCTGCAGGAAATGGATCAGATCCAGACGCCGCGCCATCGCGGTTCGATGCTTGATACCATTGATTTCGTTTCGGGCGTGTCCGGCGGATCGGTCACGGCGGCCTATTTCGGGCTCCGCAAGCGCGATGCGCTGGTTGATTTTCGCGAGCGATTTCTCATCCGCAATGCTGAGGAGAACATCCAGACGACACTCTCGCTCGATACGATCGGACGGGCGTTCACGGGCGGGATCAACGAGTCGACCGGCTTCACCAAGTGGCTCGATGCTAACCTGTTCGGTGGGGCGACCTATGGCCAGTTGATCTCTGGCGGCCGGCCCTATGTCTGGATCAATGCGTCGGACATTTACAATCGAGTCCCGTTTATCTTCGCGCCCACCACGTTCTCAGCGATCTGTAGCGATCTGGCGCGTTACCCGATCTCCAGCGCCGTTGCGGCGTCAGCGGCGGTGCCGCTCGCATTCGCGCCTGCAGTCGTTCAGGCGTTTCCGGGCCAATGCGACGCGGCGATACCCGGCTGGATCCAGCGGGCCGCCGTGGACAAGAATGCGTCGCCGATGCTGAGTTCCTATTCGAAGGCTGTGATGCGGTATCGCGATGGCAAGGTGCCGTTCATCAAGCTGCTGGATGGCGGACTGGTCGATAATTACGGCCTGTCGGGCTTCACGGTCGCCCGCGAGTCTTCGCCGACGCCCTATGGCCCTCTCGATCCGCAACGGGCCGCCAAATTGCGTCGCGCTATGTTCCTGGTCGTCGACGCCAAGACCGGCATCTCCGGCGATTGGGTTCGCACGCTTGACGGGCCGAGCGGCGTTGATCTGATCAAGGCGGCGGTAGACACCACCATCGACGCCAGCGTCGGGGCGAGTTATGCCGCATTTGATCGTGCGGTGGCGGATTGGCAGGCGAGCCTGATCAAATGGCGCTGTGGTCTGAGCGCTGCGGAGCGCAAGCGCTACGGTGTCGGCTCGAACTGGAATTGCCGGGATTTGAAGCTGCTCGTCGGTCGGGTCGGCTTCGACCAGCTCGAAGTCTCAACGCGCCCGCGCCCTGGAGGCTGTGCCGACGCGGTTTAATCTGCCGGCGGCGCAGGTTGACGAGGTGATCTCGGCCGGACGGGATGCATTGCGGCAGAGTCCTGTCCTGAAGTCGTTCCTGGCAGGAATGTAACCGTTGAGCTGGCGGACGTGGTGCCGTAGGAGAAAGTGGTCTGGGGGCTTTTGTTGCCGCCGCCGTCAGGGTAGAAACCGCGTATGAACGCACCTGTTAAATCATCGAAGCTCATCAAGGGCGCCACCGGCGACTGGGAAGTTGTGATCGGCCTGGAGATCCATGCTCAGGTCACCTCGCAGTCAAAGCTGTTCTCGGGCGCCTCAACGGAGTTCGGCGGCGCGCCGAATTCGCACGTCTCGCTGGTCGACGCAGCCATGCCTGGCATGCTGCCGGTCATCAACGAGGAATGTGTCCGTCAGGCCGTCCGTACAGGACTGGGCCTGAAGGCGCAGATCAATTTGCGATCGACGTTCGATCGCAAGAACTATTTCTATCCGGATTTGCCGCAAGGCTACCAGATCAGCCAGTTCAAGTCGCCGATCGTTGGCGAAGGCGAGGTCACGGTCGACATGCGTGACGGCGAAAGCTTCAGCGTCGGCATTGAGCGCCTGCACCTCGAGCAGGACGCTGGCAAATTGCTGCACGATCAGCACCCGACCATGTCGTTCGTCGATCTGAACCGGTCTGGCGTCGCATTGATGGAGATCGTCTCCAAGCCCGACATGCGTTCGGCTGATCAGGCCCGCGCCTACGTCACCAAGCTCCGCACCATCCTGCGCTACCTCGGCACCTGCGATGGCGATATGGAGAAGGGCAGCCTGCGTGCGGACGTCAACGTCTCGGTGCGCAAGCCGGGCGACGCCTATGGCACGCGCTGCGAGATCAAGAACGTCAACTCGATCCGTTTTATCGGCCAAGCCATTGAATATGAGGCCCGTCGCCAGATCGGCATCATCGAGGACGGCGGCACGATCGATCAGGAGACCCGCCTGTTCGACGCGGTCAAGGGCGAAACCCGCTCGATGCGCTCGAAGGAAGAAGCGCATGACTATCGGTATTTCCCCGATCCGGACCTGCTTCCGCTGGAATTCGATCAGGCCATGGTCGACGAGCTGAAGGCCGTTTTGCCCGAGCTGCCCGATGAAAAGAAGGCGCGCTTCATTGGCGATTTCGGACTGACGCCCTATGACGCCAGCGTGCTGGTGGCCGAACGCGAGAACGCTGACTTCTTCGAAGCTGTGCTCGGTGCGATCGCCAACAAGCAGCGGGACGGCAAGCTCGCCGCCAACTGGGTGATCAACGAACTGTTCGGCCGCCTCAACAAGGAAGGTCAGGACATCGCTGTTTCGCCGGTGTCGGCGGCGCAACTGGCGTCCATTGTCGACCTGATCGGCGAGGGAACGATCTCGGGCAAGATTGCCAAGGATCTGTTTGAAATCGTCTGGACCGAAGGCGGCGATCCGCGCCAGCTCGTTGAGAGCCGTGGCATGAAGCAGGTCACCGACATGGGCGCGATCGAGAAGGTGGTCGATGACATCATCGCCGCCAACCCTGACAAGGTCGCGCAGGCGCAGGCGAAGCCATCGCTGATCGGCTGGTTCGTTGGTCAGGTGATGAAGTCGTCAGGCGGCAAGGCCAATCCGCAGGCGGTCAACGATCTGCTGAAGAGCAAACTCGGCATCTGACGCCTCGTCGCGCATCTTGTTGCGCGAGGTTTCGACGCAAGTGAAGACCTGAAAAAGCGGGAGAGCGATCTCCCGCTTTTTCGTGCGCCATGCGAATCATCGCGAGTGCCGGGGCGCTGCGCCTCGCAAGAGGCGTCGAATACGGTCATCACGAAAGTTTTCCAGAACAATTTTCACACGCTAGCGACGTCGCCACGGCGGTCGTGGGAGGGCTTTGACGCGGCTTGCACGCGCCTCTAACTCCGTGCTGCGCAATTCGCGATCGGTTGCAAAGAATCACGGATACTCGTTCAGGAAAGGGGTTTGCGATGATTCACTGCGTCGCGCTGAACTTGCGGTCGACCAGGTTGGATCAATGATCTCAAGCGTTTCAAAGGCTTGTCCGCTTGCAGGCGAGGCGGTTTCCCGCCCGGTGCCATCAACACTTCTTTAAGCTGAACACTGTCTTTTTCAATTTGTTGGTGTATGCGGGATGGAGTGCATCTCGATTACCGAATGCACGCAGCGATCAAGCCAATCTCACTATTGCAGGAGAGTACAATGGCCAAGAAAGCAGTGAAGAAGGCAGCAGTCAAAAAGGCCCCCAAGAAGGCTGCCGCGAAGACCGCAGTGAAGAAGGCTGCGAAGAAGACCAAGAAGGTTGCCAAGAAAAAAGCGTAACGAGTTTAAGCCTGCCAGCGGCCTTGGCTGGCACGTCACGAGGGCTGTTGCTGAGACGGTCATTCCGCCAGCAGGGACTTGGTAGACGGTGGAGGGTGTCGGCACGACATCAGGTCAACTGTCGGCCCGCAGGTTCAGAGAGGCTATTGGTCTTTCGGGATGCGGGGTGACAAGGAAGGCTGGTCTGACCAAGACGTCGACCAGCTCTCATTCGGAGTGGTTTTTCAGTTCGGGCTCTTCCGGCAACGACGCCACTGAAACTTGACCGGACACACACGCCGACGCCCTCGTCTTTATTGGGCGTCAACGATTGAAGACGGGACATCCCATCGTCCCCTGAACGCAGCGACCCGCGTCGCCGCAAGCCGCTCGCCAGAGCCGCCTGATCGTCGAGGCAGCCGCTGATGGTGGGCATATTGCGCCCGCGCGGTCCCGTATCGCGATCATCAAACCGGTCAATGGAACCAGGCGTACCCTCAGCAGTTTGATCTCTGCGGCTCGCGATGATTGGAGCGGCGGTGTTCAAACGACAGATGGGCGGAGCGATATGCGATCCAGTGAGTACAAGCCGTCAGCAACCGCCCGGATTACCGACACGATGGCTGATGTCGGGCGCGCGGGGTTTGATGTCGGACGCGATGTCGCAACCCATGTCGTTGCCGCCGGGCGCTGCGTGAACGAGGCCATATCCTACGCCCGCGAGCCTGGCAGGCCGCTCGATATTTTGAGCACGGTTGCGCGCAAGGCCCCGCTGAGTTCATTGCTGATCGCAGTGATGATCGGAATTTCGATCGGCCGCCGGCGCTAAATCAAGCCAGAACCCTTATTCTTGGGCGTTTGAACGCTCAGCAGTTCAAGCCTTGATGTTCCCAAGCCTTGATGTCGCCAAGCCTTGATGTCGCAAAGTCTTGGCGCGCTGGCGAATGTCCAGGCGTCGGCGATGCGTTCTGATCGTGTGGTGTTCAGGGATTGCGCGCGGAGACGGAGGGATTCGAACCCTCGATAGGGCTTTGGGGCCCTATAACGGTTTAGCAAACCGCCGCCTTCAGCCACTCGGCCACATCTCCAGCGCGGGGTCGATATGCCTGACAGCGCCGCCAACTGCAAGTACATGTTCGCTGCTTGCCGCTGTTTCCCGCAAATAAAGCGATCCGCCTGCGACGCCAATTGCCTTTATGCATCCCCGGATTGCGTTTGCGTCAAAGTTCAATTCCTGAAGATGAGCGAGCGCGATTTCGTCGGCGGTTTTGATTCGTATTCTTGAGCCCGCGAATGGGGTGATTCAGCGCTCGCCGATCTGGTTGAAACAGGCTTTCGGTCCCATCTGCGGATATGGATACAGCGGGGGATGTGAATACCGTCGGTTTGTGGCCGTTTTCTATCGGTTTGCGATGTTAAGAAAATTCTTGTTTAATTTCAATTGCTTGCAATGCTCTTTCGGACTGAGGGTGCGTGTGATTTGTGCAACACCTTGTCACAAAGCCGCCTTAGGAACCCCAACTCCGACGATCCATTGTTGCGTACCATGGTGCGTTAGGAGATGTTTGTGACGCGACCGAGGGGGGCATCCCGAAGTCGTCTCGTTAAGTGGCTCGCTGTGAACCCTTCCAACACCTGTTGGGAGTGATGGCGCAGAACGCTTCACGGGTTGTCGGGGATTTGGGGAACTGAGTTTGCAAGGGCGTTTGTCCGGCGGATCTGGAACCTTCCCTTTAAAGCAACTTGGAGGTTTACATGAAGGTGGTAAAGAGCCTTATTCTCGGCTCAGCAGCGAGCTTGCTCGCATTCGGCGCTCAGGCTGCCGATCTTCCGGTCAAGGCTAAGGCCGTTGAGTACGTCAAGGTCTGCTCGCTCTACGGCGCTGGCTTCTACTACATCCCGGGTACGGACACCTGCCTCAAGATCGGTGGCTACGCCCGTATCGATACCGCATTCAATTCGGGCATCTACGCCAACCCGTACATCACGTCGGCTAACGGCGAAGACACCCGCTATCGCGGCAACATGACCTCGCGCGCTCGTATCGGCTTCCAGATGGATACCCGTACGGCGACCGAATACGGCGTGCTCCGCACCTATGCCAACATGCAGATGCAGTGGACCGATGCTGCAAACGGCGTGACGAGCACGGATGGTATCGCTGGCGGTAACTTCGAAACCGACTACGCGTTCATCCAGTTCGCAGGCTTCACCTTCGGTAAGGCAGTGTCGCAGTTCGACCCGCAGTGGGTTCTCGCGATTCCGTCGATCTCGTCGGGCCACGTCGCTTCGTCGGACACCAAGACCGGCATCCTGCAGGCTGCGTACACCGCAACCTTCGGCAACGGTTTCTCGGGCACGATCTCGCTCGAAGCACCGCGTCCGTATCGCTGGCACAACGTCATCGAGACGATGAGCCTGAACCAGAACGGCTACGCCTTCACCAGCGATCTCGGTGGAACCAAGGCTCCTGATATCGTCGGTAACCTGCGCCTCGATCAGGCATGGGGCAGCCTGCACCTCGGTGCAGCCGCTCACCAGGTCAACCACGGCTACAACGGTGTGCCGGCTGGCTTCGACCAGTACGCTGCAACTTCGGCTGGTTCGAAGTGGGGCTACGCTGTCACCGCTGGCTTCGAGATCAAGAACCTCCCGACGGGCGTTGGCGACAGCCTCCGCGGTGACTTCACCTATGCCAAGGGCGCTACCCGTTACGTTCTCGGCGGCACCCAGAACATCCCGGGCGCGGCTTACCTGATCGGCAGCTCGTCGTCGATCACCGCAGCGCTTGCTTCGGACGCGATCGTCAACGCAACCGGCGACGGCCTCGACCTGTCGACCGCTTGGGCCGGTCGTCTGTTCTACGAGCACTACTGGAACCCGCAGTGGCGTACGTCGCTCTATGGTATCTATGCGAAGCATACCAACGGCAACACCTCGATGCTCGCGCTTCCGGCTACTCTGACCGGCACCACCGATTTCAGCATCTACCAGATCGGTTCGCGCACCGCATGGTCGCCAGTTAAGAACCTGACCTTCTCGGGCGAAGTCATGTACACCGGCCTCAACACGGATCTGTCCGGCACCGTTGGTGTTGGCCCCAACCTCCGTGAGTGGAAGTCGAACGCCGGTACCGTTTCGGGTATCGTGCAGGTTCTGCGCAGCTTCTAATTGTAACCGCCTCACGGCGATTACGATTGATCTGACAAGTCCCCGGCAGGCAACTGCCGGGGATTTTTGTTTGGCGTTGCTCGTTTGGAGACGCGCTTATCGCGCCGGCAGCTTGGCTCGTCAGGCACAGATGGTGGAGCGTGTCCGCGTGCGATGGCGGCGTCACGCACAGCGGCGCGCCACCGGTGCAAGGCGCACCGGCGGGTGAGACGTCAACAGCAGGAGAGGTGCGTCAGCGCTGGCTGCCGCGCTGCATGTCGGCGCTGATCTGCAGCTTGTTGCCGCCGCCGAAACGCGTGCGATAGACCTGCAGGTTTTCCATGATGCGCTGAACGTAGTTGCGGGTCTCGGCAAAGGGAATTTGCTCGACCCAATCCACCGTGTCGACATTGGGGTCGCGCGGGTCGCCGTAACGGGCGATCCATTTGCGCACGCTGCCGCGCCCGGCGTTGTATCCGGCGAATGTCATCACCAGCGAACCGCGATAGTCGTCCTGCAGGCTTGCAAGTTCGGCCGCGCCGAACGTCGTGTTGTAGACCGGGTCGTTCTTCATCCGGTTGAGGTCGAAGCTGACGCCGTAGCGCTTGGCGATGTACTGACCGGCGCTGGGCGTCACCTGCATCAGGCCATGCGCATTGGCCGGCGATACGATGGATGGATTGAACGAACTCTCCTGCCGCGCAATCGCAAACACCAGCGCGCGCTCGACCTCTGGCGCGATAGGGCGATAGTTCGGGATGCCGACCGTCGGGTAGGCGTAGTGCTCGAACGGCAGGCCGCGATTGAGCGCCGCCTTGCCAACGATCAGCATGCCGCGCGCGTCGCTGTTGCGGGCTGCAAGTTCGCTCATGCCGAGCAGGGCATCCTGATCGCCGTTCTCGCCGACATCAGCATGGATCGGAATGGTCAGCTCAGGCTCGCCAATGGCGTAGAGCAGCTGCGCCGCGCGAACCACTTCAAGCCGGCCGACATTGCGCGTGCCGGATCGTGGCTGCGGCGCGAGATCGAGTTGCGGCATGCCGAGCTTGGCGCGCGCCAGCTGGCCATAATAGCTGGTTGAATGGTGCGCAGCGCGTGAGAAGGCCTGACGCGCATCCTGGCTGCGGCCAGCGGCTTCGGCCGCGCGTCCCTGCCAATAGCCGGCGCGGGCGAGGGTGGTGGGGTTGACGCTGCCAACGCCGATGCGGGCGAAATGCCGTGCGGCGGTCTCTGCATCCTTGAGGAAACGGAGCGCGATCCACCCGGCCGTGAATTGCTGCTCGGTCTTATAGACTTCGCGTTCCGGCGTCTCCGCGTCGCGCGCGACGATGTAGGCGTTGCGATAATCGCCGACGTCCATCAGCTTGCGCGCGACCAGTCGCCGCTCGATCCACCATTCATCGGGGTTGTGCACCGCTGAGAGCTTGCTCGGCAGGCTCTGCAGCAGACGCGCGGCTTCGGCAAACTTCTCATCGCGACGCAGCAGCTGCACCCGGCTGAAAATGTAGCCAGGGTCATTGCGCATCTGATGCGGCACGGCGGCGATCAGGGCGGCGGCATTGGCCGCGCGATCGTTGGCGGCCTTGCGGGCGCGGGCGAGGGCATGGTGGCCGCTGCCAAGCCGTCGGGCGGCGCGCATGCCGGGCTCCGGATCCTTGCCATACAGGAAAGAGTCCATGCGGGCCTTGTGATCGCCTGCGGAAATCAACGGACCGAACATCTCGAGCGCTGCGGTTTCGACATCCGCGGACATGGTGTCGTTGCGCCATGCGTCGCGTACAAGACGCGCGGCAGCGTCACGGTCGCCGCGCGCCAGCATGGCGCGCGCGAGGATCAATTTGCCCTTGCCCGTGCTCGGCTGTTCATTGGCGAAATAGTCCAGCACCACCGCGTCGTTACGGCGGTCATCCCACAATGCCGATTCTGCTCGTCGTTTCAGGAATGCGGTCGAGGGCCAGGTCGGGTTGCCGGTGACGAAGGCGCGATAGCGCTCCGTCGATGCGCGATTGTTGTTGCTGCGCAGGATCACCCATTCGGCCAGCTTGCGCGCCACTGGGTCATTGATGCTGTCGGCAACCTGAGTCGCCTCCGGGCCGCGATCCTTCTGCGCGAGGGCGATGGCCTGGGCGAGTTGCCGGATATCGCCCTGCGGCGTGGATGCAGTCGGGGCGACCACGGATGGGACCGAGCGGGCAGAGGTATTGGTGTCGGCTGTCACCTGCCGCCGCGGCACGGGGATCACGGCGAGCGGCATTTGCTTCGACGAGTTCGATGTGACGGAACCGGTCGTGTCGGCTGCTTTGGATGCGGTCTGGCGTATGTCGCTGGCGGGCCGGGGAATGGGCAAGGGAGCGAGGGGCGCCGCGATGGCGTCGCAGAGTGGGATCGCCAGTCCCAGGGTCAGGGAGAGGCTCGCTGCCGTGTTTGCCCACCGTCGGTTGGAAACTTTGGAAAAACGTGTCACGGCAGTCCCTTGCACAATTTGATGTCAGTAGCCCCGGTTCTTTTTCTTTCCTGAAATGGTGCACAAACCGTCAATTTTTACGGTTCCCGAACGCTTCATCTTGGCGCAGTGACAAATTCACCGATTAATCCCTATGCACGACCTTTCGCGAGGGGATCAGACTCGGTATGACTGTCGCTCTCATTCTGGAAGCTCACAAGATTTAAACGCGCTGCGTTCGGAGATTCGCCATGGTTGCCAAGACGTCGTTTCGGGGGTCCTTTACCGCCTTGGTGACGCCGTTCAAAAACGGGGCGGTGGATGAGCGCGGATTTCGCGATCTTGTGAACTGGCAGATCGCCGAAGGCTCGCACGGGCTGGTGCCTGTCGGCACGACGGGTGAGAGCCCAACGTTGAGCCACGACGAGCATCGCCAGGTTGTCGAGTGGTGCATCGAGGAAGCGCGCGGCCGTGTGCCGGTGATTGCTGGCGCGGGTTCGAACTCGACGCGCGAAGCGGTCGCACTGGCCCAGCATGCCGAGAAGGCCGGCGCTGATGCGGTTCTGGTTGTGACGCCGTATTATAACAAGCCGACCCAGGAAGGCATGTATCAGCACTTCAAGGCGGTGAACGACGCCATCAACATTCCGATCCTGATCTACAATATTCCGCCGCGTTCGGTGGTCGATATGTCGGTCGCCACCATGACCCGACTGTTCGAGCTGAAGAATATCGTGGGCGTCAAGGATGCCACGGCAAATCTGGCTCGCGTTTCGCAGCAGCGTCACGCCATGGGGCCGGACTTCCTGCAGATCTCGGGCGAGGACATGACGGCGCTGGCCTATATGGCGGCGGGTGGTCATGGCTGTATCTCGGTCGTCGCCAACGTTGCGCCGAAGGCCTGCGCTGATCTGATGAACGCCGTGCTGAAGGGCGACTACGCCGGTGCGCTGGCGATCCAGGATCGGTTGACGCCGTTGCACGACGCGATCTTCCTGGAGCCGGGACTGGCCGGGGCCAAGCACGGTCTGGCCTTGCTTGGCCGTATCGAGGAAGAAGTGCGTCTGCCGCTGCTGCCCGTGACTGAGCCAACGGGTGCAACGATCCGCAAGGCGATGGTTCACGCCGGTTTGCTGAACTGAAGCGCGTTCGGCTGATAGAACTGACCGTCAGCTGCTGGGGTACTGTGCCAACCGCAAGGAAGTCGACATGCTGAAGGAATTTCGTGAGTTCGCCATCAAGGGTAACGTCGTTGATCTCGCGGTTGGTGTGATCATCGGCGCTGCGTTTGGCAGCATCGTGAGTTCGCTGGTTGCGGACATCATCATGCCGCTGATCGGCGCGGTGGCGGGTGGCCTCGATTTCTCGAACTACTTCATTGGGCTGTCCGAGGCTGTCACCGCGACCAACCTTGAAGACGCAAAGAAGCAGGGCGCCGTGCTTGCCTACGGCAAGTTCATTACGCTGGCGCTGAACTTTCTCATCGTCGCGTTCGTTTTGTTTATTGTGATCCGTTTGATCAACAAGCTGAAGCGGGAAGAAGTCGCAGCTCCAGAAGCGCCGAAACTGACGCACGAGGAAGTGCTGCTGACCGAGATCCGGGATCTACTCAAGAAGGCCTGACCTTCGCCGAACTGGCGCGCGTCGTGTTCGACGCGATAGGGAACAGGCGCGCGAGGCACGAGAATATGGCTGAGAAAGACGATCGCTCGATCAAGGTTGCTGCGGAAAACCGCAAGGCCCGGTTCAACTATGCGATCGAGGACACGATTGAGGCTGGCATCCAGCTCACCGGTACAGAGGTCAAGTCGATCCGTACCGGAAAGAGCACCATTGCCGAGTCGTATGCTGATCCAAAGAACGGCGAGATCTGGCTGATCAACGCCAACATCCCTGAATATTTGCAGGCCAACCGCTTCAATCACGAGCCGAAGCGGCCGCGCCGGTTGCTGATGCACAAGAAGCAGATCGCGCGCTGGATGAATGCCGTGGAGCGGGAAGGCATGACCCTGATCCCGTTGAAACTCTACTTCAACGAGCGCGGCATGGTGAAGGTTCAGCTCGGCCTCGCCAAGGGCAAGAAGCTCCATGACAAGCGCGAGACCGAGAAGAAGCGCGACTGGAATCGTGAAAAGGGCAGGCTGCTGCGCGCGCGGGGATAGTCCGACGGCGTTGGGCGTGCCGGTTTAAGCGAGAGGATGATCGATGTCTCAGACTAGCCTTCTCGACGTCGACTGGAGCCAGATTCCGGCGCCAGATGACGATGGCGCCGCAGCGCATCTCGCAGGCAGCAGGATGCCGCCTATCGTCCTGCTCGCGACTGACGGTCGCGGCGTTGACCTTGCCGAACTGCGCGGACGAACGGTCGTATTTGCCTATCCGCGAACCGGCGAGCCGGGTCGCATTGCCCTGGTCGACGATTGGGACATGATTCCGGGCGCGCGGGGCTGTACGCCGCAAGCCTGCTCATTTCGTGATCTGCATGGCGACCTGCGCGCCGCTGGCGCGACCCAGGTGTTTGGCCTGTCGACGCAATCGAGCGACTATCAGGCCGAGATGGCTGAGCGATTGCATCTGCCGTTCCCGGTGCTCTCCGACGAGAAGCTCGAATTGGCGCACGCGCTGAAGCTTCCGGTGATGGATGTCGCGGGCCAGACGATGATCAAGCGCCTCGTTTTGATCATCGACGACGGCTTGATCTCGCAGGTGTTCTACCCGGTATTTCCGCCGGATCGAAGCGCGGGAGATGTATTGGCATGGCTGCAGGGCAATCCGCGCCCATCGGTCACGACAGCGGCTTAGGCTGACAGGTCAGCCCGTACGCGCGCGAACACCGCACGAAACATGTCGGTGGTCAGGACGCCGGTGTTCGTGTTGTAGCGCGAGCAATGGTAGCTGTCGTACAGCGTCACCTCGCCAAAATCGTGCACGGCGCCATGCCCGAACTTCGCCGCCGAGGCTTTGACTCCGAGCGCCTTCAGCACGGTGTCATGGGCAACGCGGCCGAGCGCAACAATGGCGCGCAGCCGTGGCATCGTCGTCAGCGTGGCGCTGAGGAATTGCCGGCAGGTGTTGATCTCGATCGGCAATGGTTTGTTCTGCGGCGGCACGCAGCGAACAGCGTTGGTGATCCGGCAATCGACCAGCTGCAGGCCATCGTCAGGTCTGGCTAGAAACTCGCCAGTAGCGAAGCCGTACTCGATCAGTGTCGCGTAGAGCAACTCGCCGGCATAGTCGCCAGTGAAAGGCCGTCCGGTGCGATTGGCGCCCTGAACGCCGGGGGCGAGGCCGACGATCGTCAACGAAGCTTCCGGCTTGCCGAACGATGGCACAGGGCCGTTGAACCAATCGGGTTCACGCGCACGATTGTCGTGGCGATAGGCAACCAGCCGAGGGCAGAGAGGGCAATCGTGGCCGGGATCGGTCACCGGTCCCGGATCTATCGATGGAGAACTTGCGGTCAGCTCAATCTTCGAAATCGTCATCGTTCCGTGTGATCGTCGTGGTCCGCTGCAAGAACTGAGGCGCATGACGTTGTTCGCGAACGGCCGGACGCTCGTTCGGATCACGGCCAAGTTTGGCCTGCAACTCGATCAGATCCAGGAACACGTCCGCCTGGCGGCGCAGTTCATCGGCGATCATAGGCGGTTGACTGCTGATCGTCGAGACAACGGTAACCCGAACCCCGCGACGTTGCACGGCCTCAACCAGGGAGCGGAAGTCGCCATCCCCGGAAAACAGTACAATGTGGTCGACGTGCTCCGCGAGTTCCATGGCGTGAACGGCCAGCTCGATGTCCATATTGCCTTTGACTTTCCGCCGGCCGGTCGGATCGATGAACTCTTTCGTGGCTTTTGTAACAACGGTGTAGCCGTTGTAATCGAGCCAATCGATCAATGGGCGGATAGAGGAGTATTCCTGCTCTTCGACAATCGCGGTGTAATAGAACGCGCGAACAAGATTTCCGTAAGAATGGAATTCCTTGAGCAGTCTCTTGTAGTCGATGTCAAAGCCCAGCGTTTTTGCGGTCGCATACAAATTGGCACCATCAATGAACAGCGCAATCTTATTTGAAGCTTTTGACATCAAAGTTTCTCGTGGGCTTGTTGTTGAATTTTGGCGCGTACGCCGTGGCGTGCGCGCAACCTATGGAGGCGTTTAAACCGTATCTGTCAGTCCAATGACGGAGCAGGAAGTTGAGGGTTATTCCGTTAAGTTAGTGGTTGCAATCGGCCTATTTCATGATCAGTCCGTTAAGTACGTTAATTCCCCCCAAGGGTACCTTCGAGCTTCGGAACAGGTCGAGCGCGAGTGACCGGGCGGTATTTTCAGCGGCCAATCTATGGAAGAATAGCTGCAATATTGCTTCATTCGGGCGTATACTCCGCCATACGAACCGTTCTGAGGGCCGATTTGGCAGTCCTCGAGAAGACAAGTTGGCGCTCCTGATGACCTGACTTGCAGCTGAAACCGGGAATTTGCACCTTGCGCATCCTTGCCGGTCCCTATACCTAACGTCGATACTCAATACGTCTGGCCCCTTGTTAAACGGAGCGACAGTTCTATGGCGCGCGTTACCGTCGAAGATTGCATCGATAAAGTCGACAACCGGTTCGACCTGGTTCTTCTTGCTGCCCATCGGGCGCGAATGATCTCGTCCGGCTCGCAGCTCACCGTCGATCGCGACAACGACAAGAATCCTGTCGTCTCGTTGCGTGAAATCGCGGACGAGACAATCTCGCCGGAAGACCTTCGCGAAGAGCTGGTGCACTCGTTGCAACGCTTCGTTGAGGTGGACGAGCCAGAGCCGGACACGGTTCCGCTCATCGGATCGGCTGGCGCGAGCGTCGATGCGGATGACACCGAGGTGGCTGTGGAACGCATGACCGAGGAAGAGCTGCTGAAGGGTCTTGAAGGTCTGGCCCCGCCAGAAGCGACCCGCGAAGAGGACGAGTAATCGTCCCAGTCCGTCGCTTGGTGGTGTAAAATTTTCGCAAAGGCCCGGATTAGCGTCCGGGCCTTTGCTTTTGTTTGACAATTCACCGTGAAAGTAGCGGAGATAGATCCGGCCATTTGTCGGCCGTTTGGAGAATATGCTGCAATGGCGACGAGCCGCCACGATGCCGAGACACCCGCTGCGTCTCAGACGACGGCAACTGAACCGGTTGTTTCAAATCCCGTTGTGAAGCCGCCGCGGCCTGCGCGCGCGGGGATGATGCGTCAGTACGACCTTGTCGAGCGGGTGCGGTCCTACAACCCCCATACGGATGAGGACCTGCTCAACCGCGCCTATGTCTATGCAATGGTCGCGCACGGCGAGCAGAAGCGTGCGTCGGGTGATCCCTATTTCACTCATCCGTTGGAAGTCGCCGCGATCCTGACCGATCTCAAGCTGGATGATGCGACCATTGTCGCAGCCTTGCTGCACGATACGATCGAGGACACCGAGGCCACCCGCACCGAGATCGACAAGCTGTTCGGCAGTGAGATCGGTGCGCTGGTGGAGGGGCTGACCAAGCTGAAGCGGCTCGAACTGGTGTCGCGTGAAGCCAAGCAGGCCGAGAATCTGCGCAAGCTGCTGCTGGCGATCGCCGACGACGTGCGGGTCCTGTTGATCAAGTTGGCAGACCGTCTGCACAATATGCGCACGCTCGACTTCGTGCCCCCCGCGTCGCGCCAGCGAATTGCGGAGGAGACCCTCGATATCTACGCGCCGCTCGCTGGCCGCATGGGTATGCAGGAAATGCGTGAGGAGCTCGAGGAGCTTTCGTTCCAGATGCTCGACCCGGACGCGCACATGGTGGTGATGCAGCGGCTCGAGGCGGTTGCCGAGCGCCATCGCAACCTGATCGGGGAGATCGAGGCGCAGCTGTCAAAGAGCCTTGAGAGCCATGGTCTCTCTGCGCGCGTCAGGGGCCGGCGCAAGCGACCCTTTTCGATTTGGACCAAGATGAAGCGCAAGTCGGTCGGCTTTGAGCAGCTGTCCGATATCTTCGGTTTCCGCGTGATCCTGCAGAACGTCGAGGCCTGTTACAGCGCGCTCGGTATCGTGCATACGACCTGGCCGGTTGTTCCGGGGCGCTTCAAGGATTACATCTCGACGCCCAAGCAGAACGACTATCAGTCGATCCATACGACTGTGATTGGCCCTGGGAAGCAGCGCGTCGAACTGCAGATCCGAACTGAGGACATGGACAGGATCGCCGAGTTCGGCATCGCTGCGCATGCGTTCTACAAGGATGGTGCGGGATCACCCACGGAGATGCTGAAGCGCGAGTCGAACGCCTTCGCGTGGCTTCGACATACAGTGGGCATTCTGTCGGAAAGCGCCAATCCGGAAGAATTTCTTGAGCACACCAAGCTTGAGCTGTTCCACGACCAGGTGTTCTGCTTCACGCCGAAGGGGCAGCTGATCGCGTTGCCGCGCCAGGCCAACGTCATCGACTTCGCCTATGCCGTGCATACCGACGTCGGCAACAGCGCTGTGGGTTGCAAGATCAACGGCAAATTCGCGCCACTGGCGTCGGAGTTGCAGAACGGTGATGAAGTCGAGGTGCTGACCTCGTCGGCTCAGGTTGCGCCGCCGTCGGCATGGGAATCGCTCGCCATCACCGGCAAGGCGCGGGCCGCCATTCGCCGCGCCACCCGTGCTGCGGTCCGTGATCAATACGCGGGCCTTGGTCGGCGGATCGTTGAGCGCCTGTTCGCCCGTGTGAAGCTTGAATACGACGATGACAAGCTGACCGGCGCGCTGCCGCGTCTGGCGCGCCTGTCAGTAGATGATGTGATGGCCTCGGTCGGTCGCGGCGAATTGCGCGCGGCGGATGTCGCCCGCGCCATGTATCCCGACTACAAGGAAGAGCGGCTTGGCAAGTTCGCTGCAAAACGCGAGCCGGGCGAACGCAGCAAGGTCAAGGCCAGCAGCGCGTCGCGCGTGACATCGATCATTCCGATCCGCGGTTTGAATTCTGACATGCCCGTTAAATTTGCGCCGAACGGCGGTGCTGTTCCCGGCGACCGGATTGTCGGGATCATCCAGCCGGGCGAGGGGATCACGATTTATCCGATCCAGTCGCCAGCGCTGCGCGAATTCGAAGAGGAGCCGGAGCGTTGGCTGGACGTCAAATGGGACGTGGATGAAACGACCCCGCATCGTTTCCCCGCGCGCCTGTTCGTTCAGAACGTCAACGAGCCGGGCAGTCTCGCACAGATCGCGACAGTGATCGCCGAACACGATGGCAATATTGACAACATCAACATGTCGCGCCGTTCGCCTGACTTCACCGAGCTGACGATCGATCTTGAAGTTTATGATCTGAAGCATCTCAGTGCTATTATCGCGCAGCTTCGCGCCAAGGCGGTCGTGGCCAAGGTCGAACGCGTCAATGGCTGATCATTCGTGCTACCATTGAGCGATCGCTTCGCGTGTATCGAACTGCACGCGATCGAATGGGGTGGGGATGCGCGGTCACGCGCGAGATTGGTTTAAAAGACAAACCGAGAGACGGATATGCCAACTGCTTCTTCGCTGCGCCTCGGCGTGAACATCGACCACGTCGCCACTCTGCGTAATGCCCGTGGCGGGCCTCATCCGGACCCAATTCGTGCGGCGATTGCGGCGATCGAGGCAGGTGCTGACGGCATCACGGCTCATTTGCGCGAAGACCGGCGTCATATCCGCGATGCAGACATGGTCCGTTTGAAAGCGGAGATCAGTAAGCCGCTGAATTTCGAGATGGCGGCGACGCCGGATATGGTTGGCATTGCGCTGGCAACCTTGCCGCATGCGGTCTGCCTGGTGCCGGAGCGTCGCGAGGAGCTCACCACCGAAGGTGGGCTGGACGTTGTCGGCCAGCAGGTGACGCTTGGACCGACCATCGCACGGTTCACCGATGCGGGTGTGAGGGTGTCGCTGTTCATAGCGGCGGATCCGCGCCAGATCGAGATGGCCGCAGCGCTGAAGGCGCCGGTGATCGAATTGCATACCGGGGCGTGGTGCGACGCCCTTGCTGACGGAAATACCGCAGTCGCCGACGCCGAATGGCAACGCATCGTTGCCGGCGCCAAGCTGGCGCGGTCGTGGGGGCTGGAGGTTCATGCCGGGCATGGGCTTGATTACGCAACGGCGGAAACTATCTCCACGCTTCCGGAGATCCAGGAGTTGAACATCGGCTATTTCATGATCGGTGAGGCTGTATTCGCCGGGCTCGATGCCACGGTCAGGCGGATGCGGGCGGGCTATGGAGGCTGGCCGCGCCCGCGCCGGGAGAGCTTGATGATCATTGGGATCGGTTCCGACCTGATTGATATCACCCGCGTCGCCAAGGTTCTTGAGCGGCACGGCGAGCGCTTTCTGGACCGGGTTTTCACCCAGGCGGAACGCGCCCGCGCCGAGCGCCGGGCGAAGAGTGAGAAGATGGTTGTCGCGACCTACGCCAAACGCTTTGCCGCCAAGGAGGCCTGCTCCAAAGCGCTCGGCACCGGTATCCGCCATGGCGTATGGTGGCGTGATATGGGCGTGGTCAATCTGCCCGGCGGGCGACCGTCAATGCAACTGACAGGCGGGGCGCTGAAGCGACTCGAGCAGCTGACGCCGCCCGGTCATCAGGCGCGGATAGATCTGACAATAACGGACGACTGGCCGTTGGCTCAGGCCTTTGTCATCATTTCGGCAGAGCCGATCACCACTCAGGGAGCCGCCGGAAAACCCGGAGAGTAGCGGTAACTGAATCGAAAAGCGTTTTTATCTCAAATGGTTACGCTTAAATTAGGCAAGCGAATTTGCGCAGGCGGCGACAAACCACTAGAACGCTGACGGTGTGATCCCGCAGAGCCAGGCTCAATAAAACCTTGGTGTTCGGATGAGACATCGTCGGAACCGTGTTGAGATAACGGAATTCGGTACAATCCCTATGGGTTTGCCAGCCGATTTATTCTATGAGCAGCATGCTGAGCCGTTTCTCGTCGTAAGGTTGACGTAGATCCGCGACAGACACAGTACCGGTCGCGGGGCGGTCGCGACGGGAATCGGGAAAAGCGATGAGCGTGACATCTAAATCCAAGAGCGAAAACAGTTTAGGCGAAACCGTCCGGGTGATCGTCCATGCGCTGCTGATTGCGCTGGTGATCCGGACCTTCCTGTTTCAGCCTTTCAACATCCCCTCGGGGTCGATGAAGTCGACGCTGCTCGTCGGGGACTACCTGTTCGTCTCAAAGTATTCTTATGGCTACAGCCGCTTCTCGGTGCCGCTCTCGCTGAACCTGTTCTCGGGACGCATCATGGGATCGGAGCCTGACCGCGGCGATGTCGTGGTGTTTCGGCTGCCGAAGGACGACAGCACGGATTACATCAAGCGGGTGATCGGTCTGCCGGGCGACCGCGTCCAGATGCGGGACGGCCAGTTGTTTATCAACGAGAAGCCCGTTCAGCGGGAGCGCTTGAGCGATTTCGTCGGCGAGGATCCCTGCGGCAACGACGCGACGGCGCGGGTCAAGCGCTGGAAGGAAACGCTGCCAAACGGCATCAGCTATGACACGCTCGACTGCGTCGACAACGGTTTCTACGACAACACCAATGTCTATACAGTCCCGGCCGGCAACTATTTCATGATGGGCGACAACCGCGATAACTCGACCGATAGCCGCGTGCTGTCGGCGGTGGGCTATGTGCCATACGAGAACCTGGTTGGCCGCGCCCAGATGATCTTCTTCTCGATTGCGGAAGGTGAAGACGCCTGGAAGATCTGGCGTTGGCCGGTCGCCGTTCGTTGGGGCCGTATCTTTTCGATGGTGCGATGACCGAGCCCGTTAAAGCTGACTTGTCAGCGTCAGAACCTGGCTCTCCCGGGTCGCCGCAGGAGCGGAGCGGGGGAGCATCAGAGCGCAAGAAGCGCGGGACCAAACTGACGGCGCAAGTATCAATCGATCAGGTTGAAGCCAGCATTGGCTACGTGTTCAACGACCGCGACTTGCTGGTGACAGCCTTCACGCATGTGTCGTCGCTCGGCTCAACGCGCAACCGGATCGAAAGCTATCAACGCCTCGAATTTCTTGGCGACCATGTGCTTGGCCTGATCGTATCGGACATGCTGTATCGGGCATTTCCCAAGGCTGACGAGGGCGAACTCTCGAAACGGTTGGCGGATCTCGTGCGCAAGGAAAGCTGCGCCGATGTCGCGCGCTCGCTCGGCCTGACCGAGGCGATCAAGCTCGGGCCTGTTGGCGCGGGAGCAGCATTGCGGCTGCGCAAATCGGTGCTCGGCGACATCTGTGAAGCCGTGATCGGCGCGATCTTTCTTGATGGCGGATACGGCGCTGCAGACACCTTCGTGCAAACCAATTGGGCGGATCGGATGCTCAAGCCCGCCCGACCGCTGCGCGATCCGAAAACGGTGTTGCAGGAATGGGCGCAGGGACGTGGCCTGCCAACACCACTCTACCGCGAGATCAGTCGAACTGGTCCCGATCATGACCCTCAATTCAAGGTCGCCGTCGAATTGCCGGGCATTCCGCCTGCGGAAGGCGTTGGCGGCAGCAAGCGAATAGCTGAAAAACACGCTGCTTCGGCTATGCTGGCGCAAGCTGGCGTCGACAGTGAAAACAACGATGGATGATTTAGTGAACGAAACGGATACCGGCCAACCCGGCGGCGACACGCGATGCGGTTTTATCGCGCTCATCGGCGCGCCCAATGTCGGCAAGTCAACGCTGGTCAATGCGCTTGTCGGATCGAAGGTGACGATTGTCTCGCGCAAGGTGCAGACCACGCGCGCCTTGATCCGCGGGATCGTGATCGAAGACAAGTCGCAGATCATCCTCGTTGATACGCCCGGTATCTTCGCGCCGAAGCGCCGGCTCGATCGCGCCATGGTCAAGACGGCCTGGAGCGGCGCCCATGACGCCGATCTCGTCTGCGTGCTGCTGGATGCGCGCGCGGGCTTTAACGAGGAAGCGCAGGCCATTTTTGAACGGCTCGATCAGGTCAATCACGACAAGATCCTGGTCATCAACAAAATCGACCTCGTTGCGCGAGAGAAGCTCCTGAAGCTGGCGATGACCGCGAATGAGCGGATGAAGTTCTCCGAGACCTTCATGATTTCGGCGATGTCCGGCGATGGCGTCGATGATCTGCGCAAGACCCTTGCGAAGGGCGTGCCGGAAGGCCCGTTCCATTATCCTGAAGACCAGATGTCGGACGCGCCGATGCGGCAACTCGCGGCGGAAATCACCCGCGAGAAAATCTTCCGCCAGTTGCATCAGGAACTGCCGTATCAGTCGACCGTCGAGACCGACAGCTGGACCGAGCGCAAGGATGGCACGATCCGGATCGAGCAGACGATTTTTGTCGAGCGCGATAGTCAGCGCAAGATCGTCCTCGGCAAGGGCGGTGAGGCGATCAAGGCAATTGGCGCTGCAGCCCGCCGCGAGCTGAACGAGATTACAGGAACGACTGTGCATCTGTTCTTGTTCGTCAAGGTGCGCGAGAACTGGGGCGATGACCCGACACGATACCGGGAAATGGGCCTCGAATTTCCCAAGGAGTAACCGGAGCAATGGCCATTCCTCAGCATGTGCTGAACTTTCAGGCCTTGCTGTATGCATCGCTCATCCTCGACGCCATTACGATGGCGTTTCGGGACCGCAGCACCGACGTCGTGATTTCGAACGGCGCCATGATGGTGGCGACGGGGCTCACCATCGGGCTGCTGCTGCTGTTCGTCTATCTGGTCGATGTCGCCGTCTATAAGCGCAAGCGATGGCCCCTTTCAGTGCTCGGGCTGGCGCTGGGCCTGTCGGTGATCTCGCTGTTCCAGACGATCAAGTTGACCGGTCTGGACTTTGGCGCCTTGATCGATGGCCTGTCCTGCGGGCTGACCGCTGGTGGGCTATATTATGCCGTCACGGGCGATGCACGGGGGTGGTTCAACCAATAGCCCCCGCAATGCGATAGGTCTTCGGCATGGAATGGACGGACGAAGGCATCATCCTCGGCGTTCGGCGACACGGCGAAACCAGCGCCATTGTCGAATTATTGACGCGGGATCATGGCCGGCACCTTGGCCTTGTGAGGGGTGGTTCCGGCTCACGGCACCGCCCGATGCTGCAACCCGGCAATAGCGTCAGCGCCACCTGGCGGGCGCGGCTCGATGAACAGCTCGGCTACTACGCCCTTGAGGCCACAAGGATGCGCGCTGCGACCATGTTGGCCTCGGGCCATGCGGCCTACGGGGTGACGCATTTGGCGTCGCTGGCGCGGCTACTGCCCGAACGTGATCCGCATTCGGAAATCTTCGAACGGCTGGAAGCCGCGCTGGATGATTTCGACGATATCGATATCGCCGCGATGCATATCGTCCGGTTTGAACTGGCGATGCTCAGCGAACTTGGGTTCGGGTTGGATCTGTCAGTTTGCGCGGCTACGGGCGCAACGGCTGACTTGACCTATGTCTCGCCGCGAACTGGCAACGCGGTATCGCGGGAGGGCGGGGCGCCATGGCGCGAGAGGCTGCTGCCACTGCCATCTTTTCTGCTGGAAGAGGGACGGGAGGTCTGCAGCAATCAGGATGTGCTCGATGCCTTCGCGCTGACCGGGCGGTTTCTCTCCCGCAACGTGCTGGAAGCGCGGGGACAGACCTTTTCGGACGCACGCGGCGGTTTCATTCGCACTCTCGCACGCCAGCGGACAGGTCGCGCCGCGATACCAGAAGAATAGGCGCTAGCCGGCATCAAGGATGCCTGCGACGGCTTTGCGGCAGCGACGATTATCGCCAAAGCAACCGCACCGAGGTTGGAAATCGATCAGGTCAACAATATCTGTTCATGATTGATTCGTGTCGTTCGATTCATTTCTTGCCCCTGGACGTGCGAAGGTTTAACCCGACGCCATGGGAAAAAGTTTGATTCCGGCGGAGCCGGCCGAGATCCATGAAGTCATGCTTCGTGATGCTCTGGAAGAGCGTTACCTTGCCTATGCGCTGTCGACGATCATGCATCGTGCGCTGCCGGATGCGCGCGATGGTATGAAACCGGTGCACCGGCGCATCCTCTATGGCATGCGCCTGCTGAAGCTCGATCCGGGAACGCCGTTCAAGAAATCCGCGAAGATCGTCGGCGATGTGATGGGTAGCTTCCATCCGCACGGCGACCAGTCGATCTATGACGCGCTGGTGCGCCTCGCGCAGGATTTCAGCTCGCGCTATCCGCTGGTGGACGGGCAGGGCAACTTCGGCAATATCGACGGCGATAGCGCAGCTGCCTACCGTTACACCGAAGCGCGCATGACTGACGTCGCGCGCTTGCTGCTCGAAGGCATTGACGAGGACGCGGTCGACTTCAAGCCGAACTACGACGGCCAGACCAAGGAGCCATCCGTGCTGCCCGGCGGGTTCCCGAACCTGCTGGCGAATGGCGCGCAGGGCATCGCTGTAGGCATGGCCACATCGATCCCGTCGCATAACGTTGCGGAACTGTGTGACGCCTCGCTGCATCTCATCCAGAAGCCGGATGCGAAGTCGTCGAGCCTGATGAAGTTCGTCAAGGGCCCGGACTTCCCGACCGGTGGCATCATTGTCGACTCCAAGGAAAGCATCGCCGAAGCCTATGCGACCGGTCGCGGGTCGTTCCGCACGCGGGCGCGCTGGCACCGCGAGGATGGCGCACGCGGGGCGTGGACGGTTGTCGTCACGGAGATCCCGTGGCTGGTGCAGAAGTCGCGGCTGATCGAGAAGATCGCGGAGCTGCTGACCGATCGCAAGCTGCCGCTGCTCGGCGACGTGCGCGATGAGTCGGCGGAAGATATCCGCATCGTGCTCGAGCCGAAAACGCGCGGCGTTGATCCTGAAATCCTGATGGAATCGCTGTTCAAGCTGACCGAGCTTGAGAGCAAGATTCCGCTGAATCTCAACGTGCTGGTTGGCGGTCGCGTGCCCAAGGTGCTCAGCCTCGCCGAATGCCTGCGCGAATGGGTCGAGCATCTGCGCGATGTGCTGCTGCGCCGTTCAAACTATCGCAAGGGCCAGATCGAGCATCGGCTTGAAGTGCTTGGTGGCTACCTCGTCGCCTATTTGAACATCGACGAAGTCATTCGCATCATCCGCACCGAGGATGAGCCCAAGCCTGTCCTGATGAAGGCATTCAAGCTCACGGACCTGCAGGCGGAGTCGATCCTCAACATGCGGCTGCGTAGCTTGCGCAAGCTTGAAGAGTTCGAGATCCGGACCGAGGACGCCAAGCTGCGCGAAGAGCTGAAGGGCATCAATGAGGTGCTGGGATCGGAAGTGGCGCAGTGGGAGAAGGTTAGCGATCAGGTCCGCCGCGTGCGGGAGATCTTCGGGCCGAAGACCCTGCTGGGCAAGCGCCGCACCAGTTTCGCTGATGCGCCGGAGCACGATCTCGCCGCGATCGAGGAATCGCTGGTCGAGCGCGAGCCGGTCACCGTCATCATTTCGCACAAGGGCTGGGTTCGCACGCTGAAGGGGCATCAGGCCGATCTGTCGAACCTGACCTTCAAGACCGACGACAAGCTTGATCAATCGTTCTTCGCCGAGACCACATCGAAGGTGCTGCTGCTCGCCACCAACGGGCGTTTCTACACGCTTGATGTGTCGAAGCTGCCTGGCGGCCGAGGCCATGGCGAGCCGATTCGTATGTTTGCGGATCTCGATCAGGATGCCGCCATCGTCTCGACCTTTGTGCTCAAGGGTGGCCGCAAATTCCTCATCGCCAGCCACGATGGCCAGGGCTTCGTCGTCAATGAGGACGATTGCGTCGGCAACACCCGCAAGGGCAAGCAGGTGCTCAACGTGCAGATGCCGAACGAGGCGAAGGCCTTGGCTATTGCTGAAGGCGACACCGTTGCGGTTATCGGCGACAATCGCAAGATGCTGGTGTTCCCGCTTGCCGATGTGCCGGAGATGGCGCGGGGCCGCGGCGTGCGTCTGCAGAAGTACAAGGATGGCGGGTTGGCCGACGTGATCACCTTCACGATGAAGGAGGGACTGGTCTGGCGCGATTCGGCTGGGCGCGAGTTCAATGTCCCGGCCAAGGAGCTGAAGGATTGGGTTGGCAGCCGCGCCGACGCCGGTCGTTTGCCGCCGAAGGGTTTCCCGAAATCCAACAAGTTCGGCAAGGTGTTCGAATAAGAATCGAGCCAGAAGCGAACAAAAGAAAAAGCCGGTGCAGCGCTGCACCGGCTTTTTCTTTTCTGGAGAGGCTTATCCCAGCGCCACGTTGGCGTCCTGCAGCGGGCTTGCCAGCACCTTGTCGATACGACGTCCGTCGAGATCGAGAATTTCAAAGCGCCAGTTGGCCGTTTCGATCACATCGCCGACTTCCGGGATGCGGCCAAACTCTTGCAGCATGAAGCCCGCAAAGGTCTGGTAATGCCGGGATTGTTGCGGCAGTTCGATGTGGAGCAGCGCGGCAAATTCCACCGCTGGCATCCAGCCGGAGATGAGATAGCTGCCATCAGCGCGTTTGACGAAGGGCGAGCTCGGCCGGTCCCTCTTCGGTGGTGAAGGTGCCGACAATCGATTCCAGAATATCAGCTGGCGTCACCACGCCCTGGAATACGCCGTACTCGTCATGGACCAGGCCCATATGGACAGCTGAGTCGCGCAGGATAGCGACGACGTCGCGCGCATCCAGCGTGTCGGGAATGATCGGCGCTTCGCAGATCAATTCGCGCAGCTCAGGCGTTCTCCCCGAAAGGTAAACGTTGAGCATGTCCTTGGCCTGAATGATCCCCAGTGCGGAATCGCGATTGCCGTCGAACACGGCGAAACGCGAATGGCTGTTATCCGCCATCTGCGCGAAGATCTGTTCAGGCGGATCGGTCAGGTCGATCATGCTCACTTCATGGCGCGGCGTCATCACAGCGCCGACCGAGAGGTCCCCGAGCCGCATCACGCCGGCGATCATTTCCTTTTCGCCGGGCTCCAGAACGCCAGCGTTCTCGGCTTCGGACACGAGGGTATGGATTTCATCCTCGCTGACTTTTTCCTCTGCTTCGCCGCGATGACCAAGCAGCCAGAGCAGGCCCTTGCCCGAGCGGTCCAGAAGCCAGACCAGCGGCAGCGAAATCCGCGCCAACAACATCATCGCCGGAGCGACCTTGACCGCGACCGCCTCCGGATCGCGCAGCGCGATCTGTTTGGGAACGAGTTCGCCGATGATCAAAGATGCGTAGGTGATCAGGGTGACGACGATACCGACGCCGAGCGTATCGGCGAGGCCCTTGGCGACGCCGAGACTGATCAAGTGTTCAGTCAATCGGGTGCCAAGTGTGGCGCCTGACACTGCGCCCGACAGGACGCCGATCAGGGTGATGCCGATCTGCACCGTTGAAAGGAATTTTCCGGGTTCGGATGCAAGCGCCAGCGCGCCGCGCGAGCCTTTGACGCCTTTCTCAACGAGACCCGTAAGGCGCGCCGGGCGTGATGAGACGATAGCCAATTCCGACATGGCCAATAGGCCATTGATGACGATCAGGATCGCGACGATCCCGAGTTCGAGAGATAACACTCGTGTTCCCTTGTCGACTGGTGAGCAGGTTACGCCGATTGACGTGTCCTGAAACCATCAGTTGCTCCGAATGTTCCTTAATTCGAACCATCGGCTTGATGGACATAGTAGCTCAGCGCCACTCATCGCGACAGAGGTGTATCTGCAATCCTCAGGGGTGACTGTGCACCCCCTGAGTTTGCTGTGTGGACGATCACGCCGCCACGGTCGTCTGCATTGGCCGGCTGCGCTGCCTATAGATAATCAGCGCCAGAAGCGAGCCGCAGGTCAGCACGATGCCGAGTGCGAGCATCGCACTGTGCGGCAGGTTGGCCGTGGCAGACACCGCTGCGGCGGCTCCCGCCATTTGTGCGAAACCGACAAGCGCGGAGGCAGCCCCTGCATTGGCGCTGAACGGCGATAGCGCCTGTGCAGTCGCAAGCGGGTTAACCGCGCCCATCCCAAGCAGGAACAGCGCGATCGCTCCGAGGAATGGCAGGAAGCCAGCCCCGGCATAGGCTGCAAGCAGAAGGCTGATGCTGCCCAGGGTGGCGAAAATCAGCCCGATGTTGATCGTTCGATCCAACCCAAACCGTGCGGCGAGCCGGGACGACAACAAGCCCGCGGCGAATACGATCAGCACTGTGCCAGCGAAGAAGAGGCCGAGCGCGATTGGCGAGAAGCCGAGGTCTTCAATGAGGATGCGTGGTGTGGTCGCGAACAGGGCGAACAGGCCACCCATGATCAGGCTGACGGAGAGTGTCGGGACGGCGAGACGCCGATCGCCGGCGAGGTTGAGATACCCCCGCGCCACCGCACCCGGATTGAGCGGAACTGGTTCAGTCCGATGGGTTTCGCCAACCAGACGGGAAAAGGCGATCAGGGCCGCCACGCTGAAAAGGGCGACGAAAATAAAGCCGGAGCGCCATCCGAGCAGATGTTCAAGCGCGCCGCCCAGGAGGGGCGAAAAGCCGGGAGCGGTCGCCATGGCGACCATGATCAGGGTCAATGCGCGCGCCAGGGCGGGCCCTTCAAACAGATCGCGCGCGATAGCCCGTGACAGAACCGAGGTCGCGCACGCGCCGATAGCCTGAATGACGCGGCCAACGAGCAGCGTCGGGAGGTCGTTGGCCAAAGCGCACAGCACGCTGCCGGTCATGAGGACGATAAACCCGACGATCACCGGTTTGCGACGGCCATAGCGGTCGGCAATGGGACCAACGAACAACTGACCAATCGCAAACACAGCCAGAAAGATGGTGATCGAGGCTGTGACTTCGGCGGTCGTGACTGACAGCGATTGGGCAATGAATGGCAGGGACGGCAGCAGGATGTTGGTGGCCAGCGTTCCCCCTGAGGCGAGCGCGGCAAGCACCGCAATTCGAGCGGCGAAGGACGCGCCACGATCCTCGTATCTTACGGTCGCCAATGCTTCAGTCATGTCGAGATCCTGCTGTCGCTAATTATTATGATGATCATCATATAACAAGGCGAGCCGAGCGCAACTGGTAATTTTTTCGATCATGGCGGTACATTGAGGCAGCTTGGCGTGGTCAAACGAAAACGGCCGGAGCGGAGGCTCCGGCCGTTTTGCTTCAAAACGCAATGGTCAGTTGCTGTAGAGGTAGTTCGGCAGCCACAGGGTCATGCCAGGCCAGATGTACATGAAGATCATGCAGACAATCACGATCAACATATAGGGCATCATGCCGGCAAAGATCTGGTTCAGCGTCACATGAGATGGCGCGACCCCCTTGAGATAGAAGGCGGACATCGCCACCGGCGGTGACAGGAACGCAGCTTGCAGATTGACGAACACCAGCACGCCCCAGAGGATCGGGTCGATGCCGAAGTGCTTCAACATCGGCAGGAAGATTGGCACGAAGATCACGATGATCTCGGTCCATTCCAGAGGCCAGCCGAGCAGGAAGATGATCGCCTGCGACAGGATCATGAACTGCACCGGCGACAGATCGAGGCCGATCACCCAGTTCTCGAGCAGCGCCTGGCCGCCGAGAATGGCGAATACGGCCGAGAACAGCGCCGAGCCGACGAACAGCCAGCACACCATCGCGGTCGTTTTCGCGGTCAGGAAAACGGCTTCCTTGGTGCGCTTCCAGTCCAGCGTGCGAGCCTGGAACGCCAACACAAAGGCTCCCGCTGCGCCAACGGCGGCTGACTCAGTGGCCGTTGTAATGCCGAGCAGGATTACTACCAGCACAAGCGTCGTCAGGATGGCGAGTGGCATCACCGATGACGTCAGGAGCCGGAGCACTTCGAATTGTTCCGGTCCCATGGTCCAGTAGTAATACAGCAACAACAGCCCGAAGATCGCGGTCGTGAAAGCGAAGTACATATAGAATTCGCTCGGCACGCCCGTGTCGGCTGGCGCATTGGCCGCGATGCTGCGCAGTTCGGCGCTACCCATCTGTTGCAGTCCGGCGCCTTCCTGAACCACTTCGTCCGGGGCAGCGCCGCTACCCAGCTGCTGAACTTCCTCAGGCTCGGCGTCTGTCGTCGATGCATCGCTGCCGAGTTCCTGCAAACCGCCTTCGCTCGGCGCCGCCTTGGGTGCAGTATCGGTGATGCTGCGCTCGACGGAGGCTCGTGGAACGGGTTGCTTGTCCGCCTGCTGGTAAATCACGACATACCACCAGGCAAGGGCTAACGTGCAGAGTGTAAGCAACAGCGGAACGAGCGCGTAACCCATGCTCTGCAGGAGTTGGGTGTAGCGAACTCGCGCGCCGTCGACAGAGATTTTCAATGCACGGCCCGGTGCGACGAGTGCGGTCGCCAGAGCCGGGAGGGTGTGGTGCGAATACTGTTCGCTGAACGCTGCGAGCCAGGGCCGCACCGGAATCCGTGTTTGCTCCTCGGTCAGCTTGGGCGCGATCTTGGGATTCACGATCGCCCAGCCGATAATGTACACAAGGTACAAGAAAGCGAGGAAGAACCCGGGGAACATCGCGGCAGCGTAGAGCTTGACGATCGATTGTCCTGCGACCGCCGCGTAGACGATGATCATCACGGACGGCGGGATCAGAATGCCGAGCGTGCCGCCGGCCGTGATGACGCCTGCTGACAGCCGCACGTCATATCCGGCCTTGAGCATGGGATTGAGCGCGATCACGCCCATCAGCACGACGACAGCGCCGACGAGTCCGCTGGCGATGCCCCAGAAGGTACACACTACCAGCGTTGCCACTGCGAGCGAGGCGGGCACCCGCCGAAACGCCAGCTGAATGCTGTAGAACATTTTGTCGACGAGCGCGCCGCGCTCCATCACATATCCCATCAGCACGAACAGCGGGATTGAGATCAGCACGTCATTGGTCATGGCGCCGTACGTGCGCTGGACCATCAGGTCAAAGATGTGGTTGTCGCCCCAGGCCTGGCCCGGTTGGTGGTAGGCGAAAAAGCCGAAGAACATGCCGAGGCCCATCAGCGTAAACGCCGTTGGGAAGCCCATCATGATAACGACAACGATAAGGCCCAGCATCAGGAGCCCAAGTGCTGGATCACTCATCGACCGTCCCCACCCATGCCGCGCTGTCGCGCAATTTCATCAATATCGTGCGCAGTAGCGATGGCCTTGGCACGCGATTCTTCGTCAATGTATTCACTGTGAGCAAGCTGTTCCTCGACGACGTCGATTTCATTGACGTCAACGCGGCGCTCCGGCCAGTGACCGTTCTTCAGGCACATGATGGCGCGCAGAATTTCTGCGCAGCCCTGAAACAGCAGGAACGCGCCAGCCAGCGGGATCATGAACTTGAATTGGTAAATGGGGGGGCCGTCGGCGGTGACGTTGGAATGCTCGTTGATCCGCCAGGAATCCATCCCGTAATCCCAGCCGGCGTAAACCAGTGCAGCAATGCCAGGGAGGAAGAACACGATGTAGAGGATGAGGTCGAGTGTCGCCTGTGTGCGCGGGCGCATCGAGCTGTAAAGGAAGTCGCCCCGGACGTGGGCATTTTGCGCAAGTGTATAGGCGCCAGCAAGCATGAACAGTGTCCCGTACAGCATGTTCGACGCGTCGAAGATCCATGCCGTCGGCATATTCATGTAGTAGCGTTTGAAGACTTCCAGGCAAACCAGGCTTGTCAGTCCGATGATCAACCAGGCGGCTGCTTTTCCGGCAAACGTACTGATGTCATCGACGAAGAAAAGAAATCGCTGTGCAGTCATGCGTTTTGGTCTTTCGCATCAAGCAGCTCTTAGAATTTTGAAACAGCAGGGTCGCCCCGGCACCGCGTCGCTAATTGCGACACGGTTCCGAGACGACGTTGACTGGACGAAGGTCTCACATGGGCGCGTTAGGTCCGCTTCTTGGCGTTCGGACCGAAGTAATGGTTGTAGGCCATGCGCCGATTGACGACGGTGTCCTGCTCCCATTGGGTCGCACGCTTGGCGAATGCCATTTGCGAGTCAGCGATTTCCTTGAACAGCGGATTTTCGGCAGACTTCTTCGCGACGACCTGATCGTAGACGTCGAGTTGCTTCTGAAGGATTGCGTCAGGGGTCTTGTAGAACTTGACCTTGTCTTTGCTCTGCATCTCGGCGTAGTCCTTGGAATAGCGATCAATCGCCTTCCAGGCCATGTCCTGACCAGCCGCATCTGCAGCAGCGTCGATGATCGCTCGCATGTTTGCTGGCAGAGGCATCGAACTTGGTCTTGTTGAACAGCAGTCTCGAACTGCTCGGCGTTCTGGTGATAGCTCTGCAACATGCAGACCTTCGAGACATCGGGGAAGCCGAGGATACGGTCCGACGATGCGTTGTTGAACTCGGCCGCATCGAGCAGGCCGCGGTCCATCGCCGACACGATTTCGCCGCCGGGCAGGGCGTTCACAGCAGCGCCAAGGCCCGTGAACACGTCAATCGAAATGCCGACGGTGCGGAACTTGGTGCCCTTGAGGTCTTCAGCCTTGGCGATCGGCTTCTTGAACCAGCCGAGCGGCTGGGTTGGCATCGGTCCGTAGGGGATCGATACGACGTTGGCGCCGATCGACGTGTAGAGCTTGTCGAGCAACTCCTTGCCGCCGCCATACTTGTGCCAGGCCAGCAGCATGTTGGCGTCCATGGCATAGGCCGGACCCGAGCCCCACAGCGCCAATGCGGTCTGCTTGCCATAGTGATAGACCATCACGCCATGGCCGCCGTCGAGTGTGCCCTTGGACACGGCTTCGAGCAGGCCGAAGGCTGGAACAACCGCGCCAGCCGGAAGCACCTCGATCTTGAGGTCGCCGCCGGTCATGTCGTTGACCTTCTTGGCGTAGTCGAGGGCGAACTCGTGGAAGATGTCCTTCGATGGCCAGGTGCTCTGCCAGCGCATGGTGATCGGGCCCTGGGCCTTGACCACCGACGGCGCTGCAACCGTGGCGGCAGCACTTGCAGCAACGGTGGTTTTCAGGAAGCGACGACGCGATGTCTTCTGCTTGTCGGAACCCTTAACTGTAGTGCTCATGATTTCCTCCCCCGAGATGTCGGCCGCTCTTTTGAGCTGGCCTTTCCAATAGCGTCAGAAACAACAAACGAAAAAAATCGATACGAAACTGAGATTTTGAAATACGTGACGCTGAAGTGCACTATACCGAAAACTCGCCTCACGGAAACAGGTTAGTTAGTTGATTGATAGTTGCGCCGCAAAATCAGAATCTAACTTGGTGCGAATGGTTGCTCTGGTTGAGAAGAACCGCGCGCCGGATTGTCCCGTTGCCATCGTCGAGCTGAATTTGAAAGGTCTGGCTGCGGCGAAGCTGACGAGGAGGGACCGCAGCAGGCCGGATGCGGTCACATCCGTAGTAATGGTCTGACAAGGTTGTCGGGGTGTGCCTGATTGTTAGTTTGTTCTTATCAAACGGCTGGAAATCATGAGCAACGACAAGAGCGAAGCTGCGACCGGGTTTGATGGTCTGCTGACGGGCGCCAAGCTCGTGTTGCGCCGCGATTTTTTAGTGGCAGCCGCCACCGTGACGGCTGCTGGCGTCGTCCCCCAGGTGGCAGCACTGGCGAGGCCCGCGGCGACGAAAGCGTCCGGTGAGTATAAGGGCAATGCCCAGGACCGGGCGCATATGACCGAGGCCATTCGGCTGATGGGTCAGGCCGGGATCGTCGACAAAACGGGGGGACCGTTCGGCGCGGTGATCGCGCGCGGCTCCGAGGTTCTGTCAGCTTCTGGGAATAGTGTCTTGCGCGACAATGACCCCTCAGCCCACGCCGAGGTGAACGCCATCCGCATCGCCTGCAAGAAGATTGGCGCACCCAACCTCAAGGGCGCGACGCTCTACACCAGTTGCGAGCCATGCCCGATGTGCTACGCGACCGCCTATTGGGCGCGTCTCCTCTGGAGAGCAGCCCGAAGCCGGGCTGGCCAGTGAGGTGCTCCAGCGACGGCAAGCGTCACCTGGTGCGCAGGGCCTCACGGCCAGATGCTCTTGCAAATGAGTTGCAATAAGGGGCGTTTTTTGCCATCTTGAATGTATGGATGCCAAATCGCCCGCTGCAGCTGCTGCCACCGAAATTACGACCGATCTCTCTCCTGCTGTTATCGACCAGCCGGGGTGGAGGCAGGAGCGTGGCGAACCGTCGCTGTCTGACATGTTCGGAACTGTCCGAACGGTTCGGACAGGTTCGTTTTGGCGCAAGCTGACTGCATTTTTGGGGCCCGGCTACCTGGTAGCCGTTGGCTATATGGACCCTGGCAATTGGGCGACGTCGATTTCGGGCGGAGCCCAGTTCGGTTACACGCTGCTTGCAGTTGCGCTGATCTCCAACCTGATGGCGGTGGTTCTGCAATCGCTATGCGCCCGCCTCGGGATTGGGGCAGGGCGCGATCTTGCTCAGGCTTGTCGCGACGCCTATCCGCGAACGATATCCTTCCTGCTGTGGGTGTCCGCCGAAATAGCCATTACCGCGACTGATCTTGCCGAGGTGATCGGCACCGCCATCGGGCTCAATCTGCTGTTCGGCATTCCGCTCGAGATCGGCGTCATCATTACAGCGGCGGACGTGTTTCTTATCCTTGCACTGCAGGCGTTCGGGTTCCGTTGGATTGAAGCCTTTGTCATTGTTCTGCTTGGGGTGATTGCCGCCTGTTTTGGTGTGCAGATCCTGCTGGCGGATCCAGATTGGGGCGCAGTCCTGCGTGGCTTTGCGCCGACCACACAGATCGTCGCCAACAAGGAGATGCTGTTCATCGCGCTCGGGATCATCGGCGCGACCGTGATGCCGCATAACCTCTATCTGCACTCCGGTGTTGTGCAGACCCGCAGCTACGGCCCCAGCGTGCCGGAGCGGCGTGAGGCGATCAAATTTTCGACGATCGATTCAACCGTGGCGCTTTGCCTTGCGCTCAGCATTAATGCTTCGATCCTGATCCTGGCGGCCGCAGCGTTCCATTTCAACGGCAACAATCACGTTGCGGAGCTCGAAGATGCTCATGCGCTGCTGGCGCCGGTGCTCGGCTCAACGCTGGCGCCGACCTTGTTCGGCATTGCGCTGCTGTGTTGCGGATTGAATTCAACCGTCACGGCCACGCTCGCCGGCCAGATCGTGATGGAAGGGTTCATCCATCTGAAGCTCAAGCCGTGGCTGCGCCGGCTGGTGACGCGGATGCTGGCCATCATCCCTGCGGTGTTCGTAACGCTGTGGTACGGCGAGAAGGGCACTGGGCAGCTCCTGATTTTCAGTCAGGTCATTCTCAGTCTGCAGCTTCCGTTCGCCGTGGTGCCGCTTGTGATGTTTACGGCCAGCCGCAGCAAGATGGGGCCATTCGTTGCGCCACTGTGGCTGACGCTCACCGCCGCACTTATCGCGGTGATCATCATCGCGCTGAACCTCAAGCTGGTGGCTGACTTCGCCTTTGGCTGATGTCCGGCGTTACGATCAGGCAGGCGTCAACACCGTCCGGGCTTCAACCGCCTTGGCGATTTGACGAATGCGCGCATCGTCAAAGCCGCGCAGCGCTGTCGCGAGTTCGTCGCACAGATGCGGCGGCGTGCTGGCGGCGGCCATTTCAAACCAGTGACGCGCGTCGTCGATTGAACCCTGCGCAACAAGCGCGCGTGCGAGGCTGAATTGTCCGCGGAAGTCGCCGCGTTCGGCGGAACGCCGGTACCACTGCAGCGCCGACACTGGATCGAACGCGCATCCCCAGCCGTGCTCATAGCACATGCCGATCATGTTGAACGACTTGACGTGATCCTGCGCCGCTGCGGCCATAAGGAGCGTGAACGCCTGATCCGGATCACGGGCGGCGCCACGACCGTCGAGCAGCATGCAGGCGAGGTTGAATTGCGCCCAGGCCGAGTTCTTGTCGCTGGCTTTGCGGTAAATCTCGGCAGCCTTCGGCCAGTCGATCGATACGCCGAGGCCGGTTTCATGACAGCGCGCGAGCAGGTTGAGCGCGTCAGCCCGTTCGCTTCGCGCGGCTATGGCAAACCACCGAAACGCCGCAGCCGGATCGCTGGCAACGCCGCGTCCGTCATTCAGCATCTGCGCCCATTTGAGTTGGGCGTCGATGTCGCCGTACTTGGCTGCGGTTTCCATCCAGCGCGCGGCGCGCTCCGGCGGCCCGTTAAGGACATCTTGCCACTGTTGATGCGAGGCGTTGATCACCTCGGCGTATTCGGGCATGGGCTCGCTGACCGGTTGCCGGCGAAACTTCGCGAGCAGCCTACGCAAACTCTGTGGTATCGCTGTATAGAAATCGTTCGCCAATTTTACCGTCGATCATTTTCTGCTGGCTCATTGATGGCTGACCTGCGGGAAGATTCGCTGCAGCTTTCGACTTAGGTCGCCATATTACAGCGCTTGTCCGATGCATTGTTCGGATGTGGATAAACCAAGTGTGACAATTCGTCGCCTAGATTTTTCCGCGCCATCGCTGCCGCGCCTATGAGTCCAAAATGCGCAAAGACTATGAATAGATAGTCTATTCAGGACAGACCAATCCAGAAAACGCGCCATTGCCGGAACGCCCGTTGATCACCTTCGAGGGGTTCTAGACGCCGATGAATTGTCTCGGGTGAATTTGCAAACTAACCAAGCTGAGTATTCGGTTGTGAGGTGCTCAAAGTGGCGTGGTCAAATTTAAACTCGGGGTCAGCAGCGACATGCGCTGCATTGTCTGCAGGCGTTGCGGTATCGCTTGGTGCGTTTGTCGGCGACGCCTACGCTCAGGATGTGCAGCTCGATGCCATTAACGTCGAGGGGCAGGGCGGCGCAGGCGAGAATTCGTATCTGCCGTCGACAGGCTTCGCTTCACCAAAACAGACTGCCCCCATCCTCAATACGCCCCAAACGGTAACGGTCATTCCGCAAGCCGTCATTCGCGAGCAGGGTGGACGCAACCTCAGTGAAGTCTTGCGTAACACGCCAGGCATCAGCTTTGACGCTGGCGAGAACGGCTTCGCAACCTCAACGAATAACTTCAAGCTGCGCGGCTTTGATAGCAGCGGCAACGTCTTCATTGATGGCGCGCGCGATTCCGGCAGCTATGCGCGTGATATCTTCAACATCGAGCGTGTTGAAGTCGTGAAGGGCGGCGCATCTGACAATGGTCGTGGCGGCGCTGGCGGCTACATCAACATGGTGACGAAGACACCGACGCTGCGCAATTTCATCGCGGGCGAATTTGGCTATGGCTTCGACCAGTATCGTTCGGGCGATCGCAAGCGTGGGACGATTGATCTGAACGCGATCGTCGGCTCGAACACTGCGATCCGCTTCAACGGGCTCATCGAAGATAGCGGCGTACCGGGACGCGACGTTGGCGAGATGAAGCCGATGGGCCTGGCGCCGTCGATTGCTTTCGGTCTCGGCACCGACTTCCGCGCGATCTTTGCCTATGAGTACGTGCGTCGCCGCGATCTTCCAGACTGGGGCGTCCCGGGCGCGACCATTCCGGGCACGATCAACTACAGCCCCACGACGATGGGCGCGCGCCGCGATGCGTTCTACGGTTTGCGGTCAGACGTTGATAATGTTGACAGCAATGCTGCGCTGATGCGTTTCGAATATGATATCTCGAAGACCGCTAAGTTGACCAACCAGACGCGCTGGTCACAGGTTGACCGCTTCGCGCGCTACACAATTCCGTTCGGCTATGTCCCTGCCACGCAGACAGTTACGAGCCAGACGCAATTCTATGACCGCACGAACACGTCGCTTACCAACCTGACAAACCTCTCTGCGGAGGTCTATACGGGGCCGTTCAAGCACAACCTCTCGCTCGGTTTTGATGTGACACGGGAAGAGTCCCGTGCCAATCGCTATCCCACCAGCAACCCCGGCGACACCAACATCTTCCAGCCGGATCCGTTCAGGTTTGGCGTCTCCGATGTTTTGCCGACCGAGCGAAATGACGTGTCGATCGATACCGTCGCAGCCTATATCTACGACACACTCGAGTTGAGCCGCCAATGGCAGCTGACCGGCGGCGTCCGTGTCGAGAACTATGACGTCAAGATCGGCAGCATGACGGCCGCAGGCGCGCCAGCGACGCTGAATGGTTACACAGACAGCCGGACAACGGTGAGTGGCAAGTTCGGCGTGATCTACAAGCCCGCGCAGAATGGCACCTTCTATGTGTCGTGGAGTTCGTCGGCGCAGCCTCCGGGATCCTATCTGTCCAACCCGGACATTTCCCGGACCGGTGAAGGCGCATTCCCTGGGCTTATTGCCGGCGCTGATCCCGTTCGCATCGAGAACTACGAAGCCGGAACCAAGTGGGAATTCTTCAATGGTCAGCTGCTGGCGACAGCAGCGGTGTTCCGCACCAACAAGAAGAACGTAGCGATCACTGGGCGCGATGCTGGTGAAACCATCGACACGCTGAAGGGTTATGGTCAGCAGCATGTCGAAGGCGTTGAGTTTGGCCTCTCCGGTAAAATCACCGATGCGTGGCAAGTGTTCGGCGGCATGGCGTTCATGCGCAGCGAGCGCAACCACAGCGCCTACCTTGACGAAGTGCGCCGGCGGGCGAGCCCTTCAGACTATGGCATCTATGGTACGACCAGCGGCGATCAGCTGTCGTTTACGCCGAACGTTACCGCAAACCTCTGGACGACCTATCGGCTTCCGATCGGCCTGACAGTTGGTGGCGGAATGCAGTATGTCGGCGAATCCTACATCGGACGACCTGATGATGCGACGCGCATCATCGCCAACGGCGTTTACGGCAAGTTGCCGAGCTACACGCTCTTCCACGCCATGGCGTCGTATGAAATACGAAAGGATGTCGAGCTGCGCTTCAATATCGACAACATTGCAGACGTTCGTCACGCCGTCTCGACCAACTGGCCGGCCAATCGCGCGACGCTTGGTATTCCGCGAACCTATCGGATCAGCACCAGCTTCCGGTTCTGATAACACGCGCATTCCATACCAGGCGTCCTGTTGCATGAGCAACGGGACGCCTGTCTTGCTTCAGCCGGGACCGATGGGATGTCGGTTGCAATGACTAAGTTACGCCAAGGCGTTCTGAGGTTTGTGTCATGATCATCAAGATACCTGATGTGCTTCGTCCGGATGAGGTTCGTCGCTGTCGTGAACTGCTCGAGAGCGCCAACTGGCAAGACGGCAAGCAGTCAGCCGGGCACATCGCCGCACGGGCAAAGCAGAACGAGCAGCTGGCGCATGACGATCCGCTCGCCGAACAGCTGGGAGGGTTCATCCTCGGTCGGCTCGGCGAGATCAATCGCTTTATTGCCTCAGCGCTGCCGTTGAAGATTTTGCCGCCGCGCTTCAATCGTTATACCGGCAGCGGCATGTACGGTGATCACATCGACAACGCGGTGTTCAGCATCCCCGCCACGTCGGTGCGCATCCGCGGTGACTTGTCAGCGACATTGTTCCTCAGTGATCCGCAGGACTACGACGGTGGAGAGCTGGTGATCCGTGGCGAGGCTGACGAGCACAGGATCAAGCTTCCTGCAGGCCACATGATCCTTTATCCGGCGCGAACCATTCACCACGTCACGCCGGTTACGCGCGGGGCGCGCATCGCGTCGTTCTTCTGGATCCAGAGTCTCGTTCGCGAAGACCACAAGCGTGCCATGCTGCTGGATCTCGACGGTGCGATCCAGGATGTCGCGGCGGAACGGCCGGATGATCCATCCGTGGTCAAGCTGACGGGGCTTTATCACAACCTGCTGCGCGAGTGGTCGGATACGTGATGACCTTGCCATGACGGTGATCCCCGACAAGCTGCAACAGATCCCGCCGAGCGTGGTTGCCGTTTCGGACTACGAAGCGCTTGCGCGCGAGCGTGTCGAGCCTGCGCATTGGGCCTACCTGACCGGCGGTGCAGAGGATGAGCTGACGCTTGCCGAGAATATCGACGCGTTCAAACGCATGCACCTGCAGACACGGGTGATGCGCGACCTCAAAGGCGGACATACGCGACTGACGTTATTCGGGCAGGACCTGCTCGCGCCGCTGTTGCTGGCGCCGATTGCCTACCACAAGCTGGCGCACCCGGATGGCGAGCTCGCCACCGCTCTCGGCGCGGCGGCAGCCAAGACGGGCATGATTGTCAGTACGCAGGCCAGCGTGCCGCTAGAGGACGTCGCCCGCGAGGCATCACCTGCTGCGCCGCTATGGTTTCAACTCTATATCCAGCCGGATCGGCAGTTTACCCGCAGGCTTGTCGAGCGTGTTGCTGCGGCGGGCTATCAGGCGCTTGTCGTCACGGTGGATGCGCCGGTCGCGGGCCTGCGCAATCGCGAACGTCGCGCCGGCTTTGCGCTGCCCGAGCATGTCCATTCGGTGAACCTGCGCGGCATGGCGATGCCTCCGCCGCAAGCGCCATATGACCCCGACCGTGTGCTGCTTGGTGGCGATCTATTGGCTCATGCGCCGACCTGGGCGGATCTGGCGTGGCTGAAATCGATTTCGTCGCTGCCTCTGCTGGTCAAGGGCATCATGTGCGCCGCTGACGCTGAACAGGCGATTGCTGCGGGCGCCGATGGCCTTGTCGTCTCTAATCATGGTGGACGTTTGCTCGATTCAACGCCGGCTTCCATCACAGTGTTGCCGGAGATCGTCGCCGCGGTGAACGGGCGGGTGCCGGTGTTGCTCGACAGCGGCGTTCGTCGTGGCAGCGATGTGTTCAAGGCGCTGGCGCTCGGCGCATCAGCGGTGCTGATCGGACGGCCATACATCTATGGGCTGGCTGCTGCAGGCGCAGTTGGTGTTGCCCACGTCATTCAGATTCTGCGCGCCGAGCTTGAGATCGCAATGGCGCTGACGGGATGCAAGGATCTCGCATCGATCACTTCCGATGCGCTGCGCGGGCAGGGTGGCGCGCGGGTTCCTTGTCAGTAAATCAAATGCCAGGCGGGACTGACGGCGTGTCAGCGTCGATGCGCGTCCAGCCTGTGGTGGTCAGGCGCTGCTGCGGCAGATAGCGCCGCTTGTAGTCCATCTTGCCGGAGCCTTCGATCCAGTAGCCGAGGTAGACATAGGGCAGGCCCAAGCTGTCGGGCGCGGGCGATGTGATCGAGGATCAGATAGGAGCCGAGCGAGCGATTCTCCTCGGTCGGGTCAAAAAACGAGTAGACCATCGACAGGCCATCGCTCAGCACATCGGTCAGGGCGACGGCGATCAATTCCTCGCCCTTGCCGGTAATCCCGCTATCGACGCCACGGCGGCGGTATTCGATCACACGCGTGTCAACGTGGCTGTCCTCGACCATCATCGCGTAATCGAGCACAGTCATATCCGCCATTCCACCATCGTGGTGGCGGTGGTCAAGGTAGGAGCGGAAGATCGAATACTGCTCCGAGGTCGGAACCGGGCGTCGTGCGATCCCCATCAGGTCGGCATTGCGAGCCAGCGTGCGCCGGAAGCCGCGTGATGGCTTGAACTCATCGACGACAACGCGGACTGAGACGCAGGCGCGACATTGATCACAGGCAGGCCGGTAGGCAATCGACTGACTACGCCGAAAGCCGCCATGGCTAAGCAGGTCGTTCAGCTCGCCAGCGCGGTCGCCAACGAGATGCGTGAACACCTTGCGCTCTTGCCGACCAGGTAAATAGGGGCAAGGCGATGGCGCAGTGAGATAGAACTGCGGCGTGTCACGCGAGTGCTGGGTCACGGTTTCTCGTCACTCCGAAGCATTTGAAACTAGCATCCATCCCTTCTGCAGTTCGGTCAACACGTCATCGGCTCGTAACTGTCACAATGTCCGTGCGCGATCTGACGCCTGCAAGAAGGCTTCACGCGGAGCCGAATTGATGATCACCACGCCGAGGACGATATCGTGCAGCAAGCGGCCGCGTTGATTGAACAGGCCGACCAGCAGAACGGCCGGCGTCAGGAAGGATACAGACAGCCAGTAAAGCACCGCATGCGCCGCGCCGAGCACGAAGTAGCCCGGCTCGTCTTTCCAGGTGCGCAGTTGCAGGCCCATCATCCGCATGCCCACGGTCGCCGAATGCGGGCCGCCCAGGCTCATGCCGTAATAGACCACGGCCCAGACCACCGACGCGGGCGATACCAGCCAGAACAGCGCCCAGCCCAAGCCCAGCGTGATCACGCCGAAGATCAGGATGAAGATCGATGCAAGGATGATCGGCAGCGAGATGATCAGCAGGTCAATCAGGAAGGCGAAAAACCTCTTGGTGAGCACGCCCTCGAACAGTGCAGGCTCTGACCACGGAGATTCTTCGTAGACAGCACCACCCGCGCCATAGGCTCCGCCGAAGCGTGCTTGCTCCGCTGAGGACGCTTGTTGTGAGTTTCTGTCAGTCATTCCAACTCCCGCGAGGTTCCGAGGGCCGCCAGACTGGCGACCCTAACGCGAAAATGGTTACTTTTCGGACGGCCCGCAAGGTGGGGACGGGGTTCCCGTGACACAGCTTGGGGCCAATTGGCTGGTTTCGCTCTAAGCTCAGCCTTGTTGACGAAGCGCCTCTGCGGCATGCGGGGCAAAGTAGGTTAGCACGCCATCCGCGCCCGCGCGCTTGAAGCCGATCAGGCTCTCCATGATGGCGCGATCACCGTCGATCCAGCCGTTGCGCGCCGCGCCCGCGATCATCGCGTATTCTCCAGACACCTGGTAGGCGAAGGTCGGGACTGCAAAGGTATCTTTGACGCGGCGAACGATGTCGAGATAGGGCATGCCCGGCTTCACCATGACCATGTCGGCGCCCTCGGCAAGGTCCAGCTCGACTTCACGGAGCGCTTCGTCAGAATTTGAGCTGTCCATCTGATAGGTGCGCTTGTCGCCCACAAGCGCCTTGGCTGAGCCAATGGCGTCGCGGAACGGGCCGTAGAAAGCCGAGGCGTATTTCGCGGCATAGGCCATGATCTGGACATCGCCGTAGCCTGCCTGATCGAGCGCGGCGCGAATGGCGCCGACGCGACCGTCCATCATGTCCGACGGGGCGATGATGTCGCAGCCGGCTTCGGCCTGCACCAGGGCCTGTTCAACCAGAACCGCAACGGACTCGTCGTTGACGATCCGGCCGTCCTTGATCAATCCGTCATGGCCATGGCTGGTAAAGGGGTCGAGCGCCACGTCACACAAGATCCCGAGGTCCGGGAATTCCTTCTTGATGGCGCGAACGGATTGGCAGACCAGGTTATCGCGGTTGAGCGCTTCCGAACCGGTCTCGTCGCGCAGGGAAGGGTCCGTGTAAGGGAACAACGCGATACATGGAATATTCAGCTTCATCGCGCGCTCGGCGTCACGCACCGACTGATCAACGGTAATGCGGTCGACGCCAGGCATGGAATTGACGGGAGTGCGGGTATTCTGGCCGTCGACAATAAACAAAGGCCAGATCAGATCGTTCGTGGTCAGGACATTTTCTCGAACGAGGCGGCGCGCCCATTCCGACTTCCGGTTCCGTCGCATCCGGACGGTGAGGTCGAGCGCTGTTTCAAACGCCGTGTTGCGGGCCTGATCGCGTAATTCGATGGGGCGTCCGAACTTGATCGCCATGGAACTGGTCTCCAGATTTCAGCGCAGGCTGACTGTCCGGCATGACCTGCCGGGGCCCGCATCGCGAAGGATAGCATTGCCGTATCGGTCAGTCATCGCAGGTGCGCGCACGGCGGGCAATTGATTTTGTACCTGTCAGGCCCCAAAAGGGGACAGTGAATCGTCTCGCTTTAAAGAGTTCCGTTAGGTATGTCCATTCCCACCCCGCGTGAACCTGTTGTCAGAGACACGCCCCAGTCTCTGGAGGCGATTTCGCTCGTCCGGCAGGAAACCGAGGTGAGCGTTTGGGTGCAGCGCATGGTGTGGTTCCTGCGGGCCATGGCGGTCCTGTCGATGATGATGGGGCTTTACCATTGGGCGCTGGTGACCGGGTTCATCCAGTCGGGCGGTGAGCAGTTTGAATATCAGCCGATGGCCTGGCAAACGGCGACCGTGTTTTTCGCGGTGCTTGAGCTCGTCGCCGCCGTTGGATTGTGGCTCGCCTCGCCATGGGGCGCAGTGGTCTGGCTTACGAACGTCGTGTCGATGGCGGTGATCGAATTCACGTTTCCAAACATCTACGGCGGCAACTTTATGATTGTCGCGGTCGAGCTTGCATTGCTCGTGGTCTATCTCGGTCTGGCATGGATGGTCGCACGCGATCGCCCGAGCTGAGCAGCACGCATTCGCCTAAATCGCCAAATGGCTTGTTTCAAAGCATGTACGCAATGATTCGCTACGCCACCATTGATGCTTAGCCTGTCGATGCGTTGATGCATCGAGAGGCGCTTCGAAATTCCGGTTTGTGTGTGCGTGCAATGTCGATTGCGATTGAAGATTCGATTCGCCGCGCGTCGCAACGCGCGCGATATTCGCTCGAATTTTCATAAACTTTTCCACAGTTCTTGGATCGCGTCGTAACGGGTAAGATTTCAAACACCCTAACGCCGTGGTGACGATTGTTACGGCAACGTTTCGAAATTGAGCGATGCTGTTCCCAAATGCGACACATCGGCCAGACGAACCGTGAACATCGCGCTGGCATCATGAATGAAAAGTTGCGAAAAGCCCTTCAATTGCAGGCTTAACACGCCATTCACTCTCTTAAATTCATGATCTCTTTATTGTCTTATTTAAGCGGTTCTTCAAACGACCTGCCTAAATTGTCCCTATCAGGCGGAACACAAGTTACGTCGAATAAGTCGGAAAACGACAACAGGGATAGTGTCATGATGAAAGCCGTAGCATCGGCAGTAGAAACCGAACGTGCACCAGCGCAAGCTGGCGTTCAGTCGGTTTATCTGGAAGCGTTGACTCTCGTTGAGCGTCTGCATCGTCGTCTTCTTGACGTGATCAAGGATGAGTTCGACCGCCGTGGTCGTGCTGATATCAATTCGGTTCAAGCGCTGTTGCTGTACAACATCGGCGATAAGGAACTGACTGCTGGTGAGCTGCGTACACGCGGTTACTATCTCGGATCAAACGTCTCGTACAATCTGAAGAAGCTTGTCGAGCTCGGCTTCCTCGATCATCAGCGTTCGCGCGTTGACCGTCGTTCAGTTCGCATTCGTTTGACCGACCAGGGTCAGCAGATCCGCGAGATCGTCGAGACGCTTTACGCAAAGCACATGAAGACGGTTGAGCAGGTCGGCGGCATTTCGACTGAAGAGTTCGCGGTGCTGAACAAGTCGCTGCATCGTCTTGAGCGGTTCTGGACCGATCAGATCCTGTATCGCCTCTGATATAGCCTGATCTACAGCTCCTGACCGGTGGCGCGTTTTGCGCCACCGCAGAAGGAGGCGAAGACTGAAGGAACAGGAGCCTGAGGTTTTCGATGCGCGCGCCGGATGCTCTTGCGGGCAATCTCTCACGCGAAAGTATCTTCGTTGCCGGAACATTTCCCATGTGGATCGTCTTATCGGTCCATACAAAAGGGGAAGCCCATGCACGTTGATCCCGGATTCAAAGTCATCAATGTACAGGCGATTGGCGACGCCTATGCGATTGCAGCGAACTACCTGCGTCAAAGCGGGAGCATCTCCAACAGCTTTGCCACTGATGAGCGCTTGCTCGAAATGATCGTCGGGCTGTTCGATCGCGGGGAACACAACCGGCTGAAGCTGGCAAACCGGGCGATTGACATGTTCGAGGCCGCCGCGCTGACCCTCGACATTGAGCCAAACGAGCCTCGACATGGCTGAGGCGAGCGGGGTCGCCGACGCGGTTGACCGGATCATGCGCGTTTACGACCTGATGGGAAATTCGGCCCGTTCCGAAGGCCCGAAGGTGCGCGGTAAAATCGAGGCCTATATCAGTGATCTGCAGCTCCAGGGTGAGTGCGACGCGCATAAACTTGCCATGAAAGGCCTGATTTTTCTTCGCGGGCTCGATCCCAGCGAGGACTAGGCAGGCCCAATCACCCCGATTTGCGTGTGGCAGTCTTCGGCGTATCGCTCAGGTTGCGGCTTCGATCCGGATGATTGGCGGCCAATTTCCATCTCCAATGGCATAAATATTGGGTTCGGCCTTCATTTTCTTGGCCCCTCGGGCCAGATATGGTATGCGCTGTTCGCCTCTAACTATCGCCACACATAACCGACCGCGGAGCACCTGTCGCGGCGGTGGAGATATTCTTCCAATGAACTCTGCCAAGTCCGCTTCCGCGACCGACTCCTTCTTTTCGACCTCAATTGTCGATGCAGATCCCGAAATCGCCGCCGCTATCCGTGGCGAACTCGGCCGTCAGCGCCATGAGATCGAGCTGATTGCATCCGAGAATATCGTGAGCCGTGCCGTGCTTGAGGCGCAGGGTTCGGTCATGACGAACAAATACGCCGAGGGGTATCCGGGCGCGCGCTACTACGGTGGCTGCGAATTCGTCGACGTCGCCGAGCGTTTGGCGATCGATCGCGCCAAGGAATTGTTTGGCGCCGGTTTTGCCAACGTCCAGCCGAATTCGGGCAGCCAGATGAACCAGGCCGTGTTCCTGGCGCTGTTGCAGCCTGGCGATACCTTCATGGGGCTGGATCTGGCTGCAGGCGGCCATCTGACCCATGGCGCTCCGGTCAATATGTCGGGCAAGTGGTTCAAGCCGGTGCATTACACCGTGCGCGAGGACGATCACCTGATCGATATGGACGCCGTCGCGCGTCAGGCGGAGGAGGTCAAGCCAAAGCTGATCGTGGCGGGCGGCTCGGCCTATTCGCGCGCTTGGGATTTCAAGCGTTTCCGCGAGATCGCTGACAGCGTCGGCGCCTATCTGATGGTCGACATGGCGCATTTCGCCGGTCTGGTTGCCGGTGGCGTTCATGAGTCGCCAGTGCCGCATGCCCACGTCACCACCACGACGACCCACAAGTCGCTCCGCGGCCCGCGTGGCGGGTTGATCCTGTCGAACGACGAAGCAATCGCCAAGAAGATCAATTCGGCGATCTTCCCGGGTCTGCAGGGTGGTCCGCTGATGCACGTGATCGCCGCCAAGGCGGTGGCATTCGCTGAAGCGCTGCGCCCCGAGTTCAAGGTCTATGCGCAGAACGTCGTCGACAATGCCAAGGCGCTTGCCAATACGCTGATCGACAATGGCTTCGCTATTGTCTCGGGCGGCACCGACAACCATCTGATGCTGGTCGACTTGCGTCCGAAGGGTTTGAAGGGCAACGTCTCGGAGAAGGCGCTCGTTCGCGCGGGCCTGACCTGCAACAAGAACGGCATTCCGTTCGACCCCGAGAAGCCGTTCGTTACCTCGGGCATTCGTCTCGGCACGCCCGCTGCGACGACACGTGGCTTCGGCGTCGAGGAGTTCAAGCAGGTCGGCGACATGATTGCCGAAGTGCTGAATGCGGTGTCGCAGTCGGAAGACGGCACAGCGCCTCTGGTTGAGGCTGCTGTCAAGGAACGCGTTAAGGCCCTCACAGATCAGTTCCCGATCTATCAGTAAAAGGTCCAAGACATGCGATGTCCCAGCTGCAGTAACATCGATACGCAGGTAAAGGACTCGCGGCCGACTGAAGACGCCGCCGCGATCCGGCGGCGTCGGGTGTGCACAGTCTGCAACTTCCGCTTCACAACGTTTGAGCGGGTGCAGCTCCGTGAACTCACGGTGGTCAAGCGCAATGGCCGCCGTGTCCCGTTCGATCGGGACAAGCTGGTGCGCTCGTTGCAGATCAGTCTGCGCAAGCGCCCGGTTGACCCGGATCATATTGAAACAATGGTTTCGGCGATCGTCCGTGAGCTCGAGAGCAGTGGCGAGAGCGAAGTGATGTCCGAGTTTATCGGCGAAGTGGTGATGGACCATCTGCGCAAGGTCGACGACGTCGCCTACGTTCGCTTCGCCTCGGTCTATCGCAATTTCCGCGAAGCCAGTGATTTCAAAAACTTGCTCGGCGAGCTGTCCAGTGAAGACGCGTCGCGGGGGCAACCCGTCAAATGATCTTTCGGATCCTTGAGCAGCAGATTGGCGACCAGCTGAAGGCCGCCAAGCAGGTCGGCTCAAGTCCGTCGCCGCTGGAGCTCGCGGACCAGCGTTTCATGCGACTCGCCCTTCAGCTCGGGCGACGTGGCCTTGGTCGTACGTTTCCAAACCCAGCGGTCGGCGCTGTCGTGGTCAGGGGTGGAGTCATTGTCGGCCGCGGCTGGACCCAACCCGGCGGGCGTCCCCATGCGGAGGTCGAGGCCTTGCGACGGGCAGGCGAGGCCGCGCGCGGCGCGACGCTCTATGTGACGCTCGAGCCATGCTCGCATGTCGGCAGGTCGCCACCCTGCGCCGATGCGGTGATCGCCGCAGGGGTTTCGCGGGTCGTGTCGGCGATCGAGGACCCCAATCCCGACGTCGGCGGGCAGGGGCATACGCGCCTTCGCGCTGCAGGGATCGATGTTTCCGTAGGCCAATGCGCAGCTGAGGCTGCCCACGACCACGCCGGACATTTTCGCCGCGTCCGCGATGGCCGGCCGCATATCATTCTCAAACTGGCAGTGTCGCAGGATGAACGCATCGGCGGCGCAGGGCGAACGCCGCTGGCCATCACCGGCGAAGCGGTGCGCTCGCGCGTGCATCTGCTGCGGGCGCAATGCGACGCAGTGCTGGTCGGTATTGGCACGGCGCAGGCGGATGATCCCGAGCTGACGTGCCGCCTGCCAGGCCTGCTGCCGCAATCGCCGATCCGCGTCGTGCTCGATCGATCGCTGCGGATCTCGGGCAGCAGCAAGCTGGTTAAGGGCGCGCGGCAGACTCCGCTGTGGGTTATGGCGTCGCCATTGGCTGAAGCGGCAACGGCGGCAAAGCTCGGCGCGGCTGGCGCTCGCGTGCTCCATGTTGCTGACAACGCCGCGGTCGGCGGGCTGGATCTCGCTGCAGTGGTCAAGAGCCTTGCGGACCAGGGTATCACCCGCCTCATGGTCGAAGGCGGCGCACGGGTCGCCGCTGGTTTCCTGCAGGCAGGTCTGATCGATGAGGCGTGGCTGTTCCGGAGTGACCGTATGGTTGGCCCGGATGGCGTCGCCGCGCTCGATGGCATGCCTCTCACCGCGCTGACGCAGTCGCCAGATCTGCAAGTCCGTGCTAGCGAGATGGTCGGGCCTGATCGCCTGACGATCTACACGCGCCGCTCCTGATCGCTTGGCGAGCTGCGCCACGACACGCGAAAGAGATGTTGATGTTCACGGGAATTGTCACCGATATCGGCGAAATCACTAGCCTCACGCCCGTCGCGCAGGGGCAATTGCACCGGCTGCGGATCAATTGCAACTTCGACCAGACAACGATTGTCGACGGCGCATCAATCGCCTGCAATGGCGTGTGCCTGACCGTGGTGGCGTCCGGCGTTGATGCTGGCAAGACCTGGTTTGACGTGGACGCCGCCGCCGAAACACTGGCGATGACGACCGCGCGGAACTGGGCCGTGGGGACCCGGCTGAACCTCGAGCGGGCGCTGAAGATTGGCGACGAGCTCGGCGGCCATATTGTTGCCGGGCACGTCGATGGTGTCGCCACGATCATCGGGCACGACAGCCTGCCCGATATGGCGCGGTTCACCATCAAGACCACGCGCGAATTGGCCCGCTTCATTGCAGCCAAGGGCTCAGTGACGCTTGATGGCTGCTCGCTGACAGTCAATACCGTTGATGATGTGGTATTTTCAGTCCTGATCATCCCGCACACTTTAAGCGTGACGATCCTGGGAACCTGGGAGCTTGGCCGCGAGATCAACCTCGAGGTCGACCTGATGGCGCGCTACGCTGCACGGCTGTCTGAAATGAAATAGCGCGCAACGCGCTGTAACGCTTGGCATCGGACCGCGTCGGGCCTAAAACCCCAGCGCAATTCAAGAATTTTTGGTGGGATTGACGATGGCTGACGCACGGCGCGCTCTTTTGCAGGATTCTACCGACATCACGGGCGCACGCGCCCTGATCGTCGAAGCGCGATTCTACGACGATATTCAGGACGCGCTGCTGGAAGGCGCGGTTGAAGAACTGACGAAGGCTGGCGTCGCTTATGATGTGTTGACGGTGCCGGGCGCGTTGGAAATCCCGGCGACCATCGCAATCGCTGTCGAAGCGGCGGCAAAGGCAGGCAAGCCCTATGATGCGGCGATCGCACTTGGCTGCGTCGTGCGCGGCGACACCTTCCACTTCGAGATCGTCGCGGTGGAATCGTCGCGGGCGCTAATGGACCTGTCGGTTGCCATGCGGTTTCCGCTCGGCAATGGCATTATCACTGTTGATACGGACGCGCAGGCCTGGGCTCGCGCACGTAAAAGCGAATTGAACAAGGGCGGCGATGCGGCGCGCGCGGCGTTGGCGACGCTGCGGATCAAGCGGCGTTTGGCCCAAGGCTAAGACGACAAAATGGCTGAGATGAAAAAGACCCTCCCGAAGAAGACTGGCGAGCGCAAGGCGAACCGGCGCGGCGCAGCGCGCCTGGCTGCCGTTCAGGCGCTGTACCAGATGGATATTGCCAGCTCCGGCATCAACGACACCTTCGCTGAATTTGATGCCCATTGGCTCGGCAAGGAGATTGAGGGTGAGGAATATCTGCCGGCTGAACGCGCTTTCTTCCAGGACATCGTGTCCGGCGTGGTTCGTGATCAGGTGCGGATTGACCCCTTGATCGACGACGTGCTGCAGCGCGGCTGGCCGCTGCAACGCATCGACGCCATCGTGCGTGCGGTGCTGCGTGCAGGCTCCTATGAGCTGGAGCATCGGCTCGATATCCCGGCGCGCGTGGTTGTTTCTGAATATGTCGATGTGGCGCACGCCTTCGTCGAGCCGGATGAAACGGGCATGGTCAATGCTGTGCTGGATCAACTGGCCCGGCAGTTCCGAACCGAAGAATTCAATCAGGTGGGTCGCTAGCCATGGCAGGGCCGGGCGCAGAAGCATCCGGTGCTGCTGCCAGTGAGGCGCTTGGCGAAGATTCGCTGATCAGTCGCTATTTCAAACCGCTGGCGACCGATCCCGGCGCCTTCGGTCTGATCGATGACGCCGCGACGTTCAACGCCGATGGTGACGACGTCGTCGTCAATACCGATGCGATTGTCGCCGGCGTCCATTTCCTGCCGGATGATCCACCCGACACGATCGCCCGCAAGGCCCTGCGGGTGAACCTGTCCGACCTCGCCGCGAAAGGCGCAACGCCGACCGGTTTTGTGCTGACGCTGGCCTTGCCGACCATCGACGAAGCCTGGCTCGCTGGTTTTGCAGCGGGCCTCGGTGAGGACATCGCGACATTTGGCTGCGCTCTTTTGGGCGGCGATACTGTGTCGACCCCGGGTCCCTTGATGGTTTCGGTGACTGCGTTCGGCCGCGTGCCGAAGGGCAAGATTGTGCGCCGAGCCGGGGCAGCCGCAGGCGATCTCGTTTATGTCACAGGTACGATCGGCGACGCAGCTTTGGGGTTGCGTCTCTTGACCAGGCCCGAGTTCGCCAAACAGGCGGCACTCACTGAGTCCGAATTCAAGGAGCTCGTCCAGCGCTACCGCGTACCGCAACCGCGAAACCAGCTCGCGGCTACGGTGGTCGACTATGCCACTGCATCGATGGACGTATCCGACGGCCTCGCAGGCGATCTCAGCAAATTGTGCGGCGCGTCAGGGGTAAGTGCAGTTGTTACACTGGCCCGCGTCCCGGTCTCAGGTACTGCTCGGTTATGCATCGAGCGCGGGGGGGCGAGCCTTGAGTCGCTGCTGACCGGCGGCGACGATTATGAGGTGCTTTGCACTGTTTCACCTGTACATGCAGCTCACTTCGAGCAGGCGTCGGCTCGGCTGGGTCTTCGTGTCAGTATGATAGGTGAAGTAACAGCCGGGGCCGGAAAGCCTGTCTTTCTTGATAGTCAGGGTGATGCAGTCCCGCTATCGCGTTTGTCCTACAGCCATTTTTAGTTAGCAGGCGGTCCCCGGACCGCAGCGCAGCGAAACTACAACATTTAGTATAAATAGGTTTGTTTAGTTCCTCGGTGGCGTTGCACCACCGAGGTGATTTTGCCATGCTCCGGATTACGAGGGGCCGCCCAAGCGCAGGCCTCCGACAATGCGTTCATCAACGGACGCAGGGGCAGGAAAAGGACTGAGGCTTTCCATGACAGCATTGTGGGTGATTGTGTTCTGCGGAGCGCTTTCGATCGTCTATGCGATCTGGGCGACAAGTTCGGTATTAAAGGCTGATGCGGGCAATCCGCGAATGCAGGAGATTGCAGCTGCAGTGCGGGAGGGCGCTCAGGCGTATCTCCGGCGGCAGTACCTGACGATTGGCATCGTCGGCGTTGTGATCTTTGCGCTACTTGCTTACTTCCTTGGTCTGCTCGTTGCAGTCGGTTTTCTGATCGGCGCAGTGCTGTCCGGCGCGGCCGGTTTCATCGGCATGAACGTGTCGGTTCGCGCCAACGTGCGCACGGCGCAGGCGGCGACGGTGTCGCTGGCTGGGGGGCTCGAACTCGCCTTCAAGGCGGGCGCGATCACCGGCATGCTGGTGGCCGGACTGGCGCTGCTCGGCGTCACCCTCTACTTCATCTATCTTGTTGGCATCCTTGGTCATCCGGCCAATAGCCGCATTGTCGTCGATGCGCTGGTCGCGCTCGGCTTCGGCGCGTCGCTGATCTCGATCTTCGCTCGTCTCGGCGGCGGCATCTTCACCAAGGGCGCCGACGTCGGCGGTGATCTCGTTGGCAAGGTTGAGGCTGGCATTCCCGAGGATGACCCGCGCAACCCGGCAACCATCGCTGACAACGTCGGCGATAACGTGGGCGACTGCGCCGGTATGGCCGCCGACCTGTTTGAGACCTATGCGGTCACGGCGGTCGCGACCATGGTGCTGGCGGCGATCTTCTTCGCGGCTTCGCCACTCCTCCTGCAGATGATGACTTTGCCATTGGCTATCGGTGGCGCCTGTATCATCACCTCGATCATCGGCACGTTCTTCGTGAAGCTTGGCGCGAGCCAGTCGATCATGGGAGCGCTGTACAAGGGGCTGATTGCGACCGGCCTGCTGTCGGTCATTGCACTCGGCCTCGTGATCAACATGCTCGTTGGCTTCGGCCCGCTGGCAGGCGTGTCCTACACCGGCATGTCGCTGTTCGCCTGCGGCATCGCCGGGCTAGTTGTCACCGGGCTCATCATCTGGATCACCGAATACTACACCGGTACGGACTTCCGCCCGGTGAAGTCGATCGCCGCATCGTCGGTCACCGGTCATGGCACCAACGTGATCCAGGGCCTGGCGATCTCGATGGAGTCGACTGCTGGTCCGGCCCTCGTCATCATCGCAGGCATTCTGGTGACTCACAGCCTTGCCGGCCTGTTCGGCATTGCGATTGCGACCACCACCATGCTGGCACTGGCGGGCATGATCGTTGCGCTCGACGCCTTCGGGCCTGTCACTGACAACGCCGGCGGCATTGCCGAAATGGCCGGGTTGCCGAAGGAGGTCCGCAAGGCCACCGACGCGCTCGATGCGGTCGGCAACACCACCAAGGCCGTGACCAAGGGCTACGCCATTGGTTCAGCAGGGCTTGGCGCATTGGTGCTGTTCGCGGCCTACAACGAAGATCTCAAGTTCTTCATCGCCAATGCTGCGAAGTATCCGTACTTCCAGGGCGTGATGCCGGACTTCTCGCTCAACAACCCCTATGTGGTGGTCGGTCTGCTGTTCGGCGGCCTGCTGCCATATCTGTTCGGCGCGATGGGCATGACCGCAGTGGGGCGTGCGGCGAGTGCGATTGTTGAAGAAGTGCGGCGTCAGTTCCGCGAAAAGCCGGGCATCATGAAGGGCACTGACAAGCCGGACTATGGCAAGGCTGTGGACCTTCTGACCAAGGCGGCGATCAAGGAAATGATCATCCCGTCCTTGCTGCCGGTGTTGTCGCCGATCGTGGTGTACTTCCTCATCTACGTGATCGCTGGCGGCGGAGCCATCGGCAAGTCAGCAGCATTCTCGGCGGTTGGCGCCATGTTGCTTGGCGTGATCGTCACCGGCCTGTTCGTTGCGATCTCGATGACCTCCGGCGGCGGCGCGTGGGACAACGCCAAGAAGTACATCGAGGATGGCCATTACGGCGGTAAGGGTTCGGACGCTCACAAGGCGGCTGTCACCGGCGACACGGTCGGCGATCCCTACAAGGACACGGCGGGTCCTGCCGTGAACCCGATGATCAAGATCACCAACATCGTTGCCTTGCTGCTGTTGGCTGTGCTGGCGCACTGACCTCATCGGTGGATCAAGTAACAAACCCCGCGGTGCGAGCCGCGGGGTTTTTCATTGCGGCATTCGATGGCGACGTCTCCGCAGACGCCCGATCACATGGTCATGAAGATCGGTGAACTTGACCTTGACATGCAGTCATTTGCCTGCATATGCTGATTGCAGATGAGTGAGATCAATGGACGTTGACAAGGTTTTCAAGGCGTTGGGTGATCCAACGCGCCGGAAGTTGCTTGACCTTCTCTGTGAGAGGAACGGGCAAACCCTCAGTCAACTTTGCGAAAACCTGAGTATGACTCGGCAGTCCGTCACACAGCACCTTGAATTGCTGGAGGCGGGCAATCTGGTGAGCACAGTGCGGCGCGGCCGAGAGAAGTTGCACTTCATCAATCCCGTCCCGCTGCACGAGGTCTATGAGCGGTGGGTGCGTAAATTCGAACATCGGCGACTTAGTCTGCTGCACGATCTGAAAAGAGAACTGGAAGGAGAGTAGCGATGACCAGAGACACGACCAGCTTTGTTTACGTGACCTATATTCTCTCAACTCCGGAAAAAGTATTTGAGGCGATCACGCGACCTGAGATCGCGCGGCGCTATTGGGGGCATGAGAACATCTCCGACTGGAAGCCCGGATCGACATGGGAGCACGTCCGAGACGATGACAATCGCACCGTTCAACTCGTTGGCAAGGTCCTTGAAGTCTCGCCGCCAACGCGTCTCGTAATGTCATGGGCCAGCGCTTCGAAGGCAGCTGATCCGGCGAACCATAGCCGGGTGACGTTCGACGTGGTCGAATACGAGAACATGGTCCGTTTGACAGTCACCCACGACGAGCTCGAAGTCGGCAGCAAGATGGCAGGTGATATCAGTCAGGGCTGGCCCGTCGTGCTGTCCAGCCTGAAGTCCTTTATCGAAACCGGTAATGTTATCGATGTCTTCGCCAAGCCGAAAGCGGCGGCCTGACGAGGGTAGAGTATCGGGTGCGCGGACACGCCGGCTGTTGTTGATCGTATCAGCCGGTCGAACGACAGCACCCGCGGTGCGAGCGGAGGAATTTTCTTTCACCGCCTGCAAGGGCCTTGGGCGCGGCTTGCCCGGATCGTTGTCTTCCGCTATCGCCGGTGCATCGTATCTGTCGAAGAAGGTCAACCCATGTCACTGTCGTCAGCTAAAAACTATGCGCTGCGTGCGTCGAAGTCGCAGGATCAGGACGAAGCGATTGAGCTTCTATCGAAGGCTATTCTGGAACTCGCAAGCTCAATCGAGACAACTGACGCCAAGATCAAAAAGATCAACAAGGGGGCGTGACCGGCTGTCTCGGCACGTCAGGCAAGCGCTGAGTTGCAGCTTTAGTACCGCAGAGCGGCGCGATCTTGCGGCTCTCGTTGTCATCAGAGGACCCGAGGCAGGCCATTGCGGCCTGCCTCGACGACGGGCGATGGTGTAGCTTACTTCACCTCCATCTGCAGACCTTCCTTGTCGATGATGCTCTTGAACTTGGTGATCTCGTTGGTGACGAAGGATTTAAACTGATCCGGCGTGCCATAGTCCGGCACTGCGCCCATGGCGGCGATGTTCTTCTTCACCGTCTCGGATTCAAGTACGAGCTTGATCTGTTTGTTGAGCGCTTCGACGGCCTCTTGAGGGACACCAGCCGGATAAAAAACGCCAAACCAGGACGCGACGTCGAACTTGTCGAGTTCGCGCACGCCTTCACGCGCGGCAGGGATATTGGATGCGAGCGGCGTGCGGTCAGTGGTTGTGACGGCGAGACCCGTGAGCTTGCCGGCTTGCACCTGCGGCAGGGATGGGAACAGATTGTCAAACAGGATTTGTATATCGCCGGCGAGGGCGGCCTGCAGCGCTGGTCCTGCGCCACGGAACGGCACGTGAACCATCTTTAGCCCGGTCAGTTGCAGAAACCAGGCGGCCGTCAGGTGAGGGCTCTGGCCGACGCCCGAAGAGCCATACGTGAGCTTGTCCGGGTTGGCCTTGATGTAGGCGATCAGCTCGGGGACCGATTTGATCGCCACGCTGGGATGCGCACAGATGATGTTCGGAATCCGGATCATATTGCTGACCGGGACCAGTTGTTCGGGCTTGTAGGACAGGTTGCGGAAGATGCTGTACGCGATGGCGTTAGGGCCCGGATTGCCGACCAGGATGGTGTGGCCGTCGGGGCGCTGCCGGGCGGCCTCGGCCGTGCCGATCGTGCCGCCGCCGCCTGAACGGTTTTCAACGACGGCATTTTGTCCCCATGCGACCTGCAAGTGCTGCGCAAGCAGGCGTCCCATCACGTCGGTGCTGCCGCCGGCAGCTGCAGGGACAATGATGCGGACGGTTTCCTTGGGGCGCCACTCGCCTGAGGCACGAGCGAGGCCCGGCATGGCGACCGCAGTGGCCAGTCCAGTTGCGGTGGAGAGTAAGGTACGGCGCGAGATCGTCATGAGCGTTTCCCCCGGTCTGTTCTCCGAGCGCTATGTGTGCGCTCTTGAAGCTCCAGCGTAGACGAGGCGGCAGGCAGACGACAAGTAGCTCGCTGGCGTGCCGCGCCAAGCGTCACCCAACGCGACAAAGCCCCGCAGGGGGCTGCGGGGCTTTGTCGGCGGAGAACTCGTCGTTCTGAATTGGCTGTGATCTGCCTGATATCAGTGGAAGGCGATCAGCTTGAACAGCGGCGTTAGGTAGCTCATCTCCTGACCGGAGGTCGGAGTCGTGCGGCTGATGTAATCGAAGATCTTGCCGTCCTGCAGGCCGTAGTTCGCCAATCGCACCACGCGGCGATTCTTGTCGAAGTAGACGGCGATAACACGCTGGTCGGTCACCCGCTGGTGCATAAACGCGACAGGGCGCTCGGCCCGCTGCGAGATGTAGTAGAATACCTCGCCACTCAGCGTGGCGACCGTTGAGGGCGTTCCCATCACGATCAGGACCTGGTCCTGGCTGGAGCCGATCGGAATCTGTTCCAATGCTCCCTGTGGAAGGATGTAACCCTTTTGATAGGTTTCGGCGAAGCAGCCACCAAGCGCAAGGGTCGCGGTGCAAACGGCCAGGGCGGCTGCAGCGGAGCGCCAGCGGGCCCGAATTCCGGGACGCTTTTGAACACGCGTTCCTGTTTGGCTCGAAATAGTCATACCTGAATTGGCCCCATCCACTTGCAACATGCGAGGCGTTGACGTACCGGGCAGAGCTTCTGATTGCAACAAGCGCGATCCGTTTTGGCGCGCGCGAGGGACATCCTGATGATCTGGCCGTTCAACCTCTTTGGAAACAAATCTGCACCGCAGCGCGGCACCATCGAAGCCATCTATGGCATGATCGTGACGCAGGCGCGAGAGCCACTGTTTTACAGCGATTTGAAGGTTCCAGATACGGTCGACGGCCGGTTCGACATGGTTTTATTGCACCTGTGGATGGTGATCCGGGCGCTCAAGGGGTCCGAACCCACAGCGCGCGACGAAGCACTTGCGCAAGCTCTGTTCGATCATTTTTGCAGCGATATGGACCACAATCTGCGCGAAATGGGCATTGGCGACATGGCGGTGCCCAAACGCATGCAGAAGTTCGGTCGCGCCTTCTACGGCCGGGTTGCGGCTTACGACGCGGCCCTGGCCGAGGGTCCGGAAGCGCTGGCAAATTCGATCAACAAGAATATCTACAACGAGGCTGATATTGATCAGGCGCGGCGGATGGTGGTCTATGCCGCCACGGCCCTCGAGCAATTGATCGATGTCGACGCCGCCGCGCTGGAAAGCGGGTGGACGTTTGATGCGTTCAAAGCGCCTGACGCTGTTTAGCCGATAATGGATTGAGATGATGAAAGACAAATACCCCTGGAGCATCCTGGTTCAGGTTCTCAAGGTTCCGGAGAGCGGCGAAAACCGTGTTCTGGAAGCCAATGCCGAGCAACGGGCAGGGATTGCCGAGCTCGGTCGTATCCTTGCGGTGACTGACCTGAAGGCCGATGTCACCATGGTTCCGGTCGGCGGACGCAACATCAAGGTGAGCGGCCGTCTCAAGGCGGTGGTCGAACAGGCCTGCGTCGTGACGCTTGAGCCGGTCGTCAGCGTCATTGATGAGCCGATCGAACAACTTTACGCCCCTGCCTCGCAGATCAAGGAGATGGCGGCGCTGATCGACGACAATGCGGAAGAGGGTGAGGATGAAACCGAGGATCCGCCCGAGCCGATCCAGAACGGCTTCATCGATATCGGTCACCTGATCGTCGACACCATGTTCCTGGCCCTCGACCCCTATCCGCGCAAGGAAGGGGCGGTTTACCAGCCCGTGGTAGAAAAGAGTGTCGGGGAAAATAATCCGTTCGCAGCGTTGCAGCAACTGAAAGAGCCGGAGTAACCGCATCACCTGTTGTCGGCGCGAGGTGTCTGCCTACGGGAGGTTGTTGTTGGTTCTGATTGCCCTGTAACGGGCGGTTTTGGGCCTAAAACTTCCCAGGGCAGAACCCTGCTCAAGATATTGTGTCTGATCTTGAACGCGCTATTGTCGCGCCACTCAGGGTCGTACTCTGTTTCGCCGCTCATTGTATGACCGATGAGCTTATCCGCAGCCATAGATCGGGCTGCAAAAGACAGGTTTCCGGAACGTCTATGCCGAAGAAGGTTCGCATCGCGCTCGACGCCATGGGTGGCGATACAGGCGCAGCGGTTGTGGTTCCAGGCGCTGCTGCAGCGTTGACCCGCCATCCTGACATTGAATTTCTGCTGTTTGGTAACAGCGCCATCATCGAAAAGGAGCTGGCGGCTTACCCGCAGCTGAAGGCCGTGTCGCGCGTGGTCCATGCCGAAACGTCCATTTCCATGGAAGAAAAGCCGAGTCAGGCGCTGCGCCGTGGGCGCAAGACCTCGTCGATGTGGATGGCGATTGATGCTGTCAAACAGGGCGAGGCTGACGTTGTGGTTTCTGCCGGCAATACCGGCGCGCTGATGGCCATGTCGCGTTTCGTGTTGCGGACTCTGCCTGGGATCGACCGTCCGGCGATTGCTGCCGTGTGGCCGACGATGCGCGGCGATTCGGTAGTGCTGGACCTTGGCGCCACAATCGGTGGTGACGCCGAGCACCTCAAGAATTTGGCGATGATGGGCAGCGCCATGGCACGCGTGCTGTTTGATATCGACCGCCCGACAGTCGGGCTGCTGAATATCGGTGTCGAAGAGGTCAAGGGCGGCGAGGAAATCCGCGAGGCAGCGGAACTGTTGCGCTCTGCTGACTATCCGCATCTCAATTTCATCGGCTTTGTCGAAGGTAACGGCATCGGCCGCGGTGATGCCGATGTGATCGTTACGGAAGGCTTTACTGGCAACATTGCGCTCAAAACCGCTGAGGGCACTGCCCGCCAGATCGGCGAATTCCTGAAATCTGCGATGGCGCGGACCTGGCGATCCAAGATCGGCTATCTGTTCGCGAAAGCGGCTTTCAAGGCGCTCAAGGACAAGCTCGATCCCAATAAATCCAACGGCGGGGTTTTCCTCGGGCTGAACGGCATCGTTGTAAAGAGTCATGGTGGGACCGATGCCGAAGGCTTTGCTTACGCCGTCGATGTTGGCTATGAGATGGTCCATTACGATCTCCTGACGAAGATCAATCAAACGCTTAATCGCGACGGCAGCGTCCTGGGATCGACGGCGACCGCGCAGGAGGCTGTCTAGTGACTGCACTACGCTCGGTCGTTCTCGGCTGTGGGGCCTACCTGCCGGAACGAATTCTCACCAATGCCGAACTCGCCGCAATGGTTGATACGTCGGACGAATGGATCGTTCAGCGTACTGGCATTCAGCAGCGCCACATCGCTGCGGAAGGCGAGTTCACTTCAGATCTCGCGCTTCATGCCGCCAAGGCGGCGCTGGCAAACGCTGGCATCGATGCGCAGCAGATTGACCTGATCATTCTCGCAACGGCAACGCCGGACAATACGTTCCCTGCCTCGGCAGTCACGGTTCAGAGCGCCTTGGGGATTACCCATGGCGCAGCGTTTGACTTGCAGGCGGTGTGCTCGGGCTTCATTTTCGCGCTGGCGACGGCGGACAATTATCTGCGCACGGGCGCCTTCAAGCGCGCACTGGTAATTGGCGCCGAGACCTTCTCGCGGATCCTCGACTGGACGGATCGCGGCACCTGCGTTCTGTTCGGTGACGGCGCGGGCGCGGTCATTCTGGAAGCGCAGGAGCAGCCGGGCGAGGCGACGGATCGCGGCATTCTGACGACGCATCTGCGCAGCGATGGCCGTCACAAGGCCAAGCTGTTCGTTGATGGCGGACCGTCGACCACGCAGACCGTTGGTTTGCTGCGGATGCAGGGACGGGAAGTCTTCAAACATGCGGTCGGGATGATCACGGACGTGATCGTCGACGCCTTCCAGGCGACCGGCATGAATGCCGATTCGATCGACTGGTTCGTGCCTCATCAGGCCAACAAGCGCATCATCGACGCTTCAGCTCACAAGCTGCACATCGCGCCTGAAAAGGTTGTTCTGACGGTGAACCGCCACGGCAATACGTCGGCAGCATCGATTCCGCTCGCGCTGGCGACGGCTGTTGCAGATGGCCGTATCAAGAAGGGTGATGTTGTGCTGCTCGAAGCCATGGGCGGCGGGTTCACTTGGGGATCAGCGCTGATTCGCTGGTAGGCGATTCCGCGCGGAATCCGGTTTTCGTCCGACTGACGCCACGGCAGCTTGTCTGGGTGGTTGACCATTGGCCGTTAACCTCCTAATTTCCGTGCTGAATTTTGTTCGCCGTGAGTTGGGGCTGGCGATGACAGGTACAGGCAAAACAGTTACGCGGGTCGATTTGTGCGAGGCGGTCTACCAAAAGGTGGGCCTGTCGCGCACGGAGTCGTCTGCCTTTGTGGAACTGGTTCTAAAAGAGATCACCGATTGCCTCGAGAAGGGCGAAACGGTGAAGCTGTCGTCTTTCGGATCATTCATGGTGCGTCAGAAGGGGCAGCGCATCGGACGTAATCCGAAAACTGGAACCGAGGTTCCGATTTCGCCGCGTCGCGTGATGGTTTTCAAGCCATCGGCTATTCTGAAGCAGCGGATCAATGGAGAGAGCGTGACCGCTGTCGCAAATGGTAAGGGCGACGAATAAGTCTGGCCTCTAGCCTCAAGGGAAAGAGTATTTGGACAAAGCGCCGGATGCTTTCCGAACGATCAGCGAAGTCGCTGACGATCTAGACGTTCCGCAGCACGTTCTGCGGTTCTGGGAAACGCGGTTCTCCCAGATCAAGCCCATGAAACGGAGCGGCGGTCGGCGTTACTATCGCCCCGATGATGTCGCTCTGCTGCGCGGAATTCGCCGTCTGCTGTACGGCGAGGGCTATACGATCCGTGGCGTGCAGCGCATCCTGAAAGAACAGGGCATCAAGGCCGTCCAGGCGCTGGCCGACGGCGACAGCGACCTCCTGATGGCGGCTAAGTCGCCCGCGCGCGCAGCGCCTCCACTGACAGATCCGGATGTGTTTGACGCCGAGCTTTCGGCGCTGTCATCGAGTTCTTGGCGACGAGGATGAGGACGATCCCGGCGGGGACGCCGATGAGCGCGGCGATGCCGGCCGTTCAGATGATGACGACGACAATAATGACTCCGATGAGGACGATAACGATTTTCCCGACGCGTCTCCGGTGTTGATCGGCCCGCGCCGCGCCAATTTCGTTGCACGTCCGGAGGGACCGCGCGTCGAGCGGTCAACTGACGCCACGCCGCCGGTGCGGGAACCTGAGCGAGTGCCTCTCCGCGACGAGACGCTGCAGCGTCAGGCTGATGAGCTCAAGCTGGATCGCGAGCTGATGCAGCAGGAGCGGGCGGAAATGCAGCAGCAACTCGACGTTCAGGCTGGCCAACTGAAGAGCCAGCAAGAGCAGTTGGCGGCTGAGCGCGTTGCACTGCAGAAGAGCAAGGCTGACATTGAGGCTCTGAGCGAATTGCGTGAGGAAACCCTGCGCACTGCCCTGAATGAACTGCTGGCGTGCCGGAAAATCCTCGAGGTTGCCGCCAGCGGGGCGTGAGGTCCGCAGTCGAGAGGACGCCCGCGCTTGATACCCGGCGGTGTGAATATTCGAGTGCATGCAATGGCCGCAAACGAAGTTGCCGCGCAAGTGATGCGCCGCGAGTTCGATTGGAAAAATTCACATGGGACAGTTCGGGAACCGGTAATTTCCCAGCCTTGTCAGGCTCTTAAATGGTCGGAGCGAGAGGATTTGAACCTCCGACCCCTAGTCTCCCAGACTAGTGCGCTAACCGGGCTGCGCCACGCTCCGATAGGCCATCGTGTAGCTTCGATCAGCCTCGGGTGCAAGTCGCACGTCGACGAATTCGTCGCCAAACTGTCAGATCATTGTGGGCAGAGGGGCGGCGCCCCATTCGGGTTACGCAGGCCCCGGGCAGTATGGTCGGGCGAGGCGACAGCTCAAGGGCGGCAATAAGGTCTCTGTCATCCGGACGTGAAAATGGCCCGAAGCGAAGTCACTCCGAGCCATCCAACGCTGACGTACATCCGGCCAGCGCTCACTTGATTCAAGTATGAGCTAGCCTGGTTAACAAAAGGTTAACGATCCGGGTGCGCCGCCGGGATCGTTTGAACGTAATGGTGGGTCGCGATGATCATGCCCCACACGGCCCCGAGCATCAGCCAGAAGTGGCGCCAATGATCGACGTCAATGATGAAGGCCTCGCCGATTGTGCCAAGGAACACCGCGTAAACCGCGAGGTACGCGGGACGCCACGGGGTTGGCGTCATCAGGATGCGGAAGCCCTGGATGATTGTGACAAAGACCAGAGCCGGAAAGCAGATGCCCGAGATCCAGCCGCCTGACATGAAGGCGTTGAGATAGGAGTTATGCACGTCTTCGGGGAAAAACTTGTTGAACTGCAGCGGCCCGATGCCAAGCGGCCGATCCAGCGCCATCTGTGCGCCGAGAAGATGGCGGCCAAACCGGCCGAACCTGCCGCTGTCGTAGCCCTGCTTCAGGGTCGCACGCTCAGCAAACATGCTGTTGACGGAGTCGAGCGACAGAATCAAAGCGATCAGCACAATGCTCAAGACGACGGCGAGCGCTGTCAGGCCAATGATTCGCCTGCGCTGCTTTGCCGTGGGCGCGGTCAGCAGCATCAACATCAGCATGAAGGCTGACGAGAAGACCAGCAATCCCCAGGCGCCGCGCGAGAAGGCGAGAAAGATCGCCAGCGAGATGACGCCGAGCGCCAGGATATTGCGGATCAGCTTTCCGCTGCCGACAGTGACAATGTTCTGCAACACAAATACGGCGGGCAGCACCAGGTAAGCGCCATAGACGTTCGGGTCCTTGAACGCACCGGCGGCCCGGCCATACAGGGTGAACAGATCAAACGCTGCGCCGGGCAGGCCGAAGTAACCCGCAATCCCGAGGATCGAGGTCGCTACTGCGCCGATCACCAGGCCGCGTTTAAGCGCGTCGATCCGGACTGCGGTGTTGTCGCTGAGGATGACCGCGAAGAAGATCGTCGACACGCCCATGTACCAGGACGTCATGACCCACATCAGGATCGGCTTCTCGTTCAGCAACGTAGCTGCGCAAATCGTATAGCCGAGGTTCAGGACAAACAGGATCGCCATCAGCGGGATCGTGGCGGCGCGCATCCGCATCCCGGTGACGAAGAACAGCACGAGACCGCCGATCACGGCAATCTCGTAGGGGCTGGGTTCGATCATGACGAAGCCGCCGCTGAAGCCGATCAGCCAGAGCGCGAGCCGCTGCAGCCGTGCGACATTCGGCTTGATCACGCCGCTGTGCAGACGACCGTTTGCGGTGGCGTAATCAGTCACGGGTTTGATCCTCGGCGGCACAAGGGACCGCAACAAGCAGACTAGTCGGCGATCAGAAATTTACCGTTAGTATGCGTTCTTGTTGTGCGTCATCAGGGCGATCGGTGTTTTCAGCAAAATGTAGAGATCGAACAGCACCGACCAGTTTTCGATGTAATAGAGATCGAACTCGACCCGCTTCTGGATCTTCTCCGAACTGTCGACCTCACCGCGCCAGCCGTTGATCTGCGCCCAGCCGGTGATACCCGGCTTGACACGATGGCGGGCGAAATAGCCGTCGACAGCCTCATCGAACAGCTGGGTCTTCAGCTTGCCCTGGACGGCGTGGGGGCGAGGTCCGACCAGCGACAGGTTGCCGAGAAACACGACGTTGAACAGCTGGGGTAGCTCATCGAGGCTGGTTTTGCGAATGAACCGACCGACCCGCGTCACGCGACTGTCGTTCTTCGTCACGACCCTGGCGGCGAGGGGGTCAGCCTGATCGTGGTACAGCGAGCGGAATTTGAAAACGTCGATGCGCTCATTGTTGAAGCCGAACCGCTTCTGGCGAAACAGCACCGGGCCGGGGCTGTCGAGTTTCACGGCGAGGGCGACGAGCGCCATCACCGGCGAAGCGAGCAGCAGAATGAGCGCGCCGCAAACGCGGTCGAACAGCCACTTGAGCACGAGGTCCCAGTCCGTGATCGGCGCTTCGAACACGTCGAGCGTCGGGACCTTGCCGAGATAGGAGTATGAGCGCGGTCGGAAACGCAGCTTGTTGGTATGAGCCGACAGGCGAATGTCGACCGGCAGAACCCAGAGCTTCTTCAGCATCTCGAGGATGCGGCCTTCCGCCGTGATGGGCAGGGCGAACAGCACAAGATCCACGCGGGTGCGCCGAGCAAACTCGACGACGTCGTCGATCTTGCCGAGGTTGGGACTGCCGGCACAGGTGCTCATCGAGCGATCGTCGGTGCGGTCATCGAACACGCCGAGGATCTGCAGGTCGGAGTCTTCCTGTTTCTTCAACTCATAGATGAGGTTCTCGCCATTGCGATCCGCGCCGACCACGATGGTGCGGCGGTCAAGTCGCCCCTGATGGGTCCAGCGTTTGATCAATGCCCGCAGGCAAAGCCGTGACACGACCAGTCCGGCCAGTCCGCCTATGAAATACATCGCCAGCCAAAGGCGCGATACTTCGCTGCCGAGCTTGGCGAAGAACGACAGGCTGATGAAAACGAGAAATACAAGCGCCCAGGCCGACATCATGCGCGTGGATTGCCGCACGCGGTCGCGCAGGGCTTGCACCTGGTAGAGGTCCGCCGATTGGAAGCAGACGACCGCGCTGCCGCTTATGGCGCAGATAGCCGCGACGTATTGCCAGCTGAAGCCGTCGATCTGCGCGGCATAGCTGAGATAGAGCATTACACCGATCGTCGCCAGCAGCAGAAAGTCCAGCAACCGCACGACGCCGACGAACACCACGGGCGAGATCGCCGAGCGAACCTTCTGATCGACAATAGCGAGCGCAGCAGGCGATAGGCGTCGTCGTCGTTCTTGCGGCCGAGCGCTGGCGCCCGATGCGGATGCATCGATCATGGAGCGTGCGTTTATTGGTTCCACGTCACTTTCTCACCTCGATAACAGGGCTCAGTGCGCCATGATCGCTTGGCGGCTCACTGGTTGCTCCGCGGGCGCCTCGTCCTGCCACGAGGACGTAATCGATACACCCTGTCGCGCGTAGGCGTCACGGTAGCCGGCCATCACCCCATCGACCATCGCCTTCTGAGAGAATCGCTCTTGAATGCGCGCGCGCAGATCTTGTGCGCGGCGTTTGACGAGATAGTGATCGGCGACGGCGGCGGCGATTGCGTCGGCCATCGCGTCAACATCGTTCGCGGTGAACAGCGCGTCACGAAACTCGCCAAAGATTTCCGGTATGCCGCCGGTGTTCGCGGCGATCATTGGCTGCCCCGCCGCGCCCGCCTCGATCACCACGTAGGGCATGGAATCGCCTCGGGATGGTACGACCAGCAAGCGTCCCTTGGCAAAGCCTGTGCGCGCCGGCACATGACCGACAAAGCGGATGCTGTCCTGCAGTCCCAGGCGTGCGACCTGTGCCTCGATGTCCTGCATTTCTTCGCCGTCGCCGGCGAGCGTCAGGGTCAACCTGTGTCCGCGTTGCCGTAGTTTGGCGAAGGCGTCAACCAGCAGATCGGCGCCCTTGATGTGTCGAAACTCACCGACGTAAACGAGGTCAGTCGCATCAATGTCGGAAATGATCGGATCGAACTCTGCTGCGGTGACGCCATTGAAGACCAGGTTGACCAGGCCCTTGGGGCGGCCGATGGCCTGCTCATAGATTTGCTGCGCGAAGCCGCTTTCAAACAGGAACAGCTCCGTGCGGTTCATCATGAAGCGCTCGATGCTCGCGTAGAGCCTTCCTTGCGAGCTGGTGCGCGGAAAATGAAGGGATCCGCCATGCGGCGTGTAGATTCGCAATCCGCCCAGCGCCTTGGGATGCAGCCGTACAAACGCTCCAGCCTTCGCACCGTGGCCATGAAGAACGTCCGGGGCAAGCCGGCGGGTTAAGCTGCGGATATGACGCCATGTGATCAGGTCAGCCATTTGCGGCGCCCGGTGAATCGGCAAACGGTGGATGCCCAGTTCCAACAGCGGCTCAAGCTCTGCGAAACGGGTGTCTGCCCGTTCGCCGCCGGTCAGGCTGTCAGCGATGATTCCGACCTGATGGCCAAGCTTGACCTGGCCGATGGCGAGATCGAGCACATGCCTGATGATCCCGCCAACGGGCGCGCGTACGACGTGCAGAATGCGAAGCGGTCGATCGATTTTTTTCATTTGTCTAACCAACAACTGACTCCATCGGCGCTATCCACGCCAGACTGGAGGACGGAATAACGGACCCGGCTGAACATGATGTAAAAGTATTCGAGTAATGCCCCGAGTATTCCGGAAAAAAACCATCTTCGGTTTATCGGAAGTAACCAATGATGGTTGCAATCATGAGGTTGCCTTCAGGCGCATACTGCTTGCGGTTTTCCCCGGATGTCATTGCAATCGAGGTGAATAACCTCATGCGGTGTGTTTTCGCATATCATGCGATGCGGGTGACTAACAGCGCGAACCCCATGGTTGTGAGGGGTCTGCTATGCGCACGCTGTGGATGAGTAGATTCCGCGATGATCGCGCCTGCGTATTGGTTGCCAGATTCCTAACGATATCATTTCCACGCGCCGGCTGCTGCCTTGATTTCTTTTCGGACAGCCAGGTGTGCTGAAAATAGAAGAATGAGCGACGATCTTGCCCACCTGCTACGTTCAACTTGGCTATTGAGCAGGGCAAAGACAATGCCGGATCTGCTCGGTTGGACATGGTTAACCATTTGCAGCCCCAATTAACCGGGATGAAACCTTACCAATATAAACGGAGACTTTATTGCGGATTGCCGTCAGGCGTTCGGCAGGAGTGAGCAATGTGGTTGGCGTTCTGGCGTAAACGAGGAGACAAACCGGCCGCGATGTCGAACGTCGTCTCCAAGCCGGTGAAGGCGCCGAAGGCCGATGCTGCCATGTCTCAGCTAGATGATATTGATCTGCGTGCCGTTGGCCACACGCTGTGGCGCAAGAGGGCGCGCGTCATTGTTCCGACAGTGGTCGTTGCGATTTTATCGGTGATCGCGGTCAATGCGGTGACGCCGCGTTACAAGTCCGAAACGCGCATTCTCATCGACGGCCGCGAGAATATCTTTCTGCGTCCGAGTGGCGACCGCACCGAAGAACGTTCATCTCTCGACTCCGAAGCGGTCACCAGCCAGGTGCAATTGTTGCTGTCGCGCGATCTTGCGCGCCGCGTGATCGCCGAGAACAAGCTCAACACCCTGCCTGAGTTCGACCCCGTATTGCGGGGCGTTTCGCCGCTCAAGTCGATTCTGGCGATGCTTGGCCTTGGTCGCGACCTGGTTTCGCTGGCGCCGGACGAGCGCGTGCTTGACGCCTATTCCGAGCGATTGACTGCCTATGCGGTTGAGAAGTCGCGGGTGGTTGTCGTCGAGTTCCTGTCAGAGAACCCGGAGCTTGCCGCGCGCGTCGCGAACTCAATCGCGAGCGGCTATATCGCGATGCTCCATTCCAGCCGCCAGGACCAGGCCAAGGCCGCGACCAACTGGCTTGAAGGGGAGATCGAAGGCTTACGCGAGAAGGTCAACCAAGCGGAATCCAAAGTCGAGGAGTTCCGCTCCGGTTCCAGCCTCTTCATCGGCACCAATAATACGAGCCTGTCGAACCAGCAGCTTGGCGAGTTAAACACCCAGCTTGGCAATGCGCGCGCGCTGCAATCCGACGCTGATAGCAAGGCGCGCCTGATCCGGCAGCTGCTGCAAAGCGGCGGTCCGCTGGAAGCGTCTGATGTTCTGAACTCTGAATTGATCCGGCGGATGTCGGAACAGCGCGCGTCGTTGCGCGCAGTGCTGGCTGAGCAATCGTCAACCTTGTTGGACAATCATCCACGGATCAAGGAACTGCGGGCCCAGCTGCAGGATGTTGATCGGCAGATCCGCGATGAGGCTTCGAAATACGCCCGTTCGCTGGAGAACGATGCAAGGATTGCCGGTGGCCGCGTTGAAAGCCTGACGAACAATCTGGAGCAGTTGAAGAAGCAGGCGTCATCTCAGAACGGTCAGGATGTGCGGTTGCGCGCACTTGAGCGCGAGGCAAAAGCACAACGTGATTTGCTCGAGACCTATCTCGCGAAATATCGGGAGGCGTCGACGCGGGAGAATATCGACAGCGTCCCGAGCGACGCGCGCGTCATCTCACGCGCGGTGGTCACCAATAGCCCGGCCTATCCAAAGAAGCTGCCGGTGATTGTTATCGCGACGCTGGCCACCTTCCTGCTGTGCGCTGGCGTGATTGTCTCCAGCGAGTTGTTGCGCATGACCGCGCCGGCAATGATAGCGAATGTGCCGCCCCGGGCGCGCACTATCCGCAGCGCAAGCGCGGAGCAGGCTGCGTCACCAATCGTTACCACGCCAGTTGCTGCGGACGTGACGCCGCGCCCGGTCGTTGTCACGCCAGCCGCGCCACCGCCGCCTGTGCATCAAACACCTGTACCGCCGGTCGCGCCGCCAGCGCCGTCGTCGGCTACGCAGCGCGTCGAAGGCTTGGACGATTTGCTTGACCTTGCGGATATGTTGAACGCCAACAGGAACATCGCACGCAAGGTGACGGTTGTTGGGACCGGCGAGAATGCGGATGTGTCGTCGTCAGCGTTGAACGTGGCGCGACTGCTCGGTCGCCATGCGAAGGTTGTTCTGGTCGATCTGGCGTTGCCGCTACCGGGAACTGACAGGGCGGATCGTGTGTCGCCGGGATTGTTCGAACTTCTCGATGGGACGACCTCGTTCAGCCAGGTTTTGGTGCGGGATACCCATTCCAGTATTCACCTGATCGGTGCGGGTCGGCAGATCGCCGATGCCAGCGTCATGCAGTCGCCGCGCCTGTCGCTGGCGCTCGACGCGCTGACGCTCGCATATGAACATGTGGTGCTCAACGCAGGCAACGCGCTGCATCTGCCGTCGAACATTCTCACGACGGATGCCTATGGTGTGCTGGTCTGCAGGCGTTCGATGACGGAAGCCGCAAAGGACAAAATGAAAGCCGAGCTGCTAGCTGCGGGGTTCAAGGCGTTGGCCGTGTTGACCGAGCCTGTCGGGTCCGTTGACCCGATAGTGAACGCGCGCGGGGGTAAAATCGCCGCGGCCTGAGTTGCCCTGACGGCGGCTCAGCGCGTGATCATGTAACGGATGCGCGCGGCGATCTTTTTCAAGGTGGGCGACTTCTTGACCAGACGTTTGGCGCGGGTGAGGCCGGACAGCGTCATGACGCCGAGACGGCCGCGCGATGATAACGCGACATAGCTGTCGGTGAGGATATGGTCGAGCCGGCAGAACTGGCGCTTGTACTCGTCATCGCCGATGCCGAAATCGATAGTTGCAACTTTGCGCTCAGCATAGCCGTCAATGAGGTAGCGCATCAGGATCACGCCCGGGCTGAACTTGGCGTTCTCGGAACTGGTGTAGGTGCCGAACATCACCGAGAAGCATTGCTCGTTGGCGACGCCTGCTGAAACCGCGATGACCTCGGCGTCGCATTCAAGCGCGTGGACTTCAAGCGTGAATTGCTCCCCCGCAACCTGTCGCTTGGCAAGTTCCATGATGAAGTCAACGACGGCCGGGCTCCCGAACACATCGGGAAGTTTCTGTTCAGCCATATGCTGACGCTTAACTTCGAAAAATGCGGTGAGCAGCCGCTCGCCCGTTTTGTGGTCGTTGGCGACCGTATAACGATAGCCCGCCTGCGCCTGCAACTTGCGTTCCTTTGAGCGCAGCCGTCGGCGGTATGAATTCGAAATGCGTGTCGTTGGATCGCTGTCGGGTTGCAGGACCATCATCGGGCAGGGCGTCGGGGAGGGCTGCCCGGGTAACACTGCCATCGGGTTCGCGATCCCGGCCCATTCAGTGGGCTGGCGTTCAAGGTTGAGGATGTCGATGTCCGGAGCCGCCGCGTGGATCCCGTTGATGATTTCCTCAATGTCCTCGCGGCCGGCGCGCTCGGCAAAATGCCGCTGCATCAGCGGCATGTTGTAGGTGACGTGAGAGCCGCCGAAGTAGCTGGCGATTTTGGACCCGCGCAGTTGCGTAACAATCAGCGGAAGCAACATGAGCGGCCGCTTGTCTTCGTCACGCACAACGATGATCAGCGGCGATGCGGCGAGCGTTCGCCCGATGGTGTTGAACCATGCCGCCTGAAACGCAAACCGTTGGTAGGGGGTCCAGAGGTTGACCGGGATCTCGAGCTCGCGCCAGATCGGCTCGGCTTCGGCCAGGCTGTCGATTGCCTCGACGGTCAGGGCGCAGCGATCCGACAGTTGAATCGGGCCGCCTAGATCATCGATGGGTTCGCTAACCGTGAGGTGGTGGTCCGCCATGCTCTCGTTCTTCTGTGACGACATACACTAGCACGGCAGGTGTCAACGACACCTAACAACTTGCGGCTAAAATCTCCCGCCGCTCAGACAACCGAATCCTGGTGGTCGGCCTGTCGCTGAAATCAGCTGCTGATCTTGTCGGGGCGTGACATCCAGCTGACGATCGGCATGGCGGGCAACACCCAGCCGAGCCCGGCGACGATATAGAATCCCAACTGGAGCCAACGGGAGTTCGCCAGGAACGGCAATTGAGCGATGCTCATGCATAGGAACGACCACACCACAACAAGGGCGAGCAGGGCGAAAATTCCAAGAAACTTGCGGGTGCGAATGGTCATGGGTTGGTGCGGGGTCCTTGATCTGGCCAGGGCCAGCCTTTGCTAAAACTGCCGCGCGGACTATAAGGGGACCAAGAATTCGTTCAAGACGTTAACGAAGTCGCTGTTCCCTTGAACGGGGCGCGCCTACCTGGACCAATCCCGAAAATGCCCGAACTTACGTCAGAGCGTCGCCCTCAGCTTAATGCAGTTAGCGCGTGGCTATGGTTCATGGCGATCATCATCGCTGTGATGGTGCTCGTCGGCGGAGCGACGCGCCTTACCGAATCCGGCCTGTCGATCGTCGAGTGGAAGCCTGTGGCGGGTACCTTGCCACCCTTGACGGCGCAGGCCTGGGCCGAGGCGTTTGAGGCCTACAAGACCATCCCGCAATATCGCGAATTGAACTTCGGCATGAGCCTTGATGAGTTCAAGACGATCTTCTGGTGGGAATGGGCGCATCGCCTGCTGGGCCGGTTCATCGGCGTCGCATTCCTGTTCCCGTTCCTGTGGTTCATCTGGAAGGGGGGGCTGTCTTCGCAGCTCAAGCAGCGCCTGTGGATCATCTTCGGCCTGGGTGCGCTGCAGGGCGCTGTCGGCTGGTGGATGGTGGCCTCGGGCCTGACCCAGCGGGTGGAAGTGTCGCAATATCGACTGGCGGTCCACTTCATCCTGGCGCTGATTATTTATGCCGCGATTGTCTGGACGGTGCTTCAGTTGCGCCCGATCGGAAAGGTCATGGTGGCGCTGCCGACAAAGATCACCAGCCATCTGTTGCTGGCCCTGGTGTTTCTCCAGCTTTACTTCGGCGCACTGGTCGCGGGGCTACGCGCCGGCATGGTCTTCAATACCTGGCCGGAGATTGACGGCGCCTTGATTCCCTCGGCGGCGCGGCTGTTCTTCGAAGATCCGTGGTGGCGGAACCTGTTCGACAATCCGCTAACCGTGCAGTTCATGCATCGCATGATCGCCTATCTGTTGCTCGCGGTGTCGATCGTTCACGTGATCGATGCAGTCAGGTCGCGGGTTGATGGCCGGGCCATCAACGGCGCGATCCTGATCGCGGTCGCCATGCTGTTTCAGGCGTTCCTTGGCGTCATGACGCTGCTGTACCAGGTGCCGATCTCGATCGCGTTGCTGCATCAGGCCGGCGCAATCGTCGTTTTGACACTGGTGATTGCTCAGGTTCTGCGGCTCAGCCGCGATCCGGCTGAGGTCGCGCAATACCGTGTCTGCCCTCCGGTAACGACGCGTCAATCTGAACCAAACAGAAAAAAGGCCGCTGCGAAGCGGCCTTTTTGCTTGTTCGGCGATGACGGCAGGCCGCGAGCATCTCGCGGCCTGGCTGTCTCAGGCGCTGAGGGCCTGTTCGAGGTCGGCGATCAGATCGTCCTTGTCCTCGATGCCGATCGACAGGCGGACCACATCCGGCGCAGCGCCAGCCTTGGTCTTCTGCGCATCGTCGAGCTGGCTATGCGTTGTCGAGGCCGGGTGGATGATCAGCGAACGGGTGTCGCCAACGTTGGCAAGGTGCGAGAACAGCTTGAGGTTCTGCACCAGGCTGACGCCTGCGTCGTAGCCACCCTTGAGGCTGACGGTGAACACGGCGCCAGCGCCCTTCGGCGCGTATTTGCGCGCAAGGCTGTAGTAGCGGTCGGTCGGCAGGCCCGCGTACTGCACGGATGAAACAGCCGGGTGTGCGGCCAGATATTCAGCGATGGCCTTGGCGTTGTCGACGTGGCGCTGCATGCGCAGCGGCAGCGTTTCGATGCCGGTCAGGATCATGAAGGCGTTGAACGGCGACAGCGCCGGGCCGAGATCGCGCAGGCCGAGCACGCGGCAAGCGATCGCGAACGCGAAGTTGCCGAACGTCTCCTGCAGCTTGATGCCGTGATATTCCGGGCGCGGCTCGCTCAGCATCGGATACTTGTTTGATGCTGACCAGTCGAACGTGCCGCCATCGACAATGATGCCGCCGAGCGAGTTGCCATGGCCGCCCAGGAACTTCGTCAACGAGTGCAGGACAATGTCTGCGCCGTGTTCGAACGGACGGATCAGATAGGGCGTCGCCAGCGTGTTGTCGACGATCAGCGGAACGCCAGCCTTGCGAGCGACGGCGGAGATCGACTCGATGTCGGTGATGCTGCCGCCTGGATTGGCGATCGACTCGATGAAGATCAGCTTGGTGTGCGGCGTCACCGCGCGCTCGAAGCTGTCGATATCATCCGGGTCAGCCCAGACGACGTTCCAGCCAAAGCTCTTGAACGCATGGGTGAACTGGTTGATCGAGCCGCCGTAGAGCTTGCGCGAGGCAATGAACTCGTCGCCCGGCTGCAGCAGCTGCTGAAAAGCGACGAGCTGCGCGGCGTGGCCTGATGCCGTGGCAAGCGCCGCGGTGCCGCCCTCGAGCGCAGCGACGCGCTCTTCAAGCACAGCCGTCGTCGGGTTGGTGATGCGGGTGTAGATGTTGCCGAAGGCCTGCAGGCCAAACAACGACGCAGCGTGGTCGGAATCGTTAAAGACGAATGAGGTGGTCTGATAAATCGGGGTCGCGCGCGCGCCCGTGGTCGGGTCGGGCTGGGCGCCAGCGTGAATGGCAAGGGTATTAAATCCGGGAAGACGCTCGGTCATTGTTCTCTCCCAATAAGGAACCGGGTTGATGGCGCATGCTGATCGGGCCACCTGTGAACGTCAAGGTGATCAGCCGCTTGATGGTCGTTTAGAAACGAAGTGCTAAGGCTGCAGCAGTGGTTGGAATAAAATTCCGTATGATTGATCAGTCGGAATCAGTTTTGCCGGGTGTTGGACGCACCGGTACTTGACGTAGCGCGCCACCGAAAGTCGGTCGATTGAGCGATAGTCGCATTCCGACCGTTGGCACGGGCGCACGCTTCGCGCTCAGTGTGCGCGAATTCACGCCCATCCAGGCAATCTCCGACGACAACCGACCGTATTCGATCTTCGGGCAGCGGTTCATGACAACCTTGATGCCGAGGGCTTCGAGCTTGGCTGCGGCTTCGTCATTGCGCACCCCGAGTTGCATCCAGACGACCTTGGGCAGCGGCGACATTTGCAAAATGTCATCGACGATCTTGCCGGCCTCCTGCGAGTTGCGGAAGATATCGACCATGTCGACGGGGCGGCCAATGTCCTTGATCGAGGCGACGAACGGTTTGCCCAGCAATTCCTTGCCGACTTGTCCGGGGTTCACCGGAATCATGTCGTAGTCGCGAGCCGCCAGATACTTGAACGCAAAATAGCTCGGCCGAATGTTCTGCGGCGATGCGCCGACCATGGCGATCGACTTCACGTCATTGAGGATGCCGCGAATATAGAGGTCGTCATAAGAGTCGTGGTTCATCGTCGTCAAAATCCCGGGCGGCAAGTCTTGTGTGGTCAGCAGTCTTGTGGTCAGCGGTCTTGCCAGGTGGGGGCGCGTTTCTCGATAAACGCCTCGATCCCTTCCTGCGCATCTGCCGCCATCATGTTTTCTGTCATGACTTCTGCGGCAAGGCGATAGGCATCCGCAAGCCCCATTTCGGCCTGGCGATAGAATGCCGCCTTGCCAAGCCGAAGAGTGTGGGCAGATTTCGTTGCAATCTGCCGGGCGAGGTCGATTGCCGCGTCGCGTTCGCTGCCCGCCGCAACGACGCGGTTGATCAGCCCGATGTCACGCGCGCGTTCGGCCGAGATCGGTTCGCCGGTGAGGAGCATTTCCATGGCGTGTTTGCGGCCGACGTTGCGGGTCAAGGCGACCATCGGCGTGGTGCAGAACAGCCCGATATCGACGCCGGGCGTCGCAAATCGCGCGTGATCGGATGCGATCGCCAGATCGCAGCTTGCAACGAGCTGGCATCCTGCCGCTGTCGCAATGCCCTGAACGGCTGCAATCACGGGCTTGGGGAGTAGCACGATGCTCTGCATCATCGAGCTGCAGAGCGTCATCAGATAGGCGAAATAACCGCGGCCACCGTCAGCGTCGCTGCGCCGCGCGGTAAGTTCTTTCAAGTCATGACCGGACGAGAAGGCGGGCCCGTTTGCGGTGATGACGACCGCGCGCGTCGCGGGATCGGCGCCAGCTTCAGCCAGAGCCTTGGTCAATTGCAGGATCAGGGCCTCGGACAGGCAATTGCGAGCGGAGGGGCGATTGAGTGTCAAAACCGCAATACCGCCGGTCGATTCGCGCAAAAGCAGCTGATCTGGCGCGTTAAGCGTATCGGGAGCCTGATCCATAGTTGAACTTCCGTCTCTGTGCAGGGCCGTCACCTTAATGTAACAGAGACCATCGAGCGAGAGCAGGGTAGGACACAGATGACGAACGCGAAAATGAGCGTAGCCGAACTTGAGGCATTTTTACATCGCGAGTTCCCGCAGGCATTCAGCAGCGGCGACATCTCGATCGAGAGTGCGGACGGCGCGACGTGTTTGCTGCGTCAGGCCTACAGCGAGCGGATGTTGCGCCCAGGCGGGACGGTTTCCGGGCCGACCCTGATGGCTTTGGCTGATTTCGCGTTGTACGTCGTCCTGCTGTCGGCGATCGGTCCCGTTGGTCTCGCGGTGACGACCAATCTCAATATCAATTTCTTGCGCAAGGGCCAGCCAGGCCAGGACGTGCTTGCTGCGGCGAAACTGATGAAACTCGGGAAGCGGCTCGCCGTTGGCGAAGTGACCCTGCTGTCCGGCACCTCGCCAGACCCGATAGCCCATGTCACTGCGACCTATTCCATTCCAAATGCTCAGTGATTTCTAAGGTAATATCGCACCTTATTTATAACCTATTGATTTCACATGGAATTATTGTGTCGATGGGCATTGACGGATCGCGGGCGCTAAACTAGAAACGCGTCAATCCGGCGTATTGCGCCGAGTACTCCTTTTTCATGGGTTTCCTCAAATGAAGACTTTTTCGGCAAAGCCCGCCGAAGTCACGAAGAAGTGGATCGTCATTGACGCCACTGGCCTCGTGGTTGGCCGGCTCGCTACCCTGGTGGCGATGCGCCTGCGTGGCAAACATCTCCCGACCTACACGCCCCACGTTGATTGCGGTGATAACATCATCATCGTCAATGCTGACAAGGTCGTTCTGACCGGTCGCAAGCGTGAGCAGAAGGTTTACTACCACCACACCGGTTTTATCGGTGGCATCAAGGGCCGCACCGCCAAGTCGATCCTCGAAGGTCGCTTCCCGGAGCGCGTCGTTGAGAAGGCTGTCGAGCGTATGGTTCCGCGCGGCCCGCTCGGCCGTGTGCAGATGGGCAACCTGCGTGTCTACGCCGGTGCTGATCACCCGCACGAAGCACAGCAGCCCGAGACGCTGGATGTCGGCGCACTCAACAGCAAGAACAAGAGGGTCGCATAATGTCCGACACCATGCAGTCTCTCGAAGCGCTTGGTTCGCTCAAGGTTGCGGCGCCTGACGCTCCGCAGCACGTCAAGAAGGTCGACAAGTTCGGTCGCGCCTATGCAACCGGCAAGCGTAAGGATGCGGTTGCCCGCGTCTGGATCAAGCCGGGCGCAGGCAAGGTTACGGTCAATGCCCGTGACGTTGAGACCTATTTCGCTCGTCCGGTTCTGCGCATGCTGATTCAGCAGCCGCTGGTTGCTGCTGCGCGCGCTGGTCAGTACGACGTGATCTGCACCGTCGCCGGTGGCGGTCTGTCGGGCCAGGCTGGCGCAGTGCGTCATGGCCTGTCAAAGGCTCTGACCCACTTCGAGCCGGAACTGCGCAGCGTCCTCAAGAAGGGCGGCTTCCTGACCCGCGACGCGCGTGTCGTCGAGCGTAAGAAGTACGGTAAGGCCAAGGCCCGCCGCTCGTTCCAGTTCTCGAAGCGCTAATACGCTTCTCCTGCGATCTACGAAAAGGACGCCTTCGGGCGTCCTTTTTTGTTGTCGTGCATCAATGGGGCAGGGTCGCTTCACCACGGTGCGAGGCTGGGCTACAACATGGCGATCTGATGAAAGGTTCGCCTCATGATTACAGAAATTGCCCAGCTTGAAATCACCCCCGGTTCGGAAGCAGACTTCGAAGCCGCTGCCTCCAAGGCGCGTCCGTTGTTTCTGCGCGCCAAGGGCTGTCATGGCGTCGAGCTGCATCGTTCGCTCGAGAAGCCGTCACGTTACCGCCTCATCGTGAAATGGGCGACGCTGGAAAATCACACGGTTGATTTCCGCGAGTCAGAGGATTTCCAGCAGTGGCGCGCGCTGGCCGGGCCGTACTTTGCCGCTCCACCAGATGTCGAGCATGTCTCGGACGTCTTCGCGAAGTAATTGCAGGCGGAGGGCGAGGAGCCTTCGGCCGATGGTCCGCTGATCGGCAGGAGCAGCTCAGGCTGCTCCTGCGCTTACGTCTGTGGCTTCCACCTCGTCGGCAGCGTGAAATTTGTCGATGATGACCTTGATAACCGCCATCACCGGCAAGGCGAGCGCTAGGCCCCACAGGCCGAACACCGTCCCCAGCAGGATCTGGGTCGCGAACAGTGTCGCGGGCGGGATGTCGATGGCTTCCTTCTGCATCAGCGGCGTGAGGATGTAGCTCTCCAGCGCGTGGATGATCATGAACAGGATCGCCGCAGCGAGCGCTGCCGGCCAGCCTGATGCGAAGCTCGCGAGCACGACGATCAGTCCGCCGAGGATGGCGCCGATCGTCGGAATGAAGGTCAGCAGCCCGGCCTGCACGCCGAGGATGAAGGCGCTTTCGACGCCGATGATCCACAGGCCAAGCCAGGTCAGCAGGAACACCACCGCCATCACGATCATCTGGGCGACCAGCCAGCGTTGCAACTTCGCGCTGATGTCTGCGACCACTTCGGTTGCCTTCGGGCGGTAGGCCTTCGGAAACATCCAGAGCAAGCCGTCGCGATAGAGGGTCGGTTGCGCAGCGAAGGCGAGGCCGAGATAAAGCACGATAAAGAAATTGCCGACCGCGCCGACGGCCCCGATGATCAGTTTCAGGGTCTGCGTGAGAACGGCCCCACCACCCGATGCGATGGCGCCAGCACTTGGCAGGCCTGAGCCACCATGCGGTCGTGCCGGCGTCGTCGTCGTCTGTTCTGCATCGCCAGTGCTGTCGGTCACGATATTGCCGATGCCGAGCAGGCTGGTGTCGACGCCGTTCTTCTCGAGGAGATCCCTGACGTTGGTGATTTGCGACTTGATTGTATTGCTCAGCCCTTTGGCCTGCTCGGCCAAGGTATTGCCCCCGAGGGTGGCGAGGCCCGCAATGCCCGACGCCAACAGCAGGCAAACAATCGTCAGGCGGAACCAATGCGCCACGGGTAACACGCGCTCGAGCATATTGGCGAGCGCATTCAGGAAAATGCCGAGCAGCACCCCGGCGAAAATCAAAAATAGAGCGTTGGCATAGGTCCAGGCCAGCGCCAGTCCGGCAGCAAACACCACAACGCCGATGCCGCCCATTGCAATCGGCCAGGCGCGATCGCCCCTGGGCTGGCTCTGTGTCTCATGTGTGATCGCCACGGGTCGTCCTTCCTGTTGAGCGCGAGCGTCTGGGCGAGTGGTCTATGCAACATCGGTCCAGACATTTAGCCGGTCAAGTGGTCCGTTGTTGGCTGTTGCACGGACGAAAGGCGGCGGTCATGGCCGATTATCCGGGCGCGGATTGGGTCCGATCAAAAAGAAGGGAGCGTCCGGTTGGACGCTCCCTTTATCGCAAGCATTGATGTCTGCGCGCTCGATTAGAGCGAGTAGTACATGTCAAACTCAACCGGGTGCGGCGTCATCTCGTAACGCATGACTTCGGTCATCTTCAACTCGATGAAGCTGTCGATGAAATCGTCATCGAATACGCCGCCGGCCTTGAGGAAGGCGCGATCCTTGTCGAGGCTTTCGAGCGCCTCGCGCAGGGAAGCGCAAACGGTCGGGATCTGCTTCAGCTCTTCCTTCGGCAGGTCGTACAGATCCTTGTCCATTGCCGGACCCGGATCGATCTTGTTTTTAATGCCATCGAGACCAGCCATCAGCAGAGCTGCGAAGGCGAGGTAGGGGTTGGCCATCGGGTCAGGGAAGCGAACTTCGACACGCTTGGCTTTCGGCGAGGTGGTGTAGGGGATACGGCACGAGGCTGAGCGGTTGCGCGCCGAGTAGGCGAGCAAGACCGGAGCCTCATAGCCCGGGACCAGGCGCTTGTAAGAGTTGGTCGACGGGTTGGTGAAGGCATTGATCGCCTTGGCGTGCTTGATCACGCCGCCGATGAATTGAAGGCAGGTTTCCGACAGGTCAGCATACTTGTTGCCTGCGAAAACCGGCTTGCCGTCTTTCCAGATCGACATGTGGACGTGCATGCCCGAACCGTTGTCGCCGAAAACAGGCTTCGGCATGAAGGTAGCGGTCTTGCCATAAATGTTGGCGACCTGATGGATGCAATACTTATAGATCTGCATCTGGTCAGCCATATAAGTCAGCGTGTCGAACTTCATGCCGAGTTCGTGCTGCGCCGAGGCCACTTCGTGGTGGTGCTTCTCGACCTTGACGCCCATGCGCGCCATTGAGCCGAGCATTTCGGAACGCATGTCCTGCAGCGAATCCTGCGGTGGCACGGGGAAGTAGCCACCCTTCATACGGACACGGTGGCCGAGGTTGCCGCCCTCATACTCGCGGTCGGAATTGCTCGGCAATTCCGATGAATCGAGCTTGAAACCGGTGTTGTATGGCGATGAGGAGAAGCGAACGTCGTCAAAAACGAAGAACTCGGCTTCCGGGCCGACGTAGACCGTATCGCCAACGCCCATGGCCTTGACCATTTCTTCCGCCCGCTTGGCGATGCCGCGCGGATCGCGGCTGTAAGGCTCGCCGGTGCCGGGGTCGACGATATCGCAGGTGATGACCATCGTGGTCTCGGCGAAGAACGGGTCGATCACCGCCGTTTTCGGGTCGAGGATCAGGACCATGTCGGACTCGTTGATCGCTTTCCAGCCGGCAATCGACGATCCGTCGAACATCGTGCCTTCAGCGAATATCTCTTCGTCGATGAGGGAGACGTCGAACGTGACGTGCTGCCACTTGCCGCGCGGGTCGGTGAAGCGCAGGTCGACGTACTTTACGTCGTTGTCCTTGATCGACTGAAGGACTTCTTTTGCCGTCGTCATGAAAACCTCTATCTTGGTGACGTCGTATACCGTGGCCTGGGTTAGGCCGGGCGGATGATCTGTAACAGGGGCTTAGATCGCGTCCTGGCCGGATTCACCGGTTCGGATGCGGATTGCTTCTTCGATGTTTGAAACGAAAATCTTACCGTCACCAATACGGCCCGTCTGGGCTGCGCGGCGGATGGCGTCGATGGCCTTTTCGACCAGTTCGTCAGCGATCACGATCTCGATTTTCACCTTGGGAAGAAAATCGACGATGTACTCTGCGCCGCGATAGAGCTCGGCGTGGCCTTTCTGACGGCCGAAACCTTTGGCTTCGGTGACCGTAATTCCTTGAAGACCGACTTCCTGAAGAGCCTCTTTCACCTCGTCCAACTTGAATGGCTTGATGATGGCTTCAATTTTCTTCACTGCATGTCTCCCGGCGCTTTTCAACTGCCACGCTGCGCATCAAATTTGTCTCTTACCTTAATCACAGCGCGTCTTAAACTCGTCCAAACCGACCCGCCATCCTGTCGATGGCGACTTGCCGCGAAATTGGCAGCTTTCAACATTGTACTGATCAGGATTGAAGGCTTATCAAACTCAGGTCGCGGTGATTGTCCCCACCGTAGTGCGTCGTAGCATTACGGAGCCTCAGATAGCATTTCTAAAGCAGACTTTATGCCAACTCGTTTGTGTTCCGTTTCGAACACGATTTCACCTGGAAGGGCTTTTTCGGAGCAACTTGTTCGAGAGCGTTACCGCCCAATTGGCTATTAATTGGGCAATGGGCTTAAAGTCTGGTCAGCATGTCCGCATTTGTGCCTGTCGCTCGATCCGGGCGGTCGTCGTATCACCCCTAGCAGAGGTACCTATGGAAGTCCTAACCAGCGCAGAAATGGCCAAAGCCGATCTTTTGACCATCGAAAGCGGAATGACCTGCTTCGAGCTTATGGTGAACGCCGGGCGAGCCGTTGCGGAAGTTGCGGAAGACCTCGTGGAAGAGGGCGAGGTGCTCGTCGTAGCCGGGCGCGGCAACAATGGCGGTGACGGTTTCGTTGCTGCCGCCGAGCTGTTGGCGCGGGGCCGTGACGTCCGCGTCATGCTGCTATGTCATCGCGATACGCTCGAAGGTGATGCGGCCCAGGCGGCCGCGCTCTGGAAGGGGCCGATTGAACCGATGAGCCCGGAGGGCATCGGCCAGCCGGCGTTGATCATCGATGCGATCTTCGGCACCGGCCTCGACCGCCCGCTCAAGGGTGATCCGCTGTTGATCGTTCAGGCGATCAATCACGCGCAAGTTCCTGTTCTGAGTGTAGATTTGCCAACGGGCATTCACGGCACCACTGGCGCTGTGCTTGGCGATGCGGTCTATGCGACAGAAACCGTCACATTCTTCCGCCCCAAGACCGGTCATCTGCTGGTGCCTGGACGGGCGCATTGCGGACGCTTGCGCGTGGCCGATATCGGGATCTCGCCCGACGTGCTCACTGAGATCAGACCGATGACGGTTCAGAACAGCCCGGACGTTTGGGGGCAGTTCTTTCCGGTGCCACGCACATCCAGTCACAAATATGCGCGGGGACATGCGGCGGTGGTGTCCGGAGAAGTGTTCTCGACCGGGGCGGCGCGGCTTTCAGCCCGGGCGGCGCTCCGCGCTTGCGCCGGCGTGGTGACGGTTGCGTCGCCGCGCGACGCCTTGATGGTCAATGCCGCAGCGCTGACAGCGGTGATGGTTCGTCCGGTCGACACCGTTCAGGAGTTTACAGCCTTCCTGCACAGCGCCAAAGTCAAGGCCTGCGTGCTGGGGCCCGGCGCTGGCGTCGGAAAGAAGACGCGCGATTTCGCTCATGCGATCCTCGCGTCGGGATGCGCTGCGGTGTTCGACGCGGATGCGCTCACCAGCTTTGCACCGAATCCGTCTGAGCTGTTTGATGGGATTGCGCAGGCGCCAGACAGTCCCGTTGTCCTGACGCCGCACGAAGGTGAATTTCCGCGCATCTTCAGTGACATGACGATGAAAGCTTCATTCAGGTCTAAACTGGACCGGGTGCGTGAAGCAGCAAAGCGCTCGGGAGCTGTGACGTTGTTGAAGGGAGCCGACACAGTGATCGCCTCGCCTGATGGACGTGCGGCGATCTCGGTCAACGCGCCGCCATGGCTTGCGACTGCAGGCTCTGGCGATGTGCTTGCCGGTATCATCTCCGGCATCATGGCGTCGGGCGTGCCGGCCTATGAGGCGGCCTGCATCGGGGTGTGGATGCACGCGGAAGCGGGAGCAGAGGCGGGGCCAGGTTTGATTGCGGAGGATCTGCCCGAAGTGTTGCCGGCGGTCACGCGTCGGCTCTACGATCACCTTGGGGTCAATTATTGAGTCAGGTCACTAGATAGCTGCCGACGAAGCCTGGCGCCGCCCAGCCGAGCCCTGCCAGCTGCATGAGCCATTGGCCTTTCCTGTCGGCCCGAAATGCGATGCGCTCGGTTCGGCCGGGCGCAATCAGCAGTGTGTCGATCCAGTATGGTTTCCAGCCATCGTCCAATTGGTCGAGGTGGCGAGCGTGGTGACCGTTCAGATGGAACGTCTGGGCCGACTTGCCCCGGTTCGCCAGAGTTAGCACCACCGTCCGGCCTGTTGCAGCGGTGAATGCCGGAGTGGCCTTGGTGAATTCATGCGCCCGGGGAAAATTTGCCGTCTTGCCGTCTTCGCCGAGTGTCAAGGTGTGGCGAAGAGCATTGCGAAGATCCGGTTGCTCCGGGGCGGCAGTGCTCAGCCAGCATCTTGGGCGCGGGAAGCCGGTCTGGCCGGAATGGAGCGCCGTCAATGTGGATCGAGCCGATCGACATCGGGGCTCGCCCGTCCATCAGCGACAGACCATGCACCGAGCTGACCGCACCAACGCTGTCTATTATCACGTCGAAGCGGCTGCCACAGGGGAGGACCAGTCGACCTTCGCGCGCCAGAAAAGGTTCGCACGGCTGACTGTCGATAGCCATGATCCAGACCTCGAGGTTTTCGAAATGCAGCGCTATTGCAGTGCGTTGCGCCGCATTGATGACCCGCAGTCTCAGCCGTTCATGCGGCCGTATGGCGATGCGTGCGTTGGCCTTGCCGTTGACAGTGTAGTCCGGTCTGGTCCCGGCGGGATCACGACCGACGCCGATGAGGGTGCTGTTGAGCCCGATCCGCCAATCTTCGATCAGCAAGATTTCATCGCGATCTGCAGCCGGCGCTCCGGGCTCGCTGATGACCACCGCGCAGGCCGGCATCGGCTCGGCGGCTGTGTCGCCGAGCAGTCTGCCGTCCAGCAAGAAGGTGCCTGACTGGGTGGCTGGAACATCAAATATGCGCGATGAGCCTGCGGCAACTGACAAAGCGTTCAGCAGCGGCGTTAATCCCGGCGCGGACAGTCCGCGCCATCTCAGGGCGAGCGGGACGGGGAGTTGATTGGCAAGAGTGATCTGGTAGGCGGCTGACCCGCCGGGAATCGTTACGGGCGCAGTAGTGCTGTTCAATCGCCACGCCGTCTGCGGTGAATCGGACGATGTCAGGCGGATCGGCCCCGGGGCGGCGGTAATTTCCATTGGCCGATTCGTCTGCGCCAATGCGTGGCTGACCCCAAGAGGGGCGAGAAGGCTGCAGCCGAAGCCAGTTATGAGGCGGCGGCGCGACAGTCCGGGGGGCGGGTTGATCATTTAAACGCGCGCTTTCTTTTCGGATCCGGGTTGAACCCGCTTGCCTTTCTGAGGTTGCGCTGTATTGACCGGGTTAGCCATTTTTTTGCTGCGAACCGGTCGGCGCGTGTTATAAGCCCGCCGCTCGCGATAGCGCGGCCGAGGTGGTGTTTTACGCGGGCGTGGCGGAATTGGTAGACGCGCTGGATTTAGGTTCCAGTGTCGAGAGATGTGGGGGTTCGAGTTCCCTCCGCCCGCACCAAACGCCATATGAGTTTGAAGATTGGGACTTTTGGAGGGCCTGCCAGTCGGGTGGAGCTCACCAAGCCGTCGGCGCAGGTAGGAATCGCGCGCCGAGAAATTTGACAATGTCCGGCCCAGCCGGACCAAGCGGGAAGAAGATTGACGCCATGCAGGTGAATGAAACCGTTTCAGACGGGTTGAAGCGCGAGTTCCAGGTCAACGTTCCAGCCGCCGACATTGCAGCCAAGGTGGATGCACGGCTTGTGGATCTGAAGGACAAGGTGCGCCTGAACGGCTTCCGCCCTGGCAAGGTGCCGATGTCGCACCTCAAGCGCCTGTATGGCCGCTCGGCAGCTGCGGAAACCGTTGAAGAGGTGATCCGCACCACTAATTCCGAGATCTTCACGGAGCGTGGCTATCGCCTGGCGACTGAGCCGGAAGTCACGATGCCTACCGAGCAGGCTGAGGTCGAGAAGATCCTCGATGGTCAGGCTGACCTCAATTACACCGTCGCCATCGAAGTCGTCCCGGCCATCGAACTGGCTGATTTCAAGGGCTTCAAGGTCGACAAGCCGGTCGCCGAAGTGACTGACGCGGACGTCGATGAAGCAATCAAGCGCGTTGCCGACCAAAACCGCAGCTATACCGCCAAGGCAGACGGCGCGAAGGCCGAGAGCGGCGATCGTGTCACGATCTCTTTCAAGGGCACCATCGATGGCGTCGCTTTTGACGGTGGTACGGGCGAGGGCATTCCGGTCGCCATCGGCTCCAACACCTTCATCCCTGGCTTCGAAGAGCAGCTGATCGGCATTGGCCTGAACGAGACCCGCGTTCTCAAGGTGACATTCCCGACGAACTACGCCAGCGAATCGCTGGCCGGCAAGGCGGCTGAATTCGAGACCACCGCTACCGCTGTCGAGTCGCCGGTTGACGCTGTCGTCGACGACGAATTCGCCAAGTCGCTCGGCCTGGAATCGCTCGACAAGCTCAAGGAAGCTGCTCGTGAGCGCCTGACGGCTGAGTTCGCCGGTGCATCGCGCCAGCGCGTGAAGCGCGTTCTGCTCGACCGTCTCGATGAAACGCACAAGTTTGATGCGCCTCCATCGTTGATCGAGCAGGAGTTCAAGCTGATGTGGAACTCGATCCAGTCTGAAATGGCGTCGAGCGGCAAGACTTTTGCCGACGAGAACACCACTGAAGCAGACGCTGAAGCAGAGTATCGCAAGATCGCAGATCGCCGCGTTCGCCTTGGTCTGGTTCTTTCCGAGATCGGTGAAAAGAACAAGATCACCGTCAGCGATGATGAAGTCAGTCGCGCAGTGATCGAGCGGGCCCGTTCAATGCCAGGCCGCGAGAAGGAAGTGTGGGACTTTTATCGTAGCAATGCCAACGCGTTGGCTCAGCTTCGCGCACCGATCTATGAAGACAAGGTGGTCGATTTCATTCTCGAACTCGCTGCAGTGAACGAGAAGAAGGTGACCCGCGAGGAGCTGTTCGCGGAAGATGACGCCGACAAGGCCGCCTCGTAATTTTGACGAAAGTTGGCCGGCTTGCCGGCCAACTTTTTTTTAAAGCTGCCGCTTCGGTGCTTGTGGGGTAAAGTCGTTTACCTAACTTGCGTGTATTGCGTGCGACAACGGGTCTACTCAGAAGCCTTGTTGCTGCTCCGTCAGCGCATATCTATAACTTCCTTAGTCCAGCATCACGGGACAGATTTGATCGTGAGTTTGCCGTCGCACATGAGGTGCGATGGTCGCGATCAAATGCGTCTCCGGAAACTTTAGGTGATCAATGCGCGATCCGGTGGAAACTTACATGAACCTTGTTCCGATGGTGGTCGAGCAGACCAATCGGGGTGAGCGGGCTTACGACATCTTTTCGCGTCTGCTGAAAGAGCGCATCATTTTCGTTACCGGCCCGGTCGAGGACGGCATGTCGACCCTGGTTGTCGCCCAGTTGCTATTCCTTGAGGCTGAGAACCCGAAGAAAGAGATCTCGATGTACATCAACTCGCCAGGTGGCGTGGTGACATCGGGTCTGGCGATCTACGACACCATGCAATTCATTCGCCCGCCAGTATCGACCCTCTGCACCGGCCAGGCCGCGTCGATGGGATCGCTGCTGCTCTGCGCTGGTGAGAAGGACATGCGGTTCTCGCTTCCCAACGCGCGCATCATGGTCCATCAGCCATCGGGCGGATTCCAGGGCCAGGCGACCGACATCATGCTGCACGCCCAGGAAATTCTGAGCCTGAAGAAGCGCTTGAACGAAATTTACGTCAAGCACACGGGCCAGCCCTACGAGAAGATCGAAGAAGCCCTCGAGCGGGACAAGTTCCTGACCGCAGAGATGGCGCGCGACTTTGGCCTTGTTGACAAGGTTATCGATAAGCGTGCTGAAGAGGCTACGGCGGCTGCTAAGGCTTAACGCTGCGTCCGGCGCGCCGGATTGCTTCCATAATACGGAGGCGGCTGCCATGCTGTCGCCTTCGAGCTATGACAACCACAGTCTTTAAGCTAGTTGTGGGATAAACATACCGCGTTCGCGGCCGGCGGTGCCGTCAGCGAGCATTAGATGATGTGGCCTGAGGGATCGTTACGAAGGTAATTCGAGACCAGTCGATTCGTCACAATTAGCGAAATCTTGATAGTCGCTTGCGACCATGCTTCGCTGAGACGAGAATCGCGTCGAATTTCTGCGTTGCTCGACAACTTCGAGATTTCTCGCACGGTAGGCCTGTTTTGGTACGCAAATTGCTCTATCTACGGTTGGCGCCGTATTGGGCAGTGTGTCGTACCAAATCGAACGGCGGACGGAGATATGAATGAGTAAGGTCGGCACAAGCGACTCAAAAAACACGCTGTACTGTTCGTTCTGCGGAAAAAGCCAGCATGAGGTCCGCAAGCTGATTGCTGGCCCGACGGTATTCATCTGTGATGAATGCGTCGAACTTTGCATGGACATCATCCGTGAGGAGAACAAGTCTTCACTGGTCAAGTCGCGTGACGGAATTCCGACCCCGAAGGAAATCTGCAAGGTCCTTGATGATTACGTCATCGGCCAGTTCCACGCCAAGAAGGTCCTCTCGGTTGCGGTTCACAACCATTACAAGCGGTTGAACCATCAGACCAAGCACAACGATGTGGAACTTGCGAAGTCCAACATCCTGCTGATCGGACCGACGGGTTCGGGCAAGACGCTGCTTGCCCAGACGCTGGCGCGTATCCTCGATGTACCGTTCACGATGGCTGACGCCACCACGCTGACCGAAGCGGGGTATGTTGGTGAGGATGTAGAGAACATCATCCTCAAGCTGCTGCAGGCTGCCGACTATAACGTCGAGCGGGCTCAGCGTGGCATCGTCTACATCGACGAAATCGACAAGATCTCGCGCAAGTCGGACAACCCGTCCATAACCCGTGATGTATCGGGTGAGGGCGTCCAGCAGGCGCTTCTGAAGATCATGGAGGGCACCGTTGCGTCGGTGCCACCGCAGGGTGGTCGCAAGCATCCGCAGCAGGAGTTCCTGCAGGTGGATACGACCAACATCCTCTTCATCTGCGGTGGTGCATTCGCCGGTCTCGAAAAGATCATCTCGTCGCGCGGTCGGACGACCTCGATCGGCTTCGCGGCTCAGGTGCTCGCACCGGAAGATCGCCGTACCGGCGAGATCTTCCGCCACGTCGAACCGGAAGATCTCCTGAAGTATGGCCTGATCCCTGAGTTCGTCGGTCGTTTGCCAGTGGTGGCGACGCTCGAGGACCTCGATGAGGCTTCGCTCAAGAAGATTCTGGTCGAGCCGAAGAATGCGCTGGTGAAACAGTATCAGCGGCTGTTCGAGATGGAGAACATCAAGCTGACCTTCGCAGACGAGGCTCTGGGCGCCGTGGCGCGCAAGGCTATCGAGCGAAAGACCGGCGCACGCGGATTGCGTTCCATCCTCGAGAGCATCCTGCTTGAGACCATGTTCGATCTCCCAGGCCTCGAAGGGGTCGAGGATGTCGTTATCTCACGCGAGGTGGTCGAGGGTACTGCGCGTCCGCTGTACATCTATGCAGACCGATCTGACCGAGCTGCGGAAAGTAGTGCGAGCGCCTAAGCTGTTCGCGCGAACATCCACTGAAGTTGGAACGGCTGCCGAGGACCTCGGCAGCCGTTCTTGTGTGGGTTCCAGTTGACCATGCGACACTTCGTTGTCAGCGACTTGACACTAATGTTGCTGATAGCCACCTAATGATCATGGCGAACACCCTTCAGATCGAAGATTCGTCTCAAGCGTTTTGATGGGATTGTCGGACCGACACGAGCATCAAAATATTTCGCACCTTGTGGCGGTTGCGCAGAATTGCGGACAGCGTGCAAGGGGGCAACAACAAAGGAATGGGCCATGACTGCCTCAAAAAACAGGCCGACGATCGCATACGGTGAGAGCCATTCGTATCCGGTACTCCCGCTGCGCGACATTGTTGTTTTTCCTCACATGATTGTGCCGCTCTTCGTCGGGCGCGAGAAATCCATTCGCGCGCTTGAGGAAGTGATGAAGAACGACGGGCTGATCATGCTCGCGACGCAGAAGAATGCGTCGGACGATGATCCGGGCCAGGATTCGATTTATGAGATCGGCACGCTCGGCAGCGTGCTGCAGCTGCTGAAGCTTCCCGATGGCACCGTAAAGGTGCTGGTCGAGGGGCTGTCGCGCGCCAAGGTTGATTCTTATTCTGACCGCGCTGAGTTCTACGAAGCGTCAGCAACGGCGCTCGCCGATACGGATGCGACCAGCGTCGAGGCGGAGGCCTTGTCGCGTTCGGTGGTGTCTGACTTCGAGAGCTACGTGAAGCTCAACAAGAAGATTTCGGCTGAAGTCGTCGGCGTTGTTCAGGCCATCACCGATTTCGCCAAGCTCGGCGATACCGTCGCTTCGCATCTTGCCGTCAAGATTGCCGATCGTCAGGGCATCCTCGAGACGTTGTCGGTGACGGCGCGCCTTGAGAAGGTGCTCGGCTTGATGGAGAGCGAGATCTCGGTGTTGCAGGTCGAGAAGCGGATCCGCTCGCGCGTCAAGCGACAGATGGAGAAGACCCAGCGCGAGTACTATCTGAACGAGCAGATGAAGGCCATTCAGAAGGAGCTTGGCGATGACGAAGGTCGCGACGAGCTGGCTGACATCGAAGAAAAAATCGCCAAGACCAAGCTGACCAAGGAAGCGCGCGAGAAGGCGCAGCACGAGCTGAAGAAGCTGCGTCAGATGTCGCCGATGTCTGCGGAAGCAACCGTCGTGCGCAACTATCTCGACTGGCTGCTGTCCATTCCTTGGAGCAAGAAGTCGAAGGTCAAGAAGGATCTGGTTGCCGCGCAGGAAGTGCTGGATGAAGATCACTATGGCCTCGAGAAGGTCAAGGATCGCATCGTCGAGTATCTTGCGGTGCAGACCCGCGCCAACAAGCTGAGCGGACCGATCCTGTGCCTCGTCGGACCTCCCGGCGTTGGCAAGACCTCGCTTGGCAAGTCGATCGCGAAGGCGACCGGACGTGAGTTCGTGCGCGTGTCGCTCGGCGGCGTGCGTGACGAAGCGGAGATCCGTGGCCATCGCCGGACCTACATCGGTTCGATGCCTGGCAAGATCATCCAGTCGATGCGCAAGGCGAAGACATCGAACCCGCTGTTCCTGCTCGACGAGATCGACAAGATGGGCGCGGACTATCGGGGTGACCCGGCATCGGCGCTGCTCGAAGTGCTCGACCCTGAGCAGAACGGCACCTTTGCAGACCATTACCTCGAGGTCGATTACGATCTTTCGAACGTGATGTTCATCACCACGGCGAATACGCTGAACATCCCCGGTCCGTTGATGGACCGAATGGAGATCATCCGTATCGCTGGCTATACCGAGAACGAGAAGGTTGAGATCGCGCGCAAGCATCTGATCCCGACGGCGCTCTCCAAGCACGGGTTGAACAGCACGGAATGGTCGATGGATGAAGCGGCGCTGCTGCTGATGATCCGCCGTTACACCCGCGAGGCGGGTGTGCGTAACCTTGAGCGTGAGCTGTCAACGCTGGCGCGTAAGGCGGTCAAGGATCTGATGCTGTCCGACAAGAAGTCGGTTGCTGTGACCGAGGCCAATCTCGAGGACTTTCTCGGCGTGCCGAAATTCCGGTTCGGCGAGATTGACAGCGAGGATCAGGTCGGCGTTGTGACCGGGCTAGCCTGGACCGACGTTGGCGGCGAACTGCTGACGATCGAGAGCGTGATGATGCCCGGCAAGGGCCGCATGACGGTCACCGGCAACCTGCGCGATGTGATGAAGGAGTTGATCTCGGCTGCGGCATCCTACGTGCGGTCGCGGGCGATCACCTTCGGTATCGAGCCGCCGCTGTTCGAGCGTCGCGACATCCACGTGCACGTGCCGGAAGGCGCGACGCCGAAGGATGGTCCATCGGCTGGCGTCGCCATGGTGACGTCGATCGTATCGGTGCTGACGGGGATTCCGATCCGTCGTGATATCGCCATGACCGGCGAGATCACGCTGCGGGGCAGGGTGCTTCCGATCGGCGGATTGAAGGAGAAGTTGCTGGCTGCCGCGCGTGGTGGAATCAAGAAGGTTCTGATCCCCGCCGACAACGCCAAGGACCTCACCGAGATCTCCGATGCAATCAAGAGCGGCCTGGAGATCGTGCCCGTGGCGCGCTTCGACGAGGTGATTGCGCACGCGCTGCTGCGCGAGCCGGTGCCGATCGAATGGGAAGAGGACACCAAGGTGCCGGTCAAAACTGACGGCGATGACGTCGGCAAGGGCCTGACTGCGCACTGACAATCCTGCGGTTGATCAAATCAAACGGCGTCCTTCGGGACGCCGTTTTTGTTCTGTGCGACGTGTAGCCAGGCGGCGGAAAGTTGGTCGAACTGTGTTGATGAATTTGATCGTCGCGTGCAGACTTAACTGGCGGGTTGTCCGCCTGCGCCAGGCGATGCACGTCCTGAATGGTTTGCATGACCGAGAGGGTGACGATGCGTCGAGCAGGCCGCTTGTCGACGCGACGCGTTGATAGCCGCAATGTCTCGCGGAGGCTGCGGAATGAAAACTATGTGGGGGAATTTCAGGCAGGGGGCGCACGGCGTGCTGCCCGGGGGATGGTAGGCGGTGACGGATTCGAACCGCCGACCCTCTCGGTGTAAACGAGATGCTCTAACCAGCTGAGCTAACCGCCCCCGCTGGCAGCCATGTAGCGCATACCTGTCGCGAAGCGCAAGCCGTGTCTTGAGATTTTCAGCATAAGGCCGGGGGCCGTACGGTGTTTTCTTGCACGGTAACGTTGTACATGGTTTTCGAATCGGCGAAATCACGCGGATGGGAGTGATTTTCGATGCGGTTTAAGACATTCGTTTTTGCAACAAGCGCACTCGTTGCAGCGCTGACCGTTGATGCACAGGCCGAGGCGTTACGCTGGAACGGCTGGTACGCCGGCGCGCATCTCGGCGGTGGCGGCGGCCTCAATCGCAACAGCAGCCCGGAAGGCTCGGCGATCTATGGCGACAGGGGAACAGCCTCATCGATTCTTGGAGGTCTTCAGGCTGGGTATAACTGGCAGGGATCGGGCGGGCGATGGGTGGCCGGCGTCGAGGCATCGCTGAGCGGCGTTTACAGCGACTCCACTAATACCTGCCTGATGGCGCATCCCGCGATCCTGTCTGCCAACTGCCACGTCGAGCACGACGCGCTAGCGACCCTGACAGGCCGCCTCGGCTATACGCTAGGTGATAATCAGCAGACGCTGCTCTATGTGCGCGGCGGAGCTGCCTGGCTGCGCAGCCAGACCACGGTGATGACAAACGGCGACACGCCGCTGGAGCCGACATTCGATCGCGGCATCCACGCCGGATGGATCGTTGGCGCCGGGGTCGAGCACGCGCTGAACGCGCGCTGGTCGGTCACGGCAGGGTATGACTTCGCCAGTTTTGGAATCGGCGAGATGCCGACGCCGATCCGCGTCCAGCAATTCGCTCCGGGCGTGCCGCTATATAATGCTTTTCCCGGAACGCAAATCTCCCGCGAGCATGGGCTGCATCTGATCCGCCTCGGCTTGAACTATCGATTCGGCGCGCCGGATGACAAGTCGGTTGCTGCGACAGCGGCGACGTCACGCGCATCGGCTGCCATGCAGGGCTGGACCGCAGAGGTTGGTGCCCGTTACTGGATGTCTTATGGCCGCTTTCAAAAAGATCTCGGCATCACGCCGTTTCCTGCTCAAAGTGATCGGCTGATTTCGCGGCTGACCTATGATTCCCGCGGGCATAGCGGTGAGCTGTTCGGCCGTCTCGACAGTCCCGAGAAAATCTTCGTCAAGGGTTATGCCGGCGGTGGTGGCCTGCCGAGCGGTGGCATGATTGATGAGGACTGGCTGCTGTCCGAAGGCACACCGTATTCAGCGACGCTGTCCGATCCGGTCACCGGTTCGCTGGCCTATCTGTCCGCTGACCTCGGCTACACCTTCTTGCAAAACGGCAGCAACCGCCTCGGCGGCTTTGTCGGCTATCACTTCTATCGCGACAAAAAGAAAGCGATGGGCTGCGTACAGTTCGGCTATCCGGTTGGAGGGCCTTGCGTCCCGTCGATGCCGTCATCACTGCTCGTCATTTCGGAAGACAATGACTGGCATTCGCTGCGGGTAGGCGCGGTTGCGGACATCATGTTGACCGAGCGGTTGAAGCTGACCGCCGAAGCTGCCTACGTCCCTTACACGCGCTTTATCGGGCTTGATGGCCACATGCAGCGCACGGACGTGCCGACGCCATGGTCGCAGCAATACGGTTATGGTCAGGGCGTGCAACTCGAAGCGCTGCTATCGATGGAGATCATGCCGCGGCTGAGCGTGGGTATCGGCGGGCGCTATTGGGCGCTGTGGAGCACGAAGAATGCCTTTGCTGAGCCGTTCGGCGCCCTGTGCCCGAACTGCAGCACGTTGCCAGTGCGGACCGAGCGATACGGCGTGTTCCTGCAGACGTCATACGCGTTCGGCGGCTCGTCCGGGAAGACTGAGGCGAGGCCGTGAGTTTTGGGAGGGCGCGCCTAGGCGCGCTCTTCCCAGATCATCGCCAGATGCACGATGGTCTGCATCGCCATTTCCATATCGCGCGTGCTGACCCATTCGAGGCGGGAGTGGAACGCGTGCTCGCCAGCGAAGATATTCGGGCAGGGCAGGCCCATGAACGACAGGCGTGATCCATCGGTGCCGCCGCGAATGCTGGTGCGTACTGGCGTCAGGCCGGTGCGGCGAATTGCTTCCATCGCGTAGTCGACAATCTGTGGATGCTTGTCGATGACCTGCTTCATATTGCGATATTGCGGCGTAACCTTCAGCGTATAGGTCGAGCGCGGATAGGCCGTCATCACATCGCGGGTGATCTTCTCGAGCAGCGCCGCCTTTTCGGCGAGGCCATCGTCGGTGAAGTCGCGCAGGATGAATGTCAGCGTGGCGCTCTCGAGCGCGCCGGTGATTGAGATGGGATGCAGAAATCCATCGCGTCCCTCGGTCGTCTCCGGCGAGCATGTGTCCTTCGGCAGCCGTGCAACGATCTCCGACGCGATCTTGATGGCATGTTCCATCTTGCCCTTGGCGAAGCCAGGATGGGCGCTGACGCCGGTGATGGTGATCACGGCAGCATCGGCGGAGAACGTTTCGTCCTCGATGTTGCCGGCGGTCTCACCATCCATCGTGTAGGCGAAGTCGGCGCCGAGTTTCTTCAGGTCCACCTTGTCGACGCCGCGGCCGATTTCTTCATCGGGCGTGAATAGCACCTTGATGGTGCCGTGCTTGATGTCGGGATTGGCTTTCAGGAAGCGGATGGCGTCCATGATCTCGGCGAGACCGGCCTTGTTGTCGGCGCCGAGTAACGTTGTGCCATCCGAGGTGATGATGTCGGTGCCGATCTGCGTCGCCAGTGCGGGGTGCTCGGCAGCCCGGATCACCTGGCTCGAATCGCCAGGCAACACGATGTCACCGCCTTGGTAATTCTTGTGGACCTGCGGCTTGACGTTAGCGCCGGAGCAATCCGGCGAGGTGTCCATATGCGAGCAGAAGCAGATCACTGGCACAGCCTTGTCGCTGTTGCCGGGCAACGTCGCATAGACGTAGCCGAAGTCGTCGAGATGGGCGTCGGTCAGTCCCAGCTCTTGCAGCTCGCGCGCAAGGATCGCGCCGAGGTCTTTCTGTTTCGCGGTGGACGGTGTTGTGGGGGAGGAGGGATCGGACTGCGTGTCGATCTGGACGTAACGCAGGAAGCGCTCCGTGACGTCGTGAGTGAACGCAATCGTCATGGCCACCGCTCCGTCCATGTCCCGCTTGTTCAGTAACGTCTATCCAGCGTCGCGCTCAATCGACAGAGCCAATTGAGCGCGACGCTGATGAAGGTCAGATAACTGCTTCTTTCAGTTCCTTCGCAGGACGGAAGGTGACCTTCTTGCTTGCCTGAATCTGAATCTCTTCGCCTGTCGCCGGATTGCGGCCGGTGCGTGCTGCGCGCTCCTTAACCTGCAGAATGCCGAGGCCAACGATACGTACGCGCTCGCCATCCTTCAGGTGAGCGGTCATGCGCACGACCAGATCATTCAGGATTTCTTCGGCCTTCTTCTTCGACAGTTCATGATCTTCTGCCAGAGCTGCGGCGAGATGCTTGAGTGTCACCGTTGCCGGTGCTGCTGCTTTCTTGGCCGTCGCGGTGGACGTCGTTGCCTGCTTCGCCATATCGGCTCTCCTTTTAGCGCTAACTCAGGAACTCGAGTTCTAGCAGGGCTTAGACGATTCGGCGGCAAAGCGCCTGTTTCATGGGGTTTCTCTGATAAACCAGGTGGGGAGGAAAGAATTGTTTCTCTAAATCACAGGCGGTTTCTCAATCCTGCTTGACTTCAAAACGCGGTCCATCTATCTCCCACCTCACTGCGGGCCACCAAACAGTGGCTCAAGCGGGAGTAGCTCAGTTGGTTAGAGCGCCGCCCTGTCACGGCGGAGGTCGCGGGTTCGAGTTCCGTCTCTCGCGCCAGTGTTTCTGGATGTAGATCCGACGCGCTGGTGCAGGTGACGAAGATACGCAAAGATCTGTTGCGCAGTGCAACGTGATCCACGCGGGAGTAGCTCAGTTGGTTAGAGCGCCGCCCTGTCACGGCGGAGGTCGCGGGTTCGAGTCCCGTCTCTCGCGCCATTCGGACACGCTCCGGATGACGCAAAACACCCCCAGACTGACCAGATTGGCCGAATTTTTTTCGCAGTCGCACGTCGTGCCGCAGGCGCAGCCGTCGGGAGCAATTCTCGTGTGCCACTATATGATGCGTCAGTCAGGTCATCAGATCGGGTGACTGCGTCACGGATCTACCGCAGGGGCAGGTTGGTCTCGCGGTCGTCGGAGCGGGTGCGCCGCGACGAGACAATTGCGTGCCACGTCACGAATGCGAGAGAGGCGTAGACCTTGCCGAGTACCTGGCCGTTGAGGTGCTCAAGCAAATCGAAGGCGAGCCACAAAAACAGCGCGCTATCGACGACCGCGCCGGCGACACAACTCGCCAGGACGGCCCAAACGAAGCGGCGGCGGGCCAATGGGGTGTAGACCGCGAAATCGGCGAGTTCAGACAGCAGGAACGCCGCTCCCGACGCCAGCGCAAGAGCAGGTGGAGCTATCGCAGTCGAAAGTACCGATCCCACCAGAATGCAGGCGAGCGAGATCTTGGCGCCGAATCGGCGCTGTACGAGGTCGCGAAGCACCAGGGCGACGCCCACCATCAGGACCCCCGAAGGAGCCAGTATGCCCGGCGCGACCGGGATAAGGCAGGGCTGCATCGGGGCGCACACCGTTCCGATATTCCCAATCAGCCAGTTCGCAGCCGGGATGGTAGCAATGTACGCCAGAATCAAAATCACGGGGGAGTGTCCTGTTAGCGCTGCAGCCTAATGCAGAGATTAACGTTGAGTGTGTGGCGTGGTGCCCTTGCAATCTACCGTGGCTGGTAAGCATGTGGCCGGCTTGCAGGCAAGTCCTCTGTGTAACTCATAAGTTAAAGGAGCGGCAGTGGCTGGGGTGGGGGGTGGCCATGCGAGCACTTCCGGCGCCCTGAGCTGACGGCGGTTCGGTTGATGACGGGGCGCCCAACGACCTGCTCTTGTGTCAGGACGTTATCCTGCTACCGATGTAGTGGTTTTTTAGGGAGAGAACGTCTAAATACGGCGGGATTGGTGTTCTAAATGCTTGGGTTTACACATTATCGGAAGAGCAGCGTCCCATTCCGTGGCTTGCACCCTTTGGTGCGCTGCGCTAAGCCTCGAACAATTCCAATCTAGTCACGAATCTGCGGGCGTTTCGCAGGGTTAGGGATGGCCGATGCACGGCGTCTTGTTAGATTATCTTCCGTTGGTGGTGTTTATCGGCGTAGCGGCTTTAATCGGCATTGCGCTTCTGATTGCACCATTTCTCGTTGCTTATCGGCAACCTGATCCCGAGAAATTGTCCGCCTACGAATGCGGCTTCAACGCGTTCGATGACGCTCGCATGAAGTTTGACGTGCGGTTCTATCTGGTGGCGATTCTGTTCATCATCTTCGATCTGGAAGTCGCCTTCCTGTTCCCCTGGGCCATCGTGTTCGGTGATCTCGGCGTGACGGGCTTCTGGTCGATGATGGTTTTCCTCGGTGTTCTCACCGTGGGCTTTGCTTATGAGTGGAAGAAAGGTGCGCTCGAATGGGATTGAGCTCTGTAGCCAGTCAGCCTGGCGCTGGCCCGCTGATCGCACCTGCTCCGAAGGGTATTCTGGATCCGAATACGGGGCGTCCCGTTGGTGAGAATGATCCGTTCTTCCGCGAAGTGAATAGTGAACTGTCCGACAAGGGCTTTTTCGTTGCTGCGACCGATGACCTTGTCACCTGGGCGCGCACCGGTTCGCTGATGTGGATGACGTTCGGTTTGGCCTGTTGCGCCGTCGAAATGATGCAAGTGTCGATGCCGCGTTATGACGTCGAGCGCTTCGGCTTCGCGCCGCGCGCCTCGCCACGTCAGTCGGACGTGATGATCGTGGCCGGCACGCTGACCAACAAGATGGCGCCCGCGCTGCGCAAGGTCTATGACCAGATGCCCGAGCCGCGCTACGTGATCTCGATGGGGTCCTGCGCCAACGGCGGCGGCTACTATCACTTCTCATATGCAGTCGTGCGTGGTTGCGACCGGATCGTGCCGGTTGACATCTACGTGCCGGGCTGCCCGCCGACGGCGGAAGCGCTGCTCTATGGCGTCTTGCTGCTGCAGAAGAAGATCCGGCGTACCGGAACCATCGAGCGCTAAGGCTGTGACAATGGACGATACGAAGCTCAATACCCTTGGCCAGACGATAGTCGCCGCGCTTCCTGGCGCGGTGCTCGGCTATTCGGTGGCGTTTGGACAGCTTTCGCTCGATGTGGAAGCACAGAAAATTGTCGATGTCGCGCGCTTCCTGCGTGACGATCCGGGCTGCCGTTTCGTTAACGTCACGGATGTCACCGCGGTTGATTACCCCGGCCGTGAGTTGCGCTTTGAGGTGGTGTATCACCTGCTGTCGCCGACGCTGAACACGCGCGTCCGCGTCAAGCTTGCAGCGGGCGAAACGACCCAGGTTCCATCGATCATCGACGTGTTCCCTGGCGCAGACTGGTTCGAGCGCGAGGCCTACGATCTTTACGGTGTGGTCTTCACCGGTCACCCGGACATGCGCCGGTTGCTGACTGACTACGGCTTCGAAGGGCATCCGCTTCGCAAGGATTTCCCGACCACCGGGTTCGTTGAGGTCCGCTACGACGACCAGGAAAAGCGGGTGGTCTACGAGCCCGTCAATCTGCATCAGGAATTCCGCAAATTCGACTTTCTCTCTCCGTGGGAGGGCGCTGATTACACGCTCCCCGGCGATGAGAAGGCGACAGACAAGGCGGCAGGCTAATGGCTGAAGCGGCGCTTCGTAATTTCACGATCAACTTCGGTCCGCAGCATCCTGCTGCGCACGGCGTGTTGCGTCTGATTCTCGAGCTCGACGGCGAAATCGTCGAGCGCGTCGACCCGCATATCGGTCTGCTGCATCGTGGCACCGAGAAACTGATCGAGCAGAAGACCTATCTGCAGGCGATTCCCTATTTCGATCGCCTCGACTACGTCGCGCCGATGAACCAGGAGCATGCCTTCTGTCTCGCCGCGGAGCGCTTGCTCGGCATTACTGTGCCGCGTCGTGGCCAGTTGATCCGCGTGCTGTATTCCGAGATCGGCCGCATTCTCTCGCATCTTCTCAACGTCACCACGCAGGCCATGGACGTCGGCGCGCTGACCCCGCCGCTGTGGGGCTTTGAAGAGCGTGAGAAGCTGATGGTGTTCTATGAGCGCGCCTCGGGCTCGCGCATGCACGCCGCGTACTTCCGCGTTGGCGGCGTCCATCAGGACCTGCCGCCAGAGCTGATCAACGACATTGAAGCCTGGTGCGATCCATTCCTGCAGACGGTCGCCGATCTGGATCGCCTGCTGACTGACAACCGCATCTTCAAGCAGCGTAACGTTGATATCGGCGTTGTGTCGCTGGCGGATGCCTGGGCCTGGGGATTCTCGGGCGTGATGGTGCGCGGCTCGGGCGCAGCATGGGATTTGCGCAAGGCACAGCCCTACGAATGCTACGACGAGATGGATTTCGACATTCCTGTCGGCAAGAATGGCGATAACTACGATCGCTACCTGATCCGTATGGAAGAGATGCGGCAGTCCGTGCGTATCATGAAGCAGTGCATCGCCAAGCTGCGTGCGCCGGATGCGCAGGGCGCCGTGGCGATTGAAGATCAGAAGATCTTCCCGCCGCGTCGGAGCGAGATGAAGCGGTCGATGGAAGCTCTGATCCATCACTTCAAGCTCTACACCGAAGGCGTGCACGTTCCTGCCGGCGAGATCTATGCTGCAGTGGAAGCGCCAAAGGGCGAGTTCGGCGTCTACCTGGTGTCCGATGGCACCAACAGGCCGTACAAGTGCAAGATTCGCGCGCCGGGGTTTGCGCATCTGCAGGCGATGGACTTCATCTGCAAGGGCCACCAGCTTGCTGACGTGTCAGCGATCCTCGGCTCGCTCGATATTGTGTTCGGAGAGGTTGATCGATGATCGTCCTCGCCGTCCATCAAGCGGTTCGATCGGCTGTACGTCGCCGCCAAAGCCTGCATGGCATTGGCGCGGTGCGCCGCGTTCCGGTTGCGGGCGGTGGCGGCATGATCCTCCCCGAGCAATTCACACACGTTGGCGATAGCGGTCGTTCCGCGCCTGCCAGCGCGATCCGTCGGTTGATTGAGCGCTTCGCGCCACGCCCAATGAGAGATTGAAGATAATGGCCGTTCGTCGCCTCGCTCCGAAAGAGTTGCAGCCAGCATCGTTCGCTTTCACCGAAGAGAACCTTGCCTGGGCCAAGAAGGAAATCGAGAAGTATCCGTCCGGCCGGCAGGCTTCGGCGTCGATTGCCATTCTGTGGCGTGCACAGGAGCAGAACGCAGGATGGGTGTCGGAAGCAGCGCTGCGCGTTGTCGCAGAGATGCTCGACATGGCCTATATCCGCATCCTCGAGATCGCGACTTTCTATACGATGTTCCAGCTGCAGCCGGTCGGCAAAAAGGCCCACGTTCAGGTTTGCGGCACCACGCCGTGCATGCTGCGCGGTGCAGGCGATCTGATCGGCGTTTGCAAGAGCCGGATCAATCACGAGGCACACGGTCTGTCCGCTGATGGCGACTTCAGCTGGGAGGAGGTCGAGTGCATCGGCGCCTGCGTGAATGCGCCGGTGGTGATGGTCTGGAAGGACACATACGAAGATCTCGATGCGGATAGTTTCAACAAGGTGCTGGATGGCTTCGCCGCCGGCACGCCGCCCAAGCCAGGCCCGCAAAACGGCCGTCAGCATTCCGCGCCGATCACTGGCCCGACGACGCTGAAGAGCAGGGAGGGCGCAGAGTGATGTCTGAACTGGTAATGGACCGACAGACTTCGGGGGGAGTCGAGGCGATGCAGAAGTGGGGCTACGTTGCACTCCATGCGGCTGTCGCCGCGACGTTTATCTTTTTGCTCCAGCGTTTCGCGCTGGAGGCCTCGTTTGATTCAAGTGTGCTGTGGGCAGTCGTGTTCGGCCTATGTGCCGCGTTTCTCGCCTACAACCAAACCAAACGCTGATCGAAAGCCGAAGTCATGCTCGACGACAAGGATCGCATCTTCCGCAACCTGTATGGCCTTGATGATTGGGGCCTGAAGGGCGCGCTGCGGCGTGGCTCCTGGGATGGCACCAAAGCCATCATTGAAAAGGGGCGTGACTGGATCATCTCCGAGATGAAGGCATCGGGCCTGCGCGGCCGCGGCGGTGCGGGTTTCCCGACCGGCATGAAGTGGTCCTTCATGCCCAAGGAATCGACCGATGGCCGCCCGAGCTATCTGGTCGTCAACGGCGACGAATCCGAGCCCGGCACCTGTAAGGATCGCGAGATCCTGCGGCACGACCCGCATCTGCTGGTCGAAGGCTGCCTGCTCGCGAGCTTCGCGATGGGCGCGCATGTCGCCTACATCTATCTCCGTGGCGAGTTCATTCGTGAGCGCGAGCATCTGCAGGCTGCGATCGATCAGGCCTATGAAGCTAATCTGATCGGCAAGAACAACGTTCACGGTTATCCGTTCGACCTTTACGTCGCACATGGCGCCGGCGCTTATATTTGCGGTGAAGAGACTGCGCTGCTTGAAAGCCTTGAGGGCAAAAAGGGCCAGCCGCGCCTGAAGCCGCCGTTCCCGGCGAACGTCGGCCTGTACGGTTGCCCGACCACGGTTAACAACGTCGAGTTCGATTGCCGTTGCGCCGGATATCCTGCGTCGCGGTGCGACCTGGTTCTCGAGCATCGGTCGTCAGAACAACGCCGGCACCAAGCTTTACGGTATCTCGGGCCACGTCAACACGCCTTGCGTCGTTGAAGAGGCGATGAGCATCCCGTTCCGCGAGATTATCGAGAAGCACGGCGGCGGCATTCGTGGCGGTTGGGATAACCTGCTGGCGGTGATCCCCGGCGGCGCGTCCTGTCCGTTGATCCCGGCTGAAGATTGCCAGGATCTGATCATGGACTTCGACGGCACTCGCGCCGTGAAGTCGAGCTTCGGCACCGCCGGCATGATCGTCATGGACAAGTCGACCGACGTGATCGCCGCGATTGCCCGCATCAGCTACTTCTTCAAGCATGAGAGCTGCGGCCAGTGCACGCCATGCCGCGAAGGCACCGGCTGGATGTGGCGCGTGCTAACCCGCATGGTCGAGGGCCGCGCGCATCGCCGCGAGATCGACATGCTGCTGGAAGTTTCGAAGCAGGTTGAAGGCCATACAATCTGCGCGCTTGGGGACGCAGCTGCTTGGCCGGTGCAGGGATTGATCCGTGCGTTCCGTCCGGAAATCGAACGCCGTATCGATGAATTTTCGCGTAAGGCCACGTTGGACGATCAGGGCATCCTCGATCCGGCTCACATGGTCGCGGCGGAGTAGGGCAATGACGATGGAAATGCGCGTCGTTGCCTGTGGCCGTAAGCTTGGAAAGTCTTGAGACAATGACCAAACTCATCGTCGATGGAAAAGAGATCGATGTTCCCGCCGACTTCACGCTGCTGCAGGCGTGTGAAGCTGCCGGCGCGGAGATTCCGCGTTTCTGTTACCACGAGCGCCTGTCAATCGCCGGCAACTGCCGGATGTGCCTGGTTGAAGTGAAGGGCGGCCCGAAGCCGGTCGCGAGCTGCGCCTGGGGCGTGCGGGATTGCCGTCCCGGCCCGAACGGCGAGCCGCCTGAGATTTCGACGCGTTCGCCGATGGTCAAGAAGGCCCGCGAAGGCGTGATGGAATTCCTGCTGATCAACCACCCGCTCGATTGCCCGATCTGCGATCAGGGCGGCGAGTGCGATCTGCAGGATCAGGCGATGGGCTACGGTGTCGACACCAGCCGTTTTGCCGAAAACAAACGCGCGGTCGAGGACAAGTACCTCGGCAACCTGATCAAGACCTCGATGAACCGCTGCATCCAGTGCACGCGCTGTGTTCGTTTCGCTGCAGAAGTCTGCGGCGTTCCGGAAATGGGCGCGACGGGTCGCGGCGAGGACATGGAAATCACGACCTATCTCGAGAGCGCATTGACCTCTGAGATGCAGGGCAACCTCGCGGACATCTGCCCGGTCGGTGCGTTGACGTCGAAGCCCTATGCCTTTGCCGCCCGCCCTTGGGAACTGGTGAAGACGCAATCGATCGACGTCATGGACGCTGTCGGCTCGGCAATCCGCGTCGATACCCGCGGCCGCGAAGTGATGCGCGTGTTGCCGCGTGTCAACGACGCGGTGAACGAGGAGTGGCTGTCGGACAAGAGCCGTCACATCGTTGACGGGCTGCGTACGCAGCGGCTTGATCGCCCTTACATTCGTGAAAACGGCAAGCTGCGCCCGGCAAGCTGGCCGGAAGCCTTCTCGGCAATTGCTGCGCGCGTGAACGGCCTTGACGGCAAGCGCATCGGCGCCATTGCTGGCGATCTGGCTGCTGTGGAGGAGATGTTTGCGCTGAAAGAATTGATGACCGCGTTCGGCTCATCGAATCTTGCGACCCAGCACAGCGATGCATTCGACCCGCGCGCCGGTCGTGCGTCCTATATTTTCAACCCGACCATCGCCGGCATCGAGCAGGCGGATGCGTTGCTGATCGTCGGCTCGAACCCGCGCAAGGAAGCGGTGCTTCTGAACGCCCGCATTCGCAAGCGCTGGCGCTCGGGCGAGCTGAAGGTTGGCGTGATCGGCGAGCAGGCTGATCTGACCTATCGCTATGACTATCTTGGCGCAGGGACCGATACGCTGGCCGATCTGGTCGCAGGCAACAATGCTTTCGTCGACGTGCTCAAGAACGCCAAGAACCCGATCATCCTCGTTGGTGCAGGCGCAACCGCGCGCGCTGACGGCGCGACTGTTCTGGCGCAGGCGGCCAAGCTTGCAATCGCAACCGGCGTGATCAAGGACGGCTGGAACGGCTTCGGCGTGCTGCACACCGCAGCCTCTACGGTCGGCGCGCTTGATCTCGGCTTTGCGCCGGGCAAGAGCGGCGCGAATGCAGCGCAGATGACGACGGCAGGAACGCTCGACGTGCTGTTCTCGCTCGGCGCTGACGAGATCAACGCGGCAGACGGGACTTTCGTAGTCTACATCGGCACGCATGGCGACCGCGGCGCACATCGTGCGGACGTGATCCTGCCAGGCGCGGCCTATACTGAAAAGTCAGGCATCTTCGTCAATACCGAGGGCCGGGTGCAGATGGCCAATCGTGCGGCGTTCCCGCCGGGTGACGCCCGTGAAGACTGGGCGATCCTGCGCGCGCTATCGGATGTGCTGGGCAAGCGCCTGCCGTTCGAACTCGCTGGCGCAGCTGCGTCAGGCGATGTTCAAGCAGGTTCCGCATCTGATGCGGATCGATCAGATCGCCCCGGCCGAGGCGGGCGCAGTCAAGATGATCGCTGGCAAGGGCGGACGTCTCGACAAGGGAGCGTTCCAGCCGGCCGTGACTGATTTCTATCTAACCAACCCGATCGCACGCGCGTCAGCGGTGATGGCGGAATCGTCTCGCCTGGCTTCTGGCCAATACCTGACCGCGGCGGAGTAGAGCGATGGCTGAATTCTGGACGACGACCCTGTGGCCGCTGATCATCATCATCGGGCAAAGCCTGCTGATGCTGGTTCTGCTGCTGGTGGCGATCGCTTACATTCTTCTGGCAGACCGTAAGATCTGGGCGGCTGTCCAGATCCGTCGTGGCCCCAACGTGGTCGGCCCGTTTGGTTTGCTGCAATCTTTCGCGGACTTGCTGAAGTTCGTATTGAAGGAGCCGGTCATTCCGTCGGGCTCCAACAAGGGCGTGTTCCTGCTCGCGCCGCTGGTGTCCTGCGTGTTGTCTTTGGCCGCCTGGGCGGTGATCCCGGTCAACCTCAACTGGGTTGTCGCGGACATCAACGTCGGCGTTCTCTACATCCTCGCGATCTCGTCGCTGTCGATCTACGGCGTCATCATGGCCGGCTGGGCGTCGAACTCGAAGTATCCGTTCCTGTCGGCGCTTCGCTCGGCGGCGCAGATGGTGTCGTATGAGGTTTCGATCGGCCTCGTCATCATCACCGTGCTGCTGTGCGCAGGCTCGCTGAATCTGACGGCAATCGTTGAAGCGCAGAACAACGGCTGGGGTGCGCTCGGCTGGTACTGGCTGCCGCTGTTCCCGATGTTCGTGATCTTCTACGTCTCGGCGCTGGCTGAAACCAACCGCCCGCCGTTCGACCTCGTCGAAGCGGAATCGGAACTGGTTGCCGGCTTCATGACTGAGTACGGCTCGACCCCATACCTGCTGTTCATGCTCGGCGAATATGTTGCGATCTGCACGATGTGCTCGCTCGCCACGATCCTGTTCCTCGGTGGCTGGCTGTCGCCGCTGCCGTTCGCGCCATTCACCTGGGTGCCCGGCGTGGTCTGGTTCGTGCTCAAAGTTCTGTTCATGTTTTTCCTGTTCGCGATGGCGAAGGCCATCGTGCCACGCTACCGCTACGACCAGTTGATGCGACTGGGCTGGAAGGTGTTCCTGCCGATCTCGCTCGCCATGGTAGTTATCGTTGCCGCGGTGCTGCAATTCGGGGGGCTCGCTCCGCAATGAGGTCGTCGTCATGAATATTCAAGCAACAGCCCGGTCGCTTCTGCTGACGGAATTCGTTTCGGCGTTCGTTCTCGCCATGCGCTATTTCTTCAAGCCCAAGCCGACACTGAACTATCCGTTCGAGAAGGGGCCGATCTCGCCGCGTTTTCGTGGCGAGCACGCGCTGCGCCGTTATCCGAACGGTGAAGAGCGCTGCATCGCCTGCAAGCTGTGCGAAGCCGTTTGTCCTGCTCAGGCGATCACCATTGAAGCCGGTCCGCGCCGCAACGATGGCACGCGCCGCACCGTTCGTTACGACATCGATATGGTGAAGTGCATCTACTGCGGTTTGTGCCAGGAGGCATGTCCGGTCGATGCGATCGTCGAAGGCCCGAACTTCGAATTCGCGACAGAGACCCGTGAGGAACTCTATTATGACAAGGCGAAATTGCTCGCCAATGGCGACCGGTGGGAGCGCGAGCTTGCGAAAAGCATCGAGCTCGATGCGCCGTACCGGTGAGGTGACCCAATGAGCCTTTCCGCACTGTTCTTTTATCTCTTTGCGACGGTCTGTATCGCATCGGCTGTCATGGTGATTGCATCGCGCAATCCCGTGCACTCGGTGCTGTTCCTGATCCTGGCCTTCGTCAATGCAGCCGGCCTGTTCCTGCTGGTCGGGGCTGAGTTCCTCGCGATGCTGCTGATCGTCGTTTACGTCGGCGCGGTCGCGGTGTTGTTCCTGTTCGTGATCATGATGCTCGATGTCGACTTCACCGAGCTTCGCCAGGGTTTCCTCGAATATCTTCCGGTCGGACTGCTGATCGGCTTCATCTTCATGGCTGAGCTGCTGCTGGTTGCCGGCGGCTGGATCGTGAACCCGGAAGTGACCAAGACGGTGCTTGCGCCGATCCCGAGCGATGTCACCAACACCGAGGCGCTCGGCCTGGTGCTGTATACGAAGTACATCTACTTCTTCCAGCTCGCAGCAATGATCCTGCTGGTTGCGATGATTGGCGCGATCGTGCTGACCTTGCGTCACCGCACCAACATCAAGCGTCAGGATATCAATGTGCAGAATGCGCGTTCGCCCGAGACGGCGATGAGCATTCGCAAGGTTGCCGCGGGGCAGGGCCTGCGCGATGGCGACGCGTCGGAGTGGGTGAAATGACAATCGGTCTTGGACACTATCTCTCCGTTGCTGCGATCCTCTTCACGATCGGGATCCTCGGCATCTTCCTGAACCGGAAGAACATTATCGTCATCCTGATGTCGATCGAGCTCATCCTTCTCTCGGTCAACATCAACCTCGTATCGTTCTCGTCGTTCATGAATGACCTGATGGGGCAGGTGTTCGCGCTGCTCGTACTGACGGTTGCCGCTGCTGAGGCTGCGATTGGGCTCGCCATTCTGGTCGTTTATTATCGCAACCGCGGCTCGATCGCGGTTGAAGACGTCAATCTGATGAAGGGCTGAGCGACTGATGATCCAGGCTCTTGTATTTCTGCCGCTGATCGGCGCGATCCTCGCAGGCGCAATTGCGCTCTGGGGAGCGCATGCACGAAACCCCAGTGGCGACCAACTTGATCACGTTCATGACGATCTTGGCCATGCGCATGCCGCGCAGGCTCATGACGATCATGGGCATGACGATCACCATCCGGCTGAGCCGGCGGCTGCGGGTTCGCGGGCCGCTGAGATCATCACGACGGGTCTGCTGTTTGTCTCGGCAGCGCTGTCCTGGATGACGCTCGCCAACGTCGGCTTCGGCGGCGTTGACATGCGCGTGCCGCTGTTCGCCTGGATCAACTCCGGCGACCTGCAGATCGGCTGGATCCTGCGCGTTGATACCCTGACGGCGGTCATGCTGGTGGTGGTGACGACGGTGTCGTCGCTCGTCCACCTGTATTCGATCGGCTACATGGAAGATGACCCGCATCGCCCGCGGTTCTTCGGCTATCTCTCGCTGTTCACCTTCATGATGCTGATGCTGGTGACTGCCGATAACCTGCTGCAGATGTTCTTCGGCTGGGAAGGCGTTGGTCTCGCCAGCTACCTGCTGATCGGTTTCTGGTACCAGAAGCCAACCGCGAATGCGGCGGCGATCAAGGCGTTCGTCGTCAACCGCGTTGGCGACTTCGGTTTCTTGCTCGGCATCTTCAGCCTGTTCATGCTGGTCGGCTCGACCGATTTCGACACCATCTTCGCCAGCGTTTCGACGCTCAGCGGCAAGACGATCAACTTCTTCGGTTGGCATGCTGATGCCCTGACCCTGGTTGCATTGATGCTGTTCATGGGCGCGATGGGCAAGTCGGCGCAGTTCCTGCTGCACACCTGGTTGCCGGACGCGATGGAAGGCCCGACCCCTGTGTCGGCGCTGATCCATGCGGCGACCATGGTGACCGCAGGGGTGTTCATGGTTGCTCGCATGTCGCCGGTGTTTGAACTGGCTCCGGACGCCAAGGCTGTCGTGATGCTTGTCGGCGCGACCACCGCATTCTTTGCGGCGACGGTTGGCCTCGTGCAGAACGACATCAAGCGGATCGTTGCTTACTCGACCTGTTCGCAGCTCGGCTACATGTTCGTGGCGCTGGGGACGGGGGCCTATTCGGTCGCGATGTTCCACCTGTTCACGCACGCCTTCTTCAAGGCGCTGCTGTTCTTGGGCTCGGGCTCGGTCATCTACGCGATGCATCACGAGCAGGACATCCGCAACATGGGCGGCCTGAGAAACAAGATCCCCACCACCTATGCGATGATGGTGATCGGCACGATTGCGCTGACCGGTTTCCCGCTGACGGCTGGCTACTTCTCTAAGGACGCGATCATCGAGGCGGCCTTTGCCTCGGATAACCGCTTCGCGCTGTACGGCTTCATCATGACGGTGGTTGCCGCTGGTCTGACCTCGTTCTACTCGTGGCGCCTGATCTTCAAGACGTTCCATGGCAAGCCGCATGATCAGAAGCATTATGAGGCTGCGCATGAGCCGCCATACGTAATGCTAATTCCACTGTTCGTGCTGGCGATCGGTTCGTTCGCGGCGGGCTACCCGTTCAAGGATGTCTTCGCCGGTCACGGCGTTGGCGAGTTCTTCCGGGAGTCGCTGAAGATGCATCCGAGCATCATCGATGACCTGCACAATGTGCCGAAGCTGGTGGCGTTGGCGCCATCCATCATGATGGTGTTGGGATTTGCAGTGTCCTATCTCTTCTACATCGCCCGGCCGCAGATTCCGGTGCAACTCGCGAAGGAACAGCCGGGGCTGTATCGCTTCCTGCTCAACAAGTGGTACTTCGACGAGCTGTACGACATCATCTTCGTGCGTTCGGCGAAGAAGATCGGGCAGTTGCTTTGGAAGCAGGGCGATGGCGCGCTCATTGACGGGCTTGGCCCGGACGGCGTCTCGGCCCGTGTGCTCGACATCAGCCGCAATGCTGTGCGGTTGCAGAGCGGCTACCTCTATCATTACGCCTTCGCGATGCTGATCGGCGTCGCGGGCCTGATCACCTGGTTTATGTTCGGCCTGGGAGGCCAGTAATGACAACCTGGCCAATTCTTTCAGTCGTCACCTTCCTGCCTGTGGTCGGTGCGGCGCTGGTCTACCTCTTGGCGCGCGGCGGTGCTGAAGCCGCCGATCGCAACGCCAAATGGATTGCGCTGTGGACGACGCTGATCACCTTCGCGGTCTCGTGCATCCTGCTGCGTGATTTCGACTCGACGCAGACCGGCTTCCAGTTCGTCGAGAAGACGGCGTGGCTGTCGGACAAAATCGGTTACCACATGGGGATCGACGGCATTTCATTGCCGCTGCTGATCCTGACCACCGCCCTGATGCCGTTCTGCATTCTGGCGAGCTGGAAGTCGGTGACCAAGCGTGTGCGCGAATACATGATCGCCTTCCTGATTTTGGAAGCCTTCATGATCGGCACATTCTGTGCTCTTGATCTTGTGCTGTTCTACCTGTTCTTCGAAGCAGGCCTGATCCCGATGTTCCTCATCATCGGCATCTGGGGCGGTCCACGCCGCGTCTACGCCAGCTTCAAGTTCTTCCTCTATACGCTGCTTGGCTCGGTGCTGATGCTGCTGGCGATCATGGCTGTTTACATGACCGCTGGCACCACGGACGTCCCGACGCTGATGCAGACCGTGTTGCCGCGCAATCTGCAGATCTGGGCATGGCTGGCCTTCTTCGCGTCCTTCGCCGTGAAGATGCCGATGTGGCCGGTGCACACCTGGCTGCCGGATGCGCACGTTGAAGCCCCGACGGCAGGTTCAGTCGTGCTTGCGGCGATCATGCTGAAGATGGGCGGCTACGGCTTCCTGCGCTTCTCGCTGCCGCTGTTCCCGATGGCATCCGAGTACTTTGCGACCTTCGTGCTGACGCTATCGGTGATCGCGATCATCTACACCTCGCTTGTCGCGCTGGTGCAGACCGACATGAAGAAGCTGATTGCCTATTCATCGGTCGCGCACATGGGCTTCGTCACCATGGGCATCTTCGCTGGCACGACCCAGGGCGTTGCAGGCAGCGTTTTCCAGATGGTGTCGCACGGCATCGTGTCCGGCGCGCTGTTCCTCTGCGTTGGCGTCGTTTACGACCGGTTGCATACTCGCGACATCGCGGCCTATGGCGGGCTGGTCAATCGCATGCCGCTCTACGCGATGGCGTTCCTGGTGTTCACGATGGCCAACGTCGGCCTTCCGGGCACATCAGGGTTCGTCGGTGAATTCCTGACGCTGCTTGGCACCTTCAAGGTCAGCGTGGCGACGGGCACCCTTGCCACCACCGGCGTCATCCTGTCGGCCGCCTATGCTCTCTGGCTTTACCGCAAGATCGTCTACGGCGCGCTGACCAAGTCGTCGCTGGCTGGCATCAAGGATCTGACGCTGCGGGAAGGCGTCATCATCGCGCCGCTGGTCGTTCTCACCGTTCTGTTCGGAGTGTACCCGAAGCCGATCCTCGATCTTTCGGCTACATCGGTACAATTCCTCGTCAATAACTACGCCACCGCAACGACTGCCGTGAAGGCAGCTGTGCTGCTGCCATGAACGCTGCGGGTCAGGATTTCGCAAAATGAGCTTTGAGACCGCCGGATATTCATTGTTGCCCGTGCTGCCGGAGCTAATGCTGGCCGTTGGGGCAATGGTTCTGCTGATGCTGGGCGCCTTCCGGGGTCCGCAGACCACAGGGCTGATCACCGGGCTCGCGTTCGTGCTGCTCGCAGCGGCAGGGTTTGTTGAGCTGTCGTTGCCAAGCGGCAAGCTCGAGAGCTTCGGCGGCAGCATCATCGTTGATGACTTCGCTCGGTTCATGAAGACCCTGGCGCTGATCGGTTCGGCGGCGGCGCTGTTGCTGTCGCGTGGTTTCCTTCTCGAAAAATCGCGCGGGATGTTTGAGTATCCCGTGCTGATCGTTCTCTCGACACTCGGCATGATGGTGCTGATTTCGGCGGGCGATCTGATTGCGCTGTATCTCGGCCTCGAGTTGATGAGCCTCGCGCTCTATGTCGTGGCTGCGAGCAACCGCGATGACGCGCGGTCGTCGGAAGCCGGCCTGAAGTATTTCGTTCTCGGCGCGCTGTCGTCGGGCATGCTGCTGTACGGCGCTTCGCTGGTCTATGGCTTCACCGGCACGGTCAATCTCGCCGGCATCGCCAAGGCAGCGACCAGCGCCAACATCGGTCTGCTGTTCGGCATCGTTTTCGTGTTCGCCGGGATGTGCTTCAAGATCTCGGCGGTGCCATTTCACATGTGGACGCCCGACGTTTACGAGGGTGCACCGACGCCGATCACGGCTTTCTTCGCGTCAGCTCCGAAGGTCGCTGGTCTTGCGATTTTCATCCGCGTTGCGCTCACGGCATTCCCCGAGATCACTTTCCAGTGGCAGCAGATTGTCGTCTTCGTCGCCATTGCGTCGATGGCGCTCGGCTCGTTCGCCGCGATCGGCCAGACCAGTATGAAGCGCCTGATGGCCTATTCATCGATCGGCCATATGGGGTTTGCGTTGGTCGGGCTGGCGTCAGGCTCTGAAACTGGCGCGCAAGGCGTATTGGTTTACATCGCGATCTATCTGGCGATGACGATTGGCTCTTTCGCCGTCATCATTGCGGTGAAGCGCGACGGGGTTGAGGTCGACACGATCGAAGACTACCGCGGTCTGTCCCGGACCAATCCGGTCATCGCCTTCATGTTCGCCATGTTGATGTTCTCGCTGGCGGGCATTCCGCTGCTGGCCGGTTTCTTCGCCAAGTTCTATGTCTTCTCAGCTGCCATCAAGGCGAACATGTTTACCCTCGCGGTGATCGGGGTGCTCTGCAGTGTGGTCGGTGCGTTCTATTATCTGCGGATCGTGAAGCTGATGTACTTCGATGAGCCGGTCGGGCCGCTTGATCCGGTCCGAATGGAAACGCGGGCTGTGATCGCTATCGCCGGCGGCTTCAACCTGCTGTACTTCCTCTATCCGGCGCCGTTGATCGCTACGGCTGCTACTGCCGCGAAGTCGCTGTTCTAGTGTCTTTCGCACTCGGTCACGATGCAGAAGCGGCGGGTTATCAACTCGCCGCTTTTGATCATACAGGCTCTACCAACGCGGACGCACTCGCGGCTGCGCGACAGGGAAATGCCGAACCGACGTGGTTTGTCACGCTGGAGCAGCGGGCGGGTCGGGGACGTCGTCAAAGGGTTTGGCAGGCGCCGCGCGGCAATCTTGCGTGTTCGGTGTTCGAAGTGCTGGATGCAAGCCCTGCTGTCGCCGCCACGCTCGGTTTTGCCGCAGGTATCGCGCTACGTCAGGCATTGATCCACGTTTCGGAACACGCCTACATCCGGGAGCCCGGCGGCGCAGCGGCGGTGTTTCGTCTGAAATGGCCAAATGATATTCTTGCGTCTGGCAAGAAACTGGTCGGTATATTGCTCGAAGCGGAATCCTTGCCTGACAACCGGCTTGGGGTTGTTGTCGGAATGGGTGTCAACATCGTTGCGCATCCTGAGGGCACGGATTTTGTTGCCACGTCGCTGAGCGAACTCGGCGTCCATGTGACAGGCGAGGAGTTGTTTCTCGCGTTGTCGGACGCCTGGACGGAATGCTTTAGAATTTGGAATGGTGGCGCGGGGTTTCCGGAGCTTCGCCGATTGTGGCTCGAGGGCGCTGCTGGCCTTGGTCAGCCGGTCGCGGTGAACACAGGTAGCGACATCATTCAAGGTGTATTTGAAACAATCGATGACAATGGATGCCTTGTGATACGTACAACCGAAAATAACGTCAGGACCATTGCCGCAGGTGATGTCGTGTTCGGCGTCGCGCGTTCGGCAGGAGCCCTCTGATGGCCCGTCCTGATGAATTGACATTCGCGCCACTTGGCGGCATTGGCGAGATTGGCATGAACCTCTCGGTTTATGGCCTCGGCAATCGCCATCAGCGCAGTCTGCTTGCTGTTGATCTCGGCGTCTCCTTTGGCAATGAGGAGGCGTTGCCGGGCATTGATGTGATCATGCCCGACATCCAGTTCCTGGAAAAAGAGCGCAAGAACCTGGTCGGCTTGGTGCTGACTCATGCGCATGAGGATCACTTCGGCGCGATCATTGATCTGTGGCCGCGGCTGAATTGCCCGATCTATGCGACCAAGTTCAGCGCCGCACTGTTTGAAGCGAAGTGTGCCGCCGAGCGCAATGCGCCGAAGATCCCGGTGACGGTGATCAACTCTGGCGGCCGCGTTGATATCGGGCCGTTCAGCGTCGAGTTTGTGCCGGTCGCGCATTCCATTCCGGAATCGCACGCGCTGGCTATTCGCACGGCGGTCGGCACGGTGTTACACACTGGCGACTGGAAAATCGATCCGACTCCGGTGCTGGGCAAGCCGACCGATGAGCGCAGGCTGCGTGAGATCGGCGACGAGGGTGTTCTCGCCTTGGTCGGCAATTCAACCAACGCCGTGCGGGAAGGGCGCTCGCCGTCGGAGCGCGAAGTCGCCAAGACCCTGACCGAACTGGTGATGGCCGCGAAGGGCCGCGTCGCTGTCACGACATTCGCCTCGAATGTTTCGCGGCTGAAAGCCGTTGCCGATGCTGCCTTGGCGGCCGGGCGCGAGGTCGTCGTTGTCGGTCGTGCCATGGAGCGCGTAGTGCAGGTGGCACGGGAAACCGGCTATCTGGACGGCGTGCAAAACTTTCGCAGTGCTGAATATTACGGGCATTTCCCGGCGGACAAGGTGCTTGCTCTGTGCACGGGCAGCCAGGGTGAGCCACGTGCAGCGCTGGCGCGTATCGCCAATGATGATCACCCGTTGGTCACGCTCAACAGCAACGACACGGTGATTTTCTCGTCGCGGACGATCCCTGGCAATGAGCGCGCAGTTGGCGGCATCATTAACCAGTTGGTCACGCAAGGGATCAGGGTGATCACCGATCGCACGCATCTCGTTCACGTTTCGGGCCATCCGCGGCGCGACGAACTGCGCGACATGATCTCCTGGGTTCGGCCGCAGTTGCTGATCCCGGCGCATGGTGAGGCGCTGCATCTCAATGAGCACGCCAGCCTGGCGCGCGAATGCGGCGTGCCGCAGGTGCTCGTCTGCAAGAACGGCGATCAGGTCCGGCTCGGCCCGGGTGGCGGCGCAATCATTGATCAACTGCCATCGGGGCGGCTGTTCAAGGATGGTCTGATCATCGAGAGCGACAAGTCGAAAGCGGTTACGCAGCGGCGGCGGCTCTCATTCGCCGGTGCGGCATTCATTGCTCTGGCGGTGACTGACAAGGGCGAGCTGGTCGACGAGCCAGTGGTTGATCTCGTTGGTATTCCCGAGAAGAATGCTGCGGGAGAGTTGATCGACGACATTGTGTTCGACGTTGCGATGACGACGTTCGAAAATCTGCCGCGCGCCCGTCGTCGCGATCCGGATGCAACTGCGGAGTCGATCCGGCGCGCCGTGCGCTCTGCCATTTCTGAGCATTGGGGCAAGAAAACCCTGTGCTATGTTCATGTCCTGAGCGTTTAAAAACAAAAACGGAGGACACGCATGCTGGGCAGGCTCAATCACGTTGCTATCGCCGTCGCTGACGCCGAAAAGGCCGCCAGGATCTATGGCGCAGCCTTTGGCGCGGAGATCTCTGGCGCTGAGCCCTTGCCCGAGCATGGCGTGATCACGGTGTTCGCGACATTGCCGAATACCAAGATCGAGTTCATCCAGCCGCTCGGGGCCGATTCGCCCATCGCCAAGTTCGTCGAGCGGAACCCGGACGGCGGTATCCATCACCTCTGCTATGAAGTGCCGGATATTCTGGCGGCGCGTGATACACTGCTGGCGCAGGGCGCGCGCGTGCTAGGCGACGGCAAGCCCAAGATCGGCGCGCATGGCAAGCCGGTGCTGTTCTTTCACCCTAAAGATTTCTCGGGCGCGCTCGTAGAAATCGAAGAGTCCTGATAGGCAATGTTGAACTCCTTCCTCACAGCTTTCGCGATCTACTTCGTCATCTGGTGGCTGGTGCTGTTCGTGGTGCTGCCCTTTGGCGTCCGCAGTCAGCATGAGGATGGACCCCTGACTGATGGCACCGAACCAGGCGCGCCGGTTGCGAGCCGGATGCCAATGAAGCTTTTGGCGACAACGATCATCTCGCTGATTGTCTACGGCATCTGCGCGTATGCCTATTCGATGGGCTGGTTCAATGTCGAGCGGCTGGCAAAGATGATGGGCGTGCCGCTGTAGCGCCTGCTCGGTGGGGCGCACACCAGTTGGCGATGTGAAAGCAGAGGTTTTGCCCGGCCTGCCGCCGCCGTTTCTTACAAATCAAGACAACAAAAAAGCGAGCAGGATTGGGTCCTGCTCGCTTCATTGATATGGCTCATTGTCCTGCGATTCTTGTTCTTTGCGCAGGTCGACGCTGCTTGTGCGCGCCGGAGCTCCTCCCGAGACTTGGACCACCAGACCCAGTTGGCTTGTTGAGTCTGGATTTACGGTAACCGAAGTCGAATGCGTTGTCATCACGAACTGTCATGCGAGCTATGTCAGTTTGTGATACATCACTGTACCCATCTGTCAGATGGTGCAATTTTAGCGTGTGGAGTGTCCGGTCAGTGTTGCGTGGCCATGTGGCCTGGAAACAGGCTATGGTCGGTTTATCGCGCAGTGCAAAATCGCGGTTCGGCTCGCCGCCCTTGTGTTTTCCCGGCTGATCCGGTTTCACTCCATCAAACCCTTGTCCCAACGATTCTTGAGTGTCGCCATGCGATTGTCGCGTTATTTTCTGCCTATTCTGAAGGAAACTCCGAAAGAGGCGGAGATCGTCTCGCATCGGTTGATGCTGCGCGCCGGCATGTTGCGCCAGGAGGCCGCCGGAATTTACGCTTGGCTCCCGCTCGGTCATCGCGTTTTGAAGAAAATCGAAGCGATCGTTCGTGAAGAGCAAATCGCGCGGGCGCGATTGAGCTCCTGATGCCGACGCTGCAACTGGCGGACCTTTGGCGCGAGAGCGGCCGATACGATGCTTACGGCCCCGAAATGCTGCGGATCACGGATCGGCACAAGCGGGAGTTGTTGTACGGGCCGACCAACGAAGAAATGATAACGGAAATTTTTCGTGGCTATGTTCGGTCTTACAAGAGCCTGCCGCTGAATCTGTACCATATCCAGTGGAAGTTCCGCGACGAGCAGCGACCGCAATTCGGCGTGATGCGTGGCCGCGAATTCCTGATGAAGGATGCCTATTCCTTCGACGTCGATGAGGAAGCGGCGAAGCGTTCGTACAATCGTATGTTCGTGGCCTATCTGCGCACGTTTGCGCGGATGGGGCTGAAGGCGATTCCGATGCGGGCCGAAACCGGGCCGATCGGCGGCGATCACTCGCACGAATTCATCGTTCTGGCGGAGACGGGCGAGTCCGGCGTGTTCTGCGACCGCGCAGTGCTCGATCTTCCGATCCCGAACGCCGACGTTGATTACGATGGCGATCTCACCGACATCATCAAGCAGTGGACCTCGCTCTACGCGGCCACCGAGGACGTCCATGACGACGCCCGGTTTGAGGCGGAGGTTCCCGAGGAGCGCCGCGTCAATACGCGCGGCATCGAGGTCGGCCAGATCTTCTACTTCGGCACCAAGTATTCAGACACCATGAATGCCCAGGTGACCGGGCCGGACGGCGCCGAGCGTCCCGTCCACGGCGGATCTTACGGCGTCGGCGTATCGCGCCTTCTGGGAGCGATCATTGAAGCCAGCCACGACGAGAACGGCATCATCTGGCCTGAGGAGGTCGCACCGTTCCGCGTCGCGATCCTCAATCTCAAGCAGGGGGCGGCGGAAACCGACGCGGCTTGTGAACAGCTCTACAAGGATCTCGCTGCCGCAGGCGTTGATGTTCTTTACGACGACACCGATCAGCGCGCGGGCGCAAAGTTCGCAACTGCGGATCTGATCGGCGTGCCGTGGCAGGTGCTCGTTGGACCGAAGGGTCTTGCCGAGGGTAAGGTTGAAATCAAGCGCCGCAGCGATGGTTCGCGTGACACCGTGAGCATTGCTGATGCGCTCGCGAAGTTCACGTCCTGACCGACTGTTTTGATGATCAGACGGGTCGCGCTGGTCGCGCAACTCGAATAAGCCCGAAATCCTGTGAAATTCGGACAGTGGATGATGCCATGAGCCAACCAGTTCGAACGCCACCCTTCGCGCCCTTTGAATGGCTGCTGTCTGGACGCTATCTGCGTGCGCGGCGGAAGGAAGGGTTCATTTCCGTAATCGCGGGCTTCTCCTTCCTCGGTATCATGCTCGGCGTCGCGACCCTGATCATCGTCATGGCGGTGATGAACGGCTTCCGCAAAGAGTTGCTCGACAAGATCCTCGGGCTGAACGGCCATCTGCTGGTGCAGCCGCTTGAAATCGCCGATGACAGACTGGAAGGAAGTCGCCGACCGGATCAATGGCGTGAAAGGCATTCGCCTTGCTGCGCCCGTTGTCGATGGCCAGGCGCTGGGCTCATCGGCGTTTGGTGCGTCCGGCGTATTCGTCCGCGGCATTCGCGCCGACGATCTGAACAGCCTCACGTCGATTGCCAAGAACATCAAGCAGGGCACACTTGAGGGTTTCGACGAAGGCGAGGGCGTTGCAATTGGCCGTCGCCTCGCGGACCAGCTCTCGCTGCATGCCGGCGACAGCATCACCCTTGTCGCGCCGAAGGGCGCCGTGACACCGATGGGCACAACGCCGCGCATCAAGCCCTACAAGGTCGCGGCGGTGTTCGAGATCGGCATGTCCGAATACAACTCGACCTTTGTATTCATGCCGCTGACCGAAGCGCAGGCCTATTTCAACAGGGCGTCGGATGTAACCTCGATCGAGGTCTACACGCAAAATCCGGACAGGATCGACGAGTATCGCAAGGCGGTCACGGAATCTGCGGGCCGGCCGATTTTCCTTGTCGACTGGCGCCAACGAAATTCGACGTTCTTTAACGCGCTGCAGGTTGAGCGCAACGTGATGTTCCTGATCTTGACGCTGATCGTGCTGGTCGCGGCGCTGAACATCGTGTCAGGCCTGATCATGCTGGTGAAGGACAAGGGCCAGGACATCGCCATTCTCCGCACGATGGGGGCGTCGCAAGGTTCGATCATGCGCATATTCCTGATCACCGGCGCAGCCATTGGCGTCGTGGGGACGCTGACCGGCTTTGTCGTTGGTCTGGTGGTCTGCCTGAATATCGAAACCATCCGCCAGTTCATTTCCTGGTTGACCAATACCGAGCTGTTTTCGCCTGAGCTTTACTTCCTGTCGAAACTGCCTGCCGAAATCGATGTCGGCGAAACCGCGGCCGTGGTCATCATGGCACTTACCTTGTCTTTTCTTGCTACGCTGTATCCGTCGTGGCGAGCCGCGCGGCTCGATCCTGTGGATGCGCTGCGCTACGAATGAGAGTTTGAGATGGAGCAGGGGGCAGACGAGGTGCCCGTCGTATATCTTCACGATATCCGGCGGCAATACACCCAGGGCGAGAGCGTCCTGACAATCCTTGACGGGGCCAAGCTTGCGCTTTGGCCGGGGCAATCAGTTGCGCTCATTGCCCCGTCAGGTTCGGGCAAGTCCACCTTGCTGCATATCGCCGGCCTACTCGAAAGCCCGGATGAGGGTGAGGTCTATGTCGGCGGGGCTGCGACGTCAGGACTGTCAGATGCGGAGCGGACGCAGATCCGGCGGACTGATATTGGCTTCGTCTATCAGTCGCATCGGCTGTTGCCCGAATTCACTGCGCTTGAGAATGTGATGCTGCCGCAGATGATCCGCGGCCTGAAGCGGAGCGAGACGGCCGAGCGCGCGAGCCAGTTGCTGACCTATCTTGGTCTCGGTGAACGCGTCACCCATCGACCGGCTGAACTGTCAGGCGGCGAGCAGCAACGCGTTGCCATTGCCCGCGCCGTCGCCAATGCGCCCCGTGTGCTGTTCGCCGACGAGCCAACCGGCAACCTGGACCCGCACACCGCCGATCGTGTTTTCAACGCGCTCATGCAGTTGGTGAAAGCAACCGGCGTGGCCATGCTGATCGCGACCCATAATATGGAGCTGGCAGGGCGCATGGATCGCCGGGTCTCGCTGCAGAACGGCAAGATCGTCGAGCTCGACTGAAGCGTATGCGGCGCCGTTTGCGCGCCGCATAGACCATTGCCAAGTCATAACCGCCGGCGGATCGACTGGGCTGCTTCCGATCGCACAACCCGAGAGTGAATGGTATTGCACGTCCTGCCGGGTGGTGTCGCTCAGTTCAGCGACGGGTTGCGCGGGCGATAGCCCCCGGCCTTGTCCCTGACGAAAATCTCGGCGACCTGCGAATGTCGGATTGGCTCACCGGTGTCGTCGGGCAGCAGAATTCTGTTCGGATACATAGGCGATGTATTCGGTCTCAGAATTTTCCGCGAGCAGATGGTAGAATGGCTGATCCTTGCTTGGACGAACATCCTCGGGGATCGAAAGCCACCACTCCTCTGTATTCGCAAATACTGGGTCGATGTCGAACACGACGCCCCGGAACGAAAAGATCCGGTGACGAACGATCTGTCCGAGCTGAAACTTGGCGGTCCGTGCTTTAATCATACTGGTCGAATAGACCAGGATTGCAGCCGATGCTAGAGGCAAACAAGCGATTTGCCTGCCCGAAATGGGCCGCCGTTGCGGTGGCGCAAGATTAAGAAGTTTAGACAGATGATTGATGTACTGAACCTCGCGTTGCCCTATTTCGGGCTGATTTTCATCGGTTTCGCGTGTGGAAAATTCAAGCGATTGCCGGATTCCGGCATGGCCTGGATGAACTTCTTTCTCCTCTATGTGTCGTTGCCTGCGCTGTTTTTTCGCATCATCTCGAAAACGCCGTTCGAGGAACTCAACAACCTCCCGTTCGTCATCGTCACCACCGGCGCGACGGCGGCGGCATTCTTTCTGTCAGGCGCGCTTGCCCGTGTGCTGGGCGGCTTGACCACCCGGCAGTCGGGGATCGCGGCCTTGGCTGGCGGCTATGGTAACATCGGCTACATGGGACCGGGACTCGCGCTCGCGGTGCTGGGTGCACAGGCCGCCGTTCCCACGGCGCTAATCTTCTGTTTCGACACCATCTTCCTGTTTTCGGCGGTGCCGCTGGCCATGGCCCTGACATCGCCGGAGCGGCGGCCCTTGCTGCCGACCATCATCACGGTGGTCCGCGAGATTGTGTTTCATCCGCTGATCGTCGCGGCCTACCTCGGGGCATTGGCGGCGGCGTTTCACATTCCGATTCCCGTGGCGGTCGATGGGGTTCTGCTGTTCTTGCAGAATGCTGCCGCCCCGGTTGCGCTGTTTGCGCTGGGCGTGACGGTGGCCTTGCGGCCGCTCGGACGTGTGCCTTGGGAAATGCCGGGACTGATTGTGGTGAAGCTGGTGATCCATCCCGCGCTGGTGATCGGGCTGATGCTGTGGTTCGGACCGTTCCCGCCAGAGTGGGCGGCGACTGCGGTGCTGATGGCGGCGCTGCCGCCGGCGCTGAATGTGTTCGTGATCGCCCGGCAGTACGACACCTGGGTCGAGCCGGCGTCAGTCGCGGTTCTGGTCGGGACATTCGTCTCCGTCGTAACGCTGACGACGGTGATGTATATGCTCAAGGTCGGGATGATTGCCTTCTAGGCAAAAGTCGACAGAGCCTACTACTTGGGGCGGTCAGCGACCGCTCCAGGAAGCCAGGCCCTCGCGCATGGCGATCCGTTTGATCGATGGGACGGCGCGCAGCAGATGCATGCCGGCGGCGCGCATGGCCTGGACGGGCAGGTGCTCGTTGAGCAGGGATCGGTTCGCCATCGAAATGGCCGTTGTGCGGACGTTGATGTCGCGCAGGCGGGCGCGGCGATATTGCGCCAGTACACTCTCGGCGCCGGGATCGGTGATGGCGTCGATCCCCTGAACGATGTCCGTCAGCGTCGCGGCGTCGCGCAGCCCGAGATTGAGACCCTGTGCTCCGATCGGCGGCAGCACGTGCGCGGATTCTCCGACAAGCGCAATGCGGTTGCGGGCGAGCTCAAGCGGTCGCTCGAATGCGAGCGGGAACAGGTGCCGCTCGGAATCAAGCTCCATCTTGCCAAGGATGGAGTGGGCCTGCATTTCAACTGCACGAGATAGCGCGGCGTCGTCCATGGTGCGCAGGCGCTCGGCGTTGGATGGTTTCGACACCCACACGACGCTGGAGCGATTACCCGGCAACGGCACGAACACGCAGGGACCTTCGGCTGTGTGAAATTCGGTCGAGATATGATTGTGCGGGCGACTGTGCCGAACGTTGAAGGTGAGAGCGGTCTGCGACAGCGGCTCACGTTTGACGTCAATTCCGGCGGCCGTGCGGCAAATCGAATCGCGGCCATCTGCACCGACAACGAGCTTGCCGGAGAGCAACTGATTATCGGTGGTTTGAACGGCGACATGCTCGTCAGCAGGACTAACCGTCGCAGCGCCAGCATCAAAGCGAGTCAGCGTGTCGAGCTTGGCGGCGCAGGATTCCATCGCCGCGATCAGGTCGCGGTTCTGGATATTGTAGCCGAACGCGTCGAGGCCGAGCTCATCGGCGGCGAAGGTTACTTCCGGTGCGCGGATCAGCCGACCGGTATCATCGATCAACCGCATCCGGATCAAGGCCGACGCCTGTTCGCGGCACTGGTCCCACACCTCAAGCCCTTGCAGAAAATCAACCGAGCCGCCGAGCAGCGCCGTTGTACGATTGTCAGCGTAGGGCGCGCGCCTGGCGACAAGCGCGGTCTTGCGGCCCGTGCGCGCGATGGCGATGGCGGTAGCAAGTCCTGCGGGACCGCCGCCGATGACGATCACCTCGAATGCGAAAGGAGTATGGGGCGGTTGGGGCATGATGCGGCACTGCTCAGGATCATCGGGCAAATGCGCCGTGCTGTGGCGCTCGCGTAGCTTCAGGCACATGTTACGCTGTTTTGGCGATAAAGAAAATGGACGCGCCGCCGTGGTGAAGCAGTCGCGGGCAGCCTGTATCGGGATGTGCTGCTGTCCTGCGATTGTCCTTCGCTGCTTGAGTTGAACGGGCCGGCGTTGGCATGGCAGTTCCGACAGCAGTTCTGCTTGACGCCGATCAGCTGTCGCGGTCTCCTGCTGTGGAAAGCGCAAGGGAGAGATCGATGGTGAAAGCAGTCCGTGTCCATCAAGTGGGCGGTCCTGAAGTCCTGACGTATGAAGATGTTGAACTCGGAGCGCCGGCGGCGGGTGAAGTCCGTATCCGCCAACACGCGATCGGGCTGAACTTTATCGACACCTATTTCCGCAGTGGTTTGTACAAGGCGCCATCGCTGCCGCTGATCGCGGGCAACGAGGGAGCGGGCGAGATTGTCGCTGTCGGCCCGGGCGTCACCGAGTTCAAAACCGGGGACCGCGTGGCCTATTATTTCAACCTTGGCGCCTATGCCGAGGAGCGCAATATTCCCGCGGACAAGATCGTCAGGCTTCCCGACGAGATCAGTTTTGATCAGGGCGCGGTCCTGATGCTCAAGGGCATGACGGTTTGGTACCTGCTGACGGAAACGTTCAAGGTGCAAAAAGGTCATCGCATTCTGATTCACGCAGCCGCTGGTGGCATCGGACTGATCGCTTCGCAATGGGCGAAGGCCATCGGCGCGCATGTGATCGGCACGGTTGGCTCACAGGCCAAGGCCGAACTGGCGCGGGCCAATGGTTGCGACGATGTGATCCTGTACAACGATGAGGACTTCGTCGCCCGGGTCAAGGAAATCACCAAGGGCGAGCTGTGCGACGTGGTCTACGATGGCGTTGGCAAGTCGACGTTCCCGGGCTCGCTGTCATGCTTGCGACGTCGCGGACTCTTTGTCAGCTTCGGCAACGCCTCAGGCCCGGTGCCGCCATTCCCGCTGGTCGAACTGAATAACCATGGCTCGCTCTATGCGACCCGACCGAAGCTAAATGACTATGTTGCGACCCGGGCTGAACTGCTGAGCGCAGCCAAGACCGTGTTCGACGCCGTGAGCACGGGCAAGTTCAGCATTCCGATCCAGAACACCTACGCTCTGAAGGACGCTGTGCAGGCTCACACGGATCTCGAGAGCCGTGCGACCACAGGCTCGTCGATCCTCAAGCCGTAATGGCCGGAGATCTGGCGACGCTTGTCGCCGACGCAATAAAAGAGGGACGGCGGGAGCCGTCCCTGGACTGCCAAGGGCATGAATGCGGAGGTGTCGCCCGCTCAGGTCAGCGCGCGTGGCGACGCTTGCGCTTGCGCGGGGCGGGGTCCTCATAAGGTTCAGTGCGATAAGCGCCGGCCGGATTTGCGAAGCAATAGGTGCCAAGCCCTGAGGAGGTCGCCTGGCACTGCCGGTACGTGTAATAGCTGCAGTCGTCGACATCGTTATTGGTGCGCATACAGAAAGCCTCGCCCCAATAGCCGGCGCTAGCCGACGTTGAACCGAGAGTCGTGACAGTTCCCATGGCCAGCAGGGCCAACAATATAGCGCGCATCACATCATCCTTTTACCAGTCAGGCTGGCGATTCGTCGTTGGATTGAAACAGATTCCATCGCCGACTTTACGTCAACACCATCCGTGGAAGATCAACCTGCGATCGTCAACGAAGCGTTAGCTTTGTTTGTTCCGGAAACACGCTGGTCCGCTGGAATCCGATTGACGAAAGAACGAAAAGAGAACATTGTTCTCTCTATGTTCACTTGTTGATCGGAGGCTGCCATGCTCAAGACGTTCGTTGAAGAAGCTGCCGCGCTTGCGTCGCTCGTTCTGTTTATGGGGATGATTGCTGTTTGGGCACAGGTCATTCCGCAATTGTAGGGCCGGGACGGGATATCGGGGACCGTCTCGACCCGCTCCTTGAATCGGGGCCGGCGACAGCCCACGATAGGAACGCGAGTCGACAGGCTCGCGTGGTTCCAGTGAGTCGATCGAAATCCTTATGAACTCCCAGTCAGCTGCGCCCAGTCCGGGCTTCGTTCATCTTCACGCCCATTCAGCCTATTCGTTGCTGAGAGGGTCGATGAAGGTCGACAGGCTGCTTGCGCTCGCCAAGGCGGATAATCAGGTCGCGCTCGCGCTGACTGACACCGACAATATGTTCGGCGCACTGGAGTTCTCCGAAAAGGCGTCGAAGGAAGGGCTGCAGCCTATCACGGGCTACGACCTCGCGATTGATTTCGGCGATCATGACCCGAATGCCCGCAATGCCGCGACGCAGGTGATGCCGCGCATCGTGCTGCTTGCGACGCGTGAGCGCGGCTATGAAAACCTGATGCATCTGAACTCGCGGGCCTTCATCGAGACCCCCAACAATCAGGCGCCGCATATCAAGGTCGAGTGGCTCGAGGGGCGCTCGGACGATCTGATCCTGCTGACGGGCGGGGCCGAGGGCCCTTTGGCCCAGGCTCTCCTGATGGATCAGCAGGCGGTAGCGACAGCGCGCTGCGAGCAATTGCTCCGGCTGTTCGGCGACCGGATGTATATCGAACTGCAGCGCCACGGCACCGAGAAGGAGCGTCGCACGGAAGCCGGCCTGATCAATCTGGCTTATGATCTTGGCATCCCGCTGGTCGCGACCAACGAGCCATTCTTCGCCACTGCAGGCGATCATGAATCGCATGATGCGCTGATGTGCATCGCCAGCGGCAATGTGCTCGCCGAGACCGAACGCGATACGCTGACGCCCGAGCACCGCTTCAAGACCCGTAGCGAAATGGCGGTGCTGTTCGCGGATCTGCCTGAGGCCATTGCCAACACTGTCGAGATCGCCCAGCGCTGCGCCTATCGGCCACGGACGCGCAAGCCGATCCTGCCGCGCTTCATGGTCGGTGCGGATCTCGAATTCGGCGACCGACCCGGTCCATGAAGAGAACATGGAGTTGCAGCGACAGGCGCAGGAAGGTTTGCGCCGCCGCCTGGCCGTGCATGGCATGGCGGAGGGGTTGACGCAGGAGGATTACGAGAAGCGGCTCGAGTTCGAGCTCAGCGTCATCATGCGCATGAACTACTCGGGCTACTTCCTGATCGTGTCCGACTTCATCAAATGGGCGAAGGAGCACGATATCCCGGTCGGGCCGGGCCGTGGTTCGGGCGCAGGTTCGGTCGTCGCCTACGTGCTGACGATTACTGACCTCGATCCACTGCGGTTCGGACTGCTGTTTGAGCGCTTCCTTAATCCGGATCGTGTGTCGATGCCGGACTTCGATATCGACTTTTGTCAGGATCGCCGCATCGAGGTGATCGACTATGTGCAGCAGCGCTACGGCCGCGATCAGGTCGCGCAGATCATCACCTTCGGAACGCTGCAGGCGCGCGGCGTGTTGCGCGACGTTGGTCGTGTCCTGCAGATGCCCTACGGTCAGGTCGACAAACTGACCAAGCTGGTGCCGCAGAACCCTGCCGCGCCGGTGTCGCTGAAAGAAGCGATCGAGGGCGAGCCTAAGCTGCAGGCGTTTCGTGACGAGGATCCGACCGTCGCCAAGGCGTTCGACATCGCCCAGAAGCTCGAAGGCCTGACGCGCCACGCATCGACGCACGCGGCCGGCATCGTGATCGGCGATCGCCCGCTGAGCCAGCTGGTGCCGCTCTATCGCGATCCGAAATCCGATATGCCGGTCACCCAGTTCAATATGAAATGGGTCGAACCAGCGGGCCTTGTGAAGTTCGACTTCCTCGGCTTGAAGACGCTGACGGTGCTTAACACTGCGGTGAAGCTCTTGAAGAAGAACCGCGGCATCGACGTCAATCTCGCGACCCTTCCACTCGATTGCCAGAAGACCTACGAGATGATGACGCGCGGCGATGTGGTCGGCGTGTTTCAGGTGGAAAGCCAGGGCATGCGCCGGGCGCTGGTCGACATGCGGCCGGACCGTCTGGAAGACATCATCGCGCTGGTGGCGCTGTATCGCCCCGGACCAATGGCCAACATTCCGGTGTACTGCGCCCGGAAACACGGCGATGAGGAGTGCGTCTATCTGCATCCGATGCTGGAGCGAACGCTAAAAGAGACGTTCGGCGTCATCATCTATCAGGAACAGGTGATGCAGATCGCGCAGCAGTTGTCGGGCTATTCGCTCGGTGAAGCTGACCTTCTGCGCCGCGCAATGGGCAAGAAGATCCGTGAGGAGATGGAGCAGCAGCGCGCTCGCTTCGTCGACGGCGCATCCAAGAACGATATCGCCCCGGCGCTCGCCAACGAGATCTTCGATCTGCTCGCGAAGTTCGCCGACTACGGCTTCAACAAAAGCCATGCCGCAGCCTACGCCCTGGTGTCGTATCAGACCGCCTATATGAAGGCGCATTACCCGGTTGAATTTCTGGCGGCGTCGATGACGCTCGAAATGAGCAATACGGACAAGCTGTCGGAATTTCGCGCCGAGGCGCAGCGGCTCGGCATCAAGGTCGAAGCGCCATCGGTCAACACCTCGTTTGCGACCTTTGAGGTTGGCGACAACACGATCTACTATGCGCTCGCAGGCCTGAAGGGCGTGGGCGCACATGCCGTCGAGCAGGTTGTTGAGGCCCGCGCGGAAGGCCCTTTCAAATCGATCGCCGACTTCGCGAGCAGGGTGAACCCGAAGGCGATCAATAAGCGCGTGATCGAGACGCTGGCTGCGGCCGGCGCCTTCGATTGTTTCGAGACAAATCGCTCGCGGGTGTTCGCGGGAGCTGAGGCGATACTGGCCGCCTGTCAGCGTGGCTATCAGGCCGCCACCACCGGTCAGAACGACATGTTTGGCGACGCTGTCGATGCGCCCTCGGTGATCCTGCCGTCACTGGATAACTGGCTGCCGGCCGAGCGGCTGCGGCGCGAATACGATGCGATCGGCTTCTTCCTGTCCGGGCATCCGCTCGACGACTACACCGTGGCGCTGAAGCGGTTGCGGGTGCAATCCTGGGCAGAATTCTCGCGAGCAGTGAAGAATGGCGCAACGGCCGGCAAGGTGGCCGCGACCGTCGTCACGCGGCAGGAACGGCGGACGAAAACTGGCAACAAGATGGGCATCATGGGCCTGTCGGACCCGACTGGCCATTTCGAGGCGATCATGTTCTCGGAAGGGCTATCGCAGTTCCGGGACGTGCTGGAGCCCGGCGCTGCCGTGTTGTTGCAGATCGGCGCTGAATTGCAGGGCGAGGAAGTCCGCGCTCGCATTCTCCATGCCGAGCCGCTCGATACCGCAGCCGCCAAGACCCAGAAAGGCCTGCGGATTTTTGTCCGCGACACCAAGCCGCTCGATTCCATCGTCAAGCGGCTGCAGCCGTCTGGGCTCTAGCCGGTCCGGCGCTGCACCGAGCCTGGCGCCTGGGGGAGGCGGCGGCGAGGGTGACGTCTCGCTGGTCATGATGCTGGATCTTGAAACCGAGGTGGAACTCAAGCTGCCGGGCCGGTTTCGGGTGTCGCCGCAGATCGCAGGGGCGATCAAGGCTGTCACCGGGGTGGTCGAAGTTGAATCGGTCTAGTGCGCCCGCAAGATCCGCCGGTAAAATTGGCGGGTGGCGCTGTGAAAGCAAGGGTTGAACTTGCTTCTTTGGGGAATCCGGCTATATACCGCGCCATCTCACACGGAAACATGGCATCCCGCCGTCCGGTGGCACGGGTCAACAGGCCCGCTGCTCACGCGTTTCCGGAGGAATAAAACCGGAGAATACAATGTCGCTACCTGAATTTTCTATGCGCCAGCTGCTCGAAGCCGGCGTCCACTTCGGTCACCAGTCGCACCGCTGGAATCCGAAGATGGCTGAATACATTTTCGGCGCTCGCAACAACATCCACATCATCGACCTCGCGCAGACCGTGCCCTTGCTCCACAAGGCGCTGCAGGCTGTCAGCGACACCGTTGCACGCGGCGGTCGTATCCTGTTCGTCGGCACCAAGCGCCAGGCGCAGGATGGCGTTGCTGAGGCTGCCAAGCGTTCGGCACAGTACTTCGTCAATTCGCGCTGGCTCGGTGGCACGCTGACCAACTGGAAGACCATTTCCGGTTCGATCAAGCGTCTTCGCCATCTGGAAGAAGTGCTGAATTCGGCTGAAGGCACTGCATACACGAAGAAAGAGCGCCTGACCCTGCAGCGTGAGCGCGACAAGCTTGATCGTTCGCTCGGCGGCATCAAGGACATGGGCGGTCTGCCCGACCTGATCTTCGTCATCGACACCAACAAGGAAGACATCGCCATCCAGGAAGCTCAGCGTCTGGGCATTCCGGTTGCGGCGATTGTCGACACCAATTGCGACCCGAAGGGCATTTCCTTCGTTGTTCCGGGTAACGACGACGCTGGTCGTGCGATCTCGCTGTATTGCGATCTGATTGCTCGCGCAGCTATCGATGGCATCGGTCGCGCTCAGGGCGACTCGGGCTTCGATCTCGGCGAATCGGCTGAACTCGCTGTCGAATACGCTGCACCGGCTGAAGCTGGCTTCCAGGGTCTTGCTGGCCCGCGTGGCACGGCTGATGATCTCAAGAAGCTCTCGGGCGTTTCGGGTGCAATCGAGAAGAAGTTCAACGATCTCGGCATCTTCCACTTCTGGCAGCTTGCAGAGCTCGATCAGGCGACCGCTCACAAGATCGGTGATGAAGTTGGTCTGCCGGGTCGTGCCGATGGTTGGGTTGTCCAGGCCAAGGAACTCACTGCCGAAACCGAGTAAGTGCAGAATTCGGTGCGGCCGGGCAACCGGCCGCACATCTACTTTCAATCAATATGAAATGGTAAAACTGACATTTGCGCGGCCGGCTGAAATCGCTTGCCGCGTTAATCGTCATAGCCGAAGGAAAGAGTGCCATGGCAACGATCACCGCAGCAATGGTCAAGGAACTACGCGAGACCACCGGCGTCGGCATGATGGACTGCAAGAACGCGCTGACTGAAAACGGCGGCGACCTGCAGGCTTCCATCGACTGGCTGCGCAAGAAGGGCCTGTCGAAGGCTGCCAAGAAGGCTAGCCGCGTCGCAGCTGAAGGTTTGATCGGTGTCCTCACCGAGGGCGCCAAGGGCGTCATGGTCGAAGTCAACTCGGAAACCGACTTCGTTGCGCGCAACGATCAGTTCCAGGGTCTTGTGAAGCTCATCGCACAGGTTGCTGCAAAGTCCGGCACTGATGTCGAAGCCATCAAGGCTGCCGCCGTCGGCTCGTCGAACGTCGAAACCGCGATCAACGAAGCGATTGCGACCATCGGCGAAAACATGACCCTGCGCCGCGCCGCTGAGATCAGCGTCTCGTCGGGCGTTGTTTCCAGCTACGTCCATAGCGCGGTGATCGACGGTCTCGGCAAGCTCGGCGTTCTGGTTGGCCTTGAGTCGACCGGTGACACTGCCGAGTTGGCTACGCTTGGCCGCCAGATCGCGATGCATATTGCCGCCGCCAATCCGCAGGCCCTCGATGCAGCCGCTGTGGATCCTGCGGTTCTGGCCCGTGAAAAGGACGTGATGGCTGACAAGTACCGTCAGCAGGGCAAGCCGGAAGCCATGATCGAGAAGATCGTCGAGAACGGCCTCAAGACCTACTACAAGGAAGTCTGCCTGGTCGAACAGGCCTTCATCCACGACACGACCAAGAGCGTTGCTCAGGCCGTCAAGGAAGCTGAAGGCAAGGTCGGCGCACCGATCACTGTGAAGGGCTTCGTCCGTTTCGTGCTCGGCGAGGGCATCGAAAAGGAAACGTCGGACTTCGCGGCTGAGGTTGCTGCAGCGAGCGGCCAGAAGTAAGTCTGTTGGAATACTTCCCCCGGCGCTAGCCGGGGGAAGACGATATGCGAGAGGAACGATTGCATCATGGCTGACCCTGTTTATCGGCGCGTCGTCGTAAAGCTATCGGGCGAATATCTCGCAGGCGATCAGCCGTTTGGTATTGACCAGGCGACGCTGGATCGCGTTGCCGACGATCTGATTGCTGCACGTGGGCTCGGCGTCGAAGTCGCTGTCGTCATTGGCGGCGGCAATATTTTCCGCGGTGTTGAAGTTTCGAGCCGGGGCGTATCGCGTCCGACCGGCGACACCATGGGCATGCTCGCGACCATCATGAACTGTCTTGCGCTTGAAGCGACGTTGCAGCGCAAGGGCGCGGCGGCGCGGACGCTGGGCGCGATGGTTATGCCGCAGGTCTGTGAGCTTTTCACCCGCTCTGCCGCACTGTCGTATCTCGCGCAGGGGCACATCATCATTCTGGCGGGTGGAACAGGCAATCCCTACTTCACGACCGACACCACCGCAGTGTTGCGCGCCGCTGAAATCGACGCGGAGGCCGTGCTCAAGGCGACAAACGTCGACGGGGTTTACTCCGCAGATCCTAAAAAGGATCCGGCAGCGACCAGGTTCGACCGTTTGAGCCACGACCAGGCGGTTGCTGGTGGCTTCAAAGTCATGGATGCGACTGCATTCGCGCTTGCTCGCGAAACGTCCCTGCCTATCATTGTGTTTTCGCTTGCTGAACGTGGTTCCATCGGCGCCGTCCTGTGCGGAGCCGGGCGTCGTACGATCGTTTCCGGTTGATCAGCAGGAGCGGCACTGGTTTTAGTGACGACAGTACTGCAGCGTCAGTTGAATTCTAGAGGAGAAGCCTGCATGGCTACGGGCAATTTTGACATTGAAGATCTCAAGCGTCGCATGCAGAGCACGCTGCAATCGCTGAAGCACGAGCTTGGCGGTCTGCGGACTGGACGCGCATCGGCTGCTATGGTCGAGCCGGTGCAGGTTGAAGCATATGGTAGTTATATGCCGCTCAACCAGGTTGCCACGGTCAGCGTGCCGGAGCCGCGGATGCTGTCCGTTCAGGTCTGGGACAAGTCCATGGTCAAGGCAGTCGAAAAGGCTATCGTTGACTCAAACCTTGGCCTCAGCCCGTCCACGGAAGGTCAGGTTCTCCGTCTGCGCATTCCCGAGCTGAACGAAGAGCGCCGCAAGGAACTCGTCAAGGTCGCGCATAAGTATGCTGAAGCTGCGAAAGTGGCTATTCGGCATATCCGTCGCGACGGGCTGGACATCCTGAAGAAGCTTGAGAAGGCTCACGAGATCTCTGAGGACGACGAGAAGCGTCTCGGCGGAGACGTTCAGAAGGCGACGGACAATTCGATCGCCGAGGTCGACAAAATTCTCGGCGTGAAGGAAAAGGAAATTCTGACGGTTTAATGCAGGAGGGGTGTTGCGTCCTTCGCGAGGGATTTCGTGACAACCGCTCCGATCAGGCTGTCGTTTATTGGTTTGCGTAGCCTTTTACCGGCGGGGCTTTGAATGCACGTGATGTTGTCTTCTCAGTCTGATGGTTTGCAGGACAGCCGCGCGTTGAGGGCTAAATGATGTCGAATGCCGAGCTACAACCGGTCCGAGCCGATCGACAAACGCCGACCCATGTTGCGATCATCATGGACGGCAATGGGCGTTGGGCAGCGGCGCGGGGATTGCCCCGCGTCGAGGGTCACCGTCGCGGCGTCGAAGCGCTGCGTCGCGTTGTCCGGGCGGCTGCGGATCTCGGCATTTCCTACCTCACGATCTTCTCGTTCAGCTCGGAGAACTGGACCCGTCCAGCCTCCGAGATTTCCGATTTGTTTGGTCTGCTCCGCCGCTTCATCCGCAACGATCTGGCGACCCTGCATCGTGACGGGGTTCGGGTTCGGGTGATCGGCGAGCGCGTTGGCGTCGAGCCCGACATCAACATGCTGTTGTCGGAAGCCGAAGAGCTGACGCGCGACAATACGAAACTCAATCTGGTGATCGCCTTCAATTACGGTTCGCGTCAGGAGATTGCCAAAGCAGCGCAGCGGCTCGCCCGCGAAGTCGCTGAGGGCAAGCGTGATCTGGCGTCAATCAATGCCGATGCGATCAGTCATCACCTCGATGCGCCGGAAGTGCCGGACCCCGATTTGATCATTCGAACCAGCGGCGAGCAGCGGCTGTCCAATTTCCTGATGTGGCAGGCGGCCTACAGCGAGTTGGTTTTTGTGTCGGCGCATTGGCCGGATTTCGACAAGGCGGCGCTTGAAAGCGCCATTGCCGAATATGCGCGCCGCGAGCGCCGGTTCGGCGGCCTCGTGGCGAAGACCGGTTCATAACAAGTGACTGGCAAAGATCCCCTTCCTGGCGGCGCATCTGCTCGAGGATCGCGCAATCTCCTAACGCGTGCGCTGGCTGCATGCGTCATGATCCCGATAGCGCTCGGCGTTGCCTATGCCGGGGGATGGTGGTGGGCCAGCCTCGTCGCTCTGGTCGCCATTGGCCTTTACATTGAATGGTTGTCCGTCGTCGGGCTGGTTCACGCGCGATCGGCAATGATCATCGGCGCTGCAGCCTTGCTCGGGGCAGGCGGTTTGCTCGTGGCAGGCCAGCCATTGGCAGCGCTGGCGTCAGTTGCGGTCGGCGTGATCGGGGCGGCATTCCTGGCGCCGGAGCGCAGAGGCTGGGCGGCGCTCGGCGTGATCTACGCAGCAGCAGCTCTGCTGGCGTCCATCATGGTTCGCGCCGACGCTGTCGCTGGCTTTGTCGCGCTGATCCTGGTCCTGCTCGTGGTTTGGGTGACCGATATCGGCGGTTACTTTTTCGGACGCAGCCTGGGCGGGCCAAAACTCTGGGTTCGGGTAAGTCCGAACAAGACCTGGGCGGGGGCTATTGGCGGCGTCGTGATGAGCCTGGCCGTCGCGGGATGTTTCGTTGCGGCTGGCTACGGCACGCTCCCGGCGATGGCCGGGCTGGCGCTCGTTCTGACAATCTCCTCGCAGCTTGGCGATCTCGCCGAATCCGCGGTGAAACGGAAGTTTGGCGTCAAGGATTCCAGTCAGATCATTCCCGGTCATGGCGGGCTTCTCGACCGGTTGGACGGATATATCTTCGCCATTGTCGTGGCTGCAATAATCGGCTTTGTGCGTTCTGGCGGCGATGGCGTCGGTCGCGGTCTTATGATTTGGTGATAGAATGAGTGCAGTGCCATTGCGAAACGACAAGGCTGCGGGATCATCGATGCGCCGCGTTACCGTGCTTGGCGCGACCGGTTCGATCGGCGACAGCACGCTTGATCTCGTGCGGGCTGCTCCTGAGCGGTATCAGGTCGAGGCATTGACGGCGAACACCAATGTCGCCGGGATCGTCGCCTTGGCAAAGGAATTCCGGCCGGCCTTCGTCGCGCTTGCGGATGAGGCCAAGGGCGCTGAACTCCGTGACGCCTTGGCTGGCACGGGGATCGCGTCGGGCGTCGGCGAGAGCGCGGTGATCGAAGCAGCGCAGCGCCCGTCCGACTGGCTGATGGCGGCTGTCAGCGGGGCGGCGGGTTTGAAGCCAGCGCTCGCAGCGGTCGATCGCGGCGCGACGATCGCCCTTGCCAACAAGGAGTGTCTGGTCTGTGCCGGTGATATGTTCATGGACCGCGCAGCCCGCGCCGGTGCCTGCATCCTGCCGGCTGACTCGGAACACAATGCGCTGTTCCAGGCGCTCGCCTCGGGCAACCGGGACGAACTGATCAAGGTCATCATTACCGCGTCTGGCGGACCGTTTCGCACCTGGGCACCTTCGGACATTGAGGTCGCAACGCTCGAGCAGGCACTCAAGCATCCAAACTGGAGCATGGGCCAGAAGATCACCATCGACTCCGCCTCAATGATGAACAAAGGCCTCGAAGTTATTGAAGCTTCATATCTATTCGCTCTCGACGCGAATCAGATTGAGGTCCTGGTGCATCCACAATCGATCGTTCACGGGATGGTCGAGTTTGCGGATCGGTCTGTCATGGCGCAACTCGGCGCGCCAGATATGCGTACCCCGATCGCCCATTGCCTCGGCTGGCCGGATCGTATTCCCGGCCGTGCTCCAGCTTTGGATCTGGCAAAGATCGGTCAATTGACCTTTGAAGCGCCGGACGACGCGCGCTTCCCCGGCCTGCGTCTGGCCTATGAAGCGTTGCGCGCGGGCAAGGGCGCGACCACCGTATACAATGCGGCGAATGAAATCGCCGTTGCCGCCTTCATCGGACGTAACATCCGCTTCGGCGCCATCTCGCGTTTGGTCGAGAGCACCATGAACGCCTGGATCGGGGCAGGGCGGCTGGCGAAGCTGACTTCGGCGGACGACGCGATTGTCGTTGACCGTCAGGCGCGCGAGCTGGCGGCGTCACTGCTGCCTGAAATCGCCGCAAAGGTATCGTAGAAAGTTGGGTTAGGGAGCCACGCGCTCCTCAGTACGAGGTTGTAAATGCTCGACTTTTTCACACAAGGATTGTCGTCGCTCGGCAATGGCTTTGTTGGATATATAGTCCCGTTCCTGTTCGTTTTGACCATCGTCGTGTTCTTCCACGAGCTTGGCCATTTTCTGGTCGCGCGTTGGAATGGCGTTCGGGTGCTTAGCTTTTCAGTTGGGTTCGGCCCGGAGTTGTTCGGGTTCAACGACAAGCACGGCACCCGTTGGAAGGTGTCGGCGATTCCACTCGGCGGATACGTGAAGTTCTTTGGAGATGAGAGCGAAGCCAGCACGCCATCAACGGCGACGCTGGGGGCGATGTCGGATCAGGATCGCAAGGTGAGCTTCCATCACAAGCGGGTGGGACAGCGTGCGGCGATCGTGGCCGCAGGCCCGATCGCGAATTTCCTTTTGGCGATCGTCATCTTCGCGGCGCTGTTCACCTTTTTTGGCAAGCCAAGCACCTCTGCACAGGTCGATACTGTGCAGCCGAACAGCCCGGCCGCCACAGCGGGATTCCAGTCGGGCGATATCGTTCGCAGCATCGACGGAAGCGCGATCGGCAGCTTCTCAGACATGCAGCGCATTGTCGGCACCATGGCGGGTCAGGTGCTGAAGTTCACGGTGGAGCGCGGGGGGCAATCCCTGGAGCTGACCGCGACGCCTGAGCAGCGCGAGATCAAGGATAGCTTCGGCAATGTCCACCGGATGGGCGTGTTGGGGATAACCCGCGCAACCAAACCGGGCGACGCCGTCACCGAAAAGGTCGATCCGCTGACGGCCGTCTGGCTCGGCGTGAAGGAAACTTGGTTTGTGGTTGACAGAACGTTGTCCTATATCGCGGGCATTTTTGTCGGCCGGGAGCCTGCTGACCAGGTCGGTGGTCCTATCCGAATCGCTCAAATCTCGGGACAAGTCGCTACCATTGGGGTCGCAGCACTGATTCATCTCACCGCGGTGCTGTCGATTTCAATTGGACTGCTCAATCTTTTCCCCGTACCACTTCTGGATGGTGGGCATCTGCTGTTCTACGGTATCGAGGCGCTTCGCGGCCGACCGCTATCGGAGCGGGCGCAGGAGATGGGCTTTCGAATTGGGCTTTGCCTTGTCTTGATGCTTATGGTCTTTGCGACATACAATGACATCCTGCATCTGGCCTCGTCCTGATGCTGTCTTGGGGGGACGTGGCTGAACGGCAACGTCTTCAGCTTAAATCAGAATTGCTTCGTAAAAGGTCGTTTGCCAGTCCGGTAAAATTGGATACAAGCAGTTCAGAGTTGGGATTCTGCCAGCGCGTCGGAACGCGGGTTGGCGATGGAATAATAAGGGCGCGTCGCGCATGAAACTTGGAATGCGAATGTTGCAGGGGGTGTCTCTCGCTGCCCTGGTCACCGCGATGCCTGTCGCAACGATTGCGACGGCGATGCTGGCTGCAGCTCCTGCAGCTGCGCAGTCGCTGTCTTCGATCAGCGTTGAGGGCAATCGCCGGGTCGACGTCGATACGATCCGCTCGTATTTCAAGCCTGGTCCAAGCGGTCGCCTGGATCAGGTCGTCGTGGATGATGCGCTCAAGTCTCTGATCGAGACTGGCTTGTTTGAGGACGTTCGCATCAATCAGAGCGGCGGTCGTATCGTCGTTCGCGTTGTGGAAAACCCCGTCATTGGCCGTGTTGCTTTCGAAGGCAACAAGAAGGTCAAGGACGAGCAGTTGACCGCAGAAGTCCAGTCCAAGTCGCGTGGCACGTTCTCGCGTCCGCAGGTCCAGGCCGATGCGGCGCGTATCACCGAGATCTATCGTCGTTCCGGACGATATGATGTCAGCGTCGTTCCAGAAATCATCGAGCAGCCCAACAATCGCGTCGATCTGATTTTCTCGGTTCGTGAAGGCGCCAAGACCGGCGTCAAGTCGATCGAGTTCGTCGGCAACAAGACCTATTCGGCCTATCGCCTGAAGGACGTCATCAAGACGCGCGAGAGCAACCTGCTCAGCTTCCTGGGTTCGGGCGACATTTACGATCCGGACCGCGTCGAGGCTGATCGCGATCTGATTCGCCGCTACTACCTCAAGAACGGCTTTGCTGACGTTCAGGTGGTTGCTGCGCTGACCGAATATGATCCTGAAAAGAAGGGCTTCCTGGTCACCTTCCAGATCGATGAAGGCCAGCAGTATCGCGTCACCAATGTCGGCTTTGAGTCGACCATTCCCAATCTTGACGGCAATTCGCTGCGCACCTTCTCGCGCGTGAATGTCGGCTCTCTGTACAATGCCGAAGCGGTCGAGAAGACCGTTGAGGAAATGCAGATCGAGCTGTCGCGCCGTGGCTTTGCCTTCGCCATCGTGCGTCCGCGCGGCGATCGTAATTCCGAGAACCACACGGTTTCGCTCTCTTTCGCAGTGGAAGAGGGGCAGCGCACCTACATCGAGCGCATCAATGTGCGCGGCAACACCCGTACGCGTGACTATGTCATCCGTCGTGAATTCGACCTGTCAGAAGGCGATGCCTATAACCGAGCCCTGATTGATCGCGCTGAACGCCGACTTAAGAACCTCGACTTCTTCAAGAGCGTGAAGATTGTCACCGAGCCAGGTTCGGCGGCTGACCGTGTGGTGGTCGTCGTTGATCTGGAAGAAAAGTCGACCGGCGATTTCTCGATCTCGGGTGGTTACTCGACAACCGATGGCGCGCTGGGTGAAGTCAGCATCTCCGAGCGTAACTTCCTCGGCCGTGGCCTGTTCGCCAAGGCATCGGTGCAGTACGGCCAGTACGCGCGCGGTTACTCGCTGTCGTTCGTTGAGCCCTATCTGCTCGACTACCGCGTTGCCCTCGGCCTCGACCTGTTCCAGCGTGAGCAGAAGTCGAACAGCTACATCTCGTACAACACGAAGACGTTCGGCTTCAGCCCGCGTCTCGGTTTCCAGCTGCGGGAAGACCTCTCGCTGCAGCTGCGCTACTCGATCTACAAGCAGGAAATCTCACTGCCGTGGGAGCTTGCAAACTGTAACAATAATCCGGCTAACAACCTGCTGGCGTTCAACCCGACCCCGACCTTCGTGCAGGGTAACGGTCCAGGCGGCGCGACTGACGCATCTGGGGTCGGCCTGTGGTGCCGCAGCGACGGTGAATCGTCGCTCCCGGTTCGTCGTGAGCTCGCCGAAGGCGGCAAGATCACTTCGATGCTTGGTTACACTTTGAACTACAACACGTTGGATAATAACAAGAATCCGACTGATGGTCTGTTCGTCGAGTGGAAGCAGGACTATGCCGGTGTTGGCGGTGACGTGACGTATCTGAAGTCGTCGGTTGACGCGAAGTACTACACGCCACTGGTCGCTGACATTGTCGGTATGCTGCGCTTGCAGGGTGGTATTCTGAACAAGGTTGGCAGCGACGATATCCGCATGCTCGATCACTTCCAGATGGGCCCGAATCTCGTTCGTGGTTTTGCTCCCAACGGCATTGGCCCGCGTGACCTCGCTAACGTGCCATTTGGCGGTTACGGCGACGCACTCGGCGGCACCAAGTACTGGGGCGCGTCGGTCGAGTTGCAGATGCCGTTCTGGTTCCTGCCGAAGGAAGTTGGTATCAAGGGCGCAGTCTACGCAGACGCTGGCTCGCTGTGGGGCTATCAGGGCCCGACCAGCTGGGCGGCTACGGGCGAAACCAACGCGCCGGGATGTATTCCGGGCACCCGTGGGTCAGTCGGCACCTGTAACGGCTTGCAGTTCGACAGCGGCGACACCATCCGTTCGTCGGTCGGCGTTGGCCTGATCTGGCAGTCGCCATTCGGTCCGCTGCGCTTCGACTATGCGATCCCGCTGACCAAGGGCGAAAACGACCGCGTGCAGCAGTTCCGGTTCGGCGGCGGCACGACTTTCTGAGCTTGATCTTGGCTCAAACACGAACAGGTGGAATGGCGCATCCGACATTCTACAAATCAACTCCGTCGCTGACGCTGGCCGAAGTGGCCGCGTCAGTGAACGGCGTTTTGGATGATCCGTCCCGCGGCGGAGAGATCATCTCCGGTCTTGCTGCACTGGACGAAGCGGGCCCCAAACACCTCGCATTCTTCGACAACATCAAATACGTTGATCAGCTCGCCGCCAGCCACGCAGGCGCGTGTCTCGTCAAGGATCGTTTTAATGGGGCCGCGCCGGCGCATGTCGCGGTCATCCGGGTCAGAAATCCGTTCGGCGCATTTGTCCAGTTGGCGCGTGAGTGGCAACCAGATACGCTGCGTCCGCAATCCGGTTTTGAGACTGAGGGAATCGCGCCTTCTGCAGTGATCCATCCAACGGCGCATCTCGAAGATGATGTGACCGTGGATCCGCTTGCGGTGATTGGGCCGAACGTCGAAATCGGCTCTGGCACGATCATTGGCTCGGGCGTCGTGCTCGCGGCTAACGTCAAGATTGGTCGCGACTGCAACATTGGCGCGACGACGACGATCCAGTTTGCCCTGCTTGGCGACAATGTCCTGATTCATCCAGGTTGCCACATCGGCCAGGATGGTTATGGATTTGTGTTCGGCAAGGCGGGACACATCAAGGTGCCGCAAACGGGCCGGGTGATCATCCAGAACGATGTCGAGATCGGCGCGGGTTCAACAGTCGATCGAGGCAGTCTGCGCGATACGGTGATTGGCGAAGGCACCAAGATCGACAATCAGGTTCAAGTCGGCCACAACGTCTACATTGGGCGGCATTCGCTGATCGCAGCGCAATGCGGTCTTGCTGGCAGTTTGACGATCGGGGACAATGTGGCTATGGGCGCCAAGGTGGGCGTCAATAATCATATCACCATTGGCGATGGCGCTCAGATTACGGCGATGAGCGGCGTCAAGGATAGCATCCCGCCAAATGAGCGATGGGGCGGTATGTTCGCCAAACCCACCAAGCAGTGGTTCAGGGAAATTTTCGCACTTGAGCGGCTGGCCCAGGAGTTAGTGCCGGGGCGTACAGCGCCACAGGATATGAAGGACAAAGGGCCGGAGTGATGGAGTTAGAGTCGCCGATCAGGTTTGAGAATGTTGATATCAACACCATCCTCAAGACCTTGCCGCATCGTTATCCGATGCTGCTGATTGATCGAGTCAGGGATATTCGCCAGAACTACAGCGGCGTTGGCATCAAGAACGTGACGATCAATGAGCCGGCGTTTCAGGGGCACTTCCCCGAGCGGCCGGTTTATCCAGGCGTCTTGATGATTGAGGCCATGGCTCAGACGGCTGGGGTGATCGGCATCATGTCGGTGGACGGCACGGAGAAGCCGCGCGCGGTTTACTTCCTGACGATCGACAAGTGCAAATTCCGAAAGCCGGTGATGCCGGGCGATACGATCGAGTATCACATGTCGAGCATCGGTCGTCGCAAGACGATGTGGTGGTTCCATGGCGATGCGAGGGTCAATGGCGTCACAGTGGCCGAGGCTGACGTCGGCGCGATGCTGACGGACTGACCATAACCGGGCGAGATTTTTTGTGAAAGGCCGGCGGCAACGTCGGCCTTTTTCAGTTCCGGATCGGTGCTACTCTCCATTCGTGCGCCGTCATGCCGGGGATGCGTGAGGATGCGGCGCATTGAGGCTTTCACCTTCTTCGCCCTGATATGTGGACGTAGGGCCGCTCAGGTAAGCGTATCCCGAACTTGCGCTTTACAGGCAACCCTGCGGCAGGCTAACCAACGGAAACTTCGAGATTTTCGGATGTTGAGTGTAACTTCAGCAGGACGCGATTGATGAGCAGGATCGACCCGACGGCGCGGATTGAAGATGGCGCTGTGATAGGCGAGGGCACCACCGTTGGGCCTTACTGCATCATTGGCGCGGACGCCGTAATCGGCGCCGATTGCAAGCTCATTGCCCATGTTCACATCATGGGGCGGACGACGATTGGCGACGGCTGCACGATCTCGCCTTTCGCCTCGCTGGGCGGCGCGCCGCAATCGACCGGTTACCGCGGCGAGCCCACCGAACTGCGCATCGGCAACAACTGCACGATCCGTGAATCCGTCACGATGAACGTGGGCACTGTGTCGGGCGGCGGCATCACCACCGTCGGCGACCGCGGCTACTTCATGAACTGCGCTCACGTTGGACACGACTGCCACGTCGGGAATGATGTGATCTTCGCAACGTCAGCGACCCTGGGCGGCCATTGCGAGATCGGCGATTTCGTTTTCATGGGCGGTCTGTCAGCGGTGCATCAGTTCACGCGTATCGGCCCGCAAGCGATGGTGGGCGGCATTTGCGGCGTGCGCGGCGATGTCATCCCGTTCGGCCTCGTCAACGGGCAATACGCCGCGCTCGAGGGTCTGAATATCGTCGGCATGAAGCGTCGGAAGTTCACGCGCGAGCGGCTGACGATTGTTCGCAGCTTTTACCAGAAGCTTTTCCACGGCGCCGGCGTCTTTGCCGAGCGTCTCGATAGCGCCAGGGCGATGGCGGGCGAGGATCCGGCTGTGGCCGAGATCTTGAACTTCATCGAAGCTGGCAAGCATCGGTCGCTCTGCCTGCCTGAGGATGGAAAATAACCACCAAGGAAAGGGCCGGGTCAGCGATGACAGTTGATGATCTGCCCAGGCCTGCAACAGTTGGCCTCGTCGCCGGCGGCGGTCGGCTGCCTTTCGCGGTCGGCGAGTTGTTGCGCGCACGCGGTATTACGCCTGTGTTCTTTGCGCTGAAGGGCTTTTGCGACCCGGTCGAAGTTGCTCACCACAGGCACCACTGGATTGCGCTCGGCCAGATCGGCCGTCTGATGAGCCTGCTTCGCCGCGAGGGCATTCGCGACCTGATGTTTATCGGCACGCTGACGCGTCCGGCGTTGTCTGAGATCCGGCTCGACTGGGGCACCATGAAGGTGATCCGCCATGTGCTGGCGTCGTTCCGGGGCGGCGATGACCATTTGCTTTCCGGTATCAGCAGTATCTTCGAGCGAGACGGGTTTCGGCTGCTGGGCCTGCGCGAGATGGCGCCGGACCTGCTAATGCCGGAAGGTCAATTGAGCCGTGTCTCACCGGATCGGGCCGCAGAGGCGGACATCGCGATCGGGCGTGAAGTGCTGCATGACCTGAGCCGGTTCGACATCGGCCAAGCCTGCGTAGTCATCGACGGTCACGTCGTCGCGGTGGAAGGTATCGAGGGGACCGATGCGATGCTGGCGCGCGTGGCGTCGCTCCGCGAACAAAAACGAATTCGCGCTGCAGCGGGGCGCGGCGTGCTGGTGAAAATGCCGAAACGTAATCAGGACCTGCGGTTGGATCTGCCTGCTTTTGGCCCAGTTACTGTTGAGAATGCCGCCAAGGCTCAGTTGGCGGGCGTCGCCATTGCTGCCGGTCACGCTATTTTAGCCGAGCCGCAGCGCATGGTCGAAGTTGCCGATGCCGCAAACATGTTTGTCGCGGGAGTACACCTGTAGTGAATGAAGCACCGACGGCGTCGCGGACGGTCTATCTCATCGCAACTGAGGAGTCCGGTGATCGTCTGGGTGCAGCCCTGATGCGGGCGCTGCGGGATCGCCTTGGCGACCGCGTGACGTTTGAAGGGGTGGGCGGAGCCTCGATGGCGGCCGAAGGTCTCGTGTCGCTGTTTCCGATCGAGCAACTGTCCATCATGGGCTTCGCCGCGGTTGCGCAGAAGCTGCCGATGATCCTGCGCCTGCTTCGCCGGGCGACCGATGCGGTTCTGATGGCTGATCCCGATGTGCTGGTGATCATCGATAGTCCGGACTTCACTCAGCGTGTCGCAAGGCGTGTCCATGCCCGCAACGCCTCGATCCCGATCGTCAACTACGTCTCGCCGACCGTCTGGGCCTGGCGGCCGGGCCGGGCCAGCGACATGAGAGGTTATGTCGATCATGTGCTGGCGCTGCTGCCGTTTGAGCCGGAGGTACACCGCAAGCTCGGCGGGCCGCCCTGCACTTATGTCGGCCATCCCCTGATTGAACAGACCAATGTGTTGCGGCCCTCAGAAGCCGAGCAACAGCGCCGGGACAGCGAGCCGCCGATCCTGCTGGTGCTGCCCGGCAGTCGCCGCAGTGAAATTCGCCATCACATGGCGATCTTCGGCGAGACGCTGGCGCGCCTGCGCGGCATGATCGAGTTTGAGCTGGTTCTGCCGACCATGCCGCATCTGCTCGACGTGGTGACGGAGGGCGTCAAGACCTGGACCGTGCAGCCGCGGATCGTTGTCGGCGAAGACGAGAAACGCGCCGCCTTCCGTAGCGCGCGGGCAGCCTTCGCCAAATCCGGGACAGTCACGCTCGAGCTCGCGGTCGCCGGGGTGCCCATGGTCGCAGCCTATCAGGTCCACCCGGTTGAGGCCTTCATCGTCCGGCGTGTCATCAAGACGACCTCTGTGATTCTGGCGAACCTGGTCATCGGACATAACGTGGTGCCGGAGTTCATCCAGGAAGCCTGCACGACGAAAAACATCGTTCCGGCGCTGCTCGACATCCTGATTGATAGTCCGGCGCGTCAGCGCCAGCTTGCGGCCTTTGCCGAGCTTGACCAGATCATGGCGACTGACACGGGTTCGCCCAGCGTAGGCGCAGCGGACGTGGTCCTCAAGCATCTGCGCCGTCGCACGCTCGCCTGAAGAAGAAGTCGCACGGTAGCGGCGCGGTGTCGCGCGACCCGCTTTCAGGATTTCGATCTGTGACCTACCTCAGGAATCAAAAACGGCAGACCGCGAGGTCTGCCGTTATTTTTGTATCTGCGCCTGCCTCAGAAGGGCAGGCGGCGGCGCCGCGCCTTAGCGCTTCGCAATTTCGACGAAGTCGCGACGTGCAGCGCCAGTGTAGAGCTGACGCGGACGGCCGATCTTCTGCTGCGGATCTTCGATCATCTCGCTCCACTGGCTGATCCAGCCAACGGTGCGCGCAACGGCGAACAGCACAGTGAACATCGACGTCGGGAAGCCCATCGCCTTCAAGGTGATGCCCGAGTAGAAGTCGACGTTGGGATACAGCTTGCGCTCGATGAAGTACGGATCGCTGAGGGCGATACGCTCCAGCTCCATTGCGACTTCGAGCAGCGGATCGTTCGCGTTACCCATTTCAGCGAGGACCTCGTGGCAGGTCTTCTGCATCATCTTCGCACGCGGATCGTAGTTCTTGTAGACGCGGTGGCCAAAGCCCATCAGGCGAACATTGCTGTTCTTGTCTTTGACCTTCTCGATGAACTCGGGAATCTTGTCGACGGTCCCGATCTCAGCCAGCATGGCCAGCGCCGCTTCGTTAGCGCCACCATGCGCCGGTCCCCACAGGCAGGCGATGCCAGCGGCAATACAAGCGAACGGGTTTGCGCCCGACGAGCCCGCGATGCGAACCGTTGAGGTCGATGCGTTCTGTTCGTGGTCGGCATGCAGGGTGAAGATCTTGTCGAGCGCACGCGCCAGAACCGGATTGACCTTGTAATCGTCGCAAGGAACCGAGAAGCACATGTGCAGGAAGTTCGCTGCGTAGTCGAGCGAGTTCTTCGGGTACACGAACGGCTGGCCGATGTTGTACTTGAAGGCCATCGCTGCAAGCGTTGGCATCTTGGCGATCATGCGCATCGACGCAATCATGCGCTGCTGCGGATCGTTGATATCGGTCGAGTCGTGATAGAAGGCGGCCAGTGCGCCGACCGAAGCGACCATCACAGACATCGGGTGCGCGTCGCGGCGGAAGCCGTGGAAGAAACGCGACATCTGCTCGTGGACCATCGTGTGGTGGGTCACGCGATGATCGAAATCTTTTTTCTGCGCGGCGGTCGGAAGTTCTCCGTACAGCAGCAAATAGCAAACTTCGAGGAAGTCGGCTTTCTCAGCCAGTTGTTCGATCGGGTAGCCACGATACTCGAGAATGCCCTCATCGCCATCGATGTAGGTAATCTTGGATTGGCAGCTAGCTGTCGACGTAAAGCCGGGGTCGTATGTGAAGATGCCAGCCTGGCCGTAGAGCTTGCCGATGTCCAGGACATCCGGGCCGACCGTTCCGCTGTGGATCGGAAGTTCGAATGTCTTCTCACCGAGCGTAAGCGTTGCAGATTTAGTGTTTGTTTTTGCGTCCATCGTGAGGTCCCCGATGAGATCGTTAAGTGGCCGGCCTGTCCTGCCTGCCATGCCTATCTAGAAAGATAGGCATCGCTGACAGGGCTTGCCAGATATTCTGAAAGCTTCACCAGAATGGGTATCTTATTGCGTAGTGCACCGCAAGAAGGGAAGCCCCGTGCATCAGCTATGCAGAGGCCTGATCTGTCAAGCGGGCCAGGCATTCTTCCTTTCCGAGTACCGCCAGCACGTCGAAAATACCCGGCGATGTCGTTCGACCGGTTAAAGCGACGCGTAAAGGTTGTGCGACATTGCCGAGTTTCATGCCATTGGCCTCAGCGAATTTGCGCATCTCTGATTCCGTCGTTGCCGCATCCCAGGGCATGACGGTGTGCAGGGCAGCTGCCAGTTTGCCGATCAGCGTGCGGGTCTCCGGCGTGAGCAGCGCTTCTGCTTTCGCTTCCATCGTCAGCGGACGTTCTGCGAAGATGAACTTGGCATTATCGACCATTTCGACGATGGTTTTCGCACGCTCCTTCAGGCCCGGCATGGCCTGCAGCAGCTGCGCGCGGGTGGTCTCGTTCATCTTGGCCTTGATAGCGGCCAGCGCCGGATCATGCGCAATAACGTCTTCGAAAATGCTCACAAGAGATTGATCGTCGGCATTGCGAATGTAGTGGCCGTTGAGATTTTCGAGCTTCGCAAAGTCAAACCGCGCAGCCGATTTTCCGATCGACGAAAGATCGAAATTCGACAGCATTTCTTCCATCGAAAAGATTTCCTGGTCGCCATGACTCCAGCCGAGACGAACAAGATAGTTTCGCAAGGCGGCAGGCAGATATCCCATCGCGCGGTAGGCTTCGACGCCAAGCGCGCCGTGCCGTTTTGATAGTTTGGCGCCGTCCGGCCCATGGATCAGCGGGATGTGCGACATGCTCGGAATCGTCCAGCCCATTGCATCGTAGATATGCTTCTGGCGCGCAGCATTGGTGAGATGATCATCACCACGAATGATATGCGTCACACCCATGTCATGATCGTCAACGACGACGGCGAGCATATACGTCGGGTTGCCGTCAGAGCGCATCAGAACGAAATCGTCGAGGTTCTCATTCTGCCAGACGACGCGGCCCTGCACCTGATCCTCGATCACGGTTTCGCCGGTCTGCGGCGCGCGCAGGCGAATGGCAGGCTTGACGCCAGCCGGCGCTTCGGACGGGTCACGGTCGCGCCAGCGGCCGTCGTAACGCATCGGGCGGCCTTCAGCCTTGGCCTTCTCGCGCATCTCGGTCAGTTCTTCCGTCGAGGCGTAGCAGCGATATGCCTTGCCTGCGGCGACGAGTTGCTCGACCACCTCCTGGTGACGCTTGACATTGGCGTGCTGATACACGACGTCGCCGTCCCACTGCAGGCCCAGCCAGTTCAACCCATCGAGGATCGCGGTGATCGCCTCGTCGGTGGAGCGCTCACGGTCAGTGTCTTCGATGCGGAGTAGCATCTTGCCGCCGCGGCCGCGGGCGTACAGCCAGTTAAACAGGGCGGTGCGTGCGCCGCCGATGTGCAAGAATCCCGTTGGGGATGGCGCGAAACGCGTGACGATCTCGGTCATGGAGCAACTTCAGTCTGGGAAGGAAAGGGATAGCGCGACTTTGCCGTCCGTGTAGCATGGCGACGGGGGAGAGTGTAGCCGTGATGCGTAACCCATGGTGACGTTGCCCGGTCCCATGCCTCGGGGGCAGGCCGGCTCAGATGCGGGAACCTGGCCCGAACCTGCGCGCACGCCGCTTGCTGGCCGCCTTTCCGCCGATGACCATGCATCTTTCGCGCTGTGGAGCCGCTGTCGCGGTTGGTTGGCGCTGGAGGCTGGCAGCGCCCGGCGGTTGCCCTGGATTGCGGTCGCATTTGGCAGCGGAATCGCGCTCTATTTTGCGGTTGATCGCGAACCCATGGTCTGGGTAGTCGTTGTGGCCGCTGCAGGCCTTGTCGGGGCGGCGCTGGCCGTTGCTGCGCACCGGTTTGGCTTCGCACTGGCGCTGTTCGCCAGCCTGGCGTCCGGTTTCGCGCTGGCGTCGGTCAAAGCCACGGTTCGCGCGCACACGGTGCTGACGGAACAGGTGTTCGGCGTCGAACTCAAGGGCTATGTCGAGACTCGGGAGCACCGCGAGCGCACCGACCGTTTCGTGCTGCGAATTGTCGCCGCTGAGGGTGCCCGTACGCCCGCAGGCCTTGAACGGGTTCGACTATCGGTGAAAAAAGGGACTGCGCCACCGGTTGGCAGTTTTGTCGGGCTGAAAGCGAGACTTTCGCCTCCACCCGCGCCAAACCGCCCTGGCGGCTATGACTTCGGCCGCGACATGTATTTCGCCGGCCTAGGCGCATCAGGCTTCGTGACGGGACAGATTCGCCAGCTGCGGAGCCCGGAAAGTGGCGGCTGGCGACTTGGCTTCGCCGCGCTGACGCAAGGCATGCGTGACGCCATCGACGCGCGCATCAGCGCCGTCCTGAGCGGCGATACCCGGGCTATCGCGACCGCATTGCTGACCGGGCGGCGGGACGCAATCTCGCAGCCGGTGAACGATGCTATGTTCATCTCTGGACTCGGCCATGTGCTGTCGATCTCGGGTTACCACATGGCTGTGGTGGCGGGAGCCGTGTTCTTTGCCGTCCGCGCGCTGCTGGCGTTGAACCGGGCGATGGCAGCCACCGCGCCGATCAAAAAATGGGCCGCCGCTGCCGCCTTGCTCGCTGCGGCATTCTATCTGCTGCTGTCAGGCGCGGAGGTGGCGACGCAGCGCTCGTTCCTGATGACCGCGGTGGTCCTGATCGCGGTGATGGTCGACCGCCATGCCGTGACGTTTCGAACGCTCGCAATCGCCGCGCTGGTGGTGCTGGCGCTGTCGCCGGAGGCGCTGGTGCATCCGAGCTTCCAGATGTCTTTCGCTGCGACGCTCGGTCTGGTCGGCCTGGTGCAGGTCGGGATGCCGAAGGTGCTCGCAGGCGCGGAACATTCGCGTACGGCGCGGCTGGCGCTCTGGGGTGGCCGCGAAATCGCGATGCTGACGCTGGCCTCGTTGATTGCCGGTCTCGCCACCATGCCCTATGCGGCGTTTCATTTTCACCGCGTGACGCCCTACGGCATCCTCGCCAATCTGTCGGCCATGCCGGTGGTGTCGCTGATCGTGATGCCTGCGGGACTGCTGGCCCTGATCGCGATTCCGTTCGGGCTGGATGGTCCGCTGTGGCGCGTGATGGGGCTTGGTATCGAGTGGATGGTCGCCGTCTCGGAATGGGTCGCGCAACTGCCGGGCGCGATCGGCAGGCTGGCTGCGTTCGGCATCGGGCCACTGCTCGCCGCCAGTCTCGGCATGATTGTTATTGGGCTGCTGCGTACGCCGCTGCGCTGGGCCGGTGCAGTGCTGGTCGCCGGGGCGATTGTCTGGGCGGTGCAGACGCCGCAGCCGGATATTCTGATCACGGCGGACGGCGGCAGCGTCGCCGTTCGTGGCCGCGATGGCAAGCTGCAGCTGATGCAGCGGGTACGCGATCGGTTCGTCGCGACGCAGTGGCTGAGCGCCGATGCAGACCTGCGTAGCGAAGCGGATCCGGCGCTGCGCGACGCCGCAGCCTGCGATGCTGCGGGATGCGTCGCCCATCTCGCCGGCGGCCGTATGATCGCCCAGTCGCGCCATCCTTCGGCGCTGCAGGACGATTGCAGCCGCGCGGCTGTCGTGGTGACGTTGCTGCCGACGCCTGCCGATTGCGCGGCGCAGGTGATCGATCGAGCTTTTCTGCAGGAAAACGGCGCAACAGCATTACGCTGGGATGGCGCGCGCTTTATCGTAACGGCGCAGCGCGGTAGCCATCAGGCGCGACCGTGGTCGCCACGCGCGGAGACTGAGGCAGTGTCTCTGCAGCATCCGACGCGCGCGGCGGCAGTCGCACAGCGGCGCGGGATCGACGCCACGCCGGACATAACCGATCTTGACGGCAGCGAGATCGGCAGTGCCCGCGAGGCTGAGCCCGGGCGTGCATTCAGCGATGATTGAATGACGTGCAGACGTGATCGCGCTCAATAGCGCCGATAGAGACCGATCAACTTGCCTTGGATGCGCACGCGGTTCGGCGGCAGGATCCTCACCTCGTAGGAGGCGTTGGCAGGCTCCAGCGCGATCGACGCGCCTCGGCGACGGAAACGCTTCAGCGTTGCTTCCTCGTCGTCGATCAGCGCTACTACGATGTCGCCGGTGTCCGCTGAGTCATTGCGCTGGATCAGCGCCATGTCGCCGTCGAGAATGCCGGCGTCGATCATCGAGTTGCCGCGCACCTCAAGGGCGTAATGCTCGCCGGAGCCAAGCATATCAGGCGGCACGCTGATGGTGTGGCTACGGGTCTGCAAGGCCTCTATCGGAGTGCCTGCAGCGATCCGTCCCATCACCGGGACGGCGACCGGATATTCGACATGATCATCAGAATCGGATGAGGGCGGGCGCACCTTGCCGAGGTTGCCTTCGATGACGCTTGGCTTGAAGCCACGGCGCGCAGCAGGCGCGGCGCTGGTGCTCAGCTCTGGCAGCTTGATCACCTCAATCGCCCGGGCGCGGTTGGGGAGGCGGCGAATGAAGCCACGCTCTTCCAGCGCTGTGATCAAGCGGTGGATGCCGGATTTGGAGCGCAGTTCAAGCGCGTCTTTCATCTCGTCAAACGAGGGAGGGACGCCGGTGTCCTTCAGGCGTTGATCGATGAACTTGAGCAATTCGTATTGTTTGCGCGTAAGCATCTCGATCAATCCTCAAGTGATGGCGCGATCGCCGGGCCGACTCGTCTGTTTCCTTGCGCCGTCACTCCGCATCAGGCGGTTGGCGCTGGCGCATGCTCGCTCGCCATTGGGCGAACGCGTGATTGCGAGGGGCAGTCGGCAGATCGACGCCAACGCGAGTGATGCCCATTGGTCTCACAACGATGCACTCAGAAACAAAGCATGAACGGACACTATCTGTTCCATGTGTGTTCTGCAACGGTTAAATTCGGGTGAACAGATTGAGGCGGCGTCAGACCGGCAGGCGTAAAAAACGGCAGGGTGAACCCGCAGTCGCGGCTGGTTCCATCGGATCCCGCAGCAGGAGGCAATCGGCCGCCGACAGGAAAGCCAAGCAGCGAGCTGTCTTGCCGCGCCACCGGGGTCACGAGCAACGCGCCATCATCCCGCCGCTGCAAAGTCGCCCGCATATAATCGGCGCGGTGGTCGTTGGCCGGAACATCGCGGGCCAGCGTCGCGATTTCAACGGCGTGATGCAGATCGCTGCGGCCACTCAGCGCTCGGATCAAAGGCGTCATGAAGAGATAGGCGCAGACATAACTGGAGACCGGGTTTCCGGGCAGGCCCAGCACGCGCATGGCGCCGAGCTGGCCGTGCATCATCGGTTTGCCGGGGCGCATGGCGATGCGCCAGAACCCCATGTCGACGCCTTCCTGTTTGAGCGCTTGCTGCACCAGGTCGTGGTCGCCGACCGATGCGCCGCCCGTAGTGACGAGGACGTCAACGTCGAGATCCCGCGCACGGCGAATGCCAGCAACCGTGTCGCTGATCGTATCGGCCGCGATGCCGAGGTTGATGATTTCCGCGCCCTCGGCGCGCGCCAGCGCCATCAAGGCATAGCCGTTGGAATAGATGATCTGGCCGGGGCCGGGGATGTTGCCAGGCATCACCAGTTCGTCGCCGGTGGCGAGCAGAGCCACACGGGGGCGGCGGTGGACCGGCAGGGACGGGTGGTTCATCGCTGCGGCCAGCGACAGGTCGCGATCGACCAAGCGGCGGCCAGCCTTCAGCAGCACCGCACCCTCTGCAAAATCAACGCCCTTGACGCGGATGTGCCGTCCGGCGATCGCCGCCTCGGTGATGGTGACGACATCGCCGTCGCGCGTCGTATCTTCCTGGATCACGACAGCATCTGCCCCGGCGGGCACGACGCCGCCGGTGAAAATGCGCGCCGCTTGGCCCGCGCCAATGGTCTGATCGAATGGACGTCCAGCGGCGACCTCGCCAATCACCCGCAATTGCGCGCCGCAGGCTGCATCGCCAGCGCGCACGGCGTAGCCGTCCATGGCGGACATCGGCTCAGGGGGCTGCGACCGGCGCGCCGGGAGGTCTTGTGACAGTGTGCGGTGGAACCCGTCAGCGAGTTGAACAATTTCTTCCGGCATGGCGACGACGCCAGAAAGGACGGCATCAAGCGCATCGGCGACGGGCATCAGGGCCATGTGTCAAATCTCCGCAGGCTAGTCCGACTGGCCTTCGCCAGCGCGGAAATGGCCAGATTTGCCGCCCAGTTTTTCGACGAGATGGATGCCTTCAATTCGGATGCCGCGATCAACCGCTTTGACCATGTCGTAGATGGTCAGGCAGGCGACCGACACTGCGGTCAGCGCTTCCATTTCGACGCCGGTCGGGCCGGTGACTTTAACTGACGCGCGGACACGGCAGCCAGGCAAGTCCGGCGCTGGCTCGATATCCACGGTGACTTTCGATAGCGCCAGCGGATGGCACAGCGGAATGAGATCCGAGGTGCGCTTGGCGGCCATAATTCCTGCGATACGGGCAGTGCCGAGGACATCGCCCTTCTTCGCGTTTCCGGCGACGATCAGTTCGAGCGTGGCGGGCTCCATCACCACGCAACCTTCCGCAACGGCGAGGCGCTCGGTTGCCGATTTGGCCGAGACGTCGACCATATGGGCTTCACCACTGGCGTTGATATGGGTGAGGCGAGCGCCAGGTTGCTTGCTGTCGGACATCAGGTCTCTCTCACGCGCGGGTCAGAAGCGCTTGGGTCGCTGCCGCCACGTCATCCTGCCGCATCAGGCTTTCGCCGACAAGGAAGGTCGAGATCTTGACGCGTTCGAGCCGGGCCATATCCGCGGGCGTGAACACGCCGCTTTCTCCGACAAGCAGTCGGTCGGCCGGAACCAGCGGAGCGAGCGTTTCACTTGTCGTCAGGGTGACGTCGAAGGTGCGCAGGTTGCGATTGTTGATGCCGAGAAGCGGGGAGCGCAGCTTGAGCGCGCGGTCGAGTTCGTCGCGGTCGTGGACTTCGAGCAGCACGTCCATGCCATAGGCGAGGGCGGCGTCCTCGAGGTCACGCGCCAATGCGTCGTCGATCGCAGCCATGATGATCAGGATACAGTCAGCGCCATGCGCCCGCGCCTCAGCAACCTGATACGTGTCATAGAGGAATTCCTTGCGCAGCACGGGCAGCGAACAGGCGGCGCGGGCGGCGACCATGAAGTCGAGATGGCCCTGGAACGAGGGCGTATCGGTCAGCACGGACAGGCACGCGGCGCCGCCGCGCTCATAGGCCTGCGCAAGCGAGGGCGGATCAAAGTCAGCCCGGATCAGGCCCTTCGATGGCGAGGCCTTCTTGATCTCGGCGATCAGGGCGAAGTCGCCGTTGGCGATCTTGTTGCGGAGCGCGGCCGTGAAACCGCGCGGGGCGGACGCCGCCTTGGCCTGACGATCAATCGCGGCAAACGGCACAGCAGCCTTGGCGGCGGCAATCTCTTCGCGCTTGTAGATTTCGATTTTCTTCAGAATGTCGGACATGACGTCATTACTTCCCGCCGTTGGAGACGGCAATCAGATGGACGAGCTTGGCGGCTGCCGCACCGCTATCGAGAGCCCGGGCGCTGAGTTTGACGCCTTCCTTCAGGTCGCTGGCGTGGCCACCGACAACGAGAGCCGCTGCCGCGTTGATCAGCACAACGTCACGGTAGGCCCCGGGCTTGCCGTCCAGGACCGCGCGCAGCGCCACGGCATTCTCGGCCGGATCGCCGCCCTTCAGCGCTTCAGACGGCGAGCGTGCCAGGCCGACTTCCTCGGGCGTCACTTCAAAGGTTGTGACCTTACCGTCCTTGAGTTCGGCGACATAGGTCGGGCCGCTGATGGTGATTTCATCGAGGCCATCCGAGCCGTGCACCACCCAGGCCGACTTCGAGCCGAGGTTTTTCAGCACCTGCGCCAGCGGTTCCACCCACTGCCGCGAGAACACGCCGATCATGTGATGGCTGACGCCGCCAGGATTGGAGAGGGGGCCGAGCAGGTTGAATATCGTTCGGGTCGCGAGTTCGACGCGGCTGGGTCCGACGTGTCGCATCGCCGCATGATGGGCCGGCGCGAACATGAAGCCGATGCCAGCCTCGTTGACGCAGCGGCTGATCTCCTCCGGCGTGAGGTCGATCTTGATGCCTAGCGCGCCGAGAACGTCAGCGGAGCCGGATTTGGAAGACAGGTTGCGATTGCCGTGCTTGGCGATGGTGACGCCTGCGCCAGCCGCAACGAAGGACGCACAGGACGACACGTTGACGGAGCCTGATCCGTCACCGCCGGTGCCAACGATATCGACGGCATTGGCGGGTACGCTGACGGGAAGCATCTTGGCGCGCATGGCCTCAACGGCGCCGGTGATTTCATCGACGGTTTCGCCGCGAACACGCAACGCCATGAGCAGTCCGCCCATTTGCGACGGGGTCGCGTCACCAGACATCATGGTGTAAAACGCGGCGGAGGACTCCGCGCGAGTGAGCGTAGCGCCCGTTGCGACCTTGGCGATGACTGCCTTGAGATTGTCCATCAGCGATGCTTCCAGCATGTTCGTGGTCGTAATTCCGACGGCGGATCCTGACTCTTGATCGCCGCGACTTCTGGTCTACTCGTCAAAGGGAAGGCTGGCCGAACCGGCCCGACGGTTTAAGAGTGCGGTGGGGAGCACGCACGGGCACGCTCCCCACCGTGAGGCTTAGTTGTTGGCGCTCGCCGCGCCGGTCGCAATCGCGAAAGCGTTCGCGTTGATGTTAACGCCGACCTTGGTCTCAAGATTGCGAACATATTGCGCGATCTGTTCGTCGGTCATGCTGCTACGCAGAGACTCCTTGAGCTGCTTGATATCGTCGGAAGCAACGTCGAGAGCAGGGACCGCGATATCGGTCACGCGCAGGACATACCATTCCTCCTCCGTCGCGCCAGTGGCCACGACAGCCGCGCCCTTGGCGGCGCGGAACGCGGCGTCCGATACGTTCGAGGGCACAGCATCGGTCTGCACGCCGCGCTTGAGGTCCTTGGCGGTCTCGAGCTTGACGCCCAGCGTTGTTGCAGCCTCGGTCAGATTGCCGCTATCGCCGAGCTTGTCAGCGAGTTCGGTTGCCGTCTTGCGCAGGCGGGTCGCGACTTCGTCAGCACGCCAGCGAGCTTCGACCTGATCCTTGACTTCATCCAGCGGCCGCTCGCGCGAAGGCGTCACTTCGAGCACGTCGAACCAGACATAACCGCCCTTGAACTGGATCGCATCCGCTTCGACGCCGACCTCATTGGCGAAGATCTGGGGCAGCAGTTCGACGCCCTCTGGCAGGGTCGACACCGGCTGGCCGTCAGGGCCGCGGCCCGAACGATCAACTGCGTCGATGGTAACTGCAGTCAGGCCAAGTTTTTTGGCGGCATCGAGCACATTGGAGCCGCCGCCACGTTCGTCTTCCATCTTGTTGTGGAGGTCGACGACTGTGGCGCGGGCGCGCTCGATCGCGAGCTCGCGCTTGATGCGATCGGCGTACTCATCGTATCCCGGCTCCTTGCCAGCCTCGATCTTGTCGACCTTGACCAGAACGGTGCCGAACGCGCCGGTGATCGGCTCGCTCACCGCGCCGGCGGCCAATGAGAACGCTACGTTGGCGACGTTCTGATCAATGATACCCGTTTTGGTCACCAGGCCGAGATCGATATCGGACGGGCTGAGGCCGCGATCCTTCGCGAGATCCTCAAAGGACGTACCGGCTTTCAGTTTGTCGTGCGCCGCCTTGGCTTCTTCGGCAGTCGGGAATACGATCTGCGCAATCTGGCGCTGTTCCGGCGTCGACAGCCTGTCCTTGGTTTTGTCGAACAGGGCCTTGGCGTCCTCGTCTGAAACGGTGGTCCAGCGTGAGATTTCTTCCGGGTTCACCATCAGATAGGCGGCCTTGCGGTACTCGGGCGCGCGGAACTGAACCTTGTTGTCGTCGTAGAACTTCTGCAACGCTTCAGCCGTTGGCGCTTCGATCTTCCCGGCCTGGGCTGCGCCAAGCTTGATGAAGTTTATGGCGCGCGTTTCGTTCTGGAAACGGCTGAGGGCTTCGATCTGGGTTTTCGACGGCTCGACGCCTGCGGTCACTGTGCCGGCGATCTGTCGACGCAGAGAAACCTTGCGCTGTTCGGCGATGAAGCGGGCCTCGTTGTAACCGAGCTGGCGAATCAGCTGCTGGAAGCGAGCGCCGTCGAACGCGCCGGTCGGCCCCTTGAAGTTGGGGTCGTTCATGATCAGCCGGAGGACTTCCTCATCTGAAATCGCGAGGCGCTTGTTGCGGGCGTCCTCATCCAGCGCTGCTTCAGCGACCGCCTGCTGCAGCACCTGCCGGTCGAGTCCAAAAGCGCGTGCCTGCTCAGTGGTCAGCGGGCGGCCAAACTGCCGGCCGATTTGCTGGACCTTTTCGGTAAAGAGCTGCCGGAATTGCTCGGTCGAGATGGTTGTTTTGCCGATTGTCGCGACGGTTGACTGACCTGAGCCCTTGAACATGTCGGCGATGCCCCAAATGGCAAAGCTGAGAATCAACACGCCCATAACGGCGCTCATAATCATTTTGCCGAGCCAGTTTGATGAGGCTTTGCGTATTCCTCGAAGCATGGGTCCAACTTATGTGTCAGGAGGGAACCGGGTCGCGCTCCCGGCGGTCATCGCCCGAGCGCGTTCCAATTGAAAATTCATCATAAAGTGACGGCGGTGATGCCGCAACTGGGGGAGCGGTTCGCCGATACGGACAAAAGCCGCCTTTCCGCGGCGTGCGGTCGCGGATTCCCGGTCGATAGGTGCGGCGGGGAATGAATTCCGTCACCAGACGTTGATGGTTCCAGCCGTGCGCTTGAGCCCGGGCCGTAGCTCTGATAGCGCAGGTCCCGACATTGTTTCAAACTGCAGGAACTCGCAATGACGGTAGCATCCAGGCCCTTGATTGCCGGAAACTGGAAGATGAACGGCCTGTCGGCCTCGCTCGCCGAACTGGAGGCGATGATTGCCGGCGCTTCGGCGGTCTCAGGCAAGGTGGACCTGTTGATCTGCCCGCCGGCGACGCTGGTTGCAGCCTTTGCGGGCAAGGCTGCAGGCACTGCTGTGCGGATTGGCGCTCAAGATTGCCACGCCAACGCGTCAGGCGCGCATACTGGCGATCTCTCGGCCGAAATGTTCGCTGACATCGGCGCTGCGGCCATCATCGTCGGTCATTCGGAGCGCCGGGCGGATCACGGAGAGACGGACGCTATGGTTCGCGCCAAGGCGGAAGCCGCATGGCGGGCGGGCCTCGCAGCCATCGTCTGCATCGGCGAAACCCAGCAGCAGCGCGACGCTGGCCAGACTCTGGACATCTGCGGTGGCCAACTGAAAGGCTCGCTCCCGGCGGGTGCTACGGCGTCAAACCTCGTTGTTGCCTATGAACCAGTCTGGGCGATTGGCACCGGGCTGACCCCAACGGTTGATGACGTGGCCAAGGTTCATGCGTTCATCCGCTCGGAACTGGTGGCGATCTATGGCGACGAGGGCGCAAAAGTTCAGATTTTGTACGGCGGTTCAGTCAAGCCCTCGAATGCGGCCGAACTTCTCGGCGTTAAGGACGTCAATGGCGCGCTTGTCGGTGGCGCGAGCCTCAAGGCCTCTGATTTCCTTGCGATCGCGGCCGGTTGCCCCTAACTAGGGGGTAGATTTGAGATTTCGCGGCGTACCTGCGCGGGCAGGGGTGACAAATCCCTGCCGCATCGTGTACAGACCGCTCGATTTAACCCCGCAAGCGGGCGTTCCGTTCGATTGTCGGTGCGGGCCTGTTTGTGATGGAAGGTATCGATGCAGACTGTTGTAATCGTCATTCACCTAATTCTCGTGTCGGCCTTGATCGCAACGGTGCTGCTGCAGAAATCTGAAGGCGGCGGCCTTGGTATTGGCGGCGGTGGCGGCGGCTTCATGTCGAGCCGTGGCACGGCAAACCTGCTGACCCGCACCACGTCCTATCTGGCGGTTGGTTTCTTCATCACCAGCCTGTTCCTGTCCTGGCTGGCTGGTTACGACCGCAAACCGGCTTCGTTGCTGAACAGCGGCGCGCCGATCTCGCAACCTGGCTCCCCCGCTGCGCCTCTTTCACAGGGTGGCGGCGTTCTCGACTCGCTTCGGCAGTCGGATCAGGGTCCGCAGGCGCCTCGCTCGCAATAAGCAGGGTTGTTATGCATTTCAGGGACTAGCTCCCTGCACCGACAGCCTCCATTAGGAGGCTGTCTCCACTTTGTTTTATCCACGTCGACCCCGGCCAGTGCGAAAACTTGCGTGTGGCTGCGATTTGCTTTTGCGAATCGGCTGGGCAGTCATAAAGGTTAAGCCCCATGACGCGGTACATCTTCATAACCGGCGGCGTGGTCTCCTCGCTCGGCAAAGGTCTGGCTTCGGCAGCTCTCGGAGCTTTGCTGCAAGCGCGAGGCTACAAGGTTCGCCTTCGCAAACTCGACCCCTATCTGAACCTCGATCCCGGAACGATGTCGCCGTACCAGCACGGCGAAGTCTTCGTGACCGATGATGGCGCCGAGACCGATCTGGACCTCGGCCATTACGAGCGTTTCACCGGACGTCCGGCGACCAGGTTCGATAACATCACCACGGGTCGGATCTACCAGGACATCATCACCAAGGAACGCCGTGGCGACTATCTCGGCGCGACGATACAGGTCGTCCCCCACGTCACCAACGCCATCAAGGACTTCGTCCTCAATGGTAATGATGACTATGATTTTGTTCTGGTGGAGATCGGCGGCACTGTTGGCGATATTGAAGGGCTGCCGTTCTTCGAAGCAATCCGCCAGCTCAAGAATGATCTGCCGCGCGACACCGCCATCTATGTTCACCTGACCCTGCTGCCGTTTATTCCGAGCGCGGGCGAACTGAAGACCAAGCCGACCCAGCATTCGGTCAAGGAACTGCGTTCGATCGGCATCCAGCCCGACATTCTGCTGTGCCGGACCGATCGTCCGATCCCGGAAGAGGAGCGCCGCAAGCTCGGTCTGTTCTGCAACGTGCGTGAAAGCGCGGTGATAGAGGCCCGTGACGTCGACAATATTTACGCGGTCCCGCAGGGCTATCACGAGGCCGGCCTCGATGATGAAGTGCTGGCAGCATTCGGCATCAAGCCGAAAGCGCCGCTGGTTCTGGATACCTGGAATTCAATCAACGAGCGGGTGCGTAATCCTGAGGGCGCGGTCACCATCGCCATTGTCGGCAAGTATACCGGCATGAAGGACGCCTATAAATCGCTTTCGGAAGCGCTGTCGCATGGCGGCATCGCCAATCGCGTGAAGGTGAATCTCGACTGGATCGAGAGCGAGGTTTTCGAAAACGAGGATCCGTCGCCGTTCCTCGAGCATGTCAACGGCATCATGGTTCCGGGTGGCTTCGGCCAGCGCGGGGCTGAAGGAAAGATTCGCGCCGCCCAGTTCGCCCGGGAGCGCAAGGTGCCATACTTCGGCATCTGCTTCGGCATGCAGATGGCGGTGATCGAAGCCGCGCGAAATCTCGTCGGCCTCAAGGGCGCCAATTCGACCGAGTTCGGCCCGACCGACGAGCCGTTGGTCGGCCTGATGACGGAATGGCTGCGCGGCAACGAACTTGAACAGCGTTCGCAGCTTGGCGACCTTGGTGGCACGATGCGTCTTGGCGCATATCCCGCCACGCTCGCGGCGGGCAGCCGCGTATCGCACATCTACGGCGATGCGCTCGAGATATCGGAACGTCATCGCCACCGCTACGAAGTCAACATGGCCTATCGTGAGCGGCTGGAGGCGAAAGGGTTGAAGTTCTCGGGGCTCTCGCCCGATGGCATTCTGCCGGAGATCGTCGAATACGAGGATCACCCCTGGTTCATCGGCGTTCAATTCCATCCGGAATTGAAGTCGCGCCCGTTCGATCCGCACCCGCTGTTTGCCTCCTTCATTCAGGCCGCGCTGGTGCAGAGCCGATTGATGTGATCCTGCCTTAAGCAAACCTTTTGAAACGCTCCTGTTCAGCTTTGACGGGAGCGTTTTTTATTGTCACAACTTCAGTTCGAAACGCCTGCCAATAATAACAAACGGGGAATGTCATGATCCTGGAGTCGCGTGTCTATCGCTGTTTACCCGGCCGCCTTCCGGCCCTGTTGAAGCGCTTTGAGACGACAACGCTCAAGCTCTGGGAAAAGCACGGGATTCGGCAGGCCGGGTTCTTCACCACGCTGATCGGCGAATCGAACCAGGAACTGACCTACTTCCTCAAGTGGGACTCGCTCGCGGACCGCGACGCCAAATGGACCGCATTCCAGAGCGACCCTGACTGGATTTCTGCGCGCGCCAAGACCGAAGAGGATGGGCAGATCGTCGCCAATATCGTCAGTCAGCTGCTGACGCCGACTGCGTTCTCTGCGGTCAAGTGAACGGAGGGCATGGTGGTGTTGGGGCCAGACCATGTCGTTCACGCGGTTCGCGATCTCGATGCTGCCGGTGACTTCTACCGGCGCGCAGGCTTCAATGTCGGGGACCGCAACCGGCATCCCTGGGGCACCCATAACCGGGTGGTCCAGTTGCAGGATGTCTACATCGAATTGTTGGCGCTCGCTGAACCGGAGCGGCTCGTTCCACCGGCTCCGCGGACATTTTCGTTCGGCGCATTCCATCAGGAGTTCTTGGCCCAGCGCGAAGGGCTCTCGATGCTGTTGTTGAAAAGCGAAGACGCGTCGCATGACGCCGATCGGTTTCGCGCCAAAGCCATAGGTGATTTCGAAATCTTCCGGTTCGCACGCAAGGGCGTCGGCCCCGACGGCGGCAATGTCGATTTGGCGTTTTCGCTTGCCTTTGCGAACTCGCCGCCAGCTATGCCGGTGGCATTTGCGGCATGTCAGCATCATTACCCGCAAAATTTCTGGAATCCGGCGGCGCAGCAGCATGCCAATGGCGCGCGTCGGCTGCGAAGCATGATCTTTGTCGCGCCGGAGCCGGAATCCTTCGCGCCGTTCCTTCATGCCTGGACGGGGCGAGGCGCCCAGGTCGAAGCGGATGGCTCAGTCAAGGTTCATATGGAGACCGCCGATATCGAGGTCGTCGTCGCCGAGGACTTTTACAAGCGTTTTGCCGTCGAGATGGCGACAGAAGCAACGCAACTGGCGGGACTGCGGTTCGCGTGCGTATCGTCAAATAATACCAGAGGCTGTCTGAATGCTGGCCGTTTGAGCTACAAGCAGATAGGCGATACGCTGGTCGTTCCGCCAGAGACAGCTGCTGGCGCGACCTTGATCCTCGAACCTGCGGACATGCCTTGATTGCAGGAAACGGACTCCTTGGCGCGGCCCGGTTCCGGTAAGAACACTGAACCATGCAACACAGGGCCAGCGTCGCGAGGCGCGGCAAAGGATTTCTTCATTGGGCCACGCGCATACAGCCGCTCCGATCGTCGCCGCAGGGTCGGTGCAATTTGGCAATCAACTTCCACTGTCGATCATTGCTGGCCCATGCCAGCTTGAGAGCAGGGCGCATGCGCTTGAAGTGGCAGGCGTGCTGAAGGACATTGCATCGCGTCTCGGCATTGGCCTCGTGTTCAAGACCTCGTTCGACAAGGCCAACCGCACAAGCGCATCCAGCGCGCGCGGTATCGGGATCAAGGCTGCGTTGCCGATCTTCGCAGAAATTCGCGAAACCTTTGGTCTGCCGGTGCTGACTGACGTGCATGAAGCCGAGCAGTGCGCGCAAGCTGCGCAAGCCGTCGATATCCTGCAAATCCCGGCGTTCCTCTGTCGGCAGACGGATCTGTTGCTTGCCGCCGCTGCAACAGGGCGCGTCGTCAACGTGAAGAAGGGGCAGTTCCTTGCCCCCTGGGACATGGTCAACGTCGTCAAGAAGCTCGTCGCGGGCGGCAATCCCAATGTTCTCGTCACCGAGCGTGGCGCGTCGTTTGGCTACAACACACTGGTGTCGGACATGCGGGCGCTACCGATCATGGCGCGCACCACCGGCGCACCCGTCATCTTCGACGCAACACATTCTGTGCAGCAGCCAGGCGGCAAGGGTGAGAGCTCGGGTGGCGAGCGCGAGTTCGTGCCGGTGCTGGCGCGCGCCGCAGTGGCGGTTGGCGTCGCTGGCGTGTTCATTGAAACGCATCCTGATCCGGACAAGGCCCCGTCGGACGGGCCGAACATGGTGCCGCTCAGTGAGTTCGAAGCGCTGGTGCGAAACCTGATGGCGTTTGATCGTCTGGCCAAGCAGGGTGGCGTCTGATGATTGTCTGATGGGTGTCCGGGGCTGGCCGCACGCTAATGCCGCCAGTAATCGTCTTTATTGCAACGGCCTCATTCGCCGCGGCGCTGTCGCAGCGCGCCATTGATCCTGTCTTGCCGGCAATTGCTGATGATCTCAGCGTGACCATTGCCGTCGCTGCCGGACTGGCGGCGGCGCTGTCATTCACTTTCGCCATCACCCAGCCCGTGCTGGGAGCCGCCGCCGATCTGTTCGGCAAGGCGCGGCTGATGGTGGGCTGCCTTGTGCTGCTCGCACTTGCCAACCTGCTGGGAGCGATGACTTCGTCCTATTCACTGCTGATGGTCAGCCGCATCTTGTGCGGTATTGGCACCGGCGGCGTATTTCCAGTCACCCTCAGCTTGACCAGTGATCTCGTCGCGCCGGACAAACGACAGGTCGCGATCAGCCGCGTGCTGGTCGGCGCGATGACCGGCAATTTGCTGGGCGCGTCATTTGGCGGCGTGATCGGCGACTTCCTCGGCTGGCGCGGCGTGTTGTTCATCCTGAGCGGCGTGGCGTTTCTGGCGTCGGGACTGGTGATGGTCGGCCTGCGCCGCGGCAAGTTGCTGACGGCGGGCGGTTCACCTGACGTCAAGCGGTTGATGCGTGGCTATCGCAGCATCTTCGAGAACCCGAACGCGCGCATCATCTACACGGCGGTGTTCATCGAGGGACTTTGCGTGATGGGCATGTTCCCCTTCATCGCGGCCTTCATGATTGAAACGGGTGGCGCGAGCCTGTCGACTGCGGGGCTGGTGATCGCCGCCTTCGCCGTTGGTGGATTGCTCTACAGCTTCACGATCTCGCCGCTGCTGGCGCGCTTCGGCATGTCGACCCTGATGAAAGCCGGTGGCGTCATCATGGGCGTGCAACTCGCCGTCACCGCGCTCGATATGTCGTGGCAGGCGCACGCCGCCAGCATGTTTGTGATGGGGTGGGGCTTCTACCTGTTGCACGGCTCGCTGCAGGTGTTCTCGAGTGAACTGTCGGAAGAAGCCCGCGCCAGCGCGATGTCATTGCACGCCTGCTGTTTCTTCATGGGGCAAACGGTCGGTCCCTTGGCCTATGGCGCGGGTCTTCACTACGTCGGCAAGATGCCTAGCCTGTTGATCAGTGGTGCTTTGATTTTTGTACTCGGCTTTTTCTGCACGCGCTTCTTGCGACCCATCGGCGCGAAGCCGACAGCGAACGATCTGATCGCCGATGCCACCGATCCTGAATGTGATTGCGCTGGTCGGCTTTGCCGCCAGCCTGTCGCTTCGGGGGCTTGATCCGGTTCTGCTGCAGATTTCACACGACCTCGAAGTGTCTATCGCCAAGGCGGCCGGGCTTTCCGCCGCGACGGCGCTGACATTCGCTCTCGTGCAGCCCTTTCTCGGAGCGGTTGCAGATCTGTTCGGCAAGGCCCGCATCATGGTCGCGAGCCTGATTATGCTGGGGCTGGCCAATCTGGCCGGTGCGTTTGCAACGTCGTTTGAAGCCTTGCTGGCGGCGCGGATCGTGACCGGTCTCGCTGGCGGCGGATTGTTTCCCGTTGCCGTAGGCCTTGTCGGCGACCTCGTTGCGACGGACAAGCGGCAGGTCGCAATTGGCCGGGTGCTGGTCGGCTCGATGGCGGGGACCTTGCTCGGCGCAGCGCTGTCCGGGGTGGTGGGTGATCTGCTTGGTTGGCGCGGCGTGCTGGTGATGCTGGGTAGCCTGGCGCTGCTGTCCGCCATCGTCGTGATCATCGGATTCGGATCGCAGCGGCTACGGAAAGCCTCATCCAGGCCTGATTTCGCGGGTCTCGTCGCGGGCTATCGCGAGATCTTTACCAATCCGAATGCGCCGATTGTCTACACAGCGGTTTTTATCGAGGGCTGCTGCCTGATCGGTGTGTTTCCCTATATCACGCCGTTCCTGTTCGACCTCGGCGTTACCAGCCTGACGCTGGGCGGCGTGGTGCTATCGGGGTTTGCCGTCGGCGGCTTGATCTACACCATGACTGTGTCGCGGCTGCTGGCGCACTTCAGCGTCAGGCGCTTGATGGTGTCGGGTGGCCTGTTGCTCGGGCTGCAACTCGTCGCGATTGCGATGGGGCCGAGCTGGCCAGTGCAGGCGCTGATCATGGTCGGGATTGGCTGGAGCTTTTATCTTCTGCACGGAGCGTTGCAGGTTGTTTCAACCGAACTATCGGTGCAGGCTCGCGCCAGCGCCGTATCGTTGCACAACTGCTTTTTCTTTCTCGGGCAAACCGTTGGGCCGATCGCCTATGGCGTAGGTCTCGATCATGCCGGCAAGCTCGCGACGCTGAGCCTTGCCGGTGGCGCATTGGCGCTGACCGGCATTGTCTGCGTCAAGCTGCTGCGATGGGCGGGCGCGAAAAAAAGCTAGTCATGCCCGCCGTCGCGAGGATTAGCCGCGGCCGCGATAGGGCGCGACACCCTGTTCAGGAATCCACATGCCCTTCGGCACCGAGCCTGTCTGCCAGAACACGTCGATCGGGATGCCGCCGCGTGGATACCAGTATCCGCCGATGCGCAGCCACTTCGGCTTGATCTCGGCGGCGATGCGGCGGCCGATCGCGACGGTGCAATCTTCGTGGAAAGCGCCGTGGTTGCGGAAGCTTGCAAAATAGAGTTTCAGCGACTTCGATTCTACCAGCCACTGATCCGGCACAAAATCGATCATCAAATGGGCGAAGTCCGGTTGGCCCGTGACCGGGCACAACGAGGTAAATTCCGGCGCGGTAAAGCGCACCAGATAGTTTGTGCCCTTCTGAGGATTGGGTACGCGGTCGAGTTGTGCCGTTTCCGGACTGGTTGGCCACTCAACGGCACGTCCCAGCTGCAGGTCGGCGTCGAGCGCCGTTGTAGATGCGGGTGCCTTGGAGGCGCGCTTCGCGGGTGTTTTGGCGGATTTTGCCGGCTTGCGAGGTGTTTTCGACATGATGATCTCCGTTGCCGTGGTCTTACCCAATTGAAACGTCGGGGTCACGGGGGAACGCGGCCTTTTCCATCGGGACGGCATGTTGTAGAAGCTCGACAACAATTTTGTTTAGGCCGTGCAAGAGGTACCTATGACAGCCATCGTCGACATCATCGCCCGCGAGATCCTTGATAGCCGGGGCAATCCCACCGTTGAGGTGGATGTAATCCTGGAAGATGGCGCACTGGGTCGGGCTGCCGTTCCGTCAGGCGCGTCGACCGGCGCGCATGAAGCTGTCGAACTGCGCGATGGCGACAAGGCTCGCTACGGCGGGAAGGGCGTGTTGAAGGCGGTTGAGGCTGTCAACGGCGAGATCTTCGATACGCTCGGCGGCATGGATGCTGAAGAGCAGGTCGCCATCGACGAGGCGATGATCGAGCTTGACGGCACGCCGAACAAGTCGCGCCTTGGCGCCAACGCCATTCTCGGTGTGTCGATGGCGGTGGCCAAGGCTGCTGCGGAGTCCTACGGCCAGCCGCTGTATCGCTACATCGGCGGCACCTCGGCGCGCGTTCTGCCGGTGCCGATGATGAACATCATCAACGGCGGCATGCATGCCGATAACCCGATCGACTTCCAGGAATTCATGATCATGCCGGTCGGCGCAGCGAGCTTCTCTGAAGCTCTCCGTTGCGGCGCTGAAATCTTCCACACGCTGAAGGGCGAGTTGAAGAAGGCGGGCCATAACACCAACGTGGGCGACGAGGGCGGTTTCGCCCCGAACATCCCGTCGGCTGACGCGGCGCTGGACTTCGTCATGTCGGCGATCTCCAAGGCTGGGTACAATCCGGGTTCGGACGTGATGCTGGCGCTGGATTGCGCCTCGACTGAATTCTTCAAGGACGGCGCTTACGTCTATGGCGGCGAGAACAAGACCCGCACGCCAGCCGAGCAGGCCGCCTACCTTGCTGACCTCGTGTCGCGCTATCCGATCGTCTCGATCGAAGACGGCATGTCGGAAGACGATATGGATGGCTGGAAGCAGCTGACCGATCTGATCGGCAACAAGTGTCAGTTGGTCGGCGACGATCTGTTCGTCACCAACGTCACGCGCCTTGCCGACGGCATCAAGAATGGCCGCGCCAATTCGATCCTGGTCAAGGTGAACCAGATCGGCACCCTGACGGAGACGCTCGCGGCTGTCGATATGGCTTACCGCGCTGGCTACACGGCGGTGATGTCGCATCGCTCGGGCGAAACTGAAGACACGACGATTGCTGATCTCGCTGTCGCCACCAATTGCGGGCAGATCAAGACCGGTTCGCTGGCGCGTGCCGATCGCACCGCGAAGTACAATCAGCTGCTGCGCATCGAGCAGGAGCTTGGCAACCAGGCGAAATACGCTGGCCGCGCTGCGCTGAAGGCGCTGGCCTGATCGATGTTGACGCTTTTGCTATCCTGCAAAGCCTGAAACTGAAACGGCGGCGCCTTCAGCGCCGCCGTTTCGCTGTCTGCGCGGCTTATGGTCTGGTCGACCGGAGGCGTGCAGCGCGATAGACTAACAAACCAGAACAATAAAATGGACAGGAAACCCCAATGACCGCGCTTCGTGGACTGCAGCTGCTCTCCGAGATCAAGTCGGCAGGCGAGCTCGAACTCTCGCTCAAGATGATCGACATTCCTGATCCCGCGCCGAACGAGGTTGTCGTGCGTGTCGAGGCGACGCCGATTAACCCGTCCGATCTCGGACTGCTTGTTGGGGCTGCTGATCTGTCGACCGCGAAGGCCGTCGGTACGGACCTTGAGCCGCGTATCGTCGCGCAGGTGCCGCCTGCAGGTTTGCGCGCGATGGCTGCGCGTCTCGATGAAGCCATGCCGGTCGGCAATGAAGGTGCAGGCACTGTCGTCAAGGCTGGCAACTCGCCTGCGGCGCAGGCCATGCTGGGCAAGCTGGTCACCATGATCGGCGGTGGCATGTATGCGCAATATCGTCGCCTGAACGTCAACGAATGCTACGTGCTGCCCGAAGGCGCGAGCGCTGCAGACGGCGCGTCCTGCTTCGTCAATCCGCTGACCTCGCTCGGCATGGTCGACACCATGCGCAATGAGGGCCACACGGCTTTGGTGCATACCGCAGCGGCATCAAACCTTGGTCAGATGCTCAATCGCATTTGTCTGAAGGATGGCGTGGACCTTGTCAGCATCGTGCGCAGCCCGGAGCAGGAGAAGCTGCTGCGCGACCAGGGCGCGGTGTATGTCTGCGACTCCAGCAAGGCAACTTTTATGGAGGACCTGATCAATGCACTGGAGAAGACCGGTGCGACGATTGCGTTCGACGCGATTGGCGGCGGCAAGCTCGCCGGGCAGATCTTGACGGCGATGGAAGCCGCTATCAATCGCTCGGCCAAGGCCTATAGCCGCTATGGTTCAACGGTGCACAAGCAGGTCTATTTGTACGGATCGCTGAACATCGCACCGACCGAGTTCAATCGCAGCTTCGGCATGGCCTGGGGCGTTGGCGGCTGGTTGCTGACGCCGTTCCTGGCAAAGTCCGGGCCTGAGCGTGTTCAACAGCTGCGCAAGCGGGTCGCTGATGAACTCAAGACGACCTTTGCCAGCAAGTATACACGCGAGGTGTCGCTGCACGAGACGCTGCAATTGCCAGTCTTGCAGGCCTACAACAAGCGATCGACCGGGGAAAAATTCCTGATCAATCCGTCACGTGACTGATCGGCATCTTCGCTGACAGTATCCCGAAAACCAAACCACCCCGATGCAGAGGCAGCGGGGTGGTTTTTTCGTTGCAGCAGAATTTCTGAGATCAGTTGGCGGGGGCTGCCGCTGCAGCCGGGGCAGCCGACATCTGGTTCGCTGCTGGTTTCTTGGGTGCCGGGCGGCGCTGCTGGCGCTTCAGCACCTGGAGGACCTTGGCGACTGTCTTGCGGTGCAATTCATCCGACTTTTCGACATTGAAATGATTGCTGGTGGCGTTCTGATTGACGTTGGCGAGTTGGCCGCGGAACTTCGGATCGCCCTGGACTGCTCGGCCCCATCCGGCGGGTACATAGAAGTTGACGACCTCACGCACGTTGGCGGGGACCGGATCTGGGCTTACGGGATCGAAATTGACGATCAGGGCGACGGGGACATTGGCCTGCTGCAGCTTGCGCGCAATCAGGATCGTTGTGTCGGCGCCGTTGGAGTGGCCCATCAGGATGATCGGTGAGTGGTCACCGCCACGATAGCGCGAGATCATCGTGTCGGTCAGACCTGACCAGCCGAGGTATCCATGTACAGTGGCGTTCACGCCGGCCGCCTTGAGTTTCGCGCCTAATTCATCCATTCCCAATGAAAAGACATTCAGAAGTCCGCGCAGCAGATAAACTTGGCCGGGACGATTGTCTCGCGGCGCAGCTTCGGCGGCGCCTGTCGTTGATGTCAGCGTGGCAGCGGACAAGCAGAACATCAGAGCCGCCATCACGAAGTTGCGCGTCTGTCGACGTGACATATCTAGAAAGGTCATATGTGCCTCGTATAGAGTATCAACGGATGCTGGGTGGTATCGTCGAAGCGTACTTTCCGTCAACATCACGCCAGTTCGCCCGAACATTATTCGTCTGCGGAACGTCGAATGCGGCGCGATGTGACATTGAAGTTACAAGTCTATGATCGTCTGGGGTGTGTTCACTCAGGCGACGAGCGTAGATATCGGCCTTGAACCGGCCGGGCAGTGGAGCTTTTGAAAATGATCTCACGTAGACACGTTTTCCACGTTGGTGGCTACGATCCGATCCTTCCAAAGACCCAGCTGGCCCGGTTCTTCCGGTCCCTTACGAGTTTTCAGCGCACCTGGGGCGTCACGACCGTGGTCGCGGACGATTTCGTTGAACATGAGACGACGGCCTCCTGGTCAGCGCAAACGTCGGGACCGAACTGGTCGACGCACACCACGACTCGAAATGCTGCGCTGGGATGACCTTATCCTGAAGGACCACGAGCGCGGCATGGCGTCACGCCTGTGGCAATCGCTGATCACGCTGTTGAACTGGATCGTGACGGGAACTCTGTTCCGCTTCATGTGGTCGAGCTGGAAGTATTCCGGCTTTTTCCTGTTCCCTTATCTTTGGGTAACGGCCTTTGCTGTTTGCGGTCTCGCGGTCGGGCTGGGTTTGAGCTGGCTCGTTGGCCTCGGAGCAATCGGATCAGCCGTGCTGACCGCCGCGGTGGCGTTTGCGATTTTCGTCAGCCTCTTGAGTTGGTACGGCCCACGCAAGCCGATCAATCACGTCTTTGATGACTGGATTTTTTCGCGTGAGTTCGTGCAGGGCAAACGGCCGCAAATGGAAAAGCGGCTCGACGTCTTCGCGAAGACGATCATCGAGCGGGCGCGCAGGAATGATGTCGAGGAGATCGTGATCGTCGGGCATTGTCTCGGGGCAGCGCTCGTGATGAAGACGGTGGCGCGGGCGCTGGCGCAAGATCCCGATCTGGCGCGCCATGGGCCGACGATCTGTCTGATGACTGTCGGCGCGACGATCCCGAAATTCTCATTGCATCCCGATGGTGGCCATGTGCGCGACGCGACGCGAATGGTTGCCGACGCCGAGGATATCCGCTGGACCGAGTATCACACGCGCGATGATGCAATCAGTTTTTACCGGTTCGATCCGGTGACGTTGAAGCGTGTCAGCCGCGAGCGCGGTGACGGGCGTCCCAACATCCGCCGGGTGCAATTGCACACAATGATGGCCCCGGACACATTCCGGCGGTACCGCTTCAATTTCATGCGGATGCATTATCAGGTGGTGATGGGGAACGACCAGCGGGCGCAGTATGACTATTGCATGGTGATATGCGGCCCGCTGCCATTCGATCAGATCACCGCGCCGATGGGCGCGGTCGATCGTTTCGGCGAGGATGGCGCGTTGCTGACGGATCGGGTAACGAACGCGCAGGGGCAAGGGTCTTCTGCGTCCCAAAAGGTTTCTTCGCAGGCGCCAGCTCATGTCGCCTGAACGCATGCGAGCTGAAGTTTGATGTCTGCCACAACTCTCGGGATTGTCGTCTGGTCGATCGGTGTCATCGCCTGGTTTATTATCCGCTATCCCTATGCGCGTCGGGCGCGCAAGACCCGGACGCTACGGCAGGACGGGTTGTCGCGTGAGCGTATATTGCTCGGCGGCGCAACGCTCGGTCTGTTCGTCATTCCGCTGTTGCAGTTGATCACGGGCTGGCCAGCGGTGCTCAGCTATGGGTTGAGCTACGCGATGGTAGTGGCTGGAGCGATCTTGTTCGTGGCCTCACTTTGGCTGTTCCGGCGGTCGCACAAGGATCTTGGTCGGCAATGGTCCGCCAGCCTCGAGATCCGCGAAGAGCATCGCGTCGTTCGTAACGGCGTGTACCGCATGATCCGGCATCCGATGTATGCGTCGTTCTGGTTGTGGGCGCTTGCTCAGGCATTTTTGCTGCCGAACCTGGTGGGCGCGCTCAGCGGCCTGCTGTTTGTCGGCGTCCTGTTCTTCGCGCGCGTCCGCCACGAAGAGCAGATGCTGCTCGAGGCGCTTGGCGACGATTATCGCGTCTATATGGCCGAGACCAAGCGCATCGTTCCCGGCATTTACTGACCATCATATAGCCGTCACGAGAGTGCAGACTGTGTCGTGCTGATCGCCGCAGGTCGCGCGGTCACCTGCCGGAACCGCCCCTGGTTGCGGCATTGCTCTCTCCCTGACTATCCCCAGAAGCCTAAGGTGTTCGATGTCCGAAAGTACTATCTCCGAGTCGTATCGTGTCGCCGTCGTTGTTGGCAGCCTTCGCAAGCAGTCGCATTCCTCCAAGGTAGCGCAAGCCCTGATCGCGCTGTCGCCAAAGTCCTTGCGTCTTGAAGTTGCCCCGATCCACGATCTGCCGTTGTATAATGAGGATCTGGAATCCGATGCGCCGGCTGCATGGTCGCGGTTTCGCGACACGTTGCGGGCCAGCGATGGCGTTATTCTCATCACGCCGGAATACAACCGGTCGGTGCCGGCAGTTCTGAAGAACGCCATCGACGTTGCCTCGCGGCCTTACGGCAAGAGCGCATTGACGGGAGCCGTTGGCGTCCTCTCGCATTCACCAGGCGCTCTGGGTGGCGTCAGCGCGGCGATGCATCTGCGGCAGGTTCTGCCGGGGATCAGTGGCCCGATGCTGCAGAAGCCTGAGGTGTTCCTGAATTCGATCGCCGCTGCCTTCGATGACAAGGGTCAACTGTCCAGCGATGTCGTCGGCAAGATTTTGACCGGCTATCTCGATGCATTCGCCGCTCTCGTTGCAAAGCACGCGCGGGTGCTCGCCTGATCCATAGCGGCGACCCCGGTCTGACCGTGCGCTGTCCGCCTGACGTCGATGGTTGGCGCAAATATTTGCACTTCGTGCTGCGCCGACCGTCCTTTTTAGCAGTCCCTTAACCAAGCCGTCGCATTTTGGCGGCATGGTCTCCCGAACTCGCCTCAAATCTATTCTGACCGGCCTCGCGCTCTATGCCATCGCCGCGCTGATGATCACCTATTTCGGTATGAACGCCTATACCGGGAAGTATGGTCTCAACGCCCGACAGGAGCTGGATCAGGAAATCGTCGCGCTGACGTCAGAGCTAGTGCGTCTGAAGGATGAGCGCGCCGAAGGCGAAGCGCGTGTTGCTTTGCTGCGATCGAGCGGTGTTGACCCTGACATGCTCGACGAGCGTGTTCGTTTTCAACTTGGTTACGTTCACTCGAACGAGCTGGTGCGCATGATCAAGTAAACCGGTGGCGCGACTTTGACGCCTGGTTTTTACTGCGACTCATTGCTTACGAAGACACGCTCTATTTTGCTATTTCTTGGCCAACGGCACCTTACCGGTGCTCATTTGCCGCTGCATACACAAAATTTATTTGAGATGTTTTTGCGCGACAATAAAGTTGTCGGCAACAGCGGGCCTTCGTTCTGCAAATTTCAAATTCCGTCGCGATCCCGTTTTTTTGTTTCAAGTATATTGCAGTGCAAGAATCAGTGCGACTTTGCCATCCTTCCAAGCTGAAGACAGTTGGAGTAAACAGGCTTATCCATCCTCTCATCTGGATTAGTTATGGCCGCACCCAAAAAGAGCGCATCGCCGGCAGGGCAAACTGCTGGCAAAGGCATCGACAAGCCTTCCGTCACGACCTTCACGCGCGAACAGGAATTGCAGTCGCTTCGTGACATGCTGCTGATCAGACGCTTTGAGGAGAAGGCTGGACAACTCTACGGCATGGGCGCGATCGGTGGTTTCTGTCACCTGTACATCGGCCAGGAAGCTGTCGTTGTCGGCATGCAGATGGCCCTGAAAGAGGGCGACCAGGTTATCACCGGTTATCGCGACCACGGACACATGTTGGCCTGCGGTATGGAAGCCAACGGCGTGATGGCCGAGCTGACCGGACGCCGTGGAGGTTACTCCAAGGGCAAGGGCGGCTCGATGCATATGTTCAGCCGCGAGAAACATTTCTACGGCGGCCACGGTATTGTCGGCGCGCAGGTCTCGCTCGGAACGGGCCTCGCTTTCGCCAACCGCTATCGCGGCAATGACTCGGTTTCGGTTGCTTACTTCGGCGACGGCGCTGCGAACCAGGGCCAGGTCTACGAGAGCTTCAACATGGCGGAGCTCTGGAAGCTGCCGGTGATCTACGTCATCGAGAATAATCGCTATGCCATGGGTACCTCTGTGACCCGGTCGTCTGCGCAGACGGACTTCTCCAAGCGCGGCGTATCGTTCAACATTCCGGGCGAGCAAGTCGACGGCATGGATGTACGCGCTGTCAAGGAAGCCGGCGATCGTGCTGTGAAGTGGTGCCGCGAAGGCAATGGTCCCTATATTCTCGAAATGCAGACTTACCGCTATCGCGGCCACTCGATGTCTGACCCTGCCAAGTATCGTACCCGCGAGGAGGTCGAAAAGGTTCGCCACGACAGCGATCCGATCGAGCAGGTTCGTGCGCGGTTGATCGAGCTGGGTTTGAGCGAGCAGGATCTCAAGGCGATTGACGCCGAGGCTCGTGCGGTGGTCAACGCCTCGGCGGATTTCGCGCTCAACGATCCCGAGCCGGATGCTTCCGAACTTTACACAGACATCTATCGCTAAGCGCAAGCCGTTCTGGAGTTCCTATGCCAATTCAAATCCTGATGCCTGCGCTTTCTCCGACCATGGAAAAGGGCAACCTTTCCAAGTGGCTCAAGAAAGAGGGCGACAACGTCAAGACCGGCGATGTCATTGCCGAGATCGAAACTGATAAAGCGACGATGGAAGTCGAGGCGACCGACGATGGTACGCTTGGCAAAATCCTCGTCGAAGAAGGTGCGACCGACGTTGCAGTAAACACGCCGATCGCAACGCTTCTCGCGGAGGGCGAAGATGCGTCCGCCGCAGGCGCGGCTCCAGTGGTTGCAGATCCGGTGGCGAAGCCAGCGGAAGCGAAGCCGGTCGAGAACAAATCTGCTGACGCGTCAGCGCCGGCTCAGCCATCCGTCAATGTCGCCAACGATCCGGACATGCCCGAAGGCACCGAAATGGTCACCATGACCATTCGTGAAGCGCTTCGTGATGCCATGGCTGAGGAAATGCGCCGCGACCCGGACGTCTTTATCATGGGTGAAGAGGTCGCTGAATATCAGGGCGCCTACAAGGTTACCCAGGGCTTGCTGCAGGAATTCGGCGATCGCCGCGTGATTGATACGCCGATCACCGAGCACGGCTTCGCCGAAGTCGGCGTCGGCGCAGCGATGGCGGGACTGAAGCCCATCGTCGAGTTCATGACCTTCAACTTTGCCATGCAGGCGATTGACCACATCATCAACTCGGCAGCCAAGACGCTCTATATGTCCGGCGGCCAGATGACCTGCCAAATGGTCTTCCGCGGTCCGAACGGCGCCGCCTCGCGCGTTGCCGCTCAGCATAGCCAGGACTACTCGGCGTGGTACTCGCAGATCCCGGGCCTGAAGGTCGTCGCGCCGTCAAACGCGGCGGACTACAAGGGCTTGCTCAAGGCGGCTATCCGCGATCCAAATCCGGTCGTCTTCCTTGAGCATGAGATGCTCTACGGCCAGTCCGGTGAAGTGCCGAAGCTCGACGATTTCGTCTTGCCGATTGGCAAGGCACGGATCGCACGCTCGGGCAAGGATGTCACTCTGATCGCCTGGTCGCACGCCATGACCTATGCGCTCAAGGCGGCTGAGGAATTGGCTGGCGAGGGCATCGACGCTGAGGTTATCGACATTCGAACGATCCGTCCGCTTGATACCGAAACTCTGGTCGCTTCGGTGAAGAAGACCGGGCGTGCGGTGACTATCGAGGAAGGCTGGGCTCAGTCGGGCGTCGGAGCGGAAATCGCGACGCGCTTGATGGAGCAGGCATTCGACTATCTCGATGCGCCGGTGACGCGCGTATCGGGCAAGGACGTGCCGATGCCGTATGCCGCCAACCTTGAGAAGCTGGCGCTGCCAACAGTCGCTGACGTCGTCGCGGCTGCAAAAGCTGTCTGCTACAGGTAGCTCGATGATGCGAGGGGCATCCGCAGATCTTCCTCGAAGGTTTGTTGTGTCCCTCGCGCACGGGCAAAAATTTCATGCACGAGCGTTGGGTTGTCTCGGATGTGAGGCAACCGAGGATGTCATGCGATGACCGGACCCAAAGAGCAATCACTTCCGCCAGACGTTGTCGGCCGCGACGATGCGATCGAGGTTTTGCGCGCATTCGTAGTTGATGGCGGCTTGTCCATCGCCTTCATGCGCGCGTTTGAAGAGCCGGATATGTGGGGTCTTCTTCTCGTCGATATCGCGCGCCACGCCGCTCGCTCCTACGCCCGCGAGGGCGACTACACGGAAGACGAAGCGCTCGCGCGGATCGTCGACATGTTTGAATCGGAAATCGCGCGGCCAACCGACATGGGCGCTACCGCGTCGCAGACGCAACAAGGTCACTGACTATGCCAATGAACATTTTGATGCCTGCGCTGTCGCCAACCATGGAGAAGGGCAACCTCTCCAAGTGGTTGAAGAAAGAGGGCGATAAGGTGCAGTCCGGCGATGTCATCGCCGAGATCGAGACCGACAAGGCGACGATGGAAGTCGAAGCCATTGATGACGGTGTGATCGCCAAGATCGTCGTGCCCGAAGGGACGCAGGACGTTCCGGTCAATGACGTCATCGCAATTCTGGCTGCGGAAGGCGAAGACGTGAACGCCGCCGCATCCGGCAAGGCGCCCGCAAAGAGCGAAGCGCCGAAGGCGGAAGCAGCAAAGCCTGATACGGCGAAGGCCGATGCTCCGAAGGCTGCTGAAACGCCCAAGGCCGTTGATGCGCCGAAGGCTGCAGAAGCTCCCAAGGCAGCGTCAGCTGGCGATGGGCAACGCGTGTTCGCTTCGCCCTTGGCCCGACGTCTGGCCAAGGATGCCGGCATTGATATCAGCCGCGTCAGTGGCAGCGGGCCGCATGGCCGCGTGATCGCCAGCGACGTCGACAAGGCGAAGTCAGGCGGCGGATTGAAGGCTGCGCCAGCGACGAGCGCTGCAGCGTTCGCTGCGCCTGCTGGGCCAAACGATCAGCAGATCCGCGCGATGTACAAGGATGGCGACTACGAGGTCGTCCCCCACGACGGCATGCGCAAGACCATTGCGCAGCGCCTGACGACATCGGCGCGCGATATCCCGCACTTCTTCCTGACGGTTGATTGCAATATCGACAAGCTGCTGGCGGCCCGTGAGGAGATCAACGCCTCCGCGCCGAAGAACAAGGAAGGCAAGCCGGCGTTCAAGCTGTCGGTGAACGACTTCGTCATCAAGGCCCTGGCGGTTGCGCTTCAGCGCGTGCCGGACGCCAACGTCACCTGGACCGAAGGTGCAATGCTGAAGCACACTGTGTCGGACATCAGCGTTGCCGTCTCGATCCCGAGCGGGCTGATTACGCCGGTGATCCGTAACGCGCATCTCAAGACGGTGTCGGCAATTTCGGCCGAGATGAAGGATCTGGCTGCACGCGCCCGCGCCCGCAAACTCAAGCCGGAAGAGTATCAGGGCGGCACGTCATCTGTGTCCAACCTTGGCATGTACGGCATCAAGGACTTCACAGCGGTGATCAACCCGCCGCAGTCGACCATCCTGGCGGTCGGGGCAGGCGAGCAGCGCGCTGTCGTCAAGAACGGCAAGATCGAAGTCGCCAATGTGATGAGCGTGACAATGTCGTGTGATCATCGCGCGGTTGACGGCGCACTCGGCGCGGAACTCGTCAGTGCATTCCGCATGCTGATTGAAAACCCGGTGATGATGATCGTCTAACACGACAGGAGATTTGCGGTGACGAAACGAACGGCGATGTTTCTTTCGCTCGCAGGTCTTGTTTTCGGGGCGCAGGCAGCTTTTGCTGAACTGCCCCCGCAATACACGGTGTGGGGTGACTTCGCCGCCATCACGGCGCAGGGCGAGGTGCCCGAACAGCTTGGTGTCGTTGATCGTATCGAGCGGGCCGAGGACGGCAGCTACGTCGCCCATGGGCGGAACTGCTCACTGACGATGCGGGTGGTGCGAGAGCCAGCGCGCAGCAGTGACGGCCAGCCGATGCCAGGGCCATCGCGGGTCGCTCGGGTCGTAATGGGCGCCAAGCAATGCAAGTAGCAGCACAGCGAATTCAATGACTGGCCGTGCGCCGGTCGAACAGTTTTGATCTTTTAGTCGTTGGCGCAAGTGGTGATATCCGCGAGCCGGCGAATGGAAAACAAAGGCAATAGGCATGGCCGAGACCGCATTTGATATCATCGTCATTGGCTCCGGCCCCGGAGGCTACGTATCGGCGATCCGCGCCGCGCAGCTCGGCTTCAAGGTTGCCGTGATCGAGAAGCAGTTTCTTGGCGGCATCTGCCTGAACTGGGGCTGCATCCCGACCAAGGCGCTGCTGCGCTCGGCCGAGATCTACCAGCTACATGCAGAACGCCAAAGACTACGGCTTGTCGGCGGACAACATCACGTTTGATCCGCAGGCTGTGGTGGCGCGTTCGCGTGGCGTATCCAAGCGCCTCAACGAAGGCGTTGGCTTCCTGATGAAGAAGAACAAGATCACCGTGATCTGGGGCGATGCGCAGATCGACGCGCCCGGCAAGATCACCGTGAAGGCGGGCGACAGCCGGCTGAAGACCGAGCCGCCGAAGGGCGCACTCGGCGCAGGCAGCTACACCGCCAAGCATATCATCCTGGCCACGGGCGCGCGGCCGCGTGCCTTGCCGGGGCTTGAGGCCGACGGCAAGTTGATCTGGACTTACTTCGAGGCCATGGTCGCGCCGCAGATTCCAAAGTCGCTGCTTGTCATCGGCTCGGGCGCGATTGGCATCGAGTTCGCGTCGTTCTTCAACTCAATGGGTTCGGAGGTCACGGTCGTTGAGGTTCTGCCGCAGATCCTGCCGGTCGAGGACGCCGAGATCGCCGCAGTCGCGCGCAAGCAGTTCGAGAAGCAGGGCATCAAGCTGATGTCGAGCACGAAGGTCACCAAGCTCGACAAGAAAGCCGACAGCGTCGTTGCCACGCTCGACGATGGCAAGAAGCCGGTGACGGTCGAGTTCGAGCGCGTGATTTCTGCGGTTGGCGTTGTCGGCAATATCGAGGGCCTCGGCCTTGAGAAGCTTGGCGTCAAGACGGATCGCGGTTGTGTCGTGATCGACGGGCTCGGCAAGACCAACGTACCGGGCATCTACGCCATTGGTGACGTAGCAGGTCCGCCGATGCTGGCTCACAAGGCTGAGCATGAGGGGGTTATCTGCGTTGAAGCCATCAAGGGCCTCAATCCGCATCCGATGAACAAGGCGATGATCCCAGGCTGCACCTATTGCCACCCGCAGATCGCGTCCGTCGGTCTGACGGAAGCCAAGGCGAAGGAGGGGGGCCGCGAGATCCGCGTTGGCCGCTTCCCCTTCATGGGTAACGGCAAGGCCATTGCACTGGGAGAAGACCAGGGCCTTGTGAAGGTGATCTTCGACAAGAAGACCGGACAGCTGCTGGGCGCGCATATGGTCGGCGCTGAGGTCACGGAAGTCGATTCAGGGCTACGTCGTCGCCATGAACCTCGAGACCACCGAGGAAGAGCTGATGCACACGATCTTCCCGCATCCGACACTATCGGAAATGATGAAGGAAGCTGTGCTGGACGCTTATGGCAAAGCCCTGAATATGTAGTGTCTAAAAAAGAGCGGCGAGGTCGTGCAGACTGTCTGCATGACATCGTCGTCAGGATGGGTGATGTGGCATGCACACCACCGGCTGTTAGTGATGCGAGAGGCTAACCGGCTCTGATACGCGCCGCACCTGGGGCTCCTGGCGGACGTCCTTGATCTCGACGCGATTGCGCCCGGCTAATTTGGCGGCGTGGAGAGCCGCGTCAGCAGTCGCCATCATAAGGGGCTATGTCGGTTGGGGCGACCTCGGAATGAACCATTCCGATGCTTACGGTCGCTCGTATCGTCATTCCGCTCGCTGTCTGCACAATCGCTTTGGCGAACGAGTTGCGAATACGCTCTGCGATCGAGGTGGCGATCGATTGCGAGCATTCGGGAATGACAACGGCGAACTCTTCGCCGCCGATGCGTCCGATCACTTCGGTATCTCGCTGGGATTTGGTGAGCACTTCGGCAAAGTGAGCGAGCACCTGATCCCCGGCCGTGTGACCGTAAACATCATTGATCTGCTTAAAGTGGTCGAGATCGAGCATCAGCAGAGTGACAGGTGCGCCCACGGCATGCAGATCGGTTACTCTCTGACCAGCAGTGATATTGAACGCACGCTCGTTCAGCAGTCCGGTCAGTTGGTCGTGAGAAGCAAGACCGTCGAGTCGTCGGGTCAACTCCCTGCGGATCGCCATCAGGCTCACTATCAACTGCGGGCCGATCACTGCGAAGGCGATACCCAGCCGCAATGACAGCAGCGAGGTTTGCGGTTGCAGTTCGCCCGGCATGGCCTCGATCATCGTTGTGCCTGATGCCAGCATCCACATGGCGTAGAACAGCATCAGGACGGCGGTGATCCATTGATTGTAAGTGATCGCGCACCACAGCAGCGCCGGGATCGGGAAGGCGATGGAGCCATGCCCGCCGATGAACAGCGCGACGACAGACGATGCTGCAAAGGCCAGCAGCGGAAAGAATGTCTCTATACGTACAAATCCGTCAGTCCGCCGACGCTCGCTTTTCAGGAAGGTTACGATACGCGCCCATGGCATGCCGGGCATATAGAGCATGATCGGGAGAACGAGCATGTAGTTAGCCATTTCGCTGGCGAACCAATAAAGCCAGCCAGCGAACGGATCGGTGTTTTGAAGGATCGGATTGGCGACGCCGGCGAGCACGCCCGCGGTCGCGGAGGCTGCCGTAACGATCAGAAACAGCAGAAAGACCGACTGAGGCCGACGCAACTTGCGATGATCTTCCGACAGGCAGCACAGCAAGAAATGACCGACGCAAACGCCTGAGAGTTTAGTGGCGATCACCATCACGCTCGGCGTGAAGGCGACGCCTTCGAGGCGGTAGGCTGCGAAATAACCGATGATCGCGCCGATATAGCCGTAAATGTTGGCGAACCGCGGGTGCGAGACGAGTAGCCCCAGCAAAATCGCGTTGGCTGGCTCGATGAGACCGAGCGAACCCAATGGCCGGGTATAGATGCTGTAGGCATTGGCCAGAAACAGAATTATCGCGAGGCTCACAAGGCAGATCAGGTTCTCCACGACGGAGTCGGCCATGGAATGCTTGTCGGTATCGCTCGATTGATCGGCAACCATCGGGGCACACTCTCAGGGAGATAGTTTCAACGCAAAGAATAAACCCTGAAACATGCAATTTTCACTGAACGGGTGTGATTAGCGCATCGTTAAGCTTATCAGCGGACCTTGGCGGGCGCGCGTAGGCTTCAACTCGGGCCGGGATCGATTGGCCCCGCCCGTTGACAATTCTGTGGCGACTCCGCAACACCACTGGGCAATTTGTTCCAGCCACACGTGCGACGTTCACGCGCCGCTATTTGGCCACACGCGATTGTGAAATGATTTCCGTGCAGCTAGTGAGGTTGCACCCACCACGGAAATAGCCGGGACACACCGGATATTTGTGATCCGGATCAGGTTTCGAATGGTCGCGAAGTCTTTTTTCAGTGCAAACGTCTCAGTGTCGGGTGGAGCGAGCCCGGCCTCGCTTCTTCCGTCGTTGGGGAGCACCGGCTGGGCTATTCGCGTGAATTGTAACGTCGCGAATCCTTCGGCTCGGGGCGGGCAGACTGAGCGGCGTTCGTCAACGCGCCGCGAACGTGGTTGCCGTGCCCTTAGCGCATTTAATCAAAAGTCGACGTCGGTCGCCAAATTGACACGCTCTTTCTTCGGTTTGAACGTAACGGGTCGTGAAGTCGCCAAAAACTCATACGATCGTGGTCTCATAAAAAATTGCGGCAGTCTGGTGAGCTCAGAAGAGCGAGGCAGGCGTCCGGGATTGCGGGGGCGGAGCCATCCGCAGGTCATGTCGTTAGCGGCTCTGTTGAGCGGTGCGAGATTTGGTGTGATGCAGAAAGCTGGACGTTCGATTTACGTGGCATTGCTGACCGGGGCAGTCTTTTTGACCGGCGCGCCTGTCTTTGCCTTTGAGGGGACAACAGTCGGCGGTGGCAACGATACGGCCATTCCTGTTGCGATTGCCCAGCCCGGCTCGGCAAAGATGATGGCGAAGTCGTCGGCTGTGGAGCCATCCCTGACCGCGCTGCAGTACGCTGCTGAGGGCGGGCATCCGGTCGCCCAGTGGAAGCTTGGTCGGATGTACGCCGATGGCGTCGGTGTGTTGCAGGACAATCTGCGCGCGTTTGACTACTTCAGCCAGATCGCAAATTCCCATGCCGAAGACAGCCCGACGGCGCCGCAGGCGGCGATTGTCGCCAAGGCCTTCGTTGAACTGGGACGATATTTTATTGACGGCATTCCCGGTTCGCACGTGAAGCCTAATCCTGCTCGTGCGCGTGAAATGCTTTCCTATGCCGCGTCATACTTTGGCAACGCCGATGCGCAGTATGATCTTGCCAAGCTTTATCTGAAGGGCGTCGGCACGCCGCGCGATCTGAAATATGGTGCGCGCTGGCTGGGTCTGGCCGCTCAAAAGGGTCAGCATCATGCTCAGGCCATGCTGGGCCAGATGTTGTTCAACGGCGATCAGCTGCCGCGCCAGGCGGCGCGCGGGCTGATGTGGCTGACCCTGGCGCGCGACAGTGCTAGTTCGGACGAGGTCTGGATCAAGGACAGCTATAACAAGGCGATCAGCCGGGCATCAGAGGATGACCGAGCCATGGCGCTGAAGCTGATCGAGAGCTGGGTACAGGGACGCCGGGATTAATTCCTCGTCTCTTGCGCTTCAGGTTGGCGATGCCGGATCGCCAAAGTCCTGGGACCTCTGAAAGCGTCCTAGTCGGTTGCAATATCCAGATCCACCCAGACCGGAACGTGGTCGGACGGCTTTTCCCAGGCGCGGACATATTTGTCGATGCCAACCCCGACCAGCCGGTCACTGGCTTGCGGCGAGAGCAGAAGATGGTCGATCCTGATGCCATTGTTCTTCTGCCAGGCGCCTGCCTGATAGTCCCAGAAGGTATATTGGCCAGCCTCGTCCGTGACTGCACGCAGGGCGTCGGTCATCCCGAGGCCAAGCAGCGTTTGGAAGCTCTTGCGGGTTTCCGGCTTGAACAGGGCGTCATTGACCCAGGCTGCGGGGTTGGCGGCATCCTTGGCCTCTGGAATGACGTTGAAGTCACCTGCCAGGATCAGCGGCTCCTCGAGTTTGAGGCGATCCCGGGTGAAGTCGGCGAGGCGGTTCATCCAGCGTAGCTTGTAAGGGTATTTTTCCGTGTCGACCGGATTGCCGTTCGGCAGGTACAGGCAGCCGACCCGGACCACGCCCGACTTGAGAGAAATCAATCCCTCGATGAAGCGGGCCTGAACATCCTCGTCATCGCCCGCCAAGCGCGGCGTCGCGTCCTCCAGCGGAAACCGCGACAGCAGCGCGACACCGTTGAACGTCTTCTGGCCGTGGGTCACCACGTTGTAGCCCAGCGCCTCGATCTGCTCCCGGGGGAACGCGTCGTCGACGCATTTGATCTCCTGCAAACAGGCGACGTCCGGGCTGGTATCGCGGAGCCAGGTGAGCAGGTGATCCAGACGCTGCCGGACAGAGTTTACGTTCCAGGTGGCTATTCTCATCAAACTATATCCGACGCTCTGTGTGGCAAAATCTGGAGTGCAGGAGATATCACGGTAGCAATGACTGTGGTAAGTTAAAGCCGTTCACACGCGTTTTTGAGCCCGGCATACTGGACAATCGTTGTTCCCTGTCCGGGTCGAATCAGGTCACCTTTATGAAGAAGTCGACGGCTTTTGTCTTGATTGGACTGGTGGGCGCGATGGGCGCTGCCGCGTATACCACACGCGATGCCTGGATCGGCTCGCGGGTTAACGCTCAGGCGGCCCCGCCGCGCGCGCGGGTTATTTCCGTCGATGTGGCAAGGGCCGAACGACGCGATGTTCCGGTCGAGGTCGAACTCGCTAGGGACTGTGACGCCGATTACGAGCGTTGCGCTGAAGTCTCGGGTCGAGACCATGATCGACGCAGTTCATTTCGAGGATGGTGCGAAGATTAAAGAGGGGCAATTGCTGTTCACCCTCGATTCACGTCAGATCGAAGCACAGATCCAGCAGGCTGAGGGAAACCTCGCCAAGAGCAAGGCTCAGCTGGTTGGCGCCGAGCGCGACCTCAAGACGTTTCAATGACCTGATCGGGAAGGGTGCGACGACACAGGTCAATCTCGATAACGCCCAGACCCAGGCAGAAATCCTCATCGGGACGATCAAAGCCGACCAGGCTTCGCTCGACAATCTCAAGGTTCAGAAGAGTTTTACGGTGATCCGCGCGCCGGTCTCCGGGCGGATCAGCGCCGCCAACGTCAAGGCTGGCAATTTCGTGCGTCCCGCTGATACGGGGGCGCTCGCGACGATCAATCAGATGGCGCCGGTCTATGTCACTTTCGCCGTGCCGCAGCGGGTGCTGGTGGATCTCCGCGAAGGCATGGCGGCGAACTCCGCCTCGGTGCTGGCGACCATACCGGATACCGACAGGTCGGAGACGGGCAAGATCGCCATGGTCGAGAACACCGTCGACGCCACCACCGGCATGGTCACGGTTCGGGCTGTGATGGATAACCAGAACGAGACCCTTTGGCCGGGCACGCTTGTACAAACAAGGCTGACGCTGCGTACCGAACGAACTGTTGTCGTGCCCACCGTGGCAGTTCAACGCAGCCAGGGCGGCGATTATGTGTTTGTCGTCGCCGATGGCGTCGCGAAAATGAAAACGGTGAAAGTCAGCCGAACCTTCAAGGGGCTGTCGGTCATCGCCGATGGCTTGACGGGCGACGAACAGGTCGTGGTTGACGGGCAGCTGCTGCTCGGGGACGGGACGCGCGTTCAGTCGCGTGACAAGAAAGCCGGGGCCTGAGCCATGACGCTCTCGGAGCTCTGTATCCGCCGCCCGGTTCTCACGTCGCTTCTGACGGCGACGATCATCGCGCTTGGTGTGTTCGGGTTTCGTCTGCTGCCGGTGTCGGCGCTGCCCAAGGTCGATTTCCCAACCATCGCCGTGACCGCCACGCTACCGGGCGCCAGCGCCGACACGATGGCTGCATCGGTCGCCGGCATCATCGAGCGACAACTGTCGACCATCGCCGGCATCTCATCGATGTCGTCGAGTTCGTCGCAGGGGTCGAGCAGCATTACCATCCAGTTTGATCTTGATCGCGATATCGACGCAGCCGCGCTTGACGTCCAGACGGCGCTGACAATTGCCCAACGGCGATTGCCCGTCGAAATGACGATCCCGCCGAGTTTCCGCAAGGTGAACCCCGGGGACTTCCCGGTGCTGTTCATCTCGCTGACCTCGGCGACGCAGCCCCTGTCGGCCATCAACGAATATGGCGATATCACCATCGGGCAGGCGCTGTCGCAGATCCCCGGCGTGGCGCAGGTCAATATCTATGGCCCGCAGAAGTTCGCCATTCGTGTTCAGGCCGATCCGGAAGCGGCGGCGGCGCGCGGGCTGACGCTTGAAGACATTCGCGAGGCGGTGACGCGAGCGAATTCGTCGACGCCGGTGGGGACGTTGAATGGCCCCAAGCAGGACGTATCGCTACAGGCGTCGGGGCAGTTGACCAAGGCCGCTGATTACAAGCAGGTCGTCGTGGCCTGGCGCAACGGCGCGCCGATCAAGCTCGACGAGGTCGCCAAGGTCTATGACTCCGTTGAGAACGACAAGATCGCCACCTGGCTGAATGGCCAGCGCGCGATTATGCTCGGCATCCAGAAGCAGCCGGACGCCAATACGGTTGCCGTTGTCGACGCCATTCTTGCCAAGCTTCCAGCGTTGCGGGCGCAGATCCCGCCCTCCGTCGCTGTGCAGGTCATGATGGACCGATCGGTGTCGGTGCGCGAGTCAGTGGCTGACGTGGAGGAGACACTGTTGATCGCCGTCGCGCTGGTGATCATCGTGATCTTCATGTTCCTTCGCTCGGCCTCGGCGACCCTGATCCCGGCGCTGGCGGTGCCGATCTCGCTGCTCGGCACCTTCGGCGTCATGTATCTTCTCGGCTTCTCGATCAACAATATGACGCTGCTGGCGATGACCCTGTCGGTCGGATTCGTGGTCGACGACGCCATCGTCATGCTCGAGAACATCGTGCGTCATATCGAGAATGGCATGAAGCCGTTCGAGGCGGCGTTGAAAGGCGCGCGTGAGATCAGTTTCACGATCATCTCAATCACCTTTTCGCTGATCGCCGTGTTCATTCCGGTGCTGCTGATGGGCGGGGTGGTTGGCCGGGTGTTCCGCGAATTCGCGGTGACGATTTCAGTCGCCATCATTGTATCGGGCTTCGTTTCGCTGACCCTGACGCCGATGCTCTGCGCGCGCATGCTGAAACGACATGATCCGAACAAGAAGGAAAACGTCGTCCTTCGGCTGTTCGAGCGCATGTTCAACGGATGGCTCCGCGCCTACGAATGGGCGCTTGATCATGTGCTGGCGCATAAGGCTCTGATGCTGGTGCTGACGCTCGCGACGCTCGGGGGCACTGTCTATCTCTATACCATCGTGCCCAAGGGTTTCTTCCCACAGGAGGACACCGGCTTCCTTACCGGCGTCACGGAAGCCGCGACGGATACGTCCTATGAGGCGATGGCGGAGCGTCAACAGGTGCTGGCGCGTCTGCTGCTAACGGACCCTGCGGTTGAATATATCAACAGCACGGTCGGTTCGGGCGGTCCGAATCCGACGGCTAACTACGGCCGTATGTTCATCGGTTTGAAACCGCGCAAGGAGCGCGATCCCGCGCCGGTGGTGATCGCACGACTTCGCCAGGCCGCCATGACGGTCCCGGGTATGCAGGCGTTCTTCCAGAGCGTGCAGAACCTGAATATCGGTGGTCGCGTTTCCAAGAGCCAATATCAATACGTCCTGCAGGGCAGCGATACCGAGCTGCTTTACCGGGTCGCCCCCGACATGCGTGAACAAATCGCCAAGGTCCCGGGGCTGCTGGACGTCACCACCGACCTCTACATCAAGAACCCGCAAATGACGGTCGATATTGATCGCGAGAAGGCGGCGGTCTACGGCGTGACGGTCGATCAGGTGCGTAACCAGCTCTACAACGCATTCGGTAGCCGACAGGTCGGCACAATCTACATGCCGAACAATGACTACCGGATTATTCTTGAAGCGCAGCCGCAGTTCCGGATCGATCCTTCGGACATCTCGAAACTGTACATGAAGACGTCGGCCGGGCGAACGATTCCGCTCAGCGCGGTGGCGCAGCTGGTGCCAACGGTCGGGCCGTTGCAGGTCAATCACCAGGGTCAGCAGCCGGCAGTGACGATTTCGTTCAACCTGCAGCCGGGCTACTCGCTCGGTTATGCGGTCGATGCGATCAAGAAGATCGAAGAAGCTTCGCACGTCCCGGTCACGATCGCCTCTGGATTCTCGGGCACGGCGCAGGTGTTCCAGGAGTCGTTGCGCGGGCAGGGCGTGCTGATCCTCGCAGCGGTGTTCGCCGCCTTCATCATCCTCGGCATTCTCTACGAAAGCTTCATCCATCCGATCACGATCATCTCCGGTCTGCCGTCGGCTGGTATCGGCGCGATTTTGACCTTGATGCTGTTCAAGATGGAGCTGTCGGTTATCGCGATGATCGGCATCGTCATGCTGGTCGGCATCGTGAAAAAGAACGCCATCATGATGGTCGACTTTGCGCTGGATCGCCGACGTGTCGGCATGTCGGCTGAACAGGCCATTCGTGAGGCGGCGCTGATGCGTTTTCGGCCGATCATGATGACGACGCTGGCCGCGATCTTCGGGGTCCTGCCGGTGGCGCTTGGCGCGGGCGCGGGCGCGGAGCTGCGTCAACCGCTGGGCGTCGCCGTCGTCGGTGGCCTCTGCGTCTCGCAACTGCTGACGTTGTTCATCACGCCTGTGGTGTACATCTATCTCGACAAGATCGATCTGCGGCTACGTCGCAGGCTGAACCCGGATCAGGTTCACCCCGAACCCGTGCAGGATCGACCACATGCGGTGGCGGCTGAATGATCGGCGCGGCGCAGCGCAGCAAGTTCAGCCGTGCCTTGGCGGTGAGCTTGGTCTGTTGCGCCGCATTGATCGCAGCGACGCACGCGGCGAAGGCGGAGCAATCGATCCCGATCTTCGACGCGCATCTGCATTACAACTGGGAGCCGGCGCCGCACTTCAAGCTCGACGAGGTGCTGGCGCTATTCCGCCAGCACAACATCATCGGGATCATTGCCACCAGCCGGCCAAATGCCGGCACCCACGCGCTGGTGGACGCGAGGCCTGAGGGGATCGCAGTGGTGCCATTCATTCGGCCCTATCGCGTGCGGGCGGACATCCAGTCGTGGTTCAGCGATCCTGTGATTTTCGATCTGGTGAAAGATGAGTTCAAGCGCGGCTATTATCGCGGCGTCGGGGAATTTCATCTCACTGGCAAGGCCGCAGATACGCCGCAGGTCAAGCAGACCGTAGATTTCGCCGTCGCGAATGATCTCTTCCTGCATGCCCATGCCGACGAAGAGGCGGTCGAAATTCTGATGCGGCATAATCCGCGCGCGCGGATCATCTGGGCTCACACCGGGTTCGGTCTTGGCGTCGATCGGGTCGAGGCGCTGCTGGTGAAATATCCGGAGTTGTGGGGCGAACTTTCGTATCGCGGTGGAATAACTGGCGGCGATGGCAAGCTGTCGCCTGAGTGGAGACGGTTGTTCGAGGCATACCCGGACCGCTTCCTGCTCGGGTCCGATACCTGGATATCCGAACGGTGGGACAGTTATGGCGCGATCATGGCGCAATACCGCGGCTGGCTTGGCCAGTTAGCGCCCGATGTCGCTGCGAAGATCGCCCATGGCAATGCGCAGCGACTGTTCTTGCAAAAGCAGATGCGCCCTTAAACCGAGAAGCTTGTGCCACAGCCGCAGGAGGCGGTCGCATTCGGATTGACGACGCGGAATGACGCACCAATCAGATCGTCCACGAAATCGACCTCACAGCCGGCTAGGAAGGGCACGGAGGTCGAGTCGACGAGAACCACCGCATCGTGTTCGGCGATGACAAGGTCATCCTCGGCCTTAGCGCGTTCAACGTCGAATTTATACTGGAAGCCCGAGCAGCCGCCACCCTCGACGCTAATGCGCAACATCGCGCCTTCGCCCTCTGATTTCAGGATCTGGGCAATGCGGCGCGCGGCGCGCTCGCTGATCTTCACGTCTTCCGTTGACATCTGGAACTCCGATTGCGGCAATCGACGGTTTGATTAGGCCGCAAGGCATAGTTAAGTGCGCTTGGTGCTGGAATCAAATGGATAAGGAATAAAGAAGCGTGTCGGTTCGAACAGAAGCTGCCATGTCTCCCTTTTTGGCCCCCTATGCCTGCCATCCTGAGCAAAGCCGGGGGCGGCATTTTCCTGAAGCGCCCAGCCAGACTCGCAGCCCGTTCCGGCGAGATTGCGACCGCGTGATCCATTCCACAGCCTTTCGCCGCCTTAAATATAAGACACAAGTCTTTGTTGTCCATGAAGGTGACCACTATCGGACGCGGCTGACCCATTCCCTCGAGGTCGCCCAGATCGCCCGCGCCATGGCCCGCCAGCTCGGGCTGGAGGAGGATCTGACCGAAACTCTGGCGCTGGCGCATGATCTGGGCCATCCGCCGTTCGGCCATGCCGGTGAGCGGGCGCTGGACACCTGTCTCCGGGATCATGGCGGGTTTGACCACAATGTGCAGACGCTGCGGGTGCTGACCCAGTTGGAGCACCGCTACCCGCGCTTTGACGGGTTGAACCTGTGCTGGGAGACGCTTGAAGGCGTCGTGAAGCACAATGGTCCGATGATGCATGTCTCCGGCGCTTCAGCCGGGCGCTACGCGGGGCGGACTTTGCCCTATGGCCTGGCTGAATTTGACCGGATCTATGATCTCAGGCTCGACACCTATGCCTCTCTGGAAGCCCAGGTGGCGGCCATCGCAGACGACATTGCCTATGACGCCCATGACATTGACGACGGCCTGCGCGCCGGGCTGTTCACCATGGAGGACCTCAAGGATCTGCCGCTGTTCGCTGCCTTTATTGCCGAAATAGACCGGAAGTATCCGGGGCTCGCGCCGGACCGGGCGGGGGCCGAGCTGGTTCGCGAACTGATTTCTTACCTGATCGGCGCGGTAGTGGCCGAGACCCGGCATCGACTCGACGTGGCAAATCCAGCTTCGGTGGACGATGTCCGGTCACATGGCGACATAATCGTCACGTTCTCGGGGCCGACGGCCGAGGTCGAGGCGAACATCAAGGCCTTTCTGAAAAAGCGGATGTACCGGCACGAGCGGGTGATGCGGGTGATGCGCGACGCCGCCGATGTGGTGACCGATTTGTTCAACCGGTACGTCACGACGCCGAGCGATCTGCCAGTTGAGTGGCTGCAATCGCACGCCACCGAAATTGCTGATGAAGACGAGCGTGTTCGCCAGATCGGTAATTTTATTGCCGGGATGACGGACCGGTTCGCCATCATTGAACACGCCCGGCTCTTTGACTCGACCCCCGAATTACGTTAGGCGACCTTCAGGTGCGACGCCCTTTGCTGGATCATGAATGCCCGCAGGGCGGTCGAGCGCAGGCCGATGTCTCCGGCCGCATGGCCAAGCGCACTCCGCTTTTGATTTCTCCCTGCCGGGGTTGCCCGGCGCAAGTTCTGGTTCAGTGACGCCATGGTTGAATCCGCTCCGTCTCAGCATCTGTTTGCCGCCGTTCTCGCGCATGTCCATGCGGTCTGTGCGCAGCTTGAAGGCGAGGGCGTGCTCCCGGCCGGAATCGACGTGTCACGGGTCGTGGTAGAGCCTCCGAAGGATGCGAGCCACGGCGATATGGCGACCAACGCCGCTATGGTGCTGGCAAAGCCCGCCAAAGCCAAGCCGCGCGATCTCGCAGAAGCCTTGGTCGCCAAGCTGTCGACGATCGACATTGTCGCCAAGGTCGACATCGCCGGGCCGGGCTTTATCAATCTCACGCTGAAGCCGGAGGCCTGGGCAGGAGCTCTGCGCGCGATCCTGATCCAGGGCGACCGCTATGGGCTCGCATCTGCTGGCTCGGTCGGCAAGGTCAACGTTGAATATGTATCCGCTAATCCAACTGGCCCGATGCATGTCGGCCATTGCCGCGGCGCGGTGTTCGGCGATGCGCTGGCGAGCCTGCTGGAAGCAGCAGGCAGTGAGGTCACGCGCGAATACTACATCAATGACGCAGGCGCTCAGGTCGATGTTCTCGGGCGTTCCGCCTATCTGCGCTATTGCGAAGCGCTGGGCGACGCCATCGGCGAGATCCCGGAAGGGCTCTATCCCGGCGACTATCTGAAACCGGTCGGTGCAGCGCTTGCGGCAGAGCATGGAGCAGCGCTCAAGGCGCAGCCCGAAGCGCAATGGCTGCCGGTGGTGCGCGCCAAGGCGATCGAGATGATGATGGAGGCGATCCGTGGCGATCTCGCTGCGCTGAACATCCGTCACGATGTTTTCTTCTCGGAACGTTCGCTCATCACGGGCGAGACCGATCAGGTTGCCGCGACCATCGATTTTCTGCGCGCCAAGGGCGACGTCTATGAGGGGCGTTTGCCGCCGCCCAAAGGCGCGCCGATCGAGGACTATGAAGATCGCGAGCAGACACTATTCCGCGCCACCGCATTCGGTGACGATGTTGATCGGCCGCTCAAAAAGTCGAATGGTGGCTATACCTACTTCGCCTCGGACATCGCCTACCACAAGACCAAATACGACCGCGGCTTTCTCAGCATGGTCGACGTCTGGGGCGCTGACCATGGCGGCTACATCAAGCGCGTGCAGGCGGCGATCAAGGCCGTCACAGCAGGACAGGCCGACCTCGACGTTAAGATCGTGCAGCTTGTAAAGCTGCTACGGAATGGCGAGCCGGTCAAAATGTCGAAGCGCTCAGGTGATTTCGTCACGCTTCGTGAAGTGGTGGATGAGGTTGGCTCCGACGCTGTCCGCTTCATGATGCTCTTCCGCAAGAATGATGCGGTGCTTGATTTCGATCTGTCCAAGGTCATCGAGCAGTCGAAGGATAATCCTGTATTCTACGTGCAATACGGGCACGCACGTGGGTATTCGATATTCCGCAACGCCGCTGAAATGCTGCCCGATCTTCCGGTCAAGCTGGACGAGCAGTCGGCACGTCTTGCCTATCTCGCTGACGCCGAGCTTGAGCGGTTGAACGATCCGGTTGAATTGAGCCTGATGCGCCAGCTTGCACAGTACCCGCGAATGATCGAAGCTGCGGCTGCGGCGCATGAGCCGCACAGGATTGCGTTCTACCTCTACGATCTCGCGAGCGAGTTTCACGCACTCTGGACGCGGGGTCGTGATGCGCCTCATTTACGCTTCATTATAACTAATGATGCAGTAATAACCAAAGCACGCTTGGCACTGGTTCAAAGCGTAGTTTCCATCTTGGCGTCGGGTCTTGCTATTCTCGGTGTCTCGGCGCCAGATGAGATGCGATAGGTGGGATAGCTAACTGTCGCTTGGGGACATGCGACAGTTTTTCAGGCATCGGTTGTTCTTAACGGGCAGCGGATGGCGGCTCTCCCTGAGTAAGGGGACGCGGACATCACGATGGCTAATCGATATCAGGAACGGTCTTTCCCGGCAGACGATCACTTCGGTCGCCAGGATGGCTATGCGCGGAATGGCGGCGAGTCAGATCCGCTTGCAGAACTGGCGCGCCTGATCGGTCAGGCTGACCCATTGTCCAGTTTCGCCAAGAATGAGCAGGGCGCAGACCAGCGCCGTGCGCCTGTAGATTTTGATGCTCAACTGAATGCGCAGCTCGATCAGTACGACGAGCCTGAGGACGCGCCTGCGGCGACTGGACGGCCGTCGTGGATGCGGCGCTCCAACGTCGTTGAGGCACCGCCCGAACCAGAGGTCGCAATTCAGCCGATCCATCCGCTGCACCGTCATGGCCGGACGTCGGTAGTCACGCCGCAGCCAGCGCCTCTACCGTCGGCTCCTGCGATCGACGACTACGTGGAGCCGTATCATGAGCCTGAGCCGATGGCGGCGGCTTATAATCCCGACGCTGGTCGTTATGACGAGGCCTTGTTCGGCAAGATGCCGGAACCGCAGCAGCATGCGCATCATGATGACTACGCTGCGCATCATCGCGCCGATCATGCGGATGACTATGACGACCAGGATTACGACGATATGCCCAAGCGTCGCGGCGGAATGAGAACCGTTGCGATTGTCATGGCGCTCGCGGTCGTCGGCACTGGGGCGGCGCTCGCCTATCGTACATTCACCGGTGGACCATCCCGCGCGGGCGAGCCTCCCATTATTCGTGCTGACGCCAGCCCGAACAAGCTGGTTCCGCCATCAGCCTCTTCGGACGGTAGCAAGGCTATCCAAGATCGTCTGGCTGCGGGGCAGGAACGCATCGTTTCTCGTGAGGAACAACCGGTTGATGTTCAGCGGGTCGCTGTCGATCAGCCGCGTGTTGTTTTCCCGCCGACCAGCCAGCCGTCCGCAGCCCAGCAACAGGCTGCGCCGAGCGTGACCGGCGCACTGAACTCGAATGCGGCAGCTGCCTCCATCTCAGATGAGCCGCGCCGGGTTCGAACGCTAACCGTGCGCGGCGAAGCTGATCAAACAACGACGCCAGCGGCGCGTCAGGCGCCCGCGAGGATCACTGCGCCAGCTGCAGCCAATGCGCCAATTGCCCTGACGCCGCAACCCGCAACCCGGGTGGCGTCAACTGCGCCAACAGCGGCAGCGGTGACAGGTGGATATGTGGTGCAGGTTGCATCCCAGCGCGGCGAGGCCGAAGCGCAGGCATCGTTCAACTTCCTGAAATCAAAGTATCCTTCGGTACTAGGATCCCGCTCGGCGACGATCCGTAGGGCTGATCTCGGCGATCGAGGAGTTTACTATCGCGCAATGGTTGGCCCGTTTAACTCCCAGGATGCAGCAGGTCAGTTCTGCAACAGCCTGCGAAGCGCCGGCGGCCAGTGCGTCGTCCAAAGGAATTAACAGCCTCTTCCTTGACTGATCGATCTCATGGGAGCTAATCGGCCCCATGAGCACTCGTGCATTTATCACAGGCGTATCCGGCACAACCCTGACAGCGGACGAGCGGGCGTTTTTACGCGCCGAACGGCCATGGGGTGGCATCCTTTTCAAGCGGAATATCGATAACCCGGCCCAAGTTGCTGCGTTGGTTTCTGAATTTCGCGACGCCGTTGGGCGGGCTGATGCGCCGGTACTGATCGACCAAGAGGGCGGCCGGGTTCAGCGTCTGGGACCGCCACATTGGCCGGTCTATCCGTCAGGAAGTGTTTTCTCGACGCTCTACGATATCGAGCCGGAGCTTGGGCTGCGCGCGGCGTGGCTGTCGTCCCGCCTCATGGCCGCTGATCTAGCCGAACTCGGGATCGACGTCGATTGCCTGCCGCTGGCGGACGTACCTGTCGCCGGAGCGGATGCAGTGATCGGAAACAGAGCGTATGGCCATACGCCGGCAAAGGTGGCTGCCATCGCTCGGGCCGTGACAGACGGGCTCGCCGACGGCGGCGTCTTGCCTGTCCTCAAACATATTCCAGGGCATGGGCGCGCGACGGCCGACTTGCATCACAAGCTTCCGGTTGTCGAGACGGAACTGGTGGAGCTTGAGGCGACCGATTTTGCGGCATTCCAGCCACTATCGGACCTGGCCATGGCGATGACCGCACATGTCGTGTTCAAAAGTCTCGATGCTGCCCAACCCGCGACGACTTCTCCGAAGATAATTGCTGAGGTGATTCGTGGAACCATCGGGTTCCAGGGTTTGCTGATGAGCGACGACGTTTCGATGAACGCGTTGTCGGGGACAATTGCCGAAAGAACGCGGGCGATTGTTGCAGCGGGGTGTGACGTGGTGCTCCACTGTAATGGAAAACTTGAAGAGATGCTGGCAGTGGCGTCGGAGACGCCCGTTCTGGCTGCCGAGGCGCTGGATCGGGCCAATGCCGCGCTGGCGCAACGTCGTGCAGCCCAGCCACTGGATCGCGAATTGGCCAGGCTCGAGCTTGAGACATTGATGAAACGCGCAGAGGTAGCGGTCTGATGAACGCCGAGATTTTGCCGTTTGAGACACCAGTGCCGATGGTCGATGAAGCCTCTGATGAGCTCGCGCTGGTCGTCGACGTCGAAGGATATGAGGGGCCGCTCGATCTCTTGCTCGCCTTGGCGCGTCAGCAGAAGGTTGATCTGCACAAAATATCGATACTTGCGCTTGCTGATCAATATCTGGAGTTCGTGGAGGCTGCGCAAAAGATCCGTCTGGAGCTGGCCGCGGACTATCTGGTGATGGCTGCTTGGCTGGCGTTCCTGAAATCGCGTTTGCTGCTGCCTGAACCGGCGACCCCCGATGGGCCGAGTGCAGAGGACATGGCGTCAGCGCTGGCGATCCGGTTGCGCCGTCTCGAGGCCATGCGGGAAGCAGCCAATATGCTGATGGCGCGTCCTCAGCTTCAGCGTGAGGTGTTTCAGCGCGGGCAGGCGGAGAATATCGCCGAGATCAAGAATGCCCGCTACACGGCGACGCTGTATGATTTGCTGTCGGCCTATGCCAAGCAGCGGCAATCGCGGGTCATTGCGTCCGTCCATCTGGCGCGCCGCACAGTGTGGTCGCTGAAGGAGGCGAGGGCATCGCTTGAGCGCCTGATCGGCTTTGCCGACGAATGGAGCTGCCTCGACGAGTTCCTGATGAGCTACGTGCTCGAGCCGTCGCAGCGTGCGACTGTTTTCGCGTCGAGCTTCGCGGCTGCTCTGGAGCTCGTGCGCGAAGGCGCCATGGACATCAATCAAACCGGTGCGTTTGCGCCGCTGTACTTCCGCAAGCGGACGACCCCTCTGGTGTTCGATTCGCTGGGTTCGACCGAGCCGGACGCGACGGTGGACTAGTTGGAAAAAGGAGACCTCGCCATGGCAAGTCTGGCTGAACAGCATGTGGACGATATCGACACCGATGCTGAGCACACCAAGGACTCCGCAAAGTCGACCTCGCATGTCGAACTCGTTCGTGACGCGGGCGCGGCGCGTGACGCCGATGTTGAGTCCGTGACCGATAGCGACGATGAGGCTGCGGAGGCGACCGTTGATGTCGAAGACGCGCTGTCCAACGACGATGCCGAAACTGATGAACTCATCGGAATCAATGATTTGAACGAAAATCCGGATGTTGAAGATGAAACGCTTCAAGCGCAGGATGACCAGCAAGACGAGTTGATCGAAGCTTTCTCCGAAGACCTCGCGGATGACGCAGACGAGGTTGCCGGGTTGGTCGATGATGAGGCTGACGAAAGCGCTGACGGCGTCGACACAGATGAAGAGCCGGAAACGGAAGCTGCCTTGGCCACCGACGACACGGAGATCGCGTTAGGCGCTGACGAAGCGCCTGTTGACGCTGAGAATAGTGTGTTGCTCGCTGCAGGCGACGGCACGGCTGAGACGACCAGTGTGGCCGCGCACGATGAGACGGCGGAACCGGTTGCGGCTGAGCCGGAGCGTGCGCCGCTGACGAGGCGCGAGGAAATTCGCGTCTTGGAAGCTCTGCTGTTTGCAAGCCCCGAACCACTGGACGTCGCAACGCTGGCCAAGCGGATGCCCGACGACGCCGACGTCAAGGGCGCTTTGGCGCAGCTGCAGGAAGAATATGCGGAGCGTGGCGTCAACCTGATCAGGGTTGCAGGAAAATACACGTTCCGGACAGCCTATGACTTGGCCTGGCTGATGACGCGCGAAAGCACTGAAACGCGCAAGCTCTCGCGCGCCGCGATCGAAGTGCTGGCAATCGTCGCTTACCACCAGCCGGTGACGCGCGGCGAAATCGAAGAGATCCGCGGCGTGGTCACATCAAAGGGCACGCTCGACGTGCTTCTTGAGACCGGCTGGATTCGCCCGCGTGGTCGGCGCAAGACGCCCGGGCGTCCGCTGACCTTCGGGACGACGGACACCTTCCTGTCGCAGTTCAGCCTGGAAGGTCTCGGCGATCTGCCTGGCCTCGAAGAGCTGAAGGGCACCGGTCTGCTCAATTCGCGGCTGCCGACCGGCTTTAGCGTGCCAAATCCGTCCGACGATCCCGCCCTTCGTGAAGACGAGGATCCGCTGGAAATCGAGGACTTGCAGTTGGCGCTTGCCCCCGCAGTTGAGCCGGAGTCCGAGGTAGAGCCCGATACCGATGGGTCTGGCCCATCGGAGTGAGTTCCTCTGCGACGTTTTGTACGGATAAGCGGTCGCTTTATGGGGCGGGGACACGTGTAAGTGCTTGTTTTTGCCGTTTCTCAAGCCTACCTTCCGGTCAGTAATTAGCGTTTACGTTGCGCGTGTTCGGAGGGTTGCAGGATGGGTTCACTCAGCATTTGGCACTGGATCGTCGTGATCGCAGTCGTCCTGCTGCTTTTCGGTCGCGGTAAGATTTCCGACCTGATGGGCGATGTTGCGCAGGGCATCAAGGCCTTCAAAAAGGGCATGAAGGACGATGAACCGGCGGTCGACGCGAAGCCAGCCGACCCGGTCAAGTCGATTGATCATAACGCGCCAGCCAATACGTCGTCCCGCTCGGATGTCGGCAGCAAGACTGCCTGACGGTGGATGACGCACCTCTCGCTATCGCGGGAGGCTTCTTGTCTTGGAGCGGCTGGTAACGGGTTTTCCCGTTGTGACGGGGCGTCTCGTGTGAGCGGAAATATGCATGTTCGACATCGGGTGGAGTGAACTGGTCGTCATCGCGGTGGTCGCGTTGGTCGCCATCGGCCCGAAAGAGTTGCCCGGCGTGCTGCGCATGGTTGGCCAATGGCTCGGCAAGGCACGGAAGATGGCCTCCGAGTTTCAGGGCCAGTTCAACGAGGCCATGCGCGAAGCTGAGATGGCCGATCTCAAGCAGAGCTTTGACGAGATCAAGGACGCAGCAGGCAGCCTCGATGGCAAAAGCCTGCTCGGCCTCGACAGTGTCGAGAAGGACGTCAAGGACGCCCTGACGATCGATGAACCACTCGCGGAGCCGACGGGCGCGATTTCGCTCGATCCGGTTGTTGAGCCGGTTGAATCGGTCGAGGCGAGTGAGCCCTTGCTGCTGACGCCGACGGATCCCGAGCCGCCAACGCCTGCGACCTTCGTCGAGGCCGAGGCGCATATTGCCGCCAGTGAGCCTCTCGCAGTGGTCAAGGAGTTTGAGCCGGAGCCCGTCGCTGTGATCGAAAGCGCGCCGGTGAGTGAACTCACGGCAGAAGCCGACAAGGCAGATAAGGGCGCGAGAGCGTCATGAGCATTGAAGATATCGAAGCCAGCAAGGCGCCGTTGATGGATCACCTGATCGAGTTGCGTTCGCGACTCATCAAGGCCCTGTTGGCGTTTGCGCTAGCGTTCATTTTCTGTTTCGCTTTCGCCAAACAGATTTACAATATTCTCGTTTGGCCGTTCGTCTGGGTGGCCGGCCCGGAGAACTCGAAGTTCATCTACACGGCGCTGCTGGAATATTTTCTGACGCAGCTCAAGCTGGCGATGTTCGGAGCGGGTTTCATTTCGTTCCCGATCGTCGCGTCGCAGATCTACATGTTTGTCGCGCCGGGGCTCTACAAGCACGAGCGCAACGCGTTCCTGCCCTATCTGGTCGCAACGCCGTTCTTCTTCGCGCTGGGCTCGGTGGTCGTTTACTTCCTCGTGCTGCCGATGTTGATCCGATTCTCACTTGGCATGCAGCAGGTCGGCGGTGACGATGCCGCCCAGATCGCGCTGCTGCCCAAGGTTGGTGAATATCTGTCGCTGATGATGTCGTTGGTCTTTGCGTTCGGCATTGCCTTTCAGCTGCCGGTGATCCTGACGCTGCTCGGCCGGATCGGGGTGCTGACATCGAAGCAGCTTCGCGAGAAGCGGCGGTATTTCATCGTCGGGGCGTTTATTATTGCTGCGGTCCTTACGCCGCCGGACGTCATCAGCCAGCTGTCGCTCGCGATTCCGCTGATGATCCTCTACGAATGCTCGATTTTCGCGGTCAAGTTCGTTGAGAAGAAGGCTGCAAAGGCAACCACTGCTGGTGCGACTGCGGATAGCGCCTCCGCCTCCTGAATTATCGGCCTTCCGTTTCGGCAAGCCACCTACCTGCGTTTGGCGCGGGCAGGTGGCTTTGCTGTTTCAAATCGGCGGCTATGTTGTAAACAGTCTACGTAATTGTTGATGATCTACCCTAAGGCACCGGCATCCCCATGCACGACATCAAATCAATCCGTGACAATCCTGACGCATTCGACGCAGCGCTGAAGCGGCGCGGGTTGACGCCATTGTCGTCGGCGCTGCTGGCGATCGACGAAGCGCGCCGCACGGGGATTGTGAGCGCCGAACAGGCGCAGGCCCGGCGTAACGCCGCTTCCAAGGAAATTGGCGAAGCCAAAAAGACCAAGGACGAGGCACGCGCGGCTGCCCTGATGGCTGAGGTCGCCGAGTTGAAAACCACCATGCCGGCGCTGGACGCGGCGGTGAAAGAGGCCGAGGAAAAGCTCAGGACAGCGCTTGCCGAGATTCCGAACCTGCCTCGGGCTGACGTGCCGGACGGCGCTGATGAACATGGCAACGTGCTGTCGCACAGCTTCGGGGAGAAGCGCACCTACGACTTTGCGCCCAAGCCGCATTTCGAGCTGGGCGAGGCCATGGGCTTCATGGATTTCGAGGCGGCTGCCCGTCTGTCAGGCTCGCGCTTTGTCGTGCTCAAGAAAGGCCTGGCGCGGCTCGAACGGGCGCTTGGGCAGTTTATGCTGGATATCCATACCGGCGAGCATGGGTATGCGGAAGTCAATCCGCCGCTGCTGGTGCGGGACGATGCGATGTTTGGCACGGCCCAGTTGCCAAAGTTCAAGGACGACCAGTTCGAGGCCGTCTCGGACCTGGATCGCGCGGTCGCAAGCGACAGCGCTGCTGACGGCGTCGCGGATGTCCGCGCGCAGGGTGGTGGTCGCCGCTGGCTGATCCCGACTGCCGAGGTGCCGCTGACGAACCTCGTTCGCGAGACCATTCTGGATGAAAAGGAGCTGCCGCTCCGCATGACCGCGCTCACGCAGTGCTTCCGGGCTGAAGCCGGCGCAGCCGGACGTGATACGCGCGGCATGATCCGCCAGCACCAGTTCACAAAGGTCGAACTTGTTTCGATCACAACGCCCGAAAAGAGCCAGGAAGAGCATGAGCGCATGCTGGCATGCGCCGAAGAGGTACTGCGTCGGCTCGACCTGCATTACCGGGTGATGACGCTGTGCACCGGCGACATGGGCTTCGCGTCGCAGAAAACCTACGACATTGAGGTCTGGATGCCTGGGCAAGGCGAGGGCGGCGCCTATCGCGAGATTTCGTCGTGCTCGGTGTGCGGGGACTTCCAGGCTCGCCGCATGGATGCGCGCTATCGCGGGCCCGATGGCAAGCCGCGTTTCGTTCACACCTTGAACGGTTCGGGCACGGCGGTTGGCCGCGCCCTGATTGCTGTCATGGAAACCTATCAGCAGGCCGATGGTTCGATCGCTGTCCCGACCGTCCTGCAACCCTATATGGGCGGCGCAAAAATAATAGAAAAGGGAATGTGAGCCGATGAGGATTCTCTGCACTAACGACGACGGCATCCACGCGCCCGGCCTGGAGGTTATCGAGCAGATTGCGAGCCAGCTATCGGACGATGTTTGGGTGATCGCGCCGGAGCTTGATCAGTCAGGCGTGTCCCATTCACTGTCGCTCAATGACCCGCTGCGGCTACGCCAGGTTGGCGAGCAGCGCTTTGCAGTGCGCGGGACGCCGACTGATTGCGTCATCATGGGCGCACGTCATGTGCTGCTGCAGAAGCAGCCGGATCTGGTGCTCTCAGGCGTCAACAAGGGCCGCAACGTCGCAGAAGACGTGGTCTATTCGGGCACGATCGCAGGGGCGCTCGAAGGCACCATTCTCGGCCTGCCAGCGATCGCGCTGTCGCAGGAATTCTCGCTGGAGACACGATCAAATCCTCCGTTCGAGACGGCGCTGCGCTATGGCCCCGACGTGATCCGCAAGGTCATGAAAGCGGGCGTGCCCAAGAATACTGTGGTCAACGTCAACTTCCCGGCCTGTGCGCCAGAAGACGTGCAGGGGATCATGGTCGCCCGTCAGGGCAAGCGTAACCAAGGCTTCCTGAGGGTCGAGGAGCGCCGGGACGGTCGCAACAATCCATACTTCTGGATCGGTTTTGAACGGCTCGCCAATGTGGTGCCGCCGCCAGATGGCACGGATCTGGCTGCGCTGGCTGCCCGCTACATCTCGGTAACGCCGCTGCGCCTTGACCGCACTGACGATGAGTTTTCTCAGGCTCTGTCCGACGTGTTCTAACGGTCGAACCGGCGCGGCTTCGCCGTCGCGCCGGCTTCAACGATCAGGCGTTGGCCGCCGCGAGGGTCGTTGCCAGTACCTGCGCCAGCATTTCCATCTGAAATGGCTTCTGCAATGTAGGTCGATTGCGGAAGGGTTCTGGGAGCCCCTGAGCGCCATAGCCCGTAGCGAATACAAATGGGCGTTTCTGCCTCTGGATCACTTCAGCAACGGGTGAGATTACCTGGCCATTGACGTTGACGTCCAGAATGGCAATGTCGAATTCGATCGACTGTGCAAGTCGAATAGCCTCGTTGATGTCGCCAGCTTCACCTGCGATGGTATAGCCCAGCTCTTCGAGCATGTCGGCGACCATCATCCGGATCATAACTTCGTCTTCAACGATCAGAACCGAGAACTGACTTGGCGTGTTACGCGTCGCCATCTTCGCCTTACCTCTAACCTTTTCCGAGACCAGCTTCACGTATTTTCGCTATGAAAGCAATTTATTGTAGTTGCATGTTTTTATCGCAGTCCAGGTGTCACGAGGGCTTCCGTTGATTGAGTTACGTGTTCCGAGCCAAACATGGATCAATTGCAACAAATATATTTAATCATTTCAATTGATTGTGACCGAGCTGCGATGTTCAGCGCAATTTAGTGAACGGACTGTGCGGTAATTCAAATCACAATCGAGCATTTGAAACCTGAGGACACCATGGCGCTGCGAGTTGAGGCTCCGCCCGAAAAAATGCTGTTTCAGTTAAGCCTGAGGCGACGAGGGATTAGCGATTTGGCGGTCCTTCGTGCGATGGAGGACATTCATCGCGACGAGTTTGTATCTGAGGTCTATCGACCTTACGCTTGGCGCGACACCGCGCTGGCGATTGAATGCGGTCAAACAATAAGTCAGCCGTTTGTGGTCGGTTATATAACAGAGCAGTTGAATATTAAATCAAACCATCGCGTTCTCGAAATCGGCTCGGGATCCGGATATCACACCGCGATCCTGGCGAAGCTGGCGCGCGAAGTGTTGAGCGTTGATCGATTTCGGCTTCTCGTTGCGCGCGCCACCGCGCAACTCGAGCGGCTGGAGCTGCGAAATGTCGAAGTCATGCTTGGCGATGGACTGAATCTCGCTGAGGACATCAATGGCTTCGATCGCATCGTCGTCACCGCCGCTGTACCTGAGATCCCGGCCAACCTGATTGATCGGCTGGCGTCGGGGGGCATTCTGATCGCTCCGGTCGGCCCGCCGTTCGGCGTGCAGAGCCTGGTGCGGCTGGAGAAGGGTGAGGCGGGCGTTCAGCGTAAGGATTTGATGAGGGTGCGTTTTGTGCCTGCGATCCCGGGAATTGCTCGGGAATTGTAAGATGCAAGGCAGTTTTTTGCCCCACTGCCGTTGTGCTTAAAGGCTTGTTTACTGCAGACGTGTTTACTCATTCTCGTAATAATTTGTTGCGTATGAGTGAGTAACCAATGTCCAGCGTTGTCGAGTTGCTGAACTCGCGCCGGGGACCGCAGATCGCGGTTTTGGCGTTGATGTCGATTGGTTTTGCCGGCTGCAGCGCGGATATGCAGACCCGGTTGTCCGAGAACCCGTTCAAGGACAATAGCCGTTCAAGCCAGTTTGGCTGGCAACGAGACGCGACCGGTTCGGTCAATGCGCCACGTCAAGAGACGCCGCAATATCAGCAGCCTCAGTACCAGCAGCCGCAGTATGAAGCGCCGCAGTATCAGCGGCCGCCATACCAGCCGCAGGCGCAGTATCAGTCGCAGCCCTTGCCGCCGCCCATCTCTGCGCCGCAAACATATGTGTCGAGCGCCCCGGTCGCCGGAGGCGGGAAGGGTGTCGGAACCTATGCGCCGTCGCGCCCTTCGACGAACTACGCCCAGCAGCACAGCGGCTCCAATCGAGACGACTGCGAGCATCGCGCCGCGGTCGGTCGCCGCTGCGCCCGCTGTGACCGGTTCGGTGAACGGCACGAAGATTATCGTCGGCACCAGTGACACGCTTGATGTGCTGGCGCGGCGCTACAACGTAAGCACTGCCGCTATTCTCAAGGCGAACGGTTACTCGGGGCCGCGCGCGCTGTCGCCAGGCCAGTCATTAATCATTCCGCGTCAGACGACTGCGCAACCTTCCGCACCGGCGATTGCGCCGGTTGCAGCGGTGGCCTCGCGCGGCGCAGCTAGCGTTCATAACGTCGGTCCCGGCGACACGCTGATGAGCATTTCGCGTCGATCGGGTGTGCCGCTGAGCGAGCTTGCGCGCGCCAATAATCTGACAACCACCTCGAAGCTGAAGATCGGCGACAAGATTACTGTGCCGGGTGGCCGCGCAGTCGCTGTGGCTCCCGTCACGACTGCGCCGGCAGCGCGTGCGGTCGCAGCCGTTGCGCCTGCGCCGACGCCTGCGGTTGTCAAGCAGGTGCAGCCAACGCCGCAGCGCGTGGCCTCCGCCGAGCCGGTGCAGAAGGCGCGCCTTGCAAGTGCAACTGCGACGCCGGAAGAGGTTACCCCTGCTTCGCCGGTCAAGGCTGCTGAAGCGACTGGTGCGCTGCCGTCGTTCCGTTGGCCAGTCCGTGGCCGCGTGATTGCGTCCTACGGCGCGAAGAACAACGGCAAATCGAATGACGGCATCAATGTCGCGGTGCCGGAAGGCACTCCGGTCAAGGCTGCTGAGGATGGCGTCGTCGCTTATTCGGGCAGCGAGTTGAAGGGCTATGGAAACCTGGTCCTCGTGCGTCACTCCAACGGGTACGTCACGGCGTATGCCCATGCCAGCGAACTGATGGTAAAGCGTGGCGATACGATCAAGCGCGGCCAGGTGATCGCCAAGTCGGGGCAGTCCGGTGAGGTCGGGTCTCCGCAACTGCACTTTGAGATCCGTAAGGGGTCGTCGCCTGTCGATCCTCTGCAGTTCCTCAATGGCGCCTGAGATCGCTGCGCAGATATGATGTAAAAATGCCCGGCATTGCCGGGCATTTTCTTTGGGCTGATAAGGTGTTTGCGGTCAGGCCTTTTCGGTCATCCGGATGCCAAGCCGACCGGCGAGATCCTGAATGAACTGCCAGGCGACGCGGCCGGACCGGCTGCCGCGGGTGGTCGACCACTCAAGAGCTTCGCGATCGAGGTCGGCGGCGTCATAGGCGATGGCGTAATGGGTGGCGTAACCGCGCACCATGGCGAGGAATTCATCCTGGCTGCAGCGATGGAAGCCCAGCCACAGACCAAACCGATCGGAAAGCGAGACCTTTTCCTCGACGGCTTCGCCGGGGTTGATCGCGGTGGAGCGTTCATTTTCCATCATGTCGCGGGACAATAGGTGACGGCGGTTGGACGTGGCGTAGAGAATGACATTCTCCGGACGGCCCTCGATGCCGCCTTCGAGAACCGCCTTGAGCGATTTGTAGGAAGCGTCATTGCCGTCAAATGACAGATCGTCACAGAAGACCACGAAATAGAGCGATGACGCCCGAATGAGGGTCATCAGTTCAGGCAGCGTCTCGATATCTTCGCGGTGAATTTCAACCAGCTTGAGCCGGTCGTTTGCTGCGCGGCCCTGGTTGACTGTCGCATGTGCGGCCTTGACGAGGGATGATTTTCCCATGCCGCGAGCCCCCCAAAGCAGGGCGTTGTTGGCGGGCAGGCCATTGGCGAAACGTGTGGTATTTTCCAGCAGTGTGTCGCGCATCCGGTCGACGCCCTGCAGCAGGGCAATGTCGACCCGGTTCACGCGGGGGACGGGGACGAGGTAGCCGCGCGGGTTCCAGATAAAGGCGTCAGCTTTCCGGAGCGAATCTGCGGCGGATGGCTTGACCGGCTTGGCGGCTGCGAGATGAGCGGCGATCGCTTCCAGCGCCAGGGCTGTCCGCTCGTCGAGGGACGGCGGCTTCACAGCTGGCGGGCTTTTTGTCGCGGCAGCTTTGGTCTTTTTTACTTGGGCCTTGGGCGCGGCTGGCTTGGTTTTGCTCTGTTTTTTCGGCATCGTTTTTTTCCTTGCACGCGAGCCTTATCGGCGTTGAATTCGCCTGACAAGGGTACGATGTGCGGAGAGGTGGCGTTGCAATTGAAGCGCTGGTGGTTATAGTCCGCGCGAATTCGTTCGAACCGGGTTGACCGCTGCGGCGGCGCAGGTTCGGGTTTCCGTTATTCACGAGGATAAGTCGATGTTCATTACTCCTGCCTTCGCTCAGGCTGCTGCCGGCGGTGACGCCAACAGCATGTTGATGTCGCTGCTGCCGTTCGCCCTGATCTTCGTGATCATGTATTTCCTGATTCTGCGTCCGCAGCAGAAGAAGGTGAAGGACCACAACGAGATGGTGAAGAACATCCGTCGTGGTGACACTCATTGTTACCTCTGGCGGCTTGATCGGCAAGGTGACCAAGGTCGTTGATGACGAGCAGGTCGAGTTCGAACTCGCCGACGGCGTCCGTGTTCGTCAGTTGCGTCAGATGGTCTCGGGCGTACGCAGCAAGGGTGAGCCTGCGAAGGACAATTCGTCGGCGAGCAAGTAAGGCTCGCAGGTTCGCATTTCCCATATCTGACGGGTTGGCTCGATGTTGTATTTCACGCGGTGGAAAGCGCTAGGGGTCATTCTGACCGCTCTGCTGATCTGCCTGTGCGCGGTTCCGAATTTCTTTCCTGAAGAGACGGTGAAGTCATGGCCCAAGTGGGCCCAACGTCACCTCGTTCTTGGCCTCGACTTGCAGGGTGGCTCGCACATCCTGCTCGAAGTCGATTCCAACTCGGTCAAGAAGGACAAGCTTGATCAGGTCCGCGACGACGTTCGTCGTACGCTGCGTGACGCCAAGATCGCCTATACCGGGCTGGCGGCGCGCAACGACGTCGTAGAAGTACGCATCACCCGTGACACCGATTACGCCACCGGGTTGAGTAAGCTGCGAGAATTGTCGCAGCCGCTCGGCGGTTTGATGGGGTCCAGCGGAGCGCGAACCGTAGAAGTCTCGGATTCAGGCAACGGTCTCGTTCGGCTGGCTGTGCCGCAGGCTGCGATCAACGATCGCATCCGCCAGTCGGTCGAGCAGTCGATCCAGATTGTCGAGCGCCGCGTCAACGAGTTGGGCACGGTTGAGCCGCTGATTCAGCGTCAGGGCATTGACCGTATTCTGGTTCAGGTTCCTGGGTTGCAGGATCCGACCCGGTTGAAGGAATTGCTGGGCAAGACGGCGAAGCTCGACTTCCGGATGGTCGATACGGCGATCTCGCCGGATCAGGCAATGCGGGGGCAGGTGCCCAGCGACGCTGAAATCCTGATGAGTTCGGAAGCTCCCAAGACACCCTACGTCATCAAGAAGGAAGTGCTGGTTTCAGGCGCTGACCTGACCGACGCGCAGCCGAGCTTCGACCAGCGGTCGGGCGAGCCGGTCGTGACGTTCCGTTTCAACACTTCCGGATCGCGCAAGTTCGCTGATGCGACGGTGAGGTACAACGGCCAGCCGTTCGCCATCGTGCTCGACAACGAGGTCGTTTCGGCACCGGTCATTCGTGAACCGATCACAGGTGGCTCGGGCCAGATCTCGGGTAACTTCACTGTTCAGCAGGCGAACGATCTCGCCATTTTGCTCCGCGCTGGCGCACTGCCCGCTCCGTTGACAATCATCGAGGAACGCACCGTTGGCCCAGGCCTCGGTCAGGACTCGATCGTCAAGGGCGAGCAGGCGGCTTACGTCGGTTCGATCCTTGTGATCCTGTTCATGCTGATGACTTATGGCCTGTTTGGGGTCTTCGCCAACATCGCCGTGGCCGTCAACGTCGCGATGATTTTCGGTGTGCTGTCGCTGCTGAATGCGACGCTGACCCTGCCGGGCATCGCGGGCATCGTTCTGACGGTCGGCATCGCGGTCAACTCCAACGTGCTGATTTATGAGCGCATTCGCGAAGAGGTCAGGGCGGGGCGTACCGCCATCACCGCCATCGACGCGGGCTTCCACCGCGCGTTGGCGACGATTCTCAACTCGAACATCACCAGCTTCATCGCGGCAGCTGTGCTCTTTTATATCGGTACCGGTCCGGTGCGCGGCTTCGCCGTGACGCTGGGCATCGGGATCATCACCACAGTTTTCACTGCCTTCACCGTGACGCGCCTGATTGTGGCGTTCTGGGTGAGGTGGAAGCGGCCGCAACGCGTGCCGATGTGACAAGGCGGATAAGGCTGTGACAACACAAACGATTTTTCTCGCGCTATTCGCCCTTATTGTGGTGCTGAGCTTCGTCTACGCGATGGGCTGGCTCAAGGTGTTTCGCCTTGTGCCAGACCATACGACGCTTGACTTTATTCAGTTCCGCCGTATCAGCTTCCCGATCTCGGCGGTTTTATCGATCGTTGCGACGGTGTTGTTCTTCACCCATGGCCTGAATCTCGGGATCGATTTCAAGGGTGGTACGCTGCTGGAGATCCAGACCAAGTCAGGTCCGGCCGATATCGGCGCCATGCGCGCCAAGCTCGGCGGCCTCAATCTCGGAGAGGTGCAGCTGCAGCAGTTCGGCGGGCCATCGGATGTTCTGATCCGAATTGCGCAGCAACCGGGCGGTGACACAGCTCAGCAGTCCGCAGTGCAGATTGTTCGTCAGGCGCTTGGCAATGATGTGGAATATCGCCGCGTCGAGGTGGTCGGGCCGCGTGTCTCGGGTGAACTGCTCGCCTACGGTATGCTTGGCCTGATTGTGGCGATCTTCGGCATCTTCGCCTATCTCTGGTTCCGGTTCGAGTGGCAGTTCGCGCTTGGTGCGATGGTCGCCAACGTCCACGATATCGTTCTCACGATTGGCTTTATGTCGATCTCCCAGATCGATTTCGATCTGACCAGTATCGCTGCCTTGCTGACCATTCTTGGCTATTCGCTAAACGACACGGTGGTCATCTACGACCGAATCCGCGAGATCCTGCGCAAGTATAAGAAGATGCCGATCAAGGACGTGCTGAACGAGTCGATCAATTCGACGCTGTCACGCTCGATTATCACCCACGTCACGGTGACACTGGCTCTCCTCGCGCTGCTGCTGTTCGGCGGCAATGCGATCCACGGCTTCACCGCGGTCATGATGTTCGGCGTTGTTCTCGTCGGCACCTACACCTCGATCTTCATCGCTGCGCCGATCCTGATCTATCTCGGGGTTCGCAACAGCCGTGGCGAGGACGACGACAAGCCAGCCAAGGCCTAATCCATGCAGGCTACTCCCGACGCGCCTCATCTTCCGCGCTCGGCGCCGATCGAGGCGTACGGGAACGGAGGGTTTGCATTCGACACCATGTCGCATCAGGGTTCGCTGCTATGCTTGCCTGATGCGATCTGGGCGTGGAGCGTGACCCGTGCAGAAGATATCACCGAGGACGCGTTGGCGCGCGTCTTTGCAGCCGCTGATGGAATCGATACGCTGATCATCGGCACCGGCACTGAGGTCTGGATCGTGCCGAAGCCATTGCGCGAGGCGCTGCGTGCGCGCCGTATCGTGGTCGATGCGATGCTGACTGCGCCCGCGATCAATACTTATAACGTGATGATCGGGGAGCGGCGGCGGGTCGCTGCCGCTCTGATTGCTGTCCCATGACGAACACAACGTCGGATCTCGCCTTTTGCGCGAACCTGGTCCGAACGCACGACTTCGAACGTTACGTCTCGACATTGTTCATGCCGCCTGACGCGCGGCGGGGCGTGTTGGCTCTTTACGCCTTTGCGATTGAAGTGTCGCAGGTCCGCTATCACGTCACCCAGCCGATGCCGGGCGAAATCCGACTGCAATGGTGGTCCGATATGCTCGCCCGGCAGGGGCACGGCGACGTCGAGAACAATCCGGTCGCGGCAGAAGTTCTAGCCTGCATTGAGACCTATGCGATCGACACCGCGCCGCTGCTCGGGTTGATCGAGGATCACCAGTTCGATCTCTACAATGACCCGATGCCGACGCGGGCGGATTGCGAGGCCTATCTCGCTCGCACGGAAGGGACACTGTTCGAGGCGGCGTCACGGGTTCTCGGGCATTCATCTGATGCGATTGATCATCTGTCGCGCCATGCCGGGATTGCCTTCGGGGGCGCTCGGCTCATCGCGCGGCTGCCGATTGACGCTGCTCGCAAACAGTTGTTTCTGCCGCGCGAGCATTTCGAGCAGCATGGCGTTACGGTTGAAACACTTTATGCGGGCGAGGCGACGCCTGGAATTGATGCGGCCGTTCGTCAGTGCATTGTCGATGCGCGTGAGCATGTCGATCAGACGCTGGCTGAATTGGTCGATGCGCCGTCATCGGTCCGCGCCGCGTTCCTGCCAATCGCGATGGCGCGCCATGACCTCGATCGCATGGCTTCGGCTGGTTATGATGTCTGCAGCTTGTACAGGCCAATGCGGCTGCGCATTCTCTGGACGCTGTGGCGGGCGTCGCGGGCGACGCCCTTCCGGGTTTGAGCCTTAGAAGCTGAAGCGGTCGCGCAGGTTCTTGCGCAACTCCAGGATCACTTTAAGAAAAGCACGGTCCGCGTCGCTGGTCATCAGCGGCTCGATCAGATCAACCTGGTTCATGGCGACGAGCTGCAGGATCTCGGTGCGAATTTTGCCCGCCGAGTCACGTGGAAGGGCCGGGATCACCTGCACGTGCTCCGGCGGCTTCGGGCCCTTGGCCGCCGCCATGGCGCTGTTCAGCGTCTTCTCGAGCGCGACATCGTCCGCTTCGATAAAGGCATAAAGGCCCACGCCGGTGCGGCGATCCGCAAAGGCGACAATCGAGGCGTCGCGCACGTCACGGTTCTGACGGATCACATCGAGCAGAACCGGCGCATCATTGACGAGGCGACGTCCGCCGCCTTCACGATCGGTGAAGTTGAAGATGCCGCGTGTGATGCCCCGATAGACCTTCTTGCCGGTCATCAGCCAGACGCGTGCAAACAACGACTTCTTCGCGAGGATCTTGCGCTCCTTCGGCGTCAACGCCTCTGGTGCGTAGGTGCGCTTATGCTTCAGCATATGCCGCAGATCTTCATAAGCGGCGATGCGGAACAGTCGGCTGCGGGACTTAAAGCAGACGGCGAGCTGGAAGTCGGTGAGATAGGCGAGGCCGTCCTTGCCGCGCAGCCAGTTCTGCTCCTTGGCGAGATCGTTATGGCAGACGCCCATGCGATGCAGCCGGTGCAGCGCTTTCTTGGCTGATTGAAAATAACGGACATCTCCAACCGGTTTCGCCAGATGCAAGGCGACGCCGTCGATGAAGCCGCGCACCAATGCCCTGTCGCCGGCCCAAAGCAATTCCGGGCCAACGCCAAGTTTGCGCGTGAGGGTCAAGGACAGACGCTCGCGATTGAACAAATGGCGCGCCAGAACGAAGGACCACCACGGTACCTGATCGAGGCGGCGAAGCACGCCATCGACCTCGCCATCATCCGTCTTGAACCGCCCGCGTTCAACGGTGGAGAAAACGTCGCGCTTGAGCAGCACGCCTTCGGTCCATTTCGCGGATAGCACCGCAACGTCGTCTTTGGGCAAACTCATGCAAGTGTCCTGATTTCGGTGCGCCGGCGGCTCAGGCCGCAGCAGCATTGGGCAGGCCAGCGGCGATCCACTGGTCGAGATCGACCAGCGCGCGCGCGCTCAGCGCCTGCTTTTTGGCAACTGTCTTTTCGTTGCCGCGTAACCGTGTGCCGTCTTCCTTATGCGTTGGCGCTTTCGCCAGCGGGGGAAAGAGGCCGAAGTTGATATTCATCGGCTGGAAGGAGCGCGGGCCGCTCTCGATCGCCTCGATGTGGCCGCCGGTGATATGGCCAAGCAGCGAGCCAAGCGCCGTTGTCGGCGGCGGCGGCGTCAGCGTTTGTCCGCGTGCATTGGCGGCGGCGAAAAGGCCGGTCAACAGCCCGATGCTGGCGGATTCGACATAGCCCTCACATCCAGTCATCTGGCCGGCAAAGCGCAGGCGCGGTTCTGCGCGCAGCCGCATTTGACTGTCGAGCAGCTTCGGTGAGTTGAGGAAGGTGTTGCGATGGACGCCGCCAAGCCGGGCGAACTCCGCGTTCTCGAGCCCGGGGATCATGCGGAAGATACGCGTCTGCGCGCCGTGGCGCATCTTGGTCTGAAAGCCGACAATATTGTACAGCGTGCCGAGCTTGTTATCCTGACGCAGCTGAACGATCGCATAGGCCTTGACGGTTGGATTATGCGGATTGGTCAGGCCCACCGGCTTCATCGGGCCGTGTCGCAGCGTCTCGGCGCCGCGTTCAGCCATCACTTCGATTGGCAGGCAACCGTCGAAATAGGGTGTGTTGGTTTCCCATTCCTTGAAGTCGACCTTTTCGCTGGCGACAAGCGCCGCGACGAAGGCGTCATATTGATCCTTGTCGAGCGGGCAGTTGATGTAGTCCGCCCCGGTGCCGCCAGGGCCAACCTTGTCGTAACGCGACTGGAACCAGGCCTTCGACATGTCGATGGAATCACGATGCACGATCGGTGCGATTGCATCGAAGAAAGCGAGGGCGGATTCGTCTGTGATGCTGCGAATGGCCTCTGCCATCGATGGCGACGTCAGCGGGCCCGTAGCGACAATGACGTTCGCCCATTCGGCGGGCGGCAGCCCGGCGATCTCTTCGCGGCTGATCGTGATCCGCGGATGGGCTTCAAGCTCTCGGGTGACATCGGCAGAAAACGCGTCCCGGTCGACCGCGAGTGCGCCGCCAGCGGGAACTTGATTGGCGTCAGCGCAACGCATGATCAGCGAACCGAGCTTGCGCATCTCGGCATGCAATAGCCCCACCGCGTTATTCGCCGCGTCATCCGAGCGGAACGAGTTCGAGCATACCAGTTCGGCGAGACTGTCGGTCTGATGCGCATCAGTCGTGCGATGCGGCCGCATCTCGTGCAGAACCACGCTTAGGCCGCTTTGGGCGATCTGCCATGCGGCCTCAGAGCCGGCCAGTCCGGCGCCAATCACGTGGATGCAATCGTTAGATGAAGAGGTTGTTGTCATGGCCGAGCATGTAGCGCGTTTTCCGACCAAGGGGAATCCTCATGACGCCTGTTGTGAGGTAATGCCCAGAAATGCCGCGTGTAGCGGCTGTGCCAGAAACGACAACGCCCGCACGGGGCGGGCGACATCGGAGTGGCTAGAGGTAGTAACGTATTAGCCGTTGTAGTGACCGGCGGCAACGCGCGGAATATCCGAACGATCGAGACCGATGTCTGAAAGTTCGCGATCGCTGAGCTGGCTCAGCTCACGAAGGTTGCGGCGGTGGTCACGGTAAGCCTGAACCATGCGGATGATCGAAACGAGCATTTAAATTCTCCATTGCAGTGCGGGTTCATCGCTTGATGCTGTTCCCGCCGTTGAAATCTGTTGAAATGAATATACGTCAGATTTCGCGTTGCAGCAGTTCAATTGTTGCGATGCAGCTAAGCTTATTTGCATGGCTCCAGGGGGTGAGGTTAATTGTTCATGAATGGCGAGCCGGCGGCTCGCAGGTTCGACCGCTTGAGGCGGGCATTTGTCGCAAACTTAATGTTTTCTTGTCCAAAAACAACAAGTTACTGAAATGTTGTTGTTTGCGGCGCGGGCGGGTGCGGAGTTCACAAAAAATGAGATTCTGCCTTGTAGTGACATAATTCTGCCATGCAGCATCCGCATGGAACAGTAAATTGAATTTATATTCATTTTTAGAAAGTGTGTTCGAATTCGACCGAGTTAGAGGATCGAATATGCCCCAAGTTCCACTCATTCGGAAGAATTTACCTCCCTCGAGGCGGACGCGATCCAGCTCGCGGTTAGTCTTTGTCACAAATGAATCTGCAATCAACAGCCAGCCGAACGAAAATTTCGCTCGGTCGGGTTGATTTGATGGAAGATTGCGATGGTACGTTGATGCTGAAGTTAGTCGCGGCGGTCGCCGCCACGCCACTGGAACAGCGACAGCGGGAAGTCAGCGGCATATCGCTTGGGTGGGATCGGACGCAGTTCACGTGGCGTGGTGTCCGGCTCGACTGCCTTGCGGTAAAAGTGCCAGCTTGCATGGCCGAGCACCGGCAGAACTACCGCCAGACCGAGCAGTATCGGCAGTGAACCGAGGAACAGCAGCGCTCCGATCATGATGCCCCACAGCAGCACCATAGCAGGATTGTGCATGCAGACCCGGATCGATGTCAGCACTGCGTCTGCCATGCTGGCATTACGGTCAAGCATGTAGGGAAAAGAGACAACGCTGATGCAGAGGGTTCCGAGTGCAAACACAGCTCCGGTGCCACAGCCGAGGACGATGAGAGTCCAGCCCGGGCGTGACGTCATGACGACTTTGAGAAACCCGAGCAGATCCGATGGCTCCTGATAGCCGAAATTGCTGACGTAGATTGATTGCGCTACGGCAATCCAGACGCCGAAAATGACCAGCAGGACGAGCCCGAGGCCCAGCATCGATAGCCATGCAGGCGAGCGAAACACTTCAAGCGCCTGACTGGCTGAGGCTTCTTCACCAAGCTCTCGCCGCCGGCTCATTTCGTAAAGTCCGAGCGCAGCAAATTGACCTATCAGCGCAAACCCTGCGGTGAGGGGGAATAAAATCGGAATGACGGAGTAGCCAAGGATGAACCGAGCAATCAGCAGACCGATCACTGGATAGATTGCACAGAGCATAATGGCGTGCGTTGGGACTTCCTTGAAATCTTCCCAGCCCAACCTTAGCGCGTCGGTCAAGTCTGCCATCGTCAACTTGCGAATCTTCGGGGATGCGCCAGGAAGTACAGGCGCCAGGGAGTGTTCGGGGTATGACGTAGACATCGTGCTGCCCTCTCTCTTGCTCCAGAGTTTCCGCCCCGAGAATTCGAAACGGGCACAGAGGTAGAGGTGACGCGCCGCCAGCGCCGTCGCGTGAGCAGTGCGGTCACTCGGTAGAAAGTCGCGCTAGAAAGATTACTCCCGTAATCAATTTCCTGATGTCCGCGTGACGATAAACTTTCTGTGTAGTTGCGGCGCACGCAGTATGTTCCGGCAATAACAGACGTTTCGGACAAACCTCGCTCATGTTCATTGGCAATCGTCGCGGCAGGGTCATATATTTTGGTGACTATCCGCGCGAGGCCGATTGCGACTTTGCAGCCGGTGTCCAGACGACAGTTCTTTCTTCATCAGGAGCGACAGAATGAGCATATTTCGGTAAAATCATGGGCGCAATCTTCGGCTCGAAGGCCGAAGCAGCTTCGCCCGACGCAGCACCTGCGGGTGGCGGTGCAGCCGGAGCCCCCGGTGCTGCCGCGACAGTAGATGTTGCTCCGATCCTCGACGCTGCTGTCGCATCCAAGGGTGAAAAGCTAGCCTGGCGTACATCCATCGTTGACCTGATGAAGGCGCTCGATATCGACTCTAGCCTTGCAGCTCGCAAAGAACTGGCGAAGGAGTTGAACTACACTGGCGATACCAGTGACTCCGCGACGATGAACATCTGGCTGCACAAGCAGGTGATCGCCAAGGTGGCCGCGAATGGCGGCAAGGTTCCGGATGACCTGAAGAGCTGATCGTCAAGATCGATGCATCATGAAAAGGCCCGCGCGAGCGGGCCTTTTTGCTTGAGGATCCACGTCAGATCCGTTCACGCGACGCGTTGGCTCATCACAAGGTTGGGTGTCGCTTGTGCCATTCCGTTGCAGACTGGAATGCATCACCAGCGCTAACCGGCCGGGCTTCTTCGAAATGACGATCGACAAGCTGGAAGGCGATCGGTGCGCCGCTCGAGGTCACGCTCGCTCAATACTTGCGCCGATTGCCGATGGCTGCATCTGTTGAGGCATATGCGAGTGTTCAGAAAGAGATTGCGGCTGAGGCGCCTTGTGCCCATCCAGCGGTGTCGCATCGTGAGGCGGTGCGTGAGTTAGTCGTCGTCTAGGTTCGCGAGTGCTTCAGCCCTATCAACATCGTCAACCGTGTTGGCATTGTAGAACGGGTCAAGGGGCGTGGTCGGCCAGTGTGCTGTGGCGACGTGATAGCGGGAAGTCCAGCGAGCAATCTGGCGGATGTCGTCCATGACCAGCGCCTGACGCAATTCGTCGCGTAGCCTCACGCTCCACAGCCCGATGACGTGGTGAACCTGTCCGCCAGACTCCGCGACAGCGAGCGGCGCATCGCTAGCCATTCGTGCCTGCTGCAAACGCACGACCAGATCGCGGGGCAGGAAGGGGCAGTCGGTTGCGGCGCTCACGATCCATTCAACATCAGGACGATGGGTTGCTGACCAATCGAGCGCCGTGAGTATGCCGGCGAGCGGTCCGGGGTTTCCGCTCGATCGTGTCCGCCACAACGCGCAGGCCGAATGCTGCGAACCGATTGGGATCGCCGTTGGCATTGAGAATAAGGCCATCGCACTGCGGTTGAACGCGTGTGATCACGCGCGACAGGATGGTGCGGCCGCCGATGGTCTTCATCGGTTTGTCGCCACCGCCCATACGGCGGGCGAGGCCGCCTGCAAGCAACACGCCGAGAGTTGGGGGAATTTCAGTCACCAAGGTTGCTCTTGCGGTCCGGTTGCGGGTGATCGTTGGTAACACAAGCGAAGTCTTGAATGAAGCTGATCTGGGATGCGACCAGAACGCTGTGAGATCGCACCGCGTCGTTTTCTGCGGTCAATGCATGTCCGCCGCGAGGGAGCTGGGTCGAATTTGGCTGGTTGTTCGCTGACGAGATCAGCGCGATTTCGTAATGTTGTCGGTACCATCCCGGTCCAAGGTGAATCTAGTTCGCGCTACGGTTCCGCAATTAGGTTTCGCAACATGGAAAGTTGACGATATGATCGAGGCCGACTGTCGGACAAACTGTCCCCCATCGTTTTGGAGATACATATGAAGGTGATTGGGTTGGCGGGGTGGAGTGGGGCGGGCAAGACGACTTTGCTCACCCGTTTGATTCCGCACCTTGTCGCTGAGGGGCTACGGGTATCGACGATGAAACATGCGCACCACAACTTCGATATCGATATTCCGGGCAAGGACTCCTGGCAGCATCGCGAGGCCGGAGCAATGGAAGTGATGGTGTCGTCCGATCGGAGATGGGCGCTGATGCGGGAGTTGCGCGGTGATCCCGAGCCATCGCTGACTGCGTTGCTGGCGAAGATGTCTCCTGTGGATCTGGTAATCATTGAGGGCTTCAAGATGCATCCACATCCGAAGATTGAGGTGCACCGGGCTGGGAATGGCAAGCCGCTTATCTTCCCTGACAACCCGACTATCGTCGGCCTTGCGTCTGATATCGCTATCGAGAGCGCATTGCCCCTCGCGCACCTTGATGATGTTCCGGCGATAGCCCGGATCGTGCGCAGCAGCGCAATCGACGTCGATGCGCTCAGCACGGACCAGTTGCTTGCGCCGGTGCGATAGGTTTCGGAAATCATGACAAGGCTACCGCGTTTCAACAACAGCGCGTCGGTGCCACTTGCTTCTTGCATCACAGGAGCAAAGCCGGGATTATCCGCGCCGATAAGAATTAATTGTCTCAGGAAATGCTCCAAATGAAGTTCGATGACGTCATTCTCGGCCGCCGAAGCATTCGCGGATACAAGCCCGACTCCGGTTCCACGGAAGTTGATTGAAGAGGTTCTGGCTCTGGCGATGCGTGCGCCGTCATCGATGAATACCCAGCCGTGGAATTTTTACGTCATCACTGGCGAACCCCTTGATCGCATTCGGTCTGGCAATACCGAGCGCATGCTGGCTGGCGTGCCGCAATCACGTGAATTCCGCACCGGGCAAGCTTTTGCAGGGCCTCATCGCGAGCGGCAGATTGGCGTCGCGAAACAGTTGTTTTCCGCCATGGGCATTGCACGCGACGACAAGGAGATGCGTCAGGACTGGGTGATGCGCGGCTTTCGGCAGTTTGACGCACCGGTGTGCGTGATCGTCACCTATGATCGCGTTGTCGATGGCAGCGATGATACGCCGTTCGATTGCGGTGCTGTGGCGACGGCCTTGGTCAATGCCGCCTGGTCGCGCGGATTGGGTGCGGTCATCAATAGCCAGGGCATTATGCAGTCGCCCGTGGTTCGTGAATACGCCGGCATTCCGGATGATCAGGTGATCATGAAAAGCATTGCGCTTGGCTGGCCGGATGACGACTTTCCCGCGAACGCGGTGGTATCCGAGCGGAAGTCCGTCGAAGAAGCTGCGGTGTTCGTCGGCTTTGACGATTAGTCAAGGTCGCGGGAGGCGTCACGCCTCGCGGGCATAGTCGGCGAGGCGGTCGCGGATCATGGCAATCATCTCGTCCCGTACCGGATCGCGCGATCCCTTGACCCAGACAGCGGCGAGGGGAAGCTTTTTCATTTCACTGTGACCAACTGCTTTCAGTGTGATGAAGCGAACTCCTTTCGCCGCCATCCGAGACGTCCATCGGGGCACGATGGCGATGCCGAGTTCTGCGGCAACGAGGTTGACGATGGTCTGCTTCTCCTCGGCGAATTGGGCCACGTTGGCTAGATGGCCTGCTTCGGCGAACAGCTTCATGGTCAGGTCATGGCTGTGGGGCCGGGAGCGGCGCTCCGGCACGATAAGGGGGAGCCCGGCGAGATCTTCGATCGAGAGTTTTTTGCGCGTCGCAAGTCGGTGTTTCTCAGGCACTGCGACGACCGCAGTCTCATGACATAACAGGTAAAATTCCAGCCTGGGGTCGCGTCGGTCGGGTGGTCGCACAAAGGCGAGATCTATGCCTCCTGACAGCAGGCGCGGCAACAGCCGGATGGTCTTGTCCTCCTGCAGGCTGACCGTGACATCCGCCCGGCGCGTACGGAAATCATGCAGGAGGTTCGGCAACAGGCCCGCTGCGGCGCTATCGATGGCGCCAAGGCGCAGGTTCAAAGCCTGACTGCGCCCGCGGGCTCTGAACCGCGTCGTGATGTCATCGGCCTGCGACAGCAGGGCGCGGGCGTCACCAAGCAGGAGAGCGCCGTCCTCCGTGAGGGCAACACGGCGCGTTGTGCGGGCGAGGAGCCGCGTGCCAAGGTCCTCCTCAAGCAGTTTGATATAGCGACCAAGCGCCGCCGGCAGCATCTCGAGGCGCTGCGCCGCACGGCCGAAATGCAATTCATCGGCAACTGCTGCAAAACAGCGAAGCTGGTGCAAATCCATTTCACGCTCTCCCCAACCACGCGAATTATACCACTAAATTATACAATGGAATGGCGATTGTGTTCACGGACAGCGCCTGCAACTTGGCCTGAACGCTGAAAATAACAGCCAAGTTGCACGGGGGAGGATTCAATGCGCGTCATGGTGGTGCTATCAACTTTCCTGCTGATGGTGGGGTCGGCTTTTGCCCAGGGATATCCTGCACGGCAGATCACGATGCTGGTGCCGTTCGCGGCAGGCGGCGCGACGGACACCGTGGCGCGGGTCACGGCGCAGTCGATGTCGAAGGCGCTCGGCCAAACCATTGTCATTGAAAATACGACCGGAGCAGGTGGCACCATTGCCGCAACGCGGGCTTCCCGCGCTGATCCTGACGGTTACACCTTGCTGATCCATCACATCGGCATTTCGACCGCAGCGACGCTTTATCGGAAATTGCCGTATGATACCAAAACAGCTTTCGCGCCGATCGGCCTGGTGACCAACGCGCCGATGACGATCATCGGTCGCCCTGATCTGCCGCCCAATGATCTGCGCGAGCTGATTGCCTACATCAAGGCCAATGGCGACAAGATGAGCTTTGGCAATGCCGGGCTTGGCGCGGCCTCGCAGCTTTGCGGCATGCTGTTCATGATCGCTGTCGACAAGCAGATCCTGGCCGTGCCTTACAAAGGCAATGCTCCGGTGATGACGGACCTGATCGGCAAGCAGATTGACCTCACTTGCGACCAGACGACCAACACGACGCAGCCAATCTTGGCCAAGCAGGTGAAAAGCTACGCCATCACCACAAAGAAGCGGTTGCAATCGATGGCTGATCTGCCGACGGCCGATGAGGCGGGGCTGAAAGGCTTCGAGGTCGGGGCCTGGCACGGCATCTACGCGCCGAAGGGAACGCCCGATGCGATCGTCCGCAAGCTCTCGGAAGCGCTGCAGACGGCGCTCAAGGATCCGGACCTGATCAAGCGCTTTGAGTCTATCAACACCGAGCCGGTCACGCAGCAGGAGGCGACTCCTGAAGCGCTAACCAAGCAACTGCACAGCGAGGTCGACCGCTGGGCGCCGATCATCAAGGCAACCGGTCAATTCGCCGACTAACAGATTAGAACGTTGGTCGTCGCATGGTTAGCGGGTTGCTCATCATGCGACGACGATACATCCACCAACTGTAGAGATACCATGAAGACCTATAAGATCGCTGCTATCCCGGGTGACGGGATCGGAAAAGAAGTCATCGCTGCTGGCGTCGAGGTACTCGATGCGCTGGCGCAACGGGACGGCAGCTTCAGGCTGGCGTTCGAGCACTTCGATTGGGGATCGGACTACTACAAGACGCACGGCATCATGATGCCAGATGATGGCCGCGCCACGCTGGCGCCCTTTGACGCGATCTATTTTGGCGCGGTTGGCGCGCCCGACGTGCCGGACCACGTTACGCTTTGGGGACTTCGGCTGGCGATCTGTCAGCCGTTCGACCAATACGCTAATGTGCGGCCGACGCGGATTTTGCCGGGGATCGCAAGCCCATTGCGCGGCGTGACGGATAAGGAACTTGACTGGGTGATCGTGCGCGAGAACTCGGAGGGTGAATATGCCGGCGTCGGCGGGCGCGTGCACCGCGGGCTGCCCGAGGAAGTGGCGACGGACGTATCGGTGATGACCCGTGCAGGCGTCGTCCGCATCATGCGCTTTGCGTTCGAGCTTGCCCGCAGCCGGCCGCGCAAACTGCTCACGGTGGTCACAAAATCCAACGCGCAACGCCATGCCATGGTGATGTGGGACGAACTCGCAGCCGAGGTCGCGCGAGAGTTTCCCGATGTCACTTGGGACAAAATGCTGGTCGACGCCATGACGGTGCGGATGGTGCTGAAGCCGGACACGCTGGATACTGTGGTCGCAACCAACCTGCATGCTGATATTCTGTCAGATCTCGCGGCGGCGCTGGCGGGTTCGATCGGGATTTCTGCAACGGCCAATCTCAACCCCGAGCGGCAGTTTCCCGTCGATGTTCGAGCCCATCCACGGATCGGCTTTCGACATCACCGGGATGGGGATCGCTAACCCGATTGGCGCGTTCTGGACTGCATCAATGATGCTTGAGCATCTCGGCGAAAAAGCCGCGGCAGACCGGTTGATGCGCGCAATAGAACGCGTGTCGTCAGACACGATATGCCACACCCCTGACCTTGGCGGCGAGGCGACGACGAAGGACGTCACCCGGGCAACGCTCGCGGCGATCGCTGCCGTGAGCACCGCAATCAGGTTTATCTCACCGATTTACTTGGACGGCTGGGGTTAGACCTCCAGCCATTCCTTGCGGACGGCCTCGTTCGCCTTCAGTTCGGCGGGCGTGCCCTCGAACACGATGCGGCCGTGGCCCATCACGTAGACGCGGTGCGAGATCCGCATCGCGATCGAGAGCTTCTGCTCGACCAGCAGGATGGCGACGCCGCGCCGGGCGATTTCGGCGATGAGGTCGCCGACCTGCTGCACGATGAGCGGCGCCAGCCCCTCGGTCGGCTCGTCGATCATGACCAGTTCGGGATCGCCCATCAGCGTGCGGCAGATCGTCAGCATCTGCTTCTCGCCGCCGGACAGCACGCCGGCGGCGGTATCGGCGCGCGCGGCGAGGTTCGGAAACATGTCGAGCATGTCCTCGAGCCGCCACTTGCCGGGCTTGCGCGACGTCCTTGATGCCGAGCATCAGGTTCTGCCGCACCGTCAGGCCCGGGAAGATGTCGCGATGCTCCGGCACATAGCCGAGGCCGAGATGCGCGATCCGATAGCTCGGCAGGCCGGCGATGTGCTGGCCCTTGAACTTGATCGAGCCCTGCGGCGGCACCTCGCCCATGATCGCCTTGACCGTGGTGGAGCGGCCGACGCCGTTGCGGCCGAGCAGGCTGACGACCTCGCCGGCGTCGATATGCATGTCGACGCCCTGCAGGATGTGGCTCTTGCCGTAATAGGCGTGCAGATCGCTGACCTCGAGCATCACGCCGCCTCCTCGCCGAGATAGGCTTCCTTGACCTTCGGATTGCCGCGGATCTCCTCCGGCGTGCCGGAGGCGATGATCTGGCCGTAGACCAGCACCGAAATGCGGTCGGCGAGGCCGAACACCACGCTCATGTCGTGCTCGACGATCAGCAGCGTGCGGCCCTCGGTCAGGCGGCGGATCAGCGCCACCGCGCGTTCGGTCTCGGCGTGGCTCATGCCGGCGGTCGGCTCGTCCAGCAGGATGACGTCGGCGCCGCCGGCGATGGTGATGCCGATCTCCAGCGCGCGCTGCTCGGCATAGGTCAGCAGGCCCGCCGGCACGTCGCGCCGCGCGGTCAGGTTGATGTCGTCGAGGATCTGCGCGGTGCGCTCGCGCACCTCGGGCAGGTTGTCGATGTTCTTCCAGAACGCATAGCGCTGGCCGGTCGCCCACAGCACGGCGCAGCGCAGGTTTTCCCACACGGTCATGTTGGCGAAGACGTTGGTGACCTGAAAGCTGCGCGACAGCCCGCGGCGGTTGATCTGGTAGGGCGGCAGGCCCGAGATCACCTCGTCGCGCAGCAGGATGCTGCCGGACGATCGGCTTCATGTAGCCGCTGATCAGGTTGAACAGGGTCGATTTGCCGGCGCCGTTCGGGCCGATCAGCGCGTGGCGCTCGCCCTGCGCGACGGTCAGATTGACGTTGCGGATCACCTAGGTGATGCCGAAGGTCTTCTCGACGCCGCGCAGTTCGATGGCGTGCGCTCATGCGGCGACTCCCTTTTCGCGCGCCGCGGTGAGGGCCTCGTCCCAGGCGTGCGCGACCCAGGTCCAGGTCTTGCGCGCCACCAGGAATCCGCCGATCAGCAGCACCGCCGCGATCGCCCAGATGATCGGGCTCGCCGCATCGAACGGACGCCGAACGCCTTGATGTGGGACTCTCGCCGGGATTGACGGTGTAATGCACGATGGTCTCGATCGGCCAGCATCGAGCCCGGCGACCATCGCCAGCGTCGGCACGAGGCGATCAGATAGCTCGGCAGCACGCGGCTGAGCGTGCCGGCCCTCAGCAGCGGCCGATGCATCATCAGCAGGCCGGTGATGCCGCCCGGCGCGAACATCACCACCGCGATGAAGATCAGGCCGAAATAGAGCTGCCAGACCGGGGTGAGGTCGCTGAGGCCGAGCGACAGGAAGGTGACGAAGATCGCGCCGACGATCGGGCCGATGAAGAAGCCGACGCCGCCGATATAGGTCGCGAACAGCACGGTGCCGGACTGCACCGCGCCGAGATAGGCCGAGTTGGCGATCTCGAAATTGATCGCCGCGAGCGCGCCGGCGATGCCGGCGAAGAAACCGGCGAAGCAGAAGGCGAGGTAGCGCACGACATGCGGATCGTAGCCGACGAACTGCACGCGCTCGGGATTGTCGCGCACGGCGTTGCACATGCGGCCGAGCGGCGTGCGGGTCAGGGCGTACATCGCGATCACGGCGATCAGCGTCCACGCCGCGACCAGATAATAGATCTGGATCTGCGGGCCGAAACTCCAGTCGAACAGCGCAGCAGCTTGGTGCGGTTGGCGGAGATGCCGGCTTCGCCGCCGAAGAAGGTGCGCAGGATCAGCGCGGAGGAGGCGACCAGTTCGGCGACGCCGAGCGAGATCATCGCAAAGGCCGTGCCGGATGCGCTGGGTCGAGACCCAGCCGAGCAGGATGGCGAACACAAGCCCGGTCAGTCCGCCGATCAGCGGCACCAGCGGCAGCGGGATCGGCAACTTGTTGGCGCCGATGATGTTGATGGCGTGGATCACCAGGAAGCCGCCGAGGCCGTAATAGACCGCATGGCCGAACGACAGCATGCCGGTCTGGCCGAGCAGGATGTTGTAGGACAGCGAGAAGATGATGGAGATGCCGATCAGGCTGAACGTGGTCAGCGATCCGCCGGAGGAGAAGATCTTCGGCAGCACCAGCAGCAGCAGCGCGACCGCGACCCACATTCCGTAGAATTTGAGCTTTTCGCGTGCGGCCGCGTGGGGCGGCGCGATGCGCTCGGTGATCTCGCTCATGTGTCGCGTGTTCCCAGCAGGCCCATCGGGCGGAAGATCAGGATCAGCACCAGCAGCAGATAGGGCATGATCGGCGCGATCTGCGCGATGGTGACGTTCCAGATGTCGGAGAGCCAGGTCGCGGCATATGCCGGGCTGAGCGGGCCGAAGGCGCCGGACAGCGAGCCGTTCATCGAGACCGCAAAGGTCTGCACCAGGCCGATCAGCAGCGAGGCGACGAAGGCGCCGGGCAGCGAGCCGAGTCCGCCGACCACCACGACCACGAACAGGATCGGGCCGAGCAGTCCGGCCATGTTCGACTGCGTCACCAGCGCCGGTCCGGCGATCACGCCGGCGACCGCGGCGAGCGCGGTGCCGACGCCGAACACCAGCATGAAGATGCGCCCGACATTGTGGCCGAGATGGCCGACCATGTGCGGATGGGTCAGCGCCGCCTGCACGATCAGGCCGATCCGGGTCTTCTTCAGCGCGACCAGCAGAGCGACGAAGATCACGATCGACACCAGCAGCATGAACATCTTGTAGGCGGGATAGTTGGTGGAGAAGATCGTGAAGGCCGGAAAATCGAGCAGCGCGCGGCACGCGGAAATCGACCGGGCTCTTGCCCCAGATGATCTGCACGACTTCCTCGATCGCGAAGGCGAGGCCGAAGGTGAACAGCAGTTCGGCGACGTGGCCGTTCTTGTGCACGCGGCGCAGGCCGTAGCGCTCGACCACGGCGCCGATCGCGCCGGCCAGCAGCGGCGCGATGATCAGCGCGGGCCAGAAGCCGAACCAGCGGCTGATCTGGAAGCCGAAGAACGCGCCGAGCATGTAGAAGCTGGCATGGGCGAAGTTCAGCACGCCGAGCATGCTGAAGATGACGGTCAGGCCGCTCGCCATCAGGAACAGCAGCATGCCGAACAGCACGCCGTTCAGCGTGGATATGACGATCAGTTCAAGCATATGAGCTTACAATCATGCGGAGTTGTTGAGATGGGGGCTGCTGCCCGTGCCTTGCCATGCGCGGATATGAACCTCCGTCAATGCATGGGTGAGGTTGGAGGGGGGCAGGCTCAAGACTGTGCGTCCCGATTTGCCTTGCCCCCTCATCCTTGACCTCTACCAGCTTCCTTCGCCCGCAACGGGAGGGAGGAAGCATGCCTTGGACGGGGTCGGTTTACGGCCGTTCCATCTTGCAGGTGGTCGGCAGCACGGTCTGGGCGGTGTCGATCTTGGCGACCATCTTCCAGCCCCAGCCGGTCTTCTCCTCGTCGAACGGCTCCTTCTTCTTCAGCTCGCCGAACGAGGCGATGTAGATCGGCTGGAAGAACTGGTGATCGTCCTTGCGCATGATGCCCTTGCCGCCGTCGAACACCTCGAACTCCATGCCTTCGAGGGCAGCGCGACCTTGACCGGATCGAGCGACTTGGCCTTCTCGGCCGCAGCCGCGAGCATCCGCATCTCGTTGACGGCGCGCGGATAGAACAGGCTGAAGTCGTACTTGGCGCGGAACGCCTTTTCGAGATCTGCGACGGCTTGTGGTCGAGGTTGGAGATGCCTTCGCCGACTGGAACACCTGATGGTTGAGGTTGGCCTGCTTGACGGCGGTCGGGCCGCCGGTGCCGCCGGCGTAATAGGTGTACCAGTTGACCTTCAGCCCGGCGTCGGCGGCGGCCTTCAGCAGCAGCGCGAAATCCTGGCCCCAGTTGCCGGTGACCACGGTGTCGGCGCCGGATGCCTTGATCTTGGCGATGTAGGGCGCGAAGTCGGTGATCTTGAGCAGCGGATGCAGTTCGTCGCCGACGATCTTGATGTCCGGGCGCTTCGTCTTCAGCATCGCCCTGGCGGTGGTGCGAACCGATTCGCCGAACGAGTAGTCCTGATTGATCAGGTAGACGTTCTTGATGGCCGGCGCGCCCTTCATGTAGTTGGTGAGCGCCTCCATCTTGATGTCGGAGTTGGCGTCCCAGCGGAAATGCCAGAAGCTGCACTTCTCGTTGGTGAGGACCGGATCGACCGCGGCATAGTTGAAGTAGAGCACTTCCTTGCCGGGATTGCGCTCGTTGTACTTGGTGACGAAATCGACAGCGCGCCGGCGACCGACGAGCCGTTGCCCTGGGTGATGTAGCGCACGCCGGCGTCGATCGCCTTCTGCGCCTGGATCAGGCTTTCCTGCGGATTGGTCTTGTTGTCGAGCGGAACGATCTCGACCTTCTTGCCGAGAATGCCGCCCTTGGCGTTGAGTTCGTCGGCAAGGAACTGGAACGTCTTGAGGCCGACTTCGCCGACGCTGGCGCCGCCGCCGGACAGCGGGTCGATATAGCCGATCTTGACGGTTTCCTGCGCAACGGCTGCAACGCCTGTCATTGGCAGAGCAAGTGCGGCAGCAACGAGTAACCTACGCATCTGTTTCTCCCTGAATATTATCGTTAGTTGACGAAGTCATGCGCGTGGAAGGCGTGTTGATCCGCTTATTGCCCACGCGAACAGAAGATATTGTGGAGCAGCATTTTTCTGCATGCAAGCCTGATATGTGTTCTTTGCATAATTTAGATCAGGCGGGTTTCTACTGGCTGGTAACTTGCAAGGCTTCGATCAGCGACCGTTGGCCGCATTTCGCGAGTTCCCCATAGAGTTTGACCTGGCCGTGCATGGCGATCCGGGACAATCCACCATACTATCATGTTGTTCCGGGCTGGGACCGGAGCCAGCTACAGTACAGTTGAGGTCAGAGGCAGCGTTGGACGCACGGCATCATCGATTGTTCTGTATCCGCCAGGCTTCGTACTTCTGCACGTTTTCGTTCTTGGTTGCCGGATAGAGGCCAATGATGGCGGAGCCGCCTTTGACCTGCTCCATGACGAAGTCTTCGTAGCTCTCCATCCCGATGCACTCGTCGGCAATTTCGTCAGCGAGGTGGGCCGGAATGACCATAACGCCGTCGCGATCGCCAAGCATCACGTCGCCTGGAAACACCGGGGCGTCGCCGCAGGAGATCGGGACATTGAGATCAAGCGCTTCATGGAGCGTCAGGTTGGTCGGAGCAGACGGGCGGGCGTGGTAGGCCGGCATGTCAATTTGTGCAATGCCCTCAGCATCGCGCAGTCCACCGTCGGAAACGATGCCGGCGACGCCACGCATCGCCAGACGTGTGATCAGAATGGATCCGGCGGTCGCGGCACGGGCATCCTTGCGGGCGTCCATAACAAGCACCCAGCCGGGGGGGCAGACTTCCATCGCCACGCGCTGCGGATGGTCGGGATTGCGGAACACCGTGATCGGGTTGCGGTCCTCCCTCGCCGGGATGTAGCGCAGGGTGAAGGCCTGGCCGACCATGTTCTCGGCCTTTGGCGATACCGGCTGGACGCCCTGAATGAACTGGTTGCGCAAGCCTCGCTTGTAAAGCGCCGTTGCAACCGATGCAGTGGAGATTGTCATGAGCTTTGCGCGAGTGGCGTCGGAGAGAACGTAGTCAGTCATTTGTAATGCCTTTTCTTGAGTATTAAGAATGCGCTCGTGAGCGGATGAACCGCGGTTGAATTGGTTGATCAGGTCTCGCCATCAGCATCAGCGCGGCTATAGCCCTCGGCAGCGAACGCGCCGCCTTGCCAACGTTGGGCCAACTTGCTGCCCGGTTCCGGGAGTGGAGCGTAGTCGGCGGCATTATCCTGAGGTTGATACCCAATCCGCGCAGCGTCATCGCCGAACCACCAGCTATCGGTATTGGCCGACACGCCCCAGACGACAGCGTGGCCGGTTGTTGGCGCGTCCACCGCGGCAACGACCAGCCGATGGAGGTCGTCCAGTGACAGCCAGGTTGATAAATGCCGCGCTTCGACTGGCCGGGGCAGAGCAGAGCCGATCCGGAGGTGGACGCTTTCGAGGCCGTATTTGTCGAACATCATTTGTCCGACCATTTCTCCGTAAATCTTCGAGACCCCGTAGTAACCATCCGGCCGGAACGATACGGTTTTATCGAGATCCTCGCTGCGCCGATGATAGCCGATGGTGTGATTGGAACTGGCGAATACAATGCGCTGGCCCTGTCGCCGGGCAGCTTCGAAGATATGCGTTACGCCAAGCAGGTTCGGGCCGACGATTTCCTGCCAGGGGCGCTCGGTGCTGATGCCGCCAAAGTGCAGAACCGCATCGGTATCTTGCACCAGGGCGGCGACCGCCTGCTGATCAGCGAGGTCCGCCGCAATGAAATCTGCGCCATTCGGCAGTTCATCCGGAAACGGCTTGAGGTCTGAGAGTCGCAAGCGATAGCCACGCGCCGCCAATGCCCTTGCAAGAAAACGCCCGAGCGTTCCGGATGCTCCCGTGAGTAACAACAGTTTCGACACCTTCAAGTCCTTTCGTAGGGGCGAGCGACTGCGGCAGTCCTAGCCCGTGGCTGGCTGCCGCGGGCGTGCCACGATTTGCGTCGGGTTGACGAAGCGTAACGCAAGCAACACCCAGATTAGGGTGGTCGCCATATAGATGACGGCCATGGCGTCGATCGACTGGACGGCGCGGACACCTGAGGCGAAGACCGAATAATACAGGGCAACCACAAGCGTTTGGCTGGTTGGACCGGCTGTGAGGAATGTCAGCTCGAACATGGCGACGGTGCGCACGAGTACGAGCAGCATCGCTGCCAGCACGCCGGGGATCAGCAGCGGCAGCAGCACATGGCGAAACAGCTTGAAGGTGTCCGCACCGAACACGCGGGCAGCAGCCTCAACCTTCGGATCAATCTGCTCGATGAAGGGGATCATGACGAGGATCACGAACGGGACGGTGGGAACGAGATTGGCCAGTACAACTCCCCAGAACGTGCCGCCAACGCCAAGCTTGTAGAGCACTGTTGCGAGCGGGATGCCGAAGGTGATCGGCGGCACCAGCAGCGGCAGCAGAAACACCAGCATCACGGCCTTCTTGCCGGGGAAGTCGCGCCGCGCCAACGCATAGGCCGCTGTGACGCCCAGCAGGCCTGATAGCACGACCACTAGGGCGACGATCTGGAAGGTTACCAGCAGCACATGCCCTAGCTGAAACTCCGCCCAGGCGGCGGCGTACCAGCGGACCGTTAGGCCATCCGGCAACCAGGTGCCGAGCCATCGCGTGCTGACGGACGACAGCATCACCGCGGCGATCACCCCAAGCACATTCGCTACAAAAAAACCGGTCAGCAGCCATACGACGCTGATCCAGAGCTTTGCCAGAGCAGAGGTGTCGCGGATCATGATCTAGCCTTTTCCGCCCGCGGTGGAGCCTCGGTAGAACAGCGCTCGGCATCCGAGCAGCGCGACGACGATCAGCAGCTGAACTGCCGCCATGATCATCGCGATCGCCGACGCCATGGGGTCATCGTATTGTTCGAAGGCGGCTTGAGCTGCGGCAATGGCGATTACGCGGGTGGGGCCGGCGGGAGCGCCGAGCAGTTGAGCTGACGGGAACACCGAGAAGGCCTGCACGAAGCTCAGGCATGCCGCGATGATCAATCCAGGTGCCAGCAGCGGAAGCATGATGTAACGAAAGCGCTGCCACGAAGTCGCGCCGTGGGTTGCGGCGGCGCGCTCAAGAGCAGGATCGATCCCACTGACATAAGATAGCGTCAGCAGGAATGTGAAAGGGAACACCGTGATCACCAGTGAGGCAAACACGCCCCAATAGTTGTTGGTCAGCTTGAGCGGATGATCGACCACACCCAAAGTCATCAACGTACGCGAAAACCAGCCCTGCGGACCAAGATAGTTCAGAAGCCCTTCGGCGATCAGAACTGTTCCCAGTGTGATCGGGCAGCACCAGGATTGTCGTCAGCAAGCGTTGGTTCAACATCAGCCGGACACGCATGGCGATCGGAACCGCCATGACCACGCTGATGACAGTGACCGGCAGCGCCAGCCACAGCGTCGCGCCAATGGTCTTGTAGAGGAACGGGTCGGAGAAGAATTTGATGTAATTCGCGAACGTGTCTTTGCCTTCAAGCGGGTTGAACGAGAGCACCAGCCCGTAAAGGAATGGATAGATAAAGATGGCGATCACGAACAACAGTGCAGGCAGGGCGAGCAGCGTCACGCCATCGAGACCACGGTTGGCGAGCCGCTGCCGCAGCGTCGGAACCAGGATCCGGCTGGCCTGGTTAGGAGTGCTTCTGCCACGGGTCACCCGTGCTTTGGATAGACGAGAGCGCGCTCAGGATCGATTGTCACTGCAATCGGACTGCCGAGGTCGACCCTGCGCGTGCTGTGAAAGATCATCTCCATATCCTCGGCGGCGCGGGCGGTGCCGACATATTCACGGCCACGGTACTCGATCGTCTCGACTGTGGCCGGAATTGAGTTGCCGCTACTGCGGCCCTCAACGACATCTTCGGCCCGTGCTGCCAGTATGGCGTCAACGCCCGGCGATAGCGTCGCCATCGCGCGGCCGGAGACCTCGACCCCGGCAATGGACAGTGTCGCGACACCGTCTTGAACGCGGACTACCGAGCCGCTCAAGCGATTACGAAAACCCATGAATTCAGCGACGTCGAGATAACGCGGCGTCTCGTAAAGCTCGTGTGGCGCACCGACCTGCCGAATTGCGCCGTCGCGTAGCACGACGATGCGATCCGCCAGCGACAGCGCTTCGTCCTGATCGTGGGTGACGTAGATCGTTGTTGCGCCGAGCTGATTGTGGATGCGGCGGATTTCAGCGCGCATCTCCAGACGCAGCTTGGCGTCGAGATTGGACAGCGGCTCATCCATCAGAACTAGCGGTGGCTCAATGACAATGGCGCGGGCGATGGCAACGCGTTGCTGCTGCCCGCCAGACAGCTGCGCTGGCATCTTGTCGCCCTGATCAGTCAGGCGCACAAGGGCCAGGGCTGCATCGGAGCGCCGCCGAATTTCGGGTGTCGCGATCCCTCGCATCTTCAGGCCAAACCCGACGTTGTCGAGCACAGTCATATGCGGAAACAAAGCATAGTTCTGAAACACCATGCCGAAGCCGCGATCTTCCGGCTTGAGCTGGTCAATCCGACGATCATCGATCCAGATGCCGCCCGATGTCGCGCCGAGCAAACCAGCGATGCAATTCAGCGCGGTGGATTTGCCGCAACCGGATGGCCCGAGCAGGGCGATGAATTCACCCTTGTCGATGGTCAGGCTGATTTCGCTCAAGGCGTTGAACGCGCCGAATGCGCGACTCATGCGATCCAGCCGGAGTTGATTAAAGGGCATTGCGGCAAGCGACATGCGGCACTCTCACCTGGAACGATCAGGACGGGCAGTTGCGGGCCGGGGCCGGTCCGCAACTGACGTTTGCGCGAAGGGGCGAGGGCTTATCCAGCCGCGACGTGTTCGTCCCAGCGGCGGAAGGCCGAAACCATGGCAGCCGGCTCAAGCGGCACTTCGATCGGGTGATTGGCGATCCATTCGGCATACTCAGGCCGACCAAACTCAGCGAGTATCTTCTGGCTTTGAGCGGGGGCCATGCTAAGCGGCACATCCTTGACCGCCGGGCCGGGATAGAAGTAGCCGGCGTCGTAATTGTGCGCCTGCTGAACGGGCTGCAACGCGAACTGGATGAACTTCAGCAGGACGGCGACCTTCTCGGGCGCCGTGCCTTTGGGGATGACGAAGTAATGCGCGTCGCAGACCCAATGGAAACCGTCGAGTTTGGCGACGGCAATTTCCTTTGGCACCACGCCGAGGGCGCGCGGGTTGATGTCCCAGCCGGTTGTCGACGGCGTCATGAAGCGGGTGCCTTCGCCGAGCTCTTTCATCAGTGCGCCGGTGCCAGCCGGATAGTAGTCGACATATTTGTGCAGTTCTTTGAGATAGGCCCAGGTCTTGTCCCAGCCCTTCATCGGATCTTTCGGATCGCTATCGCCAAGCAAATAGGGAAGGCCCATCAGGAAGGTGCGGCCCGGACCGGAGTTCGCCGGTCGCGCGTAGATGAACTTGCCCTTGTTGCCCTTGGCCCATTCCAGCAGTTGCGCTGCAGTCTTTGGCGGGGTTGGGATTTTGGCGGCGTTGTACTCGAGGATCGGTCCGGACGGATAATAGGAAACCACGACACCGCGACCGCGTGACATGCCCTGCATACGCATGGCCGGTTCAAGGTAGATGTTATTCAGTTCGGGCAGACCATTGTTTGGAATGCCGACAATGTCGACCCAGATTTCATCGGAAAGACCGGCGGCAAGCGCGTCAGTGCCAGTCAGCACCAGATCGATGTCGACGCGATTGGCGCGTTGCTGCGCCCTGATCTTGCCGGGCAGCTCAGGGGCCGGAGCTTTGTTGAAGGTGAAGCTCGACACCAGTTCAGGATGCGCCTTGGCGAAATTGTCGAAGATTGGCTGGGTCAGCGCCAGATTTCCGGCGACATCAATCACATTCAATGCGACGGGAGCGCTTGGCAGTTTGGTCTGCGCCCACAGGACATCCGAGGGGAGCACCAGTCCTGCGCCGGCAATGGCGCCTGCGCTGGCAAGCAAGTGGCGTCGTGAAATATCCTTGGTCATTTCAGTCCTCCAAATATTTTTGCGTTTTCAAATTGCTTGATGCTGTCTTTGCAGCCCGGTCTCCACTCGTCTCAATAGCCTATGGTGGTCCAATAACTGGTTTGGTGTGTTGCAGTGCTGCCAGTTCATTCTGGTGGTGACGAAACGCTCAATGATTCAGCGCCGAATACGAGCTTGATGTGGGTCTCTCCGGCGCCGATGATGTGTTCGCGCATAAGCCGTTCAGCCTTGGCGCCATCACGCGCCACCACCGCACGCATGATATCTTCGTGTTCAGCAAACGAGGCGCGACGGACGGAGTCTTGCGCGAGCACAGATATGCGAGCCGCGTGGTTGTACATGTGCTGCGCATTTTGCAGGCGTCGAAGATATTCGCAGCCCGATGCGATATGGATTGCGTCATGAAACGCTTCATTGAGTGAGATCAACTGCTCGGGGGAGCCGTCCGCAACCTCGCGCCGCATCTGTTCGATGATCTGCCGAAGCCCGTCGAATTGCAGTTCGCTACCATGCTTGGCGGCCTGGCGGGCTATGATGCTTTCAAGTGCAGCCCGCGCCAGGTTCATTTCCTCGGCCTGTCGCGGGTTGAAGGCGACGAAGGTGCCCCGCCGCGGTTCGGTCCGCACCAGACCTTCGCCCTCAAGTTGGCGCAGCGCCTCTTTGAGCGGGCTCGAACTGATCTGCAAATCGGCGGCGAGTTGACGCTCGTTCAGCCTCTGTCCCGACGTCAACCGCCCCGTGATGATCGCCTCACGTAGTTGATCGTGCACGTGATCGCGCAGCGACTTGAGACGGATTGGCTCTAGCGGCGTAACGTCGTCCATCGGGCCCCGCTCGGGTTGCGGTAAAATAAGGAGTTGTCCCGTGATCTAACCAACCTAAGATTGTCGAGTCAATGCCTGATGCATCACGCATCAGAGGGAAGCCCTCATTCACATCCATCGCCAATCAGGTGGCGATGAGCTGAGGATATCTCGGGAACCTTTTTCGCCGCCGCCCATCTAACGGTCAATGGGAGACAGGACATGAAGGACGCTCAGCTAACGAAACGTCAGGCTACTGCAAGCACATTAGCTGATGACGATGATCTGGTGCGTCGGGCCCGTGCAGGGTGAGGGTGATGCATTCCGCACCATCATGCAGGCTTACAATCAAAGGCTCTATCGTATCGCCCGAAGCATTGTCCGCCATGATAGCGAGGCGGAGGACGTGGTGCAGGAGTCCTATGTACGCGCTTTCACCCATCTCGAAGGCTTCCGTGGTGACTCCAGTCTCGCGACCTGGCTTTCGCGTATTGCCATCAATGAGGCTCTTGGCCGTCTGCGCAAGCAGCGGTTGACGGAAGATATTGTGACCTTCGAGTCCCAGCTTACTCCCGCGGAAATTATTCAGTTTCCTCTTATGTCAAAATCTGACGATCCGGAACGAACCTTGGCACAGCGTCAACTCCTGCAGCTCGTCGAGCGAGCAACCGACAATCTTCCCGAAGTCTACCGGACGGTGTTCATCACGCGCGTGATCGAAGGCATGAGCGTCGAGGACACGGCAGATATCCTAGGGGTGCGACCCGAGACGGTGAAGACACGACTGCATCGGGCAAGGAAACTCGTCCGCGAGCAATTGGACAAACAGATCGGCCCCATCTTGATGGATGCGTTTCCCTTTGCAGGCCGGCGTTGTGAACGAATGACAGCGGCTGTGCTGCGTCGGCTTGGTCACGGCGCGCCCTGATGACCCGGGATGCGATCTCAACCGCGCCCAACATTCTATCAGTCGTGCAATTCCCGGCACCCATGGCTCCGGCTGGAGGAGATGTCTTGATGAGTCCGAGTGTACATGCCCTGGAACGAACCGCGATTGCTTCCGATGAAGCCGACCGCCCGAACCGGGCCCAGGTCGAAGCTGCGGTGCGTACCATCATCCGCTGGACCGGCGACGACCCGCACCGCGACGGTTTGCTCGAGACGCCAGCCCGCGTCACGCGTGCGTTCGAGGAGTTCTTCGCAGGATATGCTCAGGACCCCGTGGAGATTCTGCAAAAGACATTCGACGAAACAGCCGGCTACGACGAGATGATCATGCTGCGCGGGATCCCGTTCGAAAGCCATTGCGAGCACCACATGGCCCCGATCATCGGTCGGGCATGGGTTGGATACGTTCCGAATGGTCGAGTTGTCGGAATCAGTAAGTTGGCGCGTGTTGTCGATGTGTTCGCCAAGCGGCTGCAGATTCAGGAGAAGATGACTGCTCAGATCGCCAATACCATCAATGACGTTTTGCAGCCGCTGGGCGTTGGCGTGGTGATCAAGGCGGCCCATCATTGCATGTCGACTCGTGGCATCCACAAGGCTGGCACCGATCTTGTCACCAGCCGCATGCTCGGATGCTTTCACGATAATGCAGCATTGCGGCAGGAGTTCTTAAGTTCAACGGTGTGAGCGGCAATCGATCGCGCGCTCGCAACTCTCTCGATCCGAAGTCTCGTAACCTGCGAACGGAGGATGCCATGGCTGACGAACAGTCTTCAAAAGGTCCTGACTTGACGCTCGGGATTTCTGTCGCGGACCTTGTCGATGGCAAGCTGGTCGGACATGTCGGCGAGGACGAGGTTCTGGTTGTCGCGGCAGGCGGTGAGCTCTTTGCAATTGATGCCTACTGTAGCCATTACCACGGGCCCCTTGTCGACGGACTGGTGGTCGATGGTGGCATTCGTTGTCCCTGGCACCATGCGTGTTTCGAATTGCGAACGGGAGAGGCAACACGCGCGCCTGCATTCAGCGCATTATCGTGCTGGCATATTGAGCAGCGCGACGGAGAGATCTTCGTTACTGGCAGAACCGAGCCAAAAGTCGTTCCAGCGCGCCACAAAACCAGCTGACGGCGCGCCCGAGCAAATTGTCATCGTCGGCGCGGGCGCTGCCGGCTTTGCTGCGGCCGAGATGTTGCGGCGGCTGGATTATCGGGGGCGGCTCATCCTCATTGGGAAGGAGGCCGCCGCGCCGATTGATAGGCCGAACCTGTCGAAGGATTACCTTGCCGGGAGCGCGCCGGAAGATTGGATCCCGCTGAAGCCGGATAGTTATTACCGCGAGGCGAGGATTGATCTGCGGTCAAACTGCGAAGTTTCAAAAATCGATGCAACGGCTCGGCGCGTTGTGCTGCATGATGGTGAGGTAATCGCTTACGATCGCCTGTTGTTGGCGACGGGAGCCGAGCCGGTTTGCCTGCCAATCCCCGGGGCGGACCTGCCACATGTCCATGTGCTTCGCTCTCTCGATGATAGCCGCGCCATTATCGGTGCTGCGGAGCATGCAAGGCGCGTGCTGGTGATCGGTGCGAGCTTTATTGGGCTTGAGGTTGCTGCAGCGCTTCGTACGCGGGACATCGAGGTGCATGTTGTGGCCCCCGAAGCGCGCCCGATGGAGCGTGTGCTCGGGCCGCAGATGGGTGATTTCGTCCGGTCGCTCCATCAGGAGCACGGTGTGATCTTCCACCTCGAGGACACGGTTGTTTTGATTGATGGTGCGCGCGCGACGCTCAAGAGCGGCAAGACTCTAGACGCCGACCTGATTGTTGCTGGTGTCGGTGTCCGGCCGCGGCTCGCGCTCGCTGAGGCCGCTGGCCTGACGATAGACCGTGGCGTCGTGGTCGATTCTTATCTGGAGACCAACATCGCCGGGATTTACGCTGCAGGCGACATCGCGCGCTGGCCCGATCCTCATTCAGGCGAATCCATTCGGGTCGAGCACTGGGTGGTCGCGCAACGTCAGGGGCAAACAGCGGCCCGCAATATGCTCGGGCAACGTCAGGTATTTGACGCTGTACCGTTCTTCTGGAGCCAGCATTACGACGTTCCGATCAACTATGTCGGTCATGCGGAAAAATGGGACGACATCATTATCGACGGCGACATTAATACCAGAGACTGCGTGCTGCGCTATATCCGCAACGGACGCGTCCTTGCCGTCGCATCGATCTATCGTGACCTCGACAATCTGAAAGCGGAACGCGCAATGGAGCTACACGTTGCTGTGTGAACCTGCTGCAGGTTGCTGAACGCGTGCAGAGTTCATCGATCCACCCTTTATTAGGCCAAACTGAAGATTCTCGGGAACCTAAACCCGCGCCGCTCATCCAATGTATGTTAGCTCTTCAACCCTGTCCGCGTGGCCCTGTCGCGTGGACCCAAAGGAGTGTGCCATGTTGGTCAGAATGACTATCGCGGTTGCCCTTACAGCCCTGCTAAGCGGCGCAGCCTTCGCGCAAGGCGCGGCGAAACCGACCGATCCTCAAATTGCACATATCGCCTATACTGCGGGTTCGCTGGATGTGACTGCGGCGAAGCAGGCGATCAGCAAATCGAAGAATAAGGCTGTCGTCGCCTTCGCTGAGGACATGGTCCGCGATCACGAGGCGGTCAACAAGCAAGCTCTTGAGCTGGTGAAAAAGCTCAAGGTGACGCCGGAAGATAACGACACCAGCAAGTCGTTCACGAAACAGGCGGCAACGAAACACGCCGAATTGGCGAAACTGAGCGGTGCCGCCTTTGACAAGGCCTATATCGCCAACGAGGTCGCCTACCACAAGACCGTCAACGGCGCGCTCGAGACGGTGCTAATCCCATCCTCGTCCAACGCTGAACTGAAGAGCCTGCTGGAGACCGGGCTGAAAGTCTTCCAGGGCCATCTGCAGCATGCCGAGCAAGTTGCAGATGGCTTGAAGTAAGGGAGGCAACGATGCAGCTGGGCCGATTGCTCGCCGCTATTGTCGCAACGATGGCGTTGATCGTGTCGGCTCAGGCTGACACGATCAAGGTGACGATTGACAAGCTAGTCTTTTCGCCAGCGAACATCAGCGCCAAGGTGGGTGACACCATCGAATGGGTCAATAACGATATGCTCGCGCACACTGCGACGGTGCGCGGCGATTGGGATGTGATGATACCGGCCAAGAAAACCGTCAGCTTCGTTCTTCAGAAGCCGGGTGACGTGGCGTACTATTGTCGCTTTCATCCTAATATGACCGGGCGGATCGCAATCGCTGCCAAGTAGGTATAGTCAGACGAACATGTTAGTGCCAACAAGCCCGTCGGAAATGGCGGGCTTGCCGCGCCATGTGCCGGATCATTAAGCCAATGCAGCCGATAGCGCTTGTAAAGGCCCGACACAGGCCGTCATCAGGGCTGCTGCAGGGATGACAATGCCACGCGGGCGACGAAAGTTGACGTCAAGGGCGCGAGCGTCGTCGGGTTCAGGTAACTGTAATGGCTTGGCTGATCTCGGCGTTAAATCCATCTTCGCCAATCCATTGCATCTTCAATTCACCGCTCGTTTGCGCGATGAAACGAAACTCGATGTATGGGTTTTGCGAAACGGCGGCATCTAACTGCCATGCCATCAGTGGCTCACCCGCCAGCGAGCATTCAAATCGGGTGATGATGTTGCGCGGAATAAGTTGGCCGTGCGCGTTCTTGCGCATCCCGGTTTCCATCGGATGCGTCACCATGGCTTTGACGGTGACCGTGTCGCCTTTGGCGGGGCTGCGGTTGCTGAACCAGATCCGTGGTTTTGGAGATGTTGTGGTCATCATTGTGTCCGATTAACCGTTGCACCCGCCGACCGTCACCGTCACGGCCTTGCGTTGCATCAGCACTGTTCCATCGTTGATGCGGGCGATGGCCGTGACGTTTTGAGATTCTGCGAGCCGGATGCGCGTCACCACGTTTGCAAGGCCCATCCCCGGGAAAAGCTTGAATCGGCAGGCGACTGGTCGCGGGTTGTTCTCTGCAATCAGCAGGATCTCCTCGCAGTAGTGCGTCGCAGTCATCGTTTGATCGAGGCTGATCCCCACGGGGACAGCATTGGCATTGTCCGCAGCCAACGGAATATCCAGCACCAGGCCAGTACCCCGTATCTGCCTCCCACGTGCGAAGTCAGCCACGATAGCTTCTACTTCCGTCCGGGCGAATGCAGGCGATGGGGCGAGGGCGGCGATTGCAATGCCGCCCAGCCGGAGGGTGTCACGACGATTGAGTTTTTTCATGACGCGCCCCTTTTGCGTCCACGATTCATTAGGTCAGGTAAGGAAGTCTCCATACATGCGCTGTGCCCATTTGAAGTCTTCCTCGACGAGGTCCGGGGATCGGATGTCGATATCGATCTGCTTCTGGCTGATCGTGCCGTCGGCCATGATCTCATAATCGAACTGTACCGAGATAGCCTCGCGCGGCTCGCCGCTGACCATCATGTAGCAAAGATTGTCGGGAAGCAGCGTCTTGACCTCGTGGCCCTTGATCCGCTGGGAAACATAGGTCGCGACGATCTTTCCGACAAAGTTGGCGACGTGCGCGCTCTTTGGATAGTGGCCAAACTGCTTTGAGACCGCGCCCATGCAGTCGCCGATCACATAGACGTTGGGGTCACTCTTGGCGTGCAGCATGGTCGGGTGAATATCGGCCCAGGTGGTCGGTTTGCCATCTGGAGTCTTGCCGATCAAATCGGCATTCCAGACCATGTTGGCCGCCTCATGCGGCGGCATCAGGATCGCATCGTCAAAATTGACGTCGCCAGCTGTCGTCATGATCTTCTTGTTGAACGGATCGACTTCTTTAACCTTGGCGTTAGGGACGTGCTGGATGATATCGGGATACAACTCCTCAAATGCTGCCTTGAAACCGCCGCCAATCGGCATGATCCGCGGCTTCGGATCGAGAATGATGATCTTGGCGGGGATCTTGTTCTTCTTGAAGTGCCACGCCATGACGCAAGCGCGCTCATAGGGCGATGGCGGGCAGCGGTGTGGCGGCGGTGGCAAGGTCATCACCATGGTGCCGCCCTTGAAGTTGTGGATCTTGTTCTTGATTGCGACATGTTCGGCATCGGCCGTATAGCCTGATGGATAAGCGCGCCGGGTAAACTCGATCGCCTTCTGATCGTTTTCGAACCAGGCTTCGTAAGCATTGCGAATGCCGCCGGCGAGAATGAGGTAGTCATAGTCAATCTGGCCCTGAGAGGTTCGCACGATTTTCTTGTCGCGCTCGATGCCTGTGACTTCCGTCTGGATGAGCTCGTAGCCGTATTTCTTCGACGGGCCGATCATGTCGTGCAGCAGGTAGTCGGTATTGAGGACATTGATCAGCCATTTATTGCTCATCGGCAGCGACCAGAAGATCGGGTTGCGTTCGAGCACGATGACCTCCGCATCGACACCCTGCGCGTGGAAGTGGCGCGCTGCGGACAGGCCGCCCCAACCGCCGCCGGCAATGACCACGCGGGGCTTTTTGCCGCGCGGTCGCAGCGTGGTCGCATTGATTGCAATCGGAGCAGCCAAGGCAGGCGCAGCGGCAAGCGATGCGGCGCCTGTCGCAATAAATGTCCGGCGATTGATCATTTGCTTTCCTCCGTCACGGGTAGGTTGGCTGTTGTGCTGTCTGCAGGTGCTGACAAGGCGCGCAGCGCCAGGATGGCGCCGGTCAGAATTCCCGCAGCGGCTGGAAATGACATCAGCGCCAGCGTTGAAAGTCCCGAAAGGCCTTGGCCAATCGAACATCCTGCGGCGAGCGCGCCGCCGATGCCCATCAGCACCCCGCCAGTCATCGCGCGCAGCATCGCCTGGGGTGTGGCGAAGCCCTGCAGTTGCAGCGCGCCTTGCGCGATGGCGACGACAAAGGCCCCCAGCGCCACACCTGCGACAAGGGTGACGCCGAAGCTGATCTTCATGCCGCTTGCCAGCATGAGGTAGAGCAGGCTGTCGCCAACCGGAGCGATGAAGCTTGCCGAGGCAGTGGGTGCGGGATCGAATTCATCTGCGCCCAGCGCTCCGGTGACGTACCATCCAGCGACAATGGCGCATCCAATCAGCACGCCGCCGATCTGCATTCGATGACTTTGCCGGAACGGTGCATGACTGAACACGAAAACGACAAGCCCAGCGATGGTAGCGCCAACCACAAGCCAGGTCGTGACCGTTGCGTTCAGTCCGAGCTTGCTCAAGACGCCGGGCAGTGTGCCGACGTCAGCGTTCACAACCAGGGTCTGTCCGCCCAGTACCCGCAAGGGAGCCAGCAGACCTGAGAGGGTGAGGTAGCCGCCGATGGCAATGCATATGAGCACGATCAGCGAGCGCAAATTGCCGCCGCCAAGGAGAACCAGCGCTCGTGCGCCGCACCCGTTGGCCAGAACCATGCCGATGCCGAACAATGCGCCGCCCGCAAACGCCAGCAATGGCGAGAAGCTGGGGCGGACGTAGAGCGACTGCGACAGGTCGACGAGCCCAATACTTTGCAGCGCCTGGCTGCCGACGAGCGCCACGGCCAGCGCCAGGGCGAAGGTCCGCATGTGGCGGCCGTCGCCGCCGGGACGCATCCCGCGCAGCCCCGAGAGCAGGCAGAACCCACTGAGACGGCCCGCCATGCCAAACAGGATGCCAACACCGAAACCACCCCATACGACGGCGCTGGCACTGGTCATTGCCTTCAGCCTGCGTGCGAATGAGGTGGAGGCAGTGCCGCTGATGCTGACCCTTGCAGTCGGATCATGATCGCGCGCCCCAGGTGTCCTGCGTGATCGCGTCATACCAGCCAACGGCGTAGGTTGCCTCGGCTGCGCGGAATGTTGCCGCAGCCTTGAGTGGGCTGACGCCGCCCGAATTCGGCACAGCCTCGATCTTTCCGCCCGCGACACGGTAGACATCTGCAACGGAGATGCCGTAGTCGGGGCCAACCATGCTGTAGCAGGTGTTAATCCACGAAGGTGTCGGCGGCTCCCGGCCTGCCAGTTCAGCGCTGATGGCCGCGGCGACCACCTTGCCCTGGGCGTTGGCGCAGAAGCCGGACTTTGGCATCGGCGCGGCAATCGTGGCGTCGCCAACGACGTAAACGCCCTTCACGTTGAGTGACTCAAAGGTAGCCGGATTGACAGGCGCCCAGCCATCCTTGTTGGTCACGCCGGCGCGCTCGGCAATCACGCCGGCCTTTTGAGGCGGCACGACATTGAGCACGGCAGCCTTGTGCACGACGCCGAAGGCGCTGACGGCTTCACGTCGATCGGCGTTGATGGCGGTCACCTGCCCATCGTCGGCGCGGCCGACCCATTCAATCATAGTGCCGTAGAGCTCTTTCCACCCTTCGATGAACAGCGCTTTCTTTGAGAATGCGTCCTTGGCGTCGAGGATGATGATCTTTGATTTCGGTTTATTCTGTTTGAAATAGTGCGCGATCATGCTGACCCGCTCATAAGGGCCGGGCGGGCAACGGAACGGGTTGTCCGGAACGGTCATCACGAACACGCCGCCGTCGTCCATTGCGTCGAGCTGGCGCTTCAGCAGCAGCGTCTGGTCGCCGGCTTTCCAGGCGTGCGGAGCCTTGGCAGCGGCTGCTTCGTCATAGCCCTCGATCGCGCCCCAGCGCATGTCGATGCCGGGGGACAGCACGAGGCGGTCATAGGTCAGCGTATTGCCGTCGGCCAGCGTCACCTTGCGGGCAACATTGTCGACTTCATTCGCACGGCTATGGACGACGGTCACGCCGGCGCGGCGCAGATCGTCAAAACCATAACCGATCGAGTCCATGTCGCGCAGACCGCCGAGGACCAGATTGGAGAAGGGGCAGGTATAGAAGCGCCGATCCGGTTCGATCAGGGTCACCGTCATGTCCGGATTGCGACGCTTCAGGTAGCGCGCGGTCGTGGCGCCGCCGAAGCCGCCGCCGATCACCACGGCATGGGCTTTACTGCCGTTAGATGCCAAAGCCGGCGCTGCGAGCGGCATGACTGTTAGTGACGCCGCGCCGCCAATCAGGGTGAGAACGTCACGCCGTGTCGTCATGGCCGCGCTCCTGCCTTCACGGTTGAGAAATAGCGCGCCAAAATCTCGATCTGGTCGGCATCATAACCGCGCATCAAGCGAGGCATGACCGTTGCGTCAGGCGAGGGAGTGGCCTTGAATCCTTCCAGCTGCGCCTTGAGGGTGGCGTAGGGCACGCCCGCAATGGAAGGAATGCTGCCGGGAGAGCTGCCATCTGTCCCGTGACAATTGGAGCAACTGCCGGCGAGCACGGCTGGCTCTATGCCTTGCTCCTTGCCTTGGGATGACTGCGCGTCAGCCACGTTGATGGTACCGGCCGCAACGATCGATAGCGCAGCCATCAGCACGCGTGCAGCCAGCCTACGTTTCACCGAGGTCGCAGCGTCGCCAAGAGAGGTGGCGCTTCGCTTGCTGTGGTCGCGGGATTTTACAGTTGCGCGCATTGTCACCCTGCAAATCTGACGTGGTGATATCAATTCCGCATGCGATCGCAGCTGCGCGTTACAGCGCAACACAGTCCGCATGCGGCTCAGGACCGCAGATGAATGATTGTCTGAGCGTGTTCGTGAGCCGCAGCGCTTGTCGAACTCGACAAATCAGCCACTACCTGGCATGCGCCTCGATCTAAACCGCTCGCCTGATGATAGGAAGAGAAGGTGTCGATCGTCAAGGGTCAAGGGAACTACACGACGTGTTGCCCAAGCGTCATCGTGACGGCGTTGCCGCAACGCACACTGTAGTAACGCATGGTGATGCTCGCCATCCCTACAACACGGTTGGAGACGCGATCGAGGCGCTGGACGGACGCAGTTTCAACTGCACCAGTCGATTGGCCAAGGGTGAGTTCTGAGCCTGGTTGTTGACCGGAAGTCTCAACGCGATGTGCAAATCGGGCCGGTTGAACCGGCCCAATTCTTATCCGATGTCAGACGTTACTCTCGAGATAACGTCGCCGCATCGGTTTGAGCAGTGTCAGCGCCAGGATGCCGGTCAGTGCATCCATGACGATGATGATGCCGAACACCGGCAGCCAGCTTCCAGTCTTCATGTAGAGCAGGGCAGCGATCGGGCCACCGAGCACCGAGCCGATACCCTGCGCCATATAGAGGAAACCATAGTTCGTGGTGGCGTTCTTGGTGCCGAACGTGTCGGTGAGTGTCGAGGGAAATAGCGAGAAGATCTCGCCCCACCCGAAGAACACGACCGCTGACAGGATGACGAAGGCCAGTGCGTTTTCGCGGAACAGCACCAGCAGGATGACCGCAACGGCTTCGAGAATGAAGGCGATGGCCATCGTATTCTCGCGGCCGATCTGGTCGGAGACCCAGCCGAAGAACGGACGGGTCAGGCCGTTGGTAATGCGGTCGACCGTCAGCGCCAGCGGCAGCGCCGCCATGCCCCAGATCACCACATTGGCGACGCCGAAATCGCGGGCGAAGCTGGCGAACTGCGAGATGATCATCAGACCGCCGGTCGACATCATCGTCATCATGCAGAACAGCACCCAGAACACCGGGGTGCGCAACATCTCGCGCGGGGAAACGTCGCGGACGCCGACCAGGATAGCCGGAGGCGGCAGGCGATCGGTTGTCGTCGGCGACCGCATCATCAGCGCGGCGGCAGCGCCGATGGCGCCGAGGATGATGCCGAACAGCACCAGTGTCTGCTGGTGACCGCTGGTCTTGATCATCGTGTCGATCGGGAAGGTGGTCAGGATGGCGCCGAAGCCGTAACCGGCGGCGACAACGCCAGTCGCCAGACCGCGACGGTCGGGAAACCAGCGAACCATCTGGCCGATGATGCCGATATACACGATGCCGGTGCCGACCCCGCAGAACAGGCCGTAGGTGAGATAGAGGCCGGTGATGCTCGTCGCATAGGCCGCTGTCACCCAGCCGAGGCCCGACAGGGCGCAGCCAATGGCGATCAGCAGCCGTGGGCCATAGCGATCAACCAGATAGCCCTGCAAGGGCGATAGCCAGGTTTGCAGAACGATGAGCAGCGAGAACGTCACCTGCACCGTCGCCAGTGTGGCGTTGAGACTGTCCTGAAACGGTTTGGTGAACAAGGTCCACACGTATTGCGGACTTGATATCGAGGCCATCGCGATGAGGCCAAGGAGCAGTTGATACCACCGCGTCATCGATGATGACTCGGGTCGTTCGAGGGCTTGGGTCGTCATATCGTAACTCCGATGTCTGAAAGGAAACTCGCAGACCCAGCAGCACGTCTTAGACCGATACAGGGTCCGCAACTAACTTGTTGAATTTCGGAAGTTGTTTAGTACGACATGTATGATGTTACCGGGGTGCGCTGGATGCGTCTCTGGCTAAAGCGCCGCTGCGCTCATTCGTGCACAGCTTTCGCCTGCTGGCCGACGCCGCGCGCAAGTCAGCCAAGCAGCGGGACAACCATCCGGCTTGACCATGGCAAGGCGGACATCACAAGCGCCGCACAATGGCGCGCGCGAAGGCGTCCGAACTTCCCTCGCAGAATTCCAGATGCGGATAGGGATCGATGAGTTCGAGCTCCATTAATATCAAACCCTCCGGCCGCAGGATTCCATCGACGCGCGCATAGAGCGGCAATGAGGGCGCGTAGTCCAGAAAGCTGCGCGCCTGCAGGATAGTTGGTTCATCGACGTCGACACGGATCAGCGTCATGCCGTATTGCCGATTGGCGCGCCACTCATGCTCAGGAAGCACCCGTCGAACAGCGTGCGAGAAATCTCCGTCAATGAAGAACAGGGTGGTCTCGTTGAGGTGCGAAATGTCGCGCTGAAACTCCTGCAGCAGTGCGCCGCGTTGGAGCCAGTGACTCACATTCCAGTCATCAGGCTTTGCTGCATGGAGCAGGGCGACGCCATCGCCACCTTCGCCATAGATCGGCTTGATCGCAGCGGATGACCAGCCGGACTGCTGCATGCATGCGTGGATCGACTGGTGCGATACCTGCGCGAGATATTGGCTCGGCGGAACGGCAACGCCCTTCGCCATGAGATCGATCAGATAGGTCTTGTCCAGATTCCACAGCAGCGTCTGCTTGTCGTTCAGCAGCGGCGTCCGGTTCTGCTCAAGCGCATCGAGCCATTGCGTGAAGGCTATCGGATCGTGATGGCTGTCCCAGCAGCACAGCGGCAGCACGAGATCGGCTCCGGCGAAGGCGTCAATTGGCGTCGTCGCCCATGGCAAGAAGCGTGCAGTGACGCCGGCTTGCGAGAGCGACGCCATCAGCAGCGCAAGGCTCGGCGATGGATGAGGATAGGTCTCGCATGTGGCGATGATGACGGTCCTGGCCTGCACGGTTACTTTCCTGAGGGAAGAGAGCGCACGTCCTGCACCGATCTTTATAACAGTTTGCAGCGTCGCCGAAGGGCCGAACCTCTAGCTATTGAGGTCGGAGCAGTTTGCTGGATGAAAACGCGCAGCGATATCATCGCGGCCTTGCGTCTCACATGATGGGTTTCGCGAAGGCTCAGCCCGTGCTGCGCCAGCTCGGTGTTGATTGTTGTGCTCATCGCCCACGCGCATGCTGTGCCCGCAGTAACTCGCGTGAGGGGCCGTCTCAGGGGGCCTCCCGAACAATGAGGGAGGCGGAGCGCCGAAAGGCGCACGGGGTAGAGTGAGCCGCAGCGTGATGTCCGAAACGTCGGACGCCAGAGGCCGCGGAAACGCCTTTCGACGCTCCCACCGCAGCGATTTCTGTCTCCGGGGCCATTCTTCCGGGCGAAGATCCGGCGGGATTTCCCCGCGTTCAGCAACGCCGCGTCCAGCCGACTTGAGCGGCAGGCTCCCGTAGTGGAGCCGGACGGCGACCCGAAGCCTCCCGAGTGCGCAAGGCAACGTCTGCCCCGCGCCCGCAGGCGCTGCATCCAACCCCGCATCTCCTGGCGTCCCGGGAAACGCCCCTCAACGGGATCAGACGAATAGGAATATAATCTAAGGTTGTGATGGTGTCAAGGTGCGTGTGGAGCGCGTTCGTAGTCGTAGGATGGGTTTCGCAAGCTCAACCCATCCTACGGGCTGTGCCGCATGAATGGGATAGCCCTCATGCTCAGAAAGCAGTGCACTCGGGGGAATTTTCCTGTAAGCGCTCGCTTCACACGTCCGCCGTGGCCGACGTGACGAATAACATTATCAGGAGGAATGCATGCCGGCTCTGCCGCTCTCGGGCATCAAGGTTATCGATATGACGCGGGTGCTCGCCGGCCCGATAGCCGGTCAGATGCTCGGCGATTTCGGCGCTGAAGTCATCAAGATCGAACGCCCTGGAACTGGCGACGATTCCCGCGCGTTCGGCCCTCCTTATCTGAACGACCCGGAAGGAAGCAGGCAAGACAATTCGTTCTATCTCTGCGCCAACCGCAACAAGAAGTCGGTCACGGTCAATGTGGCTACGGCTGAAGGCCAGGAGATCATTCGTGAACTCGTCAAGACTGCCGACGTGTTGTTGGAAAATTACAAGGTCGGCGACCTTAAGCGTTATGGCCTCGACTACGACGCGATCAAAGCCATCAACCCACGCATCGTCTACTGCTCCGTTACGGGCTTCGGACAAACAGGTCCCTATGCCACGCGTGCCGGCTACGACGCGATCCTGCAGGCGATGGGTGGTCTCATGAGCGTCACCGGCCATCTCGATGGCGAGCCTGGCGAAGGCCCGATGAAGGTCGGTCCCTCGATCGTGGACTATATGACCGGCCTGAACGCCACCATCGGCATTATGTCGGCGCTCTATCACCGCGACGCTGGTGGCGGCGAGGGACAGCATATCGATGCTTGTCTCTTCGATACGGTGATCGCCTCCCTGTCGCATTGGCTCCAGATCTATCTCATCAACGGCAAAGTCCCGCCGCGTCGCGGAACCTGGGGCAATGGCGGCATGCCAGCCGGCGTCTTCCGTTGCACCGACGGCGAGCTGATGCTCGTCAATGGCAACGACGGCCAGTTCCAGCGGACATGCGCAGTGCTCGGCGAGCCGGACCTGGCCAAGGATCCGCGCTTCCTGAAGAACAATGATCGCGTCGTACATGGCAAGGAGATCATGGCCATCTTCGCCGGTCTTTTCCTGAAGCAGCCGGTCGCCTACTGGTTGGAACGTCTGGAGGCCGTCGGCGTGCCGTCCGGCCCGATCAACGACTTCGATCAGGTTTTTGCGGATCCTCATGTACAGTCCCGCGGCATGCGCGTGAGCGTGGACCATCCGTTCGAGCCGGCGCTTTCGCTCGTACGAAATCCGCTGACCTTCTCGGGCACACCGATCACCGAGTATCGCGCGCCGCCGCTGCTCGGCTCCAACACGGAAGAGATCTTGTCCACCATCGGCTACGACGGCGAACGGATCGCCGCGCTCAGGAAGATGGGCGTCGTCTAGACCGGAGAGGACAGGCGACACGGAGAAACGACAAAGGCCCTGCTGGCGACGGCAGGGCCTTTTCTGTTTTTTTGGGCGAGGGGGAGCGGGGTTTTCGCACACGCCGCTCGCGCAGCACACTGATGATCTGCTCAACCGTGAAATTGGATCGCTTCATTTGTTCGCCCCTTGAATGGGCTAAAGCTCTAAATAACCTGCGGAAATAATTTTACGCTGCAGATCAAGATACTGAAGGGGCACGAGGCCGGGTAAGCGTGACTGACCTTTGCCGCAAGCACGGGGGCGGAGCGGCGAAGAATCCTGCTTGCAGCGATACTAATAGTAGTTATTCTGTCCGAGTGCTACTTGAGATTGGGGGGGGCTTCATATGCCAATTTTAGGGGTCTTACTAAGCTTGATTTCCGCAGTCGCCTTGGTCGTGTTTTCGGAAGGCCAATCGGCGGCGCAGAGTGTACAGGACGCATGCGTTGCCGTTTATCGCAATTCGACCCGTAATCTTTCTCAATATGAGAAGTTTACCGCTGAACAATCCGCGCTGTTTAACCGACGTTGCGAAAGAACGGTTCGGTTAAGTCGAGCAGTGCGTCCGGTAATCTCACATTGCCATTCGATGCGTCACCGATAAATCTCTCAGTCGCGGGTAATAGCGGTCATCAGAAAATCCAAGAGTTCTGTAAAGCCGGCGCGAGTTCGAACTTCTCGTCCTCTAATATCCTTACCAGAGCATCCACCGTCGTTGTTGATGCTCTGCGTAGCTTCAACGACTGCGTTGCGCTTAAAGGTAAAGGGTTGAACATAACCCACTCAGAACAATTTCCTGAAAGCGTCATATTCTACGGAGAGTTTGTCAATCGAACCTCTACCGTCACGCTGGATATTGTCGACTACGACGCTGACAAGGTTACCTGCACCTCGTCTAACTTTAGTTGGCTGGGTACGAGGGAGAAGGTTTCTGGAGATCAGAAAAAAATTCCAAGTAACTTCAACATTACCTGTCGACGAATTCCAATAAATTTGCCGGGTTCTTTCAAGTATCCAAGAGCTACAGTGGCGATCTCGACCTCACTGGGGCCATATAACGTCGTCTTGCAGGAAGATGATCTTCAAGGTTTCGCACTCGCGTCCGAAGCAAAGAAAGAGACCGATCGGCTATCGAAGATTGTCGAAGATTTGCAGATGGAAACTGGAAATTTAAAAGCCGCTGCGGCGCGAGCAGACAGCTACAGTGTTATTCTGTATCACGGGAATAACTTAGGGTTCAACGGACAGATCTTCAGTCGAAGTGCTAAGTTGTTCAAAACAGTCGGCTGCCCAAAAAATGACGCTCAATTTCAACCCGGCGTCAAGAACGCGTGCATTCCAGGTTATGAAGCGCAATATGTTGGATTGCTGTGGGACTACAGCGGCGGAACGTGTGGAAATACGTTTCACGAGTTGAAATGCGTCCGGCGATAATTTTCGGCACCGTCTGCTCGGTCGCGGCAGTTCTGTTCGCGCTGCTATCTTTGGTTTCTGTAGCTTCAGCGCAAAACTGCTATTACGTTAAAGAAAGCTGCCCTTCTGATTGCGATGTGGCCTACCAGCGTTGTGCGGAAACGGCCGTCAATGAACAATTGTGCAGCAACAGCGCCGACGTTTGTCGAGGCAAATGTGAAAGAAAGTGTAGTGCTGCTCCTCGCCAGACGGCTAAAGAAAAGAAATGAAACTCGGGGTCGCTCCTTGAAGTTGATGTTATGTCGCGATCGCGCGATGCTGAAAGCTCTGATGGGCTGACGTTTGCCTTTCAAATCTTGCTTCGTTCGTCTTTCGCTCATTCTCAATTTCCGCAAGCAGAAGTTTGGCCGAACGCGAAAAACCCGCCGTTTTGGGCGGGTTTTTGGTGCCCACACTAGGGCACGGACAATCTATGGGGTGATTTGCGGTGACCTTGCCCCTCCTACCTAATCCGGTTTGAAGTTCGTTCTGGCCCAACCTGAGGACCAGAGCATGAAGCGCAGCCGTTTCAGTGAAGAGCAGATCATCGGGATACTGAAGGAGCACGAGGCCGGGGTGAGCGTGGCTGACCTGTGCCGCAAGCACGGGGTCAGTGACGCCAGCATTTACAAATGGAAAGCCCGGTTTGGTGGGATGGACGTCTCGGAGGCCAAGCGGCTGCGGTCGCTCGAAGATGAGAACGCCCGGCTGAAGCGTTTGCTGGCCGACGCCATGCTGGACAATGTTGCGCTGAAGGATCTGCTTGGGAAAGAGGTGGTAACGCCCGCAGCGAAGCGGACTGCTGTCGCATATCTGGTGACGAACCACGAGATGAGCGAACGGCGGGCGTGTAAAACCATCGGCAGTTGCCGCATGACGATGCGCTATCAGTCGACCCGGTCCGATGATGCGGAGCTGCGGGCACGGATAACGGCGCTGGCGCATGAGCGTCGCCGGTTCGGTTACCGGCGTCTGCATGTGCTGCTGCAACGGGAGGGCTATGTGGTCAATCACAAGCGGCTGTTCCGGATCTATCGCGAGGAGAAGCTGGCGGTGCGCAAGCGCAGCGGGCGCAAACGGGCAATCGGCACGCGGGCGCCAATGCTGGTCCCGGCCGCGCCGAATACGCGCTGGTCGCTGGATTTTGTGTCGGATCAACTGACCTGTGGCCGGCGCTTCCGCATCCTCACCGTTGTCGACGATTGCACCCGCGAATGCCTGGCGCTGGTCGCGGATACGTCACTGTCCGGCGCGCGCGTGGCGCGCGAGCTCGATGGGCTTGTCAGCACCCGCGGCAAGCCTGCGATGGTGGTCAGCGATAACGGCACCGAATTCACCAGCAACGCCATTCTCGGCTGGGCTGTCGCGAACCGGATCGACTGGCATTACATCGCCCCGGGCAAGCCGACGCAGAACGGCTTCATCGAGTCATTCAACGGCAGGCTGCGGGATGAACTGCTGAACGAAACGCTGTTCACATCGCTGCACCAGGCCCGTGTTGCGCTGACGTCGTGGCAGATCGACTACAATGAAACCCGCCCGCACTCCCGGCTCGGATGGCAGACGCCATCGGCCTTCGCCGAAACCTTCCCGCGACGGGAGATGGCGCTGCGCAATCCGATCAGCTCCGCGTCATGCCCCGTCGCTCCCACCGCCCATCCGGGCAAATCCAACCGCTCGAACGAACTCAGAACTGGATAATTGTTGGGGGCAAGGTCATCGGACGCCAATCATCGGATGTTAAACATCGGATGATTGCAATCGATAAAGATAGGTGGTACTTCGTTGATCAGAGGTATCCGACGGCAGGTGGATGACACGTTGCAAAAGACATCTGGGCGTACGGATGATCGGCGAGCAAAGCCGGGGCGTATACAGAACGTCCTTGCGACATTGGGGCGAGAGATCGCTCAAGATCTAATTCCGGTTGGAGGAACGCTTCCTCCCGAGCCTGATTTGGAAGCGCGGTTCGGTGTCGGTCGTGGTGTCATTCGCGAGGCCATCAAAACTCTGGCAGCTAAAGGCCTAGTTAGTGTCCGTCCGCGTTTTGGTACGCATGTGCGTCCTCGCCGCGATTGGAGCTTGCTGGACCGTGACGTGCTGAGCTGGGTCGTCGGCAATCAAGAGGCGGACCGTGAACTTCTTCTGGCGATCCAGGAAGTCCGCTTGATCATCGAACCAGCAGCCGCTGCGCTCGCTGCCGAGCGCGCGACCAAACAGGATCTGACACGCATTAATGCCGCGCTCGCTGCGATGGAGACATCTCACGACCAGGCTAGCGCCATCGAGGCCGACAAGGCTTTCCATCTGGCGATCCTTGACGCTACGCACAACCCAGTCCTGCAAGGATTTCGCAGCGCCATCGATACCATTCTCAGCACTGTATTCTTCGTAGCTGTGGGGAGCCCCGGCTGGTTCGATGACAACTTGCCCAATCACGCTGCTGCCGCGCGCGCGATCGAAGAAGGCAAGGCCAAAGACGCGCAGACTGCGATGGAACGCGTGCTCGGCTACACACAATTCAAACTGTCGAAGCGGGCATAATCCGCAACTGAACGGACCGCAAGCGTCCGGGAGTAGAGGAAATGACATGTATCGTGATATGAATGGCTCGACACACATCCTCGCTTCTCCGGAAATCGCCATCGTTGCGATCCCTGAGGATGAGCGTGTTTGGGTGCCGCAGGCACCGGATGTCTGGTTCCGTCCGCTGATGCTGAACACGCGACAGGGCCAGTGGTGTAACCTGCTGCGCGTACGTCGATCCGGCGTTCTGTCGCGCCATCTACATCCCAATCCGGTCCATGGCTTCGTCCTTAAGGGCAAGTGGTTCTATCGCGAGCACGACTGGGTTGCGACCACTGGGTCTTACGTGTTCGAGCCGCCTGGTGAGATCCACACTCTGGTCGTCCCAGAAGACACCGAGGAGATGATCACCTTCTTCAACATCCAAGGGTCGATGGTCTATCTCGACGACGACAACAAGCACGTTGGCTATGAGGACGTTTTCACCAAGATCGATATGTGCCGGGCGCACTATGAATCTGTCGGCCTGGGCAGTGATTACGTCGATCAGTTTGTTCGCTGAGGACGATGGTGATGTCAGTAGCACATGACCAGTCAGGCGAATGGGCGACACGCTGGTACCAGGGCCGTAAGGTGCTCATCACGGGCGGAACATCCGGCATTGGCGCGGGTCTGGCGCGCGGTTTTCTCCAGGCTGGCGCGGATGTCACGATTACAGGCGTCACGGATGCCGAGGTCAAGGCCGCAGCCGATGATCCTGAGCTGGGCAAGGCGAAGGTGCACCGTCTGGACGTCCAGGACAGCGCCGACATCAACGCCCTGCTTAAAGCGCAGCAAGACCTTGATGTCATCGTCAATTGCGCGGGTGTGATACGGCGCAGCGATGAACTCGACCCCACGGTTTTCGAGTCGGTCGTCGACATCAACCTCAACGGCACCATGCGGATGTGCAGCGCTGCGCGCCCGCTGCTTGAACGCTCAAACGGCACGATACGTCAATCTCGCGTCGATGCTGTCTTTTTTTGGCGGCGGCCTCGTCCCAGGTTACGCCGCCAGCAAGGGCGGGATCGCGCAACTTACGAAATCACTCGCCATCGCCTATGCCAAGGACGGCATTCGCGTCAACGCCATCGCGCCGGGCTGGATCGCTACGCCACTCACCTCTGCATTGCGTGCAAATGAAGACCGCAGCAAAGCTATCCTTGACCGCACGCCGTTGCGACGCTGGGGCCAACCCGCCGACTTGCTTGGCGCCGTGCTGTATCTCTGTTCGCCGGTTGCATCCTTCGTGACAGGAACCGTTCTCGTCATCGATGGCGGTTACGCTATCACATGAATTGTTGGTTGTGAGGCGTCGTGCCACGCAACGGTCGATTTGAGCTGATCTACAATAACGACGAGAGTCCGCTTCAACGGACTGACAATAACGACACCAACAAAGGTGTTTCGGGAGGTGACGTGCTAGTTGCATCGCATCAGACGTCAACGACAAAGCTGGCTACTCGAACGACTTGGCGAACACTGTCCGGCGCTGGCATTTTCGTCGCGCCACTTGCTGGGCTTGTCGCTCTGTGGGCTATCGTTGTTCCGCTCTTCAATGTCAATCCACGCATCTTTCCGTCAGTCGGATCGGTCGCCGAAGCTGCATGGGACAGCATCCGTGACGGCACCTGATCCGTCACATCGGCGCAAGCATGCTGCGCGTTGTGGTCTGGGCACGTTGATCGGCGTGGCCACAGCGGTTCCGCTCGGCATCGCATGGGCGTTAGCCCCGCCGTCTCGGCCTTCCTGACGCCGCTGTTTCGCTTCTTCTCCGTGCTTGCTGGCATCGCATGGATACCGATCGCGACGTTGTGGTTCGGCTACGGCTTCGGCGCGATCGTCTTCGTCATCTTCAACGCGGTGTTCTTCGTTGTCGCCTACAACACGCTGCTCGGCGTCACCACCATCCCCCATGCGATCCGCAATGCGGCGGCGTCGCTCGGCGCGGATCGCTGGGCTATGCTGACGCAGGTGCTGCTGCCGGGCGCATTGCCCAACATTGTCACGGGCGTTCGCACCGGCCTCGGCTTCGCATGGCGCGGGCTGATCGCCGCCGAGATGATCGCAACCAATGTCGGCCTCGGCTACATGCTGTTCGTTGCGCGTGACTTCTACCGCACCGAAGTCATCGTCCTCGGCATGATCGTCATCGGTGCCATGTGGCTACTCATCGACCGTCTGCTGCTTGTTCCACTGGAGCGCGCGACCATTGAGCGCTGGGGCATGGTGAGACGCGCATGAACTCGCAGTTCTGAAATTCTGGAGCGGCTATATCAGGCTATCCATCGCTGGCCTGTCCTTGCACCATTGTGCCGTTTATGCCAGTGGTCGCACTCTGGATCATCGTCGCGAATCAGGCGTCTTTCCGCGGGTCTTCTTCCCCGGTCCGGTCGACGTGATGCAGGTCTTTCTTCACGCTTACCTACAAGGGCATTCTGCCGGACTATCTAGGGACAGCCTGATGCGTCTATTCAGGTGCCGCCATCGGGTCGCCATCGGCATTCCGCTTGGCCTGCTGATCGGAACCAACCGTTTCGCCCATCGCATCTGCTGGCCGGTGCTGCTATTTTTTCAGGCCATCGGCGACATTGCGTGGTTGCCGATCCTGCTGATCTGGTTCGGCTTCGGTCTGACGACTATGACGTTTGTCATCGTGTACACGGTGCTGTTTCCCGTCGTGCTCAGCACCGTGCTCGGGGTGCAGTCGGTTCAGCGCGATCTCGGCACGCGCCGCGCCGCAGTCTCGGCGCGTCGCGACACGGGTGTTGTGGGAAGTGACGCATGCCCGGCGCGCTGCCTAACATCATCACCGGCCTGCGCAATGGCCTCGGCTACGGCTGGCGCGCGCTGATCGCGGTGGAGATCATCGTCGGCACCAGCGGTATCGGATTCATGATGTTCGATGCGCGCCGTGCCGGCTCCGCCGTCGAGATCCTGCTCGGCATGATCGTTCTCGGAACGCTTTGGTACATCGTCGATGCCTGGATCCTTGCGCCAATCGAACGCGCGACGGGCCAGCGGTGGGGATTGGTGACGTCATGAAAACATCTGTCGAAGCAATCTGCGCAAAGACCTATTTCGATCCCTATGCGGGATCGCAGGTCACGGCCGTCCACGACGTCTCGCTCGACGTGGAGCAGGGCGAGTTCGTCTCCGTCGTCGGTCCCTCCGGCTGCGGCAAGACGACGATCCTCAACATGATCGCCGGCTTCATTCCCTATACGGGCGGCGAAATTCTGATCGACGGCAATCTCGTCAAAGGACCGGGCCCGGATCGCGGCGTTGTTTTTCAGTCATTCGCGCTGTTCCCCTGGAAGACAGTCCTGGAGAATGTCGGCTTCGGTCCAAAGATGCGGGGCGTGCCGAAAGCCGAGCGCGACCGCATTGCGCGGGAATATCTCGCACTTGCCGGGCTATCGCATGCCGCCGATCGCTATCCCAATGAACTGTCGGGCGGCATGCAGCAGCGCGTCGGCGTCGTCCGGGCACTCGCCAATAATCCGGCCGTCCTGCTGATGGACGAGCCGTTCGCCAGCGTCGATGCGCAGACGCGCATGACGCTGCAGGAAGAGCTGACGCGAATCTGGCAGGAGCGCAAACCGACGGTGATTCTTCATCACGCACGATGTCGCGGAAGCGGTGTTCCTCGCCAACCGCGTCGTCGTGCTGTCAAAGGGCCGCGTGCTGCGACCAGATCAAGGTCGATCTGCCGCGCCCACGCGTCTGGGATGAATTGATCGAGGACGATCACTTCAAGCGTCTGTCCGCGCAGGTGCTGCAGATGGTGCGCGCTGCATGAGCATCGTCCGCGACGTTATCCGTTCGACACGCGGGCGATGTTCGTGCTCGCCGTGATTGGACGTGGCTTGCGTTTCAGCGTGGCTGACGATCGCGGCGCCGGCAAGATCTCCGCTGCACTCGCCGGCACGTCTGACAAGGTCAACATTCAGATCGGTACTGCCGTTTACGCCGGAACGTTTTCACGTTCTGGCGTTCCAGAAGTATGGACGGATCGCCGGAGCCGACGATCATTCCATCGGACTAAGGGGTGTGAAACGAACGGACCTCAACGCGGTTGCCCGGCCTTACTGGGTCACGAGCGTGGGGCCATTAAAGGAGGAGGATTGATTGTGAAACGCATATTACTGGGCTTTGACTGCGCGTGTGCTGGGTTGTGTCCCTGCAAAATCGCAACTCTGACGAAATTGAATGTCGGCATGGTGAGCGCCATCGACATGCTCGCCATCCCGGTTGCGCTGGAGCGTGGCTACTTCGAGAAACAGGGACTCGATGTCACTATTGCGCGTCCTTATGCGACAGGCGTCGATGCGTTGAATGCGCTACAGGCAGGGGAGACCGAGATCCTGCAGGTCGGCGTGCCGATGATCGGCGCGGTGCTGCGCGGAATGGATCTCGTCGCGCTGGGTAATTTCAGCGGTAGCGCGACCAAGTCAG
>CAVQXM010000003.1:0-142589 GCA_963717905.1 uncultured Alphaproteobacteria bacterium
GATCGAACGGGCCATCATCGGCACGATATTTTTTGTCCAATCGTGCCCACGGTTGAGTCACCCATATCGTCGGGACCGTTGTTCTCGGGCATTGGGAAGCTCTTGGGAATAAAGCGCGGCGCCCGGCTGGCCTCCGGTTCGGAAGAAGGCGAGACTGCATGGCTCGTCTCGCTCAGGAGCCGCTGCTGACACCTCTCTCACCAATAGAGTGCCTCTCCGCTGTCGGTCGGAGATGGAAGATCGAGAATGCGCTGCGGGCAAAGGCAATCTTCCGGCGATTTGAGGTCGAGCGCGACGCTGCGCTTGTTTCGGTTGAGCGCAAGGAAACCCGCGGCGTCGGTCGTGACGGTCGATGGCGGGTCTCGCGTTTAACATCGTGGAGTATCTGGAAACTAAGTGGACAATTTTGACGCGGGCCTTGCGGGACTCAAGGTCTGAGAACCAGGCTCAGAATGGGCTGAACCAGACTCAATTTCGGCAAAACGGCACATCAGTCTCCATGGTTTAGCGGGCGTGCTCGAGCCGATCCGCGAACGTTAAGCCGTCCAGCTTCCAGTTCTGGTCGTAGATGTTGAGGGACGGGTGTGCCTTCGGCTGACAGGATCGGCCCGCCTCGACGGCGATCGAAACGGGGACGGCAGGGAACACGTTCACGATCTCGTCCTCGCCATGAGCGAGCTTGATGTCGTCGAGAGTCTTGCGGAAGAGCTTGGCGAAGGCGGCAACGTCCTCCGGACGGCGCACGATGTCGTTGTGCGCACCGGTCGCGGAAATCGACCAGATCGAGACGTCCGCCCGAGCACCTTGGCGACGCGCTCGTCCACGACGGGCGCGCTGATCTCGAAATTCAGCGCGACGTACCGCCGGTCGCTCCAGTCGATGCGGTTCGTACCGGACGGGCGCCGACGTCGCGTCCCACTTCCAGCCCTTGGGATCGCGCAGGAGCTGCCGGACGTCGGCGGTCGCGATGTCGAAGATCAGCCGGCCGAGTTCGAACATCAGCGGGATCGGCGCGAGGCCGAACACGGCCAGCCGCGCCGGCAAGCGTGAGCGTGGCATCTGGCAGCGGCGCTATTGGGAACATCGCTGCGCAACGACGACGATTTTGCGCGTCATGTAGACTATATCCATTTCAACCCGGTCAAACATGGCCACGTCGCGCGTATCAGCGCGTGGCCCTATTCGTCGTTTCACCGCATGGTGCGGCAGGGTGTTTTGCCTGCGGATTGGGGTGGCGACGCGGCGGATGTTGCCGGAGATTTCGGCGAGCGACGGTGATGGTGCCGTAGGTGAATTATTTGGCGCGGATCTGTGAGCGACAGATGTAGGATGGGTTGAGCGCGGAGCGGCGGAAGCCTACCACTCGGTGATAAACACAACTTGGAAGCGTTGCATCTGTCCGATGAATCGATGACGCGCATTCTCGACACTCTTGGCGTCGATCAACTTGCGGATCTGGCAAAGGGCATAAACCGGTTCCCTGATCTGATATCCGAAATCAGAGCAATGCGTGGCTATGGACATGATCTCGGATAGGCGCAGCGATGCGGTCCCGAGCATTTTTCGGCGCGCATGTCGCTAACTAACGTTGGAACACCACGTCGACCAGCTGCGCCGCAGCGGTGCTTCCCGGTTTAAACGTCCATGGACACGCGAGACGCTGATTTATGGACACGGAAGTCTGCGGGAATGGACGCACTAGCCAGGCCTTAACAATTGCTGTCGGCTTTCACCAACTGCGGGCGTGCCGTCGCACAGGTTGAGGGCAACTATGTGCCCAGTAGCAGAAGTCGGAGGTTCACTGCTTGCTGCTTGCCGGCAGTAAGTCTCCACGTCACTTCTCAGGCCACGCAAAAGATAGCGAACGGGCCGCAGGGCGCCTCGGGAGACTTCCAATCCACCGTAATCAAATGCCGTGGGCCCTTTCAGGCGGCCATCGACACTGCCCGGGCTGCGATCCGGCCATAAGCAATCTGGATCGGATCACGCACGTCAATGAACTTTGAGGCCCCCAATCGCAGCAGGGCACGCACTTCGGCACGGCCGCCACTGTAGCGGCAAATAGGCGCGAACGGGGGTATCAGCTCATGTTCGCTACCGTAGATGGCCTGATATTCTTCGAGATTATCCCAAGGAATCTGACCGCCGGGGTACCAAAACGTTTCGACTACCGTGCCTTCTGCGAAGATGACTTGATGGGTATCCAGCTCGACGCAGAAATACTCGATGGTCTCGACAGTGGGATTGATCAGCGTGATTGAGCGTCCATTAACGAGATGCTTAACGGGGATCAGAACCCCATCGATGAAAAGACAGTGCTTCTGTGACAGGTACAGGTCGCGTTGCGGTGTTTGATCGTCAATCGCGAAGCGTGACACTTTGACCGGTAAGACGCTTGGGTGCCATGCCGCCTGCGCATTCTTCCGATGGGTCTTTCGGCCTACCCATTTGACCGGCAATGCACCGTTGGTCGTCATCACTGTGTGACCTACGCCTAACGCCTCGACGGCCACTTCACCATGTGGTGTCTGAATCAGCGTGCCAGCGCAAAAACAGTTAGTGCCATTGCCACCATTGAATTGGCCGTAGTGGTTGCCGTTATCCTTATTTTGCCCTTGATCATTGGATGCGATGGCGTTGCCGGCGTGAAGGGTAATGGCGAGTGCTGATAATCTTGCCGCACCAGCGGCAGCGATACCCATAAAATGACGGCGCGAAGGGCTGATGGGTGGAAGGCGATTGCCTGAGTTGAGAATCATAGCGACACTTCCGTTAAATGGGTTTTAATTCATTAAATTAAATCGAATTAAATGCTAAATTAAATCAACAGTCAACCTCAAAGTTGCGTCTCAAGTTTCCCGGCGGGAGAGTTTTGCCCATCGTGGCTTCGCAGACGACTTTAGTGAAACCGGGGCAAGGCGGCCACGGCCGGTAATCGCGGACGCAAAGCCGTTTCCGCAATGGGGTTCAAACCCGGACTTCCCTCTTGGGGGCCGCACGTCCGCTTCCGCCAAGTACAGGCATCGGCTCGGGAGGGCAGCCCGTTGGTCAAGCTGCGCAATTTTGCTTAGCTACTGCCCCCGTGGTCGCACTAGCAAGATATCCTGCTGAGGGAGCGCATTCGCTTCGGATAGCGAAGTAGAAAGCCCGCCGTTTCCAGCGGGCTTTCTGTTAGCCGCATTCGGGTGCGGCTGGGGGTATCCGGATGATTGGTGGGCGAGGTGAAGAATGCCGTGGGGATGCGGTGGTTGGCGGTTAATTTGCCACGCTGCAATCTGTCAGGCAGGTTCGAGATCAGCGACTGGCGACGTCGCGACACGGAGAAATGACAAAGGCCCTGCTGGCGACGGCAGGGCCTTTGTTGTTTGCAGGTGAGGGGAGCGAGTGGGTTGGGGTGTCGGATGGGTTGAGCGCTTGCGATACCAATCACTGCCGGGTGGTTAGGCATGGGGTTCGTGGTGGGCTACCCGTGGTGCGCTATTAGCGCAAGTTGATTGGGGCGGGAATTGGTAGGCGCACTCAGTTGGCTAAGAAGCGGAGTGAACAAGTTCATCAACGCGTCGTTGTCAAACTTGTCGGGCTCTTGCCAGGTCGAAGGCGTGAAGCTCGGCGATGAAGCGGGATTGCTTCTTTTCCTCGATTTCGCTCATGCGGTTTTGGATTTGAGAGACGGCGGTACTCAAAACACTTTCAGGCACCCCGTAGAGCGGAGCGAACTTCGTCAAGGCGTCGATCCGATCGCTGAGCGAAAACTCGCTTTCTTCGTACCGGATGCGTTCGGCATTCTCATCGAACGTCATCAGATAGGCCGTTTGCAGCAGCCTTCGAAATGCTCCCCGGCAAATGGTCACTCGCAGCGTCGGCTGCATCGACAAAAGATGCAAGACCGTCGCTCGAGCTCCACCGGATCGTATCAGCTAGAGCCTCCTCAATGAGTTGTAGACGACTTCAACTTCATAAATAAAGGGGCGATCCGATAGTCACGCGTCACGAAGACGAGTGAAGAAACCGATCAACGTCTCGCCGTCCGACCACGAGCTGAAGCCCTGCTGAGGATTGCGCGTGATGTTCATGATGCTGTCTGCGAACCGGATGTCGTCGGTGATCTGCCACCAGTCCGTTGGATGCGCAGCCGCACGGAGTTGGCAGAATCATTGTGAAGGTGAGCTCTCATTTGCGTTCGTCGTTTAGGCTGCGGCTGGTCTTCGGTAGCGCAATGCAGTCGCGGACAATCTTAGCTTGGTCAGGCTCGCTAGTTCCAGCAGAACGAAATCCCAAAGCTTTGAGAGCCAATCGATTGTAGCCGCCGTTGGAGCGTAGGGTGAGAAGGCCCACATCCCGCAGATATGACGAAAGATAGTCCTTGAGCGACGGGTTAACGAACGAGACGCGTTGATTAATTATGTCGACGAAGCTTCCTTCAAGGATATGGAGTGATTCCTCGAAATCCTTCGGCCCGTGAGGCATGCCATACGCGGCGCACATTGTAGCGTGAAGCAAGTCATAAGCAGCTTCCAACTTAGAAATCAAAACGCCGTACTGGAAAGGAAGAACATCGAAAGCAAGAGATGTCGGCAACGATCATCAATGTGGGTACGGAACGCGGTGTCCCAAATTGCACTGGGATTCTGAAGCGTGTTCAAAAATGCATCCGGGTATTCGAGCGGATCGATGTCGCCGACCCTGAGCGTGTCCGTCATCGCCTCGATAACGCGTGGATTGTAATTGCGGTGGTCGATGATCGCCGCTAGCTTTTGCTGTCGATCAGCGCCCGCACGTGCGTTTGCGGCGTCTCCGAAACCAGTAAATGATTGTAGAGAATGCGAGCCTTGATGCGCCGGGTGTAGACGCCGACGTCGAGTACGTATTTCGTGACATCAAGGCGGCTGTCGCCGAGGTGCTCGGAGACGCGACGCGCCTCTTCAAAAATGTAGCCTCGCGTTGTAAGTATGAAGCGTGCGTTCTGCGATCGTCGTATGCAACTCATGAACCGTGCCAGATCGAAGTCTTTGTGCGCTAGCGCCTGCCGATCAAGCGCGACCCGTCCTAAAAAGTCGTCGAAGAGGAAGATCTGCTTCTTGCTATCGGTGATCGAGGCGAAGCCGTCTTCCAGACTGCGGATCGGGACGAGCTCCCACTCTTCACCCAAAAACGTGTAGCAGAGCATTTCCGCGAGTGTCGTCTTGCCCACGCCGGGAGGACCTGAGATGATGAGAAGATGATGCTTTTCAAGGGTCACCAGCGATTGATGGAAGCTTGGGTTTGAAGCGTAGACCCTGACTTTCCGGTCAATATCTTCGCGCGTGAACGCAGCGTAAGTATGCGCCGCGGATCGGACCACTCTGTCGAGGACGCCTGCACCAGATAGCCACAGCTTGATATGCGCTTTGAGGATCTCAGGATATTTCCGAAGCAGGCCGTTGAGATCCTCTGGTCCGAAAATGTCAGACTTGGATTTGAGGCTAGGGCCGATAAGCGTGGCAATTCTGTCCTTGCTGGCCGGAGTCAATTTGCAGGAGGTTGCAAGGACATAACGATCGGGCGCAAGTCTATCAATCGAGATCTCTCGTGCTTTATTGCGGCGATCAGCTTGCTCGAAGGCGAACCCTCGTAGTGCTTAGCCTGCAAAATTACGGCTGCGCCCGCTTTGGCGTGACGCCCGTCTATGCCCCCATCGGGACCAACGCTGAAGGCTTCAAACCGCAGACCTTCTTCTTGTCCGATCAAGTCGCGAACAAGGTCCTCAAAATCGGCGAACGACAGATTTTGGAAATTGTAGTTCACAGGTCAAACCTAATCGGGAATTCGGACATAGTCGTCGACCAGCTGATGGCCTTTAAGAACAGAAGTCCGGTGTTCTCATTTCCACTAATGAAAAGGCCGCTCTTTCGAGCGGCCCTTTTTGTTAGTTCGTTACGAGCACCCCGTCGTGCTTCCACACGTGTCGCACTTCATGCAGGTGCCGTTGCGCACGAGGGTGAAGTTGCTGCATTCGCCGCACATGTCGCCTTCATAGCCCTTGGCCTTGGCTTCCGCGCGGCGTTCGGCCTTGCTCGGCGTTGCAGCGGCGGCGCTGCCGGCCTTGCCCCAGGTGTCGAGCTTGTCAGTCGGCGAGGGCGCGCGTTCCGGCTCGACGGTCTTGAGGGCCGTTGCCGCTGCGCCGCCCGAGGCCATCTGCGTGACATTGCCTGTCGCGACACTGGCCGCGCTTGCGGCGCTGCTGCGCGGCGCGGTGGTGTCGTGCGGGGCGCTGGCCGCATCCGGGCTGCGCACGACAACGAGGTTGTCGGTGCGCGAGCGCGTCAGGCCCTTCGAGACATACTTCGTCGCGGCGGGCTGCTTGCCTTCCTCGACGCCCTTGCCGAGTGCGTCAAAGCCTGCACTCGGTCGGATCGACATGGCCGAGGTCGAAGCGGCCCATGTAGCTCACGGCCAGTTCGCGGAACACGTAGTCGAGGATCGAGGTCGCGAACTTGATGCTGTCGTTGCCCTGCACCGGGCCAGCGGGCTCGAAGCGGGTGAAGGTGAAGGCGTCGACATATTCCTCGAGCGGCACGCCGTACTGCAGGCCGAGCGAGACCGCGATGGCGAAGTTGTTGATGAAGGAGCGCAGCGCCGCGCCTTCCTTGTGCATGTCGATGAAGATCTCGCCGAGGCGGCCGTCGTCATATTCGCCGGTGCGGACATAGACCTTGTGGCCGCCGACAACCGCCTTCTGGGTGTAGCCCTTGCGGCGATCCGGCATCTTCTCGCGCTCGCGCATCACGACGATGCGCTCGACCAGCTTCTCGACGATCTTCTCGGAAATCTGGGTGTTCCGCGCCGCCATCGGCTTGTCGTAGAACGCCTCGATGGCGTCCTCGTCCTCATCGTCGTCGGCGATCAGCTGCGAGTTGAGCGGCTGCGACAGCTTCGAGCCGTCGCGGTACAGCGCGTTGGCCTTCAGCGCCAGCTTCCACGACAGCATGTAGGCGGACTTGCAGTCCTCCACCGTGGCGTCGTTCGGCATGTTGATGGTCTTGGAGATCGCACCCGAGATGAACGGCTGCGCCGCCGCCATCATGCGGATGTGGCTCTCGACCGAGAGATAGCGCTTGCCGACCTTGCCGCAGGGATTGGCGCAGTCGAACACGTTGTAGTGCTCGGCCTTCAGGTGCGGTGCGCCTTCGACGGTCATCGCGCCGCAGATGTGCACGTTGGCGGCTTCGATCTCGCGCTTGTTGAAACCGACCGCGGCGAGCAGGTCGAAGCCCGGTGCGGCGATGTCCTCAGCGCTGATCTTCAGCGTGTCGCGCAGGAAGTCCTCGCCGAAGGTCCACTTGTTGAAGGCGAACTTGATGTCGAAGGCGGTCGGCAGGGCCGCTTCGACCTTGGCCAGCGCCTCGTCGGTGAAGCCCTTGGCCTTCAGCGTCGAGGTGTTGATCGCCGGCGCATTGCTCAGCGAGCCATGGCCGACAGCATAGGCCTCGATCTCGGCGATATGCGCCTCGCTGTAGCCGAGCACGCGCAGCGCGGCAGGCACGGCGCGGTTGATGATCTTCCAGTAGCCGCCACCGGCGAGCTTCTTGAATTTCACCAGCGCGAAGTCCGGCTCAATGCCCGTGGTGTCGCAGTCCATCACGAGGCCGATCGTGCCGGTCGGCGCGATCACCGTGGTCTGGGCGTTGCGATAGCCGTGCGCTTCGCCGAGCGCGAGCGCGGCGTCCCAGGTGGCCTTGGCGCGGTCGATCAGGTCCGGCTGCGGGCAGCTCTTGTGATCGAGGGCGACCGGCGCGACCGACAGGCCTTCATAGCCGTCGTGGATGCCCTGGGCAGCGCGGCGGTGATTGCGGATCACCCGCAGCATGTGGTCGGCGTTCTTCTTGTAGCCGGGGAAGGGGCCAAGCTCCTTGGCCATTTCGGCCGAGGTCGCATAGCTGGTGCCGGTCATGATCGCGGACAGCGCGCCGCAGAGCGCCCGGCCTTCCTTGGAGTCATAGGACAGGCCCATGGTCATCAGCAGGCCGCCGATATTGGCGAAGCCGAGCCCGAGCGTGCGGAATTCATACGACAGTTCGGCGATCTGCTTCGACGGGAACTGCGCCATCATCACCGAGATTTCGAGCACCACGGTCCAGATCCGGCACAGGTGCTCATAGGCTTCAACGTCGAAGCGCTGGGTCTCGATATCGTAGAAGGTCAGCAGGTTCGCCGAGGCGAGGTTACACGCCGTGTCATCGAGGAACATATATTCCGAGCACGGGTTCGATGCGCGGATCTCGCCGGACGCCTTGCAGGTGTGCCAGTCGTTCATCGTGGTGTTGAAGTGCAGGCCGGGGTCAGCCGACGCCCATGCGGCGTAGCTGATCTTTTCCCACAGGTCGCGGGCCTTCAGCGTCTTCATCACCTTGCCGTCGATGCGGCCGATCAGATTCCAGTCGCTGTCGTTCTCAACGGCGCGCAGGAAGCCGTCCTTCAACGAAACCGAGTTGTTGGAGTTCTGGCCCGAGACGGTGAGATAGGCTTCGGAATCCCAATCGGTGTCGAACACGTCGAAGTCGAGATCCTTGTAGCCCTGACGTGCGAACTGGATCACGCGCTTGATGACGTTGTCAGCCACAAGTGCGCGGCGCGCGAGCTTGATCTCGCGGCGCAGGGCGGGGTTCTTCTCCGGATCGAAGCAATCGTCGCCCGAACCCTCGCAATTTACGCAGGCCTTCAGCACGGCCTTGAGGTGCTTCTGGTTGATGCGCGAGCCGGTGACGAGGGCAGCGACCTTCTGCTCTTCCTTCACCTTCCAGTCGATGTAGGTCTCGATATCCGGGTGATCGGCATCGACCACCACCATCTTGGCGGCGCGGCGCGTGGTGCCGCCCGACTTGATCGCGCCGGCGGCACGGTCGCCGATCTTGAGGAAGCTCATCAGGCCGCTCGAGCGGCCGCCGCCCGACAGCTTCTCGCCTTCACCGCGCAGCCGCGAGAAGTTCGAGCCGGTGCCGGAGCCGTATTTGAACAGGCGGGCTTCGCGCACCCACAGGTCCATGATGCCGCCATCGTTGACGAGGTCGTCGTCAACGCCCTGGATGAAGCAGGCGTGCGGCTGCGGGTGCTCATAGGCCGACTTCGACTTGGTCAGCTTGCCGGTCTTCCAGTCGACGTAATAGTGGCCCTGGCCGGGGCCATCGACGCCGTAAGCCCAGTGCAGGCCGGTGTTGAACCACTGCGGCGAGTTCGGCGCGACCATCTGCTTGGCGAGCATGAAGCGCAGCTCATCGAAGAAGGCGCGGGCGTCGTCCTCGGTGGTGAAATAGCCACCCTTCCAGCCCCAATAGGTCCAGCAGCCGGCGAGGCGATCAAACACCTGCTTGGACGAATGTTCGCTGACGTAACGCTCGGCCTGGGGCAGGGATGCGAGAGCCTCGATGTCGGGCGCAGAGCGCCACAGCCACGACGGGACCGTCTCTTCCTCGATCTTCTTCAGGCGCGCGGCGACGCCGGCCTTGCGGAAATACTTCTGCGCCAGCACGTCCGAGGCGACCTGCGACCAGGTGTCGGGAACCTCGACGTTCTCAAGACGGAACACCACCGAGCCGTCGGGATTACGGATCTCGGATGTCGTGAGTCTAAACTCAATCCCTGCGTAGGGTGACTGACCATCGGTGGTGTAGCGTCGCTGGAATTGCATGGAGGTGCCCCGTTTGTACCGGTTCCGCGGTCGGTTCCGGTGAATTTCAATGGTCTATCAGTTCGTCATGATGCGTCAGTCGTGACGCATATGACCCGGTGTTTAGGGATCCGGCGCGACGCCCTGCGACGCGTGCCGGTTCAGATTTCTGGTGCATCGTTCTGCGGCGTTTCTGGCGGCTGAGAGGCAACTCGCCTCTCCAAAAACCGTTTCCGGAACGCTTCGGACGCTGCGTGTTCGAAGGACAGATCAGCCGGCTCCCGCAAGCCGTTTCCAGGCTGACGAGATGGCGATCTTTGTCTCCGAAGGGATATTCGAGAGGAGAATACACGCACCCCGCCGAACAAGAACTCAACGTAGACATCGACCCTCTTGTCGTCAAGGATTAGTGCAGGTTCCTTACCAAGCCACTAAATATGGTGGAGAGGCGACCAATTTAGCGTCGCGGCTCCAGCCTCGCCAGCCAAGTATCGGGGACTCCACAGAAATTCGACAGTCACAAAACGGTCGTCACGGGAGTCATCCCCCGTCCTCGCACTTGGTCCACAGGACAGGAATATTTTATCGCAAAGGGCTTGATTGCTGGCCGGTCTGCTGACGCAGTGAGGAGCAAGATTCGCGGCCCCCATCTGGCTCGCTGAGGTTGCGGTTCGGCGGCATAATAATACCAAGAAAAGATTGGCTCCGGCGTATGACGCAGGCTTCCTCCACTCCGAGAATCGCAACGCTCGGACTTCTCTGTCTTGCGGTCACATCGATTGGCTGGGGCTTGAATTGGCCAGCCATGAAACATTTGCTCACCGAATGGCCACCATTGAGCGCGCGCGGGCTCTCTGGCGTGATCGGCGGCCTGATGCTCGCCGGCATCGCCCGGATGCGCGGCGAAAGCCTGTACGTGCCGCCGGGCCAACGGGCCTGGCTGGTGCTGCTCGCGCTGCTCAATGTCGCCGGCTGGATGGCGCTGATGGGACTGGCGCTGCTCTGGCTGCCGGCCAGCGAGGCTGCGGTGATCGCTTACACCATGCCGGTCTGGGCGGCCCTGCTAGCCTGGCTCATCCTCGGCGAGCAAATGTCGGTCAGGCGGATCATCGCGATGTTTCTCGCCTTCGGTGGCATCGTCATGCTGATGGGCGGCGCCGGATTCAAGGATAGCGCGGAGAAATGGCCGGGCATCGCCATGGTGTTGATCGGCTCGGTCGGCTTCGCGCTTGGCACGGTGCTGGCAAAGTTGAGGCCTCTGACTTTGCCGCTGTTCACTAATTCTGCCTGGCAGATCGGGATTGGATGCCTGCCGGTTGGTCTGATCGGGTTGGTGGTCGAGCATCCCAGTTTCAGTAGCCTGAGTTGGGTCGGCTGGTCAGTGATGGCCTATATGATCTTTGTTCAGTTTTGCGTGGCCTATGTCTGCTGGTTTGCAGCGCTGAAGCTGTTGCCCGCATCGGTCGCAGCGATCGGGACGATGGCGGTCCCGGTTATCGGTGTGCTTGGTTCGGCTGCGCTGCTGCACGAGCCGTTAGGGCTGGCGCAGGTCGCGGCCCTGGCGTGCACGCTGGGCGGCGTAGCCCTGGCGACGCGCGCCTGACGCAGCCAGCATCACGCGGACATCGCTTCCGGGAGACGAATTGAAAAATGGAGGCCGCCCGTCGGGCCTGGCTTGAGGTCGATCCGATGATCGAGAAGCCCCGCCAGCCGCCGCACCGTCGACAGGCCCAGACCCAGCCCCGGGCTGTCGAGATCAAGCTTGTAGAATGGCTTGAGAACTTCCGTCCGATGTTCGTTGGCGATGCCGGGACCGGTATCGATCACGTTGACCCATAGATAGCCATTTTCGCGCTTGCAGCCGATCAGGATGCGTCCACGAGGTGTGAACTTCACAGCGTTATGAATGACGTTGCCGAGGATCTTGTCGAGCAGGACCGGGTCGCTGACAACATTGGCTGAACTCGGCACGATGTTGAACTGCAAGCCTTTGCGCTGCGCGGCGATTTGCCAACGCGACGCCAGCTGGTCAAGCAGATGAGCAATCGGAAACGCGCTCTGCTTCGGCAGGCCAAGCCCAAGGGAGCGTGTCGATTCTCTCGCTAGAATGTCAAGTCTGCTTGCCATCGACATGCCAGTTTTGACCGCGTAGTCGAGTTTGGCGCGATCCTTGCTGTCCGTGAGCTTGTCGCGAATCCGGTCGATCGTCATGACCATCAGTTGCAACGGTTGCTTGAGGTCGTGGCCCGCTGCGTCCTTGAACAACCGGCTGCGAGACTGCAGCTCATCGGCCAGCAGCTGCGCGCGCCGCAGTTCAAGCTGCGCCATGACCTGGCGTGACAGTTTGATCAGGCTGACGCATTCAGTCTGGTTCAATGTGCGGGGGCGGGTGTCGAGCACGCAGATCGTGCCGAGCGCACTGCCGTCTGGCGTGCGCAACACAGCGCCGGCATAAAATCGGATGTGGGGCGCAGCTGTGACGAACGGGATATTCTTGAAACGATCGTCGAGCGTCGCGTCGGGGACATGCATGAGCTGTTCGTTCTCGATCGCATGCACGCAGAAGGAACTAGAAAGTGGCGTGCCCGTATCACCACGCCAGCCACGTTGCGATTTGAACCATTGCCGATCCTGATCGATCAGGCTGATCATGGCGATAGGGGCGTGGCAGATGTGCCGGGCGAGATCTGCGAGGTCGTCGAAGGCTGCTTCTGGCGGGCTATCTAACACCTCGAAATCTCGGAGCGAGGCGAGGCGTGTCGTATTGGACGGGTCATCGAGGTGAGAGGTCGAGCGGGTCGTCATCCGGACAAGATGCCCGGCCTCTTGTGAGCTTTCGGACAAAATCCGCAATAGGGTTTCGCTGCCAGCGGAATTGCTGTCATTCGCAGAGCCGTTGAGCATGTACGTTCGGTCCTCGCGCAACTACGGAAAGCAATTTGGAAGTCTGGCTGATGGGGTTGGGCGAAGATCGTCGACCAACGCGATGGTGCGCGCCCACGCGTCGGTCTCGATTGAACCCGTACCTTGCCGTCAGGACCGCTTTAATGAAGTGGTCGACTTCAACTTGTGCTGATCAAGCACAGCAATTTAATGGCGAGCTAGGGGCAGGCGTGCCTGTTGCCATCATAGCCCAGATACGTTCCGGTACGTCGGTTGTACGATTTGAACGTCCGTATACAGTATGCCACGTCGCGGTCGGGCGACACGATGGTCACTACGCCATCGTCGTAAGGCGCTATGTCGTAGTAGTCGGAGTAGTAGCCGCCATAGCCGGGATAGTAGCCGCCGCCCCAACCGTAGCCTCCGATGCCTCCAAGCAGCGCGCCTGCCGCCAGGCCAGCACCGAACCCGCCATAATGGCGGCCATAATACCGTCCTGGTCCACCGAAATGGCGACCGCCGACGAATTGGCGGCCACCGACGAAAGCACCTCCGCCCATCCGTGGGCCGCCGAAGCCTCGGCCGCCAAAACCGTGCCCACCGAATCCGTGGCCGCCAAACCCGTGGCCGCCGCGGCCCTGAGCCTGAGCACCGCCAATATCAAACGTCAGAGTAACCACGAGCACCGCAGCGGCTGTGCCTAACAATCCCATTTTCATGGCGTGATCTCCTTTTTACATATTAAGAACACGCCGGGACGGCGCCGGTTCCTCACCAGTGGAATCGAAAACCGTCCAGCGGTATTTTGATCTTTTCGGCAAGGCGTCCGGCGAGCGGGATCGCCACGACCCGCGCGCAACTGGACAATCCGCATTTCAGGTGGCATCTAGACGCCATGTTCTCGAACCGGCATCGCCTATGAAACAGATCTTGCTGAAAATCTTCACCTGGTGGAACGGCCAAACCTACGGCACGCAACTCTGGACGTCGCGCTTTGGCGAACTGGTTGGCACCGATGAAAGCGGCAACCGCTACTATCGCACCAAGGGTGGGAAAATCGATCCCACGCTCGGCTTTGAGCGTCGATGGGTGATCTACAACGGTTATGCCGAGGCGTCGCGGATCCCGCCCTCGTGGCACGGCTGGATGCATCACACGGTCGACGTGCCGCCGACGCTGGAGGCCTATACGCCGCGCGAGTGGGAAAAGCCGCATCAGCCAAATCTGACGGGCACGCCGGCTGCGTATCGTCCGTCCGGCTCGACACTGTCGGGCGGTCAACGGCCAAAGGTGACCGGCGACTATCAGGCCTGGACCCCGGGTCAGTAAGTTTCGCTTAGACGATTGAGCCTTCAGCCGCGCGCGCGATATTCGCCGCGCGGCTTTTCGTTGAGCGGATCGTCGGCTATCGCGCCTTCAGCCAGTCAGCCATGTCCGTCAGGGCAGCATTGGCTTTCGTCAGCAGCTTGCCCATGGTGATGAAGCCGTGGAATTGCCCCGGATGATGCGCGAAGGTGACGTCCACGCCATCCGCCTTGAGCCGCGTCGCATATTCATTGCCTTCGTCGCGTAGCGGGTCGGCGCCAGCAGTCATCACATAGGCAGGCGGCAGGTCCTTCAGACTGGCCGCGCGCGCCGGCGATGCCCTGATGTCGTCGATATCGCCCGGGCCATTCAGATAATGATCGCAGAACCAATGCATCACCGAATGGGTGAGGAGACAATCGGTCTCCGGTTCAGAATGCGAAGGGTGAGACATCCGGAAGTCAGTTGCGGGATAGATCAGAAGCTGACCCGCAAGCTTCAAGCCGTGTTCGCGCGCATGGAAGGTGACACCGGCGGCGAGATTGCCGCCAGCACTGTCGCCGCCGACGATAATCTTGCTGGCGTCGATCTTGAGCTTGGCGGCATTGGCGGCGATCCACTGCGTCGCTGCGATGCTGTCGTCATAGGCCGCAGGAAACTTGTGCTCGGGCGCAAGCCGGTAGTGAACCGATATCACAATCAGTTCTGCCTCGGCGGCAAGCGTGCGGCAAACCACATCATGTGAATCGAGGTCGCCGATCACCCAGCCGCCGCCATGGAAGAAAATCAGGCAGGGCGTGACGCCATTTGCGCTGCGGGGCGTCAGTGGCGTGTAGATGCGCACCGGGATAGCGCCAGCCGGGCCGGGGATGGTGGTGTCCACCGCCGAAGCTATCGCAGGCGGTACGGGATGGGCCGTTTCGCGGGCAGCAAGATAGTAGGCGCGTGCTTCATCTGCGGTCAGCGTTTCATACGCCGGGCGGCCAGCGTCACGGACGAATTTCAGAACGGCGGCCGCATCCGGATCGAGAACGACAGTCATCTTGGATTTCCTTTTTTTGATTGTTGGGCGGTCAGCCGGCCGTGCGGCCGCCATCGACGGTGTAATGCGAGCCAGTGACATAGGCGGCGTCGTCAGAGGCCAGGAAGGCGACGATCGGGGCGACTTCGGCGGCGATGCCCAGCCGGCCGGCAGGGATGCGGGCAAGGATGCGTTCGTCATTTGCGGCCATGCCGGGGCTGCGACCATCGACGATGGCGCTGAACATCCGGCTGTCAATCAGGCCTGGACAGACGCAATTCACGCGGACCTTCGTGCCGGCGCATTCCTGCGCCACGCTCTTCGTCAGGCCAATCACGGCATGCTTGCTGGCGCTATAGGGGGCGACGCCGGCCGCGCCATAGAGGCCGGCCACAGAGGCCGTGTTGATGATGCTGCCGCGGTTCTGGTTCAGCATCACGGGCAGGACATGCTTCATGCCGAGGAACACGCCATTGACGTTGACGTCGAAGACGCGGCGAAAGTCGTCCAATGATGTTTTGACGATGGGGCCGACCGGCCCCTCGATACCGGCGTTGTTGAAAAATATGTCGATAGCGCCATGCTGCCGCATGGCGGTGGCGACATATTCGGCGACATCGGTTTCGGAGGTAACGTCGGCGGTGATGGCGATCGCCTCAGCGCCGGGATCGAGCGTCGCGATCGCCTTGGCAAGCGCCTGCGGCGTCGCGATCAACGGCGACGATTCGGGCACCGCGCAGCGCCAGCAGTCGCATGGTCTCGACGCCGATCATGCCTGCCGCCCCAGTGACGAGCGCAACCTTGCCGTCCAGGCGGATTTTGTCTGCCATGTGCGGGGTATCCTCCATGATTTAGCCGGTATTCCGGCGTTGTGTTTCATCGTCGCGGGAGACGTCGCGAGATGTGCTTTTTAATGAATGAAGTATTCCACGGCCTTTGGTGCGTGACCAGTCCCAGCAGAGGCCAAACAGTCCATGCTCTTTCGCCATGTCATCCGACGTGTTAACCGATGCATCTGCGAGCGGCGGTTATCGGTAAGATGTCGCAAGCCCGATTCGACGATTGAAGCCGCACCGAGATGTTGAAAAAATCGAAGCTTTCCGGATGTGTTGCGCTGACAGCTGCGATGTTGATCGCGCTTGGCGGGCCGTCCCACGCCCAGTTCGGCAATCTGTTTGGCGAAGGTCCGCCGCGCCCGCCTGGCTATGTGCCGCGAGGCGCACCGCCGCCGCCGCCGCCGATTTATGAAGACGACGAGGAAGTGCCCGAGTTGCCGCAGGGTCGCTTGCTGCCGACGCCGCTTCGTCCGCCTCCCGGGCAGGGCGTTCCGCCGCCCGGCGCGGTGCAATCGCAACCACTCGCGCCGCCGCCAGGCGCCACTGTCACGCCGCGCAATCAGGCTGTACAGCCGCCAGCGGGCGCTCAGCCCAACATCGCGGCCACGCCACCAGCCGGTGACGCTGTGACGCCGAAGGTCGCTCCGCCGGCGCCAGCGACCCTGCAGCCCGGCGACGAGGTCGTGACCGAATTGCCGGCGCAGAAGATCGTGAACAAGAAGGCAGTTTTCTCAGGTCTGGACAAGATCACCGGGCGGATCATCAAGTTCGACGTTGATCTCGGCGAGACCGTCCAGTTTGGCGCGCTGCGCGTCAAGACCAGCGCGTGCTACACGCGACCGGCAACGGAAGCAGCCAATACGGATGCGTTTGTCGAGGTCGACGAGATCACCCTCCAGGGTGAAGTGAAGCGGATCTTCTCGGGCTGGATGTTCGCAGCAAGCCCTGGTCTGCACGGCGTCGAGCATCCGATCTACGATATCTGGCTGACGGATTGTAAGGAGCCGGATGCGACGGTGGCTGCTTCGCAGACCGAAGCGCCACGACCCGCTCCGACACCAGCGCAGAAGCGCCCGACAAAGCAGTCGCGCCCATCGAATCCGCCGCCACCACCGCCCGGTCAACTGCCGGCGTTCCGCTAATCTGAGGCGGAGCGCTGATCGGCGAGCAGCGCTGAGATCACGCGCGGCTGATGATCTCAAGGACTTGCGCGCCCTGGCCCAGCTGATGCGGGGTCAAGGCGTCGAAATCGGCATAGTTGGTCAGCGCTGCATTGAGCAGGGACTGATAGCGTCGGCGCGTCACTTCGACAGCGCCGAACGTGCGCAGGTGATCCGTCACATATTGCGTGTCGAGCAGCATGTAATCACCGGTCAACAGACGCGCGACGAGATGCACGAGGGCGACTTTCGAGGCATCGCGCGCCCGGTGAAACATGCTCTCGCCAAAGAAAGCGCGGCCCAGGCTGACGCCGTAGAGCCCGCCGACGAGTTGGCCATCGCGCCATGCCTCGACGGAATGGGCGTGACCGAGTTCATGAAGCGCGATGTAGAGGTCGCGGATGCGATGATTGATCCAGGTGTCTTCGCGGCCCTCTTGCGGTTGGGCGCAGCTCTCGATCACGGCTTCAAATGCAGTATCAACACGCACGGAAAATTCGTCGGACCGTACGGTTCGCGCCAGCCGCTTGTTGATCTTGAAATCATGCAGCGGAATAATACCGCGGTGTTCCGGTTCGACCCAGAATATCGACGGATCGTCGGCGCTCTCCGACATCGGGAATATGCCGCAGGCATAGGCCCGCAAGAGAACTTCCGGGGTGATGTCAGCGAAGGTGTCGTCGTCCGATGTCATGCCGGAAGTATAGCAAAGCAAATGCGAGGGCGCGACGATCTGATGACCGCCGCCTTCAAGATTTTATCGAACCACGCGCAGCGAGGCTCAGTCGCTGTTCGCCGGGACGGCCTCTTCTGCCTTGTTCACGCGCCTGAAAGCGAGCGTGATTCGCGTTCCGCAATGAGTCGGATCACGCATGATTGTCGCGTCGAGCTTTGTCGCCATCGCGCTTACGATTTTCTGCCCCATTCCGGTGGATTGAGGGTTTTCCTTTACGTTCAAACCGACGCCATCGTCAGTGATCGTAAGGGTGAGATCGTCGCCATCGGCGCCGAGTTCAACATAGATCGGCCCGGCGCCGTCCGGATAGGCATATTTCACCGCATTCATCACCAGTTCGTTGACGATGACGCCAATGGCGACGGTGCGATCCGGGTCGATTTGCACGGGCTGCGCCCGAAGCGTCAGGCGAGACATGCGATTACCTTCGGCCGAGCGTCGCAGGTCTTCGAGCAACGCCTCGAGATACTGGTTAAGCATGATCGTATTGACGTTGTGCGAGGTGTAAAGGCGGCGGTGCACCTGCGCGACAGCGGCAACACGGCCAGCGGCGTTCACCAGTGCAGCCTTCACGCCGTCCTCGCTGGTCGTATTCGCCTGCAGGTGCAGCAGGGACGCAATGATCTGCAAGCTGTTGCCAACGCGGTGGTTGACCTCGCGCAGCAGCACTTCGCGCTCGGCAGCAAGCGCGGCGTAACGGTCTCGCGAGGCGTGAATTTCGGCTTCAGCTTCGTCACGCGCCTTGCGGATCAAGGTCTGCTGAATGGCGGTTTCGGCTGCGACCTGGAGCAGTGGAATGAAATCGCCGGTGGCGTCCTTGGCGAGGTAGTCAGCGGCGCCAGCTTTCAGCGCTGTGACCGCGATCAGACTGTCCTGCGCGGCTGATACGAACACCACGGGCGGCGCCTCGGGCAGCGCCTGAAATCTGGTCGAGCGTTTCCAGGCCGTCCAGCCCCGGCATATATTGATCGAGCGCCACGACATCGATGCCGCCGAGTTTGATACGCTCGATCCCGGTTTCGCCGTCGCTTGCAAGTTCGACCTGAAAGCCTTGCCGCTTCAACCCGCGTTCGACGAGTTTTCCGAGAGTCACATCATCATCGATGTAGAGGAGGGTAGGACCAAGGGATTCTGTCATGTTGCGGTTCGCGTTACCTGGATGACGGAAAAGAAAAGTCCGATTTGTCGAATGGCGTCTGTAAAGCTCTCGTGGTCGATCGGTTTCGTCAGATAAACATTGCAGCCAAACTCGTAACACCGCTCGATCTCGGCAGTGTCACTCGTTGTGGTGAGTATAACAACCGGCATCGTTTTCAAGACATCATTCTCTCTGATAGTTTTGAGAATGTCTAAACCGGTCATGTCAGGGAGGTTCAGGTCGAGCAGGATCAGCAGCGTGTGGCCATTATGCGCAGAGGCAGCGCGGTCCTCGCCCAGCAGATAGTTGATCGCGCTTGCGCCATCGCTGAAGCGTTGGATCGCATTGTTGATGCCCGATCGCCGGATGGTACGCTCAAGCAGCAGCGCGTGCCCGTCGTCATCCTCGATCATCACGATTTTAACTGTTTCACCTGTCATTGTGCGTCCATACGCACCATTTCAGCCGGCAACGTCACAGTGAAGGTGCTGCCCATATCGAGCTTTGATTTGACGGTGAGCGAACCGCCCAGCTTGCGAACGAGGGCGCGTGCGTGAGCCAGGCCAATGCCTTGTCCCGGCTTGTCCTGCTTACCAGCGCGTCGAAACAGATCGAAGATGCGCTGATGGTCTTTCGGATCGATCCCGCGGCCGTTGTCGATGACTTCGATGATTACGTAGCCCGGCTTGCTGTCGCCGCGGATCTCAACCTGACCCGGCCGGTCGGAGTTGAGATACTTCAAGGCATTCTCCAAGAGGTTGGAGAAAACCTGCTCGAGCGAAAGTCTATCGCTGGTAATCGACGGAAGCTTGCCGACCGTGACCGTCGCCTCTGCTTCAGAAGCCTGGTGAGCCAATGTCCGAACGATATTCTCCATGAGCTCTCGCAGATCGATCGTTTCGGGATTGAACTCGCGACCTCCCTCACGGGTCATCTTTAAGATGGCGGAAATGAGACGGTCCATTTTGTTGACCGAAGAACGGATGAAGCCGGTCGCTTCGGTGAAGTCAGCGGAGAGCAGCTTGTCTTCTTCGGTCAGTTGATCGGGCGAAATCGCTTTGCTTCTGTCGAGGACGGCTGAGGCCTTCGATCCAGGCGCAGAAGGTCGGCGCTCCAGCTCCGCCAACCGCATGAAGCGCTGGATCATCGTGTTGTGCAGATGTTCAAGCTCGGTGGTGAAGCCCATGATGTTGACGAGCGGCGCGCGCAAATCGTGGCTGACGATGTAGGCGAAACGCTGGATCTCGTTATTGGCCTCCTGCAGATCGGCCGTGCGTTCGGCGACCGCGATTTCGAGATCGTCATTGCTGTGGCGCAGTTGAGCGGCGGTGTAGTCGCGGGCGCGCAGGGAACGCCGGATCAAACTGATCGAGAACCCCGCGAGCAACAGCACAAGCAGCGTTCCTGAAAGTGTGACGCTGGCCGCCAGTTGCTGCATGTTTTCAGCAGCAATGAGACGCGACTGCAGCTCATGAGCCTCGTCCCCGAGCAGCTTCGTACTGATGTCGCGAACGACGGTGGTAGCTCCGTTGCTCGGGATATCTTGCCGTGGCCGAGCTGGATCGAGCGCGATGGATTGCTTCGCCGCGCGCACCGCCTCATCGAATTCGGCGATGCGTGCGGCCACAGCCAAGCGCAAACGCTCGCCTTCATCGAGTTGGCGCTGATCGGTTTGGTTGAGAGTGTTCAGGCGCTCGAAGTTTGGCGGGAGGGCGGCAATGGCACGCTCATAGTCGTGCAGGGTTTCACTCGAGCCCGTCAGCAGGAACGAGCGGATGATGCTTTCAGCCCGCCGGACGTTGAGTTGAATGGTCGAGATTTCGCGCTGCGTCTCGACCGTTCGCAAGATACGGCTGTTTTCCTCTCGCAACTGCCGAAGTCAACAGCAGCGAGAGGACGCTAATCGCGACAATAACGACAAATCCCGTTGAGAGGACGATGGCTTGCCAGACGGATCGTTTCCGTGCTGCCTCGGGAGTCATGAGGCACCCGATAGGGTTGTCGTAGTAGCTGCGCTCATTCGGGCTCGTTGAGGCTAGGTGTGATCGTAACTAAATCCTCTAGTTGTCCATCATGATTGAATTCCGGAATAACTCAACCCGTCAGCTGTCGGCCCGGCTGTTGAGATATTCTTCCAGCCAGTGAATGTGGTAGTCGCCATCAATCACCGACGGTTCACGAACAAGCGCGCGGAAGAGCGGCAGTGTCGTTTCGATACCATCCACGACGATCTCGTCGAGCGCGCGCCGCAAGCGCATCAGGCATTCGGCGCGGGTCTTGCCATGGACGATCAGCTTGCCAACCAGCGAGTCGTAATAGGGCGGGATGCGGTAGCCCTGATAGACCGCCGAATCGATCCGGACACCGAGGCCGCCAGGCTGATGGTATTGAAGTATAGTGCCGGGGGACGGACGGAAGGTCACCGGGTTCTCCGCATTGATGCGGCACTCGATGGCGTGGCCGTTGATCACGATTTCGTCCTGACGTGCTGGCAGATCGCCACCCGCCGCGACGCGGATCTGCGCCAGAACCAGGTCGATGTCGGTGATCATCTCGGTGACCGGATGCTCAACCTGGATTCGGGTGTTCATCTCGATGAAGTAGAATTCGCCATCCTCATAGAGGAATTCGATGGTGCCGACGCCGAGGTACTTCATGTCGCGCATGGCTTTTGCGCATGTCTCGCCGATCTTGGCGCGCGCTGCGGCGGATAGGACAGGCGATGGGCCTTCTTCCCATACCTTCTGGTGGCGGCGCTGCAGCGAGCAGTCGCGCTCGCCCAGATGGATCGCGCCGCCGCGGCCATCGCCAAGGATCTGGATTTCGATGTGGCGCGGTTTGGTGAGGTATTTTTCCAGGTACACCGAGGCGTCGCCGAAGGCTGCCTTGGCTTCATTGCCGGCCGTGGTGATGGCCATCAACAATTCGTCTTCGGTGTGCGCGACCTTCATGCCGCGGCCACCGCCGCCGGCAGCGGCCTTGACCAGCACGGGGTAGCCGATTTCGCGGGCAATCGAAATAGCGTCGTCTTCAGGACGGACTGCGCCTTCCGAACCCGGGACCACCGGAATGCCGAGGCGCTTGGCAGTCTTCTTGGCTTCGATCTTGTCGCCCATCAGGCGGATGTGCTCCGCCTTTGGCCCGATGAAATGCAGGTTATGCTCGGCGAGGATTTCCGCGAAGCGGGCGTTCTCGGAGAGAAAGCCATATCCCGGATGAACGGCGTCAGCGCCGGTGATTTCACAAGCGGCGAGCAGCGACGGGATGTTGAGGTAGCTGTCCTTCGAGGCCGGGGGCCCGATGCAAACGCTCTCGTCGGCGAGCCGCACGTGCATGGCGTCAGCGTCGGCGGTCGAATGGACCGCGACCGTCGCGATGCCGAGCTCCTTACAGGCCCGAAGGATGCGGAGCGCGATTTCGCCGCGATTGGCAATCAGAATTTTGTCGAACATACTCGTGTGCTTTCCGGCATCGACGAGCGAGCCATCGTGCTGCTCGTGACATGCTCTCTGCATCTGGGCGCTGCCGTTCGGCAGTGCTGTCATCAGGTTCAGCCAGGTCGCGCGACGCGCGCAACCCGGCGGTCTTGGAATAACTTACTCGATCACGACGAGCGGTTCGGCGAATTCAACAGGCGAGCCGTCTTCGACGAGAACCTGCGTGACCGTACCGGCGCGCGGCGCGGGGATCTGGTTCATCGTCTTCATGGCTTCGATGATCAGCAGGGTCTGTCCGGCGGTCACCTTGGCGCCCACTTCGATGAACGGCCGGGCGCCTGGCTCTGGCGCCAGGTAGACGGTTCCGACCATCGGTGAGGGCACTGCGCCGGGATGCTTGCCAGCATCGGCCGGGGCTGCGGCGGGCGCGGCGGCCACCTGAGCAGCGGGCGCCGGTGCATAGCTGGCAGGCGCGACAGCAGCGATGCTGACGTTGCGCGCGACACGAACGCGCAGGCCTGACCGCTCGATTTCGATCTCGGTCAGATTGGTCTCATCCAGCAATAGGGCGAGTTCACGGATGAGCGCACCGTCGCCATTGGCGCCAGCGGTTGCGGTCTTGGTGTCGGACTTGTTGGCCATAGTCGGGAATCCAAATTTCCTGTGGTGGAGCGAAGGCGTCAGGCGCTTGCAGGTATACCGAGCCTGGCGGCCAACCCGCATATAGCGAGGCGGTAGCCGTCAATGCCGAAACCACACAAACTTGCGAAGGCGGCCTTCGCGGTGAAGGAGTTGTGCCGGAAGCTTTCGCGGGCATGAACGTTGGTGACATGAACCTCGACGGTCGGGATCTGAACCCCGACCAAGGCGTCATGCAGGGCGATGGATGTGTGCGAGTAGCCGCCGGCATTGATGACGATACCAGCGACCTGATCGCCACGGGCCTGATGGATCAGGTCGATCAGTTCACCTTCGTGATTCGACTGGTGACATTTCACGACCAGCCCGAATTGCTCGGCCGTTTTGCGGCAAAGCTCTTCGACATCGGCCAGCGTTGAATGGCCGTACTTCTCGGGCTCGCGGGTTCCCAACAGATTGAGGTTGGGGCCGTTCAGCACAACGATTGTCCTTGCCATTCAAAATCCTGAAAAACTGGAATGCTCAGGCGTGGTCAGTCGATCCGACCGTGAAATTCCACACGCCTCAAGAAACCGTTATAGAAAACCTCAACGGCTGTGGGAAGCCTCACCGTCATTGGCTCACAGTGGAATCATCGAAGATCGGAGAAAACTGCTTCGAATCTCACGGGTTTTTTGCCCGGCGGCGGCCGAGGACGTGAAGCGGATTGGGGTAAAGTGAGTCGATTGCAACCGGAGGCTGGCGGAGGGCCAGCTCCCGGTTGCGCGGGCAGGGTCAGCAGGCCGGTTTGCCGCAGCGGGCGGTATTGATCTTCTGCTTCAAGGCATCATGGCCGACCGCGCCGATCACCACGTCCTTGCCGATGACGTAGCTCGGGGTGCCGTTCATGCCCATTGATTCTGCGAGCTTGAAGCTCTCTTCCAGGGTCGCACGGGCTTCGGAGCTGACCATGTCCTTCTCGATCCGGGCGACGTCGAGGCCGACCTCTTTCGCCGCCGCGATGGCGCGCGCCCTGTTGACCTGACCGCTGCCGGACAACAGCTTCTGATGGAAGTCGAGATATTTCTTGCCAGTGGCGTCCTGCATCCGGACGGCGATCGCGACCTGAGCCGCTTCGACCGACGGCGGACCGAGGACGGGGAATTCCTTCAGCACAACGCGTAGCTTGGGATCAGACTTGATGAGGTCGAGCATGTCGGTCATGGCGCGTTTGCAGTAGCCGCAGTTGTAGTCGAAAAACTCGACCATGGTGACGTCGCCGTCCTTGTTGCCGACCACCACGCCGCGCGGCGATTTGAAGATCAGGTCTGAATAGGTGTCGATGGCGGCCGCGTGTTTGGCCAACTCGGCGGCTGCCTGACGCTTGCTCAGCTCGGCTGAAACCTCCTCCATGATCTCCGGGTTCTTGATCAGATAGTCCCGGATGATCGACTGGATTTCGCTGCGCTGGCTGTCGTTGAACGTCTGGGCGGACGCGATGACCGGCGCGCAACCCAGCGACAGGGCCAGCGCCGCTGCTTGGGTGAGATGTCGAAGGGAGAACATGGGGCGTTCCTTTATTGAATTTGCCAGCGGAGCACGAAGCGAGCGTTCAGGATTTTCCGGGTGATTTTGCAGAGACGATATCGTCGGCCTTGACCCAGCCCGGGCTGCCGACGGGGAAACGGGATTTCGCACGCGACGCAAGGTCACGCGCGGTCTTGTTGTCGCCGCGCAGGAAGGCCGCCTGCGCAGAGGCCAGATCAGCCTGCGCCAGATCGCCCTTCTTGCCATAGGCCATCGCGAGCTGCATGTAACCTGCGGGCGCTTCATCTTCCCGGGCAATCGCGGCGCGCAGGATCTTGATCGCTTCATCGGTATCAGCAGGCTTTGTGCTCGCCACAAGAGCCTGGCCCAGCAGCATCTGAATCAGGGGGCGCCGCGCGACAGGCTAACCGCCCGGCGCAGCGGCGCCACGGCTTCGGCCGGTCGCCCGCCTTCGAGCAGCGCCTGACCGCGCAATTCATAGAAGTAAGGGTTGTTCGGCTGCGCCTGGATCAGGCTGTCAATCTGCGCCAGCGCATCGCGCAGGTCGCCATGACGGTAGGTCGCAATTGCGCGTGCGTAGCGGGCGGGCAGGTCGCTCTTTGATGCGGTGTAACGCCTGGCAACCGTGTCGCGTCGTTCCATGAAGCCGGACAGCTTGGCGCGCATCAGATCATGGCGCAGCTGCAGCGCCGCATCATCTGTTTTGTCCCACAGCGGGCTGCTGCGGGCGAGCTGCTCCAGCGCATTGACGCGCTCGGAGGGCATGGGATGAGACTGCTGGTAGGGGTCCGCGCCACGCGCAGCGAACAGGCTCTCGCTCGAGAACCGCTTGAAGGTCTCGTACATTCCTTTCGGCGACTGGTTCGTGGCGGTGAGCAGCTTGATCGCCGCCCTGTCGGCGTTCTCTTCCTGCTGGCGCTGGTACGACAGCATCGAACTCTGGAACAGCGCCTGCGGTGCGCTGAGCGCGGCCATCCCCGCGTTTGCTGCGCCACTGTTCGAGCCGCCACGCGCGCCCGCAACCATCGCCCCGACGCCGAGCAGCATCGCGACGATCATTTGCGTCTGGGCGCGGGCCATATGCTCTCGCATCTTGGACAGGTGGCCGCCGGAAAGATGGCCCGTCTCATGCGCCAGCACGCCGATGATCTGGTTTGGCGTTTCCGACTGCATCAGCGCGCCCGAATTGACGAAGATTCGCCGGCCATCGGCCACGAAGGCGTTGAAGGTATTGTTGTTGATGATGACGACCTGGATGTTCTGCTTCTCCAGCCCAGCCGCGCGCAGCAGGGGCCGGGTGTATTCACGCAGTAGCTCCTCAATCTCGGCATCCCTGATGGTGCGGAGGCCGGGGCCGCTCTGCGCCATTGCCGGAACGGACGTCACAAGGATCGCCGCCGCCGTGGTGACTGCGGTGAGTTTGGTGAGAAGGCGTCGAAGCAGCATCGCGGTCTTTGATCTTTTCGTCATTGGCCGTAGGTTGAACAGGTTATAACTCGAAACAGCAGCGCGAACCGGAAGGATCAGGCGATCTGATCGGGCGTGCGGTCATCCTACGCCGGCCAACCGGTAACTTGTTATCCTGCGCCATGACCACATCAGAATTGTAACTTTCTGGTGTCCCACCATGGGCGCCGCTGCGGCAATACGCTGAAACCAAGCTCATTGTCGGGCGAATAGTCGAAACATTCACTGCCCCGGATACCAGAAAAACATGGACGAAACGACACTCAAAGCGCGGTCCCGGATCATTCAGTCGTCACAGCGCGGCAATGTCCCGCCGTTCATGGTGATGGATGTCATGGAGGCAGCGGCGCGAATCGAAGCTGCTGGCGGCCATGTGATCCACCTCGAAGTGGGGCAGCCGGCGGCGCCAGCCCCGCAAACGGCGCTGGCGGCGGCGCAACGCGCGTTGATCGACGCCCGTATTGACTACACCTCCGCGCTTGGCATTCCCTCGCTGCGTCAGCGCATCTCGCAGCATTACCGCGACGTCTACGGCTGCAGCGTGGATCCCGAGCGTATCGCGGTGACAACGGGGTCATCCGGCGGCTTCATTCTGGCGTTCCTGTCGATGTTCGAACCTGGCGACAGGGTCGCGGTCACGGTGCCGGGTTATCCGCCGTATCGGCACATCCTCAAGGCGCTTGGCTGCGAACCGGTGCTGATCGAGACGCACGCCGAGCAACGCCACGCGTTGACGGGAGAGGCGCTGCTTGCCGCGCATCGGCAGTCGCCATTGAAAGGCGTGCTGATCGCGAGCCCCGCCAACCCGACCGGCACCATGATGACGCGCGAGGCGCTGACCGATCTGATGCAGGCCGCTGCGAGCGAAGGTATCGCGTTCATCTCGGACGAAATCTACCACGGTCTCGACTACGCCTTTCCGGCGGTGACCGCGGCGCAACTGTCACCCGATGCAGTCGTGATCAATTCCTTCTCGAAGTATTTCTGCATGACCGGATGGCGGATCGGCTGGATGGTGCTGCCCGAATCGCTGGTGCGCAGCGTCGAGCGGTTACAACAGAACCTCTCGATCTCGGTGCCGACCTTGTCGCAGATCGCAGCGGAGGCGGCGTTCGATGGCAGCGCGGAAATGGAGCGCGTGAAGGCTGTCTATCAGGACAATCGGCGGATTCTCATCGACGGATTGCCAAAGGCCGGGCTGACAGAATTTCTCCCGGCGGACGGTGCGTTCTATCTCTACGCCGATGTGTCGAAGTTCACCTCCGATAGCTACGCCTTCACCAAGCAGATGCTTGAGCAGGCCCATGTCGCGGCGACGCCCGGCAGTGACTTCGATCCGATCCACGGCCATTCCTACGTCCGCTTCTCCTACGCGCGCTCAAGCGCCGACATGCATGAAGCGGTGGCGCGCCTGACGAAGTGGCTCGCCGCTCGATAAGAAAGTCGAGGGTGCATCGTCACCCGTGTTGCGGGGCGGTTGCTGACCTCGGTATATCGGTTGTCGGCGACAGCCCTAATCATTGCGGAGAGATGCGTGTCTGGAATTGATCATCGTTCGACAGAGAACGCGACGCTCGGCCCATGGCAACGCCAAGGCGGCAAACCGCAGATCATGCGCTCGCTCGTGTTGATCGCCGTCGGTATCGCGCTCCTGACTGTTTCTGCCAAGGTCAAGCTGGCACTGCCGCTGGTGCCGATGACGCTGCAGACGCTTGTTGTCCTGATGATCGGCGCCGCCTATGGCACGCGCCTTGGCGCGGCGACGGTTGCGCTCTACCTTCTTGCAGGGCTCGCCGGTCTGCCGGTATTCGCCGGGACGGTGGGCGGCATCGCGCCGTTCACGGGGCCGACGGGCGGCTACCTGATCGGGTTTTTCGTGGCGGCAATCGCCATGGGGCTGATGTGCGAGCGCGGCGCGGCACGATCCATGCTGCGCTTGTTCGGCGCCATGATCATCGGCCACGTTATACTGCTGACGATTGGCTTTCTGTGGCTGGCCTATGGCTACAGGCTTGGCGTCGAGAAGGCATTCTTCTCGGGAACTGTTCCGTTCCTCGCTGGTGCGCTGGTAAAATCGGCGCTTGGCGCGGTCCTTGTGCGTCGGGCGACCGGCCGAACGCGATGAACTTTGACATACGGGGCTGTGATTTTCCCCACCCGTAAGTTCCACATAAAGTCGCGGGCTCAAGGAGGCATCAATGCACTCAACTGAGCAGACGCGGGTGACGTTCAAGCCCTGGTACAGACATCTCTACGTCCAGGTCATCATCGCCATTGTCCTTGGCGTATTGATTGGCAGCTTCTTTCCTGACTTTGCCTCGAACGACTGGATCAAGGCGCTTGGTGACGGCTTCATCAAGCTGATCAAGATGGTGATCGCGCCGATCATCTTCTGCACCGTGGTGTCAGGCATTTCGCATATTCAGGATGCGAGCAAGGTTGGCAGCATCGGCATCAAGTCGCTGGTCTATTTTGAACTGGTGTCATCGCTCGCGCTCATCATCGGGCTCGCGATGGGCAACATCTTTCAGGTCGGCCACGGCCTGTCCGTTCACGGCGATACGGGAGCCGTCGCCGGCTATGTCAAGGAATCCGAATCGCACAAGACGGTCGACTTTGTGCTCAACATCATTCCCGACAGCGTGGTCGGCGGCTTTGCTCGCGGCGATATCCTTCAGGTTCTGCTGTTCGCAATCCTGTTCGGCTTTGCCTTGATGCATCTCGGCGAACGCGGCGCAAAACTTCGCGACATTATCGACCAGACATCGCACGCGGTCTTCGGCGTCATCGGCATTGTCATGAAGGCTGCGCCAATCGGCGCATTCGGCGCGATGGCCTATACGATCGGGAAATACGGTCCCGCAGCTCTTGGCAATCTCGTCGGCCTCATCGTGCTGTTCTACGCGACCGCGGCGCTGTTCGTCGTTGTCGTGCTGGGGCTGATCGCCCAATTCATCGGCTTCAACATCTTCAGCTTCCTGGCCTACATCAAGGACGAACTGCTGATTGTTCTCGGCACCAGTTCGTCGGAAAGCGCGCTGCCGCAGCTGATGGTCAAGCTTGAACGGCTCGGGTGCCCCAAGCCGGTGGTCGGTCTGGTCGTCCCGACGGGCTATTCGTTCAATCTCGATGGCACCAATATCTACATGACGCTCGCCACAATGTTCATTTCGCAGGCACTCGGGGTCGAGCTGTCATTCGGACAGCAAGTGACCATTCTCGGCGTGGCGCTGCTGACGTCCAAGGGTGCGAGTGGCGTGACGGGCGCAGGCTTTGTCACGCTCGCTGCGACTTTGACGGTCGTCAATCCGGCCCTGGTGCCGGGAATGGCGATCGTGTTCTCGATCGACAAGTTCATGAGCGAGGTGCGCGCGCTCACCAATATCATCGGCAATGGCGTCGCCACCATTGTCGTGTCGTGGTGGGAAGGTGAGCTCGATCCAGCCGTGCTGCGGCAACATCTTCACGAGGGTCCGAGCTTCCCGAGCGCGATCGAACCTGACGTCGCCGTGTCGTGACTGGGACGCCCTGCAATTGAAAAAGCCGCCCACGAGGGGCGGCTTTTTTTGAGATATGTTGCTCGGCGGCTTAGCCGTTATTGCCGAAGCGCCGTGACCACCAGCCGCGGCGTGGCGTCTCGTTCGACGACGCAGATTCGGACGGAGCGGCTGCCGCCGGAGCGGGAGCAGGGGCTGCGGGTTCGCTGGTCTTGGCAACGGTCGGTTCGACCGGTTGCGCGGCGGCCAGAGCGGGCTGCTCCACCGGAGCCTCAGATACGAAGGAAACCTTCTCGCGCACCGTTGAACGTCGGCGCGTCGGCTTGGCTTCCGGCTTCTCGCCGGCCTCGTTGAGCGTCGGCGCAGGCGCGGGTTCGACAGCCACTGGAGCTGGCGCAGGCGCAATCTCGGCTTCGGTCTTCGCAGTGTCTGCTGCGACAGGAGCCGTCACCTCGGCGACGCTAGCGACCTCAGCGTGACCCGCAACGTCGTCAGCGGCATTGGCTGGCGTTGTCGCAGCAAGGAAGTCGGCCTCGGCTGCAGCTTCACCATGCGCCTCGAGCTCAGCATGAACTGGCTGGAGCGACGCCTGCGGACGTTCACCAAACACTGGGTAGGTGGCGAAGCCCTCGAACACGGCCGGGCCGTTATCGCTGCGGGTCTCGCCATCCTCGGCCCCGCCACGACGACGGCGTCCGCCACGGCGGCCACGGCGGCGCGGACGACGGTCGCCGTTCGGCTGAGCCTGCCGGCCGTCAGCGCCGTTCTCTTCGCCATCCTCGTCTTCAGCTTCGCTGTCGTCGCCATTCGAGCTTGCAGCTTCGCCAGCGGCGACGGGTGTTTCCTCGTCATCGCGTGCGTCGGCGGTGCGACCGCGACGGCGACGGCGGCGGCGGCGCTTGGAGCCATCGCTATCGGCATCGGCATCGGTGGTCGCGGTTTCAGCGTTGTTCTCGTCGCCAGAGGCGACTTCAACGTCATCATGCTCGCTGTCGGCTTCAATATCGTCGTCGTCGTAATTTGGCTCATCGATTGGCGGCAGCGCGGCAGCCTGCGACGTCAGGATGGCCCGGGCGGTCTCGGCGCTATGCACCAGATCGCCGCGGTCAATCAAGAAGGACTGCTGGTTCGGGATGTGCTCGTCGGCCGAAATCGTGATGCTGATTTCAAAACCGTCTTCGAGATGGCGCAGATGATCGCGCTTGTGGTTCAGCACGTAGAGCGCAATGTCGGTGCGGGTGCGCACAACGAGGTTATGCGTCGCGCCCTTCATCAGCATCTCTTCGAGACCGCGCAGCAGTTGCAGCGCGACCGACGAGATCGAGCGGATATGGCCCTGGCCACCGCAATGCGGGCAGATTTCGGTCGAGCTCTCGAGCACGCTGGCGCGGATGCGCTGGCGCGACATTTCGAGCAGCCCGAAGTGCGAGATGCGGCCGACCTGGATGCGGGCGCGATCCTGACGCAGGCAATCGCTCATCTTGCGTTCGACGGCGCGGTTGTTGCGCTTCTCGTCCATATCGATGAAATCGATGACGATCAGGCCGGCGAGGTCGCGCAGGCGCAGCTGGCGGGCGACTTCTTCAGCTGCCTCCAGGTTGGTCTTCAGCGCGGTGTCTTCGATGTGGTGTTCGCGGGTCGAGCGGCCCGAGTTGACGTCGATCGAGACCAGCGCTTCGGTCTGGTTGATGACGATGTAGCCGCCGGACCGCAATTGCACCGTCGGCGAGAACATCGCGTCGAGCTGGCTCTCGACACCCATCCGCGAGAATAGCGGCTGCGGGTCGCGATAGAGCTTCACCGCGCGGGTGTTGCTCGGCATCAGCATATGCATGAAGTCGCGCGCTTCGTGGTAGCCGTCTTCACCGGCGACCTGAATTTCGTCGATCTCCTTGTTGTAGAGATCGCGGAGCGAGCGCTTGATCAGCGAGCCTTCTTCATAAACCAGGGTCGGGGCCTGCGACCGCAGCGTCATATCGCGGACGGTTTCCCACATCCGGATCAGATATTCGAAGTCGCGCTTGATCTCTGGCTTGGTCCGGGTTGCGCCTGCCGTGCGCAGGATGATCCCCATGCCTTCCGGCACATCGAGATCCTGGACGACTTCCTTAAGACGCGAGCGGTCCTGTGCCGAGGTGATCTTGCGGCTGATGCCGCCGCCACGCGCGGTATTCGGCATCAGAACGGCATAGCGGCCAGCCAGCGACAGATACGTCGTCAGAGCCGCGCCCTTGTTGCCGCGCTCTTCCTTGACGACCTGAACCAGCATCACCTGGCGACGCTTGATGACTTCCTGAATCTTGTACTGCTTGCGCGGGCGATAGGCACGCTCGGGAACTTCCTCGAGCACGTCGTCACCGCCGACGGATTCGACCATGTCGTCTTCGGACTCTTCGTCGTCCTCGTCATCATCCTCGTCGTCATCGTGGTCGTGGTCGTCGGAATGATGCGTGTTGTCGTCAGCGTGATGATCGTGGTCGTCGTGCTCATCGGAATGATCGTCGACGTTGTCGCTGAGGTCGTGGCTTTCTGCCTCGGCATCAACAGCCGTGGCATGCACCGGCGCGGCTTCGTCGCCAGATTGCGTGGCGTCGTCGTTGCTCGTTGCAGAGGTGTCTGGCGCTTCGGCCGATTGATCAGATGAATGGTCGAACGACTCGGTAATCGGAATCGTCACCGGAGCCGAGATGGCGTCCTGTGCGGCGTCGTGCGGGATGGCAATCGCTTCATTGTCGTCGAGGTTGATCGGCTCGACGGCGACAGCCGCGATGCCGGACGTGTCATGCGCCTCGGCGGCGTCGCCGGATTCACCCTGACTGTCAGCGCTGATCTCGACAGCCGTTCCCTCGATCACATCGCTCTGCACGCGTTCGCCATGGCTACGGCGACGCGAGCTGCGATGACGCGAGCGGCGGCGATTCGAGCGGTTTTCCGTCTCTTCTTCAGCGTCGCGGTGGGCCTGCTCCTCAGCTTCGATCAGCGCCTGACGATCCGCCATGGGGATCTGGTAGTAATCCGGATGAATTTCGCTGAAAGCGAGGAAGCCGTGGCGGTTTCCACCGTATTCAATGAACGCCGCCTGCAGCGACGGCTCTACGCGGGTGACTTTCGCGAGATAAATGTTGCCGCGCAGTTGCTTGCGCTGGGCAGTCTCAAAGTCGAATTCCTCAACGCGATTGCCACGGACTACGACTACCCGGGTCTCTTCCGGGTGGGTCGCATCGATCAACATTTTGTTTGGCATGTGAAATCTCTTGGCGGCAGAGGGCGCGCGGGGCTCGCGCGGAGCGCGCGGCCGGGCAACGTAATGCTCCGCCTGATTCGGGGGTGAGTGGAAGGCCAAAACGCTGCCGGTAACGCCGAACCAGGAAGGAACCCACCGCACCGCGTACGGAACCAAGGTTCTGCGAGTGCGCAGTCCCTGGCAGGGTTTCGTTCGGTATTACAGTCTGGCGCATCAAGCGTCGGCCCGTCTAAACAGGGTGGCGACAGGGGTGCCGCCTTCAATCCTGACGTAACCGGCCCGACGCAGAAAATGCGCCTACCGATTTTCACGCGCTCAAGCTGAAGTGCCTGAGCTTACGATTGTGCGATGTTACGAACTGCCCTGGCACACATAGGTGACCTGGAGCAGGACGCCACTCGAGCTTAATCCGTTGGCCGTCCAGCCGCGCACCGCGCAAGCCAAGTGGCAAAACGAAAAACGGGCGAGCCTCGTAGCGAAGCTTGAGACATCATCCGCGCAGCGGGAGATTTAACGCCGCACAACCGGGAGTATAAACCGTCAGTCTGTTTTACATACGTTGATTGGTGAGTCCTTGCAAGGACGGCTTGGGGCGTTCTGGGGCACCGCGCAGAAAAGTGAGACGCGACTTAAGCGGAGGTTAACTATGGGCACGTAATGCGGTAGTGGTGGTCGATTGGATACGGGGAACCGGCGTGGCTGGAGGATTTCGAAACGCAGTTGTTGGCAGCGCAATGGCGGTTCTCGCCAATTGCTGGGGCGTAACAGCAACGTCAGCTCAAACCCCTGAGCCGCAAGGCGAACCGACCCAATCCACGTCGTCCATATCGCCGCTTCCCATCGCAACAGCGGCCCGGTTCGCCGGCGATTCCAAGCAAACGCGTTTCATTCTTGATCTCGACGGCAAGGTGCCGCTCCGGGCCTTCGCTATCGGCAATCCGCAGCGTGTTGTCATTGATGTTCCGCAACTGGACTTCCGGATTGGGGAGGATGTCGCGCCACGCGGGCTGGTGAAGGCGTTTCGATATGGGTTGGTGATGCCAGGCGCGTCACGGATCGTTTTCGACCTTGCGAAATCGGCCCGCATCAAGAATGCCGAGGTGATCGACGCGGCTAGCGGCCAGCCCGCGAGGCTGATCGTCGACCTCGAATCCATTTCGGAAGCAGAATTCGCTAAATCCCTGGCGCAGCAGGCAAAACCTGACGCGAGCGCTGCCAAGCCTGTGCTCCGGCCAGCGATCGAATCCACCGCGCCAATAGGCGCCGTGGCGGCAAGTGGCGCTGACGGCGACAAGGCAGCTGGCTCGGTCGACCGCCAACTCGTCGTTGTGATCGATCCGGGCCACGGCGGCATCGACAAGGGAACCGAAGCTGGCGGCGTCCCAGAAAAAGAGATCGTGCTGGCGTTTTCGCTGGCCCTTCGCGACAAACTGGATGCGATGGGCAAGTACCGGGTTGTCATGACCCGCGATGACGACACCTTTGTGCCGCTCGGCGAGCGCACCAAGGCCGCCCGGGAGGCCAATGCGGCCCTGTTTCTTTCAATCCACGCCGACGCATTGCCGCGCGGCGAGGGCGATGCGCGCGGCGCGACCATTTACACCCTCTCCGACAGAGCGTCTGACACCGAAGCGCAACGACTGGCCAACTCGGAAAACCGGGCTGACGCCATTGGCGGTGTCGACCTGACCGAGGAGCCCGCCGAGGTTGCGGACATTCTGATCGATCTGACCCAGCGCGAGACCAAGGTTTTTTCGAACCAATTCGCCCAAGCCCTGATGGGTGAGATGAAATCCACGGTGCGGATGCACAAGCACCCGCTGCGCAGCGCCGGCTTCAAGGTGTTGAAGGCGCCGGATGTCCCATCAGTTCTGATCGAGCTGGGCTACGTCTCCAACAAGGCCGACATGGAACTGCTGCAGTCCGAAGCCTGGCGCGTCAAAGCTGTCGCCTCGGTCGCCAAGGCGGTGAACTCGTTTCTCGCCAAGCGATTGATCTCCGCCGCCACCGTCGATTAATGCGTAGAGCCCAGGCGTCTGATGTGCGGGTGGAGATCACACACCCTTGCCGGACGCCGCGTTGCGGGTGAAGTCCCTCGTCTGGAGAGTGGTGCTGCGGCGGTCGAGCACGAGGGATAGCCACCGGCCCGCGTATATCGTCGACGTAACCATCAGCGGCAAACTCGCGCACATGAAATAGCGATAGACGAAGCCCTGGCAAAGGCTCGCCAAGGCGATGCAGCTGAAGAAATAAATCGCTGCAATCGGGGCGGGATGGCTGAGAACCCCATTTTTGAAAGCCAGCAGCAGCGTGATCGACGCAATCAAGCTTACAATCCATGAAGGCGGATAGACCGCCACGGTGGGCAAGGCGCCTATTGAAGGCGGCGTGAAGAGCCGCTTTTCAAAAAGCGAGGCGACAGGGAACAGGGCGTCGCCACCGAACCGGTCAGATGCTGCCGCCCGGAACTTGTCGATTGCCTCAATCCTGACTTTGGCATCGTGCCAACGTTCGTCATAAGAGCGTTTGTCGATGATCCCTTGCCACTGCCAGACAGTCAGGCCTTTCACCAGAAAAACGTAATTTGATAAACCGCCGAGGACGATGTTTGTGAACTCCCGGGGGCGTGCCTTGATCGTTTCCAGGCCAGCGGCGCGGATCAGTCGATTGGCCTCGCTGATTCCCAGGCTGGCATAGGAGGCGCCGACTCCGAGACGGGCGTCACTCGTTTGAACGGGCTGCGCCAGTCTGGTGCGCGCATGAGCTCCCAGATCGGACAGGATCATCGAATTGGGGCCGTTAGCGGGGTCACCCAACTCGTGAAGTGCCTTGTAGAACAGAAAATAGCTGGTCATTTGCTGGGGCATCGCTTTGCCCGTGAATGACCTGAAGGCAAGTCCGGGAATCTGGCTGGAAATGAAGAACGTGACGCAGAGCACTGCAGCGACCGCCAGCCGAGCCCGGAGAGGCGTCGTGAAGCGGACAAGCTGCACGCCGATCATGATCGCCGCGAGGATCGCGAATTCGGACCTGACGCCCATGCCCAATCCGGCCAGCGCGACTGCGGCGACCCAGAAATACGTTCCCTTGGATCGGCCAGCTGGCTCGCCGCTCGAGGCCGACAGCAACAGAACTGCGAGCACGATAACCATGGCGAGTTGCTCTGTCAGAGGCAAATGCCATGGCAGCCAGACAAACCCGATGGCAATCACAATCAGCGCAGCTAGGGTGGCGAGGCCTGGTCTGGCGATTTCCCTGAAGCACCACACGGTGACAAGAATGGCATATGCGAAAAACGTCGCCCCTAGAGCCAGGGATATCGCATCGATCGAATGGCCAAACAGCTGCAAGGCCAGGAAATAGTACAAGATTGCGAGAATGCGCGCGCCGACCAGAGAGCCTGCATAGGTCACGTTACCCTGCGCCCATAGAATCCCGGACTGGATATAATATTGGCTGTCGGGAGAGAACTCAGGCGGGGCCAATGCGACAGCCGTCGCTCCGACGAAGCCAACGAAAATACATAACCATTTCATGAGATAGCTCCGTCAATCCGCTACCTCTAGACCACTGTGGTACCATCGTCCATACGACGCTCGCCCGATTGATGTGGGTGGCGCGGGCAACGGTCGAGCCGGGCAGGTTCGCGTGGTGGATGCGATGGCGAGGCGGACGATGGAGCGGGGTGATGGAAGACGGTCCGTTCGGATGATGTCTGCTCGTCCGGAAATTGAGCGCCCGCACGCGAGGAGATTTGCCGGTAAGCCCTAGTTTGGCCACAGCGACGGCAGTATAAAATTTCCGCGATACCTTGAGAATCGGTCAAAGCTCGATCCGGCTAAACGACGTATCGGTTATTTCTGCTTGGCGGCCGACACGCCTCAGGTGATACGGGCCGCGAAAGCACAGCTGCCAAATTGCACGGCAGGGGATTGAACGGATCTAGAGAATGCGTCTGCTGGTGCGGTTATTTGGGTTCTTGTTCGCGGCGGGAACCGTCGTGTTCCTTGTCGGCGTCGCCGTGGCCGCAGGAATGATCTGGCACTATTCCAAGGACTTGCCGGACTATTCTCAGCTTCAGGATTACGAACCACCGGTGATGACGCGCGTCCACGCGGCGGATGGCGCGTTGCTGGGCGAATATTCCAAGCAGCGGCGGCTTTACCTGCCGATCCAGGCGGTTCCGAAGTCCGTCATCAACGCCTTCCTCGCTGCCGAAGACAAGAACTTCTATGACCACGGCGGGATCGATTATTACGGGCTGGCGCGCGCGGCGCTGCTGTATGTCCAGAACATCGGCACCAACAAGCGGCCGCAGGGCGCGTCGACCATCACCCAGCAGGTGGCGAAGAACTTTCTTCTGACCAACGAAGTGTCGCTTGATCGCAAGATCAAGGAAGCACTGTTGGCGATGCGTATCGAGCGCACCTATTCGAAGGACAAGATCCTCGAACTCTACCTGAACGAAATTTACCTCGGGCTGAGCACCTATGGCATCGCCGCTGCGTCGCTCGTCTACTTCGACAAGAGCGTCAATGAACTGACCTTGTCAGAAGCCGCCTATCTGGCGGCTCTGCCGAAGGCGCCCTCGACCCTGCATCCGGTGCGCAATCGCGACAAGGCGATTGAGCGACGCAACTATGTGCTCGATCGTCTCGTTGAAAACGGCTGGACGAACCAGGCTGATGCCGACGCGGCCCGCAAGGAGCCGCTGGTGTCAACCAGCAGGAACAATGCGGCGCACGTCACCAACGGGGAATATTTCGCGGAGGAGGTCCGTCGCGACATTCTCGAGCGCTACGGCGAACAGAAACTCTACGAAGGCGGACTGTCGGTTCGCGCGACGCTCGATCCGAAGCTGCAAATTCATGCCCGCAAGACCATGGTCAATGGCCTCGTCAACTACGACGAGGCGCTGGGCTGGCGCGGATCGAGTCAATCGATCGACGTCAGCGGCGATTGGGGCGTAAAGCTTGCCGAACTGAAGGCGCTGTCGGACATCGCGCCGTGGCGCATGGCGGTTGTGCTCGACGTCAACGCGCAATCGGCGCGCATCGGTTTCCAGCCGGGGCGTGAGCTGGGCGGCGCTGTGCTGAAGGATCGCCAGATCGGTATCATTCCGCTCGAGGGTGTGCGTTGGGCGAAGGCCGCAACGGGTTCGGCGCGGGGCAAGACCCCGACCACCGTGTCGCAGGTCGTCAAGGCGGGCGATGTCATCTATGTCGACCCGCTTCTGGCCAAGGACGGCTCGGTGGTGGATGGACAGTTCCGTCTGCGCCAGGTGCCGGAGGTGTCCGGTGCGCTGGTCGCAATGGACCCATGGACGGGCCGCGTGCTGGCCATGGTTGGCGGCTTCTCGTTTGACCAGAGCCAGTTCAACCGGGCGACGCAGGCCTATCGGCAGCCGGGCTCATCGTTCAAGCCGCTGGTGTATTCAGCAGCAATCGACAATGGCTATACGCCGTCAACCGTGGTCGTCGACGCGCCGATTGAAATTGACCAGGGCAGTGCAGGGGTCTGGCGTCCGGACAATTACTCGTCCGGCAAATACATCGGCCCGACTACGCTGCGCTATGCGCTCCAGCGATCGCTCAATACGGTGACGGTGCGTCTGGCCCAGGATGTCGGCATGCCGCTGATCGGCGAATACGCCAAGCGGTTTGGCGTCTATGACGATCTGCCGAACTACCTGTCGTTCGCGCTCGGCGCAGGCGAAACAACTGTGTTGCGCATGGTGACCGCCTATTCGATGTTCGCCAACGGTGGCCGACGGGTCAAGCCAACGCTGGTCGACCGTATCCAGGACCGTTATGGCCACACGATCTTCAAGCACGACGCCCGTGAATGCCGCGGCTGCGATGCGCCGGACGGCTGGAAAAATCAGCCGGAACCCTCGCTGGTCGACCGGCGCGAGCAGGTGATCGAACTCGATGACGGCCTACCAGATCACCTCCATGATGGAAGGGGTCGTGCAGGGCGGCACCGCCGCGATCATGCGCGAGGTCGGCAAGCCGATCGCCGGCAAGACCGGCACCACCAACGACGAGAAGGACGCCTGGTTCGTGGGCTTCTCGCCGGACATGGTGATCGGCGTTTACGTCGGTTACGACAAGCCGCGCAATCTGGGGCGACGGGGCACGGGTGGCGGTCTGGCTGCGCCGATCGCCAAGGACTTCATGAAGCTTGCGCTGGCTGACAAGGCTCCGGTTCCGTTCCGCGTTCCGGCAGGCATCAAGCTGATCCGCGTTGACGCCAAGACCGGCATGCGCGCCGGACCGGGTGATGGCGGCCGGACGATCCTCGAAGCCTTCAAGCCGGGCACCGCGCCGCCTGACAACTATTCAGCGATTGGCGTTGCCGATGCAGACGGGCGCTCGCTTACGGTGTCACCGGATGCGGACCGCAGCATTCTGCGACCCGGCACAGGCGGCCTGTATTAACGTCTGGCAGCCTTGTCGATTGCCTTACGGCTCCCGCGAGGCTAAACCCCAGCCATTATCCCAGTCGCGGGATTCCGCAGATCAGAGTTAGTTATGCGCGCCGAACTTGAACGCCTTGTAGAAGAGATTAAGCAGTCAGTCGGGCTGCTGAGGAGGCATCTTTGACGTTGATGCAGCCACAGCACGACTTGCCGAGCTAAACGCGCTCGCCGAAGATCCAGATCTCTGGAACGAACCGCAGAAAGCCCAGAAGCTGATGCAGGAGCGAACCTCGCTTGAGGATTCGCTGACGGGCATTAGCAAGGTCGAGCAAGACCTGCGCGACAACGTCGATCTCATCGAGATGGGCGAGGCCGAGGATGACGAGTCGATCGTCAACGAGGCTGAAGCCGCGCTGAAGGACCTCAAGAAAGAAGTCGCCCGCCGCGAACTCGAAGCTCTGCTGAGCGGCGAGGCGGATCGGTTCGACACCTACCTTGAAGTCCACGCAGGCGCTGGCGGGACCGAGAGCCAGGACTGGGCCTCGATGCTGCTGCGCATGTACACGCGCTGGGCGGAACAGCATAAGTTCAAGGTCGAGGTTCTCGAAGAGACGCAGGGCGAAGAAGCCGGCATCAAGTCAGCCACGATCCAGATCAGCGGCCACAATGCCTATGGCTGGTTGAAGACTGAAGCCGGGGTGCATCGGCTCGTTCGCATCTCGCCCTACAACTCCAACGCGCGGCGGCATACGTCGTTCTCGAGCGTCGCCATCTACCCGGTGGTCGATGACAGCATCAAGATCGATATTGCCGAGTCGGATGTCCGCGTCGATACGATGCGGTCAGGCGGCGCCGGCGGTCAGCACGTCAACAAAACAGAATCCGCCGTGCGCCTGACGCATATCCCGACGGGCGTTGCCGTTGTCTGTCAGGCCGGCCGGTCGCAGCACAAGAACCGGGCGCAAGCCTGGGACATGTTGCGGTCACGCCTGTACGAGATCGAACTGAAACGTCGCGAGGAGAAGGCGGCTGCCGATCAGGCCGCCAAGACCGACATCGGTTGGGGGCATCAGATCCGGTCCTACGTTCTGCAACCCTATCAGATGGTCAAGGACCTTCGAACCGGCGAGCAGACCTCGGACACCGCGGGTGTGCTCGACGGCGATCTCGATAATTTCATGGCTGCGACATTGGCGCAGCGCGCCTTCGGCACGTCGCCGGGAGCCATCGAAGACGCGGACTAAGGTCCCTCGCGTAAGAAAAAAAGGCCGTTGCAACAGACCGTTGCAGCGGCCTTTTCGTTTGATTTGCGAGATGCCTGACGTTTTGGATGAAGCGAAAGTTTCGACGTAGACTTGGTGGTTGTCTGTTACCTGTTGAGCCTGCCTCCAAACAATGCTCGAATTGCCTGGGTTGTTCATCCCAAGGTAGAATTCGTCATTCATTGGTCTGGGTGGAAACATGAAACTTTTGCCAATTGTTATCGTCGGTCTCGCTCTGTCGCTCGCTGCATGTGGTCGTGATCCGGGGCCGCAAGGGCCAGCCGGGCCTGCCGGTCCACAGGGCGTCGCCGGACCGCAGGGAATTCAGGGTATCCCGGGAATTCAGGGGCCTGCCGGCCCGCAGGGCTCGCAAGGCGTGCAGGGGGCGCCCGGTCCGAAGGGCGAAAAGGGTGACGCCGGCGTTGCCGGTCCGGCCGGCTCGGCCAATCTCCGCATGGTGCGCGGCGAGACATCGGTCGCCTGCGATGGCGGCGAAACGCTGGTGTCGGTCGTCTGCGTCGGCGGTGGTGCGGCAGATGGCGGCAAATGCGCCGCCGCCCCGACCGTCGGGCTTTGTATGCGCAATCCGTAAGACTTCCGGCATGAAGGCCGTCGCCCGCTATCCGCGGGCGGCGCGCCACTCCGCCAGCCAGCCGGGGAAACGTCCCGACTCGTCGCTGCGTCGACGCCATGCGGCATGAACGTCGCCATCGTCGGCCACCATGATCACAACATCGAGGTCCTTCGCCCGATGAAGGGTCTCGATCGCCTGCGCCGGTGTTTGAGCGATCGGGCCGGCGACATTGAACGACGTGTTGACCGACACCTCGACGCCGATGTGGCGTTTCAAGGCTTTCAGGTAGCCGTGAGTTCAGCGGATCGTCGTGCTCGTTGACGATCTGGATGCGGCCGGTGCCGTCCGCATGGATGACGGCGGGGATGATGTCGGCGCTGCCCGCGCGGGCGCGCGCCGTGATCACCATGTAGTTGAACGCATTGTAGTCGGCATCCGCGCCACCGTCCGACAGATCGAAGTAGGTCAGCGCCGCTTCGCGGGTCGCCATCGGCGCGAGTGGCCGGATCGCCTCGCGGTACTTGACCCGTTCGTTCAAACGCTCGCGGGTTTGCGGATCGCAAGGGTTGGCCAGGATCGATCGGTGTCCGAGCGCCCGCGGGCCGGTCTCCGCCGGGCCTTGATACAACGCGATGATGCCGCCGCGCGCGACCATCATCGCCATCAAATCGGCGATCGCGGGCAGGATGTCTGGCGTGTTGATATTGCCGAGTGGTTCGGAGGCGACCTGATCGTCGTCGAGCGCCGTGGCGATGTCTGCGCTCGCGGGCGCTTCGCCGCAGTAGAAGGCGTGGGTCATGGCTTCGCCGCGTGGCGCGCCAGCCAGATGGGCAAACATCCAGGCCGCGCCAATTGTGACGCCAGGGTCGCCAGGCGTCGGCGGCACCCAAAGATGCAGGCGGACATCGCGCTGCAGGTTGGTCATGAACCAGTCGCGGTTGAAGTGCTCGAGCAATCGCATGTTGGCGACAGCGTTCAGCGCCACCCCGCCGGTCAACACGATACGATGCGCGCCAGTCGTGCGAATGAGATGCTCGACGACATGGATCATGGCGTCTTCAAACACGAGTTGCGTCGCTGCAGCCTTGTCGAGGCGGTCCTGCGTATCGGGACGATGCGAGATATCCTCGACGCGCAATACAGCGTCGGGATTCCACAATTCGTCCGGGCGCAGCGGTTCACCGAGGATCGCCGTCAGCCCGGGCTTGTAGGGATTGTCGAACGGGTCGCAGTACCAGTTACCCAGCGCGCGATTGAGGCGAATGGCGCCGCCCGGGCCGAGCGCAAGCACCTGCTTCAACCGGCTATAATAGGGGTTGGTGGCGCGATCGGTGTCGCCCCAGGCGGCGGCGCCCATGTAGCGCCCTTCGCTCGATAGCCAGGTCCAGCCGCCCTGGGTCGATGAGATCACGCTGTAGAATGCGCCGAGCGAGTCAAACACACTGTCGTTGCAGGCGATCTGCTGCATCTGTCCGTGCTGGACGCGGTACAGCGAGATCGAACCGCGGTCGCCGGTGCCATCCAGCACGCCGACGGCAACCGGTTCGGCGCTATCGTCGAACGGCGAGGCGGCGAAGGAGAACCAGGCGTGGTTGTCATGATGCGGCATGCAGATCAGCGGCACGCGGCCTTTTGCGCCGATCTGTTTGCCAAGGATCTTTGGCGTCCGCGTCATCTGCTCGAGACGGCGGCGGTCGAACCCTGCGACGTCGGGCGTCCGCAACAGGCGTAGGCCTTCAGGCGCTTCTTCGAGAACGGACCGGGCCAGCGTTCCGGCAAGCGCGGGATAGTCCCAGGTTGTCAGCCAGGCGTCGATATCGTCCGCGCTGCGACCGAGCGCCTGCAGCGTCTTGAGCATCTCGTCGATCGAGAGGCGCGGGTATTCGGTGGTGTGCTTGTTGCCCGAGAAGCGCTCTTCCTCGTTGTTGACGAGCAGGCGCGGGCCTTCGGCCTGGGTGACCTGTACGAGCGCCACGCCGGAGTTGTGGGTGCCCGGCGCGCCGAGGCCGGCCAGATAGACCGTTTCACCGCGCTGGAGCTTGGCGCGGATCCGCTGAAGCGCAGCCGTTGCGAAGGGTGAGGTGATCTGATGGAAGCCTGCCCGGGCCATCAACCATGCGCTGCTGCGCTGCGCGATGGTGAAGCCTGCTGCGCCGAGGCGCGGAAAGCGCGGGCCAATACGTGATGGGGTGTCGTTCAAGTCAACTGCCTCGGTCGATCCGGATGCAGCCACCCTCATACATGATGCGCGCCGGGAATGCGCGTATCGCGGTGGCCGTCAGCCTGCGCCGAGACGGACACCCGCCCGGAGAAATTTCTGCGGATCGACAGCATCGCCGCCAATGCGGGTTTCATAATGCAGGTGCGGCCCCGTGGAGCGACCGGTTGACCCCAGCGCGCCGACCACCTGGCCATGCTTGACGGATTCACCGACGCGCACCTTGATCGCGGACAAATGACCGTAGCGTGTGGTCAGGCCATTGCCGTGGCTGATCTCAACCAGACGGCCGTAGCCGCCGCGCCAACCGGCGTAGACGATGGTTCCGTTTGCGGTGGCGCGAACCGGGTCGCCGGTTGAGCCGCGAAAGTCGAGACCTGAATGCATCGCGGCACGCCCCAGAAACGGGTCGCTGCGGACGCCAAAGCCCGATGAGAACTCGACCCGACCAACGACGGGCTTGCGGAGCGGAACGATGGATACGGCCCGGTTGAGCCGCTCGACCTGCGCCCGCGTCAGCGTGATTCGTTGCAGCTGGCGTTCGAAGGACGCGTTGACGCCGCTTGTCGCCTTGACGGGAATGAACGGGCCGCCCATGCCGCCGCGCGGCGCTGATTTTTCGATCTGACCGACGTTCAGCCCGAGATCGGCGATGGCGCTGCGCATACGGCGCATCTTCGATTCAAGCGTCTCCTCGAGATCGACCAGCGTTGCGATCTGGCGCGCTTCGACCTGATCAAGCGAACGCTGCAGGCTGCCGATGACCTTGTCCACGCCCTGCGTCTGGGGCGACGTCTGCATGCGCGCGGCCGAGGCGACAGTCGTGGTGCGGAACTCGAGGCGGGCCTCGCGATCAGGCGGCGCGACGAAGTGAATGGTGTCGCTGATCGGCGAAGGTTTCGGCGTCGGCGTCGACAGTGTTTCGTTGAAGCTGCGGCTGGGCGTGCGGATTGATCCGGTGACGGTCATATCCGGAATGGCGCTGAGGGCGGTCGCACGGGATTCAAGCGTCGATTGCCGCCGCATAACCTGGTCCAGCTTTTGATCGAACTGTTCCTGATTGAGGAGCTGACGGCTGGTGGTGCGATCGACCTGCGAGCGCAGCTCGGCGATCCGGTCTTCATAGGCATATTGCATCTCGACCTGACGCGCGATCAATCGCGTGAGAACGTCGTCGCGAAATGCGAAATAGGTTGCGGTTGCGGCAGACCAGGCGCCCATCGCGGCGACGGAGCCGACGGCGATCCACACCAGCACCGGAGCGATGCGCAACTGCTTGCCTGCATGCACGATGGTGTAGCTGTTGCGTGCTGCGGCCTTCCGGGCGACAGCCTGTTCGTTGCGAGCGGCTCGCGACGTCCTGTGCTCATGCGCCTGGTAAGCGTTTGGATTTGAATTGGAACCAGATCGATAAGACATCAGCACTCCCGCGCCGGCAGGGAGCACTTCCCTGGTCAGCCTACTCACGGTGCTGATTTGACCTGCACGTAGTTAATTTTTGGCGAATGCCGTCGCTAAATATTCTGGATTACGGTTAGGACTTCGGCGGCGTGGCCATCGACTTTGACCTTCGGCCAGATGTGACGGATGCGCTGGTCGGGGCCGATCAGGACCGTTCGCCGGATCACACCTTCGAACGTTTTGCCGTACATCGACTTCTGCCCCCATGCGCCATAGGCGCGGAGCATGTCCAGCGTTTCGTCGGACAGCAGCGGCGTCTTCAAACCGTGTTTGATCTGAAATTTGACCTGGGCCTTGAGCGGGTCTGCCGATACGCCGACCACGCTGGTGTTCGCCAGGTCGAATTCCGGAAGCAGCTCGGTGAATGAAATCGCTTCCTTGGTGCAGCCGGGCGTGTTGGCGCGCGGGTAGAAATACAGAACGAGATTGCGGCCGCTGAAATCCTCGAGACTTAGAATCTCTCCGTTTTCGCGTGGCAGGTGGAAAGAGGGTGCGATGTCACCGGGCGAAAGCGGCGGCCGATCGTTACAGGAACCATCTTGAGCTGTGGGATGGGATAGTGGCTTTGGGGGCGTATGAGACAAGGCATCACCAGGATTTGCTGAAGGTCGGATCATGACGTCCGTTGACGATCTGTAACATGTCCGAGGTCGGGGATGTGTTCTGGATCGGCCGACCAAGGAAGCGTTCCATCCGTCGCGCGAAAGTCGCGCCTTCCTTTAGTCGTTTTCGACATGTCTCTATTTTCGAACCGCTTTGAACAATTCGATTTGAGCGGATGTTCGGTGCATTTCCACCATTCGCGGAGTATGTTTGCAATGGATTCGGAGCATTATGCCACGCCGGTGATTTTATACCGGATGGATTACCCATAGCGCGTAAGCCGAGAACTGGCGCCAGGACGCCGTCTTCAACGATGAACTCCACAAACGTGGTCGCCGGTTTTCATAGAGTGACACCCGTGAAGATATGGCAAGCACTCCGCCATCCGACAGATCGAGCCAACGCGTGAATGACCGGCCATCGGATTGGGTTGATGACCCGTGGGAACGCGAACTTGGCCCCGAGATGCGCAAGCTGGGCGAGAAGCGGCGATCCGCTGCGTCCAGGCTGCCGGTGTCTTCGGCTGCGCCGAGCAGCGCCTGCGATGGCGTGTTTGCAGACGCCGACGAACCCGATGGCGTGAGCCGGGGCAGGCGCTGGTTCCAGCGGATTGCGCTGACGATTTCCAGCCTGATCATCTTCCTTGCTATCGGTTTTGTCGCCTTGTGGTGGCGACTCGGCGCTGGGCCGATTGATTTCAATCTGGCGACCCCGTGGCTGATCGCCGCCATTGAAAGCAATATCGGCGACGGCAAAACCGTTGAGGTTGGCGGAACGCAGATCGAACGGTCCGGTCCTTTCAGGATCGCGGTGCGCATCCGCGACATCGTCGTGCTGGATCGCAACCATGCGGTGGTGGCGAGTGCGCCCAAGGCAGAGGTCAAACTCTCCGGCCTCGGGATGCTGCGCGGCGAGTTGCGCGCGGAGAGCCTCAATTTTGTCGATGCCGTCCTTTCGGTGCAGATCAAGCCTGACGGCACCGTCGTGATATCGACCGGCAGTAACGCCCGGCCGATAACGACCGCGATCCCGCGTCGGGCGTCGTCGATTGCGGCCAATGCGCCGGACGCCTCCGCGACCCCGCCCGCGGTGTCCGGACCGCACGAGCCCGCCGAGCCAGGAAACGGTGTTGAAGGACGCAGCTGCGCCTGCGCCAGAGGGCGGGGCGGGCGGGCTGGCAAGCGCGTTTGATTGGCTCGACAGCCTCAGCCAGGCCGGACTGGACGGCGCTCATCTCAACGAGATCGGCCTGAAGAACGGCAACCTGATTGTCGACGATCAGCAGCGCGGCAACCGCTGGACGTTCGACAACATCAATCTGAATTTGCGGCGTCCGCTCGGCGGCGGCATTGCGATGACCATCAGCGAGCAGGACGACACGCCGTGGTCGCTCGCGGTCTCGGTGAGCCCACCGACGCTTGGCGCGCGTACCTTCGAAATGAAGATGGACAACCTGCCGGTCAAGAACCTCTTTCTGGCGGCGCGCGCGAAGGATTTGACCTATTCGGCCGATCTGCCGATCAGCGGCGAGATCAAGGGCGAGGTCGCCAAGAACGGCGTGCCAAACTATCTCCGCGGCAAGCTGGTGACGGGCAAAGGCGCGATCATTGATGAGGATACGCCGGACTATCCGATGCTGCTTGATCAGATGGAGGTCAACCTTGAGTGGGATCCCGGGCGGCAGGTGCTGCTCGCGCCATTCAAGGCGGTCTCGGGCGGCAATCGCGTGACGTTGCTGGCGCACATCGAATTTCCGCGCACCGGCAGCCCGAATTGGCAGCTTGGTCTGACCGGCGGCACCATCGTGCTCGGCGGCAATGAAAAGCAGCCGCTGATTTTCAACAACATCGCGATCAAGGCGCGGGTTGAGCCCGAGCAGCGCCGGGTGGTGCTGACACAGGCCGATATCGGCAATGGCGAGATCGGCCTCGCAGGCACCGGCAGCATTGAGTACGCAGGCGAGCCGCGGCTGACCCTAGGCTTCGCTGGCACGCCGATGTCCGCCACAGCGCTGAAGCGGATGTGGCCGATCCTGATCGTGCCGGAAGTGCGTGAGTGGGTGCTGGAGCGCGTCGAACGCGGCCAGCTCACCAAGATCGACATTGGCGTCAATGCGCCGATCCGTAATCTGTCGCGGCGCGGCCCGCCAATCCCCGATGAAGGTCTGGCGGTCGACATTCGGGCCACAGGCGTCGGCCTGCGACCGGTCGATGGCATTCCGTCGATCAAGGACGGCGAGCTGAGAGCCAGGGTTACCGGACGGTCGGCCACCGTCAGTCTCGGTCAGGCGTCGCTCGACACGCAGAACGGCCGCAAGATCGCCTTGAGCGAAGCGCTGTTCGAAGTGCCCGATATGGTGCCGAAGCCGTCGCCCGCGCGTGTGCGGCTGCGCGTCGATGCCCAGGTGCCCGCTATCGCCGATTTCCTGGCGTCTGATCGGTTGAAGGAATTTGCCGGCGACCTGCTGGATGCGAGCACGACGAAGGGCAATGTCACCGCGCTGGTAACGATGGCGATGCCGATCCAGCGCGAGCTGACCAAAGCCGACACCAAGTATACGATCAACGCCGACGTGACGGGCTTCTCCGCCGACAAGCTGGTGATGAACCAGAAGATCGAAAGCAATTCGATCAAGCTTGCGGCGAATAATCAGGGCTATCAGGTCAAGGGCGACGTCAGGATCAACGGCCAGGCGGCCAACGTCGATTATCGCAAGCCGAGCGAGGGCGATGCCGAGCTCAAACTGACCGCGACGATCGATGACGCCGGGCGCGCCAAACTCGGCGCAGATCTTGGCAGTGCTGTAACCGGGCCAATCGGCGTCAAGGTCGCGGGGAAACTCGCCGGCGCTGACAGGGACAGCAAGTTTGCCATCGAAGCTGATTTGACGCCGGTCAAGCTCGACAACCTTTTGCCGGGTTGGGCCAAGCCTGCCGGCAAGGCCGCGCGGGCAACCTTCAATCTCACCCCCAAGGGCCAGCAGTATCGCATCGATGATCTCGTGGTTGAGGGCGGTGGCGCGTCGATCAAGGGCGCGCTTGAACTCGACGCGGATGGCGACCTCGTCAGCGTCAACCTGCCGACCTATTCGCCGAGCGAGGGAGACAAGACCTCCATCAAGGCTGACCGCAACGCGGATGGCGTGCTCAAGGTCGTGATGCGGGGCGACGTATTCGACAGCCGTGGTTTCCTGAAATCCGCCTTGTCCGGACGCGACAGCGCCGCCAAGAGCAAGAGCAAGGCCTTTGACTTCGATCTGGATCTCAAGCTTGGCGCGGTCGCAGGCTATTCCGGCGAGGCGATCCGCAGCGTCGATGTCAAGCTGACGCGACGCAACGGCACGATCAAGACCTTTACGCTGAACAGCAAGCTGGGGCGCGACACGCCGCTGACCGGCGAGATCCGCCGCGCAGGCCAGCAGGGGCAGGGCCGCGAGGTCATCCTGATTGAAACCAACGATGCCGGCTCGCTGTTCCGTTTCACCGACATCTACGCGAAAATGGTGGGTGGCCAGCTGTCGCTTGCGTTCGATCCGCCGTCAGCCGAGCCGAGGCCGAGCGAGGGTTTGCTGAACATTCGCAACTTCGCGATCAAGGGCGAGGCGAAGCTGGATGATGTGGCTCGCGTCGGCGGGACTGGCAACGGCGTCGCCTTCACGCGGCTGCGCGCCGAGTTCGTTCGCTTCAACGGCAAGCTGACTATTCGCGAAGGTGTCGTCAAAGGTCCGGCCATCGGCGCCACGATCGAGGGCCAGCTTGATTATCCTGCCAATCGGGTTCGGATGAACGGCACGATCATCCCGGCCTATGGGCTCAACAACATGTTCGGGCAGATCCCGATCGTGGGGCTGTTCATGGGTGGCAGCAACGAGGGGCTGTTCGGGGTCACCTATGAAGTGGTCGGTTCGCCAGGGCAGCCCGATCTCCGCGTTAATCCCTTGTCGGCGATGGCGCCGGGCGTGCTGCGCAAGATCTTCGAGTTCGGCAACACCCCGGTTGGCAGACCGGGCAACAATGATCTGCCGAACTAGGCGTGGCTGACGCCTAGCGGCGCAAGGCAGGCACGACGAGAAACGGGATCATGCCGATCACGACAGCGACAAATGAGAAAGCCAGGACGGCGTTGTAGCCCTGCGTCCAGTCGTGCAGCAGGCCGCCGCACCACGAGCCGATCGCGGCGCCGAGACCGCTGCCAATCGTGATCGCGCCGTAGATCGTGCCAATATGTTTGCCGCGAAAGATCTTGATCGACGTTGCGGCGAGCAGCGGGCCGCGCGAGCCGATCATGCTGCCGAAGCAGCCGACGAAGACGATCAGCAAACCATAGGTCGGGTACCACTGCAGCAGCGTCAGCGCGCCGATTCCGAGCAGCGACATGGCGTAGCTCAGCAGCACCGAGGGTCTGCGGCCGATGATTCCGTCGAGCCAGCTGATGCCGAGCATACCGAACAGCAGAACGACGCCGCTAAACCCCCAGGCGGTCGCGGCCTCGAGCGGTTGAAAGCCAACGTCGATCAGATAGACGACGACCTGGGGCGAAATGGCGAACATCCCGATGGCCGTGAAGCCATAGGTGCTGAACAGCGCCCAGAAGACGTGGTTCTTCAATGCCGTGCGCAGCGTCCAGCCGCTGTCCTCGGCGACGATGGGTCGGTTGCTCTCAAGCTTCGGATTGCCGGCTGCAAGGGTGCGCCAGGGCAGCAGCGCCAGCGGCAGGATCAGCGCTATCGTCGCCCAGCCGAACAGGCCGTAGGAATCGCGCCAGCCGAATTTGTCGATCAGCACCTGCGACAGCGGCAGAAAGACCAGGACGCCTGCGCCCATGGCCGACGAGTTGACAGCCATCGCCGTCGGCAATTTCTCGCCGAACCAGCGCCCCAGCATGATCGAGTTCGGCACGGTGCCAATGCAGGCGATGCCCATGCCGACACAAAGGCCGAGGGTGAGGCGCAGTTGCCAGATATTCTCGACATGGCTTGCCGCAAGCAGCGCGCCGCCAAGCAAGGTCAGCCCAAGAAGGTAGAGTGTTCGCGGGCCGGCACGATCAAGAATGCGGCCGACAAAGGGTGCGGCGAGGCCGGTGCACAGCGCCGACAGGGAGTAGATCGAGATCACCGATGCGCGGTCCCACCCCTGATCGGTCGAGATGGGCAGCAGAAAGACGGAAAAACTCTCCGACACGCCGCGGCCAATCACCGCAAACACGAAGGTCAGTCCGAGCACGCTCAGGCCGATAACTCGAAGCTTCTGCGGCTCCATGGTTTGATTCTACCCATCTTTGATCGATGGCGACCATGGAGCGCGCTTTTTGGCGATGTGTGCAGTAGCCTTGTGCGAATGCAGCTATGCAGGACGAACAAGGATGTGGCGCTTCTTGCCGGCTGAAAGCTTGATCACGCCTTCGCCTGACAAGTCAGCCTTGCTGATCGTCATCTTTTCATCCGTAACGACCTGGTCGTTGACACGGAGGCCGCCTGACTTGATCTGGCGACGGACTTCGCCGTTCGAGGTCATCAACCCGGCTTTGACGAACAGGTTGACGACACTGATGCTGGCGGCGAGCTCGCCGTCGGCGATGTCCATCGTCGGCAGATTGGTGTCGACAGCGCCTTCCTCGAAGGTCCGGCGCGCGGTCTCGGCGGCAGCCTCTGCTGCTGCGCGTCCATGCAGCATGGCTGCAACTTCGGTCGCGAGGATCTTCTTGGCGTCGTTGATTTCCGACCCGCCAAGCGCTTCGAGACGGGCGATCTCATCCATCGGCAGCGTCGTGAACAGCTTCAGGAATTTGCCGACGTCGGCGTCTTCCGTGTTGCGCCAGTACTGCCAGAACTCATAGGGGCTCAAGCGGTCGGCGCTGAGCCACACCGCGCCCGAGGCTGTCTTGCCCATCTTTGCGCCTGACGCAGTGGTCAGGAGCGGCGAGGTCAGCGCGAACAGCGAGGCCTCATTGATGCGGCGACCGAGATCGATGCCGCTGACAATGTTGCCCCATTGATCCGAACCGCCCATCTGCAGCACGCAGCCGTAGCGCTTGTTCAGCTCGACGAAATCGTAAGCCTGCAGGATCATGTAGTTGAATTCGAGGAACGACAGCGACTGTTCGCGATCAAGGCGCAGCTTCACCGAGTCGAAGCTCAACATGCGATTGACCGAGAAGTGTCGGCCCACATCGCGCAGGAAGGCGACGTAGTTGATATCGAGCAGCCAGTCGGCATTGTTGGCCATGATGGCGTCGCGCGGGCCGTCGCCGAACGTCAGGTATTTGTCGAAGCCCTGACGAATGCCCTGCAGGTTGCGGGCGATATCTTCAACGGTGAGCAGCTTGCGCGCCTCGTCCTTGAACGAGGGGTCGCCGATCATGCTGGTGCCGCCGCCCATCAATGCGATCGGGCGGTGACCGGTCTGCTGCATCCAGTGCAGCATCATGATCTGAGTGAGGTGGCCGACGTGCAGGCTGTCGGCCGTTGCATCAAAGCCGATATAGCCCGTGATCGGGCCTGCGGCGGCCTGAGCGTCGAGCGCTTCCGCATCAGAGATCTGATGTACAAAGCCACGGCTCTGCAGGACGTTGAGGAAATCCGACTTGAAGGCGGTCATAGGTATACGGCTCTGACAATCATGATGTTTTTGAGGTGATTCAACGGCATGCGGAAAACGCGCGTCGACTAATGTCCGCTTAATCCACCCTGTGCCATTATAAGATGTAAGCGGTTGATACAAGTTGCTCGTTCAGGTTGGTTCGCATTCCCATGATGATGACAGCAATAGGCATGATGAGCGGGACGTCGCTCGACGGCGTGGACATTGCGCTCATCCAGACTGATGGCAAGCGTGTGATGGGCCTCGGCCCGTCGGGCTATCGCCCCTATACGGCAGAGGAACGCGAGTTGCTGACACAGGCGCTCGCGGATGCAGCCGTCCTTGATGCACGCGATTCGCGCCCCGGCAGTCTTGGCGAGGCTGAGGAACTTGTGACCTGGGTGCATGCCGAGGCGTTGAAGCAATTCATGCGACAACATAACCTGACGCGCGAGACTATCGATATTGTCGGCTTCCACGGTCAGACGGTCATCCATCGGCCGGACTGCGGGTTGACGGTTCAGATCGGCGACGGTGCGGCGCTATCGCGCGCGATCGGTGTGCCGGTGATGTATGATTTTCGCGCGGCTGACGTTGCCTCGGGCGGGCAGGGCGCGCCGCTGGTACCGGTCTATCATCGGGCGCTGGTTCAGTCGCACAGCTGGAACGGGCCAGTTGCAGTCGTCAACATCGGCGGGGTGGCCAATGTCACCTACATCGACGGCGCGGACGTGCTGATCGCCTGCGACACGGGGCCTGGCAACGCTCTCATCGACGACTTCATGTTCCGCACCTTGGGTGAACGGTTCGATTTTGAAGGCCGCACGGCGGCGCTCGGGACGCCTGACGAGGCCTGGATTGCCCAGGCGCTGCGTGAGCCATATTTCACCGCCAAGCCGCCAAAATCGCTCGACCGCAACAGCTTCTCTGCGCTTGCCAAGGCTGGGCTCGATGACGCCAATGGCGCGGCGACCCTGACGGCATTCACCGCCGCTTCCATTGCGGCGATTGTGCCGCTGCTGCCGAAGGCCCCGACCAACTGGATCATCTCCGGCGGCGGGGCGCGCAACCTGACCCTGATGCGGATGTTGCGCGAGCGGCTGGCGCCGGCCTCGGTGCAAACCGCGCCGGAGTTTGGCTGGTCGTCGGATACGATGGAGGCGCAGGCGTTCGGCTATCTCGCGGCGCGCGGGCTGAAGGGGTTGCCGCTCAGCTATCCGGCGACAACCGGCGTGCCCATCCCGATGAGCGGCGGCGTCCTGGCGACGCCGAACTAGATCGCAGCAGGGTGGCGCACCTTGAAACAAAACAGGCGGCGCTGATCGCGGCCGCCTGTTTGATTGGTGTTTAGCGGACGTTGGCGAGCCGCATATCCAGATAGCTTGTGACCGACTCCATCAGCGGCTCAAGCTTGCCGTCGAAAAAGTGGTTGGCCCCTGGAATGATGTGCTGATCGATGACGATGCCCTTTTGCGTCTTCAGCTTTTCAACCAGCGTATTGACGTCCTTCGGCGGCACAACCGCATCCTTCTCGCCGTGCACGATCAGGCCCGATGAGGGGCAGGGCGCGAGGAACGAGAAGTCATAGAGGTTGGCTGGCGGGGCAATCGAGATGAAGCCTTCGACTTCCGGACGACGCATCAGCAACTGCATTCCAATCCATGCGCCGAAGGAAAAACCCGCGACCCAGCAGGCGCGTGCTTCGGGATTGATCGACTGCGCCCAATCGAGCGCCGCCGCGGCGTCAGACAGTTCGCCGACGCCATGGTCGAACGAGCCCTGGCTCCGACCGACGCCACGAAAGTTGAAGCGCAGCACCGAGAAGCCGCGATGAACGAATGCATAGTAGCACTGGTAGATGATCTGATGGTTCATCGTACCGGCGAATTGCGGGTGCGGATGCAGCACCATGGCGATGGGCGCGTTCTTCTGCTTCGCAGGATGGTAGCGGCCTTCGATGCGGCCGGCCGGACCGGTGAAGATGACTTCAGGCATGGAGAATCCTTGGCAAATCAACCGACTTCGAGCGCGGCTTCGCAGGGGGACGCCTGGTAACCACGCAACTCAGGGGCGATCGGCACCCGTCATGGACTAAGGTGCAAAAATGACTGTGCCGCGTTCTACCACGACGCGAGGGGGAAAAAGCAAGCAAATTGAACGATGAAGCCCATTTCCGGGGTTCTGATCGCGGTACCGCACGCCATTGCAAAACCGCGCCGTTCCCCCTAGCTTGACGCCAAGGGTTGTGCCGATGTTACACCCACGACGGTGCGAGCAACTCGCTCGCCAGCGATAAGGCGCTGAATTCGTTGACCCAAAATCGTATCTATCTGGATTGGAACGCGACCACGCCGCTGCGCGTGGAGGCGCGGGATGCGCTCGTCGCAGCGCTGGACGTGGTGGGTAATCCGTCGTCGGTGCACGGCGACGGCCGCAAGGCGCGCCGCCTGATGGAGGATGCCCGGCAGGTTCTGGCGCAGGCGCTGGACGCCGACCCCCGCAACGTCGTGTTCACTTCTGGTGGCACCGAGGCCAACGTCCTGGCTTTGTCGCCCGAACTCAAGGCGCGCTCAGGTAACCCTGTTACTCGTCTGCTGGTTTCAGCCGTGGAACACGCGTCGGTCCTCGCAGGCGGGCGGTTCGCGCCGGATGCGATCGAGACCGTCAACGTCACGTCGGATGGCGTGGTCGATCTGGCGCATCTGGAGCGATTGCTGACGGACCCGCGACCGACCGTTCTGTCGCTGATGGCCGCCAACAATGAAACCGGCGCGATCCAGCCCGTTGCCGAAGCGGCCGCATTGGTCCACGCCGCCGGCGGGCTCCTGCACGTCGACGCCGTGCAGGCGTTCGGCAAAATTCCGATCAGCATCAAGGCATTGCAAGCGGATCTGGTATCTGTTTCTGCACATAAGATTGGCGGGCCGAAAGGCGTCGGAGCCCTCGTCTATGCTGATAGTGGAACCGCGCTGGGTGCGCTGATCTCTGGCGGGGGGCAGGAGCAAGGCCGCCGCGCCGGCACCGAGAACGTTCCAGGCATCGCGGCCTTCGGGGCGGCGGTCAAAGCTGCCGTTGCCGGACTGGCGGCGGAGCGGCCCCGGGTGCAGGAACTCCGTGATCTCCTTGCAGACGGGCTGAAAGCGACGCCCGGCCTGGTCGTATTTGCCGACACATTGCCACGTTTACCAAATACAGTGCTGTTTGCAGTTCCGGGGCTGTCATCCGAGACCGTCGTAATCAGCTTTGATCTGGCGGGTATCTCGGTAGCCTCAGGGTCAGCGTGCTCATCCGGTAAAGTGAAACCGTCGCATGTGCTGGTTGCCATGGGCTTTCCCGAGGAACTGTCGAAATCAGGTATTCGCCTGAGTTTGGGCTGGTTATCGACCAAAGAAGACGTTGTGCGCTGTCTTGAGGCTTGGCGAAAGCTCTCGGGTACACTACTTAAGCATAGCGACGAAACACTGCTTGAACGGTTCTAAGGCAGACGATTTCGCACTAGAACACCATTAAGCATCGAAATAGGTCCACCGCGGTCCTTGAAACCGCGAGCGGAGGTTGGAATGGCTGCTGTACAAGAGACAGTCGATCAGGTTCGCCTAATCGACGTTGACCAATATCGTTATGGCTTCGAAACAATTATCGAATCCGAAAAGGCTCCCAAGGGCCTTTCAGAGGACACCGTTCGGTTCATCTCTGAGAAGAAGAACGAGCCCGCTTGGATGTTGGAATGGCGCCTGGAGGCCTATCGCCGCTGGCTGACCATGACCGAGCCGACCTGGGCGCGCGTCAATTACCCCAAGATCGATTTTCAGGATTACTACTATTACTCGGCGCCGAAGAAGAAGCAGATCGGTTCGCTCGACGAGATCGATCCCGAGATCCTGAAGACCTATGAGAAGCTGGGCATCCCGCTGCGGGAAGTCGAACTGCTCGAAGGCGTTGTCGGCGCTGAAGAGCGCCGGGTCGCCGTTGACGCCGTGTTCGATTCCGTTTCGGTCGCCACCACCTTCCAGGAAGAGCTGAAGAAAGCCGGCGTGATCTTCATGCCGATCTCCGAAGCTATCCAGCAGCACCCTGACCTCATTCGCAAATATCTTGGCACCGTGGTGCCGAGGACTGACAATTTCTACGCCACACTGAACTCGGCGGTTTTCTCGGATGGCTCGTTCGTCTACATCCCGCCGGGCGTTCGTTGCCCGATGGAGCTGTCGACCTACTTCCGCATCAACGAGCGCAACACCGGACAGTTTGAGCGTACGCTGGTCATCGCCGACAAGGGCTCTTACGTCAGCTATCTTGAGGGCTGCACCGCGCCTCAGCGTGATGAGAACCAGCTTCATGCCGCTGTTGTTGAGCTGATCGCGCTGGACGACGCCGAGATCAAGTACTCGACCGTTCAGAACTGGTATCCGGGCAACTCGGAAGGCAAGGGCGGCATCTACAACTTCGTCACCAAGCGTGGCGACTGCCGTGGCGTCAATTCCAAGATCTCCTGGACCCAGGTCGAGACCGGTTCGGCGATCACCTGGAAGTATCCGAGCTGCATCCTGCGCGGCGACAATTCGAGCGGCGAGTTCTATTCGATCGCGATTTCGAATGGCTACCAGCAGGTCGACTCCGGCACCAAGATGATTCACCTTGGCAAGAACACCAAGAGCCGGATCATCGCCAAGGGTATTGCGGCAGGCAGGTCCGAGAACACCTATCGCGGCGTGGTGTCATCGCATCGCAAGGCGACCGGCGCGCGTAACTTCACCGCGTGTGACTCGCTTCTGATCGGCGACAAGTGCGGCGCGCATACGGTGCCGTACATCGAGGCGAATAATCCGTCGACGGTGTTCGAGCACGAGGCCACGACCTCGAAGATCTCGGAAGACGTGCTGTTCTATTGCATCCAGCGCGGGCTGTCGCAGGAAGAGGCCATCGCGCTTGTCGTGAACGGTTTCGTCAAGGACGTTCTGCAGCAGTTGCCGATGGAATTCGCGGTGGAAGCGCAGAAGCTGATCTCGATCAGCCTCGAAGGTTCAGTCGGTTAATTCGCGTCAGCTTCCGGAGCGACGGACACTTCGGAAGCTTCATGCGTCATCGCCTCGGCGGTGTCGCCAAGTTTCACAGACACATTCCGCGAGGCTCGCATCCATGCGGCTCGCAGCGCCAGACATCTCAGGGTGCGCGTAGGGAATGACGATAAAAAGGACGTAGGATAAAATGGCATTGCTCGAAGTCAAAGATCTTCAGGTTCGCGTTGAAGAGCGAGAGATCCTTCATGGGCTGAACCTCACGGTCAATGCTGGCGAGGTCCACGCGATCATGGGGCCGAACGGCTCGGGTAAGTCGACCCTCAGCCATGTCATCGCCGGCAAGCCGGGCTATGAAGTGACCGGCGGCCAGATCCTGTTCAAGGGCGAGGACGTGCTGGAGATGGACCCGGAAGTCCGCGCTGCAAAGGGCGTCTTCCTGGCATTCCAGTATCCGGTCGAAATTCCCGGCGTGACGACAATGAACTTCCTGCGCACCGCCTATAATGCGCAGCGCAAGGCGCGTGGCGAAGAAGAAATGCTCGCGCCCGACTTTCTGAAGAAGGTGCGCGAAGTTTCCGCGTCGCTCAACATCCCGACCGAGATGCTTCGGCGCGGCGTCAACGTCGGCTTCTCCGGCGGCGAAAAGAAGCGCAACGAAGTGCTTCAGATGGCGCTGTTCGAGCCGAGCCTCTGCATCCTCGATGAAATGGATTCAGGTCTCGACATCGACGCGCTGCGGATCGCAGCTGACGGCGTCAATGCCCTGCGTTCGCCCGAGCGCGCGATGGTCGTGATCACGCACTATCAGCGCCTGTTGAATTACATCGTGCCAGATTTCGTCCACGTGATGTCGAAGGGCCGGGTTGTGAAGAGCGGAGACAAGGATCTCGCTCTCGAGCTCGAAGCTACCGGATACGCACAGTACGAGGACGTGGCAGCCTGACCTGAACGGTCGCCGGAACGGATATTGAGATGAACGTTGCATTAGCAAAAGTAGAAACGAGCCGGGCGCTGAGCGAGGCCTTCGCGGTTGCGCGTGCGCGGCTCCCTGGCGCTGGCGCGATCGCCGAGCGTCGACAGCAAGCCCTTGATGCATTCGAGACTGCGGGCCTGCCGCATCGCCGTGTCGAGGAGTGGAAGTACACTGATCTGCGGTCGCGGATGAAGGACGTCCTGCCGCTGGCGGCTGCGCCTGATCAGGCGGCCATCGCCCGCGCCAAGTCGGCTATCGCCGCGAAGTCCCTCGAGGGTACGCGCCGGCTCGTGCTGGTTGACGGTGTGTTCGTTGCTGAACTGTCCGATACAGCAGACCTCGAACCGGGACTGACCATCACGACGCTGCAGGCAGCGCTCGAGTTCGGACGATACCGGGCTTCACGAGCAGATCTTCGCCATGAACTCGAACGACGCCATGGTCGCGCTGAACGGCGCGATGATGACCGATGGCGTTGTGGTCACTGTCAGCAACGGAACAATTCTGAGCAAGCCGATCAATCTTGTTCATGTGACGAGCCAGATTCAACCGGCGGCATCGATCACACGTTCGGTGGTTCGTATCGGCAACCGCGCCAGCGCGACGGTGGTCGAGTCGTTCATCGCTGCGGACGGCGTCGGCCTGTATCAAAAGTTCGACGCGACCATTCTGCTGATTGGCGACGAGGCTCAGCTCGAGCATCTTCGTTTTGTTGAGGACAGCCGCGAGGCGTTCAACATCTCGTCGTCCTTCGTCAAGCTGGGCACGCGATCGAACTTCAACACCTTCGGGCTGGTCACCGGCGGGGCGCTGAGCCGCTATCAGGCTGTGCTGGAGATGGCTGGTCAGCATTCGAAGGCAGCAACCAACGGCGTCAACCTGCTCAATGGCAATCAGCACGCCGACACCACGCTGTTCCTCGATCACGCTGTGCCGAACTGCGAAAGCCACGAGATCTTCCGCGCTGTCGTTGACGACCGCTCACACTCGGTGTTCCAGGGCCGCATTATTGTGCGCCCGGATGCGCAGAAGACCGACGCCAAGATGATGACGCGGGCGCTATTGCTGTCAGACGAAGCGTCTGCCGACAATGAAGCCCGAGCTTGAGATCTTCGCTGATGACGTGACCTGCGGTCACGGCGCCACGGTTGGCGCGCTCGATGACAGCCTGCTGTTCTATCTGCGCGCACGCGGTCTCCCCGAAGTGGACGCTCAGGCGCTGCTGATTCAGGCTTTCGTCGGTGAGGCGATTGAATCGATCGTCGACGATACGCTGCGTGATTACGCTATCGATGCGGCATCACGCTGGCTGGACGCACGCAAATGATCCAGCATCCGGCCGTTACTGCGGATGGTTATGACGTTCATCGTGTGCGCGAGGATTTCCCCGCGCTCGCGATGAAGGTCTACGACAAGCCGCTGGTTTACCTCGACAACGCTGCGTCGGCGCAGAAGCCGCTCGCGGTGCTTGACCGGATGACCGAGGCCTATCGGTCGGAATACGCCAACGTCCATCGCGGGCTGCATTATCTCGCGAATGCGGCGACGGAAGCTTACGAAGGCGGCCGCCAACGCGTGGCTGCTTTCGTCAACGCCAATCGCGATGAAGAGATCATCTTCGCGCGCAACGCGACTGAGGCGCTGAACCTCGTTGCAGCGTCATGGGGTGGTGGCAACATCAAGGAGGGCGATGAGATCGTCCTCTCGATCATGGAGCATCATTCCAACATCGTGCCGTGGCATTTCCTGCGCGAACGGCACGGCGCGGTGATCAAATGGGCGCCGGTTGATGACGAAGGCAACTTCCTCATCGATGAGTTCGAGAAGCTGCTGACGGCGCGCACCAAGATCGTTGCGATCACGCATATGTCGAATACGCTTGGCACCGTCGTCCCGATCAAGGACGTGGTCAAGCTGGCCCATGCGCGCGGCATTCCGGTGCTGGTGGATGGCAGCCAGGCTGCGGTTCACATGCCGATCGACGTGCAGGACCTCGGCTGCGACTTCTACATCTTCACCGGTCACAAGTTGTACGGCCCGACCGGGATCGGCGTGCTGTGGGGCAAGTATGATCTGCTCGCCAACATGCGGCCGTTCAACGGCGGCGGCGAGATGATCCGCGAAGTGACGCAGGATATGGTGACCTATGGTGAGCCGCCGCATCGCTTCGAGGCGGGCACCCCCGCGATTGTCGAAGCTGTCGGGCTGGGCGCGGCGATCGACTATGTCAATTCGATCGGCAAGGAGCGCATCGCAGCGCATGAGCATGACCTGTTGCAGTATGCCGAACAGCGCTTGCGCGAGATCAACTCGATCAAGCTGATCGGGCAGGCGCGGAACAAGGGGCCGGTCATCTCTTTCACGATGGACGGTGCGCATCCGCACGACATCGCGACGGTCATCGACCGTTCAGGTATTGCGGTACGAGCCGGAACGCACTGCGTGATGCCGCTTCTCGAACGATTCAACGTGACAGCGACGTGTCGCGCCTCGTTTGGGATGTATAATACGCGTGAAGAAGTCGATACATTGGTTGAAGCATTGATCAAGGCACGGGACCTGTTTTCATGACCGAAGCAATGGACGTGAAAGAAGCGAACATGGCGACTGTCTCGGCTCTTCCGCCGGAAGAAACCGAGCGTCTCGGCACCGAGATCGTGGCCGCCTTGAAAACGGTGTTCGATCCGGAAATCCCGGCGGACATTTATGAGCTCGGGTTGATCTACAGGGTGGACATCAAGGATGACCGCTCCGTCGATATCGACATGACGCTTACGACGCCAAACTGCCCCGCCGCCGGCGAACTGCCGATCATGGTGGAGAATGCCGTCGCCAGCGTGGCGGGTATCGGTGTTGTCAATGTCGCCGTGGTGTGGGATCCGATCTGGACGCCGGATCGCATGAGCGATGAAGCCCGGCTCGTCCTGAATATGTGGTGATGCGGCGCTGAACTCTTTCAGCGTCTCGCCGTTCTATTGATGCGACGACGGCGGATGATGATCCGTGAGGTTGGACAAATGTCAGACTTGCAAAATCCATCGATTGCCCCAGCTTCGAAGCCGAAGGTGCGGCCACGCCCCCAGGTGGTTCGCCTGACAGACGCGGCTGCGGCGCGTGTATCGGAACTGATGGGCCGGACCGATTCCGAGATCGTCGGCCTGCGCGTCGGCATCAAGAATGGTGGCTGCGCTGGTCAATCCTACACTGTCGAATACGCGCATGAGATCCGTCCGACCGATGAGGTGATCGAGGACAAGGGCGTCCGCGTGTTGATCGATCCCAAGGCGGTGCTGTTTCTGCTCGGCACCGAAATGGACTACAAGGTCGATCGGATGACGGCCCAGTTCGTCTTCAATAATCCCAATCAGCTGTCAGCCTGCGGCTGTGGCGAGTCGGTGCAGCTTACGCCCGCCAAGCCCGACTGATCCGGTCCCCTGCGATGGATGTCGTTCCATCGCAGTTATGCGTGCGTCCGCACATCAGGCGACCTGAACCTGGACTTGCGTGACATACTCCGGGTCGATCTCGCTGATCACCCGGTTTCGACCATTGCGCTTTGCCGCATAGAGGCATGCGTCAGCGCGCCCGATCAGGGCGTCGGGGTCATCAGTCTCTTTCAGGGTTGCAACGCCGATTGAAATCGTGACGCGGCCCAGGATTTCGCCGGTCGATTTCTTCTTCAATTCCTTGGCCATGATCGCGCGGCGGATGTTGTCCGCCACGGTGAGGGCATGCCGCAACGCCGTGTTGGGTAGAACCACGGCGAATTCCTCACCGCCAAAGCGGGCCGTGATGTCCTGGCCCTTGATCATCTGCCGAAGCGTTAGTCCGACGAGGCGCAGGATCTGGTCACCCGTGAGGTGGCCGAAGTTGTCGTTGAAGGTTTTGAAGTAGTCGATATCCAGCATCAGCAGGCAAAGCTGCGTCTCGCTCTGCTGAGCTTCTTCAATCGAAGCGGCAAGCGCCTGGTCGAAGTGCTTGCGATTGCTCAGGCCGGTGAGCGGATCCGTCAGACTCTCCGCACGTATTGCTTCAAGGCTATCCTGCAGATTGCCGATCTCGAACTTTGATGAGTTCAGCCGCTCCTCGAGCGCACGATTGCTGGCCACCGCTTCGCGCGTGGAGGCGAGGAGCTGCTCGACGACGGCCATGATGCGTTCGTCTTTGGAGAGGGCTTGCAGGGTGGATGTGGCGCTGACCAGACTTTCGTTGAACAGCACCGATATGCCGAGCGCGTCCTTGATCAACTGCATCACCGCTTCGATTTCACTGATGACGCGCGCACCGATCTTGTCGATGCGATCGGTCGTTCGCACGCGTGACAGATAGGTGTCGTAGATCAGCTCGAGATCAGTTTCTGACAGACGCCCGTTACGTTGGAGGGTCTCATTCAGCACGCTGTTGAGTGCTGAATTATAGCCCGTCGCATAGACGTACCAAATCTCGTAGTTGCGCGGAATGGCGCTTTGACGAAGAGACCTGATTTGACCGAGCGCAACATCAGCAAATGCCAACGTGCGCTCATCCTCGCTTGAGATAGCGTTCACGGTCGCCCCCAGGATGATCAGTTGCACTGGATCATCGAAAATGAACTGGTAGTTGCAATAATGCGAAACACTACCGGGGGAAAGGTGAACCAGTGGTAAATAACTGTCGAAGTTCGACAGTTATTTATCGAGTGATAGTTAGTTGGCGCGAGCGCGGATTGGCCGCAGCAGGAAGGCCGGCAGGTGTGAATGATCTGCTGGTTCGAGATCCTTCTCGCGGATCGGGCGTGGCGCCTGCAAGCGACCAATTGATGGCGGGCGCTGCGTCGTGCTGCCATTGTCACGGCCGTTCGGGGACGGCGCATGAGCCCGCTTGTCGCGATTGGGCGTCGCGTTACGGCGGGGCTTGGGCTCCACGATCACGTCGACATCGCTTTCAACGCGAGCTGCCCGCTCGGCGCGTGGCTCACGCTCGGCGCGCGGTTCACGCTCAACCCGCGGTTGCGCGCTCCGGGCGGCTTTCGTGTTCGCCTTCGGCGCGTGCAGGCTTGCGTTCGCGGCCAGGCTTGCCTTCCGCCGAACGACTGCGCGGCGACTTGCGACGACGCGCTCCCGAAGCCTCTGAGCTGTCGGATTCGATCGACGGGTCCGGCAGCGCGATATCGCATTCGCCGACCGGGATCGGCTGGCCGATCAGCTTCTCGATGGCCTGCATCGATTTCTGGTCAGACGGGGCGACGAGGGTGATTGCGGTGCCGGTGCGGCCGGCGCGCCCGGTGCGGCCAATCCGGTGAACATAGTCATCGGGGTGATGCGGGGCGTCGAAGTTGAAGACGTGGCTGACGGCCGGAATGTCGAGGCCGCGCGCTGCGACGTCGGAGGCGACCAGGATCGGCAATTCGCCGGTCCGGAATTGCTCAAGGGCGGCCATGCGGGCGGACTGGTCCATGTCGCCATGGAGTGCTGCAACCTTGAAGCCGTGCTTCTCGAGCGAACGCGCCAACTGGGCGACGTCCCGTTTGCGATTGCAGAAGATGATAGCGTTGTTGAGGTCAGTGGCCGCGCGGATCAGCGAGCGCAGCGCTTCGCGCTTCTGGTAGCTCTCGCGGCCAACGGCGACCTGCGACTGGGTCACGGTGACGGCTGTCGACGCCGGCTTTGATACTTCGACCTTGACCGGATTGTGCAGGAAGGTTTCGGTGATGCGACGGATCTCGTTCGGCATCGTCGCTGTGAAGAACAGCGTCTGGCGGGTGAAGGGGACCAGCTTGCAGATGCGCTCGATGTCAGGGATGAAGCCCATGTCCAGCATGCGGTCGGCTTCGTCGATGATCAGCATCTCAACGCCCGTCAGCAGCAGGCCGCCGCGCTCGGTGTGGTCGAGCAGGCGACCGGGCGTTGCTATCAGTACGTCAACACCACGGGTCAGTTTGACGTCCTGATCGCCGAACGACACACCGCCGATCAGCAGGGCGACGTTGAGCTTTTGGCCAACGCCGTATTTATCGAATTGTTCTTTGACCTGAGCTGCGAGTTCGCGGGTCGGCTCGAGAATGAGCGTGCGCGGCATACGCGCGCGGGCCCGACCTTTTTCGAGCAGGGTCATCATTGGCAGCACGAAGGCCGCCGTTTTTCCGGTGCCCGTTTGGGCTATGCCAAGAACGTCGCGACGTGCCAGAACGTGCGGAATAGCCTGTTCCTGGATCGGCGTCGGGCTAGTGTAGCCGGTCGCCGCTACGGCGGCGAGCACCTTTTCGGACAAACCAAGATTAGAGAAGGACATTGAGCCTCTGGACGAAACCGCCGCTAGGATTCTCGGAATAACTGCTGCGACCCTCTCCGGAGCGGCACACTCAATGGCACGGAGGGCTTAATGCGCAGGCAGGCGGCTTACTCGACATATCGCGTTTCGATACCGGGCCGCGTCAAGCCGGAACATAAGGTTGAATTGGCCAAAGTCAATGCAACAACGGTGATTTTGCCCCGGAAACCGACCGATTTTAGCGGGATTGATGCTCAAAACTAGCAGATGTTACCCGAATTGACGCGATTTTCGCATCTGTTAGCAGGCGGGGTATCCCGGCAGCGCTCCCGCCGGGCGTCAGTAGAGCCGACTCACCTGCAATTAAATCAATTTACCATGGATTGCTTCTGAATGAGCCGAGGCATGTACCCGGGAGTTGATTTGTCGTTCAGCCGACGATTGAAAATCCCCCGTCAACGGTGAGCGCCGATCCGGTGACAAAATCTGCGGCGGCGCTCGAGAGGAATACGGCAGCCCCGGCGAGATCCGCGGGCGCGCCCCAGCGTTTGGCTGGCGTGCGCGTCACCACCCGTTCGTCAAGATCAGCCCGCTTCTCGCGTGCGTGCCGGGTGAGGTCGGTATCAATCCAGCCCGGTAAAATTGCGTTGACCTGGATGTTGTCATCGGCCCATGCCATCGCCAGAGAGCGGGTCAACTGTAGTACGCCGCCTTTGCTAGCTGCGTAGTTGGCGGCGCCAGCCGAACCAAGCGTCGCGAGCACCGAAGCAATATTGATGATCTTGCCGCCACCCTGCGCCTTCATCAGCGGGTATACTGCCTGCGCACACAGAAACGGCGCGGTGAGGTTAACGTCGAGCACTTTCTGCCAGTCAGCAAGCGCCATATCCTGCGGTGGTGCGGACAGGCTGACGCCGGCGTTGTTGACGAGTATATCAAGTCGACCGAAACGGCCCATTGCCTCTGCTATCATGGCTGCAATGGAGTCCGGGCGCGTCACATCGGCGGTGATCGTCTGCACCGCCTGGCCTGTGGGGGCCAGGGCCTTGAGCGCCGCGTCCGCGCTATCGCCATTGCGATCGGCAAGCACGATGGACGCACCGGCCGCAGCCAGGCCGCGCGCCATGCCCAGTCCCAGTCCTGTATTGCCGCCGGTGACGAGTGCTACTCTTCCGCTCAGGCTGAATGGTGAGGTCATGTTGATTTCCTGTCTGCCGTGAACCGGCATGTGATTGAAATGCGTTCCCGTATCCACAATGGTAACCTATACTGCTCTGCGTCGCGTTGAAGATACAAGTTGCATCGCAATGCAAACTTGCTTGTTTCAGCGCGGTAGCGGCCCATGCGTACCGGATGCCTTGGTTGAGGCGCTTGTGACTGTCGGTCGGATACGTCTCTCCATGACATCATGATCACGCGGGGATTGCTCAAATGACGTCACAAGTCATGCCGGAACTGCACGATGTCCGCCAACTCAATGTACGCTGCTGCATCGTTGGCGGCGGCCCAGCGGGCTTGATGCTTGGGTATCTGCTTGGCCGTGCTGGCGTCGACACGCTCGTTCTCGAAAAGCACGTCGATTTCATTCGCGACTTCCGCGGTGATACCGTTCATCCATCCACGATGCAGATCATGCATGAATTAGGATTGCTCGACGAGTTTCTGACGTTGCCGCATCAGCGTGTCACTGCAGTGCGCGGCCAGTTTGACGACAGGATCTTGCGCGTTGCCGATTTTACGAAGTTGAATACATCGGCGCCCTTCATCGCCTTCATGCCGCAGTGGGAATTCCTGAATTTTCTTGCACGCAAGAGCGAAGCCTTCGCCTGTCTGGCGCTGCGCCGACAAACCGAAGTGATCGATCTGCTCTACGAGGAGGGCCGGGTGTGCGGCGTCGTGGCGCGCGACAATGCGGGTGAGCTTCGGGTCAATGCTGATCTGGTGGTTGGTTGCGACGGTCGACATTCAATTACCCGGTTGCGATCGCAACTCCCCGTCGAGGATATCGGCGCGCCGATCGATGTATTGTGGTTTCGGGTCAGCAAGGGTGAAGAGGCTGAGGAGCCGGCGCTGCTTCATGTCCGAAACGGTCGGATGCTGGTTACGATCGATCGCGGCGAGTATTGGCAATGCGCCTACGTCATCGCCAAGGGGCAGACAGCTGCGGTGAAGGAGCGTGGACTGGCCGCATTCCGAGACGACGTCGCAGACATGATGCCGGTGCTTGTAAAGCATATCGGGGACGTAGCGAGTTGGGATGACGTGAAGCTGTTGACGGTGACCATCGATCGGCTCCGGAAATGGTCGGCGCCGGGCTTGCTATGTATCGGCGATGCAGCCCACGCGATGTCGCCTGTTGGCGGCGTTGGCGTCAACCTTGCGATTCAGGATGCCGTCGCGACCGCCAATCTGCTGGCAGCAAAGCTCGCCCGCGGTGCTGTATCCGCAGCAGATCTCGAACGGATACAGCAACGGCGTTTAATGCCTGCCCGGATCATACAGGCGATCCAGGTGCAGGTTCAGGACAACGTCATCAAGCCGGCCCTCGCGGGCGGTTCGTTCAGCCCGCCGTTGTTGCTGAGGCTGTTCGATGCCGTGCCGTGGCTGCGCGGAATTTCCGCGCGTGTACTCGGTCTCGGCATCCGCCCCGAGCATGTGCAATCGCCACGGGCTTAGGTGCTCAGCGGCAGTGCTCGACCCACACTTCATCCCGCCACTGAATATCCGCCATCGACAGGAATGGCTGCGCCAGTGACGAAGTCGGATGCGGCGGAACTGAGAAACACGGCAATCCCGGCGAGATCATCCGGTTTGCCCCAGCGTGCGACAGGCGTGCGCGCCAGAACCTTGTCGTTCAAGCCGTCGACCTGTTCGCGGGCAGCTGCGGTCAGGTTGGTATCAATCCAGCCAGGCAGCACGGCGTTGCATTGAATATTATCGGGCGCCCAGGCAACGGCGCATGATTTTGTGAACTGCACGATGCCGCCTTTGCTCGCGGCATACACCGGTGCGTAGGCCGCGCCGAAGATCGACATCATTGACCCGATGTTGATGATCTTGCCGCCGCCGTTGGCTTTCATTTCGGGATAGACAGCTTGCGAGCAGAGAAAGGCGCTCGTCAGATTTGTCGCCATCACGCGCTCCCATTCGGCGAGCGAGAGTTGGTGCGGCGGTTTGCGAACGCTGATGCCGGCGTTGTTGATCAGGATATCGATACGCCCGAACTTGGCCTTCACCTCGGCGAGCATCGCCGTGACCGCCTCGGTACTTGTCACATCCGCTGTCACCGCGATCGCCTTGACGCCACTTGCAGCGAGGTCCTTGGCGACGGCATCGGACTTGGCGCTGTCGCGGCCGACGATGGCGATGGAAGCGCCGGCTGCTGCCAGGCCGCGCGCCATGCCAAGGCCAATGCCGCCATTGCCGCCGGTGACGATGGCCGTGCGGCCAGTCAGATCAAACAAACCAGACATCAACGCCTCTCCCATCTGCAGACGCGCTGTTTTTTGCCCGGCTGAGAGATCCTCTCGGCCGGAGTGCGCGTCGTTATTCACGGCGGATTGTTGCAATCCTGATGACAAGATGGAAGAGCGGAATTGCAGGCGAAGCAGCCCGCAAGGGAAGGGCGGCCAAAGCCGCCCCTCGGGATCAGACGTCGAGCATGTCGTCGTTGGCGAATTCGGCGCGCTCGGTGATGAAGGCGAAGCGTGCGTCGGCCTTCGTGCCCATCAGCCGCTCGACCGAGATCGCGGTCTCTTCTCGCTCGTCAGTCGCCAGCACCACCCGCAGCAGGGTTCGCTTCGCCGGATCCATGGTGGTCTCTTTGAGCTGCGCAGGCATCATCTCGCCGAGGCCCTTGAAGCGACCGATATCAACCTTGGCGTTGGCGTTGAACTCACGCTTCAGCAACTCGTCGCGGTGCGTGTCGTCGCGCGCATAGACAGTCTTGCTGCCATGGGTCAGGCGATACAGCGGCGGCACGGCGAGATAGAGATGCCCCTCGTCGATCAGCTTCGGCGTTTGCCGATAGAAGAAGGTGATGAGCAGCGAAGCGATATGGGCGCCGTCGACGTCGGCGTCGGTCATGATGATGATGCGGGAGTAGCGCAGGTCCTCTTCGCGGTACTGTGCGCCAGTGTTGCAGCCGATCGCCTGCAGCAGATCCTGGATCTGCTGGTTGGCGACAACCTTGTCCCGCGTCGCCGAGGCGACGTTGAGGATCTTGCCACGCAGCGGCAGGATCGCCTGGGTCTTGCGGTCGCGCGCCTGCTTGGCGCTGCCACCGGCCGAGTCGCCCTCGACCAGGAATAGCTCCGAGCCTTCGGTTGCGGTGTTGCTGCAATCGGCGAGCTTGCCGGGCAGGCGAAGCTTCTTGACGGCTGACTTGCGCGAGGTCTCTTTCTCGGCCCGGCGGCGCAGGCGTTCGTCCGCCCGCTCAACCACAAACTCGAGCAGCTTGTTGGCCTGCACCGGATTGCCGGACAGCCAGTGGTCGAACGGGTCCTTGATGGCCTGTTCAACGATCTTTTGCGCTTCAGCAGTCGCCAGCCGGTCCTTGGTCTGGCCCTGGAATTCGGGCTCGCGAATGAAGACCGACAGCATCACGGCTGCGCCGACCATCACGTCTTCCGAGGTGATGGAGCTGGCCCGCTTGCCCTGGCCGACGCGCTCGGCGTGATCTTTCAGGCCGCGGAGCAGGGCGCTGCGCATGCCGGCTTCGTGCGTGCCGCCGTCTGGCGTCGGCACGGTGTTGGTGTAGGACGACAGGAAGCCATCGGCATCCGCGGTCCAGGCGACAGCCCATTCGCAGGTGCCGTGCGAGCCGTTGCGGCCAGATTTGCCGGAAAATATATCCGGGTGAACAAGCGTGTCGCTATGAATGGCGGCGGCGAGATAGTCCTTCAACCCGCCCGGGAAGTGGAACACATCGTCGGACGGAATCCCCTCGATCCCGCGCAGCAGCTCCGGATCGCAATGCCAGCGGATTTCCACGCCGCCAAACAAATAGGCTTTCGACCGCGCCATCTTGAACAGGCGTTGCGGTTTGAACGCGGCCTTGGCGCCAAAGATCTCGGTATCCGGCTTGAAGCGCACGCGAGTGCCGCGCCGGTTGTGAACCTTGCCGAGGCTTTCCAGTTTGCCCTGCGGAATGCCGCGCGCGAAGGTCATCCTGTAGAGCTGCTGGTTGCGGGCGACCTCGACCTCACAAAGCGACGACAGCGCGTTGACCACCGACACACCGACGCCGTGCAACCCGCCCGAGGTCTCGTAAACCTTGGAGTTGAATTTGCCGCCCGCGTGCAGCGTGCACATGATCACTTCAAGCGCGGATTGCTTCGGGTGTTTCGGATGCGGATCGATCGGGATCCCGCGCCCGTTGTCGCTGACGGTCAGGAAGCCATCGGCGGACAGCGTCACTTCGATGAAGGTCGCATGTCCTGCCAGCGCCTCGTCCATCGAGTTGTCGATCACCTCTGCGAACAGATGGTGCATCGCCTTTTCGTCAGTGCCGCCGATGTACATGCCGGGACGGCGGCGAACTGGCTCGAGCCCCTCAAGCACCTCGATGTCGGCAGCGGTGTACCCGTCCTCAGAGCCCGCGCTGCGGGGCGCAGCCTTCGCTGGAGCAGGTTTGCCGGGCGCTGCCGTCTTGGGCGCTTCCGCGCCAAACAGATCATCGGAAACTTTTGTTTTCTTAACAGTTTTCAACGGCTTATTCATCTTTGAGGTAAGCAGGAGGGGCCCCAGCCGGGCGATTCGTTATCTTGACTATGCCACGGCTGGGTTGAAATTGGGGTAACGCTAGGGTTGGCTGGCTGCGGTCGCTGAACCGGGCAGATCATGCGCCGTCTGGATTGTTATGATGAGAAACAGCAGGACCGCCACTGTCGTGATGATGCCGCCAATCACCGGAAAGGCCTCATAACTACGGCCGTGGATCAGGACAAGGCAAATTCCGGCGGGGAGCAGGATTGCGCCGATGCCCTGAAGGACGCCTTGCGCCTTCGCGATACGTTTTCCGGCTGCGGCGGGAACGAGACGGTAATAAAGCCCCATCAGAAACAACAGGACGCCACCAAGTAAATTGAGATGGGCATGAGCAGGGGCCAAGGTAAAGTTTTGGGTCATCCCCATGGCGATCCCGCCGAGCATCCCGATGAGGAGCAGCACGACGCTCCCGGAAATCATTGACGCAGCGAGCATTTTTATCTCCTGAACACGTGTGTGACAGCGATGGTGCAGCCACCGCCGCGGCGCTTTGACGCCGATCGATTGTCGGAAAAGGCAGTGGAACGCGCTTGCGATCAGTTCGTGGAAACGACTAGGTATCGACGGGTTCAGTCAGAACATCCGCATGCATCACCTCGTCGGGGAGGCGCACGGAGGACCTGTTTACCAAGGCACACTACCGCAGGTAGCAGGCAAGAGGTGGGAAAAGGTAGCATGGGCGGCTGGTTTGACGTTCTCGTAGACTTCGTCCGGGCCAACCAGGCCTGGGCGGCGCCCATCATGTTCACCCTGGCGTTTGCCGAATCCCTTGCGTTTCTGTCGCTGATCGTTCCAGCCTGGGGCGCCCTGATCGCCATCGGCGCCATGGTGGCGGCCAGCGATCTGCCATTCCTGCCGATCTGGCTGGCCGGTGCGGCTGGGGCGGCGCTGGGCGACTGGCTGTCCTACTGGTTCGGATTTCATTTCAAGGATCGCGCCCGTCAGATCTGGCCGCTCTCGAAGCATCCCGACATGCTGGTGCGTGGCGAGGCCTTCATCAGGCGCTGGGGCGTGCCCAGCATCTTTATCGCCCGATTCAGTGGTCCATTGCGCGCGACGGTGCCGCTGGTCGCTGGTATCTTTGAGATGTCGTATTGGCGCTTCCAATTGGCCAATGTCACATCCGCGTTGGCGTGGGCAGCTATCCTGCTGATCTTCGGCGACACGCTGGCCGCCAGCCTGACCATGATGATGCCAAAACCATAACGTCGCACTAGCCGATTTGCCGATTGCAGAGCCGCCCACGCTCACGACAAATTCACAGCCGAGATCTGAACCTTCCACGACCAACGGCCTTATCGGAACCTATTGAGGAGGGACGTTCCATGGATCTATCACGCCGCACTGCACTCGCTGGCGTTGCAGCACTCGCCGTTGCGCCCATGCTGCGCCCCGGCGCGGCCCAGGCTGCGACGCCCCCGGCAACCAAGCAAGCCCCCAGCTTCTATCGCTACAAAGTCGGCGATATTCAGGTGAATGCTGTATCCGATGGCGCCAGTACGTTTCCACTGCCGGACAGTCTGGTGTCGAACGCATCGAAGGACGAGGTCAATGCCGCTCTGGCGCGGGCCTTCATGCCGAAGGACAAGATGACCATCCATTTTGCCCCGCTCGTGCTCAACACCGGCGGCAAGGTGGTGATGATCGATACGGGCAACGGGAAAGCGGCTTTCGCGGCCAGCAAGGGCAACGTCGGCCAGTTCGTCACCAATATGACCGCGGCCGGCTTCGACCCGACGACCGTCGATACGGTCGTGATCTCGCACTTCCACGGCGATCATATCAACGGTCTGGTTGATGCTGAAGGCAAGCCGGTCTATCCGAACGCCGAAGTGATGGTGCCCGCCGTCGAGTGGAAGTACTGGATGGATGACGGCGAGATGAGCCGCGCGCCAGCAGGTCGGCCGCAAGATGCTTTCAAGAACGCGCGCCGCGTGTTTGAGGCTGGGCTGGCCAAGAAGGTGACGCCTTACGAATGGGACAAGGATGTCGTCCCGGGCCTCCGCGCGGTCAACGCTGCGGGTCACACGCCGGGACACACCGCCTACATTCTCTCCTCCGGCAATGAGACGGTCTTCATCCAGTCCGATATCACCAACCATCCATCGCTGTTCGTCGCCAACCCCGGCTGGCATCTGATGTTTGATCAGGACCCGAATGCCGCTGAAGCCGTCCGGCGCAAGACCTATGACATGCTGGTGGCAGATCGGATGCGGGTGCAGGGCTACCACCATCCGTTCCCGGCGAACAGTTTTGTCGAGCGCGCTGGCGAGGGCTATCGGCTGGTCCCGGCGCCCTGGAGCCCGGTGCTCTAGTCGGTCTGCGATCTTGCAACTGATCCTCATGCGCCGCCACCTCCGCCAATGTCCGGCAGGGGTGGCGATGCACTCCGACGAGGTGCAGTCGACAATTGCCCTTGACGGTTGCGCCGCGAGGGGACTAACACATGGCCATGATCATCGTCGCAACCATCGCCATTGCCCGCCGCCGCCGTACTTTCGCGGCAGCTGGAGACGTTCGCGCCTGAGATCGTCCTTCCCCTGCCGCCGGATTTGGTCCGCGGCAATCATTTCCTGAAAAGCCTCGCGATCCGGTCCGGCCTCATCCGCCATCGAATCCGGAGCACGTGATGTACACCCCGCCAGCATTCAGATCTGATCGCAGCGCCAGCCTCGCGCTTGCATCCGCGCGTGGCTTTGGAACGGTGTGCGCATGGAATGGCCGTCGTATCGTTGCATCGTCGCTGCCATTCGTTGTGTCGTCGGCTAATGACGGAACGCCGCAGCTCGCTTTTCATGTCGCCCGGCAGAATGACCTCGTCGCCCTCGCGGACGGTCAGTCGCCGTGGATGATGTCGGTGACCGGCGCGGACGCTTACGTCTCGGCGGACTGGTACATTTCGCCGGATCAGGTTCCGACATGGCTTTACACGGCTGCTCAATTCAGCGGTCCGGTGCGGGCGATGTCGCCAGTTGAGCTCACCGATCATCTGGACATGCTCAGCGACGAGTTCGAGGAGCGGTTGTTGCCCAAACCGATCTGGAAGTCAGCGAAGATGACAGCCGCACGGCTGGAGACGATGAAACGGGCAATTGTCGGCCTCGTGATGACAGTCGATGAGGTCGAAGGCAGCCGCAAACTGAACCAGCACAAATCCGCTGTTGATTTTGCTGCGATTGCAGCCCATCTGGCACTGCAGCCAGATGCCGCGTCGCAGGTGATTGCCGGCCACATGCGGGCTGAAAAGCCTGAACTATTTGCATCGCAGTCAATGCGGAATGATTGAGAAGGCCAGAAGGAACGGTTTGATGAGCACGAAGAAGAAGATCGGGATTCTTGGGGCGTCCGGCTACACGGGAGCTGAACTGGTACGTTTGCTGCTGCGCCATCCACATGTCGAACTCACGCTGCTGACGGCTGACCGCAAGGCGGGGCAATCGATGGGTGAGGTCTTCCCGCAGTTCGCGCCATATAACCTGCCGAAGCTCGTCACCATCGACTCGGTGGATTGGGCCAATGCGGATCTGGATCTGCTGTTCTGCGCCTTGCCGCACGCCACCACGCAGACGGTTTTGAAGGATGTGCTTGCCAAGAATGCGACCATCAAGGTCGTCGATCTCTCGGCGGACTTCCGCCTGATTGATCCTGACGCCTACGCCAAGTGGTACGGCCATGAGCATCATGCGCTCGAACTGCAGGATGAGGCGATCTACGGCCTTGTCGAAGTGTATCGCGACGAGATCCGCAACGCGCGGCTGGTCGCCAATCCGGGCTGCTACACGTCATGTGCCCAGCTTCCGCTGGTGCCCTTGCTGAAGGCGCGCGCCATCAATCCCGACGAGATCGTCATCGACGCCAAGTCGGGCGAAACCGGCGCCGGACGCTCGGCGAAGGAGGACAATCTGTTCTCCGAGGTGTCCGATGGCTTCAAGGCCTATGGCGTTGGCCACCATCGCCACATGGCCGAACTCGACCAGGAGTTTGCGCGCGCAGCCGGTCGCGACGTTGTCGTGTCGTTCACACCGCATCTGCTGCCGGTCAATCGCGGCATTCTGTCGACGATCTATGTGCGCGGCGCGAATGGAAAGTCGGCGGAGGACATGCACGCGATCCTGACAGCGCAGTATCAGGACGAGCCTTTTGTCTATGTGCTGCCGTTCGGCAAGACGCCGCATACCCAGCACGTCCGTGGCTCCAACATGACCTTCATCGGTGTCGTCGCGGATCGTATCCCGGGCCGCGCGATCATCGTGGCGGTGCTGGACAACCTGACCAAGGGTGCGTCGGGGCAGGCTATTCAGAACATGAATCTGGTTCTGGATCTGCCGGAGACGGCGGGCATCGACCAGGCGCCGATGTTCCCGTGAGCCAGCGCGCTCAATGAAAGAAAGCCGGCCGGCGCCACCGCGCGCTCGCCGGCTTTTCTGTATCCGCAATGATCCCGCAGCCGCGAGGCTGTCGCTCAGGCGTACATCAGGATGACGCCTGCCAGAACGGCCTGCGCGACAAAGCCTACTGTGAAGGTCAGAGTTCGAAGAACGGGGACGCCGAGTGTGTAGACGATCGCATGGGCGAGGCGGGTCCAGAAATATACCTGGCAGGCGACAACCGTCGTCATGCTGGAGTAATCGGCCAGATTGAGAATGATCACCAGCGGCGCGAACACCACGAGATTTTCAACGGCATTGTCGTGGGCGAACATCATGCGGTTGGCCCAGGCGTCGTGGGGCGTCTGATCCCGCGTCGGGTTCGCCATGGTCCCGCCAAGGCCGCGCACCTTGACGCGATCGAGGACGTAAGGGAGCCACATGATCCCGGTCAGGATCACTGTGAGTGTCAGCCAGAACAATTCCCGTGTCATGGTCGCCCATCCTTCGGTTTCGCTTGCGCTGACGTCACCTGTCGCTTCACGCAGGCTCTTTTATGAAAAAACCGGCGCCACATGGACGCCGGTTGCGAATGATCTCGTTAGATTGTCAGGCCCTCACGCGAACGTAAGAGCCCGGCGCATCCTCGATCGGCGGCATGGAGTTGGTCCCGACCGGGCGCGCTGGGACCTCTTCCGGATCAAGGCTCGACAACCATGCCCGCCAATCCGGCCACCACGACCCGCTGTGCTCCTGAGCGTGCTTCAGCCAATCGTCGAGGTCTGCCGCGTGAATGTTGTCATTGGTCCAGTATTGATACTTGTTCGAGGCGGGGGGATTGACCACGCCAGCGATATGACCCGAGCCCGACAGCACGTAACGCACCGGCCCGCCGAAGAACTGTGATCCGTACAGCACCGATTGTGCCGGTGCGATGTGATCCTCGCGGGTCGCCAGATTGTAAACCGGCACCTTGACCTTCGACAGGTCCAGGGTTTCGCCATCGAGCACCATCGTTCCGGCAGACAGGCGGTTTTCGAGATAGCAATTGCGAAGGTAGTAGGAATGGTTCGCCGCCGGCATCCGCGTTGCGTCTGAATTCCAGTGCAGCAGGTCGAAGGCCGCAGGCTGCTGGCCCTTGAGGTAATTGTTGATCACGTAGGACCAGATCAGATCGTTCGAGCGCAGCATGTTGAAAGCCATCGCCATCTTGCTGCCTTCGAGCACGCCGCTCTGCTGCATCTCGTCTTCGAGCGCCTTGATCTGATCCTCGTCGACAAACACCATCAGGTCGCCGGCATGAGAAAAGTCGACCTGAGCCGCCAGGAAGGTCGCGGATGCGGTGCGGACGCGACGCTTGGCGGCCAGCCATGCGTGGGTCGACGCCAGCAGCGTGCCGCCAACGCAATAACCGATGGTGTGAACCTTCAGCTCGCCCGTCACCTGCTCGATGACATCCATCGCGGCGAGGGGGCCTTCCTTCATGTAATCGGCAAAGCTTTTCTGACCAAGCTGCTTGTCCGGGTTGACCCAGGAGATGACGAACACCGTCAGCCCCTGATCAACGCACCACTTGATGAAGGATTTTTCCGGCTTGAGGTCGAGGATGTAGAACTTGTTGATCCACGGCGGCACGATCAGCAACGGCGTCCGCAAGACGTTCGGCGTTGATGGTTCATACTGGATGAGCTGCATCACGTCGTTCTGAAAGATCACCTTGCCCGGGGTGGTCGCCATATTCACGCCAACGACAAGGTTGGCAGGGTCTGACTGGCGAATCCGCAGGTTGCCGCTTTCGCTGTCGATATCCTCAGCGAGCATCTGCATGCCGCGAACCAGATTGCTGGCATTGGATGCGACTGTCTCGCGCAGCAGCTCCGGGTTGGTCATGACGAAGTTGGAGGGTGACAGCGCGTTGCTGATCTGGCGCATGTAGAACTCGGCCTTCGCCCGCGTGTGCGGATCGAGACCCTCGGCATTGCGGACGAGTTCGTCAGCCCATTTCGTCGTCAGCAGATAGGCCTGCATCACGAAGTCAAAAAACTGGTTGGACCGCCACTCCGGATCGCGAAAGCGTTTATCGACGATGGGGCCGTCGGCTGGCACCGCGCTGTCTTCGCCCGACATGCGCCGCGCGGCAGCGCCCCACAATTCCAGATAGGATTTGCCAAGCTTCATTTGCAATTCGGCGGACCGGACCGGGTCCGTGAGCCAATATTGCGCGATCACGCCGAACGTCTTGATGACTTCGGTCACTTCACTCGGGGGCTTCTCGGTGTGTCTCTCGCGCGGCTTCAGATAGGCCGCGAGCGCCTTGCCGCTATTTTCCAGGGCTTTCGCCAGGTTGAGGGCGAAGACTTCCGGGTCAAACTTCTTGTCGGTTTTCGGCTCGGTGGTCACGCTGTTCATGGCGATGCACAATGAGTTGGAGCAGATGATGCTGGGTCATCACACCAGACAATGATGGCACGAATCCAGACGGTGTGGTGGAGCAATTCATAGTCCGGAGGGTTATTTGATGCAGTCACCTGGCAGGATATGGTGGCGGTCCTTCGATGTTGCAGGCGGCGCAAGCTTGGATACGCCGCAATTTAACTGTAGGGGGATTTCGTTGCACAGGCGGGTAAATTAATCGCCATCGTTTATTGAGTGTCGTAACAGTGTGCGCCTGCGAAGACGACGCGTCGCAAAGGATCTTCCGGATATGACCGCGCGGATAAACTTAACCCGGTCGCTTTTCATCGCTGGCGCGCTCGTGCTTGCACCAGCGCTGGGTGGCTGCGGATCGATGATCGCGGATCTTCCGGTCGTTGGCTTGCCAACCGGCGCGCCGGCGCGGCCTGCAGATTCCGGCGCATTTTTGCCGGTGCACGATGTTCCGGACAGCAAACCGAACCAGACCTTGTCCAATGATGAATTGGCGCGCGTTCAGGCTGAACTGGTGGCCGCGCGGGATCGTCAGGCTGTGCCAGTTGCACCCGCACCGGCATCACCCACGACAGCAGAGAAAATAACCCGTAAACATCTAGCGTCCGTAGGGTTACGTGCTAGAACGGACATGATTCAACCGCATGTCTGGACAATCCTGATAGGGCGGGTCGGGTTACCTCTGGTTGGTGCATTGTTCACCGTTTTCGGTGTTCACTGATCGGAATCAAGTGCGGGACCTGAAACGTCAGCGCGTTGATCACCCCGTCATCCCCGTACCGGTTCCGGAGCCTGGACCAATGGAAGAATTCTACCGCATTCGCCGTCTGCCGCCCTATGTGTTCGAACAGATCAATCGAGCCAAGGCCGCCGCGCGCAATGCCGGGGCCGACATTATCGATATGGGGATGGGTAACCCCGATTTGCCGACGCCGCCGCATGTGCTTGAAAAGTTGAAGGAAACTCTCGGCAAGCCGCGGACGGATCGCTATTCCGCCTCGCGCGGGATCACCGGCCTGCGCAAGGCGCAAGCGGCCTATTACGATCGTCGCTTCGGGGTGAAGCTCAATCCCGACACGCAGGTGGTGGCGACGCTGGGCTCGAAGGAAGGCTTCGCCAACGTTGCGCAGGCGATTACCGCCCCTGGCGACGTGGTTCTGTGTCCGAACCCGAGCTACCCCATCCATGCATTCGGGTTCTTGATGGCTGGCGGCGTGATCCGCTCGGTGCCGTCGGACCCGACGCCTGATTTCTTCGCATCGGTCGAGCGCGCCATCGTCCATTCGATCCCGAAGCCGATTGCCCTGATCGTCTGCTATCCGTCGAATCCGACCGCCAAGGTCGCGAGCCTTGATTTCTACAAGGATCTGGTCGCCTTCGCGAAGAAGCACGAGATCTTCATCCTGTCGGATCTGGCGTATTCGGAAGTCTATTTCGACGACAACAACCCGCCGCCGTCGGTGCTGCAGGTTCCCGGCGCGATGGATGTCACCGTCGAGTTCACGTCGATGTCGAAGACGTTCTCGATGGCTGGTTGGCGCATGGGTTTTGCCGTCGGCAACGAACGGATCATCGCAGCGCTTGCCCGCGTGAAGTCCTACCTCGATTACGGCGCGTTCACGCCGATCCAGGTTGCGGCAACGGCTGCGCTCAACGGGCCAGACGACTGCATCCGCGAGATGCGCGACACCTATCGCAAGCGGCGTGACGCCATGGTCGAGTCATTCGGCCGGGCGGGCTGGGACATTCCTCCGCCGTCAGCGTCGATGTTCGCCTGGGCTCCGTTGCCGGAAGCCTTCCGTGAAATTGGCAGCATGCAGTTCGCCACCCTGATGGTTGAAAAGTCGGGTGTGGTGGTCTCGCCGGGTGTTGCCTTCGGCGAACATGGCGAAGGCTATGTTCGTATCGCCATGGTGGAAAACGAGCAGCGCATCCGCCAGGCTGCGCGCGGCATCCGCCGTTTCCTTGAAAGCGGCGTGGAAACGTTGCACAACGTCGTTCCTCTCGCCACCCGGCGCTAGGATCATCCATAGGTCTATCGCGTCATGGTCGCACCCTTCAAAGTGGGTATTGCGGGCCTCGGCACCGTTGGTGTCGAGGTTGTCCGTCTTATCGAACAACAGTCGAAAACTCTGCAGGCGCGTAGCGGCCGGGAGATCGAAGTCGTCGCCGTCACCGCGCGCTCCAAGGGCAAGAAGCGTGGCGTCGATCTCAGCGGCATGCGCTGGGCCAAAACGCCGCTCGATGTCGCAAGCGATCCGGAGATCGATTGCTTCGTCGAACTGATGGGCGGGGCAGGCGAGCCTGCACTCTCCGCCATCGAGGCGGCGTTGAAGGCTGGCAAATCGGTCGTCACCGCCAACAAGGCGCTGATCGCCAAGCACGGCCTCAAACTCGGCGCACTCGCCGAAAAGCACAGCGCAACCTTGCACTACGAGGCGGGTGTCGCCGGCGCCGTGCCGGTCATCAAGACGCTGCGCGAGGGCCTGTCGGGCACGACCGTCAACCGCGTCTACGGCATCCTCAACGGCACCTGCAATTACATCCTGACAAGGATGGAGCTGGAAGGGCTGTCGTTCGCGGACTGTCTCGCCGACGCGCAGCGCCTCGGCTATGCCGAAGCCGATCCGACATTTGACGTCGAAGGCTTCGACACCGCGCAGAAGCTGACGATTTTGGCGAGCCTCGCGTTCGGCATCAAGATCGCCGAGAGCGCTGTCTATGTCGAAGGCATCTCATCGATCGACGTCGGCGGATCTGCGCGCGGCGCAGGAGCTTGGCTACCGCGTCAAACTGCTCGGCGTCGCGACGCGAACCGCCAATGGCATCGAGCAGCGCGTGCATCCGACCATGGTGCCACGCAACTCATCCATCGCACAGGTCATGGGCGTGACCAATGCCGTGACCATCGACGGTGAAGGCTTTGCTCCGATCACCCTCGTCGGCCCAGGCGCTGGCGGCGCCGCCACAGCCTCGGCCGTCCTTGCCGACATCGTCGACGCCGCGCGCGGCGGCAATGTTGCGCCATTCGGTCGGCCGACGGCTTCTTTGGCGCCGACATCCAAGGCGCCGGTCGAACATCATCAGGGCGGCTACTACATCCGCCTGATGGCGCGCGATCTGCCAGGGCACCACTGCGGCTATTGCCACACGTCTCGCCGACGAAAAGATCTCGATCGCGTCGATTGTGCAGCGCAAGCCGGATGATGAGGACGAGCAGGCAGCGGTTGGGCGCAAGAAGGGCGCCCTGGTGCCGGTAATCCTTGTCACCCACGCTACGTCAGAGGACGCCGTGCGTCGCGCCCTGAAAGCCGTTCAGGCTGACAAGGTCATCAGCGGGCGTCCGCAAGTTATTCGTATCGAAAAGAATTGAGTTGAGTTTATCGCGGTCAGGCCGAAGGGTCGCCGTGAAGATCGAGGAGAACAGTTGATGTCATCAATCATTTCCGTGCCGCCCGCCCAATTGCTCGAGCGAATTCTGACACTCGAAATCGTGCGTGTGACTGAACGCGCAGCCGTTTCGGCAGCGCGCTTGCGGGGCCACGGCAATGAGAAGGGCGCCGATCAGGCGGCCGTCGATGCCATGCGGCGCGAACTCAACAAGATGCCGATCGACGGCACGATCGTGATCGGCGAGGGCGAGCGTGACGAAGCCCCGATGCTGTACATCGGTGAAAAGGTCGGCACCAACAGCGGCCCGCGCGTCGACATTGCCGTTGATCCGCTGGAAGGCACGACGCTGTGCGCCAAGAATATGCCGGGCTCCATCGCGACCATGGCGATGGCGGATGGTGGCACGCTGCTGCACGCGCCTGACGTCTACATGCAGAAGATCGCTATCGGTCCCGGTTACGATCTGAACATCATCGATATCGATGCGCCGCCGGAAGAGAACATCCGCCGTCTCGCGAAGGCGAAGGGTGTGAAGCCATCCGAGATCAATGCGCTCGTGCTTGATCGTCCGCGCCATGCGGCCATCATCGCAGCCATCCGTTCGACCGGCGCTGCAGTCCGCCTGATCGACGATGGCGACGTCGCCGGTGTCATCCACACAGCCGATCCTGACAATACCGATGTGGATATTTATATCGGTACGGGCGGCGCGCCTGAAGGCGTTCTCGCAGCCGCCGCGCTGCGTTGCATCGGCGGCCAGATGCAGTGCCGGCTGATCCTGGATACCGACGAGAAGCGTGAACGCGCCTTGAAGATGGGCATCACCGACCCCGCGATGATCTATGGCATCCACGACATGGTGAAGGGTGACTGTCTGTTCGCAGCGACCGGCGTCACCGATGGCGCGTTGTTGTCAGGTGTCAAATTCCGCGGCAATGTGATCGAGACGGAAACGATTGTAATGCGGTCGGTGACTGGTACAGTTCGCACCATCAAGGGCGAACATCGCCAGCTCGAGAAATTCCATCTCGACTAATAAGAAAAGGTAATTCCATGGCTGCGCACGTAATCATCCGCCCTGTTGGTCCTGATGAGCGCGCAGCCTGGGAGCCGCTTTGGAATGGCTATATCGCCTTCTATAAAGCGACGTTGGCGACCGGGGCGAGTGATGTCGCCTGGTCGCGTTTTCACGATCCGAATGAGCCGATGCATTTGCTCGGCGCGTATGTCGACGGCAAGTTGACGGGCATCGTCCAATATCTTTTTCATCGATCGACCTGGACGCCGGGCGACTACTGTTATCTGCAAGATCTGTTTGTCGATGACAGCGCGCGCGGGCTTGGCCTCGGCCGCAAGCTGATCGAGGCTGTCTATGACAAGGCGCGAGAAGCTGGCGCCAGCCGCGTGCATTGGCTGACGCAGAATGACAATGCGACGGCGCGCCTGCTGTACGATCGGATCGCCGATAATTCCGGCTTCATGCAGTACCGCAAGATCATGTGAACGCAGTCGAACTGGCATCGTGCGACAATCCGCGCGTGCGAACGAGCTTGTTCGCAATGCTGCGGTTGGTGACAGTCTCGAGCAAGCAAGGGAGTCGATTGGGTCGATCAGCATCCACCAGTCTGCGAAGACACATGTAATAAAAAAATACGATACTCGGAGGGACACTACGATGAACGGGCAACGTCAACTTGCAGACATCAGGGCTCTCTTATTCGACGTGTTTGGCACGGTCGTTGATTGGCGCAGCAGTCTGATTGCGGACTTCACGGCGTGGTCGGCTCAGCGTGGCATCTCGGCGGACTGGACGGCGCTGGTCGACGCCTGGCGACAAGCCTATGTGCCATCGATGGATGAGGTCCGCCGTTATCCCGAGCGCGGGTTCATCATCCTCGACAAATTGCATCGCACGTCGCTGGTCCAACTCGTCAAGGCGCATGAAATCAAGGGACTGACGTCTGGGGACATCGAATATCTGACGCGCGGTTGGCATCGCCTGAATGCATGGCCTGACAGCGTCAGCGGCCTGACGCGCTTGAAAAGCAAATTCATCATCAGCCCGCTATCAAACGGCAATGTCGCATTGCTCACCAATATGGCCAAGCATGCCGGCTTGCCCTGGGATCTGGTGATGTCTGCGGAACTGTTCAGGCATTACAAGCCTGACCCCGAAACCTATCTTGGCGCTGCGACGTTGCTCGGCCTGAAGCCTGAGCAGGTGATGCTGGTTGCCGCGCATAACAATGATCTTGCCGCCGCCCAGTCTTGTGGTCTGAAGACCGCCTTTGTGCCGCGGCTCACGGAGTATGGCCCGCACCAAAACCGCGATCTCAAGCCTGAGGGCAATTGGGACATGGTCGCGGACGACTTCAATGATCTGGCCGCGCGGCTAGGTTGCTGATCGCTGCGCGTTACCGTCGGTTGATCCGGTCAGCGCGACCTCCGCGTCGACCGGATCAGATCTAGGCTGTTTGCATCAGCCGGTCTTCGTGGTTATGTCGCGGTCATGACTCCGCCGACAGCCATTCCCGAATTGAAACGATCAGCCTTCCTTGGCATCTCCGATTCCGCGACCGGGCGCGTCTGGCGCGACCGGCTGGATGATCGCGGCTCGGCGCTGGCGCTGGCCATGGTGCAGCGCTATCAGCTGCCGGAGATTTTGGCGCGGCTGATCGCGGGACGGAACATCCCGCTCGACGCTGTCGATGATTTCCTCGATCCGACCATTCGCAAGCTGATGCCGGACCCGTTCACCATCACCCAGATGGAGGTCGCGGCGCACCGCATTGCGGATGCGATTGCCAATCAGGAGAAGATTGCGATCTTCGGCGATTACGACGTCGATGGCGCGACCTCGGCGGCGCTGCTGGCCTGGCTGTGCCAGTATTGCGGGCTCGATCCGCAGATCCATATTCCCGACCGCATTTTTGAGGGCTACGGCCCGAACGTCGACGCGATCCGATCGCTCGCCGCCAATGGTGCGACCCTGCTGGTGACCGTGGACTGCGGCACGACGAGCATCGAGCCGCTGGCCGAGGCACGCCGGCTAGGCATGTCGGTCGTCGTCATCGATCACCACCAGTGCGGCGACGTGTTGCCCGAGGTCGATGCGCTGGTGAACCCGAACCGGCCGGATGATATCTCCGGGCTGGGGCATCTGGCGGCGGTTGGTCTGGTGTTCGTGACGCTCGTCGCCGTCAATCGTGAGCTGCGCAATCGCGGCTATTGGGTGCCGGGGCGGCGCGAACCGAACCTGATGGATATGCTGCATCATGTGGCGCTCGGCACCGTTGCTGACGTCGCGCCGCTGATCGGCCTGAACCGCGCCTTCGTCGCCAAGGGGTTGATCGCGATGCGTCGCCGCGATCATCTCGGCCATACCGCGCTGATGGATGTGTCGCGCCTCAACGGCCCGCCTGAGGCCTGGCATCTCGGCTTTATGCTGGGGCCGCGTATCAACGCGGGTGGACGCATCGGCCGCGCCGATCTGGGCGTGCGGCTGCTGCTCGAGAACGATCCGTCAGAGGCTGCAAAGATCGCCGCTGAACTCGATCGGCTCAATTCAGAGCGCCGCGAGATTGAAGCGGCTGCCGTTGAACAGGCCGAGGCCGAGGCGCTGGCGTCGCTCGGGCTCGACGACAAGGGCAGCGTCATCGTTGCCGCGTCAGAAGGCTGGCACCCCGGCGTGGTCGGGCTGGTCGCGTCGCGCCTGAAGGAAAAATTCGGACGTCCGGCGTTCGCCATCGCACTCGAGCCGGGTGGCACCGGCACCGGTTCGGGCCGCTCTATCCCGGGCGTTGATCTCGGCATGGTGGTGAAACAGGCGGTCACCGACGGCCTGTTGATCAAGGGCGGCGGCCACGCCATGGCGGCGGGTGTAACGCTGCGGAAAGAACGGCTGGCCGAATTCCGGGGCTATGTTGAAAAGGCCGTGGCGGATGATGTCACGCGGGTCCGCCACGTTCGAGAGCTTCTGATTGATGCCGCTGTCAGCGGCCGCGCGGTGACGCCGGAACTGTTCCGCACGCTCGATCGCGCCGGGCCGTTCGGCTCGGCCAATCCTGAGCCTGTGGTGGCGCTGCCGTCGCAGCAGGTCGCCTTTGTCGATCAGGTCGGGCAGGGCCATCTGCGCGTACGGCTGAAGTCATCCGACGGGGCGATGGTCAATGCGATTGCCTTTCGCGTCCTCGACCAGCCGCTCGGCAAGGCGCTGCAGGAGAGCCGGGGTCTTCAGGTCCATGTCGCCGGTACGCTGTCGCTTGATCGCTGGCAGGGCAATGAACGCGTGCAACTCCGCATCATCGATATCGGTGCGCCCGATCCGGGACCGCGCCTGATCCGCTAGCGCCTAGCCGCCGCGCAGCTTGGCCAGCACCTTCAGGCCGCCATAGCCGTCGGCGGCCATGCCGTGCTTGCGCTGAAAATCAGCCACGGCTTGCATGGTGGCGTTGCCAACGCGGCCATCAGCGCCACCGGTGTCAAATCCCGCGCGGGTGAGCCTCGTCTGCAATTCCTGCACCTCGGCCAGCGTCAGCACGCGCTCGGAGCCGGGGAACGGTTGAATGAACGCCGGCCCGCCGAGAATGCGATCGCCGAGGTGGCAGATCGCCAGCGCATAGTTCATCGACGGGTTGTAGCTGCGCACGGCGTAGAAGTTCGGCCCCAGCAGGAAGCTCGGTCCGCCCTGTACGGGTGTCCAGAGCTTCGCTGTCGCATTGGGCTGCGGGAAGGGCCGACCATCCGCCCGGCTCACGCCGGCGCTGCTCCAGGCGGCGTAGCTGCGGCTGCCGTCGCCGCTGGCGCCATTGGTCCGAACTTCATAGCCCCAGTGCTGGTCGCGCTGATACTTGCCGCGATTGATCAGATAGCGCGCGGTTGAGCCGAGCGCATCATCCGGCTTGCCGAACGGCGACACCCGGCCATCCTTGTCGTAGTCGATGCCGACATTGAGCCAGACCTCGGGCATCCACTGGGTATGCCCCATGGCGCCGGCCCATGAGCCACGCATCTGCTCCGGCGTGCTCCAGCCACGCTGGACAATTTTCAGCGCGTTGATCAGCTCGGTTTCCCAATAGGCCCGGCGGCGCGGTTCATTCCAGGCCAGCGCCGCCAACTGCGGGAACACGGGCCGCATGTGGTTCTGTTGCACGAGGGGATCGCCATAGGCGGAACTCCACGCCCCATAGCGCCAGCAGCGTGCCGCGCTCGACGCCAAAGTCCTTCTCGATGCGGGCGAACAGCCGCTCATTGTCGCGCAGCGCGACCTTGCCAGCGGTCATCCGCCAGTCCGAGACACGGCGGTTGATATATTGCCAGACCTGCTCCTTGAACTCGGGTTGGCTGCGCAGCTTCGGGAACACCGTCATGTCCGGTTCAAGGCGACCCATCACGCCGTTGTACGTCGCGTCGCTGATGCCCTTGGCGCTGGCCTTGGCGCGGAAGGCATTGCGCCATTGGTCAAAACCTGCGGGCGCGGCTGTAGCGCCATGCGCTGCGACAGCGGACAAGCCGGCGCCGACGAGCGATTGCAGCGCGGCGCGACGGGTGAGGCGGAGGCGGGAATCAATCTGGGTCATGAGGACAAGTCTAGGGTGCTGATACCGGCATCGGCAAAGTCAAACCTGCGGCATCTGTGCGGGTTGACCCATAGTATCATTGGCGGAACCCGGGCGCCGGGGCTAGCCTGTGGTCATCACCTTCACATGACAGGAGAGCAGCTATGACGGAGAGTTTTGCTCGCAGTGAACGGGGGCGATTCAAGGAACTCGCGCCTGACATCGACAAATTGCTCAGCAGCTTCGGCGTTGCGACCGCGCAGTCCGGGCTTGAGAAAACCTTGATCGATCTGATCGAGCTCCGCGCCTCGCAGATCAACGGCTGCGCCTATTGCGTGCAGTATCATGTCCTCTCGGCTGAGGCCCATCATCTCCATGCGGACAAGATCAACCTGGTCGCCGTGTGGCATGAAGCGCCGGTCTTTTCTGCACGCGAGCGGGCGGCGCTGGCCTGGACCGAGGCGATCACGCTGATTTCCGAGGGCATCAGTGATGAACTCTACGAGGAGGTCAGCAAGGAGTTTGACGAAAAGGAACTGTACTATCTGACATCCGCGATCATCGGCATCAATTCGTGGAACAGGCTCGGGGCCACGTTCCGATGGACGCCGATTCAACGCAAGCCGGCGCGGCAGAGTGCGGCCGAATAGGCTAGTAGTTGGACTGGCTGGCCGGTTGGGCGGGTGTGACATCTGATACGGCGGCTGGCTCGGGCGGCGCCTCCGGGAGGTCGGGCTCGATCATGCGGCCGCGCTTGCCGAGCAGCTCCTCGTAGGACGCAATCAGGGTTGCGTAGGGGCTGACCCATAGCCAGCCCTCACGTGTGAACACCTGGACGTCGAAGTGCAGGTGATTGGTCGTGCCTCCCGCATGGTCCTGATAATTTGAAACGGTTCCGATCGGTTCGCCTTCGCGGACGCGGCGGTCGTGCACGACGCCATCGCGGTTGAGCTGGTCGGGCGACATGTGCATGTAGCGAAACCGCAGATGCTCAAGGCCCGTGTTGACGAGCAGCCGTACGCCCTGCTGGTGATCACCGCGGATCAACACGCCGTCGCGCACGGCCACGACGCGATGGTCGGCCGGGCTGCAACGGTCCGCGCCTTCGTTGCGCAGGTGGCAGCTGGACGGGCGGATGTCCTGGCCCTGATGGCCCCGGCCTGTCGCACATTGACCGACGCCGAAATCACGGGCTTCGCAGAAGTTGTCGCGCCAGGGATAGGCGTAGTTCTCACCGGCGCCCTCGTTGAACACCAGCGGCTTGTCACTGCCCGCGCAACGATAGGGGGCGTCCTTCTTGCGCGGCCGGGGTATGCGCCCGCGCTGGAAGCAGTCGCCCCAGTTCAGGAAGGATTGCGAATTGGCGAAGGCGGGCGTGCGCTCAAGCGGAAAACGAATTTGCGCGTAAACCGTGGGATCGGCATGGCCGGCCTGCCGCTTGTATCCGGTGCCCGCCAGGATCTCGCCGGGCGGGTGATAGCTGAAACTCAGATCCCATTGCGCCGGCCGGACCACCTGTTGCGGAGCGAGGTCCTCCGGGCGCAACTGCGATGGCGAGCCTCCGCTTATGCGCAGCGAGCGCAGGAAGTGCTCTGCGGCGTCCGTCGCCTCGCGGCAGGCAAGGCGTTTGACGCGCGGGACGCTGTCGAGACAGGCGATCGAGACAACGTAGGCCGCGCCATAGCGGCTGAAATGATAGCGGACATACCCTTCACGGATGATCCGGCGCAAATCGGGATACTGCTCCTGCAAGTTTCGAACCGGTTGACCAAGGCCAGCACGCGGATCGCTGATGTCATAGAGCAAGCTTGATCCAGTAATCTGGATTTCGATCGGCTGGGCGTAACGGCGCGGCTTTGCCGCCGCTTCGCGTGGCAGCGCAAAGATGGCGTCGTAGCCCGAGGGGCCGGCGTCGAACATCAGGACTGGCAAAAAGCCGAAGCGGTGGTCATCGCGGTCGTTCTGGACGTCGGGCTGCCATGTCGCCTGCAGATGACCTGCAACATCGAACGGCAGCAGAACCGGAACGGAGCTGCGGTTGATGCCGGGGAAAACATCTGATGTCGCGGCGTTGACGCGGGCCAGCAACGGGCTGAAGCGACGTGACGTGCGTTGAGTGCGCTTCGAAGCGTAAAACGCAGGGACGACTTGAGCTTGCGGTAGAAGGTTCAGATCGGAGTTGAGGTCTAGAACCGCTGATTGCCAGTCGATATGGAGACGTTTGACTTTCGGCGTGACAAAAGTGTCGGCCGCTGCCGGGCGACCAGGACCTGCGGCGAATGCCAGAGCCGCCATGAGGCCAAGTGCGCGCCAACTGAAAGTGGCGAGGGCGCTGGGGGCAGATCGGTCGATCAACATGCGCCCCCAGTGCCAGTCCATAGCGAGCCTCGGAACCTTAGTCCTTGGCGCGCTCGACGTAAGAGCCGTCTTCCGTCAGCACAACAACGCGGGTGCCAGCGGAGACGTGCGGCGGAACGCCGGTGCGAACGCCGTTCGACAGGATCGCCGGCTTGTAGGACGACGATGCGGTCTGGCCCTTGGTCACCGGCTCAGTCTCGACGACCTCAAGGGTGACACGCTGCGGCAGCGTGATCGACACCGGCAGAGCGCCGTGCATCGACAGCTTGACTGTCATGTTCTCTTGCAGGTAGGGCTCGGCAGATCCGATGACGTCCTTCTGAACGGCCACCTGATCGTAGTTTTCGACGTTCATGAAGTGGAAGCCATCGCCGTCCTGATAAAGGTAATTGAAGTTGTGATCTTCAATCGTGACCTTTTCAACCTGATCCGTGGTCTTGAAGCGCTCTGAGATCTTCACACCGTCGCTGATTCGGCGCATTTCGATCTGGCTGACGGGAGTGCCCTTGCCAGGATGGATGTTCTCGGCAGTCAAAACCACATAGAGCTTGCCGTCCTGCTCAAGGACGTTTCCCTTGCGGATAGAACTTGCGATGACTTTCAAAGGTATGTTTCCTAAATTACAGGCTCACGGTCGTCGCCGACGGAGCCCCTGGTGCTGCGAACCGGTTTCGGCCTGCAACATACTGATTTCGGGCGCTAACGCCACCACTTTGCAAGAACTGCGAGGCTACCCCTGATGGCGGGTCATGATCAACCATCCCCCTGGTGGTCGCCGTCACGCCATGAGGATCGACGACCGTTTCTCCTGATGCGGGGCCGGATCACCCTCGGCGTCAGGAACTGGTTTCACCAGGCGGGTTTCATCGAGGTTGAAACCTCGGCGCTGCAGGTGTCTCCCGGAAACGAAATCCATCTTCATGCGCCAAAGGCCATGTTGTCAGACAGTTACGGCCGTCCGTTCACGCGATACTTAAGGACGTCGCCGGAGTTTGCCTGCAAGAAACTGCTGGCGGCTGGCGAGACGCGCATTTTCGAACTGGCGCGGGTGTACCGTGATCGGGAACGCGGCGACAAGCATCTGCCCGAGTTCACCATGCTTGAATGGTATCGCGCCAATGAGGAGTACGATGCGGTGATCGACGACTGTATCGCCGTGATCCGCTGTGCGGCTGAGACCGCCGAAACGCGACAATTTACCTTTCGAGGCGTGACCACCGATCCGTTTGCCGTGCCCGACAGGATCACGGTGGCGGAGGCCTTCACACGCTTCGCTGCAATTGACCTGCTGTCGACAATCAACGACGGCGAGGGCGATCGCGATCATCTTGCGCGGGTGGCAGCCAGCAAGGTGCGCATCGTGGATGACGACACCTGGTCTGACATTTTCAGCAAGGTGCTGGTCGAGCATGTGGAGCCGCGGCTCGGGTTGGATCGCGTTACCGTGCTTGATGAATATCCCGCGCCGGAATCGGCTTTGGCGCGGCCCAAGCCGGGCGACCCGCGCGTCTCTGAACGTTTCGAGGTCTATGCCTGCGGCGTCGAACTGGCCAATGGCTTCGGCGAATTGACTGACGCGGCGGAACAACGACGGCGTTTTCAGGACGCAATGGACGAGAAGGCCCGCCGATATGGCGAGCGCTATCCCATTGACGATGACTTTATTGCAGCCGTCGGCGCGATGCCGCCAGCGAGTGGCATTGCGCTCGGGTTTGACAGATTAGCGATGTTGGCGAGCGGCGCCACGCGGATTGATCAGGTCGTGTGGACGCCGCCGGTAGAGGAAACATGAGCAAGCAGGCGGCAGCGGATCGATTGGCGGAGCGAGCCATGTCGCAGCAAACCACGCTGCGACAACCGCAGGACCTTGTCGCGGCCAATCTGATTCCCGCGGACCAAGCTGGTGCATTGGACGCCGTTGCCGATCGCTACGCGATCGCGGTGACGCCGCATGTGGCTTCGCTGATTGATCGCACTGATCCGGACGATCCGATCGCGCGGCAATATATTCCGAGCACGCTTGAGCTCGACGCGTCACCCGACGAACTCGCTGATCCGATCGGCGATCACGCCCATGCGCCCATCGATGGTATTGTTCATCGTTATCCGGACCGCGTGCTGTTCAAACTCGTCCATGTTTGCGCGGTCTACTGCCGCTTCTGCTTTCGTCGCGAGATGGTCGGGCCGGGCAAGGAGAACGGCCTGTCGCCAGAAGCTTACAGCGCGGCGTTGAACTACATTCGTACGCACGATGAGATCTGGGAAGTCATCTTGACCGGGGGCGACCCGCTGATGTTGTCGCCGCGTCGATTGCGCGACGTCATGTCGGACCTCGCAGCCATACCGCACGTCAAAATCATCAGACTGCATACCCGCGTGCCGGTGGCGGATCCCGAGCGGATATCGCCAGAGCTGGTCGACGCCTTGCGCGTCGACGGTGCGGCAACCTGGGTCGCCGTTCACGTCAATCATCCGCGCGAGATGAATGAAGTCGCGCGTGCTGCCTGCGCACGCCTCGTCGATGCCGGCATACCACTCGTCAGCCAAACGGTGCTGCTACGCGGCGTCAACGACACGCCTGAAGTGATGGGTGCGTTGATGCGCGCGCTGATCGAGACCCGGATCAAGCCCTATTATCTGCACCATGGCGACCTTGCGCCCGGCACGCGGCACCTTCGCACCACCATTGCTGAAGGGCAGGCCTTGATGCGGGCGCTGCGCGGGACGGTCAGCGGGTTGTGCCAGCCCGATTATGTGCTGGATATACCCGGCGGTTATGGCAAGGCGCCAATCGGCCCACGATTCCTCGATGTCAAAACCGGAACTGTCGCCGCGAATCTCGATTATCGTATTGAGGATTACTGTGGCGATGTTCACAGCTATCGTGATCAGATCTGATACGTCTCATCGTGGCAGGCTGAGACAGAAGCGCGAGTCAGCAGGTGTCAGTCAGGTGAAGGACTGGCAATCGTTCGAACTCATTTCTAGGAGGCGTGTCATGCTGAAACAAACAATCCTGGTCGCTTTCGCGAGCGTCATGCTCAGCACGGTCGGCTATGCGCAAGGCAAGTCTGCACCGTCGCCGCAGCAAGGTTCGCCCGGCTTGTCAGGATCGTCGACTGTTCGCGAAGCGCCTGTCGGGCATCGCCAGCCACGGCGCGGCGATGTGCCGTCGATCACAGAAAATCCGGACGCCGCGCAGAGCGCTCAGGACAAGGCCCTCGATCGCAAGATCAAAGGCATTTGTCGCGGCTGCTGACATGGGCGCAAGGCCGCAGCCGCATTCATAAGCAATCACGCTGAACGAAAAAGTCGAGGCGATCGTGGATCGCCTCGACTTTGTTCAACAGGACCGATTACTGGCAAAGATGCGGGCGACCGTCCGATTCGCCCTTGATGACCGTGCCTGGTACACATGCCATCGCGTTACGCTTGACGTATTCGGGGCTCAGCCGGCCGCCATTGTAGCCATAGCCTTGGTAGGTGCCGAGAAAGCCGCGGTCGAAGCCGTAGCCTTCAGCATAGGGCTGGCCATAAGGTTGCCCCCATACAGTGGCTGGGCCACCGAATGGCGCGGTGGCGATTGCGCCAGCGGTTGTTACTGCGCCACCGATAATTCCACCAGCGATGTCGAAGGGAAGAAAGCCACTGCGGCCTCCATCCCAACCGTAGCCGCGATCAGCGTAGCCCGGCTGCATTTGCGCATGGTGCCGATGATGCATGCGGTGCGCGTGCATGGCATGGTGATGCGCATGATGGCGCTTCATGTGCGATTTGGACATCTGGTGATGCCGCGTCGCGCCGGACGTATATGACGATGATTGGGCAACGGCGGGCAGGGCGAGTGCTGTTGAAAGAACAGCGGCGACAGCAATAACGGGAAGTTTCGACATCAATTCTCTCCATTCGAAATGACGTCGCAACAACGGGGGCGGCAAGGCTAAGTTCCTCTTACCCAACCTGGAGGCTTCAAGGTCGCGTGACTTGCTTTCTCAATCATTGACAAAGTCATGCAAAACTCAGCCGACGAATCGCGCGAGGCGCAATGTGAATGGCCAATCAGACAGAAGATTCGAATGTAGAGGGAGCAGACGCCGCCATGTGTCGCCACGCATGAACAGCGAAGCTGAACTGGCGTGAGCATAAGGTTGTGACATGGGGGTAGTGGCGCTCCCTAGCGGAATCGAACCGCTCTCTCCACCGTGAAAGGGTGGCGTCCTAACCGATAGACGAAGGGAGCATAACGTCGGACCAAATTGCCAGAAGGCAAGCCTTGCAGGCTGGATCGCGTCGTTAGGAACGCAGGTGTCTCATGACATCCCAAAGCTTTGATTTCGCTTCGTTTTGTCTGCCGCCGAACCGTGCGTTACCGCCCCGGCGACTGGCGAACGTATAGTCACGTTTTTCCGGGCGGGCAAGCCGATAGTTGGCCTGAAATGCGAGAAATTGAAAAATTTCCGCTCATCCACAGAACTGCCGTCATATTCGGAAAGAAAACACGCAAATTGGCGCGAAGTTGACACGCTGGCGGAGCGAGGTTGTTTGACTTCGCGCTCTGCATGTGGTCCGCCGCTGCGTGGAGTACCGGCTCGTAGCGGCCCCCGCCAGGGCATGATGCGAATCCGAATGAGCGAATGAATTGGCAGGTCACTGGAATGCGGCGCGCTACCGCTAGATCTTGCGCTTGCCTCGCTCAAACCTGCGGGGCAGAAATCGCGCCGCATTGTCTGACGTCGAGAAAAGGAAGCTCGCTTGCAACTTGAATATATTGTCCCGGCACTCATGGCGTGCGCGCTGATCTGGTGGATCGGGCGCTCGCTCAGCTGGATTGCAAAACTGACCACTGCAGTTGTGACGCTGGTGATCATCTTGCTGATTGTGGGTTTCGAGCGGCACGCTTTCTAGAAGCGCGTCATCGCTAGAGCGGAGAAAGCCCCCCTGTGAGGGGCCTCACCGCCTTGGCGCTTAGCGGCCGAAGAATAGCCATAACAACAGAATGACCGGGATAGGAACACCCACCAGCCAGAGCAATAATCCACGTCCCATGTTGGTCTCCGATCGTTTAGTTGAACGGAAAACCAACACGAATACGCATCATTGGTTCCAGGCTGGACAGATTTACCAATGGCCAGTGTTGGGCATCGACAGCCAGGGCTCTTGCGGCTCGCGGGCTTCGCCTTTTTGCAAAAGCTCAATCGAATGCCGATCCGGAGAGCGGATGAAGGCCATTTGTCCGTCGCGTGGCGGGCGATTGATGGTGATGCCGAGCTTCATCAATCGATCGCAGGTCGCGTAGATGTCGTCGACCTCATAGGCGAGGTGACCGAAGAACCGATCTTCGCCGTAGCTTTCCTCATCCCAATTGTAGGTCAACTCAACCGTCGGTGCAGGTCGTCCCTTGCCATTGGCGACGAGGTCCGCATCGTCGTCGCCTGCAAGAAACAACAGGGTGAACCTGCCACGCTCATTATCGATCCGGTTCACTTCCTTCAGCCCCAAAGCGTCGCGATAAAACTTCAACGCCACGTCAAGGTTGCGCACACGAAGCATGGTGTGGAGGAATCTCATGTCACATCTCTCGTCAAAATGAAGCCGAATGGTGGGCGATGGCCTGTCATATCAGACTTGGACGGGGGCGGGCAGACGTAAGATGCCTTGGCGGCAGTTCAGGATCGGTCTGCGGTTTTCGAGAGCCTTTCGCAGCGGACCGTTGGTTGTGCAATCGGCTGAAGGTATTGCTGCTATAGGTGTCGCGTTCAGCGTTGAATTGTTCCTGGAGTTTGCGAAAACGCTCGACGCGCTGCTCAATCTCTGCGCGAGCTCGCGCCATCCTCATCTCGTCCATCTGCCTAGCTCTCTTGGTTTGCCAGGGTGGATTTTCCTCGGGGAATGAGGCTGCAATGCGGATCGATCGACGGCCGGCGCGATCTTCGATCAACCGAGATCCGTGCAATTTCGCTGTCGGCGTATTCAGACCGTGCTATTGTCATAACCACTGGCTTGGTTCAGCATTACCTTTGCCGATTGAGCCGGATCGCCATATGATCATGAGCTAGGTAACGCGCACGATGGATAAGAAGGTGATGCGGGAAGAGGCCGAACGCCTGGTGCGGGAAGCCATGGCTCGCCGATCTGTTTCGGTTAAACAGGGGCAAACCCGCTTTGTCGGCAAGTGCGGCAAGTGCGGGGCTGAGACGAAAGTCTCGGCAGAGCGGGGCACTTCCCGCGTGGCCTTTGTCTGTAAGGAATGCGGCCACGAGCAAATGACGCTCTAGCCTGGCCTTACGCCTAAGCCATCTCTCAACCGCTTTGTGTTAAAGCGGCTTTGGTGAGGGCGATGATAGCCTGCCTAATTGATACTTACATTCGCTAACCGGTCATGGTCGGATCGCGTGACACCGGTAATTTAACGTGGCGTCACAACGCCGAAATTCTCCAGTCACATGCCGCTGCAATTGATTGCTTTAACGATTTTGCTGGTAGTTCTGTACGCAAGTGAAGCTTTTGGGGACTTCGATGTTTCGGGTGATATGGGTTGCGTCTGCGCTCGGCCTTTTCCTGGCGAGCGCTGAACCAACATTTGCTCAGTATATTCACCGGTCAGAACCGCTCGTGTTGCCGCCCTACGGCGTGGCGCTCGTGCATGACAACCGTTGCTCTGTCGGCAAGGTCATGAAGGTGACCGGTGCGATCCGGGGCTTGCGTCGCAAAAAGACGTGCATTCCGCATCAAACCAGTCAGGCCTTCGCGGGTCCTTACTGATTGCTGGCCTCAAGCCGGCAACTCCGCACACGAACGCGACTGATCATTAGAAAGCCCCCGCCAGCGAGGCTGACGGGGGCTTGATCTGACATCATTGAGCACGGGGGAGATGCTCGGTTGGACAACGCGCATCAGCCGTCTCGCGTTCCAAGCGCGCCACGAATTTTTTCCTGAACCAGCCTGATGTAGGCTTCGCGCTCCTCCAGCTGCTGGATTTGATGCGCACGGAAAGCAGCGACACGGCAGTTGATCGCGCTCCGTTCGGACAGGGCTGGCAAAACACTGCGGGGGGTGAGGCTCGTCGTCTTGACGGGTTTGAGGCCGAGTGCTGCGGGTCGTCCGGATCGATTGGTCTCATCGCGCAGACTTTGGCTTTCGACTTCAACAGTTTCGTTTCGGGACGTGGACCTGGGATCAACCGCAGTCGGTGAACCGGACGGTCGTGCGATGTCGCTTAACAGGTCCGCTGTTGGCGACGAGTTTGCTTGCTCCCCAGATGGAGTGATTGGATCAGGCTCAGTCTGTGCTGCCTGGACGATCACAGCGTGAGATAGTTCGTCGTTGTGATCAGGGTGAGCCAAGTCAGAAACGGCGTCGCGCGCGTGGTTTGCCGTTGCGGTATCGGCCAGACCATCGACTTCGACCGAGGGGGCGGACTTGGCATGCAGGAGAGAGGCTGCAAACTTGGGAGCCCCAGACGCAACGCTGTGAGCGAATGCGAGGGTCTCCTCGATCAGTTTGTCACGCTCACTTTTCCAAGACTTCATCAGACACCTCGGGCCGATATTTTCCGTGCAGGCTAATGAGGCGTCAAGCTGTTTCCTGCAGAAGGTAAATTCGCGGTGGATAAGGAGCATTCGCGCCTTGTATCGCTTGTTTGGATACCGCTAGCTCAGTTCAAAATGAGTTTAATCGACGCTGGAAACACGTTTTCGACGGCGGCGCTTCAAGATTAAGAAAATGCGCGGGAAGTTTCGTAGCTTTTGACGAGTATCTCGAGCTATGGGCGCCGAAGGATTGACAGCTTATTGCTTGCGTCCCGAGGGTGAGGGCTGACGGCCCCACAATCTATCCCGAAAATACTTCCCCTTGTATTTATCTACCTGTAGATGTGGCTTTGATTTTTTGCCATTGTCATCGATAGGCTTTAAGGGCCGTATTTTCTTAGACAACTATTTTTTCGTCCAAATTTTGGTTCAGATATTTCAGACTTACTTTCTTGGAGTTTATTATGGCGCCAATTAACTTGAAGTCGCTTTCTGTGCCTCAGCTTCTTGCTCTGCAGGAAGATATCGATCGCCATTTGCAACTCCGACGGGCTGAACTTCAGGCTCAGTTGGCGCAGATCGGAATGGGGGATCGCGGAGCTGGGCGGGCAGGCTCGGGGATGAAAGTCGCCCCAAAGTACAGGCATCCCGAGACAGGTGAAACGTGGACCGGGCGCGGCGGTGTCGCGGGTTGGCTCGCGAAAGAACTGAAGGCGGGCAAGAAACGCGAAGACTTTCTGATTGTTCGCGGCAAGGAGGAAAGGGCTGCTGCAAAGCCCGCTCAAAAGGCAGGCAAGGGTGCAGGGGCCAAACGTCGTTAGATCGCGAGCGGGGCGAGCAACAGGCGTGCCGAAATCGAACGGCGCGCCTTTGTCTTGCCCCAACTTTTATGCCACCAATTGCTTCCATGATCGCAAAAAGCTTGCAGCAGGGTGTCGACGCGCTGGGTGATTTGATCTCTCAGGCTGCGATGATCGTTCCGTTCACGGGCGCCGGTATCTCAACCGAGACGGGCATCCCTGACTTTCGCTCACCCGGCGGATTATGGACGCGCAACCAACCGATTGCCTTCGAGGATTTCGTCGCCAGTCAGGACGCCCGTGATGAAGCGTGGCGTCGCCGTTTTGCGATGGAAGACACTTTCGCGCGTGCGCTTCCCGGACGCGGGCATCGCGCCCTGGCAGCCCTGTACAAGAAGGGCAAATTGCCGGCGGCGATCACACAGAACATCGACAACCTGCATCAGATGTCAGGGCATCAACGCCAGCGATGTCATAGAGTTGCATGGCAACACGACCTATGCGCGCTGCATCGGTTGTCAGGCGCGTTACGAACTCAGCTGGGTCAAGGAGATGTTTGATCGCGATCAGCGGGCGCCGGATTGCCAGATCTGCGACGCGCCCGTCAAAACAGCGACGATCTCATTCGGCCAGGCCATGCCTGAGGATGAGATGCGGCGCGCAACCGTGTTGGCCCAGAACGCGGATCTCTTTTTGGCAATTGGCTCGTCGCTGGTGGTGTGGCCGGCTGCAGGCATTCCTGTGCTTGCAAAACGGGCCGGTGCAAAGCTGGTGATCATCAACAATGAGGCAACCGATCTCGATGACGTCGCTGATCTGGTGATCCGTTTCGATATAGGCGAAACCCTGAGCCCGTTTATTGGTAATTAGCACGCGATCTTTTGTTTGCCTGTTTGGCTGTTCATAGTTTTTTAGCACATCGCATTTTTGTCTTTGCGAGGTAAGCGGGGATGCTATCCTCGGCGAGAGAGATTCGCGTAGCGTCATTACAGAATGTCTGCAACGGGGACGAATGGGGCGCTGCGAACAACCTTCTTGAATGCGATGGTCGTAGCAAATTGGTATGGGATCCGGGGTCATGGGGTCGGACGGATTTAAATCCAAGAGTTTGAAGCCTTTGCCGGCGACGGCAGGCGTTCATTCATCTGGCGCCGCGAGCGCCGATTCGTTCGAATTCGAAGCTGGGTCGGACCGTACACTGGACCCATTTGTGGGCGTCACGGACGCCTCAGCAGCTAATTTGGTCGAGATCAGCGGCGTCATCAAATGGTTTGATGTGTCGAAGGGTTACGGCTTCATCGTTCCCGATGATGGCGCGCCGGATGTTTTGCTTCACGTCACCGTTTTGCGTCGCGACGGATATCAGGCTGCACATGAAGGCGCGCGCATCGTTTGCGAATGCCTTCAGCGTGCGAAGGGCTATCAAGCCTTCCGCATCGTGTCGATCGATGAAGTCCACTGCAATTCATCCGGCACAGATGCTGCCGGCGCGAACCCATGTCAGCGTGACGGCGACGAGCGGGCTCGAGCGCGCTCAGGTGAAATGGTTCAACCGCTTGCGCGGCTTCGGCTTCCTGACGTGCGGCGAGGGCACGCCTGATATTTTCGTGCACATGGAAACACTTCGTCGCTTCGGCATGACAGAACTTCGGCCGGGACAATATGTTCTGGTGCGGTTTGGGCCGGGTTCGAAGGGCATGATGGCCGCGGAGATCCATCCCGAAAGCGGCCCATCGGGGCTATCATCTCATTAATTTGAATTGGCGACACATCACAGCAAGCCTCGGGGCGAAACCTCCGGGGCTTTTTTTGTGACTGGCGCTGATGCGTCTCTCGCGTTGTTCTTGGCCAAGTCGGCTTATTGCCATCGCGCATAGGAAGACGTTAGGCTTCGTGTTGATCGAACGGAACCGGATCCAAACCTGATGTCAGTTTTTCGGAACGCCACCCGAGTTGTCATGCTAAGCCGCCGCCGCGCACTTGCCGCAGCGCTTGCCATTGTTGCGACCGGCGTCGTGTCCGTGCCGTCATCAGCCGCTCAGCTCGAGCCGCTGGAGATCGTCACGAAAAACGGGGTTCGGATATTCTCGGTTGAGCTCGCCCGCACCGACGAACAAAAAGCGACGGGGCTGATGCACCGGCGACACATGCCGGACGGACAGGGCATGCTGTTTGATTTCGCGCCGGAACAACCCATCTCGATGTGGATGAAAAATACCTACATTTCGCTCGACATGATTTTCATCGGTAGCGATGGCCGCGTGACGCGCATAGCAGAAAATACCGAGCCCTTGTCGGAACGCATCATTTCGTCCGGCGCGCCGGCACGCGCGGTGCTCGAGGTCAACGGTGGCATAGCCCGAAAGTACGGAATTGCCCCAGGGGATCGGGTTGGACATTCTTTGTTCAAGACGCGATAAAAAATGGTAATGGCGCTTGATGCTGCCGATTGAACCGTGTATCGACAGCACATCAGGACGTCGGGGTATAGCGCAGCCTGGTAGCGCGGCAGTTTTGGGTACTGCAGGTCCAAGGTTCGAATCCTTGTGCCCCGACCACTGCATCTAAGATGCAAATTTACCCACATTTCAGCGACAAAGTTGCGACGCGATTTAGCCCGCTCAGCGCCGCGCGTAGGCGGCCGATCGCCTGCCGTCGCATCCCAACTCACCCTTACATAAACGCGTTCATTTAAAGCAGTCGGTTTCCCGTACCGATACCTCGTGGGCGTATGGCGAGCCTGCAGTCACATGGTGAGCATGCGTCATTGGCGCGAAAGGCGAGTTGGCTGCATGGTCGATCATCCGATCGCCGCCACGACGCTCAGCATGCGTGTACGCGCTGGCGATTCAAACACCTCCAGCGCACCGCATTGCCACGTGACACGTACGCCATGGCCGCCAGCAGCAGGCGAGTCCGTGCGTTACGGCGCATCCCCGCCGATCGCTATACGCGGCACACAACCGTGTTCTTCAATCGAATACGCGCCATCTCTGTCAGCTGACGTTGCTCGTCGCTGGCTGTTATGTTTGCGGTGATCTGAATAGCTTCCTGACAAACCTAATTTCACAACTGATATGACTGGAATCGCAGCCTCAAACCCAAGATACCGTTTTGCTCTTGGCTGCGGGCGCGCTATACAGTCTGCGTTTAGTGAGATTCCCCAGCGATCGTTGGGACTTTCATCTAAACCTCCAAGGACCTTCGGCAATGCCCTGCCGAAGGTCCTATTTGTTTCTGGCATCGGTCACAGGTGATCGCAAGCGCCGTGAAAACATCGCGATTCTGCTGAAATCCTGACCATTTCTGATCGATTCGAAACTTTTCAGGCGCGAGAACACGTCGCCATGCGTGTTTTCTTTTTCAGAATATCTTTTTGAGTTAGCTTTTTGACGTCGTCAGCATTTATCGATCGTGAATCACGTAATAGACTGAAATAGCAAGGTTATTTCTGATTTTCAGCTTAGTTAGGCTGCATAATCTGCAACTGAGAATGTGTTCTTTGTGTAACATTACCGGTCTAACTGCTGTCGACCGTGCCGCTTTCAGTTGCTGACAAAGCAATTTCCGACCTAGTTTCCATCAACTGTTCGGCATGTTCGTCAGTTGCCGCGACCTTCAATTTGCATCGAACTGAGGTTCATCAATTTGAAACGGGGCTGGGATGTGCAGTGAGAGCTGCACAGCGATACTCGTTGTACTGGAGATAGTTATGAACGCGATTAAGAGCCTGGTTCTCGGCTCAGCAGCTGGCCTGCTGGCGATCGGCGCCGCTCAGGCTGCGGATTTGCCCGTCAAGGCAAAGGCAGTGGAATACGTTAAGGTCTGCTCGCTCTATGGCGCAGGCTTCTATTACATCCCAGGTTCGGACACCTGCATCCGCATCGGCGGCGCAGTTCGCCTCGACACCACCTTCAATGGCGGCACCTACAACACCCCGAGCTTCTCGGGCGTGGGTGGCTTGAATACCCGTGCATCGAACGACTTCACGTCGCGCGCACGCGTTCACTTCACCCTCGACACGCGCACCGCGACCGAATACGGCGTGCTCCGCACGTTCGCGAACACCAAGATGCAGTGGACCGACACCACCAACTCCGTCGCGGGCGGTACGTTTGTCACCGACTACGCTTTCATTCAGTTCGCGGGCTTCACCTTCGGTAAGGCCGTGTCGATGTTCGACACGCAGTGGGTGCTGTCGCAGCCGACCATTTCGTCGGGCATCATCGGTGGTTCGGACGACAAGACCGGCATCCTGATGGCTGCATACACCGCAACCTTCGGCAACGGTTTCTCGGGCACGATCTCGCTTGAAGCTCCGCGCGCTTATCGCCGCGGTGGCGTCAACGACATCAACGCCGCGTTCAACGTTCCGGGCTCGTCGGCTGCAGCGAACAATGAAGCTGGCAGCCGCATGCCGGAAATCGTCGGCAACCTGCGCCTTGATCAGGCCTGGGGCGCTCTGCACCTCGGCGGTGCGCTGCACGAAGTCGCGATGGGCTACCACAACGGCATCGAAGGCAGCGGCAACCACGACAGCAAGTACGGTTTCGCTGTAACCGCTGGCGTCCAGTTCAAGCAGCTCCCGACGGGTGCTCGCGATACCCTGGGCATCGACTTCACCTATGCTCGCGGCGCATCGACCTACGTGTTCGGCGGCACGCAGAACTCGAACCGTAGCGGCTACGGCATGTTCTCGGGCCAGAACATCGCATTCGGTCGTTACAACGATGCGTACTTCAGCAACACTGCTGATCTGCAGCTGTCGACTGACATGGGCGCTCGCGTGTTCTTCGAGCACTACTGGAACCCGCAGTGGCGTACCTCGCTGTTCGGCGCCTGGGCTTATCACCAGAACACCGACACCGCGAACAACCTGCTGCTCGCCAAGTTCAACAACGGTGGCGCATTCGGCACCGGTTCGACTGCTGCTCTGTCGGGTGACTTCGACTTCTCGATCTGGCAGATCGGTTCGCGCACCGCATGGACGCCTGTCAAGGATCTGACCTTCTCGGCAGAAGTTCTGTACACCAAGCTGAACTCCGGTTTGAACGGCACGGTAACGCCGGCTGCTGGCCACTTCGCTGGCAAGGCAGGCGCTCCTTACGAGCTGAAGGATCAGGGCACGGTCAGCGGCTCGGTCCAGGTTATCCGCAGCTTCTAATCGCTTAGGGCAGGGCTCAGGCTCTGCAGTCAGCGTCCGGGCCTCCCGCTTCGCGGGGGGCCTTTCTTCTTCCGGCATATCGTATTGGCGATGACGGGCGCACTCGAGTGATCGGTCTTCTGCACCTCAACGGCCATGCGGAAAGGCGCTCATAGGCGGCACGCGTCAAGCGAACCTCGCATCGCGGTCGATCGTGCCTATATGCGGTTTGTTTAGTGAATTCCCCCGCGATCGCGGGGCTTCATCTAAACCTCCACGGACCCCCGACAATGCCCCTGTCGGGGGTCCACTTTCATCAAGGGGATGTCGTCTCCGTATCAGGACACCATAACAGTAGTATCCTACTCATGTGATTGTGCTGTCCTTGTAACAGGCGCTATCAACCCGTTATGGCATTCGTGCTTTTGGTTGCTCGGTCGCGGGCTTTCGCTCTAGCCTTGTGAGACGTTGAGTCGTCTATGTTTCGCGCGCAACGGCTTAAGTTCTGCGTCATCTGACCGAATTTTTTCGCCCTTGCTGCCGATTCCCGACTTGTTGCGTAGTGGCGTTGTCGTTCCTCCCGCGACACCACCTGGCCCCCACACTGGGGGCTTTTTTTTGTTTGTGTCGGTATTCACTGCAATCGCTTTTCCGAACCAAAGCCCAAGCATTGCGTTGTCTCGATCCATGGAGAGATGCCAATGATTTTGAAATCAGTTTTTGCGGCAGGTTGTTTCCTTGCGAGCCTCACGATTGCTGGCACGACCGCGTCAGCCTTACCTGCGAACGGCGCTGCAGGGTTGGGCGGCTCAGCATCGGTCCCCCTTGAGCAGGTACAGATGACGTGCGACATCAATGGTCGATGCTGGGGGAGTCTTGATCGTCGGGCGGCGGCGTTCGCAACGGTTATGTTAATGGGCGCGGTTACGACCGTGGCCCGCGCGCTGATCGGCGGGACTGGGACCGTCGTCGCTATGACGACCGGCGCCACCGCGATTATGATCGCGGCTATAACCGTGGTTGGGACCGCTGGTAAGGCACAAATTGACTTGATGATCTGACATGAAAGGGAGTGGCGCGAGCCTCTCCCTTTTTAGTGCGCGGACGATGACTACTGCGTCACCGGAACTACTGCGTCACCGGCGGCGCGGCAGGCAAGCTGGCTTTCGCCGGTGACGGAGCCGACGTGCCGGCTTTCGGAGCAGGCTTGTCGACCTTCTTGGACCAGGACGTGTAATAGGCCACGCCGCACAGAATTATGATGCCGACAACGCTGACTGCAATCTGAGCCCAGATGCTGCCGTAGCTGATCTTGAGAAGGAATTCGGCGACAAAGGACAGGAAAATCCCGACACAGAATACGGGTAGGGATTGCTGGCCGCACTTTATGATCGGCTCAAACAGTTTCGATTCAAATCCTGGCCAGTCTTTCCGCACAAACCGCGTGACAAGGAACGCGATGACGACGAAGTGCAGAACTCGATAGGGTGGCATGTAGGTTTTGTCGTTCGGAAATGCCGCGAGCAGACCGTCTGGAATGAATGCGCCGATTGTCGGGAAATGCGTGCCAAGGGTGATGAGCATCGCGAACACGAGGTAGGCAACGCCAACCAGCGGCAGCCAGCGCGACTGGATGACCCAGGAGGATTCCTTCGCTCCGCCAAGTGCAAACCAGGCGCCGAACACGAATAGCACTTGCCACGTGAAGGGATTGAAATACCAGCCGCCCATCGGAAAGCCGGCCAAGTTCCACTGATAATGCCTGGCGGCCAGATACAGCACGATGGAAGCGATCATCGTCAGGTTGGGGCGATAAAGCATCAGCCACAGCACGAACGGAAACACCGCCATCAAAACGATGTAGAGCGGCAGCACGTCCAAATTCAAGGGCTTGAACGACAGCAACAGCCCATTGGCCATCATTTGAAATGGCGATTCCAGGAAGCCGGTGACGTTGAACTCGTTCAGGAGTTCGGGGTCCATGAAGAAGTGCGCCACCATACCGACCGCGGTGATGTAAATGAACAGCAGGACGATGTGGGCAACGTAAAGCTGCCAGACGCGCTTGAGCAACCGGGTCGCGCCGATCACGAAGCCGCGGTTCAGCATCATATTGGCATAGACGAAGGCGGCCGTATAACCGGAGATGAATACGAACAGATCGGCGGCGTCGCTGAAGCCATAGTTTCGTGTGGTGATCCAGTTCACCATATTGTCGTGGATGTGGTCGAGATAGATCGCCCAGTTAGCAATGCCACGGAACACGTCGAGCCGGAGATCACGTCCCTTTGGCGGCAAGGTCGCATGGATTTCCATGGTAACGGGTCGCTTTCTTGGTTTTTCGACCGTCAGGCAGCGGTCGCGCGTTGCGATTGTCACTTGACGCGGGAACGACTATATTCGACCAGAAATCAGTAACTTGAAACCAGATGCGTTTGGCGGGCGACTGACAACACCGTCGCCGCTAAATCATCGTTTTAGCTTCGAGACAGGCTGCAAATTTATGACCGCACGGATCTTCAAACAACCTAAAAACGCGATGCAATCGGGTAAGGCGAAGACACGCGATTGGCAGATCAATTTTGAGCCCGAAGAGCCTCGGGTAATCGAGCCGCTGATGGGATGGACGTCGTCGGGCGACATGAAGCAGCAGATTTCGCTGCACTTCGACACCCGCGAGGAGGCGATCGCCTATTGCGAGCGGGAAGGCATTGCCTATCAGGTTATCGAGCCGGCAATTCCGGTGCAACGCCATGCTGCCTATTCCGACAATTTCTCATTCCGTCGTATGGAGCCCTGGACCCACTAAGGGCTTACCGAGTGCTGGCTCAGCGTGGGCGGAAACGACCGCGCCCGCCTGATTTCGCATCGCGCGCTTTGGACCAAAGCGCCGTAACCGGAATGTGCGCGGCCTCCGAAATTTGAGGTTGCGCCACACTGTGATGAAGTGAGACGATGCCATAGCGTCGTCTCTGAAGTGACGGCAACAACAAAGAAAAACACCAAAACGGGGAGGCTGCGTCGCTTCGCTCCAGCATCAATCCTACCTCCGCGGAGTTTCAGCGGAACGCGGATGTCATGCGATCGCTCGTGGCCGAGCTGCGTGACAAACTCGAGCAAGTCGCCAGTGCAGGCGGCGATGCCTCTCGCGCCCGGCATGAAGCCCGCGGCAAGATGTTGGCCCGTGATCGGGTCGACCTGCTGATCGACCCCGGGACAGCCTTTCTTGAACTCTCGCCACTCGCGGCTTACGACCTCTACGGCGGTGACATTCACTCGGCTAGCCTGGTGACCGGGATCGGTCGGGTGTCCGGTCGCGAATGCATGATCGTGGCCAATGACGCCACCATCAAGGGTGGCACCTATTATCCGATGACCGTGAAAAAGCATCTTCGCGCTCAGGATATTGCCCGTCAGAACAATCTGCCTTGCATCTATCTGGTCGACTCCGGCGGCGCCTTTCTGCCCCAGCAGGACGATATTTTCCCTGACGAGCGTCATTTCGGGCGCATCTTCTACAATCAGGCGCAGATGTCTGCGCTCGGCATCCCGCAGATCGCGGCGGTGATGGGCTCGTGCACGGCGGGCGGCGCCTATGTTCCGGCGATGTCAGACGAGAGCATCATCGTGCGCAATCAGGGCACGATCTTTCTCGGCGGCCCGCCGCTGGTCAAGGCCGCCACCGGCGAGGTCGTGAGCGCCGAGGAGCTTGGCGGGGCGGATGTTCATTCCCGCCAATCCGGCGTGACCGATCATCTTGCGCAGAACGATGCCCATGCCATCGGCATCGCGAGGCGGATCGTGTCAAAGCTCAAGCCGGCGCAGCGCGCCCTGCTCAACATGCGCGCGCCGCGCGAGCCGCTTTATCCGCGCGAGGAAATCTATGGCGTCGTGCCGGCCGATGGCCGCAAGCCCTACGATGTACGCGACATCATCGCCCGGATCGTGGACGGTTCGGAGTTTGACGAGTTCAAGAAGCTCTATGGCACGACGCTGGTCTGTGGCTTCGCGCATATCTGGGGTTTCCCGGTCGGCATCATCGCCAACAATGGCATCCTTTTCAGCGAAAGCTCGCTGAAGGGCGCCCATTTCATTGAGTTGTGCTGTCAGCGCAATATTCCGCTGGTGTTCCTGCAGAACATCACCGGCTTTATGGTCGGCAAGAAGTATGAAGCGGGCGGCATTGCGCGCGATGGCGCCAAGCTGGTGACGGCCGTCGCAACGGCCAATGTGCCGAAGTTCACCGTCGTCATCGGGGGCTCATACGGCGCTGGCAATTACGGCATGTGCGGCCGCGCTTACAGTCCACGGTTCATGTGGATGTGGCCAAACGCCCGCATCTCCGTCATGGGCGGCGAGCAGGCCGCCATGGTGCTGAGCCAATTGCGCCGCGACAATATCGAAGCCAAGGGCGGAACATGGTCCACCGAAGAGGAGGAGGCGTTCCGCACCCCGACCCGCGATCAGTTTGAAACGCAGGGCAGCCCGTATTACGCCACGGCGCGGCTGTGGGACGACGGCGTGATTGACCCGGCTGACACGCGCCTCGTGCTTGGCCTTGGCCTGTCCGCCGCCAGCAACGCCCCGATCGAGCCGACGCGGTTCGGCGTATTCAGGATGTGATGATGCAGAATCCTGCGCTTTATCGGCGGTTTCGCACGCTGCTGATCGCCAATCGCGGCGAGATCGCCTGCCGCGTCATCCGTACAGCGCGCGCCATGGGCCTGCGTACTGTCGCCGTCTACTCCGAAGCGGATCGCGATGCGATGCATGTCGCCATGGCCGACGACGCCGTGTTGATCGGCCCGGCGCGCGCCCGCGATAGTTATCTCAACATTTCCCGCATACTCGAAGCCGCGCGGCAGACCGGCGCGGAAGCAATCCATCCGGGTTACGGCTTCCTGTCGGAGAGCGCCGAATTTGCCCAGGCCTGCGCGGATGCGGGGCTGATCTTCGTCGGTCCGACCGCTGACATGATTACCGCCATGGGGTCAAAGTCCGGCTCGAAGGCGCTGATGGAGCGGGCGGGCGTGCCGCTGGTGCCGGGCTATCATGGCGATGCACAGGACGATGCCACGCTGACAGCTGCGGCCGAGAAGGTCGGCTATCCGCTTTTGATCAAGGCCTCGGCCGGCGGCGGCGGGCGCGGCATGCGGGTCGTTCGCGCCAGCGATGAGTTTGCTGCAGCGCTGACAAGTGCACGCCGCGAAGCCAAGGCAGCGTTCGGCGACGACCGGATGCTGATCGAGAAGTACATCGATAATCCGCGCCACATCGAAGTACAGATCGTCGGCGACAGCCACGGCAATCTGGTGTCGCTGTTCGAACGTGAATGCACGTTGCAGCGTCGCCACCAGAAGGTCATCGAGGAAGCGCCATCGCCAACCCTGAATTCCGAACAGCGCGAGACGGTCTGCGCTGCTGCCCGCAAGGCGGCGGGTGCGGTCAGTTACGTCGGCGCTGGCACGATCGAGTTTGTCTCGAATGGCCAGGATGTGTTTTTCATCGAGATGAACACCCGCCTGCAGGTCGAACATCCCGTCACCGAGCTGATCACGGGCGTTGACCTTGTTGAATGGCAGCTGCTCGTCGCTTTTGGCGAACCTCTGCCGAAGCGGCAGGAAGAGATCGTGCTGCAAGGCCATGCCATCGAGGCGCGGGTTTATGCGGAGAACCCGGCGCGCAACTTCATGCCGTCAGTCGGACGGCTGCGCACCTGGTCGCAACCGCAAGAAACAAACGGGTTACGCATCGACGCTGGCTATCGCGAAGGCGATACGGTCTCGCCAAATTATGACGCCATGCTGGCCAAGGTGATCGGCTATGGCGCCTCGCGTGAGCTCGCGATTGATCGCATCCTTCACGGCCTTGGTCGCTTCGATGTGCGCGGCATCGTCACCAACATCCCGTTCCTGAATGCGTTGATTGATCATGGCGATGTTCGCGCCAACCAGATCGATACCGGCTTTATCGAGCGTCACCTGACAGAGTTGACGACTGATGCAGCGACGCCAGGTCATCAGGAGTTTGCTTCAGCCGTCGCGGCTCTCCTTGTCGCGGAATCTGCTGCGAGCAAGAGTGACACCGCATCGCCTTGGCATGTTGGCGGCTGGATGCCTGTTGGCGCGCGCAAGCGGGCGTTCAAGCTCCGTCATGAACAGCAGGAAACATCGGTCTTGCTACACTATCGGCCGGGTGAAGCGTCACTCACGATTGGCGATCAGCTGCATCCCTTGACATACCGCGCCGTCGGCGATCGGGAGATTGAGGTCACGCTCGGCGAGCTCACATTCCGCGCCTTTGCGATCGTCGAAGGGCATGAAATTTATCTCCACACCCGGGCAGGGCGGTTCGATCTGCATCTCGTTGATCCCTACGGCGAAGAGGACGAGGAGCATGTCGGCGAGGATCGCATCGCCGCGCCCTTGCCGGGCACGGTTGTGGCGGTCCATGTCGCGGAAGGCGATCTGGTTGAAAAGGGCGCTGCCATCCTGACGCTTGAAGTCATGAAGATGGAGCAGACGCTGCGTGCGCCCTACGCCGGCACGGTGAAAACAATCAACTGCAAGGTCGGCGATATCGTTCAGGAGGGCGTTGAGCTCGCTGAAATCGAAGAAGCTGCGACGTGAGATTGATATGAGTGATCAGATCCGCATCGTTGAGGTTGGTCCGCGTGACGGGCTGCAGAACGAAAAGACCTATGTCAGCGTTGAGGCGCGGATTGCCTTCATCCGTGCGCTCGTTGAAGCCGGTCTAACCACGGTCGAGGTTGGCGCATTTGTTTCACCAAAGGCGGTCCCGCAGATGCGGGGTTCGGACGAGGTGTTGCGCAGTGTGTCGTCCATAGCCGGCGCTGAGTTTCACGTGCTGGTGCCCAACGAAAAGGGCTATGACGCCGCCCGCGCTGCCGGTGCAAATGTTGTCGCTGTATTTGCCTCGGCGTCTGAAGGGTTCTCCCGCGCCAATATCAATTGCTCCGTTGCCGAAGTCGATCGTTCGATTTGAGCCCGTTCTCGCTCGTGCCAAAGCCGACGGCGTGCGCGTTCGCGGATATATTTCCTGCGTGCTCGGTTGCCCGTTCGACGGCGAGGTAAAGCCGCAGGCTGTTGTCGATGTCGCGCGAACCCTGCACGAGCTCGGCTGCTATGAAGTCTCGCTCGGTGACACCATCGGCGTCGGAACGCCACTGAAGGCGAAGGAACTGCTGCGCGCGGTGTCGCAGGTCGTCCCGGCATCTCAACTCGCCATGCATTTCCATGACACCTACGGCCAGGCGCTGGCAAATATCTACGCCGGGCTTGAGGTCGGGGTGCGTGTCATTGATTCCGCTGCGGGCGGATTGGGCGGCTGTCCCTATGCCCCTGGCGCGACAGGCAATGTTGCAACCGAAGACGTGGTTTACATGCTGGAAGGGCTTGGCATATCGACCGGGGTCGACCTCGACCGGCTGCTAACCGCTACGAATGACATCAGCGCCGAACTTGGCCGCCCGCCGGTCAGCCGGGTCGCCAATGCGTTGAACGCTCGCCGGGCGCGGAACGGTTAGGTCAAGCACGCTGACCGATCCACCCGACGGGTCTCTGCCGCATTGACACATCTGCACATGGCCACGCTGCGGTCCGCATCTCGCCACATGAGTGTTTAACGCTATTGAGGCACCAGGTCGTTAGCGGAACATTCAGGTACCTGACTGCGTTTCAAGATCGAAGCAGGAGGAGCCAATGCGAACCAATCCAAACGAGTTGCGAACAAAAGGCGCAAGCCATGTCGACGCGCTGCTGAGAGCAATCAAACGGCGCCCGGTGCGGCAGCATGGACGAGAGCCGGCAGAATTGGCCGATCGCGCGGCAGTCGAGTTGCTGTGCAGGTTCACCCGCCACCTTGAGCAGCGCCATCAGATCAACGACCAGTAACAGGTGCGCCCTCGGCGGGACTTGCAATGCGACGCCAAGGCAGGGCATAGCTTGCTCGCTGAAACTCAACTCCGATAGGGGATTGGTATGCATATCACGAGGCGCACAGCCCTCGCAGCGGTGGCCATGGGCGGAACGCTCGCAGCCACGCTGTTCAATACATTCAACTCGAGCGCCGAAGCACAGGCCAAGGGGAAATACATGACGACGGCATCTGGCCTGCAGATTGAAGACATCACCGTTGGCGCCGGCGCTTCGCCGAAGCGTGGACAGACCTGCGTGATGCATTACACCGGCTGGCTCTATGAGAACGGCATCAAGGGCAAGAAGTTTGACAGCTCGGTTGACCGCAACGAGCCGTTCGAATTTCCGATTGGCGCTGGTCGCGTGATTGCTGGCTGGGACGAGGGCGTCGCTTCGATGAAGGTTGGCGGCAAGCGCAACCTTATCATCCCGCCGCAGCTCGGCTATGGCGCGCGTGGCGCTGGCGGCGTTATTCCGCCGAACGCGACCCTGCTGTTCGAAGTTGAACTGCTCGGCGTCAAGGGCTGATAGCTGGCCTCAGCATTTTGCGATCCGATCCAGCATGTGATGTGCTGGATCGTCGCTTACGAACCGCTGAAGAACAGCGGCAGCCTTCTCGATGAAGGGGCCCTTGTCGGGGCGAACGAACATCACGCCGCGGTGTGTTACCTGGCTGCGCGATTCCGCCTCGAATGCGTCCCACAGATCGTTCATGTGATGATGCGATAGCCAGGCGCTTTCCTCGACGATCGCCCGATGATTGGCTGACAGCGCGTCGAAGCGCTCGCTACCGATGAGCAGAACGTCCGGGATATTGGTGTGCTCATTGTATGAGTAATGCGTCACCACATCGGCATGGTTGCCGATGATGAGAGCCGCAACGCTATTTTCCGCGCCATCGACCAATCCCGATTTCAACCCGATGTAGACATTGCTCCAGGCCAGCTCGACGGGCTCGCCGCCAAAGGCCGAAACCAGTTCAGCCATGGTCTCCGACGGCTGGATCCTGATCTTCATGCCTTTGAGGTCGTCCGGATGCGAAATCGGCTTGCGTCCATAAAAACTGCGGAAGCCTGCATTGTAGTAGGTCAGCCCGTGGAGCCCGGCGGAACGCGTTGAATCCAGAATGGACTTGCCGACCTCGCTTACGCCAAGACGTCGCCAGTGCTCGCGATCCCTGATGCTGTAGGGCAGATTCAGGATCTTGAAGGCCGGGCTATAGCGCTCGAGCAGGCTGGCGCTGACCTTTAACAGGTCGAGCTTGCCCGCCTGCACCAGGGACAGGAGATCGGCCTCCTGGCCCAATTGGCCATCGGCAAATAGCGTTATCTGCAAAGCCCCTGCGCTTTTCGCCGAAACGGCGTCGGCAAAGAATTGCATGGCGGGATGGACCGGGTGGCTCGTCGGCAGGCTATGGGCCAGCCGGAGCTGGAGGGGCGCGGCACGAAGGATCGCCGGGCAAGCAACGGTCGCTCCCAAAGTTGCAATCAGCCGTCGCCTGCTGAGCATGGCCATCCCCACTGCCGCACCGATGTACAATCGCGCCTTACGGTAAATTGTCACCGCGATGCAGCAGCGTCAAGTTGAGGATGTGCCCCCCTTGCGAGATGTTTGCGCGCTCAACGGGGCGCGCGGAATGGTTTGATCGCGATATCGGCAGCGGAAAGTTTCTGGTGAAGCTCTCGGGCGATGTCGACTGCGCCCTCGGTATCGCCATGAATACAGACCGTATCCATCGGCATTTTGATCACCTTGCCTGAGGCTGCGACGACAGCGCCGTCCTGAACCATGCGGACCACACGATCCGCGATCAGCGTCGGGTCATGCAGCACAGCTCCGGGCTTGCGGCGCGACACCAGCGTTGCATCATCCTCATAGGCGCGGTCGGCGAACACTTCGTGGGCGAGAGGCAGACCCGCTGCTTCGCCCGCGACGGCCAGACGCGAATTCGACAGCACCACGAAGGTGAGGTCGCGATCAACGGCGCGGATCGCCGAGGCAATGGCCCGTGCGGTCATGTCGTCTTCGCAGGCGACGTTCGACAGCGCGCCATGCGCCTTCACATGGGTCACCTGATAGCCTTCCAGCGCAGCGACTGCTTGCAGCGCCCCGATCTGATAGGCCACAAGGGTTTCGATTTCACTCGCCGTTATGCCCGGCACCGGTCGACGACCAAAGCCATGCAGATCGCGGAAGCCAGGATGCGCGCCGACGCTGACCCCGCGCGCCTTGGCGAGCCGAATGGTGCTGCGCATGATATCGGCATCGCCGGCGTGGAATCCGCAGGCGACATTCACTGACGTCGCCAGATCGATCATGGCGGCGTCATTGCCCATCTGCCATGCCCCAAACCCTTCGCCGAGATCGCAGTTCAGATCGATTTGCATCAGTCAGGCTCCGTCGTTTCATCAGCGCCGGACAGGCTGGCCTGCCAGCGCGCAGCGTCCCAGGCGTTGATCGCCGTGCCGCCCAGATTGGCGGATTGCAGGGCATCGAGATTGATTGTGGCGTCGTCCAGATTTTTGATGAGGCCCGGCAGGGAGGCAAGAAGTTCGGCATAATGCCGGGTCATTTGTTGGGCTGCTTCAACGCTGACTGCCTTGAAGCGGAATGTCGCGCCAGCCGGCAATTGGCCGAAACGGCCGAGGTCCGCAGTTACGACGGTGGCGATCTTCGGATAGCCCCCGCTCGTCCCGCGGTCTGGCAGCAGCACGATCGGCTGGCCGTTCCCCGGCACCTGAATGCTGCCTGTCACGGTGCCGTCAGAGACGATGTTGTGTCCGTGAAGGTGCGGAATTGGCGGCCCTTCAAGACGATAGCCCATGCGGTCGCTGACAGCCGAGATCCGCCAATCGCTGTTCAAGAACAGGGCCTTCGTCTCATCAGAAAACTCGTCATCCTGCGGACCCATTACGACATGGATCGGCGACAGCGCTGGCGTTGGCAGAGCGATCATCGCTGGTGGCGCATCGACGCCCATGTTGACCGTCAGTTCGTCATCGGCTTTGAGCGAGCGCTGAAATGGCGCACCGAGGCCGGCCCGCGCATTGACGGAAAGACTTCCGAACATTGGCTCGCCCGGAATGCCGCCCATGATAGCGAGATAGGTGAATACCCCCGCGCGCGCCATGCCGAGCGACAGCGTCTCATCCTCATGCAGCGTGAAGGCCTGGTTGATCGCAAGGGAGCGGCCGGAAACTTCAACCGTGCGCCCCGCGCCGGTCAGGGCCAATCGGATAGGCCCACCCCTGGCCTTGAAGCTTGCGGGCAGGGGCCCAAGTTCGATGGCGGCCGCGAAGGCTGCATTGCCCAGCAAACAATTGGCGGCGGCGAGCGCCAGCCGATCCACCGCGCCGCTCGGCGTCAGGCCGTAACGTTGTCCGCCGAAACGCCCGCCATCCTGTACTGAGGAGCCGGGACTGATCGCGCCAATGACCAATGTGCTGTTCATGCGATCAGCTCCGCAACGCGTTCGCCCCGCGCAGCAGCTTCGTCCTGCCGGTTGAATGTTTCGAGGTCGACGGGGGCGAAGATCACGGCGTCGCCGGGTTCGAGCAGGAAGATCGGGTCGCGGGAAATCTGATAGGTGCGGACCGCAGTCCGGCCCAGCAAGTGCCAGCCACTCGGGCCAGCGAGACATTGTATGCCGCTCTGCACGCCGCCGACCGAAACCGTGCCGGCCGGGGTCAGCAACCGCGGATCAAGCCGACGTGGCATATGGAGTTGTGGCACGAGGCCGCTGAGGTACGACCAGCCCGGCGTAAAGCCGATCATGGCGACGCGATATTCGGACGCTGTGTGCAGAGCGATGACCTCGTCGGTTGACAAGCCGAGCGTTCGCGCAACGTCGTCAAGGTCGATGCCGTTGTCGCCGCCGTAGTTCACCGGGACGCGCCAACGCCGTGATGTGCGCGAGATAGCGGTTTGATTGTCTGCGAGCGCGGTCATGGCGGCTGACAGGGTCGCAAAGTCGACCACAACGGGATCGTATTGAATGAGCAGCGATCGATAGGTCGGCACCGTCTCGGTCACACCAGCCACCCGGGCTTCTGCGAGCGCCTGATCAAGCGCCAGCACCCGCTGGTTGGCGTCATCGTCAATCTGTTTGCTGAACTCCACAGTGATGGCTGCGTCACCGCTCGGCAGAATGCGAGGTTTCAGTTGAGATCCCATACCCATCGCCTTGTTTGCCGAAAGCACCTATCCAACCGCAGCGCAATTATATCGTCAAAACTGGCGACCGTTCCATCACCAGTTCGATGGCTGGGGATTACGCGCGGTTGATCGAGTTTCGATACTGTAACGTTGCACCACACGCGAATTGACGCCTTGACGCAGCGTGTGACGCTCGCATGATGCAGCGCATAACATCGCACCGGAGTGACTGTGCTCATGTCTCTGTCCAACGAAGCTAAATCGATCCTGACACGCGTCTCGACCGCTACCATCACGACCGTTTTGCTGAAAAAAGGATTGCGGAACGTCTGGCTGCGCGGCGCCAAGCCGCTTGAAGCCGGGCAGGCGCGCCTTGTCGGCCCGGCTTTCACGCTGCGATTTGTGCCTGCGCGGGAAGATCTTGCGACGCCGGAATCGTGGTCGTCGCCGATTTCTACCCGCACCGCGATCGAGGCGATGCCCGAGGGCTGCATCGCTGTCGTCGACGCCATGGGTGTCACCGATGCTGGTATCTTCGGCGACATCCTGTGCGCACGCATGGTCAAGCGCGGCGTGGCAGCTTTGGTGACGGATGGCGTGGTTCGCGATCTGGAAGGCGTGCGTGGCACCGGCTTGCCGGTCTGGTGCGATGGCTATGCCGCGCCGCCCTCGGTTGCCGGACTGACCTTTGTTGGCTGGGGAGAGCCTATCGCCTGCGGTGGCGTGGCTATTTTCCCCGATGACGTGCTGGTTGCTGATCAGGACGGCGTTGTGGTGATCCCCAAGGCCTTCGTCGAGCACGTTGTTGCCGAAGGCGAGGAGCAGGAACGAATGGAGGCCTGGATCGTCAATGAGGTCAACAACGGCGCTGCCCTGCCGGGTCTCTATCCCATGAACGCCGACACCAAGGCGCGATACGCCGCTAGCAAGACCAAGGCGTAACTCGTAACACTTTGACATCGTCTAGCCTGGTGGCATTGAGCCACCGGGCTCGGCAAATGACAGATAAGGCTTATCGCCATGAAGATTTTCACTGCCGGCTCGCGGCCGACAAACCGGGCTCCCGCTGAATATTTTACCGGTACAGTGTGGCAGGACCCTATTGTCGCGACTGAAGCGCCTGCGCGCGTTGCTGCGGCGCGCGTATCATTCGAACCCGGAGCGCGAACGGCCTGGCACACGCATCCACTCGGGCAAACTCTCTATGTGGTGAGCGGAGTCGGCCGGGTGCAGACGCTAGGCGAGCCGGTGCGTGAAATTCGTGCAGGCGATACGGTGTGGATTTCACCTGGCGAAAAGCATTGGCATGGCGCCGCGCCGACCACAGGCATGGTTCATATCGCCATGCATGAATCTCTGGATGGAAGCGTCGCGACCTGGCTTGAGCATGTCACCGACGACGACTACCTCGCGTTGGTCGCGACTGCTTGAACCGCGCGACGAACCTGATCAGCCTCGCCCGAGATCGGGCAGGCTGCGGCGCTCGTCCGCATGACCGCGAGCTTCGTTGGGGTCATGCTCGATGACCTGCTGCCGCTGAACCATCTCAGCCTTCAGGTCCTCGTAGCGCTGAAACGAGTCCGCCGCGCGGGCGTCGATAAAAGGGATCACCTGCGCGCGCGGCATCGGTCCCGTGCTGATCGGGCGCGACGTGACGCCGATCGTTTCATCAACAAAATACTCGCCGTGTTCGTCGCATCGAGCGCGCCAGCAGAAACGAAGCGCATCCAATGGTCCGGGACCAAAGCGCTCATATCGCGTCGGGTCAGCATCATTGACGTCATCAGGCGCAAGTGTGACGGCGGTTGAGGCGACTTTCGCAGTTGAATCGGCGATGCGAGAGGGCGCAAAAGACCGCGAATCCCTGATGGTGACTTGCTGATAGTTCTCAGCCGGCTCGATGGACACCGGGGTGACTTCTGGATCGTGACGCGGATCGCTCAGTCTGGGCTCGTTCAAGACGCTCGCAATCGCTGCAAGCACGTCTTCAGTCGGATCCGCTCGGCTCACAAGGCACCCCCAGTACACATTTTACACTCAAAAACCAGACGGCGTTACGACCGGCCAATCGTTCTGTGGGACCGCTGTGGCTGATTTTAGGCGCACAGACGGCGCAGCCTCACGTCCGATCACAATCGGCGCTGGCGAGCGACCTTACTATGATTTTGGGTGAGGGCTCGTCCCAAGGAAGAGGTCTGTGGACCCACGCGTTAAGAGAGTTCAACCCTGCACGCGCGATATGAACAGAATATCCCCACATAACTTTGTGACTGGGTTTGCGCTCCGTTCGGCACGAACCCTGCCAGCCTGATCACAAGCTGGCAGGGCCTATTCCTAGTCGAGGACTTCAGCGTTGACGCAGTTTTCGCGGATTGGGTTGCCGTCGAGAACGCTCAACATATTGAGCGCGGTCTGCTTGCCCATCCGGTCCAGCGCCTCGCGTGTCACGCCGGCGACATGCGGCGCGATAATGACATTCGGCAGCGAGAACAGCGGGCTGCTTTCTGGCGGCTCCTTCTCGAACACATCGAGACCGGCGCCGGCGAGGCGTCCGCTGACCAGCGCGTCGTGAAGGGCAGCCTCAACCACAATCCCGCCGCGCGCAGTATTCACCAGGTACGCCGTCGGCTTGAGGCGCGCCAAACGGGAAGCGTCGAACATGCCGACTGTCTCGGCGTTCTTCGGGCAATGGATCGTGACGAAATCAGCGCGGGGCAAGGCGGCATCGAGATCGTCGACAACCGTGCAGCCAGCCGCAGTGATGTCTGCTGCCGGCCTGTAGGGGTCGTAGACGAGAACGTTCATGTCGAACGCCAGGCAGCGCTTGGCGGTTCGCGAGCCGATCCGACCAAAGCCGATGATCAATACGGTCTTTTCAAATAAGTCGTACGGCAGCCGGCCGAGACGCGTGGCCCATTCGCCATCGCGCACCATGGCGTGCAGTTCCGCGCCGCGCTTGGCGAGCCCCAGCATCATGAAGACGGCATGTTCGGCAACAGACGGAGAGTTCGCCGCCCCCGCGATCATCAGTGGCACCTTGGCGGTGTTCAGGGAGGGCACATCGACGGCGTCATAGCCAACGCCGATGCGGGCGACCACGCGCATATCGCCTGACGCCGCAAGTTCTGAAGGGCCAAAGGCCGTCGCGCCAAGCGCAACGCCATGCACCGGAGCTTCAGCCTTGAGCAGTGCATCGAAATCCTGTGCCGAAATCAGATTGGAGAAATCGACGGTCTCAATATCCGGCCTGGCGTCGAATAGAGCCCGCCCATAGCTCGACAGCGACTCGGTGATCAGTAGTTTCTTCTTGTTCGTTGCCATTCCGGAACCCTATTTTTGCGTCTTTTTATTGAGCGGAACCCGCCCCGATTTGAGGAATACCAGATGCCTCCGCTACCGGTCCATACCGACGTGCGGCTATCTCGCATGGCTCGCCGCAGCGCTGCGCCGGGGTAGGGGCTTTGCGCACGGAACAAATGTTCCGGGGAGCCGTTTCTTTTACGGCATTCAGGAAAGGGGTTTCACATGAATGAGAAGTTTGATCCGGCTCCGCCGGATCCGCACGCGGTGCCGATCAAGGAGGCGACGAAAGCCAATCTGAAAGTCGATAAGGATTTGCGCGATGGTCTGGTCGGCGGAAGCTTCCCTGCATCCGACCCGGTGAGCGCCACCCAGCCGAAGCGGTCGCCGGCGGATGACATCGACGAGAAGCACAAGGGCGAGAAGAACCAGAAAGACTAGTCGCCGTTCGTCGGACGGAATGCAGATTTGATTGAATGGCCGCATGATGCGGCCATTCGCATGTGAACCGTGATTTTATGTGTTGAGCGTTTGAATTGCATATCTGGCCGCGCAGGTGTGCACTCCCGTTGGATTGCAAAGCCTGTTTCAACCGTTAGGTTACGTTTGTTTTTTAATTAGAGGCGCATCAGTTCGTGCGGACCTCCATCGCGCCGTTATTGTGATGGAGCGCGGGAGTAGCATGTTGTCAGAGTATCAAATTACGGAATACGCCCAGATGCGGCGCTGTCGCATGGCGCAGCTATATGGCGAGGCCATCACCGAGGACATCACGGTTGGTACGCAGACTGCGACGGTTTGTGGCTACGTCCAGGCGGTGAAGCCGGATCTGACCCAGTGGCCGCTGAGCTGGAAGGTGACGATCGAGGCTGCGCCAAAGGCGGCTGGCAACCCAACGACGGATCGGAAGCGCTCAGCCGAATAGGTGATCAATAGCGCGCGATGGGCGGGCCGCCAAAGTGATAGTTGACCCCGCCGCGCACGGTGCTGCTCTTCAGGTCAACATCCTGCACGATGGTGCTGGGTGTCGGTGCAAGGCCGAGGAATAGTGGACCGGCTGACGACTGCTTGCCGAAGTCGGTGTAGATATACTCGACCTTGGCCGTCCAGTTCGGCGCAAACGCATGTTCGACGCCGACGCCGGCCGTCCAGCCGGCCTTGGTCCTCGAGAAGCCTGTCGCGCCAGACTGGCCAAGGTTATCGGAAAAGCCGCCGCTGTATTTCATTTCAGTAAGCGCAAGGCCGCCGGTCAGGTAAAACAGCGTCTGATCGAATGTGACGCCAACGCGCGGGCGCAGCGTGAACAGCCAATCCGTCGCAACGCTCTGGTTGGTCGAGATGACGCTCAGGCCGATTGGCCCGCTAAAGGCGCGCGACTGCCGGGTATTGAAAACGCTCGCGTCAGCCTCGACGCCGAATAGCCAGCGATCGACCTGGTGATTGTAACCGATCACGCCGCCGGCGGTGAATCCGTCTGACTTGAGGTTGCCAGTTCCCGCTGCAGCGATGGCGCGATCAGCCGGCGTGGCGTTCAAGTTGCCGCCACCATCGAACACGGACGTGCCGACGTTGCTCTTGCCCCAGACGCCGCCTGCAGTCACGCCGACATACCAGCCACCCCAGTTATGCACGGGAGTGGTCGAGGCGGGCGCCTTCGCGAACGGGTTGGTGGACAGGTCCGCAGCGAGGGCTGGAGATCCGCCGAGAACGGCGCCTATGGCAGCGAGCAACAGCAGTTTCATCAACTTGGCCTTTTGATTACCGCAAACCACGGTAATGGCTCATCATTAGCCCCAATTGCAGTGGTTGGCTGTTACCTGACCGCAACAGCGAAAGAGTGTTTGTCGATGTTGCGCGCGTGACGGGCCGCCAGGGGCAGGTCGGCGACATTGCGATGCGTCTCGTTCGTGATTCTATGTGGAGAATCTGGCCGAAAAGGGCGCGTAGACGCGTTGTGAAAGCATTCACCATCACAGCACACGGGCGCGACCGCGTTGCAAAATTGGTCGTTTCAGCCGAATTTTCGCAAGAAACACCGCGCAGCAGGCAATGAGAGCTTCCCCCGACGCAAACGCTCTGCTATTGCCGCCATCGCTGGAGGGGTGGCCGAGTGGTTTAAGGCACCGGTCTTGAAAACCGGCGAGGGTGAAAGCCCTCCGTGGGTTCGAATCCCACCCCCTCCGCCATCTGCGTTCATATCTATGAACCGCGGGCAGCACATCGCCACTGGAGGATTCGTTAGAATTTTCAACGGCTCTTCGAAGATCATCGATATAGCCGACGATGAGTATTTCGCTTGCTCCAACCTCGATGCGTTCCACAATCGTGGAAAGGTAATTTTTTCGAGCCGGGGTGTTGCCCTCCAAAAGCTCAATCATGCGGGATCTAAATTGCGCGATGGCTTCCTCGGTCACCTCTAGTGTTCCGGAAACCGCGTTCATTGCATCTTCTAGCCGTTTACGCGCCATGATGAGATCGTCGGACGACCGTTGTAGATTATGTTGGAAGAACGGGTCGTTCTCCATCTCTGGTTGTTTTCCAATCATGATCCAAAGGCCGTTTAACGAAGCCTCACCCGCGGCTACCGCCGCTTGCAGCAGCGGAAGTTCTCGGAAGGCTGAGTTGGCCCGAACTTTTTCTCGACGATGCAGCCCCTGAAGCAATTGGATCAGGTGTTCCTGGTCTAGGACTTTGGATCGGACGGCCCAAAGGACCGCCTCATCGAGTTCCTTTTCCGGAATACTTGGTCCGCCGCAGGCAAGCTTACCCTTATGGGTACTTCCACAATAATAGTATCGATAGTCGCCACCGTTTCCACGGCCCGTCCGAAGCGTCATTCCCGCACCACATTCAGCGCACTGTGCGAGACTAGATAATAGCAACGGACTGCTGAACACTTTGGACTTGCCCATCTTCGGATCGCGTTTTTCGAGCATGCGCTGAACGTCCTCGTACATGCTCTTGTTGAGGATAGCAGGAATCCGGATCAGCACTGGTTCCTGACGCGCATGATAATCTCTTTCCGCCGGATTGACGCCCCAAAAATATTCACCGCAGTAAGCGGGATTAGCCAGCATGCGTTGGATGTCGTTCAGCGACCATCGCGAGCCGTTTCTTGTTCTGAACCCCCGGGAATTTAGCCATTCAGCTATTTTTTTGATTCCCATGGGGGCGCTTTTGCCATCACCATGCAAGGCAAAGTTGAAGACCTTTACAATCAGCGGCCTACGCTCCTCGTCAACTACCACGATCTTGCGTCGAGCATTGTCCGGTGCAGGAATCAATTTCAAACCATCTGCCGGCTTACCTCCAGGCCAATAGCCCTCTTGGGCAAGTCTCCGACGAGCGTTAACAGAGTCTTCGGCTGAGCGGTAAGAGTGGTACTCGTCGAATGCTGTAGTGACGCGCTTTGCCACCAACCCACCCGCGTCTGGTGCAAATGACTGAGAAACAGAAACTACGTCGATTCCGTAGTTGCGTAACTGCCTTTCGAAGATTGCGTAATCATCCGTTCTCCTCGAAAACCGCGAGGTTGTCCAAATAACTACCTTATTGAAAGGGCATTTGAGAGCCTGAGCGTCTTCTACCATCCTTCGGAATTGTGGGCGACTAATTGTTTTTGCCGATTTTCCCGGCTCAACATAAACTGCCGCAACTTTCCAGCCACTGTTTTCACAAAATCGTCTCAACTGTGCTTCCTGTTCCGGGATGGACAGATTGGACTCCACGCTCCTCTTGCCGGAGACGCGAAGATATAGTGCGGCGCGCACAGCGTCCTTGCTCACTGGTCGTTCAAAAATTTTGTCACCATTCGCAAGGGCACGAAGAGAGCGCACTGAGCGCGCTCTTTGCGGCTCTGCGTGGCTAAACGCTGCCATAGACATCCGCGACAATTTGTTGATCGATCTATTTTTTCTGAGCCCGCCAATTTAACCCTCCTTCAGTTGTCATAAACTGGACAGAAGAAGTTCCAGTGCGTCCAATTCGCGTATCGTCACGACAAGGTCAGCTGGAAGATTATTGATTACCTGCCGTATCGCCTTGTGGTTCTTTCTGCGGTGCTCGAGAACGTCGCCTCTTCTTCGAGTTCCGCCCTCGGCGAATAAAGGTTCATTCCCATCCACTCCCTCAGAAATATGCGCATGACGACCGGCGCGCCTTCCGGACCGAGGAATGGATCGTCGGTCATTTGGCTTAGCACCCTTCGGATCAGTCTTCTTCTTTGAATGAACCAGGTTGCGACTTGAGACTGTTGTGGCTCATTCCGTTACCCCTAGAGGCAGACTGTTGACGCTAAAACTTCACAGTTTCCGTTGATCAGAAAGGTGCGCAGCGATGATCAGCTGGCACCTATCTGAAGCGTAGCTCGTGGCTGTTCGTCTAAATCGATCAACGATCCCTCGACGTGATGCGGCTGTATTAGAAACAGCGTTGCTACTCCCGCGCCTCCTCGAGTATGTCCGCCTGCATCGGCTGGATATCCTCTTGCGATCCATAATGTCGCACTCTGCTGACAGGCCACGCGACGGGCCAAACATGAGTATCATTGTTTCTATGCCGCTTCATCTCTAGCACTGTCGTTATCGAACGCTAGAGAAGGTGTCTTTGGCTATCTTACGTAGACGGTCAACTGATACAATCGAAATTGCGATGCCGATGGTACGCCCGTCGCTGCGACATTCTGGAAGTCGAAATAGAAATGGTCAAGGCGACCTCAGTGAGCCGAGAGCCTTACCAAGCTCAAATCAACCTCTGTTTTGATAGTTCGACTTGGGTGAATTCTGGAAGAGAAAGATCAATGCGAGTTCCTTCTATACCAATGCTGCTAAAGGACTTGATCGAGAACCAAAGAAGAAATTTGACCGAACATTTGATCGGGATGTCATCCCTTAACACCCGCAAACGAATCCTTCGGATAGCGTTCGGAGCGAGCCGCGAAATTTATTTATTTAGATGTAGGAAATAGCTCAATGGACGAGCGCTTATCTGCCCTTGGGAGCTTTTCGGGATCGTGCGAACCCCACGCGGACCCTTGGAAACGACGAGGGAGGGGCGTTGTGTGATTTAGCCCCTACCTTTCCGGAATCAAGAACACCGCCCGTGAAACGGGGAAAGTCTGCGAGCTTCGCTACGCCTGCGTCGTTATCTCGACTTGCCTGATGCACAGCGTAACCGGTTCCATCGCGCAGCTTTTGGCATTGAATATCGAGCTCTCGCTGGACGCGTCCGGCAAAAATTTCTCGAAGGCGGGTCATTGCACCATCGGCGCCAGAGACCTCAAAAAGATCGCCGATCTCCGAAATTTTGAAGACGCCCTTGCCATGGTCGCTAATGGTATCGGAACCATCAATTATCGCGATGCCGATGTCCACGAGTACCGGGCCCTGTCGCTCCCCCAGCCAACTTGAGGCAATGGCCGCTACGGCCAACATCTTGAAGCGAAGCTCCTCCAATCTGCTCTCCGTGTACGACCCGAGTGATCGCTTCACGTCGATTATCAGGCCTGAGTGACGCGCGCGATTGGCGACGAACAAGTCAGGCTTATAAGTCTTACTTGCATGTACTTCTGACGGCAGCCGAATGCCTTGAATTTCGTGCCATTCATTCTTGCGCAAAAGCTCGATCGCGGCGGGCACAATAGGCATCGGTCGATCTCCTGGCAGGATCGCGAGATCGGGATTGCACCGTGCAATAGCCGCAATCCCTGCTTCTAACAGCCTGCCTTCATGAAAGGCCACGGAACGAACGACAGAAACGAATTCCGCATACTGTCCGAAGGTACGGTCTGGGTTGGATTCATATGCGACGATCGCTCCAAGCGCCTTATCAGTCATTGACTGAAATTGTTGCTCCAAATCAGCGACCGATGCACGGCAAGTGTAGCTCTGCAGATGGGCCTCTCTAGGTTCAGTTCTTTTCATCTCCGATGTCCTTTTTTATGAGCCCAGTCATCGATGTCAGTCGCCCACTCGATCGATTTAAGTGACGAACCTGATTAAGCTGCGCGCGCTGATCGGCCGCAGTGGGTTTAGACCGGAGCGCTTTGGCGAAAGCCTTCGAAGGTACTCAAAAAACGTCGACAGAGTTCTGCTTGTTCGGTTACGGCGCTCAACAAAATCCGCCAAGATTATGTTGTTGCAGGATTTGCGTGAGCTCGATCCGTTCCACGTAGCCTTTTTCTCGGAGGCGCGCAGCGATTGCGAGTACGGCAGCTTGGTTATGCTGGATAATGGTTTCAGCCTCAAGATGACATCTGCGGAGCCGCTCTTCGATCGCCACCAACACTGCCTTGTCATGCATTATTATCTGTCGAGCGTTCTCCGGGAAATGAGTAAGGCCATACTGACCGAAGCCGAAGCGCGTTTCGATGTCGTACGCGATCTGCGTTGCTCTAGCGAGATCGGAATCATCACCAACGCTCGCGCCGATCGTGATTTCGTCAGGGCCGAGGAAAAGCTTTTCGGCAGCACGCCCGGCGAGAATCATGGTAATAATTCTCTCCAAGCCACCAAGCGTAAGTTGGCCGCAGATATCGGATTCTCCGCTTGCTCGACCTCCGGTTTCTGTAAGCCAAACCCTTTTTGGTTTGTAACATCTGAGAGCGGCGCCGACCACGATATGTCCCGCCTCGTGAAGGGTGACAATACGTTCGACGGCCGGAGGGAGGACATAACTCTGCCCTCTGATCTCATGCAGGATATCAGCTGCTGTTAAATCTCGAGCTGCGCGTCGCGCATGCGAGCGGCCGCGACGTACCCAAGCGTCGACGTCAGCGCCGGTGCTGCCCTCCGCAGCCAATGCGAGCGGCATGACGTCGGCGTCAAGGAGGTCATTCTTTAAATGGTAGCGAAAGATTTCGCATAGATCTTCAGTTTTGGGCCGCGCTATCGTGATCGTTCGATCTAGGCGGCCCGCACGGCGAATGGCGGGATCGATGCGATCAAGGTGGTTTGTCGCAGCGAGGACGACGACGCCGGGGCGATCTTCGGCGCCTGACAGAAGCTCGAGCAACAGATTTACGATCTGTGACCAGTACTCGACATATTCTCCTGTCAGCCGTGCACGGTCCGATATACCGTCAAGTTCATCGATAAAAATTATAGAGGGCGCGAGTTTGCGGGCTTGTGCAAATACGCTTCGCATAGTCTGAAGCGTGCCCGACAAGTAGTTGGCCGAATTCCAATCCGCCACTGATGTGGCGAGAAACGGAACTCCAGCGGTGCGCGCGAGAGCTTTGGCGTATTGCGTCTTTCCTACACCTGTCGGGCCTTCAAGGAGAAGCCCCTTGTCGATAGATGCCCAATCAAGGCGCCCGCGCCTGAAGTCGGCCAGATCGGCCGCCAGGCGCAGCCCCCAATCCTTTGCCAGCCCATATCCAGAAAGCTCCTCAAGCCGTGGTCCGCCACCGTCGTCAAGAATATTCTTGCTTCCAACAAGCTCGCGAAGCCGCGTCACGCATTGATCCGGTGTCAGCCATTTTCGGACAGCTAGCTGGAGGTCGCTTGTATCGAGAGCGCTAATCAATTCGGGTGCGATAGCTCCTCGAGGTGCCCGACCGGTGACAACTTCGACCACCAGAGCGACGGCACTTTCGTCAAGTTCTCCGAGAACAAGGTGGTGTTCAGCGGTCCGCATCAGATCTCGCGGGAGGTGCCGCCGAGGATCCGGAGCGATTCCAATGATCGGGCTCTGCGAATGTAAAGCAGAGGCCACGGTCTCGTTGCCCTTCTCGGGCCTATGGCCAGTATCGGTCCCGTCGCGTACGAAGGTGAGTACCGTTCGGTGCTGACGGCTTGTTACATATTGATCGTTACGAAAAGTCTGAACGTCACTGCCGAATGCACACTCTTCCATGACTTCCGCAACGAGCGCGACAATATCAGCGCTGTTCGTTGCAATCGTGACTACTGGATTTCCGCGACGCAACTCTCGTACAAGTCCCGGAACACTTTGTAGAGCGCGTGCGGTGAGAATGGCAACTGCGGCAATATCCGGTCGGATGGACACCTGATTGCTCCGGGCGGAGCCGTTTGAAAGGTCGTCTAGCAGATGCTCGATCGGATCGTCAGGAGCGCCTTTCCGCAGCAAGAGGTTAGAGTCTGCACCTGTCGCGCGGGCTAGAATATCGAGAAAGGCGCGTGCCAACAGATCTGCCGAAATTGGATCAGAATCTAAAGCAGTCGCGGCACTTTCGGCCTGCTCCTCATAGGGCGTGTGGATGCTTTCGTTATGAAGAGGGATGTCGGACATCACGGATCTCCTGTCAGCGACTGCTTTTATGCGGCAACCCAAGTCTGTAGTAACGTGACAGCGTTCTTGCCCAACCGGCTTCACGATCGATAACTATTAGATGGCTGGTGTGAATATGGGGCCGCTCGCCAAGAAGTGGGTGGCCTGAAACCCGGCCCAGAAGGCACGGACCGAACAACGCGGCGTGTGACCAGTCGTCCAGCCGAGGTGCATCGCACAGGGCCGAGGGCTTCGGCCGACCCAGAACGCGGACTTCTCTAATGTCGCGCAAGAGGTCGGCGAGGCTGTTCTCAAGATCGGTGATGTTCTGAAAAGGCGTCTCGATCGGCATTGCACCCTCCCACAAGGCATTCAGAACTCGGCAATCAGCCAGAGGTCACTGAGCGGAGCACAGGGAGGATCGATTTTCGCGCGGTGCTTCAGCGCCCAAGGCATCAGAACTGCGCAAGCAGCGTCGCCAAGGAGGGCATAGGCCAGTACCGCGGAAACAGCAAAGTCTACTTCGATGGCATTGATCGGGTATTGCTTGATCTGACGCACGCATATCCCGATAGCGAGCGCTCCGTCTCTGATCCCGTCCCCCGTAGTCACATCCTGCCATCGGGGTTCGCTTTCGATGCGTGTCCCAGCCAACGCTGATCGTAAAGAAGCAGAATCCTTTCGGAGGAGTTGATCCGGCCTTCGACTTCGCCACCACGCGAGCGGTGATTCCGGGAGCACGGCCGATTTTAGGTCGTTTCCGGCAACCGGCCGTATCACTTGGAGCGTGAACAGATCACGGACTACTGCTGTGCGCATGCGTCATCCTCCATGACAGTAATGGAACTCGGACTCGATTCTTCGACGTGGGTGCCGTCAGTTCACGGGATTCATATTGCTTACGTCCGATCGCGAAGAAGGAGCGTGATTATAAAGTTCTGATGCTTCCATAGATCGGGTTTCTACGTCGTTAGATATGATAAATCATATAGATGGCTCAACATCTTATGGCTCCTACGCCAAACGGGAACCTTTCAGCGCTAGGTGTGTGGTAACAAGGAATTATACTGTCTAACCGACAAGTAGATCTGCGGCGAACCGACCACAGAGTCTTGAGATCGCCAAGGATTCGTTGACACTCAGTCAGAATATCCGCAGCGTTCCATAAACGAATCCTATGGAGGATCCGTCCGTTCAAGGTTTCGATAGCGGGCTTCTGCGTCTAGCAAGATGCCCAACCCAACGGTGGCCCTAATTTAGCACGAGCGCCCTAGCTTGTCTGTTTTTACTAGAGTTATGGTTAGCGAGCCTTCAGTTACGCCTGAGCAAATCCGGGCTGCTCGCGCTTGGCTTGGTTGGAGCCGGGAAAAACTTTCCAAGAAATCTGGAATCTCCCAGGGGACCATCGCCATGTACGAGCAAGGCCGCTCAATGCCCTATGATGGAACGTTGACGAAATTGAAGATAGCCTTCGAGGCTGCCGGCATACGATTTCATTTTAACGGGCTGTTAGGGACGGGAATAAGTCGGGATCCACGCGATTAAGTAGGCAAGTGAATCTCGTTCAATCCTCGAATTTGCGGTCGTTGGGCCAGCCAGCAATCTCGGAAGAGTGTGAACAGCTACCTTGAAGTGCGGGCCTCGAACAATTCGACAAATTTGACTCCGAGACTATTCGCAAGGGCCTCTAGTGTTTCAAGGGTCGGATTGGCGCGGGCGTTCTCGATCAGGCTGATGGCCATCTGTTCGACCCCGACCTTCGCCGCTAACTCGTCTTGGGTCCAGCCTTTCGCGAGCCGTAAGCGGCGGACAGCCTGCGCGAGCGCCTTGGTGACTTGCGTATCGCGAGCCGGAAAGCGCTCGCCGAATCCAGACCGAACCATAGCCGTAACGTCGGCCAGACAGAGGAAAGTGGTCCATATGACATATCATATATTCTATGGATTTGCTCGATGGCTGCATCATACATTGGAGACGGATAGGTCCGAGATTATGAATGCCAAGAAAAGTTGAGGGCGATCGACCATGCGACGTGCGCTTGACGTCGCCCAGTGCCATGGCGCGCCAGGCTAGACCAGCACGACCGTGGCAGTTCGCTTAAAAAGTTCTTCACACACCGTCGTTGTCCTCCACCTCGTTCTGCGGCTCAGATCTATAGTGCGATCTGCAGTTTTTCATCTTCAGTTGAGGCCTGCAATGAGCACAGTGTGACCCCGAGCAGACGCGGGACGTTAGGTTGCGCGGCGGTAACGTCAGAGACGAGTCATTTCGGATAAATATTGTATAAACTTGCTTTGGGCTGCGGATCGCATTTAGAGGTCGCGTTGGCTACCTGTCCCAAGAAAATGGAAGCTTTTCCGCCTGTTCTCTTTATCTTCCATGCTGACTCCAGCGGCGGTGCCATGAACGAAAGGGACCAGAAACTGGAACGGGTCTTGGATCTGCTGTGCGAGGCCGGCGCCGAGGTGAAGTACCTGGGGCTGGACGTCCTCCGTCGCGTCATCCGGATGGCGCTGATCGAAGTTTGCAATTTGACCACGGCACACTTCGATCGTGCGAAACGTATCTGCATTAAAGGGTCGGTCGCGGAGCAGCCTGACCTCGTCCAGCGCGACCATGATCTGCATTATGCCTGATGCCGTCGAAAGTCGGCCCCGGCATTTCAAGTGGCCGTCGAGCAGAGCCTGAACGACCGCCGACGTAGACGTCTGGGCCTTCTTGCCTGCGGTTAAGACGTCACAGAACCTGCCATCAATCGGGTTGAGTAGCGGCGCTTCCGCCGCAAGTTCGTCGATGAAACGGTCGAGATCGCGTGGTAGCAGGTCTTGTAAGGCCCAAACCCCTCCGGCAGATCGCGCCATGGTGCGCCTGACCGTAATATCCAGAAGATGCCGTTGAGGACACGTCGGTCGTTGACCGGCGGCACGCCGCGCGGCTTGTTCGGAAGGTACGGCCTGATCGCAGTCCACTCAAAGTCCGTGAGTTCATATCTCATGGTTCGAGGCCCCGGCTCGCAGCTTGAATCACGCTGATCACCGAAATTTAGTCCCCGTTCATGGAACTGCACTCTGCCATAGGCGTGGTATTGGATGGTTCGCATTGAAGACTATGCGTTGATCGGCGACTGCGAGACGGCCGCCCTGGTGAGCCGGGATGGGTCGATCGACTGGCTGTGCCTGCCAAGGTTTGATTCGGATAGCTGTTTTGCAAAACTGCTCGGGACCGAAGAGAACGGCTTCTGGCGCATGGCGCCTTCCTCGGCGATCCGTTCTGTCACCAGGCAGTATCGTCCTGGCACCCTGGTCCTCGAGACGACTTTCACGACAGACCACGGCTGCGCGCGCGTGGTTGACTTCATGCCGCCCAGGACCGAACGATCGCGACTGATCCGCATTGTTGAGGGCGTCAGGGGCGAAGTCGACATGCGGAGCGAGCTGAAGGTCCGGTTCGACTACGGCATCACGGTGCCGTGGGCCACGCGCATGCCGGAGGGCGGCGCCTCCTTTGTCGCCGGGGCGAATCTCGTCGAGCTGCATGCCGATGTGCCCGTCCGCGGCCGGGACATGATGAGTTTGAGCAGCTTCAGCGTGGCCGGCGGTGATCGAGTGTGCTTCGTGCTGACGCATTATGTTTCGTACGAGCTAACCGAAACGTCGATTGCGGATGTCTCCGGCCTGCTAGCATTGACCGAGCGGTTCTGGCGCGACTGGTCGTCGCGTTGCGCGGCCGCCGAGCCATATTCGCAGGCAGTCATGCGTTCGCTGATTACGCTAAAGGCGCTGACTTTCCAGCCCAGCGGGGGCATGGTCGCCGCCGCCACCACCTCGCTTCCGGAAGCGATCGGCGGCGCGCGCAACTGGGATTACCGCTTCTGCTGGGTCCGCGACGCCACCCTGACGCTGATGACTTTCATGGGTGCGGGATATTTTGACGAGGCGCAAGCGTGGCGTGACTGGCTGATCCGCGCCGTTGCGGGCAATCCCGGTCAGCTCCAGATCATGTACGGCGTGACCGGCGAGCGGCGGCTCAGCGAGTGGGAGGTACCCTGGCTCGAGGGTTACGAAAAGTCCACCCCGGTCCGCATCGGCAATGCCGCGCATAACCAGCTGCAGCTTGACGTCTATGGCGAGCTGATGGATGCGCTGTACCAAGCGCGCCGCGGCGGCCTCGAGGAGAACAAGCGGGCCTGGGCCATCCAACGCGGGCTGTTGGCGCACCTCAAGACCATCTGGACAGAACCGGACGAGGGCATCTGGGAAGTGCGGGGCGGGCGCAAGCACTTTACCTACTCCAAGATCATGGCCTGGGTCGCATTCGATCGCGCGATCAAATCGGCCGAGGAGTTTGACATGGAAGGTCCGGTCAAAGAGTGGAAGGCGGTCCGGGACGCAATTCACGGCGACGTCTGCCGTCGCGGCTACGACGCCGATCGCGGCACGTTTGTGCAGTCCTATGGCGAGCCGCAGCTCGACGCCAGCCTGCTCCTCGTTCCCTCTGTCGGCTTCCTTCCGCCTGACGATCCTCGGGTGATCTCGACCATCGAGGCCATTGAACGCGAGCTCATGGTCGATGGCTTCATTAAGCGCTACGACACCGGCGTCACCAAGGACGGCCTGCCGCCGGGCGAGGGCATGTTCGTGGCGTGCAGCTTTTGGCTGGCCGATGCCTGGCAGCTGATCGGCAGGAGGGCGGACGCCCAGGCGCTGTTCGAGCGCCTGCTGGCGCTGTGCAACGACGTCGGTTTGCTGTCGGAGGAGTACGATGTGGCGCGGCGCCGGCAGGTCGGGAATTTTCCGCAAGCTTTCTCACACCTCGCGCTGGTGAATTCGGCCCATAACCTGACCCACCATGAAAAGCCGTCGGAACAGCGCGGCAGCACCCACGCCATACCGCCCGGGGAGAAAAGTCCACCAGGCGAAGGAATCGACCATGGCTGACATCACAACCGACCCCGCCGGACCTGCGTCGTCCGGAGCGCGGCCACGGCCGAAGGCGTCTGTTTCGCTTACCGGGCAACCGGCGCTTGTCACCGGAGCGAATTCCGGAATTGGTCGAGCCGTGGCGTTGGCGCTTGCCGATGCTGGAGCCGATGTGGCGGTGAACTACGTGGTGGATCAACCGGCGGCGGAAGACGTTGCGCATCAGATCGAGCGCTGTGGCCGGCGAGCTCTGGCGATCAAGGCCGACGTCAGCAACGAGGCCGAGGTCGCCGCCATGTTTACACAGGTGATCGATCACTTTGGCACGCTGCATATTGCCGTGAGCAATGCCGGACTGCAGCGCGACGCGCCGCTGACGGAGATGACGCTGGCCCAATGGACCAAGGTGATCGACGTCAATCTCACAGGGCAGTTTCTTTGCGCACGCGAGACGGTGCGAGAATTTCGCAGGCGGCATCGTGCCTGCAGTGTCGGGTGCTGCTGGCAAGCTGATCTTCATGAGCTCAGTGCATCAGGAGATCCCCTGGGCGGGCCACGTCAACTATGCGGCGTCGAAAGGCGGAGTGATGCAGCTGATGCGCAGCATGCTCAGGAAGTCGCCCCATTCGCAATTCGGGGCAAGGTCATCGGGGCAGAATGACTCAAATCGGCCTGCCTGACCGTGAGGACTCGGACATCTGAGCATTTCGCACGTCCACCGCGTGGCGATTTTTTGTATGGATGGCAGTATTTCGCAAGCACGCAGCTGCCGCGTTTTGGAATAAGACCCGCAAAGCATGTTGGGGATGGCGCTTTGTTGCGATCTCTCCAGCGAACACGCGCTCTCGAGCGCTATCGGGGAGAAACTATATGGCTGCAATACTGTCGCGACTTGCGTCGATTGCTCTGGCTCTCACCTTGAGTTGCGTTGGGCCTGTATCTGCGTTCGCTGCGTCGGATGAAAAGACGCCGATCAAGATTGGTCTGCTGTTGCCCTACAAGGGTGTGTACGCCGTGCCAACAGCTGGACTTGATCGAGGCTTCCAGCTGGCGCTGGAAGAATTTGGCAACAAGGTCAACGACCGTCCGGTCGAAGTCATCCGGGCCGACGACGAACTGACGCCAAACGTAGGCGTGCAGCGCTTCAACAAGCTCGTGCAATCCGACAAGGTTGACATTGTTGCGGGCGTCATTGGTTCAAACGTAGCCATTGCAGTCTCGGATCTCGCCGAACGCAACAAGGTTCCGATGATCTTTGTGAACGCGTTCGCCGACGAGATCACCGGCAAGTTCTGTGGCCCTTACATCGCCCGTACATCCTTCAGCGCCAACGCGTTTGAATACGCTTCCGGCAAGTACTGGGCGCAAAGCGGCGTGAAGACAGCCGTCACGATGGGGCCGGACTATACGGCGGGCCGCGCTTTCATCGGCGGTTTCAAGCGCGGGTTTGAGGATCACGGCGGGAAGGTGATTGAGCAGCTCTGGACCCCGTTCGGTAAGACGAAGGACTACAGCGCGGCTCTGACCCAGGCTGCCGGGACGGGCGCAGAGATCATCTACGCGTTCTATGCCGGCTCTGAAGCAATTCAGGTGGTGAAGCAGCACGCTGATTTCGGTCTGCGCACGAAGATGCCTTTGATTGGCGATCATTGGGTCTACGACGAAGCCGTCTGGCCCGCGCTCGGTGATCTGGCCGTTGGCGCCAAGCATGTCGCGACGCACTTTCCCGGCATTGATACGCCGGCAAACAAGGCGTTCGTGCAGGCCTATGTCGCGAAGTACAAGGAGCAGCCGTCCATCAACGCCGAGTTGGGCTATGACAACGGCAAGGCGATCATGCTGACGTTGCAGGCGCTCGGTGGCAAGATGCCGGAAGATCGCTCCAAGTTCACCTCCACGTTGCGCTCGCTGTCATTTGACGCGCCGCGCGGAAAGATCAGCTTCAACGAGACCAACAGCGCGAAGCTTGAGAAGGTCTATCTTGTCGAGATCGTCAAGGATGCGAACGGAAACCTGATGCGTAAGGGACTCGCTGAATTCCCCGGCGCACCTGACCTGCCAGGTTGCACGAAAACCTTCTGATTTTGTTGAGGAGCCGCTTTTGCGGTTCCTCTCATAGAGATGCAGCATGGAAATCGTACTCATCCAGATTCTTAACGGCATACAGCTCAGTATGCTCGTGTTCCTCCTGGCGGTGGGCCTGACCTTGATCTTCGGGATGATGGATATCCTGAATCTCGCTCATGGCGCCTTCTTCACAGTGGGCGCATACGCCGGAATGCAGGTCGCAAACGTCACGGGTTCGTTCTGGCTGGCGTTACTGCTTGGACCGATGATCCCGTTTGTGATTGGCTTCCTGCTGCAATACACGGTGTTGCAACCACTGGCGCAAAGAGGTCGATCCACCCATCTGGATCTTGCGCTCCTGACATTCGGGCTGTTGTTCGCAACAGCCGGCCTCGTCGAGTACATCTATGGCTCTGCGTTCTACAGCATTGATCTGCCGGCGGTCCTGAAAGGGCGCGTCGCGATACTCGGCACCGAATACCCGATCTATCGTCTGTTCGTCATCTCGGTTGGTCTGGTCGTTGCTGCAACGCTTATCCTGTTCATTGACCGGACGCTGGTTGGCGCTGTGCTTCGCGCGGGGGTCGACAACCGCGAGATGGTAACGGCGTTGGGTATCAACATCAACGTTGTGTTTGCGCTGGTGTTCGGGCTTGGTTCCGCGCTCGCCGGGCTGGCTGGCATCATCGCCGCGCCGGTGATGAGTGTTTATTCCACCATGGGTATCGGCATTGTCGTTACGACATTTGTCGTCGTCGTGGTCGGCGGTCTGGGGAACCTTCGCGGTTCGTTTTATGCGTCGTTGATCGTAGGCATGACGGACACATTTGCGCAGGCGTTGTTTCCGGAAGCCGAGCTCTTCGCGATCTATGCGCTGTTGATCGTCGTAATGGTGTTCCGCCCACAGGGATTGTTCGCGACCGCTAGAAGGGTTGCCTGAGTGTCCAGCATTCAAACTCGCAGTTCAACTGCACACGATGATCAACACCCCGGAAATCGCAGGCTGCTCGTGGGTGTAGCGCTGGCCGTGGTGGCGGTCGCTGCGTTCCTCATGCCCCAGGTCCTGACAGCCTATAGTTTGACGCTGGCGACCGAGATCCTGATCGCAGCCGTCTTCGCCGCTGGCGTCAACCTGTTGGTTGGTTATACCGGCCTCGTGTCGTTGGGGCAGGCGATGTTCCTTGGCCTCGGCGGATACGGCATTGCGATCGGCTCGGTGCTGATCGGACTGCCGCTCTGGATGTCCGTCATCGTGACGCTTTCCTCGGTCGGAGGGCTCGCTGCCCTGATCGGCGCGGTGTGCACGCGCACCAAGGGTGTTGGCTTTCTGCTCATCACTCTGGCGTTCTCGCAGATGGCATACGGCATCGCCGTGAAGCTGCGTTGGACCAACGGGTCTGACGGGATGACCGGCGTTCCGCGTCCGGATCTCTCCGGATTTGGCCTGAGCGCCGATGAGCCGTCCACCTTCTACTTTTATGTCCTTGTTGTTGCCGCGCTGGTGTTCGCCTTCATGTGGCGGCTGGTGGGCTCACCGTTCGGAAGCGTATTGATTGGCATTCGCGAGAACGAGTCGCGCCTGATGGCGATGGGATACCGGGTCACGCGTTACAAGATCGGATCGTTCGCCATCTCCGGAATGATCTGCGCTGTCGCAGGCATCATGCAGGCGCAGTACACATACTTCATCAATCCGGACACGATGAGCTGGCACATGAGCGGTGAGGCGGTTCTCATTGCGATTATTGGCGGCATCAAGATGTTGTTTGGCCCTCTCGTCGGCGCGACCTTCTTTGTGCTGGTCAAACATTGGCTGAGCCAGATTACAGAGGAGTATCATTTGTTCTTCGGGCTGTTCTTCATGCTCGTGGTGGCCTTCTTCCGCGGCGGAATCCTCGGCGCTGTGCGCGGGTTGATGGAGCGAGCCCGATGAACGCTCTTGAGCTACGGAACCTGAGCAAGTCCTTCGGCGGCGTACAGGTGATCAATGATCTCACGCTGACGATCCCCAAGGGGCAGCGTCACGCCATCATCGGGCCGAACGGCGCCGGAAAGACCACGTTGTTCAACATGGTCACTGGCTGGCTTGCTCCGACAAGTGGGCAGATCTGGATCAACGGCCACCAATCGACATCGGATAGTCCGGATGAGGTGGCGCGCAGTGGCCTTGCGCGCTCTTTTCAGAAGAACATGCTTCTCGATGGTTTGACCGTTCTGGAGAACCTGCGCATCGCCTGTCAGGCGCGGCATGCTGCCCGTCGATCGTTCCTGCGATCACGGCTGAGCTTCTCGGATATCCTCGAGAATGCGCATCGCACTGCCTGCCAGATGAGCCTGGAAGACGTTCTCGGCGTTCAGGTCAGTGCGTTGTCCTATGGGCAGAAGCGCCAGCTCGAGGTGGCGGTCGCGTTGTGCGCGGAGCCGAAGATCCTCCTGATGGATGAGCCTGCGGCAGGTACGTCGCCAGCTGAGCGCGAGCGATTGATTTCGCTGATTGCGAAGCTGCCCCGCGACCTGACGGTCGTTCTGGTTGAGCACGATATGGATGTTGTGTTTTCGGTTTGCGATGTCATCACGGTGCTGAGCTACGGCAAGGTGCTGGCGACTGGCGGGAAGGACGACATCCGCAGCAACCAGGATGTGATCGACGCTTATCTCGGACGCGAACATGCTTGAAGTATCCGGTCTGCATACCCACTACGGCGAGAGCCACATTCTTCAGGGCATCGATCTCACGGTCTCGGATGGTCAGTGCGTGGCATTGCTTGGCCGCAACGGCGCAGGAAAGACCACAACGCTGCGGTCGATCGTCGGGCTCAAGCCAGCAACGCGCGGGCGTGTCGTCTTCAAGGGCACGGACGTCACGCGCTGGCAGACGCACCGCATTATCAACTCGGGCATCGCGTTTGTCCCGGAGGATCGCGGCATCTTTGCAAGCGTCACTGTGGTTGAACATCTCGCGATGGCTTATGCCGCAGCGGGCCGTCGAAAGAAGCGACTGCCTGTCGAGGCGGCCTTCGATATGTTCCCCCGTCTGGCAGAGCGACGGCAGAGTCTCGGCGGTCAGTTGTCCGGCGGTGAACAGCAGATGCTTGCGATCGCGAGGGCTCTGATCACCGGGCCGGATCTTCTGGTTCTGGATGAGCCGAGTGAAGGTCTCGCGCCGGTGATCGTGCAGTCTCTCGAAGCTGTGCTGAAAAAGGTGAAGGCTTCAGGCACGCCGATACTGCTCGTTGAGCAGAACTACTTCCTTGCGACGAGGCTTGCCGATTTCACATTCGTCATCAGTCAGGGCCGCGTCCAGTTTTCCGGAACGAGCCGTGAGCTGACCGAAAACGAGGACGTCAGACGAACATACTTGAGCGTGTAGCGACGCACGTGGCCGCGATCGCCGGCGCTGATGTTTCCGCGTAAGTCTCCCGCAGGGGCCGGATTTGACAGTTCTGTAATAGAACTATAGCGTCTTGAGCGCAAAAGAGTCCGATCCAGGTCGCATGTTCCGGACAGCGGGAGGAAGCTGATGAGGGGCGAGGCGTCGACTGTCGCTCGCAACGTTTCGATGTTGGTTGAGGCCGCCAGATCTCTTCTGAGAGTGTGGTGATGGCTGTGCTTGCGACAAGGAGTGACGCGATCCGCATCGTGGGCGGGCGCGTGCGATCGAATGTTGTCACCCGAACCCCTCTGATCCGCATCGAGACCTTTCGCAGAGAAGTGTCTCCGCGTGTGCAATGGCACTTCAAGCAACCAGAGCTGGCGCTGTTCATGTTCCGGACTGGCGCGCGAAGTCTTCGCGGCCGGATGAATGGCGAGCCCTTTGATCGCAAGTTTGGTGGTAACCTGGCGCTCTATCCGGCGGGAATGGAGTTTGACTGTGAGTATTTACTCACGTCCGGAGAATCCTACTACAGTGTTGTCTTCTTCGACTCTTCGCTCGTCGCGGGGCGGTTGCCGACCGCTGCGGCAGTGCCGCGACTAGGCTTCGAGTGTCGTCAGATTGCGACGGGACTTGAGCATCTTTGCAACGAGCGTGAGAATGACGACGTGTTCGCCATGATGGCTGAAGGATGGGCTATTCAGACGCTTGCCCTTCTGCGTCGACTAAGCGGAGAGGGTGAGTTAGCCCTTGCACGTGGCGGTCTCGCGCGGCGTAGCCTCAATCAGGTTTCCGAATTCATCGAGGACAATCTTGGTCGTTCTATCGGGCTGTCCGAAATGGCCTCGCTCGTCGGTTTGAGCACCCGCCATTTCATCCGGGCTTTTTCGGAGAGCACCGGCAGCACGCCCCACCAGTATGTGATCGCGCGCCGCATTGAGCGCGCCAAGGAGATGCTCGCGTCCGAGAAATGCTCGCTGACGGAGATCGGGCTAACCGTTGGTTTCAGTCACTCCCAGCACTTCACGACCAAGTTCAAGCAGGTTACCGGCGTCAGTCCGTCGCGATATCGCGCTGCGCTCGCCCGTTAGCCCAGTGAGACCTGTCACTTTCTGATATGCGTGGCAGTTTCTCGCAAGCATCGCTCGCTTGCATCCCTTAACTCCATTACCCAGTGGCGCTTCGTGCGCCGATAACAATGGGAATGGAGCGCATGCCAGGACCTCTTTCGGGAGTTCGGGTCCTCGACTTGACCAGCGTCGTGTCGGGACCATTTGCAACCATGTTCTTGGCCGATCAAGGGGCCGAGGTCATCAAGATTGAACCGCTCGGCGGGGATATCACGCGACGTAGCCGGGCGCCGATCGATAAGGCCGGACAATTTTCAGCGCTATTCATCTCGTCCAATCGCGGAAAGCGTTCCATCTCGCTCGACATCAAGAGCGCTGCCGGCGTTGACATCGTCAAGAAGCTCATCGCTGAAGCCGACGTACTTGTGCAGAATTTCCGTCCCGGGACGATGGAGCGCCTGGGGCTTGGTGCTGATGATCTCCGCAAGCAGTTTCCGCGGCTGATCTATGTTTCGATCAGTGGCGTCGGGGAAACCGGCCCCTACGTCAAGAAGCGCGTCTACGACCCGATTGTGCAGGCGTTGTCCGGCTTCGCGGATATCCAGTCGCAAGCTGTCACCAATCGCCCCCAGATGATCCGGACAATTGTAGCCGACAAGACCACGGCGGTCCTGACGGCCCAGGCGGTCTCATCGGCGCTATACGCACGTGAGAAGACCGGGCAGGGCGACCATATTCGTGTCGCGATGCTTGACGCCATGCTCTCGTTCCTGTGGCCCGAAGGCATGATGCAACATACGCTCGTAGGAGCGGATGTTGTCTTGCCCGATCCCAATGATCGACCTGATCTGATCTTCAAGACGCTTGATGGTTACATCACGGCTGGAACGATATCCGACTCGGAATGGCAGGGCTTCTGCCGGGCGACGGATGATCCGGCTCTGGCGGCTGACGAACGGTTCGCAACGCCGACAGGACGCGCAGTCAACGCAACTGCGCGCATCAACAAGATGCAAGAATACATCGCCCAGAAGACGACCGAACAGTGGCTGGCGCGGCTGGATGCCGAGGATGTGCCTTGTGCGCCTGTCTTGCGGCGTCACGAGATCGTTTCGAACGAGCAGGTGGTTGCTCGCGGGATCATCGAAGAACTGGAGCAACCTACCGTTGGTCGCGTCCGGCAGCCAAAGCCTGCCGCCCGGTTCGAGGAACGTGCGTCGGCCATCGGCGGACCGGCGCCGCGCATTGGCGAGCACAGCCGCGAGATCCTGAGCTCGCTGGGGTTTGACGATGAAACAGTCGAGCAAATGATCGCGTCGAAAGTGGTGCGTGTTGAAGGCGGGGAGCGCTGACGATGTCTGAACGGAAGAATGTTGCACTGTTGGTTGGTGCAGGCGATGCAATCGGCGCAGCTGTTGCACGGCGCTTTGCGGAAGGTGGCCTTGCTGTCTGCGTCGCTCGCCGTGACGCCAGCAAATCGGCTGCGCTGGTCGAAGAGCTACGCGCACAGGGATATGACGCTTATGCGATGTCCGTCGATGCGCGCAAGGAAGACGACGTGCAGCGCCTGTTCCGGTCTGTTGAAGACGAGATCGGTCCGATTACGGCGTGTCTGTTCAATGCCGGCTCGAACGTCCAGAAGCCCTTGCTTGAAACAACCGAAAAGCTGTTCTTCAAGGCATGGGAGCTAGCCTGCTACGCGGGATTTCTTGTCGGTCGTGAAGCCGCCAGATACATGGTTCCGCGTGGGCATGGCACGATGCTGTTCACGGGCGCGACCGCCAGCGTACGCGGTGGGGCCAAATTTGCGGCATTCTCATCCGCCAAGTTTGGTTTGCGGGCGCTCGCGCAATCAATGGCGCGCGAGTTGGGGCCGAAGAACATTCACGTCGTCCACTTGCTCATCGATGCCGGGGTCGACAGCGAGGCTATTCATCAGCGGTTGCGGGCGCAAGGCATCGATCCGAACGCACGCGAGCAGGACAGCCTCACGCAGACGTCATCTATCGCAGAAGCCTACTGGTTTGCCCACTCGCAGAAGCGCGACGGCTGGACGCATGAACTTGATCTCCGTCCAGCAGTGGAGAAATGGTGATGAAGGCGGACCTTGTACTTTGGGGCGCTGGTACAACGCGCACCATTCGTCCGCACTGGGCCCTGCACGAGCTGGGACTGGCTTATGCGCGTAAGCCAATTCTGCCGCGTACCGGTGAGACGCAAACGCTGGAATATACAGCGCTTAACCCACGACAGAAGGTTCCGCTGTTGCAGGACGGCGATCTCGTCATGGGCGAGAGCGCCGCGATCATTGCGTATCTCGCGAAGACCTATCCGGATGAAGCTGTTGCGTTGATTCCGAAAGATCCGGAAACCTATGCACGTTGGCTTGAATGGTGTTTCTTCATCGTAACGGAACTGGATTCGACCAGCCTGTATGTCATGCGACGGCATGACAGCAACAAGGGCCTCGCGCATATTTACGGTGACGCGCCGGGTGTTGTGAGCCAGGCTGCTGAATACTTCCAGAAGCAGTTGAAGCACGTTGATGTCGCGCTGTCGGATGGCCGCGAGTATCTGCTGGGCGATCAGTTCACAACAGCCGACATACTCCTGACGACGTGCCTGACCTGGGCGATTGATTATGACGTTGCGATCTGTGATCGGGCGCAGGTCTACCTCGACAGGCTCATTAAACGCCCGGCCTATCGGCGAGCTCATGCAGCCAACCAGCCAGGTAACTGAGGTTTGACCCATTCGCCGCGATAATTGCATGCAGGCAATGATCGAACATGCAGGGTGATGAAAACTTTCGACGCGAAATGACACCGCTCATTTCGCGTCGAAGCCGTTCTTCAATCGGCAATCAATGGACGATTCGTCCATGTCACGTAGCCTGGGATTGGATCAGGCGAAAAAATGCCCGCAGAGGCATAAGGAGGAAATCGAATGAAGCTGACACGACGAACAGTTCTTGTAGCCGCGCTGTCAACGGTCGCATCGCCGATGATTGCCCAGGCATCATCAGGAAAATGGCCGCAACGTCCCATCAAGATCGTCGTCGGCTTCGCTGCTGGCGGGCAGACTGATACATACGCACGTCTCTATGGCGAGTTTATCGCTAACGAGACGGGCGTGCCTGTCGTTGTCGAGAACAAGACCGGCGCGCTTGGTTCGATCGCAGGCGCTGAAGTCAAGCGAGCGCCGGCAGACGGTTACACCGTGCTCTTCAATACTTCGGGTGCGATGACCGTGAACCGGGTGCTGATCAAGAATCTTGCTTACGATACTGACAAGGACTTTCAACTGGTGGCGGCGATGCCAACCGGAGGATTGCCGCTCATCGTCTCAACGAAGCTAGGCGTGTCCGACCTGGATGGCTTTGTTCAGTATGCACGCAAGTTCGGTCGCGCGACGCTCGGAACCTTCGGTGTGGGCTCTCCTCCGCATCTGACAATTCTGGCGCTCAACAAGAAGTATGGCCTGAACATCGAGCCCATTCACTACAGGGGTGAGGCGCCGATGTGGACGGATGTCGTGGCACAGACGATCGATGGCGGTATCGGAACTGTAATTGGTGCGCAGCCCGTCCTGCAATCCAACAGCGGCGCCGTGATCGCCGTGCCGCGCAAGCGATTGCTGCCTTATCCCGATGTTAAGACGTTTGCTGAGCAGGGCGCGAATGATCCGATCTTCAATCTGCTGACCTATCAGTGCTGTGCTGTGCCCGCGGGTACACCCCCGGAGGTCGCCGAGCGTCTGTCGGATTTGATCCTGAAGGCCGCCCAGACCGAGAAGCTGAAAGCGATGTTCGCGACCTACGGGATCGATGAAGGTCCAATGACGCGAAAGGCGACGCAGGAACTCTACGATCGGGAATTGCCAGCCTGGATCGAACTGGCGCGTCAGGCTGTCGCTGACCGACCGCCGACCTGACAAACGCGAATGGGGCCGGCGCTGCATCAAACGCTGCGCTGGTGCCCGTTGCTGAGCCGGCGGCGCTCGTGTGCCAGCACTGACATCGGTGCCCGCCGCGCGCCGTATCATCGGGCCGTATTGACTGATGTCGCGAGCATGACCGGGTCGCAGCGTGCAGAGATGCAGGACGGATTTCTGCTACCTATGATAATTGCAGCTTCCCGAGATAAGGTCGCCGCTGAAACTGGCTCACTCAGTGATGGTGGCACATGATCTCCCTCCGAGGTTCCATAAGAATTGCCATTTATTCGACGATAGCGTTCGCTCCGGGAGCAATGGCGAGCATGACGCCTCAAGCAGACGCCAAATGCGAGCAGTACTTGTCTACGCAGCAGTTCAGCGTGCAGGACATCTCACACGAGCCAGCGTCAAAGAAGGTGGTCATCGTATCTGTCACGAGACAGCTCGCACCACCTGCCACGGTGGGTGCACTTGGAACAGTGAACGACATCTATTTCAACAAGACGCCAATCGGTCCCACGAAGGCGATGAGAGGCGTCGATCCCGGAGAGACTGGCTTGGGCACGTTGGCGACGTCCGGGCATCCGGATACGCGAGTTAAGTGACCATCCGTTCGAGCAGGCTCTTTCGCTCGTGCGCAATCAGCCGATGTTTTCGGGCAGGTCGATCACCAACTATCGCGCGCCACCGTTGCTCGGCGCGCGCACTTCGGACATCTTGTCCACGATTGGTTATGACAGCGAACGGATCGACGCGCTGAGGAAGAGGGGCATCGTCTGGTCCCTTGAGGGCTGACAATACTGAAACGACAAAGGCTCTGCCGCCGCCGGCAGGGCCTTTTGCATTTTGGATGAAGCAGGTGGGCCGCTGAACGACGCTGACCTCCGATCACATCGGCAATGGCTATTGGCACACCGCGCAACGCCCGAAGCAGTTTCCTGTCAGGCAGAGGCTCTGCTAGCGTGCAACCGAAAGAACGCCTTCAGCGCCGCGACATCAACCTTGAGATCAACCCCGAGATCATTGCTATGACAACCGCGATCGTTTTCGGAGCCAGCGGCTTCATTGGCTCAAACCTGCTCGATATTCTGCTGGCTGATCCCGGCTATACGAAGGTCATTGCGGTGGTTCGCAAGCCGCTGTCGATTGATCATCCCCGGCTTAGCGTTTTGATCGGTGACTTTGCCTCGCTGCCCGCGCTGGCGCCGCAGCTGGTTGCCGACGAGGTTTACATCGCCCTCGGCACAACCCGTGCGAAAACGCCTGATGAGGCGGACTATTATATCACCGATCATGATTATCCCGTGCGGGCGGCGACGATTGCCAAGGCGAGCGGCGCAACGTCACTGTTCGTGGTCACGGCCGTCGGCGCGGATGCGACATCGCGTTTCTTCTACGTCCGGACCAAGGGCGAGACCGAGCGGGACATCATCAAGATTGGCTTCGATCACACCCATATTTTCCGACCGTCGATGATCCTGGGCCAACGCGCCGAGAACCGCCCGCGCGAACGGATGATCATTGCTGCGTGGAACGTCCTCAACCCGTTGCTGATGGGACCGCTGGATCACTATCGCGGGCTGACCGGCGGCGAGATCGCGCGCGCAATGTCGCTCGCGGCCAAACGCCAGACCGAGAGAGTTAGAATTCTATCACTGGCGGGAGATGACCGGGCTGCTGCGCGGAGCGCGTGCGACCGGGCGCTGATGATGCGCAGCAGTTCTGCTTGGCGCAGTCGTTCCCGTAGGATGGGTCGAGCGCAGCGATTGAGCTGCTGCCAGTTTGGTGGACACCGAGATAAGGTGTTTCATGAAGCCGGAGGTTGCCATGCAGAGACGGAAGTTCGGTCGCGAGTTTAAACTCGAAGCGGTGAAGCTGGTCAGGGATCGTGGAGTTTCGGTTGCGCAAGCAGCGCGGGACCTCGACGTTCATGAGAACGTGCCGCGGAAATGGGTGCGCGATGACGTTGCCCCAACAATTATCCATTTCTGAGTTCGTTCAAGCGGTTTGATTTGCCCGGATGGGCAGTCCGCTCGACTGCGGGCGTTACCATTTCTTTCCCAGCAGATCCTTCAGCGCCACATTGGCCTGCATGGCGTCGGCCAGCAATCGCTTCAGCCGACCATTCCCATCTTCGAGTGCCCGTAACCGTTTGGCCTCAGACACGTCCATCCCGCCAAACCGCGCTTTCCATTTGTAGATGCTCGCGTCACTGACCCCGTGCTTGCGGCACAAATCTGCCACGCTGACCCCGGCCTCGTGCTCTTTCAATACCCCAATGATCTGCTCTTCACTGAAACGCTGCGCTTCATGCTCTGGTCTTCAGGTTGGGTCAGAACGAACTTCAAACCGGATTAAACGAGAGG
>CAVQXM010000004.1:0-72500 GCA_963717905.1 uncultured Alphaproteobacteria bacterium
TCTTGGGTTGAAACTACCGGATCAAAGGCAGCACGTTGTACTGGTGGAACGGTGGCGGCGACGACAGCTTCCATTCGAGCGTTGTCGCCCCAGGACCCCATGGATTGCTCGCGGCCCTTTCTTTACGGATGAACGCGTAAGCAACGCCGACGAAGAAAACCACCAGTCCGGCTGCCGAGATATAGGAGCCAATGGAAGAAATCAGGTTCATGCCGGCAAACGCGTCCGGGTAATCAGCGACGCGACGTGGCATTCCTGATAGCCCGAGGAAGTGCATCGGAAAGAACGCGAGGTTGACGCCGATGAAGGTGAGCCAGAGGTGCAGTCTGCCGAGCCGTTCGGAATACATGTAGCCGGTGATCTTCGGGAACCAATCGTACCAGCCGGCAAAGATGGCGAACACAGCGCCGAGCGACAGCACATAGTGGAAATGCGCCACCACATAATAGGTGTCCTGCAATGCGCGGTCGATCCCGGGATTTGCGAGCACGATCCCCGTCACGCCGCCAATCGTGAATACGAAAATAAATCCGATTGCCCACAGCATCGGCGTTTTGAAGCTGATCGAACCGCCCCACATGGTCGCGATCCAGGAGAAGATCTTGATGCCGGTTGGCACCGCGATCACCATGCTGGCGGCCGCAAAATAGGCCTGGGTGACACTCGTCAGACCGACAGTGAACATGTGGTGGGCCCAGACGATAAATCCTATGAAGCCGATGGCGACGAGCGCATACACCATCCCCAAATAGCCGAAGATTGGTTTGCGGCTGAATGTGGAGATGACATGGCTGATGATGCCAAAGCCGGGCAATATCATGATGTAGACTTCGGGGTGACCAAAAAACCAGAACAGATGCTGGTACAGGATCGGATCGCCGCCGCCATCCGGCGCGAAGAAGGTCGTTCCAAAGTTGCGGTCGGTCAGCAACATGGTGATTGCGCCGGCAAGGACGGGCAGTGACAGCAATAGCAAGAATGCCGTCACAAGAACTGACCACGCAAACAGCGGCATCTTGTGCAACGTCATGCCCGGCGCGCGCATATTAAAAATGGTGGTGATGAAATTTATCGATCCGAGGATGGACGATGCGCCGGCGATATGCAACGCGAGGATGACGAAGTCGACCGCCGGCCCTGGTTGGCCCGCTGTCGAGAGCGGCGCGTAGAGCGTCCAGCCGGTGGCAGCGCCACTCGATCCAGGCTCGCCTTCAACGAACATCGAGATAATGAGAAGAATAAAGGAGGCCGGCAGAAGCCAGAATGAGACGTTGTTCATGCGTGGAAACGCCATGTCAGGCGCGCCGATCATGAGGGGCACCATCCAGTTTCCAAAGCCGCCCATCATCGCCGGCATTAGCGTGAAGAAGATCATGATGAGGCCATGACCCGTCACAAATACGTTATAGGCGTGCGGGCTGCTGAAGATCTGTAGTTCTGGGTGGTGGAGCTCCATCCGGATCGCTATCGAAAAGATGGCACCAATTGCCCCCGCGCAGAGCGAGAACACAAAGTACATCGTGCCGATATCTTTGTGATTGGTGGAATAAAGGTAGCGCCGCCATCCGACCGGATGACCTTGCGTATCGTGATCGCTGGGCGCGGTTGTGGCGGACGACATTTGGCTCTCCCGCTGCATTGAGAAAACACGACGAGTAGGAATTTACGCGATCTTCAAAGCGTCGACCTGTCGTTCAAGCGCTGCGGCAGTAAACTCGGACTTCAGCAGGAGGGATGAAAGGCAAGGAATTGTATTTGGCGCAGAGCGCGAATGCCCAAGCAATACTGTCGCCAATTGATTGATTTTTACAAGCGGGAAACATTGATCGTTGAAATTGGCATATCCGAAGCATTTGGACGAGGGCGATGATCACGAGTGGTGACGGTAAGTTTCTGGCGCAATTGCGATTATGTTGGAATTCGCGCTGCACCGGCTGGATTTCAGCAGCTTGACTGTATCCACATGCGGTTCAGTGTTTCCTCTCGCGAGTCTCCCCGGTGGCCGAGTTCATTCCTCGTATTTGGTTGTAGGCTTTGATCGTCAACCAGATCCGGGGGGCCGCTGGTGGTGGCGGAGGAGCCAAGCCGGTTCAAGGCCCCTCAATCGGTTCTCTAACAGGTGAAACGGAACAAGATTTGGTTTCGGGATTTGCCGACTTACGTTTCATTTGAAGCTGTGAGCGCATTCCTTGCACATTACCCCTGCGATACCAGTAATCATCGCCATACCAGTCCATAACGAGGCCGCGCGGCTTTCCCAATGCCTGGCCGCCTTGTCCATTCAGCGAGACGCGACCGGTGGGCCGATTCCGTTCGGAGCATTCGAGATCCTCGTTTTCGCGAATAACTGCTCCGATGCCTCCGTTCGGATTGCGCGGTCGTTTGCGGATCGGTCGCCGCGCCGGGTGACGGTGTTTGAGGAGCGACTGCCGCCCGAGCGTTCCAATGCCGGCTGGGCCCGCAAGCGAGCAATGGATCTCGCCTCGATTCGGCTCTCTGAGGCGATCGGGCCGGGCGTCATCATGACAACTGATGCGGATAGCTGCGTGAGTCCCACATGGTTCGACGCGAACATGACTGAGCTTGGGCGCGGCGTTGACTGCGTTGCAGGCTACATCGACGCGAATGCAGAAGATATCTTGTCCTTGGGGCAGGGCTTTGTAGCTCGCGGACATCTTGAAGATGCTTACATCCGGCAGGTTGCCGAAATCTATGCGCTCTGTGATCCGCGACCGCATAATCCCTGGCCGACGCATCGGGTATCGTCAGGCGCCAGCCTCGCGATCACCCGTGCGGCCTATGTCGCCATTGGTGGCCTTCCGGCGCGCCCGCTGGGAGAAGACGCTGCGCTGACGGCGTGCCTGGATGATGCAGGGTTCAAAGTCAGGCACTCGATGGATGTGCTTGTCACGACGTCTTGTCGTCTGGACGGACGTGCAATCGGCGGGGCTGCTGACACCATGCGGTATCGCGTGGAAAATCTGAACGCTCATTGCGATGACGAACTTGAACGAGCTGTGCCTCTCACGCGCCGGGCGATCAACTGCGGATTGTTACGCAAGGCCTGGGCCGATCAGGCTTCGGTAATTCCTCAGCGTATGGATGTTTCCCCCGACTTCGTTGCTGCCCTCCGATCGAGCGGCGTATCGTTTCAAGAGGCATGGCAGATCATCAATCGTGATAGTACGCTCCTGTCTTCTCGGCAAAAAATACGGCCGTCGGATTTGCCGCAAGAAATTGCTGTCGCTGATCGTATTCTCCGGCGACTGCGAGCGCGGTTCACGGCTCAGAAAAGCGTTCGAGGCGATACACGTCGTCCTGAAATATCGTCCGAACAGGGACACGTGCTGTAACCGCTGCGCCGAAGATGGCGCTGGCTGTCGCTCCGGAGAGTGGATAGTTTGTAAGGCCAAGCCAATGGCAGGCAATGATCTCGCCGCCAGGTGCGAGCGCGTGACAGCATTGTTGGGCCACGCGCTCGAGGTCCTCCTCACTCAAGAAGTAAAGAATCTCCGACAGCAGGATCAGGTCATAGGTTCCGACCGGGAAATCCTGCGGCAGCATTCCAATCAGAAGTCTGACATTGGCGGGGGCATTCTCCGCAGCTGCTTGTATCGCAATCTTAGATCCATCGATCGCTGTCAGTAATCCGCAGCGGGTCGCCAAGCGCTGGGTGAAAACTCCGATCGAGCAGCCAACCTCGAGGCCCCGCTCGTATGTAGGTCGTGACAAAGCCGCGAGCGTTCTGTCGTATTTCTCTCGCTCATAAGTGCTGGACCGAAATTTCCAAGGGTCAATATCAGTCCTGTATTTGTCTTCGAAATAGCTGGCCGAGAACGATCCGGGTTGGTTGCTCATGCGACGACCTCGATGAAATACTCATAGTCTCCGAGAAATGGGGCGAGGGCATCTTCCGTAAATGTGAAGCCGTCCGGGTCGTCGCCGATCATATTGGTCATTTGCGATCGGTGAGCATGAATGGCCGCCCGCTTGCTCAAGCGGTGTACCGATATGTCCAAACGTCGCCCCAGAGGTGGCGCAATAACGACGTCGGCATGAGGATCTAGCTTCCAACCCCAGATGGGATAGGCCCACAGGCGCAGATTCGGCTTGGCGCGGCATACGGCTCGCGCCATTGCTGCAGCAGCCTTATGATCGCAATGCGGATCCATCTCCCAGGTCACGAACAAGCTGCGCGAGCCTGTTTGTTCCACCAGCTTGCTGATTGCATCGACAGTCGCGTCGAAGGCTGGCCCTGAGGCGGGCGTCTCCCGATCAACGAGATCGAGATGGTGCAGCTTGTCAGCTGCGAGGCCAAGGAGGTTAGCCGCCGCTGCAGACTCTTCCCTTCGCAGGGCGATGAGGCGCTCTCTGGGATATGCTTTGGAACCAGGATGCGAGCCAGACCCGTCGGTTACAATGACGACGCTGGCAGGTATCCGGTGCTCGACGGCGCATGCGATTAATCCACCGGCGCCAAGTGTCTCATCGTCGGGGTGAGGAGCCAGTACCAAGAAGGGGTGGCCACCCGTCAATTCCATCAATGTGGCGATTGGAAAGGTTTTTACAGTATCAAGGTAAGCGAGCGCCTTCATTGCATTTCGCCGATAGGGTGCGCGGACGCCAGGGCGTAGCGCGCGGCGTCGCTCATGGCTTGATCGGGTACCGGCTGACGGAGATAGGTCGCCAGGTCGCGGCTAATTCGCTCAATATCATGCGGGCGTACAAATGCCCGCAGACCCACTCCGCGTTGAACATGTTCCATGACATCGAGCGCGCTTCGCTCGGTGACCATGCGGGTAAGGTTCGCGAATGCAACCACACCCTCCGGGTCACAATCGTCAGCAAGTCGGCGGGCGGCTTCCTCAACCCAGAATCGCGCTGTCCTTGCCGATGCAACGCAATGGGCCAGCCGCTGAAGCTGGTAAGGATCATCCCCGCGACGCGTTGCGAGGAGGTGGGTGCGAAAGAGATCGACCAGCCGTTCGGTGGCGCCCACATGCGCCGCGCAGAAACGCCATGCTCCACCGGAGAAATACGGCTGCCGCATAAAATCGCCGGGGCTTCCAATGATCTCGTTTGCCGTGATTTGTTGACCGGTTAGGGCAACGGAGCCTGTCGCGGTCGCCCGCATGCCAAGGACCTGCCATGCCGAAAGATCGTGTGGGTATTCGGGTGTCAGTTCAAGAAGGCACATGACCTGGCCTTCTTCAAACATTGCGGTGACGATGGGTCGGGTGACAAAACCCGCGCCTGACGCGTGTATTTTCTGTCCACGCAGGCTCTTCGCCGAGTTTTGCGACTCGAGCTGCAGACCTTGAGCGTCGTCCGCGCCCCAGACAGCAGAGAGCGCGCCGCGAGCAACGCTTTGCGCCAAGGCTTCAAGTTGCGAGGCGGAGCCGTATCGACGCACCAGCGCCAAGGCATTGAAATGGCCTTCAACGATACGGGCGACCGACAGGTCGGCTGCCCCGACTGCCCGCAGGAAGGTACACAGGTCGATGCCTTCAAGAGTCATTCCACCGTCGAACTGTCGCGGGAAGACTGCCATCGCCAATTTGCTGTCGCTGAACCATTTCCAAACAGCCGGATCGATCGAGCAGGAACGATCTGCGCAATTCGCGCGCCGGGCGACAAACGCTGCGAACTCCCGCGTCGCGTCGTGAAACTCGATGATGTGAGGAGGGGCTAGTATGGCGTCACCTTTGTTTAAGTCTCAACGAGAACCTTGTCGGGCTCACAAGGTTCCCGCGAGCCTCGGAACATCTGGCGGCGATAGGCATTCTAGTCGTGTTCGATGCTGAGGGACGGAAGATGGCGACGATCAATCTCAAGCCTCATAACGAGGCGAGTTCAACGTGGTACCTCGTCTGGGCGGAGCTCGACGAGGTCATCGCCCAGGTGACCGAAGGTGAGGACCATCTCTTCCATATCGCGCCGAGAGGGCCGCACTTCAACCCGATGAAGAGTTTCGCATCCCAGGCGTTTGCCAACCCCGAGGGCGCGCGGCAGGAAGTGCAGCTCTACTTCTACGATCGATGAGCGCGCGTGGCCATCTGCCTCGGTGACGCATGAAACTTCATCGTTGGACGATAGCCGGGTGGTCTTCTCGACATCCGCCGCGCGAATGCACTCGCAACATCTTAGGACGCTAAAGCTTATAGACAGGGATCTCGGCACACTTTATAAGTGCTCATGAATCGGATAGCTCGCAAGAGTTGCGTGGCGTGTTGATCATACCTCCCGTTATGTTTGTGATTTAGAGAATGTTACTTTGAATGGTGCAATCGCAAAGTGCCTGCACAGACATTCTCGTCTATTAGTCTCCGCTAAGGTCGAACGTGAGACACACGAAACTGACGGTGAGCAGAATTGAATTCATCGAGAGAAGTCCGCTCGAATAACATTAGCGTTTCCGCATTCAAATCTAACTTCCAATTTGAAGCTGCTGTTGCGCAAGGCTCGGCTGTTACGCTCAACGGTAGTAAGGAGCAGCTCGTGCCATCAAAGAGGTATTGTCTGAGATGAGACCATCGATCTGCTATCGCTAGTCTATTGCATTGTCGTCCTCTTGGTATTCCAGTCTGGCTTTTACGCTTACCTCCTGAATAGTGTTGTCGGCCCCGATGTCGTCGTTCAGATTTTCTACAGATCAACCCTGATTGCTGGGTGTGTCCTTGCTGCGATCACCTTTAGCATGCGGTGGCGGGCGTTAGTTCATGCGTTGTGGCCGGTCTACGCCGTGCTGTTCTGTATCGCGGCTATCGCGCCGTTTTATGATGGCGGCAGCGCAACACGAAGCATGATGACTGCCTCAGCGTTGATTGGCGTGACAGCAACATTGATGGCCGGTGGCCGGTATACGCCAATCGTCATGCAGGTGATGACGCTGGCAATTGTCGGGCTGATTGTACATTTGTTTTTGGAGCTGTTCGCTCCCGGCGTATTCTCAACCACCCCCGGCAGAGCGGCGGGACTGCATCAGAATCCAAATCTTACCGGCGTTATTTTGGGGCTTGCAGCAAGCGTCGTCCTCAGTTTTGTCGATCGGCGTTGGAGCGGCGCAATCGTTGTGCTGGTTATGGCGGGGCTGCTGGCGACGATATCGCGCTCCGCTATCGTGGTGTTCGTTGTTGCCCTATGCCTGACAGTTGCATTCCAGTTCTTCCGGGACAAGCAGGTCTGGCTGGCGACAGTGAGAGATCAGCGCTGGCGAAATGCAACCCTGGCGGCGTTCGTCGTCTGCGCCTCGGTATTCGGTTTTGCCCTCAAAGATAACGTCAAGGTGCTGCTTGCATATAGTGGTTCGGCCCGCACAGCTTTGATACCCGGTAGTACGATGGGGGCCTTGACCAAAGCGATAAGAGAGGAGAACGCTGTCGAGATTGCGAGGGAGTTGGGGACCTCAGATTCAGGGGCAGCCCGTATCGTGCTTCTTCGAAACGCCGCGCGGGTTTTCGCCCTTGCGCCGTGGACGGGTGTCGGGCCAGTCCGCGCGCATAACCTGGCCCCGCATAATCAATACGCCTACTTCGCACTTAGCTTCGGAATTGTTGGACTAATCCTGGGGGCCGCGTTGGTGGCGGCAATTTTCTACGTCAGCAAGATCTTGGATTATGTTCCCGCTCGCGTTTGCTGGAGGCCTGATGTTCACACATGATCTGAACATTGTAGGCTTTTCCGTCACAGTCGGACTTGGGCTTGGTGGCATCGCCTGGCGGAATGCACGTGATGCGGCCCTGGCATCATCGCCATTCATGGCCGAACCAGTTCACAAGCCTGCCTGACCGTACCGACGAGAGCCGTTCTGGCCTCGGCCGCTGAGCCCTAGCTTGAGCCCTGCGACGTTGGCTGTGAAGGTCGTGTCTGTCTCGCCTTGGAAGCCAATCCGCATGCATCCCTCTGCGCGATCGTGAATGCGGTCGCAGCTTCAGGTGGGTCTATTTGCCTGCGGCCGTCAAAAAACTGCAATCATCTGGCAAAAACTATCTTTACGAGATAGCAAAGTTACTTAACAATGTCGGGATGAAGCTAGATTCCGACCACAATCCTTCAACGGATCCAGAATTGCGTACGGTGTCAGCCGAAGCGCTGCTGGTCGGCGATTCTGATGCGCCATTCCGTCACATGCTAGAGACGTTGATGGCGATCGTTAGCCAGTTGAACGTCATCCGTGCAGGTTTCGGCAGGATCTCGGGAATAACGGCCCCGCAGCATGAGCTGATCTTGCGGATTTACCGTCATAATGAGGGCAATGGGGTCGGAGTCAGCGAGCTGGCCAAGCTCGTCAATGTGACAAGCGCGTTCGTCGCGACCGAGACGTCCAAGCTTCGCGCACTGGGCCTAATCGAAAAAACTCGTTCCCAATCAGATCGACGACGCCTGACATTGCGGGTCACCGAACTCGGGCGTCAACGATTGACGGAGCTGTCGCACTATCAGCGGCAAGTTAACGACACCCTGTTTGAAAGCTTTGAGTCAAAGGATTTCATCGCTTTCGCGCGATTGCTCGAGGGTGTTCTGCCCTGCAGCGAGCGCGCGGCCGAACTCGTGACGCGACTGAGCCAGCAACTCGTCGAGGCCGGTGATGACAAGCGAGTGGAGGCCTGGTGAGGCGTCAATGATGCGATGTCTGCGTGGCGTTGCCATGCAGGTGAGGGGCCAATGCCTACAAAAATAGAAACGGCCAAATCAAGTGGAGTACCGAAAGAGATGGATACCGGGTCATGATTGCGCAGCAGATAATTAACGGCCTGATGCTCGGCGGCATCTATGTGCTGATCGCCGTTGCGTTCACGCTGTCGATTGGCGTGTTGAATTTCCTGAATTTCTCCATCCCGGGCACTTTCATGATCGGCGGCATGTTGTCGTGGGGCATGATGTACCTCGGCTGGCACTGGAGCGTGTCACTCGGGGTTGCGCTGCTTGTGGCGGCCTTCGTCGGTTTGCTCGTTTACTGGCTGACCTATCGTCCAAGCACCAACAGTGAGCCCGAGGTACCTCTCGTGAGTTCACTCGGCTTTCTTGTCCTGATCGAAAACCTCGCGATCATTTACCTCGGCTCCGATCAGCAGTCCTTCCCGCAGCTCATCGGCGATTTCAATATGCGCGTGGGCGATGTCGTCATCGGCGGTGCGCAGCTGCTCAGCCTGATCATCTCGCTCGGCGTGGTGCTGGGGCTATCGTTGTTTCTCAAGAAGACCAACTCCGGTCGCCGCATTCGTGCGATCGCCGAAAACCGCCGGGCGGCTGCTCTGCTCGGCATCAACATTGGTTCGCTGGTGCCGAAGCTGTTTGTCTTCAGCGCGTTGTTCACGGCATTGGGCGGCATCCTTTTTGCCATCAGCTATCTGCAAGTGTCGCCTTTCATGGGTGATAGCGTCGGCTTCAAAGGCGTCAGCGCCATGATTATCGGCGGCATGGGCAGTATCTGGGGCGCGATCATCGGCGGCCTGATGATCGGTCTCGTTGAGGTGCTGTCCATCCACTGGATCGGCTCCGATACCGTCAACATCTGCGTCTACGGACTATTGCTGGTTCTTCTGATCGTTCGACCTGAGGGTCTGCTCGGCAAACCAGCGACGAGGGAGAAGTTGTGATGAGCGGCTATACTCTTGGCATTCTCGTTCTGCTGTCATTCAACGTTATCTCTGCCTACGCAGTGTATTTGCCGCTTGCAGCAGGTCAGCTTAATCTTGGCATCGCGGGTTTCATGGTGGTCGGCGCTTATACGGCGGCCTATCTGACCAACGAACTTGCCTGGTCTATGACCGCTGCCGTTGCGTCGGGCGGCGCGATCGCCGCTGTTGTTGCGCTGCTTGTCGCGCTGCCGATCCTGCGAACGCATGGCGTATACCTGGTGCTTGCGACATTCGCTCTCGGGCAGGTGCTGTCGGCGGTTTTCCTGAACCTTGAAGTCGTCGGTGGCGCATCCGGTTATCCGGTGACGCAGCATGTCAGCGAATATGTGGTCATTGCGGCGGCGACGGGCGTCGTCGCCCTGGTCGCCTTGCTCTCGACGACACGCTTCTCGCTGTACCTGACTGCGGTGAAGAGCGATGGCCTCGTGTCCGAGCTGATGGGGATCAACACCCGCGCGATCAAGGTTGCCGCCTTCACGCTCGGCGCTGCCATTGCAGGCGTTGGCGGTGGTCTCTACGCGCTGCATTTCAACTATATCGAAGCACAATACTTCGGCGTGATGCTCAGCACTTACACCGTGCTTTACGTATTGCTCGGCGGAACGCAGACCGTGTGGGGACCGCTGGTGGGTGCCGCGATCTTCACGATCATTCCGGAGTTACTTCGCTCCAGTTCGCAGTGGCGCTACGCACTGTTCGCTCTATTCATCATCCTGTTTATGGCAATTCGCCCGCAAGGTCTGCTGACCGCCGGGCTTGGCGATAAGTTGAGGCGGCTGGTGTCGCGCCAGGGAGCGTCGTCATGAATACACAGATCCCTTTCCTGGCAGTCGATGGGCTCAGCAAGTCGTTTGGCGGCTTGAGCGTGATCCGTGACTTGTCGTTCAATGTGACGCGTGGCAGCTCGACAGCGTTGATCGGGCCGAACGGCGCCGGCAAGACGACCGTTTTCAACCTGATCAGCGGTGTCTACGAAGTGAGTGCGGGGACCATTCGCCTGAACGGTGAGGACGTCACGTCGATGCCATCGCGCAAGCGTATTAGCGCTGGCATCGCACGGAGCTTCCAGAACATCCGCTTGATGTCGCATCTGACCGTGCTCGACAATCTGTTGGTTGGTCAACATGTGCGCTCGACCGGCCTTCTGAACTTGCTGCAACCATTCCGTCTCATGCCGAACCACCGCTGGAAACGCGAAGCGTTGAAAGAGTTGGAGGAATGCGGCCTTGAGATGTATGCGCATGAACGGATCAGTGCGCTACCCTATGGCATTCGCAAGCGTATCGATCTTGTCCGCGCCACCCTTGCCTCGTCGTCGCTGCTGATGTTGGACGAACCGGCCGCGGGCTTGAACGCGACCGAGACGGTGGAGCTGAAGAAGCATCTCGAGCTGTTGCAGTCGCGCGGCGTGACACTCCTTGTGATCGAGCACGACATGCATTTCGTGGACTCAATCTGCGAGAATCTTGTGGTGTTGAACTTCGGCGAGAAGATCGCCGAGGGAACGTTTGCCCAGGTGCAAGCCAATGCCAAGGTGCGTGAAGCCTATCTTGGAACGGAGGAAGTAGCATGAGCAAACCGTTGCTTGAGGTCTCTCACCTGTCGATGTCTTATGGGCGCGTCGCGGCGCTCAAGGATGTCAGCTTCAAGGTCGATCAGGGGCAGATCGTCACCGTGCTGGGCGCCAACGGCGCAGGCAAAAGCACTTTGCTTCTCAGCATCCTCGGCGCTGTCAAACCGCATGCGGGTGAGATTTCCTTCAATGGCGTCTCGCTCACATCCGCCCCGCTGCACAAGCGTGTCGATAGCGGCATTGCTCTGGTACCCGAGGGGCGGCAGATCCTGATCTCGATGACGATCGAGGAGAACCTTCTGCTCGGCGCGCATTTGCGTAAAGACACAAAGGTTGTTCGCCGGGAAATGGATGCGATCTACGATCGCTTCCCGAACCTTGCCAATCGTAAGGATCATCTGGCGTCGTGCCTGTCAGGCGGTGAGCAGCAGATGTTGGCTGTCGGTCGTGCGATGCTGGCCAAGCCCAAACTCATGATGATGGATGAGCCATCGCTCGGGTTGTCGCCGCTCTTCATCAGCAAACTGTTCGATCTGATCCGTGAGTTTAATCGCGATGGCTTGTCGATTCTCCTGATCGAGCAGAACACCGGCAAGGCGCTGTCGGTCGCGCATCACGCGGTTGTCCTCGAGCTCGGTCGCGTTGCGCTGGAAGGCGTTCCATCCGAGCTGGCGAAGGATCCACGTTTGCAAGAAGCCTATCTGGGCGGTTCCAGCAGTCACGCTGAAGCTGTCTGATTTTCAAGCCTCCACAAGAAAAGGGAAGATCGTCTATGAATTGCAAGTTTCTGCTGGTTGCTGCCGCACTGATGCTCGGCACAACAGCCCATGCCAATGCTGAAGACCTGGTGATCGGCTTCACGATGGCCAAGACCGGCCCCTTTGTCAGCCTGGCAAACGGCAACGAGATTGCTGTCGATATGGCTGTCGAAGAGATCAACGCTGCAGGCGGCGTCAACGGAAAGAAAGTCAAGGTCGTCAAGTTCGATAGCGCAGGTGATCCGAAGCAGGCGGTGCTCGCGGTTCAGCAGTTTGCGCAGGACAAGAAGGCTCTTGCCGTCGTCGGCCCCTTCAGCTCGAGCGAGGCGCGGGTCGCCTTCGCGACGGGCGAGCGTCTCGGTATCGTTCAGATGTCGATGTCGTCCTCGGCGCCTGGCGTCGCGACGCCTTTCAAGTATGGCTTCCGCAACACTGTCGATGAAGGCCTCGTGATCGGCACCGTGCTGAAGTCGATGATCGCCAAGGGCCTGCCGGCGGCGACTGCGGCTATCGCCTATGCGACGGATGATGCGGTCTCGAAGTCGGTTGGTACGCAGGTTTTGCCTGCGCTGTTCGCTGAACAGAAGATCCCGGTGAAGGGTTCGGTTGACTTCCAGCACAAGGCATTCGACCTGTCGCCGCAGGTGTCGCAGCTTGGCCAAATGAAGGCGGACGTGATTGGTTTTGGCGCTCCGCCAGAAGCGAGCATCAACATGGCCAAGGAGTTGAAGCGCCAGGGCGTTACAGGCCGCATGATCGCCGGGACGACCGTTGCGGATCCGGATCTTCCGGAGCGGTTCGGTGACTCGGGCGAGGGCACGCTGATCGGCACGCCGTTCTTCAACGAGCTGAACGACGATACGCGCAAGTTCTCGCAGGAATTCGCAGAGCGGGCCAAGAAGGTGGGGCTAACGCGTCTGATCCCGAACCAGACCGACGCATCGTCCTACGATATCGTCCTGATGTATGCCGAGGCGATGAAGCGGGCGAAAGTCACCGGCGATGTTGCAAAGCTCGCCGAGGAGCGCACGGCAATCCGCGATCAGCTTCGCGCCCTGAAGGACTTCCCGACGATTGAGGGCAAGATCACCTTTGGCGACAACGGCGACTCGATCAAGCCGGTCTATGTCATTGAAGCCCACAAGGGCCATTGGCGTCTGTTCGACGCCGGCGCAGCTAAGTAAGTCACGACAAACGAGTCTCTGGAGCGGACGTGCCCGCTCCAGAGCCACACAGGCCCGCTACCCACCGAAAGCCTGACCCGTGCATAGAAAGCCGATAACTCCGCCGCACGGTTTAGCGCCAGGCTATCCGTGAGATATCAACCGGAATGCACGATCACCATATCGCCGAGTTTTGAATCAATTCCAGTTGCTAGTCAGGCTTGCGCGGCGCTGTGGAGGCGCGGACCACGAGCGTTGGCATCAACACGATGTTGCGCGTTGCTTTGGTGTTGGGGTCGCTAATGTTACGCAGGAGCAGATCCGCAGCCTCCCGCCCCATCTCGCGGTGACTGATGCGAACGGTAGTCAGGGGCGGCTGTAGCAGGTCGATCATTGGCATGTCGTTGTGGCCAACGATCGACATGTCGTCGGGGCAGCGCAAACCACGCGCGCTGAGGGCCTGATAAACGCCCAGCGCCAGCAGATCGTTGGCGGCGACAATGGCGCTGATGCGTCCGCCATCGAGCAAACGATCCGCGGCGAGCCGACCGGCTTCACGGCTGTAACCTGTCGCGACCTCGACAGGGCCGGAGGGCAATCCATGGGCGCGCATGGCGGCTTCATAGCCCTGCCGGCGGCGATATCCGGTTGTGAGATCCGACGGTCCGGCGACATGGCCGATGTGGCGATGGCCAAGCTGAACGAGGTGATCGACGGCCATGGCCATGCCGCGTTCATCATCCGAGACCACTGCCGAAGCGAGGCCGTCATCTTCGGCGCGGTTGACCAGCACCACGGGGACGCCCATCTGCACGCAGGTGGCGACGACATTGTCGTGACGGGATGCAGTCGCCAGGATCAGCCCGTCGACCTGACGACCGATTAACCGCTCGACGAGTTCTGCCGTGTCGACGCTGCTCAACCCGGTTTCGGCGATAATTGTGGCGTAGCCGCGCTGGTCGAGCGCCTCGGTGATGCCGCCGAGGATTGGCGCGAATACGGGATTGGAAATGTCTGGCAAGATTACGCCCACCATGCGCGACGAGCCGGTGCGCAGGCTGGCTGCAGTGGTGTTGACCCGGTAGCCGAGGCGCTTGGCGCTGCTGAGCACTTTTTGCACCACCTCGTTGGCCACCATGTGCTGGGTTCGCTGATTAAGCGCACGCGACACAGTGGACGGGTGAACGCCGGCATCGGCGGCGACCTGCTTGAGCGTGATGATACGTGGCTTCGGCGGCGATTTGGCGGACACGGGCGGCTCGGGTTGGGGGAGGGCGAGTTCGTCAGCGTTGGTCAACAGATAGGCCTGACGCCACGATGGGATCAAGAGCTTATGCGATTTGCCGCCAGCCGCACCTGCAAATCGCTCAGCTTCGCATCGAAACGAGCAATTGCTCCACATCCGACTGTGCGGGGCCAGGACAACCCACTGTTCGCGCTTCAAGGTTACGGCTTTCGTCCGCCTTAGATGGCTGACCATGGCAGGATCACGTGCTCGTTGCGGTGCTCGGCGTGATAGGCCGTCACACGGAACACGTCTTCAAGCACCTGCGTTGAAAGTGCCTGCGCGGGAGGGCCATGGGCAATCAGGCAGCCGTCGTTTATCACAAGAGCCGTATCGGCAAAGCGGGCGGCGAGGCCAAGATCGTGGCTGACGACGACGACCAGTTTTCCAGAGTTCAGCGGTCTTTCGCAGCATTGACATGACGTCCAGCTGGTGACGCGGATCAAGCGAAGCCGTCGGCTCGTCAGCCAGCAGGATTGGGGTTTGGGCGGCCAGCACGCGGGCCAGCGCAACTCGACTTTTCTCGCCGCCTGATAGCTCGCTGACAGGGCGTGCGGCGAACTGCAGGACATCGGTCGCCTGCATCGCGCTACGCACGGCATCTACGTCCGCCGCAGACATCCGTTCCGGGTCGGTGACGCCATGTGGATAGCGGCCCAATGCGACGACATATCCAGCCGGTAGTGGCCAATAGACGTGATGGCCTTGCGGCAGATATCCGACGCTGAGCGCCCGGGCATGGAGGGAAAGGTCCGCAAGTGGCCGTGATGCGATCTCTATGGTCCCGTCTGAAGCAACAAGTCCGGCGATGGCGCGTAGCAGCGATGTTTTACCGGCGCCATTGGGACCAACCAGCGCAACCAGCTGGCGGTCGGGCAGTGTGAAGGAGACATCACGGAGCACCGTCCGGCCGGCGAGTCGGACGCGAAGGTTTTCGGTGCGAACAAGCGCCGCGTTACTCATGCTGTGCTCCGCTGCATTCACTTGTGGCATGTTCAAGAGTTGGAACGCATCAACCACATGTTTTCGCAGCTGTAGCACAACGTCAGGTACGCGTCTGTTGAATGTGGGCGCCTGGAATGTTCGGTATGGTAGCAGGCTATGTTTATTGTCCGCGTCACCTGGCATCGAATTGATCGCGCAGCGTCGCTCCTGCACAGAATTTGACCCCAAATTTAGCTCGATACAGTAGTGTGGATTGCTCGATCTTCGGCGATCGCGTGATCCAGCTGTTGAACTGCCGCTCATACCTCCGATCGCAACAGGAGAGCCTGATGACCGAGCGCATAAGACTTGAGCATGATTTTCTTGGCGAAATGGCGCTGCCAGCCGATACATTGTACGGCATTCAAACGCTGCGTGCTCTCCAGAACTTTCCCATCACTGATGTGCCGCTCAGCCACTTTCCCAATCTTGTTGTCGCCCTGGCTATGGTGAAGAAGGCGTGCGCGCGCACCAATATGGAGTTCGGTGCGCTTCAGCCAGAACTAGGCGATCCGATTGTACAGGCATGCGATGAGATCATCGCGGGGCAGCATCACGCAGCCTTCGTCGTAGATATGATACAAGGCGGCGCTGGCACATCGACAAATATGAATGCCAATGAAGTCATTGCCAATGTCGCCCTTCGTAACATGGGGCACCAACCCGGCGAGTATCAATATCTGCACCCCAATGATCATGTGAACAGGTCGCAGTCGACCAATGATGTTTATCCAACCGCCATGCGGCTCGCAGTGCTGCACCAATGTGAGGATCTTGCAGGCGCGTTGCGCAAGCTCTGCAGCGCCTTCGAAGCCAAAGCGCTCGAGTTTGCGTCTATCGGCAAGGTGGGACGCACCCAGTTGCAGGACGCCGTTCCCATGACACTCGGGATGGAGTTCGCCGGTTTCGCCGTCACCATGCGTGAGGATATCGATCGCATCATCCAACTGAGTGCGTTGCTCAAGGAGGTGAATCTCGGCGGCACGGCGATTGGCACCGGCATCAATGCGCCTCCCGAATTTGCCGAACACGCCGTCAAGGCTCTGTCAGCCATCAGCGGCTTTACACTGGTCAGGGCCGCGAACCTGATCGAAGCGTCGTCTGACCTCGGCGCATTCGTCACGTTTTCCGGCGTGTTGAAACGCATCGCGGTGAAGCTGTCGAAGATCTGTAACGATCTTCGCCTGCTGAGCAGCGGCCCGCGCGCAGGCCTCGGCGAGATCAAGCTGCCTGCTGTGCAACCCGGTTCTTCCATCATGCCAGGCAAGGTCAACCCCGTCATTCCGGAGGTGGTCAACCAGGTCGCTTATCAGGTGATTGGCAATGATTTGACGGTCACCTTTGCAGCCGAGGCTGGCCAGCTGCAGTTGAACGCGATGGAGCCGGTAATGCTCTTCAATGTGTTGCAATCCATCCGCATTCTGACGCGGGCCATTACCGTGCTGACCGAGCGCTGCGTCGTAGGAATCGAGGCGGATGTCGCGCGATGCGAGACGCTGGTGAATAACAGTTTGATTCTATCGACGGCGCTTGCGCCGTTCATCGGGTATGAGGCGGCGTCACAAGTCGCTGGCGTCGCGGGTCGCAGCGGAAAGACAGTTGGCGAGGTTGTGGTTGAACTTGGATTAATGACGCAGGAGCAATTCGACGACGTCAAGACGAAAGCCTGGCTGTTTCCGGTATTGCGTGCGCTGAATGAGGACAGGGCTGCAGGCTCGGCAGCACCGACGTGATGATGCTTACATTGACCGATGTCGTGCTCACGCGATCAGTTCGTCGAAATGCGCGAGCATGCGGGCGGCATCCGCGCGAAGCCCGGTGAAGTGCTGAAAGGCGTCAACGGCCTGAAACACCGCCATGCCACCGCCGGACAGAGTGCGACATCCGCGCGCCTCGGCGAGTGTCAGCAGTTCGGTTTGCAGGGGTACGTATACGACATCCGCAATCCAGGCCGGCGGGTGGATGTGGCTTTCAGCCAGCGGTAGCCCTGGATGACCGTGCATCCCGATCGGGCTCGCGTTGACAATGCCATCGATCTCGCCGGTTTGCGTAGCGAGCTCGGGGAGGGCTACGGCGAATGGCGTTTCGGCATTGAGCCGTTCGAGCAAGGCTGAAAGTGCGCCGGCGTGCGGATCGTGAACCAGCAATTGCTGCACGCCGAGACGACGCAACGCAACGGCGACAGCGACGCCTGCGCCACCCGCGCCTAGCAGGATCACACGTGATCTTGCGACGCCCTGCATGCCGCGCAGAAAGTTTTCAGCGAAGCCGGAGCAATCGGTGTTGTAACCGATACGTTTGCCATCCTTGAAGACGACGGTGTTGACGGCGCCGATTGCCTGCGCCTCAGTGCTGAGCTGATGCAAATACGGTACGACAGCCTGCTTGCACGGGTAGGTGATATTCACCCCGGCAAAACCCTGCGCCTCGGCGGCATCGAGGAACGAGGTCAGGCTTCCGCCGATCTCGAGGTCGAACAGGACGTAGCTATAGTCGATGCCTTGCGCTTCGCCCTCGCGCCGGTGAAGCGCAGGCGTTTTCGAAAGTTGAATACCTGCGCCGATCAGGCCGACTTTGACACTGCGCATCTGTCGCAGCCAATCAGGCTGTCAATTCAAGCAGTGCGCGAACAGCGTGAGCATAGCCGCGCGCGCCAAGGCCTGCGACGACAGCGGTCGCAGCGCGAGACATCAGCGAATGTTGGTAGATGTCTTCACGGCGGTGAATATTGCTGATGTGCAGTTCAATGATTGGTGCGCGCATCATTTTCAAGGCGTCGAGCAGCGGTATCGAGCGGAAGCTGAGGCCGGCGGGATTGATGATCAAGCCGCGCGCATTGACGTCGATCGCTTCGTGAACCCAATCGATCAACTGATGTTCGGCGTTCGATTGGCGGAAGACGAGCTCTTCCTTGCCGGCTGCGTCGCGGCACATTTGCTCGATCTGCGCGAGGGTGGTCGTGCCATAAATCTCAGGCTCGCGAATACCAAGGCGGTTGAGGTTGGGGCCGTTCAGAACATAGATCATGCGCGCTATCCTTGGTCGTCAGCCAGCGTATCCGGCCATCCGTGGAAGCCAGAGCGTCAGGCTTGGGAAGAATGTGATCAAGATCAGGCAGAGCACCATCCAGGCGAGGAAGGGCATACAATCGCGGATGATATCTTTGACCGGGCAGCCTGAGATATTGGTCATGATGAACAGCAGCAGGCCGTAGGGCGGCGTCACCAGCCCCAGCATGATGTTGAAGACACAGACCACGCCGAAATGGACCAGATCCACGCCGAGCGCCTGTGCGGTCGGGATGAACACCGGCACGATGATCAGCAGGATCGTTGTGCCTTCGAGCAAGCAGCCGAGGATCAGCAGCAGCAGGTTGACGAATATCAGAAATGTTGTCGCCGTCAGATCCCAGCTGAGCAGCACACCACGCAGCGTGTCGGGGATGTTCTCCAGCGTCACCACATAGTTGAACACCAGCGAGCCGCCGATCATCATGCCGATCGATGCGCTGGTCTTGGCCGAGAGCAGCACCGCACGATAGCTTTCGCGGTAGCTCAGGCTGCGATAGATCACCACCGACACCAGAACGGCATAGGCGGCGGCCAGCGCGGCGGCTTCGGTCGGCGTGGTGACCCCGGTGTAGATGCACCCGAGCAGGAGCAGCGGCATGAACAGGGTTGGCAGCGCGCGCCAGGTGATCAATGGCACCTCGCGGATCGGCACGGGTGTCTCGACGGGGAAGTTATGCCGCCGCGCGTCCCAGCTAACCTGCAGCATTTGCATCGCGGCCATCAACAGCCCGGGCACGACGCCCGCGAGGAATAGATAGCCGATCGAGGCATCCGAAATCAGAGCATAGACGACCATCGGAATCGATGGCGGCAGGATCGGCCCGACGACGGCAGTCACAGCCGTCAGGGCTGCGGCATAACTGGCGGGATAACGATTGCCAGCGGTCATCATGTTCTGCATCAGCCGGCCTGAGCCGGCAGCGTCGGCGATTGCGGAGCCGGACATGCCAGCGAAGATCACGGACTGCACCACGTTGATTTGCGCGAGACCGCCGCGGAAGCGACCGACGAGAACATTACAGAAGTTCAGCAGGCGTTCAGTCATCGAGCCGGAGTTCATGATCTCGGCCGCCAGAACGAACAGCGGTACGGCGAGGATCACGTAGTTTGAATACATGCCGTTGAGGAATTGCTCGGCCACCGTGCCCATATCGAGCCCGGCCATCCAGAGATACAGGATCGAGCCGCAGAGCATCGACAGACCGATGGGCAGGCCGAGCAATGCCAGGCCTGTGATGATCCAGATGGAGATCGAAAACGGCGAGGTCCAGTTCATACGCCCGAACTCGCTGTGGTTGGATCATAGGCCTCGGGGCCACGGCCGAAAACGGCGACCCAACCGAGCCACAGGTAACGCACGATCATCGCCACGGCGAACACGACGTAGATGGCGTAGAGCCAGTCGAACCGTATTTTCAGATAAGCGGTTTTTTCAACGCGCATGAAGCTGACGTAATCCATCACGGCAGGCAGCGACATGGTGAAAGTAATGAGCAATCCTGCCGCGGTGACGAGCGCCATGGCGCGGCGAAGGCGCTGGTTAACCGCGCCATAGATCAGGTCGAACCGCATCTCCTCGCTTTCGCGGACGACAAAGGCTGCGCCGAATAGCGTCAGCCATATCCATAGCGTCACCGAGATCTCATGCGTCCAGCCAATCGGCAGATTGAGAACATATCGGCAGGTAATCTGAATGCAGAACACGACGAACATCGTGGCGAGCAGGAAAACAACAACGTCTTCGCAGCGTCGTCGCGCGAAGGCCATCGCGGTATGCAGTTGAGTCCTGGTCATGGTGCCTCCACCGGGCATGCCCGGCGCTATTCCAAACGGGGTCGCGCCGGGGACGCTGGTTGTCAGAGTGCGGAGATCCGCTGGAGCATGCCGGCCGGCCAGTCCTTTGCGATGGCGGAGGCGAGATAGGCGTCCTGCGCATGTTTGCGGAAGGCGGCAATGTCCGGCGTGTAGACCGCAAGGCCCTTTTCCTCGAAGAACTTCGCGAGCTTGATTTCCTGAGCCAGATGCTGCTCGGTCGAATAGGCGATGGCCTCGGTCGCAGCCTTCTGCACGCGCGCCTGCTGCTCGGCCGACAACGCGGCCCAGGTCTTCTTGGATATCACCAGAAGATCGAATGCGATCAGATGTGAGGTCAGGACAACCTGATCCATCACCTCGTAGAACTTCATGTTCTGGACGTTGGGGATAGGATTGTCTTGGCCGTCGATCGCGCCAGTCTGCAGCCCCGTGTAGACTTCGGCGTAGGCCATCGGTGTTGGGTTGGCGCCGATGGATTGGCCGAGGAACTGCCATGCTTCGCCGCCGGGCATGCGAAGCTTTACGCCCTTGAGATCCGCAGGTGTGTTGATTTTCTTCTTGCCGCGCAGGCCGACGTGGCGCGTGCCGTAGAAGGTAGGCCCAAGGATCTTGATGCCGAGCTTGTCCTCCGCAAGACCTTTCAGCTCAGCGCCGACATCGGATGCGAACAGCTTTGCGAGGTGCTGGGCATCGCGAAACAGATAGGCCGAGGTGACGATCGACCAGGCTGGCACCTGGTTCGAAATGTCCTGCGGGGCGATATTGCCCATCTCGAGGTTGCCACGCTGGAGCGCGACGAGCTCGGTGCCCTGCTTGAACAGGTTGCCGCCGTAGAAACCCTGATAGGCCAGATCAGCCTTCACCGCTTCCGAAAAGCGTTTCATCATCTCGGCGCGGATGTCTTGCTCCGAAAAAACTGCCGAGAAACGGACTTTTTGGGGGTCAGCGGCCAGTGCAGCCTGCGGCAGCATGGGAGCGGCCAGAAGCGCCGCGCCACCCGCAAGCAGGGCGCGACGTGTCGTTGAGATCGTCATTGTATCCTCCCGCAAAGGCGTCACGGGCTTCTGCGAGCCCATGGTAAAATCGTCGCAAAGATGACAATGAAAATCAACGTTTGTTTTTCGTTTGACCTGAGATTTTTCAAATCGTCATATGCGGCAGTGCCGTGCCTGTCAGGTCAGCAGAGAGAGGTGGCGTCATGACGTCAGAGCCAGTCGCGACGATTTTCGAAACGGCGGGAGAGGCGACCTATCGCCGGATGCATCGTGATCTGCTGTTTGGCGAGCTCGCGCCGGGGCAGCGTTTGAGGCTCGATGCGCTGCGGGACTGCTACGACACTTCAGTCAGCACTCTGCGTGAGGTGTTGAATCGTCTGGCCTCGGACGGGCTGATCCTGATCGAGCCGCAACGCGGGTTTGAGGTTGCGCCGGTTTCGCTGGCCGATTTGCGCGAGATCGCCGACATGCGGCAATTGCTTGAATGTGCGGCTCTGCGGCAATCGTTCGCCCGTGGCGACCTCGAATGGGAGGCGCGCGTGGTTGGCGCGCACCACAAGCTGGCAAAGCTCGAGACGGATATGCTGGCTGGAGATCGCAGCCAGACCATGCTGTGGAAGCATTACGATCGGGAGTTTCATGTGACGCTGATCTCGGCGTGCGGCAGTCCCGAATTGCTCGCCATGCATCAGCGAATCTTCGATCGTTTTCTGCGCTACCAGGTGTTGCTGGTGATGTTTCGCGGCGAGGAGGCTGTTATTGAACACCGCGAGCTGCTTTCGGCCGCATTGGCGCGCGATGCCGATCGCGCCGAGGCCCTGTTGGTGCGCCATGTCAGCGCATGCATCGACTACACCGCCAATCAATCCCTGCTGTGAGTGAGTGCTGATGCTGCCCCGTTCTGCGTCACCGCGCGTTGAAGGCTCGATCACCGAGACGACCTATCGTCGGCTGCGCGAAGATATTCTGATGGGACGTGCTGCGCCCGGCGCCAAGCTGCGGCTTGATGCGCTGAAGGAACAATATGCCGCCTCAACGGCGACCCTGCGTGAAGTTCTGGCGCGGCTGGCGTCCGAGGGGTTGGTTCTTGCGGAAGGGCAACGCGGTTTCGCCGTCGCACCGATCTCGGTGGCGGAACTTCGGGACATTGCGCAGGTTCGTCTTCTCGTCGAGGAGCATGCCCTGCGGCGCTCGTTTGCCGAGGGAGACCTGGAATGGGAAGGGCGCGTGATCGCTGCCCATCATCTGCTTGCCCGCCATGAAGCGGACATGAGCAAGGGCGAGGCGGACGCGCTTACGCCCTGGCGGCAGGCCGATTGGGGATTTCATCAAGCGCTGATCTCCGCCTGCGGGTCTGCGCTGCTGATGCGCTCCCACGCAGAGATCTTCGACAAATACCTGCGCTACCAGATGATCGCATTGGCGTTCCGCCCCGTCATCTCGATCGATGAGCATGTGCAAATGGCTGATGCAGCCATGCGCCGGGATGCTGACGCGGCCTGCGTGACCTTGCGCAGTCACATCGCCGGTGGCCTGGCTCATGCCATCAGCCTGGGCATGCTCAGGGACTGAGCCGGGCGTTTGCGATGCCGTTCGGCCGCCGTTAGGCTCGCCGTTTCAAGTAAAGATAAAACAGGCGGTTCGATTTTGACTGACATTCGTGTTGCTATTGCAGGCTTGGGTGCGATCGGCCGAACCGTCGCGCTCGCCTTGGCGCGCGGCATTCCCGGCCTCGCACTCTCGGCAATTGTCGCCCGCGACCAGGCCAGGGCGCAGGCCTGGCTGGATGACAATGGCATTTCCTGTCCGCTGGTTCCGTTTGAAGCGCTACCAGATCACGCCGATCTGGCGGTCGAATGTGCGCCGGCCGCTGTGCTGGGGCAGGTCTGCCTGCCGATGCTCAAGGCAGGCAAACGCGTCATGGTGCTGAGCGCCAGCGCTCTGTTGCCGCGCGAGGATCTTGTTGAGCTCGCGCGCAGCACTGGCGGCCAGATCATCGTTCCGACAGGCGCGCTGATTGGCTTTGATGCTGTCACCGCTGCAGCGGAAGGCGTGGTGCATTCGGTGCGCATGGTGACGCGAAAACCGCCGGAGGGCCTCGCCGGTGCGCCGTATCTGCTCGAGAACAACATCAGCGTTGAAGGCCTGACCGCGCCGAAGCAGGTGTTCGCCGGCAGCGCGCGCGTCGCAGCGGCAGCGTTTCCGGCCAATGTCAACGTTGCCGCCGCTTTGTCGCTTGCGGGGATCGGGCCGGACCGCACGATGGTTGAGATCTGGGCTGACCCGACCGTGACGCGCAATTGCCACGAGGTGCATGTGGATGCCGATGCCGCCCGCTTCTCGATGTCGATCGAAGGCGTGCCATCTGAAAATCCGAAGACTGGCCGGATGACGCCACTGTCGGTGATCGCCGCGCTGCGCAAGCTGACATCGCCCTTGCGGGTTGGCACCTGATTGCAGCTTCAGAATCAGAAACGCCGGCGCGATGGCCGGCGTTCGTTTGATCGTTGAGCGCGTTTACTTCGCGGTCGGCATGGCGAATTCCGGGCCATGCTCGGTGCTTTCCGGCCAACGCTGCATGATCGACTTCTGACGGGTGTAGAAGCGAACGCCTTCTGTGCCGTAGGCGTGCATGTCGCCGAACAGGCTGCGCTTCCATCCGCCGAAGCCGTGCCAGGCCATCGGCACCGGGATCGGCACGTTGATGCCGACCATGCCAACCTGAATACGGCGACCAAACTCGCGGGCGATATTGCCGTCGCGGGTATAGCACGACACGCCATTGGCGAATTCGTGGTTGTTGACCAGATCGACGGCGGCGGCGAAATCCGCGACGCGGACACAGGCCAGCACCGGACCGAAGATCTCTTCCTTGTAGATCCGCATGTCGGGCGTGACATTGTCGAACAGGGTGCCGCCAGTGAAGAAACCGTTTTCGAAGCCCGGCACCTTGTGTCCGCGGCCGTCGACAACGAGCGTCGCGCCTTCCTGCACGCCGAGCTCGATATAGCCCTCGATCCGCTCCAGCGACTGGCGCGTGACGATCGGGCCCATTTCGGCGTCAGCCTCCATGCCGTTCTTGATCTTCAGCGTGCGGGCACGTTCGGCGAGGCGCGGAATGATCTTGTCCGCGACGTCGCCGACCATCACCGCAACGCTGATCGCCATGCAGCGCTCGCCGGCGGAGCCATAGCCAGCGCCAACCAGTGCATCGATGGCCTGGTCGATATCAGCGTCGGGCATAATCACCATGTGGTTCTTGGCGCCGCCGAGCGCCTGGGCGCGCTTTCCATGCAGCGAGCATTGCTGGTGAACGTAATGGGCGATCGGCGTCGAGCCGACAAACGACACCGCTGAAACGGCAGGATTTTCGATCAGGGCGTCGACGACATCCTTGCCGCCTTGCAGAACGTTGAACACGCCATCTGGCAAACCTGCCTCGCGCAACAGTTCGGCCATGAGGATTGACGCCGAAGGATCGCGCTCGCTCGGCTTGAGAATGAAGGTGTTGCCGGCTGCAATGGCGACCGGGAACATCCAGCATGGCACCATGACCGGGAAATTGAACGGCGTGATGCCGGCGACAACGCCGAGCGGCTGGCGCATGGTCCAGTTGTCGATGCCGGTGCTGACCTGGTCGGTGTGGTCGCCCTTCAGCAGATGGGGGATGCCGCAAGCAAATTCGACGATGTCGATGCCGCGCGCCACTTCGCCGCGTGCGTCGGAAAACACCTTGCCGTGCTCAGCGGTAATCATCGCCGCGAGCTTGTCGGTGTTCTCATTCAGCAGCTGCAGGAACTTGTTGAGGACGCGGGCGCGGCGGATCGGCGGGGTATTTGACCAGGCCGGGAATGCGCGGGTCGCAGCATCAATCGCAGCCTGAACCTCGCTTGGCGTCGCGAGCGCGAGTTGGCGCGCGACTTCGCCGGTCGCGGGGTTGTAGACGTCCTGACGCGCGGAAGCGGTGCTGATGGTCGTCTGGCCGTTGATGAACTGGCCGATATCCTCAGACGCTAAATAGGGGGCGGTCGACATGGGGCATTCTCCTGACGGTTTTTATTTGCTCAAGGATTAGAGCCTGCGTGGTCCCTCGAACAGCCGTTTGGATTGGACAGACTGTTCAAAATATTGAACAATGAGATATGAAAACGAAGAAGGTCGAAGGTCTCTGGTCGCATGTCCACTGGCTGGGCGTACTCGCCGAAATGGGCAGCTTCACTGCGGCGGCGGAACGCCTCGGTGTGAGCAAGGCCGCGGTCAGCCAGCGCATCAGCGAGCTTGAGCACTCCATCGGCGTGCCCCTGGTGCGGCGGACAACGCGTTCGGTTGGCTTGACGGAGGCTGGCCAGTTTCTCGCCAGCGCCACCCGTACATCCTTTGCGGAGATCGAACGCAACTTCGTTGAGGTGAAAGACCTTGCCGGACAACCGCGAGGTTCGCTGCGCATCACCGCGCCGGTGGCCCTAGGGCGGCAACGTATCGTGCCGCTGCTGCCCGAGTTCATCCGGGACAATCCTGGTGTACGGATCGAGCTGGAATTATCGGATCATCTCAGCTCGCTGGCCAAGGAAGGTTTCGATCTGGCGATCCGCCACATTGCCGTGGTGCCGGATACGCATGTCGCCTGGCGGCTGTGTTCAACAGTCTCTGTACTGGTCGCGTCGCGCGCCTACCTCAAGCAGAACGGCCGACCTGCAACGCCGGACGATCTTGCCGCACATCAGTGCATCCATTATCTGCGCGGCAATGCAACGCCGACCTGGGCCTTTGAACGGGTGAAGGGCGGTGGCGGCCGCACCACCGTGCAGATATCCGGGCCGTTCGCCGCCAATAACAGTGAAGCGCTGCGCGAGGCGGCTCTCGGTGGCTTGGGCATTGCGCTGTTGCCAGATTTCAGCGCCGTTGAGGAGATTGCTGCGGGGCGGCTGATCCGGGTGCTCGAGGATTGGCGACCGGTCGGCGCGTTCGGAGACCAGCTTTACGGGATCAGGCCCTATGCGGCGCATGTGCCGCTCACAGTGCGCGCTTTTGTGAGTTACCTGCGCAAGGCGTTGAAGCCGGGGTTCGCGGTTCCTCGAACTGTTCCGCCCTCAGCCTGACGCAGATCCTGTCCACAGCGGGGCGTCATGCGTTCCGTCTCTCGGAAAGAGGCGGTGCCAGCGCGGCTGACATGTCCGGCTTTCGACCTTAGCAATTGACGATCAGGTCGAAAAATGTGCTGCTTGAGGCAGTCGGAATGTCGCGTGGGAAATGCTGTGATTGTAAATTCAGTCGAGACGGTGCCGGGGCTTCTATCTCCTGTCGATATGTGGCGCGATGCCTGGGGCATTCCTCACGCCAAAGCCAAAACATCTGACGATGCGTTCTTTGCGCTCGGCTACATTCATGCCACGGACCGGCTGTGGCAGATGGACGCGATGCGCCGCCGCGTGCTCGGGCGCTACGCCGAGCATGTCGGGCCGATTGCTGTGCCGATGGATCAGATGGTGCGCCGCATGGGCATCGCCGAATGCAGTCGTCGCGATCTGGACGAGGCTGCGCCCGCAACCCGCGCCATGTTAAAAGCCTATTCCGCCGGGGTGAACGCGTTCATCGCGACCGGCAAGCTGCCGATTGAGTATCAGCGCCTCGGTGAAACGCCCGAACTCTGGGAGGATTGGCATTCGATCGCCGTCCAGCGTCAGACCGGCCTTGTGCTGACGACAGCCTATACCAAGCTCTGGCGCGCGATCGCGCTGCCGGTGCTCGGGCCGGACGCCATCGGCAAACTGCGGATGGACGGCGGCGGTGACGAAGAGCTGGTGATCAATCCGCCGGGCGAATTCGTGCGGCGGCTCGAACCGGATCTCGCCGCCCTCGGCGACGCCATCGCGGCGCTGCTGCAGGGTAGCCCTGCCGATGCGACCGGCGGCGGCAGCAACAACTGGGTGCTGAGTGGCAGCCGCACCGAGAGCGGGCGCCCGCTGCTCGCAGGCGATCCCCACCGCGGCATCGATATGCCGAATATGTATTTGCAGTGCCATATTGCCTGCGACGAGTTTGACGTTGTCGGCATCACCTCTCCGGGCGTGCCCGGTTTCCCGCACTTTGCTCATAACGCCCATGTCGCCTGGGGCGTGACGATTGCCTTCGTCGATTTTGTTGACGTCTATACCGAGCGCTTTTCAAACGACGGCAAGCGCTATCTCAAACACGCCAACGCTGATGGCAGCGATGAGGAATGGGCCGACGTCGAGCATCACGTCGAGACCATCAAGGTGCGCGGCGCAGCGCCGGTGACCTTTGATGTTTACCGCACCGCGCGCGGGCCTGTGCTGGCGGGTGACCCGCGCAAAGGGCAGGCTTTGGTCGTGCGCCACGCCGCTGATGTCGAGACGGATCACGCGCTTGATTGCATGTTGCCGATGATGCAGGCCAAGTCGGTGCGCGAGCTGTACGATGCCGTACGCGGCTGGGGCCTGGTCGATCATAACCTCGTATCGGCTGATACAGCGGGGCAAATTGGTCATCGCGTGCGTGCCCGGGTGCCCGAGCGATCGGAGGCTAACGGTTGGCTGCCGGTGCCGGGTTGGCTGAAGGAGCACGCCTGGCGCGGCTGGATTCCGTTCGAGAAAATGCCGGAGCAGATTGATCCGCCGGCAGGCTTGATCGTGACTGCCAACAACCGCGGTATCGGCGCGCATGAGTATTATCTCTGCACGGATGCTCACCCGCCGCATCGTGCACGCCGCATTCTCGATCGCCTCAATGCGCTTGATAAGGCCAATATCGCGGACATGGAGGCGGTTCACCGCGACAGCGTCAGCATTCCGGGCCTCGAGATGTGCGCGCGGTTGGCGCGATTGACTATCACGGACCCGAAGGTCGCGAGCTTGCGGGACCGACTGGTCGCATGGGACGGCCAAATGCTCGCGAGCAGCGTTGAGGCGGATCGTTACGTCTCGTTGCGCCTTGATGTCGTGCGGATCCTCGCGAAGGAAAGCGGGCTCGCGGGTCTGTCGCTCGATGGCAAGATGATCCCGCCTGGCATTGGCATTGATACCCAGTTGAACTGGTGCCTGCCCAACCTGCTCCGGGAAGATGATGCGTCCTGGTTGCGTGGCCGCAAATGGGACGACGTTTTGCTCGAAGCGCTTGGCAACGTTGTGAATGAGCCGGAGCAGACGTGGGGTGATCGTCACCGCTTCGTGCTGCTGCACCAACTCGCCGATCAGTTTCCGGCCGAGCCGGCCTTCGCGCCACGCGACAAGGGTCCGGTCGACGGCGATCATGAAACGGTGTTCGCTACCGCCTATGCGCCGCATCTGGGCCTCAACATCAACTATGCCTCGGTCGTCCGTTATGTGTTCGATGTCGGCAATTGGGATGCGAGCCGCTGGATCGTGTTTCATGGCGTCGCGGGCGACCCGCGCGATCCGCATTATGATGATCAATGCGAGACTTGGCGCCGCGGCGAAACCATTCCGATGCAATATAGCTGGAGTGCGATTGCGAGACTCGGCATCGAGCCATATCGTGCTGAAGCCCTAAAACGGCTGGGCCTATGCGACATTTAGAAAGGGTGGCAGTTGCTTTGCCGCCCTTTTTTGTTGAACATTGATTGGCCATTGCAGCTGAAGGAGGCAGACATGAAAATGCATGTGCTATCCGGCGGCCGGATCCGAACCAAGCGCCGCACCTATTATAGCGATGCGGGGCCTGACGAGATGATCGATTTGCCCGTGCCGTGTTTCCTGCTCCGGCACAGGCAAGGCAATGTGTTGTTCGACACCGGCTGCCATCCGGACGTGATCGAGCGGCCCGGCGAGCGATGGGGAGCGTTGACCTCATATCTGTCGCCGGTGATGCCAGCTGAAGAAAACGTGCTGACAGGGCTGCGGGCCATCGGCGTTGGCCCGGCAGATATCGAAGTGGTGGTTTGCTCGCATCTGCACACCGATCATTGCGGCTGCAATTCGTTCTTTACCCGATCAACCGTCCTGGTCCATGCGGCCGAGGTGAAGGCTGCGCGTGCGGAGAACGCGGCCGAGCGCGGTTATGTTGCGGCGGACTGGGACCACCCGATCCCGATGCAGCCGTTTGATCGTGAGATGGACCTGTTCGGCGATGGCCGGATCGTGCTGTCTGCCGCTGCCGGGGCACACAGCAGGAACATCAGGTGCGCTGGTGCGGCTGGATCGTGGCGGCGAGTTTTTGCTGGCGTCGGACGCGCTGAATGTGCGGGAAAATCTGGCGGATGACTTCACGCCGCTGAATACCCTTGATCCGGAGCAAGCCCGGCGCACCTACAACGATATCCGCAAGATCGAGGCGGGCGGCGCGACGGTGATCTGCGGCCATGATCTCGACCAATGGAACACCCTGCGGAAGGGCCAGCACCTCTACGACTGAGTGCGGGTGATCGGCGTCAGAGGTTCGCCGAGGCTGTGGCGGGGCGTGGTCATTTCGCCGCGGATAGAGGCGAGCCCCATTTCAAAACTGTCGGCGATCCGGCGCGCGCGCAGCATGAAGCCTTTGGCGATTTCGGGCTCGAACAGATCGTGGGTGGTGCGGTCGAAAATCGAGAGCCAGCGATCGAAATGCTCGCCCTTGATCGGCAGAACCATGTGCGGCGCCATCGGGCGACCATGGTAGCGGCCGGTTCGCAGCATGATCGATGACCAGAAGTCCGAGATCTGCGTGATGTGGTGATCCCAGTCCTTTACGGCTTCATTGAAGACGGGGCCAATCAAATCATCCTCCCGCGCGCGGCCATAGAAGGTGCGCACCAGCAGGGCAATGCTGGTTTCGTCGAGGTCGCTGCACAATTCGGGATGCGCGTTCTCCGTCATAGGAACTTTCTACGCCAATCCCGAAACTATTGCACTGCCAAATGGCGCATGGGTGCCCACAAGATGAGAAGTGGGTAGTTTGATGCCAGCTTTTCCCGATTATAGAATTATCTAGCCCGATTTTTCAAATTCGATTGGATTTCCCTATCGCAGCATGGAACGGCTTTATTGATCTTTTGAGTAATTCCAATTCTTGTGAAGGTATTCTGATTGAAGCGAGCGAACCCATGACAGCCATTGCCCAGCAACTGCGGTACCCGCCTTGGGATCCGGCCCACGGTGCGGAAATCATCGCCAGTTATTCAGACATGGAAGGGGCGACGCTGGTCATCCTGCAGGCCATCCAGCACGCCTTCGGTTATGTCCCGGAAGCGGCGGTGCCAATGGTGGCGGAGGCGCGCAATCTATCGCGGGCCGAGGTCCATGGGGTGCTCACATTTTACCATGATCTGCGGCTACAACCGTGCGGTCGCCATGTGCTGAAGCTCTGCCGCGCTGAGGCGTGCCAAGCCGCTGGTGGCGATGCGTTAGCTGATCACGCCGAGAATCGGCTGGGCGTGAAACTGGGTGAGACGACGCCCGACAAGCGTGTGACCCTCGAGCCGACCTATTGCCTCGGCCTGTGTGCAACGGCGCCATCGGCCATGCTGGATGGCCGGATTGTCGGTCGCCTCGACCAGGCCCGATTGGATCGTCTGATTTCGGAGACGCAGCGATGAGCATGACCCTGTATCTGCCGGGCGATGCTGGCGCGGTGGCCGTCGGCGCGGATGACGTCGCAGCGGCGCTGCAAATCGCCGCCGAGGCAAACAAGCTCGATGTGACGGTTGTACGGACCGGGTCGCGAGGCCTGTTCTGGCTCGAGCCGATGCTCGAGGTGGACAGCCCGAACGGGCGCATCGCATTTGGTCCGCTCGATGTTGCTGATGCGGAGACGGTGCTCGCGGCTGTTGCAACGGGCGGCGGGCATCCTCTCAGCCTTGGCCTTGTTGACGAGATTCCGGCGCTGAAACGCCAGACGCGGCTGACCTTTGCCCGCTGCGGCGTGATCGATCCGGCATCCGTCGCCGACTATCAAGCCCACGGCGGTTATCGCGGGCTTTCCCGCGCGCTTGAACTCGGGACGGCGGGCATTCTTGCTGATGTCTCGGCATCCGGATTGCGGGGCCGTGGCGGCGCAGGCTTTCCAACCGGCATCAAGTGGAAGACGGTGGCGGACACGGCGGCCGATCGCAAGTTCATCGTCTGCAACGCGGATGAGGGCGACAGCGGCACCTTCGCGGATCGGATGATCATGGAGGGGGATCCCTTCGTCGTCATCGAAGGCATGACCATCGCCGGCGTCGCTGTCGGCGCGACCAAGGGCTACATCTACATCCGTTCGGAATATCCCCACGCGATCGCGGCGATGCAACTGGCGATCGAGAACGCGCGCAAGGCCGGCTATCTTGGCAATGCGATCTGCGGCTCAGCTTTCGCGTTTGATATGGACGTGCGGGTCGGTGCTGGCGCATATGTTTGCGGCGAAGAGACCTCGCTGCTGGAGAGTCTGGAAGGTCGTCGCGGCATCGTCCGCGCCAAGCCGCCGTTGCCGGCGCATCACGGATTGTTCGGCAAGCCGACGGTGATCAACAACGTGCTGTCGTTCGCGGCGATCCCTTACATTCTTGATGGCGGCGCGCAGGCCTATGCAGGTTTCGGCATGGGGCGCTCGCGTGGCACCATGCCGGTGCAACTTGCCGGCAATGTGAAGTTCGGCGGCCTCTATGAAGTGCCCTTCGGCATCACGCTCGGCGAACTGGTCGATGACATCGGCGGCGGCACGATGAGCGGCCGCCCGGTGCGCGCGGTGCAGGTCGGCGGGCCACTTGGCGCGTATTTCCCGCGCGAATTGTTCGATACGCCGTTTGACTATGAAGCCTTCGCCAAGCGCGACGGGCTGATCGGCCATGGCGGCATCGTCGTGTTCGACGACACCGTCGATATGGCGAAGCAGGCGCGCTTCGCGATGGAGTTCTGCGCGATCGAGTCGTGCGGCAAGTGCACGCCGTGCCGGATCGGCTCGACACGCGGCGTTGAGACCATCGACAAGATCCGCAGTGGCAGCAATGTCGAGACAAACCTCGCGCTGGTGCAGGACCTCTGCAATACCATGAAGTTCGGCTCGCTTTGCGCGCTAGGCGGTTTCACGCCCTATCCTGTTTTGAGTGCGATCAAGTTTTTCCCCGAGGATTTCGGCGCCGCGCCAACGCGCCTGCAGGCTGCGGAATAAAGGACCATCGCCATGTCACTCGTTCATGAAATTGATTACGGCACGCCGAAGTCGCTGGCCGAGAGGCTGGTCACATTGACGATTGATGGCCAGCGTATTTCGGTGCCGGAGGGCACGTCGATCATGCGCGCCGCGATGGAAGCGGGCACTCAGATCCCGAAGCTCTGCGCCACCGATATGGTTGATGCGTTCGGCTCGTGCCGCCTGTGCCTGATCGAGATCGAGGGCCGCGCCGGCACGCCTGCATCCTGCACCACGCCGGTGGCCGAGGGTCTCGTTGTGAAGACGCAGACCGAGCGATTGAAAGCGCTGCGCAAGGGCGTGATGGAGCTGTATATCTCCGACCATCCGCTGGACTGCCTGACCTGCGCCGCCAATGGCGATTGCGAGCTGCAGGATATGGCCGGGGCGGTCGGCCTGCGCGATGTGCGCTACGGTTATCAGGGCGAGAACCACGTGTTCCCCGAGCACGGCTGCGACGTCAACGATAACTGGATGGCGCCGGACGAATCGAATCCGTACTTCACCTACGATCCGTCGAAGTGCATCGTCTGCTCGCGCTGTGTCCGCGCCTGTGAGGAAGTGCAGGGCACTTTCGCATTGACCATTTCGGGCCGCGGCTTCGATAGCCGCGTATCGCCGGGCATGAGCGAGAGCTTCCTCGGCTCGGAATGCGTATCGTGCGGCGCTTGCGTGCAGGCTTGTCCGACGGCGACTCTGACCGAGAAGAGCGTGATCGAGATCGGCCAGCCCGAGCATTCGGTGGTGACGACCTGCGCCTATTGTGGCGTTGGCTGCGCTTTCAAGGCGGAGATGCGCGGCGAGGAAGTGGTGCGCATGGTGCCGTACAAGGATGGCAAGGCCAATCGAGGCCACTCCTGCGTCAAGGGCCGGTTTGCCTGGGGCTACACCAACCACAAGGAACGCATCCTCAACCCGATGATCCGCGAGACCATTGATCAGCCGTGGCGCGAAGTATCATGGGACGAGGCTTTCAATTTTGCTGCTGGCCGGATGCTGGGCATCCAGGCCAAGTATGGCCGCGACGCCATCGGCGGCATCACTTCATCCCGCTGCACCAATGAAGAAGTCTTTGTTGTTCAGAAGCTGATCCGCGCGGGCTTTGGCAATAACAACGTCGACACTTGCGCCCGTGTGTGCCACTCGCCAACCGGCTACGGATTGTCGACAGCATTCGGCACTTCGGCAGGCACGCAGGATTTCGACTCGGTCGAACACAGTGATGTCGTCATCATCATTGGGGCGAACCCGACCGACGGCCATCCGGTGTTCGCGTCGCGGCTGAAGAAGCGAATCCGGCAGGGCGCTCGGCTGATCGTGATCGATCCCCGGCGGATCGACATGGTGAAGTCTGCGCATATCAAGGCTGACCATCACCTGCCGCTGTTGCCCGGCACCAACGTCGCCGTGCTCACCGCGCTGGCCCATGTCATCGTCACCGAAGGCCTGCTCGACGAGGCATTCATTCGTGACCAATGCGAGATCGATGAGTTTCAGGGCTGGGCGGCATTTGTGGCCGAGCCACAGAACAGCCCCGAGGCCACTGCGGCGATGACCGGGGTTGATGCTGGCGAGCTACGTGCCGCAGCGCGACTGTTCGCGACCGGCGGCAATGGCGCGATCTACTACGGGCTTGGCGTGACTGAACACAGCCAGGGTTCGACCACGGTGATGGCGATTGCTAACCTCGCGATGGCGACCGGCAATATCGGCCGTCCCGGCGTCGGCGTGAACCCGCTGCGGGGCCAGAACAACGTGCAGGGCTCCTGCGATATGGGCTCGTTCCCGCACGAATTGCCGGGCTATCGTCATATCTCGGGCGATGCGGTTCGTGAGACGTTCGAGGCGATGTGGGATGTAAAGCTCAATCCAGAGCCGGGCCTGCGCATTCCGAACATGTTCGACTCGGCGATTGATGGCTCGTTTATGGGGCTCTACGTGCAGGGCGAAGACATTCTGCAGTCAGACCCTAACACCAAGCATGTGGTGGCGGCGCTGTCGGCAATGGAATGTGTCATCGTTCATGACCTCTTCCTGAACGAGACGGCAAACTACGCGCACGTGTTCCTGCCGGGTTCGACGTTCCTCGAGAAGAACGGCACGTTTACCAATGCTGAACGGCGCATTCAGCGTGTTCGCAAAGTGATGACGCCGCGCAACGGATTTGAGGACTGGGAAGTCACGATAGGCCTCGCCAAGGCCATGGGCTTTGAGATGAACTATCAGCATCCGTCCGAGATCATGGACGAGATCGCCGCGCTGACGCCAACCTTCGCCGGCGTCTCCTATGACAAGCTCGACAAGGAAGGGTCGGTGCAGTGGCCATGCAACGATAAGGCGCCGCTCGGCACGCCGGTGATGCACATGGACGGCTTCGTGCGCGGCAGGGGCAAGTTCATGATCACCGAGTATATTCCGACTGATGAGCGCACCGGGGCACGCTTCCCGCTGCTGCTGACGACGGGCCGTATCCTCAGCCAATACAACGTCGGCGCACAGACACGGCGCACCGCCAACACAGTCTGGCATGGCGAAGATCGACTCGAGATCCATCCGCACGATGCCGAGCAGCGTGGCGTGCGCGATGGCGACTGGGTACGCATCGCCAGCCGGGCAGGGGAAACGACACTGCGCGCCGAGATCACTGATCGCGTCGCCCCGGGCGTCGTCTACACCACGTTCCATCATCCGGATACGCAGGCGAACGTCATCACCACGGATTTCTCCGATTGGGCGACCAATTGCCCCGAATACAAAGTCACCGCAGTGCAGATTTCGGTGTCGAACGGGCCGACCGAGTGGCAGAAATCCTATGAGGAGCAGGCGCGCAACTCGCGGCGCATCGCGCCAGCGGAGGCGGCGGAGTAACGTCGATGCATAAGCCGGTGAAATCCGCTGGACCGCTCGTCTGGCGCAAGGATGGCTTCCAGCAGGGGCGTCGCGCCGTGCCGGAGGAAACCGCGCTCGCGATCACCTATAACGGCGGCACCTATGCCGTCATGATGGGGTCGCCGCTCGATCTGCGCGATTTCGCAATCGGCTTCAGCCTGTCGGAAGGTGTTGTAACAAGCGTGGGTGAGATCCGCTCGCTGGAGATTGTTGCTCATCCTGACGGCGTCGAATTGCAGATGTGGTTGGCGGATGACCAGGCCACGCAGATCAGTGCGCGTCGACGACGCATCGCAGGGCCAACCGGTTGCGGACTATGCGGCGTCGAATCCCTGGAGGAGGCGGTGAAACCCGCCGCCCTGGTTGCGCCGGGCGGTCAGGTGACGCCGGAGCAGATCATGGCGGCGATGCAGGCCATGGCGCCATTGCAACTCGTGAACATTGAAACGCGGGCGGTGCATGCGGCTGCGTTCTGGCGGCCCGGGCAGGGCATCGTCGCGTTACGCGAGGATGTCGGGCGGCATAACGCTTTGGACAAGCTCGCGGGCGCGATGGCGGTCGGCGGGATCAGCCCGGATGGCGGGATGGTGCTGCTATCGAGCCGCGTGTCGGTTGAAATGGTGCAGAAGACCGCGGCAATCGGCGCAGCCATCATGATTTGCGTGTCTGCACCAACCGCGCTTGCGATCCGAATGGCGGATGCCGCCGGCATCACGCTGGTTGCGGTCGCCCGTAGCGACGGGTTTGAGGTTTTTACGCATCCTGCGCGCATTGCGGGGTGCGAAGCGATGGAGGTGGCGCATGTCGCATGACAATAGACTGGTCTATATGGCCAACCAGATCGGCGCCTTCTTCAAGAGCCAGCGGTCTGACGTCGCCGTGAAAGGCATCAGCGAACATATCCGGAAGTTTTGGGATCCGCGTATGCGGCGGCAAATTTTTGCTCACCTCGACGATGGTGGGGAGGGGCTGGATCCCTTGGTCCGCGAAGCGCTGTTGGCGTTGAAAAGCTAGTTGGTCTTACTGCAGGGCAATGACGCCCTGCGTTCTGCGTTTGATCTGAGTGGGGCCGCCAACTATCGTGGAAATCGCGACGGCCCCGTACCACGCAATTGAAATTGGAGCGTGAGAGAAAAACTCCCGTGGCTCGCCTTGCGTAGCGGGGACGTTGCTAACGTGTGTCCCAAAATAGATCAAATGTTACCGCTCGATTTGACTGCCTTACGTTGTGAAACGCGAAATTATCCTACAAAAACACCGTTATACAGTATAATAATGCTTAAAAAGCATCGTATTGTTGCGTGAAATCTCTGAGACACCATCTTCTGCCTATGGCTAATAAACCGATATTTCCCGACGACCTCGTGATTCCAAAATCGAACCCGCGTCATGGCCGGGTGATCGATCAGGATGGCAAGGAGGTCCGCCCGCCGCCGGGAGCGGACTTCACCGATTTTAGCCAGATATTCGGGAGCACGAGCGGTTCGCCGTTTCATCCGCTCACCAGAGAGCAGCGTATTGCCAGGATAGAAGCCATCGCAAAATTACTGGACGTGGCCTTCGTGATGCCTGGCACCAACATCCGTTATGGCATCGACGGGCTGATCGGTCTGATCCCGATCGTGGGCGATATTGTTACAACGGCGATTTCACTTTGGCTCGTCCGCGAGGCGAAGGCGATCGGCGCGCCTTGGCATGTCACAAGTCGGATGCTCGCGAACGTCGCTGTGGATGGTGTTGTGGGTCTGGTGCCAATCGCAGGCGACGCCTTTGACGTGATGTTCCGTGCGAACGTCAGAAACGTTCGGATGCTCCAGCGCTGGCTGGAGAAACAGGAACAGAAAAAGCGCTGAGCCGCGCCGAAGACCTTAGTCCTCGGCTACTGCGGCGTCTTCGGAAATGGCCTCTTCGATTTTGCGCGGAAGCGGGAAGCTCTCGCTCTGATAGAGCGAGCGAATGCCGCTATGATCGAACCGCGCCTCGTCAACTTGCATGTAGGTGCCGGTCAGCGTTTCCTTCGGCAGCTCTTCCATTGCGAAGCGAATAGCATCCGCTGCCGTTTCGAAACGACGATAGGTGAACGCGCCGCGACGTTTCTTTCGGACTGCTGCAGGAAATAATTCCGCTGATGTGCTGTAGCTAAAAGTGTTCATTCATCGACCCTCAAATCAGGAATGGGGAGCGAACGGCGGGTCATCGTGACGTGTTGCACGCATCCCAGGCCGTTCACTGTTATACTGGATATAGGAAGTCCCAGCCCGAATTGCGAATCCCGAGCGTCGTCGAACGTTTAAAGGTGCCCAGGTACTATTCCTGGATCTTTATGGCCGCCGAGTTGATGCAGTATCGCAAGCCGGTCGGCGCCGGGCCATCCTCAAAGACGTGACCAAGGTGGCCGTCGCATCGCGCGCACAGGACTTCGGTTCGAACCATGCCGTGAGATACGTCACGCTCTTCGGCAATTGCCGCATCGCTGGCCGGTAGCGAAAAGCTTGGCCAGCCGCAGCCGGAATCAAATTTGGCGTGCGACTCGAACAAGGGCTGTCCGCAGCCGGCACACAGATATGTGCCGTCCGGATGAACATGGTCGTATTCACCGCTAAACGGCCGCTCAGTCGCCTTCTCGCGTAGAACAGCATATTGCATAGGCGTCAGCTCACGACGCCACTCGGCATCGGTCTTTTCAATCTTGCCGGTCGGCGCAATGCGGTCAGACATAGTGCGGTCAGACATGGCGTGGTCCTTATCCTTTAACGCTGGCTGCACCAGATCAGCGCCGCGCGTTAGTTGGTCGTTTGAGTCGAAGTCTTGAGAGTGCCGACGAGCACAGGCTGCTCACGATACTGCGAGCCAAACATCTTCTTCAGGTTCGCAATCTTCGGAAGATCGTTGAACACAATATAAGGCTGGCGCGGGTGATTTGTCAGGTAGTCCTGATGATATTGTTCCGCAGCGTAAAACTTCTGCAGCGGTTCAAGCGTGGTGACGATCTTGCCTTTGTAAACACCGGTGGATTGCAATTGGGCAATATAGCCCTCGGCCAATTGTCGCTCGGCGGGGACTGACGTAAAAATCGTGGAACGATAATGCGCGCCAACGTCGGGCCCCTGGCGATTAAGCTGGGTTGGGTCATGAACGACGGAGAAATAAATCTGCAGCAGTTTGCCGAGAGTCACTTTTTGCGGGTCGTAGGTGACTTCGACCGCCTCGGCATGCTTGGTCTTGCCATTGCTTACGCTGTCGTAATTCGCGGTCGCTGCACCGTCACCGGCATAACCTGACACGGCGTTGATGACGCCGTCGGTGTGCTGATAGACGCCCTGAACACCCCAGAAACATCCGCCAGCAAGAACTATCGTCTTCGAGCCTGCTGTGGCCGCGATATCATTTGTCGGTGGCGGGATCAAAAATGCATCTTCGGCTGCCAGTGCCTTGCCGAAATAGGTCGGTGCGGTCACCATCGGCAGCGCCATCACGGCGCCCGTTGCAGCAGCTAAGGTGAGTATCTGGCGGAGACGGCGGAGTTTGGATTGACGCATCGAACCCTCCTGCTTGTTGACGCCAGAGTGCCATGAAATTTCGGCGTTATAGTGGTCTCAATCGCCTCAGGTTGCGCGAGAGAAATAGGTCGGTTCCCATGTCCAGCTAGATAGCTGGCCGTACAGTAAAAAAGAAAAGGCCGCGCGACGGGTGTCACGCGGCCTGAATTCATAGCGCTGATCTTCCAAGATCAGGGCACCAGCTACTATGGGCAAGAATAGCGGTTGCCATCATTGTTCAGGTAGGTCCGCGAGACCGGATCATAGGAACGATAGCGCTGCGAGCAATAAGCATGGTTCTGGTCGATAGCCTGCTGCTGAGCGGCCTGAGCCTGACTTGCAGCAATTGCGCCGCCGATGATCGCGCCAGCGGCGAGACCGCCGATCAGCGCGCCGGCGCCGCCGCCGCCACGATGGCCGTGATAATGGCGCGGACCGTAATAGCCCCGACCACCACCGCGATAACGATACTGGACGGCTTCGACGTCAGCGGGAGCAGCTTCTGCAGAGATGGTCTTTGCAATTGCAGCCTGACTGACCAGCGGCGCTGAGATTGCCGGCGCTGAGAAGCTAATTGCCGTTGAAGCGACCAGAACGGCGGTCGTCAAAATTTTCAAGGAACGCATCCTAATCTCCTGATTAACAGTTTTGCACGAACAGACGGACCAAACCAGAACGTTACCGAATTGAAATGTGGTCGATGAACGCGATTGCCAAATTCTACACCACGTAATCGTGTCTTTCAAACGACTATAGTGAGACGTTTGGCAGCGCGTGTTATTCCAGTGTAGAGCCACCGTGCCCAGCTATCCTGAAAAGCGAAGCTCTCGTCGAACAGAACGATGTTGTCCCACTGTGAGCCCTGGCTTTTGTGCACAGTGAGGACATAGCCAAAGTCGAATTCATCATAGGGTTTGCGCTGATCCCATGTCAGTTGATCAACTCCGCCGTCGAAGCATTCGCCGCGTACAGAGACTTTAGTTACTCTTCCGCCAAAATCCTCGTCGGGCGCAACACGCATCGTGATGATGCGAGATTTAGACTGAGCGCGCGCCTTCACGCGCCACAGTCCGCCATTAAACAACATTTTCTTGCGATTGTTCCGCAGGCAAACAAGTTTGTCGTTAGCGACCGGCAACGGATCTTCGATATTCAGCTTTTGCCGGACGCGCAGATTGTAGGCTCGGCGCGTATTGTTGCGGCCCACGAGTATTTGGTCAGCGTTCATCACAGCTTCAGGATCGAGCTGACGCCGCGAAACGACCTCGCTTTCGCCATAGCGCCCGATATCAAGCTGCCGGCCCTCGCGAACATCCATAGACATGCGGACAATCGGATCGTCAGCCGCTTGCCGGTGAACCTCGGTGAGCATGGCGTCGGGTTCGCTGTCGGTGAAAAAGCCCCCACCCTGGATCGGCGGCAACTGAGCCGGATCGCCCAGCACCAGCAGAGGACAATCGAACGACAGCAGATCTCGTCCGAGGTCAGCGTCGACCATCGAGCACTCGTCGATAATGATCAGCTTGGCCTTTGAAGCGGGCGCATCGTCCCACAGTTCGAAGTTCGGCTGTTCCTCGCCAGTTTCCCGCGTGCGATAGATCAGCGAGTGAATCGTCGAGGCGCCTTCGCAACCTTTATTCCGCATCACGAGCGCGGCCTTGCCGGTGAAAGCGGCAAACTTGACCTCACCGTCAACCCCCTCGGCGATGTGCTGGGCCAAGGTCGTCTTGCCGGTGCCGGCATAGCCGAACAGGCGAAACACCAGAGGCGTTCCATTGCGGCCGGGTTTGGCCTTCAGCCAGGCGTGTACGGCCTTCAAAGCGGCATTCTGGTGCGGTGTGAATTTCGGCATAAGGTCTCAAATAGGTCGAATCGGCGTCGCAGAACTGCGGGATTGGACAAGCTAGCCCAGCGGGCCTGCATCGCAAACCAGGGTGGCGCTTTTGCGATGCCAGTGTAGGTAAGCCGAGAGATCGACCGATGTTACGCAGGCCGGCGTAGACCGGGAGAGACGCTGGAAGTTGGATACGCAGATGAGACGAGTGGCGCTTTGGGGCTTTTATACAATCGGCGCACTTGCGGTGGGTTATCTCGCCATGCATGCCCTGGGCCTGTTCACCCGGCCTAATTCGCTGAAGCCGGGTAAACCGATTGAAATCTATCAGAGCGAGGATGCGCCAACATTCTCGCTACGGGCTGTGCCAGAGATCAGGCAAGCGCTGGCGGCGGGCGGAAATCGCCCGATCCGGCGGGGGTGATCGGCAGCCCGCCATCGGCGTATTCGTTGAGTTTATTACGCAGCGTGCGGATCGATATACCAAGGATATTGGCGGCATGCGTCCGGTTGCCGAGGCAGTGCTTGAGTGTCTCCAGGATCAGGTCACGTTCGACATCCGCGACCGTACGGCCCACCAGGGCACGGCTGACCTGCTCGGCGGCAAGCGTTGCATGCGCCACGGCCGGGGAGGTCTTGGCCAGATCAAGGCGATCGCCGTCAGGCGTCAGGATGGCATCGGCGCCGATCTCGTCGCCAACGGCCACGAGCACGGCGCGGTGCAAGGTGTTTTCCAGCTCGCGGACGTTGCCCTGCCAGCGGTTTGTCGTGAGGATCTTGCGGGCTTCGCTCGAGAGCGAGCGCATCGGCACGCCGTTGGCTTCAGCGTACTTCCGAGCGAAATGTTGCGCCAGTTCGAGAATGTCCGCCGGGCGCTCGCGCAGCGGAGGGATCTTGAGATTGACGACGTTCAGGCGAAACAGCAGGTCTTCGCGGAACGTACCTTCGCGGACAGCCTCGGCCAGATTGCGGTTTGACGTTGCGATGATACGGATATCCACCGGCACGGGGCGCGTACCACCCACGCGGTCGATGACACGCTCCTGAATTGCGCGCAGCAGTTTCGACTGCAGGCGCACGTCCATCTCCGAGATTTCGTCGAGCAGCAGCGTGCCGCCGGTGGCTTCCTCGAACTTGCCGATGCGGCGGGCGATCGCTCCGGTAAAGGCGCCTTTCTCGTGCCCGAACAACTCCGATTCCAGCAGATGCTCGGGAATTGCGGCGCAGTTGATGCTGATGAACGGGCGCTTCGCACGGTTCGAATGGGTGTGGACATAGCGGGCCAGCACTTCCTTGCCGGTACCGCTTTCGCCAGTGATCATGATCGACGCGTCCGAGCCAGCGATTTGCTGCGCAAGCTTGATGACGCGGGCCATCGACTCATCACGATACACAAGCTCGCGGGCGTCGTTCGCGACGGCGGCCAGCACGGCAGCGATCAGTTCCGGATCAGGCGGAAGGGGGATGTACTCCTTGGCGCCAGCATGGATAGCAGCGACTGCGGCGCGGGCGTCACTCGAAATGCCACACGCGACGATCGGCACGTGAATGTGCTCGGCCTCCAACCGTGACACCAGATCGCGAATATCGAGAGCGACGTCGACCAGCAACAGATCCGCGCCCTTGCCGTTGCGCAGGACGCGCATGGCCTGATCGTGGGTTTCAGCGTGCACGACAGAGGCATCGTTATCCATGGCGATCTTGGTCGCCGTGGTGAGCTGGCCTTTCAGAGTGCCGACGATGAGAAGCCGCATGGGTTGCTCCTGTTAGATAAAGCTGCACCACCGCGAGCGGCGGGCGCTTGACGGGCGAATTAGGATCGCTCGGCCTTTATGATTTCAGTCATCGTGACGCCGAGCTTGTCTTCGACGAGGACGACTTCACCGCGGGCAACCAGACGGTTGTTGACGTAGATGTCGATTGCTTCACCAACGCGCCGATCGAGTTCCAGCACGGTGCCGGGACCCAGCTTGAGCAGCTCAGCCACGTCCATCTTGGAGCGTCCGAGTACAGCGGAGACCTGAACGGGGACATCGAAGACCGCTTCCAGGTCGCCTGCAATGCGCGTTCCAATTTCTTCGTCGTTGTATTGAACATCGCTGCTCGCCAGCTCCGGCGAGGAGTTGAGGTCGGGAAGGGGGACCTGGCTGTCGGTATTGGACATTGTCTATTCCTCAGTGTCGGAGTGCGCCGGCCTGCTCACGCGCGGCCATGTAGCGACTAACAAGTTCGTTGATTTTTTCTTCGGTGGCGCCGCGATCGAGAACAATGCCGCCATCAGCCCATTCGATCTTGCAATCGCCATTCGGAACGTCGGGCTCAGCGAGGATGACGAGGCGTCCCTGGAAGCCGGTCTGTTTCGCGATGCGTTCGATCCGCTCATGGGCGTTGTCGTAGATCGCGTCATTGATGCGGATGACAATATGCGGCGTTGTCGTCAGATGCCGCAGGCAATCGCTGACCAGCGCCATCATTTCCGTCATTGGCTCATTGGCGATCAATTGGCCGCAAAGTCTGCGGGCGATTGCTACCGCGACCTCTACTGCTTCCATTTCAAGCCGCGCTTCGACGGCGTTGAGCCCATGGGCGATGCTGTTGATGGCGATATTGATCTCTTCCATGGCCAGCGCGATGCGGCGGTCGCTCTCGGCGCGCGCTTCAGTCGCGGCTGCATCGAAACCTGCACGATAGGCGCGCGCTTCGGCGTTGGCGATCCGGTCAGCAACCTCGGCTTCCGTAATGGTATGTTCGGGCGCCTTTTGCGGAGCCGCGAAGTCCATGTCGAACATAAATTTTGCAGGAGCGCCCATCAGTACACCAGTTCGTCGTCGGCACGGTTTTTAGTCAGAACGATTTCGCCCTTGGCAGCGAGATCCTTGGCGAGGTTCACGAGCAGCACCTGAGCCTCGTCCACATCGCGGAGACGGACGGGGCCCATGGCCGCCATATCGTCGAGCAGCAGTTTGCCAGCGCGGGACGACATGTTGCTGAGGAAGAAGGTGCGGGTCTCCTCGTTTGCGCTCTTCAAGGCGATGCCCAGCTTTTCCTTGTCGATGTTGCGCATCAACGTCTGCGCCGATCCTGGATCGAGCTTGACCAGATCGTCGAAGGTGAACATCAGCGCCTTGATGCGCTCTGCGGATTCACGGTGTTCTTCTTCAAGTGCGGTGATGAAGCGGGTTTCGGTCTGGCGATCGAAGTTGTTGAAGATTTCTGCCATGACTTCATGCGCGTCGCGTCGGCGGGTTTGCGACAGGTTCGACATGAATTCCGACCGGAGCGTGTGCTCGATGCGCTCGATAACTTCCTTCTGAACCGCTTCCATCTTGAGCATGCGGCCAACGACATCCTGCGCGAGATCTTCCGGCAGGATGCTCAGCACGCGCGCGGCGTGTTCGGAGTTCAGCTTGGACAGCACCACTGCGATGGTCTGCGGATATTCGTTTTTGAGATAGTTCGCGAGCACTTCCTCCTGAACATTGGAGAGCTTCTCCCACATGTTCCGTCCGGCCGGGCCGCGAATTTCTTCCATGATATTGCTGACGCGATCGCTCGGCAGATAGCGCTGCAGCAAGCGCTCGGTTGCGTCGAAGTTGCCCATCAACGCGCCGGATGCCGACATGCGCGATACATACTCGAGCATCAGGTCTTCAACGACCTCAGCTTCAACAGTGCCCAGGGTCGCCATGACCATCGACAGCTCCCGGACTTCCTCGTCGTCGAGCTGCTCCCAGATCTTGCCGCCATACTGTTCGCCGAGCGCGAGCATCAACACTGCTGCGCGCTTTGGACCGCTGAGAGGCTTGCGCGGCGGGCGTCCGCTTTGACGGCTGGCGAGCGCGGCGACAACCTGCGTGATGTCCTGGTTTTCTGCCGCATTTTTCGGGTCGGTAGCTTGGGGCACTGCCATGTCGGTCACGTCGTCGGTTCTGCCAGCCATTGACGAACAATGGCTGTGGTTTCGTTCGGATTGCGATCAGCCAGTTCACCGACGCGGTGAACGGACTGTGCATGCACTTGTCCCTGGATCTGGGCGATGTCGATCATGCTGGCCGCTGTCGGGGCCGGCACGAGAGTCGGTCACCGGGGTTGCTTCATCCGTCAGCGCCTGCTGCGGTGCCGCGAGGGCATTGGGATTGTCGTTGGCAAGCACGCGACGAACGAGCGGGCGCACCACCATGAACATCACAACGAGACCCAGCAGCGTCATCACGCCGAGTTCGATGACATGCATGATGTCATCCTTGGTGAACTGCAGCATGCCAAGCAGGCCGGTCGGCTCACTGGCGGGCAGGATGGTCGGGCCTTCGGCAAAGCGCAGGTTGACCACCTCGACCTTGTCGCCGCGCTTTTCGTTGAAGCCGATCGCCGAGCGCACCAGGGTCGTGATCCGCTCGAGATCTTCCTTGGTACGCTCCTGGTAAACGGTTTCGCCCTTGTCGTTCTTGGAGTAGATGCCGTCGACCAGCACAGCGACTGAAATCCGGTTGACGCGGCCGGCTTCGGTCACCTCGGTCTTGGTGACTCGCGAAATCTCGTAATTGTTGATTTCTTCAGATTTCTTGCTCTGGTCGCGCGCATTGCCGGCCTGGTTCGCAGCTTGATTGCCGGGCAATTCGTTGTTGACCGTCACCTGGCCATCGCGTTCTGCTGTCTGGGACGCTTCTTCGCGGGACTGGCTGGAGCGAAGTACGCGGCCTTCAGGGTCGAACTGGTCCGAGGTCTGGGTGATCTTGTTGTAGTCGAAATCGGCTGTGAGTTGAACGCGGGCGCGGCCGAGGCCGACCACCGAGGACACGATGCCCTCAACCTGGTTGCGCATCCGCTTTTCATAATTGGCGCGGCGCTCGTCGCCGGTGGCCCCCTCGACATTGGCGTCAGCAGCGCCGTCGGCAAGCAGTTGGCCGCTTTCATCGACGATCGAGACACGCTGCGGTTTCAAACCGTTGACAGCGGAAGCGACGACGTGACGGATGGCACGTACCTGCTGGGGTTCAAGTCCGCCGCGCACACGCACAACAATCGAGGCGGACGGTTCTGGCGTTTCGCGCGAGAACAGGCGGCGTTCCGGTAGGACGAGGTGGACGCGGGCGCTTTGCACGCGATCGATGGCGCGAATCGTTCGCGCCAATTCGCCCTCAAGGGCGCGCAGGTGGTTGATGTTCTGCACGAAGCTGGTGGTGCCCAGCGCGTCAGATTTGTCGAAAATCTCGTAACCGACCCCGCCGCCTTTCGGCAGGCCGGCTTCGGCGAGCTTCATCCGCAGGCGGGTAACCTTGTCCTTCGGCACCAGGATGGCGGTGCCATCGTTCTTCAATTCGAACGGAATTGACTGGCGCTCAAGGTCTTTGATGATTCCCGATGCGTCTTCGACACTCAGATCGGTGAACAGCGTCGTCATTTGCGGCGTCGTTACACGCATGATGACGAACGCAAAAAAGCCGATCAGCGCGGTGGTCACCGCGATCATGGCCATGAGGCGCGCCGCGCCCAATGCTTTGAAAAATTCTGTCAGTCCCTGCACGAACCAGCCCCTGCATTGCGACCGAAAAGGTCGACTGGGCAAAATTTGCCCATGGGATGGTTTCGATATGGTTAACGCAGGTTAATAATCCGGAAATTTTTGCCGGGTATGACGAAAACCGGCTTCCCGCGAGGGGAGCCGGTTTCCGACAAATTGTTAGCAATTTCAGCTATTACTGCCGATATTGCTGAATTCTCGTCGTTCGCAGCCCGGCGAGGCCGTGCTGGTCGATCGAAAACTGCCAAGAGAGGAATTCGTCAACGGTCAGCGTGTAGCGGCTGCAAGCCTCCTCGAGGGAAAGTAATCCTCCACGGACGGCAGCAACAACTTCAGCCTTACGGCGGATAACCCACCGTTTGGTCCCGGGTGCAGGCAGATCCGCAATAGTTAGCGGACTGCCATCGGGCCCGATGACATATTTTACCCTCGGGCGATGGGGTTCTGTCATGGTGTACTCACAAACTCTCAACCACTGAACTCACCGTAGTAATCTACGCCCAGCGGCTTAAAATTTGCCTAAGCACGTTCCGCGAATCACAAGTGATTCGCTTTTTGTTGTCACACTGACTTCGCTGGGTCAGGTTTGGGGTCGGTTTCCGGTGCCGGATCTGGCGCCGGGGACTTCGGCGCATCCGCCACGATCCGCTTGATCTGATCGAGGGTGTAGGTTCTGCCTGAAATGGTCAGGAGCGCCGGGGTCTGCGTCATATCGACGGAGTCAACCCTGCCTTGCACTTCGGTCGAGATGGCAACTGGCTTGCCTTCCTTGTTGAGGCCCGTTGCAACCAGCTTGTAGTCTCCCGGGGGCCATTGGGTACCGTCGTTGCCCTTGCCATCCCACACGAAGCTGGATGCTCCGTCGGTCATCGAGAAGTTGCCGGAGTAAACGGTCTGACCCTGCGCATTCTGAATGTTGATCGTCGCGCTTGCTGGTCCCTCGGAGAGCAGGTTCCAGGTCGCCATGCCATTGAATTGCGCCGTGCTGCCATCGACTGCAACGGTATGGCCAACGAAACCAAGCGCCTGGGTCGCCTGAGCGGTCTTCTGCAGATCGACCAGGGCCTTTAGCTGGTCGTTCGACTTGAGCTGCTGTTCAACCCCGGCGAATTGCACCAGCTGTTGCGTGAACTGGTTGGTGTCCAGCGGATCCAGCGGGTTCTGGTTCTTCAGCTGGGTTGTCAGCAGCGACAGGAAGGTTTGGAAATTGTCCGCGATGCCCGAGGTAACCGACGAACTGACGGCGCTGGCAGCCGAAGCCGGGTTCGTTCCCGAAACGACGCTGTTGTAAACTGCATCTACCATGACTGCTTCCCTTAGATCCTGATATCTACGCCGCTATTTGCGCCGAGCGTGCGGTTGTATCCGCGACTGGCGATAGCGGCTGGAATGACTTCTTCTTCTGAAATGACGATGTTGCGCGCGTTGGTTGGCGCGTCCTTGCTGTTGTCGTTGTGCCGGTTTGTCCCAGCTTCATCGCGAAGGCTGAACTGCAACCCGTTGTCGTTCGTCTTGAGGCCAGCCTGTTCGAGCGCTCGCTGCAATTGCGGTGCGTCCTGGCGCAGCATTGCCAGGGTCTCGGGCTTCTCGACGATCAGGTGCGACGTGACCTGACCATGGCGGTCGACATCAAGACGGACGTCGATGCGGCCAAGCTCGGCCGGATCAAGGCGGATCTGAAAGCGGTTGATGCCGGCCTGGGCTGTGAGGGCGATCTGTACGGCGAGGTCTTTCGGCGCGATGGCTTCGCCGGTTGCAACAGTGGCGTGCAATTGCGTCACCGCTGCTTGCGTTACCGCGTGATGGCTTGGTGATGCCGTGACAGGGACCATGGTTGACGCTGCGTCAATGTCACCCGTTGCAGCCATCTGAGATGCAGGATCTGCTGGTGCAATTGGCGCGGGCTTCGCTGCAGGCGTTGCGCTGGTTTCAACTGGCGAAGGCTTGGCATCGGCAGGGGTATCAGTCGCAGCAACTTCAGCGGTGGGGTTCGGCTCGATGACGTTGCCGGTTGACGCCGCAGTCGCCGCCGCAGCGTCAGGCGTGCGGGCTTGTGCCGCAATCGCGCCGGTTGCTGCGGTTGAATCTGTCTTGGCCGTGCTGATCGATGGCGCGCCGTCTGATGTCGCAGCCGCCTCGGTCTTGCCGGTTTGCGTCTTGGACTGATTGGGCGTCGCCGCCGCGATCAGCTTGGCAAACTCCGGATCGTCGGTCACGTCAGACACGGCGGCTTCATCGCCAATGGCGACAGTGGCCGGTGCAGCCGCAGCCGGATCAGCCGCCGCCAAAGCGTCCGCCTTGGCTTGAGCTTCGATCTCTGCAGTTCGGGCCTTGAGAACCTCTGATGCAATCGCCAGGGCAGGCTGCATCTGGCCGGGTTCGGTTTGAGTTGTTGCGGTGTCAGAAGTGACCTCGTTCACCACGGGGGCGACAACGATAGCGACCGCGACGGGAATTTCGGTTGCAAGCGCGGCTTGAGTAACGGTGACGGCGCCGGTCGCCTCAGCATCATCGGGTTCGGCAGGCGCGCCGATTGCGTCTGCGTTTGAGGTTTCAGCAGGCTTGTCCGCAGCGCTCGGCTTTGCGGTGCTCTGGGCGTCGGCCGCAGAGGCTCTATCGACGGAGGTTGCCTTGTCGGCGCGGCTGTCGCTGTTGCGTTGCTCCGGCGCTGCGTCCTGACGGGGCTTGGCCGGTGCGGCATTGGCATCCTTTGCCGGCGGTGGCGCGGTCGGCTTTGAAGCGGCGTCTGAAGCCGCGTTGGCAGGGATCAGCGCGTCGAAGGAGCCACCCACGGAGGACTGCTGGTCGCGGGCCGGGTTCGGCCGCGGTGCATGCGGAGTGACGCTCGATAGAATTTCTGCTGTGAAGTTCAACGCGGTGGCCCTTCTCAAACGAACTTGCCAAGATATCAGCAAGGACCGGGCCAAATCGGCTGAAAGTAATTAGATAAGCCTAATCAACATATTAGAAGGGTTCCAGCGGCGCGTTGCGCTCGTCAGCCCAGGCAGATTTGACGTCGCGCGGCAAGATTTGCCGACAACCGCGTGCATTTTCAGCCGCTGTGATTGCCTCACCCCAACTCGGACTATATTAAAGATCAATATTCCGATCAGGCGGCACGGTTCGTCGTCCCGCAACAACACGATTCCAGAGCCGCAACAGTCTGTTGTCGGCACGGTTATACCGGTGATCTAAAAGCAATGCGCAACAGTCTCGACCTTGAAGGTCGCCCAGAGGACACCAGAGTTGTCGTCGCCATGTCGGGCGGCGTTGATTCATCGGCGACTGCTGCGCTGCTGAAGTCGCAAGGCTATGACGTTGTCGGTATCACACTGCAACTTTACGACCATGGCGCGGCGATGCACCGGAAAGGCGCCTGTTGCGCCGGCCGGGATATTCATGACGCCCGCGATGTCGCGGAGCGGATCGGCATTCCGCATTACGTGCTCGACTATGAGAGCAAGTTCCGCCAATCGGTGATTGAGAATTTCGCCGAGAGCTACGTCGCTGGCGAGACGCCGGTGCCATGCATCGAGTGCAACCGTTCGGTCAAGTTTCGCGACTTGCTGGCGACCGCCAAGGAGCTAGGCGCGGCTGCTTTGGCGACCGGGCACTATGTCGCGTCGCGTCGGCTTGATGATGGCTCGCGCGCGATGGTCTGCGCCGCCGACGCTGATCGCGATCAGAGCTATTTCCTGTTTGCAACGACGCAGGAGCAGCTCAATTATCTGCGCTTTCCCCTTGGCGACATGACCAAGCCGGAGACGCGCGAGCTGGCGCGGCAGTTCGGGCTGTCCGTTGCGGATAAGCACGATAGCCAGGATATCTGTTTTGTTCCGACCGGCCGCTATACCGACATCATCGAGCGGATGAAGCCGAATGCGCTTGAGCCCGGCGAGATCGTTGATCTCGACGGCAAGGTGGTGGGGCGTCACGAGGGCATCGTTCATTTCACGGTCGGCCAGCGCAAGGGACTCGGGATCGCATCCGGCGTGCCGATGTTCGTCATCAAGCTCGATGCGGTCAGTCGCCGGGTTATCGTTGGTCCGCGCGAGGCGCTGCGCAAGCACCATATTGTCTTGCGCGATGTGAACTGGATTGGCGGCGGCCTGCTGGATCAGGTGATCGGCGATGGCATCGAGATGTTCGTGCGCGTGCGCTCGACCCGTGCGCCGCAGCCTGCGACGTTGCGCGCGGTCAATGGCGCTTACGAGGTCGAGCTCGCCGGTGGCGAAGAAGGCGTTTCGCCTGGGCAGGCCTGTGTGTTCTATGATGGGTTGAACGGCCAGGCGCGGGTGCTCGGCGGCGGCTTTATCAAGAGCGCATCAGCGCGCGTGTCCAAGGTCGATCCCGTATTTGACGCAAGCGCCACCCCGGCGCTGATTCCCGCGCGTAGCTGATTTCAGGAAAGCAAGATGGCGAATGACATTGATCGCGCTGGGGTCGCGAAGGCCTATGAGCGCTGGGCGCCGATTTACGACCTCGTGTTCGGTAAAGTGTTCGCCCATGGTCGTCAGTCGACAATTCTGGAAGCCGACCGTATCGGCGGCCGCATTCTCGATGTCGGCGTCGGCACAGGCCTGTCGTTAACCGACTACGCCAAGTCGACCAAGATTTGCGGCGTCGACATCTCAGAGGCGATGCTGCGCAAGGCTCAGGAGCGCGTGCGCACGCTGCACCTCACGAATGTCGAAACGCTCGCGGTGATGGACGCCAAGAACCTCGCGTTTCCGGATGATTTCTTCAACGCCGTCGTCGCGCAATATGTCATTACGGCGGTGCCGGATCCGGAGGCGACGCTCGACGATTTCGTACGCGTCCTGAAACCCGGCGGCGAGTTGATCCTCGTCAACCACATCGGTGCGGTCAGCGGCCCGCGACGCTGGTTTGAACTTGCGTTTGCGCCTTTGGCGCGACGACTCGGCTGGCGTCCGGAATTTCCGTGGCAGCGCCTGGTGGATTGGTCCCATCGGCACGGGGGCGTGGTTCTGGAAGAGCGCCGTGCGATGCCGCCGATGGGCCACTTCTCACTGATCCGCTATATCAAGCAGTAAATCCGCCGCGTCACCAGAGACAGCAGTGCAGAAGCCTTGCACAAGGGCCATTGCTATTGGATTCGGCGTCAGCCCTGCCGTAGGCTCGGATGCAATCGGCTGCGCTTGATGCTCAGCTCACCTGGCCGCGACGTGTTGGGGAACAATGCGCTTTTCATTCATCCATGCCGCCGACTTGCATATCGATAGTCCGTTCGCCAGCCTTGGCGGCAAGAGCGGCGACGTCGCCGCACGGTTTGCCAAGGCCGGTCGCGATGCCGTCCATGCCTTGATCAAAGAGACAATCGATAGCGATGCGGCCTTCCTGATTATCGCTGGCGATATCTTCGATCGTGACTGGAAGGACGTGACGACGGGGTTGTTCTTCGTCAATGCGATCGGCGCGCTACATCGGGCTGGCGTTCCGACGATTCTCGTCCGGGGAAACCACGATGCGGAAGGTGTAATTTCGCAATCCCTGACCTATCCCGACACAGTGCAGAGCTTCGCCAGCAACAAGGCGCACACCATTGCGCTCGACAAATATCGCGTCGCGCTGCATGGCCGCAGCTTCGGCGCGCGCAAGGTTGCTGCCGATTTTCTGTCCAGCTATCCGGCGCGGCGCGAGGGCTGGTTGAACATCGGCGTTCTGCATACGGCCCTGGACGGCTCGCGCGGGCACGACAGCTACGCCCCGTGCACCGTGGAGGAGCTTGCGCGGTTTGGCTACGATTACTGGGCGCTTGGCCACATTCACGCCGGCGAGATTGTTCATCGTGATCCCTGGGTCGTTTACCCTGGTGTGTTGCAGGGCCGCAGCGTGCGCGAAACCGGGGCGAAGGGCGCCATGCGCGTCACGGTCGAGGATGGCCGTGTCGTTGATGTTTCGCCGATCGTGCTCGACAGCGCGCGATGGGCGCATGAGCCGGTCGATGTCAGCGCCTGCTCGGATTTCGACGAGGTGCTGACTCAGATCGGTAAAACCATCGAAACGATTCATGCAACAGGTGAGGGGCGGGCGCTGGCGATCCGGCTCACGCTGCGGGGCGTGACCAAGCTGCATGACACACTCATCGCGCGCAGCGAGTTGCTGCGCGATGAGGCGCGCGCCATCGGCTTCCAATATGCCGATGACTGCTGGATCGAACAGGTCAAGGTTGCGACGAGGCCGCAACCCGTCGCCGTTGAGGCGCTTGCAACGGACGACGTCCTCAATGTCCAGGCCTTGCTGACGGTGGCGGCGGCAGATGAAGATTTTACGGCATCGGTCGGCGAATTGCTCGCGACGATACAAGAAAAGCTGCCGCGCGAATTGCGAGAAGCTTTTGACGAGGATCGTGATGCGCTTATTCGAGATTTCGCCGCCATGGCGCAGGCTCATCTCGCCGGGAGCCTGTCATCATGAAAATTCAAAGCCTGTCGCTGGAGCGCTACGGCGCATTCACTGATCGTGTCCTTACGTTCGATCCGGATGCGCGACTGCATGTCGTGATCGGGCCGAACGAAGCAGGCAAGTCGTCAGCGCTGTCAGCAATCGCCGATCTGCTGTTCGGGTTCGGCAAGTTCACGCCATATGATTTCATGCACGATGCGAAGGTGCTTCGTGTCGGCGGCTTGTTTCGCACAACCGACGGGCGTGACATCACAATCCGGCGTCGCAAGGGCAACAAGAGCACACTTCTGGATAGAGACGACAATCCGCTGCCGGATGATTTTCTCGCGCCGCTGCTTGGTTCGATCACCCGCGATATTTTCAGCAGCGAGTTTGGTCTCAACGCACAATCGCTGCGCGACGGTGGCGAGAAGCTGCTCACCGCTGGCGGGCGTCTGACGGAAACGCTCGCCGCGAGTTCGGCCGGGCTGACCGTGTTGTCTGACCTGCGCCGACGCTTGAGTGACGAGGCAGATCTCTTGTTCGCGCCGCGACGGTCGGGCAGCCGCGAGTTTTATCTTGCAACTGATCGCTACGACGATGCGACACGCCAGCTCGCGCAAGCAACCGTCACCCCAGATGCGCTGAAGGCGGCGCTGGCCAATGTTGCTGCGGCCGAGGCGCGGCATGCCGACTACGTCAAGCTGCATGAAACAACGGGGCGTGACTTGGCGCGGTTGCAGCGCGCGACGCGAACGCGTAGCCATCTGGCGCGACTGGATGCATTGCGTGAAGATCTCGCAGGTTTCGCGAGCCTGCCAACAGTGTCGGACACAGATCTCGCCCGGTGGCAAGCAGCGCTTGTGGAGTTTGATCGTATCACGACCGAGCTTCAACGGCTGGATCAAGACGATGCGGTCGATCGCGCCAGCATTGCGGCGCTAAACATTGACGAAGCGATCCTGTCACGTGCCGAGACGATCGACACGCTCGCCCGGCGGATGGAAGTCATTCGTAAGGAGATGGATGACCTGCCGAGGCGTGTGACGGAGCAATCGCTGGCTCAGGATGCCTTGCAGGAATGTGCGCGGCAGCTTGGCATCGGCTCCGCTGCAGATTTGCTGGCGCAATTGCCGACCGAACTTGCCTTGGCCGAGGTTCGCGATTTGATCGCGGAGACCAAGAACGCCGAGCGCGTCAGTTTGGAGGCTGAGCGTCAGTTGCATGCGGCGGTTACCGAGCGCGAACGCCTGCAGCGTGAGGAGCCTCTCCCTGCTCATGTTGTCGATCCAGCGCCGCTCCGGCTTCAGTTGCAGGTTTTCGCGAATGTGCCGCTGGTGGCTGATCGGGTCCGAACCGAGCGATCCGCCTGCGATCGCGAGGCAGGGCAAATTGATACGGCGCTTGCCGGGCTTGATCCGCGTCTCGAAGGCCTCGTCGATCTCGCCGCGCGCGGTTTGCCGGATGATGCGACCATGGCCGAGCATGAGCGAAGCGTCAGTGAACTCGCTGGCGAGTTGCAACGTGCGAAGGCGAAGCTTGCCGATGCTGATGAGCGTGTTGAGTTGATTGGTATCGAAGTGGCGCGGTTCGAACGTAGCGGCGCAGTTGTCACCCGAGAGGATCTGCTTCAGGCGCGCGCCGACCGCAATGCCGCGATAGCTTCGCTTGAGCCTGCTCTTGATGACGCAACAATGCGCCGCGCCAATCTCGACGAGGTGAAGCGGTTGACGGAGGCGGCTGACCGGGTGGCTGATCAGTTGGTGACAGACTCCGAGCGCGCTGCTCGTTTCAGCGCCTTGCAGGATCAGCAGGAGGACGCCAAACGCGATGCGGCGCGGGCCGCTGACGCGCTGCGTGATGTCAATGACCGCAACGAGGCTGCACGCGAGGCTTGGGCAGCGCTATGGCAGCCCGCGGCGATCATGCCCCGGCAACCCGGCGATATGCGCAAATGGTTGGCGCGTATTCTCGATCTTCAGCATCGTGCGCAGGCGATTGACGACCGCCGCGCGCGCCTGAAAGCAGATTCGGATTGGCTCGCGGAAAGCCGGCCATCTCTGCAGACCTTGCTCGCAACATTGGGCGGACAGGCCGACGCAATGACGCCGATGGATCTGTTGTATCGCGATGCGGAGTTGCGCCTTGGTGAAATCAGCTCGGCATGGACTGAGTTGCAGAAGCGTGCTGTCACCACGGAACGTGCTGGACGCGACGTCGTGGACGCTGAGGCGGCGCTCGCCCGCGCAGCTGACAAGCTCAAGGTGTGCCGGGAAGCTCTCCCGGCGGCATTTGCCGGGATTGGCGTTGCCGCAACCGCTGCGCTTGGCGCTGCTGAAGTTGCGCTGAGGGTCTGGGGCGGCGTTGGCGATCACAGACAGAGGTTCGAGATTGCAAGCCAGCGTATCAACGGCATCAACAGGGACATCGCGGCTTTCGACGCCGAGGTTCGCAGTGTCGTTGCTGCGGTGTCGCCCGATCTGGCCTCGCGTCCGGTGATGGATGCCTTGAAGGACATCGCGCAGCGGCTGGCGCAAGCGCAGCGGGCGGATGCCCAACGGTCTAGTCGTCAGGACGCTGTTGCCGCGCGCTCGGTGAAGCGGCAGGCTGTCGTGGCGGCGCAGGCTCCGATCGATGCCCTGCTTGCTACAGCGCGCTCAACGCTTGGCGCACCTGACAATCATGCCCTGCTTGCCACGCTAGATCGGGTCACCCAGCATAACCAGTTGACGCGTGACCTCGCGGCTGTTGCGCACCCACCTGCGAGACAGTGCGGATGGCATGGATGAGGCTGCCTTGCGCGCCGAGCAGGCTGATCTTGACCACGATGTGCTGGATGCCGAGGTCGCGCGGTTGTCGGCTGCGCAACGGCAATCGCTCGATGAGATCGGCAAGGCGCATGCGGCGATTGACCAAGCTTGCCGTGAGCGTGACGAGCTCTCGAAAGGCCGTGATGCGGTGGGCGCGGCTCGCGAGCGCGCTGATGCCGCAGGTGAAATCAGGGATGTCGTCAATCGCTGGCTCGTGCGTGCTGCGGCCATGAAGCTTGCTGATCGAGCCATCGAGCGGCATCGGCAGATGGTTCAGGATCCGCTGTTGCAGCGGGCCAGCGAACTGTTCGCCATTTCATCAGCTGGCGCCTTCAGCGGTCTCGCGCTCGACTTTGGCGACGACGATCAGCCGGTGGTTGTCGCGGTCCGCCATTCGCAAGAGCGTGTCGGCGTGAAGGGCTTGAGTGAAGGCACCCGCGATCAGCTGTTTCTGTCGTTGCGCTTGGCGCTGCTTGAACGCCGCACCGTCGAGACGCTGCCTTTCATTGGCGACGACTTGCTGGCGAGCTTTGATGAGCGCCGCACGGCCTCGACGCTGTCCTTGCTGGCGAGCACCACGGCGGATCGTCAGGCGATTATCTTCACGCATCATCGCCATGTGGCCGAGATCGCCCGGTCGATGGCGGGCCAACCCATCGCGGTGGTGGAATTGTAAGACGTGCGTTCGGCGCAGGCTGCTGTCGATGTCCTGAACAGGCTGCCGTCGTTCAGGGTTCCTTGGCGAGGGCTCCGAGCGCCTGCGACAACCCGCGGAAAGAGAGTGGCAGGGCCATCTCCTGACCGACAGCATTGATGAAGGCGATGCGGCCTGGCTCGGTCTGCGCGCTCATGGATTTGATAAGATCGTCGGCGATCGCAGCTGAGGCGAAGCAGGCGCCGGGCGTGCAACGCTGCCAGGTCAATTCAAGCTTCGCAGGTGGAGTTTGCGCCGTGCTGACGACGGCCTTGGCCGGCAGGTAGACATTCGCCGGCAGCATCAGCGTGAGTTGCTTGGGCTGATCTGATTTAGCCGCGCCGATCGCCACTTGAGCAATGGGATTGCTCTGGCCCTGCACCGACATGACCTGCGCCACCTCGCAAACACGAACGGTTTCCGTCTTGTCGCATCGCATCAGCCAATCGGCGAAGGTTGCGCTGGTCTTCTCCGGGGCATTGGAGACCGGAGCCGATTTCTGCGCTGGTTTCGCCGAGGCCTTCGGCTGGTCCTTTGCGCTTTGAGCCAAAAGGATCGAAGGAGCAGTGAGGAAAACAGCCAAAAAGACGGCCGATTTTACGGGCAAACGCATGGCGCACCTATGTCGAAGCAAGCTCGTTCACGATGAGACGCTGAATCGCTTGCTACGTTATTCCACACCATACCCCGCTTCGTTGATCACATCCGTGTGGTCTGTGTTCAACGTGTGATGCTCGGGCAGGCAGTCCGTGAGACAGGGACTGCTGCGCTTTTATTCACCTCGGCAAAACAAAAGCCCCGGGCGCGTGAGCCCCGGGGCTGGTGTGGTGACCGGCGATCAACCGATTACTGAATAGCGATGCCGCTTTCCTTGATCGGCTTCGCCCATTTTTCCGTCTCGCTCTTCACGTATCCCGTGAGATACTCTGGCGTCGCCCGATCTTCAGAGACAAACACCATGCCCATGCCCTCGAGCTGCTTGCGGATCGAGGGCGTCTTCATCGCCTCGATCATGGCGCCGTTCAGCTTGTCGATGATTGGCTTCGGTGTGCCCTTTGGCGCGAAGAAGGCGTTCCAGGTGTAGGCTTCGATATCGTAGCCCTGTTCAGCTGCGGTCGGTACGTTCGGCAGGGCAGGCGAGCGCGTCTTGTTCAGGATGGCGAGCGGCTTCACGGTCTTGCCGTCAACCTGCGCCTTGGCTGTGGTGATGATGTCGCAGAGATAATCAACACGGCTAGCCATCAGATCCTGCATGGCCGGATTCGCACCGCGGTAAGGCACATGCATGACCTTCATGCCGGTGACCAGGTTGGTCAGCGCGCAGCCAAGATGGATCGCCGAGCCGGTGCCCGCTGATGCGTATTGCATCTTGTCGCCGTTGGCCTTGGCGTGGGCAACCAGCTCCTTCAGGGTGTTGGCGGGCAGATCATTGCGCGCGACCAGGACGAGGGGAGCGTGCACCATCAGGCCGATGGGCTCGAAATCCGTAACTGCATTGTAGGACGGCGTCTTGTACAGCGACTGGTTCTGCGCATGTGTGCCGACCGTGCCAAGCAGGAAGGTGTAGCCGTCCGGGGCTGACTTGGCGACGCGGCTTGCGCCATTCATGCCACCGGCGCCGCCGATGTTTTCCAGAATGACGGTCTGGCCGAGAACCTCACCCATGCGCTGCGCAAAGGCACGTGCGATCACATCGTTTGGCCCACCAGCAGCAAACGGATTGATCATGGTGATGGAGCGGGTTGGCCAGCTTTCAGTCTGGGCAAGCGCAGCGGAACTGAAGGCTAGACATGCGGCAACGGTCAAAGCGACGCTGCTTCGTTTCATGGACGTTTCCTCTGAAAATTTAGATTGTAGGAACGGAGGGGTCAGACGAAAGAAATTGCTTCCGCCATTTCGAGAATGCGCCTGATTTCGATCAGGGCGCGTTCAAGATCTTCCTCGGTCGCGGGCGCGCCGAGACAAAGTCGAATGCCGCGCACGTCCGTCTCCATGCGCTGGAGCGCACCGGGCGGAGCAAGCGTGATGCCGGCCTGGGCTGCCTGGGTGACCAGAGCATTCATGGTGCGCCCGGCAGGCAAAGGCAGCCAAACGTGAAAGCCTGGCGCCGTTATGGCTGGGGGCAGCCATTCCTTCAGCACGCGATGCACGATGCTGTTGCGAATGGCGGCCTTTTCCCGCTTGAGCCGCGCCTGGCGAGCAAGTCCGCCATCGTGGATCAACCGCGTCACGACCTCGGCCATGAGGGGTGTTGCCATCCAGCCCGTCGCGCGCACACCGTTGATCGCACGATCGCGGAAGCTTTCCGGCGCGATCATTGCGGCAACGCGCAGGCCCGGCGCGAGGCATTTCGCAAAGCTCATGACGTAGAAGCTGCGCTCAGGAATGAACGACGACACCGGGGGCAATGGTGGTGTGAGCAGATATGCGTAAGCGTCGTCTTCCACGAGATAGGCGTCGTGTTTGCGCACGATCGCGGCGATCTGTTGCCGACGTTCAAGCGACATCGTAGCGCCGCTCGGCGTTTGCAGGGTCGGCATGCAGTAGATCACGCGTGCGCCGGATTCACGCAGTGAGCGATCCAGACTGTCGGGCACAAGCCCTTCGGAATCTGTTTCCACGCCGTGCAGGCGATAGTTATTCTGCACAGACAGGGCCAGCATGCCCGAGTAGGTGAAGGTTTCGGTCAGAACGATATCGCCCGGCGCGGCAATCATGCCGAGCGCGATCGACAGGGCATGTTGCCCGCCGTGGGTGATGAACATCTGATCTGGATTTACAGTGACGCTGAGCGAAGCGAGCCAATTCGCCATGGCGCGGCGATGATGCGGCAAACCCTGATGCGGCAGGTAGCCCAGCAGACCAGCCACGTCTCCTCCGCTAATGATTTCGGCGATCGTCGAGGAGATGGCCTCATCTTCCCCGGTGTAGGGGGGGACATTCAGCGCAAGATTGATTGCAGCGTCAGCATTTCCCATCTGGCCGCGGGGCTCCGTGCGGCGGCGCTGCACGAAGGTGCCGCGCCCAACTTCGCCGGAGATCAAGCCGCGCTGCTCGGCCTCGGTATAGCCTTTGGAAATGGTGCCGACGCTCAAACCAAGGCGTTGCGCCATATCGCGTTGGGGGAGAAGCCGCATCCCCGGTCGAACGCGTCCTGAAGCGATGTCGGCGTCAAGCGCGCTGACAAATGCGAGGTAGCGGGGGCCCAGGAATTTGGTCAGATCTGGAACCCAGTCTGTCATCTCGTCTCCAGTCGGCGCGCGCCGTGGCGGTCAAGGATCATCAGATAAGCGACAAAGTAGTACAATTTCAGCATTGATCTACATCGCAGTGATCAATTCATACCCCAATTTGCGGAACATATCAATATTTCCCAGCATGTACGACGATTAAGCCCACTAGCCGAACCAAATCTCGTGGAAACATGCGTCATTGCGTCAATTGAACCAATTCATTCACGCAATTTCATGCGTATTGACTCATATTTATATTTGACAATTTTCCGTGAGCACCCCTATGGTCTCCCAATTGTGACGGCTCAAGTCGCAATTACGATTATGGGAGTGTGCGTTGATCTACGAAATTCGCGTGTACGAAGCGGTAGAGGGCAAGGCTGACGCCATGCGTCGCCGGTTCCTGGATGTAGTCGCCAGTAAATTCTTCCCACGTCATGGGATCGATCTTCTCGGTGCGCTGACCGCTCCGACGGAGGATGGCCGGCTTACCTATGTCACCCGTTTCGCCGACGAAGATGCACGCAAGGCTGCCTGGGCGGGTTTTGCAGCTGATCAGGAATGGGCTGCTGCGAAGGCTGCCAGCGAGACCGATGGTCCGCTGTTGAAGAGCCAGACAATCTCCGTCCTCTCGCCAGCTGCTGCTGGCCTGCTACTGAGCTAGAGGCAAGCATGAAACCAGCGCCGTTCGAATACATCAGGCCCGGCTCCATTGCTGACGCCTGTGAAGTTTTGGCCAGCGACGAAGATGCGCGCGTGATCGCGGGCGGACAGACGCTGGTTCCCATGCTGGCGATGCGCCTCGCGCGCCCGGCCAAGCTTGTTGACATCATGCGGTTGCCGGAGCTTTCCGGCGTCCGCGAAGAGGATGGTTCGGTGGTGATCGGCGCGACGACGCGTCAGGCGGTCGCGCTGGCCAATCCGCTCATCCACGCATCGGTGCCGGCGCTTGCTGCCGTGCTTCCATGGGTCGGCCACATCCCGACGCGCAATCGCGGCACTGTTGGTGGATCAATCGCCAATGCTGATCCGTCGGCGGAGATTCCGCTCGCGGCGATCACGCTTGGCGCAGAGTTGCTGTTCGAGTCTCCGGATGGTCCCACTAGCATGCCGATTGAGGACTTCATCTTCGGTCCCATGCTCACTGCCATCAATCCCGGCGAATTGCTCAGCGCGGTTCGGTTCCCGGTCTGGTCGCACAAGAACATCGGCGTTGGTTTCTTTGAAATCAGCGCGCGGAGTTCGGACTTCGCTTTTGCTGCAGCGTTGGCGCAGGTCGCCCTTGATGATGACGGGCGTTGCGTCGAAGCGACCCTGGGCATCGGCGGCGTTGGCGATACCGCGCTTCGCCTCGATGTGTCTCAGCTGATCGGGACCAAGCTTGATGACGCCGGTATCGCGGACGCGGTTCATGCCGTCACGGGTGATCTTGAGGCGTCAAGCGATCTGCACGCCAGCGCGTCCTATCGACGCCGGGTTGCCATCGATCTGAGTAAGCGCGCACTCCAGCAGGCGCGCATGAATGCGAGCGCGAAGGCGCTCAAGGGAGCTGCGTGATGAAGGTTGAACTTCGTATCAACGGAACAACCCGAACCGCCGACGTCGAGCCGCGCAAGACGCTGCTGGACGTGCTGCGTGAAGATTTTCAGCTGAATGGCGCTCATGCAGGTTGCGAGCACGGCGTCTGCGGCGCTTGCACCGTCTTGATCGACGGTGAGCCGGTTCGTTCGTGCCTGATGTTCGCGGCACAGGCCGATGGCTTCGAGATCACGACGATCGAGGGGCTGGCCCCGGCGCCGGGTGAACTCAGCGTCATTCAGGACGCCTTCTGTGAAACTCACGGTCTGCAGTGCGGCTATTGCACCCCCGGCATGATCCTGTCGGCGCATGCGCTGCTCGAAAAGAACATTGCGCCGAGCCGAGAGGAAATCGTGGAAGCGATCTCGGCCAACATCTGCCGTTGCACCGGTTACGGCCAGATCGTCGAAGCGATCGAATTCGCAGCTGACCGCCTGCAGAAATCAAACGCGCCCAAGACCTGCGCGCACGGCACCGTGGAGACCGCGAAATGAGCGTTGATCCCTCGACCTTCCGTTTCGTCTCAACCAATCGCCGCGTTCGTGAGGATCGTCGTTTCGTCGCCGGCCATGGCCGCTTCGTCGCTGATATCTCGGTTGAAGGCATGCTGCACGTCGCGTTGCTGCCGTCGCAGCATCCGGCTGCACGCATCTTGTCGATTGATGCGACCGAAGCGCTCAAGATGCCGGGTGTACACTATGTGCTGACCGGCGACGAACTGGTCGGCGCGACCGATCAGCTGATGAACGGCCTTGATACGCCGAACGTGCGCCGTTATCCGCTGGCCGTTGGCCAGACCCGCTACGCTGGTGAGTGGGTGGCCGCATTGGTCGCCGACAGTCGTGCGCTGGCTGAAGATGCGATCGAAAAGATCCGCGTCGCCTATGAGCCGCTGCCCTATGTCATCAACGCCGAAGACGCGCTGAAACCTGAAAGCGCCCCGGTTCATCCTGATCACGGCTCGAACGTCTTGCTCGATCGCACCTTTGTCTGGGGCGAAGTCGACAAGCATTTCGCTGAAGCTGACGATCAGCTGTCGTTCCGCGTCACCTGGGGCCGTAGCTCCACCGTTCCGATTGAGACCTTCGGCGTCATCGCCAAGTGGGACCCCTGGAGCGAGATCCTCGACATCTGGGCGTCGATCCAGATGCCAAAGTATCCGGAGCAGCTTGCGCGTGCCCTGCGCCTGCCATCGAACAATGTCCGCGTTCATCAGGATGTTGACGTCGGCGGAAGCTATGGTGTGAAACGCGGCATCAAGCACACGGTGCTGACGGGCTATCTCGCCCGCAAGCTTGGCCGCCCGGTGCGCCTGATCGAGGATCGCCTCGAGAACATGCGCGGCGGCGACATGCAGGGTCCGGAGCGCATCTTTGACGTCGATGTCGCCTTCAACAAGGACGGCATCGTGCGCTCGATGAAGATTCGTGCGCTCGACAACGCTGGCGCTTATGCAGGCCGTGCGCCTTTCCAGCTTGGCAAGCCGATCGGCGCGATCGTTGGGCCATACAAGATTGCCAGCGTTCAGTATCGCGCGCAGTCGGTGACGACCAACAAGGCTGTACAAGAGGCTGTGCGTGGCTTCGGCCAGGCGCCGACCAACTACGCCATTGAAACTGCGATCAACAAGGTGGCTCTCGCGACAGGGCTCGATCCGATCGAGGTGCGCCGTCGCAACTTCATCAATCACGATGAGTTTCCGTACCTGATCCCGAGCGGTTCGTACTACGACAGCGGCGACTATCACACCGTCGTCGACAAGGTGCTCAGCCACATCGACTTCAAGGAAATGGAAGCCGAGCGCGACCGCCTGCGTGCCTCCGGCATGCTTGCAGGCATCGGTATCGCGGCCTGCCTTGAGCCGAGCGGCGGCAACTCGTCATTCGAACCGCTGTTGAACGAGAAGAACACCACCACAACCTGGATGGATTCCTGCCGCATCAACGTCGACGGCAACGGCTTCGTATCAATCACGATCCACACGACATCGTCAGGGCAGGGCCATGAGACCCTGGTCAGCACGGTGGTCGCTGAGGTTCTGCAGATTGATCCGACCAAGTTGCGCGTTGTTCGCCCGGACTCGCTGGCTTCGCTGCCATCGAACACTCCGGTCGGCAGCCGCATGGCGATCATGATGGGCGGCGCTGCGTTCCATGCTGCCCAGAAGATCAAGGCCAAGCTCGTCAGGATCGCGGCGCATCTGGGCGGTTGCAACGAGGACGATGTCACCTGGGCAGACGCTGGCACGACCGACAAGAGCGGCAAGCGACTTGATTGGGCGGCGTTGATCAACGTGGCGCATCGCCACTATCACGAACTGCCTGAAGGCATGGAGCCAGGCCTGGAAGCGACACACGTCATCCAGGTTCCAACCGGCGACAAGCTTCCGGTCGATGGCAAGGTGCAGATGTATCCGTGCCACTCATTCGAGTTCCACGTTGTGCTGATGGCGATCGATCCTGTTCTCGGCAAGCCCGAGATCAAGCGCTATGTCATCGGCCATGACTGCGGCACCGTGATCAACCCGCATATCGTCAAGGGCATGACCCTCGGCGGCATCGCCCATGGTCTCGGCGCAACGCTGCTCGAAGAGTTTGTCTACGATGAGCAGGGTCACCTGATCACCCAGAGCCTGATGGACTATCTGCTGCCGTCGTCACATGAGATGCCAGCAAGTCGAGATTGTGCATCACTGCACGCCGTCGCCGCACACGGTGTTCGGTCAGAAGGGCTCCGGCGAAAGCGGCTACCTTGGATCGCCCGCGGCGATCTCCGGCGCAATCAACGATGCTGTTCAGAGTCTCGGCATCTCGTTCAACAAGCTCCCCATTCGTATTTACGCCATCGGTGACGCTATCGCCGAAGCGCAGCAATCCAAGTAATTAGCGAGTCAAGCGATGTATATTGATTGTCATGCCCATCTTGTTCCTCCGGCGCTTCTTGATGCGATCCGCGCCCGCGCTGCCGAGTTTCCCTCGGTTCGCCTGATCGAGGACGGCAGCAGCCTTGGGTTTTCGTTTGCTGGCGGCAAACCGACCCGTCCGGTCTCCAAGCCGTTGACGGACCTCGCTGGTCGCTTGAAGTGGATGGACGAGCAGAAGATTGACCGGCAGATCAATGCCGGCTGGCTTGATATGTTCGGCTATGAGATTCCGGCTGCAGAAGGCGCAGCCTGGTCGCGCCTGATCAACGAGCACCTGCTCAAAGCCGCCAAGGACGAGCCGCGCTTCATTCCGCTTGCAACGGTTCCTTTGCAGGATGGCGCTCTCGCTGCTGAAGTGCTGCGCGAAGCGCATGTAGCCGGCTTCAAGGGTGCGATGATCGGAACCCAGCCGAAGGGCAAGGGCGGGGTCCTCGATGATCAGTCGCTCACGCCATTCTGGGAAGCGGCGAATGAACTCGGTTCGGTGATCTTCATCCATCCGGTGTTCGAGAGCGGCGATGACCGCGTGCACGACTATGGCATGGCCAATGCGGTTGGTCGTGTGACTGACACGATGATCGCAATGTCGCGCCTGATCTATGCCGGCCATGTCACCCGCTACAGCAACGCCAAGATTGTCGCCGTCGTCGGCGGCGCTGCGCTGCCTTACATCGTTGGTCGTCTCCGCCGCAACTACTCGCTCGACAAGGACAACCTCGGCAATCCGGATGCAGCGCTGGCCGCGATGTACTACGACACGATCCTTCAGGATCAGCGCGCGCTGCGCTTCCTTGCCGACAGTGTCGGTGCGGATCGCATCATGATGGGCTCGGACATGCCATTCCCGATTGGCGATCTGGCTCCGCGCAATCTCGTTGCTGAAACCAATTTCACCGACGCTGAACGCGCTTCGATTTATGGCGGTCTCGCCGCGAAACTTTTTGATCTCTGAGGAAATACGATGAAGCTCGATATCGGTGGCGAAGAGACCATCAAGGCGTCGGTTGACCAGTTGTGGACGGCGCTGAACGATCCGAACGTGCTGACGCGCTGCATTCCCGGTTGCAAGGCAATGGTTGAGACCGAGCCGGATTCATACAAGGTTGAAATGCAGCTGCGCGTCGCAGCTGTCGGCGGTTCTTTCGAAGGCGAGATCTCGCTGTTCGACAAGGAGGAGCCGAAGTCGTGCAACATCAAGGTTTCGGGTGCTGGCACCCTTGGCCATGGCAATGGCACTGCGAAATTCGAGATCGTGCCAGTTGATGCGACGACCTGCACGTTGAAGTTCCAGGGCGTCGGCGAAATCGGCGGCCTCGTTGCAGGTGTCGGTCAGCGCATCCTGACCAGCGTCTCAAAGCATCTTGTCGGCAAGTTTTTCACTGCGCTCCGCAAGGATCTTGAAAGCAACGCCACATAAGCGGCGTGCAAAACAACAAAGTTGGAGGATTGTTATGACGTCGATTTCGAAGGGTCTGATCATTGCCGGCGCGTTGCTGGCGGTTACGCCAAGCTACGCGCAGGCTCCTGTTCCACTTTCGATCGTTGTGTTCGGCGCGCCCTCGCTCGGTGCGTTCCTTCCGCCTGTCATCAAGGCGCAGAAGCTCGACGAGAAGAATGGCCTCGCTATCAAGTTTGAAGAGCGTACGCCTGACGCCTACACCGCGCAGTTCAACTCCGGTGAGTTCAAGCTTGGCGGCAGCGCTGCACTGTTGACAGTTGGTCTTGCCGACGTTCGCGGCGTCAAGGTCACCTATCTCTTCAACCTGTTCGACTTCTGGGGCGGCGTGGTGACGTCGCGTGCGGATATCAAGTCGATCAAGGATCTTGAGGGCAAGGATCTGGCAGCGGCCAAGGGCACCACGAACTGGGTGATGTTCGACTGGTTCGCCCGTCAGCTGGGCACGGATGTCAGCAAGATCTCGGTGGTGAACACCGCAACACCTGGTCTGGTTGGTTATGCGATCGCTGATCGTGCAACTGCTGTTCAGCTTTGGGAGCCAGCCTACACCACGCTCGTGAGCAAGAAGCCGGAGGTCCGTGCGCTTGATCTCAAGATTGCCGACAGCTGGAAGAAGTTCGCTGGTTCGACCAACATTCCCTATCTCGGCGTCGCGGCGCACATCGACTGGACTGAGAAGAACAAGCATCTCGTTCCGAAGCTGTTCGCTGCATACAAGGAAGCTGCTGACTGGGTTGCCAAGAACCCGGACGAAGCATCCAAGTTGATCATGCCAAAGGGAACGCCTGATGATCAGAAGGCGATCGCCAGCCTGATCCGCTCGAATGAACGTCTTGGCATGAACGTAAAGATGGCTTCCGAGGTCACCAAGGAAATCAAGTCGGTCTATGACGCCGGCAAGTCCATCTCCTTCCTTCCATCGGTCCCATCAAACGCGACCATCTACGAGGCTAAGTAATAAATGACTGACGCAACCGATCAATCCTTGGCAAAGATGTCAGGGAGTGGCGCGCAGCCGTTGATGAAGGTCGTTTCGGCGATCTTGCCATATGCTGTCGTGATTGCTCTTTGGCAGTTCGCTTCTCTGTTCTTCCCGAGCTATCTGTTCCCGTCACTTGTTGACGTGTTCTGGCGGTGTATCGAGATCTTCACGACTGCCTCCAAGTTCGGCGACGTGATGGCGACAGTGCTGCGTATTCTGGCAGGGTTGGCCGGTGCGTTTGTTATTGGCGGGGTTCTCGCCCTGATCATGGTGCGTTCGAAGGCTGCCGACAATTTCCTGTCGCCAATCTTGACGCTGTTTCAGGGAATTCCCGCCCTGTCGTGGGTAGTGTTCGCCATTATCTGGTTCCACGGTGTTGAGTTCCGTATCCTCTTCATCATGGTGATGACGACACTTCCCGCGTTCACCTTCCAGATCATCGGCGCGCTGCGTGGCATGTCGAGGGATCTCGTGGAGATGGTGTTCAGCTTCCGTCCGACACGGTCGAAGATGTTCCGCGTCATGATCGCTCCTGCGATTTTGCCGGACATCCTCACCGCGTGGAAGGTCAACCTTGGCAACGCAGCTCGCGTGGTCGTGGTGGCCGAGCTCGTCGGTGCAACGGGCGGCGTCGGTTACGAACTCCTGCAGCAGCAGCAGTTGTTCGATATGGCCGGGGCACTTGCCTGGACGCTGCAACTTGTCTTCTTCGTGCTCCTCGTTCAAGGCGCACTGACATTGATTGAAACCACGGCATTCCGCTATCGCGCCGTTTCGGAGCGTGCACTATGAGCAGCGTAAACGCAGCAATCGAGCTTTCTGACGTTTCCAAGGTTTTTGGCAAGGCAGGAAGCAAAGGCGCCTATAAGGCTGTCGATAAAATCAATCTGGCGGTCAAGCCGGGCCAAATGGTGGCTCTGCTCGGCAAGACCGGCTGCGGCAAGTCGACAATCTTCAATATGGTCGCGGGTCTGACCGAGCCTACGTCCGGCACGGTTCGCGTTGGCGGAACGGATCCATTCTCCAGCTTCGATTCGTTCCGGGGCAAGATGGCGATCGTGTTCCAGAACGACCGGCTGCTTCCATGGCGAACGGCGGTTCAGAACGTCGCTCTGGGCCTCGAGATGCTTGACAATCCTCCCGCGGATCGTCTTGAGACGGCCAAGGCCTGGCTGTTGAAACTTGGTCTTGGCGGCCACGAGAACGAGTTCCCCCACGCGCTGTCGGGTGGTATGCGCCAGCGTGTGTCGATTGCCCGCGCCTTCGCCACCAATGCTGACATTCTGCTCTGCGACGAGCCATTCTCGGCTCTTGACGAGGCGACGGCGGGTAAACTCCGGGCCGAGTTCAAACGCCTCGTTAAGGAAAATGGCAAGACGGCCGTATTCATCACCCACTCGATCAGCGAGGCATTGGAAATCGGTGATCGGATCGTGGTGCTGAAGCGCCCGGCAACCATTGCTTATGATGTCGAACTCGACAGTTCGACGGATGATGCCGAACGCCAGAATATCCGCGCACGGATCGGTGAAGTGCTTGCCTCCTGACGCATAGGGAGATCATTCAGGCGTCCGATGGCTGAGTGCGCTCGATCCGTTCATCAAAAAAGCCCCGCCGGTTGAACCAGCGGGGCTTTCTTTTTCGCCAGGCGCGGACTCAAGCTGCGATTTGATCAGGTGTTCCCCCGGTTCAAAGGCAAGGACCAGCGTCATTTGGGTCGACACCCGGTCGGGTCGGTTCCGAAAAAATCCTTCTTGCACCGCCAACTTATTGGGGCCACACCCAAGGGACAGCATGACGGTCATAAGTTCCTGAATACGATCCGCGATGGACGTTGCTTGGCTGGGCAATCAGGATCACAATGTCATCACTTGAGGATGCGGCGAACCGTCGCCCCTGCTCAGGCCCTATTGCAACGCTTGCTGACGGCACCCATTGGCTGTCACGCCCGGACCAGTCGCAATTATGTTAGTCGCCAGAAATTTTCTTCAGTTTCTGTCGCTTCTATGGGCCAGACTTCCACCAGGGAATGCGACCGGCTGCGAACGACAATTCGGGTGGGCGACGGTTGAACTTTCGTTGGCCACGTCGGCGGCGGCAGCCGATCTCGGTTCACGTTATTGGACACCGGCTGCATGTGACGCACCTCGGGCGCGCGCAGGGCGTGGAGCTTTGGAACCTCGGTGACACGCGCCGTGTTGCAATTGCTTTACATTCGCCACGGGCGTCGCTTCCGCTTGCCTTCGCCTGCGTCAATCACCGCGCTGGGCGGTAAGGATCGTCAGGCCTACGCTGCGGACTAGCGCGTCAAACGCGCCTCATCGCCGTTTCACGAAGGTCAAGCCGCCCGACGTCGCTGCATGGTCCATCTCGCAAATCCGAACAATTGATCTGAGACGCGCCGTCCTGTCGCCCGGGCAAGCAAGCTAGCTCTCACATTCTGATCCCGGCCAAGTGTGGATGGCAAGATGGTGAGCGCCAGCGTCTACACCATCGGTAACCTTCACTATGAATTCCTCGAAGGCTCGCGGGTCGATTTAGAGGGACGTCAAGCTGGTCAATGCCAACGAGCGGCTGTGGGGCGGCGTAGGCCTGGGCGGAAAGCATAGCTGGAATGACGATAAGTATTCGGTCTCTGGCGAGACATCAGTGAACACTAGTCTTGAAAACTTCGGTGCAAGTTTCATCGTCAAGGGAACGACTGGTTTCCGCGTTGCGTTCTGACCGGGTGTAACGGAACTGCAGAGATATGCGATGAGTAACAGCATAGGGTCCGCAATGCGGGCCCTCTTCTGTTGCGGCCCGAAATTTCACGCTTTCAATGTTGTGACGTTCGCGGCTCGCGGGGCATTGGACCGTTCGAGGAATTTGATCAAAGCCTCAAGCGACATGGGCCGCGCATACATGAATCCTTGCACATATTGAATGCCACACCCGCGCAGGATTTTCTCCTCCCAATCCTTCTCGACTCCTTCCGCGACGACGGTGAGCGACAGCGTTTTAGCAACGCCGGCAATCAATTCGATCACAGCACGTGTTGTCGAATCAGAACTCAGTTGACTAACGAACGATCGGTCAATCTTGATGCGGTCGACATTGAGCTTGGACAGGTAGGAGAGCGAGCTGTAGCCTGTGCCGAAGTCATCAATTGCAACGCTGATGCCGGCATCGTGCAGTTCATTAATGACCTCATTCGTCTGTTTGAAACTCTCGACCAAAACGCTTTCGGTGATCTCAATTTCGATCTGAGATGGCGAAAGGCCATGTTCGACGATCTCGGATTTGATGAAAGGGATGAAGCCAGGTCGCAATAGTTGTTCCGCATTGACGTTGATCGCGAACGTATAGGCGCGTCCATACAGCCGTTGGATCGTCGCGGCCGCATGGCAGGACATACGAAGCACGGTTGCGCCGTGGGCGTTTGAGAGCCCAAGCGCCTCGATCATCGGAATGAAGACGACCGGTGAGATATCTCCGCGGGCCGGGTGAGACCAGCGCGAGAGCACTTCAAAGCCAACGACATCGCCCGTCTTCAAATCGAATTGGGGTTGAAAGTTGATGTGGAGGTCCTTCAGCCGCACTGCGTCCGCGAGATCTTTTTCGAGAACACTCTGGTCGTCGGCTTTTCGTCGGATTTCATCGGTCAACAGGAATACGCGATTGCGGCCCCGCCGTTTGGCCTCGTAAAGCGCGATATCCGCCAGGCCGAAGAGCTCGTCACTGTTGTCGACGCCATCTGCTGCGAAGAACGTGCCGATTGAAACCTTCTGCGGATGAAACGTGTTGCCGAGGCTGTAGGATTGGCAAAGCTTCTGGTGGATGGTCTCGGCGAAAGCCATCGCCTCCTGGGGCGACGCCACATCGGTTTGCAGGGCGACGAACTCATCGCCTCCCATCCTGAAAAACGTCGCAGTCTGGCTGTTCAAGGCATTCATATGCGCGCCAATCGCCATGAGCAGCATGTCGCCGGCGCCATGGCCGAGCGTATCGTTGACAAGTTTGAACTCGTCCAGATCGACGAAATGAATTGCGATCGCGCCGGTGTGTCTCAGTGTCCTCACCGCTCTTTGCGCTGCGCGCCGGTTGAACAGTCCCGTGAGGTCGTCGACTTCGGACAAGCGCTGCATATTTGCGCTCGCCAGGAGGATCTCGCGTTGCGCCCGCTCGTTGGCGCCTTGTAATGCGTTGAACGCGCTGATGACCGTGCCAATTTCATCGTTGCGCTTCCAGTCAACGTGAAGCGTTGCGCCGCTGCGCCGACTTTCGGTTATCGCGTCAAGTAACAGATCAAGGGGCCGATTGACCAATCGGCTCATCGCTGTCCAGATTGCGATGGTGATAGCCGCCGAGGAAAATAGGGCGAGCAGCATCGCTTCGATCAATCGAGGGCCATAGCGTACAAGAAACGGCTCTCGCGAAATGACCGCGTCGATGCGCCCCGCCGATCCTTGAACGATGCTATCTTTGTAAAACAGCGGAATAGATTTCTTTTGTCCCTCTTTCAGAGGGCCGGGATCGCTGTACTGGTTCACCAGCTGGTCTGCTGCGTCGTAAACCTCGATGTGCGAAATCTCAGTGTCGAGGATAAGATCGCGAGCGACCTTATCCAGTTCGTTGTATTGGAATCGCCAGACCAGTCCAGAGATGATTTCTGCCCGCGATTGCAGAATGGCCACGGCACGCATCTCCGCCTGTTGATCGTTGGCCGTGACGTTGAACATCGTCAGCAGAAGCACCGTTGTGATCTGAGCGAGGCTGGCGGCGCCTAATGCGATCGCGAGCATCTCGAGTTTGAGGCTTTTCAGCCTCATGTTCGGCGTCAGCGGATTCGATATGCGCGCCGGGTGTTTGTTGACGAGACCATGCATGTTCAATTTGCAATCGTTACATCAGGCATTGCGCGCACCAGTGCGTCAAATGAAAAGTCGTATTGTTGGCAGCCTTTGTCGACAGCCGTGAATTTCTTGAAGTCGATCCGTGTGAACTCGCCCTTGACGAGGACTGACGTGAGGACTGGAGTGGTGGACCGGGTAATCGAACTCATTGGAAACATGATCCGTGGTTCGCTATTGGCCTTCGCGGTCATCAGATTGCAGCCCGCGAAATAATCGCTCAGGATCACCATCGACCAGGCGCCGCCGAAGAAGTGGCCGCCATCGCTCATCAAGAGTTTGCCTTGCTTGATGTAGTCGATGGCTTCGCCTGACCAGTTCAGCCCGACCACGATAACGTCTTTGCCGGCTTGCAAGTGGTTGCGCTCGAGAGCGTCGATCGCTCCGATCGCCATCGGGTCATTGGCAGCCCAGACGCCGGCCAGCCTGATCTGCCAACTCTTGGCGTAGCCGAGGTAGCGCTCGCTCAGCTGGGCGGCGTCGGCACGGTTCCAGTTGCTGTAAAGCAGGCGATCGACAACGATGTCGCTGTGCCGTCCCACATAATCCATGAACCCGCGCGTGCGATCGAGCGATGTTGGCGAGGTCTGGTCGCCAGCTAGCGCCAAGAGATAAATTTTTCCGTCGGGGCTCTGGAGATTTTTCTCGCGCGCGGCAGCAACCAGACTTTGCGCCATGCGATGACCAGCATCGACCATGTCGGGCTCGAGTGAACCGAGCAAATGCTTGGGCCGGCTTGAGGTCTCTCCGGGCGATGCAGTGTCGAGTGTGCTGGGCGGCTGGAGCAGAAAGAATGTCTTGATGCCAGCTGCATCCGCGGCCTTCAAGATAGGCGCGGCGGCATTTTCTTCGTTGGTCAGGATCAGAATGTCAGGTTTTTCTGGTCGCATCGTGACGTCGTGACCCAGCGATTGCATTGTGAACTTGTTGCGCTCCGACCAGAGGATCTCAAGGTCGAAGCCCAACTGCTGACTTGCCGCGCGCATAGTGCTTGCGGTGAGCTCCCAGAACACCTCACCTTGTTTGCCGGGATTGATGAAAACAATCTGCTTCTTCGCTGCCTGTGCGGTGTTCAACGCCAGGGTAACCGTCGCGACCAATGCGAATGCCGAAAGCATGATGCGGTTCATAGGCTTGTCACCTGCAGCCACAACAGTGAAGTTGAGCGGGCAAGCATTGCCTAAAGTTATAAAGATCCGGTTAGACGAACTTCTCTTGTTATCCCGAGTTGAGTGGTAACGAGCTGCGCAATGGGTATTTGTTTATCTGCATGACGCAGCGTGCTGCAGCACGGCGTTCAAGGCGCGACAGATGATGCAGGCACTGCCAGAT
>CAVQXM010000005.1:0-5000 GCA_963717905.1 uncultured Alphaproteobacteria bacterium
TGAACGGATGTCCTGCCGCGCTCGGTGGGTCTATCAGACGGGAGATTCCAGGTTCACCTTCCTATGCGCGTGACTGTCGTGAGTTGCGTGCATTGGCTGTGGCGGCGAGTAGGGATCAGCGGGTGTCGGTAATGGTCTTGTCGTCGGCATGGCAGTATGTCGCGTCGTTCGCAATGTCCGACGACCTGAGCGACAATGGTATGCCCCCGCCGCGTCATCACCTTGTGAAACGTGGGCTGGTTGAGCTGCTACAGGAGATTGCTCGGCCCGGTTTAGCCACGATAGTTGTGGATCAAATGCCGGCTTTCAGTATCGATCCGGTCAATTGCTGGATTGCAGAAGAGTCTGGACTGCTTCGGAACCTCAATAGTGAATGTCCGGCTCTGGCTTCGAATGCTTACTACTATTCTGTAGTTACCGAGAAGCGCGCGTCTCCGAGCCTTGATGAATTACAAAAGGATGTGCCACGTGTAACCGTCATAGTCCCACGCGAATTTGTGTGCGACGGCTCGACGTGCTTGATCGAGTTGAATGGCGAGTTTCTCTCCCGAGATGGAGCGCACATTCGTCGAAATCTGAAGCCGGAGACGCGTGCGATGCTGTCGCGATTGATCGGCCTGGATGCTGCGCTGGCTACGGCTTTGCAGCAGGCGCAAAAATCATCTGTCGGCGCGGAGCGCTAAGGGACGCGGCAACCCGGTGCGTGCCTTCATCTGGGGTCGGGGGGAAGCATCGTTCGGTCCTCCGACTCGTTCGGGTCTTGGTCTCGTCGCTGCTGGCTGTGGCTCGGCCACTGTCGCACTGTCTGGCGAGGCCATGCGAGCCCGATAGCCAGCGTCGCTTTGCTTGAAGTCGCATGGTTTGCCCCTCGCGCTCCCTCGGGTCCTTCAGCAGGGTTTGCTTTGTTAGCGTTGCGTTAACCATAGTCGCCGCGACTGGCCACTCCGCTGCATAATTTTGCGCGCGTTCGTCGCAGAGACGAGGCTATGGCTTCCGAATTATTGTCGCCTGAGCCGGTTTTGTGCGCTGCATCTGCAGGGCGGGGCCTCTCGGGCGGAAAATGTTTCACGCGTTTGGGATCGTTTTTGGCAGCCCGGCGTTGTCACTTTTCATCGGTCGCGATCGCTGATTGTGCGCGGCGCGAAAACCTTCGCCGTCGCCCCGCCTATTTTCGCAAGTTTTTTCGGGTGCGGTGTCTGGGTGATGGATTGCGCAGGTTGTTTGTGCACAGCGGGGCGGCGGCTGTTGGCGGCGTGAAGTGATTGATATTGCGGTTGTTTCCTTTGTCGTCGCAGAAGTTTTATGGCGCTGTCACGGCGTTGAAGTTTTTGTCATTGGCGCGTTGACAGATCGAAGAGGGGTAGCCTATAAGACGGCCACTGAGCGCGGCGGCGCCGGGGGCCACGGCCTCGGGCGGCAATCAGCGTCTCGGGTCTCCTCATCCAGATGAGTGGCGCAGCAGCCGGTTCGGTTTATCGGTTGGTGTTTTGCTGTCGGGTGGGGCGTTGGGAATTCTGGATGCTTGCTTCTTGCGCAATATGTGAGAGGCTGGTTAGTCCGGCGACGATCTGGAGCTTTTGCTCTGGCGCTATTTTGATCCGAAGGGATCATGAGGCTTTGGCCTCGGGCTGTTTGACAAGTTAAATGGAAGAAAGAGAAACGTGGACGGCGGAGTCCTTGCGGGTCTTGATCTGAAGCATCGGTGCAAGCTGGTGTTGAGGATTGGGGCCGGACGAAAGACTTCGGCGGTACACGTTTTTACAAAGGAACACCATGTCCTTGCGCAGTGATGCGGCAGGGATGATCATCGAGCTTCGGCTTGGTGGTGAATGGTGGGACCTCGTCAAAACGATGTGATCAGCCGGTTCAAAGTTCAAGTCCAACTTGAGAGTTTGATCCTGGCTCAGAGCGAACGCTGGCGGCAGGCTTAACACATGCAAGTCGAACGGGCGTAGCAATACGTCAGTGGCAGACGGGTGAGTAACGCGTGGGAACATACCTCTTGGTTCGGAACAACACAGGGAAACTTGTGCTAATACCGGATAAGCCCTTACGGGGAAAGATTTATCGCCGAGAGATTGGCCCGCGTCTGATTAGCTAGTTGGTGGGGTAATGGCTCACCAAGGCGACGATCAGTAGCTGGTCTGAGAGGATGATCAGCCACACTGGGACTGAGACACGGCCCAGACTCCTACGGGAGGCAGCAGTGGGGAATATTGGACAATGGGCGCAAGCCTGATCCAGCCATGCCGCGTGAGTGATGAAGGCCCTAGGGTTGTAAAGCTCTTTTGTGCGGGAAGATAATGACGGTACCGCAAGAATAAGCCCCGGCTAACTTCGTGCCAGCAGCCGCGGTAATACGAAGGGGGCTAGCGTTGCTCGGAATCACTGGGCGTAAAGGGTGCGTAGGCGGGTTTTTAAGTCAGGGGTGAAAGCCTGGAGCTCAACTCCAGAACTGCCCTTGATACTGGGAATCTTGAGTATGGGAGAGGTAAGTGGAACTGCGAGTGTAGAGGTGAAATTCGTAGATATTCGCAAGAACACCAGTGGCGAAGGCGGCTTACTGGCCCATTACTGACGCTGAGGCACGAAAGCGTGGGGAGCAAACAGGATTAGATACCCTGGTAGTCCACGCCGTAAACGATGAATGCCAGCCGTTAGTCAGTTTACTGATCAGTGGCGCAGTTAACGCTTTAAGCATTCCGCCTGGGGAGTACGGTCGCAAGATTAAAACTCAAAGGAATTGACGGGGGCCCGCACAAGCGGTGGAGCATGTGGTTTAATTCGACGCAACGCGCAGAACCTTACCAGCCCTTGACATGTCTATGACCGGCACCAGAGATGGCACCTTCCCTTCGGGGCATAGAGCACAGGTGCTGCATGGCTGTCGTCAGCTCGTGTCGTGAGATGTTGGGTTAAGTCCCGCAACGAGCGCAACCCCCGTCCTTAGTTGCTACCATTTAGTTGAGCACTCTAGGGAGACTGCCGGTGATAAGCCGCGAGGAAGGTGGGGATGACGTCAAGTCCTCATGGCCCTTACGGGCTGGGCTACACACGTGCTACAATGGCGGTGACAATGGGACGCTAAGGGGCAACCCTTCGCAAATCTCAAAAAGCCGTCTCAGTTCGGATTGTACTCTGCAACTCGAGTCCATGAAGTTGGAATCGCTAGTAATCGTGGATCAGCATGCCACGGTGAATACGTTCCCGGGCCTTGTACACACCGCCCGTCACACCATGGGAGTTGGTTTTACCTGAAGGCGGTGCGCTAACCAGCAATGGAGGCAGCCGACCACGGTAGGGTCAGCGACTGGGGTGAAGTCGTAACAAGGTAGCCGTAGGGGAACCTGCGGCTGGATCACCTCCTTTCTAAGGATGGTTCTTCAGTGACTTGTCACTATCGAACCTCTTTTGAAACATCAGTGGCCAGTAATTGGATCAATTGCTGAGCTGCATAGGCGGGACACCGCCGTCTTCGTTTCTCTTTCTTCGCGGACGAACACGCAGCCGAGGCTGCGCGTGTCGTCCTGGATCATGTATCGATCCGAGACTGATAGGCGCCGATTGTTCAGGGCTTGTAGCTCAGTTGGTTAGAGCGCGCGCTTGATAAGCGTGAGGTCGGAAGTTCAAGTCTTCCCAGGCCCACCATTATTCAGCGGTGATCGTATTGGCCGACATTCATTCGTTATGCTGTCTTATGGGGCCCTAGCTCAGCTGGGAGAGCGCCTGATTTGCATTCAGGAGGTCGTCGGTTCGATCCCGTCGGGCTCCACCAGACGGTTTGACGTGAGGCTTGCGGGCATATTGATCAGCAGATTGATCACATCAACTGAACAGTTTGAATTTGCGTGTGCCGGCTTGAGGGAAGGCCCTCGCTGGTTGCGTTGCATTGGCAGCGCAGATGACGTCCGCAACTTGTTTCGCCGCGCGCCTTTGGCGCGGCGTGGCGGGATTTATGACATCGTAAAGAGGAGATTGATCCAGACCGGGTCATGGAGGGGCTTTGGCGCCGCTGGTTATAATCTCCAGATTATTGTGCTGATCTCCCCGCGAGTCTTCGGGACTGCGGTTTTTGGTGGAGCTTGACCGCCCCATCATCGGATCGATCTTACGAAGCAAGCTGGTCTTTCTGATCCTATCCGGCGGCGTTCCTTGTGGATGCTGCAGCCCATTCAGCCGAGTGGGGTGGATATTGATAATGAGAGCAATCAAGTGCCTTAAGGGTGTTCGGTGGATGCCTTGGCGATGAGAGGCGATGAAGGACGTGCTACGCTGCGATAAGCTATGGGGAGCTGCGAAGAAGCTTTGATCCATAGATTTCCGAATGGGGAAACCCACCTTCGATAGCCGAAACTCTAAGGTTCGTGTTCCGCAAGGGGCGCGGCTTTGGACTTTCGGTTATCAATTGAAGGTATAGAACTCCTGAATACATAGGGGGTTTTAAGCAAACCCGGTGAACTGAAACATCTAAGTAGCCGGAGGAAAGGACATCAACAGAGACTCCGTTAGTAGTGGCGAGCGAACGCGGACCAGGCCAGTGGTATATCAAAGACAACCGGAATCAGTCAGGAAAGCTGAACCTCAGAGGGTGATAGTCCCGTACGGGTAATGCGATGATATATCCTTGAGTAAGGCGGGACACGTGAAATCCTGTCTGAACGTGGGGGGACCACCCTCCAAGCCTAAGTACTCCTCATCGACCGATAGTGAACCAGTACCGTGAGGGAAAGGTGAAAAGCACCCCGACGAGGGGAGTGAAATAGACCTGAAACCGGACACCTACAAACAGATGGAGCCCAAGATACGTTCTGGGTGACATCGTACCTTTTGTATTATGGGCCAGCGACTTAATTTAACGAGCAAGCTTAAGCCGATAGGTGTATGCGCAGCGAAAGCGAGTCTGAACAGGGCGTTAAGTTCGTTGTATTAGACCCGAAACCTAGTGATCTAGCCATGGGCAGGTTGAAGGTGAGGTAACACTCACTGGAGGACCGAACGGG
>CAVQXM010000005.1:7500-237109 GCA_963717905.1 uncultured Alphaproteobacteria bacterium
AGATGGGTCACAATCGCATCGCGTGGGCCGCCGCGGAATAGGCCCGGCCGACAAACTTCGGCAGTTGCTTCAGCCCGATCAGGGATTGCAGATCGCTCCGAGACTGTTTAACCCCGGGACAGACATTCACCGGTGCGAGAGAACCATGGCCAAGATCAAGACTGACAATGCAATGCCGCTGCGTGGCTACAGCCTGATGGACAATGCGGAGTTTCCCGAGATCGTTGGCCTTCGTCTTGAGACCGACGCCGGGCCCTTGATGGTTGTCGTCAATCAGGAAATTCTCGCGGTGATGGGCCAGGCCTTTACCCATAAGGCGGAAGCCATGGCGGCTCAGGTCAAGGCCTGAGCCACGCCACAGGTTTGCATCATGCGCGCCGTGCGCATTGAGCGACGGCGTGCGCGTGTAGCGCACTGCTCGGCAAAGCCTCCGCGCTAGCCGAAGCGCTGCTCCATCGCCCGGCGGGTTGCGACCACATCCTGCGTCGGATCAATGGCGACGTCGCGCCAGCGCACGATCTCGCCGCGCGCGACATCGGCGGTGAGCAGCCACGCGATGGGCGAGACCGATCGGCAGCGCGCCTGCGTCAAGGCTGGCCCGCGCCGGCAGCAGTTTGCCCCACACAGTATAGCCGCCTTCGCCGTCGAGCATCTCGCCAGCCTTGAGATCGCGCTTGGCGATGGCGACCACATCTCCGCGAAAGCTGTGTCGGCTGGCCGGTCGGCTCACCGCGCAGGGCCGCGGACAGCACCGAGATATTCAACTCCAGCCCGATCAGATGATAGGGTTTGTACATCGCGGCAAAACGCCCGCTGGCGTCGGTCTTGAGGCCGTATTGCCGGAAGCAGTCGGCGGCATAGTCATTCGGCGCCTCCAGCACGACATAGACGCCCCAGCGCAGATCGCGAAACACCGGGCGGCCATCGCGCTCAATCGAGGACACGACCTCCACGACCCCGGATTTTTCCAACACGCCGCCATGGCTGCGCGGCCGCAGCAGATGCGGCAGATCGTCGACCCCGCAAGCTGGAAACTTCAGACCATCGGCTGGCACGGTGAGGTCGCAGGCATTGGCAATCGCGGCCATCTCGATGGCGGATTTGGTGCCATCGAGAAACGAGTTGAACATCTGCGGGTTCATGCCGGCGGCGCGGGCCTCGTCCGCGCTGAGGCCGTAATGCGTCCAGACATTGTCGGGCGTGACCTCGTGATAGCTCGGGCAGATATTTGGTGCCCTTGCCGGCGGCGACAACGCGAAAGCCCGTGGCGCGCGCCCAGTCGACCAGTTCAGCCGTCAGGGCCGGTTGATCGCCATAGGCGAGGCTGTAGACAACGCCGGCCTGCCGCGCTTGCTCGGCCAGCAGCGGCCCGGCCAGCACATCGGCTTCGACATTGACCATGACGATATGCTTGCCGGCGTGAATCGCAGCGCGGGCATGGGCGATCCCGGCGGCGGGATGCCCGGTCGCCTCGATCACCACCTCAACATCATGGCGGGCGCAGGCAGCGCCGCCGTCGTTCGTAAACTCTGTCGCGGCGATCAACTCCGCGTCCCAGCCAACGCTGGCGCAGGCCGCCCGCGCGCGGATCGGATCGAGGTCGGCGATCACGGCGACTTCCAATCCGGGCGTATGCGGGATCTGGGAAAGAAACATCGACCCGAACTTGCCAGCCCCGATCAGCGCGACGCGCACGGGTTTGCCGGCGGCATGGCGCCGTGCCAGGAGCGTGAAGAGATTCATGGGCGTCCTCGTGCTAGTCTTTTTGTCGTTGCGCAAATCCTAGCTCGAATGGCGGGATGCGGAAAGCCGTTGGTCTGCGCAGGATTTCAACGTATGCCTTGCCGGGCGGCGACGCCCGCGACCACCTGATTGATTTGCTGAAGGAGAGCCCGTGTCCGTGCGGTTCGCGCTGTTTGAGACTGCCATCGGCCGCAGTGCGATTGCCTGGGGCGACAATGGCATCGTCGCGGTTCAACTGCCGCAGCGTGACGAGGCGCAGACACGCCTGCGGCTGGCGCAGCGCTTTGCCGACGCCGTGGAGTGCAGCCCGCCGGATGACGTCGTCCGGGCCATCGATGGGATCGCTCGGCTGACGCGCGGCGAATCGGTGGATTTCACGGAGGTGACGCTGGATCTGTCGAACTCGCCGCCGTTCAACAGCGTCGTCTACGCCATCGCGCGGACCATTCCGTTCGGCAAGACGCTCACCTATGGTGATATTGCGAAACGGGTCGGCAGCGTGTTGCAGGCCCGCGCCGTTGGCCAGGCGCTGGGCGAGAACCCATGCCCGATCATCGTGCCGTGCCACCGTGTGCTGGCGGCGGGCGACAAGCCGGGCGGCTTCTCCGCGCATGGCGGCGTCGTCACCAAGCTGAAGCTGCTCGATATCGAAGGCGCGATTGTGAACTACACGCCGTCATTGTTTGATTAGCGCCGGGTCAGATCCTGCGCCGCCAGAACCACATCCCGTCCTCGTTGATGCGATGGAGTGTGATGTCGTTGGCTGGCAAGCGCAGGGCATGATGGTCGTGCTGGAGGCAAGCTTACGCGGTGAGTTCTGCCGCGAATGCCGGTCGCCGGGCTACACGATCATAAAACGCTTTCAACGTCGGGAATGCGTCACGCCAGCCGCAATCGGCGAAACGGAAATCGGCATAGGTCAGCACGCAGAACAGCGCGATCTGGGTCAGATCGACGTCGCGGTTCAGCACGTCCTCGCGGCTGGCGAAATAGCCGAGGCCGTGCCAAGCGCGATCCCACTGATCGTCAATCCAGACATCCCAGCGCAGCTCTTCGGGGCGCAGCATTTTTTCGTAGCGAACCAGCAGCATGGCATCGAGCATGCCCTGCAGCAGCGAGTGCTCGGTCTTGACCTTGAACCGCGCGAGGCCGGAGGCTGGCATCAGCTTGCCGCCAGCGAGATCGTCGAGATATTCAGCGATGACATAGGAGTCGACGATGACGGTGCCGTCATCGAGCGTCAGCGCCGGCAGCTTGCGCAGCGGATTGACGGATGTCGCGTAAGCTTCGTTGAAGTTGCCTGGCGATACCGAGGTGGCCACCAGTTCAATCTTGTCGGTCAGGCCGAGCTCTGCCGCAGCGATCCGCACCTTGCGGGCGAACGGCGATGTGGGTGACGAATTCAACTTCATTGCAGCGATCTTTCTCTCAGATAGCGAAGCCCGGTCGTGTGACCGGGCCGTGGTGGATAGCGGATCAAGCGGCGACAACGGTCTGGCGTTGTTCGCCGAGGCCCTCGATGCCAAGCGTCATGACATCGCCGACATTGAGAAACTTCGGCGGCTTCATGCCCATGCCGACGCCGGGTGGCGTGCCTGTGGTGATGATATCACCGGGCATCAGCGTCATCAGCTCGGAGAGGTAGGAAATAATCTTCGGCACGTTGAAGATCATGGTCGCGGTGGAGCCGGTCTGACAGCGCTGGCCGTTGACGTCGAGCCACATCGACAGGTTATGCACGTCCTTGATTTCATCGGGCGTCACCAGCCAGGGGCCAAGCGGGCCAAAGGTGTCGTGCGATTTGCCCTTGGTCCACTGGCCCATCCGCTCGATCTGGAAGAAACGTTCGGACACGTCGTTGCAGACGGCGTAGCCGGCGACATGCTTCAGCGCATCGGCTTCACTGACATATTTGGCGCGCGTGCCGATGACGATGGCCAGCTCCACTTCCCAGTCGAGCTTGGTCGAGCCGCGCGGCTTTTCAACGTTGTCATTCGGGCCGCACAGCGCGTTGTTGGCCTTCATGAACACGATAGGTTCGGACGGGATGGCCATGCCGGCTTCGGCGGCGTGGTCAGCGTAATTGAGGCCGATGGCAATATACTTCGGGGCGCCGCCGACCGGTGAGCCGTAGCGTGGCGACCCTTCGACTAACGGCAGCGAATTGACGTCAAGCGCCGCCAGCTTGGCGAGGCTGGCCGGCGTCAGGGCGTCACCGCTGATATCAGCCACATGAGCCGAGAGATCGCGCAGCTTGCCAGCCTTGTCGATCAAGCCTGGCTTCTCGCTATTTGCATTTCCAAATCGCACGAGTTTCATATCTTGGATCCTTGAGAAGCAAAAATGAACGTAAAAACGCGCAGAACATTGGGGTCGAGAGAGAGGCCGCTACGCTTGCAAGGCTTCGAAGCGGAATGCGCTGCCGTCGCGCTTGATGTGACCGGCGCCGAAATGCCCGCCGATCACCAGAGTAGGCGTATCGGCAAAGCGTGAGAAGAGCTCAAAGCGCGTACGGGCTGATTGTAAGGTATCGCTGTCAGCGGTCGAGGACCAGTCGAGATGGGCCATCTGAACCGGGTGATGGGCGACGTCGCCGGTCAGCAGCGCCTGTTCGCCGTTGGAGCGGATCAGCACGCTGACGTGTCCCGGGCTGTGCCCGGGAGTGGCAATGAGCGAAACCTCGGGCGTGAGCTGATGGTCGGACGCAACCAGATCCGCCCGGCCAGCCAGAACGATTGGTTTGACTGAATCTGCGAAGACCGCCGCCTTCTCGGGATCCTTGCTGTTGGCCTTCCAGTGTTCGTACTCGGTTCTGCCGAAGACATAACGGGCGTTGGAGAAGGTCGGCAGCCATGCGCCGTTGCGGAGGCGGGTGTTCCAGCCGACGTGATCGACGTGAAGATGGGTGCACAGCACGATATCAATCGTATCAGGCGCGAAGCCTGCCGCCGTCATCTCTTCCAGGAAGGGCGCGTTGCGATCATTCCAGGCCGGTACGCTGCGATTCTGTTTGTCGTTGCCGAGGCCGGTATCGACGAGGATGCGTTGCCGGGGCGTATCGATCACGGTCGATTTGATCGCCATTTTCAGGCGGCCAGCCTCGTTGGCGAAATGCGGGACAAGCCAGGGCAGGCGCAGGACTTCGTCGGGAGTTGCCTGCGGCAGGATGAACCGCGTGCCGCCGGTTGTTTCCAGTTCAACGATTGTTGAGATTTTTACATCGCCCACCGCCCAGGTCATGCCGTGTCGTTCCCCATGTTTCTTGTTGCAGTGAGGATGCGCATTTCAGGCGGATGGCGCAACGGATGTTGTGCGGTCCGGAAGCCTTTGACGATGGTGTTCACAGGATCACAGCGGCGGCTCTGGGCCGCCGCTGCGAATGATTGAGGCGGAGCGTTACATCGTGCCGGGGAAGGCGCCGCCGTCGAGCAGGATGTTCTGGCCGGTGATGAAACCCGATTTTGCACCGCACAGGAAAGCGCAAGCCTGACCGAATTCTTCCGGATCGCCGAAGCGGCCCGACGGATTCTCAGCCATACGCTTGGCGGTGACCTCCTCATGCGACAGGCCCGTCGCCTTGACCTGGCCAGCGGTGACGGCGCGCAGCCGGTCGGTATTGAACGGGCCTGGCAGCAGCGCGTTGATGGTGACGTTCTGGCGCACTGTCTTGCGCGCGATGCCGGCGACAAAGCCGGTCAAGCCGCTGCGTGCGCCGTTCGACAGGCCGAGGACGTCGATCGGGGCCTTCACCGCCGCCGAGGTGATGTTGATGATGCGGCCGAACTTGCGCTCCATCATGCCGTCAACGGTGGCCTTGATCAGCTCGATCGGCGTCAGCATGTTGGCGTCGATCGCCTTGATCCAGTCGTCGCGTTCCCAGTTGCGGAAATCGCCGGGCGGCGGACCGCCGGCATTGTTCACCAGGATGTCCGGGTTTGGGCAGGCCTTCAGCGCAGCAGCGCGGCCTTCCGGCGTTGTGATATCGCCCGCAACCTCAGTCACGGTGACGTCCGGATAGAGCGCGCGAATTTCAGCGGCGGTTGCCGCCAGCGCTTCAGCGCCGCGTGCGGTCAGTGTGACATGTACGCCTTCAGCAGCGAGCGCCATGGCGCAGGCACGGCCGAGACCCTTGCTCGAGGCACAGACCAGTGCGTGGCGGCCCTTAATTCCTAAATCCACTTCAGCTTCCCCCTTAACCTTATTTATGTCGCAGGCGCGACGGCGCGGAGTTTAGCGGACAACTGTCAGGATGATAAGTGTTGTCGTGGTCGGCGGGCGGCCAAATCTGCGGGTATCAAGCTGTCACTTTTCGCGCCGCCGATTTCGGCTATACAAAAAAGCACAAGAATAAAAATGGCAAGGGAGTTCCAGATGTCCGCAGTGTTTGATGTCAGGCAGGAGACCATCCTGATTACCGGCGCATCGCAAGGCTTGGGGCGACAGTTCGCGCGCGTGCTGGCGGCACAGGGTGCTGCCGTTGTGCTTGCTGCACGGCAGATCGATAAGCTGCAGGCGCTGGAGCAGGAGATCCGCAGTGCGGGCGGCCGGGCCGCAGCCGTCCAACTCGACGTCACGGATATCGCCGGCATTCCAGCGGCGATGGAGCGAGCCGAGGCAGCGCTCGGGCCGATCACCGTGCTGGTGAACAACGCCGGCATCGCGGTCGAAAAGCTGGCGGTCGATCAGACCGAGGCGGATTGGGACGCGGTGATCGGCGCCAACCTCAAGGGCGCATACTTCCTCGCGACCGAGGCCGCGCGCCGCATGATCGCGCGGCAGCAGGGCGGCAACATCATCAACATCGCTTCGGTGCTCGGCCTCAGCGTCTCGAAATTTCTGTCGCCCTATACCATCTCGAAGTCGGGCATCATCCAGGCGACCAAGGTGCTGGCGCTTGAGCTCGCGGTGAACCGGATCCGCGTCAACGCCATTGCGCCGGGCTATATCGACACTGACATCAATCACGATTTCTGGGCGACTCCCGGAGGTGAAAAACTGATCAAGGGGATTCCGCAGCGGCGCGTTGGCGAGGCAGCCGATCTTGACGGTGCGATCCTGTTGCTGGCGTCGCAAGCGTCGCGCTATATGACAGGCTCGGTCATCACGGTGGATGGCGGATACTTGCTCGCCTGATCGCGTTCAAGGTTTCATCGTACCGTGCCAGGGCGGCGAACTCGGCGTATTTCATGAGCCGGACATAAATCTTGTCCGGTTCCAGGTTTAGCCCTTCCCAAACCGGATCGAGGTTGCTACATAGCCCTTGCACCGCTGGCTTCGGCCGCGGCAGCCTTCTCAGGAAGCCAGAAACGATTGCGGTCAGCGCTTGACGCTGGTCCGACCGTTGCCTTCCGAACGAGGCGTGCACCGCTTAACGCGGGGTGGAGCAGCCCGGTAGCTCGTCAGGCTCATAACCTGAAGGTCATCAGTTCAAATCTGGTCCCCGCAACCAAATTGACCTTGCGTATGCAAGGATTGGATAGCCCCGAAGTCGTCGAGACTTCGGGGTTTTTCTTTTTGGTCCGTTGTGATCATCCGCACCAGATCTTCAATCACGTTCGGTCGCTCCGATCAGCGAACCATGTCGTTCAGAAGATGATTTTGCTCTTCCTCGCGCGCGTTATGCCAGCGAGTGCGTCGGGCAAGGCTCGAATGTTTCCTGCATGCACCCGGTGGATATGCACGACACGGCGCCATGCGCGCCGTCGCGGAATTGAATGAGTCCACGAGTCATGGAGAGACCTGGCTCAAACAGCGGGTGCGCTTTCGCGGCAGTCGCGAATTGCAGCGCGTGCCGATGCAGCTCCAATTCAATCAGCAGCTTGAAATGAACCGCGTGAACAGCTCACAAAAAAACGGCCCGCGTGAGCAGGCCGTTTTTTTAAGGTTTGGTTGCGGGGACCAGATTTGAACTGATGACCTTCAGGTTATGAGCCTGACGAGCTACCGGGCTGCTCCACCCCGCGATAAAACCGATGTCGCGCTTGTATGCGGCGCAGCAGATGAAGGCAACCCTTTTGTGACGCGAATGCCAAATTCTCGGGAAAGGTTTTTTATGCCTGCGTTATTTGCCGACGCGCGACCAGATTTCATGGCCGCACAGCGCGCCGACGCAGCCTTCAACCATCAGTGAATCCGGTCCCGTCTGGCCCAGGTTGCTGACATAGGTTCCGCCATCATCGGCGTTGTAGATGTGACCCTTCCAGCGAAAATCAGCAACCTGATGCATGTCGCCGAACAGCTGCAATCCGATGATCGGACGATTTCGTTTGGCTGGATCCGGATTGAGATTGTCAACGGGCGCCTTGCCGGTGGCTTGGTCGATCTTGTCACGCAGCCAGATGACGTTGCCGCAGAACGCGCTGCCGCAACGGACAATTCTCACCCGCGCATCGCCTTTCTGCGTCTGCCAGACGCCGGCCAGATCGCCATGGGTTTGCGCTGAAACTGGCGATGACGCAATCAAGCCGCCAAGCAGGGCTGACACCAAAGCGAATTTCAAAGCCATCAAATGTTTCCTTTATCTCGATCGCTGCCGATCAATCCGCGGCTCAGGCGGAGAGTGATTCGTACGGCTTCCCATTTTGATGGAATTCCTGACCGATTGAAATTTAATGTGGATGCGACGGATCACCACGGCAGCCCGCGGAGGTCGAGTTCGCCCTCATGCGGCGCGCGCTTGAGGTAGAACACATGGGGTTGCAGCAGGTCGAAACGCTCACGCTGGCCAGCTTGTTCCGCGAAAACCTCACCCGTGAAAAGCTTCCAGCCGCGCTTGCGATAGAACTCGGCATTGTCCGGCTCGCAGAACAACATGGCGAAGTCCGTCGCGCGCTCTTCCTTCAGCGTATGCGTGGCGGCGGTGAGTGCGAGGCTGGCAAGGCCGCGGCGACGGAAGTCCGGATGCGTCATCACTCCGCCGATGCCGCCGATGCGGATCTTGTTGCCGTTCCACACGGCGTCGCGCCAATAGATGCCGGCATGGCAGACCACCTGACCGTCATTTTCGACCAGCACACGCAGATCAGCATGGGCGAACTCGATGTGTCCCCACGGCAGTCGCCGCATCACATCTTGCGGCCACACCATGTCGTGCAGCGGTTTCGTCGCTGGCCAGGCGGCGTCGCCGGTCATGATTTCAAGTTCGATTGCCATGCTTGCTACTCGTGGATGCGAAAACGCAACTCTGATGCGCTGTATCGCAATGGTAAATGTTTTGCATTGCCGTATGAATGGGGGAAATAATTCTTCGGGGGGCGTGAATGACGGCTGCGCAGCTTAGCACATACCAGCGTGGATCAATTATGGTCGGTGCGGCAGTGCTCCTCAGCTTTTCGATGGGTATGCGCCAGAGCTTTGGCCTGCTGCAACCAGCGATCATCACCGAAACAGCGATTACATCAGCAGATTTCTCGCTCGCGACGGCGCTTCAGAATGTCGTCTGGGGCGTGACGCAGCCGTTCGTTGGCATGATCGCGGATCGCTTCGGCATCCGGCACGTCATGCTGGCCGGCGTGGTGATCTACGCCATCGGGCTGGTGTTGATGATGACCTCGACCACAGTGTTGCCGTTCACGCTCGGCATTGGCATTTGCGTCGGCATTGCGTTGTCATGCACTGCATCGAGCATGGCCATGACGGTGACGTCGCGCACGGTGTCGGCCGCCCAGCGCAGCATGGCCATGGGGCTTGTGTCCGCCGCCGGCTCGGTTGGCCTGGTGATGGCCTCGCCGCTGGCGCAGAACCTGATGTCCTATGCCGGCTGGCAGATGGCGCTGGTTGGCTTTCTCGGCCTGATTGCGGTGATGCTGCCGTCAGCGCTGATGGCGGGCAAGGCGGACAAGATCGAGCTGCCGCCGAACGAGGGCAAGATTCAGCCAGCAGGGCAGGTGATCCGCGTGGCGCTTGGCCATTCCGGTTTTGTGGTGCTGGCGCTGGCGTTTTTCGTCTGCGGTTTGCAGTTGGTGTTCCTCACCACGCATCTGCCGAATTACCTCGCTAGCTGCGGGCTCGACGCCTCGCTGAGCGCAACCGCGCTGGCGCTGATCGGCCTGTTCAATATTTTCGGATCATATCTGTTCGGCTGGCTCGGCGGCATTTACCCGCGGCAATACCTGCTCGGCGGAATCTACATCCTGCGCTCGCTGGCGCTTGCGTTGTATTTCAGTTTCCCGGCGACGCCGCTCACGACAATGGTGTTCGCATCCGTCATGGGCGTCTTGTGGCTCGGCGTGTCGCCGCTGGTCAGCGGCCTTGTGGCGCAGCTATTCGGGTTGCGTTATATGGCGACGCTGACGGGTATTGCGTTCCTGAGCCATCAAACCGGGTCGTTCCTCGGCGCATGGGGCGGCGGCATCATCTTCACCGCTCTCGGAACATACGATCGCGCCTGGCAATTTGCCGTCCTGATCGGCCTTATCGCCGGTGTTTTCCAGATGATGATGAATGTGGCCCCGCCAGCGGATGACGAGCCATCGGTTGCGGACCTGCGCCTGGCCAAGGCCTGATGGATGCAGGTTTCCGCATTCATAATTCCATATTGGTGGCTGTCTAAACCGGGCGGAACCTTCTATACTCTGCCCTGTTGAGCCACTGTCTCCCACTATTAGCGGATACTGAAACAATGACATTCACTCTGCCTGCCTTGCCCTACGCCTACGATGCGCTTGCGCCGCATATGTCGGCCGAAACGCTCGAATTTCATCACGACAAGCATCACCAGGCTTACGTGACGAACGGCAACAACCTGCTGAAGGGGACCGAATTCGAGGGCAAGTCGCTCGAGGAAATCGTCAAGGGTTCGTTCGGCAAGAACGCCGGCCTGTTCAACAACGCAGGCCAGCACTACAACCACCTCCACTTCTGGAACTGGATGAAGCCGAACGGCGGTGGCGATAAGCTGCCAGCACGTCTGCAGAAGAAGATCGACGAGGATCTCGGCGGTCTCGAGAAGTTCAAGGCTGATTTCGCTGCCGCTGGCGCGGGCCAGTTCGGCTCGGGCTGGGCTTGGCTGTCAGTCAACAAGGACGGCAAGCTCGAAGTGTCGAAGACGGCGAACGGTGAGAACCCGCTCGTTCACGGCGCCACGCCGATCCTCGGCGTCGACGTGTGGGAGCACTCCTACTACATCGATTACCGCAACCGTCGTCCAGACTATCTCAAGGCGTTCGTCGATTCAGCTGGTCAACTGGGACTACGTCGACGAGCTGTTCTCGAAGGCATAAGCAGCCCTGCTGCGAAGGAAAAGGCGGTGGCTTCGGTCACCGCCTTTTTTGTTGCATACTGACTGCGGGCGACGGAGAGGGCGGATGACTTACGCATTGGTGTTCATTGGCGGCGGCATCGGCGCTTGCCTGCGCTATCTCGTCACCACGTTGTGCATCCGCGCGTTTGGGTCAGGCTTTCCTGTCGGCACGTTCGTCATCAATGTGAGCGGCTCGTTGATCATGGGGCTGGTTGCGGCCTATGCGGCCTCGCGCGGCGATCCGGCGCAGAACCTGCGGCTCTTCATGATGACCGGCATCCTCGGCGGCTACACCACCTTCTCAGCCTTTTCGCTGGAGTCGATCATCCTGTTCGAGCGCGGCGCCTATGGCCTGGCGGCTTTCTATATCGCGGGCTCGGTGGCGCTATCGCTTGCCGGGCTGATGCTTGGTCTTTTCGTCGTCCGGCAATTCGTCTGACATTGCGAACGAAGCCTGCGGCCGCACAGCAGTTTTGATTGCCATGCCTCAAGCGCTCAACTACGCATGATGTAGTCGAGCCAAGAGAAGCAGTGTCAGAAGCAACGTCCCCCGCGCCGCCGCCTGCGGCGTCTAAGCCCCGCCCCAAAAGCAAGCCAATCGGCTGGTCCACGATATTTATCGCGGTGCTGGTGGCTGTATGCATGGCGATCGTCTATCGCCGCGACGGGCTCGATGGCGCGATGACGATCCTCAAGCATGATGTCGGCATGTTCGGCGAGATCCTGCCGCGCGTACTTGCAGGGTGCTGGCTTGGCGTGCTGATCGCTAGGGTGCTGCCGCAGGACAAGGTTTCACGCGCGCTGGGGCCGCAATCCGGCCTCAAGGGCTTGATCATCGGCACAGCCTTCGGCGCGATCCTGCCTGGCGGGCCATTCACCGTTTATCCGGTCGGAGCGGCGATGCTTACGGTGGGCGCCGATTTCGGCGCTGTCATCGCCATGGTCGTGAGCTGGTCGCTGATCGGCTATGGCCGCGTCATCTCCTGGGAGTTGCCGATCGTCGGCGCTGACTATGTGACGTGGCGGGTGATCGTATCGCTGCCGATCCCGATCCTCGCCGGCCTGTTCGGCCGCTTCGTCTATCTGCGCTCCAGCCATCGGTTCAAGCTGTGACCGGGCTGATCATCGACGTCACCCTGTGGGGATCGGTGCTGGTGCTTGGCGCGATGGTGCTGCGCGAGGGGCGGGATGTACTGCTCAATGCCCTGCGCATCGGCGGCATGGATTTCGTCAACATTCTGCCGCGCATCATTCTCGGCGTGGTCGGCTCCGGGTTCATCGCCGCTGTGATACCGCCGGAACTGATCACGGCCTGGCTCGGGCCGGATACCGGATGGCTGGGCATTGCGATTGCGGTGGTGGCCGGTGGCATGACGCCGGGCGGCCCGGTGGTGGGGTTCTCGATCGCGCTGGTCGCGCTGAAAAGCGGGGCAGGGTTTCCGCAGGTGATCGCCTATAGCACCGCCTGGGCGCTCTATGCGTTTCAGCGGGTCATCCTGTGGGAGATCCCGTTCATGCCCGCGCGGTTTGTCTGGTTTCGCTGCGTCATCTGCCTGCCATTTCCGTTTTTGGCGGCGGCCATTGCCATGCTGATCGGCAAGTCGTGACAATGGGTAGTTATGTCCGCGCCGTCGCATAGACAGGTGATATGTTATATTATAACATTATGCAGCGCTCACACGCCGCGCCAGGAGCCACTTGTCCGATGGGACACTCACATCACCACCATCATGATCGCGATGGTCACGACCACGAACACGGTCCATCGCATCATGGTCACCATCATCACAGCCATGCCGCCAGATGCCCCGCATCCGGCCCAGGCCGTGAAATGGTCGCTGCTGCAGTTGAGCGTGGCGTCCCGGCTGGCATTGGTCGCAGTCGTATCCGGCGCGATGTGGGCCGTGGTGGTTGGAGCGATGCGATAGGATGACGGCGCAATTCACCTTCCACGACGTCACCCTCGGCTATGAACGCCATCCCGCCGTCCACCACCTTGATGGTGAGATCGCCGCAGGCTCACTGCTGGCGGTGGTCGGCCCCAACGGGGCTGGCAAGTCGACGCTGTTTCGCGGCTTGGTCGGCATCCTCAAGCCGCTGGCCGGGTCGATCAAGCGTGGCGGCCTGAAGGCGCGGGACATCGCCTACCTGCCGCAGAGCGCCGATATCGACCGCAGCTTCCCCATTTCCGTTTATGATTTCGTCAGCTCGGGCCTGTGGCGGCGCTCCGGCCTGTTCGGCCGCATTGGCAGGGGGGATCAACAGCGGATCGCGGCAGCGTTGAGCGCGGTCGGCCTGACCGGTTTTGAAAACCGCATCATCGGCTCGCTCTCGGGCGGCCAGATGCAGCGCGTGCTGTTCGCTCGCGTCATGCTGCAGGACGCCCGCGCCATCGTGCTGGACGAGCCGTTCAACGCCGTTGACGCCCGCACCACGCAGGATCTGATCGCGCTGGTGCTGCGCTGGCACGGCGAGGGCCGTACGGTCATCGCCGCGCTGCATGACTTCGACGTGGTGCGTCGTCATTTTCCACAGACGCTGCTGCTGGCGCGCGAGGCGGTGGCTTGGGGGCCAACTGCGGCTGTGATGACGGCGGACCATCTTGCCGAGGCGCAGCGCATGTGCGCGGTGTTTGACGATAGCGCCGCGGCTTGCGAGGCACGGCCAGCCTCCCACAGGGCGGCCTGAGCGATGCTGTACGATGCGCTGATCGCGCCTTTCCTTGAGTTCGAATTCATGCGTCGCGCCTTCGCCGGCGTGATCGCGCTGGCGCTTGGCGCTGCGCCGATCGGCGTCTTTCTGATGCTGCGGCGGATGAGCCTCGTCGGCGACGCCATGGCGCATGCCATTTTGCCGGGCGCGGCGATCGGCTTTCTGGTCTCCGGTCTCAACCTGTTCGCGATGACGTTTGGCGGGTTGATCGCCGGCTTCACGGTGGCGCTACTCGCCGGACTACTGTCGCGATGGACCGAGCTGAAGGAAGACGCCTCGCTGGCGGCATTCTATCTCGTCTCGCTGGCGGCCGGCGTCACCATCGTGTCGATGCGCGGCACCAATATCGACCTGTTGCACGTGCTGTTCGGCAATATCCTGGCGATGGACAATGCGACGCTGCTGGTGATCGCCTTCAATGCAACGCTGACCCTGGTGCTGCTGGCGGTGATCTTCCGCCCGCTGGTGATCGAATGCGTCGATCCCTTGTTTCTACGCACGGTCAGCCGCGCCGGCGCGCCGGTGCATCTGGCGTTTCTCGCGCTGGTGGTGATCAACCTCGTCAACGGTTTCCACGCCCTCGGCACACTGCTCGCGGTGGGCGTCATGGTGCTGCCGGCGGGCATCGCCCGGTTCTGGTCGCGCGACGTCACCGGCATGATCGCCATCGCAACGGTTGTGGCCATGCTGTCGGGCTATTTCGGTCTGGTGCTGTCCTATCAAACGCAGGTGCCGTCGGGTCCGGCAGTGATCCTGGTCATGGCTGGCTTCTACACGGTGTCGGTGCTGTTCGGCACCATTGGCGGCCTGGTCTGGCAGCTATTCCCCGGCAAGCATCTGGAGGCCTGAGCATGATCGTCAACCGCAGACTGCTGCTGGCGGGTGTCTTTTCAATCGGCATGGCCGCGTTCGCGCATGCGCAGGATAAGCCAATGGTTGCGCCCGTGCCGGTTGTCACCAGCACCACAATCCTCGCGGACCTGGTGCGTGAGGTCGGCGGGCCGCGGGTCAGCGTCACCTCGTTGGTCAATCCGAACGGCGACGCGCATGTGTTTACGCCATCGCCTGCTGACGCCAAGCGGGTGAAGGACGCCCGACTGGTCGTCGTCAATGGCCTCGGGCTCGAAGGCTGGATGGCGCGGCTGGTCAAGGTCGCCGGTGGCGCGGCTGTCGTGGTGACGGCGACCGACGGGCTGAAGCCGATTGCTGCCGCAGATGATGGCCACGGACACGCCGGGCATGGGCACGACCACGGTGCAACGGACCCGCACGCCTGGCAGGATGTCGGCGTGGTCAGCAAAACCTACGTCGGCAATATTGTCACCGCGTTGATCGCCACCGATCCTGACGGCGCGGATGGCTATCGCTCACGCGCCGCAGCCTATCAGGCGCAGCTCTTGGCGCTCGACGCCGAAGTGAAGGCGGCGATTGCCAGCATTCCGGCAGAGCGACGCAAGATCATCACCTCGCATGACGCCTTTGGCTATTTCGCCCGCGCCTATGGCGTGCAGTTCATCTCGCCGCGCGGGGTGACCAGCGACGCTGAGCCCAGTGCGAAGGACATGGCGGCGATCATCCGGCAAATTCGCACTGGTAAAATTCCGGCGATCTTTCTCGAAAACATGACCGATCCGCGCCTCATGCAGCGCATTTCCTCGGAAACCGGGGCAAAAATCGGTGGAACGCTCTATTCAGACAGTCTGACCGATGAAAACGGTAACGCGCCCACTTACATTGCCATGGTGAGGCACAATATAAAGACGCTGACACGCGCATTGGCCCCCTGAGCGGCGCCAGCCACTTCGCCGGTGCGCAACCAGCCCGCCGGAGTAGATATGTCTGAAACGCAGTCCACCAAAATTCCCGTCACCGTGCTGACCGGTTATCTCGGCGCCGGCAAAACGACGCTGCTGAACCGGATCCTGTCGGAAAATCACGGCAAGAAATACGCGGTCATCGTCAACGAGTTCGGCGAGATCGGCATCGACAATGATCTGATCATCGGCGCCGATGAAGAAGTTTTCGAGATGAACAACGGTTGCGTCTGCTGCACCGTGCGCGGCGACCTTGTTCGCATCCTCGACGGGCTGATGAAGCGCAAGGGCAAGTTCGACGCGATCATTGTCGAGACCACGGGCCTCGCCGATCCAGCGCCGGTGGCGCAGACATTCTTCGTCGATGCCGACGTGCAGGAAAATGCGCGCCTCGACGCCGTGGTGACGGTGGCCGACGCCAAATGGCTGAGCGACCGCCTCAAGGACGCGCCGGAAGCCAAGAACCAGATCGCCTTCGCCGATGTGATCGTGCTGAACAAGACCGACCTTGTCAGCGCTGCCGAACTCGCTGAAGTCGAAGCACGTATTCGCGCGATCAACCCCTACGCCAAGCTGCATCGCACCGAGCGCTGCCAGGTGGCGCTGGATGACGTGCTGAACCGTGGGGCGTTCGATCTCGATCGCATTCTCGAGATCGAGCCGGAATTCCTCCACACCGACGACGCGCATGACCACGGTCACGATCATCATCACCACGATCATGATCACGCGTGCGGCGATCACTGCTCGCACGAGAGCCATGCGCACGATCACGGCCACGGTCACGGGCTGAAGCACTACCACGACGAGGACATGCAGTCGTTGTCGTTGCGGTCCGACAAGCCGCTTGATCCGACGTCTTTCATGCCGTGGTTGCAGGCGCTCGTCGCCAAGGAAGGCCAGAAGATTCTGCGTTCGAAGGGCATCCTGTCGTTTGCCGGCGATGATGACCGCTACGTTTTCCAGGGCGTCCACATGATGCTCGAAGGCGATCATCAGCGTGCCTGGAAAGATGGCGAGAAGCGCGAAAGCCGTGTCGTCTTCATCGGTCGCGATCTTCCTGAGCAGGAGATCCGTGATGGCTTCGAACGTTGCATCCCAAGCTGATGTCTGAGTTCAATCCCTTGCAGCAGCCGCAGGAAAACATCGTGTCGGTCGAGGATCGGGTCAAGCCGATCACGATTGGCGCGCCGGTGGCGGCAATTCACTTTCTCGGCGATCAGGCGGTCTTTGTCGGCGACGAGGAGAAAGTCACCTTTGTTGATCCCGGTGGCAAACTCTCGCCAGTCGATACGCATTTCGGCGCGATCCTCTGTCATGCCTCGGATGGCAAGCGGCTTGTGACCGGTGGCGACGACGGCAAGGTCATCGCGATTGATCGTGACGGCAAGCCAACGGTGTTGGCGACCGACGCCAAACGCCGCTGGATCGACAACGTCGCCCTGCATCCGGATGGCGCATTGGCCTGGTCGGCGGGCAAGACGGCGTTCGTCCGGTCCGGCAAGAATGACGAGAAGTCGTTCGATGCGCCGTCCACCGTTGGCGGGCTGGCCTTCGCGCCCAAGGGCCTCCGTCTCGCGATCGCGCATTACAACGGCGTGACGCTGTGGTTCCCGAACATGGCGGCGAAGCCCGAGGTTCTGGAATGGGCGGGCTCGCATCTCGGCGTCACCTTCAGCCCGGACAACAAGTTCGTCATCACGTCGATGCACGAGCCTGCCTTGCACGGCTGGCGGCTGGCTGATGCGCGGCACATGCGCATGACCGGCTATCCCACTCGCGTGCGCTCGATCTCATGGACCGTGGCTGGCAAGGGGCTTGCCACCTCAGGTGCGGACACTGTGATCATCTGGCCGTTCATGAGCAAGGACGGGCCGATGGGCAAGGAGCCCGGCATGCTCGCGCCGCTCAAGGCGCGCGTCACGGCGGTGGCGTGTCATCCCAAGCAGGACATTCTTGCGGCGGGTTACAGCAATGGCACGGTCCTGCTGGTGCGGATGTCAGATGGCGCCGAGATCCTGGTACGCAAGAACATTGGCGAGCAGGTCACGTCAGTCGCCTGGAGCGCTGATGGCGTTCTGCTGGCCTATGCGGATCAGGCGGGCGAGGGCGGGTTGCTCGAGTTCATGTGAGCGGTGATCAATTCACCCAAACAAAAACCCCGGTGTCGCCACCGGGGTTTTTTTAGTGCGTCGCGTCTGCTGGATCAGCCGACGAAGAAGTTGCGGAACTGCCACGGATCGCTGGTGTCGATCTCTTCCGGGAACAGACCCGGACGGCCTTCAAGCGGCGTCCAGTCGGTGTAGTAACCCTTGACCGGGCCGAGGTACGGCTTCTGAAGTTCGAGGCAGCGGGCGAAGTCCATTTCGTCGGCTTCAACGATGCCAGCGGTCGGATTCTCCATGGCCCAGACCATGCCGGCGACGATTGCCGAGGTCACCTGCATGCCGGTTGCGTTCTGGTACGGTGCGTTGCTGCGGCACTCTTCGATCGAGAGCTGCGAGCCGAACCAGTAAGCGCCCTTGGCGTGACCGTAGACGAGTACGCCGAGCTCATCGATACCGTCGACGATCTCGTTCTCATCAAGGATGTGCCACGACGACTGCATCTTGCCGCCAGCGCCGAACATTTCGTGCATCGACAGCACAGCGTCGTTAGCGGCGTGATAGGCGTAGTTGACGGTCGGGCGGTAGGCGACGTTGTCGCCGTCCTTGACGGTCAGGTAGTCGGCGATCGAAATCGAACTCGTTATGGGTGACGAGCAGGCCATACTGCGGGCCCGGGGTCGGGCACCAGGTGCGGATCTTGGTATCGCCGCCCGGCTGCATCAGATAGATCGCTGCGCCGCAGCCATCAGCGTGCGTGCGAGCGGTTGATGGCATCCACTTCTCGTGCGTGCCCCAGCCCATTTCCGACGGCTGCAGCGCTTCGGAGACGAAGCCTTCAACCGACCAGGTGTTGACGAACACATCAGCCGGCTTCGGGTTCTTGGAGCGCTGGGTGTCGCGCTCGGCAATATGGATGCCCTTGACGCCGAGCGCCTGAGCGTACTTGGCCCAGCCTTCGCGGGTCTTCGGAATCTCGAGGTTTGCATTGGTGTCGCGGGCGATATCGACCAGCGCCTGCTTGACGAACCACGACACGCAGCCGGGGTTGGCGCCACAGGTCGACACTGCCGTGCTCTTGCCGACGGCGCGCTTCTTCGCGGCCAGCAGCGTCTCGCGCAATGCGTAGTTCGAACGTTCAGCCGGGCTGACGTTATCGTCGAAGTAGAAGCCGAGCCACGGTTCGACAACGGTGTCGATGTAGAACACATCGTTGTCCTGGCACATCTCCATGATATCGATCGAGCCGGTGTCAACCGAGACGTTGACGCAGAAGCCCTTGCCTTCGCCCTTCTTCAGCAGCGGCAGCAGCAGGTCGCGATAGTTCTCGCGCGTCACGGCTTCGCGAATGAAGCGATATCCATGCTTGTCGGCGAGCGTCTGGTCGGCGTTCGGATCGATGATCACAAAACGGGACTTGTCGAATTCGAAATGTCTTTCGAGCAAGGGCAGCATGCCCTTCCCGATTGAGCCGAAGCCAATCATGACGATGGGGCCATCGATGCGACGGTGAATGCCAGTGGCAAAGGTTGAAGACATTTTCTGCGTAAACTCCGTAAGTGACGTCTGACCGGGCGTCGTTGGCGCGGCCGGCGTGTTTCAATGATGCGCGACGCTGTTCAGCGACAGTGTCCCTGCGCGATCATCACCAAGGTGATCAGGCTTGATCACCGACCTTGAGAACGGTCAGTGACTTGAGCTCGCCAGACGGCGTCTCGAAGCTGATCGCTTGTCCGGCGGATAGCCCGATGAGGGCTGCGCCGATGGGGGTCGATACCGAGATGCGACCATCTGCGATATCAGCCTGTTTCGGATACACGAGTGTGACATCCTTCTCGTGTCCGGTAGCGTCGTCACGAAAGGTGAGACGCGACTGCATGGTGACGATGCCGGTCAACGGATCGTCGTCAGGGACGACGGTTGCGCGGTCAAGTTCACTAAACAAGAATTCAGCCGTCGCCGGCGAGCGTTCGGCAATCGACTGCGCCAGCAAACCCAGACGTTCGCTGTCACTCTGCCAAATCTTAATCGGGGGAAGCTGGTTACGGGGAATGTTGGTCATGATTATCACAGAGGTTGTTGCGAGGGGTTAGCCATCGCGTTGCAGACTAAATTTTGGGAAAGCTTAAAGCGACAAGCAAACCCGGGCGGTGACAACGTCAAACCGACCGGGCTACCTTCCTGCTTGAAGGTGACCGGCGCGTAGCAACATTCGTTTGCTGTGCAGGCTCATCATAATCGGCTCAACCTAGATCTAACGCCGTCAAAGTCAACCTATTAACGGTTGGTGAATGACGGTGGGCGGGCTCATTTCGCTGGAATTGCCAGCGGACTTGTCATGTTGCGCGGCGCGCTGTCAGTTCGATTTCCACTTTCATTTCCGGCCTCAGCAGGCCAGCTACAATCACCAGCGTTGCGGCGGGTCGAATATCGCCAAGACGTTCGCCGCAGACAGCAAAGAGCGCCTCGGCGTCTGCGGCATCGATCAAAAAGTAGTTAACGCGTACGGTGTCGCGGAGCGTAAACCCCGCCGTCTCAAGTGTAGCTGCGATGGTGCCGAAAGCGTTACGGGCTTGCGCATCAACGCCGTCCGGCATTTCCATCGTCGCATAGTCGTAGCCGGTGGTGCCGGATACGAAGATGAAGTCATCATCGGCAACAGCGCGGCTGTAGCCGGCCGCCGTTCCGAACGGCGATCCGGTAGATATCAATTGGCGAGCCATCGGCACCTCCCTGGTGTGTCTGGCGCGCCCTGGTATCAGGCCGCTTGCGCCAGCGAGCGATACTGCGCACGGCGGGTTTTCCGCGCCGCCATGTGTCCGGTCGCGATAATCTGGCCAGCCGCGCCGGCAAGGGCGCCGCTGCGAAACTCAAGGCTGAGCAGCCGCTCCGGCTCGAACGGGCCGGGCAGCGTCAGGTCAGCCATATTGCTGCGGCTGAAACCGAAGCGCGCGTAATAGGGCGCATCGCCGAGCAGAATGATTGCGCCATGGCCCTGCGCCTTCGCCAGTGCGATGGCATGGTTCATCAGCGCGGCGCCAACGCCGAGCGCGCGACATTCAGTGGCAACCGCCAGCGGACCCAGCACGAGCGCGCGCCGATCGCCCGCAAGTACGTTCCACAGCCGGACAGTGCCAACCAGGCGACCCTGATGGATCGCCGAGAAGGCGAGGCCGCGCGCCGGCACGCGGCCGTCACGCAGGCGTTGGCAGGTGCGCGCATTGCGGGTCGTACCAAAGCAAGCATCGAGCAACTGTTCGCGTGCCGGCACATCATGTGCGCGCTCTTCACGAATGGTGAAGCCAGCGCCATGCGATGCGATCTGCTGAAGCTTGGTCTCGTTCATCAACATGTCCTTTCGCACCCAGGCGCATCGTGCGGCGCTGGCGTGCTCATGGCCGTCATCGCGCAAGGCTTTCGCGAACCTGGGCTCGCAAAGCTTCGACGTGACGATAGTTCCCGATCATTGTGGGGGAGCCGGTTCACCGGCTCCTGATGTTGATGCGCTGGCGCGCTGTTTAGATGTGGAAGGTGCGCAGCGGCGGGAAGCCGTTGAACGCAACTGCCGAGTAGGTCGACGTATACGCGCCGGTGCCTTCGATCAGCAGCTTGTCGCCGATCTCGAGCGAAACGGGCAGCGCATAGGGCGCCTTTTCATACAGCACGTCAGCCGAGTTGCAGGTTGGCCCTGCGAGGATGCACGGCGTCGCCTCGTCACCATCGTGGCGCGAACGGATGGCGTAACGGATCGACTCATCCATCGTCTCGGCGAGACCGCCGAACTTGCCGATGTCGAGGTAGACCCAACGCACTTCGTCCTCGTCGCTCTTCTTCGAGATCAGAACGACTTCGGTTTCGATGATGCCGGCGTTGCCGACCATGCCGCGGCCTGGCTCGATGATCGTTTCCGGGATGGCGTTGCCGAAATGCTTGCGGAGCGCGCGGAAGATTGCGCGGCCGTACTGCATGACTGCAGGCACTTCCTTCAGATACTTCGTCGGGAAGCCGCCACCCATGTTGACCATGGAGAGGTTGATGCCACGCTCGGCGCAGTCACGGAATACCTGCGCCGCCATCGACAGCGCGCGATCCCATGCCTTCACCTTGCGCTGCTGCGAGCCAACGTGGAACGAGATGCCATAGGGCTCGAGGCCGAGACGCTTTGCGGCGTCCAGCACGTCGACGGCCATCTCCGGATCGCAACCGAACTTGCGCGACAGCGGCCACTCGGCGCCGGCGCAATCGTAGAGGATACGGCAGAACACCTTCGAGCCCGGAGCCACGCGTGCGACCTTCTCGACTTCAGCAACGCAGTCCACCGAGAACAGGCGGATGCCCAGCTCGAAGGCGCGCGCGATATCACGCTCCTTCTTGATGGTGTTGCCATAGGAGATGCGGTCCGGCGTTGCGCCAGCATCGAGCGCCATCTGGATTTCGAACGTGGTCGCGCAGTCGAAGCACGAGCCCATCGAAGCCAGCAGCTTCAGCACTTCCGGCGCAGGGTTGGCCTTGACGGCGTAGAACACGCGGCTGTCCGGAAGGGCCTTGGAGAATGACTGATAGTTGTCGCGAACGACCTCGAGGTCGACAACCAGGCACGGCTCGACATCCAGACCTTCGGAGCGGCGGTTGCGAAGAAATTCCTGAATACGTTCGGTCATAGCACCCTCCAAACGCTCCCAGCGACGGGGCAGCGTTCAAATAGACTGACGAGCCGAGTGCTCTGACTTCGTCGCGCGATGGAGGCGCGGCAAAGCAAGCAAACTCAGATCGATGTGCTGCCGTGGATTGGATCGGGAATACCGGTCCGCACGCCTGGCAATGAAGGACAAGCCTCTTCGGTAATCGCGCTGACCTGTGGAGAGTCAGCAGAGACCAAAAAAGCCCGCTCCGTCGTTGCTTTAAGTCGCGTCCCCCGGTTGAGAGCGGGGTGCGCCGGTTCGCCTCCGGCTGTCAGTCACGGTTGCAAGATCAAAAAGTCCTCTTCGAAATTCCCTTGCGGGGACCTCGCACACCTCTTGAGAGAGATGCGGTCTTCCGAGGAAGACATGGGCTTAGTTGACCTTGGCGGCTGTCCGGCCTCTTGTCCGGATACCCACCGACCGACACACGACCACAGGCACGTGCGAAATTGGGCAAGACCGGAGATAAGTCGTTTAACCCCGGTTCGCAATGGTTATTTTGCAAGTTGGCAAATTATTTGTTGGCAGCTCGCGGAGCCCGGAAGGAGCAACGATTGCTCGACGTTCCGGGCTGCCCGTTGAGGCTGGAAGCTGAGGCTGGAAGCGTGACCAGACGGTGACGCCAATGCTGCCGAAATATGTCTCCGGCCTGGCCTAGCCGCGGTGGGTGAACGGCTCGATCTTGGCGGCGCGGCGCACGAAGCGGGCCATGACATAGACACCGATCAGGAAGAGTGTGCCCTGGAGGATGTGCGACCACATCTCGCTCAGGCCGAACAGGATGCCGAACGCCCAGCCGCCCGCGAACGCTGCTCCGAAAACTTCGGTAGCGATCAGGATAGCGGCGCTGATCACAGTGATCACGCTTGGCCAAGCGATCTTGCGGGACGGGGTTGAAGACGGTTGCGACGACATTAGCTCGGATCCTTGTGAGGGCTGCAATCTCCCCGAAAACGCTGCAGACAGCAAGCGTTAATGGACGTTAAAAAAGCCAGATCGCGTGCTATATGTTGTCGCAACAGTCAGTTACGGTTCAGGATTCAGGATGTCAGACGTTACGCAGGTCAGCTCCGACCCCAGTCAAAACCCCTTGCTGCAGGCCTATGCGACGCCGCTTGAGACCCCGCCGTTCGCGGAAATCCGTCCCGAGCACTTCCTGCCAGCCTTCGCGCAGGCCTTTGCCGACCACAACGCCGAGATCGCCGCCATTGTCGCCGATCCAACTGAACCCGATTTCGCCAACACGATTGCAGCGATGGAGCGCGCCGGACGGCTGCTGAGCCGCGTCGCAATGGTATTTTACGGCCTCGTCTCCGCGCATTCAAACCCGGAGCTGCTGGCGATTGACACCGAAGTGTCGCAGCAGATGGCGCGGCACTGGAATCCGATCGCGATGAATGCGGTGCTATACGCCCGCACGGCGGATCTGTACGCCCGGCGTGCGACCCTTGGGTTGACCGACGAGCAGGCCCGCCTGCTTGAGCGCACCTATGTCAGCTTCCGCCGGTCAGGCGCGGCGCTGTCGGATGCCGGCAAGGCGCGGATGTCCGAGATCAACGAGCGGATCGCCGAGCTCAATACGAAATTCAGCCATAACCTGCTGGGCGATGAGCAGGCCTGGCGGCTGGAATTGTCCGACCAGGATTATGACGGGCTGTCAGCCTCGTTCATTTCTGCGGCGAAGGCGGCGGGCGAAGCCTGCGGACTGCCGGGCAAGGCGGTTGTCACGCTGTCGCGGTCCTCGACCGAGCCGTTCCTGCAGACCTCGGCGCGGCGCGATCTGCGCGAGAAGGTCTACAAGGCCTTCATCGCGCGCGGCAGCAACGGTGACGCCAATGACAATAATGCCGTCATCGGCGAAATCCTTCAGCTGCGCGAGGAATCCGCCAAGCTGCTCGGCTATCCGACCTATGCGGCGTACTCGCTTGAAGACTCCATGGCGAAGACGCCGGAAGCTGTTCGCGGCTTGCTTGAACGTGTCTGGGAGCCCGCCCGCGCCCGTGCCATGGCTGACCGCGACGCCTTGCAGGAATTGATCACCGAAGAGGGCGGCAACTTCGCGCTCGAAGCTTGGGACTGGCGCTACTACGCTGAAAAGCTGCGGCAACGCCGCGCCAATTTCGATGACGCTGCGATCAAACCCTACCTCACGCTCGACAGCATGATCGCCGCGTCGTTTGACACGGCGCACCGGCTGTTCGGCCTGAATTTTACCGAACGCAAGGATATCCCGGTCTGGCAGTCCGACGTCCGCGTGTGGGATGTCAGCGACGCCGACGGCATGCACAAGGCGCTGTTCTACGGCGATTACTTTGCCCGACCGTCAAAACGCTCCGGCGCCTGGATGACGTCGCTGCGCAAGCAGCAGAAGCTCGATGGCGACGTGACGCCGCTGATCATCAACGTGATGAACTTCGCCAAGGGTGCGGAGGGGCAGCCGACCCTGTTGTCGCCGGACGAGGCGCGCACGCTGTTCCATGAGTTCGGTCATGGCCTGCACGGCATTTTGTCCAACGTCACATATCCCTCGATTTCCGGAACGAGCGTCTTCACCGACTTCGTGGAGTTGCCGTCGCAGCTCTATGAGCATTGGCAGGAGCAGCCGCAGGTGCTGCAAACCTTCGCGCGCCACTTCGAAACCGGCGAGCCGCTGCCGGACGAGCTGCTGCAACGCTTCCTCGCCGCGCGCAAGTTCGGCCAGAGCTTTGCGACGGTCGAGTTTGTTTCGTCGGCGCTACTTGATCTCGAGTTTCACTCGCAGCCGGCAGCCAGCGCACAGGATGTCGCCGCCTTTGAGGCGAAGGAGCTGGAGAAAATCGGCATGCCGCGCGAGATCGCCTTGCGCCATCGCCCGACGCAGTTCGGGCACATCTTCTCGGGCAGCCATTATGCTGCGGGCTATTACAGCTACATGTGGTCCGAGGTGATGGACGCTGACGCCTTCGGTGCGTTCGAAGAGGCCGGTGATATTTTTTCGCCCGAGGTCGCCAAGCGCCTGCATGACGACATCTATTCGACCGGCGGGTCGGTCGATCCGGAGCAGGCATATATTGCGTTCCGTGGCCGTGCGCCGGAGCCGGATGCGCTGCTGCGCCGCCGGGGGCTGCTCGAAGAGACAGAGGCTGCAGCATAACATGACGCCTGTCGCATCCCGAATTCGGCGATGGATCGCTGCGGCGATTGTGGTGCTGGCCAGCTTCGCCGCAGGTCCGGCGCTGGCGCACCCGCACGTCTGGGTGACATCCGCCAGCGCGTTGGTTTATGCGCCGGATGGCTCCATCACCGGCGTGCGTCACACCTGGACGTTCGACGAGATGTTCTCGAGCTACGCGCTGCAAGGCATCGATTCAGCGAGCAAGGGCGTCTACACCCGCGAGGAATTGTCGCCGCTCGCCAAGATCAATATTGAGTCGCTGAAGGAGTATGACTTCTTCACCTTCGCCAGTACGTCAGGCCGCAGTCAGGATTTCGTCACACCGACCGACTATCATCTCGAATACAAGGATGGTTCGCTGGTGCTGCATTTCCTGTTGCCGCTGAAAGCGCCGATCAAGGCGCGCAAGCTGACGATCGAGGTTTTCGACGCGTCGTTCTTCGTCGACTTCACGTTGCGCAAGAAAGATCCCTTTGTGCTTGTTGATGCGCCCGTCGGCTGCGCGCTCGACGTGAAGGGGCCACGGACCGAGAAGCCCGCTATGGCTCAGGGCAGCGATACGGGCAACGAGTTCGAGGATATGGGCGAACAGTTTGCCAGCAAGGTTGAGGTGTCTTGTCCATGAGGGGGATGGATTCGCGCGAGGCGAGCCGCTTTGCGGTCGCCTGTGTCTTGGCCGTGGCCGCCGTACTGTTAGTGGATGGCCTGTGGCACCAGGTGTTGGCGCAGAATCCGTTTGGCGCGCCGCGCGCCGCGCCCGAGCCAAAGGCAAGCGGCGTCATCGGCTGGATCCTGGACAAGCAGTCGCAATTCTATCGGCAGATTTCCGCAACGGTGAAGGCCGCCAAATCTGACGGCAGCGCTGTGTGGACGTTGCTGGCGATTTCATTCGGCTATGGCGTTTTCCATGCCGCCGGGCCGGGGCACGGCAAGGCCGTGATTTCGTCCTATGTGATCGCCAATGGCGAGACCGCGCGTCGCGGCATCGTTCTGGCGTTCGTTTCGGCCATGCTGCAGGCGTTGGTCGCGGTGGTGATCGTCACGATTGGCGCGTGGCTGCTCAACGTCACCGCGCAGACCATGTGCAGCACCGAACGCGTCATCGAGATCGTCAGCTATGGCCTGATCGCGCTGCTTGGCGCGCGACTGCTGTGGAGCAAGGGCGCAGGCTTTCTGCGCACGTTTCGGCAGAGCCGCGGCGACGCCCTGACGCCCGTGCTGGCGACGTCGGGTGCGGGCCATGCTCACCATGATCATGGCCATGATGAGCATCAGCATCACCACGCAGCGCACGCCCATCACGACCACGCCCATCATCACGACCACCCGCATGGTCACAACCCGGCGCACGGCGCGCATGGTCATGTCCATGATGAGCACTGCGGCCATTCGCACGGGCCGACGCCGGATCAACTGGCGGGGCCGGGCGGTTGGACGCGGGGCCTGAGCGCCATCATTGCTGTCGGGCTGCGGCCCTGTTCCGGCGCGATCCTGGTGCTGGTGTTTGCGCTGGCGCAGGGCATGTTCTGGGCCGGTGTCGCCGCCACGTTCCTGATGGGGCTTGGAACTGCGATCACCGTTGCCGCGATCGCCGTATTCGCCGTGACTGCCAAGAACGTCGCGGTTCGAACTCGGCGGTGGTGCGGGCGGTAATGGCGCGCTGCTGGTGCGCGGGTTTGAGGTCGGCGCGGCGGCACTCGTGCTGTTGTTTGGCGCGGGGCTGTTGCTTGGCTATATGTCAGCCGAGCGCGTGACCTGTTTTTAGCCCTCCACAAACCGGATCAATCGCTGGCTTGACAAGTCCGGCACGACGCGGGAAGCCTTGCGCTATCATGACCATGACCGACATTCTCCCAGCCGCAGCCCCCGAGATTCGCGCGCAATTGCCGCGCGTCGGCGTTCTGCTCGTCAATCTTGGCACCCCCGACACAGCCGACGCCGAGGGCGTGCGGGTCTACCTGAAGGAATTTCTTTCAGACATCCGGGTGATCGAAAATCAGGGGCTGGTGTGGAAACTGATCCTCAATGGCATCATCCTGCGCAAGCGGCCGAAGACCAAGGCGAAAGACTATCTGACGATCTGGAACATGGAGCGCAACGAGTCGCCGCTTAAAACCATCACGCGCAATCAGGCCGGCAAGCTGGCGGCTGATCTCGCGGCGTTCCCCAACGTCGTGGTCGATTGGGCCATGCGCTACGGAAATCCGTCGATGGATTCGCGGATCAAGGCCCTGGCGCTCTATGGCTGCGAGCGCATTCTCGTGGTGCCGCTCTATCCGCAATATTCGGCGGCGACCTCGGCGACGGTCTGTGACGAAGCCTTCCGGGTGCTGACGACGATGCGGGCGCAGCCGACCCTGCGGGTTACGCCGCCCTATTACGACGACCCGGATCATATCGAAGCCCTCGCGGTGTCCATTGAGCAGCATCTGGCGACGCTGTCGTTCAAGCCCGAAAAGATCATCGCCTCGTTTCACGGCATGCCGAAGAAATACGTCGACCGCGGCGATCCCTATCGCCAGCAGTGCGAGGTGACGGCAGACTTGTTGCGCCAGCGCCTTGGCCTCGACAGCCAGCAATTCATGCTGACGTTCCAGTCGCGCTTCGGAAATGATGAGTGGTTGCAACCGTATACCGACATCACAATCGGGCAATTGGCGAAGGATGGCGTGCGGCGGATTGCTGTCGTGACGCCGGGCTTTGCGGCTGATTGCCTCGAGACGCTCGAAGAGATCGCCGTGGAAAACTGCGAGATCTTCAAGCACGCCGGTGGCGAAGAGTTTTCCGCCATTCCCTGCCTGAACGAGAGTGATGTCGGCATGGCTGCGCTCGGGAAAATGATCCAGCGGGAGCTGCAGGGCTGGGTCTGAACGGTTGAGGCTGAACGCCTCGGCATGACCACGTTTGACGCTTTCCAACCGGCCTGACTAAGTTATCATTCGTTATTACCTGCCAAGTGAACGTACAATCACGCGTGGCGACCTGATGTCGCCAGTGCAATAGTGCTGCTCCACCGAGCAGCCGCTCACGGGATTCAAGGGAGAACGGGTAATGTCCGGTTTCGATATATTCGTCATTGCAGTCGTATTCCTGATCATCGTGACGCTGCTCGCGGGCGTGAAGACCGTTCCGCAGGGGTTTGACTGGACAATCGAGAGGTTCGGAAAGTTCACCCGCACCCTGTCGCCGGGGTTGAACCTGATTGTGCCCTACTTTGATCGGGTCGGGCGCAAGGTGAACATGATGGAGCAGGTGATCAACATTCCCGAGCAGGAGGTGATCACGCGCGACAACGCCACCGTCACGGTCGATGGCGTCACGTTCTATCAAGTGTTCGACGCCGCCAAGGCGAGCTACGAAGTCGCCGAGCTCAATCATGCGGTCGTTGTTTTGACGATGACCAACATCCGCTCGGTGATGGGATCGATGGACCTCGACGCCGTGCTGTCGCATCGTGACGAGATCAACGAGCGCCTGCTGCGCGTCGTTGACGCCGCGGTCGCGCCCTGGGGCATCAAGGTCAACCGTATTGAGATCAAGGACATTGCGCCGCCGGCCGATCTGGTCGAGGCGATGGGCCGGCAGATGAAGGCCGAGCGCGTCAAGCGCGCCGAGATCCTCCAGGCCGAAGGCCAGCGCCAGTCTGAAATCCTGCGCGCCGAGGGCGCCAAGCAGTCGCAGATCCTGCAGGCTGAGGGTCGCCGCGAGGCAGCCTTCCGTGACGCCGAGGCGCGCGAGCGTTCCGCTGAGGCCGAGGCACGGGCGACGCAGATGGTCAGTGACGCCATCGCCAAGGGCGACGTTGCCTCGCTGAATTACTTCATCGCCGAAAAATACATCAAGGCGTTTGGCCAGCTGGTCGGTTCGCCGAACCAGAAGGTGATCATGCTGCCGATCGAAGCGACGACTATGCTGTCGTCGCTGGCCGGGATCGGCGAGATCGCCAAGGCGACCTTCACGGAAGGCGGCAGCGCAACCGTGCCACGCAGCTCGGTGTCACCGACGGGGCCGGTCACTCCACAACGCTGAGGAGGCCGTCATGGCTGACTTCTTCGCTCAACTCGGCGTTTGGAACTGGTTCATTCTGGCGGCGGTGCTGATGGCGCTCGAATTGACAGCGCCGGGCGTATTCCTGATCTGGTTCGGCGCGGCGGCCTTCGTGGTCGGGCTCATCGCGCTGGCGATCGACCTCAGCTGGCAAACCCAGGGGCTGCTGTTTGCGATCGCAGCGACGCTTGCGGTTCTGATCGGTCGCCGCATCACCAGAAAGCAGCACCCGGACGCCTCGAACCAGTTCCTGAACAAGCGATCGCAGGGGTTGGTCGGGCGGGTTGCCACCTTGGAGACCTCGATCATCGACGGATGGGGCACGATCAAGATCGACGACACCGTCTGGCGTGTCGCCGGGCCGAACCTTGAGGCGGGTCAGCACGTGCGGGTGACCAAGGCCGACGGGGCGAGCTTGACGGTCGAGGCTGCCTGATCAGGCCACGCCGGCGCGCAGCAGGTCGTGCAGATGCACGATGCCGATCGGCTGCCGCGCGGCGTCGGTGACGAACACCGCCGTGATCTTCGACGAGTTCAGCAGTTCCAGCACCTGGCTTGCCAGCAGATCACGGCTGATTGTCTTGGGCTGACGGGTCATGACGTCATCCACCGCGACGGTCATCAGGTCCGACCGCATGTTGCGGCGAAGGTCGCCGTCGGTGACGATGCCGATCAATGCGCCCTGCGCATCGACAACGCCGACGCAGCCGAACCCCTTCGCCGACATTTCCACCAGCGCGTCGGACATTGGCGTGCCTGCAGGCCGCAGCGGAATGGCGTCGCCGCCGTGCATCAGCTCGCGGACGTATTTCAGCATCGCGCCAAGCTTGCCGCCCGGATGCAGCACACTGAAATCAGTCGGGCTGAAACCGCGGCCTTCCAGTAGCGCAATCGCGAGGGCGTCGCCGAGCGCGAGCATCATCAGCGACGATGTGGTCGGCGCAAGATTGTGCGGGCAAGCCTCGCGGGTTTTCGGCAGCGTCAGCGCGACATCAGCCGCTTGGCTCAATGTCGATTCCGGGTTGGCGGACATGGCGATGATCGGAATGCGGAAGCGCTTGCCGTAGGTGACGAGATTGCGCATCTCGGGCTGCTCGCCAGACCATGACAGCGCGAGAATGACGTCATCGGCTGTAATCATGCCGAGGTCGCCATGGCTTGCCTCGGCGGCATGAACGAAGAAAGCCGGCGTGCCGGTCGAGGCAAAAGTCGCAGCGATCTTGCGGCCAATGTGGCCTGACTTGCCGAGCCCGGTCACAATCAGCCGTCCTTTGGCCGCGATGATCAACTCGACGGCCGCGGTGAAGCCTGGCGCGAGATCGCTCTGCAGCGCTGCGGCCAAGGCTGCAATACCGCCCGCCTCGGCGTCGAGGGTGCGAAGGGCTGACGTGATTGCTGGGTGGGATTGATCAGTCATTACCGGTCCGGTCGTTGCGTATGGGCTCCGCCCCACTCTGTAACAGGCGCAAAAGGTAGGTCGATAGCCAGAGTTCTGGCTCTCTTAGCACGGCGAGCCTGCGGATGTGAAACGCTGACGGCGATGGCAACGGAGCGTTAACCATCTCCGTTCTAGATCTATTAACCATACCCGGTTCCGAGGCGGTCGCGCGCTCGTTCGAGCTGGGGCGTGTGATGAAACGTTGAGGTCGTTTGATTGTGATGTCGGCTCCAGCCGCAGGACCTCGGGTATGCTCCCGACATCGGCGCGTGCTGCTGGCCCTCATGGCCTCGGTCGCGAGCGTTGGGCTATCCACGCACGCGGCGCGCAGTCAGGCCTTGACCCCTGATATGTTGAATCCCTTTCCGGGCGCGCTCACCACCGAGCAGGATCGGGTGCTGCGTCCGGTCGATCCGAATGCGCGGCCTGGCGTGCGGAACAATTTGTCGCCGCCTGTGCGCAGTTCCAGCACCGGAATTTTCGACGGCGATATCGTTCGTGGAACGTCCGACATTGCGTTTGATGCGCTGAATCGGAAGAAGCCCGCCCGGAAACGCTACCCCGGCGAAAAGCCACCGTTGACCCAGGAGCAACTGTCGCGAATCGATCCGAACGTGCGTGCGCCGCGTTTGGCGACGTCGCCGACATATGGGGCGAACCGCGAGCGCGTTGCGCCAGCTATCACCGGCTCGGTGCCTGGCCAACCCGCTCGCCGCCGTCTGCCGATTGATTACGATCCGTTCGGTCCGGTCGGGTTTCGCGTCGGCAGCTTTCTCGTGAAATCCGCCGTCGAAATTGGCGGCGGCTTCGACACCAATCCTGGTCGCTTCGCCACTCAGCGTGGCAGCAGCTTCTATCGCATCGCGCCCGAACTGCTCGCCGCAACCAATTGGTCACGGCACGCTATCGTTGTTGATCTGCGTGGCTCTTACACCGGTTACGGACGGACGTTTCCGCCAGCAGCGGGAGAAGTCAATTTCGTGCCGGTCGAAATCGACCGCATCGAGTTCACCGGGCGCGTCGACGGCCGGCTCGACGTCACACGCGACACCCGTGTCAATGGCGCGTTGCGCCTCGGCGTCGGGCAGGACAATCCCGGCAGCCCGAACCTCACGGCAGGTCTGCAGCGCTATCCGCTGTACAGCTCGGTCGGAACGACGGTGGGCGTCGAGCAGGATTTCAACCGGCTTCGTCTCCGGCTCGATGGCACGGCGGACAACATCACCTTCCAGAGTTCGCGGCTGACCGACGGTACGCTGGCCAACAATAACGACCGTGACTACAGCCAATATGGCGGCATCGGCCGCGTCAGCTACGAAGTTCTGCCAGGCTTGCGGCCATTCGGCGAAATTCAAGGCGACACGCGATCGCACGAGGTCAAGATCGATCGTTCCGGCTATCTGCGGGATTCGATCGGCGGTTACATCAAGGCTGGTACGACGTTCGAATTGGCGCGCATTGTGACGGGTGAAGTCGCGCTGGGTTACACCTCGCGGCAATATACAGACGCGCGGCTGGCCAATCTCAAGGGTATTCTCACCAGCGCATCGCTGGTCTGGACCGCGTCGCCGCTCACCACGGTTAGCCTGCTTGCCGATACGCGCGTTGATGAAACCACGCTGCCGGGCGTGCCCGGGGTGCTGACCCGCACCTACACCATGGCGGTCAATCATGATTTCCGTCGTTGGCTGACTGCGATTGGCCGCTTCACCTATGGCACGCAGGATTATCAGGAAAACCCGCGCTACGATCAGATCTATTCGCTGTCAGCTGATCTGATCTACCGCCTCAATCGCGATATGCAGATCAAGGCGCAGGTCCGCCATGACCGGCTTGAATCAAACATCCCGACCGCAAGCACCCAGTCGACCACCATGACGGTCGGCATCAGGTTGCAGCGTTGAGGGCAGGCCTCATCTCGATGACCTCACAAGAAAGCGCCTTCGCTGCAGGTGCGCGAAGGCGTGTGTCTGTTTTCACCGCCGCCGCAATTGGTCCAGCATATCCGATGATGCAAAGCCGTCGGCGGGTGCGTTGATAGAGACCTGAAACGCCCGCAGCGCTTCGCGGGTCAGGCTGCCGATCTGGCCATCCGGCGTGCCGCGATAGAAACCACGCTGCGCCAGCAGTTGCTGCAACTCGAGGCGTTCGCTGCGCGACAACACGCGTTCATGCCGTGGCCATGGCTGAACGAACGGCGGATCGCCACGAAGCCTGTCAGCGAAGTGGCCAATCGCCAGCGCATAGGCTTCAGCCGGATTGTACTTCATGATGGTGCGGAAATTCTGCAGCATCAGGAAACCGGGCGCATTCGCGCCAGCCGGTGCAATCAGATAGGCCTTCTCATTCGGGTGAGGGTAGGGCTTGCCGTCGGCGCGGCGCAGGCCGAGTTGCTGCCACTGCGCCAGCGTCATCGCCTTGGCGCGGCCTGACAGCATGAAGTCGAAGCCCTGCGGCAACACGATCTCATAGCCCCATGCCTGGCGGAACTGCCAGCCATCCTTCTTGAGGTTGTTGGCGGTCGAAAAAATCAGGTCGGCGACGTTGTCGACGACATCGCGGCGGCCATCGCCATCGGCGTCCACAGCAAAGCGCTTGAAGGCGGTCGGCATGAACTGCGTCGGGCCGAACGCGCCAGCCCAGGAGCCGCGCAATTGCTCGGGCCGAAGATCGCCGCGATGGAGGATCTCCAACGCGGTGAGGAATTCATCCTTGAAATAGCTCTGGCGGCGGCCAACGCAGGCCAGTGTCGCGGTGGAGCGCAACACGCTGCGGTCGCCGATCATGGTCGAGTAATTTGACTCGATGCCCCAGATCGAAGCGATAGCGTAACGGTCGACGCCATACTTCTGCTCGGCGGCGTCGAACTCGCGTTTGTACTGCGCCAGAATTTCGCGCCCGCGCGCCATGCGTCTGTCGTTGACGAGGATGTCGAGGTATTCCCACGGCGCCTTGGTGAATTCCGGCTGCGAATCCATCAGGTCCATGATGCGCAGATCGGGCGTCAGGTCGCTGGTGAAACGGGCGAAGCTCTGCTCGGAAACGCCGCGTTTGGCGGCGTCGGGCCACATCGATGCGACGCATTGCGGGAAGTTGGCTGCGGATTGGCGAATGGCCGCAGCGGTCATCAACGGATGGCCAGAGGCTCCGTCTTCGCCAGTCCATGGCAGCGGGGCCGGGGTTGCGCTTGGCGGCGCTGGTCGCAAGGCATCGAGAATATTAAAAGGGGCATTCTGCGCATGGCCAACCTGCGCGCTTGCGGCAAGCAGAAGCGCACCGATCAGCGATTGCCGCACTTTGCCGGGCAGGTCTACCTTTGTCGGTCGGAACCTCTTCATTCGCATATGTCACCCTCTCTGTTGCTGCAACAACAGGGCGGTTATGGTTTCGATTGCTTTAACGGCAGGGGATATGCTGGAATTTTGGCTGCTTTGTCGCGGCGTTAAGTGCGAAATTACCTTTTCACGCAAAAGGATGTGCACAGTGTCTTCGCGCGATCACACATCCGCCGCGTTCCTTCGCTGCATATGGAACCATCAATTTTTCGCCTTCCTGGCATCAGTGTCCTCTAGGTCAAAGTAGTCATCATGAAAATTCGTAAAGCTGTCTTTCCGGTCGCAGGCCTTGGAACGCGCGTATTGCCCGCGACCAAAGCCATGCCGAAGGAGATGCTGACGATCGTCGATCGGCCGCTGATTCAATATGTGGTCGATGAAGCGCGTGAAGCGGGAATCGAGCATTTTATCTTCGTCACAGGGCGCAACAAGGGCGTCATCGAGGATCACTTCGACAAGATGTTCGAACTCGACGAAACCTTGCGGACGCGCAACAAATCGGCGGAAATCGAGCAGCTGGCGCAAATTCAGCCGGACGCCGGCGCGATGAGCTTCACCCGTCAGCAGGCGCCGTTAGGCCTTGGTCACGCGGTGTGGTGTGCGCGGCATATCGTTGGCAACGATCCGTTCGCGGTTCTGCTGCCGGATGAACTGGTGCTCAGCAAGCCCGGTTGCCTCAGCCAGATGCTCAAGGCCGCCGAAAACCTTCCGGCGAAGTCGAATCTGATCGCAGTCGAGGAGGTTCCGGCAGATATGACGCATAACTACGGCGTTTGCGGCGTCGGCAAGCGCGACGGCAAGCTGTTCAGTGTGAGCGGCATGGTGGAGAAGCCGCCAAAGGGAACTGCGCCGTCAAATCTGTCGATCACGGGCCGTTACGTACTGCAGCCGGAGATCTTCAAGATTTTAGAAACGCAGGAACGCGGCGCGGGCAACGAAATTCAACTGACCGACGCCATGATTCGTCTTGCGGAAACCCAGCCGTTCTATGGCTTTGAGTTCGAAGGCGAACGTCTCGATTGCGGTTCCAAGCCCGGCTTCTTGCGCGCCAATATTGCATTCGGCATGCAGCGCGAGGACCTGCGCGATGGGTTGCGCAAGGACATGGAACGCTACCTCGCCAAATAACTGCGCAAAACGATAGCGCAATGGTGATATAGGTTCAGCGCCGGTTCCCAAGAGGGGGCCGGCGCTGAATTCTGACCTGCGTTTGAGGGCGTGACGTGCCGAACTATGATCTTCTGCGTGATTATCTGCTGACGCAGACCAAGCCGGAATTTATCCTCACGATCGATCAGATCGAAGAGATTATTGGCGATGCACTGCCGCGCGCGGCGCAGCGCGCCTCCTGGTGGGAGACCGAGCGCGCCCCGGAAGAGATGATGCCGCAGCGCGAGGCCTGTCTTGCGGCGGGTTACAACGCGGTTCGGCTGCCGAAGGATCAGGGTGTGCGGTTTACCCGTCCGAATTTCAAATACTGGAAGAAATAACGACCCGTCTTCCATCTTTCTGGCGGCGATTGCCGATTGGGGACGGCGAAAATCGCCAGAGTTGCGTTATATTAGGCGAAGAGCCGCAGGGCCGCTGATCCGGAACCTGCGTCGCCAAGTTATCGGTCAGGCACATGCTGAAGCGGTCGGGATCATCACTTGCGCAATGGAGCCGGCGGAGACCCTTCGCCGCCCTGCTGCTGGCGTTGACCCTGCTTGTCGGTGTGGTTGGCCCGGCATCGGCGCAATTCTTCTTCTGGGGCAATGACTCAGCGCAGCAGCGCAGGCCGCAGCGCGCGCCGTCCGGTGGCGGCTGGTTTGGCGGCGATCGTTTCTTTACGCCGTATCAAGAGCAGCAGCAGGCCCCGAAACGCCGTGAGGACTATTCCCGCGCGCCAGCCCCTGAGAAGCGTGACACCGCGCCGTCCCGCAGCATTCTGGTGTTGGGCGATGGCATGGCTGACTGGCTCGCCTATGGCCTTGAAGACGCCTTCGCCGACGTGCCCGATGTCGGGATCGTTCGCAAACACAAGACGATCTCTGGACTGCTGCGCTATCAACCCAAGGGCGATCCGGCGGATTGGGCCGCCGCGGCGAAAACAATTTTGCAGAGCGAACGGCCGGACGTCATCGTCATGATGGCGGGGCTGCAGGATCGGCTTGCAATCCGGAACCCAGATCAGGGCACGCCGGCGGGCCGCAGCAGGGCGCCGGTCAAGCCCGGCGAAACGCCAGCGGAGGATGATCCGGAATTGGCCGATCCGCCCTCGATCATTGCGCCGGAGCGCGGCGCGCGCGCAAGCGGGCAGATCGAGTTTCGTGAACCGCAGTGGGACGAACTTTATGCGCGCAAGATCGAGGAAACGATTGCGGCGCTGAAAGCGACCGGCGTGCCGGTGGTCTGGGTCGGGCTGCCGTCCGTGCGCGGCACCAAGTCGACCTCGGACATGCAGTATCTCAACGCCCTGTACCGCGACAGCGCCGGCAAGCACGGTGTGACTTACGTCGATGTATGGGACGGCTTCGTCGATGAGAGCGGCCGTTACATCCAGCAGGGGCCTGATCTCGATGGCCAGATCAGACGGTTGCGATCCTATGACGGTGTGTATTTCACCCGCGCCGGCGCGCGTAAATTGGCGCATTACGTCGAGCGCGAAATCGCACGGCTGATGGGCAACCAGGTCGGGCCGATCCTGATTCCTGCAGTGCCAACAGCGCCGGATGTCAGCAGTGAACCGGGCGCGCCGCCGCCACGGCCGTTGGTTGGCCCGGTGGTGCCGCTGGTGGCGATGGCCTTGCAGCCGGAGCAGTTGCTCGGTGGCGCAAACGCGAAACAGCTGACCGGCGATCCTCAGGCGTCGCGCGTACTGGTGAAGGGCGAGGCGCTTGCCGCCGCGCCCGGCCGCGCGGATGATTTCGCATGGCCACGCCGTCCGATCGGGCTGGAGCCCGCTCGCGGCGAGCCTCTGATTGTCATTGCGCCCAAGACCAACGACCCGTCGGCGGCGAAATCAGCAGCCGCGCCGACGGCCAAGCAAAAGAAATCGCGCGCGGTGAGCGCGGATGCGACACGACCAGGTCTGGCGCAAGATCCGCGTCAGTTGCGGATGCGCGAGCTGCCGCGGCCATCAGCGGACCTCGGGCGCGGCGCCTGGTTCCAGCGGTTCTTCAGCTGGTAACAATTCCGCGTGCGATACAACGCGACGACTCCAAACACGCGACGACTCCGTGCAAAAAAGAACGGAGCCTTGCGGCTCCGTTCTGCGTAACAATTTGTGCGGCTTACCGCCAGCGCGAATGCCGACGCGTCGGCCGCGACATTAACATCGCGAGAGCGAAACCAATCCCGCCTGCGACCAACAGCGAGCCAATCGGGTTTTCCTTCACTTGGCTGCTGATCGCCTGAGTTCCATCGCCATTGAGCGTGTCCTTGGCGAACCTGGCGGCCGCATCCCCTGCATCGCGCACTGCATCCTTCGCCTGGCCGAAGACATTCTGCGCGCTTCCAGCTGCTTCCCGAGCGCGACCTGACGCCTTCGTCTCGGCATCGCCGGTTGCCTCGCCGATGGCGCCTTCCACCTTGCCGGCGACGTCCTTTGCTGCCCCTGTGATCCGATCCATATCCATATCGCCATCTCCCTGAATTGATGCGGGGACAACGGCGCAACGGGCCATCAGTTCCACCTCCGCGTGAGATTGGTCCACCCGGCGTGAGATCTTTTTCCGACGATCAGCTCCTGGGTCGAGCTCGCTGCGCGAGCTTCCGACCTTGTGGATGAAGGGTGCATGCGGCCCGATCGGTAAATTAATAGCGGCCCAAATGATCTATGCTTAACGAAACGTGAAAGCCAGTTTCGGCATTCTTAGGTTGAGTGCGAAAACGTCTTGAATTCTAAGGGTGTGGCGCTGTTTTTACTAAGTCGCTGATAAGCTTTGGTTTTACAAAAACGACATAAATCTGGCTATCGAGATAGCTGATTGACCTATCATCGCGTGCAAAGGTAACGGCAAAGATCCATTTACCTTTCATTAGGGGGCGACGTTTCAGTTATCAGCCGTGGTCTCGAAGACCACTTCATATCTTACCAGTAAGGTAGACAAAAATGGCTGATATTACGCTCACGTCCTCCGTCCGTCAGAACCTGCTCTCGCTCCAGTCGACCGCAGAACTGCTTAGCCGGACCCAGGGCCGCCTCGCGACCGGTAACAAGGTCAACTCGGCGCTCGACAACCCCACCAACTTCTTCACGGCTGCTTCGCTCGAAGCTCGCTCCAGCGACATCAACAACCTGCTGGACGGCATCAGCAACGGCGTGCAGATCATCCAGGCTGCCAACACCGGCATCACCTCGCTGCAGAAGCTGGTCGACATCGGCAAAGTCGATCGCCAACCAGGCGCTGCAGACGCCGTCGGGTTACGAGAAGTCGTCGGTCACTTCGCTGCCATCGCAGGCGCAACCGCCAACAACCTCGTCGGCAAGGCGAACACGGAAGCCACGGTCACCGGTACGGCGATCACTGCTGCCGGTAGGACTGCAGGACGGTTGCGCTTTCGGCCCTGACGTCGGCAGTTTGCTGCTAATGGCGATGATCGACGGTGAACGGCAAGACCATCACGTTCGCAGCTGGCAGCGCGGTCCGAAACCGCAGGCGATTATCACTGCTGCATCGGCGACGTCACCGTCAACCTGCTGTACAACACGACGGTACGTCCCGACCGCCAGCGTCGACGACCTTATGGAGGCGATCAGACGGCTCCTCGGTGACACGGCGACCAGCAGCCGTTCGATAGCGGACGATGATCGTGTTGACTGGTGCGGACGATGACGTCGGACATCAAGCTCGGTGGTGCGGCTCTCGGCAAGCTCGGCCTCGCAGCCGGTACGCACAGCGGCCACCAACACGTTCGATGGCCAGAACCTGACCATTGCAGCGCTGGAAGGCGGCGCAGGCGCTCGACATCACGCTCGGTACGGGCGGCGAGTCAACACGCTCGATGACGCTGAACATTGAGCTGGCGAAGAACTTCATGCAGGCCTCGATCGACAAGGCCGGCAAGCTGACCTTCACCACGGTCAACGACCACGCCTCGCAGAGCATCGGTGCGTTCGGTGGCTCGGCAACCACTGCGTCAACCGGCATGTACGCTGGTATCACCGCAGACGCAGCAGTTGCTGATGCGAACTCGCAGAACACCCGCGCCAGCCTGGTCGATCAGTACAACCAGGTTATCCAGCAGATCGTCACCACCGCGCAGGATGCGTCGTTCAACGGTGTCAACCTGCTCAACGGCGACACGCTGAAGCTGGTGTTCAACGAAACCGGCAAGTCCAGCATCAGCATCTCGGGCGTCAGCTTCGGGCCAGAAGGCCTGGGTCTGTACAAGCTGACGAAGGGCGAGGATTTCGTTGACAACGCAGGCACGAACAAGATCATCGATGCCCTGAACATCGCAAGCACCACGCTGCGTTCGCAGGCTTCGGCTTTCGGCTCGAACCTCTCGGTGGTTCAGATCCGTCAGGACTTCTCGAAGAGCCTGATCAACGTTCTGCAGACCGGCGCGTCGAACCTGACGCTTGCTGACTCGAACGAGGAAGCTGCCAACAGCCAGGCGCTGTCGACCCGTCAGTCGATCGCCGTCTCGGCGCTGGCGCTCGCCAACCAGTCGCAGCAGGGCATCCTGCAGCTGCTGCGCTAATCGCGCAAAACGCTTTAACGAACGAAAGAACGGCGGGGGAAACCCCGCCGTTTTTCGTTTGTGCAAAGTCAGGCGCGGGCCGTGTTTTCGCAGCCCGCATGCGGTGGTGGATCAGCTGGCAAAGGGACTTTGTCAGGGGGAATGGCAGGTTCAATTCGAGAGAGAAAGCCGGGGCTTGGTGCGCCAGACTTAACAAGGCGTCTCACCCTGTAGGTGTGCGAATGCAACCTCAGCGGAAATATTTACCGTTTGTTATCAAATGGTGAGGCACCCTGAGGTTGTGGCCTATAAGGTCATCAATTTTGATACCAGGAAGGTATTTCATCATGGCTGATATTACGCTTACGTCCTCCGTCCGTCAGAACCTGCTCTCGCTCCAGTCGACCGCAGAACTGCTTAGCCGGACCCAGGGCCGCCTCGCGACCGGTAACAAGGTCAACTCGGCGCTCGACAACCCCACCAACTTCTTCACGGCGGCTTCGCTCGAAGCTCGCTCCAGCGACATCAACAACCTGCTGGACGGCATCAGCAACGGCGTGCAGATCATCCAGGCTGCCAACACCGGCATCACCTCGCTGCAGAAGCTGGTTGATACTCGGCGAAGTCGATCGCCAACCAGGCGCTGCAGACCCCGGCTGGTTACGAGAAGTCGTCGGTCACTTCAGCTGCCATCGCTGGTGCTACCGCCAACAACCTTGTTGGCAAGGCGAACAAGGAAGCTTGCCGTCACCGGTGTCACTGCTGCCGGTATGACTGCCGATACGGTTGCGCTTTCGGCCCTGACGTCGGCAGTTTCTGCTGGCGATACCCTGACGGTGAACGGCAAGACCATCACCTTCGCAGCGGGCACCGGTACGACCTCGGCGAGCATCACGACGCAGCTGGCAACGTCACCGTCAACCTTGCGTACAATGACGGTGCGGCCAAGACCGCCAGCGTCACAGACCTCATGGGTGTGATCAAGACGGCTATCGGCGGTTCGGCGACAGTAGCCTTCGATACGGACCATATCGTGATCACCGGCGCAGATGATATGTCTGACGTGGTCCTTGCCGGTTCTGTTCTCGCCAAAATCGGCCTGTCTGCTGGTACGAAAGCGGCAACCAACACGTTCGATGGCCAGAACCTGACCATTGCAAAGCTGGAAGGCGGCCAGGCGCTCGACATTACCTTTGGCGTGGGCAACGGTAAGATCAACACGCTCGACGCGTTGAACGTCGAACTGGCGAAGAACTTCATGCAGGCCTCGATCGACAAGGCCGGCAAGCTGACCTTCACCACGGTCAACGACCACGCCTCGCAGAGCATCGGTGCGTTCGGTGGCTCGGCAACTACTGCGTCAACCGGCATGTACGCTGGTATCACCGCAGACGCTCGCAGTTGCTGATGCGAACTCGCAGAACACCCGCGCCAGCCTGGTCGATCAGTACAACCAGGTTATCCAGCAGATCGTCACCACCGCGCAGGATGCGTCGTACAACGGTGTCAATCTGCTCAACGGCGACACGCTGAAGCTGGTGTTCAACGAAACCGGCAAGTCCAACATCAGCATCTCGGGCGTCAGCTTCGGGCCAGAAGGCCTGGGTCTGAACAAGCTGGCGAAGGGCACGCACTTTATTGATAACGCGTCGACCAACTCGATCATCGACTCGCTCAACACTGCCAGCACCACGCTGCGTTCGCAGGCTTCGGCGTTCGGTTCGAACCTCTCGGTGGTTCAGATCCGTCAGGACTTCTCGAAGAGCCTGATCAACGTTCTGCAGACCGGCGCATCGAACCTGACGCTTGCTGACTTCGAACGAGGAAGCTGCAAACAGCCAGGCGCTGTCGACCCGTCAGTCGATCGCTGTTTCGGCGCTGGCGCTCGCCAACCAGTCGCAGCAGGGCATCCTGCAGCTGCTGCGTTAATCGCGCGAAACGCTTTAACGAACGAAAGAACGGCGGGGGAAACCCCGCCGTTTTTGTTTGCGCCGGAAGCGTCACGTCGCCAGCTTGGACGAGCCCATCAGGTAGGCATCGATCGCGCGGGCGCACAGCCGCCCTTCGCGAATTGCCCAGACCACCAGCGATTGGCCGCGCCGCATATCGCCGGCGCTGAACACCTTCGGCACCGAAGTCTTGTAGTCGCTGAGGTTGGCGCGAACATTGCCGCGCGGATCGAGCGCAACATTCATGCTTTCGAGCAGGCCTTCGTGCACCGGATGGACAAAGCCCATCGCCAGCAGAACGAGATCGGCCTTCAAAGAGAACTCGCTGCCTGCAATCGGCTGAAAGCGGTCATCGACCCGGATGCAGTTGATCTGCGTCACCCTGCCATTGTCGCCAACGAAGCCCTGGCTCAACACGGCATATTCGCGCGTCGCGCCCTCGGCCTGGCTCGATGATGTGCGCATCTTCAGCGGCCAGTTCGGCCAGGTTAGCGCCTTGTTTTCAAACTCCGGCGGCGCGGTCATGATTTCAAGCTGCGTCACCGAGATTGCGCCCTGACGCAACGATGTGCCGATGCAGTCCGATCCGGTGTCGCCGCCGCCGATGACAACCACATGTTTGCCGCCAGCGAGGATATCCGCATCGCTTGTCAGTGGTTCGTTGCTGACGCGGCGATTCTGCTGCGGCAGGAAGTCCATCGCAAAGTGAATGCCATCAAGCTCGCGGCCCGCAATCGGCAGATCGCGCGGTTTCTCTGCGCCGCCGGTGAGAGCGACAGCGTCATACGTCTGCTGCAACTCGGCCGGATCGATCGCGTTTGGTGTGTCGCCGCCGACGGCGCGGCCGTAGTGGAACGTGACGCCTTCGGCTTCGAGCTGGGCGACGCGGCGATCAATGATGCCCTTCTCCATCTTGAAGTCCGGGATGCCGTAGCGAAGCAGTCCACCTGCCTTGGCGTTCCTTTCAAAGACGTGAACGTCATGCCCCACGCGCGCCAGCTGCTGCGCGGCGGCCAGGCCGGCAGGTCCCGCGCCGACAATTGCGATGCGCTTGCCGGTTTTCTCCGCAGCGATCTCCGGCTTGAGCCAGCCCTGATCCCAGGCGCGATCAACGATGGCGCATTCGATGGTTTTGATTGTGACCGGGTTGTCGTCGATGTTGAGTGTGCAGGATGCCTCACATGGCGCAGGGACAGATCCGGCCAGTGAATTCGGGAAAGTTGTTGGTCGAATGCAGGTTGCGTGAGGCTTCTTCCCAGCGGCCGTTGTAGACCAGATCATTCCAGTCGGGGATCTGGTTGTTGACCGGGCAGCCGGGCGTACCCGGCTCTGCCGAGCCGGTGCCATGGCAGTACGGAATGCCGCAGCTCATGCAACGCGCCGCCTGATCGCGGTTTTCTTTTTCCGTCAGCGGAACGACGAATTCGGTATAGCTCTTCAAGCGCTCCGGCACCGGAGCATACTTGCGATCGTGTCGTGCGATCTCCAGAAATCCTGTGATCTTGCCCATCAAACTAGCCGCCCTGAAATCAGATCCGATAAAAACTCACGTTGCGTCATCTCAAGCCCCGATCGCGATGTCGGGCGTTTTTTCCGATGTCGCATTCAGCTCGCGCAATGCGCGGCGATACTCGACCGGCATCACTTTGCGGAACTTCGGCAGATAGGCAGCCCAATTGGCGAGAATGTCCGCGGCGCGCTTTGATCCGGCGAGCTTGGCGTGGCGCGAAATCAGAACGTGGAGGCGTGCCACGTCCGAGCCGAGCAGGTTGGCGAAAACGTCGACGCGACCATGCGCCTCGAGATCACCCGTGCTGTGAAACGCGTCAGCCGCGATCATCTCCTCCGACAGGATCGGTTCGAGCTCGACCATCGACAGATTGCACAGCTTGTCGAATGCGCCATCCTCGTCGAGCACATAGGCGATGCCACCCGACATGCCGGCTGCGAAGTTGCGGCCGGTCTTGCCTAGCACCACGACGATGCCGCCGGTCATATATTCGCAGCAGTGATCGCCGGCGCCTTCGACCACGGCGATGGCGCCAGAGTTGCGCACGGCAAAGCGTTCACCGGCGACGCCGCGGAAATAGCATTCGCCTTCGATCGCGCCATACATCACGGTGTTGCCGACGATGATCGACTCTTCCGGAACGATGCTCGAAGTCGCCGGCGGACGGACGATGATCCGGCCACCCGATAGCCCCTTGCCAACATAGTCATTGGCTTCGCCTTGCAGGTCGAAGGTGATGCCCTTGGCGAGCCACGCGCCGAACGCCTGGCCTGCAGTGCCCTTCAGCGAGACATGGATGGTGTCGTCCGGCAGGCCGTTGTGGCCATAGATCTTGGCGACAGCGCCTGACAGCATCGCGCCGGCGGAGCGGTTGACGCTGCAGATCCCGGTGTCGATTCTGACCGGCGCGCCGCGGTCGAGAGCGGGCTGCGCCTGGGCGATCAGCTTGCGATCCAGCACGTCCTCAAGATGGTGATCCTGCGCCTCGGTGTGATGGATCGACTGACCAGCGTGTTCCGGCTGGCGATAGAACAGCCGGGAGAAATCCAGCCCCTTCGCTTTCCAATGCGCAACCAGCTTGCTCTGGTCGAGCATTTGAGTCTGGCCGATCATCTCATCGAAGTTGCGATAGCCGAGGTCAGCCATGATCTCGCGGACTTCTTCAGCGACAAAGAAGAAGTAGTTGATCACATGCTCGGGCTGGCCGGTGAAGCGGCTGCGCAGCACCGGGTCCTGCGTTGCGACGCCGACCGGACAGGTGTTGAGGTGGCATTTGCGCATCATGATGCAACCCGCCGCGATCAAGGGCGCGGTGGCGAAGCCGAACTCGTCAGCGCCGAGCATCGCGCCGATCACAACATCGCGGCCGGTGCGGATGCCGCCATCGACCTGCACGACGATGCGGCTGCGCAGCCGCTCACGCACCAGCGTCTGATGGGTCTCGGCCAAGCCGATCTCCCACGGCGAGCCGGCGTGCTTGATCGAGGTTAGCGGACTTGCGCCCGTGCCGCCTTCGAAGCCTGAGATCGTCACATGATCGGCGCGCGCCTTGGCGACGCCAGCAGCGACAGTGCCAACGCCGATCTCCGACACGAGCTTGACCGAAACCATCGACGTCGGGTTGACGTTCTTCAGGTCGTAGATCAGCTGCGCGAGGTCTTCGATCGAATAGATGTCGTGATGTGGCGGCGGCGATATCAGACCAACGCCCGGCGTCGAGTGACGCACCGACGCGATAGTGGCGTCGACCTTGTGGCCGGGCAGCTGGCCGCCTTCGCCGGGCTTCGCGCCCTGCGCCATCTTGATCTGCAGCATGTCGGCATTAACGAGATACTCGGTGGTGACGCCGAATCGCCCGGACGCGACCTGCTTGATTGCCGAACGCATCGAATCGCCGTTGGCCATTGGCTTGAAGCGATCAGACTCCTCGCCGCCTTCACCTGTGTTCGACTTGCCGCCGATCCGGTTCATGGCAATGGCGAGGGTGGTATGCGCCTCGCGCGAGATCGAGCCATAGGACATGGCTCCGGTCGCGAAGCGTTTGACGATATCCTTCGCGGGTTCAACTTCGTCAATCGGTATTGGCGCGCGGCCGGTGTCGTCAACCCCACGGATGTTGAACAGCCCGCGCAGCGTCAGCAGCCGCTCGGCCTGCTCGTTTTGCGTCCTGGCAAAGGCGCGGTAACGATCGAGCGAATTGCCGCGCACTGCATGTTGCAGCGTTGATACCGACTCGGCAGTCCATGCGTGGTCTTCGCCGCGCGAGCGGAAGGCGTATTCGCCGCCGACATCGAGTGAGGTCTTGTAGATCTGCACATCGCTGAATGCGTCCGAGTGACGCCGGACCGTCTCTTCGGCGATCTCGTCAAGCCCGACGCCCTCGACGCGGGTTGCGGTGCCGGCGAAATAGTTTGCGACAAAATCAGCACGAAGCCCGACTGCATCGAAGATCTGCGCGCCGCAGTAGGATTGATAGGTCGAGATGCCCATCTTCGACATCACCTTGAGCAGTCCCTTGCCGATCGACTTGATGTATCGCTTGATGATGTCCTTGTCGTCGAGCGGCGCGGAGAAACGATCCTTTATTGCGAGGATTGTTTCAAACGCGAGGTAGGGGTTGATCGCCTCGGCGCCATAGCCCGCGAGACATGCGAAGTGATGTACTTCGCGCGGCTCGGCGGATTCGACGACGAGCCCAACCGAGGTGCGCAGCCCGGTGCGGATCAAGTGATGGTGAACCGCAGCGCAGGCCAGCAGCGATGGCAGCGCGATACGGTTTGCGCTGGCGAGACGATCGCTCAGGATGATGATATTGACGCCGGTGCGCACACGCGCTTCTGCACGGGCGCAAAGTTCGTCAAGCACCGACTCGAAGCTTGCCGCGCCACGGCTGGCTTCAAACGTCGTGTCAAGCGTGGTCGAGATGAATTGCGAATCCGGCAGATCCGTAATGGCTCGGATCTTTTCAAGGTCGGCGTCGGTCAGGATCGGCTGACGCACCTCGAGCCGCTTCTCGCCAGCATCGCCATCGAGATCGAACAGATTCGGTCGCGGACCGATGATCGACACCAGGCTCATGACGAGTTCTTCGCGGATCGGGTCAATCGGTGGATTGGTGACCTGCGCGAAGTTCTGCTTGAAGTAGGTGAAGAGCAGCTTCGGCTTGTCCGACAGCGCCGACAGCGGGGTGTCGGTGCCCATCGAACCTGCGGCCTCCTCGCCAATCGAGGCCATCGGCGTCATCAGAACATTGATGTCTTCCTGTGTGTAGCCGAAGGCTTGCTGGCGATCGAGCAGGCTGAGGTTGGAGCGCGCCGCCTTGGCCGGCACATCCGGCATGTCCTCGAGCACGAGCTGCGTTCTGGACAGCCAATCGCGATAGGGCTTGGCCTTGGCGAGCGAGGCCTTGATCTCGTGGTCAGGGATCAGGCGGCCTTCTTCAAGATCGACAAGCAGCATCTTGCCAGGCTGCAGCCGCCACTTGGTGATGATCTGATCTTCCGGAATGGTCAGCACGCCCATTTCCGACGCCATGATGATGCGATCATCCTTGGTCACCATGTAGCGCGCCGGGCGCAATCCGTTGCGGTCCAGCGTTGCGCCGATCTGACGACCGTCAGTGAAGGCGAGGGCGGCGGGGCCGTCCCAGGGTTCCATGATCGCGGCGTGATATTCGTAGAACGCACGGCGCTCCTCATCCATCAGCGGATTGCCGGACCATGCCTCGGGGATCATCATCATCACTGCGTGCGGCAGTGAGTAGCCGCCGAGCACGAGGAATTCGAGGCTGTTGTCGAAGCAGGCGGTGTCGGATTGCCCCTCGTAGGAGATTGGCCACAGGCGCGAGATATCGCGGCCGTAGAGCCTGGAGTGCACCGACGCTTGACGCGCCGCCATCCAGTTGACGTTGCCACGGAGCGTGTTGATCTCGCCGTTGTGCGCGACCATGCGATAGGGATGCGCCAGCGACCAGGTCGGGAAGGTGTTGGTCGAGAAACGTTGGTGAACCAGCGCGAGTGCGCTTTCAAAATCGCTGTCGTGCAGGTCGGGATAATATTTGCCGAGCTGGTCGGCCAGGAACATGCCCTTGTAGATCACCGTGCGGCAGGACATCGACACCGTGTAAAAGCCCGACAAGCCACGGTCGCGCCGGGTGTAGATGATCTGTGAGATGGACTTGCGCAGGATATACAGGTGGCGCTCGAATTCGTCCTGCGTACCCTCGAACGAGCCGCGGCCGATGAACACCTGCATGATAAAGGGTTCGGTTGGTTTGACGGTTTCACCGAGTGACGAGTTGTCAGTCGGAACTGCGCGCCAGCCCAGTACCTCGAGGCCTTCAGCACGGCTCTCCGTTTCGAAGATCGACTGCAGAACTTTGCGCCAGACCGGCTCGCGCGGCATGAACAGCGCGCCGACGGCGTAGTTGCCAGGCTCAGGCAGCGTGAATCCGAGCTCTTGCGCCTTGCGGCTGAAAAACTTGTGCGGGATTTGAACGAGGATGCCAGCACCATCGCCCGCGCGGGGATCAGCGCCGACGGCGCCGCGGTGTTCAAGGTTACACAGGATGGAGAGTGCGTCAGTGACGATTTGATGCGAGGACTGACCCTTGATGTTGGCAATGAAGCCAACGCCGCAGGAGTCTTTCTCCTGCGAAATATCATACATACCTTCAGCCGGCGGGCGCCACGTGTGCTCACGGGAAGTCACAACAGCTGTGCTGTCATGCGCCGCCGGCGATGCAAGGGGTTCGATCATAAGTCTCTTCTCATTAAGGCCCGTCATCTTTACCTCTAAGCCCCGGTGAAGGGGATATTACCCCTGACTAAAGGGGTGCTGCTATCAAGTCGGCGCGGCACTGAGCGTGAGGCGCCATCCAGCCTCATCACACAAGTTCGCGAGCATGGCTCGAAGTGTTCAGGTGTTCGAAGCAAGCATGCACGGTGGTGCCTCGAGCGGAACGTGTTCCTGTCGATAAGCAAGCGGTGTGCCGGTCTGTCGTCGTAAGTGGGGCAGCAATGCTGTCCTATTAAAAATACTGCCAAATTTTTTTCTGAGGCACAAGCGATTGCGACACGTTCTAAGGTGGCGCGCCTGATGCTCCGAGACAATCGATTGATGAAGACATCACGTCGTGTTCAGCGATTTGTGTCCGAACGTTAGCTATAGATGCGGGCGTACTGCAATTGATGGCGTCTGCAGGAACTAAAACCCGAGCCATTCGCTGCCAGGAGGTCCCATCTGAAGATGGCTGGGGTCACCATTGATCTATTGGTTGAGGCGCGATCGCGGACAGGCTTGTCGAACGCGCCATGTATGGCGAGCTAGTTATTAGGCAGATTGCATAAAATGTAATCAGCGCTGTGCCGCTTGCGGGATCACTGCTGGTGAAGATGATACCAGTCGAGCCGCAGATGACGCCTTGATATGCAAAGTGCCCCGCAAGCGGAGCACTTTGGTCGTCATTACGTTATTACAGAGTGCGTCAGGCAGCTTGTTCATTGGTCAGCGACGGCCGGGCCAACTCGCTGGTGACAATCGGAATGACGCGGGGCTTGGCGGCTTCAGGGATCTCGCGCACGAGATCAACGTGAAGCAGGCCGTTCTCAAGCGCAGCAGATTTCACAAGCACGAAATCAGCAAGCTGGAACGAGCGTTCGAAGGCGCGCGCCGCAATGCCGCGATAGAGCACCTTGCGCTCCTCGCCATTGTTTTCGTTCGCGGCCTTCTCGCCCTTGATCGTCAGGGTGTTTTCCTTGGCGACGATCGAGAGCTCATTCGCCGCGAAGCCGGATACGGCCACGCTGATGCGATAGGCGTTCTCGCCTGTGCTTTCGATATTATAAGGAGGGTAGCCGGTGGAGCCGTTATCGGCTGCGCCCTGGCTCAGCAATGAGAACAGGCGGTCGAAGCCAACGGTCGAGCGATAAAACGGGGTGAGATCGTAACGCATGAAGTCCTCCATTGAGCGACTGATGAGAGCCCGCCCGCCAGTGGGCCGGGCATTGGTTCTTTGTGCATTCCCTGAGGTCCCCGATTGGGCAACCGTGCCGGTCTGCACAGTATTGATATGGGACGGTTCCCAATGCCTGCAAGAGGTGCGCAAAACTTTTCAGACCGGCGAATTCTGGTTGATCCGGATCATGATGTGGTTGACGGTTCCGCCATGATGATGACCTCGATTCCTGCCAATCCCATCCCTGATACGGCTGTTACCGGCGAGATCGTGACCGCCGACGGCGTCACGCTGCGCTATGCGCGCTGGCAGCCGGTGGCGTCGCGCAAGGGCACGGTTTGCCTGTTCACCGGGCGCGCCGAGTTGATCGAGAAATACTTCGAGACGGTGGAGGAACTGCGTCAGCGCGGCTTCGCCGTGGCCATGATTGATTGGCGCGGGCAGGGGCTGTCGCAGCGGCGCCTGCGCGATCCACGCCGAGGTTATGTCCGTCGTTTTTCCGATTTCGACAAGGATGTCGAGGCGCTGGTGAAGCAGGTTGCGATGCCTGATTGCCCGCCGCCTTACTTCGCGCTGGCGCATTCGATGGGCGGCGCGGTGATGCTGCGGCTGGCGCACTCGGGCGTGCGCTGGTTCGACCGTATCGTGTTGTCCGCGCCGATGATCGACCTGCCAGGGCGAACCACATCGTTTGCCGTGCGGGCGCTGGCGCGCATCCTGCGATGGTGTGGAATGGGCGGGCGCTATGTGCCCGGCGGTGGCAGCCTCTTTGTTGGCGACGAGCCGTTTGAGGGCAACCCGCTCACCAGCGATCCGGTGCGCTATGCCCGCAACGGCGCTATCCTGAAGGCGAACCCGGCGGTCGGTATCGCCTCGCCGACGGTCGCCTGGGCGGACGAGGCCTTCAAGGCTATCCGCGGGTTTCGCGCGGACGATTATCCATCACGAATACGCCAGCCGATCCTGATCATCGCGGCGGGCGCTGACACGGTGGTGTCAACGCCTGCGATCGAGGAATTTGCCTATCATCTTCATGCGGGGTCTCATCTGGTGATCCCCGGCGCGCGCCACGAGATCCTGCAGGAGCAGGATCGTTACCGCGAACAATTCTGGGCTGCCTTCGACGCATTCGTGCCGGGGACGCCATTGTTTGAATAAAGCGCTCGGCCAATCCGGGTGCGTTCAGCGTTGAGAGGTCAGCCGTGTTCGGTATCCATGATCTGTGGCTGTTCGTTTTGTCCGGGCTGATTCTCAATATAACGCCGGGGCCGGATACAGCCTATGTCGTGGCGCGGTCGATGCAGCGGGGATGGCGCGGCGGCGGCGTTGCGGGGCTGGGCATCAGTTTCGGTTGCCTCGTGCATATTGCTGCAGCGGCTATCGGCCTGTCGGCGCTCATCGCGGCCTCGGCGTCGGGCTTCATGGTCGTCAAGGTGATCGGCGCTGCCTATCTGATCTACGCCGGCGTGCGGATGATGCTGTCGCGCCGAACCGAGACGCGGTCGGCGCAGGCTGCGGCGACGCCCGATCTGACGCTGGGGCAGGTGTTCTGGCAGGGCGCGCTGACGAATATCCTCAACCCGAAGATCGCGCTCTTCTTCCTGGCGTTGCTGCCGCAGTTTGTTGATGCCGATGCACCAAACAAGCCGCTTGCCTTCATCGTGCTGGGGCTCGTCTTCGTGTTCAACGGCACGATCTGGAATTTTCTTGTCGCCGTCTTTGCTGCGAAGGCGGCGGGCGGCATCGCCCAGTCCCGGCGGGCTCAGGTCTGGCTGAGCCGCACCATTGGCGCGATGTTCATTTATCTGGGCGTCCGCATCGCAACGTTCGAGATGGACTGACAGTTAGCCGCGCAGCACATAGATCATGGTGCCGATCAGGTAGGTGCCGAGGAATAGCATCGCGATCAGGAACCATTTGCGGAAGGTTTCGGCGTCCATGCGGGACCGCAGGGATTGACCAAGGAACATGCCGCCGAACGCGGCGACCATGGCGATGACGCCCGGCAATGCTGTCGACGCATCGAGCAAGCCCGCACTGGTGAGATTGAAGGCCTGCGCCAGCGTCGCGGTGGTGAAGAACACGCCGAGCGCCTGAACCAGTTCGTCCTTCTCCATGCCGATCGCCTGCATATAAGGCATCGATGGAATGACTTGCACGCCGGTGGCGGCCGCAACGGTGCCGGTGATGAACCCGACGATGCCGCCGATTGGCTTTTCACGATTGCGCGGTACGGTGAAGCGGATCTTCTTCAGGCTGATGGTGGCGTAGACGATCAGCAGCACGCCCAGCACGCCGGCGCCATAGCGGGCGTAGGGGCCGATCATCAGGTCGCCAAACACCAGAATGCCCAGAACCGTTCCGAGCATCAGCGGCCAGAGCCGGCGCATGATGTCCACGAGATACGGGCCTGCGAACGTCTGCCAGATGTTGGTGACGATGGCGGGGACGATGACGATGGTGAGGGCCTGCACCGGCGTCATTGCAACGGCCAATAAGCCGATTGCAACGGTGGGCAATCCGAGCCCGACAACGCCTTTGACAAAGCCTGCGATTGTAAAAACAACGGCAATAAGAACAAGCATCGAATCGATCATGGCGACAATTTGGCCGAACTTGCAACCTTAGACAATGCGCATTCCGCTTGCGCGGTCGGTAAATCGATCCGGGTATGCCTTACGCTCAACCACTCCTTTCGGCGGCCCCGATTTCAAAATCTCGCGTAAGAAAAATGGCTACGTCATGCTGGTGCGTCCGCTTCAAGCCGTCCCATATCTTGAGAAGAAAGTTTATGCGAAGCCCGCGGCATTCGCGCGGCGAACTCGGCTCGCCGCGCGTCAATTGCAACGCTGAACAGATTGCGCCTGGAGTCGAGAGCCTGCCTCCGCTCGGATCAGCGGTTGAGCAGCTTCATGGCGGCTTCATGGACGCGCGGATCGCCAGCGGCGATGATGCGCCCGCCGTGTTGGGCAGGCTTGCCATCCCAGGTCGTGACCACCCCGCCGGCTCCGGTCACGATCGGGACAAGCGCAGCGATGTCATAGGGCTTCAGATCCAACTCGATGATCAGGTCGATGTGGCCTGAGGCTAGCATGCAGTAGGCGTAGCAATCGCCGCCATAGCGCGACAGGCGAACGGTTTGCTCGACGCCTTCGAATGCTGCGCGCTCCTCCGGAGCCATCAATAGCGGGCTTGTCGTATAAAGAGTGGCGTTGGCCAGTTGATCGCAGCGCCGCACCGACAGCTTGCGGGCCCCGGCCGGGCCTTTGCAGCTTGCCGACTGGTTGTCGCCGCTGAATCGCTCGCCGATGTAGGGCTGGTGCATCATACCGAAGACGGGATTTCCATTGCGAAGCAGGGCGATCAGCGTCCCCCAGATCGGCAAGCCCGAGATGAACGACTTTGTGCCGTCGATCGGATCGAGAACCCAGACATATTCGGCGTCGGTATTCTCATCGCCGAATTCTTCACCGACCACACCGTGCTGAGGAAAGGATTCCTTGATGAGGCGGCGCATGACCGCTTCTGCGGCGCGGTCGGCCTCAGTCACGGGGTCATAGCTCTGGTGCAGCCCCTTCTTGCTGTCGATGCTCAGGGAAGTGCGGAAGAACGGCAGAATCGTTTCGCCGGATGACGTCGCCAAGCGATCGACGAAAACAGAGAAATCGATGACTGCCACTGAAACCTTCTTTCACCATACCTATCGGGATGACCCTATATAGCCATAGCCGATGCAGCACCGAAATATTTTTTGGAACGAACATCGCGACGGGTGGTTGAAGCCCCGTATCAAGCTTCAGTGAAGCATGCCTTCCAGGTTCGTTTTTTGGCTGTTTCTCACGAAAATGGTCATTGAAATGAATTTGATATTCAAATCTACAATGTGGCGATATTGTGGTTATTTCCGTAACCACTTGAAATTACTCGATAAAAATATGAACCGTGATGCATTTTTATCGAGTAGGTATGCAGTCGTTGCATGTGAAATGTGAGGAAAGTACTTGCGTTTTGTGCGTCGCGATTGCATATTGTTGCGGTGCGGTAGCGCATTTGATGCGTTATCGCTGCCCTCCTTGGGCGTTTCCTCCCTAGACTTGGGCCGCTTGCCAACGCAAGTGGCCCTTTTTTCTGCGCTAATGAATTTGCTTTCATTTAGCGCAAGTTCTCACTCCGCAGCGTTCTGAAATGGCTTCAGGTCGCCCGGTGGGATCTGGCCGAGATTGTTCGCCAGCACAGCGAAATTCGCCACGACCGTTTCAAACGCTGGCCCGCGCAGGCGCTGGCGCTCATCCATATAGACCGCGCGATTGAGTTCGATCTGAATCGTATGCTGCCCCATCGACGGCTGGCCGTAGTGTTCGGTGATGTAGCCCCCGGCGTAGGGCCGGTTGCGGCCGGTCGAATAGCCAAGCGATCGAAACGTTTGCTCGACGATATCGCTGATCAGCGGGTGGCAACTGGTGCCGTAGCGATCGCCAATGACAATGTCGGGGCGTGCGGGCTCGTCCCGCATCAGCCCGACCGAGGGCATCGAATGGCAATCCACCAGGACGGCGACATCGAACAACTCATGGCTGCGATTGATCAACTGGCGCAGCGCACGATGGTAAGGCTTATAGAGCGCTTCGATGCGCAACAGGGCGAGATCCACGTCGAGGCGTTCGCGATAGATGTCGTGACCATCGCCAACGACGCGCGGTATTGTCCCGAGGCCGCCGGCGACCCGCATCGACCGTGTGTTCGCAAAGCTGGGAAGGCGACCCTTGAACATGCGCGGATCAAGTTCATAGGGCTCGCGGTTAACGTCGACGTAGGAGCGGGGAAAATTGACGTGCGCCACCGGAAAGCCATGTTGGCTGAGGCCTATGATCAGCTCGTCAACAAATGAATCTTCCGATCGCTGCAGGCCGGCAAGGTTGATCCGGGACACCGCCAAAAACTCGTCAGGATAGATCGATCCGGAGTGCGGCGAATTGAAAATGACAGGCGCGCGCCATCGCGCCGGCTCGATAATATGAAACGGTGGATCGAACACATGTCCGTCAGCGCTCATGGGCAGCCTTCTGCAAGGGTCACCGCATCGATCATCTCGGGGATGACCGCTCCGGTCACTATACTGGAGGTGACTCGCGGGGCGCTATGAAATTGCAAACGTCCTCGCAGGCACGTCCAAAATATGTAAAGTATCGCCGGTGTCAGATCGTGGCCGCTGCAGGATTTTTCACCCGAAATTTACTAAGCCTGAGGCTAAGTAAATGGAATGATCCTCTCATCTAGGTTCGACGTTTCAACGCCATGCACAAGATCCTCCTCGCCGAAGACGACAATGATATGCGCCGCTTTCTCGTGAAAGCGCTGGAAAACGCTGGTTTCCAGGTGTCGCCCCACGATAACGGGCTGTCAGCCTATCAGAGGTTGCGTGAAGAACCGTTCGAGATGCTGCTGACGGACATTGTAATGCCGGAGATGGACGGTATTGAGCTGGCGCGACGGGCGTCGGAACTCGACCCGGACATCAAGATCATGTTCATCACCGGTTTTGCCGCAGTCGCCCTCAACTCGGACTTCGACGCTCCCAAGAACGCCAAGGTGCTCGCCAAGCCGGTGCATTTGCGCGAGTTGGTCAGCGAAGTGAACAAGCTGCTGGCGGCCTAATCACTTTTTTGAAAAAAGATGAGGGAAGAACGCATAACCGTTCTTGCCACCTCGGGAATCGCGGGCTATACGAACGGCCATCCGCACAGACCACCAAGTAGGGCGCGTAGCTCAGCGGGAGAGCACCTCGTTGACATCGAGGGGGTCACAGGTTCGATCCCTGTCGCGCCCACCATCTAATCCCCTCGCTTGGTCTTGCCGTTTCATCTCTTTCCCACCTGACATGCTCGACACGCGCGGATCGCGCGTGATCACGCGCATTGCCGCGGCAGGTTCTGATGGAAAGCATCTGCGGGCAGCTTCACACCATTTGAGCGAAGCGGCTCACCACCAACGATCTCGTTTCAAGTGGGCTGTGAGCCTGGCGCGACAGGTGGTTGGGCCGAGCTTCCCGATCTATGGCGTGGATGATCAGATCGTCCAATTGTACAGCCGCCTGCCATGACCATCATCTTCGCAATAGTAACGACGCGCGCCGAGGTATGGCGCACCGCAGGTTTGAAAAGAAAGTGTAGTTCATCGACGGTGGTCACCGCGCCATTGGGATGGGTCGCGACATGTTGACAAGCGTCTGCACAAGAATGCGCCTAAACTTGATTTCATGTTTACGAGCGCCGATGCAAACATTGCTGGCATCGCGGTCGTCTATCGAAATGCATCCATCACATGATGATGTCACACTGATAACGGTAGCTCGTACGTTCGTCTCCACGTGTTTGATAGCGGTCTCACGAAAATAGAATCGCATCGTGACGCGATGGCTGCCTGGTTCGTCACGCCGTCTTCCGGGTGTTGGAAGTCAGAATAATGCGTGGAGTATCGTGATGCTGATAGCCGAACGTTCAGGAGGCAGTCGTCGCGAATTGTTATCACTCGTCGGCGCGGTTGCTGGAAGCGCCGCCATGTATCAGGCTATGACGAGCCTCGGCTCCGCGGCTGAGTCGATATAGCGGTGAGCACCTATTATGTGAGTGGGCAGGTACCGCCCGTTGTCTCCGGCGCGATCCCTGATCGGCGTGGCTGCGCTTGCCAACCCTGGATTCATCGTTGAGATCGAAGTGATTGCTGTAAAGGCTGACAAGTAGCCAAGTCTTGTGCGGGGTAACGGAAGCCTGTGTATCGGACAGTGTCAAAGAGAGTGACTGACGCCGGGCCGGCGGCAGCCTTCTTCTTCTCAGCAAATTGGAATCAAGCGTTCGAGCTGGTGTAATGCAGCATCCGTAGCGCTTCGTCGGCGGTATCGACCAGCTGACTCATGATTTTCCGCATCTTGTCGAAATCGCTGGCGCTCAGGCTGTGAAACAGCAGATCGTTGGCGGGGCGTTGCAACGGCGCCAGCTCATTGAGCAGATTGCGCGCCTTGGCTGTGATCGTCAGATTGACCCGGCGGCGATCTTCGGTGTCCGTTTCTTTTTCCACCAATCCAGCAGCGACGAGCTTGTTGATCTCGATCGTAATGAATGCGCCGCTGAAGTGCAGGTGGTCCGCCACCTGATTAACGCCGATCTTCGGTTCGCTGGTTTGCAGGTGATTGATCGCAATCAGCACTGTGAATTGCGTTCCTGAAAGCCCGATCGTATGGCCGAGCCGCGCCCGCACCTCCTGCAAACGCGCCGAAAACGCCAGTGTATCGTGCAGAAACTGGCGAAAAGGCAGGTCCGAGCCGTCTACCAGCAATTCAGGGCGCGAAATCGTCAGTTCAGCCTTGATGCTTTTGCTCTTTTGCTTGGCGCTCATCCCGTCTCCGTCAGTCAAGCTCGTTGTCGTGCGGTATTTTTTCCGCAGTTTTGCAATCTTGTAACAGTTTGCCCCCAGTGGCGCAGCGGGGCAATTGACAATTCTGTTTTTCAGTAGCTAATATAGCTTTGTCATAAAGCTATATCTCGTAGAACAGGATTTGGAATGCAGCCTCCGACGAGCTTCGATCCCAAAGCCTTCCGGCAGGCCCTGGGTCAATTTGCCACCGGAGTGGCGATTATAACGGCAGAAGGCGCTGATGGAAGCGCGATCGGCATGACGATGAGTTCGTTCAACTCCGTCTCGCTTGATCCGCCGCTGGTGTTGTTTTCTGTCGCGCGTTCGGCCTACAGCCTCGCCGGCAATGACCGAAGCCAAGGGGTTTGGCGTCAATATTCTCGGCCAGGACCAGGCAGATCTGTCGAATCGATTCGCCAAGGCGCTGGGCGACAAGTGGGCGGACGTCGAGCTTGCTCCTGCAAAAACCCCGGTGCCGCTGCTCTCGGGTGCGCTGGCGCATTTCGAATGCGCGCCCTACGCGCAGTACGACGGCGGCGATCACGTGATCTTCGTCGCGCGTGTCGTGAATTTCGCGGCTTACCCGGACAAGGAGCCGCTGGTTTTCTTCGGCGGCAGCTATCGCAACCTGGCGAGCGTGTCCTGAGCGAAAGCCCCCAGACAAATACTAAAATCTACGGAAGTTGAGGCATACTATGATCAAGACTGGCGAACAGCACATTGCGAGCCTGCGTGACGGCCGCGAAATCTATCTGGATGGCGAGCTCGTTACCGACGTGACCACCCATCCCGCGTATCGTGGCGCAGTTGCCTCGATCGGTCGGATGTTCGATTTCCAGAGCGCGCCGGAAAATCGCGATCTGATGACCTTCGAGACCGAAACCGGCACGCTTGCCAACCGCATCTGGGAGTTGCCGGGCAGCTATGACGCGCTGGTGAAGCGCCGCAAGGGCCTCGAAGCCTGGACCGAGCTGCACGGCGGTTTCATGGGCCGCGCACCGGACCACGTCGCTTCCTGCATCGCCGGCATGTTCATGGGCGTCGAAGTGTTCGACGCATATGATGCCGAGCGTTCGCAGGCGCTGGCCAACTACTATCGGTACGCCCGCGATAACGATCTCTACCTGACGTATGTCATCATCAACCCGCAGGCCGACCGCTCGAAGAGCGCTGCCGAGCAGGCTGATCCGTTCCTGTCGGCTGGCGTGATCGATCGCGATGCTGATGGCTTGATCATCCGCGGCGCGAAGATGCTGGCGACCGGCGGCATCATGGCGAACGAAGTGTTCGTCACCTGCATTCAGCCGCTCAAGGTTGGCGACGAGCGTTTCGCGGTGTCGTTCGCCGTGCCGATGAACGCAAAGGGCCTGAAGATCCTGTCGCGCAAGTCGTACGAAGCTTCAGCGCCGTCGGTGTTCGACAACCCGCTGTCCAGCCGCTTCGACGAGAACGACGCTGTGCTGTATTTCGATGACGTGCGCGTGCCGTGGGATCGCGTCTTCATCGTCGACAACATCGAGATGTGCCAGAAGCAGTTCCACGCGACGCCGGCGCACGTCTATCAGAACTACCAGGCGATGATCCGTCTCTCGGTCAAGTTGCGTTTGCTGAGCGGCATTGCGCTGCGCAGCGCCGAGACCAATGGCGTTGTCGGCTTCCCGCAGGTCCGCGAGTTGCTCGGTCAGCTGTCGGCGGAAGTCAGCATGGTCGAAGCTTTCGTTTCGGCAATGGAGGCCAAGGGCCAGATGCGCGGCCCGTACTTCGTGCCGGATCGCCAGATGCTCTACGCTGCACAGGTTCTGACCCAGCAGCTGTACAACAAGGTCATCGCGACCCTGCGCGAGCTGGCCGGTGGCGGCATGATCATGTTGCCGTCGTCGGTGAAGGACTTCACCAACCCGGAAGTGGCGGCGCTGATCGAAAAGACCCAGCAGTCGCCTGCCGCAAGCGCGGTCGAGAAGGTCAAGTTCTACAAGTTCGCATGGGATGCGGTCGGTTCCGAGTTCGCCTCGCGTCACGCCCAGTACGAAATGTTCTTCGCTGGCGCGACCTTCGTGACCAAGGGCCATGCTTTCCGCACGTTCGACTGGAAGACTTCGGTTGGATTGCTTGATCGCATGCTGTCGGGTTATGAGCTTGCTGATGAGGTTCCGCGGTTACGGCTGCCGGATGCGTCCGCAGCCGAAGCCGGCTTAATTCGCGGGGAAACTGATATGGCTATCAATAAGGCTCACGACGAGTTTCACACCCTGGATATGAACAGCGGCTGGGAAGTGCCGCCGGGCTATCCCGCAGGGCATCAAGCAGAAGATCCTGTCGGGCGCGCTCGACGAGGAGAACAAGCGGGGCAGCCGCACGCGCTTGCTGCGTTTCGATCCCGGCGTCTACACCACGTCGCCGTTCGTCCACGAGTACTGGGAAGAAGTGTTCCTGTTCTCGGGCGATCTGACGGTCGGCAACGACGAGAATGGCAATGGCGGCGAGGCGTTCAGCCCGAATACCTACGCTTGCCGTCCGCCGGGCGCCTTCCACGGACCGTTCAAGTCCGAGAAGGGTTGCGTTCTGCTCGAAATCCACTACTTCGATCCCGTCTGATCTTGTAGTTGACTGAATGAACTTCGAATAAGCCTGCGCCCCGCACGACAATGTCTGCGGGGCGCAGCGTATCAGAATGGATAGTGCTGAAGTGGCTGAACACCCGAAACGCTTGATCGTCGGCATCAGTGGCGCATCAGGCTCGATCTATGGTATCCGATTACTTCAATTGCTGCGTGACACCCCGATCGAGACGCATCTTGTCATCACGCGATCGGCGCGGCTGACCCTCACGCAGGAAACCGACATGAAGGCCGCTGACGTGATGTCGTTGGCCTCGGTGGTTCATCCGGCTGAAAACATCGGCGCGACCATCGCGAGCGGATCGTTCCGGACGATGGGTATGGTCATCGCGCCGTGTTCGATGCGCAGCATGTCCGAAATTGTCACCGGGGTGACCTCGTCGCTGCTGACCCGCGCCGCCGATGTGGTGCTCAAGGAACGTCGCCGGCTGGTCTTGATGGTGCGCGAGGCGCCGCTGCACCTTGGCCATTTGCGCTCGATGACCGCTGCTACCGAGATGGGCGCGATCATCTATCCGCCGGTTCCGGCCTTCTACTCGCATCCGCAGTCGCTTGAGCAGATGGTTGATCAGACGCTCGGGCGGGTGCTCGATCTGTTCGACGTCGAGACCGATGCGGTGAGCCGCTGGGGCGGGCTGAGCGCGTCGAAGACTTGTGAATAACGGACAATAGTCGAGCGGTACCAGAGCATGAATAAACAGCCCAACATTGACCGCGAGAGCTGGGATTTCGCTCTGAAACTCTACGCCCAGCCGGGAATCTCCGAGGCCTGCCTTGCGCCTTCAGACTGCTGCCGGCCTTGATGTGATGATGATGCTGAGCGTTGTGTTTGCGGCGGTCCGGCTGGATTTACAGCTGACTGAGGCCGAGCAGATCGCGCTGGATCAGCTCTGCGCGCCCTGGCGCGAGCAGATCGTCAGGCCGCTGCGGGCCATTCGCGTTCAGTTGAAGGCGGGCCCTGCGCCCGCGCCGTCGGCCGGAACCGAGGCGCTGCGGAACCAGATCAAGGCCAGCGAACTCGCCGCCGAGCGGCTGCAGGCGTCACTGGTTGCATCGTTTCTCGCGACATGTCGGTCGGATATTGAGGCGGAGCCAGCTGCGCCAATCAGTGCGGATCGGCTCGTTGAACTGCTCGGCGGTCTGGTCGAGCGGGCCGCTTCTGCGCAGGGCAGGGCGCTGACGCCAGACTATCGCCACGATATTTGGCTGATTGCACAGGCAGCAATCTCTGCATAAGCCAGCAAATGCGGCTCTTTTGGTCGCAGGAGGGGCGCGCCGGGAGCGAAGTCCCTTGACTACCTTTATTACATAGCTATTATTTTTATGTAGTAACGAGAAAACTGTGTCTTTTATTAGTCAGCGCAGGTCGGAAACCGGAGAATTTTGAGTATGTCGACAAACCAGATCCTTGATACCCGGTTCCGCTCGGCGCTTGAGCGCCTGGTCGCTGCAGACCGCATGCGGACCTTTGATGCGTCAATCGATCCGCATCTGGAGATCGCCGCCGTCCTCAAGAAGTATGACGGTCGTGAAGCGCTCGCCTTCCCGCAGGTCAAGGGTTACAGCGTACCGGTTGTCGGCAATCTGCTCAGCTCGCGCGAAAATTGCGAAGCCGCTTTCGGCATCGATTATAATGGCATCCGTGGCCTCGTGCAGCGTGCGATCAGCGGCCCGCTGACGCCTGAGCTGATCGACAATGCGCCAGCGCAGGAAGTCGTCCTCAAGACCGGATTTGATATTCGCAAGCTGCTGCCGGCGCTGTTCCATGCGCCGAACGATTGCGGTCGTTACATCACTGCCGGCATCGTCGTCGTCAAGGATCCGGTGACTGGCGTCTACAACGCTTCCTATCATCGTCTCCAGCTGATCGGTGAAGATCGCGTCGCGATCAAGCTCGACTTCGGTCGCCATCTCCGTCTCGCATTCGATCGCGCCAAGGAGCGTGGTCAGTCGCTGCCGGTAGCCGTCTGCCTCGGCACCGATCTGGCGCTGCATTTCACCGCTGCGACCATGGGCTCGCAGATGCCTGAAAGCGCTGATGAGCTTGCTGTTGCTGGCGGTCTCGCTGGCCGCGCGCTCACCGTCGCCAAGGCGATCACGCAGGACATGCTGGTCCCGGCCGAAAGCGAATTCGTGCTCGAAGGCGAAATCCTCACTGATGAAGTGGCGATGGAAGGTCCGTTCGGCGAGTTCGTCGGCTTCGCCGCGCCTGCCGCTGATGCGCCGGTGCTGAAGATCACCGCCGTCACCCATCGCAACAATCCGATTTACCACGTCATCAACGGCTTCGGTCGTGAGACGATCATCCTGCGCAAGTATGTGCTCGAGGCGAGCTTGCTGAAGGTTCTGCAGCAGGCGATTCCGATCGTGACGGACGTCGAGATGTCGTCGGGTGGTCTGCATCGCTTCCATGCGATCATTCAGGTCAAGAAGGAAAGCAAGCAGCACAACGGCCTGCAGCGCAACGCCATCCTCGCCGCCTTCGGCACGCTCAAGGATCTCGATCTGATCACTGTCGTCGACGATGACATTGATATCCGTGACATGGTCGATGTCGAATACGCCATCGCGACCCGCATGGAAGCTTCGCAGGATATCTTCATGGTTCCGGGCGCACGCGGCCACGAATACGTTCGCGTCAGCAACGAAGGCGTCCGTACCAAGGTCGGTATCGACGCAACGGTTCCGTTCGAAGATCAGGCGAAGTTCCGCCGCGTCGAGTTCGCTCCGACGCAGATCGCGCTTTCCGATTTCGCAACCGACAAGCAGCTTGCGTTGAAAGCTTTTGGACTGTCTTGATCTATCGCTACCACGGCTGTCCGGGTTCCGTCCCGGGCAGCTGTGCTGAACTACCCCTGGGTTTTTGATAAGGATTGCTCACGAATGAAGAAGCTATTTATTGCCGCGTGTTCACTCGTTACCCTGATGGGCGTGAATGTAGCTGCGGCTGACGCCTGGCCGTCCAAGACCATCCGTCTTGTCGTTCCTTACGCACCCGGCGGCTACACCGACGCTGTTGGCCGCATCACTGCGCGCTACCTTGAGAAGGCTCTCGGCCAGAACGTGATCGTCGAGAACCGCGCTGGCGCTGGCGGCATTATCGGTACCGATCTCGTCGCGAAGTCTGCTGGCGATGGTTACACGTTCTGCGTTTGCAGCATCGGCGCCGTGTCGGTCGCTCCGGTCGCGCAGAAGGTGCAGTACGATCCGCTGAAGGATTTCAAGGCAGTCAGCCCGGTCTCGACCATTCCGCAGACCGTGATCGCCAACGCGGCATTCCCGGCAAAGTCGATGAAGGAACTCGTCGATTACGCCAAGGCCAACCCGGGCAAGGTGACCTACGCATCGAGCGGCGCTGGCGGCCTGATGCACTTCTCGGTTCAGCTGTTCCAGGCTCGCACCGGCACCAAGCTGACGCACGTTCCGTTCAAGGGCGGCGCTCCGGCAACCGCAGCTGTCGTGTCGGGTGAAGTCAACATCACCTTCACCAACCTGACCGACGCACTGCCGCAGATCGAAGCCAAGCGCGTGACCGGTCTGGCCGTCACCTCGACCGACCCGCAACGAATTCGCCAAGGATCTGCCGACGGTTTCTGAAACCGTTGTTCCGGGCTTCGACGCTGTGTCGTGGAACGGCGTGCTTGCGCCTGCATCGACCCCGGACGATGTCATCGCCAAGCTTTCGACGGCCCTGAAGGCGATGTCGGAAGATCCGGAAGTCAAGAAGAGCATGGGCCTCGTTGGTGCCTCGACGGCGTTCCAGACCCCGGCTGACTACACCGCGTCGATCGCTGCTGAAGTCAACCAGTGGACGGCCCTGCTGAAGGAAATCTCGGAACAGAAGAGCTAATCTACTTCCAGCCCTTCTGTGCTCACGGCGGATGCAGTTTTTTAACAAGACTGCATCCGGTCCGTTCAACACCCTGGATAACCATCAAGTAGCAGATGTCGTACGCGGCGCTGTTACGGGACAGAACCATGAAACAATTTAGCTGGCGCGGAAATACGGATTTCTATTCCGGTATTCTCCTGATCGCGATCTCAGCCTTTGCCATCAACTATGTCCGCACGCTGTCGATCGGCACCGTGACGGAGATGGGGTCGGGCTTCTTTCCCATGGCGCTCGCGACCATTCTCGCAGGCATGGGCGTGCTCTTGACCATCAAGGGAGTTGTCGTCGGCGGCGCGCCGGTTGGGAAGATTCATTTCCGACCACTCTTCTTCATCCTGCTTTCATTTGCCGTTTTCGGGCTTCTGATCGAGTTGGCTGGCATCATCATCGCGATCCTCGGACAGGTTGCGATTGCCCATTTCGCTTCGCGTGAGACGATTCTCCGCCACAGCATCATCACCGGTGTCGCAGTTGCTGCGATCTCGGCGGTGGTCTTCGTTGTTCTTCTGCAGATTCCAGTGAAGTTGGTGCCATGACTGAGGTCTTTTCCCTTCTCGGCGACGGCTTTTTGATTGCAGCCACGCCGTCGAACCTGCTGTTCTGCCTGATCGGCGCCCTGTGCGGCACCTTGATCGGCGTGCTGCCGGGCCTCGGTCCGGTTGCGACCATTTCGCTGTTGCTGCCGGTCACCTTTGCGCTGGATCCGATTTCGGCGATCATCATGCTGGCCGGCATTTATTACGGCGCGCAGTATGGTGGCTCGACCACGGCGATCCTCGTCAACATTCCCGGCGAGTTCGACCTCGGTCGTCACCGCCATCGACGGTTACAAAATGGCCCAGCAGGGCCGGGCCGGGCAGGCGCTTGCTGTCGCCGCCATCGGCTCGTTCATTGCCGGCTGCATCGGCACCGTCGTCATCGCTGTGCTGGGCCCGCCGCTCGGCGCGATGTCGGATTATTTTGCATCACCTGATTATTTCTCACTTATGGTGCTTGGTCTGGTGTCAGCTGTGGTGCTGGCCAACGGCTCGGCGATCCACGCTGTCGCGATGATTTTCCTTGGCCTGCTGCTCGGCATGGTCGGCATGGACGTCAATACGGGCGATGCCCGCATGACGCTTGGCCTGGTCGAGCTGTCAGACGGCATCAGCTTTGTTGCGCTGGTGATGGGCTTCTTCGGCGTGTCCGAGGTGATCGCCAACCTCGAAGACGTGTCGCAGCGTATCGTCAACAAGACCAAGATCGATCGGCTGTGGCCGAAGCTGAGCATGCTCAAGGGCGCTTGGGCCGCTGTTTTCCGCGGCACCGCGCTTGGCACCTTCTTCGGCATTCTGCCGGGTGGTGGCGCAACCATCGCCTCGTTCTCCTCCTACGCACTTGAAAAGCGTATGGCGAAGGATCCGAGCCGTTTTGGTAACGGCGCCATCGAAGGCGTGGCCGGTCCCGAAGCCGCCAACAACGCAGCTGCGCAGACCTCGTTCATTCCGCTGCTGACCATGGGCATCCCGACCAGCGCCACCATGGCGTTGATGATCGGCGCGCTGACGCTGCACGGCATTGCGCCGGGTCCGATGATTATCACCCGTCAGCCCGAACTGTTCTGGGGCCTGATCGCCTCGATGTTCATCGGCAACGCGATGCTGGTCTTCATCAACCTGCCGATGATCGGGTTGTGGGTGCGTCTGCTCGCTGTGCCGTATCGCATTCTGTTCCTGATCATCTGTGTGGTCTGTGCGATCGGCGTGTTTTCGGTGAGCAACTCGGCCTTCGACATTTACATGATGATCGGGTTTACCTTGCTGGGGTATATCTTGCGCAAGCTTGGCGCAGAGCCGGCTCCGTTGCTCATGGGCTTCGTCCTTGGGCCAATGATTGAGGAAAACTTCCGGCGCAGCATGATCACCGCTCACGGCAACTCGCTGGTCTTCTTCGAACGACCGATCAGCCTCACCTTGCTCGTGCTCAGTGCAGTCCTGCTGATTTCCATTCTGATGCCGTCAATCAGCAAGCGCCGCGAAGAAGTGTTTCAAGAATAGGCACATCAGCCGCAGCTGATGTGAAGGTTTGGGAGAGAGATTTTCAAATGAACAAGCATACTTCAGCCGCGGACACCGCAGTGACGTCAACACAACGCAACGGCGGCGAGATTCTCGTCGCCGCTTTGCGCGTTAATGGCATCACGCGGATGTTCGGCGTGCCCGGCGAGAGCGCTCTGCCGGTTTTTGACGCGACCTATGGCGATGACGCTCCGGTTCGCTTCGTCCAGTGCCGTCATGAATCGACCGCGTCGCATATGGCGGAAGCTGACGGCAAGCTGAGCGGTTTGCCCGGCGTTTGCGTTGTCAGCCGTGGTCCAGGCGCAACGCATGCGATGATCGGCGTGCACACCGCATGGCAGGATTCGACACCGATGATCCTGCTGGTCGGGCAGGTGCCGCGCGAGCACGCGGGCCGTGAAGCTTTCCAGGAAATGGATTACGTCAAGCTGTTCGCCGACACCACGAAGTGGGCCGCGCAGATCAATTCGGCAGACCTCATTCCTGAGTTCGTCAACCGCGCGGTTGCAATTGCAATGCAGGGCCGCCCGGGTCCGGTTGTGCTGGCGATTCCGGAAGACGTGCTGAGCGAACTGTCGAGCGCGCCCGATGCGCGTCCTGTACAGGTTGCGACTGCTGCGCCGAGCGACGCCCAGCTGAAAAAGACGCTTGAACTGTTGCAGGCGGCGAAACGTCCGCTCATCATTGCAGGCAATATCGGCGTCACCGATGAAGCGTCGTTGCAGCTGCAGGCCTTTGCCGAGCGCAACGATGTGCCGGTGATCGCGGGCTTCCGCTCGCAGGACGTGATGAACAACACCTCCGAGAAGTATGTCGGCGATATCAGCCTCGGCGGCAGCCGTGTCCTGTTTGCTCGCGTCAAGTCGGCGGACTTCATCCTCGTGATCGGCGATCGCCTCGGCGACATCACCACGCAGCACTACACGCTGGTTGATGCGCCAACCCCGGCACAGACCATCGTGCATGTGTTCCCGGGTGCCGAAGATCTCGGCCGGGTGTACACGCCGGCGCTTGCGATCCAGTCCAATTCCTCCGAGTTCATCGCAGCGCTTGCCAAGGCGGCGCCGCTGCAGTCGGCAGGCTGGGCGGATTGGCGTCGCGATCTTCGCGCAGAATACGTCACCTATCAGGACAAGCCGGCGCCGGTCAGCGGCCTCGACATGTCGCAGGTCGTCAAGCATCTCAACGAGGTGCTGGCGGATGATGCGGTCGTCACCAACGGTGCGGGTAACTACTCGATCTGGGTGCATCGCTTCTATCGCTATCGCGGTCGCGGCACGCAGCTCGCGCCGAAGTCGGGCGCGATGAGCTATGGCCTGCCAGCGGCGATCGCGGCGAAGCTGCGCTTCCCGGAGCGTCAGGTGGTGTGCTTCGCAGGCGATGGTTGCTTCATGATGGCGTCGCCGGAGTTCTCGACGGCTGTGCAGCAGAACCTGCCGATCGTCGTGATCGTCGTGAACAACGCGATGTACGGTTCGATCCGTATGCATCAGGAATTGAACTTCCCGGGCCGCCCGAGCGGCACCGAGTTGCTCAATCCGAACTTCGCGGCTCTGGCGCAGGCTTATGGCGTGCACGGCGAAGTGGTCGAGCACCACGATGCTTTCCCGGCTGCCTATGCCCGCGCTGTCGCCACCAATGGTCCGGCGATCATCGAGCTGCGCACCGAGCCGAATCAGATCACGCCGGATCGCTGCCTGTAAGGCATGGCGTCACTGACAATATGAAAAGGGCCTGCGCGTGCATCACGCGCAGGCCCTTTTGTTTGCGTGCGGTTAGCTCGTTACTTCTTCTGCGCGCCGCGGCGTGCGTCGAGATAGGCCGGGGCTTCGGTCGAGAAGCTGGTGTCGACGGCCTTGCTCACATCAATCGGCTTGGTGATGATGCCATAACGATGCGAGCGATCCGCCGCCGCCTGAAAGTCCTTCAAAAGATCAGCGTCGATACGGGCGGGGTGTGCGTTCTGTTCGCGATAGGCGCGCTTCAGCACATCCACCGGCATCTTGGTCAGTTCGGATGCAGTCTGCGCATAGGCATCGACATTGCTCAAGGCCCATTGCCGCGCCTTGTTAAGGCGCTGGACATAGTCAGCGATGGCTTCGCGCTTGGTTTCAATCGCCTTGTCGGTCGCCAACGCGAAAGAGATCGAGGGTGCGACACCCACGCCGGTTGCGACGATGCGCGCGTTATCATTGAGCACAGCAAATGAAACGTATGGCTCCCACGTCGCCCAGGCGTCGATTGAGCCTGCGACCAGCGCGGTCTTGGCGTCGACAGGGCCAAGTGACGAGAGGGTGATGTCGCTGGTCTTGTAGCCGGCCTGTTCAGCGACGGCGAAGGCGAGGAAGTGCGCCCAGCTGCCGCGGCCGCCGCCGACTTTCTTGCCCTTGAGGTCTTCCGCCGATTTGATCGGCGAGTCATTGCGCACCAACACCGCCTGGGTGTGCTGCGCGGAGACGATAGCGCCGACAGCCTTGATCTGCGCGCCATTCGAGAAGCTGGTCGCGAACGGCATGTCGCCGGTGTAGCCCATGTCGAGCGCGCCGGCATTCATCGCTTCGAGCACGGGTGCAGCCGCTGGGAACTCGGACCATTTGATATCATAGGGCAGATCTTTGGCGAAGCCGGAGATCTCCAGCAGCGCCCGGTTGCCACCTTTCTGGTCGCCGATCCGCAGCGTCACGCGCTCGCTGGCGAACGAAGTTGCAGTGGAGAGCGCAAGCACAACGCCGGCGGCAACGAGTGTAGCAAAGCTGCGGCGGCGTGACGGAACTGATAGCGAAACGCGATTGTGTGACATCTCGAACTCGATTGATTGTATGCGCGGCGTCGCGCTGGAAGGGGATGTCACTAAGGTAAAGTTCGATCGGCCAAGGTCAATGAAATGGCTGGCTGAATATCAGCGGCATCGGGCAATGCTGTGCTCGGCATCGCCCGCGCCTTGGCATGAAGTGTCTGTCGGCGTGATTATGTTACCCGACCTTGCCGATCCGCTTCACCGCGTCGATCAGGCGAGCGCTGTCCTGCCGGACGAATTCGGCAAATGCTGGCGCATCCTGATAGGCGACCGGGCTGCCCGCATTGCTGAAGATCCTGATCACCTCCGGCGTTTTCACGGCATCGGCGACAGCGCTGCGCAGGCGTTGTGTGATGGTGTCGGGAAGGGCGGCCTGTGCAAACAGGCCAGCCCAGATGTAAAACTCGACATCCTTGTAGCCGAGTTCCTTGAACGTCGGCAGGTCAGGAAAGCTGCTGATACGGTCCGCGCCCCAGTTGGCGAGGACCCGCATTTTGCCATCGGCCACCTGTTGCGTCAGGGTGCCTGGTGCGGAGGCAACCGCCTGAATGGTGCCCGACAACAATGCGGTCAATGCCGGGCCTGCGCCGCGGAACGGCACATGCATCAGCTTGATGCCAGCGCTGGCGGCGAACATCTCCATCGCGACATGCAAGGTGCCATAAGGGCCGGATGAGCCGTAGGGGATTTCGCCGGGGCGTTTCTTCGCGTCGTCGACAAAGTCCTGCAAGGTCTTCCACGGCGCGGAGGCCGGCACCGCCAGCAGGGTCGGATCGGCCAGCACACGGGCAATCGGCTTGAACTGCGTCACTTCATAGGCGGGCGTGCGTTCAAACAGCCGATCCGCTTCCGGCAGCACCGCGAGCGACGACAGCGTCATCAGCAGGGTGTGGCCATCAGGCTCCGCTCGCGCCGCTGCGGCATTGCCAACCGAGCCACCACCACCGCCGGCGCGGTTATCGACTACAACAGGCTTGCCGAGGATCCGCTCCATCGCCATGGCGACGGGGCGGGCGGCGAGGTCGGCCTGGCCGCCAGCGGGAAACGGCACGATCATGGTGATGTTGCGCGCGGGCCAGGCGTCCTGAGCAAAGGCCAGGTGCGGTGATAAAGTAGCAAGGGCAGGCAATGAAGCGGCTTTGAGTAGCTCACGTCGGTTCATGGTGATCCTCCCGGGCGTTTTGTTAGTTGTCGCCTCGAAGGTACTTTAGCCACTCAGTCGCTGATATCAAAAGGTCAGGCGAAACTACACAAGCGCAATGCGCCGATTCCGCTTCCGCTTCGTCGCAGCGCACGCAGGTGGTTTGCTGTGCGACAAGGCCAGCCTTGGGCGCTAGCCGCGCTTGCCGAGCCGTTCGACCAGAAAGTCCATCAGGACTTCGAGCCGCGCCGGTCGTGGCCCGCTCTGCGGCGTCAGGAGATGAGCCGCGCCTTCAACGCGTTCCCAGTCGCGCAGCAACGGCGTGATGCTGCCGTCGGCAATGGCGTCGTCGACGATGAAGTCCGGCAACAGTGCGATGCCGAGGCCAGCGATCACGGCGGAGAGCAGGGCGTCGCCGCTATTGACGTTGAGCCGACCGCTGGGATGCACCGTCGCTTCTTCGCCGGCGTCATTGGTAAAGCGCCAGGAGCCGCCGGGCGATTGCAGGTTGGAATAGATCAGGCAGGTGTGATCGGCCAGATGCATCGGATGGGTCGGCGTGCCGTGGTGGGCGAGATAGTCGGGCGATGCAATGGCATAGCGCCGGACATGGTGCAGGCGCCGCGCCACCATGGAGGAGTCCGGCAGCGTTCCGATGCGGATCGCGGCGTCAAAGCCTTCGCCGATCAGGTCAACGCGGGCGTCGTCCAGGTGCAGCTCGATCGAGATCTGCGGATAGAGCGTCATGAATTCGCTCAGCAGCGGGGTGATGACGCGAACGCCATAGGTCAAGGGTACAGCCAACCGAACCAGGCCGCGCGGCACCTGGGATTCAGATAACGCCTCGGCTTCAGCAGCTTCGCCATCCGCCAGCAATTGCGTGGCGGGTCCCACCAGCGAACGTCCCATCTCGGTGAGCGCCAATCGCCGCGAGGTGCGATTGAACAAACGCGCGCCCAGGCGGGTTTCAAGACGGGTTACCGCCTTGGATACCGTCGCGGTGGACAGGCCCAGACGCCTCGGCTGTGGCGGCGAATGATCGCAGCTCAACAACCTTGGCAAAGATCGCCATAGCTTCGAAGTCCGGCAGCTTCATCATGTCACTTTCGGAAACAATGTCTTTCCATCATTTCCATTTCTTCGTCTCGGGTCAAGGGCTAGGTTGCAGTCACGGATTGAGGCGAAGGCGCTGACATCCGCATACGGGAAACACCGCCTGCCATTCGGGCGCTGCGGTTCGGAACCCGGGAGGTTTGAGATGATTGAGCTTCGACCCTTTGAAAAACTCGGCGGCGCTGACCACGGTTGGCTTAAGGCGCGCCATCACTTCTCATTTGGCAGCTATCGCAACCCTGACAATATGAATCATGGCGAGCTGAGAGTTTGGAATGACGACGAGATCGCCCCGAATTCGGGCTTTCCGCCGCACCCGCACGCGAACATGGAAATCGTCACCTTCGTTCGCGACGGCGCCATCACCCATAAGGATAGCCTTGGCAATGAAGGCCGCACCGAAGCCGGCAATGTGCAGGTGATGAGTGCGGGAACGGGCATCCGCCACGCCGAGTATAACCTGGAGCCGGTAACGACGCGGATCTTCCAGATCTGGATCGAGCCGACCCATGAGGGTGGCCAGCCATGCTGGGGCGCCAAGCCTTTCCCGCGTGACTTCGCGCTCCGGCGCCTTCGTCACGCTGGCGAGCGGTTTTCCCGACGACAGGGAGGCGCTGCCGATCCGTGCCGATGCGCGGGTGCTGGCAGCGACGCTGAAGGCCGGCGAGCAGGTTGAATACACCTTGAACGCCGATCGCCACGGCTATCTCGTCCCGGCGTCCGGCAAGATCGAGGTCAACGGCATACGCGCCGAAGCGCGTGATGGCGTCGCGGTGAGCAACGAAAGCCGCCTCGTGGTCACAGCGCTCGAGGATTCAGAAATCGTCATGGTCGACGCGGCCTGAGCCGCGAGGCCCAGTGTCAACCGATCATAATTCGCAACGTTCTTTTGGAAGTAGGAGAGACTCCCATGGCTAAGGTACTGGTACTTTACTATTCGGCTTACGGTCACATCGAGACGATGGCGAACGCTGTCGCTGAAGGCGCGCGCGCAGCTGGCGCAACGGTCGACATCAAGCGCGTCCCCGAGCTGGTCCCGGCAGATGTGGCCAAGGCCTCGCACTATAAGGTCGACCAGGCCGCGCCCGTCGCTACCGTTAATGATCTCACAAATTACGATGCGATCATCGTCGGCACCGGCACGCGTTTCGGCCGGATGTCATCGCAGATGGCGAACTTCCTCGATCAGGCTGGCGGGCTGTGGGCCAAGGGCGCACTGCACGGCAAGGTCGGCGCGGCCTTCACCTCGACCGCGACCCAGCACGGCGGCCAGGAAACGACGCTGTTTTCGATCATCACCAACCTGCTTCACTTCGGCATGACCATCGTTGGCCTGAACTACGGCTTTGCTGGTCAGATGCGCCTGGATGAAGTGGTCGGCGGCGCGCCCTACGGTGCAACAACGATCGCTGGCGGCGATGGCAGCCGTCAGCCATCCGAGACTGAGCTTGAAGGCGCTCGCTATCAGGGCCGAGTTGTGGCGGAAACCGCCGCTAAGCTGTTCGGTTAATCGCTTCCTCTCTCTCCGGTGCGACGCCTCAACCGAGGCGTCGCCTAACCCGAAGGAATGTTGTGATGATTGATCTGTTCTTCCTGGTTCATGCCATGCGACAGCCCATCCAGGCCAAGGCCCTCCGCTGGTTTTGTCAGACCCGGTCACGGGTTGGCGTCACAATGCCATCCGACCTCTGCAACTGCTGCGGTTAACGCAGGCGCGTTCGGAACCTCCGGGCGGCCGGATCGTTGACTCAGCTCATTCCCAAGGAGCAGGTCATGAGCGGCAATCAAAACGACCCGTCCAAGTCAACGGAGAAGCACCCCGGTATGTTGGGGGACGGCACCGAGGAGCAAAACCTCAATCAAAAGGGTAAACCTGACGCTCGCATCAAGGAAGATGAGGTCAAGGAAGCCTTCAAGGACAAACCCGAGAAGAAGTAGAGCCGCACTCAGGCACTGCCGGGCGTGCGACCGCGATCAGGCTGGTGCTTGGTCGCCCGCACTTTGGCAAACGTCGACCCATTCAGCCTGGCATAGTGCGGCCATGCGGTCCGGCGCGATACGGACCGCGCTGTTGGCTGACCCGGCTGCCGGCACGACCTCGCCGAATTCCTTCAGCGAAATATCGCAATAGACCTTCAGAGGCGCAGCTAATCCGAACGGGCAGACCCCGCCGACGGGATGGCCAGTGATCGCTGACACTTCGTCCAGCGCCAGCATGCGTGGCTTTCCGCCAAGCGCTTGCTTCGCCTTTTTGTTGTCGAGCCGTGCGGTCCCCTTTGTGACTACCAGCACAACGTCCTCGCCAATGCGCAGCGACAGTGTTTTTGCGATCTGCGCTTCCTCGACGCCAAATGCGATCGCGGCGAGCGGCACGGTGGCCGAGCTCTTGTCGGATTCGATGACGGTGATGTCTGGCGCATGGGTGGCGAAGAACGCGCGCACTGAACTCTAGGCTCATGGCGTAAGGATCTCGACTCGATGGGATGTTTAGATCGGCGCAGCCGCGTTTAACTGCGGCGCAACGGCGCTTGTCCGTTTCAGCGTCAGCGATCCGCACAGTCCGACGCCGAGGCAATACAACATGCCCTGCGTGACTTGCGAAATATGGCTGTTGAACAGCGATCCGACGAATACGAAGACGACGAAGCCGAAGCCAAGCACGCTGGCGAGGTCGCTTCTGCCCGCGAACATCCACAGATGCGCCGCCCACATTGCGAGTAGCAGCGCGCCGCCGATCATGCCGACTTGCAGAACCGTGTGCAGGACCTGGTTATGCGGATCCGCGACCGCTTCACCATAGGGCGATGGACGCGAGCTTTCCAACGCCTGATACAGCGAGCGAATGCTGCCGGTGCCGTGGCCAATAACAGGCGACGCGGCGACAAACTCGCCGGCTTTTTTCCAGAAGTCGATGCGCGATGCGGTTGAGACGGTTTCGCTGCCGCCGGTCTGTTGGGCGGTGATGTCGGTGGTGATCTCGGCGACGCGTAGTTGCGCGGTCTGGGAGAAAGAAAGCGCGACGATAGCAATGATCAACACCGGCGCTGAGATCATTGCAATCCGTCGCCAGCCCTCAACGTGCAGCAGGAAGAGCCCAAGCAGCGATAGCGCGACCAGCGCGCCCGTTTTGGAAATGTAGATCATGAAGATGTTGGCGAAGAACAGTATCGCCAGCGTCGCCATGGCGATGGCGCGGCGGTGATCGCCGAACTTCCAGATCTTCATCGCGCCGAGGGCAAGGCCAAGGGCGCAGAACGCGAAGCATTCGCTTTGTACCGCATTGTCCTTGAAAGGGATGCCGGCCATCTTGACATATTGACCCATCGGCCACAGCAGGGAGGCGTAGGAGATCGCCATGATGATGGCGCAGGATGCGACAAAGGCGTAGCCGATCTGCAGGGCTTGCCGTTTGCTGAAGGCCGTCGCCAGCATCAGCGGGATCAGCAGCAGCTTGGCGTAAGGCGATATCCATTTGGCGGCCGCCGGCGCCGGCAGGGGGGACCAGGCGACGCCCACGACAATCAGGGCGAACAATGCGACCGGCAGCCAAGCCGCCGGCGACCGCATCACATTGATGAAACGATCACGATCCAATGTCGCCAGCGCCAATACGACAAACACCGAGATGGCGATTGCCTGACCGCTGGTCGAAAACGGAAGCGTGAAGGCCGTTGCGATGGCGGCGTACTGCCGCGCATCGATCAGCTTGTCGTGGAGCGTCTTGGTTGGTGTCATATACCGAGTAACCTGCGGGCGTTGTTCTTCAGGACCTTTGGTCGGATGTCGTCACGGATATCAAGCTTTGCAAAATCCGCCATCCAGCGATCTGGGGTGATGACGGGCCAGTCTGATCCAAACAGCATCTTATCTTGCAGAATTGAGTTGATGTATCGCACCAGGATTGGCGGGAAATACTTCGGCGACCAACCCGACAGATCGATGTAGACATTCGGCTTGTGCGTAGCGACGGAGAGCGCTTCTTCCTGCCACGGAAACGATGGATGCGCGAGAATGATTTTCATGTCGGGGAAATCAACCGCGACATCGTCGATATACATCGGGTTGGAGTATTTCAGCCGCATCCCGTTGCCGCCGGGCATGCCGGAGCCGACACCGGTCTGTCCGGTGTGGAAAAGCGCAATCGCGCCACCCTCGTTGATCGCCTCGTAGAGCGGGTAGGCCATGCGATCATTGGGGTAGAACCCCTGCATGGTCGGGTGAAATTTGAATCCCTTGATGCCGTGGTCGCGGATCAGCCGACGAGCCTCGCGTGCGCCAAGCTTGCCCTTGGCGGGGTCGATGCTGGCGAACGGGATCAGGACGTCTGAATTTTGCCGCGTCAATTCGATCATCTCGTCGTTGTTGTAGCGGCGAAATCCGGTTTCCCGTTCGGCATCGACGGGGAAGATGACCGCAGCGATCTTCTTGGCGCGGTAATAGGCGGCAGTCTCGGGGATGGTTGGCGGATGCTTGTGCGGCGACTTGAAGTATTCCGCCATCGCCGCCTGGAAATCGTCGTAGCCATCATCCCCGTGGGTGCCGCAGGGTTCCTCCGCGTGGGTATGGATGTCAATCGCCACCAGATCGTCAGGATTCAGCAGTTCCATTGGGTCTCATCCCTGTTTTTTATGTTATGTCTTCGGATACCAAAGTGTCAGAGCCTTTGATAGCGGTACAATATCGGCGGTTCGGCAAATTCCGGCGCAAATGACGGGTTTATGTCGTTCATCCGATTGACATGAGCGCGCCCGGTGGACTAGAAACCGCTGATCCCGCGCGGCTCTGCTGCTGTCGGGTTGTGATGAATTTTGCCTCTTTCGGCCTGTTTTATACGGCCTTTCAAAGAAACTCAGGATCGACCCATGAAAGTCCGTAATTCCCTGAAGTCACTTCGCGCCCGCCATCGTGACAACCGTCTGGTTCGCCGCAAGGGCCGCGTTTACGTGATCAACAAGACCCAGCGCCGCTTCAAGGCTCGCCAGGGCTAACAGGCTTCGGCCTGAATCGGGCAGCGTGATGCTGCCCGAGTGTCACGTCTGTTTGACGATAGCGCTGCTTTGCAGCGCCGTCGAACCCGGATAGACTGGCGGTATGGTGTCAAGAATATCAGCCGCTGCTGTCGGGTTCGCAGTGTCCACGCTTTGTTGGACATTGACGGCACACGCCCAAGCGGCGCCGCCGTCCGACTCATCGCCATCCGCAAAATCTCTCCCGGCGCCGCCCGCGGTACTACCGCAAATCAGGGCGGATCGAACCCGTGGGCTCGATTTCCTGCTGGGCGCGCTCAAGGTCGCGCCGGATGACGAGATCGCCCGCAGTATCGAAGCCCGCATCTGGGCGCTGTGGTCGCAGACGACAAGCGATACGACGGCGCTGTTGATGGCGCGCGTCAAGGCGGCGACTGACGCCAAGCAAATCTCTGTCGCTATCAAACTGCTCGATTCGATCGTGGCGTTGCGCCCGGATTATATCGAAGGGTGGAATCGCCGCGCGACTTTGATGTACATGCAGGATCGCTACGACGACGCGCTGCAGGATCTGCGTCAGGTGCTGCAACGGGAGCCTCGGCATTTCGGCGCGCTGGTCGGCCTCGGTATGATCATGCAGGAGCTTGGCGAGGATAAGCGAGCGCTCGAAGCTTACCGCAAGGCGCTCGCGATCAATCCGCGCATCGAGAAAATCCCCGAGCTTGTTGAGAAGCTGACCGAGACCGTCGAAGGTCGCGATATCTGATCGCCCCGCGCGTCTGAGGCGCCAGTTTGGCCCAGCTTATTTTTCCGGATAAATTGGTAAATGTGCCGCCATGGTCGCGGGATCGACCCATTTTCCCGCCATGGTCCTCGCCAAATTTGCGAGTTTCGCCCATCCTCACACATCCGCGAAGGATCGTTCGTGCTGCGAAGTCTGATTGCCTCACTGTCGCTTGCTGCTGTTGTGTTGTCCGCGCCGGTGGGCGCGCAGGCGCAAACATCGGCCAAACCCGCAATGGACACTGGCCCCGCCGCCATTCAAGGGCTGACGCCTGATCAGGCGCGCCAGGCGATTGACACGCTGCAAAACGACGCCAAGCGGCGTGAGGTCATCAATGTTCTGAAGGCGATCTCGGAGGCCAAACCGCAGGCCGTCAGCGGCAACCGCGCAAGGCCCCCGCCAACGGCAAGGCTGCAACAGACAAGCCTGCATCGGGAGGCGCGGCAACTGACGCGACCACGCCAGCTGATGGCGCTGCGGCCGAAGCGCCATCCGACAAGCCGGCGGGAAAGCCCGCGACGGAGAAGCCCGCGGCTCCGGCAATCCCGTTGACTGAAGATAGTCTGGTCGTCGAAGTGCTGACCTCGGCATCGCAGCAAATCACCCAGATTTCGCGCGATGTTTCTGAAGCAGCGGATGCGCTGTTGCGCTGGCCGGTGCTGTGGCATTGGCTGAGGACGACCGCGCAGGATCCGGAAACCCTGTCCTTCCTGGTCGATGTCACATGGAAGCTGCTGATCGTATTCGGCAGCGCTCTCGGCGTGTCGTGGCTCGTCACCATGCTGATGCGCCGCCCGCTCGCCCTGATCGAAGCCCGGATTCCGTTGGTCGCGCGTGCGCCAGCCAAAGTCGTCACCGCCGAGGTCCCGCCAGGCGGCGCCCCGCCGGAGGAGGTTCACGAACTCAAGCGGCGGCGGTTGAACCTGACCCGTGTCTGGCAGGCGACGATCCGCGTCCCCTTCGTGCTGGGCCGGCTGATCCTCGAACTGTTGCCGGTGATCGCCTTCTCGATCGTCTGCACCCTGCTGCTCAGCACCGAGATTGGTGACGCCGGCGTCACCCGCATGGCGATCCTCGCGGTGGTCAACGCCTATCTGACGTACCGTGTTATCGTCTGCCTGATGCGCGCCCTGTTCGGCCCGCTCAGCCTGTTTGTCGTGCGTGAGGATACGGCCGCTTACATCGAGCTGTGGACCCGCCGTATCGTCGGCCTTGCGGCAATCGGAATCACCATCGCCAAGTTTGCCGTTCTGCTCGGCTTGTACCGTGCCGGTTATATCGCGATCCTGCGGGTGGTGATGCTGATCGCTCACCTGTTGGTCGTCGTGGTGATCCTGCAATGCCGCCATCAGGTCGCGGCCTGGCTGCGCCCGACCAAGACCAGCGGCTTCGTCCCGGCGCTGTGGTCCCGTTTCGCCCGGCTCTGGCACATCGTGGCGATCGGCGTGGTGATGGGACTGTGGCTGGTGTGGGCGCTCAACATCCAGAACGGCTTTACGCTGATCCTGCAGTACCTCGGCGGCACCTTGCTGGCGCTTGGCGTCACACGGTTGGCAATCCTGGTGGTGCTCGGTCTGATCGATCGGGGTCTGCGCGTTCGGCCGGATCTGCTGGCCAAAATGCCGGAACTCGACGATCGCGCCAGCCGTTATCGGCCCGCCTTGCGCAAGATGGTCTCGACGGTTGGCTGGGTCATCGGCATTCTTGTTCTGCTTCAGCTCTGGGGCATCAATTCGTTGTCCTGGTTCTCCGGCGGCGAGGTTGGCAGCCGCCTTGTCTCGGCGTTCTTCACCGTCGGTATTGCAGCGGTTGTCGCGGCGGTGGCGTGGGAAGGCAGCAACTTCCTGATGGATCGCAAGCTCGCTGATCTGGCGCGCGATGGCCATTTTGCGCGCGCTGCACGCTTGCGCACGTTCCGGCCCATGATCCGGACGGCGCTCCTCGTTATCATCATCGGCATTATCGCATTGACCACGCTCAGCGAGATTGGCGTCAACATCGCGCCGCTGCTGGCCGGCGCCGGTATCGTGGGTATTGCAGTTGGTTTCGGCTCGCAGAAGCTGGTGCAGGACGTCATCACCGGGCTGTTTCTCCTGCTCGAAAACGTTGTGCAGGTTGGCGACAACGTAACGGTGTCAGGCCTGTCCGGGGTCGTGGAGAATGTCTCGATCCGGACCATCCGGCTGCGCGCGGGCGATGGCTCGGTTCACGTTGTGCCGTTCAGCTCGGTGACGACCGTGACCAACGCCAGCCGCGGCGTCGGCAATGTGGCGGTCAAGGTGGATGTCGCCGCCGACCAGGATACGGATCATGTCGGCAAGGTCCTGAAGGAGATCGTCGCAGCGATGCGGATCGATCCGGACTTCGAGGGGCGGATGCGGAGCGATCTCGATCTGTGGGGCGTCGACAGAGTGGACTCACTGTCGGCCACGCTTGTCGGTCAGATTCGCTGTACGGATTCGGGCAAGGCGGCGGTCCAGCGTGAGCTCAATCGTCGCATGAAGGAACGCTTCGAGCAGGAGGGGATCAAGCTGGCGGCGCCTGCGGCGGCAATCGTCATTCAGCAGGCAGCGCCCGAACCGGTGGTCGATGCGCCTGCACTTCCGCGCCGCGTCGCTAACTAGTGGATGACGCGCGTGACGTTTGGAGTTGCGCCGTCGTCCTTCCAGTCAGCGAGGTTCAGACGACGAATCTCCTCTTCGAGGAGTTCGTTGATGATCAGCAGGGCTTCGAGCGCGCTGCGGATGTCGCCATCGCAGTCAGCAACAATGCTATCGATCAGTGCGTCGTCCAGTTTGCGTGTCATTGCCTTGAACTCCAGCAGACTGAAACCCTGTCAGCGCATCAGGTTCCTTCCGATCCCGGAACATTGTGGTCGCTCGACCGTTCATGGTTCCGGCGGATAACAGCCGTGATGGATTTTGAGCGGCAATAGTTACGGGACTAATACCAGGACAACATTTGTTAAAATTTATCGGGGTTCTCGCCGTTCTTTTTGTTCTTCCGATCACCGCGTCGGCGGCGCGCTATTTTGTGGCTGGCGACGGCGACAGCTGGCGCACGGCTGACCGCTCGAGCGCCGGCCTGTTACCTGATCCGGCCAGCCATGCTGATGCAATCATTCGGGTATTTGCAGCGCGCACGGTGCGCTGGCGCGGCGCATTCGCGGTTCATAGCTGGATCGTTATCAAGGAACAGGATGCTGCCCGTTACACGCGTTATGACTATACGGCCTGGGGCGAGCCGATCCGCGTCAACGGCTTCGCACCCGACGGCAGATGGTTTGGCCGTACCCCCGAGCTGATCGCCGCCGCCGACGGGGTCTCAGCCCAAATGCTGATACCCAAGATCAAGTCCGCGGTGCATTCTTATGAATTGCGAAATTATGGAGATTACCGGGCCTGGCCCGGTCCGAACTCGAATACCTTTGTCGCCACCGTCCTCGGCTCGGTCCCTGAACTGCGGGCCGTTCTGCCGCCGACGGCGATCGGGAAAGACTATCCGCACGATGGACGGATCTTGGCTGCTACGCCGTCGGGGACCGGGTTTCGCATGAGCCTTGGCGGGTTCGTCGGCGTGACGATCGCCTGGGTCGAAGGGCTTGAGTTCAATTTGCTGGGGGCGGTGCTTGGTCTTGATCTGCGCCGGCCCGCGATCAAACTGCCGGGCTTCGGCCGGATCGGCCTGGCCACAGGATAGGTGACCGGCCCGCGCCGGCGACATGCTCATCTTCAACCGACTATCAAAAGGAGGCTTGCGATGAAGACCCACGGATCAGCCAAATGGCAGGGCGGCATCAAGGACGGCAAGGGCGCGATCTCGTCCCAAAGCGGCGCGTTGAAGGACTATCCCTACGGTTTCGCCAGCAGGTTCGAAGGCAAGCCCGGCTCGAATCCGGAAGAGCTGCTCGGGGCGGCGCATGCCGCCTGTTTCACGATGGCGCTGTCGCTGATCCTTGGCGAAGCCAGTCTCAAGGCTGATAGCCTGGAGACCCAGGCCGATGTCACCATTGAAAAACAGGGCGACGGCTTTGCCATCACTGGCGTTGACCTGACCCTCACCGGCAAGGTGCCCGGCGCGGATCAGGCCAAGTTCGAGGAGTTGGCCAACAAGGCCAAGGTCGGCTGTCCGGTGTCGAAGCTGTTCAATGCTCCGATCACCTTGAAAGCGACTTTGAAGACCTGATCAGCCCGGCTGGCGCGGACCTTAAAGGTTCGCGTCTGCCGATGAGCCGACGTAGGCGATACGGACCATGTTGGTGGTGCCCGGCGAACGCAGCGGGACGCCGGCGACGATGATGACGCGTTGCCCGGCTTTCGAGAAGCCGTCGCGATAGGCGATGCTGGCTGCGCGATCCACCATGTCATCAAGGTCATGCGCATCTTCGGCCACCACGCAGTGGACACCCCAGACGACTGACAACCTGCGACCTGTCTCGATGCTCGGCGTGATCGCGACGACCGGCGGGCGGGGTCGCTCGCGGGCGACACGCACAGCGGTCGAGCCTGAGCTTGTCCAGCAGATGATCGCTGACAGATCCAGCGTTTCGGCGATCTGGCGCGCGGCGTCGGCGATTGCATCGCCTGCCGTGGCTTCGGGCTCGGGCCGCTGCGATGTAATCAGGTTGCGGTAGGTCGGATCGCGTTCGACCTCTTCGCCGATGCGGTTCATGGTGGAGACCGCTTCGACCGGGAATTTGCCCGCTGCTGATTCGGCGGACAGCATGATGGCGTCCGCGCCCTCGTAGACGGCGGTGGCCACGTCCGACACCTCGGCGCGGGTGGGCACCGGCGACTGGATCATCGATTCGAGCATCTGCGTTGCGATGACAACCGGCTTGCCGGCGCGGCGCGCCATGCGGGTCATCTGCTTCTGCAGGCTCGGAACGCGCTCGAGCGGCAGTTCGACGCCAAGATCGCCGCGCGCGACCATCAGCGCGTCCGACACTTCGAGAATGTCGGCCAGCCGGTCGATCGCCTGCGGCTTTTCGATCTTCGACATGACGGCGGCGCGGCCACGGATCAGCCGCTTGGCTTCGGTCACGTCTTCGGCGCGCTGCACGAACGACAGTGCAACCCAGTCGATGCCGGCATCCAGCGCGGCATCAAGGTCCGCGCGATCCTTGGAGGTCATCGCCGACATCGGCAGGTCGGTATCCGGCAGGCTGACGCCCTTGCGGTCGGACATGCGGCCGCCGATCACCACACGCGTGATGGCGCGCTCCGGGGTCGTTTCCTCAGCGATCAAGCGCACCTTGCCGTCATCGAGCAGCAGGGCATGGCCCGGCCGCAGGGCGGACAGGATTTCAGGGTGCGGCAGGTGCACCCGGGTCTGGTCGCCCGGCTTCTTGTTGGAATCCAGCGTGAAGGTCTCGCCGTTCTTGAGCTGAACGGCGCCTTCCTCGAAGGTGCCAAGGCGCAGCTTCGGCCCCTGCAGATCGACCAGAATGCCGATCGGACGGCCATAGCTGCTCTCGACGCTGCGAATGGTCTTGACCAGCTCACGCATCTTGTCGTGGCTGGTGTGGCTCATGTTGATGCGGAAAATGTCTGCGCCAGCCTCAAACAGCTTGCGGATCATCGCGCTGTCTGAGGAGGCCGGGCCGAGCGTTGCCAAAATTTTAATGCGTCGAAGACGTCTCATTTTTTTCTTTCGGAGGGGCCATCGGGGCCACCAGCAGGTGGGCCGGGGGGCGGCGACTGTAACTTGCCGCCAGGTGGTTGGGAAAAGCCAGGTATGGTCGACCCCGGACCGCCCGGGATGCTGAGCATGTTTGGCGTATTCTGGTCGTTTGTTTCAGTGAGCTGGACGGTCCAGGCGCGTTGCTCCCCTGTATCAACCTCAAAGAAGCCGGTTCGATCAAAACCACGCGCCAGACAATTATCGGTACCCTTGATTGTAAACTCCTTATCGCGGGAACACATAAAGGCTTGGCCGGACCATTCGCCGCCGCGGTCGTAATCGATTGCGTAAATGTAATAGTACCGCGCGATCAACGTCCCGCGCAGCAGGGTTTCGCAGCTACGGGATGAGACATTCCACCACCCTTCGGTGGTCCAGCCGTCAACGTCCTTGTAACCCAGAGCAATGCCGACGCGACTGGAGGTGTTGTTGCACAGACGGAAATCTGCTGCTGCCGGTGTTGCCGCCAGGCACGCCAGCGCCAGAAACGCACCTGGCGAGAGGAAGGTGGCGCACCGCAGAATCAATCGGCGCATTTGAACTGTCATCATCACGGTCTGCTATAGGTACTCTATGTTGATTTCGCGTGACACTCCGGGGGTGCCAACGCGCAAGGTTTGGGCTGAAAACGTTGCTCCTGGCCGAATACAGCATGATCTAGTAAAATCTGGCACAAATTATTACCCGGAAGTGCGTGCCGAACAAAACAGTGAGGTCAAAAATGTCGATCGACGATAAAACACGTACCGAGCTTGAGGCTGCGGCATTTCGTCGGCTCATTGCGCATCTGCAGGCGCGAACCGATGTGCAGAACATCGACCTGATGAATCTGGCGGGCTTCTGCCGGAATTGCTTGTCGAACTGGTTGAAAGATGCCGCTGACGCCGCTGGAGCGCCAATGAGCAAGGATGAGAGCCGAGAGCACGTCTACGGGATGCCGTATGAGGCCTGGAAAGACCTGCACCAGACCCCCGCGACCGCCGAGCAGACGGATGCCATGAAGAAAGCTCACAGCGGTCACTAACAACCGGTTTCTGAACACGTTAAAACTTGAATTAATCTGTCGGAACGGCCTGAAGCCTGTGGATCGGTGTGGACGGGCATGATCCGCCTTGACCTGGCCGCTCCCACTCTTGAGTGTCTTTCGACGTTTCCGGGCGAATGTGCGCTTGTGATGCGACCGCCCCGAATCGCGATTAGTTGACCCAGGAGTATTAGATGGCCTATCCCGCTGCCGCTACGGACGCGCCTGCGACCGATTTTGCCAAAGACCAGCTCAAGTCGATCATCGAGCGGATCGAGCGGCTGGAAGAAGAGAAGAAAGCCATCTCCGAGGACATCAAGGAAGTTTACGCCGAGGCCAAGGGCAACGGTTACGACGTCAAGGTGCTGCGCGAGATCATTCGCCTGCGCAAGCAGGACGCGAACGAGCGTGCGGAATATGAAACGGTGCTTGAGACCTATCTCGAAGCGCTGGGCATGATGTAACGGCCAGGCGTCGGCGGCTCGGGCATCGGCTCGGCTGCGACAGGCGTCGTCGTTGCCGGCGTGTCCCGGACGATGGATTACAAAAAGCGCGTGAGCCAGGCTCGCGCGCTTTTTGTTGTTTAGGGGAGACGATCAGGCGCTGGCGCGGCTTGTTGCAGGCAGCGTAATCAGCGCAGCGAAGCGGTGCGCTGGAAGTAGGTGGTCTGCAGCGGCGACATGGCCGAGCCGGTGAACCTGTGCGGCACCAGTCCCATCTGCGGGTCAGCGCTGAACTTCATCGACACGGCTGCTGCAGGCTTGGCGAAGTGAACGTTCATGTGGCCGAGATCGCTTTCGCCGAAGGCTGTTGCGACCATGGCGCGGCTTGCGCTTGGCGAGATGATCATCGCTCGCATCCAGACATCGTTGTCGTTGATTGGCGAAGCGGTCATCCGTGCGGCGGTGACGACGTTGTTGCGACGGCCATGCGGCCCCTTCGCGATCACCGTGGTCACGTCTGTGACCGCCATCTGCCGCTGGGCGTTGGCGGCGGTGCGGAAGCGCGGCAGCGGGGCGCTGGCGGTGACGAACTTCGGGCGACTGGCCTGGGCGTCAGCCTCCGGCGCATAGGCCAGCGCCGAGGTGAATTCAGGCGAATCCTGCCTTGGCTCGGCTCTTGGCTCGGCGGCGGCGACAGCCTGGCGCGCCGTGATGGCGGCGACCTGCGCCGGCGTTGCCTGCTTGGGCGCAGCCGCGATGTCATCCCAGAAGCCGCGCGCATTGATGATATCGGCCGGCGTCTCGAAGCGCGAGGTTGCGGCGGTTGCGGGAGCGGTGGTCTTGACCGCCGCCGGGGTCGGGCGGGCCGGCGGCAGCACGGTTATGCGCTCGACCGATGCGACCTGAAACGGAATGGCGACGGCGGGTTTCGCCCGCGGCACCGGAATGTTCTCGGCAGCGCGTTCCACAGCTGCAACGGCTGGCAACGGCGCTGGCTTGGCCGGAACGGCCGCGCTGCTGGCCGGCGCTGCTGCAGCGACCACGACCGGCGTATCCTCGTCATCCGCCGTCCGCGAGCGGTTGAACAACGACGCCAGCAGGCTTCGCTGCTGCTGCTGCTGCTGCTGCTGGCGCTGTCGCCATTGCGGCGTCGCTGCACGTCAGCCAGCGCGAGCTGATAGCCGGGCAGTGGCGTGCCGTTGGTTGGCACATGAACGGTGCGACCATTCGGGAAGACGCGGGCAAGCTGATCGTGCGTCATGCGCGGCCAGTGCCGGATGCTGCCGGTGTCGAGGTGAACAAACGGCGAGCCGGACGTGGGATAGAAGCCGACGCCGCCGCGTTGCAGCCGCAGGCCGGCGTTGCGGATCTTCTCCAGCGCGACGCCGGGAATGTAGAAATCCACGGCGTGACCGAGCATGTGTTGGCTGGAGCGGGCGACGCCGCTGGAGCGCCGGCGCAGCATGGCGTTGGTCGATGGCGAGCGATAGGCCGAGACGATATTGATCGGCTGGCTGGCGTCGACGTCGCGATAGACTTCCCACAGGATGTCGAACAGATGGCGATCCATCTTGGTCTTGTCCTGCGAGCGCCAGTCGCGGAGAAAATGATTCAATTGTCCAAGCGCCGCTTCATTGTAGCGACCGTTGGTCTTGAACGTGACCGTGACGCTCTCGCGCGAATGCGAATGATAGAACGACAGCGTGCGGGTTTCGTTTTGCGCCGTCGCGTCTTTAACCGTACCTGCGCCGGTAAGCAGCAGCGCGGTCGTCAGTCCCGCGAATCCGGTCCGCGAGAGGCAAAGCGCTTTCAGATGACGTGCAGAAGGAAGTAGCAAGAAGAACCCACCCAGGTCAGTAACAGTCACCCACGAAAGCCCCGGCGAGTGACAACGAACGTAGTCCTAAGTCACTAGAGTTAATCGTTATTTACTCAAGTCGGTGAAATCTTAAAATTAACTAACCTATGGACTATGGCGAAATGTAGCCTCGCCGTTAAACGTGCAGTTGCGATGGTTAAAAATTCTTAACGCTGCGGGATGGTAAAAGAAAAGCCCCGCTGGCGGCGGGGCTTACTTTAGTACCAAATTTCTTATCTCGTTACCGGACGATGCGACGTCCCGGCTCGGAAGCGCGCGTTCCGGGGCTGAACAGACGCTCGAAGAAGTTCATCCCGGAGTCCTGGCGGGAGCTGTCATTGAAGGCGACGCCCTGCGGAATGTCGGCCCGCGGCCGGCTGTAGTTCGGCTGCGCATGGGCGACGACGCTTTCGAGGTTCTTGCCCTTGCTGTTCTTGAGCAGGGCGAGCATCCGCGCGTCGCGGCCATAAAGGTCCTTGCGGAACTGCAGTTTGCCGGCAGCGTCCACGAAGGCTGTCTCATAGGTGAGGTGCACCGGGATCGGGGTCTTGAAGTTCAGCGTGATCTCTTTCGAGCCATACATCGCGCGGATGCTTTCGGGCGTGTGGCGTTCGTTCGGCGCGGCGATGCTGAGCAGGGCCGCGGCGTATTGATCAGGGTTCTGCACCCGCATACAGCCGTGGCTATAGGCGCGCTCATCGTTCTGGAACAGCTTCTTGTTCGGCGTATCGTGCTGATAGACGAGGAATTTGTTCGGGAAATTGAAGCGCAGCCGGCCCAATGCGTTCTCGTCGCCGGGCGGCTGCGAGATGTGAATGGTGCCATCAGCGCGGCGCTCAAGCCGCAGACCCATGCGCTCGAGCACGGTCGGGTCCTGCTGCAGGGCTGGCAGATATTCATTGGTGATGATCGATGGCGGCACGTTCCACGTCGGATTGACGGTGATGTACTTCATCGTTTCGGTCATCATCGGCGTCGCGTGCTTGCCCGTCTTGCCGACGATCACGCGGGTGCTCCAGACCTTGGCGTCATGCTGCATGAGTTGCAGCGTATAGTCCGGCACGTTCAGTTTGACATAGGCGCCGCCAATGCTGCTTGCGCCGAGCTCGCGCGGCATCCAGCGCCAGCGCTCCATGTTGACCAGCACAGTATCGATGTGGCGGTCGCGCTTCGGGCTGTTGAGCGCGGCGACAGTTGCGTCGTCAAGAACGCCGGTGGCCTTCAGGTTTGCGCTGGCCTGAAACTTGCGGACAGCCGCAGCGACCGTGGCGTCATAGCGCTGATCGTCCGGGTTCTCGGTGATGCCGAGCTTGGCGCGGATCTGCGGCACGCGGGTGTCTTCCATCAATGCCGGCGCGGGCTGGTTTTTCTTGCCACGGACGATGCGCAGCGCAGGCCCGGTAGAGATCTGGACAACGGGACCGCTGTCTTCATTGCGCAGTTCGGCGAGCTTGGCCTTGAGGGCGCGGAATTCCTTCTGCGGCGGGTTATAGCTGTCGAGCGCGGCGGCGACATCCGTGGCTGTCGACACCCGGGTCAGCACCTCGACCGGGTCCGTCGGATGCTCGGCGAATTCGATATCGTTGCCGACCTGGGTGAAGTGCATCCGTCCGCTCTGGGCCTGCCGGGCAAAGCTGAGCAGGCTCGAGGTCAAGGTCAGTTCGGCGTCAGCGAGGCTCTCGGGCGTGGCTGCGCTGGCAAAATCCGGCGCCGGATAATCCGTGGCGTCGAGGCCATCGGCGTCGGCCTTGGCGAGCCGGGCGATGACGTTCTTGGCCAGCGGCGTCGCGACGCCGGCCTGGGTCCAGATCGGCGCGTAGTCACGCGCGGCGTAGAATTTTTCGACCGCAGCGCGCTCGCCGCGGCGGGTCAATTGCTTGGATGTCTTCACGCCGAGCGCCTCGCGCAGGCGATCTGCCACGGCCTGATCAGCCGTGATGATGGCCGGAGCGCTGGCGACGGCGGCGACAGCCGGGGCGGCGGTGGGGGCGGGCGCGGCGATGACAGGCGCAGGCGTTTCGGCGACGGCCGGCGTCGCGGCAGGCTCCGCCACCGGCACATTGGCGGTGATGGCAGCCTCGCTGACGGGTTTTTCGGTGTTGATCGTCGCGGTTTCGGGAACCTTGATGTCAGCAATCGACGGCGGCGGCAGATCAACCGGCTCCGGGCGCGGCACTGCGGCGTCAATGGCTAACTCTGATGCTGCATCGCGGGCGGGCTCGCTCTGCGCCAGGGCCGTTGAGGCCGAGATCGTCAGGAGGGCGGCGGCTACAGCGGCAAGAACCTGGTCAAAACCCGAACGGTGCGTCATCGAACCTCGCATACAAGTACCCCTGGTCGCGCTGAATGTGTACAGGACGTGCTCCCGAATCGCTCCAGCCGTTGCTATTATCGATAGCGGATCGTTGCGTCAGCAACTCTCCATTTACGCTAAGAACTTTAAATAAGCCGCAACAAGCCAATCGCAACACAACGTTAGTTCGGGACGGCGAACGGGCGGTACAACCCGCGCGGCCATCCCTGTGTCCGACGGATATCCCCGTGTGTCGGGTTCTCGGCATATGAGTGAGTATCCGCCTGACCCGGCGGGTTCAGAACAAACACGCAACTACTGGTGAAGCGGCGAATTATTCCGTCTCGCCGGTCGATTCCTCGGCCTGTTTGGCCGCTTCATCGAGCTTGCGATAGAGCGTCGATCGCCCGATTTTCAATCGGCGGGCGACCTCGGACATCTGGCCGCGATAATGCGCGATCGCGAATTGAATGATCTCGGCTTCGAGGTCGTCCAGCGCCCGAACCTCACCGCTGGTGTTGAGCAGGCCAATATTGCCGGGCGGCGTGTAGGGCGCGATCGGAATCTCGCTGCCGGACACCATCGTTGGCAAGGACGAGCGTTGCGGCAGCGGGTCGAGCTGGATCGGTTCGCCGGGGGGATTGCCGAGCGAGGCCATGCTGCCGTCGAACTGCGCCGCCAGATGCGGGAAATCATCGGGGCCGAGCTGGTCGCCCTCGCACATCACCACAGCACGGTAAACCGTGTTTTCGAGCTGACGAATGTTGCCGGGCCAATCCGCGTGGGTCAGCATCGTGACCACCTCGATTGTCATGCCGGTGATTGGCTTGTTTTCTTCGGCGCAGAAGCGCGCGAGGAAATGCCGCAGCAGATAGGGGATGTCGTCGCGGCGCGCGCGCAGCGGCGGAACCGTCAGCGGCAGGACGTGCAGGCGATAGAACAGGTCCTCGCGGAAATGGCCCGCCTTGACGCGGTCAAGCAGCAGCCGGTTGGTCGCCGAGATGATGCGCACGTCAACCTTGACCGGACGGCGACCGCCGACCGGCTCGATGCAGCCATCCTGCAGGGCGCGCAGCAGTTTCACCTGCACCGGGAGCGGCAGTTCGCTGACTTCGTCAAGAAAGAGCGTGCCGCCATTGGCTTCGACAAATTTGCCGAGGTGCCGTTCAGTGGCGCCGGTGAATGATCCCTTTTCGTGGCCGAACAGGATCGATTCCACCAGATTGTCCGGGATCGCCCCGCAATTGACGGCGACGAAGGGTTTGCTGGCGCGGTCGCCGGTGCCATGGATGGCGCGGGCCACCAGTTCCTTGCCAACGCCGGATTCGCCTTCGATCAGCACGGGAATGGTGGAATTCGCCGCCTTGGCGGCCATCCGCAGCAGGTCCACCATATTGGAGCTGCGGGTGATGATGTCCTTGAACGTCAACCGGCCTTCGCGGGCGTGGCGGATGCGCTGCAACTCGGTGCGCATGGCTGTTGCGTTGAGCGCGTTGCGCAGGCTGACCTGAATGCGCTCGAACGACAGCGGCTTGACGACAAAGTCATGCGCGCCTGCGCGCATTGCCGAAATGACATATTCAATGCCGCCGTGCGCCGTCTGGACGATCACCGGGGTATTGAGATTCTATCTCGCGCATCTTGCCGAGAACGTCGATGCCGCTGATGCCCGGCATGACAAGGTCAAGCAGAACAGCGTCAATGGGCAGGTCGGACGGGTTTGTCAGGCGTTCGAGCGCGGCCTCGCCGGTGTCGACCGAAATCGCCTCATAGCCGCAGCGCTGAACCATATTCTCGACAAGGCGGCGCTGAATGGCGTCGTCGTCGGCAATGAGAATTCGTTCAGGCATGTATCGGCTCGGCTCCATGCGGCATGTCGCGAAAAGTCGCGCCACCATGGAGACGAAATTGTTAAGGCATCATAAAGAGCATGTGGCTTGCGCCAATTCCCCCGTGGATCGTCGGATCCGCTGGATCGATCAAGGTTCCTTCCCGATAAGAAAAAGGCCGGGGCGGTGAGCCACCCCGGCCTCAAGGCGATTACTTCGCCATGGCAGTCTGCAGGTGCGGATACACTTCCACCGCGCCGCGGTAGATCATGTCACCGGCGACGTAGAGGATGATCGCGAGACCAACCCAGGCGATCCAGCGATGCTTCTGCAGCAGCTTGGCGATGAAGCTTGCAGCGAGACCCATCAAGGCGATCGACAGCATCAGGCCGAACACCAGGATGATCGGGTGTTCGCGCGCAGCGCCGGCCACGGCGAGCACGTTGTCGAGCGACATCGACACGTCGGCAAGGGTGATCTGCCAGAACAGCCTGCCCAAGCGTCTTGCGCGGCGCCGTCGGATTGTCAGCAGCGGCATCGAGATCGTGGCCTCTTCGTCCGGCTGACGCAGCTCCGCGTACATCTTCCAGCAGACCCACAGCAGCAACAGGCCGCCGGCAAGCAGCAGGCCGATGATCTGCAGCAGTTGGACGGTGACGCTGGCAAACAGGATACGCAGGACAGTCGCCGCGACGATGCCGATCAGGATCGCCTTGCCGCGCTGCTCTTTGGGCAGGCCAGCTGCAGCGAGACCGATGACGATGGCGTTGTCACCGGCCAGCACCAGGTCGATCATGATGACCTGAAGCAGGGTGCTGAGCCCATCCGCCGTGAAAATCGCGGCGATCGCTTCAGCATGGAACATAGCTAGAAATTCAGTCAATGAGGCCACTCCGGTTAATTCCAGTCCGACATCACAGTTCACCTGAACTGCCAGAGGGGCCCGGCCTGGCTTTATTCGCACCCGCCTTTGGCGGCGTAGCGATTCATTCGATTACTCAGCTTGCGAGCGAAAGACAAGAATTCAGACGGGGGTAAATCGTCTCTCAGACTACGTTCAGGAGCTTTTGCATTGCGTTGCGGGTCTTGCGGTGCGGAAGCCGCACGACGGCCTGTTGCTATAGTGCGGAAAATAAAAGGAAAAAATCGCGCACCCGAGAAGGCGCGTGACATGTGGTTCAAGAATACCGCCACGTTTTTGTTGTGAGTATCGTCATCGCCTGTTCCACAGCCAGTCATGAAGTCCAGCGCCTGCTGCGCTGTCATGCGCACATTGCGCATTCCACGGTAGAGTTGCATGGTTAGACATGATTTGCGTCGGCTGCTCGCGGACGACGCCATCTTTCCGTGACTTCGCCAAGGATCGACGTTCGATGCCGCCTAAATCTTCGACTGCCCGCGCCAAGACGCCTTCCGCCAAGCCAGTTGCGCGCTCCGCCGCCAAATCAGCGAAGGCGGTCAAGACCGTAAAGGTCACCGCAGCAAAGAAGACAGCGGTGAAGGCCAAGGCAGTTGCAGGCGCAGCACTGAAGAGCAAGGCCAAGGTCGCCGCGAAGGCGGCTCCGCGCGTGCGCAACGATGCCAATCGGTTGCCGGAATGGAACCTGAACGATCTCTATACCGCGATCGACGCGCCGGAGATCGCTCGCGACATGGCCCGGCTGATGGCGGACTGTGTGGCGTTCGAGGCGGAATTCAAGGGCAAGCTGGCGGCCGAGACGGCGGGCGAGCAGGGCGGTCGTTGGCTGGCGACGGCGATCAAGCGCTATGAGGCGATTGACGATCTCGCCGGGCGGCTGGCGTCCTATGCCGGTCTCGTTCACGCCGGCGACAGCAGCGATCCGGTCAAGGCGAAGTTTTACGGCGATATCTCTGAGCAGCTGACATCAGCCTCGATCCATCTGCTGTTCTTCGGGCTCGAGCTCAATCGCATCGACGATGCGGTGATCGCCAAAGCGATGGAGACGCCGGAACTCGGGCATTATCGGCCATGGATCGAGGACGGCCGCAAGGAGAAGCCCTATCAGCTCGAGGATCGTGTCGAGCAGCTGTTCCACGAGAAGTCGATCAGCGGCTATGCCGCCTGGAACCGGCTGTTTGATCAGACGATCGCGGCGCTGCGTTTCAAGGTGGCCGGCAAGGAACTGGCGATCGAACCGACGCTGTCGTTGATGCAGGATCGTGATCCGGTCAAGCGCAAGGCGGCTGCGCAGGCGCTGGCGAAGACCTTCAAGGCCAATGAGCGCACCTTTGCGCTGATCACCAATACGCTCGCGAAGGACAAGGAGATCTCGGATCGCTGGCGCGGTTTCGAGGACGTCGCTGACTTCCGCCATCTCGCCAATCGCGTCGAACGCGAGGTGGTTGATGCGCTGGTTGAGTCGGTACGTGCGGCCTATCCACAGCTGTCGCATCGCTATTATCGGTTGAAGGCAAGCTGGTTCGGCAAGAAGACGCTGCCGCATTGGGATCGCAATGCGCCATTGCCGTTCGCCGCCAATACCAAGATTTCATGGTCGGAAGCGACCGACATGGTGCTGACCGCCTATGGCGCGTTCTCGCCGGATATGGCGGCGATCGCCAAGCGCTTCTTCACCGAAAGCTGGATCGACGCCCCGGTGCGGCCGGGCAAGGCGCCGGGGGCGTTCGCGCATCCGACGACGCCGTCGGCCCATCCCTATGTCCTGCTGAATTATCAGGGCAAGCCGCGAGACGTCATGACGCTGGCGCATGAGCTCGGCCATGGCGTGCATCAGGTGCTTGCGGCGGCCAATGGTCCGCTGATGGCGCCAACGCCGCTGACGCTGGCGGAAACCGCCAGCGTGTTCGGCGAGATGCTGACGTTCAAGCGGCTGTTGTCGCAGACCCGCAACAAGAAGCAGCGTCAGGCGTTGCTCGCGGGCAAGGTTGAGGACATGCTCAATACGGTCGTGCGCCAGATCGCGTTCTACAGCTTTGAGCGAGCGATCCATACCGAGCGGCGCAAGGGCGAGTTGACGGCGGAGCAGATCGGCCAGATCTGGCTCAGCGTGCAGAATGAAAGCCTCGGCGATGCGATCGATATCCGTCCGGGCTACGAGAATTTCTGGATGTACATTCCGCACTTCATCCATTCACCCTTCTATGTCTACGCCTATGCCTTCGGCGATTGCCTGGTGAACTCGCTCTATGCGGTCTATGAGCGCGCGCAGGACGGGTTTGCCGATCGGTATCTGGCGATGCTGTCGGCCGGGGGGACGAAGCACTACTCCGAGTTGCTGGCTCCGTTCGGGCTGGACGCGCGGGACGCCAGCTTCTGGAATGGCGGGCTGTCGGTGATCTCGACCATGATCGATGAGCTTGAAACCCTGAACTAAGCTGTTTCGGGGGCGCGCATAGGCGTATAGGCTGCACGCTTGAAGTGCCTCTGTCGCAGGGCGCTCTCAGGCGGTGTGCATCTTATTGGTCGGCGCGAGCGCCAATTTCTCCGTTCACCACTGCTCAAACTGCGACGGACATTGCCCTCGTGCGTCAATTGCGCTAATTCCGAGGCAGATTGCGACAATGCAAGCCACGTACTTGCTGGGAGACGGATATGTCGGGACACAACGAAGGTACTTACACCCCTGCTGACGGCATGGATTATGCGGCTCATGAGCAGACCTATGGGCTGTTTGTCGGACTGGTGAAGTACACCACCATCGCCCTGGTGGGATTGATGTGCGCGATGGCGTTTTTCCTCACCTAAAGTCAGCAGACGCGTCCTCATTTTTTGACGCGGAAATAGATTTCGTTCGGTGCCCGGCACTCCAAGTGTCGGGCACTGTTTTCGCGGAATGTGCGCGGATTCCGCGCGATCACAGCGGTGCCGGAGGCCCTATGAAAATTGCCGTTGCCAAGGAGATCGACAGCGCAGAGCCAAGAGTTGCTCTGACGCCTGATACGATCAAAAAGTATAAAGCTATCGGGATGGAAGTTTCGGTTGAGCCGGGCGCCGGCATTCAATCGGGCATTCTGGACGAGGATTTCACTGCAGCCGGAGCGACTGTTCGCGCCGATGCGGTGAAAGATGCCGATATCATCATCAAGGTCCGTCGCCCCGAGGCGTCCGAGCTTGCGAACTACAAGCGCGGTGCGCTGGTTGTCGCGATCATGGACCCCTATGGCAATGACGCGGCGCTGAAGGCGATGGCCGACGCTGGCGTCAATGCATTTGCAATGGAGTTGATGCCCCGCATCACCCGTGCGCAGGTCATGGACGTGCTGTCGAGCCAGGCGAACCTTGCCGGCTATCGCGCCGTCATCGAGGGTGCATCGGCATTCGGTCGCGCGTTCCCGATGATGATGACCGCTGCTGGCACCGTGCCGGCCGCCAAGGTGTTCATCATGGGCGTCGGCGTCGCCGGTCTGCAGGCGATCGCAACCGCACGTCGTCTCGGCGCGCAGGTGACGGCGACCGACGTTCGTCCCGCTGTGAAGGAGCAGGTCGAAAGCCTCGGCGCCAAGTTCATCGCCGTTGAGGACGAGGAATTCAAGCAGGCCGAGACCGCTGGCGGCTACGCCAAGGAAATGTCGAAGGAATACCAGGCCAAGCAGGCTGCGCTCACCGCTGAGCACATCAAGAAGCAGGACCTGGTGATCACGACGGCGCTTATCCCGGGTCGTCCGGCGCCTCGCCTGATCACGCTGGACATGGTGAAGTCGATGAAGGCCGGTTCGGTTCTGGTCGATCTCGCCATCGAGCGCGGCGGCAACGTCGAAGGCGCTGTCAGCGGCCAGATCGCTGAGGTCAACGGCGTCAAGATTGTCGGCATTCCGAACCTTGCTGGCCGCGTCGCGGCGTCGGCATCGGCGCTTTATGCCCGCAACCTGAATGCCTTCATCGAGACCTTCGTCAACAAGGAAACCAAGACCATTGCGGTGAACTGGGACGATGAACTGGTCAAGGCGACTGCCTTGACGCGCGATGGTGCGGTGGTTCATCCGAACTTCCAGCCCAAGACCGCTTAAGGAGAGCCGCTATGGAACATATCGTCCAGGCCGTGGATCCCTTCGTATTCCGGCTAACCATTTTCGCTCTGGCCGTATTCGTTGGATATTTCGTCGTGTGGTCGGTGACGCCCGCACTGCATACGCCACTGATGTCGGTCACCAACGCGATTTCGTCGGTCATCATCGTTGGCGCACTGCTGGCGGTTGGCGTGTCGATGGCAGGAAGCGGCGGCCTTTGGGCGCGCATCTTCGGCTTCATCGCGCTGATCTTCGCATCGATCAATATTTTCGGCGGCTTCCTGGTCACCCAGCGCATGCTGGCGATGTACCAGAAGAAAAAGAAGTGAGGGCAGATAGATGAACGCGAACATTGCCGCGCTGCTCTATCTCGTTGCAGGCGTCCTATTCATTCTGTCGCTGCGTGGGCTGTCCAGCCCGGCGTCCAGCCGTCAGGGCAACTTCCTCGGTATGGCCGGTATGGCCATCGCCGTGGCAACCACGCTGGCGGCGCATCCGCCGGCTGACACGATGGGCTGGATCCTTGTGATCCTCGGCATCGCCATCGGTGGCGGCATCGGCGCCGTGATCGCACGCCGCGTGCCAATGACGGCCATGCCGGAACTGGTCGCTGCGTTTCACTCGCTCGTTGGTCTTGCAGCCGTTCTCGTCGCGGGTGGCGCATTTTATGCTCCCGAAGCGTTCGACATCGGCACCGTCGGCAACATTCACAAGGCCAGCCTTGTTGAAATGGCCCTCGGCATCGCCATCGGCGCGCTGACCTTCACCGGTTCGGTGATTGCGTTCCTGAAGCTGTCGGGCCGCATGAGCGGATCGCCGATCATTCTTCCGGCGCGCCACCTGATCAACATCGCGCTCGGTCTGGCGCTGGTGTTCTTCGTCTACGGTCTGGTCGTTTCCGGCAGCAAGTTTGACTTCTGGATGATCACCGTCCTGGCGCTGGTGCTCGGCGCACTGCTGATCATTCCGATCGGCGGCGCTGACATGCCGGTCGTCATCTCGATGCTGAACTCGTATTCGGGTTGGGCAGCTGCCGGCATCGGCTTCACGCTGGGCAACTCGGCGCTGATCATCACCGGTGCACTGGTCGGCTCGTCGGGTGCGATCCTGTCGTACATCATGTGCCACGCGATGAACCGGTCGTTCATCTCGGTCATCCTCGGCGGTTTCGGCGGCGGCGACGCTGCAGCAGGCGCTGGCGGTGGTTCGGGCGATCAGCGTCCAGCCAAGCTCGGTTCGGCTGACGATGCGGCCTTCATCATGAAGAACGCCCAGAAGGTGATCATCGTTCCGGGTTACGGCATGGCGGTGGCTCAGGCCCAGCACGCGCTGCGTGAAATGGCTGACACCCTGAAGAAGGAAGGCGTCGAGGTGAAATACGCCATTCACCCGGTTGCCGGCCGTATGCCAGGCCACATGAACGTGCTGCTGGCGGAAGCCAACGTGCCTTACGATGAAGTGTTCGAGCTGGAAGACATCAACTCGGAGTTCGCCCAGGCTGACGTCGCTTTCGTCATCGGCGCAAACGACGTGACCAATCCTGCCGCTGAAGATGATCCGTCGTCGCCGATCTATGGCATGCCGGTGCTTCAGGTCTGGAAGGCTGGCACCGTGATGTTCATCAAGCGCTCGCTCGCATCGGGCTATGCCGGCATCGACAACCCGCTGTTCTATCGTGACAACACGATGATGCTGCTGGGCGACGCCAAGAAGATGACGGAGAACATCGTCAAGGCGATGTAAGCCGCTCACCTTGCGGAACAGGAGTTCATCTCCACAAAAAAACGCCCGGATGCAAATCCGGGCGTTTTTCTTTTGTGCTTCAGTTCGTCGGTCTCAGGCGCATCAGCCCATGCGATGCATGGCGCACAGCTTGTTGCCGTCCGGGTCGCGCAGATAGGCGAGGTACAGCTTCATCGGCCCCATCTCGCGCACGCCGGGCGGATCTTCGCAGCTGACGCCACCATGCGCGACGCCAGCGGCATGGAAGGCATCAGCCGCTTCGGTCGAGCTGGCTGCAAAGCCGATGGTGCCGCCATTGGCGAAGGTTGCCGGCTGGCCGTCGATCGGCTTGGACACCGAGAATGTCCCGGTCTTGGTACGCCAGAAGATGCGGTGACGGTCAACAACGCCGGGGCCGACGCCGAGGGTGCCGAGCAATGCGTCGTAGAAGGATTTTGCGCGGTCTAGGTCGTTGGTGCCGATCATGATGTGAGAAAACATAGTGCTTCGCTCCCGTTTTTTCTTGCAAGCTCACCCCTTGGTGACGCGCGATTATAGGCACGGCTTGCGCGCGTACAGAAGATTAAGTTGGCGATGCCGGATTTCGCGATAGGTTTGTTTCTGAACCTGCGCCGTCACTGATCGAAGGATCTCGTCCATGCTCGCTGCCCAGTCTCACGTCCAGCAGGACACGCCTGAAGTCCGCGTTACCGAATGGCGGTTGCCGCCGGGGGCGGCGACAGGGCGTCACACGCACGGCATGGACTATGTGATCGTCCCGATGACCACCAGCGTCATGACGATCGTGAGCCCGACCGGCGAGCGCTCCGCGGCGCAGCTCACGGCCGGGCAGTCCTACTTTCGCAAGGCGGGGGTCGAACACGACGTCCTCAACGAGACCGATTGCGCGATTGTGTTCCTCGAGATCGAGGTCAAGCCGCAGACCTGAGGCGGGACGGGTCAAATCCGGGTTACGCCCGCCCGATTGCCCCTGATCCGTCGTGAATGGTCCCAGAAACAGCCTCAAATGACGCGCATCAAGATGCACGTCAACGAGGCAATCATGATCCAGTTTCTCGGCAAGCTTGTGGGCACGGTGGTGCCCTCCGTTACTGCTACGGTCTTGGCCGCTTACGTGGTCAATTACTATGTCGTGCCGAAGCCTGCCGACGACAAGCCGCCGGTACAGCAGGCCGCGCCCGCAGTTGTCGAAAAGCCAAAGGCTGCCCCGGTGAAGCCCGAGCCGGTGGCGGTCCGCCCGGCTGACAAGGTTGACAGCGCCCCGGCGAAACCGCGCGCAAGCGAGGCCAGCAAGGTTGAACCCAAGATCGAGAGCAAGCCGGCGACCAGGGCGTCGGCACACGAACCACCTGCGACGCCCGAGCGTGAACGCGCGGTCAACCACACGGAGACGCCGGCGCCAGCCGCCGAGCGTCCCAAAGATCTCGTTCGTGCAGCGATGGAGCGCCAGCGCGCAGCGCGGGCGGCTAGCAACCAGCGACCAGCGGAGGACGACAAGGCCCTGAGCGCCGCGTCACCGCAGCAGCCCGTCGTTCCCCATCAAACGCCTGTAACCGCGTCGCAGCCCATCCCCGAGCCTGTTCAAACCGTGGCGTCGCCGACGCCGGCGGCAATCGTGCAGCCATTGCCGCCGCCGGTTCAGCTTGCGCCGCCGCCCTCGGTGGGCGCGATCACGACTGATTCGCCGGATAGCGCACGCGCGGAGCAGGATCGGCCGAACGGTTTGCGTCCGCCGGGTGAAATCCCCGCGCCCGATCGCCGAAATGATCAGGCTACCCGGGACAGTACGCCGAATCCGTCCTCCGATGTGTTGTCGGCGGCGCGGTCGGTGTTCGAATCCGTTATCCCGCGCTGACTACAGGCTTGCTAGCCGCCAGATAGCGCGCGGGCGCGCTGCAGCGATTCGGCTGCCTTCGCGCGCTCGCCCAGCCGCTCATAGACCCGCCCGCGCTGGGTCCAGGCCTGGGCATTGTTCGGCGCGAGCAGCACCACTTCATCAAGATCCTTCGCCGCCTTGTCGACCTGCTTGAGCGCCAGATAACTGGTCGCGCGCGCCAGCAGGGGGGCGGTCTGTTGCGGCGTCAGGCCGTTGGCCTCAGTGAAATCGAGGATCGCAAGATCATGCGCCGCGCGGCCCTGATGCAACAATCCGCGGCTGTAGCGCGCGTCCGCATCGTGCGGCTGCATGATGATCGCCCGGTCAAGATCGGCAATGGCGAGATCGACCTCACCGCGGCTTTGTGAAATCAGCCCGCGGCCGCGGTAGGCCTGCGCCAGTTGATCATCGAGTTGCAGCGCCCGTTCAAAGTCAGCGGCGGCGGCGTCGAGTTGTCCCGCCTTGCGCTGCAGTTCGCCGCGTGCGGCCCATGCCTCGGCATAGGTCGGGTCGAGCTCGATGGCGCGGTCAAAGTCGGCGCGGGCCTCGGCGGCCTTGCCTGCCTGCACCTGAGCCGAGCCGCGCGTGTAGAACGACTGGGCGCCATCCGGACGGGGAACGACCGGGGCTGTGGCAGCGCTGAGGGCGCCGCTTTCCTTGGCCGCATCAGACGAAGTCAGGGCTGACATATTGATCGAGCAGCCGCCCAGCGCCACGCCAGCGGCTATCACCGCGATGACCTGGTGGAGATGAGATGCCCGGAGAAAAAAACCGCCCGTCATGCCGTCTCGTAGGTGTGTTCACGTCAGTCCAGCAGACCCGACACGAAGCAGGATTGCAAGAAGGGTATCATGATATTCCATGGCGACAAAAAAAGACGCGGGTGAAACGCCCACGTCATTTCTTGCAACCAATATCTTGAAACCGGGATCGCCCTTCAACAAGGGATCCGAGCTCGCCTTGGTCAGCAGGGCCAGTCGAAACCAGGCCCCGCCAAGCCCGATTTAGCGAGCAGGACGTGCTGCGCCAGCGCCAGCACCTGCGCCCGGACGGCGGTCGCCAGCAGCCGCGCCGAATGCCGGCTTCGGCTTCATCGGCAACAGGCCTTCGCGCTGCAGCTTCTTGCGGGCCAGCTTGCGTGCGCGACGCACGGCTTCAGCCTTTTCGCGAGCCTTCTTCTCAGACGGCTTTTCATAATGACCGCGGAGCTTCATCTCGCGGAAGATACCCTCGCGCTGCATTTTCTTCTTGAGCGCCTTGAGAGCTTGATCGACGTTGTTATCGCGGACGAGAACCTGCACGCGGCATCCTCTTCAATTTGGTCGGATTTGAATTTCGGAAAAGTAAGGGCCGACGATTGGCCAAGCCCTTAGCCTTATAAGCGCGGGGATGTATCAGATTGAATCGTACCTGTCCACCTTGCGCCGCAGAAGTTTGTCAGCGGTATGACTTTTACCGCAAGTTTCACCTGGTCTTGATCAATAAGTCGCCGAAGTCATAAGGCGCGACATTATTCCCATGCTATCGGCTAGGTTCCCAAGAGTCCAACTCGCGCATAATAATTTCGTGGAGGACCATATGAGTGCAAAGAAATACGTCGCCGAAGTGTTCGGGACGTTTTGGCTCACTTTCGCGGGCTGCGGAAGCGCCGTTCTTGCTGCCGGATTCCCTGAACTCGGAATCGGCTTTGTCGGCGTCTCGCTCGCGTTCGGCTTGAGCGTTGTCACCATGGCCTATGCCGTCGGGCATATTTCCGGCGGTCATTTCAATCCGGCGGTGACGGTCGGACTTGCGGCGGGCGGGCGTTTCCCGGCTGGTCAGGTTCTGCCCTACATCATCGCCCAGGTCATCGGCGCCATCATCGCGGCGGCGGTCCTCTACGTCATCGCCAGCGGCAAGGCCGGGTTTGACGTCACCGCAGGCTTCGCCTCGAACGGTTATGCGGAGCACTCTCCGGGTAAATACTCTCTGATGGCCTGCCTCCTGATCGAAGTGGTGATGACCATGATGTTCCTGTTCATCATCATGGGGTCAACGCACGGCAAGGCTCCGGTCGGCTTTGCGCCGCTCGCGATCGGCCTGGCGCTGGTCATGATCCATCTGGTCGCTATTCCGGTCACCAACACCTCGGTGAACCCGGCGCGCAGCACCGGGCCTGCCCTGTTCGCAGGTGGCTGGGCGATCCAGCAGCTCTGGCTGTTCTGGGTTGCGCCGATCATCGGCGGCGTGATTGGCGGGCTGGTCTATCGCTGGCTTAGCGATGAGCCGGACGGCGTCGTTTCCGGTCGCTGATCAGCGCGTCGACGTAAACAAGAAGGGCCGTGCAATGCGCGGCCCTTTTCATTTCATCCGTATTGTTTGCTGCCCGTCGGGGCCTGATGGCTGTCAGGGCTTCTCGACCAGCGTGATATGCCCCATCTTGCGGCCGGGGCGGGCTGAGGTCTTGCCGTAGAGGTGCACGGTTGCGCCCGGCACGTTGAGCCAGTCCGGATAGCTGTTGATCTCGTCGCCGATCAGGTTGGTCATGGTGATCTTGCCATGGCGCACCGGGTTGCCGAGCGACCAGCCTGCAATGGCGCGAATGTGTTGCTCGAACTGCGAGACCGAAGCGCCGTCCAGCGTCCAATGCCCGGAGTTGTGCACGCGCGGGGCGATTTCGTTGACGAGCAGCGTCGCAGCGCCATCGGCGCCCGGCACGACGAACAGCTCGACAGCCAACACGCCGACATAGCCAAGCGCATCAGCCAGCCGGGTCGCGATATCGCGGGCCTGGTCGGCGAGGGCCTCGGAAACCGCCGCCGGAACGCGCGAGGTCTTCAGGATGTGGTCGACATGGTCGTTCTCGGTGACGTCGTAGCAGACGACCTGGCCATCCATGCCGCGCGCAGCAACAACGGACACTTCGCGGTCGAACGCGATGAAGCCTTCGAGAATGGCGGAACGGGTGCTGAGGTCGTCCCAGATCTGCTGCAGGTCATCACCCTCGCGGATCACAGCCTGGCCCTTGCCATCATAACCAAAACGGCGCGTTTTCAAGACAGCAGGCAGGCCGAGCTTTTCAACGGCGGCTCGCAGGTCGGCGACCGTCGACACTTCTGCATAGGGCGCGGTGCCAATGCCGAGGCCGGTGACGAAATCCTTCTCGGCCAGGCGATCCTGGGTGATCTGCAGGATCTTCTGGTCTGGCACGACCGGGCGTCGCGCCGCCAGCAGGCGCGCAGTTGCCGCAGGGACGTTTTCGAACTCATAGGTGATGACGTCGCAATCCGACGCGAAATGCTCCAGCGCCTCGACGTCGGCATATTCCGCGCAGGTGGCGTATTGAACGACGTCAAACGCGGGGGAATCCGGATCGGGTGAAAACACCCGGCAGCGCAGGCCAAGGCGAACAGCCGCCATCGCCAACATCCGACCCAATTGTCCACCACCCAGAATGCCGATGGTGTCGCCGGGCTTCAGCTTGACGTGTTCGGTAAGGTTCATTCTATTCCTCGGGACATTCAGCAACGGCGTCGGTCTGTTTTTTGCGCCATGCGACAAGACGTTGCGCCAGCGCATCGTCCGTCAAACCAAGGACCGCCGCCGCGAGCAAGGCGGCATTGATAGCGCCAGCCCTGCCAATAGCAAGGGTGCCTACCGGAATTCCGGCGGGCATTTGCACGATGGAGTAAAGAGAATCAACGCCCGAAAGCGCTTTCGACTCAACGGGAACGCCGAATACCGGCAGCTCGGTCAAGGCTGCCGCCATGCCGGGCAGATGGGCTGCGCCGCCGGCGCCAGCGATGATGACCTGGAAGCCTGCCGCCTTGGCGCCCTTCGCAAAGGACACCAGCCGATCCGGCGTGCGGTGCGCGGATACGATGCGCTTCTCGCAGGGAACGTCGAGCGCCGCCAAAGTGTCTGCAGCATGGCGCATCGTTTCCCAGTCGGACTGGCTTCCCATAATGATGGCAACGGGCACTGTCATTCTGATAATTCTTCCGGAGTGTTCGGCTACATCAAGGTGGAACAGACGCTTGATCTGCTGCAAGGCTGTTCATTCAGAAAAGGCTGACCAGCGAATATCGACAAGCTTTAGCAAATTCCAAAGTATTTCCTATGAAAAAGACACCGATGCCCTCGCCGAAAGCGCTGCGAAACCGGGTTCGCCGTACCTCCGCAACGCCTTATGGGCGCGACCGCGATCCCGATGCCGAACTCCTGCGAATTCGCCGACTTGAACGCCAGCTCGCCAAACTCGAAGCTGAACTCGCCGTCACACGCGCCAGCGCCGAAACGGATGTGCTGCTGAATGTGCTCAATCGCCGCGGGCTGGAGCGCGAGCTGAAGCGGGCCATCGCCTATGTTGGCCGCTATCAGGCATCAGCCGCGTTAATTTTTCTCGACGTTGATCGACTGAAACCGATCAACGACGCCTATGGCCATGACGCAGGGGATGCGGTGCTTGTCGCGGTGTCTGAGTGCCTGCGCCGGCATGTCCGAGCGTCCGACGTGGTGGCGCGGATCGGCGGCGATGAGTTTGTTCTGCTGCTCTGGCATCTGACGGAAAGCGACGCCCGGCTCAAAGCCGCCGTAGTAGAGGCGCGGGTCGATGCACTGCGCATCGGCTACGGCGCGCATGTGCTGACCATCGGCGTATCGGCAGGGGTCGCCATGCTCGATGCCGACATGGATACGAGCCAGCGTGCTCGCCGAGGCGGATCGCGCGATGTATGCGCGCAAACGCGAACGGCGCAGGGCGCAGCTCGCGGATGTGCATCGTTGGTCACGACAGGCTGCCGACGTCAGAGGCTTGAGAGATCCGGCACGTCGCCGAAGCGCTGCAGCAGCTGCGCATCCTGAAACTCGCCAACCAGCGGATCGCCAGTGCGGCTGAAGGCGACCGCGCCGATATTTCCTGGCGCACGCGACAGAACCTCCGCGCGGCGGATCGCGCTTCCGGGGCTTTGGCATTCCTCAGCCGCCCCAGCGGCGGGCGAGCCCGACTCATCATTCAAAAAGGCCAGTGCGACGTAATATGTGACATCGGCCATGTTCATCTCCACAGGCGCGTTTCGTAATGGTCCAATAATGTTCCTGTTATGTTCTTTCGTCAAGAGTGAAGGTTGCCCGAGCCACTTGCGTGGTTGCAGTGACGACAGCGGCGGAGAGGGCGAGTTCGTAGCCGATCAGAGTGCTGCAGGTTCCGCGGCGACCGGTGCGTCGACACAGGCTTGAGGCCGAGCTTCGCTGACAGCGATCACGCACGCGGCGCGTTCGCTCCAAAAGCGAATCGAATAGTCGCAGCGCGGCTAAAGGTTCCTTGCCGACAAAAAAAGAAATCGGACCTGACCGGGGCGCGTCACGCTACGCGATGATGTCGGGCGTAATCTGGTCTTCCAGAAATGTTATGCGATCGCGCAGCAGCAACTTCTGCTTTTTGAGGCGTTGCAGTCTCAATCGATCGGGCGCCGGCGACAGGTGTAGCGCATCAATCGCAGCATCAAGATCGCGATGTTCTTGCTGCAACTGGCTTAGTTCAAGGGTGTATTCGCGAATAGTGTCATCGTTCATGGGAATACGCGCTGAACTCGTGGCTTTGATTAGTAAGGCGGCAAAAGACTATCGCTCGGCATTGTTGCAGGTGCAAGCGCCCGGGTTCCGAAAATTTCATGGATCAGGCGATCAAAAACGGCTTCGGATTAATACGTAAATATGATGCGGCATTTGCGCCCGAGGTTATCGACAGCCTGCGCTTCTCATGTACACTCTTCAGCACCACATGAATCCACGGGTTTCAATTAGACCAAGGAGGTTTCGTATGGCACTGCAGGCGCATCTCGCTGAACTCGAACGTAAGCATCGTGTTTTGGAAAGCGAATTGCATGAAGCTCTCGTGCACCCCTCAACGGACGATCTGCGAATCGCAGAGCTCAAACGTAGAAAGTTGCTGGTCAGAGACCAGATTCAAAAACTTAAAACACATGATAGCGTGATGCACTGATGCATCGTGGGCCTGAGCAATAGGCTCCGCAGCGATTGGTGAGCAGCTTTTCCAGCGGCAATGTCAGATACGAACAGGCGCACGCCAGGCGAGGCGATCTGATTCCGACAAGCCGAAACCTGCAAGTGTTAGTTTCTGATATTGCATGTGAATGCTGTTCAACAATTTGACAAATTTTCTGATCATTGTGGCGTTACGGCGAGTGTATATGTGGTTGCATTCGCCGATCCCCCACGGGGGGATACACAGATTGCGCTGAAGCGCATCCCAGCACGCATCTCCCGAAAAGCGGGCGTATTGCGGAAACCAATTTTTCCCGAAGATCCGGACAGTTGCAGGCAGTCAGGTCGTTGCTGAACGGATCGTCGCGTGTGTTCGCAACGACCCATGTAACTGACCATCAGATCCGCGCCTGCGCGACCGGTGTCGCCGCGCAACTACAAGCTATCTTTTATCAGCTGCTTCGTTCGACAGGCCGGACGTCAGCAGCTCGCCGCAACGATCCCGGCGACATGGTCGGCGATCGCCAGCGAGGATGTGAGACCCGGCGACTCGATACCGAACAGATTGACCAGGCCTGGCACGCCGTGAACGCCCGGCGCCTGAATCAGGAAGTCCTGCGTCGCGACGGCGGGCGGCACGATTTTCGGACGCATGCCCGAATAGCTTGCGAGCAGCGCGCCATCGGGCAGCGCCGGCCAGTAACGCCGGATCGCAGGGTAGAAACGTTCGGCGCGCTGCGGATCGACCGCATAATCAATCTCGTCGACCCATTCGACATCCGGGCCGAACCGCGCCTGACCAGCAAGATCGAGCGTCAGGTGCACGCCAAGCCCGCCGGGCTCCGGCACCGGGTAGATCAGCCGTTCGAATGGCGCCTTGGCGCTGCAGCTGAAGTAATTGCCTTTGGCCAGATAGGCAGGCGGAATCTGATCGAGCGGCATGCCCTCGATGCTGCGCGCCACCGTGGTGGCGTTCAGCCCGGCGGCGTTGATCAGGATCTTGCAGCCGAGTTGCATCGGGTTTGCGCCGCCAATCTCGAGCGTGAAGCCGTCGGCTTCGACATGCGCCGCAACGAATGGCGAGAGCAGCGCCAGCGCCGCGCCGGCGCTTTCCGCGTCGCCGAGCAGCGCGAGCATATAGGCGTGGCTGTCGATGATGCCGGTTGATGGCGAGAGCAGGGCAGCTTCGCATTGCAGGGCCGGCTCGAGGGCGCGGGCCTGCGCGCCGCTCAGCACCTGCAGATCGTCAACGCCATTGGCTTCAGCGTGAGCCTTGATGGATTGCAGTCGATCGATCTCGCTATCTCGGGTGGCGACGATCAGCTTGCCGCAATTGCGGTGCGCGACGCCGTAGTCCTGGCAGAACTGATAGAGCGCGTGTTTGCCGTCGACGCAGAATTTCGCCATCAGGCTGCCGGCGGCGTAATAGATGCCAGCGTGGATCACCTCGCTGTTGCGCGACGATGTCACCGTGCCGATAGCGTCAGCCTCGTCGAGTACAATGACCTCACGCCCGGCCAGAGCGAGCTTGCGGGCAATCGCCAGCCCGATCACGCCCGCTCCAACCACAACGCACTCCACTTGATCCATGGTATCTAGGCCTTCATCTGATTCGCACTTCGTCACAAACGCCAATATTAACGGAGCGTTAAGCATCGCGGCGGGTCGAGGTTTGAATTCATCCACATTCGTCGATCTGGCGTAGCCATTTACCAGATTGGAATATCTGAGAACGCAAAGTTGTGCACAGGAAATGAGCACAGACACAAAATGACCAACGGGAATTGGCGGATGACGAAGAGAGCAGTTATCGGAGGCGCCATTTGCCTCGGCCTGCTCGGTGGCGCGATCGCCTGGCTTCGTCTCGATACATCTCAATCGCATGGGCTGGTTGGCAATCTGGTCGCGCAGTCGCAGCTGCTTCAGGTGCTCATTGGCGGCGTGATGCTGGCGATGATGTTCGGGGCCGCTTTTCTCTGGGCCTGGGTTTCCCTGCTGCGGCTCAAGGGCCAGCGCGGTCGTGAGCACAAGATCGTCGAGATGGCCCTCAACCATCTCGATCATGGCGTCGTCATCACCAATCCGGCGCGGTCGGTTCTTTACGCCAACGACTACTACCTTGAGCTGTATGGCCTGACGCGTGAGAAGGTCATCCGTGGGATCACCGGGCCGGAGTTGCTGGATCTGCGTCGCGCCAAGGGCTCGATGCCGATCACCACTGACGAGTTCTATGCGCGCGCCGCCGAGCCCGATGGCATTGTGTTCGAGCTCGACGACGGCCGGCTGATGAACATCAAACGCTGGCAGCTGCCCGATGGCAGCGCCATCTCCACGCATCACGACTGCACCGAGCAGAGTCGCCTGTCGCGCGAAGTTTCGACAACCAAGAGCTTCCTCGAATCCGTCATCGACAATGTGCCGGTCTGCATCGCCGCCAAGTCGATCGAGGACGGGCGCTACATCCTGGCCAACCGCGCCTTCGAGGTCTTCTCGCGTTTCCCGCGCGAACGTCTGGTCGGCAAGCGCGCGGACGAACTGTTCACCCCTGCGACTGCCGCCGCTATCGAGGCTGCGGATCGCAAGGCGATTGATCAGGACGGCTATCGCGATGACATGATTGTCGAGCGCGGCTCCAAGAAACGCATCCTGGCCGGCAATCGCGTGATCGCGCGCGATGAGCGCGGCCAGCCCGAATATCTCATTGCGCTGTTCGAGGACATTACGGATATCAAGTCGCTCAGCGACGAGGTCAAGGCGGCGAAGCAGTTCCTCAAGACGGTCGTCGACAACATCCCGGTGTCATTGATCGTGCAGAGCGCCGAGGACGGCCGCTACCTGCTCGCCAATCGCAATGCTGAAGCTGTGTTGAACCGGCGGCGCGAAGACGCCATGGGCCTGACGACGGGCGATATCTTCAACGAGAAGGAAGCGCGGCTGATCACGGCGCGCGATCAGGCTGCGCTGCGCAGCCGTGGCATCGTGATCGAGGAACATCCGATCAGCACCAAGGATGGCCTGCGGCTGTTCCTGACGCGGCGCGCGACGGTGCTCGATGAGCAGGGCAATCCGACAATACCTGATCAAGACCCATGAGGACGTCACCACCCGGCGCCAGACCGAAGCGCAGATGGCGCATATGGCCTATCATGACGCCCTCACGGATCTGCCGAACCGCCGCGCGTTCATGAAGTCGCTGGGCCAGCTGATCGAGGCGTGCAGCGAGATCTGCGAGCAGTTCGCCGTGCTGTCGATCGACGTCGACGGCCTCAGGGAAGTCAATGATGTGTTCGGCTATGCGGTTGGCGATCGCCTGCTGGTTGAGCTGTCAAAGCGGTTGCAGAAGGCTTCCAAGGGCGGCGTCGTGGCGCGGCTCGGCGGCGACGAGTTTGGCCTGATCATCGATGGCGTGCAGCCCGATGCGGGCCTGGCGGCGGCGGAGCGGATCCTGCAGTCGTTCAAGGACGAGATCATCATTGATGGCGCAGTCGTCCGCAGTGGCGTGACCATCGGCCTGTCGCTCTATCCGCGCGATGGCGACATGCCGGCGTCGCTGCTGGCCAATGCCGGCGCCGCGCTGTTCCGCGCCAAGGCGCGTTCGCGTGGCTCGATCAGCATGTTCGAGCCGGAAATGGATCGTCAGCTGCGCGATCGCCGGGCCCTGCACCAGGATCTCGCCGGGGCCATCAGCCGGGGCGAGCTGTCGCTGCATTATCAGCCGCAGGCGCGCACCAGCCACGCAATCACCGATTCCGATATCACCGGCTTCGAGGCGCTCGCACGCTGGACGCATCCGACGCGCGGCTTTGTTCCGCCGGGAGAGTTCATCCCGCTCGCCGAGGAAAGCGGGCTGATTATCGAGATGGGTGAGTGGATCCTGCGCGAAGCCTGCCAGGAGGCAACGAAATGGCCGGTGCCGCTGCAGATTGCGGTGAACCTGTCGCCAGCGCAGTTCATGCATGGCGATCTGATCGGGCTGGTGCAGTCCATTCTCGTTGAAACCCGGCTGGAGCCGAGTCGGCTCGAACTGGAAATCACCGAGGGCGTGCTGATCGATGATTTCGAGCGCGGACTGAACCTGCTGCGCCGGCTCAAGGCCCTCGGCGTTCGCGTATCGATGGATGATTTCGGCAGTGGTTACTCGTCGCTGACCTATCTGCAGGCATTTCCCTTCGACAAGATCAAGATCGACCGGACCTTCGTCATCAACCTCGGCCAGAACGAACAGTCACCCGCCATCGTGCGCGCGGTCGTCGGGCTCGGGCAGGGGCTCGACGTTTCGATCATTGCCGAGGGCGTCGAAACGGCTGAACAGCTCAGTTTCCTGGCCAATGTCGGCTGCAACGGCGTCCAGGGCTATTTCATCGGTCGCCCGGCGCCGATCGCACAATACGCCGCGATGGTCGGCCGGATTGCCGCCCCGGAGCTGGTTCCAGCTCTCGACGCTGACCTTTCGGCGATCCGCAAGGTAAGTTGAGCGCCACAGCAGGCCTGTCATCCACAGGCCTTATGGGTTCGGCAGGCTGCGACATTTCACGGATTGCCATTCCCGGGCGGCGGGCTACATCTCTCTTTGTGTGCCGGTGGCGTCTGGCCTGGCGGAACAGGGGTGTGGAGCTGAATTGACGGGATACGGGCAAACGCTTCGGCGTTGACGCAGCAGGTCGGTGTGCCGCCCTTGCTGCAAATCGAGGCTGTTCGCAAAACCTTCGGTAGCGTGACTGCGGTTGACGGGTTGTCGCTCGATATTCAAGCGGGTGAATTCTTTGCGCTGCTCGGCCCGTCCGGTTGCGGCAAGACCACCCTGTTGCGGATGCTGGCCGGGTTCGAGATTCCCGACGCGGGGCGGATCATGCTCAGCGGCGTGGATATCGCGTCGGTGCTGCCGCACCAGCGCAACGTCAACATGATGTTCCAGAACTACGCCTTGTTCCCGCATCTGGATGTCCGCAACAACATCGCCTTCGGCCTGAAGCGCGCCGGGCTGCCGCGCAGCGAGATCGACGCCCGCGTCGATGAGATGATTTCGCTGGTGCGCCTCGAGGGCTTCGAGCGCCGCAAGCCGGATCAGATGTCAGGCGGACAGAAGCAGCGCGTGGCGCTGGCGCGGGCGCTGGCCCGTCGGCCGCAGGTGCTGCTGCTTGACGAGCCGCTCGGCGCGCTCGACAAGAAACTGCGCGAGGCAACCCAGCGCGAATTGATGGCGCTGCAGCGCCGCCTCGGCATGACGTTCATTGTCGTCACCCACGATCAGGAGGAGGCCATGACCATGGCGGACCGGATCGGAGTGATGAACGCCGGCAACCTGACGCAGGTCGCGACGCCGCGCCAGCTGTATGAAGCGCCCAACTCGCGGTGGATCGCCGGCTTTGTTGGGGACGTCAACATCATCGACGGAACCATCACCAGGCGGGGCGACCGCCGCCTGACGCTGAACAGCCCGGACATCGGCGAGCTGATCGCCGCCGCGCCGCGCCAGCCGATCGCCGGCGATGCCGCCTGCGTCGCGGTGCGCCCGGAAAAGATCCGGCTGTCGCGATCCGGCCCGAACGAGGCGATGGATAGCGCTGCCGTCAATCGGCTGAGCGGCAAGGTTGTCAGCATCGGCTATCTCGGCGGCATGTCGGTCTATCACATCAAACTGGCGGCGGGCGGTGCGCTCCGCGTCGCGCTGGCCAATACGGCGAAGCTTGAAACCGACGCCTTCAGCATCGACGAGGATGTCGTCGCCTGGTTCATGCCTGACGATTGCGTGGTGCTGCCGTCATGAGCGCACGTCGTGTGTTCACCTATCCGGCGCGGCTCGCGGCGATAGCGCCCTATGTCTGGATGGCGCTGTTCTTCCTCGCGCCGTTCGCCATCATCGTGAAGATCAGCCTGTCGCAGATGGCGATCGCGCAGCCGCCCTATACGCCGCTGTTCGATATCGGCGCTGGCGTCGACGCGCTCAAGGCGGCCTTCGCGGAGCTGGGCTTCGATAACTTCCGGCTGCTGGCCTCGGATGATCTCTATGTCGCGGCCTATGTCCGCAGCCTCACCGTGGCGCTGGTTTCGACGGCGATCCTGCTCGCCCTCGGCTATCCGGTCGCCTATGCGATGACGCGGTTGCCCAGGGGCTGGCAGAGCATCGCGGTGATGCTGGTGATCGTGCCGTTCTGGACGTCGTTCCTGATCCGCATCTACGCCTGGATGAACATCCTGCAGCACGACGGGTTGCTCAACCAGATCCTGCTGGCGCTGCGCATCGTCCCTGCGCCGGTGGTGTGGCTGTCGACCGACAGCGCGATGTATCTCGGCATGGTCTATTCCTATCTGCCGTTCATGATCCTGCCGCTCTACGCAACGCTGTCGAAGATGGATGAATCATTGCTTGAAGCGGCGGCTGATCTCGGCGCGTCACGGTTCGGCGCGTTCTGGCTGGTGACGTTTCCGCTGTCGCTGCGCGGCGTCGCCGCTGGCGTGCTGCTGTGCTTCATCCCGATCCTCGGCGAATTCGTCATTCCGGATCTGCTCGCAGGCTCGGACCACCAGATGATCGGGCAGACGCTCTGGCTCGAATTCTTCACCAACAAGGATTGGCCGGTGGCCTCGGCGACCGCGATTGTCCTGCTGGTGGTGCTGTTGCTGCCGCTCGCGCTGTTCGACCGGTTGCAGCGACGTCAGATGGAGGCAAAGTAAATGGCACAGGCATTGCGGCGCGGATCGCTCGGCCTCACCCAGCCTTCGCGGTTCAACATCGCGGCGCTGGCGTTCGGCGCGGCGTTTCTCTACCTGCCGATCGTCATTCTGGTGATCTATTCGTTCAACGCCTCGCAACTCGTGACAGTGTGGGGCGGCTGGTCGACGCGGTGGTACACGGCGTTGTTCAATGATCAGGCGATGCTCGACGCTGCCTGGATGAGCCTGCGCGTTGGCTTCGACCTCGGCGACGCTGGCGACCCTGCTCGGCACGCTCGCGGCGATCGCCTTGACGCGGGGCGAGCGGTTTCGCGGCCGCACCCTGATGTCGGGCATGTTGTACGCGCCGATGGTGATGCCGGAAGTCATCACCGGCCTGTCGCTGCTGCTGCTGTTCGTTGCAGTTGGCATCGGGCGCGGGTTCTGGACTGTCACCATTGCCCACACCACGCTGACGATGTGCTTTGTGACGGTGATCGTGCAGTCGCGTCTCGCCGTGCTGGATCGCAGTCTGGAAGAAGCCGCGATGGACCTCGGCTGCAATCCGGTTCACGCCTTCTTTGCTGCAACGCTGCCGCTGATCTGGCCGGCCATTGCGGCGGGCTGGATGCTGGCCTTCACCCTGTCGCTGGACGATCTGGTGATCGCCAGCTTCACCACCGGGCCGGGCTCGGCGACGCTGCCGATCCGGATCTATTCGGAGGTTCGGCTTGGCGTGAAGCCGCAGATCAACGCGATCTGCACGCTGATTGTCGGCTTCGTGGCGCTGGTGATCATCTCGGCGTCGCTGGCGACGAAGCTGTCGTCGAACCGGGGCGAGGGCGCCGCGCCGATGTAGGATAGCGGATCGCCGCGCTTACTGCGCCTGTGGCGCGCCCTGCGCGGGCGGCTCATCAGCAGTTGGCGCGCTCGCTGCGGAAGGTGCGTCAGCCGGGTCAGGCGTTGCGGCGGGCTTGCCGCCGCCGGTCAGGCGTTCGAGCACCGATCGCACGGCGTCACGGGTCTTGCGATCCTTGACCGCGTCGAGCAGCGGCGCGGAAGCTGGCGAACGGCGGATCAATGCGTCTGAATCCGGGAAGACCAATGGATCATCCCAGGGGCCCTGCACCACGAACGGCAACGAGAAGGCAGGATTGCTGCCCTGTGGCTGCACCAGGCTGGCGACGCCGCGCAGGTCGTATTCGCGCGCCGGCACCGAAATCGTTCCGCCGAGATTGAGCCGTGTGGTCGGGCCGACAAAGCGGACGTCCTCGATTGTGGCTATGCCTTCCAACAGGCGAACCGAAACGTTCAAGGTGGTGAAGGGCGTCTGGCCGTTGCGGAAGCTGCCGCCGCCGGAGAGCGGGCGGCGCTCAAGTCGCTTCAGCAGTTGCTCGGCGTTGAAGCCGGACAACTCGCCGTTCTGGCTGGTCAGCGAAGCCGTTCCCGCGACCGATTGGGCGAGGCCGAACGGGCTGGTGCCGGATGCTTCCAGCGCCATCGACAGGTTGCCGCGGCCACTCAGCCGTTTGACGCCGAACAGATCGCTGAGGCAGCTCTGCATATCGACATCGCTGAACTGGAACTGCGCGTTGACGTTGGCCGAGGCGTCGCGGCGGCTGAGGCCGAGCGAACCGCGCATGACGCCGCCGTAGACCAGCGCTTCGCCGACGCTGAGGGCGAGGGTGCCGCCGCGGATCGTCGCGCCGACGGCGGTGCGCCCGAGCGTTGAGCCGCCGATCGTGACCTTTGCCGCCGAGAGCCGGACGTCGAGATCAATTGAAGAAATCGCGTCGAAGTCGAACAGCTGCCGGTTCCAGTCGCGTGCGCCGGACGTCAGCAGCTTCACGGTCGACAGATAGGGCGTGATATCGAGCGAACCCGCTGCGAGCGTGGCCTGCACATTGCGACGGCCGCTGTTGCTGATGCTGATGACGCCCTCGGCGACATTGCCGTCGAGCTCGATGTTGACGTTGGTCATCGCCACCGTCGAGCCGACGATGTTCGCCTTCGACTTGAGCAGGAAACGGCCGAAGCCGCCGACGCTGGACGGCGCATCGCCGATCCACCGCATGGTCTCGCGCAGGGACGCGCCATCCGCCTGCAGCGTGCCCTCGGCGATGAAGCTGCTGCGATAGGCGAGGTTGCCATCGAATGAGGCCTTGATGCGCGGGCTGGCGAGACGGGCTTTGAAGTTGGAGCGTTCGCCGGCGAACATCGCCGCGACATTGCTGATGCTGACGCTGCCATCGACGCGCTCGCCACGCCAGTTGAACTGGCCGGCGGCGGCGAAGGAACGCGAGATCGATGGCCAGGCCAGCGACAGGTTGAGATCGTCGAACCGTTCGGCGTTATGGCTGTCGCTGTAGCGAACGACGCCGCCCTCGATGCGAATCTCCGAGAAGGTCAACTGCTTCGCCGCGCCGGCTTTGGCGCTGTCGGTGAACGCTTCGATGAGCGGACTCCAGTTGCTGGTTCCATCTGGCGCAATCGCGACGGTGACCCTTGGCCTGACCAGGGTGAGGTCGGCGATCTCGAAACGGTTCACGAGCAGCGGCAGCAAACGCAGGTTCGCGCGCAGGCTTTCGACCTGGAGCGAGGTCTGCTCACTGTCAGGTTGGCTCAGGGTAACCTGGCTGAAGGCAATATAGCTTGCGGGAAATATCGAGATCTCGATCGGCCCGCGGATCGTTAGTTCGAGCCCGGCGACAGCGCGGACCTGGGCTTCGATTGACCGGCGCAGCGCGTCGCGATCAAGCAGCCAGGACATGGCGAAGAGCCCGATCAGCGCGATGCCGAGGAGCGCCACAATCGGCATTCCTAGCCGCTTCATTCCCTGGGCTGCTGTCAAAGAAATATCCGGGTTGCGTTGCGACGGGTGAACGGCGGACGCCCCACCGGGGCCACGGTTCAACCTGCTCAATTTTAAGGGTTTTCTTGTCGCTTTCAAGGCCGAACGGGTATGCCGGTGGCGACTTGGACGCGCAATTGACGGCTTATCCGATAATCGCCTAATACTTTTTCAACGGGACCGGCATGCCGGGCTTGCAAGTGAGTTTTTCCTCTTTCAGGTCGGATATTACATGAACAAGGTCTATTCAGACGCCAAATCGGCGCTAGATGGAATCGTCAAGGACGGCATGATGGTCATGTCGGGCGGCTTTGGCCTCTGTGGGATCGCGGAGGAGCTGTCAGACGCTCTGCGTGAATCCGGCGTCAAGGGCCTTACAGTCGTTTCAAACAATGCGGGCGTTGACGGCATCGGGCTTAGCCGACTGCTGGAAACGCGCCAGATCAAGAAGATGATCTCGTCCTACGTCGGCGAGAACAAGCTGTTCGCGCAGCAGTACCTCGCGGGCGAGCTTGAACTTGAGTTCTCACCCCAGGGCACCCTGTCCGAGCGCATTCGCGCGGGCGGCGCGGGCATCCCCGGCTTCTATACCAAGACCGGCGTCGGCACCCTTGTCGCTGAAGGCAAGGAGCACAAGGACTTCAACGGCGAGACCTATATTCTCGAGCAGGGCCTGTTCGCTGATCTGGCGATCGTCCACGCCTGGAAGGGCGATACGGCTGGCAACCTGGTGTTCCGCAAGACTGCGCGTAACTTCAATCCGATGATGGCGACGGCAGCGCGCGTGACGGTGGCGGAGGTCGAGCACCTCGTGCCGGCAGGCGAGATTGACCCGGATCATATTCATACGCCGGGAATTTTCGTGCAGCGCATTATCGAGGTTGGCGCCTCGAAGAAGCGTATCGAGCAGCGCACCACGCGCAAGCGTCCCGTTTAATCCGTCTGCCGTAGCAGAACATATCAGGAGGCATTCATGGCCTGGACACGTGATCAGATGGCGGCGCGCGCGGCGAAAGAACTGCGCGACGGATTTTACGTCAACCTCGGCATCGGCATTCCGACGCTGGTATCGAACTACATTCCCGAAGGCGTCGACGTTCAGCTGCAGAGCGAGAACGGCATGCTCGGCATGGGCCCATTCCCCTATGAGGGCGAAGAGGACCCGGACCTGATCAACGCCGGCAAGCAGACCGTGACCGAGCTGCCCAGCACCAGCTACTTCTCGTCGGCGGATTCCTTCGCCATGGTGCGCGGCGGTCATATCGACCTGTCGATCCTCGGCGCGATGCAGGTCGCCCAGAACGGCGACCTCGCCAACTGGATGATCCCCGGCAAGATGGTCAAGGGCATGGGCGGCGCGATGGATCTCGTCGCCGGCGTCAAGCGCGTCATCGTCGTGATGGAGCATAGCGCCAAGGACGGTCCGAAGCTGCTGAAGCAGTGCAACCTGCCGCTCACCGGGCAGCGCGTCGTCGACATGGTCGTGACCGACCTCGCAGTCTTCACCGTCGACAAGCATGGCGACGAAGGCATGGCGTTGATCGAACTGGCCGATGGCGTCACGCTCGACGAGGTCAAGGAAAAGACCGAGGCTGACTTCCGCGTTGCGCTGAAGAACGTCTGATCAGTCTTGCCCCATCAGGCGCGCGTGGCCGTACAGGCGACGCGCGCCTTTTCTGTTCAGTGAAGGACGCCGCTGCGCACGCGGATGAGCCACTGGAACCCGATGCGCCTGGCGCGGTTGATTGGCGGGGGACCCTGCACATGCAAGGCACAATCGAAAACAAGGCGTTTCTGGTTCTGATCGTCGTGGTGTCTCTGGCCTTCGGCTGGATCCTGACGTCGTTCTACGGCGCCATCCTGTGGGGCGTCGTGATCGCCATCCTGTTCGCGCCGGTGCACCGATGGCTGCTGCGCAAGATGCCGACACGGCCGAACCTCGTCGCGGTGCTGATGGTGCTGGTCATCGTCCTGATCGTCATCATCCCGCTGACGCTGATCATTGCATCGCTGACGCAGCAGGCGGCGTCGGTGATCGGCATGATGCAGTCGGGCGAACTTGATTTCGGCAAATCCCTGCAGACCATCATCAATGCCCTGCCGACATGGGCGAGCGAGCTGCTGGATCGCTACGGCGTCTCCAGCCTTGGCGGGATGCAGGAGAAGCTGCTGTCCGGACTCGCCAAGGGCGGCCAGCTGATCGCATCGCAAGCCCTCAACATCGGGCAGAGCACCTTCGGCTTCGTGATCGATCTCGGCATCATGCTGTATCTGGTGTTCTTCTTCTTCCGCGACGGCCAAACGCTGGCGCGGCGGATCAGGGCCGCCATTCCGCTGCGGCCCGGCCTGCGCGACGAACTGCTGCAGAAATTCACCGTCGTGATCCGCGCAACGGTCAAAGGCAATCTCGTGGTCGCGCTGACACAGGGCGCGCTCGGCGGCCTGATCTTCTGGATTCTCGATATCAACGCGGCGCTGCTATGGGCCGTGCTGATGGCGTTCCTGTCGTTGCTCCCTGCGGTCGGCGCAGGCATCGTCTGGCTGCCGGTGGCGGTCTATCTGCTGGCGACCGGCTCAACCTGGCAGGGCATGGTTCTGATCGCCTACGGCTTCCTCGTCATCGGGCTGGTCGACAATCTGTTGCGGCCAATCCTGGTCGGCAAGGACACCAAGATGCCGGACTATGTCGTGCTGATCTCGACGCTTGGCGGCATTGAAGTGTTCGGGCTGAACGGCTTCGTCATCGGCCCGGTGATCGCCGCCATGTTCATCGCGGCGTGGCAGATCTTTTCCGAGCAGCGCCGGGAGGATCGCGCGGCGGCCTAGGCTGTGCGAGCGCTTGCGTGCTGCGCTAGACCGGCCCGTCCGGCACGTCGGAAATCCGCGTCAGCCACAGCACCGGCGCGAGGCTGACGACGACGATGAGCATGGCCGCGAATGCGCCATCCTCGAAGCTGCCGCGGCTGGCGTGCTGATAGATCGAGGTCGCCAGCGTCTCGACGTTCAAGGGGCGCAGCAGCAGCGTCGCCGGCAGTTCCTTGAGGCAGTCGACGAAGACGATGATGAAAGCGCCGATCAGCGCCGGGCGCAGCAGCGGCAGGTGAACGCGGCGGAGCATCCGCAGCCGTCCGGCGCCAGCCGCGAGCGCGCTGTCGTCATAGTCCATCGGGATTTGCGCGAAGCCGGACTTGATGAAGCCGGTCGGCACGGCGAGAAAGCGGATCACATAGGCGATCACCAGCGCCGCGCCGGAGCCGACCATGATCAGCCCGGGCGCACCGAGTCCGGCGCTCTTCGCCAAAGCGTTGAGGCTCTTGTCGATGCCGAGCACCGGCGTCAGCAGGCCGAGCGCGAGCACGAGGCCGGGAAAGGCGTAGCCCATCTGCGAAATGGCGATCGCCGTCGTCGTCAGCGCCGTCCGCCGCCAGCGGTTCGCCAGGATCACGATCAGCCCGAGGGTGACGGCGGCGACAGTCGCGATGGCGGCGAGCGTCACGGTGTTGAGGGCGTCGCGCCAGATCGTGGGATCAATTGACGTGAGCTGACCACGGCGGATGCAGGTGTAGATCAGAAACAGCACCGGCACGATGAAGCCGAGCAGAACAGGCGTCGCGCAGGCGCACCAGGCTGCGACGGCGCGCAGTCCGGTCAGCGGCTTGCGCGCAGCGGTTGCCGGATTTTCTGCGAGCGTGCTCGATGTTGATGTTGCGGCGGCCGAAACGCTCCATGGCGATCAGCAAGGCGACGATCGAAAGCAGGAACAGCGAGAGCTGCGCCGCGCCGGCCAGGCTGCTCTGATTGAGCCAGGTCGTGAAGATCGACACCGTCAGGGTCTTGATGCCGAGATATTCACTGGCGCCGATGTCGTTAAGTGTCTCGAGCAGCGTCAGCGCCAGCCCGACGGCGAGGGCCGGGCGCGCCATCGGCAGCGAGACGCGGCGGAAGATCGTCCATTTGTCCGCGCCGAGCACCCGCGCCGCCTCGACGAAATCAAGCGCTGCGGGCGTGGAACATGGCGCGCATGGACAGGTAGACATAGGGATAGAGCACGAGGCTCATGATCAGGATCGCGCCCGGCATCGAGCGCAGGCTCGGCAGCAGCGCCATGGCCTGCGGGGCCGGCATATAGGCCGTCAGCGCCGTATGGGCGAGGCCGAACGGCTCGAACAGATCGACATAGACGTAAGCGCCGATATAGGTCGGGATCGCCAGCGGCAACGGCAAGAGCGGCAGCAGCAGGCTGCGGCCAGCAAACTCATAGGCCGACATCAGCCAGGCGGTTCCTGCGCCGATCGCGAGCGTCACAGCGCCAACGCCGAACAGCAGCACCGCCGTGTCGCGAAACGCCTGCGGCAGCACATAGGCCAGCGAGATGGCTGCCACACCCCGTCGCTCGGTCCAAACGCCAGCACGACGATGCTGATCGCCGGCGCAGCGACGCCGATGGCGGTCAGCGCAGCGATTGCCGTTGCAAGGCGTGTGGCGAGAGAGGGGGTCATGCGTTTTGGTTACTGATGTGATGCACAGCTATGTCGCTAACTGTGCGCACGCCCTCCCCCGCGAGGGGAAGGGCGTTGAAGGCGGACAGTCGATTGCCTGGTTCCCGATCAATTTTGAATGCGGGAGCCAGCTCGCTCCTCAATTATCAAACCCGACCTTGTCGACCAGCGCCGCGGCGGCCTTGCGCGATGCGCCGATTTCGGCGACCGGCATCGGGTCGGCGTCAGCTTGCCATAGCCCGCGATGGTCGGATTGACCGTAACGCCGCTGCGGATCGGATATTCGTAGTTGATGTTGGCGTACATCTCCTGCGCCTTCTCGCCGACCAGCCAGTCGATCAGCTTGAGCGCATTGGCCTTGTTCGGGGCATGCTTGGCGAGCATCACGCCAGACAGGTTGATGTGGGTGCCGCCGCCGTCAAAGGTTGGCAGCACAACGCGGGTGGCTTCCGCCCAGGGCTTCTTGTCGGCGTCGCCGTTGATCAGCAGCGCCCAGTAATAGGTGTTGCCAATGCCAAGGTCGCACTTGCCCGCAGCGACGTCACGCGCGGTCTCACGGTCGCCGCCCGAAGGCTTCTGCGCCAGGTTGGCCTTGATGCCGCGCAGCCAGGCCTCGGTCTTGGCCTCGCCGTGCTTGGCGAAATAGGCCGCGAACAGCGCGTTGTTATAAATATGCTGGCCGGAGCGGATGCAGATCTTGCCCTTCCACTTCGGGTCGGCGAGTTCGTCATAGGTGATGGCGTCCTGCTTGACGCGATCCTTCGAGGCGTAGATCACGCGGGCGCGCATCGAGATCCCGGTCCAGTGGTCCTGCGGGTCGCGATACTGCGCCGGAATGGCCTTCGCCACCGCCTCGGATTTGATCGGCTGGGTGACGCCGGCCTTCACTGCGTCGTCGAGGCGGCCAATGTCCACCGTCAGCAAAACGTCCGCCGGGCTGCTCTCGCCCTCGGCCTTGATGCGCTGCTCAAGCCCGGATGACGCTGAGACCACGTTGACCTTGACGCCGGTATCCTTGGTGAACGCGTCGAACAACGGCTGGATCAGCTTGTTCTCGCGATAGGTGTAGACGTTCACTTCGCCGCCGCTCTGGGCAGAGGCGGTCATCGTTGGCATCGCGATCGCGATAGCAATCGTTGCGGCGAGACTCGTGGCGAGACGCTTGGTGATCATAGGGTGGTCTCCGGCAGGAATGACAAGCCTATGACCTAACCCAGCTTGCGCAGTGAGGGCAGCGGTGGATCGTCGCGAAAGGCTTTGTTTAGAGGCATTCCAAGGATCTTGCAGGCCGCCCGCTCAGGCATGAGCTGCGACTGCGGAGAATACCACCTCGATCAACGTGCCGGATTTCGGCGCGGTCCGGATCTGGAAACGGGCGCGGTTGGCTTCAATCAGCGCCTTGGTCAGCGACAGGCTGACGCCGGAATTGTCCCAGGCCTGATCGCCGGGCGCGCGCGGATTGAACGGCTCCATCGCAGCGGCAAGTTCGCCATCCTTCATCCCTGCGCCGGTGTCGCGCACACGCAGCATGACTTCGCCCAGGTCCGACAGCGCCGTCGAGACGATGACCTGCCCGCCGGGATTGGCGAGGTTGATCGATTTGCCGATCAGGTTCAGCGCGATCTGGCGCAAGGCGCGGGCGTCAGCCGTGACGGGCGGCAGGTTCGGCGACAGCGAACTGCGAATGATGATCCGCGCGCGGTTGGCCTGCGGCTGCATCACCGCGACGCATTGCTCAACCATCTCATTGAGGTTCTCGTCCGAGAAGGCGAGTTCGATCTTGCCGCTTTCGATCCGCGACAGATCGACGAGGTCGTTGACGATCGCCATCACGCGCTCGCCGGATGTCCTTGATGTCCTTCATGTATTCGACGTAACGCTCGTTGCCGAGCGTGCCGAAACGCTGGTCGATCATCACCTCGGCAAAGCCGATGATGGCGTTGAGCGGCGTGCGGACCTCATGGCTGACGCGCGCCAGCGCATCGGCCTTGGCTGAGGCGGCGCGATCCGCGACCCGGCGGGCGCCTTGCAGCTCGGTGTCGGATTTTTTCGCCTGCGTCAGATCATGGAATACGGCGAAGAAGTTCGGCCCGTCGTTGCGCGTGCGGCCGACCGTGACCGACAGCGGAACGATGCCGCCGCCATTGACCTGGCCCAGCGCTTCGCGGCCATTGTCGAACAGCGAGGCGAGATCGACATCGCGCGCGCTATTGAGGCAGTCACGCACTGCGGCCTGGCTTTCCGGCACGAACAGGTCGACCAGATTGAGCGTCACCAGATGTTCGCCGTCATGGCCGAACAGGGCTTCGGCGCTGCGGTTGCACGAAGTGATGCGGCCCTCGGCGTCGAGCATCACGATGCCCTCGGCCATGGTGTCGAGGATGGCGGCGAGATCTTCCGCATCGGCCATGCCGGTGGCTTCCGCAGCCGGAGCAGCAGCATTCGCCGCGGGATAGACCCGGGCGCAGATCAGCGCCGTCGCCGGCTCGCCGTCCCACGCCACCTTGTAGAGTCGCGCGTCGGTATATTCAGCCGGGATGTCAGCGGCTGGCGTTGTCGCCATTGTCACCAGCGTGCCGTTCTCGACCGGCGCGTCGTCATCGCCGACGCCCGGCACGGCATAGAGCGCGTCAAGTCCGCCGGCCGCCTGCAGGTCGTTCAGCGAGGCGAAGCCCATGCGCGCAAGGAACGCGGCATTGGCGTAGATCATGGTGTCGAGCCGCGCGATCAGCACGCCGACGGGCAACAGGTCGAGCAGCGCACGATCATTGAGCAGCGCGTCAACCGGCGTTGCGGCGTCAGCTTGCAGTGGAGAGGCGTCGTCCGCAGGGCTTGCCGCAGGCCTGTCAGCGTCGAGCGACGGCGATGTCAGCCCGGTTTCCTGGTCGAGCCGCGCCGACAACTGCCGCGCCAACTCGTTGAAGGCGTTGTTCTCGACCGGCGTCAGCTTGGGCGATTTCTGATCGCCGGGCCGGAATGGCACGACATTCTTTGGCGGCTCCATCGCGCCGTCGATTTCAATGATGTCAGTGGTCATGGGATCACCATGGGAGGACTGGGGCTGGCGCGGCGGAGCTTCGTTGAAGGTCTCGAACTGGCGCTGGGTCGCGAGCCGGGTGAGGCGATACAAATCGCGGCAGATGCCGAAGCCGCGATAGCCGGCGAACCGGCCCTGGCGATCAAAAATCGGCACGGCCGACAGTTCGACGGCGAGGCGCATGCCGCCATCGGCCGGCCACAGCAGGGTGATGCCGCTCCAGGTCTCGCGGGTCGCCATCGCCGCCTTGACGCGGTTATCCGGATCGAGATCGAACGCCGCGACGATGTCACTCCAGCGCCGGCCAAAGCCGGCAGCCGTGCGCGCGCCGATCAGGCGGCTGAATTCATCCGAGCCAAGCGCGAAATGTTCATTGGCGTCCATCTGCCAGACGAAGCGCAGCGGAATGCGGCGCTCGAGCGGAGAGCCAGCGAACGGCGCCTGGGTTGGCGTGGCAACGGCAACTTCTGTCATCGCCGCGGCGGGCGCTGCGGTTGCGACCGGGTCGGGCGAGGTGATCATCGGGCCATCGGCCTCAACCGGCTCGTCTGCAGCGCCGGCGCCAGCGTCGTCGACAGATGCGGCGACCGGCGAGTCAACGGCTGCCTGCGTTGCATCCGGCTCGTTGTCGTCGGCGGCGTCGAGATCCAGCGTGAATGTTTCGGACGGCGGAGTGTCGTCGGATGTTGGGTTAGGCGACGGCTCGGCCGCAGCGGGTTCCAGCTCGACCGCCGCTGGCTCAACCCGCGCGGTCTGACCGGTCGCGATTGCGACCAGCCCGATGTGCTCGCCAGCGCCGACCCGGTGGAGCGTGATTGCGTTGCCGGCGAGTTGGCCGATTGCCGCGCCATCGGCGAGGGCGGACGCCATGGCTTCGCCCAGTCCGATATCCGCAAGCGGCAGGCCGTTGAACAACGCATCGCCCTGGCTGGTTGCGCCGAGGAACCGGTCGTCCCTGCTGTAGACAGCAGCTGCGCCCTCAAGCCCGTCCTGCAGTTTGCGCAGCCGTTCGGCCAGCGGCATGTCGCGCCCGGCCGGGGCCGAGGCGATCACCAGAATGGCGTCGTCAGCATCTGGAAATGTGAGGCGAACGCAGGCGCAGGTCATCAGGCTGCCGATGACGGCGCCAAACCCGCGCATGCGCTCCAGCCGGATCGCCGCATCTGGAATGAGCTTGCTGGCCAATTGAGCGATCTGGCGGCGATGCGGATCGGCAGGACTGAACGGTTGTTCAGTTAATGCGGCGAGCGACGGCGAGCCAAACAGCCGAACCCCGACAGGGTTGGCCCAAAGGATGTGAGTCCCATCGAGCGACCAAAGCCAGGCAGGCTGGGTACTGCTGGCATGGATCGCCAGCCTGGGGTCGCCGATGCCTCGCAACTGAATTTCCGCAATGTTCATCGGCACTTCTTGTCTGAGTCGTGAGGCGGACGCTGGCACTGTTTTATGGTTATCAAATGCCGAACGACCTTAGAGTTAATAGTTTCTTACTATGATCCCGCAATCAAGGCTGCATCGCCTGCGCAAAGGCGACCGGCGGGTTTAATGTTATAATAACGTTAATCATGGCGGTAACGTGCATGTGTCTTCGCCGACGCGTCGCTAAGCTGTTGCAAATTGTTACTAATGATGCAGCACTCACTCGTGGTTCGATGAGGGCCTACAGGCCGTGCGAGTTGCTGGACAACGAATGTCAGGGAGAGCGCCATGAGCGACGATCGGTTCGAGATGCCAAACAGCGTGAAAGCCATGGCCGAGGCGAATTTCGCCGAGGCGCGCAAGGCCTTTGAGGGGTTCCTGACCCAGGTTCAGGATATCGCCAAGGCCGCCGACACCAAGAGCGATGCGGTGCGCACCAGCGCCAAGGATGTCAGCGAGAAGGCGGTGGCCTATGTTCAGCAGAACATGAAGTCGTCGCTCGATCATGCCGAACGCCTGCTGCAGGCCAAGGATCCCGGCGATGTGCTGCGGCTCCATGCGGAATACATCCAGGCGCAGATGAAAGCGCTGGCGGATCAGACCAGCGAGATCGGCCAGTCGATGAGCCGCGCCGCCATGGACGCGATGCGCCCGAAATCATGATCCGGTGAGGCGCGATTGTCCTGCGCTGTGAGATTGTGTTCACGCAACGCGGAGCCTCACGCATTTGTCATCGTATGGGTTTAGTGCTCTGTTGCAATGCAGCATATATGGCGCTATGGAACGGGTGTTCATCTGTCGCGCTGCACAAAACTCCGCGCGACGGACCTCCCGTCATAAAGCTACGCTAAGCAATGGGCACAGCCCCTCTTCTCGGACGCCGGGTTCGAGCTTTTTGAGGGAGTGCTGGTCGATCATGAACAAAAAGGTACAGGTCTATGACTGAAGCTGCCGATACGTTCTCCACCGTCATTCCCCTTCAAATTCCGGAGCAGGTCCGCGCGTTCGCCGAGAAGGGCGTTTCGCAGGCTCGCGAAGGCTACGCCCGTCTGGAAGACGCGGCGCACGCCAGCACCGGCGCCATCAACGCCGTTCTGGCCTCGGCTTCGAAGGGTGCAACCGATTATTCGAGCAAGATGCTGCAGATCGCCCGCACCAACACCGATGCGAACTTCGAGTTCGCGCAGGAGTTGCTCGGCGCGAAGTCTGTCTCGCAGGCTGTTGAGCTGTGGACCGGGTTCGCCCGCAAGCAGGTCGAAGCCTATACGGCGCAGAGCAAGGAATTGTTTGAGCTGACCAAGAAGGTCGCCGCTGAAACCGCTGAGCCGATCAAGGCCGGTGCATCGAAGATTGTTTCGTCGGCCGCCTGATTTTCGTCCGCAATAATCACGATAAACCCGGGCAATTCGCCCGGGTTTTTTGTTCGCCACAAAAGAACTTTGGATTCGCTTGCAATTGCAGCAGAATCGGGCCAATTACGGCCTTGCAAAAATGAGGCGGGGGACCTAGTTTCCGCCTCGTTCACGGCCAGTCGCTTGACGGTCGTCGAAGGATGCAGTTGTAGCTCAGTTGGTTAGAGCGCCTGTCTGTGGAACAGGAGGTCGGTGGTTCAAGTCCACCCAACTGTACCATCCCCACGCCAATCTCCACCAAATCCCGTGAAACTGCCACATCCGCTCGCCGCCGCGCAGGTGCGCGGTGAAGTTCGGCTGCTCTCATTTCAATCCGGTGACGACCATAAAAAAATCCGCCACAGCGCGCGGGAAACCCGGGGCTTGGCGGAATTGGGGGCTGCTGTCGCAACCGTCGGGCCATGAAGGCCACTTGCGGTGGCCTTCAGGTCTTTTGTCGTCTTAGCGGGTAGCCGCGATGATCGACGAGATGATGCCCGTGGTGGCGGCGATCAGAATGAAATCATTGCCGCTGCGGACCCACTGGTGACCCCTGGGAGGCGTCGACAGGCGATAGCGGCGATAGTCGCGCGCATCGATACGATGATGAGCCCGATTGCGATCGAAGCGCTGTCCCTTGGACCAGCGATGGGACTGAACATGATGCGGACCATGCTTCTTGACGGCATGACGCGAATTGTGGTGGCCGTGGGGGCCGTGCTGTGCAAGCGCTGCAGGAGCAGCCAGGACAGTGAAGGCAATCGCGGCGGCGACCAGTCGTTTCATATCTTTATCCTCTTCTTAATCAGTGGCTCATTGATAGGCTTTGATTGCTGAACGTAATGTGAATATCCATTTTCCAAAGCCTTTCGCTGCATGATGAAAGGATCGCTGTTCGCAGCCTCGCGTGTATCAGCGCTGTGTTGCTACGCGTGAGATCGCAACACGCCTGCACGGATCGCGATCGCATCGCATGCAAGGTCCGCGCAATCAAGTGCTACTCAGGTGCGACTCACTAATGAAGTTTCACTATCCAGGCAGGCGGTTTCATCAGCAGCGCGTTCTGCTCACACCGCCGTCGATCACACTGCGCAATCCGGTAAGGCAGCTACGACTACAATTTCGATCTGTCGGGGCGTCGGGCGAATGCCGTCAAGGCGGCGCTGGTGTCGCGCTTCGGCGTTGATGCGCGACGGCTGACTTCAGCCGGAGCAGGCATGATGGCGCCGGTGGCGTCGAACACTGCAGAGCCGGGGCGGGCGAAGAACCGCCGTGTAACCATCGTCCGGGCGAATTGAGGTGCTGACCGGAACGGCTTCGGCCTTGCCCTGCCGATCCGACCAGCCGTCGCGCGATCTGTGAGGCCTTGCCATACTTCAGTCGCGCAGGTTCCAGATCTGCCAGCACGATTTGTACCGGCGGGTCTTCAAGCTTCGTCACACATGGCGATTGCGGCCTCAGTGTTGCCAATTCCGGATGCTGCACTATTTCTTGCCGCAGGAGCGGTCGCTGTGCGCAGTGACCGCCTTATCAGTCGGCGTGACGGTGCCGGAGCATGCGGTGAGCGATATCGACTACAAGGCCGAGCTTGACCGCCAGTACTCGTGGGTCACGTCGAAGCTTCCAGTGAGCGTTGCGCGATGGGCGCATTGGCTGCGGGCGCCTCATGCCATGCTGGTCCGCGTGCCCATTGCATTGTTGCTGATACTCGGCGGCATTTTCAGTTTCCTTCCTGTACTGGGAGCTCTGGATGCTGCCGCTTGGTCTCGTTCTGCTCGCTCAGGACATTCCCCCGCTGCAGAAACCGACGGCGCTCGCATTGATCTGGGCGGAGAGGACCATTCGGCGCTTGCGTATCAAGTGGCTCGCGTATCGGCGCAGCCGGCGCGCGCCATCAAATCAATAGTCTTGCGATGTTGAGTCCGATGATAGTTCCGCCTCTGTCGATTTTCGTATTTATGTATGTATCTCGTTGAGCTCATCTCACTCATCGTTTCGCGGTGTGACTCAAATACATGGGCGGATGGTAATTCGCTGGCCTATTCCGCAGGACGAGATAGTTTTTACTTTCGCGAATCAGTTTGCTGATTCATTCCTAGTTCATGAGTCCTATCTGGAGGCATGCCTATGAACGTCGTAGTTTTCGCATCGCGTAAAGGTGGCTCGGGGAAAAGTACACTTGCTGCCCATCTTGCTGCGCAAGTACACAAGTCCGTACGGCCGTGTCTGTTGGTCGATGCGGATCCGCAGGGATCGCTCACGCTTTGGCACAAGCTGCGCGGCACCAATGAACCGCCGCTCAAGACGGCGGTGCGATCCGTCAGCGAAATCGTCGCGCGGCAAAGCGTGATGGTTTCGAGTGGGTGTTCATCGATACGCCGCCAAACACTGTCGGCGGTTGTCGACGACGCCATCAGGAATGCGACGATGGTGATCATTCCGGCGCGACCGGGCGTGTTCGACGTCAATGCCGTGCAGGACACGATTCAGATCTGCCGTACCGCCCGCAAGCCCTATGCCGTCATCATCAATGGCGCTCCGGCGCGTCGTGACGAATGTCGAGAGCCGCATCGTGGCGATTGCACGCGAAAGCCTGGCCAAGTTCAAGGCGCCGGTGTGGGTTGGTCAGATCACCAACCGTGCGGACCTGCTTCTCGCTCTCGGAGAAGGCGCAGGCGTGCGCGAATATGAAGCCGGACGGCCGCGGCGCGGAGGAGATCGCCAAGCTTTGGGCGGCGATCGAGCGTTCGGTGAAGGCCATTCGCGGCGCGTCGTCAGGCTCCGGCGCGATGCACAAGCAGGCGGCCTGAGCCTGCTTGCAGCAGTGAACAGAAGGACGCGCGATGTACCGCGCGTTTTGCTTGACGGTGGGTCAGCCCGCGAGCGCTGGTTGCAGGGGCGCGGTTGACCTTTAGCGCATGGCGCGGCGCCGGACGACGCCGCTTCGCCCGACTGGCCGGTCACCGCGCTGAAGTTTTCGATCGCAGCGGGCGGCCGAGCAGGTAGCCCTGCACTTCGTCGCAGTTCTCCATCTTGCAGGAATTCGAGTTCTTCTTCGGTCTCGACGCCCTCTGCGAGCACGGGCAGGCCGAGGCCGCGGCCAAGCCCGACGACGGCGCGAACGATGGTCGCCGCTTCCGCGTTGCTGTTGACCGACGCGATGAACGACCCGTCGATCTTGATCTTGTCGAACGGAAACGCGCGCAGGTTGGACAGTGACGAATATCCGGTGCCGAAGTCGTCCATCGCGAGGCGTACGCCCAGCGCCTTGACCCGGCGAAGCGTGCTCAGCGCAACCTGTGGATCGCGGATCAGCGCCGTTTCGGTCAGCTCCAGTTCGAGCCGTCCAGGCGCAAGGCCGGACTCGCGCAGGATCTGTTCGACCCGCTCGGCAAAACCATCGTGATACAGCTGCACAGCTGAGACGTTGACGGCGATCGTCAGCGGCTGCTTCCAGCGTCGCCGCTTCGCGGCAAGCGGTGCACATCACCCAGTCGCCGATATCGAGAATAGCGCCACAGCCTTCCGCGATCGGAATGAAGATGTTCGGCGGGATGAAGCCACGCACCGGATGGTTCCAGCGCACCAGCGCCTCGAAGCCGAGAGTGACGCCGCGCTGGCGGCCTTCCTGCGGCTGATAGACGAGGGCGAGTTGATCGTTGGCGATGGCGGAGCGCAGGTCGTGCTCGATCATGCGGCGCTCGCGCACGGCGTGGCCCATGGTGGCTTCAAAGAACCGATAGGAGGCGCGGCCATCGGCCTTGACGCTGTAGAGGGCTGTGTCTGCTGCGGCGAGCAGTGGGTCGCGTTCGGTTGCGTCATCCGGGCAAAGCGCGATGCCGACGCTGGCGGTGACATTGCCGAATTCGGTGACGCCCTGACGCGAGTTCAGCGTCTGGACGATTGTATCTGCGAGTTTGGCTGCGACATCGGCGCTGGCGATGTCCGGCAGCAGGATGCCGAACTCGTCGCCACCGAGGCGGGCGAACAGTTGGCTATCGCCGAGCAGGGCGCTGATGCGCTGGGTCGTCAGTTGCAGCACCTTGTCGCCGGCCGCATGGCCAAACAGATCGTTGATCTCCTTGAAGCGATCGAGGTCGAAGCACAACACCGCAACCTTGCGGTTGGGGTGCAGCCGCGCGATGCTCTGGTCGAGCTGTTCATGGAACACGCTGCGATTGGGCAGGCCGGTCAGCGAAGTCGTAATGCGCCAGGAATCGGATGTGGCGCGCGGCCTCGTTGCGTTCGCGCAGGTCGCGCACGGCGAAGACCTCATGCTCGGCATCGCCGAAGTGCAGCACCCGGTGAATGATTTCCACCGGAATGACCTCGCCGCCGCGCCGCAGAAGGCTGGTTTCGACAGGGCGTTCGGAATCGATCTGGCTCAATTGCTCGTCGGTCAACTCCGGAAAGTAGTCGCTGATGTCGGAGCCGCACAGGTTGACGATCGGCAGGCCGGTGAGATCGGCGAAGCTGGCATTGGCGGTGACGATGCGTCGCTTGTCGCAGATCAGCAGGCCTTCGATCGCGGCATTGGCAAGGCCGAGCAGGCGCTCGGTTTCAACCCTGGAGCGTTTCCGTTCGTGCTGCTCGACGCGAATGCCGATCAGCGCCGAGCCAATGACGATGGCGCTGATCAAAGCGACAACGACCGCAAGCCAGAAAGCCGGCACCACCGATTGCGAAATCGTCACGGTTGGATCCGGCGAGATCGTGATCGCGCTCATGCCGAAGAAGTGCAGGCCGCAGATCGCCAGCGTCAGCAGGACTGCCCCGAGCAGCGTGTGATACTCGCGCTCGCCGCGCATCGCCACCATCATGGCGAGGGCCGCCAGAACGGCGCCGATCACGATTGATGTGGTGACCATGTCCTGGTCGACCAGCTTGACGGCCTGCAGCTCGAAAGCCGCCATGCCGCTGTAATGCATGGCTGCGACGCCGATGCCGACGATGACGCCGCCAAGGCCGGCGGTCCATTGCGAGCGGCCAATCGCCGCCGTCGTCAGGCCCACGCCGGAGATCGCGATCGCGATCGCGAGCGAAACGGCGGTAAGCGGTAAGTTGTAGCCGCTGTCGACGCCGGGCGAATAGGCCAGCATGGCGATGAAATGGGTCGCCCAGATGCCGAAGCCGGTACAGATCGCGGCGAAGGTCAGCCAGAGCACGCGCGCCTGCCCGGAGGCTTGGCGCGACTGGCGCAGCAGCTTGATGACCGTCAAGGAGGAAATCGCGCAAATCACTGCGGCGAGTGCAACCAGGTTGAGATCATGTGCATCCCGGATGCAACTATAGACAGTGGTAAGCATATACGGTGCCTCAAACGTAGATCGGAAAAGGCTACCGCCAAAAAGTATAAGGGACCGTGAATATGGCCCGGTTGAGGCAGTTAACCTTACTAACCCTACCTGTTTGACCGGCCCAGCACCTGCATCAGCTCGCTGATCTTGCGTTGCTGATCGGCCTTGTCGGGCGAGGCGAAAGCGTCGTGGACGCAATGCGCGATGTGGTCGCGCAGGATTTCCTCCTCGACCCGGCGCAGGGCGGCGCGGGCTGCGGCGACCTGATTGATGACGTCGATACAGTAACGGTCCTGCTCGACCATGGCCGCAATGCCGCGAACCTGGCCCTCAATCCGTTTCAGCCTTTTGGCGCATGAAGTCTTGATCTCGTCTCGCATGTGGATCATATACCCCCTAGGGGTATATGGTTCAAGAGGTGTGAAATGTCTCGATCAGGCGATGTGAGGTCCGGCGATCATGGCGGCGCAGACGGCAGCGGTGGCTCGACCTGCTGTGCAGGTCACGCCCATAGCCCGGCTCACCACCATGAGCATCACCATGCTGCCCCTGACGACGCGGATACCAAGGCGATCGATCCTGTCTGCGGAATGACCGTCAATCCGGCGACGGCCAAGCACAAGCTGCTGTACAAGGGGCAGCCCTATTACTTCTGCAACCCGCGTTGCCGCGAGAGGTTCGACGCGGACCCGGAAAGCTATCTGAACCCCACACCCAAGGCGGAGCCGGCCGAACTGCCGCCCGGCACGATCTATACCTGTCCGATGGACCCGGAGGTGCGTCAGGTCGGGCCGGGCATCTGCCCGATCTGCGGCATGGCGCTCGAGCCGGAAACCGTCTCGCTCGACGATGGTCCGGACCCCGAGCTTGTCGACATGACCCGGCGGTTCTGGATCGCGCTGGCCTTCACCGTGCCGGTGTTTGTCATCGAGATGGGCAGCCACATCGGATTGGGTCATCTCGTTCCGATGCATTGGTCCGGCTGGATCGGTCTCGCGCTGTCCTCGCCGGTCGTGCTGTGGGCCGCTGCGCCGTTTTTCGTGCGCGGCTGGCGCTCGGTCGTCTCGCGCCACCTCAACATGTTCACTCTGATCGCCATCGGCATCGGCGTCGCCTGGGTCTACAGCCTGGTCGCGACCGTGATGCCCGAGCTGTTTCCTGCGGCGTTCCGCGATCAGCACGGCGCCGTCGGCGTCTACTTTGAAGCGGCGGCGGTGATCACCGTGCTGGTGCTGCTCGGCCAGGTGCTCGAGTTGCGCGCCCGCGCCAGCACCTCCGGCGCGATCCGCGGCTTGCTCGGCCTCGCGCCAAAAACTGCGCGCCGCGTCAGCGAGGCGGGCGACGAGGACGTTGCGATTGATACAATTGGCGTCGGCGATTTGCTGCGCGTCCGCCCCGGCGAAAAGATCCCGGTCGATGGCGTCATCACCGAAGGTCGGTCAGCAGTTGATGAGTCGATGGTGACGGGCGAGCCAATGCCGGTATCGCACGGCGTCGGCGACCGGGTGATCGGGGGCACCGTGAACCAGAGCGGCGGGCTGGTGATGCGCGCCGACAAGGTTGGCCGCGACACCATGCTGGCGCAGATCGTCGATCTCGTCGCCAAGGCGCAGCGCTCGCGCGCGCCGATCCAGCGACTGGCGGATCGTGTCGCTGGCTGGTTTGTGCCGCTGGTGATCGGCATCGCGCTGATCGCGTTCGCCGTCTGGATGATGGTCGGGCCGGAGCCGCGCTTCACCTATGCGCTGATCGCTGCTGTGACGGTGCTCATCATTGCCTGTCCCTGCGCCCTCGGACTGGCGACGCCGATGTCGGTGATGGTCGGCATCGGGCGTGGCGCAACCTCGGGCATTCTGGTGCGCGATGCGGCGGCGCTCGAACGCCTGGATGTGATCGACACCATCGTGTTCGACAAGACCGGCACCCTGACCGAAGGCCGCCCGGATGTGGTTGATCTCGCCGTTGCGCCGGGCGTCGATGCTGACCAGCTGTTGCAACTGGTCGCCAGCGCCGAACGCGGCAGCGAGCATCCACTCGCGCAGGCGATCCTGCGGGCCGCCGCCGAGCGCAAGCTCGAGCTGCTCGGCGCTGATGATTTTACTGCTGATGCGGGCAAGGGCGTAGCGGCGACTGTCGCCGGACAGAAGCTGATGATCGGCAATCGGATGCAGATGACGGCGGCGGGAGTATCCGAGGCTGAATTCGTCGCGATGCTATCGACCGTCAGCAGAGGCCAGGCGACGCCGGTGTTCGTCGCGATTGATGGCGAAGCGCGCGCAGTCATTCTGATAGCAGACCGGATCAAGCCGTCGGCTGCCGCGGCAGTGAAGGATCTTCATGCCGAGGGCATCCGGCTGATCATGCTGACGGGCGACAACCGCGTGACGGCGAGCGCCGTTGCGCAAGCACTCGGCATTGATCAGGTCGAGGCGGAGGTGCTGCCTGAATTCAAGAATGCGTTCATTCAGCGATTGCGCGACGAAGGCCGCCGCGTGGCCATGGTCGGCGATGGCATCAATGATGCGCCGGCGCTCGCGGCGGCGGATGTCGGCGTCGCGATGGGCACCGGCACGGATGTCGCGATCGAGAGCGCTGGCATCACGCTGCTCACTGGAGATCTTGGCGGATTGGTGCGGGCGCGGCGGTTGGCGCGTGCGACGATGCGCAATATCCGACAGAACCTGACGTTCGCCTTCATCTACAACGCGGCGGGTGTGCCGATTGCTGCAGGTCTGCTCTATCCGGTGTTCGGCATTTTGCTATCACCGATGGTCGGCGCGGCCGCCATGGCGTTGTCGTCAGTGAGCGTCGTCGGAAACGCGCTGCGGTTGTCGCGGGTCAAGCTAGATCATTGATAGCTCGCGCGCGGATAGTTCGTTAGTTGGAATATGTATTTGAACTAAAAAAAAGCCGGGCTGTAAGGCCCGGCTCAGGTATTGGCCGTGCACGGCCGACACAATCACCTTCCAAGAGGGGCGTCTGAACTTCAACCCTGCCGTAGGAGGGGGACGATCGGCAGCTTCGAACTTCAGCGCACCTAACTATGGGCTGGTCGAACGGCATACGGCAACCGCCTGCCTCGCATGTCAGACATGCAGTGCGGTTACCGGAGTGCCGGTCAAGCGGGCCAGCGCTGCGCCTTGCTGACGATGAAGTCGCGGAAAACCTGCACGCGGGCGACTGACTTCAGCTCTTCGGGATACACAAAATAGGTGTCGAGCTGGATCGAGTTCGAACTCGCCGAACAGCTGCACGAGGCGGGTATTGTCCTCGATCAGGTAGTCTGGCAGGGCGGCAATGCCGAGGCCCTGCTGACAGGCGCGCACCAGGCCAAGGATGTTATTGACCTTGAAGTAGGGTTCGCGCGCGCCGCCGCCATTGCGTCCGGCGTCGATCAGCCAGCTGCGGTTCTGCAGGTGGGGCGGGATCTGGCCATCGCTCAGCATGATGATGCGGTGGCCATCGAGTTCGTCCAGCGTCCGCGGCGTGCCGAAATGCTTGATATATTCCGGCGAGCAGTAGGCATGGAAACCCATGGCGAACAGCTTGCGCTGGATCAGGTCAGGCTGGGTCGGCTTGCGGGTGCGGATGGCGACATCCGCCTCGCGCATCGACAAGTCGAGTTCCTCGTCGGTGACGATCAGCGAAATCCGGATTTCGGGGTACAGCGCGGTGAATTCGCCGAGCCGCGGAATAAGCCAGTTGATGCCGACGCCAGGGGTGGTGGTGACCTTGAGGTCGCCGCTCGGGCGCTCCCGGCTGTCGGTCAGCTTGGCGCGGGCCGCCTGCAACTGCATGAACACTTCATGCGCGGTGCGGAACAACAGGTCGCCCTGTTCGGTGAGGATCAGGCCGCGCGCGTGGCGGTGGAACAGCGAGACCGACAGTTCCTGCTCAAGCGCGCTGACTTGCCGCGAGACGGCGGACTGCGAAAGGCCCAGTTGCTCGCCAGCATGCGTGAAGCTTCCCGCCTCTGCAGCTGCGTGAAACACCTTAAGCTTATCCCAATCCATTGTTGTTGATCCGTCCCGCGTTCGAGGCATGTTATTCGGCGGCTGCGCGTTGGTCGGCGTGCACGGAGACGGCGAGGAAGCGTTCAGCTTCCAGCGCCGCCATGCAGCCCATTCCCGCGGCGGTAACCGCCTGGCGATAGATGTCATCGGCGACGTCACCAGCGGCAAAGACGCCGGGGACTGACGTTGCGGTCGAATTCGGCGCAACTTCGATGTAGCCGGATGGCTTGAGTTTAACCTGGTCCTTGACCAGTTCCGTCGCGGGCGCGTGGCCGATCGCGATGAACACGCCGTCAGCCTTCACCTCGGTGAGGGCGCCGGACTTGACGTTCTTGAGGCGGACGTGAGTGACCTTGGTCGGGTTCTCAGCGCCGCAAATTTCATCGATCGCGCTATCCCAGATCACCTTGATCTTCGGATGCTTGAACAGGCGTTCCTGCAGGATTCGCTCGGCGCGGAAGTGGTCACGGCGATGAACCACGGTCACGGACGATGCGAAGTTGGTCAGGAACAGCGCTTCCTCAACAGCGGTATTGCCGCCGCCGACAACCATCACATCCTTGCCGCGATAGAAGAAGCCGTCGCAGGTTGCACAGGCCGACACGCCGAAGCCCTTGTAGGCCTCTTCCGACGGCTCGCCGAGCCAGCGCGCCTGGGCGCCGGTGGCGAGGATCACCGCATCGGCAATGTAAACGTCGCCGCTATCAGTCTCCATGCGGAACGGGCGCTGGCTAAGGTCGAGCTTGGACACGAGGTCGGTGACAATCTTGGCGCCAACGTTGGCCGCCTGCTTTTCCATCTGCTCCATCAGCCACGGACCCTGGATCGCATCCGCAAAGCCGGGGTAGTTCTCGACATCGGTGGTGATGGTGAGCTGGCCGCCGGGCTGGATGCCCTGGATCAGAATGGGCTCAAGCATCGCACGCGCAGCATAAATCGCAGCGGTATATCCGGCAGGTCCGGAACCGATAATGACGAGCTTCGAGTAAATGGTAGCGCTCATAGAAATCATCCCCGAACGGGGATCCTTTATCACTGCTGAAACCTTCGCAGATGGCCGATATTGGGGGAGGAAGGTTCGACCAACTGTAGGGCATCTGGTGAGCTATGCAAGAATTGCAATCCCTCCTTGCGTTGATTTTTATTGATCCCAACCGAAACTGGACAGGTTTCACGCAATAAAATTGCGCAGGAGCATATTCATAAGCTAAGACTACTGCAGTGTTCCAATCGCCTATTCAGGACCAGCGCAGCGTGACGAAGAGCCTTGATGACATCGACCTAAAGATACTCAGCGAAATTCAGGCTGACGGTCGGATCACCAACGTTGAACTTGCCAAACGGGTGGGTATCTCGCCACCGCCTTGCCTGCGACGGGTGCGTTCGCTGGAGGAGGCGGGTTTCATTCAGGGCTATCGCGGGCTGCTCGATCCGCGGCTGCTCGGCTTCGATGTGACGGTGTTCGCATCGGTGCACCTGTCGAGCCAGGCCGAGGCCGACCTGCGCGCCTTCGAAGAGTTCGTGCGCAAGGAGCCGCTGGTGCGCGAATGCTGGATGCTGTCCGGCGAGATCGATTTCATCCTGAAATGCGTTGCGCCGGACATGGCGACCTTCCAGGAGTTCGTCGGCCAACTCACCGCTGCGCCGCACGTGCGCAACGTGCGCACCTCGCTGGTGCTGCAAAACTCGAAATACGCCGCGGCCGTTCCGCTTGAGCTGAAATTGAACGACTGATCCGCAGGTCTGCGGTGCTCGGCAACGATGGTTGAAAAAGAAATGGCGCGGCCCGAGGGCTGCGCCATTTGTTTTAGACGAGGCTGCGGCTGCAGAGTTACTTGCGCCCGCCGTCCACGCTCCACGGGCCAGGGCCGGCGAAGACGAAGTACAGGAAGATGAAGCAGTAAACGACAGCCAACTCGCCGCCATTGGCGATCGGGTAGAACGAACGACCGGCGTGGGCAAGGAAGTAGGCCGCTGCGCAAAGGCCGGACAGAATGAAGGCGGCAGGGCGGGTGAACAGGCCGAGCACGATGAGCACGCCGAACACCAGTTCAATGATGCCGGCAATGCCTGACCGGGACGTCAGGTCGATGTTTTCGAATTGCTTGAGCGCCGGGAACCCGAGAACCTTGGCCGTGCCGTGTTGCAACAGGCACAGGCCAACCATGATACGGCTGATGCTGAGGATGCGGGGGCGCCAGGCATTGAGGGTCGTTTCGAGGGCCATTCTTTTTTCCTGTCAAGTTGAGTTTGCGATGGTTAGCGCATCGCTATGACGGTGGCATCTATAATTTAACCAGATATCGACGGGCGCTCGCCCGACGTGGCGGAACCGTCAATAAAAAACGGGCCGCCGAAGCAGCCCGTTGTCATCATCGCGTCAGTGTGCGGTGGTCAGATCCACTCGACGTTCTCGATCTCATAGGCCCGGGCGCCGCCAGGAGCGACGACCTCGACCGAGCTGCCCTTCGACTTGCCGATCAGCGCCCGCGCCAGTGGCGAGGTGATGGAGATGCGGCCCTTCTTGGCGTCAGCCTCGGTCTCGCCGACGATCTGCCAGCGCGCGGTCTTCTCGGTGTCTTCGTCGATCAGGGTCACGGTTGCGCCGAACATGATTGTGTCGCCGGACAATTTGCTGATGTCGATGATCTCGGCGCGAGCGAGCTTGTCTTCCAGCTCGGAAATACGCCCCTCGTTATGCGACTGTTCTTCCTTCGCAGCATGGTATTCTGCGTTTTCAGAAAGGTCGCCGTGGGCGCGCGCTTCGGCAATCTGTTCGATGATCCGCGGACGATTCACCGACTGGCGCTCCTTCAATTCGAGCTCCAGGGCAGCATAGCCAGGCGCTGTCATCGGGACCTTCTCAACCATTCTATTCGTCCTTCAACGTAATGCGACCGCACGGGGGGCGCTCGCAAAGCATCTCGACCTCTGGGTCGCCATTCAAGGGAGCCAAAGTGTCCGGGCCGGGCTGGCGACGATGGGTGCGACCAGCTCGAAACGAAACGAGGGTCACGATCGGGGAGTTCCGATCGTGACCCGTAATACCGATCTGGCAGGGCTAAGCGCCCCTGCGGTGATCAGCCTTTCGAAAAGTAGCTCTGGAGTGTACGGACCTCAAGGTCACCGCTGAGATAGGCGCGGATGCCCTGAGCTGCCGCCACCGCACCCGAAAGAGTGGTGTAATACGGCACTTTATGCAAGAGGGCTGCGCGCCGCAGCGAGCGGCTGTCGGCCAGGGCCTGCGGGCCTTCAGTGGTATTGAAGACCAGCTGGACTTCGCCATTGGTGATGGCGTCGACGATATGCGGTCGGCCCTCGAGCACCTTGTTGATCTTCTCCGCCGGCACGCCGTTATCGACGAGATAACGCTGCGTGCCTGAGGTTGCGATCACCTTGAAGCCGAGCGACGACAGCAGCTTGACCGAGTCGAGGATGCGGGCCTTGTCGATCTCGCGGACCGAGACAAACAGCGTGCCCTTGCGGGGTACGCGGGTGCCGCCGCCGAGCTGGCTCTTGGCGAAGGCGACAGCGAACGAGCTGTCGATGCCCATCACTTCGCCGGTCGACTTCATCTCCGGGCCGAGCACCGTATCGACGCCGGGGAACCGGGCGAACGGGAACACCAATTCCTTGACGCCGACATGCTGCAGCTCAGGCCGGGTGAGGCCGAAGCTCGCAAGCTTCTCGCCCGCCATGATGCGTGCGGCGAGCTTGGCGACCGGCATGCCGATCACCTTGGCGACGAAGGGCACCGTGCGCGACGCGCGCGGGTTGACTTCGAGCACATAGATCTCGCCGTCCTTGATGGCGTATTGCACGTTCATCAGGCCAACGACATTCAGGCCGAGCGCCATCTCATGGGTCTGGCGTTCGAGTTCGGCGATGGTCGCCTTGTCGAGCGAGTAGGGCGGCAGCGAACAGGCCGAAGTCGCCGGAGTGGATGCCGGCTTCCTCGATGTGCTCCATGATGCCGACGACGAACGTATCGGTGCCGTCGCACAGGCAGTCGACGTCGACTTCCGTGGCATCCGACAGGTAGCGGTCGAACAACAACGGGTTCTTGCCGAGCACGGTGTTGATCTGGCCGGTCTTGTCGTTCGGGTAGCGCGCCTTGACGTCGTTCGGCACGAGTTCAGGCAGCGTATCGAGCAGGTAATCGCCGAGTTGCGATTCCTCGCGGATGATCTGCATGGCGCGGCCGCCAAGAACGTAGGACGGACGAACCACCAGTGGCAGGCCGAGGTCGCTGGCGACCAGGCGCGCCTGCTCGACCGAATAGGCGATGCCGTTCTTCGGCTGCTTGAGGCGGAGCTTGTCGAGAATGCGCTTGAAACGGTCGCGGTCCTCGGCAAGGTCGATTGCGTCCGGCGAGGTGCCAAGAATGGGCACATTGGCGTTTTCCAGCGCATGCGCCAGCTTCAGCGGGGTCTGGCCGCCGAACTGAACGATAACGCCGTGCAACGTACCCTTGCTGCGCTCGGTGTTGATGATCTCGAGAACGTCTTCGGCCGTCAGCGACTCGAAGTAGAGACGATCAGCCGTGTCGTAGTCGGTCGAAACCGTCTCCGGGTTGCAGTTGATCATGATCGTCTCATAGCCGGCGTCATGCAGCGCGAAGCAGGCATGGCAGCAGCAATAGTCGAACTCGATGCCCTGGCCGATACGGTTCGGGCCGCCGCCGAGGATGATGACCTTCTTGGCGTCGGAGGGTTCGCTCTCGTCGGCCGGCGCGCCGGCGAATGGCGCTTCATAGGTCGAATACATATAGGCGGTCGGCGACGCGAATTCGGCGGCGCAGGTGTCAATGCGCTTGAACACCGGGCGGACGTTGAGCGCGTGGCGCGCCGCAGTCACGTCGGCTTCCGACTTGCCGGTGAGCACCGCGAGGCGGGCGTCCGAGAAGCCCATCGCCTTCAGTTCGCGCATGCCATGGGCATGCGGCGGCAGGCCGTGTTCACGGATCTTGTTTTCGACGTCGATCAACTCGCGCAGCTGCGCCAGGAACCATGGGTCGATCTTGCACGAGGCGAAGATGTCTTCGTCCGACCAGCCAAGGCGCATGGCCTGGCCCACCTGCAGCAGGCGGTTCGGCGTCGGCGTGCCAAGCGCGGCGCGAACCGCATTCTTGTCGTCGCCCTGGCCGATGCCGTCGATCTCGATCTCGTCGAGGCCGGAGAGGCCGGTTTCGAGGCCGCGCAGCGCCTTCTGCAAGCTTTCCTGGAAGGTGCGGCCGATCGCCATGACTTCGCCGACCGACTTCATCGAAGTCGTCAGCGTCATCGATGCGCCCGGGAACTTCTCGAAGGCAAAGCGTGGAATCTTGGTGACGACGTAGTCGATCGTCGGTTCGAACGCCGCCGGGGTTGCGCCGCCGGTGATGTCGTTGGCGATTTCATCGAGCGTATAGCCGACGGCCAGCTTGGCGGCGACCTTGGCGATCGGGAAGCCGGTGGCCTTCGACGCCAGCGCCGACGAGCGCGATACGCGCGGGTTCATCTCGATGACGACCATGCGGCCGTCAGCCGGGTTAACGCCGAACTGAACGTTGGAGCCGCCGGTTTCAACGCCGATCTCGCGCAGCACCGCCAGCGAGGCGTCGCGCATGATCTGGTATTCCTTGTCCGTCAGCGTCAGCGCCGGGGCAACGGTGATCGAGTCGCCGGTGTGGACGCCCATCGGGTCAAGGTTTTCGATCGAGCAGACGATGATGCAGTTGTCGTTCTTATCGCGAACGACCTCCATCTCGTATTCCTTCCAGCCGAGCACCGATTCTTCGATCAGCACTTCGTTGGTCGGTGAGGCGTCGAGGCCGCGCTCGATGATCTCAAGGAATTCTTCGCGGTTGTAGGCAATGCCGCCGCCGGTGCCGCCCATCGTGAACGACGGACGGATGATCGCGGGCAGGCCGATCTCGGACAGCGCCATCAGCGCCTGGCCGAGGGCATGTTCCTGGTACCGCTTGCGGCGGTCGCCTTCGTGCAGCGTCCACTGGCGGTCGTGCTCCGCGAGCGCTTCGCCGGACAGCTTGGCGCGTTCGGCGAGATGCTGTTCGCGATACTGCTTCTTCAGATCGGAGGCATTGGCGAGCCGCGACTTCGGCGTCTCGAGGCCAATCTTGGTCATCGCCTCGCGGAACAGCTGGCGATCTTCGGCCTTGTCGATGGCGTCGGCGGTTGCGCCGATCATTTCGACGTCAAACTTTTCCAGCGTGCCCTGCTGGCGCAGCGACAGCGCGCAGTTCAGCGCGGTCTGGCCGCCCATGGTCGGCAACAGCGCGAACCCGCCAGGAATGACGTTCCGTTCCTTTTCGATGATCTTCGCCACGATCTCGGGCGTGATCGGCTCGATGTAGGTCGCATCAGCCAATTCCGGATCGGTCATGATCGTTGCCGGATTGGAGTTAACCAGAACAATCCGGTATCCCTCCTCCTTCAACGTCTTCACAGCTTGGGTGCCGGAGTAGTCGAATTCGCAGGCCTGCCCGATGACGATTGGGCCGGCGCCGATGATCAGGATTGTCGAAATATCTGTGCGTTTGGGCATTGGAACTCGCGAGCAGGTGTCAACAGGGCATAAAAAAAGGGCGCGCCTCGTCGCGCATCCCCTTGAGCCTGGGCGCTCGGGCCAGCCTTGCGCGCGGCTGTTGTTAGACCAGAACTGCCCGACGGGGAAGGGTTAAAACATAACGTCAACAGATCAAGGGGGAATCCGATCGGGACGGGATGAGTTAACTAACTTTCCGACGTTTCGACGAATGCGTGTAGCGCCACGATCGACTATCAGGGATTGTTTAATCGTTCTTCGTTACCGTGCGGGGCATTGCTTGTCGTATCGAGAGGCAGCCCATTCCGCAGGTTTTCCACGATCAGAGGATGCTCGGCGTTCAGCCGCCGGTTCAGTCGGCCGTGCAGACTTCGCAGTTCGTGTCGCAGCTGGAACGCGGCTTCAGTCGCCTGCGGTTCGATGAGCCGTTAGAGAAGGCCTACGTCGAGCACGTTCGTCGCGATCAACAGCCGACGATGATGACCGCGATCTCGCTCGTATTGGCGATCCAGTTATTCTACTGCCTCACTGATGTTTACCGCCTGGGCCTGTTCGGCAACGAGGCCCTTGACCCTGACCTGTGGTCCGCCGTGATGTGCTGCTGGCTGGCGGTGATCACGCTGGCCTGGGGAGGGATAATTACCTATCGCGCGGGTGTGGTGTCGCTCCCGGTCGCCGTAACGGTATTTGCGGCTACTGGTACGCCGATGGCGGTCGTCGCAGTGATCTTCAATCGCTATGGCATTTCACATGCCGTCGACCACGCGTTGATCGTCGTGGTGATGGGGGCATTTGTTCCGATTGGCCTGCTGTTTCGCCAGTCTGTCGTGATGGCGCTGGGGATGACCGCCACGGTGTCGGCGATCAGCTTTCTCGGACAGTATCCCGAAATAAGTTCGGACGGTTTTTATTTGACCCTGACCATGCTGGCGGCTGTCGCTGTAGGAGCTGTCGGGGGCTATGCACGCGAGCGCGCGGATCGACAGCAATTTCTTCTCAAGGGCGTGCTGGAGCATTACGCCTTGTTCGATGCGCTGACGTCGCTAGCGAACCGGCGGTACTTTCAGCAGCACTTGGCGACCGCGGTCAATCAATCGCGGCGGACCGATGAGCGCATTGCCTGCGCCATGGTCGATATCGATTACTTCAAACAATATAATGATAGTTTCGGTCACGCTGCAGGCGACGAGGCGCTGAAGAGCGTCGCGCGCGTGCTGGCGGCGCAAGCGCGGCGGCCGATGGATATCGCTGCGCGTTTTGGCGGAGAAGAGTTTGTTGTGATGTTCTACGGTTGCGGAACCCTTGAAGCTGCCGCACTGCTGCGCAAGTTTCGCAGCGAACTGGCGGCCCTCGCGATCGCGCACCCGAATTCGAAGGTCTCGCCGTTTCTCACCGTGAGTATCGGTCGTGCGCAGTATCGCCCCGGGGAACCGATCGACGAATTGCTGAAGCGGGCTGATAAGCAGCTCTATCGTAGCAAGAGCGAGGGGCGCGACCGCATCTCATTCTCCTGATCGGCGAGCCGAAGCCGGCTTGGGGGATGTCGCGGCGGGACTGGAGGCCCAGCCTGGATTCGAACCAGGAATGGAGGCATTTCTCGCCGCCGCGTTGCGTTTCGCCACCGGGCCGACAGTATGACTATACATCGACCGTCAGTTTGCAACCGGTAGTGCGCGTTAACGATAATTGCCGCCAGTAGTCGCCTATTTTGTCAGATACGCGGGGCGTCCGCCCCACGATCCCTTCGCGCGCAATGCGAAGCGCGGTGGAGGCCCAGCCTGGACTTGAACCAGGAATGGTAGCGGTTCATGGCTACCGCGTTAGATCTTTCGCCACTGAGCCGTCAGAATATTACCACATGAGAAATTACCGATCAAAGCGGAAACACGGCGCGTTTTTGCGCGATAGTTCGCTAGATCGGATGTCCGATGAAGGTCATCCGCCACGGATTGTGGCCAAGGTTCTTCGGCGCTTTCACGGCCTGAAATCCTGCTGCGGCCATGAGCGTGATGATCTCGCCTTCGGCATAATGCTGCAGCCCGACCCGGTTCCTAAGCTTGCGGTAGTCCGAGAGCGCCGTCTTGATCAGGCCGATCACGGCGGCAGTGAGGAAACCCTGACGAGCGGCGAAGGACAGCAGCGCATAGGAGTCCGTCAAAACGCCGGCGTCGGGCTGAAGGATATCGCCCAGCACCAGCCGGCCGTTGGGCCGCAGGATGCGGCGCAGGCATTGCAGCGCTGCGGTTAATTCGTCCGGCGTCATGTATTGCGCGACGGAGTTGATGATCGCCAGATCGATCGAGTGCGGCGGCCAGCCGGCGAGGTCATCGGGGGCGATCACCTCGATATTGGACGCGGCCCTGAACTTTGCCTGCAGCCGGTGGCGAACCCCGGTGGCGGGCTCGGCGAGAATCAGGCGTCCGCTCGCAGCGGCGACCTGTTCGGCAGAATCCGCCTCTCCGCATGAGTAGTCGAGAACCACCGCGTCCGCCGACGGGATCTGGGCCGTGATCGCAGCGGCAAGATGCGCGAAATGCACGTCACGGTGACGGGCGTTGGCGTAGATCGTGTGCGTTGTATCGTAGAAGTCGATCCATTCTTTCATGGGTCACTGCGGTTCCCGTTCCCCGATTCAGGGAACAAATCAGGCGGCGGAGGGTTGTGACGAAGGCGGTAGCAGGGCGCGGGTTCGGCCTGTCGTGCGGGATATCCCAGGTCGATGCAAGCGGATGTCTGTAACGGTGTGAGGGCGAATTCCCGGCGTTGATATCAGCTTCTCGTTATCGCCTGTCAAACAATTGCACAGCGTCATCATCAATCAGAGGTTCGTCATGCCGACTCGCAGGTCATCGAAGGTTGCTCAGGAGCTCGAAACCCCTACGGACCTGAAGCCGGACGGGGTTCATGCCGTGACGACGGCGCTGAACGGCGTATTGGCCGATTCGTTCGCACTCTATTTAAAGACCAAAAACTTCCACTGGCACGTCAGCGGCCGCCACTTCCGCGACTATCACCTGATGCTGGACGAACAGTCGGACCAGATCTTCGCCACCACCGACGTGCTGGCCGAGCGTGTCCGCAAGATCGGCGGGACCACCCTGCGATCGATCGGCCATATCGCCAAGCTGCAGACCATCGCCGACAACGACGAGCCGTTTGTGCTGCCAATCGACATGCTGCGCGAGTTGATGAACGACAACAAGTCGGTGGCGGCATCGATGCGCAAGGCGCACAAGATCGCCGATGACGCCGAGGATGTCGCGACGGCCAGCGTGCTCGAGAATTTCATCGACGATGCCGAGCGCCGGACCTGGTTTCTGTTCGAGGCCTGCCAGCGCGAGGGCGACAACGAGGGCTGACGCCCCGTTATGGCTTCGGCAATTCCAGAATGAGACAGGTCGTGGTCGCGTGCGACAGCACGCGGCCATCGGCGTCGAGGATGCGGCCTTCCGCCGTCGCGACGCGGCGGCCGACGTTGATGACGCGGCCCTCGCTGCGGACCACGCCGGTGTCCTTGCTGAGGCCGCGCACCAGCGACACCTTATATTCTAGCGTCGTATAGCCGCTGCCGGCCGGCAGCATGGATTGCACGGCGAGGCCCATGACCGAATCCAGCATGATGCCGGAATAGCCGCCGTGGACCGATCCGATCGGGTTGTAATGGCGCAGGCCGGGCCGGCTGTGCATCACGATGAAGCCTGCCTCGGCGGTGCAGTCGAACGGCTCGATCTGCTCCATGATCGGCGGCTGCGGCGAACTGCCGTCGAAAATGCGGCGGATGAATTCCAGGCCCGACATGGCGGCCATCTCTTCAACCGGTACAAGGCCATAGCTCGTCGCGCGGGGCGCCTGGTCCATCATGATGCGTCCTTGAGTAATATTATGCTCGTCATTCTAAGTGCGCGTCAGTCACCCTTCAAGTGTTATCTTGGCTCTGTCTTGGCTTCTACCTTGTGCGCGCGTGATCCGCCCGGCCAATAAAAAAAGGCCGGGTTGCCCCGGCCTTTGAAAATCTTGGCAGTGAAAATCTTGGCGGTCAGCCGTTCAGGCTGCCTTGGTCTTGCGCATCATGTCGGTGAAGCGCTCGAACAGATAGTGCGAGTCCTTCGGCCCTGCGGAAGCTTCCGGATGGAATTGCACCGAGAACACGGGCTTGTCGGCCAGCGCAATGCCGCAGTTTGAATTGTCGAACAGCGAGATGTGCGTCTGGGTGACATTGGCCGGCAGGCTGTCGGTGTCGACTGCGAAGCCGTGGTTCATCGAGGTGATCTCGACCTTGCCGGTGGTCAGGTCCTGCACCGGATGGTTGCCGCCGTGGTGGCCCTGATGCATCTTGACGGTCTTGCCGCCAACCGCGAGGCCGAGCATCTGGTGGCCGAGGCAGATGCCGAAGGTCGGCACGCCGGCGTCGATGATGCTCTTGATGACCGGAACGGCATATTTGCCGGTTTCCGCCGGGTCGCCCGGGCCGTTCGACAGGAACACGCCGTCCGGCTTCAACGCCAGAATGGCTTCCGCCGAGGTCTGCGGCGGCACCACCGTCACCTTGCAGCCGTGGTCAGCCAGCAGGCGCAGAATGTTTCGCTTCACGCCGTAGTCGACCGCGACGATGTTGAACTCGGGGTTCTCGAGGGTGCCGAAACCTTCGTTCCAGACCCAGGCAGTCTGGTCCCAATCGAAGCGCTGGGTGGTGCCAACCATCGGCACGAGGTCCATGCCGACCAGGCCGGGCCACTTCGCGGCTTCCGCCTTCAGGGCCGGGATGTCGAACACGCCGTCGCGCGAATGCGCCAGCACGCCGTTCGGCATGCCCTTGGTGCGGATCAGCGCGGTCAAAGCGCGGGTGTCGATGCCGCTGATGCCGACGATGCCGCGCGCCTTGAGCCATTGGTCAAGGTGACGGGTCGAGCGATAGTTCGACGGTTCGGTGATCGCGGAGCGCAGGATAACGCCGCGGGCGCCGGGTACCGACGCCATATTCACGCACTCGATGTCTTCGTCGTTGGTGCCGACGTTGCCGATATGCGGGAATGTAAAGGTCACGAGCTGACCGGCATAGGATGGATCCGTCAGGATCTCTTCATAGCCGGTCATGGCGGTGTTGAAGCAAACTTCGCCGACTGCCGAGCCTTCCGCGCCAAGGCCGAAGCCTTCCAGCACGGTGCCATCGGCGAGCACGAGAAGCGCGGTCGGTTTATGTTCCGGCCAGGCTGGGGTGATGTGATCTGAGGGGGTCATGAGTGGATTACATAGTCCCGGCTGTGCCCGGCGTCAAAGCCAGATACATCGATTCCAGCCCCATCGAGCGTTTTTTACCCGGCAGATTTGCGGCCCGTAAGCTATAAGAAGCCAACCAGCGGTTTCGGGTGTGACATTGTTGGCTTTGAGCCGCAGAAATTGTGGCTTTTTTCTTTGCTCCACCCGGTTTTCGTATAAGACCACTCTCGTATTCATTTTTACCGTTTTAGTACGGGGCATCCATTGTGATCCTTCGCTTTTTTGCGGAGATGGCCGCGCGTTCCGCCGCCGCTCCATCCCGTTGGCGACGTCCGTTGCTGGCGTGGCTGGACGGGGTTGATCGCGGTTGGGGCATCGGGGCGATGATCGCCGCCTTTTCCGGCATCTGGTTTCTGTTCTTCGTTGTCGCCTACCTCAGCAATGACCTGCATTCGGACGTGCTGGAAGCATGGTCGCTCGGGCGCGATCTGTCCTGGGGCGGCAGCAAGCACCCACCGCTGGTGAGCTGGGTGGCGCGCGGGTGGAGCGAACTGTTTCCACTCACCGACTGGTCGTTCCAGTTACTGGCAATGCTCAACGCCGCGCTGGCGCTCTGGGCGGTTGATCTGATCGCGCGCCGATTCGTCTCGGGCGACAAGCGCGCCATGGTGCTGCTGCTGGCGATGCTGCTACCGGCCTATCAGTTTCATGCGCAGCGTCTCAACGCCAATACGGTGCTGCTGGCGATCTGGCCGCTGGCGATTTATTGCTTCCTGCGCGCGTTCGAGACGCGCGGCGTGCTGGTCTCCATCGCCACGGGCCTGCTGGCCGCGCTGGCGATGCTGGGCAAGTATTATTCCGTCTTCCTGCTGCTGAGCATGTTGTTCGCCGCGCTGGCGCATCCGGATCGCGCACGCTACTGGCGTTCCGCATCGCCTTGGATGTCCCTCGTCACGCTGTTCGTCGTGCTCGCGCCGCATATCCATTGGCTGTTGTCGGAGCAGCTTTCGACATTCTCCTATGCGATCGAGGTGCAGTCCGGCATTTCGTCGTGGCAGGCGGCGCGCGAAGCAAGCATGTTCCTGCTCGGCATCGTCGCGGCTTTCGGGCTGCCTGCGCTGGTCTGGTTCCTGGCGCATGAGGCGCGGTTCGAAAAGGTCCGGGTTGAAGCCGCCCGATTGCAAGGTGGTTTGCGGCTGCTGTTGCTGCTCGGCATGGGCACGGTGGTCGCGCCGGTGATCGTGTCGATCGCCATGGGCACCTATCTGCCATCGCTCTGGGCGCTGCAGGGGCTGTTCCTGTTCATCATCGTCGCGGTGGCTGGCGCGCAGGCGCAGGTCGCCCGCTTCTATATCGTCAACACGATGGTGCTGGTGTTCGGCATCGCCCTTGTCGCGCTGACCGTCGCCGCGCCGATCCATGCGCATATCCGCAATGGCGAGGGCGTCAATGCCCGCAATTACTATCGGGTGGTGGCGGCGGAAGTGACCGACCGCTGGGCCGAGCAGAACTATGGCCCGCTGCGCAGCGTCTACGGTGACGAGGGACTGGCGCTGGCGACAGCCTTCTATGGCGCGGGCAACCCGGTGCACCGGTCGCTCGCCGGGCAGGCGGAGGGTGGCGCATTCCTGTGCTTCGCCAATGATCTTGTCTGCATGACGCTACTGATGGCGCTGCCGCAGGGGCCGTCGCATCATACGGTGAAGTTCACGGTGGCGCGGGTGTTGTGGGGCAAGGCCAGCCCTTCCGCAGAGGTCGTTATGCGGATGATTGCACCGTCGCGTCCTGGGCCGACGCCAGACGACGAGATCGAGATCAGTCGTCTGTGACGCGCGCGGGCTGGCGCTGCGGTTGTGCGCACCTGCCAAACGGCTTAGATCGGTGGCATGCCATTCAACCGGCCGCGCTGATCGCCGGGCCGCGAAGGAGACAGCCATGCTGCGCGATGATATCAATGCCGCCGTGAAAGACGCCATGCGGGCGAAGGACGAGCGTAAGCTCATGACGCTGCGCATGGTCAATTCGACCCTGAAGAACGCTGATATCGAGGCGCGGGGCAACGGCAAGCCGCCGCTCGCGGAGGGCGACGTGCTCGCGATCCTGCAGAAGATGATCAAGCAGCGCCACGAGTCGGTAGAGATGTACGAAAAGGGCGGCCGCGAGGAGCTTGCGGCGCAGGAGCGCGCGGAGATCGAGGTGATCTCGGCCTATTTGCCCAAGCAGATGTCGGACGATGACGTGAAGGCGGCCATCGCGACGATCATCGCGGAGACCGGCGCTGCGGGCATGAAGGACATGGGCAAGGTCATTGCCGAACTGAAGGCCAGGTACGTCGGCCAGATGGACTTCGGCAAGGCCAGCGGCCTCGTCAAGGCGGCGTTGACCGCGTAACAATTGCCGTCGTCTCCCCCTATGCAGCGGGGGAGACGACGTGACACGCTGAAAGCGTGCGATAAAAATCTATCCGGGAGTGACGTGCCTTGCTCATCGAAACCCGTGATTACCAAGCGCTCTATCGCGATTTCCGCTGGCCGCCGATGCGGCATTTCAATATCGCGACCGTCGCCTGCGACCGCTACGCCGATGGCAGCGACCGGCTGGCGATGATCCTGGTCGATGAGGGCAAGCCGGCCCAATATCTCAGCTTCGATTCTTTTGCCGATGCCTCGCGTCGTTTCGCCAATGTGCTGCAGGACAATGGCCTCGTCCGTGGCGACCGTGTCGCGGTGTTCCTGTCGCAGTCCGTAGAATTGCCGATTGTGCACCTTGCCGCGTTTCGTTCTGGGCTGGTGTCGGTGCCGCTGTTCACGCTGTTCGGCGAGGACGCGCTCGAATATCGCCTCAACAATTCCGGCGCCAAGGCGATCGTCACCGACGTCGGCGGCTGGCAGAAGCTGGTCAAGATCCGCGACCGGCTGCCGGAGCTGAGCCACGTCTATGTCATCACCGATACGCCCGAGGCGGGCTGTGGGTCGTTCTGGCGATCGGTCGAGGACGCTGCGGAAGAATTCGAGACGGTCGATACATCCGGCAATGACCCGGCGATCATCATCTACACCTCGGGCACCACCGGCAATCCGAAGGGCGCGCTGCACGGCCACCGCGTGCTGCTCGGCCATCTGCCCAATGTCGAGATGGTGCACGGCTTCTTCCCGAAGCCGGGCGACATCTACTGGACGCCGGCGGATTGGGCGTGGATCGGCGGGCTGTTCGATGCGCTGTTTCCGGCCTGGTATCACGGCGTGCCGATTGTCGCCTATCCGCGCCAAGAAGTTCGATCCGCACGCGGCGATGCAGCTGATGGCGGATCATCACGTCCGCAACGTGTTTCTGCCGCCGACGGCGCTCAAGCTGATGCGGCAGGCCAATGTGCGCAACGCCGGGGTCAAGCTGCGCAGCATCCTGACCGGCGGCGAGACGCTGGGGCCGGAACTGTTGTCCTGGGTCAGCGCGACATTTGGCATCGACGCCCATGAGATCTACGGCCAGACCGAGTGCAATCTGGTGCTCGGCAATAATTCCGATCTGTTTCCGATCCGGCCGGGCTCGATGGGCAAGCCGACGCCGGGTTTTGACGTCCGTATTGTAGACGAGCAGGGCAATGAGAAGCCGCGCGGCGAGCGCGGCATCGTCGGGGTGCGGCAGCCCAATCCCTGCACCATGCTCAGCTACTGGGATAACCCGGAGGCCACTGCCGCGAAATTCGCCGGCGGGTTTTTGCTGACGGGCGATCTCGGCGTGCAGGATCAGGATGGATATTTCTGGTACGTCGCCCGCGAGGACGATGTCATCACGTCGGCGGGCTATCGCATCGGTCCGGCGGAGATCGAGCACACGCTGATGAAGCATCCGGCGGTGGCGCTGTCGGCGGTGGTCGGCGTGCCCGATCCGATTCGCACCGAGGCCGTGAAAGCCTGGATCGTGCTGCGGCCGAGCCATCAGCCGAGCGAGGCGCTGGCGCAGGAGATTCAGGAATTCGTCAAGACGCAGCTCGCCGCCCATGAATATCCGCGCATCGTGCAGTTCGTCGATGAACTGCCGATGACGGCGACAGGCAAGGTGCTGCGGCGCGAGTTGCGGGCGCGCGGCTAGAGCGCCCGCCATTCCGGCGACAGATCAGCCCGGCAGCACGCCTTGCGTCTTCAGCGTGACTTCGATCTCGCCGAAGATGCGCGCCAGCCGTTCAGCCCATTCGGTCTGGCCATTGGCGTCGGCGATCAGATCATGGCGAATCTCGATGCCGGTGTTCGGCAATCGGCGCGCCTCCGCATGAACCGGAATGGTGTAATCGGAGATGTCGCTGACGGCATAGGGCTCATTGTCGCCAACCACCAGATCGGGTTCAGCGCGCAGCGCCTGCAACAGCAGCGGCGGCAGAATCCTGTCGTGCTGGTATAATGTGCCGATATGCCATGGCCGGGTGATGCCGGCGTAGATCGGCGTGAAGCTGTGCAGCGACACCAGCACGGTTGGCAGGCCCGCGGCTTGCCGCGCGGCGATCACCGCCTCGATGCGGTCGTGATAGGGGTCGAACAGCAATTCGCGGCGTTGCCGGGCTGCGCTCGCCTCGAGGCCTTCGTTGCCGGGAACCAGCGTCGCCTCGCTGATAGCCGGGATCGAGCTTGCGACGCCCGGCGGGCGGTTGCAGTCGATCACCAGCCGCGAATAGCGCTGCGCGATCAGATGCGCGCCGAGCAGGTCCGACAGGCGTTCGGCGACGCCGGCGATGCCGACATCCCAGGCGATATGTCGTTCCATCTCGCTGGCCGGCACGCCGAGGTCGCCCAGCAGCGCAGGTATCAGACGCCCGTAGTGGTCGCAGGTCAGCAGAAAAGGTGAAGCGCTGTCGCCATTGCGTTCGAGCACGGGGGGAACTTCGCCCGCCTCCAGGCGTAGTTTCGTAACACTGTCCAAAGCTGACTTTCTTGTCGCGGCATTCTTGAGCAAGACCGGCTCGCGTGCAGCGAACCAGTTCCGATACCAGACGATATAGCGATCTCCGGCCCCATCACAACCGCCAATCCGGACCAATGCAGCTTCTCAACATCACGCATCACACCGAATATCGATACGCGCGCAAGGTGCGGTTCGGCGAACATCGGCTGATGCTACGGCCGTATGACAGCCATGACCTGAAGCTGTTGAAAGGTTCGCTCGTTATCACGCCCGAGCCGGCGTCGCTGCGCTGGATCCACGATGTGTTCGGCAATAGCGTCGCCATCGCCACCTTCGACGGCGAGGCGGACCGGCTCACCTTCGTCACCTACCGCAACGGTGCAGCACCATCCGGCGAGCGACTTCGCGCTGACCCCGGACGATCAGGCCTATTACTATCCGTTCGTTTATGACGACGAGGAAATCCCCGATCTGCGCGAGCTGATCCGGCCGCAGTATGCCGACGCGGAAGGCGAACTGTCAGCCTGGGCGCTGCAGTTTCTGGCGCCGGGCGGCAAGTCGCGGATGTTCGACCTGATGTCCAGCATGACGCGCGACATCCACGCATCGTTCTTCTATCGGCGGCGCCATGAGCCCGGCACGCAGCATCCGCTCGATACGTTGCAGACGCGGTCGGGCACCTGCCGCGATTTTGCGCTGCTGATGATGGAGGCGTTGCGCTGGCTCGGCATCGCGGCGCGGTTCGTATCGGGCTATCTGTTCGTTCACACCGACGGGGCGCGCGCGGCGGTCGGCGGCGGCGCGACCCATGCCTGGGTGCAGGTCTATCTGCCGTCGGCGGGCTGGATCGACTTCGATCCGACCAACGGCATCATCGGCAACCGCGATCTCATCCGCGTCGCCGTTGCGCGCGATCCCGCCCAGGCCGTGCCGCTGCATGGCACCTACATCGGATCCGCGAAAACATTTCTCGGGATGGATATCTGCATCACGGTTCGTGATGAGACTTTTGTGGAGGACGCATGCTGATCAAGGTTGGGTATGAACTGGCCTATGCCGCCGAGCACGCGACGCCGATGGTCATGATGCTGAGCCTGCATCCGTCGCGCATGGGGGATCTGGTGCGGCCGGAGAATATCTGGACCTCGCCGCCGACGCCGATCAGCTATTACCGCGACACGTTCAACAATGTCTGCGGACGGCTGGTCGCGCCTGCCGGGGGCATCACCTTCTACAATGAGGCTTTCGTGCGCGACACCGGCCGGCCGGATGATGTCGCGCCCGGCACGCAGCAATTGCCGATCGATCATCTGCCCGACGAATGCCTGATGTATCTGATGGCCAGCCGCTATTGCGAAACCGACAAGCTGATGGATGTGGCGTGGTCGCTGTTCGGCAAGGTGACGCCGGGCTGGGACCGGGTGGTCGCGATCACCGACTATGTGCACAACCATCTCACCTTCGGCTATCAATATGCCAGCCACACCAAATCGGCTTTCGACGCGCATGAGGAGCGGCAGGGCGTGTGCCGCGACTTCGCGCATCTGGCGCTGACGCTGTGCCGCTGCATGGGCATTCCGGCGCGCTACTGCACGGGCTATCTCGGCGACATTGGTGTGCCGGTCGATCCGAGCCCAATGGATTTCTCCGGCTGGTTCCAGGTCTATCTGTCCGGGCGCTGGCTGACCTTCGACGCCCGCCATAACAGGACGCGGATCGGGCGCATCCTGATGGGCACGGGGCGCGACGCCGCTGATGTGGCGCTGACGACGAGCTTCGGGCGAATGGACCTCGTCACCTTCAAGGTGGTGAGCGAGGAGGTCGAGCCCGAGGCCCTGCGACCATCACCTCCATACGAACGCTAAAGGTAGCTTGAAACCAATCGTTTGGAACTTCCGGCTATATTGGGCTACAGTTGCGCCGCGAACCTGGGTGGTCGTGTAGCGACGTCCGAAGCCGTCAGTTGGGGGAAACGATGCGTATTGTCACAATCGCTGCCGTTTTGGCGTTGTCGTCGACGGGGGCCGCCTTGGCGGCGGATCTGTCGGCACAGCCATGGACCAAGGCTCCGTATGCGCCCGCAGCATCGTTCAACTGGACCGGCTTTTACCTCGGCGCAAATATCGGCGGCGGCTTTGGCCATGCGCCGTCTGATTTCAGCGCAGCCGGCAGCGCCGTGTTCGCCACTGCGCCAAATTCCCTTCGTGGCGTGTTGGGCGGCGTTCAGGCTGGATATAACTGGCAGAGCGGATCGATGGTCTACGGCATCGAGACCGACTTTCAGTTCACCGGAATGAACGGCAAGGTGGAGACGCCGTGCCCCGCCGGCATTTGCGGCATCCCGCTGCAGGCGAGCTACGGCCACGACCTCGACTGGTTCGGCACCGTGCGTGGCCGTATCGGCTATGCCAATAATAACTGGCTGCTCTATGCGACGGGCGGTTATGCCTACGCGCGGCTGAGCACCACGGCCATCGCGACGGCCGGAGCAGCCGAGGCAATCGCCAGATGGAGCGATATCAGCAGCGGCTGGACGGTCGGTGGCGGCGTCGAGTTTGCGGTCAATCGGCAATGGAGCGTGAAGGCCGAATATCTGTACGCGGATATCGGGCGCTTCAACCAGGAATGGACGGTTGCGCCTCTGCCGACGATTTCCGATCGGACGCGACTGGACATGAGCATCGTCCGCGTTGGCGCCAACTACAGGTTCTGATGCGGGCACACCGGGCGACGACAGGATCGGTCGTCGCATTACGCGAGCCCGCCAGCCGCAGACCTGCGGCAGAAGCTGCCTCGCAGCGGAACTTCAGCCATGGCATCATGGGTTTGCCGGGAACTTATCCACTGCGGTGGAAAGCTTGCTGTGGGCAGCCTGTGAATAAGAAGGACAACGCCTGAAAACGCCGTTTCGGGGGCGGCGAATTAATTCTTTCCGGTCAGAGCTGAGCGTCTCAGGAAGACTGCCTATATAATGGGGACATGCCCCATCAGGCTCACGGTAACTGAATCGATTCTCCCGGCTATGCGTTTCACACCCCAATTTCTCGACGAACTCCGCGCGCGGCTTCCTGTTTCGGAAGTCGTTGGCAAGCGTGTGCGTTTGAAAAAGGCGGGCCGGGAATGGAAGGGGCTGTCGCCGTTTCAGCAGGAAAAATCGCCGTCCTTCTTCGTCAATGACCAGAAGGGTTTTTATCACGACTTCTCCTCGGGCAAGCACGGCGACATCATCAACTTCGTGATGGAGACCGATGGCTGCGGCTTCACCGAGGCTGTCGAACGGCTGGCGCAAATGGCAGGCCTGCCGCTGCCGACGTCGACGCCGGAAGCGGCCCGGCATGAGCAACGGCGCAAGACGCTGTATGACGTGATGGATCTCGCGACGACTTTCTTTGCCGAGGCGCTGGCGTCACGCGCCGGCGCAAAAGCGCGCGGCTATCTCGCCGACCGCGGAATCATGCCGCATGTGCAGGTGCAGTTCCGCATGGGCTATGCGCCGCCCGAGCGGTTCGCCCTGAAGGAATATCTCGGCGGCCATGGCGTATCGGTTGACGATATGATCGAGGCTGGCCTGCTGGTCGCAGGCGAGGACATCCCCGTGCCCTACGATCGCTTCCGCGATCGCGTGATGTTCCCGATCTCGGACCTGCGCAACCGGGTGATCGCCTTCGGCGGTCGCGCGCTGCAGAAGGACGTCGCGGCCAAATATCTGAATTCGCCGGAGACGCCGCTGTTTCACAAGGGCGACAATCTTTACAACCACGCGCCTGCGCGCACGGCCGCCCACAAGGACGCGCCGGTGATTGTTGTCGAAGGCTATGTCGATGTCATCGCCATGGTCGGGGCAGGCTATGGCGCGGCGGTTGCCCCGCTGGGCACGGCGCTGACCGAGAGCCAACTCGGCCTGTTGTGGAAGATGACGGATGAGCCGGTGCTGTGTTTCGACGGCGACCGCGCCGGACAAAAGGCGGCGGCGCGCGCGGCGGATCTGGCGCTGCCACACTTGAAACCAGGCAAGAGCCTGCGCTTTGCGATGTTGCCCGAGGGGCAGGACCCTGACGATCTCGCCCGCACTGGCGGCAAGCTCGCCATCGACGAGGTGGTTGAGGCGGCGAAACCGCTCGCCGAAATCCTGTGGTCGCGGGAACTCGCGTCGGGCGATTTCGCCACGCCGGAGCGCCGCGCGGCATTGGACGCGCGAATCGGTGAGCTGACGTCGGCTATTCGCGACGAGACCGTGCGCAAATATTACCGGCAGGACTTCAACGACCGGCTGCATCGCACGTTTTCTCCACAGGCTGGCTTTGCAGCGCGCGGAGCGGGCGGTGGCGGTTTTCGCGCCGGCGCAGGCGCATTCCGGGGCGGTGGCGGCTTTGCCCAGCGGCCGAATACCTTTGTTCCGGGCCCAGCTGGTCGAATGCCGAAGGGGCGGGGCGGGCCGAACGGCACGCCGACGATTAATCGTATGCCTTATCAAGTGCTTAGCCCGCAGCTCGCGAACAGTTCGATCATTCGCGGCCAGCGCAGCGCGGTGTCGCGGCGCGAGGCGCTGATCCTGCAATGCCTGATCAATCATCCCTGGCTTTTGCACGATCATCTTGAGGAAGTGTCGTCGCTCGACCTGTCGCATCCGGTCGTGCAGCGGTTGCGCGCCGGCATCATCGCCGCCTTCGCCAACGACGCCTATCATCGCGGCGACGAAGCCCAACAATCCGAGAAATTATTGGCCGACCTCCGCTCGTCCGGATTTTCGCTGGAAATTCAAGAGGTTGAGCAGGCCGTGACGACAAACGGGGTCTGGGCGGCGCAGCCGGGAGCTGCCGCAGAAGATGTTCTTTCGACCTGGCATCAACTTATCGTCTTGCATCGGCAGTGGCACTCCCTACTTAGGGAGTTAAAGCGGGCCGAACTTGCACTCGGCGACGACGCCAGCGACGCAAATTACGGCTGGCTGCGAGACGTCAAGGCACGTCTCTCCGAAGTTGATGGTATTGAGGCTTTGATTGAAGGCTTCGGCGTGTCGTCAGGACGGAGTCAGCGCAGTGTGTGACGGAACGGGATCGCGGACGGCTCAACGCCAGTTCGCGAAAAAACTCGCCAAGCCTCAGGTTTGGCTTCAAAAACAGGGTTAATCGGTGATTAACGCCCCATAGGGCATTGTGCGAACATTCGGCGGGACAAATTCGGGGGTGGCGAGGACGCGCCGCCCCTTGCACGTCGAGATCGATCAGTATTCCGAGAGAGCGGTGACGCTCTCGGCGTGAGCGCGTTTCAGGAGCTATGAATGGCCATCAAGGCAAAGACGCTGCAGGTGAAAGACAAGGAAAAGGACGAAAAGGTCGCCGATACCCCTGAAAAGGATTCGCCTGACGCGCCGTCGCCCTTGCTCGACCTGTCCGACGCTGCCGTCAAAAAGATGATCAAGCAGGCCAAGAAGCGTGGCTTTGTCACCTTTGACCAGCTGAATGAGGTTCTTCCGTCCGACACGACATCCCCCGAGCAGATCGAAGACATCATGTCGATGCTCTCCGATATGGGCATTAACGTGTCCGAAGCTGACGATACGGATGCCGACGAGGAGGAAAAGGAAGACGAGGAAGAGACCGACAACGAACTCGTTGAGGTCACCTCCAAGGCCGTCACCGAAACCAAAAAATCCGAGCCGGGCGAGCGCACCGACGATCCTGTCCGCATGTACTTGCGTGAGATGGGCACGGTCGAGCTGTTGTCGCGCGAAGGCGAAATCGCCATCGCCAAGCGCATCGAGGCTGGCCGCGAGGCGATGATTGCCGGGCTGTGCGAAAGCCCGCTGACGTTCCAGGCGATCATCATCTGGCGCGACGAATTGAACGAAGGCAAGATTTTCCTTCGCGACATTATCGACCTTGAAGCCACCTATGCCGGCCCTGAAGCCAAGGCTGGCGCGGCTGAAGGCGAGGGTGAAGACGGGGCGGGCGCCGAGGATGGCGAACCCGCAGCGCCGACGGCTGGTGCGCCGTTCCGCCCTGCCGCTGCTCCGGCGCGGCCGGCGCCGGGCGCTGCCGCCGCTGCGCAGCCGGGCGAGGCTGACAAGACCGACGACGACAATGATGACGACGAGTTCGAAAATCAGATGTCGCTGGCGGCCATAGAGGCTGAGCTGAAGCCGAAGGTTGTCGAGACCTTCGACAAGATCGCTGACGCCTACAAGAAGCTGCGCCGCCTGCAGGAGCAGGACATCGCCAACCAGCTGCAGAACGAGACGCTGTCGCCGGCCCAGGAGCGCAAGTACAAGAAGCTCAAGGACGATATCATCATCGAGGTGAAGTCCCTGCGCCTCAACCAGGCCCGTATCAATTCGCTGGTCGAGCAGCTTTACGACATCAACAAGCGCCTCGTGTCGTTCGAAGGCCGGTTGCTGCGCCTCGGCGACAGCCATGGCGTCGCGCGCGAGGACTTCCTGCGCAACTACCAGGGCTCGGAGCTTGATCCGCGCTGGCTCAACCGCGTCTCGAAGCTGTCCGCCAAGGGCTGGAAGAACTTCGTCGCGCATGAGAAGGACCGCATCAAGGAACTGCGCCAGGAGATTCAGCAGCTCGCCGCGCTGACCGGGCTCGAGATCGGCGAATTCCGCAAGATCGTGCATTCGGTGCAGAAGGGCGAGCGCGAAGCCCGCCAGGCCAAGAAGGAAATGGTCGAGGCCAACCTGCGTCTCGTCATCTCGATCGCGAAGAAATACACCAACCGCGGCCTGCAGTTCCTCGATCTGATCCAGGAAGGCAATATCGGCCTGATGAAGGCCGTCGATAAGTTCGAATATCGCCGCGGCTACAAGTTCTCGACCTACGCCACCTGGTGGATCCGGCAGGCGATCACGCGCTCGATCGCCGACCAGGCCCGCACCATCCGCATTCCGGTGCACATGATCGAGACGATCAACAAGATCGTGCGCACCTCGCGCCAGATGCTCAACGAGATCGGCCGCGAGCCGACCCCGGAAGAGCTGGCCGAAAAGCTCGGCATGCCGCTGGAGAAGGTGCGCAAGGTTCTCAAGATCGCCAAGGAGCCGCTGTCGCTCGAAACCCCGGTGGGTGACGAGGAAGACAGCCATCTCGGCGATTTCATCGAGGACAAGAACGCGGTGCTGCCGATCGACGCGGCGATCCAGTCGAACCTGCGCGAGACCACCACGCGCGTGCTCGCCTCGCTCACCCCGCGTGAGGAGCGCGTGCTGCGCATGCGCTTCGGCATCGGCATGAACACCGACCACACGCTGGAAGAAGTCGGCCAGCAGTTCTCGGTGACGCGCGAACGCATTCGTCAGATCGAGGCGAAGGCGCTGCGCAAGCTGAAGCACCCGAGCCGCTCGCGCAAGCTGCGCAGCTTCCTCGACAACTGATCGCGGCCGCGCGCCGTTACGAACGAACGAACAACAAACAAACGGCGGGCCGCAGGGTCCGCCGTTTGCGTTTGCGGTGAATTTGCGTGCTGCGACACTTGTGCGGCAAAGAGCCCGCGTGGGAGCCTGCGCCGACATCACCTGCAACCGCTGGCCTGATCGTTGGACTGGCCAGTCCGAGGGGCAACCATGGCCGCCAGCGATCCGATGTTACTGAGCCAGCGCGTGGTTCAGATCTGTCTGGTGCTCGTTGGCATAATCGCCATCTTCGGCGGCTGCCTGCAAATGTATCTCGGCCAGCCGGATACCTCGCCGCGGCTCGACAATGTCCATCGCTTCATGGCCGGCATCTATCTGATGTCCGGCGTCACCGGGCTGTGGGTGGCGGCGACGGTCCGCCAGCACGATACGCTGATCTTCCTGATGGCGCTGACGGTCCTGCTTGGCGGGCTTGGCCGGGTGCTGTCGATCAGCAAGGTCGGGCTGCCCGATCCGCCGCTGGTCTGGCTTGGCTATCTCGCGCCCGAGCTGCTGCTGCCCTTCGTCATCGTCGCCGCGCAGATCATGACCAACCGCCAGCTCGCCGCCGTTCCCGGCTGACGCCTGCGGACACGCCTTGCCAACGAAGACGGCCAGTCCTCTGCGACTGGCCGTCCGCAACCGGGGCACGCGATGCTGCGCGCGATGGGTTACTTTGCCGAATATTGAAACACCGGAACCTCGCGCAGCTTCTCCTTGGTCGAGCCCGGCAGCGTCACCTTGTCGCCGACGATTCGGAGCTGCTTCATCGGGATCGCGACGAGGTGGCTCGACAGCCCGAGATATTTGCTGGCGTTGAGGATGACGTAGGAGGCCGAGCCATCCGGCGCGATGATGATATCGTCGATGGTGCCGACCTCTTCGGGCTTGGCGGCGTCGTTATGAACTTCCTTGCCCATCACCGATTTCTTCACGCTCCAGCCCTTGGCGACATCCGCCACCACCGCGCGCTCGACGCCGAGCACCGTGCCGCCGGCGACCTGCGCCTGCGCGGCGGGAATGGTTGAGCCGAGCAGCGCGGCTGCGATGGCGAGGTGTGAGATCTTCATCATGTTGTCTCCGTAAACCGATTGGCGTTGCGCCGCAGGGCGCGTGTGAGCATGCGGCCGCGTGAGGGCATGGACGACGCCTGTCACAGCGCGCCGGCCTTGCGTGCGCGGCTGCGCAGGCGCGGCGTTAACGGCGCAACGCAGCAGGTGTTCCATCGCGCCGGTGTGCGTATGATGATCCGTTGTGCGCGTGGCCTCCGCGGCATGGATGCGCGGCGCGAGTCCGGGCACGGCGAGCGCCGGTTTCGTAGCCCGGGTGAAACCCGGGAGCGGCGAAGCGGGTGCTAGGCGCCGAGATGCCGGACTGTAATCGGCAGCATGCGTTCGAGCGCCGCGGCGACCAGGGTGCGGTGGCAGGTGTGCGGGTCGCGCTCGAAGCACATCAGGCAGAGCGGGCCTTTGTCGGCGAGGCTTTTCAGCTCCAGCAGTTCGAGCTGGGCGGCGCTGCTCTGCAGCTGCTGATCGAAGATGCGGTGAAAGTCGGCAACCTTGTTCGCGCGCGCGGCATCGCGGCCGGCCTTCGGCGTGCCGAGATGCCTGAGGTGGATGTAGTCGATCTCCGCCGCGGTCAGCGCGGCTGACAGCGCCGTCTTGGCAAAGCCCTTGCGCCGGGAAATCGCCAGCGCCCGCACATCGACCAGCCGTTTCACGCCGGCCTGCTTCAGCGTCGCGATGAAATCATCGAGCGTCACGCCTTCATAGCCAATCGTGCTGATGGTTCGTTTCCTGATGGTCATGCGAGCCTCAAAAGCGCCAAGCGGGCCGGGTCTGCCTGACCTATGCAAAGCAGTTTCGCAGCCCCCGCGCAACCGCGTGTGATGAGGCCCGCGCGGGCAGGGCGCGTCGTTCGTAGCCCGGGTGAAACCCGGGATGGGACGCGGCGGTTTACGTCGGTGTAGTTCGATAGGCGTGGCCCCGGGTTTCACCCGGGCTACGAGCTGTGCAAATTGCGTTGGCGTCATTCCGGGCGCGCCTTTGCGCGAGCCCGGAATCCATAACCCCTTGCGCTGATGTTTCGCACGCCGCCCGCCACGCGCGCGTCACCTCGCCAGCGATGGGAGAGACCGCATGTGAGAATAGAGCGACGGCGTCGGGTGAAGGGGCTGCAATCGTTTGTAGCCCGGGTGAAACCCGGGATGTGACGAGGCGATTTCGTCGATGTAGTTCGCACAGGCGTGGCCCCGGGTTTCACCCGGGCTACGAGGTGTGCCGATTGCGTTGGCGTCATTCCGGGGCGCGCCCTTGCGCGAGCCCGGAATCCATACCCCTAGTGCAACTGAGTTGCGCGCCGCCAGCAAGGGGAAGTTGGCGGCTGAGGGGTTGATGTGTAGACCATAGCTCGGCTGAAGCGCAGCGACATCCGGGGAGAGCATGTTGGCCGGGGATTTGGGTTTTGGAAGGTCCGTGTGTTGCGGCTATGTTGACGGTCACTGGTAACGCCTACAACGCGCACATTGCATCTGGAAATCAAGGGCCATGGATAAAGCTAGCAATGACAGTTTAACAGAGTTGGTACATGCCTTGCGAAAGGAAAGTGACGCATACTATCGTCAATGGGTTGTTTGGCTGGGGGTTGGATCTGGCGCCGGCGGTGCAGGCTTGATTTCTTTGGTTGGAAGTTTTCCTGATCGCGCTCATGCAATGAGCGTTGTCATTCCGTCGCTTTGGCTTTTTCTGATAGGAGTGTGCACGGCTGGTCTCAGCGTATTGTTTGAGTCGCTAAGCATTGGCCAGAAGGCTTTACATTTTTCAGAAGCTAACAACCGAGAGGCGTACGATCGTCTTATTGAAAGTCATCCTGAGATCATTGCCGCTCCGTCGATACTAGGAGCATCAAGATCGCTTAAGCGTGGCAAGTACATTAGGTTATCTAAGCAGTTTCACGAGCAAGCGGAACGGTCTTGGGGCAAACATCTACGTTGGCGTAGATTCAGGTTAATCGCAATTGTTGTGTCCGCGCTGTCATTCGTAACAGGAGCGGCCTGGATATTGTTTTACATTTCATTCATAGGCAGCTTCGTCGTTTCTAAGGCTGGGATTTACGTGCCTATGTCTGGGAGGTGATACGCCTCACTAAACAAGATTTAGGACTGGCAGCGAGGGACTTTCTACGAGTGGACCTGTAAGAAATATTGAGGTCTGTTCAGTGTCTCTCAAGCGAGGTCATTCTTTCCGCTTGGCTGCGCTCTAAATCGCCATTTTTTTGCCTTTGCGTCAAATACGGGTGAGTAGACGTGAAGCGAAGCAGTCACGGGCATTCTATCGGCATTGGCTATCGGCAACGGTTTTCGCGAGAGGATCGAATCGCAGGCTGCAACAATTTGTTGACACTCTAATCTGTCGAATGATGCGACGGGATTGTCGCTTTCCCTGAATTATATAGCTTTAGCTTCTTGATTCGAGGGGCGCTGAATCGGTTTGGATAGCACTCATTTTTTCGTTTTCGGCTAATTGGAATACTGTGGCGTGGGAATGTGGACGTTGTTATCGTTCCCGTTGATGTTGATTGTGATGGTGGTTTTCTCGAGTGCTGTGGAATCTTGAAGTACGCTTAGCTGCTTCCTGCAGAGCATTCTTCGTGTCGGCCTCGGCGGAGCCCTTCGCTTTGAGGTAATCGGAAGAAAACTCCAAACTCCAGCACTTCGAGTTACGCCTATTAGTTGAAGAATTTCCTTCGCGGTTTTAAAGCGCTCGTCTGCTAAAAGATCCTTCAGTCCCGTGAAAATGCCCTGGACCGCCTCGAAATTGATATTGAAGCATTTGTGCTCGAACTCAGATGCTACGAGTAGTTTGACTCGTGCACTTTCACCATTGAACTGCGAGTTAGCTTCTTTAACTATTTTGCCGAATGCCAACAGCGCTGCTGCCAATGTTTCGACGTTTATGGAATGATCATCCTTGCGATCAGTTTGATAAGCGACTTGGAAGCTGACACTACATGACTGCTCGGTCGTTCCCCAAATTCTGACATGCCGTCCCCCCCCCCATCTAATTACCACCTTAGCATGTAGGGTAGCTTGGTGTAGCTTTAGATTGGTTTTTCGATGCGACGCTTTCGTCCGCGTAGTGTGCGCAGGCGCAATTTGTATCTGCGCGTTCCCGATACTCTGGCGCGCGTCCCCCTTGACTCCCTACCCCATCCAAGACTATATTCCTATCCATCCCGCTCTCACAAAAGGGGCGGATCGCGATCGTCACATTCGCGAGGCGGGGTGCGGTGGCTGCGTGCGGGCGGGTTGCGCCGGGCATGCTTGAGGCGAGGGGCAACCCTTGCTTGAGGCGCCGCCAGCGTTGACGATCCCTCCCTTATGCAGACGGCCCAAGTCGCGTTATCCCGGCGCATCGCCTTGCGCCACGGAAGCTGCATCGGCCCTGATCCCAGGCGAGCCGTTGCGTCAGCCTTCCGGCAGTGGCGGTCACCTCAGGACCGGCCGCCAGGGGTTTTCGCGGAGCGAGCCGTTCCAACCACTGCGTGCGGAGCGCCGGATACAGGGCGTAGCCGTGGTGACTATGCTCGTGTGCTTTCATCTTTGCGCACGAGGCTGCGGATGCGTCGATGCATCCGGTGCTCCGCGCGCCCTTCGTTTCAGGGCGTTCTGACGGAAGCCCTCCGGGCGCTGCGCGCCACGGCAAATCTCGTGCTGCCTGAATTCCGCCGCCAAACCGCGCGATTGGATGGTATGCCCATCCCGTTCAGCAGCAGTTCATTGTGCCCTGGCCAGAAATTGGTGCGATAATTGACGCGCTGCCGCATTCGACTGAAACCCGCAACAGGATCTCCCCGATGATCAGGCTCCGCACCGCTGTTCTGCTCGCCACGCTCGCCGCCAGTTCGCCCGCCGTGGCTGCGCAATGCGGCGGCGATTTCAACCAGTTCCTCGGCGCGATGGCGCGGGAGGCGCAGGCCGCCGGGGTGTCGCGCAGCGTGACGGAGCAGGCGCTGGCGGGCGTCACGCTGGATCAGAAGGTGCTGGCGTTCGATCGCCGCCAGCGCGGCACCTTCAACAAGACCTTCGAGCAATATGTCGCGACGCGGGTCGGCGCCCAGCGCATCAAGAGCGGCAAGCTGATGTTGCAGCGGCATGCCTCGCTGCTCTCGCGGATCGAGAAGCAATACGGCGTGCCGCGGGAAATCCTGGCGGCGATCTGGGGGCTGGAGTCGGATTACGGCAAGGGCGATCTCGGCAAGCTCTCGGTGGTGCGCACGCTCGCCACCATGGCGCATGATTGCCGCCGCACCCAATTGTTTCAGGGCGAGCTGATCGCGGCGCTGAAAATCCTGCAGCGCGGCGATCTGACGCTGGACGATATGGTCGGCGCCTATGCCGGCGAGCTCGGGCAGACGCAATTCCTGCCGTCGTCCTACATCAAGTACGGCGTCGATTTTGACGGCAATGGCCATGTCGACCTGCGCCACAGCGTGCCCGATGTGCTGGCCTCGACGGCAAACCTGCTCAAGGTTAACGGCTGGAAAGCGGGCCAGCCCTATAGCGAAGGCACGCCGAATTTCGACGTGATGCGCGAATGGAATCGCGCGGTGATCTATCGCAAGACCATCGCCCACTTCGCCGATCGGCTGGCGGAGGGCGGCTAGCCGCGCATTGTGCGGCGGGATGGCGAGGCGATGTTTTGTTGAAGTACATCCAAAGATAGGTCATAGGAGCGTAATCAGACTGCTATAGCTCCCGATTGCCGAACCGAGATTTCAGGCGGATCGCATATCGATCCGGAAACTGTTTCCGACCAAGCTGGGCGACCGGCGCGCGTCCAGGAATTTGCAATGCTAAGTGTGCCGACACTGTGGACGTCGTTTTTGACGGTCTTCGTTGCGCTCGCCATCGTCTGGGCCTATGTGGTGCGCAGTTATCCGACAATGGCCGCCGCGCGATACTGGTTGCTCGGCTCGCTGTTCGGGGCGCTCGGAACAGCCATCAGCATGTTGCGTTTCGTCGAGCCGGTCGCCATTTCGGTGGTGGTGAGTTCAACGCTGTTCATCCTCTGCGCCTGGACTTTTTATAATGGCGTCCGGCGGTTTTACGGCCTGCCGGTCAGCTGGATCCCGGCCATCACCGCCACTGTGCTGGTGGCCGCCGCGCTGACGTTCTTCGCGGTCGTCGTCGACAGCATGCAGATCCGGGTGGTGATCTACTCGCTGGTGCAGGCGATCCCGGGCCTGCTGATCTTCCGCGTGCTGCGGATACGGAAGATCCGCGATCATATCGTCGGCGCCCGCCTTGCGGTTTACGTGGCGGTTGCGACGGTGTTCATCATGGTGTTCCGGTCCATCGCGGTGTCGCTGAACATCGGCGGCGTTGTCACGGTGCTGGATTTCAACGGCCTGCAGGCGGTCATTCTGCTGCTGCTGATTTTCATCGCGCTGGCGGTGAATTTCGGTTTCGTGCTGATGTCGATCGACCGGCTGCGCGAGGATGTCGCCGAACTGGCGCTGGTCGACGATCTCACCGGCGTCGCCAACCGCCGCGGATTTTTGCAAAAGCTGAAGAGCGTCTGTGCGCGGGCAAGTGAGACGCAGCGGCCGCTGTCGTTGATCGCGATGGATCTTGATGGCTTCAAGGAAACCAACGACACCTTCGGCCACGCCGCCGGCGACGCCTGCCTGCAGCATTTCGCCCTGATGGTGCAGTCGCGGTTGCGGCCTGACGATATCCTCGCCCGCGTCGGCGGCGACGAGTTCACCATCCTGTTGCCGGATACCCCCATGTCCGAAGCCGTCAAGGTTGCGCAGAGCATTCTGGAAACCTGTCGCGCCGATGCGGTCAGCGGCAATGATATCGCCGTGGCGTCATCGATCGGACTGGCGCAGTGGAACGAACGCTTCGCCGTGCATCCCGAGCGGTTTCTCAATGCAGCGGATCGGGCGCTGTACCGGGCAAAGCAGGCCGGCCGCAACCGCTATGCCTGCGACGATGAACCTGCGCCGTTGGAAGCCGCGCTGCTGTCGCCGGTTTGACGGGCGGGGGTTGACGCCGCGCCGTTATCTTTGAAACGTACGGCGTCGCAGGGCGTTGGTGCGAGCAGAGAGCAGGGACGATATGAACAATTTGCAGATTCAGGGCATCAGCATGCCAAAGCTTGGGCTTGGCACCTGGCAGATGCGCGGCGACGCCTGCCGCGAGGCCGTCGCGCGCGCGATCAGCCTTGGTTACCGCCACATCGACACGGCGGAGATGTACGATAATGAGGAGGGCGTTGGCGCTGGCATCAAGGACGCGGCCATTGCGCGCAGCGATCTTCATGTCACCACCAAGGTCTGGCACGAAAACCTGGAGCCAGACCGGGTTCGCCGCGCCTTCAACAAGAGCCTTAACAAGCTGGGCCTCGATTATGTTGACCTTTACCTGATCCATTGGCCGTCGGCGGACATGGATCTTGCCGCGACCATTGAAGCGATCATGCGTCTCAAGGAGGAGGGCCGCGTCAGGGCCATCGGCGTTGCGAATTTCCCGGTGGCGCTGCTGAAGCAGGCAGTCGAAGACATCGGCGCACCTATCGCCTGCAACCAGGTCGAATATCACATCTACCTCGGTCAGGATAAACTCCTGAACTATATGCGCGGCAAGGGCATCGCGCTCACGGCCTATTGTCCGCTGGCGAAGGGCGAGGCGGCTGACGATCCTGTCCTGAACGAGATCGGAAAGAAACATCAGGCCAACGGCGCGCAGGTTGCGCTGAAATGGTTGCTCGATCAGGATGGCGTTGCGGCAATTCCCAAGGCGTCGCGTCGCGAGACGCAACAGGCCAATCTGGATGCGTTGAAGATTGCCCTGGATGATGACGATCGCGCGAAGATCGCAGCCTTGCCGAAGAATCGACGTCTGGTCGATCCGGCGTTCGCTCCAGTCTGGGATTAACCAGATACGGTGAATGGGTGGCGCGGCGCGATCAGCGGCGCGCCATTCAGTCGTGGCGGTGCGGCTTCCGCGCGCCGACAGCCTTGCCGGGTGTGGGCATGGTGACCAATTGCCCATAAGAGACGCCGCGTTCGGCAATGACATGATCGGCGAAATGCTGCACTTCGTTTGTCGGTCCGCGCAGTGCTGTCAGCTCCATGCAGCGGTTGTCGTCGAGGTGAACGTGCAAGGTCGCCAGCGTCAGGTCGTGATGGCCATGGTAATTTTCGACCAGACGACGTGACAGGTCTCGGGCGGCGTGGTCGTAGACATAAACCAATGCACCGACGCACGGATCAGCGCTCGGCTTTTTCTGGCTGGCCTGCTGCATGCCGGCGCGCACCATATCGCGGATCGCTTCCGAGCGATTTTGGTAGCCACGTGTTGCGATCATCGTGTCGATGTCTTCGAGCAGTTCATCTTCTAGCGTGATTGTAATGCGTTGCATTCGGAAGGCTCCAGACGGCAAGTATGATGAATTGTTGACATCGTCATACTGTGCGTGGCATCGACAGTCTGATTGCCGCACTATAACGCGGCCTGTTGTGTTGCGGAAATTTTCGCGCTGGTGATGGTAGAGAGTTCTTGCGATGCGCCGAGGTTGGATCGAGCTGTTGTTGGCAACGACGGCGTATGCCGCGTTCACCGTGACGGCGACAGCGCAAACTGCAGCGCCATCAAATGCTGGCACGCTTTCCGCGATCGACGTCTCGGCAACCACTGGCGTTGCAGGCGATGGCCTGTTCAGCGCTGAACCGCCGGTGGCCAGCGCGAGCGAATTGATTGTCAGCGGCGCGGACATAAACGCACGCTCGCTGTCGCGACCGGCCGAGGCGCTTGAAGCGGTGCCGGGGCTTATCGCGACCCAGCATAGCGGCGAGGGCAAGGCGAACCAGTACTTCCTGCGTGGGTTCAATCTTGATCATGGCACGGATCTGGCGATCAATATCGACGGCATGCCGATCAACATGCGCACGCATGGTCACGGGCAGGGATACGCAGATACGAATTTTCTGATTCCCGAACTGATTGGCTCGATGCGCGTGCGCAAGGGCCCGTATTTCGCCGATGAAGGTGACTTCTCCTCGGCGGGTGCGGTCCATATCAATCTGCTCGACAGCGTTCGCGGGACCATGGCGTCGCTGACGACCGGTAGCTTCGGATACAATCGGCTGTTCGGTGCGACGTCCGGACAGCTTGGTTCGGGTACCTTGCTGGTCGCTGGCGAAGGGCACATCTACAATGGTCCCTGGGACGTTCCGGATCGATTGCGCAAGATCAACGGCGTGCTGCGATACAGTCAGGGCACTGCGGATGACGGGTTCTCACTGACCGGCATGGCCTATGCGAATAGCTGGACTGCGACAGACCAAGTGCCGCTGCGAGCGATCTCGTCGGGCCAGATCGGCCGCTATGGTTCGCTTGATCCGACCGACGGCGGCGTGTCGAACCGGTTCTCTATCTCGGGTCGCTGGGCCAGAACCGGCTTGCAAGGCGCAAGCAAGGCCAACTTCTACATCATCAAGAGCAAGCTCGACTTGTGGAATAACTTCACGTTCCACCTCGGCGATCAGGACAACGGCGACCAGTTTCACCAGTTCGATGATCGTGTGTTGGGCGGCGTGAACGCGTCGCATGTCTTCTTCAATCGTGTCGCCGGATTGCCGGTGCGTACCGAGATCGGCATCCAAAGCCGATACGACGATATTCGTCTCGGGCTTGGCAACACAGTTCAACGGCAGTTTCTTTCGAACACGCGGAGTGATCACGTTCGTCAGGGCAGCGTCGGCATTTTTGTCGACAACACTGTGCAATGGACCAACTGGTTCCGCAGCAGTATCGGGTGGCGCGGCGATTACTACGACGCAACGGTTAAATCGCTTTACATGCCGGTTAACTCCGGCAGCGCCAGCGCGACCAACGGCAGCCCCAAGGTCGGCTTCGTCGTCGGGCCATTTGCCAAGACTGAATTCTTTGCGAACGCAGGCGAAGGATTTCACAGCAATGACGCACGCGGCACGACGATCCGTCAGTCGCCCATCGATGGCTCTGATGTTCAACGCTCACCGTTCCTCGTCAAGACAAAGGGCGCCGAAATCGGCGTCCGCACGACGTATGTGCCTGGCCTGACGAGTTCTCTGAGCCTGTTCATGCTGGAGTCGGCATCGGAAATCCTGTTCGTCGGCGATGCGGGCGACACGGTCGCGAGCCGCCCCAGTCGGCGTGTGGGTATCGAATGGACGAACGATTATCGGCCTGTGTCATGGATGAGCTTCGAGGCGGATATCGCTGTCACGCGGGCGCGCTTCCGCGGTGAGGAAGACGGCAGAGCTGAAGAATACGCGGAGCTCAATGGCTATCCGGCGTCACAGATCGGCAATGCGCCGGGCTTTTCGATTCCCGGCGCGCCGAAGCTGGTGGCGTCTGCCGGCATTCGCCTCGGTGAGGCAACCGGCTGGTTTGGCGGTCTGCGCTACCGTTATTTCGGCGAACGTCCGTTGACTGAAGACGGTGCGTTCGTTTCACCGGCGACAGGGTTGCTCAGCGGTCAGGTTGGCTATCGTTTCGACAACGGCTGGCGCATCCAGCTCGACGGTTTCAATCTGCTCAATAGCCGTTCGGATCAGATCACCTATGCCTATGGCTCGCTGCTGAAGACGGATAGCCTCTATGGCGCCTGCTTCCCGAGTGCAGGCGCACCGACGGCGCCCGCCGCGGTGTGCCAGACCGGGGTGATGGATCGAATCCTTCACCCCGTCGAGCCGATGGCGTTTCGCCTTACACTTGCCGGGCAGTTTTGAGCGGATCCGTGTTGGCGATCAGGGTCGGCACACCGAACTCGCGGTGACAGACCTCCGCGAGCAGGGCAACTCCGTCGCGGAGTTGCTGATGCGTCGGGCTGGCGAAGCAAATCCGGATATGACTGTGCGAATAGGCCTCGTCAGTGGACCACTCCGGGCCGGGATTGATCGCGACGCCAGCCTTCAACGCTGCCTGATATAGTTTCATGGCGTCGACCTGGTCCGGCAGCTTGACCCACAGGAAGATGCCGCCACGGGTGTCCTCGAAGTCGGCTGCTGTGCCGAAATTTGCATTGAGCGCGTCCATGAGCGTTTCGAGCTTTGAACGCAGCGCCGCCGTGAGGGCAGGGACATGCGTTTCGAAATGCGACGTGCAATATTCGGCGAGCACCATCTGTTCCAGCGCGCCCGAGCCGGCATCAGTCTTGAGCGCCAGCATACGGGACAGGATCTGCCACGGGGCGACGATGTAGCCGACACGGAGAGCCGGCGCGACTGACTTCGAGAATGAACCAATGTGGATGACATTGCGCGTCTTGCTCATGGCATGGATCGCGGGTGGACGCTGGCCGTTCCAGACGAGGTCTGCGTAACAGTCGTCCTCAAAGATCGGTACGCCGTATTCCTCAGCGAGGCGCAGCAGTTTGGCGCGGCGTGCTTCGCTCATCACCGTGCCGGTGGGATTTTGCACCGTCGGAATGGTGTAGATATATTTGGGCGTGATATTGCGAGCACGCAGGTCTTCCAGCGCCTCGGCAAGTTTGTCGAGCCTCATGCCGTCGCCATCGAGTGGGACGCCGACGATGTTGACGCCGAGGCGTTGCAGGCGCGTGATCGAGCCCTGGTAGCTTTCCTGCTCAAAGATCACCGTGTCGCCGCGTTCCAGCAAAGCGAAATTGACCAGATCGAGGGCCTGTAATGAACCGGATACAATCAGGATTTCGTCCTCCGACGTGACAATCCCGGCGTCGCGTTTCAGTTTCTGCGCAATGAATTGTCGCAGCGGCAGATAGCCGAGGGGGCCGCTATTGAGCCCGTAGGTCGCCAGTGACGGCCCCTCTCGCTTGATGACGGCGGTTGCAGCCGCCAGTAATTCGCCAACGGGCACCTCGGCGGGATCATTGTTGCCGCCGACGAAATTAAACTTGGCAGGGCCTGTCCAGCGCGCCGCGGGCGGCGGCGATCCGGCCGGGACCAGGCGGGCAAAGTCGAAGTCCGGTTGTGTCATGAGGCGGCGTCTCCCAAAAATGCAGCCCTTGAGGGCGTCTTGTTCCGTTGCAATTGATAAATAAGGCTAATCCGCTGCTGGACCGGTATCCTTATGATCTGCTCTACCCTACGTCATGGTTGGGGTGATTGCGATACCTGCGGTTCGGACCGTCAAGTGCGAGCGCGGTCGCCTGAGGGGCCGCAAATGTTTAGAATTTCGCATAGCGGTTCGTCACGCGGTTTCGTGAACGGAAGGTTGCGCCCTTGGCTGCGGTGCGTCATATGGTTTCGTCAACTAAGCAAGAGTGGATGTCATGGCCGATCCGATCCCCGAAGTTCTCAAGGCATTTGCCGCAGGCGAGATGGTTGTCGTCACCGATGATGACGATCGCGAAGGTGAGGGCGATCTCGTTGTCGCTGCGACCCTCTGCACGGCCGAAAAAATGGCGTTCATCATTCGCCACACCTCGGGCATCGTTTGCGCGCCCATTACCGCTGAGGACGCGCGCCGTTTGCGGCTCGACCCAATGGTGGCGCAGAACGACTCCAATCACACGACGGCCTTCACCGTTTCGATCGACTACAAGCCGGGCATGACCACGGGCATTTCAGCCGAAGAGCGCATGGCCTGCTGCCGCGCCCTGGCCAACCCGAACGCCGGCGCGGCAGATTTCGCCCGGCCTGGTCACGTATTCCCGCTGATCGCTCGTGATGGCGGCGTGCTGCTGCGCTCCGGTCATACCGAAGCAGCCGTTGACCTGTGCAAGCTCTCCGGCCTGCCACCGGTGGGCGTGATTAGCGAGCTTATGAACGACGATGGCACGGTGATGAAGGGCGAGCAGGTGATCCAGTTCGCCGCCAAGCACAATCTGCGTCATGTTACGATTGCCGATATGATCGCCTATCGTCAGGCGCGAGAGAAGCTGATCGAGCGGATTTCGACCTTCACGACCGATAGCCCGATCGGCCAACTGCGCGGCCATGCCTATCGTTCACCGTTTGACCCGATCCATCACGTCGCCTTCGTGTACGGTGACATCGGCGACGGCAAGAACGTGCTGACCCGGTTCCACAAGCCGAACATTGTTCGGGATATCTTCTTCGGCCCGCGCTCGTTGCAGAACGTGCTCAAGCATTTCGAGCGCAACGGCAGCGGCGTGCTGGTCTATCTGCGAGACGGGGCTGCGGGAGTTCCTGTTGAACCGCTCGCCGAGACGAAGTCAGCCGAGGCTGATCGCAATCGCCAATGGCTTGAGATCGGTGTCGGCGCACAAATCCTTCGCGATATCGGCGTGACGTCGATCCGCAACCTGACGTCCTCGGTTCATGACTATAAGGGGCTGTCCGGTTACGGCATCGAGATCGTCGCGAATGAGCATCTTGAAGGCGAAACCTCTAAGAATTAACCTCCGGGGCGACAGCCAAGCCTCGGCGTCAAAAAATGAAGGAAGGAACCCGATGAGCGCGCGCACTCAGGGAAAAGAGAAATCGTCCGCCGCCAGCTTCCAGTGGGACGATGCGTTCCTGCTTGATGATCAGCTCACTGAAGATGAGCGTATGATCCGTGATACAGCTCGCGCCTATGCGCAGGAAAAGCTGATGCCGCGCGTCTCCAAGGCCTATCTGGACGAGACGACAGATCGCGAGATCTTCAACGAGATGGGCGAACTCGGACTGCTCGGCGTCACCCTGCCGGAAGAATACGGCTGCGCTCACGCCAGCTACGTGGCCTATGGTCTTGTCAACCGCGAGATCGAGCGTGTCGATTCCGGTTATCGCTCGATGAACTCGGTGCAGTCATCGCTGGTGATGTATCCGATCTACGCCTACGGCAGCGAAGAACAGCGCAAGAAGTATTTGCCGAAGCTGGCGACCGGCGAGTGGGTTGGTTGCTTCGGCCTGACCGAGCCGGATGCCGGCTCGGACCCGGGCGGCATGAAGACGCGCGCCGAGAAGGTTGCCGATGGCTATCGCCTGACCGGTTCGAAGATGTGGATCTCGAACGCGCCGATCGCGGATGTCTTCGTCGTCTGGGCGAAGTCGGCTGCGCATGACAATCAGATTCGCGGCTTCATTCTCGAGAAGGGCATGAAGGGCCTGTCCGCACCGAAGATCGGCGGCAAGCTCAGCCTTCGCGCGTCGATCACGGGCGAAGTGGTGATGGACGGCGTGGTTGTGCCAGAGAGCGCGCTGCTGCCAAACGTGCAGGGCCTCAAGGGACCGTTCGGCTGCCTCAACCGCGCCCGCTTCGGCATTTCCTGGGGCGTGATGGGCGCTGCTGAGGATTGCATGGCGCGTGCACGTCAGTACACGCTCGATCGCAAGCAGTTCAACCGGCCGCTCGCCGCAACCCAGCTGGTGCAGAAGAAGCTGGCTGACATGCTCACCGAAATCTCGCTCGGCCTGCAGGGCTCGCTCCGCGTCGGCCGTTTGATGGATGAGAACAATTTCCATCCGGACATGATTTCGGTCGTCAAGCGCAACAACTGCGGCAAGGCGCTGGATATCGCGCGTATGGCGCGCGACATGCACGGCGGCAATGGCATTCAGGCCGAATACCATGTGATGCGTCACGCCCAGAACCTCGAGACGGTGAACACTTATGAGGGCACGCACGACGTACACGCGCTGATCCTCGGCCGTGCGATCACCGGCATTCAGGCATTCAGCTGAACAACCAAGCAGGGCTCGGCGCGACACGCGCCGGGCCTTGTCAATTCAACGCGAGGTTTGCAAAGTCAGCACTCGCGGACAAGACATCCGGTGGCTCCAGCAGCACTGTGGTTTAACTCTGACGTCAGTATGTAACGCACAGAAATTGGGAGCCAACCCATGAGCGAGAACGAAGACATTCAATTCAATCGCGAGTTTACGCTCAAGCCCGGCGTCGTCGACGAAGTCCGCCCGGGTGTCCGGCGTATTCTGTGCAACAACCCCAGCGCATTTACCTTCACCGGTACGGTGAGTTACATCATCGGTCGCGGCAATGTCGCGATCATCGATCCGGGCCCGGAAGATGCCGCTCACGCGCAAGCACTGCTTGACGCGGTGAAGGGTGAAACGGTCACCCACATCATTGTCACGCATACGCATAAGGATCACTCGCCCAACACGGCCGCGATCAAGGCTGCAACTGGCGCAACGGTCTATGCCGAAGGCCCGCATCGCGCATCCCGCCCGCGATACGAAAGTGAAGGGCGATCAACCGAGTCTGGCGCTGACCGCGATTTCCGCCCCGACGTATTGGTGCGCGATGGCGATATCATCAAGGGCGACGGTTGGGAGCTGGAGGCCGTGTTTACGCCCGGTCACACCGCAAACCATATGGCCTTCGCCTGGCCCGAGCGCGGCTATCTGTTCTGCGGCGATCAGGTGATGGGCTGGTCCACCTCGGTGGTCGCGCCGCCGGATGGATCGATGGTCGACTTCATGGCGTCCCTGCACAAACTGGCTGCCCGCAAGGAGGATTTGTACTTCTCCGGCCATGGTCCGGAAATTCCGGATGCTCCTCGCTTTGTGCAATTTCTGATTCGTCATCGCGAAGCGCGTGAGGCGTCGATCCTGCATCGCTTGAGCAAGGGTGAAGCCGACATCCCGACGATGGTTCGCGCGATCTACATCGGCATCGATCCCCGTCTCGTTGGCGCAGCAGGTTATTCAGTGCTCGCGCATCTCGAGGATCTGGTAGCGCGCAAACTCGTGCTCACCGACGGCGATCCAACCATCGATAGCGTCTATCGTCTGGCGTGACTGCCTTGCGCCGGTTGATCAATGTGGCGCGGAGGTATGCTAGTTCAGGTTAGCGTTTCGGCGCTGGCGCTTTCACCTGAGCATTCGTCGGCACCGGCGCTTTCTTCGGGGCGGTGGCATCGTCGACCGCCTTGGTGAGGTCTTCCGCCAGCGCGAGAATACGGCTGGCGTTGCTGCCAAGGTCGCTCTTGAAGTGCCGTGATGAGGATCGGATGTCGACGCGCGAACCCTCGCCATCCGGCGCGATACGGATCGCGATATCCTCCCGGAAGCCCATGATCATGGTGCGGTCGATGGCTTCAAATCGCCCGATCTGACTCTGCGTCAACGGACGACGCTCATCGATGATCAGCCACTTTCGCTTCTTCAGGATCTGGGCGGTGAGATCGAATGCGCGCTGGACGGGAATGTCGAATTCCAGCGGTTTTACATCGGGATAGGCCAGCCGCTGCTGTTCGGCAGAGTAAAGGCCTGCGTAGACGGCGCTATTGCTGTCACTATCTGTGCGCAAGCGCGCCAATGCGTCGAGTCGCGGTGGATTAATCGCATCGGTGGTGACGTCGTGGATCGCCGGATGCTTCTTGTACTGGACGGCGAGGTAGGCCGGATAGGCCAGCACCAGCCCATCCAGCAGCAGGGCGACAAGAAGGCGACCGATGCCACGCGTACCATTCTGCCAGATTGCGGCAAAGCCGCCGAGCGCAAAGATGATCGACAGGCAGGCGATACAGAGCGCGCCCAAAAAGGCGGTGAGGCCGGGGCGTGGTTCTAGAAAATCAAAGCGGACCACCAGCATCGATACGATGGCTGTCACCGCTGCGAAGACCGCGAGCGAGCGCGCCCAGGTCGCTAACGCGGAAACAGGTTCGAGCTGGTATCGGGACGAGAACCTGCGGGCCATGATCTCTGAAGTCTGTTCGAGGGTGGTCTGGTGACCAAAGCAGTGGTCGGTGAGTGTGAGACCATGGGAACCGGGATATATCAAGGCGGGATCGCGCAAACCACAAGCAAATGGCCGGGAGTGATCCCGGCCATTGTCGTTCATTCCCGTTGTTGATGTGATCTCAGGAGACTGCGGCGCTTGGCAGCCTGTAGTCCTTAAACTGCTCGCGCAATGCGGTTTTCAGGATCTTGCCCGTGGCCGTGTGCGGAATACTCTCAACAAAGGTGACGTCGTCGGGCATCCACCATTTGGCGATCTTGCCGTCCATATAGGCCAGGATTTCCTCACGTGTGGCTTTCTCGTCGGCCTTGAGCTGCACAATCAGCAGCGGGCGTTCGTCCCATTTCGGGTGGAGAACGCCAATGACCGCGGCCTCGGCCACTTTGGGGTGGCCGACTGCAAGGTTCTCGAGGTCAATCGACGAGATCCATTCTCCGCCCGACTTGATGACGTCCTTCGACCGGTCGGTGATGCGCATGTAGCCATCGGCATCGATGGTCGCGACGTCGCCGGTGTCGAAATAGCCATCTTCGTCCAGGATGTTCTGATCAATCCGGTAGTAGGCCTGCGATACGGCAGGGCCGCGTACCTTGAGCCTGCCGAAGGTTTTGCCATCCCAAGGCATCTGCTTGCCGGCATCGTCGGTGATTTTCATCTCGACGCCGAACGGTGGATAGCCCTGCGTCTGCAGCACATCCAGTGCAGCATCGCCTTCGAGGTGATCGAACGGTGGCTTGAGGGCGGCAACTGTGCCAATGGGGCTCATCTCCGTCATGCCCCATGCGTGACGCGCGCCGATGCCCATGTCGCGGAATGCCTTGATCATGGAACGAGGCATTGCCGAGCCGCCGCACACCACCATCTTCAGGTCGGGCAGCTTGAGCTTGTTGGTCGTGATGTGATTGAGCAGCATCAGCCAGACCGTCGGCACGCCGGCAGTATGCGTAACTTTTTCGGTCGACAGTAGTTCGTAGACGGATGCGCCATCGAGCTTGGCGCCCGGCAGCACGAGTTTGGTGCCCATCGTCGGGGCCGAGAAAACAATACCCCAGCTGTTGGCATGGAACATCGGCACGACAGGCAGCATCGTGTTCGACGCGAGCGTCCCCAATGCGTCGCCGTTGTTGGCGAGGAGGGCATGCAAAACGTTTGAGCGATGCGAGTATAGCACTCCCTTGGGATCACCCGTAGTGCCCGAAGTGTAGCACATAGCAGCAGCAGTGTTCTCGTCGAACTCGCGCCACTTGAAGTTCCCGTCAGCTTCGCCGATCCAGTCCTCATAGGCGACGACATTCTTCAACGTCGTCTCCGGCATATGCGCCTTGTCGGTGAGGACGATGTAGCGTTCGACGCTGGGCAGGCTGTCCTGTAATTTTTCAAGCAGTGGCAGGAAGGTCAGGTCGGTAATGACGACCCGATCCTGGGCGTGGTTGATGATCCAGGCAATCTGGTCAGGGAACAGCCGCGGATTGACGGTGTGGCAAATGGCGCCGATGCCCATGATGCCATACCAGACTTCAAGGTGCCGCCAGGTATTCCACGCGATCGTCGCGACCCGATCGCCCATCTTGATGCCATCGCGATCCAGACGCTGCGCGACCTTGAGCGCGCGTCCGCGAATTTCTCGATAGTTGGTACGATGGATCGGACCCTCGATCGATCGGGTCACGACTTCGCGTTCACCGTGAACTCGCGCCGCATGATCGATTATGCGATGCGTCAACAACGGCCAATCTTGCATCAATCCGCGCATTCTAACTTTCCTCCCAAGGATACCCGACCCGCCGGAACCTTTTTGGTCTCTCAAGCGTCGGTCTATTTTTATAGGGCAACTGCATGAAGTCTACCGCGAGGAGTGTAACGTGCAACTGCGATCATCGTCTGATCGGGTCGAAATGCCTGCGATTTGGTAGTGTAGTAGCCATTCTTACAGCTTTCGCATCGCTCACCTTGGCGGCAACGCCCGATAATTGGGTGCCCTTGCCTCAACCGAAACCGACTGAATTATCGGGCAAGGGTACGCCCGCCGAAGGCATCGGACCCTCCGCCGAGCCGGACGCCGGCTCGCCGGTTGCCGAGGGGACCAAGCCCACGCAGCCTTCCGCCTGTCGCCTCGCGCTCACGGAAGATCTAGCCGTGGCATTGGATCAGCCTGACATCAACGAGGAGGGCGGCTGTGGCGGCACTGATCTGGTCAAGCTCGAAGCAGTGGTCTTGCCTGACCGGCGCAAGGTGCCGTTGCAGCCTGCCGCCGTATTGCGATGCTCGATGGCGCGTGCCGTGGTCGATTGGGTGCGGGTGGACCTCACCGCGATCGCGAGGGGCATGAATTCCGCGGTCAGTGGCCTCGACAATTTTAATTCCTATGAGTGCCGGGGACGTAATCGGGTTAGCGGCGCAAAGCTCTCGGAGCATGGCAAGGCCAATGCGCTCGATTTGCGCCAGATCAGGCTGACGAATGGGGCGGTTATTGCGCTGACGGACTCCTTCTCGGCACGGGAGCCGCGCGAGAAGGTTCAGGCCTCAATTTGCGAGCGCTTCGATACCGTGCTCGGACCGGGGTCGGATGGCTATCACGAAGATCACATTCACATCGACCTTGCAGCGCGCCGCAGCGGTTACAAGATCTGCCAATGGTCGATCGAGGACGGGATGCCGGCGCGGCCCCCGGTTCTGCCAGTCGCGCGGCCTGCCGAAGCGCCGACAGCCGTTGCATCGACTGGATCCGTCAAGCCAGACCCTGATCATCAGCCCATAGTCGGGCCGCAGCCTGCCCCGCCGGTTTCTGCTACAGATGCGGCCGTGCCTGTGGCCAAGCAGACCCATGCAGCGACGCGCCAGGCGGAAGGGATCTTGCCTCAGGGTGCGGCAACGCCATTGCCGGTCCCCGCGCCGGCGAGGGCTAAGGTTGCAAGCGTGGCCGATCAGGTGCGCACGGCGGATCGGCCCCGCAAACCGCGCAAGCGCAATGACGGGCAGACGCTGCCATCGCCACTGCAGTTACTCCAGATGCTGCGATAGATTGCCGTGGAGAGATCGCGCAGTGCAAAAAACGCCGGGTGGGACCCGGCGTTTTTTTAGATTATCCAAGCTATATCAATACGAGGTTGAGCCGCCACCTTGCAGCGCAAGCCGCGGGCTGTTTGGCGAGTTGCCTGCCTTCGGCTCCAGCACAACAACGATCGTTCCGACCTTGACCCGCGTGTAGAGGTCGATCACGTCTTCATTCATCATCCTGATGCAGCCCGATGAGATCGACGAACCGATATATTCGGGCTGATTGGTGCCATGAATGCGGAACAGCGTATCGCGATTGCCCTGGAACAGGTAGAGCGCACGAGCGCCTAGCGGATTGTCGATGCCGCCAGGGACCTGCGTCGGCAGACCAGCGATCCGTTTGTGAATATCGGCGGTTGGCGTCCAGGTCGGCCACTCAGCCAGCCGACCAACGCGCGCGATGCCCGAGAATGCCAGTGCCTCTTCACCAACCGTCACGCCGTAGCGAAGCGCCTTGCCGCCTTCGAGCACGTAGTAGAGGTAGTGATTGTCGGAATCGACAACGATCGTGCCGGGGCTTTCCTTGCGATGATAGGTGACGATCGCGCGGCGGTAGGGCTCTGGCGGCTTGACGTTGACGAAGCGAGCTTTTGCAAATTGCGCCTTGTCGCTCGGCTTGAGGTTGGCCTCAGGAGCGGCTTGGAACGAAGCCGTTTGCATGCAGCCTGAAAGCATGGCGCCTGCAACGAACAGCAGTCCAACTCTGAACTTGAACGAGAGCATAGTTACGTTCCAATTTAAGGGCATGGGCGTGTTTGCACGTCTGGATTGTGCATAGAATACAATGATTCCGATGAAGTTATTATTACCGAATTGTAGCTCAATTCCAGCGCTTCCACACCCCTATCTGAACGCAGCGCACAACGTGTGGCAATAATGCCTCTAAAGTTCCTAGGTCGAATGGATTTTGACGCGGTGACGACGGATTTATTGTCATATGCCGTGCTTAGGAGTTGGGTATCGATTCAACTTGCGCCAAGACAAACTCCTGTCGGAGCAGGGGGCTTGCCCGAATCGCGCGAAGCAGCGCACTGCAGGATACATCTGTCCTAACATCGCTCCAAAGCCGTGCGGTACTCACCTCCGACTCACTTTGTACCTTTTCTTAGATTTGCCTTTCCGGAGTAGTTCATGCTCGCCATCTATACCCCCGACCAGGCCACCTTGCGAAAATCCGTCCCCTCGGATCTATCCATACTACCCAAAGAGGCGGTGTGGATTGACATGGTGAAGCCGTCTCCGGTCGAGGATCAGGCGGTTGAGCGTTTGATGGGCATTGCGATCCCGACGCGTGAAGAGATGCAGGAGATCGAAATCTCCAGTCGGCTTTACATCGAGAACGGCGCGCGTTTCATGACGGCGAGCTTGATGTGCGCGTCAGACACCGAGCAGCCGCGCATCACCCCGGTGACCTTCATCCTCTCCGGCCATCGCCTTATAACCGTCCGTTATGATGCGCCGAAGCCGTTCGCCCTGGTGGAAGGGCGGCTGGCGCGCGGCACCCCGCAGCATGCGTCGGGCGTCACTGTCCTGCTCGAACTGCTCGACGCCGTGATCGATCGCTGCGCCGATATCCTCGAGCGGGCTGGCGCAGATGTCGATCAGGTCGGCCACGATATCTTCGAGCCGGACGAATCCGCGCGAACCGGCCATGCCAAGCGTTACTCGGAGATATTGATAGCCATTGGCCGCAAGGGCGACCTGACCTCCAAGGTGCGTGAGAGCCTCGTCTCGATCGGCCGCATGGTGACGTTCATCAATGCCGAGGGTGATGGCGTCAAATGGTCGAAGGAAATGCGCGCCCAGCTCAAGACCATGCAACGCGACGTATCTTCGCTAACGGATCACGCATCCTATCTGTCGAACAAAATCACGTTTGTGCTCGACGCCATGTTGGGTGTGGTCAATCTCGAGCAGAACAACATCATCAAGCTGTTTTCGGTGATGGCGGTGGTGTTGATGCCGCCGACATTGATTGCATCGATCTACGGTATGAACTTCCGGGCCATGCCCGAGCTTGAACTCAGGTTCGGTTATCCGCTGGCGCTCTTCGGGATGCTGCTCGCTGCCGCTCTGCCGTACATGATCTTTAAGTGGAAGAAGTGGCTTTAGCGATCGGTCGCAACCCGACGGCAACCGTCGTTTGAACTTGGTCCGGCCCTGTGGAAAGCCGATAAAATTTGAGCAATCGGCTGAACAATTGACTGAGACGTTGATGCGATAAGAGTACCGCAACGATGAGGATGTCATGGCCCAGAATTTTTCGAACCGCGGTCGCAACGTAATTGAATTGGTAAACTACCGCGCGCGACGCGACATACCTACCGCTGGGCTAGGCCATCGCGCGTGCCGCCATTGCGGCGCGCCGTTAATGGATGGTGAAACGGACGACGATTGCTCCGCGCTGGAGCTTGCCGCCCGTCCCCTGATCTCCTGCGTCGACTAGATTGATCTCAAACGTGCTGGCCGCCGTTGATGTGAATCTCTGCACCATTCACGTATGAACTGGTTTCGGTGCACAGCACGTAGATGATCTTCGCGACTTCGTCCGGGGTGCCCAGGCGCTGCATGGGGATCTGCTCGACAATCTTTTCAGTCCCTGGCGACAGGATGGACGTGTCGATTTCTCCTGGAGCGATGGCATTGACCCGGACGCCCTGGCGACCGAAATCTGACGCCATTTCACGGGTCAAGGCGGCGAGCGCTGCCTTTGACGTCGCATAGGCGGCGCCGGCGAATGGGTGGACTCGTGACCCGGCGATCGAGGTTACGTTGACGACCGAGCCCTTGGCCGCCTTAAGCTCGTCGATCAAGCCGCGCGCCATCATGATCGGCGCAAAGAAATTGACCTTGAAGACATGGCTCCAGACGTCAACGTCGGTATCGATCGAACCGAGGCGTTTGCCGCCCTCTGCCTTCGGTGAAATCGCGGCATTGTTGACGAGCGCATGCAGGCCGCTGCCATTCAGCCGTTCCTTGATGACATCAATGGCCCGCGTGGTGTCGTTGTGATCGGCGAGGTCGACCTGAATGTGATCCTCGGGACCTGCGCCCCAGGGACACTGCTCGGGGAACGGATGCCGCGAGCAGGTGAGCACACGCCAGCCAGCGCTGGAGAAGCGAATGACGGTCGCGTGGCCAATGCCGCGGCTTGCCCCGGTCAGGAGCAAGGTGCGGCGTGGCGCGTTCGCATCAGCTGTCGCGGGCGCTGGTCGGGTTTGGGTGGCCGTCGTCATGGGTAGAGCCTCACTTTGGTCCAGCCCGCGTGCGAAGCATCGCGTTGGAACTCGATCCGATCATGCAGTCGGAACGGGCGATCGTGCCAGAATTCGATACGCATGGGGGTGATGCGAAAGCCGCTCCAGCCTGGTGGCCGCGGCACGTCGCCGATCAGATGTTTTGCAGCGACTGTTGCAATGGCCTGTTCAAATGCAAAGCGGCTCTCCAGCGGCTGTGACTGCTTGCTGGCCCAAGCGCCAATCTGCGCCTGCTTTGGGCGGGTCGCGAAATAGGCATCAGCCTCCTCAGCCGTGACAGGCGTCACCGGCCCGCGAATGCGAACCTGCCGGCGGAGCGATTTCCAATGAAAGAGCAAAGCGGCTTTGGGGTTTGCAGCAAGTTCTTGCCCCTTCTGGCTCGCGAGGTGCGAATAGAAAACGAAACCGGAGGCGTCGAAGCCTTTCAGGAGCACCATGCGGACGTCGGGCAGGCCATCGGGATCGACAGTCGCGACCGCCATGGCGTTGGGATCATTGGGCTCTGAGGACTGTGCTTCAGCAAACCATTCCGTGAACAAGGCAAATGGTTCTTCGGCTGTCGTAAAATCACCAGACGTTAACTTACTCTGGTGTTTCATAGCTTCTGTGTCGGTCATGTCCGGAGTCCCGATTTGCGCGCGCGAGCGATCATCAACGAGCTGAATCCCAAAAGCGGATCTGCTCTATATAAGACAGGTCCTCGCGCACGCCTATTGCGCAAGCGCGGTGGAGCTTCGGCTGTTGCGATTGTTTTGTTCGGAATAGTTTTGGCAGGGTGTAGCGTTGGGCGCAACCTGTCCTCTTTCGCTTCCGCAAGCAACGAGGATGTGACAGGATCTATCACGCCTCAATCAACGCGGAACCGGACAAACGGAGCTGATTCCGACTTGGCTTTCGCGCGTTTGGCTGTTTCTGACGTTCTCACCAAGGGCGCCAGTGATTTGAGCCAGCCCTGGGAAAACCCGGAAACCGGCGCGCATGGCTCGGTGACGCCACTCTCGACGGCATATACCGCTGAAGGCAAGACCTGCCGCGATTTTCTGGCGAGTTATGTCAACGGCAAGTCCGAGACGTGGCTGCAGGGCGCAGCCTGCCGGGTGGGTCAGGGACGATGGGACGTCACGTCGATGAAACCTTGGCGACGTGGCTGAGGTTGATTCCGGCCAATTCCCGTTGCAAAAATGCAACGAAGCCCCCAGATGAGTGGCAGGCGGGTGTTTACCTGCAAGGGTAATTTTATGTTCGAAGGAGACGAGACTTATGCGCGACCCCTATGAGGTCTTGGGGGTGCCGCGGGGTGCGAGCGCTGCCGCGATCAAGAGCGCCTACCGCAAGCTGGCCAAGAAACATCACCCTGACAACAACCGGGACGATCCGAAAGCGGCAGCCCGTTTTGCCGAAGTGAATACAGCTAACGAGATACTCGGCGACGAGGCCAAGCGGAAGCAATTCGACAGCGGCGAGATCGACGCCGATGGCAAGCCGCGTTTCCAGGGCTTTCCCGGCGGTGGCGCTGGGCGTGCCGGCGCGCGCGCTGGTGGCTTTGGTGGTGGCGGCGGCCCGGCATTCGAAGATATTCTCAATGGGATGTTCGGCGGCCGCGCGGGTCGCGGGCCTCAATCATTCGAGTTCGACAATGGGTTCCAGTCCATGGACCTCGATGTCAGAGTGGCGATGTCGATCTCGCTTGAAGAGGCTGTCAGCGGCGGTGACAAGCGTGTCCGTCTGCCGAGCGGGCGTGAACTCAACGTCAAGATCTCCCACAGGAGTTCTCCGAGGGCCAGCAGATTCGGCTGCGTGGGCAGGGCGAAAACGCCCCAGGCCATCGTCCGGGCGATCTTCTGATCACGGTAAACATTCTTCCGCACCCGGTCTTCAAGGTTGATGGCAACGATCTGCGGGTCGATTTGCCCATCACGCTTTATGAGGCGGTGCTCGGCTCAAAGGTGCGCGCGCCGACGCTGACTGGCGCGGTCGAACTCTCGATACCGAAGAATACATCCGGCGGTCGCAGCTTCCGTCTGAAGGGTAAGGGATTGCCAGCGGCTGATGGCAGCAAGGGCAATCTCTATTACACCGTGCAGATCACCTTGCCGGATGGCAATGATGCAGCGCTTGAGGCGCTAATGGAAAAGTGGCGCACGGATCATCCCTACAGTCCGCGTGCGGATCTGGGCCAGCCGGGATGATTCTCCGCAATGCAGGCGGTAAATCAGCCCGCTTGTTGCAGGTCACCATCCTACCGCTTGCGGGGTTATCCCAGCCGTCTCCGGCTGGGTGTTAACCTCGGTGCGGTAACATTTTGCCATGGAAGCAAATTCCGCTATCCGTCGAAGGGCCTCTGGTGTACGCGGGATCGCTGACCCACGGTCAAAGTCGACGGACAGGATAGAAAATGGTTAACGGTTCAGGCCTGATGCAAGGCAAGCGCGGCATCATTCTCGGTGTCGCCAACAACAGGTCGATTGCCTGGGGTATCGCTAAGGCATGCCAGGCGCAGGGCGCGGAGATCGCACTCACCTATCAAGGCGACGCGCTGAAGAAGCGTGTTGAGCCGCTCGCCGCGGAACTGGGCGGTCTTGTTTTGGGCCATTGCGACGTGACCGATCCTGCGACGATTGACGCGGTATTCGATCTGGCCCGCGAGAAATGGGGCAAGATCGACTTCGTCGTCCACGCCATCGCGTTCTCCGAACGGGAAGGGCTCGAAGGGCGTTACGTCGATACAACCGCCGAAAATTTTTCCAAGACCATGTTGATCTCCTGCTACTCGCTGGCTGCGATCGCGCAGCGCGCCGAGAAGCTGATGACTGATGGCGGTTCAATCCTGACGTTGACCTATTACGGCGCCGAGAAGTGGATGCCGCACTACAACGTCATGGGTGTCGCCAAGGCCGCACTTGAGGCAAGCGTGCGCTACATGGCCGCTGACCTCGGCGAGAAGAACATTCGCGTCAACGCACTGTCGGCAGGGCCGATCAAGACGCTTGCGGCATCCGGCATTGGCGACTTCCGCTACATCCTGAAGTGGAACGAATACAATGCGCCGCTGCGCCGGAATGTGACCATCGAGGAAGTTGGTGACAGCGCACTCTACTTGCTGTCGAACATGTCGCGCGGCGTCACTGGCGAAGTGCATCATGTCGACGCTGGCTATCACGTGCTCGGCATGAAGCGGCCCGATGCACCGGATATCTCGCTCAACAAGGAGTGAGTTGTCGCGCGGCCTGCCGAACCAGGCAGCCGCGCGTTTTGTGTGATGGCGCGGTTGCCGCCTATCATTGCCAATGCCTATTGAAGAGCCGTCTCCAATGTCGAAACCCACGATCTATTACATCCGGCATGGTCAGACCGATTGGAACGCTGCCGGGCGTTTTCAGGGATCGATCGACATTCCACTGAATGACACTGGTCGGCGTCAGGCCGCGCGGGCGGGCATGATCCTGAAAGATATTCTCGCGCGGGATGGCAAGCAGGCTGAGGCCTTGCCCTATGTCGCCAGCCCGCTGGGGCGCGCGACCCTCACCATGGAGCTGGTTCGCGGCGCACTCGATCTTGACGCATCCGGCTACGCCATCGATCCCCGGTTGCGCGAAATCGGCTATGGCGAATGGGAAGGGCTGACGCTGGCCGAACAACAGGCCAGGGATCCGGGCCTGTTTCAACGCCGTCTCGACGACAAATGGACGCTTCCGGCGCCCAATGGCGAAAGCTATGCCGAAGTCACTGCCCGAATGCAGGAATGGGCTGAAGGCCTGACCGGTGATACGGTGGTGGTCGCGCACGGCGGCACGGCGCGGGCGCTGATGGTTGGCCTCGGGCATGACCAACCTGACGACGTGGCGAACCGTCCCATTGAGCAGGGCGTCGTTTATGTTTTCTCTGACGACGGGTTAGTCAAGGTTCGGTAAGCTCCGCGCCGTGATTTGACCAGTTCTGCGGCCCGCGTTACGACGGGCGCGTCATTTATTCCCGGACCGCCGGGCCTGTTTTCCTCTTCAAGTTCGGACGCGAGCACCATGTCCTTTAACACCTTCGGTCACCTGTTCCGCGTCACCACGTTCGGTGAAAGCCATGGCGTTGCGATTGGCTGTGTGGTCGATGGTTGCCCGCCGCTGCTGCCAATTACGGTTGAGGAAATTCAGGCGGATCTGGATCGCCGACGGCCAGGCCAGTCGCGCTTCACCACGCAGCGCCAAGAGCCGGACGCGGTCAAGATCTTGTCGGGTGTGATGCCACATCCTGACACGGGCGAGCAGGTCACCACTGGAACGCCGATTGCACTGTTGATTGAGAACACCGACCAGCGATCGAAGGACTATTCCGACATCAAGGACAAGTTTCGTCCGGGCCACGCTGATTTCACCTATGACGTCAAATACGGCATTCGCGACTATCGCGGCGGCGGCCGTTCGTCGGCGCGTGAAACCGCGACTCGCGTTGCTGCCGGCGCGCTTGCGCGCAAGGTGATCCCGGGGCTTACCGTGCGTGCGGCGCTGGTGCAAATGGGGCCGCACAAGATCAATCGCGCCAATTGGGATTGGGACGAAGTGTCCCGCAATCCGTTCTTTTGCCCTGATAAGGAAGCGGCGGCGTTTTACGAGGGTTATCTCGACGGCATCCGCAAGGCAGGATCGTCGATCGGCGCTGTGATCGAAGTTGTCGCGGAAGGTGTGCCGGCAGGGCTCGGCGCGCCACTCTATGCCAAGCTTGATGGCGACATCGCGGCGGCATTGATGAGCATCAACGCGGTCAAGGGGGTCGAGATCGGCGATGGTTTCGAGGCTGCCGAACTGACAGGCGAAGCCAACGCCGACGAAATGCGCTCAAGCAATCACGGCCCGGTGTTCCTCTCCAATCACGCCGGTGGCATTCTCGGCGGCATTGCGACAGGGCAGCCTGTCGTCGCGCGGTTTGCGGTCAAGCCGACGTCGTCGATCCTGCAGTCGCGACAAACTGTCGATCGCAGCGGCGCCGATACGGATATCTTCACCAAGGGGCGACATGATCCCTGCGTTGGCATTCGCGCGGTCCCCGTCGGTGAAGCCATGGTCGCCTGTGTGCTGGCCGACCATTACCTGCGCCACCGCGGCCAGATGGGCTGAGCGATTGGGTCGTGACGTATAGTTCACTCCCGCCGGGAAATTGCTGCAGAGGTGCCTACGTCTCGGGTTCCGTTGTGAAGAGCAAGGGATAGCCGCGCGCGCGAGCGGAATCGGTCGCCCGCCCGGCTTTGGTCTCGGCGACATCTTTGGTGAATAGCGCAATGAGACATGAGCCGAGTTTGTGTGCGGTCAGCATGGCCGCGCTGGCTTGCGCTGATGTCATTCGGAATTCGAACTGCAGAACCTGCACCACAAACTCACGCGGCGTGAAGTCATCATTGACCAGGATGACCTTATAGAGCTTCGGCCGTTCGGTAGACGTGTCGGAGAGACTGCGAGGCAGTCGAACCGTCTGCGCCATTAGTTACCATCCAGGATCGGGGCTCGCCCCCGGAACAGTAGCGTACCAGAACGGCAGCTGTCGATATTTCACGGCCACTCACCACAATGTGCGATAGTGACGCGAGGCCTGCGGCTTTGTAATGGCCTCGCCGCATGGCACCTTCGGACGCTTGAGGGAGAACGGCGATGCGCTGGTGTTTCTCGGTTTTCGTCCTGTTGGTTGGCGGCGTTGTCGCCGGAGGCGCCGTAACGGGCATCGCGGGCCTGCTACCGACAAGTCCGGTCGCGCAAGATGTCGAACGCTCAGTAGTTGATGTAGAGCTCGTTCTTGCAGTTGATGTGTCCTACTCAATGGATCTTGAAGAACTCGCGATCCAGCGCGAGGGATACGCCCATGCGATCGTTTCACCGGAATTCTTGAAAGCACTGAGCTCGGGGCCGAATGGCCGAATCGCCGTGACCTACTTCGAATGGGCCTCGGTGAACGACCAGAAGGTCATCGTGCCATGGCGGATCATCGATGGCCCTGAAGCCGCAGATGCAGTTGCCGCGGAGATACTCAAAGCGCCGATCCGGCGCGCGTCACGAACGTCAATATCCGGGGCGATCAAATTTGCCATGCCGCTCATCGAGGACAATCCTTATCGCGGTATCCGGCGGGTGATTGACGTGTCAGGCGATGGGCCAAACAACAATGGTCCGCTCGTGACGGAAGCCCGGGATGAAGCTGTAGCGAAAGGCATCATCATCAACGGCTTGCCGATCATGATGCGCGAGGCCAACCTGATCATGGATGTTGAGAACCTGGACCTCTATTATGAGGACTGCGTGATCGGCGGGCCTGGCTCATTCGTCGTTCCCATCAAGGTGCGCGAGAAATTCAAGGAAGCTATCCGCACAAAGTTGGTGCTCGAAGTAGCGGACCAAAGCCACCAGGCGCGAGCCATTCCAGTCGCGGATCGGTCTTCCGAGAGTTCGGCCAGCCCGCACCGATTGCACCATTGGCGAAAAAATCTGGCAGGATCGCTGGGGACGCTAGCTCGGGCGGGGCCTATAGCTTGAAACGCGCCACCAGCTCGACATGCGCGGAGTGGCGAAACTGGTCGACCGGTGTGACGCTGTCGAGCTTGTAGCCGCCGTCGATCAATGTGCGCGCATCCCTAGCGAAGGTGTTGGGGTTGCAGGATACAGCGACGATAACCGGCACGCGGCTTGCGGCGAGAAAACGAGTCTGCGCTTCGGCGCCCTGACGGGGCGGGTCAATCACCACCGCATCGAAGTCACGCAATTCCTGTGGCACGAGTGGACGGCGGAACAGGTCACGGATGCCTGCCGTGATCGGCTTTAGGCCGGTGGTTGCCGTGACGGCCTTCTGCAGCGCGTTGACCGCATCAGCATTGCTATCGAGCGCCGTCACGCGCGCCTTTCCTGCCGCCAGCCGCAGCGCGAACGGGCCGACGCCGCAAAACAGGTCAGCGATGTTTTTAGCGCCCTTGCTGGCCTTGATCACGAGATCGCCGAGCACGGCCTCGCCCATGGCCGTCGCCTGCAGAAAAGATCCGGGCGGCAACGTCACGCGCGCTGCGCCGATCTCGATCACAGGCGGTGTGCGCATCAATACCAGTTCGCCGTGACGAGTCAGCCGCGCCAGCTTATGTTCTTCAGCCAGGACCGACAACGCCGTGATCAATTTCGTTTGCAGCGGCCCCGTGCCTCGCACATCGATATCGAGGCCGTTGCTGGCGGCGGTGATCTGAATATCAAGCGGCTTCTCGACCGGTTTCAACAGGCTTGCGATCGCACGGGCTGCTTCGAATGCGCCCGCCATAGCCGGGTCGAGGATCGGGCAGGCCTGAAGGTCGATAATGGCGTGGCTGCCGGCAGCTGCAAAACCAACGCGCAGCGTGCCATCCGGGCCGCGGCGCGCGTGCAGGGTCATGCGTCGGCGGCCGTCCCCATGGGCGTCAACGAGATCCGTGACCTTGCAATCAATTCCGGCATGGCTGAGCGCCTCGACCACCAGCTCCCGTTTCCAGGCGCGATAGCTTGTATCCTGCCAATGTTGAATGGCGCAGCCGCCACAGCTTCCGAAATGAGGGCAGAACGCCTCGATGCGCTCGGCGCTGGGCTTCAGGATTCGTGTAAGCGTGCAGCGATCCGGCTGAGACGCGGATGGTTCGGCTTCGATGACTTCATCTGGCAGGGTGTAGGGAACGAAACGCACGCCGGATGCACTTTGCGCAATGCCGTCGCCACGTTGGCCGACGAGGTCGATAGTCAGTTGTTCAGCCACGGCGTGCACCCAGAAAAAATTCGACATTGCCATCGCCGCCGGTGATCGACGAGGGGAATACCTCGATATCGACGCAGCCAAGCGATGTTGCGAAGGCCACGATATCATCGCAGACCTGTTGATGGACGGCGGGGTCCTTGATGATGCCGCCGCGTGAGTGTTTGCCTTGCGCCTCGAACTGCGGCTTGATCAACGCCAGAAGATGCATCGGCGCAGCGGCCAGCGATAGCGCGACGGGCAGCACAGCCTTGAGCGAAATGAAACTGACGTCGATCACGACAATATCGGGGCGCTGCGGCAGTCGACGATTTTCGTAAGCGCGGATGTCGGTTTCTTCCATCGAAATGATGCGCGGGTGGCCGTGCAAGGATGGATGCAACTGGCTGCGACCTACATCGATGGCGAACACCAAACTAGCGCCATTGGCCAGCAGCACATCGGTAAAGCCGCCGGTGGAAGCCCCAACGTCGAGGCAGACGTGATCCTCGATCTCGATGGGGTAGCGTTCCAGCGCCCCAGCAAGCTTGACGCCGCCGCGGGACACCCAGGGATGCGCCGGCTGGGCTTCGATGACGGCGTCCAGCAAAACGCCTTCGGAGGCCTTGCCGACGATCTTGCCGTTGGCGACCACAAGGCCAGCCTCGATCGCATCTTGAGCCCGCGCGCGACTCTCGAAGAAGCCGCGTTCGACCAGCAATTGGTCTGCACGTTTGCGGGCAGGGGCAGTGGAGTTGGGATCGACCGGTTTGCGAGCCATTGATCAGCTCCTGTCGTCAGAAGGGGAAGAAGCGTGCATGCAGACGAGCCTCACGCAGGCTTCGAATGCGGTCAGGTCGCGCCAGATATCGTCCGGCCTTGTCGTTGGGGTCACCAGCGCCGCGCCGTAGAGGTCCAGCGCATGGATCATCATCAGGTTGTCAGCCAGCCCGAAATCTTCGATCACGTTTCCTTCGGCGTCAACGTGTGCGCCGGAGGCGGAGCCGGCAACCGCAGTAACTGTGCTGACCCGGTCGAGATAGACGCCTGGAACGTTGCTGTAGCCAAAGCAGAGCTTGCCGCTCGCAGCCATGAAACCGAGCTCATATACCGTGCCGGCGTCCGCCCCCGGGCCGCGGAACGGCGTCAGGTTAGCGATCACCGCATCGGCCTGGCGCATCATGGCTTCGTTCGCGCGATAGATCTGCATGGATGCGTCGGAAGCCGTCAGGTCGAGGGCATTGTCGAGCGGATAGAGGCCGATGACGCCATGGCGGCGGCAGATCTCGGCCTTGCGCTGCCCCATGGGGAGCGCATCCGGCAGAAAGACGTCAGGACCAGCCAGATAGACTTTGAGAGGGGATGTCATGGGGACGTGCGCCCGTGCGTTCGTTAATCCGGGCATGGAGCCGACTTGCCGCCGACGTCCAGATCAATCCCGGAATGATCAGATCATTCCGGGATGTCAAAGCGATCAAGCCAGCTTGACGGTCTCAGCCTTGAAGTCCTTGCCGAGCACTTCGAACACCTTGGCGATGATGCCCTTGGCGTCGAGCCCGGCCGCGGCGTACATCGCTGCCGGCGAGTCATGATCAAGAAATACGTCGGGCAGAACCATCGAGCGCATCTTCAGGCCGCCATCGAGCATGCCGTGTTCAGCCAGCGCGTTCATCACATGTGAGCCGAAGCCGCCGATCGAGCCTTCTTCGATTGTCAGCAGGATCTCGTGATCGCGCGCCAGCTTCAGCACAAGATCCAGATCCAGCGGTTTCATGAAGCGCGCATCGGCGATGGTGGTCGACAGCCCGTGAGCCGCCAGTTCGTCTGCGGCCTTCTCGCATTCGGCGAGGCGCGTACCGAATGACAGTAGTGCGATCTTGCTGCCTTCGCGGATGATGCGGCCCTTGCCGATTTCAAGCGCAGTCGGGACTTCGGGCATTTCCACGCCGCGACCTTCGCCGCGCGGATAGCGCACGGCGCTTGGCGCGTCGTTGATGGCTGCCTGGGTCGCGACCATATTGACGAGTTCGGCTTCGTCTGACGCGGCCATGATGATCATGTTCGGCAGACAGCCGAGGTAGGCATTGTCGAACGAACCGGCATGCGTTGCGCCATCGGCGCCGACAAGACCAGCGCGATCGATCGCGAAGCGCACCGGCAGGTTCTGGATCGCAACGTCGTGGACGATCTGGTCATAGCCGCGCTGCAGGAAGGTTGAATAGATCGCGCAGAACGGCTTGTAGCCCTCGGTTGCGAGACCCGCTGCGAAAGTGACGGCGTGCTGCTCGGCAATACCGACGTCGAAGGTGCGGGTCGGATGCGCCTTGTTGAAAATGTCGACGCCAGTTCCTGACGGCATCGCCGCGGTGATCGCAACGATCTTCTCGTCCTGGTCGGCAAGCTTCACCAGCGTCTGGCCGAACACGTTCTGATAGGCAGGGGCGTTAGGCTTGGCTTTGGCTTGGGCGCCGGTTGCAACATCAAACTTGACGACCGCGTGGTATTTGTCAGCGGCGGCTTCCGCCGGGCCGTAGCCCTTGCCCTTCTGGGTTACGACATGAACCAGAATCGGGCCGCTTTCCATGTCGCGGACGTTCTGCAGCACCGGCAGCAGATGATCGAGGTTATGACCGTCAACCGGGCCGACATAGTAGAAGCCCAGCTCCTCGAACAGGGTGCCGCCAACCATGAAGCCGCGCGAGAATTCTTCGACACGCTCAGCGCGGTCCGCGATTGGCTTGGGCAGGTGTTTGCCGAGCTGCTTGGCCACTTCGCGAAGCGTGCGGTATGTCTTGCCGGAATAAAGGCGGGACAGATAGGCCGACATCGCGCCGACCGGCGGCGCGATCGACATATCGTTGTCGTTCAGGATGACAATGAGACGCGATTTCAGCGAACCGGCGTTGTTCATCGCTTCATAGGCCATGCCAGCCGACATCGAGCCGTCACCGATCACTGCGATGACATTGTTCTTGCCACCCGACAGGTCGCGCGCCACGGCCATGCCGAGACCTGCTGAAATCGAGGTCGAGGAGTGCGCCGCGCCGAACGGATCGTAATCGCTCTCCGAGCGCTTGGTGAAGCCTGACAAACCACCTGCGGTACGAAGGGTGCGAATACGGTCACGGCGACCGGTCAGGATCTTGTGCGGGTAGGCCTGATGGCCAACGTCCCAGATCAATCGGTCGCGCGGCGTGTCGAAGACGTAGTGAAGGGCGGTCGTCAATTCGACGACGCCCAGGCCTGCGCCGAAGTGGCCGCCAGTTACGGATACCGCATCAATGGTTTCCTGACGGAGCTCATCAGCGACCTGCCGGATCTGCTCGACCTTCAGGCGTCGAAGATCGTCTGGGGTGCGGATCGTATCGAGCAGCGGCGTTTTACTAAATTCGGTCACAGCGAAATCCAATGTGAATGTCGGCAGAGCGTTTGGCATCGGACGGGTGCCTTATAGGCGGTCTGTCCGGACATTAGGCTCGTGCTAACAGGGAACCTGATCTCGAATGGTTATATTATCGACTTCAGGATCAATGTGGTACGTATCACTCTCTAGCAGCCCCAAATCCTCGGACCGGTGTCCGGGTCGAACGGAGCGCTACTTCTAACTTGTAACGTGCGGTCAACTGTCCGTCATATATTTTATCGCGAGACCCTTTACACCATCGGTGGGGGTAAAGCCAACATCAGCCAAGCCAGACAGAGCGCCAATTATCCCAAGCTGCGGCTACGGGGCAACGGCTTCATCCGACGGCTGGTTCCCATGTGAATCAGTCGATGGCGTTGATATCGCTTCACAATTCAGCTTCTTCAGGGCAATTCTCCGTGCCTCAGGTGTGCCGGTAACAAATTCGAGTGCGGATTGCGGCATGTCGAAGCGGCTGCTCAGGTAGACCGGTCCGCACACGATCATGAAAAAATCGTAGGGGTGCGGATGATCATTCGCCATGACGAACTGAAAGTGAACGCTGAAAAACTGCCAGCGGAACTTATTGTATCGATTTGACGCGACGATATCACGGAACCGCACGGGTATGATGCGGATCCTGTCGTTTGCGTTGTCGAGGTGGATCCCATGCCCTTTGACGGGGTGGAAAGGGTAAAAGTTCATGACGTCCTTGCGGGACTGGCAATCGTACCATTCGAGCGAAGGTTCATGAGCCAATCTGCAAAGGTGCTGCCGGAACGGCGCCGACGACTTGTGAAAGCCGACAATGGGCATATTGCCGCCGAGCGTCACGAACACCAGTTTCGGTCCGTGCCTGCCGAGATCCGGATCTAGCTCCAGAGCCTTGGCGAGGATCTCGACGCCCAGAAACGAACCGGAGCTATGGCCAACAAGGATCACTTCGTCGGCGTCCGTCGTGGTCATCGTCTCGACGAGGTGATGCGCAAACCGATCAATCCGCGCGTCCCATTCCGGGCGCTGGCGGTGTGAAAATTCCCAGGTAAAGATCGTGTCGGACAGCAGGTACAGCGCGTATGTTCGATTTTCCGTGACGCGGATGAGGACGTCGAAAAGCGCGATTGCACTTGCGATGCCACCGATGATGGACAGCACGCCCGGTGAGCCAAGGGCAGTGAGCCCGGTACACATCGCATAGCCAGCCGCGCCTGCAATCAGGGCAAATGTCAGCACGACCAGATGCGGGTAGGTGATGAAGGTGGCGAAGCGCCAGTGCGCCGACCAGAACCTGCCGATTGTGCCTGAAAAAACCAGCCGCCAGTAGATAGCGATGGAGTGAACCAGTGTTCGCCAGACAGGCCAGGCCAGATCGTCCTTGATCAGGTCTTCCCAGCGAAGGAAGTCGTAGGTCGTGCGAGTCTGCCAGTCCTCGGCGGTGGTCTCGATCTGCCACGACGCTCTCTCGCCATCGGCTGGTCCAGCCGGGCGTCCCACCTGCGTGTCGAGGTCATACAAGCGTCCAAACTTGCGCAGCTCGGTCCGGAACATGCGGTAATACTGCGACAGACCGCGCGGATCGTAGCCCTGAACGTAGATGATATGGCGGTGCTTGACGCCCAATGTTGTCCCTGTTCCGATCATCGTGGAAGCGTGGCCGAGATAGGGCCAACGTGGCGTGTCTTTCCAAGGGACTATATCAGCTAACGCTCCGGCGTCAGGAGCGAAACACTGATTGTAATCACGTATTTAGGAATTGCTGTGGGTGACCGATGATACGTGCCGCCCAGCACGGACCATGCCTTCGATCGCAGCTTTTGAAATGTTCGTCGCCTCGCGCGGCTTCACGCCTGCTGCATGTCGAGAGGCTCGCTGCCGGTGGCGCGACCATTGGCGTCAACCGTCAGACGTTCCACACGCAGCTCGGCCTGGCGGAGCAGATCTTCGCAACGACGCTTCAACGTCTCGCCGCGTTCGTAAATCTTGACCGATTCCTCAAGCGGCACTTTGCCATCCTCGAGCCGCTTAACGATCAGCTCAAGTTCTTCCATCGCGCGTTCGAACGTCAGCGTCTTGACGTCCTCATGATTTTGATCGGCCATCGTTGGTTCCCAGAGCACGTCACAGGCTGGATTGTAACTTTGTTTGCGTGCGGATTGTGGCAATGGCCAGCGGTCAGTCGCCGGAGAGGGCGCCGACATGCGCTGCAACTGATTCCTTCAATCCGTCGAGATCATAGCCACCCTCCAGCACTGACACAATGCGGCCGCCGGCGGTACGATCGGCCACGTCCATCAACTGTTGGGTAATCCAGCCGAAATCCTTCGCCTCAAGTTGCAGATTGGCAAGCGGGTCGCGGTAGTGGGCATCGAAGCCTGCCGAGATGATGATCAACTCGGGAGCGAACAGCTCCAGTCGCGGCAAAATCAGCTCGTTGAACGCGGCGCGCATCTTGCCGCCACCGTCGCCGGCGTGGAGAGGGGCGTTGACCACGGTGTCATGGTCGCCGCGCTCCCCGCGTGAACCAGTGCCGGGAAACAGTGGCATTTCATGGGTTGAGGCATACATCACGGTTTGGTCCGCCCAGAAGATATCCTGCGTGCCGTTGCCGTGGTGCACGTCGAAGTCGACGATCGCAACCCGATCGATACCGTATGTTCGCTGGGCATATCTGGCGGCAATCGCGGCATGGTCGAAAAAGCAAAAGCCCATCGCCTTGTTGATTTCGGCGTGGTGCCCCGGCGGGCGCGTCGCAACGAAGGCGTTGCTGACCTTGCCGGAGACCACAGCGTCAACGCCAGCAACCGCGCCGCCGACGCCACGCATCACCGCCTCCCAAGTCCCAGGTGACATTGCCGTGTCGCCGTCGATGAAGGCGAGGCCGTCGGTCGGGGCAAGGTGGCGAAGTTCGTCGATGTAGTGATTGTCGTGACAAAGCGCGACCAGATCGAGCTCGCCCATCGGAGCTTCGGCGCGTTGCAGACCGCCGAAACGCGGCACGGCCAGGGCCTCCGCGACCGCAATGATGCGTTCGGGGCGTTCAGGATGGCCCGGAAACATCGCGTGGTTAACGCAACAGGAATGAGAAAGCAGGAGCGTTGACATCGTGGGTTTCCCAGGCAGGCGGGCGCATTATGCAGGTGAGGACTAACAGTATGCGGAAATATTCCGAGCGGGAAGGGTGGAATGGAGGAGCACTCGTGTGGGCGTGTCTACCGCGGTATGGCTCAGTTGATCCGATTGATACGCGGCGTTTCGTCCGGCGCGATCGGGCTGTTGACCTTGAAGTAGGCAGCCAGCGCGTCGGTGTCGTAGCCGCTAACGATAGGCATGCCACCCTTCGTGAAGATGCTGAAACTGTCGCCGCCAGCGGCAAGAAACGAGTTGACAGTCACCCGGTAATCTTTTGCGGGGTTAATCGGCTCGTTATTCAGCTTCACACTGTCGCGCAGCACACGGCTTCCGGGCTGTCCGCCTGCATCCCACGTATAGCTGAAGCCGCTCGAAACCTGCAGAACATGAGGGCGATCGGGGGCAAGCCATTGCTGCTCCAGGGCGGTGAGGATTTGATCTCCCGTCAGGGTCAGCGTAACGAGCTGGTTTCGAAAGGGTTGAGCGGCGAAGATTTCCCCGTAGGTTACTGCAGTGCCTGTGGTGCCCGTGATCGGACTGCGCACGCCACCTGGGTTGGTGAAGGCCATGACAGCATCGCCTCTGCCGGCTCCGCGGGTCGCGGCAAGGTGGGCGTCAGCTACAATCTTGCCGAGCAGGCTCTCGCCTGCCTGGTTAGGTTGCGGCGACAGCGTCGCGGTAATGGCGCCAACTTTACGTGCAGCGATGGGCGCCGCCACGTCGTTGTAACTGGCGATTAGCGCGGTTTGTGCCGGGTCCTTCGCGTATTTCGCAGGTTCGACGATGACGTTATTGGCCTTGGCTGCGATGACGTCGCCCGATACGTGACTGAGCTCGACATCAATCGCCGTGACCATCGCGCCGTATTTGTCGCCGCTGGTGACCAGTCGTCCATCGATCTCGCACGTATAGGCGCGGTGCGTATGCCCCGAGATCACGATGTCGACGGCTCTGTCGAAACCTTTGACGAGATCGAAGATGGGGCCTGTTATCGCCGGGCACTCGTTACGGCCGCCCGTCGTCTCGCCGCCCTGATGGATCAGGACGACAATCGCTTCGATGCCCACCGAGCGTAGTTGCGGCACCAGCGTGTTGACGGTCTCGATTTCGTCGCGAAACTCAAGACCCTCGATGCCTTTCGGCGAGACAGAGTTTGGGGTGCCTTTGAATGTAAGGCCGATAAACGCGACCGGGATGCCGTCATACAGTCTGATTTGAAACGGCGGCAGGATGCTGCGCGACGCGCCGGCCTCAAACGTACTGGCGGCAAGATATTGAAAGGATGCGCCCGTAAAGCGCTGCGGACCCTGGCATCCCGCGCTCGGATGGCAACCGCCATGCTGCAAGCGCAATAGCTCGTCTTTACCAGCATCAAACTCGTGATTGCCCACTGCTGCCATATCGAGACCCATCAGCGAGAGTGACTCGATCGTTGGCTCGTCATTGAACATGGCCGACAGAAACGGGCTGGCACCAACAAGATCCCCGGCGGCGACAAAGACCGAATGTTTGGAGCTTGAGCGAAGCTGCTTGACCAGGGTCGCCATATGTTCGGCGCCGCCGGCGGGTACGCGCTTTGGGCTTGCCTTGCTCGTGCTGTCAGGGATCACCAGCAAGCCGCCCGGCGGTGGTTGAAGATGTCCATGAAAATCGTTGATCGCGAGGATGCGAAGCGCAATCGGCTGCGTCGGTCGTTTGGTCACCGCGCCTTTGTTGGATGCAAAAGCATCGCTGACCACGGCAGTCAGACAGAACCAGGCCGCGATGCCGGTTTGAAGGAGAATTGCAGCGCGAGGGCGAGTGATCATGGTGCAGCCATTTCCTGAGCGATCGTGATCGGGGATGCAAACCTGCATCCCCGATCAGAGATGTTCGCGCTGCCTATTTGCGTGCGAAGAAGGTTTTAAACGCTGTGATGGCTTCCTGCGATTTCATTCGCTGGCCGAACAATGCGCTCTCTTCTTCGATGCGGGCGATCAATTCCGCAGGGGCGGGCTTGATCAGCTTGCGCGACAGCGCGACGGCTTCCTGTGGCAGCGCGCTGATTTCGTCGGCGATCTTGCGAGCTTCGCTCTCTGCCTGACCTGCTGCGACCACATCGTTGACGAAGCCAGCGTCGCGGCCCGCCTGTGCGGTCAGGCTGCGTCCCATCACCAGCGTCGCGAAGGCGCGTTGATGCCCCATGGTTCGGGGGAAGAGCAGGCTTGAAGCGCCTTCTGGCACCAGACCAAGATTGATAAAGGGCGTCGCAAACCGCGCCTTCTCGCCAGCAACGACGTAGTCACAGTGAAACAGCATTGTGGTGCCAATGCCGATTGCGACGCCGTCAACCGCCGCGACGAGCGGCTTGGTGTTGTTGGCGAGCGCACGAAGAAAGACCATGGCTTTCGACGACCGAAACGCCGGGTCACTGGTCGAGGTGCCGTCCTTGAGGAAGTCAGCAAGATCGTTGCCTGCTGTGAAAGCGTCGGGGCCACCACTGATCAGGATGCACTTGATCGACGCATTGTCTTTCGCGCTGTCGATGGCGTCCGCCATGTCGCTGTACATTGTCTGCGTTAGCGCGTTCTTCTTGTCTGGACGGTTCATCCGGATGATGCGCGTTGCGGCTTCGTCAGAAACGATCAGATGTTCGGTCATGGAACTTCCCTGAATTCGGTTGGCGTCTTGTTGTCGCGCACCCTATATGAACCCATCATAAAGCGCCAAATGTCAGCGCATCAGTTCAGGAGTGCACCATGGACTTCACGGGCATCCATCACCTGACGGCCATTTCATCCAGGCCGCGTGACAATCTGATGTTTTATACGCAGGTACTTGGCCTGCGCCTGGTGAAGAAGACGGTCAACCAGGATGCTGTCAGCGCCTACCACCTTTTCTATGCCGACGGCCTCGCGCGACCGGGCACTGACCTGACCTTTTTTGATTTCCCCGTGCCGCCCGAGCGACGTGGTACAAATAGCATCTCAAATACCGCGTTGCGGATTTCGGGCGCTGAGAGTTTTGACTACTGGCATGCGCGGCTGAAGGATGCCGGGCTATCAGTCGATGAGCCGCGTCTGATCGACGGTCGCATGACCCTGCATTTCGAGGATGGCGAGGGTCAGCGCCTTAGCCTGATCGATGATGGCGGCGAGGGAACGAGTGCGCCATGGGAACGCAGCCCGGTGCCAGCGCAGTATCAGATCCGGGGCCTCGGCCCGATCTCACTCACGGTGGCCGATCTCAGCCGTCTTGAGCCGGTTTTGCTCGACGTGATGAACATGCGCCGCGCGCGCACCTTTGACGATCCGCACTCCGGCGGGACAGTCGTGGTTTACGAGATGGGCCCGGGTGGGGCTGGCGCCGAGCTTCACGTCAGCGAACGCAAGGATCTGCCGGTCGCCCAGCAAGGCTCAGGAGCGGTGCATCACGTTGCGTTCCGGTCGCCAGACGCGGACTACGACGCCTGGGCTTCGCGATTGAAGGAACTGCGGATTGCAAATAGCGGCAAGGTCGATCGCTTCTATTTCCGCAGTCTGTATTTCCGTGAACCCAACGGTATCTTGTTTGAGATCGCGACTGACGGGCCGGGATTCGCGTCCGATGAGCCGATGGAAAGCCTCGGCGAGAGGCTTTCCCTGCCGCCCTTCCTTGAGGATCGCCGCGCCGAGATCGAGGCTGGTCTCAAGCCGCTCGATTAAGTCGAGCAGCTCTAGACATAAACGTGGTGCACTTTGGCTCAGGCCAGCAGCACGTCGTCGGCTGCTGCAATCGCATCAGCGCCGTCGATGACGCTGCGTTCAAGCGCCGGTGCCTGAACGGTGACGTTCTCGGCGAAGAACCGCGCCAGCGTGACGTACCGCTGGGCATTGCCGATGGAATCTATCGTGCGCGCCGCCAGTGCCTCATCGGCGAGGACGCAGCCGCCCAGCGCGGAGCCGAACAGCCGCAGATAGGGCGTTGCGCCAGCGAGGGCGTCGTTCGGCGCGAACTTGATGCGCTCCAGCAGCCAGGCGCTGCTGCGCTCAAGCGCCCCAATTCCGTCGCGCAATTTCTGCGCTGTCCCGCCAAATGCCGGATCGTTTGACGCCTCGACGCGGTCAACGATCGCAGTCATGTCATCAATCAGGAGACGCACAGCCTCGCCGCCATCGGGCGCGAGCTTCCGCATCACAAGGTCGATCGACTGGATGCCATTGGTGCCTTCGTAGATCGGGGCGATGCGGGCGTCGCGATAATGCTGGGCTGCGCCGGTTTCCTCGATGAAGCCCATACCGCCATGGATTTGCACGCCGAGTGAGGCCACCTCGTTGCCGATGTCGGTCGAGAACGCCTTGGCGACCGGCGTCAGCAGGGCAGCGCGGGTCGCTGCCGTGCGACGCACGTCGGCGTCGCTTGCACGCGCTGCGACATCCAGCGCAACGGCTGTGGCATAGCAGATCGTCCGCGCCGCAGCGGTGAGGGCGCGCATCTGCAGCAGCATCCGCTTGATATCCGGATGGATGATGATGGCCTCATTGACATCGCCCCGTTGCCCTGCCGCGCGGCCCTGCTTGCGGTCCTGCGCATAGGCCAGCGCCTGCTGATAGGCGCGGTCGGCGATGCCGACCCCTTCGAGGCCAACGCCGAGCCTTGCCTGGTTCATCATCGTGAACATGCAGGCCATGCCGCGGTTTTCTTCGCCGATCAGGTAGCCAATCGCGCCGCCGGTATCGCCCATGGTCATGGTGCAGGTTGGCGAGGCATGGATACCGAGCTTGTGCTCGATCCCGCTCGGGAAAATGTCGTTGCGTGCGCCGAGCGAACCATCGGCATTGACCAGATACTTCGGCACCAGAAACAAGGAAATGCCCTTGGTTCCGGCGGGGGCATCGGGTAGCCGAGCCAGCACGAAGTGGACAATATTGTCCGTCATGTCGTGGTCGCCATAGGTGATGAAGATCTTGCTTCCAAACAGCCGGTAGGTGCCGTCTCCCGCGGGTTCAGCGCGGCTTCGCAGCGCGCCGACGTCGGACCCAGCCTGCGGTTCCGTCAATTGCATCGTCCCGGTCCACGCGCCGGACACCAGCTTCTCCAGATAGATCGCTTTCAGAGCGTCGGTGCCATGGGCATGCAGCGCCTCGGTTGCGCCCAGTGTGAGCAGCGGGCACAGGCCGAAGGCCATGTTCGACGCGCTCCAGATTTCGGTGCATGCGGCGTTGATCGCCAGCGGCAGGCCCTGGCCGCCAAACTCTTCCGGCCCGGACACGGCGTTCCAGCCGGCCTCGCTCCACCGGTGATAGGCGTCCGGCCAGCCCGGCGCGGTGCTGACGGCGCGGTTTTCAAGCTTGACGCCATTCAGGTCTCCGACCCGGTTCAGCGGCGCCAGCACATCGCCAGCGAACTTGCCCGCTTCCTCAAGCACCGCTGCAGCCAGATCCGCGTCGAAATCGCCGAGATATCCGGCCTCGATGGCCTTTTGCAGCCCAGCCCCATGCTGCAAGGAGAGGAGGATATCGGTGATCGGTGCGCGGTACGTCATGGCCGGGATCTCTCTTGTTTTTATCTGGACTGGCGTTTCTCATTGGCACGAGTTTAGGTCTTCTCACGAAAACACGGCCCGCTCAACACCTCGCGGCTGGGTGAATTTGTTCAGAAAGACGTGTGTTCCAGCCATTTTATCAGCTTTCGGGGACGTTCGCCGGCAATTGCTGTCGAGCCGAGACACGAAGAAAGGGGGCGGCGAAAGGTTGGCGGCCCGCGCGGCTCTGGCATGGATGGGGCCGTGACGCCCGCAGATTGCGCGCGTCGTCGGTCGGGTCTCCGTGCATGGCTTCTTTCGAGATCTGTTTCCGGGCTAAAACCAAGACCCAAATTCACCGGCGGTGTAATCGTCGGGGGAATTTTTCAACAGCAGTTGAAATCCGCCTGCGCTGTCTGTAGACCGTGGCGGCTGGAAGGATTCTGCGCGGTCATCGCCCGCCGCATCCTGTCTCATTGGGGCGTCGCCAAGTGGTAAGGCAGGGGATTTTGATTCCCCCATGCGGAGGTTCGAATCCTCCCGCCCCAGCCAGAAACATCCTAACTTATTGAAATCTAATGTCTCTCCAGCGCGAGCTGGGGCGCGAAGTGCGATTGTATCACACGCCTGTACACAGGGGTGTGCACATGGGTGCGGTTCAATACGTCTATCGTCGCGGGGCGACCTACTGGTGGCGGCGACGTCTCGTCAAGAAAATTGGGGAGAGCGATCGCGGTGCTGTTGCGATCAGTCTGAGGACGCGGGAGCCTTCGATTGCGCGGTCGATCGCTGCGCGCTTGACGCTTGAAAGCGATCACATTCTGTCTGAAGGGCTTCCGGGCATGCTATCTGCCGAGCACGTGAAAGCATTGCTGGCGGCTGCGGTGCGGCGTCACCTGCGCAAGCTGGATCGTGTCGCCGCGCTTGAGCGAGCGGACGGCATTAGTGCGGCAAAAGGGCGTTCGCGTGATCTCGTCATGGGATGGGCGATGCGGCTGTACTCGGCGAGGGGCATTACGGCCGCCATCGAACCCCGCGATCATGCAGCGATCCTTGAGAGCGGATTGAGCGTAGATGATTTTTCTCAAATCACCGCGACGATCGCATCGTTACGCAAGCAACGTGCGTCCGAAATCCCGGGCAAAAGAATTCGTCAGATGCACAAAGACTGCGGCGCGACGGCAGGTGAGGCAGATATCATCGAGGCGCACGGGATCCTTCAGCGCCCGCGCAGGCGGTTGCTTCTCCGTTCTTAAGGATATCTGGTTCAGTGGAATACGAAACCAGTCTCCCTACGATGCAAATGAATAGCATTCGCACGGCAGGCAAAGCGCCTTGTCATAGGATGGCTGATCCAGAATAGCCCATTTGTGTGCGGATCACTGCATTCCCAGTAGGTGCCATGTGACGTTGGCACCAACAATTATTTAGTTCTGAGTTCGTTCAAGCGGTTGATCGCGTGATTCACGATTGCCCAAGTTCAGACTTCGGTCCGTGGAGCAACCAAGGCATTTTCAATCGGAGTTCATTCTACGAAAATCGACGTGAGGAATGGCCGGTGAACTAGCTCAATAAGTACAGTGTTTACTGTAGTTCTATTTATACTGAAGTAGTCTAGATTGTGTCCGATAGTAGGACTTATTGCAGCTCCAGTGGTGCGGGGCTTGCGAGCCTCAAACGGGCCGATACGCCTTTTCGTCCGCCCAGTCTGCTTCTCGAAACCTACCCTCCCGAGCATGAGCGATTTCGTGTAGTCGTTGCGCGAGCGCTGTCGCCGGTCAACCTGCGCAAGCTTTGCGAAATGGTTGAAAAAGGAGCGTCAGAGACCGTCAACAAGGTTGCGAAGTTGAAGACGTTCGATGTGGTGCGATGCCCGCAGAGGCTGGAACCGCATCAGCCGCTCAACCCGGTGCAGACCGCGGACAAATACACATTCTACGTCACGAAACATATTCCGTTATTGGAGTGGACTGCCGTGAGCGGTGAAAATCAGCTGCGTGCGCAACGCTGCTCGTTCTGCTCATAGCGGCTATGCATGACGCAAGCAGTTGCCTTTCCCGGCGCGATGATCTGCTAATGCTTTGTATAAAGTCACGCAGCGTGGGGTAATGCCATGACAAAAACAACTGAAGAGATGTTCAAGCATCCGTTTGCCGATGTGATCAAGCTTCGTATCGATGAAAAGTCGCCGGGGCGGAGCGCGTCTTCGATCGAGCTCGAGCCGGACATCCATCACAATCCACATCGCGTTGCCCATGGTGCCGTGCTGTACGCATTGGCAGACACCGGCATGGGGGCGGCGCTTTATTCGACACTCGATGAGGGTGAGGTATGTGTCACCATCGAGATCAAGATCACCTATTTCCGCCCGGCACCTGCCGGCAAGATCCGTTGCGAGACGGTTGTTGTCAACCGTGGGCGGACGATCGCAAATCTTGAATCACGACTTTACCTTGGCGATACCCTGATCGCACAGGCCAATGGCAACTTCGCCATTCTCACGCGGAAGGTGGACGTGCCAGCACACTGAAGCCTCGTAAATGTGACGCCGCGTCACGTATTCAAGCGTCGAGATCGCGTCCAGCACCTGACACTGCGCATGTCGTGAGCAGTGTCAGGCATCGCGTGTGTGCTGATAGATAAAGTCGAGGAATGCCCGGCTGCGTTTGGTGATCAGGCGGTGGCCCGGGATCACTGCGGTGGCCGTCAGGGGTGGGCCGCTCCAATTCGGGGAACAGGCGAACGAGGCGCCCGGCGCGCACATCATTCGAGCAAAGCGCATCGTTCAGCATGCCAATGCCGGCCCCGCCGAGCACGAGCTCGCGCAGCAGCCCGATATTTGCAACCGTCGCATGCCAGTTCGGTTCAAGGTTCCGGTGCTGCCGTTTCTGCGACAGGGTCCAGGTCTTGTTCAGTCGCTGCAGCTCAGTGATCAGGCAGCGATGCTGCGACAGATCTGCAAGTCCATCGGGTTGTCCATAGCGATCGAGATAGCCGGGCGAGACGAACAATCCTCTTTGTAGTGTCGCGATCCGTTTACGCACCATGCGGGTATTCGGCAAGATCCTGCAGCACAATTGCCACGTCACAGCCGTCGCGCGAGAAGTCGACAGCGCCATCGTTGATCTGGATTTCGAGTTTGATATCAGGATGCAGAACCATGAAGGCTGCCGCCGCTCGTCCCAGCCAGGCATGGCCGAACTCCGCAGGCACGCTCAGCTTGAGTGTGCCGCGCATCCCGGTCTGAACCTCAATCGCCACATCCTGTGCGATCTCCGCCTCACGTGCGATGCGGCCGGCATGAACCAGCATGGCGTCGCCCAATGTCGTGGGTGATAGCCGCCGCGATGTCTTCTCGAGCAGTGCCGAGCCGAGCTCCTTCTCGAACTCGGCCAGCCGCCGGCTGATCGTCGCGATCGACAGGTTGGTGATCTTTGCTGCGCTGGTGAGGCTGCCGGCATGCACGACCGTCTGAAACAGCATGAGGGCGTTGAGATCGATGGCGCGCATCGCAGGCGTTCTCCCGATCCGGATCTGCAGTGGCAAACAGCCAAAATCTGCAAAGTCAGTTTGCAATTCTGGAGGCTTCTCGCGCAACAGTTATATATTACGCTTTCATCACTGATATCTTCGATCTGTCCGCGGAAGGCAATATGACCAGATTTCGCCCGACATCGTTCGCTGCTCCCGAGATGTGCCTCGATGAAAATCTGTCGGTGTCAGCGTTTCGCTTTCCGGATAGCGCGGCGATCCATTTCTATGGAACGACGATCACCTATGCCGAGCTCGACCAGCTTGTTGATCGCCTGTGCGGGTGGCTGCAGGACAAGGCGGACGTGACGCCCGGCACGCGTGTCGGGCTGTATATGCAGAACAGCCCGCAATGGCTGATGTCGTTTTATGCCGTGCTGCGTGCGGGCGGGATCGTTGTTCCGATCAGCCCGATGAACCGTGCTGGCGAGATCGAGCACTATCTCGCGGACAGTGGCGCTTCGGTTCTCATTGCCGCTGCCGATCTGCTGCCGACGGCAAGCGCTGCGCTAACGCGCGTCAATGTCGCAACTGTGCTGGTCGTCGAGTATGCGGACTATATCTCGCAGGGCGAGGCTGATCTGGTGCCGGCTTGGTTGATGGCGCAGCACGATATTCCCGCGCATCATGCCCGCTGGCAGGCGGCGCTGGACGAGGGACTGACTGCCACCGTTGTCACCCGCGGGCCGGATGATATCTGCGCCCTGCCTTATACGTCGGGTTCAACTGGCAAACCGAAAGCATGTATGCATACGCATCGCAGCCTGATGCATACGGCTGCGGGGATGACCTATTGGCACGGCATCGTGCCGGGCGATGTCTCGCTTGGCATGGCGCCGATGTATCACGTTTCCGGCCTTTGCCATGCCGTCACCGCGCCGATATATGCAGGCGCTGCTGTGGCCATCGTTCCGCGCTGGGATCGCACCACGGTGCTGGACCTTATCGAGCGCTATGGCGTGACGCATGCATCGCTGCCGCCGACGGCAGTGATCGATATGCTGAACGCGCCGGATATCCGGACGCGCAATATTTCGAGCATTCGCCGTGTATCGTCCGGTGGTTCGGCCATGCCGGAGCCGGTGTGGAAGGAGCTGCGCGAGTCGCTGCAGATCACCTTCCTTGAAGCCTATGGCATGACCGAAACGGCGGCAACGACGCATCTCAATCCTCCCGAGGCGCCGCGCCCGAAATGCCTTGGCCTCCCGTTTTTCGGCACCTCGACGCTGATTGTCGATCCAGACACGCTGGCTGTTCTGCCTGTGGGGGAGAGTGGCGAAATCGTGATCGCCGGACCTCAGCTGTTCAAGGGGTACTGGAACCGAGAAGAAGACACCGCAAAGGCCTTCATCACCATTGAAGGACGCCGCTATCTGCGATCAGGCGACATCGGTTACGCCGATGCGGATGGCTACTACTACATGACTGACCGCGCCAAGCGGATGATCAATGCGTCGGGTCTCAAGGTGTGGCCGAGCGAAATCGAGAACTATCTGCACGCGCATCCATCGGTGCTTGAGGCCTGCGTCATTGCCTCGCCGGACGCCTATCGCGGCGAGACCGTGAAGGCGCTCGTCGTTCTGCGCCAGGGCGCTGATGCCTTGACCGATGACGGCCTCATCGCCTGGTGCAAGGAGCGCATGGCTGCATACAAATATCCGCGCATCGTCGAGTTCGTGGAGCATCTGCCGAAGTCTCCGGCTGGAAAAATTCTGTGGCGCGATCTGCAAGACAAGGAAATGGGGAAGGCGTCCTGAGATGAATGATCGGTCCATTCGCTGGGGGCTGAAGAGCAGTATTTCAGCCACATTCGCAACGGCAGCTTTCTCTTTGCAGACATGTGATGCCTGCAAGCTGACTGTGTTTCCGCCCAAGGAGGCCTGCCCGGCCTGTCTCGGAACCCTCGCTGGTCTGGACGCCGCAGTCGGGTGACGGAACTGTTTACTCCTGTACGACAGTGCACGTCACGGAGAAGGGCGAGGATCCGCACAACGTCTCGCTGATCAATCTGGATGTCGGCATTCGCATGATGAGCACGGTGGCCAACCCTGCAGCCGGTGATGTGCGCATCGGCATGCGGGTGCGGGCTCGCGTCGAGGAAAGCGCCACCAATACGCCGCGTGTCGTCTTTGACGCTGTTGAGGAGATGCAGAGTGAGCTCGAATTTGCGCGGAAAGATGGCGATCACCGGCGTCGGCACAGCGGGTTGCGGCGAGGCCCCCGGTCGCAGCGAGATCGAACTTCTCGGTGAGGCAGCACGTATTGCTGTGGCCGATGCCGGCCTCAAGATGACTGACATCGACGGCATCTGCACGGCCAACCTGAACGTCGCGATGTGGCCGCTCAATGTCATCGAATATCTCGGCATTCGTCCCTCGTTTATCGAAGGCACGAATATCGGCGGTTCGGCATTCGTTGCGCATCTGATGCATGCGATGCTCGCGCTCGATGCGGGCATCTGTAACAATGTTCTGGTCTGCTATGGCAGCAATCAGCGCACCGGCACTTTCGGTCGCCGCGAGCGCGGCATGGCTCGTAATTCGCTCGATCCGGCTCCATATGAATCGCCTTACAAGCTGTTCAATCCGCCATCGTCCTATGCGCTGATTGCCGCGCGCCACATGTACGAGTTCGGCACCACGCGTCGACATCTGGCCGAAGTCGCGGTTGCAGCGCGCGGATGGGCGCAGTTGAATCCCGAAGCCTTCTCGCGCGATCCGCTCTCGATTGACGAGGTGCTGGCTGCGCGGATGATTTCCGATCCGTTCACGGTCTACGACTGCTGCCTCGTGACCGATGGCGCCGGCGCGTTCGTCGTGACCCGCGCTGATCGTGCGAAGGATGCCCGCAACAAACCGGTCTACTTGCTTGGCCACGGCACGGCGGCGTCGCATCGGACGATCTCCTGCATGTCGGATCTGACCGTCACGCCGTCGGTTGATAGCGGCAAGCGTGCCTTTGCGATGGCGGGCCTTACGACCAGCGACATCGATGTCGTGCAGATCTACGACGCGTTCACGATCAACACCATTCTGGCACTTGAGGATCTTGGCTTCTGCAAGAAGGGTGAGGGCGGGGCCTTTGTCGAAAATGGCAATATCGCACCCGGGCGGCAGCCTGCCGGTGAACACCAATGGCGGCGGGTTCTCCTGCGTTCAGCCGAACATGTACGGCGCCTTCGCAATCATCGAGGCCGTGCGCCAGCTGCGCGGCGCTTGCGGTGATCGTCAGGTGACGTCGGCACGCACTGCGCTGGTTAATGGCAATGGCGGCAATGCGGCCGCGAGCCAGTCGACTGCCATTCTTGGAACTGAGGACGTTCTGTGATGATGACTTCACAACTGTCCGGCTTCCCCGGCATCAATGTTCGGCGTTGTTGGTTCGGGCACCATGGGGCGCGGCATTGCGCAGTGGGCAGCGCAGGCGGGCCATGACGTGCGGCTTCTCGACATTTCGGAAGAAGCACTGCAGCAAGGCGATCGCACTTGTTCGGGAGGATCTTGAGCAAGCGGGTGTCGCGCGGCAAACTCGCGGCGGAGGAGTGCGACGCGATTATGCGGTCGCATCACGCCGGTGACGAGTCTGAACGATCTCGCACCGTGCGGTCTGGTTGTCGAGGCGATTGTCGAAGATCTCGCTGTGAAGGCGAAGCTGTTCAGCGATCTAGAAGCGATCGTCTCGGATGCCTGCATTCTGGCGACCAACACTTCGTCGCTGTCGGTTGCAGCTCTTGCAAGCACCTGTGCAAAGCCGGAACGAGTTGCCGGTCTCCATTTTTTCAATCCTGTTCCGGCCATGCGTTTGGTCGAGGTAATCAAGTCACCTTCGACGAAGCAGGACGTCATTCCAGTTCCTGCTTGATCTGTGCAAGTCACGGCGGTCACAGCCCGGTGGTCGCACGTGACATGCCAGGCTTTATCGTCAATCACGCAGGCCGCGCGTTCGGGCCGGAGGCGCTTCGCATCCTGTCAGAGCAGACAACCGATGCTGCAACGATCGATGCGATCATGAAGGAAGCGCAGGCTTCCGCATGGGACCGCTCGAGCTGTTCGATCTGATCGGTCTCGATGTGTCGCTCCGGTGATGAACTCGATCTACAATCAGTTCCTGCAGGAGCCACGGTTCCGCCCGAGCGCGATTGCTGCCCAGCGCGTGGCGGCGGGCCTCTATGGCCGTAAGAGCGGCGCCGGTTTCTACGATTATCGCAATCCGCCCGCAGCGAAGGTCGAGACCGCGCGCAAGACATGCGATGTGCCGGTATGGATCAGCAATGCCGAGCCGGCATTGGCGCGAGCGCTGCGCAGCATGCTGGCTGATGCCGGCGTGACGCTCGACACCTCGGACAAGCCGCGAGACCAGCTCGCTCATTCTGGTGACACCGCTGGGCTCGGATGCAACGACCGCCGCGATCACGCAGCAGCTCGATCCGACGCGCACGGTGGCCGTTGACATGCTGTTCTCCAATGCGCGACAGGCTCACCATCATGGGCAGCCCGGTTATCTCGCCGCGTTATCTTGATTGTGCGGCCGCAGCGATTGAAGCCACGGGACGTTCGGTGTCCGTGATCAATGACAGCGCTGGATTTGTCGCGCAGCGCATCGTCGCTCAGATCGTGTCGATCGGATCGGATATTGCCCAGCAGGGCATTGCTGCGCCGGAGGACGTCGATCTCGCCGTGCGCCTCGGACTTGGCTATCCGATGGGGCCCCTCGAGCTGGGCGATCAGGTTGGCCGGGCTAACATCATCAAGGTTCTCGATGGGTTGTTCGCGTTTCTACGGCGACCCTTGTTACCGCGCGAGCGTCTGGTTGAAGCGCCGCGCCATGTTGAATGTCTCATTGCTAACGAATTGATCCTGCGGTCGGCGTGCGACCTCGCGCGCCGTGCCCCAGTCATGAGTTTTGAAGACGGGGAAACCATATGTCTGAATAACAATAAGCTTGTCTTGAATCGCCGCCAGTTTGGCATGGCCACGCTCGCCGGCCTCGTTGCTGCTCCCACCGTGCTGCGGGCGCAGGGCGCATTTCCAAACCGGCCCTTGAAGCTGATCGTGCCCTATGCGCCCGGAGGTGCGACCGACACCATCGCCCGGCTCGTCGCGCAGCGCATGTCCGAAAATATCGGTCAGCAGATCATCGTCGAGAACCGCTCCGGCGCGGGTGGTGTGTTGGGGACGCGCGAGGGCGTGCGGGCTGAGCCTGATGGATACTCAATTCTGTTCGGTAATGTCAGCACCCTTGTGCTGAACTCGCTACTTTATACCAAGCTGAACTACAATGCCGCGACGGAACTCAAGCCTCTGGCGCTAATTGCAGATGTTCCAAACATTCTTGTCGTCAATCCAGATCTCGGGCATCAAGGATCTGCAGGGGTTGATTGCGATGATCAAGGATGGTCCAGGGAAGTATAGTTACGGAACGCCTGGGAATGGCACCATCATGCATCTGTCGACTGTCCTGTTCAACCAGCTGACGGGGACGAAAATGGTTCATGTACCCTACCGCGGGTCGATGCCTTCGATGCAAGACATCATGGCAGGCCGTGTTCTGATGATGTTCGATAACATTTCGGGGCCGCTTGCTCTGGTCAATGGCGGCAAGTTGAAAGCGCTGGCGATCAGCACGACGGAGCGGGTGTCGGCACTGCCCGATACGCCGACCTTTGCTGAAGCAGGCCTACCAGGGTTTGCCAATAAAAGCTGGTTCGGCCTATGTACCCAGATCAATACGCCGGCAGATATCCAGCGCAAGCTGGAGGAAGCAGCCGTTGCCGCAATTGACCATGAAGAGATTCGCAAGCGGATCGCCGACCTCGGCAACATCCCGCGTCCGCTTGGCGCGGCGGGCTTTGCCGACTTCTGGCGATCCGAAGAGGCTTATTGGGCTCCAATCGTGAAGATGGCAAACATCCAGCTGGATTGATGCAAATCTGTCCAGTGAGTTGAAGTAGAGGTTATGATGAGCGAACCACTTATTAGTTATGAGCTGGACGGCAATATTGCCCTGATCGGCATCAACCGTCCGCACAAGCGCAATGCAATTAATGATGCTCTAGCTCATCAGTTACGTGCGGTTGTCGAACAGGCCGGAGAGGAAGCCGATGCTGGCGTTCTCTTCGGCCACGGTACCAACTTCTCCGCGGGGCTCGATCTTGCGGAACTGGCTGCCAAGCTGCAGCCGGATGCGCCGTTCCGCAAGCGCACGCCGCGGCATGTCTGGCACAGCTCGTTCGATGCCATTGCCCGGGGGAAGATTCCGTTTGTCGCCGCGCTTCACGGGGCGACGATCGGTGGTGGGCTTTGAACTCGCGGCTGCGGCACACATTCGTGTTGCCGATCGCTCGACGATGCTTGGCCTGCCCGAGGGGCAGCGAGGTATTTTTGTGGGAGGAGGGGGCAGCGTCCGGATCCAACGGATTATCGGAAACGCGACCATGACCGATATGATGCTGACCGGACGCATGCTCAACGCCGACGAGGCCCGCGACATCCGCTTCGTACAGTATGTCGTCGATGACGGGCAGGCGCTTGAAAAGGCCAAGGAACTGGCTCGCCGGATTGCCCAGAACACGCCCAACACCAACTGGATGATCACCAATGTGCTGCCGCGCATCAATGATCTGTCCCATGATGACGGGCTGTTCATGGAATATCTGAACTCGTCGATGACCCGGCCGCCTGAAACAATGCGACGCCTTAACGAGTTTCTTGAAAAGAAGGCCGCTCCGCTGAAGCGCGATTGAGCGGCCAACGCAACAGGCGAGCGGTTTACTCGCCTGTTGCGTGAAAAGATCAGGTGGCCGTAATTCCAGGCCGGCCTGATCGATCTGCCGGAGGGGCGAGCCGTTAGGGCTGTGTGCGCTTAGGCACTAGCTGGTCGGCTTGGATGCAAACGGCCACAACCGGCTGTCGATCTTATGGTCGATCTCTTCGACGATCGTTTTTGCTAACAGTCTTGAGTTTGGGCTCATCGGCCGGTTCTCCGGATAGGCCAGCACCCACGTCACAGCCAGACCTTCGATGCGGGCAGCGGACAGATTGCTGCCCCGCCGGATTGGATTGACCCCCGAAAGGGGAAGAATAGTGAAGCCTTGCCCGGCCTGCACGAGATCCGTCATGAACGGCAAGGTGTTGGCTTCTATCGCAATCAGCGGCCGAAGACCCTTCTGCGCCAGGGCGTCTTCGATGATGCGGCGTATGCTGTTCGGATTGGTGGTCATGATCAGCCGCTTCCGCGCAAGTGTATTGATCTTCACCTGTTCTTTCAGTTGAAGCTTGGCATCGCGCGGCCCAATCAGCAGCAGTGGTTCAGTCGCAAGAGCCTTCGTTCGCAAGCTGCGCGCTGGCTCAGCTGAGTTGGTGATTGCCAGATCAAGCTCGCCACTGGCGACGTGATCGCGGATCTGACTGCTGGTCTCCTCAACAATACGAACCCGGACCTTTGGATAGCGCGCCGTGAACCGTCGGACGATGCCGCTTGCAAGCAAGGAGCGCGGCGACGGCGGAATCCCGATGGCTACTTCACCCGAAGGCTCTTTGGCCGCTGCACCTACGTAGTCACGGAGTGTGCGGATTTGCCGTTCAAGCCCGCGCAGCCCTTCATTCAAGCGTCTGCCAGCTTCGGTGGGCAACACGCCGCGGCCATGTCGGACGAGAAGCGGTGCGCCGAAATGCTGCTCAAGCATTTGCACCTGTCGTGTGAGCGTCGGCTGCGAAATGCGAAGTGCCTCAGCTGCCTGACTTATGCTGCCGTGCTCAATAATCGCAAGAAAATACGCAAGCTTGCTCGTGTCCATCTCATGTAGCTCCGAACTTCTTTGCCCAGTGATACATAAATCGTATGGAAGCAATAGATCCAATGCAATTGCTGTATACTGCACGCTCTGCTAGCTGGGTATAAGAAATAAAAAGATAGGGGGAAGCTATGCGTCGTATGAGACAATTGGTTGGGGCTGTCGCTGCTTGCGCGATGCTGTTCGCGTCGTCGGTTGTTGTCGCCAAGGAGCCCGTCAAGCTCGGCGTGCTGCTGCCGTTCACCGGACCATTTGCGAAGAGTGGTCTTGAGGCTTGGGCGGCGATGGAAATCGCCCGCGACATGATCAATGAAAAAGGCGGAGTAAAAGGTAAGCCTGTCGAATTCGTTCGGGGTGACGCGGTCAATCCAAACGCGGCTATCAGTGAGGCCGAGCGCATCGTCAAAAGCGGCGTGAAGATCACGACAGGCTCGTTTGCTTCGCCTTTGGCGATCGCCGTAAGCCAGGCGTCAGAACGTAATGGTGCGGTGCATTGGGAAACCACTGGCGCGGCCGATATCATTACCAAGCGAGGCTTCAAGCGAACCTTCCAGGTTGGGCCCGGAGCTACACGCTATGGCCGTGCAGCACTTGAATTCGCCCGTGAAATCGTTCCGGCGAAGCTTGGTAAGAAGGCCGAAGATACGCGGATTGCTCTGCTTTGGGAAAACCGAGCTTTCGGTAAGTCCGTTGGCGATGGGGTTCGCGCCTACGCCAAGGAGCTCGGCGTCAATCTGATTTATGACGAGGGTTATGATCAGTTCATGACTGACATGACACCGCTCGTGCAGCGTCTGAAGGACTCCAAACCCGATGTCGTGATCGCGATCTCGTTCCTGAATGACGCGATCATGTTCCAGCGCAAGGCCAAGGAGCTTGATTTCAATACCGGCGCCTTTATCGGCGTTAGCGCCGGATACTCGGCGCCAGACCTGCGCGACGCACTTGGTAGCCTCGTCAACGGCATCTTTGTCGCGGACTTCCCGGCCCGCGTGAATCCGAAGGCGCTGCGTGATGACGTTCGTCAAGCGGATGCTGAATTTTTCAAGCGTTACGTCGAGCGCCAGAAGCGTGAGCCGGCGGGCCATGCTGTCGCAACTTTTGCGGCGCTGTGGACCTTGTTCAACGACGTCTTGCCGAGCGCAAAGTCATTCGAGCCGGATGATGTGCGCGCAGCAGCAATGGCGCTCGAGCTTCCTGAAGGCAGCCTTATCAATGGCAGCGGTGTGAAGTTCACCAATCTGGATTGGGCAACGGACTCAAAGGATGCTGGCCAGAACCTGCGTAGCGCCATCGGCGTCTGGCAGTGGCAGGAGGAAGGCGCGCGACAGGTCTATCCAAAGAGCCTGGCCGTGTCTGAGCCAAAGATGCTTCCCCTTCCGAATTGGAGCGGCCGTTAACCGGTTCCGGAGACGTCTGGCGACAGACGTCTCCGCTTGGAGCATTCAAAATGAATACATTTGCCCAACTCATCATTTCTGGAGTGTTGATCGGCGGCGTTTACGCGCTGATGAGCCTTGGACTGACGCTTATTTTCGGCGTTCTGCGTGTGGTGAATTTCGCTCATGGCGAATTTCTGATGGCCGCGATGTACGGCGCCTGGGCGCTCACAGCGCTGCTGGGGCTCAATCCCTATGTCGCCATCCTCGCTGTGGTTCCTGCGATGGTGTTGACTGGCGCACTTGTGCATCGGTTGATCATCAGCCCGGGCATCGAAAAGCCTCACCTTGTTCTCGTGTTTGCGACGATGGGGCTATCCATCCTGATGCAGAATGTCGCCCTCATGATTTTCAGCGCTGACTTGCGCGACATTCCGCCGGTATTCGGCATGGGTTCATTGCCGCTCGGCCAGATTTTCGTAAAGCCAGAGCTGCTCATCGCATTTTGTGTTTCCTGCGTCAGTACGCTGGGCCTGATGTGGGTTCTAAAGAAAACCTATATCGGCAAAGCCGTTCGCGCGACTGTTCAGGATCGTGAAGCAGCGCAGCTAATGGGGATTCCTGTTCCGCGAATCTTCCTGCTCACGTTCGCTGTGGGTTCGGGGTTGATCGGCCTTGCTGCCTGCGTGATGACGCCGCTGTTCTCCACCTTCCCAACGGTCGGACTCAATTTTGTGCTGATCGCCTTTGTTGTGGTGGTTCTCGGCGGCATGGGCAGCGTTGAAGGAGCATTTCTCGGCGGCATCAGCATCGGCCTCGTACAAACGCTTAGCGGCTATTACGTCGCGCCGGTATACGGCCAGTTGTTCTGCTTCCTGGTCTTCCTGTTGGTAATGATCTTCAGACCTTCCGGTTTGATGGGCCAGAAGGGCACCGCAATGATTGGCGTGAACGAGTGACAACCATGACCAGCATGACAACAAATGCGCCGCCAGCGCGCGGCATTCCGTTGACACCCGAGCGAGGCAAGTTATCGGTTTTCGAACTTGTCTTGCTCGTATCGGCAGTTGCCGCTGTGGCATTTGTGCGATCGTCGCACATCCAGGACGTGATCATTCTGTCATTCCTGTTTGCCGGCATTGCCTTGGCCTGGAATATCGCGGGAGGCTATGTCGGGCTCATTTCATTCGGGCACGCTGCCTTCTTTGGTCTCGGTGCTTATACGTCCACGATTCTGCTGATGAATTACGGGTTGTCGCCGTGGGTTGGGTTGTGGCTTGGCGGTCTGCTTGCCGCAGCGTTCGGCGCTGGACTTGCAATGGTGTGTGCACGTCTGAAGGGACCGTTCTTTATTCTTTCGACGTTGGCTTCGGCTGAGGTGATCCGCATTCTGGCTCTCAACTGGAGCGATCTGACCGGTGGCCCTGAAGGCTTGTCGATACCGCCGGTTGCGAGCTTCATGAGCATGGTGTTCGATAGCAAGCTGAGCTACGCCATCCTGATGCTCGTGTTCCTCTTGATCGTGTACACGACGACCAAGTTGATCGAGGCATCACGCTACGGATATTACATGTTCGCCGTGCGCGACGATGAGGATGCAGCAAGTGCAGCCGGCATCAATCCGCTGCGCATCCGCGCAGGGGCGATGGCCATCAGCGGCTTCTTCACCGGCGTGGGCGGATCGCTGTTCGCCCAATATTTCCTCTATCTCGATCCGACACACCTGTTGTCAGCGGAGCTGTCGTTCCAGTTTGCCTTGCTTCCTGCGATCGGTGGTCTTGGCACAGCTATCGGTCCGGTGCTCGGCGCGTTTCTCATCACGCCGCTGTCCGAATTGCTCCGCTCGTCACTCGGCAACGCTGCGTCCGGTCTTCATCTGGCGATCTACGGAGGCCTGCTGGTGGTTGTGATGCTGTATTTCCCCGGTGGCCTCGCCGGTGCGCTCAAGCGTAACAAGAGGAGCTGAGCGTCATGTCATCCACAATCCTGGAAGTAAAAGGCCTGACCTGTGCCTTCGGTAAGCTCGTTGCCGTGCGTGACGTCAGCTTTTCGGTTCAAGCCGGTCAGTTGGTTGGGCTGATCGGGCCAAACGGTGCGGGCAAGAGCACCTTTTACAATCTCATTGCCGGCGCAATCTCACCGACGGCAGGGGAGATCATTTTCAACGGACAGAACATTCAAGGCTGGAAAGCACATCGCGTCTCTCGTGTCGGTATCGCACGCACATTTCAGATCCCAAAGCCTTACAAGCAGCTTTCGGTATCGGAGAATGTGATGCTCACCGCATTCAACAAAACCTCATCGCCAGCGAAGGCGAGAGAGGTCGCGCTCCGTGTCCTGAGTGACGTCGGGCTGCGGGAATATGCCGATGCGCCGATCAGCGTTCTTGCGGTCGGTTTGTTGAAGCGGCTGGAAGTCGCCCGTGCATTGGCAGCCGATCCGAAGCTCGTGCTATTCGACGAGATCATGGCGGGGCTGACCCCCACCGAGGTCAATGAGATGACTGACTTGGTGGCGATGCTGCCCAAGCGCGGCATTACCGTGATTTGGGTTGAACACGTCCTGCACGCCATTATGCGCACCGCGCACCGCATGATCGTTCTCAACCGTGGCGAATTGATCGCTGACGGTGAGCCTGCCGTCATCGCCAAAGACCCGAATGTGGTTCGAGCATATTTGGGCGAGGAGTATAGCCTTGCTTGAGGTTCGTGGACTTAACGCTTCCTATGGTCCGGTTCGGGTTCTGCACGACATCAACATTTCTGTCCCGAAGGGCAGGATTGTCTCGCTTGTGGGTGCCAACGCGGCTGGCAAGACATCCTTGATGTTTTCACTCGCCGGGCTTCGCACTCAGGCGACTGGTGAAATCAGTCTGGACGGAGTCCGTCTGGATTCGCTGCCGGCGTTCGAGCGCATCGACCATGGTTTGATTTTGATCCCAGAGCGCCGGCGCTTGTTCCCGCATATGACCGTGCTGGAAAATCTTGAGCTTGGTGCTTTCAGCGCCAAGGCTCGTGCGAAACGTCAGGAGACCCTGGCCGATGTCTTCAAGCGCTTGCCTCTACTGGCAGAGCGCCGCGGGCAAGTAGCTGGGTCATTGAGTGGCGGTGAACAGCAGATGGTTGCGATTGGTCGCGCGTTGATGGGGTGCCCGCGGGTGCTGCTGCTCGACGAACCGACCGAAGGTCTAGCTCCCATCATCGTCAAGCAGCTGTTTGATCTTGTCCAGGAGTTGCGGGACGCGGGCTACACGATCCTGATCGTTGAACAGAATGTGCATCACGTTCTGCAGATCGTTGACCATGCCTATGTGCTCGAAACCGGAAAAATTGTGCTCGAAGGTGCTGGCCGCGACCTTCTGAATGATGAGCGCCTTCGGGTTGCTTATCTGGGGATGTAATTATGATTACCGATATTCATTGCCATCTCGTTCCGGACGAGTTCTTTCGTTTTGCCCAGAACCGTCCCGAATATGATCTCAAGGTGCTGCGCGAACATGGCGAACAGATCGACACGACTATTCGTGGAATGTTCTTTGGCCTGAACAAGACCTTCTTTGATGTCAGTCGTCAGCTGCAGAGGATGGATGAGCTTGGCGTCGAACGTAGCGTGTTGTCGTTGGCAACGCCCTTTGTAAATTACTATCTCGATCAGAGCGTCGCGGCGGAGGCTGCGCGGATCTGTAACGATGGCTTGGCCGAAGTTGTCCGCGGCAATCCTGCGCGGTTCGGCGCATGGGCATTCCTTCCAATGCAGTCGCCTCAGCAGGCTGCAGAGGAGCTGGAGCGTTGCGTTAAGGAATACGGCTTTGTCGGCGGACATGTCGGCACCAACGTGCGTGGGACCTATCTGACGGACGATGCGTTCCGGCCGATCTTTGAGAAGGCGCAGGAACTCGATGTTCCGTTGTTCGTGCACCCCGCGGACCCTGCTGGAAAAGACCGTACGAGCGAATTCGAGCTGACGATCGTTGCCGGTTATCCGTTCGATTCAACCATCAACATTCTGCGGATGATCTGTAGCGGCTTCCTTGATCGATATCCCGGTCTGAAATTGCTATGCGCTCATACGGGAGCATTCAGCCTGATGTTGCGTGCCCGCATGCAGCGCGAGGTTGACACCAATCCGGGCCTGGCAACCCAGCTCAAGCGCAGCGTCGGTGAGTATCTTGAAACGCTGTACTACGACAGTGTCTGTATGGAGACCGGCTATCTTGACTTCGCGAGCTCGGTTGTGCCGATTTCGAATATCGTTCTCGGCAGCGATGGTCCGTTTCCATTGGCAGAACCCGACCCGGTTGGCTTTGTGAAGCGATCCTTGCCGGCCGAGCAGGCGGATATGGTGTTGCGGAGCAACGTAAATCAGCTGTTCTCGCGGCAGACATCGGGGGCCTAGCGGTGGATATACGCAAGATCGTGGTCGCTATTGAGCGAGTAAACAGCGAAGGCGGCCTCCCGGCCGAGCGACCTGTCACCCAGGTCGCAGCTTCAGCGATCGTCGTCAATCCTTATTCGGGACAATCCGTTGAGAGTCTTGATTTGCTGATGGATATGGGCGGCCTCCTCGGCCGGGATCTTGTCGCTGAGGCATTGAAGCATCTGCCGAATGACGTGGTCTCTTACGGCAAAGCGGCGATCATTGGAGCCAATGGGGATCTGGAACACGGTGCCGCTGTGATCCATCCCAAGATGGGAAAGCCTATCCGCGAGGCAATCGGCGGTGGACGGGCCCTTATTCCCTCCAACGTCAAGATCGGTGGACCAGGGTGTGTGATCGATGTGCCGTTGGGGCATCGCCATGATAGCTGGTTGTTTGACTACATCGATACGATGAGCGTGTTCGTCGCCGATGCCCCGCGTTGTGACGAGATGGTCATCACGGTGGCGCTGAGCGATGGCGGGCGCGTTCGCCCGCGTGTTGGCAAGGGTGGCGCGCCAATATTACCGGGAGTGACCGGATGAAGCCTTCCCCGTTTCACTATCACGATCCGGAAACCATAGCAGACGTGCTGGATCTTCTTGCAGATGAGCCTAACAGCAAGCTGCTTGCTGGTGGTCAGTCGCTCATGCCGATGCTGAACCTGCGGTTTCTGCAGCCGGATGCCGTCATTGATCTGAACAGGGTCCGCGCCCTCACGGCAATCGACGTGACCGCGGATGAGATCCGCATTGGCGCGATGGTGCGGCAGCGGACGCTGCAGTTCGACGGCGAGATGGCGTCACATGCGCCGATCTTCCAGCATGCCTTGCAGTTCGTCGGCCATTATCAGACGCGTGCGCGGGGAACGATTGGTGGCAGTCTCTGTCACCTTGATCCCTCAGCCGAACTGCCTGCACTGACATTGCTGCATGATGCGGTGATGCATGTTGGCAGCCGCGATGGTCTGCGCGATATTCCTGCTGCGGAATGGGCTGTTGCCTACATGGCGCCAGCATTGGAGCCTGCCGACCTATTGGTCGGTCTCAGCCTTAAACCTTGGTCATCGGGGCATGGTTGGGGTTTTCACGAGCTGGCCCGCCGACGCGGTGATTTTGCCCTCGCATCGGCCGGTTGCTTGCTTGAACTTGATGCCGACGATCGTGTGTCACGCGTCGCGTTGGCGATCTCTGGCGTTTGCTATGTCCCGACACGGCTCGCAACCGCAGAAGCCTTCCTACTAGGACAACAGCTGACGGAGGAAGCTCTTGCAGCTGTCGAGCAGGAGGCCCGGCAGGCCGTTGAGATCGACGATGTTCATGTCCCGATCAGTTATCGCCAGCAACTAGTGGCAGTCCTGCTGCGCCGATCCATCGCGGATGCGGTGCGGCGGGTAAAGGAGCTTCGACATGTTGGCTAAACGTGACATCAGCCTTTGCATAAATGGCAAAACCTATCAAACGTCAGTTGAACCGCGCCTTCATCTCGGTGATTTGCTGCGTGAAGAGTTGAAACTCACTGGAACGCATCTCGGTTGCGAGCACGGCGTTTGCGGAAGCTGCACGGTGATTGTGAATGGCCTTGCTGTTCGCTCATGCCTGATGCTGGCTGTCCAGGCCGATGGCACCGAGGTTACGACGATCGAAGGGCTCTCTGCAGCTAATGGCGATTTGAGCCCGCTTCAGAACGCGTTCTGGAAGCATCATGCGCTGCAGTGTGGTTTCTGCACGCCGGGCATGCTGACCACGCTCACAGCCTTTCTGACCGAACGACCGACAGCGAGTGAGGAGGAGATCCGCGATGTGATCTCCGGGAACATCTGTCGTTGTACCGGGTATGAGACAATCGTCGACGCGGCGCTGGATGCCGCACAGACCATGCGTGTACGGGAGCAGTCATGAGCACTCGCTATTTCGGTGAGCGGGTTCGCCGGATGGAAGATCCGCGCCTGATTACAGGGCGTGGTCGTTACGTCGATGATATTATTTACCCTGGTATGGTGCATCTGGCATTCGTGCGATCCAACGTCGCGCATGCGATGATTACCTCGATTGACATGGAGGAAGCGCGAAGCTTGCCCGGTGTGGTGGCGGTTTATGCCGCGCGCGATCTTGGCGAAGCTGCCGGCGCCCCGATGCCGCAGTCGATTCCATCGCCGCATTTGAAACAGTCGCGCACCTATGCACCTCTGGCACTTGAAGAGGTATGCCATGTCGGTGTGCCTGTTGCTGTCGTCGTTGCCGAGACACGCGCGATTGCCGAGGATGCTGCAGCACTGGTTCACGTTGAGTATGACACCTTGCCGGCGATCATTGATTGGCGTGAAGCGCTATCGCCTGAAGCGCCGCCGGCTCACCGTGATCTTGATGGAAACGGTGTCGCGCAGCTGCACAATCGCTTTGGCGATGTCGAAGCGATCTTCGCCAATGCGCCTCATGTGTTTCATGAGCGGTTCGAGACGCATCGCGGCGGATGCCACTCGATGGAGTGTCGCGGCGTCGTTGCCACTTATGACGCCAGTGATGATCGCATCACACTGATCACGTCGACGCAGGCACCATATCTGGTCCGCAGCGTATTGGCCGAACATCTCGGGCGTCTGGAAAGCTCGATTCGCGTATCGGCACCGGATGTCGGCGGTGGGTTCGGTCCAAAATGCGCGGTGTTCCCCGAGGAAATGGTCGCCCCCATAGTGGCCATGGCGCTTGGACGCCCGGTCAAGTGGATCGAAGACCGGCGTGAGCATTTCATCTCAACGGCGCAACAGCGCGATCAGTTCTGGGATCTTGAAGTCGCGGCAAATGCGGAGGGGCGGTTGCTCGCAGTGCGGGGACGTTGCATTCACGACAACGGTGCGTATGTTCCCTATGGCTTGATCGCTGCGGTCACCTCGATGGCTGCCTTCCCAGGCCCTTACGCATTGCAGGCGCTGGACATATCCATCGACGTGGTCTTCACCAATCTCGTGCCGAACGTTCCCGTGCGCGGCGCGGGTCGGCCGACAACATGCTTCGTGCTGGAAAGGCTGGCGGATCGTGTCGCCAGTGAGCTTGGCATCGAGCGAGAGCTGGTTCGCCGCCGCAGCTTTGTGCGGGTTGATCAGTTCCCTTACACCACCGGAATGAAGGCACGTGATGGCACCTTCATCTCCTATGACAGCGGTGACTTTCATAAGTGTCTTGACGCTGCGCTTGAACGCTTCGGCGATGACTTCGCCGTGCGGCAGGCTGAGGCGCGTGCTCAAGGTCGCTACCTAGGTTATGGCATCGCGAGTTATGTGGAGGATACCGGACTGGCTCCATTCGAAGGCGCGTCGGTTCGTGTGCTCCCCACCGGGCAGGTGTTGATTCAGACAGGAGCCGCGAGCCAGGGGCAAGGACATGCAACCATGCTGGCGCAAATCTGTGCCGACGCGCTCGCCGTTCCGATGGAGCGGATCATTGTCGAGAGTGCTGACACGGCAAAGTTCCCGCACGGGATCGGGACCATCGCCAGTCGTGTCGCCGTCCTGGCCGGCTCCTCGGTGCATATTGCTGCTCTGAACGTGAAAAAGAAGGCCATCACGGTTGCCAGCATGCTGCTGGAAGCTTCCGAAGCCGATCTTGAATTGCGTGATGGCGCTGTAAGTCTGGTGGGTGCGCCGGGCCATCACGTGACGCTGGGGGATCTCGCCAAACGACTCGATGGCGCCGCTGGCGTTCCGATGATCAGCGGGATCGCTCCTGGACTGTCCGCCACGTCATACTTTGACGTTCAGCGCAACACGTTTGCGAGCGGATCCAACATTTCTGAAGTGGAGGTTGATCCCGAGACGGGGGCCGTCGAGATCAAGCGATATATCGTCGCGCATGATTGTGGCCGATTGATTAATCCAATGTTGGTCGATGGCCAGGTTCGGGGCGGCGTGGTTCACGGCATTGGCAATGCCCTGTTCGAACGCATGATCCATGACGAGGAAGGGCAGCCACAGACAGTGACCTATGGCGAGTATCTGTTGCCGCTTGCGACGGAGATGCCACGAATCGAGATCATCCATATCGAGACGCCATCTCCATTGAATCCAATTGGGGTTAAGGGGGCAGGTGAAGGTGGAACGATTCCTGCTGCGGCTTGCATCATCAGTGCGATCGAGCATGCATTGTCGCCCTACGGTGTGCGCATTTCCGAGCACCCGGTATCACCAGCAAGGATCGTGGAACTGATTGCTCAAGCGCGTGCGAACTGAGCTGTACCGTCTTGTTACCGATTCGATTTTCATAAGGTTGTGACGTGAAGATTAATAACGATTTTGAGCTTCCATTTTCCATCGCTGAAGCATGGCTCCTGCTGCTCGATGTGCCGACCATCGCGCCGTGTGTGCCAGGAGCACGGTTGACCGAGGTGCTTGGCGACAACAGCTATCGCGGTATCGCATCGATCAAGGTTGGACCATTGCTGCTTGAATTCGCTGGCGAAGCACAGTTGACCGAGATTGATACTGACAACCACTCAGCGCGTATTCTGGCCAAGGGCGTCGATACCAAAAAGCGTGGCAATGCCTCTGCAACAGTGTTAATCAAGCTTGTCGAACTGCAGGCAAACAGAACAAAGGTCGACATCGAGACAGATCTCAATCTCGCGGGATCGATTGCGCAATATGGCCGCGCAAGCGGGTTGCTCAAGCAAATTGCGCAGCAAGTGATCAATCAGTTTGCCGATAACCTGAGCAGGCTCGGATCGTCGACGGATGGCGGTGCACAGGGTGCTGGATCGATCGCTACAGGCCAATCCTCCGATGCACCGCAGGCGATGTCAGGTGTCGACCTGTTGTGGCAAGCTTCTAAATCATGGTTGAAAGATCGTACAAGATCTTAAGTGAGAGAGATTTGTCATCGGATTGTGCTGAGTTGTCGAATGCCGGCAAGTTGGTGATTTGGGAGACTTAACCATGTAGGAATCATTGATCATCCATTCAGCCACTATTTCGCGGCCCGGGTCTCTTCGATTTGGTTCGCGTTAATGGCCGTGGATTCGTCAATGGCTTCTCATGCTCTTAGCTTACCAGAGGGAAGTTTGTAGAGAAGCCCCGGCTAAGGTCCGAGCCTCCGGATTGCTCCCGGCAGCCTGTCAGATCGAGATACGACATTCCAACGTAATGAATGTGACATCGTTGTCCTATCGATGGTGGGAGACCCAGCTCTCAAGCAATCGCAGACGGTATTCTACGTCGAGCAAGGCCTTAACGTCGCCATGTCTCGCGCTCGGATCGGCTTAGTCATTTAGACAATGTAACTGATCTGCATATTGGTACGCCGGTTCTTCAGGTCAACCTCATGGCTTCATGCGAACCCGAGACAGAGATAGCGCGGGCTTCGACAAGGGCTATCAGCTCGCGCAGCGCTTCGGAGTACTGACCTTCCGCCCGCCAGACGCAGCGCGTCTCCGACAGCATCATGCCATCATTGAGCGGCAGCAGCACGATGTTCGCCATGCTGGCCGATTTCATCGCACGCGGCACCAGCGCGACGCCGAGGCCATGCGCCACCGCAGACATCACGCTGACCCAGTGCCGCACTTCATGAATGACCTTCGGCGAAAAGCCGACCGACTGACACATCGTCAGGATCGAGTTGAAATATTCCGGCGAGGCCGATCGCCCGAACAGGATGAACTCCTCCGTCGCCAATTGCTCCAGCCCTACTGACTTGCCTCTGGCATAGGGATGATCAGCCGGGAGGCAGGCGAATAGCGGCTCCTGACAAAAGCGGAAAGCCGTCGAGGTTCTGCGGCGTCTCGAAGCCGTTGATGAATCCGAGATCGATCTCCTCGCGCTTCAGCGCCGCGATCTGTTCGACCGAACTCATCTCCTGCAACCGCACCTCGATCTCCGGATGCTGCCGCCGGAACGTCTGGATGATCGCCGGCAGCCCGCGATACAGCGTCGAGCCACCGAACCCGATCCGCAGCAGCTTGCTCGTCTCGTCATCGACAGCCCGGACGAAATCACAGACTTCATCGACCCGGCGTAGTAGAAAGCTCGCTTCGGATTGCAGCGCGCGCCCGGCGGCCGTCAGCTCGACATTGCGGCTGTTCCGGTGAAACAGTTTGGTGCCGAGGCTTTCCTCAAGCTGGCGGATGGCCTGGCTCAGCGGCGGCTGCGACAGCGAAAGCCGCGCGGCGGCGCGCCGAAAATGCCGCTCCTCCGCAAGAACTGCAAAATACCGCAACTGTCGCAAGTCCATAGCGCCTCCTCTCCGGATTGATATGAGTTAGATATCAATTATCGGAAAAATGTATTGGACGATATCGATCTCGCGCGGTCAACTGGCGAAAACAACATAAAATGCCACAGGGAGAACGCCATGAATCCGAAGACATTCGCTTATGCGGCGGGATTGATAATTGCAGCAGGTCTCACATTCGGTTCCAGCACCGCCCGTGCCGACTATCCCGAACGCGCCATCAAGATGGTGGTGCCTTTTGCAGCGGGCGGCCCGACCGACGCCCTTGCCCGCAACCTGGCCGAAGGGCTGCGCGTCCAGCTCAAGCAGAACGTCATCGTCGAGAACAAGGCAGGTGCTGGCGCCAATATCGGCGCAGAGTTCACAGCGAATCAGCCCGCCGATGGCTATACGCTGATGTTCGGCACATCGGGTCCGCTGGCGATCAATGTCAGCCTCTATAAGAAGCTCGCCTATGATCCGATCCAGAGTTTCGACCCCGTGATCATGATCGGCAAGATGCCGAACGTGATCGCAGCAAACAAGTCGCTGCCGGTCAAGACGCCGGCCGAGTTGATCGCCTTTGCCAAGGCCGGCAACAAACTCAGCTACTCATCATCAGGTGTTGGTGCATCAACGCATCTCGCCGGCATCCTGTTCAATGCGCGCGCCGGCACGGACCTGCAGCACATCCCCTATCGCGGCGCGGCCCCTGCGATGACTGATTTGCTCGGCGGCCAGGTGCCGCTCAGCGTGCTCGATGTCTATGTCTCGGCACCGCATATCAAGGCTGGAGCCGTGCAGCCGATCGCTGTGACCTCGAAAGAACGCACGCCTTTGCTGCCGGACGTGCCGACCTTGCACGAGCTCGGGTTGAAGGATTTCGACGTCAGCGTGTTCTTTGGCATCGTTGTGCCCAAGGGCACGCCGCCTGCTGCCATCGCCCGGCTGAATACCGCGTTTACCGAAGCACTCAAGGATCCCGCGATCAAGTCCGCGCTGGCCCAGCAAGGCATCATCCCGGCGCCCGCCACCACGCCGGCCTATCTCAACGAATTCATGACGTCCGAAATCGCCCACTGGCGCAACGTGCTCCAGCAAGTCGGCTTTGAACAGCAATAAAGATCAAGTACCGGAGTAAGACCATGAACTATCAAAGCCCCTCATCCCGTTTTGCGCCAGCCGCTGAAACACTGGCCAATCGTGAAGCAACCCATGAGCGGTCGAAGCATCTGGCTCCGGATTGTGCCGGCAGCAACTTCTTCGAGATCGATCACAATCTGCAGGCACTGCTTCCGCAATACATTGAACCGGCGTTGCTCGACCATATCCGTCCGCATCTCGAAAGCCTCGGCGAACTCTGCGGAAATGAACTATACGAGCTCGCCGATCTGTCCGAGCGCAACCCGCCGGCTCTGCGTCAGCGCGATCGCTACGGCCGCGACAACGAGACCGTCGAATATCATCCAGCCTATCAGCGGATGGAGGAGATCGCCTATCACCGCTATGGCATCCACGCGATGTCATATCGGCCGGGCGTGCTCGATTGGCCGACCACCCTTCCGCCAATTGTGAAGTATGCGTTTCAGTATCTGTTCTCGCAGACCGAATTCGGGCTGATGTGCCCGGTCAATATCGCTGGCAGTTCGTCCGAGCTGATCCGCCGTTACGGCAGCGACGAGCTCCGTGAACAGTTTGTCGGCCGCATGCTGTCGCAGGACATGAACCAGCTATTCCGCGCCGCCCAGTTCATGACCGAGAAAGCCGGCGGTTCGGATGTTGGCGCAGCGGAACTCGTCGCCGTGCCGGAGGGCGATAACTGGCGGCTATGGGGCGAGAAGTGGTTCTGCTCCAATGTCAGCGCCGATATCGTGGTGCTGCTCGCCCGGCCCCAGGGCGCCGTTGCCGGCGGCAAGGGGCTCGGCCTGTTCGCGATGCCGAAATATCTGCCCGATGGCTCGCGCAACGCCTACCGCGTGGTTCGGATCAAGGACAAGCTCGGCAGCAAGTCGATGGCCAGCGGTGAAGTCCGCCTCGAAGGCGCGGTGGCCTATCAACTCGGCGAGCTTGACCGCGGCCTCAAGCAGATGCTGGAAATGGTCAATTCGAGCCGCGTCTCGCATCTCGCCCGCGCGGCCGGCATGATGCGTCGCTGCCTCAATGAAGCATTGACTGCGACCCGCAACCGCAATGCCTTCGGCAAGACCGTTGTTGATCATCCGCTGATGCGCCGGCAGTTGATGAAGCTGATGGTGCCGACCGAACAGTCGCTGTCGGCGCTGCTCTACACCGCGTCGGTTTCAGCGATTGAAGATCAGCCCGAGGCGCAGAAGATCCTCCGCATCATGACGCCGATCTGCAAGTACCGCGCATGCCGTGACAACGTCACCGTGGCGACCGGAGCGATGGAGGCCCGCGGCGGTAACGGCTATATTGAGGATTGGCCGAACGGCAAGCTGATCCGCGACGCCCATCTCGGCGTGCTGTGGGACGGCACCAGCAACATCAATGCGCTGGATGCGATCCATCGGTCGATCAAGAAGGAACGCGCCCATCTCGCCCTGCAGAAGGATCTGGACTCCCGCCTCGACAATGCCCAGGGCCTGCCCGGCCAGTTCCGCAATCGTCTTGCCAACGGCGTTCGCCAGGCGTTCGACCTCGCTATTGAGGTTGCCGCTGAGCCGGAAAATGAGCGCTTCTGCCGCCTCGCAGCCGGCCAGATCTACCACGCCGTGACCATGGTGCTGATGGCTGAGGAAGGCCTGCGTGCAGCCGCTGCGGGCGGCGATGCACGCCGGCTGCTGCTCGCGCGCTTTGTGCTCGAGCATCGCCTGCAGGCCAATGCGCCGCTCAACCTCGCTTCGCTCAAGTGGGAGGAAAAGGCGATCGATCTGTTGCTCAGCGATGAGCCGGTCTCGCTCGATCAGGCAATCTCGCTGCTGGTCGCCTGATGCGGCGGCAATCGATGGGTCAATATTGATTATCCCTCATCGGAAGAGTGGCTCGAAACGGCAACTCTTCCGTAATTCTAGAAACTGCTAAGCGCTGAAAGCCAGTGGAAAGCCTGCGTCCAAGATTGAAATCAAGACTTAAGCGCCCGATTTGAATTTTGCATAAACAGTTATCGGAGTGGATCCAGACTAAGCATTTTTTCGACTTCGATCTCTAGCGGTTTCAGAACATGATGGGTGTCAACGTGTGCGAACCGCCTGCATTTGCGCAGGCCGCAATTCCGCATTCGCCCAACGGCGGCCGCATAATTTTGATCGGCTCGGGGCTTGGCGATAGCGTCCCGTTTCCGGGCGTCACGGCCTATGCGATGTCCAAGTCGGCGCGGCTTTGTTGCACCCGCGAGCTGTCGCTGGAACTCGGTCCGCTCGGCATCACGATGAGCCTTCCGAAGCCCAGATTGAGGCTATGCTGCGTGCATTGTTCGACCGGCATCTGACGAAGTTCGAGCGTGTTGCGGCGGGCGCTTTGGACCTACACCTTGCTCGATGCCCTGGGCACCAACGCTACAGCTCACACGGAGGACCGGGTGCGAGTGCAGAACGAAGGATTTAGCGAAGCTGATATCCGCGCTGTCCAAAATCATCTCGCAATATTGTGGGAGAATGGCCTTGATGGGCAGCTAACGCGCGTTCAGCGCTATCATTATCGAGGCTGATGTTTCTGAAAAATCAGCAGAGACAAAAAGCGTCAATTTACGTGGCGCGGTAGCGGACTTCACGAAGGGTGCAACACTCTCGCGGATTAGTCGTGGACTGCATTCGTCCGACCAACGCTACATCCGTTTTTCTCAACGAAGCAGGTCTATCAACCCTCACGTCCAGCGGCATGAGGCGGTTTCAAATGACCTTGAAACGGGCTGCACCAAATTTGCCCGCAATCATGGTCCCCGCTTTGACTGACCGCAGCGTCAATATCATCGAAGCCCGATTCGACGATGCGCTACCTTAACGATGGCTCACTTTCCTGAAACTGTCATCGGCCTGCACAACCCGTTTAGCCTTGTAAGGAGCCAGCTTACACGTTCTTTTGTAGAGAGCCGACTGACAATCTAACCTCAGTAAGAAAAAAAATCGGATAGTACTAATCAGTTTTCGCACGTGTAGTGAAGGTCAACACTAAGGTGTCGTCCTCGTAAGCTGGAAAACAAGGTCATCATTCCTGACTAATCGAACGGGGAAGATGCGTCATGAATCACAAAGTAATACGACGGACCGGCATGTTTAACGGTAACCGATGATCGTAAGAAACCTCCTTGTGCTGTTTGCCATCAGCGCAGGACGATCTTCGTGAGGTAATCAATTCGGTCCGGTTTATGAGGAGTCGGGATTTCTATGTTTGGCTATCTGCCGCGTAGACCGTTGGTCTGTAGCGCCGTAATGACTTCTGACGGTATTGACCGTAGTTGATTGGGAGAGTTTAGTGAACGAAGCCCTTCATCCGGCAGCGCCACACTATTTGCCTTCGTTCATCACCGGGCCCGGCGACACCGATGTTCTGATGATCATCGTGGGCGTTGTTTTGCTCCTCGCCGTTTTATTTGTTGGTAACATTTATCTGAAGATCCATTCCTTGCCGGAGCGGATGGCGCACAAGTCGCAGAAGCTACAGTTTGAGATTGTGGCGGTGCTCTGTCTGCTCGCGCTATTTACGCATAATCACCTGTTTTGGGTGATCGGGCTGTTTCTCGCCATGGTCGACTTGCCCGATTTCAGTACGCCGCTGCGCAGCATCGCGGGCTCAGTTCAGAAAATGGCCAACATTCCGCCAGATCCTGTTCTAACCGAGAAGCCATCCGAAATTCTGACTGACGTCGCTATTGCCGAGGGATTTGGCAAAACGGAAGAACCTGCCGGTAAGGGCGGGGTGCAAGATCATGCTTGAGCTTATCCTTTGCTCACTTCTGACCGTATTGCCAGATTATCTCTACCGTCGTTACGCACAAGGAAAGCGATTTGGTCGAGAGATCACGCTTTTTTCGGTCTGGTACGAACTGCGATGGGGCATCACCGCGTGCGTGATGCTGACGGTCGCTATGATCACGGTCATCTTTTATTTTCATCCGTCCACAACCAGCGCAACGTTGTACTTTAGAACGGTGCCGATTCTTCCAGAAGTAAACGGACGCGTGTCGGAAGTTCACGCCGATTTTAGTGCCCCCGTCAAAGAGGGCGATGTGATCTTCAAGCTTGATAGCGCAAGGCAGGAGGCAGCACTCGAAACAGCACGGCGCAAAATCGCGGAAATAGATGCGGCCATGATGGCGGCGCAGGCGGATGTACTGAAAGCAGAGGCACAAATTCAGGAAGCCAAGAGTTCACTTCAACAGGCATCTGATGAGCTCGACGTCAAACGCGACCTGCAGAAGCGCAATCCCGGCATTGTCCCGCAACGAGATATTGACAAACTTGAGGTAGCCCTCGCAGGACGGCAGGGTACCCTTGATGCAGCAAACGCCTCGAAACAAGCTGTGGCTGCCCGCGTGACGGCTCTGCTGCCTGCCGAGAAAGCGAGCGCGGAAGCGGCGCTGGCTCAGGCGCAGGTGGACTTGGACAAGACCTTCATACGCGCAGGGATTACGGGCCGCGTGGAGCAGTTCACCTTGCGGCCGGGAGACGTTGTCAATCCGATGATGCGGTCGGCCGGTATTCTAATTCCGGAAGGTGCGGGAGCGCGGGCTCTCGCCGCGGGGTTTGGACAGATTGAAGCGCAAGTCATGAAGATCGGGATGGTTGCTGAGGCCACCTGCATCTCGAAACCGTGGACCATCATTCCGATGGTCATTACCGGTGTGCAGAACTACATCGCAGCGGGCCAGTTTCGTGGTGGTGAGCAACTGGTCGAGGCGCAGCAGACCCTGAGTCCCGGCTCAATTCTCGTCTTCATGGAGCCGATCTATAAAGGTGGCCTTGAAGGCATCACGCCGGGCAGCAGTTGCATCGCAAACGCCTACACTAGCAACCATGACGTGATCTCAGCAAAGGAGACTGGCCCAGCCAAACGCGTCTGGTTGCATGCTGTTGATGCCGGGGGGGTCGTGCATGCGATGCTATTGCGCGTTCAGGCATTAGTACTTCCAGTCAAGACGCTGGTGTTGAGCGGTCATTGATCGTCTGCGTGCGCTCCTGATCTTCGGGTTGATCGGAGGACAATTTGCACTATGCATGCGCTCTCAAGTCGCGATCTGACAGCATCGACAAGCTTCCGGAAAAGCTCGGGGCGGTGAGCGTCGCACCGCTTTCATTTTCGGTGTACCACGATGCGACTATCAGCCCGCGTTCAGCAGCAAAGGCCTTTAGCTGTTTGCGGCACAGTCAGCGTCCTGTTCGGACGTTGAGGCACGCAGGTAGGCTCGAACCCACATCGATGCACCGCCGGTTCGAGGCGTGAGTACGGAAGCTTTCGCCGCCCCAACAAAGTCGGGGCCGGGCCTTTGCTCGAAGCTTGCGGACGCCCGGTCGCGTTCGTAGAAAAAGCCGCCGCTAGC
>CAVQXM010000006.1:7500-1497542 GCA_963717905.1 uncultured Alphaproteobacteria bacterium
GCGTCTTGGGGGATTTCGGTTTTGAGTTCTTGAGTCGTCACGCAGCGGGGTGCAGGGACGCGAGGTCGGCACGATCGATCTTGGCCACGAGCCTCCGCTATCGGTTGATGGTTCGGAAGCCGCCGTCATCGACCGCCGCCGCGTCTCCGTGCAATGGTTCAGCGGCACGATCCTGACCGGCCTGTGCGGCGCAGCCCTGATCGGCGGCGCCGTATTTGCCTCGCTCGACGGCGAAACCACCTTCGCCAAATTACCCGAACGCGCCGAGAGCGCCCTGCGCGGCGGCATCGGCCCGGTTGATCGCCAGACCAGCCTGCACAAGAGCGATCGCCTGCCGCCCCCGAATGAAAGCAGCGCGGCGCGCCAAGTCGTTCGCATTTCCAGCGTCAGCCGGCTCGGCTCCCGCGACGTCATGCGTGCACGGCCGCATATCCGGATATCCGGCAACCTGACCATGTCGACGTCCGACCTCAGCGCCAAGGTGCCCGTCTTCAATGCCCAGCGCCTGTTAACTGATGTCGGCTTTCGCACCCCATCGGTTCAAACCAGTTCAAGCGACGCGGTCGAGGCGGACGCCGAAGTCTCCTTTGTGACCCGCGACCTCAGCCAGTTGTTGCCCCGCGCCCATATCGTCGGCGATGTTCCGATGGAAGAAGTGGTGATGCGGGTGCGCGATACCACCGCCTGGAAAGGCAACAGCGGCGGCGTTCGCTATACCATGGCAGGCGGCGGCAAGGGCTTCGCTGCGTCCAGCATGAAGATGTCCTATGCCCCCGAGGGCCATCTGACCGCTGACCCCTATGCCGGGTTTGAGATCCGTATCGTGCCCGAGAACGTGACCATGCTGCCGAAGACGCGCGAGCAGATCACCGGCGGTCACTCCGGATCGGAAAAGGTCTATCTGATCAAGAAAGACGACAACGTCATCTCGATCCTGCGCGAACTCGGCGCATCGGCGGAAGACGCCCGCATGATGGCGGCGGCGCTCGGGCCCCGCGGCCGCGACGGCGGCCTCCGCGAAGGGCAAAAACTGCGCATCCTGATGCTGCCCACCGGCCCGACGAAACGCCTGGTGCCCTACCGTGTCACCGTTCTCAGCGATACGTCGATTGAAGCGGTCGCCGCGCTGTCCGACCTCGGTAAATTTGTTGCGGTGGACGTCTCGTCGCTCAACACCGTCAAGGAAAGCGTTGAAGCGGACTACGACGACGCCGACGATGGCACCGGGGTTCGGCTTTATCAAAGCATCTATGAAACCGCGCTGCGCAACCAGGTCCCGCCTGACGTCATCGAGGACATGATCCGGATCTACTCTTATGACGTCGACTTCCAGCGCAGGGTGCAACCTGGCGATTCATTCGAAGTCTTCTTCGCAACCGACGACGATACCACCAGCACCACCGAGCCCGACGAGGTGCTTTACGCCGCGCTCACCGTGGGCGGCGAGACCAAGAAATACTACCGCTACCAGACACCCGACGATCAGATCGTCGATTACTACGACGAAGCCGGAAAGAGCGCGAAAAAGTTTCTGGTTCGCAAGCCGGTCAATTCCGCCATCATGCGCTCTGGCTTTGGCGGCCGCCGGCATCCGATCCTCGGCTACGCCAAGATGCATACCGGCGTTGACTGGTCCGCGCCCTACGGCACCCCGATCTTTGCAGCTGGCAATGGCGTAGTCGAAACCGCAGGCTGGGAAGGCGGATACGGCAAATACATCAAGATCAAGCATAGCAACGGCTATGAAACCGCCTATGGCCATATGTCCGCCTTCGCCAAGGGAATCGAGCCCGGCAAGCGCGTGCGCCAGGGCCAGGTGATCGGTCTGGTCGGCTCGACCGGCATGTCGACCGGCGCCCACGTCCACTATGAAATTCTCGTCAATGGTCGCTTCGTTGATCCAATGCGCGTTCGCCTGCCACGCGGACGGTCGCTGGATGGCAGCATGCTCGCCTCCTTCGAACGGGTTCGCGAGCAGACCGACCAACAGATGAATATGCGCGGCGCCCCGCGCGCTGTCAGCGAAGCGCCGACGCCGGTGCGCTCGAGCAGCCTGCGTTAATCCTTCGTCCGGATTGCAGCTTTCCGGATCGCTCTGTCCGCCATGAACAAAAAAAATGCCCCGGCGGATCACCGGGGCATTTCATTTGGGCTGCGAGATCGCGGTCAGTTCAGCATCGCGCGTTTCGGCGGCGCTGCATGGACGTCGTCCTCGGCCGGACGCCGCACCACGCCGTTGAAAGTCAGCGCGCCACCCTCATCGCCGATCACAACCGTGTCGCCGTCGCGAACATCGCCTGCGAGCACCATCTCCGCCAGCGGGTCCTGCACATAACGCTGGATCACCCGCTTCAACGGCCGCGCGCCGTAGCGTGGATCCCAGCCCTTGTTGGCAAGCCAGCCCTGCGCATCCGCTTCCAGATCGAGAATGATCTTGCGGTCTTCCAGGAGGTGCTGCAACCGCGCGAACTGGATCTCGACGATACGCCCCATTTCGCTTCGCTGCAGACGATGGAACAGGATGATCTCATCGACGCGATTGAGGAATTCAGGCCGGAAGTGCGCCCGCACGTCAGCCATCACCTGCTCGCGGACCACGCTGGTGTCTTCGCCTTCCGGCTGGTTCACCAGATAATCCGATCCAAGGTTCGAGGTCATGATGATCAGCGTGTTGCGGAAGTCCACGGTGCGGCCTTGACCGTCGGTCAACCGGCCATCATCGAGCACCTGAAGCAACACGTTGAACACATCCGGATGCGCCTTCTCGATCTCGTCGAACAGCACCACCTGATACGGCCGTCGCCGCACAGCTTCGGTCAAGGCTCCGCCCTCGTCGTAGCCGACATAGCCGGGAGGCGCCCCAATCAGCCGCGAGACCGAGTGCTTCTCCATGTATTCTGACATGTCGAGGCGAACCATCGCGGTATCATCGTCAAACAGATAGGACGCCAGCGCCTTGGTCAGCTCGGTTTTGCCGACCCCGGTGGGGCCGAGGAACATGAACGAGCCCATCGGCCGGTTCGGGTCCTGCAGGCCTGCCCGCGACCGCCGTACCGCGGTCGACACCGCGCGCACGGCTTCCGCTTGACCAACGACCCGCTCGCCGAGGCTAGTTTCCATCCGCAGCAGCTTGTCCTTCTCGCCTTCGAGCATCTTGTCGACCGGCACGCCGGTCCAGCGCGACACCACCTGCGCAACGTGGTCAGCCGTGACAGCTTCTTCGAGCACATGGGTAGACGAGCCGTTTTCCTCGAGTTCGGCCAGCTTCTTCTCGAGCGCGGGAATGCTGCCATAGGCCAGCTCACCGGCGCGCTGATACTCACCGCGGCGCTGCGCCTCCGCCAGCTCAATACGCAGTTGTTCCAGATCGCTCTTCAGCTTCTGGGCGTCCGACAGCTTGTTCTTGTCGGCGCTCCAGCGCGCGGTGAGTTCGGCCGACCGCTCCTCGAGCGCAACCAACTCCTTCTCAAGCGTCTCGAGCCGGCTTTTCGAACCCGCGTCGGTCTCCTTGCGCAGGGCTTCCTGCTCGATCTTGAGCCGCACGATTTCGCGGTCCATCGAGTTCGAGCTCTTCCGGCTTGGAGTCGACCTGCATCTTCAGCCGCGCGGCGGCTTCGTCCATCAGGTCGATGGCCTTATCCGGCAGGAAACGATCCGTGATGTAGCGGTTTGACAGCGTGGTCGCGGCCACCAGCGCAGAGTCCGTGATACGGACACCGTGGTGCTGCTCATATTTGTCCTTCAGCCCGCGCAGGATCGAGATGGTGTCTTCGACCGTTGGCTCGGCGACGAACACCGGCTGAAAACGCCGCGCCAAAGCGGCATCCTTTTCGACATGCTTGCGATACTCATCAAGCGTGGTCGCCCCGATGCAGTGCAATTCGCCGCGCGCCAGGGCAGGCTTCAGCAGGTTCGACGCATCCATCGCGCCATCGCTCTTGCCTGCGCCAATCAGCGTATGCATCTCGTCGATGAACAGGATAATGCCGCCTTCCGCCGTGGTGACTTCCTCCAGCACCGCTTTCAGCCGCTCTTCGAACTCGCCACGGTATTTCGCGCCAGCGATCAATGCGCCCATGTCGAGCGACATCAGCGCCTTGCTCTTCAGGCTGTCCGGCACGTCGCCGTTCAGGATGCGCAGCGCCAGCCCTTCGACGATCGCCGTCTTGCCAACACCCGGCTCGCCAATCAGCACCGGGTTATTCTTGGTGCGGCGTGACAGGACCTGGATCGTGCGGCGAATTTCCTCGTCGCGGCCGATGACCGGATCGAGCTTGCCGTCGCGCGCTGCCTGGGTCAGGTCGCGGGCGTATTTCTTCAGCGCATCATAGGCATTCTCGGCGGTCGCGCTGTCGGCAGTGCGGCCCTTACGCAGGGCGTTGATCGCTGCGTTGAGGTTTTGCGCGGTGACGCCGCCCTTGGCCAGGATTTTGGCGGTCTCGCTGTCCTTGTCCAGCGTCAACGCGAGCAGCAGGCGCTCGACCGTGACGAAGCTGTCGCCAGCCTTCTCCGCCGCCTGCTCGGCAGCCTCGAACGCGCGCGCAGTTTCAGGCGCGAGATAAACCTGCCCGGCGCCGCCGCCGCTCACCTTTGGCATCTTGCCCAGGGAAGCTTCCGTCGCCTGCAGAATGGCCCGCGAATTACCGCCGGCGCGATCGATCAGACCCGCAGCAAGACCCTCGCTGTCGTCGAGCAAAACCTTCAGGATATGCAGGGCGGTAAATTGCTGATGCCCCTCGCGTAGGGCAAGAGACTGCGCCGACTGCAGAAATCCGCGCGTTCGTTCAGTGTATTTCTCTATGTTCATCCGTCAAATCCCTCGGCATGCAGCGTCTGCCCCGAAAGCACAAAAGCCGCATCTTCATTGGGTTCCCGGTCGAAGCTAGCGCTGACCGGGAATTTCACCAAGCACCTTGGCTTGCTGCAAATGTGGGGAACAATTGGCCGAGGTGAAGAGGGCGGCACGAGATTTCTTGCCCGCAGGTTTTGATGGGCCGAGCTTGGCGAATGTAAATTTTGAGGGTCTAATGCCCTCCCAATAGAAGAATAAAAGGCAGACATGACCCAGGCTATCGCAGCGCGTATCGAGAGCGTCTACCGTTACCCTGTCAAGGGTCTGTCCCCCGAACTGCTGAAAAGCGCCGAGCTTGCCCCCGGGCAGACCCTGCCCGCCGACCGGCGCTTCGCCATCGAAAACGGGCCGAGCGGCTTTGATCCGTCGAATCCACAGCATTTCCGGAAGATCAAGTTTCTGATGCTGATGCGCGACGAACGCCTCGCCACCCTGCGCACGCAGTTTAACGACGCCAGCAGCACTCTCACCATTGACGATGGCGATCGCTGCGTGAGCGGCGATCTCAGTCGGCCCGAGGGCAGAGCCGCCATCGAGCAATATTTCGCCGATCATTTCGCGGACGAGCTCCGCGGTCCCCCCGTTGTGCTGCAGGCCGACAACCACAGCTTCTCCGATGTGCCCAACAAAGTCGTGTCGCTCATCAACCTCGCCAGCATTGACGCCATCGCCGAGATGACAGGCCGTCCGGTCAACCCGCTCCGCTTCCGCGGCAACCTGCACCTGAGCGGGCTCGCGCCCTGGCAGGAGCTCGATCTGGTCGGGCAAACGCTGGCCATCGGGGAGGTGAGGCTTCAGGTGAACAAGTGCATCGTGCGCTGTGCTGCCGTTGACGTCGATCCGGAGACAGGCGCACGCGATATGGCGATCCCGCGGATGTTGCAGCAAACCCTTGGCCACGCCCATTGTGGCGTCTACGCCGAAGTTATCACGGGCGGCCGGGTTCAGCCGGGTGATCGCCTCACGATCGCGAACTAGCCTGCTGAAACGTCAACAGGACGCGTCATGCGCGTCCTGTTGATCGATGGGTAGAAGGAACCTGTCGTTGCTGTGTGCGTTAGCTCGTTGGCATCACATAGGCATAGACGCGGCTTGCCGGGTAAACAGCTTCAGCGACACGGCGTCCGTGATTGCCCGAGACGACGATGGGATTACCCTTGGCATCGACACCCGAGACGACGCCAACATGGCCGCCCCGCTTGCCGCGTGACATGACGGCGATAGCTCCGACACGCGGACCGTTCACGCGCTGACCATAACTCGCGAACGAACGCGCCATGTCCGAGCCGGTGCCACGAAAGCCGGTGCGCTCGAGCACCATGTTCATGAAGCGTGCGCACCACAATGTTGCACGGTCCGTCGGATTGCCGCGTCCAATATAACGACGCGCTTCCGAGACGAGCGATGACCCGCCAGTATTAGAATTGAACGAAAAACCAGTTGCATCCGCAGCACGCACCTGACGAACCCGCGAATGCTTGACGCGATAGCGACGCTTCGCTTTGCCGTGATAGGCGTGGTGCTTGGACTTCTGCACGGCATGGTGCGCCTGGTGGCGTTTACCATGGCCCGGCTTGGCGGCGGCTGGCGTAGCAATCAATATCCCTAACGAAAAAAACGAAATCACCGCCATTTGCAACGCTCGTCCGAGCGCTCTCTTATTCAGCATACCTCTTCCTCTGGCTTCACGCCCCAGTCCCCACTCACTTCCTTTTGAAGGAGCGGTGACTAAAACGAATCCAGATTGGGCAAGAAAAGGACCGCTTTGGGCGGACGCAGAGTATTTTCGAGGTGATTCGGAGCGGAATCCTTGACGAAATTATGACAGGATTAGCTTTGACAACTAAGTTTCAAACAAACGGTAATTTGATTAACTTTTGTTCGCGTTTACCGAACTTACCCGCGTTTTACCTTTTTGATCCGCAAAGATAATTTCACATTTCGCTTTATCGAGTCGATCCATTTTTACCTGCTCGACTTAGCAAAAATACGCCTTGTTCGCCGAACAAATTCCAGAACCACCACGGCGCGTTGAAGCGCAGCGGGCGGCCGTAATGATCGAGCGCGACGGCGCGTTCCATCCGCACATTGATCTCGTCGCACAGCTGCACGAAGTCCTTGATCGTGCAGAAATGGATGTTCGGCGTGTCGTACCAGGTCGCCGGCAGGTTGTCGGTGCGAGGCATCTGGCCCTTGATCAAGAGCTGACCCCGAACCTTCCAAAATCCGAAGTTCGGAAACGACACAATGGCGCGACGGCCGATGCGCAGCATGTTTTCGAGCACAAGGCGCGGCTGCCGCGTCGCCTGCAGCGTCTGCGACAGGATGACGTAATCGAAGGAGTCAGCGGGATAATGCTTGAGGTCGGTGTCGGCGTCGCCCTGCACCACCGCGAGGCCCTTCGCGACGCAATGGTTGACGCCCTCGCGTGACAGCTCGATGCCACGCCCGTCGATGCCGCGACTCTCCAGCAGTTGCAACAGGTCGCCATCGCCACAGCCGACATCGAGCACCTTCGAGCCTGGCGGCACCATTTGCGCCACCAGCAGATGATCCGCGCGATAGTTGCTGGTCGCAGAAGCGCCTGCGCCTGGCAGCGCCAAATCGGATTGCCCTACGGACATGATCACTTCCTATATGCCGCGCAGGGCGCTGGCGGATTCGAGAAACGCGCGCGAGATATCGAGGAACTCCGGCACGTCAAGCAGGAAGGCGTCGTGACCCTTGTCGGTTTCGATTTCGGCGAACGAGACACGCGCGCCACCGGCGTTGAGCGCGTGCACGATCTCGCGCGACTCCGAGGTCGGGAACAGCCAGTCCGACGTAAACGACATCACGCAAAACCGCGTCTGCGTGCCGCGAAAGGCTTCAGCCAGCACGCCGTCATGATCCGCAGCGATATCGAAATAGTCCATCGCGCGCGTCAGGTAGAGATAGCTGTTGGCGTCGAAGCGTTCGACGAACGACGAGCCCTGATAGCGCAGGTAGCTCTCGACCTGAAAATCCGCGTCGAACGAAAACGTCGGCAGATCACGATCCTGCATCCGGCGGCCGAACTTGCGATGCAGGGCGGCGTCCGACAGATAGGTAATGTGCGCGGCCATGCGCGCAACGCCGAGGCCACGCGAGGGGCGCGAGCCTTCGTCGAAATAGCGGCCCCTGCGCCAGTCAGGATCCGCCATCACGGCCTGGCGTCCCAAGTTCATGAAACGCGATATTCTGCGCGGAATGCCGGGTGCGCAGGCCACCGCCAGCGCCGACGACACCCGCTCCGGATAGGCCGTCGCCCATTGCAGGGTCTGCATGCCGCCCATCGACCCGCCGACCACGGCAAACAGCGTCTCGATGCCGAGCCGGTCGATCAGCATGGCCTGCGCGCGCACCATGTCGGGAATGGTGATGACCGGGAAATCCAGGCCCCACAGCTTGCCGGTCGCCGGATTGATCGAGGCCGGGCCGGTCGAGCCCATGCAGCCGCCGATGACGTTCGAGCAGATGATGAAATAGCGATTCGGTATCGAGCGCCTTGCCGGGCCCGACCAGCGTCTCCCACCAGCCGGGCTTGCCCGTGACCGGATGAACGTTGGCGACGTGCTGATCGCCGGTCAGGGCATGGCACACGAGAATGGCGTTCGATTGGTCCGCGTTCAGCGTGCCATAGGCCTGATACGCGATCTGGAACGGCGCGAGATCGATGCCGCAATCGAGGCGCAGCGGCTGGTCAGCTGCCGAACACGCGCCACAAGCGAGGTCGGGTGATCCGACTCGTTCGGGCGGCTCTTCGCTCTGCGCTGTCTGGCCGCGTATCGGTTGCACGATAACCATCCTCGATAGTTGACTGTCAGGGCTGGGAGATGCCCGCTACAGGTAGGGATTTGCGGGCCAAAACTGTCAATGTTTTCTTTGCTTTCAGGCACCGCGTTACCTATCAAGGCATGCGGCAACAAGCCGCTATCAGCCGGCCCCGCCACGTTCGCAGGTTATCCGCCATGTCCAAAGCGCCCCCCGCTCCGCCCTCGCTGCAGCAGCTGCGCGATCGAAATCGACAGCATCGACGAGCAGGTTCACAACCTGTTGATGCAGCGCGGCGATATCATCGACCGGCTGATCGCGGTGAAGCAGACCCAGGAAGTCGGCTCGGCATTCCGCCCGGCGCGCGAGGCCGACATGATGCGCCGGCTGGTGCAGCGCCATCGCGGCATCCTGCCCGATCGACACCGTCGAAGAGCATCTGGCGCGTCATCATCTCGACCTTCACCTATGTGCAGGCGCCGTTCTCGGTGCATGCCGACCTGTCGCTCGGCGAGCCGGCCATGCGCGATTCCGCGCGTTTCCACTTCGGCTTCACGGTGCCCTATATCGCGCATTTCAGCGCCGCGGCGGCCGTTGATGCAGTGGCCGGCTCGAACGGCGACCTCGCGCTGGTGTCGGCCACCTCCAGCCGCACGCCGTGGTGGATCGAGCTGGAGCCGGAGGGCGCGCCGAAGATCATCGCCCGGCTGCCGTTCATCGAGCGCGCCGACCATCCGGCCGCGCTGCCGGTCTTCGTGGTCTCGCGCGTGGCCGACAGCGCCATGGTGACCGAGGTGGAAATGTGGAGCGTCCGGGTATCCGGCTGGAATTCCGAGATCGCCCGCACCCTGTCACCGCTGGCCGAAATCGTGGCGGTGCCGGATACCGCCTTCGACGGCGCGGCACTGCTCATTTCGGTCACAGGCGGCACGAGCCTTCGAAAGCATCACCTCAGCCATGATCGCAGCGGGAGCCACAGTCCGCTCCACGGCACTCGTCGGCAGCCACGCAACCCGTTATACGGTGCCCGAAACCACACCACGCCCCTGACGCACGCCTTTTAGATCTGGAGTTGACGATGTCCCGCCCCGTGCCGAAGCCCGGCATTCTCGATATCGCGCCCTACACCCCCGGCAAGAGCCCGGTCGCCGAGCCCGGCCGCACGGTGTACAAGCTGTCGGCCAACGAGACCCCGTTCGGGCCCTCGCCGCGCGCGAAGGAAGCCTATGCAGGCCGCCGCAGCGCATCTCGAGGATTACCCGGAAGGCACGGCGCGGGTGCTGCGCGAAGCCATCGGCCGCCGCTTCGGCCTCGACCCGGACCGCATCATCTGCGGCGCCGGCTCGGACGAAATTCTCAACCTGCTGGCGCATGTCTATCTCGGCCCCGGCGACGAGGCGATCCACACCACCCACGGCTTTCTGGTGTACCCGATCGCCACCATGGCGAACGGCGCCACCAGCGTTGTCGCAGCCGAAACGACTACACCTGCAATGTCGACGCGATCCTCGAAGGTGGTCACGCCGCGCACCAAGCTGGTGTGGCTGGCGAACCCGAACAATCCCGACCGGCACCTATCTGCCGATTCGACGAGATCCGCCGGCTGCGCGCCGCGACTGCCGCTCGCACGTCCTGCTCGTGCTCGACGCGGCCTATTCCGACTACGTCTCGAAGAACGACTACGAGCTCGGCATCGAACTGGCCGCCACCACCGAGAACACCGTGCTGACGCACACCTTCTCGAAGATGCACGGCCTCGCCGCGCTGCGCGTCGGCTGGATGTTCGGCCCGGCGCACATCGTCGACGCGGTGAACCGCATCCGCGGTCCGTTCAACGTCTCGGTGCCGGCGATGATGGCGGCGGTGGCTGCGATCGAGGATACCGCGCATGTGCAGACCTCGCGCGAGTTCACCGAGAAGTGGCGCGCCAGGCTGACCGACGAGTTCACCAAGCTCGGCCTCAAGGTGACGCCAAGCGTGGCCAACTTCGTCCTGATCCATTTCCCGGACACGCCGGGCAAGACCGCGGCCGACGCCGACGCCTTCCTGACCAAGCGCGGCCTGGTGCTGCGCGCGGTCAAGAACTACGGCCTGCCCAATGCGCTGCGCATGACGATCGGCGTCGAGGAAGCCAACACCCTCGTGATCGATCGCACTGCGCGAATTCATGGCGGGCCAATGAGCGCTGCGCCACTCTTCAAGCGCATCACGCTGATCGGGCTTGGCCTGATCGGCTCGTCGCTGGCGCGCGGCGTCAAGCAGCTCGGTCTCGCCGGGGAGTTGGTGGCGACCGACGGCTCGGCGGACGTGCGCGCGCGCGCCGCCGAGATCAAGCTGGCCGATCGCATCGCCGAGACAATGCCGAGGCGGTGCAAGACGTCGGATCTGATCATCTCCTGCGTGCCCGGTCGGGCGTCGCCGGCGATGTCGCCGAAGAGCATCGCGCCGCATCTGAAGCCCGGCGCGATCGTCTCCGACGTCGGCTCGGTGAAGGCGGCGGTGCTCAACGGCGATGGCCGAGCATCTGCCGGACAATGTGCATTTCATTCCGGCGCATCCGGTCGCCGGCACGGAGAATTCCGGCCCGGATTCCGGCTTCGCCGAACTGTTCATCAATCGCTGGTGCATTCTGACGCCACCGGATGGCGCTGATCCGGCGGCTGTGCAGAGGCTCACGGCATTTTGGCGCGCGCTTGGCGCCAATGTCGAGACCATGACCGCCGCCGCATCATGATCGGGTGCTCGGCGATCACCAGCCATCTGCCGCATCTGATCGCCTACACCATCGTCGGCACGGCCGACGAGCTTGCTGAAGTCACCGAATCCGAAGTGCTGAAATTTTCAGCCGGCGGCTTCCGCGACTTCACCCGTATCGCAGCGTCAGATCCGACGATGTGGCGCGACGTGTTCCTCAGCAACAAGGACGCGGTGCTGGAGATGCTCGGCGAATTCCAGGAAGACCTGTCGAAGCTGACCCGCGCGATCCGCCGCGGCGACGGCGAGGCGTCTGTTCGACCACTTCACGCGCACCCGCGCGATCCGCCGCGGCATCGTCAATCTCGGCCAGGACGACGCCGCTGCCAATTTCGGCCGCAAGACCGCCCGCGCTCACCAAGGACGGCAAGAAATAAGCAAGCGGGCGCGCTGCGTTGAGCGCGCGCCCGCTTTCGCTCAGAACAGTGGCGGCGTCTGGCCGACCTTGAACGGGCCGAGATAAACTGCACCGTCGGTGAACTTCAGCGGGAAGGTTCGCGCCTTGCGGCCTTCCAGCGTGGTCTCCTGCCCCAGTGCATTGAGGCCTGCGGTCAGGCCAACATTGGCGTTCTGCCGGACCACCTTGCCCAACCCGGGCATTGCCCGATCAAGCGCGCCGAGCAGGCTGTTGACGTCGTGGGCTTTCACCCCCGGCGCATATTTGTCGAGCGTTTCCTGCTGGACGCCCTGATCGAGCACCTGCTCAAGGCCGAGCGCCGGCACCAGCTTCTCGATGCCGGCAACCGTCATCTGCAACTCGCCGTCGAGATAGCCTTGCGCGGTGATGCCGAACGACCCCTTGCCCAGAGACAACACGTCGCCCTGCAGCACGCGCGACTGCAACACCTCAAGACGGCCATTGGCCTGCTGAATTTCGCGGAAGCGGACCGGCCACGGCTTCGGATCAATGTCCTTCAACCCGCTGATTTTTACACTGATATCGGCGTCAGCCGAGGGCTCAAGCACCGGATGGAATTCCGATCAGGCTGCTGCCGGTCAGACGCACCACGGTGTCGATCACCGGGCGGTCTGCGGTTGCCTCCTCAGCCAGCCGGCCATGCAGTTCCACCTTCTTGGCGTGGAACAGCGGCGTCAGACCGGTTGACGCAATTCGCTCAACCGCAAAGTCAGAAAATTCCATCGAGCCGCGCCGCGGCGCCTCGGGCAATCCGAACACGCTGGCGCGGCCAAGCGTCCAGTTCACCGTCGCGCCGGGTTGCCCATCTTCTTCAACCGCTACCGGCGATTTGAACTCCACGATCAGCCGGCGCGGGTCCCAGGCCTGTGCGACCACGAGGATCTCGTCGAGCTTGACCGTTGACCATCTCCCGTCGCGCGGTTTGTCCCGCGGTCTGCGCCACCAGCGCGATCTGTGGCGACTTGCACCTGACCTCAAACCGGAACGGATAACCGGATACCGCCCGACTTCCGCAATCGAACACCCGGCCCGAGGCCGCCTCCCGCGCTCGCCAGGCGTCGATGGTCTCGTCAACCTTCGACGAGGCGTAGAACCAGAACGCGCTCCAGCCAATAGCCAACACGCCGAGCACCACCGGCAAGGCGTAGAGCACAAAACGACTTCGGGAAGCAGGGGCAACGGTGTCAGACATAAGCGACATAGACCTCAGAAAACTGTCAAATCGGCGGCTGTCGGCAACATAGCCGACAGCGACAGATCCGCATTGCATGGATTTCATTTTATATGCAACGCCGCATCTGCTAGGTGCGCACTCATGGCGACACTACAACAACTTGAATCGGCTTCCGAAGACCTTTGGGTGTTTGGCTACGGGTCCCTGATGTGGCGGCCGGGCTTCGACTTCGTCGAGCAGCATCAGGCTCGGCTAATCGGCGAGCACCGGGCGCTCTGCGTCTATTCGTTCGACCATCGTGGCACGCCGGAGAAGCCGGGCCTCGTGCTTGGGCTTGATCGTGGCGGGGCCTGCCGTGGCATCGCATTTCGCGTCGAGGCGGCAAAGCGCGAGGCGACGATCCGGTATCTGCGTGAGCGCGAGCAGACCACTCATGTCTACCGGGAGGTGATTCGCACGGTCTCGCTCAACACCGCTGACAACAGGCGCGTGCGCGCGCTCACCTACGTCGTGGACCGCAGTCACGTCCAATATGCCGGACGGCTCGACCTCGTTGATCAGGTTCACTTCGTGCGGCAGGGCCATGGCAGGTCCGGCCAGAACCGCGACTATGTGCTGTCAACGGTCAAGGCGATCGAAGCTCAGGGGCTGCGGGACGCCAACCTGCATCAACTCGCTGCGCTGCTCGACGGGCACATCTAGGCTCTACGGTCGGTCGGCCATCTCGGCCCGCGACTCGGCGACGATCCGCGCCGTCGCTGTTTCGATTGCGGCTTCGATCTTCGGCATGAATTCCTTGCGCGGAATATTCGGCGGCAGTGGGTCGAGAAATTCGACGATCAGCGTGCCGGGATAGCGCATGAATGTGCGGCGCGGCCAGAATAGCCCCGAGTTCAACGCCACCGGCAGGCAGGGCGCGCCGGACTTGGCATAAATCTGCGCAACGCCGGACTTATAGTCCGGTGCAGCGTCAACGGCGGTCCGCGTCCCCTCCGGGAAAATGATTAGCTGACGGTTGCGGTTGATTTCCTCTTCCGCACGCTTCGCCATATCAATCAGGGTGCGCGCGCCACCGGAGCGATCAACCTCGATCATCCGCGCCTTGGCCAGATACTGGCCGAACAGCGGGATGCGCCCCAGCTCACGCTTGTAGATGAACAGCGGATAATCGAAGAACTGCAGCAGCGCGAAGGTCTCCCAGAACGACTGATGCTTCGAGGCGACGACCAGCGGCCCCGCCGGAATTTTCTCCAGCCCGCGATAGGAAACGCGGGTGCCGCAAACGACGCGCATCAACCAGATGCTGCTCCGGCCCCACGCCTTGGCGATTGCGACGATGGCGGCGGGCCGCATCAGAAGGGTCGGGAGACCAATGAGCAGCCAAAAGATCAGCAGTGCATAGAACAGCACATTGAAAATCAACGAACGCAGAAAAATCATCGCATATCCGATCGTTTCGCCGGCAGGGCGGACGTCTGATCGCCGCCTGTCCCGGTCGGCTCCGACGGCATATCGGGAATGAGATCGATCCCGATCATTGACAGCCGCACCCGCAGTTCGACAGCGACATACTTCGTGTATTCGGACAGCAGCAAGCGCAATATCGTCGCGCTCGCCCACCACGGCTCGTCACGCCAGCTTTCGCCGATCACCGCGAAGGGATACAGCGTCAGATCCGGCATCTCATATGACAGTTCGGCCAGCGCCCGCGGCATGTGATAATTCGAGGTGACCACGATCAACGACTTGAAACCACGCTCCTGCGCCCAGCGCCGGGTCCCCACTGCGTTGCTCCGGGTGTTGACTGCGGACTTATCCAGATCGACACAGCACGTCAGCAGATGCTGACTGTCCGGCAGCGAGCGCGAGATTTCGGCGATGGTGCTGGTCGGATGCACGCCCGAAATCAGCAACCGTCGCCCAAATCCCTTGTCGAGCAGCTCCATGGCGTCGGCGACCCGCGACGAACCGCCGGTCAGCACGACGATGCCATCCGCCTTTTGCGACGGCCGAAGATCGTAGGCGCGCAGCTGCGACAGAAACAGCACGAAGCCGACTGCGGCGACCATGAAGATCGCAACGAAGCCCACGACGATGATCGCGCGCAGCACCCGGCGGCGCGGCGGCGGCGGGCGCGGCGGTTCGTCAAATACTTCGATTTCAACCAACGGGGTCATTGCTACTCAACGTATGACGAGACCGCTCTGCATCTCAACTCGGCGTCACTCAATTTCTTTTAGCGTGGCGAACAGCGTTCGTCGCGCCGCCCAGGCCGTGACCCCGGCAATCAAGGCCGCCTGCAACGCCAGTGCAAGATAGCCGGTCAGCCGTAGCGAGAAGGTGCCAAGCAACGCGGCAAATTGATCGCCGACCGGCGTGCCGGAGAACCACCCCGCAATCGATTCGGAAAACCCGAAGATCAGCATGGCGATGCCGCCGCCGATCAACCCGCCCTGCAGCCCGAGCCGCAAGAAATGGCGAAAGAAACGGTTGGCGATATAACGGTCGCTGGCGCCGACAAAATGCAGCACCTCGACAATCGGCCGGTTGGTCGCCATCGCCCCCCGGGTCGCGAACGACACCGAAATGATGGTTGCGAACACCATCAGCCCAAGAATACTGAGCCCGGCCAGCACCGTTACCCCGGTCATCAGGCGCATCCGCTCGACCCAGGCGCGGTGGTCGTCCACGCTCGCGGAAGGGGCGGCGCGCTTGACGCGTTCGGTCAGCGAGGCCAGATCGAGCTGGGTGCCCGGCCTGACGCGGGCAATCACCACACGCGGCACCGGCAGGTCGCTCAGCGACAGCCCCGCGCCGAGCCAGGGCTCCAGCAATTTGGCGGATTCATCCGATGAAAACGGCCTAGCCTCGACAATGCCCGGCTCGCCGCGGATCGCTTCGACAACCGCCAGAGCATCCTGTTCGAGATTGCGGTTCGGCAGCGGCCGTATCTGCACAGTGATTTCGCTGGCGATCTCGGACTGCCATTCATTCGCTGATGACTGCACCAGCAGTACCGCGCCGGTGGTGATCGACGCCAGAAACGTCATGATGGCGACAACGACAACAAGCGCGCGCCCGGCGATCGATCCCTGCGGTACGATGGGCGACAGATTGCGCGCACGGGCCGGCAGCTGCGGCCGTTCCGTGCCGAGATCGACCATGCTGCCCTGCTTCTGCTTCGCCGGGTTACTCATAGATATGCAGCCGTCCCTGGTGCAGCACCATGCGCCGCGCTTCGTATTGATCCATCATCGAGATGTCGTGCGTCGCAATAATGACCGCGGTTCCGGTCTTGTTGAGCTCGATGAACAGCCGCAACAGCCGGCGCGCCAATGTCGGATCAACGTTACCGGTGGGCTCGTCCGCCAGCAGCAGCTGCGGGCGCGAAATCACCGCCCGCGCAATCGCGGCGCGTTGCTTTTCACCGCCTGACAGCACCGGCGGCAGGGCGTCCATCCGATCGCCAAGGCCAACCCATTTCAGCAGGTCGATCACCTCGCGGCGGTAGCTCGACTCGTCCCGACCGAGCACGCGAAATGGCAGCGCGACATTCTCATAGGTCGTCATGTGATCGAGCAGACGGAAATCCTGTAGAACGATGCCGATCTTTTTGCGCAGGTCGGCAATCTCGTCCTTGCTCAGCAACGAGATATCCTTGCCGAAGACGTTAACCAGCCCCCGGGTCGGCCGCAGCGACAGGAACAGCAAACGCAACAACGAGGTTTTGCCTGCGCCAGACGGTCCAGTCAGGAACTGGAAAGAATGCGCGGGAATATGAAAGTTCAAGTCACGCAGGATTTCCGGGCCTAGCCCGTAACGCAACCCGACATTTTCGAACCGGACCAAAGTTCAGCTCCGTTCGAGGTTTCAAGGAGACACACATACAGGAGCAAGACCTTGATCGAACACCTGAATCATAGCAATCCGGCGACGGTCCCGCCGTAGGCCCGTTGTGCGCCCGCTATGGTTTCCGGTTCGTTAACGGACCTGAGGTACTCTGGGAGCAGATTTCATTGGCGATTCGATCCATGCACATCGTTTGTCCAAACTGTTCGACCTCATATGCCATTGACCCGGGCCGCTTTGGCAGCGCCGGGCGCTCGGTGCGTTGCGCCCGCTGCAAGGAGATCTGGCAGGCCAAGCCGCTCGCTCTGGCCCGCGCGGAGGCGACCGAATCGCCAGCGCCGCCCCCGTCGGAAGATTTGTCCGGATGGGGCATTGCTGCTGAGGAAGAAGTCAGCGCTGTCGATACGACGCCGATCGTTGAAAGTCCGCCGCTGACAACAGCGCTGCCGGACGGCGGGGCCGACCTGCAAAGCGACAGCATCGACGCCGAGCAACACGCGGCGGGCATGAGCGACAAGCCGCGCGGCCGCATCGGTCGGCTGTTCGCGCGCCCGCCACTGCCGAACCTGCCAGCAATGGCGGCGCGACGCGGCATTCGCCCCTCGTTCTTCCACCCGTCGTGGTCAGGCGCTTGCACCCTGCTCGCCGCCATCACGATGGGCCTGATCTTCTGGCGCAATGACATCGTTCGTCACATGCCACAAACGGCGGATTTTTATCGGCTCGTCGGCTTGAACGTGAACCTGCGCAGCCTCTCGTTCAAAGATGTTCGGGTCGGCCGCGAAACCGTTGACGGCAAGCCGGTACTGGTGATCGAAGGGGTGATCGTCGCCGAAGGTCGCAAGGCCGTTGATCTGCCCCGTTTGCGTTTCGTCGTTCGCGATGAAGCCGGCGCAGAGCTTTACGCCTGGAACCTCGTGCTCGATCAACCCAGCGTCCGCCCCAGCGAGCCGACCTGGTTCCGCTCGCGGCTTGCGGCGCCGCCACCTGAGGGGCGCTCGGTCGATGTCCGGTTTTTCAACAGCCGGGACGCAGGCGGCCGCGCCTGAGGTAAAATTCCGATCGTCAGGGATTTGCTAAGACAAACCTGCGTTGAGTCAATTCGCTGAAAATGTGACGTGAATTGATGGGGTACGAGTTCCATGCCGCGTATTCTGATTGTCGATGATGAAGAGTCGATGCGTCTGCTGGTCGGGCGCGCCATCGCAATGGCGGGGCATGACGTTGTCACGGCGGAAGACGGCGCCGACGCGCTCGACATCCTGCATCAAGACCTCGCTGCCTTTGACCTGCTGCTGACCGACATCAAAATGCCGGTGATGGACGGAATCGCGCTGGCGCTGTCCGCCGCCCGTGATTTTCCAAATCTCAAGATCCTGCTGATGACTGGCTATGCCGACCAGCGCGAGCGCGCCAGCGGGCTCAACGCCATCGTCCATGACGTGGTGACCAAACCATTCTCGGTGGCGACGATTCAGGAAGCCGTCGCCGGAGCGTTGGCCGCTGGCGAGCGCTGCATCTCAGCGGGCCGCTCCTGACCGCGCAGCCGCCTCCAACGACGCGCGCGCTGTGAGGCCGGCTCAGTAATCCTTCAGCAGCCGCTCGATGTAATCCAGCTCCAGCTGCGGACGTTCGGTATCGCCGAGGCGGCGGCGCAGCTCTTCAAGGATGCGGCGAACGCGCTGGACGTCGATTTCGCCGGGAATCTTAACAGTCAGGTCATCGCCGAACTCGCGCCCACGGAGCGGGCGGCCCAGCGGATCAGTCTGATTGCCGCCGGCCTGTTGCCGCCCTGGACGATCGCCGCGGCCTTCGCCCGGATTATCACCATCGCCATCGCCGGGCTGCATCGCATCGGCTAGGCTCTGCGCGCCCTTGCGCAATGCATCGAGCGCCCGTCCCTGCGAAATCGACCGCACCGTCGGCATTGCCGTCGCCGAGGCGACCACCGGCATCGCCCATTGCAGAATCGGCTTCGCCCAGCCCATCGCCGGGCTGGTTGCCCTGACCTTGTCCTTGCTGACCTTGCTGACCCTGTTGGCCTTGTTGGCCCGGCCCCATGCCGCGCTTGGCGAGTTGGTCCTGCAATTTCTTCAGGCGGTCGCGCAGGCTCTGCTGATCCTGCTGCAAGTCGCGCATCGCGTTGTCGTCCTGCCGGCTGCCGCGCGAGCGGTCACGTCGGCGATCCTGCCCCTCCTGGAAAGTTTTGTCGCGCAGCTGTTGCTGCTTGCGGATCATGTCGCCAAGCTCATTAAGCGCCTGCTCCATATCGCTATCGCCGGACTGGCCGGGCTGCGCGGTCTGAAGGTTCTCAAGCATCTGCTGCATCTGCTCGAGCAGCTTGCGCGCAGCGTCCTTATCGCCGGAGCGCGACAGCCGCTCCATGCGATCGATCATGTTGTTGAGATCCTGCTGGCGCAGCATCTTGGTGTTCTGATCAAGCGGCCGGGCCAATTGCTGCGGATTGTTGCGCAGCTGCTCGGCGAGCTGCCGCAGAAACTTGTCCAGCGCCGCCCGCAGGTTCTCCGTCAGCTTCTTGATTTCCTCATCGCTGGCGCCACGTTCAAGCGCTTGCTTGAGGGCATCCTGCGCCGCGCGCAGGGCTTTCTCGACATCGCTGATGTCGCCGTCTTCAATCGCTATGGCGAGCGCCCACAGGCTGCTGACCAATTCGCGCAGATCGTCATCGGTCTTGGCCCGCATCGCCTGACCGGCGACCTCGCGCAGCCCGAGGTATTGCCCGGCTTCCGGCGTGAACAGTTCCGGTGCAATCATCAATGCACTCAGCGCAATCTTGACCTGGCCGTGCTTGCCCGCGTCGAGCGCAAGGTCACGTCGCTGCTCGACCAACACGCGCGCCAGCGGCTTGGCGAACAGCCGCTCTGGCAGGCGCAGCTTGAATGGCTCGCTCTGACCGCTGTTGCCCGCCTCATCCTTCGCCGTCAGCGTCAGATCGAGATCCGCGCCGGCATAGGGATTTTCAGTGAGGTCTTTCAGGGTCTGGCCGACGCCGGTTCGCGTACGGGCGTTGGGCAGCGCCAGGCCAAACGTTGGCGGATCAAACAGCGCGCGCCCGGACTGATCGCCGCGCTTGGCGAACAGTGCCTGCGCTTCCGTGATGCCGTAGTCGTCGTCCATCCGATACGACAATTGCAGCGAGCCGCGCGCCTGCCGCTCCGGGTCCTTGGCCAGCGCGATGATCGGCGCACGATCCGGCACCACGGTGAAGGTCCACTGCGGCATCGCCACCGGTCCGCGCACGGTAGCGGCGCCATTGCCTTGAATGAGATAGCTGCGCTCGGTGACAGTGCTCGGCGTCTCGGCGACCGGCGTGACATCGGCGATGCCTCCCGTCAGCGCGACATCGAGCGAGCCGCTGCTGGCGCGAACAACGAGTGTGCTGCCCGCAGGCACCGACATCGCATCGCTTGTCGCACGCGGTTCATCACCGGTCTTTGCCGACAGCAGGATCGGCGGGCGACCGGTGTAGGCCGGCGGATTGACCCAGGCGTCGACGCGCACATCACTCGGCGCGATCACGCCCTGCCAGTTGAACGCGGCGGCGATGCGCGACAGGCGCTCGCCATCGGCAGCGAAGAACGAACTCACTAACAACAGCAGCACTGCAGAACGAATGGCCCAGGGATCCTTCGCCGACAGGCGCGGTGACGGCAGGCCGGAGCGGATGCGCTTGAGCGAGGCCAGTGTGCGCTTGCGCTGCTCATCCCACAGCGCCCGCGCAAACGGGTCCTGCGAGGTCAGCGTGTCAGTGATGGCTGTGAGCGGGCGATGGCGGATGCCGGCGACCTGATCAAGCCGGGCGAGCGCCTGCTGCTGGCTTGGCCAGCGGAACCGAATGAGCGGCAAGAGCGTCGAGATCGCCAGCAGCGCGAAGCCTGCAAGCCCGATCAAACGCCAGAGCGGCGACAGACGAATCCATAGCCCGAGCCAGGACATGACGATGAAAAGCCCGACGACGCAGGCGAAGGCGGCGAGGATCGGCCACAGCCGCTCCCAGGCGAGGGACAGGGTTGCGCGTTGCAGCGCTTGCGCCAACTGCGCCTCGGCCTGATCGGCGGGCGCGGAGGCAATGGTGGGCTGCTCGTAAAGCTTACCGCGCAACGAAATCTCCAGACTGCTGAACTGCACTCTAGCATGGCGACAAACATGAAGCAGCCGCGATCACCGCGCGCGCCACTGTCGCGGGTATTAAACGCGCCCCGACAGCGACACCATTGTTCACAAAGCAGTGATCAGATCATTCGTGTCTGACGGACGCGACGCGCAGTCAGCGCCCCCACGTGGGCTCAGGCGTCAGAGCCAGGGCGCAGGCTTGTCCATGGCGATGAGTTCCTCGACCTCGATTCGCGGGCGGATCACCGCGAACTTGTCGCCGTTGACCAGGACCTCGGGCACCAGCGCGCGGGTGTTGTAGGTACCCGCCTGCACCGCGCCATAGGCGCCGGCCGTCATCACCGCCAGCAGATCATCCGGCTTCGGCTCGGCCATCTCGCGATCAAGCGCCAGATAGTCGCCGCTCTCGCAGACCGGGCCAACCACATCGGCCGTGATCAGCGTCGCATCAGCGGGCTGTTCCTTAACCGGCAGCACCTCGTGGAACGCCTCATACAGCGTCGGCCGAATCAGGTCGTTCATCGCGGCGTCGACGATGACGAAGTTCTTGACGTCACCCGGCTTCACGTAAGTGACGCTGGTGACGAGAATGCCGGCATTGCCGACGATCATGCGGCCTGGCTCGAACATCAGCTTGCAGCCAAGGCCCGCCGTGGCGCGCTTGACGACCTCCGCATAGGCTGCCGGAACGGGTGGCAGCGGATCGGCCGGATCGTAGGGAATGCCAAGGCCACCGCCGAGATCAATGTGATCGATGGTGTGGCCATCGGCGCGCAGCGCCTTGACGAAATCAGCAAGCAGGCTGAAGGCGGCTTCCATCGGCGCGAGATCGGTGATCTGGCTGCCGATATGCATATCGACGCCGGTGATCTGGATGCCGGGCAGCTTGGCCGCGCGCGCATAGACCCCGCGGGCGTGGACCAAGGGAATGCCGAACTTGTTCTCGTAATTGCCGGTCGAGATCTTGGCGTGCCCGCCGGCGTCAACGTCCGGATTGACGCGAACCGAGACCCGCGCCGTCCGCCCCATCGCGGTAGCGACGCGCGACAGCTGCTCAAGCTCCGGCTCAGACTCCACGTTGAGGCAGAGAATATCGTGCTCGAGCGCGAGCTGCATTTCCGCGACCGTCTTGCCGACGCCGGAGAACAGGATCTTGCTAGCGGGAATGCCCGCCGCCAGCGCCCGCTTCAACTCGCCGCCGGACACCACGTCGGCGCCCGCGCCCATTTTCGCCAGCGTGCGCAACACCGACTGGTTCGAATTCGCTTTCATCGCGTAGCAAACCAGCGACGGCACATCGGCAAAAGCCTCGCTGAACACCCGATAGTGGCGCTCCAGCGTTGCGGTCGAATAGCAGTAGAACGGTGTGCCGACTGCCTGCGCAATCTCGACAAGGCTCACGTCTTCGGCGTGCAGCACGCCGTTGCGGTATTCAAAGTGGCGCATGGATTAATCCAGATCGTCAGTCGAGGAGCGGGTCGAGAATAAATGAACGCTTCCGGCCCTTGGCCGCCTGCGGATCGGCGTTCATGCCATAGGACGGGTCAAACACGGTGCCTTTCGACGCAGCCTCAGCGGCGGCGGCGTCAGCAGCAGCCGACGAAGCCTGAGGCGCCGGGCTGTTCGGTGGCAGGTCGAGCCCGCCCTTGCGGCCGCACGACGCCAGCGCCAGCGACGCGGCGATCAGGACAAGTGCGGCCCATTTGGACGATAGAGGGCTGGTCGTTCGGTTCACGGTAAAATCCCCACTGCCGCGGCACCATACAAAGAATGCGCGGGTCTGGCGAGACCCGGCATTGCCTTGCATCATGCGCGGCTTTTCGTATTAGCCACGCTTGGCTTCTTTATCCAGCCGCTTCAGCCAGGCCTTGGCCTGGGCCTGAACGTTTTTCGGCGCGGTTCCGCCGAAGCTGACGCGGCTCTTGACCGACGATTCCACCGACAGCACCGCCATGACGTCTGCAGTGATCTTCGGTTCGACCGCCTGCATCTCCGCCAGCGGCAGCTCATGCAGCGCCAGACCTTCGTCGGAGGCTTTGGCCACAATACGGCCGGTGACGTGATGCGCGTCGCGGAACGGCATCTTCAGCTCGCGCACCAGCCAATCGGCCAGATCGGTCGCGGTGGCATAGCCTTCGCCGGCAGCAGCATGCATCCGCGCCTTCTCCGGCTCGACGTCGCGCACCATGCCGGTCATGGCGCGGATCGCCAGCGACAGCGCCTCGAAGGCTTCCATCGCGCCGGCCTTATCTTCCTGCATGTCCTTCTGATAGGCCAGCGGCAGGCCCTTCATCACGATCAGCAGCCCGGTCATTGCGCCGAATATCCGCCCGGTCTTGGCGCGGACCAGTTCAGCCGCGTCCGGATTGCGCTTCTGCGGCATGATCGAGGAGCCGGTGGTGAACTTGTCGCTGAGCTTGACCAGACCAACGAGGGGCGAGGTCCAGATCACGAACTCCTCGGCGAAGCGCGACAGATGGACCGCGCAGATCGACGCAGCCGACAGGGTCTCGAGCACGAAGTCGCGGTCCGACACCGCATCGAGCGAATTGTTCATCGGCCGGTCGAAGCCAAGCGCCGCCGCAGTGGCGTGACGATCAATCGGGAACGAGGTGCCAGCCAGCGCCGCCGCGCCGAGCGGGCTTTCGTTCAGGCGCTTGCGCGCATCCGCGAACCGACCACGATCGCGTGAGACCATTTCCACATAGGCCATCAGGTGGTGACCAAATGTCACGGGTTGCGCTGTCTGCAGATGGGTGAAACCCGGCATCACTGTACCGGCGTGATCGAGCGCCCGCTCCACCATCGCCCGCTGCAGCGCGGCCAGGGACGCATCGACTTCGTCAATGACATCACGGACATAGAGCCGGAAATCGGTCGCGACCTGATCGTTGCGCGAGCGCGCGGTGTGCAGCCGGCCGGCAGCCGGGCCGATCAGTTCGGTGAGGCGGCTCTCGACGTTCATGTGAATGTCTTCGAGCGCGCGCTTGAACTGGAAGTCGCCCTTCTCGATTTCGCCGAGAATGGCGTTTAGACCCTTGGTGATATTCTTGGCGTCAGTCGCGGTGATGATGCCCTGCGTGGCCAGCATCGCGGCATGTGCCTTCGAGGCGGCAATATCCTGGGCATAGAGGTGGCGATCGACATCAATCGAAACATTGATTTCTTCCATGATCGCATCGGGGCTCTCGCCGAACCGGCCGCCCCACATCTTGTTGCTCATGACCTAGCCAATCACCTTCTCGTCCGCGCGCGGACAGCGTGCCGTTGTCGGCACAATTGCGTATACACGGCACTGAATAGCCGTTTCTGACACAGGATGACAAATAATATGCCGGATTTGCCCTCAGGTGGATCGAGAATTCGCCGCTTTCCGTTGATCCTCGGCGCTGTCGCGATTGGCGCGGTCGTTGGATTCCTCGCGGTCAACGGAACCTCAAGCCTGTGGCAGCCTGCGCCGACAGCCAGCGGCGGCGTTTGCTCGGCGGCCGTTTCGACCGCAAAGCGGCTGGATCCGCTGGTCCGTGGCGAGATCGCCGCTTTGGCTATGGCGAAACGCCCGTTGCAGGTGCCTGACCTTGCCTTCAAGGATGCCGACGGCAACGCCAAGAAGCTGTCGGACTGGCGCGGGAAAACGGTACTGGTGAACCTGTGGGCGACCTGGTGCGTGCCCTGCCGCAAGGAGATGCCCGCGCTTGACCACCTGCAGGCTCAACTCGGCGGTGACAATTTCGAGGTGGTGGCGATCAACATCGACACCCGTGACCTCGACCGCCCCCGCAAATTCATGCAGGACATCAACCTCCAGAAGCTGGCCTATTACGCCGATAGCGACGCGCGAGTGTTCCAGGATCTGAAGTCTGCAGGCCGCGCCCTTGGCATGCCGACCTCGGTCTTGATCGATACGCAGGGCTGCGAGATTGGCACCCTCGCCGGGCCCGCCGAATGGGGCAGCCCGGAAGCGGTGAAGCTGATCGAGGCGGCGATGAAGCCTTAACCGGCTGTCCTGACACAGGACAATTCGTCGCGCCCGCGATGTCGGATCACACCATGCCCGAACGTCCTCTGGGACGTTCGGTTGCTCCGACACCAATCAACGGGAGAGGAAACAGCAATGTCCTACGTCGACAGCTTCATCGTTCCGGTGCCAAAGGCAAAACTGCCCGACTACACCGCACTCGCCAACCTGGCGTCGCAGGTCTGGCGCGACCACGGCGCGCTCAACTATCGCGAATTCATCGCAGAGGATGTTCCGGTCGGCGAGGTCACGTCCTTCCCGCGCAGCGTACAGCTCAAGGATGACGAGGTCGTGGTGGTCGCCTACATCGACTACGCGTCACGCGCCGAACGCGACCGCGTCATGGCTGAGGTCATGAAAGACCCGCGCATGAGCGATATGAATCCGTCGACCATGCCCTTCGACGGCAAACGAATGATCTTCGGCGGCTTCGACCCGCTGGTGCAACTTGGCGGCAGCACAAACGCCAACACCCACGGTCATTTCAACTGGAATGAATTCACCACGCGCGATTCCGAGCGGGTAAAGGCGTTTTACAGCGAGACGCTCGGGTGGACCTATCAGAACAAGCCTCTCGACGACGGCGAACCCTATTGGATCGCGCTTGCCGATGGCGTCCCGGTCGCGGGGATCTTCTCGACCAACCGACCTGGACTCGAGAATGTGCCTGAAGGCTGGATGAGCTATATCGCGGTGGATGATGTCGATAACCGGGTCGCGCGCGCCGTCAAACTCGGCGCCAAGCTGATGCGCCCGATTTTTGACGCGCCCGGCGTTGGCCGGATCGCAATTCTGACCCAACCGGGCGGCGGTGCGATCGGCTGGATTACCCCGACGGCGATGAAGCGAGAATCAGCAGGCTCCACCCCAGCCGATGGGTGAGGCCTGCTTGAAGTCGTGAGGTTTGCGGGTCAGGCCGAGATATCAACAATCCCGCCAACGCCAGCGGCAAGGTTGGCATTGCGTGCGCCTTCGACCGCACCATCAAGCAGGGTTGTCACCGCCTGACGCTCAGCGTCCGTGCTCTGCTTGATCATGGCGACGGCCATGCTATCGCGACCAGCCGCAGCTTTATTGGCCATGATGCTGGCGACGAGGCTCATATCCATATCGGTCACTCCATTCTGGAGGTAATCCTAGTCAGCCGGCGATTAACAAGTCCGTAACCCCGGCGACAAGGCTTGTATCTTTCACCAGCGGTGCGCGGCCGCAGGACACGCCCAAGTCGGCAGGCTCATACGCAAAAGGCACTTTGGTTGAACCAAAGTGCCTTTGAGAACTCGGAGTCGCGACAGCCGATCAGCGCGTCGGGACCGGCTTTTCGCCGCGATAGTCGTAGAAGCCACGCTGGCTCTTGCGGCCGAGCCATCCTGCCTCGACATATTTCACCAGCAATGGGCACGGACGATATTTTGAATCCGCCAGCCCCTCGTGCAGCACCTGCATGATCGACAGACAGGTGTCGAGGCCGATGAAGTCAGCCAGTTCAAGCGGCCCCATCGGATGGTGTGCGCCGAGCCGCATGGCGGCGTCGATCGCCTCAACGTTGCCGACGCCTTCGTACAGCGTGTAAATCGCTTCGTTGATCATCGGCAGTAAAATGCGGTTGACGATGAACGCCGGGAAATCTTCTGAAACGGCGATCTGCTTGCCGAGCTTGCCGACGAATTCCTTGGCGCTTTCGAACGTTTCGTCGTCCGTCGCAATGCCGCGAATCAGCTCAACCAGCTCCATCAACGGCACCGGATTCATGAAATGAATGCCGATGAAGCGCTCGGGGCGATCCGTCGAAGCCGCGAGGCGCGTGATCGAGATCGACGAGGTGTTGGACGCAATGATCGCGTCGGGGTTCAGCACTGCGCAGAGATCGTGGAAGATCTTGCGCTTGATCTCTTCATTCTCGACAGCGGTCTCGATCACCAGTTCGCAATCGGCCAAATCTGCGAGACTCTCGGCTGCGGCAATACGCGACAGAGCCTGCTGCCGCTGCTCTTCCGTGATGATATTTCTGCTCACCTGCCGTGACAGGTTGCCATTGATCGTGGCCATCGCCGACTTCAGGCGATCCGACGACAAATCATGCAAAACGACGGAGAAACCGCCCAGCGCGCTGACGTGCGCGATGCCGTTGCCCATTTGGCCCGAGCCGATTACGCCGACTTTCTTGATCTCTACAGCCATTTCGTCATCTCATCCTGGAACCCAGCCAATTTTGGCCGATCCCCATCTTGGCATAAACATTGGCTGGTGTCTGAAACTCCAGCCAATGTTTTTTGCATGTTGTTACCGGCCGAGCTTCGCCAGCTCAGCGGTCAGTTCAGGCACTGCCTGGTAGAGGTCAGCAACCAGGCCGTAATCAGCAACCTGGAAGATCGGAGCATCTTCATCCTTGTTGATCGCGACGATCACCTTGGAGTCCTTCATGCCCGCGAGATGCTGGATCGCGCCCGAGATGCCGATTGCGATGTAAAGCTCGGGAGCAACCACCTTACCCGTCTGGCCAACCTGCCAGTCGTTCGGCGCGTAGCCAGCGTCAACCGCCGCGCGCGATGCGCCGACGCCTGCGCCCAGCTTGTCAGCCAGCGGTTCGATGTACTGGGCGAAGTTCTCGCGGCTCTGCATGGCACGGCCACCAGACACGATGATCTTCGCCGAGGTCAGCTCCGGACGATCGCTCTTGGCGACTTCTTCGCCGACGAAAGTCGAGAGCGCCGGGTCAGCAACAGCCGCCACGGACTCGATCGCTGCACTGCCGCCTTCGCCTGCTGCGGCAAAGGTCGATGTGCGAACGGTGATGACCTTCTTGGCGTCGGTCGACTTGACCGTCTGGATCGCGTTGCCGGCATAGATCGGCCGCTCGAACGTATCGGGCGAAATGACCTTGATGATTTCCGACACCTGCATCACGTCGAGCAGCGCAGCAAGGCGCGGCATGACGTTCTTGAAGCGCGACGTCGCCGGAGCGACGAAGGCGTCATAGTTCGGCGCAAGCGACACCAGCAGATCGGCAAGCGGCTCGGCGAGGTCATGCGCATAGGCATCGCCCTCGACGACCAGCACCTTGGCGACGCCAGCAAGCTTCGCCGCAGCTTCGGCAGCAGCCTTGGTGCCCTCGCCGCCACCGGCGACCAGCACATGCACCTCAGCGCCGAGGGCCGCAGCCGCAGTCAGCGCCTTGTTGGTCGAGTCCTTGAGGATCTCGTGTTCGTGTTCTGCGATAAGAAGCGTAGCCATCAGAGCACCCCGGCTTCGGTCTTGAGTTTCGAAACAAGCTCGGCGACGTCCTTGACCTTGACGCCAGCCTTGCGACCACCGGGTTCAGTGGTTTTCAGCACTTCGAGCCGCGGCGTCAGATCAACGCCGTAACCTTCCGCCGTCTTCTCATCGATCGGCTTCTTCTTCGCCTTCATGATGTTCGGCAAGCTCGCGTAGCGCGGCTCGTTGAGACGGAGGTCGGTGGTGACGACCGCCGGGCCCTGCAGCTTGATGGTCTGCAGGCCGCCGTCGACTTCACGCGTGACGGTGAAGTTCGCGCCATCGACTTCAAGCTTCGAGGCGAAGGTCGCCTGACCCCAACCGAGCAGCGCAGCCAGCATCTGGCCGGTCTGGTTGCTGTCGTCGTCGATCGCCTGCTTGCCGAGGATGACAAGACCCGGGTTCTCTTCGGCGATGACAGCCTTCAGAATTTTGGCGACGGCGAGCGGCTCAACCGCACCCTCTGCCTTTACCAGGATGCCACGATCGGCGCCCATGGCGAGACCCGTACGGAGAGTCTCGGATGCCTGCGCCGGACCGATGGAGACGACAACGACCTCAGTGGCCTTGCCAGCTTCCTTCAACCGGAGCGCTTCCTCGACAGCGATTTCGTCGAACGGATTCATCGACATTTTGACGTTGGAGAGTTCCACGCCCGATCCGTCGCTCTTCACGCGAACCTTGACGTTGTAGTCTACAACCCGCTTTACCGGCACCAGAACCTTCATCGACCCTCTTCCGTGTGGTTTCTTCCATTAATATACGAGCTTGGCGCGGAACCTAAAGCCCTCGTTATGTTCGGTCAACGCGAGAACACCAAAAACTTCAGTAGATTAGGCGTTCCCTCCTGGAACCCAGAGCACGTCGCCGCCGCCATTTCCGTTCGCCGCACGACTAGCAACAAACAGAAAATCAGATAGTCGGTTCATATACTTGATAGCTGGCGCCCCGACCACTTCACCGGGCCTGCCAGCAAGTTCTACCATCATCCGTTCCGCCCGCCGGCAGATCGTGCGGGCGACATGCATATGCGCCGCTGCGGGCGTTCCGCCAGGCAGGATAAATGAGTTGAGCGGCGCCAGATTGGCATTGATTGCGTCGATGTCGCGTTCTAGCCGCTCGACCTGTGTATCCAACACGCGGAGGCGCTCAGCCTTGCCCTGGCGCTCTGGTACCGCCAGATCTGCGCCGAGATCGAACAGGTCGTTCTGAATCTTCGCAAGCATAGCATCAAGCGCAGGCTCCGCCGCCGTATACAGCCGGATCACGCCGATTTGCGCATTAGTCTCATCGACCGTCCCATACGACGCCACGCGCAGATCGTGCTTGAGACGGCGCTCGCCGCTGCCAAGCGCCGTTGTGCCGTCATCGCCAGTACGCGTATAGATTTTGTTCAGAACTACCATCGGGACACTTTCATCACGGGTCGGCTAGCGACCCATCAGCCAAATGGTCAGCATCGTCAGCACAATAGCGAAGAACTGCAGTCCCACGCGCCAGCGCATCAACGACTGTGACCGATTGGGGGACCCACCGCGCATCATGTTGAAGAGACCGAGCAGCAGGGCGATGGTCACCGCACCAACGGCAATCGGCAGCACGAAATTGCTCATAAACGATGTCATGTCCGGCTACATACCACCCCATTTGCAGCTCCGCCATCACCCACGCAAAAATGAGGTGTGCGCAGCACCATTACTGTTTCGCATAACTATTCAAATGGTAGCCTAAGGGCGCAGTTGTCCGCGTTGAGCCGAACGGAAACATCGTGCATCAGGTCCGCCAAGTCTGGAATATCGGGTACGACGCCTATAATACCTTCTTAACGGATGATGGATGGGCGATCGCCAGCCACATCACGCTGTCGCTTTTGATGGCGCTATTTCCGTTTCTGATCGTATTGACCTCACTGGCCGGTTTCTTCGGGTCGAAAGACCTGGCCGACCAGGCTGCCAACCTGATGTTGCAGATCTGGCCCGAACAGGTTGCCGGCACGCTGACCGGCGTCATCCACGACGTCCTGACAACCACACGCGGCGACGCCCTGACGGTCGGCGCGGTTCTTGCTGTCTATTTTGCCTCCAACGGCGTGGAAGCGCTGCGGGTCGCCCTCAATCGCGCCTATGCCGTGGTCGAAACCCGCCCCTGGTACTGGTTGCGCCTGGAATCGATCGGCTACACCCTCGTCGCGGCGTTCGCAGCGCTGGCGATCGCCTTCCTGCTGGTGCTCGGGCCGCTGCTGATGGAAACCGCGCGGCGCTACATACCCGTCGTTATTGAAACCAACGAAAGCATGCTGACGTTGATCCGCTACAGCATCAGCGTCACGACCCTGGCGGTTGCCCTGCTGATCCTGCACGCCTGGCTCCCGGCCGGTCGGCGCAACTTCGCGCAGATCCTGCCCGGCATCCTGTTCACGCTGATCGCATCGCTGGCCGCCTGTATCGGCTTCGGCATGTATCTGGCGCGTTTCGCGGCCAACTACGTCACGATGTATGCGGGGCTGGCGTCGGTCATCATCGCACTGGTCTTCCTGTATGCGATTGCCGGCATTTTCGTGCTGGGCGGCGAGCTCAACGCCGCCATCATCAAGTCCCGGCTGCCCGAGGGTCGCTCGCTTCAAGAAGCGCAATCGCTAGCGCGCGTGGTGACACCGGCTTCATAAGGAAACCATTCGCGCCAGCCTTGCGGGCGGCAGCCTCGTCTTCATTGCGACCGGAAATCCCGACGATCGGTATCGCGCGCAGGTCGGACTTCAACGCCCGAACCCGGCGAATGGCTTCCACGCCACTGATGCCCGGCAGCACCATGTCCATCAGCACGGCGTCGAAGCGGCCCTGCGCCAAGCGGTCGACGACATCCTCGCCGTGGCCGACGAACTCCGTATGATAGCCGAGTTCAGTCAGGATCGCGTTCAGCACGACGCGGCCAAAGGGATTGTCTTCCACGCTCAGGATCCGCTGGGCGTGATCGGAATTCAGTTGCAGGTACGGCGAGGTCTTAGCAGTCGCGGACTCAACCGCACGCTCGACCACCACCGTCAGCGCAAACACAGCGCCGCCGCCGGTTCGCGGCGTCACCTCGACATCGCCGCCCATCGCCTGCGCCAACTGCCGCACGGAGGACAGGCCAAGCCCGGCGCCGCCAAACCTGGAGGCAATGGTGACGTTGGCCTGCGAGAAAGGGTGAAAAAGGTTGCGGATCTCGGCGACCGTCAAGCCAATGCCGCTATCGGAGATCTTGAACACAATCGCATGGCGCCCCCCCGCGGCCCGGCGCGCCGACATCTTCATGACGATATTGCCGCTGTCGGTGAACTTGACGGCGTTGTCGACCAGGTTTTCCAGGGCTGCGCGCAGCCGTACAGGATCGCCCACGACGAATGTCGGCAGCGTTGGCGAGATATCGACGACTGCCTGTAGCCCCTTGGCCGCAGCCCGCCCGGCCAATGAATTGCCGACATTGCGCGCCAGCACATGCAGGTCGAAGAAGTCGCGACGCGCTTCCAGCACCTCGCGGCGACTGCGCGCCGCATCGACAAACAGGTTGGCGAGATTCGCCAGATGCTCTGCCCCGGCCTTGATGGTCTCGACCCAACGCTGTTCGCGCGGCGCCAGATCCGAGGTCGCCAGCAGATCCGCCACAGCAAGAATGCCCGTCAGCGGCGTTCGCACCTCATGCGCGAACATCGCCAGCGCTGTCGCAACCATCGCCTCGTCTGCCGATCGACGCGGAGCCGATCTCGCACGCGTCGTCTTGACGGGCGTCGTCTTCATAGGCGTCCTGGACTTGGACGCTGTTGGCGGGCCGGCCTTCGGCGTCAAAGCTCTGGGCTTTACGGCTTTGGACTTTACGGCTTTGGATTTCACAGCTTCGGGCTTCGCGGCCCGCGGCGTTGTAGCCACGGCTGTCGTGGCGGCGTCCACCGGCTTTGATGGGGTGCGCTTCCGCGGCGATCGCGGCCGGCGCAAAGTTGATGACATCTGGCTCATCCTCGCGAGAACCATCATTGGCACAGCCGGCGTTAAGAAGTCACGAAGGGACCATGCTGTTTTCACAGCTCAAATTTCCATCGCGCCGCTCGCACGTCCGCATTCGCGATACCGCGCCAGGCGTTTGATCCTGCGAGACGCGACCACAATTGACCTGCACGACGGGTCATGATCCCCTGCTTGGGCAATGATCACCCACCTCACGTGCCAAGCCGATCTAGAACATGCGATCCAAACGCTTGTAACCCAGGACAAGCGGTTGAAGCCTGTGCTTGAGATCGCCGGGATGCCGGCGTTGCGGCGACGGGAGCCCGGCTTTGCCGGACTTGCTGCGATCATCTGCGGCCAGCAACTGTCCGTTTCAGCGGCGGCGGCGATCTGGCGACGCGTCGCAGACGCCTACGATCCGTTTCACCATGACCGGATCCGGCGTGCGCGCACAGACCGGCTCGGCCGACTTGGACTGTCCGCCGCCAAGATCAAGACGCTGAAGGCCATCGCCGCTGAACTCGCCGCAGCCCGCCTCGATCTCAATGCCCTGGCGGATTGCGACGCTGACGCCGCCCACGCCATGCTCACCAGCCTGCACGGCGTCGGCCCGTGGACGGCGGACGTCTACCTGCTGTTCTGCCTTGGCCATGGCGACGCATGGCCCGCCGGCGACCTTGCGGTGCAGGAAGCCATCAAGGTTGGCCTTGGTCTCGACAGTCGTCCGACGGCCAAGAGCATGGCGACGCTGGCGGAACCCTGGCGTCCGCTGCGCGGCGCGGCGGCTCATCTGTGGTGGGCCTACTACAAGGCGATCAAGAGTCGCGACGGGGTCATTGCGGAGGTCGCGAAACCAGATCCGGCGCCAATTGCTACTCCGGCAGTACGACCAACGAGGGTAAGGAAAACCGCCCGATAGCTGTTGGCTCGCGATGGACATCAGCCCTCGCACCTTTCAAGGCCTCGTGCCGCTGCTCGATCGCGCCCTCACGGTGAGAGGCTCATGGCGCTGACGCTGTTGCGCGCTGCTATCATTCGACGTGCAGGGAACCGTATCGCCCGCCCAGGGGCAGATGCTGTCGTTCGGCCCCTCCCCCGATCCAGGCAAACAGGTCTTACAATGCATCAATCCTGCAAAGACCCCCGGCAGTCGGAATGGGAAAACCAATAGACGCCCTTCACAACAGCGTCACGGAAGCGATAGTATATCAGCACAAGTTGCTTCGCAGCATGGAGTCAGGAGCGTTAGTTGAACGCGCACGTCTCGCAGGGTGGTTGGCCCGTTCTCGTACTCAACGCGGACTTCCGTCCGTTGAGTTACTATCCATTGTCACTATGGTCATGGCAGGACGCCGTGAAAGCCGTGTTCCTCGACCGCGTCAATATCGTCGAACACTACGAGCACGCAGTTCACAGCCCGTCGTTCGAGATGAGGCTGCCGAGTGTGGTTTCGCTCAAGTCCTTCATTCAACCGACTACTCAACCCGCCTTCACCCGGTTCAACGTTTTCCTGCGCGACCGCTTTGTTTGCCAATATTGTTCTGCGCATGAGGAACTGACGTTTGACCACGTTATCCCTCGCTCCAAGGGCGGACAGACCACCTGGGAAAATGTCGTCGCCGCCTGCTCGCCCTGCAACCTGCGCAAGGGTAATCTGACGCCGCAGCAGGCGCGCATGTTCCCGAGGCAAACGCCCTATACGCCAACCGTTCATCAGCTTCACCGTAATGGCCGGCTGTTCCCGCCGAACCACCTGCACGAAAGCTGGCTCGACTATCTCTATTGGGATACCGAACTCGACCCATAGCGGACCGGGCGCTATCTCTTCGCTGCGCAGTTGCTCACCTCATGATACCACGCGCCTGATTGGCCGGGCTACTCGGCTGACGTTGTCGGCCAAGCGCGAGCGATCTCTCGCCATCGAATAAACCCGGGCTTAAGCAGCACAGCTGAAATGCTGCGAGCCCGGTCGCCAATCACGGGCTGTTTAAGCGATCCCGCAGCAGCCGCTGATATGATTATCTCCTCGTTCGCATGGGTGATCTCCGCTTCAGACAAATTGGAATCGTCGCGACATCCTCTTCGGAGCAACGGCATGACCTCGCATGTGAGTTGGAAGGTTCCAGCGGCGTCGCAACCGAAGATCCAGGACTATCACTTCGACCTTGAACGCGCGCTGTCATCCGTCGTCGTCATCCATTGCACAATCCCTCCCGACGCCTATACGGCGGAAACGCTCGGCGTGGACCGCAGCGGCAACGGTGTGTTGATCGACAAAGGCCTTATCCTCACCATCGGCTACCTAATCGCCGAGGCTGAGACCGTGTGGGTTCATCTCGGCGACGGCCAGGTGATCGAAGGATTCGTTCTCGGCATGGATCAGGAAAGCGGGTTTGGCCTCGTGCAAACCCTCGCCAATCTCGACATTCAGCCGATCACCATCGGCGACTCCGATAGTTTGCTGCCCAATGACGAGGTCATTGTCGGCGGGGCTGGCGGACGCAGCCGCTCCATCGCAACGCGCGTCTTCACGCGCGAGGACTTCGCGGGCTACTGGGAGTATTTCATCTCCGATGCGATCTTCACCACCCCATCGCATCCGAACTGGGGTGGCGCCGCGCTGATCTCCGGCACCGGAGAGCTGGTCGGGCTCGGGTCGTTGCAGATCGAGCGAGAAAACAACGGCTCGGTGTCGCAGCTCAACATGAATGTGCCGATCAACCTGCTGCCGCCATTGCTCAGCGACATCAGGCGCAATGGCTGGATCACGCGCCCGCCACGCCCCTGGCTCGGGGCCTATGCGACCGAACTCGATGGCCGTGTCGTACTGGTCGGCATCGCCCCGCGCAGCCCGGCAGCCCGAGCCGACATGCAGACCGGCGACATCATTCTCGGCATCAACGGGCGTCCGGTGCATGATCTCGGTGATTTCTATCAGCGCCTGTGGGCGAGCGGCCCGGCTGGCGTCGAGGTCAATCTGATCCTGCACCGCGGCGGCAACACCTTCAACGTGAAGCTAAAATCTGACGATCGCACGCGCTACCTGCGCAAGCCCCGCCTGCACTAGCTGCTGTGGGGAATGTCGATCAGTCTGGCCCACGATTGCTCAGCTCGATCAAGGCTTCAAGAACACGCCTCTTGATGTCGTCAGGAACACCGTCCGGATCCAATGCATCCATCAACCAGAGACCGTCTGACGCGAGACCCGCGATAAACCGCGCCATCGACTTCTGATCGTCATGAGTTGGCACGGCAGGAGCAGCCTTGCCGCGTACCTCCGACCACAGCCGCGCATGTTCCGGGCTGTGAACACTGTCCAGCATCAGCACGATATCCGCACGGGTTGCGCCTGCGCCGCCACTCAGTATGTACGCTAATTGTAAATCGCCGTTGGTTCTCCGTGCAGCCAGTTCCTCGATCTGCAGCCTCCAACGTTCCGCCTGGAACTCGTGTGTCGCTGTGACAAGCTCGTCGCGTGATCGAAAATGGTAGATCAAGCCGCCGCGTGTGATGCCTGTTTCTGCCGCGACCGCATCAAAGGTGACAGCGGTCAGGCCGTCTCGCTCGATGATGGCGATAACGGCCTCCAGGATTCGCACACGGTTGTTGGACTTCATGTTCAACTCAGTGAGGGTACAGGGCGGATCGTGACCCCGGACCATAGCCTCGGAGCAACAGACCTGTCACGAGCGCGCCGAGGGTGAAAATTCCGGCCACAACATACATGACCACGACGTAGGACCGGTCAAACGCCGCCACTGCGGCTGCGCGCAACGCATTACCTTGCGGTCCTTCCGCTGCTAGGGACAGCGCCTCAGTGAGGCTCGAGCGGGCGGCATCGGGTGCGCCGACTGGCAGGATCAGGCCGTAGCTATAGCCGGCCGCGAGCAGGCTTCCGAGCAGGGCTACCGCGAGCAGAGCTCCGAACTCGAAGGAAATTTCTTCTACCGAGGCAGCCGTGCCGGCCCGTGCCGCGGGTGTATTGCCCATGATGGCGGTCGAGGTAACCGCGATGGAGGCCCCCAGTCCGAGCCCCATTATCAGGATGCTGACAGCAACCCAGTGCACGCCAAGGGGAAGACTAAGCGCTACTCCCACCGACGCAAGGGCTGCCACCACGAGGCCACCGGAAATCAGGACCTGAAGACCCAGCTTGTGCAGGAAGGTGCCGCCGATCAGCGACGTCGGAATGGCGCCCAAGATTATCATGGAAACAAGCAAGCCTGCTTCCGTTGGCGAAAAGCCAGAGACCAGCTGAAACCGCTGGCTGGTGGCCAGTTGCAACCCGGAGAAGCCGAACACCTCAACTGCCGCTGCGATGACGCCGGCCGCCAGCGCAGGATTGCGGAACAGCGTAAAATCGAGCGCTGGCTCGGCAAGCCGACCTTGCCGCCTGACAAAAAGGAAGCTGGAGATGACGCTGACCGCAAGCGCCGCGAGCGGCAGCCACCATCCCGCCAAGGGATTGACGCTCTCCTTGATGGCAAGAACCAGTCCACCGACGGCGAACAGGGCCATGACCGTCGAGCCCACATCCCAGGACTTGCTAACATCCGGCTCGACTTTCGGCGCATAGAGCGCAACCGCGACCAAGCTGACAATCACCACAGGCACATTTATCAAGAACACCGAGCCCCACCAGAACCAGGTCAACAGCAAGCCCGACAGGATCGGCCCGAGGCCGAAACCGACCAGGGACATCGCCCCCCAGACAGCGATAGCAAAGGTGCGCTCGCGCTCCTCCTGGAAACTCGTGCGGATCAGCGCCAGCGTTGCCGGCATCATGACCGCAGCGCCCACGCCGAGTAATGCCCTGGCCCCGATCAGCACCGAGGCGGAGGGCGCAAAGGCCGCCGTTAGCGATGCAGCGCCAAAGATGACCAGCCCCCACAACAGCAGCTTGTGGTGACCGAGCCGGTCTCCCAGCGTGCCGGCGCCAAGCAATAGCCCGGACATGACCAGCGGATAGGCATTGATAATCCACAAGATCTCGCTCGGCGTAGCCCCAAGTTCGCGGGTCAGCGTCGGCAAGGCCGTGTAGAGAATCGAATTATCCAGCGTGATGAGGAGCAGCGCGACGACACATGTCGCCAACACTCGCCAGCGCGTTTCATACGAGTAAGACATAGCGCTAGTGTACAAACATGTTTGTACACTAGCCAAAAAACTTTTCGCGAGCAGACATCCAATCCCGAAATACCATTATGACTACAAATACACCGGCAGACGGCTCTTCCGAGATGGCGCGCCTGAAAGGAGGCCTCGACGCCTACGGTATCGCGGTCTAGGCAGCTTGCCGTTTCGCCAGCCATACGGTGCGGCCGCCGCAGTCAGGGTCTTCGGCGCGATGCGCGATCACCTCGAAACCATGCGTCGCCAGCAGGATGCGATAGGCCTCCGGTGCGAGGCTGGCGTGATACAGCAGATCGCCTTCAAACACGCCCATCGCAACGCCATTTGCCGGTCCGCTCGTAAACATCAGCGCCGCTCCTGGCGCCGCCAGTTTCGCGAAGCGGGCAAACATCGCGCGCTGATGATCTGGCGTGAGGTGGAAGAAACTGTCCCAGGCAAGCACGCCGTTGAATGTAGCGGCAAGATCGAGCCCGCGCATATCGGCGACCAGCCAGCGTTGATCGGGGAACTGCGACCGGCACATCGCGATCAGGTCCGGCGATGAATCCACACCCGTCACGCGATAGCCACGCGCGATGAAATATTGCGATATCGGCTGCGCCATGCCGCAGCCGATATCAAGAATGTCGCCGGACGGCCCTGCCACGTCGCAAAAACGTTGCAGCCATTGCGCCTCCATCAACCCTTGGCCCGGAGCCCCCGCCCGCGCGGTGGCGAAGGCACGGGCATGGCGCTGATAGAGCGCGATGATGTCGTCCGCCGCATCATGCATGTGTCAAGCTTCCGGCCAAGGCGATCAGCCTACCACCTGACCTTGACGCCGGCATAGACCGCGCGGCCAGTGCCCCGGCTCAAACAGTGTTGAGCTCGCATTGGCGCGGTCGATGATGCTGGTTGAGGCGATGTAGGCCGTATTGGCGATGTTGCGCGCCTCGATATAGCCGGAGTATGTCCCGCCATTGTCGAAACCGGCCTTGAGCCCGTAGATCGCATAGGCTTCGGTCTTCAGCGTGTTGGCGCTGTCGACGTAATAGGCCTGCGGCACCCATTCGACATTCGGGCCGATGATAGAAGCCGTTGGGATGCTTGTAGAGCAACTTCACCGCGCAGATAGTGCCGCGGCGCGCCAGGCAGCACGTTGTTGCCAAAGACAGCGTCATTGTCGAAGCGGAAGTCGTTCAACGTGTAGGCCACGTTGAGCCACAGCCGGTCCGGCTGCCGCCCGCCCGCGTGAACAGTGCCCTTCAGCACGGCGATGCCGAGACCGGCCTCGATGCCCTGATGCACCGTGCGATCGGCATTGGTGACGTTGCAATTGCCGAACGCGCTGTAGAGGCACAGCAGCTCGTCGCGTGATTTCGGCACGATAGCCGGTCAGTTCCCAAGTCAGATCAGGCCGCCGGCCACGCGTGCCGATCTTCATAGGTCGTTGCGCGCTGCGGCCGGATGCGGTGAACGGAATGCTCGGTAGCCCGGCCCCCGAAACGCTCTCGCCAAAGCTCGGCACCTCGGCGCTGCGCGACACATTGGCATAGGCCTGCCAGGTCGGATCGATATTCCACAGCAGTCCGACCTTCGGGCTCCACAGATCAAACGACGTCGCGCCGGACTGATCGCCGTCGTTGAGGAAGCGATCCTGCGCGCTTGCGCGTGGCGTGCAGGAACTGCGTGCCGCGCGATGACGGCGACGCTGGGCACGACATAGAACGAGTTCTCGAGATAGACCGAGATGTTCTTCGAGCGATCGATCGACGACGAGGCCAGCGCACCTTTCTGCCCGCCGATGTTGCTGATACTGCTTGTTGTCGATCCGGCCATTGAGCACGTTGACGCCGGCGACAAGCACGTTGCGAAAGCCGCCGATGCTCGCGATCATCCGTTGCCCGGGCGAAGCAACGCCGTAGTCCTGATAGCGATAGTCGAGCCACTGGAAGATCGGGTGCATCAGGTGGCGATCGACGCCGAACACGCCGAACTCGATGGTCGTGTTGTCGAGCCGGATCGTCGTCTTGTTGGCGAGCCGCACGGTGTCGATATTGCGCTGCTGGTCGAGCGCCACGTTATTCGGCGCTGCCGCCTCCGGCGTGTTCAGCGCGGATGATCTTGGTCACCGATCCGGGAATGCGCTGCCGCACGTGATTGGCGTTGAGATAGAACCGCGTCTCGAAATCCGGCGAGAAGCTGGTAGCCGACATTGCCGCTCACGCCGCGTCGCCTCGCCATAGCTGTGGTCGCGATAGCCGTCGGCGGCCTGCGTCGATGCAGTGATGAAGCCGTCCCACGGGCCATTCTGCACCGCCTGCGCTGGCTTGCAGCCGGCGGAAGCCGAATGCGCCAAGATCAACGCTGACGCTGTTCGCCGGCACGGATCGCGGCCCGTGGCGGTGACGAAATTGATCGCGCCGCCGAGCGAATTGGCGCCGAACCGCAGCGCGTTGCCGCCCTTGAACACCTCGACATATTGATAGGCGGTCGGGTCGATCTCCTGGAAATCGCCGTAGCCATCCGCGGTGTTGATCGGGATGCCGTCCATATAGAGCTGCACGCCGCGCAGATGGAAGTTGCGCGACAGGCTCGAGCCGCGGATCGACAGCCGCGTGTCGTCGCCCCATTTCGGCTGCGCGAATACGCCCGGCACATAGTCGAGCATGTCCTTGACGGTGCTCGAAACGGTGCAGTTCGCCAGGCATCGGCCGTCACCAGCGCAACAGCCGCCCGGGGTGCGCTGGATCTCGCGCAGCGCCTGCTGCGCTGTCAAGACAGTGAGTGGCCCGGGCGCATCCGCCAGAACGTCGATCGACGGCAGAACGTGGGTCGCGGGCGCGGCGGCGTCCTGCGCCTGCAGTCCACTCGTTGCAAGCAGACTGACGGATGCGAGCAAAACGCTCCGCACCCGCAGGGGGATATAAAACATGGCAATAACCTCAGTAGATTCCGGTGCGTGTCGACGCTGCGGGCAGCGTGGATAGTCAGCCGATCTGAGGAGGCGCGCGTGGCTGGTGCGGGGTCTCGGCGCGGGCAAGATCAACCCGCTGAACAGGCACAGAACGATAGGTGAAGCGGAAACTGTCGCGCGTGAGGCAGGTCAGCGCATCAGGCGCCGGTACAGCAGGCGAATGTGCGACCACGCAGACCGGACAATGCGACGCCGGACCACTTGGGGATTTGTCTGCGTCGCCCGTCGCAACCCCGTAGAGCATGCTGGGACTGCAGATTTCCATCGCCATGGCAGGCCCAGCCGACATGGTAGCAAGCACAAAGCTCGCCAGGACAATCTGCAACACAAGCGCATAGGCGGCGACAAATGATGTCACCCTCCCGATCAAACGCTTGCTCGCATATCCGCCCATGTCAGCTCCCTGCGGCAAGCTATCACGACTGCGGAACCAAACAAAGCACCGAGACGTGCCAATGCCCCGTTCCCGCGCACACGGTTGCAAGGGAACTTTTACCGGTTAGAACCTTTATCGGGTAGGCAAGAGCGCGAAATCACTCTGGAGCATCACATGCGATTTCTGAGCGGCCTTATCATCGGCATCGCCCTCACAGTGATGGCGGCTTACGTCAACGATACCATGTCGACGCCCGCGCCCAATTCCGAGACGCAGACAATCAACGAACGGCGGCCTCTGGTGAATTGGGATGTCGCGGCACAAAAGTGGGAAGCGCTCAAGACGCGCACCCGCGATGATTGGAACCGGCTGTCGTCGGGCTAGCCTGACGAAACCCCACAACAGAGCGGCCGCTCGCATCGTAGTGGCCCGGCCTACTGCTTCGCGGCGGCCTTGCGGGCATCGGCCAGCGCCAGCTTGAAGTGCTCCTTGGACAATGGCCCGGGCACCCTGAATTTTCCGATGATGAACGATGGCGTGCCATTGAAGCCGAAAGCTGTCGCCTGATCATTGGCGCGCTTCAGCAGCGCGGAAATCCTCGCGTTATTCTTCTCCATGTCAGCAATGGCGCGATCAACATCTATCGAGGCATTCGCCAGAGCCTTTTTTGCCGACGCTTCCGTCAGCTTGCCCGGTGCATGCAGCAGGGCGCGGTGCGCCTCGGCATATTTATTCTGATACTTCGACGCGAGCGCGAATTTGGCGGCGATGATGGACGCTGGTCCGAGGATCGGCCAATCCTTCACAATGAGCCGCACCTTGCCATCCTCCCGCACGACATCGGCCAGATCAGGCTCGACCTTGCGGCAGTAACTGCACTGATAGTCGGAAAACTCGACAATGGTGATATCGCCATCAGGGTTGCCGAGCACGGGAACGTCAGGATCGCGCAGTACCGCGCCTTCCGACAGCACATCCTCATCGAGGTCGCCATCGCTGGAGGCTGCCCACCCGTAACGCATCGCGACGGCGGATGCTGCAACACCCACAGCAAGGCCGAGCACCGAACGGCGGGTGAGATCAGCAGTCAAAATACCGCGGCGAACTTCCATCAGAACCTCCAGGCGCGAGAGCCTGCTTCTAGAACAAGCCGCTGGTGCGGGCCAGCATATACAGCGCCACCGCCGTTATTGTTACAGCAAACACCAGATCGAGCGTGCCGCGTTTCCCAGCCAGATGGCGCGACAGCGCCGCGCCGAGCAACCCGCCAACAACCCCACCCGGAATAAAAACCGCTGCCAGAGGCCATAGCACCAATCCCGACCAGGCGTAGCTTGCCGCCGTTGTAACGCCGAAAGCCGTAACCGCAATCAGCGAGGTGCCGACAGCCGTACCGATTGACATGCGGGTCGCCAAGATCAGCGCCGGCACAATCAGAAAGCCTCCGCCGATTCCGAAGAAACCCGCCACCACGCCCGTCGTCAGGCCAAGCCCGACGACCGCCACGGCGTTGCCGCGCGTAATGTCGATCTCCGGCACGGCTATTCGATGACGCTGTTTGAGCATCAATGCGGCAATCACCAGCATCAGAAGGGCAAACAGAAACAGCAGCTGTTGACCATCGACCAGCTTGCCGAGATGGGACCCGATCGCGGCCCCGGCAACGCCTGTCAGCGCGAAGATCAGCCCACATGACCAGTTCACATTGCCGGAGCGGCTATGGCTGACAAGATTGATCGCCGCGTTGGTCGCCACCGCGACCGCGCTGGTGCCAATTGCGAGATGAGGTTCCTTGACGCCAACAACATAAACCATCAGCGGCACCGCCAGGATCGACCCGCCGCCGCCAATCAGGCCAAGCGAAAAGCCGACAAGTAATCCCGAGGCGAGGCCAAGCACTCCCTGTAGTCCAGTCAACATCGTGCGTATCAGCCTCTTGGCAGCGCTTCGTACGGCGCTTTTGCTTCGCTGACGACAGCTTAGCCGGAATTCGCCAAAATGCCTCTCTGGAAATACAGGCGTCCTGACGCGATACCTCACCAGGTATCGTCAACAATCCAGTGACATGGCCGATGGTCCCTGCCGGTCGCCGTATGTGCGAATCAAACCCATACAGGACGCGAGGCCGACACAGGTTGTGCCAGCCTGTTGTGATCTGCGGTCAATCCACCGTTTGCATCACGCGGAGGTGCTGCCTTTCAGCCGCTTGCTGCACTGGCTGTAATAGCCGCCGCCCTTCTCGATCCACTTCAACCCGCCGTTGCCATTCGCGGCCTTGTTGGCGCGATATTGATCGGCGCAGGTTTTCAGGCGCGCCTTGCCCGGCTTCTCCTTGGCGTATTTCGCATCGACCGCCGTCGGGAATTTCGCTGGCCCTGCTGCGGCAACGGCTGCAGGCGTCGCCGTGGTCGCAACTGTGGACGCGGGTGCTGGCTTGGCGGCGGCATCGCTCGTCGACGCGGCGCATTCCGCCTTACGAAACTCGTTCCACGACTGCCCCTTGAGCGAGCCTGCGCCCTGCGCGGCCTTATATTTGGCGCTGCATTCCGACATGGTCAGCGCCTGAGCCGATGCCGTCATAACCAGCGCCGCAACTGCCAGCGCGGCAAACGACACGATACACCTATTGCCTGACGTCATTGCTGCTTCTCCAGTACATCGATGGACTATCGACGCACCATCATAGCGGCGCATTATGTGCTGGCCTATTCGCCGTAATGCGGTGGTGACTACCCGCCCTCGCTCCACTGCATAACCAAGGGTGCGCGCAGCATTGTGGCGTCGCAGGCGATTTGTCATAACTCGGAGAAGATCCGCTCTGAGGGTCTGCCGTCAGCCTGTCCGGACCCGTGCAAGTGTCATCCGCGTTTATCAAGCAGACCATCACCACCGTTGAGACACTGATCGTCGGCGCCCTCGGCGGCGGGGTGTTCTATCTGTTTCACCTGCCGGGTGGCCTGATCTCCGGCGCAATGATCGCTGTCGCGATCTACGGCGTGGCGTTCCGGCCTGTTGGCCTGCCGATGCCGATCGCCCATGGCATTCTGATGATGCTCGGCCTGTCGCTCGGCGCAATGGTGACGCCAATCATGGTGAAGAACATCGCCAATTATCCGGATAGCATCGCCCTGCTGGTAGCGGCGACATTCTGCGCGACCATGGGCAGCGGCTATTATCTGCAGCGCTTCCACGGCTGGGATCGCACCTCGGCGCTGTTGGCAGGCAGCCCCGGCGCACTGTCGCAGATGCTGTTGCTCGCCACCGAGCGTGATGCCAACGTGCCCGGGATCGCCGTGGTGCAGATCGTCCGCGTCATTATCCTGACCGCCGCCATTCCAGCATTGCTGGCCGCGACCGGCATGCTGAGCCTGACCGCCATTCCGAAGCCCGCCGACCCGGCAACCCTGCCCGACCTTGCCATTCTTGCCGCTGCGGCCCTTGCGGTGTCGCTGCTGTTCAAGCTGATCCGCTTTCCGGCGAGCTGGATGTTCGGTGCGATGCTGACCTCCGCCGTGCTGCATGGCGGCGGCTGGATCGAAGGCGGGTTGCCGCAATGGGCCTATGCCGCAGCGCTCGCCGGCATTGGCGCATTGATCGGCTCGCGGTTTGGCAAAATGCCGCCACGTACGATCCTGAGCTATCTCAATGCGGCGCTCGGCTCGTTCGGCGTGGCGATTGTGATTTCAGCGCTGTTTGTCGGCGTCGCCGTGCTGGTGCTGAAGGCTGACCCAAGCGACGCTGTGGTCGCCTTCGCCCCCGGTGCGATGGACGCCATGCTGGCGCTGGCGTTGACGCTGCACATCGACCCGATCTTTGTCGGCGCGCATCACCTCGCCCGCTTCATCTATGTCAGCGTCGCGACGCCGGGCATCATGCATGTCTACGGCAAGGGTCGTGACGATATCGACGACTAGCTGCGGCGGCTCACGACCAGCGGCCATAGCGCCAGCGCCGCCATCAGCAGCGAGATCAGCGCGTTATAACCCGCCAGCGACAGCCCGAGGAAGCGCCACTGCACCTCGTCGCAGCGGATCACCTTGACCGCATCGAGCTGGCCAAGCAGGCCACCCGCGCCGAGATTGAGATTGAGCTCGCCGCCGCTGCAGGTGCTTGGCCCCGGCCAGAAGCCCCATTCGACCCCGGCATGAAAGCCGCCGAGTATCGCATTCGCGAGCGCCGCAACCAGCAACACCACCAGAGCGCCGATCAGCACGCCGCGCGCGGCCCCGCGCCCTGCCGCGAAAGCCAGGGCAAAGCCGAGCGGCGCCGCGAGGTAATAGGCATAGCGCTGTTGCAGGCACATCGGGCACGGCTTGATCGCCGAGGATCAGTTCAAAATACCACGCCCCGATCAGGGTCAGCGCCGCAATGCCGCCGATTGCCAGCCCGGCCATGCGAGTGGACCGGGCGTCCTGATTCGCGGTGCGTCTAAGGCTGGCGTTGGTCACATCGTCCTCGCTGGCAGTCTCGAGCCGGGGCTGGCCATTGCTGGTCGTGTCATAGGCGTGCGCGACGCCTTGCGCAATATCCGCCGAAATTCCTGCCGCGACATGGCATTGCGGCCAGTGCCCAACGCGCCTGTCATACCCGTCCGGACGGCTGCTTCGGGCGGCATTGTCCGACAACCGCATCTAATTCGTGGCAACCCGCAACCTTCCAGTTGACCCAAGTCGCGAGGCGGCTATATTCCGCCCGCTTCACAGCGTTCGGAACCTGAACGCTCGGATGCCCCTGTGGCGGAATTGGTAGACGCGCTCGACTCAAAATCGAGTTCCGCAAGGAGTGCTGGTTCAATTCCGGCCAGGGGCACCATACTTCCCTTCAAGATTGCCAGACCCGGTGACACTCCGACGCCTCACTGCGATGGTGGGCGAGCGCTTGACGCCCTGACGATGGCCCGCCGAGAATGTCCGCAGACGGATGTGCACGGGAATCGCAGTGATGTGTGGCAAGGCTGATAGCCCGAGGCAAATATCCGGGCAGCTGGGGAAGATGATGCAATGGTGATTTTGGGATGTGACGAATGCGAGGGGGCCGGCCTGATCGCAGCCCATCAAGACAAGCAGCCCCAAGAGGACAATAGTCAGACCCGACGCAGGCCGATCAGGTGTGCCCTCACTGTGATGGCAGGGGATTCACGACCACCGCCGACGGGATCGACTGGGGAGATTTGCAACCATTCTGACCTCTAGCCCGCTTGAAGCTGATCGCGGCGAAGGCAGAGCTGCAACATCGCCAGCAAAACGCATCGCCAATGAAAAGGATCTGCGGGATATCATCAGACTTCTCGCCTGTACCGGGGCGAGGCTGGCCGAAATATCAGGCTTAGAAGTGGGAGACATCGCAGATGATGGTAAGCTCATCAAACTGCGCTTCAATGGCGTCCGAAGGCTAAAGAACCCATCAACAGCGCGGGACATCCCCGTTGTCGATGAGGCGTCTGTCAACATCCTCCATTCAAGAACCAAAAATAGGAACCCTACAGACCCCGTATTCCTTCGTTACGGTCGTGATGGTGGTGCTGACAGCGCATCTGCTGCTCTTAGCAAGTGGCTTGAACGGATTAAGCTTAGAGACCCGAAGGCAACTAAACCTAAAACCACACATTGCCTCCGCCACACCTTCAAGGATGCTCTCAGAGATACGAAAGCTGCAGACGACATCGCGAAGATGATCCAAGGCACACGCAGGGGACGCGGCGCAAGTACGGTTCGAGCGAACTGATTGACCGAAGCGAGAGGTCATCGAACTCGCGTGGAAACGCATCACCCTATAGCCCCTAGGAAAATTGAGCAAAAATCCTTCTGGGCATATTAATAAGGGACTATGGGCAACTGCCCCCGGTGGCGGCCCCCTTCTAGCTCTAATTCCAACGAATCCGCCGCTTGAACCAAGTTAAATCCGGGTTCTCGTGAGGCCGGTTCACGGTCACTCGTTCTTGCGGCGCTACCGTGTACTCCTCGAGTTCCTTGCCTTGAAGAAGCCGATTGAGCTGTGATTTGAACAGCTGCACGTCCCCGAAATAGTTCGGATAAGCGGCCTTTAGGCCTTCGATCTTGTCAGCCTCGACCAAAACTACGTTAGCAGTCTCTCGTCCACTCTGGTTATCCAAGGCCTCAGCATTGTCATACGATTCCATTGCCCACCGTGGAGCGAAGTATGGCTCAACCTCAACCCGCTTATTCATATTGTCGAACCTGATGAGATAGTAACGGGCTGGCTGTGCTGAGACCGCGATGTCAGTCCACCTGACTGCGTGGCTCATCTTCTGCAGCATGTCAGACGCGTCTAGCTTACGGTTAAGCTCGCGAAGCTCCTTCACCCGATCAGCGTGACACGGAACATTCGATGATTCTTTACAGTCCTCTGCCATCGCAAATTCAGCAGACATCAGCTTGAACAAGCGCAGCCAATCCTCACTACCTTGCTTGCCTTTGAAGTCTTCGCCTCGAAACAATCCCACGGCCTCAACCGCCGTCGCCCAGGAATGTTGTAGACGGGTGCGTATTTGCAACTCTATCCGTCGATGGTTATGGACCACGGCCTTACCGTGACCTCGGAAGTTCAGCATCAGATGATGACTGCGATATCCGTCTTTCTTCGGGCGCTTGATGTAATCGGTTTCCGCTCTGATGTCGTGACGCGAGCGGTCGCGCACCAATGCTCCTAAACGTCGAACATCTGCTATAGAGGGAAGGATAACTCGGCACCCGCCCAAATCTTGCAGGTCGCATAATTGGTAAGGAAGTCGACGCAGTTTTCGCCGAATAGCTTGCATACGCTTTAAGCGAGCGGCGGTGATGCCCTCAAGGCCGTGGTGCCGCATGAACCACATCATCGAGTAGCGGATGCTTCGCATGGGATAGGCGTGGGCATCCCGCCAGTTGTTGGCGATTGTAAATGCTCTGCGGATGTCGGGCGCGGTGTCAGGTGTCCACGGCAGATCGCCAGCGATGACACTCCCCGCCCGGATTACCTCTTCAATGTCGTAGCCAGCTTCAGGATACTTTGTCATCGTGCACTTCTTTGCCTCCTGTGATTGCACATAGAATCGAACACACGCCGAAATGCTAACAGGAATGACGTTCTTGATCCGTTCGACAAGTGGCAAGTCATCGTTGATCCACCGAAATGCACAGGGAGAGAGCCGAATACCAAATTTTGTCTACTTTGACTCTTGACCCTAGCAAGGCCACTGTCTACTTATTCATAATTGACCCTAAGTTGACACGAATACTGTCTACAGCAAGCGTCTACTCAGGGTGTACTTAAAGTAAGCAGACAGGGATCTGGACATGACGCTGATTGGCTATGCTCGCGTTTCCACAACAGACCAGAACACCGGTAGTCAGGTAGAAAGGCTCAAGGCTGCGGGTTGCACGACGATCCGGAGTGAGAAGGTTTCAGGTAAGAGCCGTGAAGGACGTTCGGAGCTTCAGACAGTCATCGATTTCCTACGTCCGGGTGATGTACTCGTTGTGGTCAAGCTGGATCGACTTGGCCGGTCAACCCGCGATGTTCTGAACCTCGTTCATGAGCTAGACGCAAAGGGAGCATCGCTCCGCATCCTTGAGCCTGACGTAAGCACGGCAGGGCCCATGGGAAAAATGATCCTTACAGTCTTAGGGATGGTCGCAGAGATGGAGCTAGGATTCATCAAGGATCGACAAGCAGTGGGCATAGCTAAGGCCAAGGCTGAAGGCGTCTACAAAGGCAGGCCAGCCAGCCTAGACCATCAGATGATTAGGAAACTGCATCGTGAGGGGATAGGTGCGACGGCCATTGCAAAGCAGGTGAATTGCTCTCGGGCCGCTGTCTACAAGGTTCTCAAGACTGCCGAAGGCTGAAAGCTCAAAGGACAATGCTTGATCGGTATGCCCTCGACACCGCCAATGGAAGCTCAAGCCTACAGGGCGATCGAGACATCCCCTGACCGTATCCCGTGTGTCAGGGGATGTATTTTTTCATCTGCGAATGATCACGGTACCCTTTAGTGAGAAGGGAGCAATCCATTGTCACGTCCGATAACAGGCCAGCCCTTGGTTCACCCTAGGTAAGCTTAAAGCTTGCTCTAGCCAGCTCTAGCTAGCTGGTAAGGTTTGAATACCCCTCAAGTATGCCTTCGTAACCAAGGCAGCTTCAGCACCATCATCAGTATCATCATCACAACTGGATCAGCTTTGTGCAGCGGCACACGGCTGGAGCAATGCTGCATGAACTGATGGACCCGAAACCTCAAAACCCACACTGGAAGACCATGACCAAGACCACCTTGAAACTGAAGGAAAGACCCACAACCACGACCGACACCACAGAACTGAAGGCAGGACGGATAACCACTACCGTCTCCTCCAAGCAGATCAAACGACATGATGATTTCGTCATTCGGAAAGACGATCTAGACGATACGCACGTTCGAGACTTATCCGTCGCACTTCGAAACAACGGGACGCTAGATCCTATACTGCTCTGGCGAGACATAGACGGCGACCCGGCTAGCAACGAATACGTTCTGGTCGATGGTGAATATCGTTTAAGGGCCTACAAGAAGGCTGACATAGTCCGCGACATCCCCGCAACAATCCTCACTTGCACACGCACAGAGGCCTTGCTTGAAGCCACCGTCGAAGCACACAAAGTTCGTAAAAATCTCAGCTACAGAGATCGAAGCGACCGAGCTTGGTTCTTAATCAGAGACGCCCAAAGCAAGTTTTCTAAAGCAGAACTGGTTCGATCCACCGGTGTAGGCAAGTCAACAATCGACCGAATGCGAGCTAGACCAAAGTGATGCGTGAAGCCGATAGCGAGATCACAGGATGCTGGTGGACAGACCAGCGAGAAAGAAGCGTTCAGGAGCCTTACGAGGTAGGGGAACTGACGCCGACACAGTGTAAGAAGATCCTGAAAGAGCGTGTACCCCTAGTTAGAGATGGCCTCGATTACAGGAAGTGGCCGTATCCGATACCCAGTGATGAGATGATGTTTGAGATCATCTCGAAAGCAATCGGAGAAGAAGAATCTTCGACACTTCTTCGAATGGCGGTTCGGTGGGGATGAGGATGCAATGACAGAATGGGAGCAAACCCCATCAGACCCCGGCGAGGAGCCAGTCGACTTCTGACGCCTCCTGCGAGACCTAACCTGCATCTTGCGTAAGCATGCCCCTTGGGGCACCTGAGGGCGCTGGAAGACATCTCCAGCCCGTAGAGCGTTCAAGCCATAGATCCCACTTAGCAAGACCAATTCCGCTGTAAACGTCTCTACGGGCCGTTAAATGGGGGTTGAATACCAACCTTTATGCAGCCACGGGCGGGATGCAGGGATGAATGAGCCTTCCGCCCGATCGTCAGAAGCGAGGCTGTTCTTATACATAAAAATGACCGCAACTCTATACATAAAATCAAGAACCATAGATTTTCTATAATATAGTCAAATAGTTAGAATACGAATTTTGAACATCGATTCCGGCCAGGGGCACCACTCTTTCAACGCAATAGATAGCAGTCCGCACAGTCTCCGCACCCATGGCAATCCATGCAGGTGCATCCTAAGTAGGAGACTGGCCTGGAGACTGTCATGATCCCGATTTCTATCCTCGATCTGGTGCGTGTTACTGAAGCAACTGACGCCAAGGGCGCGCTCGATAATGCCCGCGACCTCTGCGCGCATGCTGAACAATGGGGCTACACCCGTTTCTGGGTGGCCGAACATCACAACATGATCGGCATTGCCAGTGCCGCCACCTCGGTCGCCATCGCCCATATCGCGGCGGGCTCAAGCCGCATTCGAGTCGGGGCTGGCGGCATCATGCTGCCAAACCATGCCCCCTTGGTCATCGCCGAGCAATTCGGCACGCTGGAGCGGCTGTTTCCGGGCCGAATCGACCTGGGCCTTGGCCGCGCGCCGGGGACTGACCAGATCACGATGCGGGCGCTGCGCCGCTCGCTGCAGAACTCGGATAATTTCCCGCAGGATGTCTATGAGCTGCAGGCCTTCCTCGCGCCCGCCGGGCCGAACCAGCGCATCCAGGCCGTGCCCGCCGCCGGCACCAATGTGCCGCTGTGGATCCTCGGCTCGAGCACCTATGGCGCGCAGCTCGCCGCCGCGCTTGGCCTGCCCTACGCGTTCGCGTCGCATTTCGCCCCGCAGCAGCTGATGCAGGCGCTGGAGCTATACCGCAGCCAGTTCGAACCGTCCGAGCAGCAGGCGAAGCCCCATGCCATGGTCGGCGTCAACATCATCGTCGCCGATACAGATGCTGAAGCAAAACGCCTCGCCACCACGCAGCAGATGTCCTTCACCAATATGTTCCGTGGCACGCGCGGGCTGAGCCAGCCGCCGATCGACGACATCGAGACCTATTGGTCACCGGCGGAAAAAGCACAGGCCATGTCTATGCTGGCGCGCTCGATTGTCGGCTCGCCAGATACGGTGCGCGCCGGCATGGCGGCGCTGATCGCGGAAACGCAGGCCGACGAGCTGATGATCGTGTCCGATGTTTATGATCATGCCGAGCGGTTGAAATCGCATCGCCTGATCGCCGAGATAGCCGGCAAGATCAAAGGCTAGCAGCGGCTGACCTTCAGATGCGCGCGGCGACGGCGCTGAGGCCGATCACGCGCGCCAGCTGCCGCACCTCGCGCTTCTGGTCTTCGCGCAATTGCGCCAGCAGCGGTTTCGCCGCGACGTGCAATTGCTCGATGTCGGCAGCGTCAAGCGCATCGCTTTGATTGCTCTGCCGCGCGTCATGCACCTTGCGCGCGACGGAGCGCAGCGCTGTTTCGATGGCCGGCCAGTGGCGCTCCTGCGCACTGGTCAGCTTCAACCGTCCCTTCAACGCCTTGATCTGCGATTCGCTCAGCAACGAGTAGTGTACATCCGCATGGTCGACGATCTTTGGCCGCGCCATCGGCAGCATCGGTACATCGATCGGCGGCTCCGCCACCAGTTCGTCGTCGAGCCCACTGCGAAGCCCGGCGTCAGCGACAGGTGGTTCGTGCGACGGCGTGGCAACTGCGAGCCGATCCTGCTTCGCCTCGCTGTTGGAAAGCGGCGTCTCGATCACTTGCGAACTTGCAGCGGCGATCTGCACATCATCACCGGACAGCCAGCCACGCGTATAGACGCCCGCAATCGCACTTGCTGCAATCAGGCAGATCAACGCCAGGCCGATGGTAAGTATGCGCGTCAAACCGGGCTCCGTTACAAGCGCAGCACGCCAGATCGCTGCGCCAATCGTTGTAACGTAATGCGATTTCTCCGGTGGTGGTAGTGCCGGGAGCGTGATCACGCACGTTCCGCTGAAGGGAACCTGCCTCATTGGGCTGTCGCGTCCCAAAACCGGCGTTATTCACGCGGCACAGGCTGCGTCGCAACGCTGCGGATCGCCTAGGTCAAAGTGGGCTGCATGGCTGACGGCGCGAACGCATCGGCCGAAAGGACATAGGCCTGCTGGATATCGTGCACAATATTGTAAGCTTCGAGCAGTGCGGTTGGCTTGCTGCCGTGCAGGTTCACGGTCCAGTTGGCGTAGGCGTCAGGCCGCCCAACGACCAGGATATCAAAGTTCAAGCCGCGGCACAGCGGCGCGCGTTCGAGCGCGTGAGCTACCCGTGTGCGCAGTTCATCGACGGTGACAGATGTCGGCGTTGATTGGCCCATATTCGGCTCCCAAGCATCGGTTGGGTCGAGATCAGCAGCGAACGCGCAAGCTTACCATGGGCATGGGTTAATCAGCCCTTAACTGGATATCGCGAATGGAAACTCAGGCAATCAACTTTTGCTTACGATCAACTACCAATGCTGCAGCGAAACCAGTGCTGGTTCATTGCGCCTACAGCGGGTGGCCCAGCGCCAGATTAAGATGCTTGCACAACGCGCGCTGGCTGAATGGCTTCTCCAGCCAAAGCAATTGTGAGTCCGGTTCCGCTGGAATATCAGCAAAGCCTGTCACCACCATCACAGGCAGATCGGGGCGAACCTGACGCGACAGGCTTGCAAGCTCAAGCCCGTTCATGTCGGGCATCAGATAGTCCGTCATCAAAAGATCGACCGGCTGATCGCTCCGCAACAATTCAGCCGCCGCCCGTGCATCACTCACCCAGACCACGCGGTGCCCGAGGTCGATCAGCATGTCGCTGGACGACTGGGCGACAAGCGGGTCATCCTCGACCAGCAGGATCAAAGCTTGCCCCTCAAAAGGCCGGACGCACGATGGCCGCACTTCTTGATGCGCCTGACGTGCGATCGGCAAGACCAGCGTCGCCGTTGTTCCCTCGCCATGCGTGCTCGTGAGTTGCAAGATTCCGCCAAGCTGCGCAGCAAAGCCATGCACCATCGACAAGCCCAATCCGGTGCCTGCGCCCACTTTCTTGGTGGTGAAGAACGGCTCGACAGCTTTGCGCAAGGTCGGCGGTTCCATGCCAACGCCATCATCGCGAATGCTGATCAGCAGGTATTCGTTCATAGCAAGCGCCGGGTCACGATCGATCGTGCGAGTGGAGACGCTGATGTCGATCTGCCCCGCAACTCCTACGGCATCCTGTGCATTATGTACGAGGCTTCGGATAGCGGCCCTCAACTGCACGGGATCAGCATGGGCTGGCGGCAATCCGTCAGACAGGTGAAGCTGTAGCACGACCTGAGGAGCGAGCGTCTCGATTAACTCTGCAACGCATTCCCGGAGCAGCTCGGCAAGATCCACTGGCACGGGTCGGAGATTCTGCAAGCGCGCAAACGCGAGCAATCGCTGCGTCAGATTTGCGCCGCGTTCGACGCCTTGCATGGCGCCATCAATCAGCCGCAACACGTTTTGCTGTTGCGGCACCCGGCGGCGCAGCAGGTCGAGGTTGCCCATGACGGCGGTCAGCAGATTGTTGAAATCATGCGCCACGCCGCTTGTCAGTTGCACCAGCGCATCCGTTTTTTGCGGTCCATATGGCTCGCGCCTGAACTCGGGTTGCGGTTGTGAGCGAGGCAATGCGTCCGCCGGGCTGAGCCGACCCGACAAGGCGTAGTCCAACACCTTACGTGATGTGACGTCAGCGCCAATTCCGACAAAGGCGCTGACCGATCCGTCGACATCGTGCACCGCATGATACGACACTTCGATCCAGTGACTGGATCCGTCGGGCCACAGGATTCGGAGTTCGCCGCGATAGGCTTCACCGTAGCGCCGCGCCATCCGCCGGGCAGCAGCCCAGTTCTCGATATCATACGGGTGGATGGCCGCCTCGACATCCGCCCAGGTCATCGCGCGCGACACCGGCAGGCCAAAGGCGACGTTACAGCCTGCCGAAGCCGTGAATTCGCCCGAGTTGGGCAACAGCATCCACGCTCCGACGCGCGACTCTTCGAGTAATGACAACAGTCCGGACGCACTCCCGGTCAGCGGAGCCGCGATTGTCTCGCCCCGGAGATAGGGGATCACGACATCCACCAGGATTTCTGAACTCTTGAAGAAAGCCGAGGCTTCGGCCAGCGCACGCGCAGCGGCGCGCGCCTGTCGTCGCCGCCGAGGGTGCCACGGCGAAACCGTTTCCAGGTCAGACGTTCTGACATTCACCGCAGCTGAAGCATCCGGTCCCGACCTATCAGTCAGCACCTCGGACGCGGGAGCCATGTCGCTGTGATAGTCCACCATTTCGACCTTGTCCCAACACGCGTGTTGCGAGAGGGTATTTTTATACCATCGCAGCGCGTTGAAGATTACGTCCGGCTATCGCCCGATAATTACGGTGGAGAACTATTATAATCAGAACGACATTTTTCCAATCTCAAATCACCGGGAAGCGGTATATTCCACCGAAACTTGAAGCCGGGCCGTCAGTCGGGCCGCTTCTCGATGACCAGGCTTTGGACAGCCCTGCCGAAATAACCGGTCACGTCCGCCAGCCTGGACATTGCCGAGCCGTGGCCGGCGGCGCTGATGGAACTGTCAGCATGCACCAGGATCCATTCGCCGACCGGCGGGCGTGAAAGGAATACGGACAGATCAGCGTTGAGGAACGTCCACTTCCGCGAGCTGAGCATGGCCGAGACGCCATTCGAAAAATCCGAGGCCACCACGGCGCGGACCACTTGCGAGACGGGCTGCCCGGCCACGATCGGGCGGTTGACGCGGAACCAGATGCCGCCGGAGCCGGCCTTGCCAAACGCTCCCTTCACCGCGCGCATCGACATGCCGGTGATGAACCCGCTGGTCGATTGCGCCGAGGTGTCATCGTCGACCGTATCCGGCAGCGGCAGGTCGAGCGGCTCGTTCACGACCGTCGCCGGCAGATCAAAGGGCTCAGGCAGGCTACGGATTTTCAAGACTGTAGCTTTGGCGACCAGGACGCCCTGCGCTAGCAGGCGTACGGCGCAGAGCTGAATCTTGCGCCCCTGCCGGATGATCTCGGTTTCATAAGTCAGCGGCGCCACCGGCACCGGCCGCAACAGATCCATCGTCACGCGCGCGATGTGCATCGGCGCAGGCGTCGGAATATTTTCCGCAATCCATGTCACAAGCGCCGTCGGCGCTGAACCATGCTGCATCGTCGGGTCCCACGGACCCGACGCATAGCGGCTTGGAATGATCTCTGCCCCATCCACCTGGAAGACCGCATCGATGTCGTCTCGCATAGCTTGCGTCCATACTTCAGCTTGAGGGGCAGATACCGGATATCGTCCGCGCGCTTACAGCGCCGGATCGATGGCTTCGTCGTACTCTTTCTTGAGACGCGCGATCAGCTCGGCGGCGGGCTGCACCTTGTCGATATTGCCAATGCCCTGTCCGCTGCCCCAGATCTCTTTCCAGGCCTTTGGCTTGGCGCGCTCACCGCTGGCATCCGTACCGAAGTTCATCTTGGACGGATCAGAGACCGGCAGGTCCTCCGGGTCCAGACCCGCAGCCACGATCGACGGCTTCAGATAGTTGCCGTGTACGCCGGTGAACAGGTTGGAGTAGACGATATCTTCGGACGACGAACTCGCGATCATGTCCTTGTAGCCCTGCACGGCATTGGCTTCGTCAGTCGCAATGAACGCCGAGCCGATGTAGGCGAAGTCGGCGCCGAGCACGCGCGCCGCCTTGATGGCGCGACCGGAAGCAATCGAGCCGGACAATGCGATCGGGCCGTCGTACCACTGCCGCGTTTCCGCAACGAAGGCGAAGGGCGATACCGTGCCGGCGTGTCCGCCTGCGCCAGCCGCAACGAGTACGAGACCATCCGCGCCCTTCTCGACCGCCTTGCGGGCGAAGCGCTGGTTGATGACGTCGTGAAAGACGATGCCGCCCCAGTTATGAGCCGCCTGATTGAGTTCTTCACGCGCGCCGAGCGAGGTGATCAGCATCGGCACCTTGTGCTTCTCACACAGCGCCATGTCCTGATCGAGCCGGTTGTTCGACTTGTGAACGATCTGATTGACCGCGAAGGGCGCCGACAGCCGATCCGGATTGGCCTTGTCGTGCGCCGCGAGCTCTTCCTTGATGCGGTACAGCCATTCGTCGAGCAGCGCTGCCGGACGGGCGTTGAGCGCAGGGAACGAGCCAACGACACCTGCCTTGCACTGTGCGATGACGAGATCTGGCACTGAAATGATGAAAAGCGGGGATGCGATAACCGGAATAGACAACCGGTTCTTGAAGAGTGCAGGCATCGACATCAGTTTGGTGGCTCCATTTTGTTCTTATCGGCGCCGGTACAGCGCGTTTCCAGCGTCGCGGACGATGCCAGATGCGAGCTAAAATGCAAATGCGGAGTCATAAAAAAGGGCGCGAGATGCCGCGCTATTGGCAAACTGCCCGTGTGACGAAATTTTCCGTCTTGCAGTCGCTATCCTGCAGCTTGCGGCCGGAGAGCATCGCAGCCGGGGAACAGGTGCGTGTCGCGTCACTATCAAGGCTGCGCCCCTCCTTGAAGCCCTTGCTCCGGCACAGCGCCTCCGCACCCGTCTTGCAATCAGGCGCGCCATTGGCGGCGACCGGGCAGACAGCGCGGCCGGTCACCACCTTCGACGATGTCAGCGCATCGGTCGTCGCCTTGTTACGCGCCGCCAGATCCTCGATCGCCTCCATCGGCGATTTCATCTTCGGCCATTCGGGAAGCTTCATCTCCGGCAGGCGTCCAGGCGGGCGCACGAAACAGCTTACCCAACTCGTCTACTAAACCGGGACTGGACTTATCGGAAGAAGATGGCGGGGGCGACGTCTGCGCGGACGCCTCGGGAGATGCGGCGTCAGGCTGATCCGCATGTTGTGGCCGGGATTGCGTCTGCGGCGGAGCCTCGCGCGCAGGCCCCAGCTGGGTCATGGCCGGACTCGACAATCCAGCCGCCAAGCAAACGACAATCGTCGCTGACACAAGCCTCATGCGCCTTGCACCCTGCCCAGTTGTGAACCCATGCCCACCCATGGCTGCACTATATCGCCTCCTGCGCTCCGCAGAAGGCGTCGTTCGAAAAACCAGAACGCGATCAGAGCATCCTGGCGGCGGCGATGAAGCCGCCAACAACAAGCACGATGGCGCCAATCGCACAGGCGGCGAAATGCTTCTCGATAAAGGCGCGGATTGTGACGCCGTAGCGGTTCATCAGCACGGCGATGATGAAGAACCTTGCGCCGCGCGTCAGCGCCGACAAGCCAATAAAGGCCCAGAAGTTGTATTCGGCGAAGCCCGAGGCGAGCGTCACAAGCTTGTAGGGGATCGGCGTCAAGCCCTTGAGGAGGATGATCCAGGCGCCATATTCGGCATAGCCGGCCCGGAACAGCTCCATCTTGTCGGCATAGCCGTAGAGGTTGATCAGCCACTGCCCCACCGTGTCGAACAGCAGGTAGCCGATTGCATAGCCCATCGCGCCTCCGACCACCGAGGTGATCGTACACACGAGAGCATACAGCCACGCGCGCTTCGGCCGCGCGAGCGACATCGGAATCAGCATGACATCCGGCGGGACCGGAAAGAATGAACTTTCTGCGAAGGAAATTGCGCCCAGAATCCAGACTGCGTATTTCTTCTCAGCGGCGGCGATGCACCAATCGTAGATCCGTCTCAACATGGCGCGATCAAGCACTCCCCCGCGAATTTGTCTATGCCGTCGAGAAAAATACTTGGCGGCAGGTTACACTTTTGGAGGAAACGGGGCCAACATGACGACGTTTTGACGCGGCGATGACACCACCCCAAGGGGCTGGGTCTGTCTGACCGGCTTCACCGGCTTCGGCAATTTCTCGGCAATGCCCTGGCTCATCTCACGCCGGTCCATCTCCGCCCAGACATGCTCCGGCTCGATGCCTGACGCCGCCCAGAGCACCACCAGATTGTACAGCAGATCGGCGCTTTCCCGGACCACCGCTTCGGGCCGGTTATTTATAGCGTCAATCACCACCTCGATGGCTTCTTCGGCGAGCTTTTTGGCAATTTTTTCGGGACCACGCTGAAATAGCCGTGCCGTGCGGGAGGTCGCAGGGTCAAGCGCCCTGGCCGCTACAACAGCATGATATAGCCGCTCCATCGAATCACTCATTGCCACAATCTAATCCAAATACCTGCGCGACCCACTAAATATTGGGGCGCACAGGACCAATTTGGAAAGAATGGGGCAATGGGCTTGGTCAAGTGGCGCTTGGTCAGGTGCAAGTATCAAAACCCGCCGCGGTCCTGCCAGCCGTAGCCGGGGCCAGTTCCCCGATAGCGCCCATTCGGCAGGCCGGGACCGTAGTATTGCGGACCGCCATAGTAGCCGTGGTAGACCGGACCACCGTAGCCGTAGCCTGGGCCGTATCCATAGCCACCGCCATATCCGTAGGCCGGACCACGGTCATAGCTCTGGGCCGCGGCAATCGCGCCGATCGTTCCAGCAATGCCGGCGAAGGCTGCAATCGCCGCCGCGTTCCCCCGGTTGCTGTGATAGCGCCGGCGCGCCGCGCTGAAATCTGTCGCCGACATCGCCGGTGACGCATTCGATACGCGATCCGGCAGGCGCTCAGAGGCCAACGCCGACGTCGTTCCCGCCAACGGGGCCGCCAGGCAAACTGTCATAATTCCTGTAAATAGAGCCAAACGAGATGGTCGAGACATTGTCACCTCCCATGAAACGGCAAACTGAGCAGCAATGTGATATAACGCATGACAGTGCTTTAGGTTCTGATCTACATCACTGCTGCTAACCGCCTGCTGAAGACGACAGTCATGTGGCATTCATATGCGCTGGCGGACGATACCAACCCTGCAACTACACTTGATGTGCTTGCGCTGTTTCTTTTGCCCTGTGGTGCTATGTCCTACGCAATGATGTGGCTTTCTCGACAACTTTACGGATTGGCCTGCGGCGTAGCGCTAGCGCTCGCTTGTGCTGGCGTGGTCCACGCCGAGGAAAAGGCGCCCATTGCGGTTCGCTTCACTTTGGACCGCCCGATCGACGCCATGGCTGCCCCCTTCACGCTGGCGCAAGCCGGCCTGTTCCGCAGCGCCGGTCTTGCCGTCAAGGTCGATGTCGCCGCCGGAGCGACGGACGCCATCACGCGGATCGCCAGCGGCGCCAGCGATCTGGCGCTGGCCGATCTAAATGAGTTGATCCGCTATCGCGACCGCACCGACGCTGCGCCGGTAAAGGCAATTTTCATCGTCCAGGATCGCGCCCCCTATGCCATCGTCGCGCGGAAAAGCCGCGGTGTGGTCACCCTCGCCGACCTGAATGGCAAGTCGATCCTCGTCGTCGACAATGATCCGGTGATCCAGCTGTGGCCCGCGCTGCAGAAGCACAACAACATCGCAACGTTCAAAATGAAGCGCGACAAGGTCAGCCCCGCCGTACGGGAGCCGATGCTATCCGCCGGTCAGGTCGACGCCATTACCGCGTTGTCCTATGTCTCGCCCGTGAACCTGCGCGACCGCGGCATTCCGGCTGACGATCTCGATGTCTTCAAGTTCAGCGAACTCGGCTCGCAGGCTTATGGGACCGCAATCATCGTCAACCCGGTCTTCGCCGAGCAGAATGGCGACGCCGTCAGGGCCTTCCTGCGCGCCGCGGCGCAGGGCATCGAAACGACCCTGCGGGAACCGACCAAGGCGATCGATAGCGTGATGGCGGCGATGCCGAGTGGCTCCCGTGAGCTTGAGACCCGACGCCTCACGACGATCATCAAGGATCAGCTCCTGCTCGATGCACCGAAGGATATGATCGGCGGAATCACTGCCATGCGCTTCGATGCCTCGCTTGCCGAAATCGCCGAGAGCTTCACATTCCGCAAGCAGCTTGCGTTGAGCGATATCTTCGACAGTGCCTTTTTGCCCGCGACACCAGGCCGAACCACGAACTGACGGCTGCCTCCGGCGATGCGCAAGGCGCGTATCATCGGCGGCAATCCCGTTCCCCTTCCATCCGTGCTGATCGATCGAACATGATCCGACTCTACGCTCGCGTTCTGGAACTCCTTGATAAGGAAGCCCGTCTGGGCTGGCTATTGGCGCTCGCCAATCTGCTGCTGGCGGCGGCGCAATTCGCCGAGCCGGTGCTGTTCGGCAAGATCATCGATTCGTTGACGGCGACGGAAGGCTCCGCCGCGTCGTCACCTTGGCGACTGCTTGCGGCCTGGGTTGCGTTCGGCCTGTTCACCATCGCCTGCGGCGCTGTGGTCGCCCTCCACTCGGACCGGCTCGCGCATCGCCAGCGCCAGGCCGTGCTGACGAGCTACTTCGAGCATATCCTGCAACTGCCCCTCACCTTCCACTCCGGCACCCATTCCGGGCGGTTGATGAAGATCATGCTGCAGGGAACCGATGCGCTGTGGCGGATGTGGCTCGGCTTCTTCCGCGAGCATTTCGCCGCGATCGTGGCGCTGCTGGTGTTGCTTCCGCTGTCCTTCTACATCAACTGGCGACTGGCCTCGCTGCTGTTCGGCATCTGCATCTTGTTTACAGTGATGACAACGCTGGTCGTTCGCAAAACCTACGGCATGCAAAGCGAGGTCGAGGAGCACTACAGCGATCTCTCCGGTCGCGCCTCCGACGCGCTCGGCAACGTCGCGCTGGTGCAAAGTTTCGTCCGCGTCGACGCGGAGGTGCAGAGCCTGCGCAATGTCGCGGATAAACTGCTCGCCGCGCAGATGCCGGTGCTGTCCTGGTGGGCGCTGGTGACGGTCATGACGCGCGCCTCGACCACCATTACTGTTCTCGCGATCTTCACCGTCGGCATCTATCTGCATCAACGCGGCCAGACGACGGTGGGCGAGATCGTCATGTTCGTCACCTTCGCAACCATGCTGATCCAGCGGCTGGAACAAGTGGTCGGCTTCATCAACAGCCTGTTCATGGAGGCGCCGCGGCTGCAGGAGTTCTTCAACGTCTTCGATGCGGTTCCGACCGTTCGGGATCGGCCCGACGCCATCGACTGCGGCCGTGTCACCGGCCTGGTCGAATTCTCGAACGTGTCGTTCTCCTATGATGGCAAGCGACCGGCGATCGCCGACCTCAGTTTCACTGCCCTGCCGGGCGAGACCATTGCGCTGGTCGGCGCGACCGGCGCGGGCAAGTCAACTGCGATAGCGCTGTTGCACCGCGCGTTCGATCCACAGTCGGGCACGGTCAAGGTTGATGGCATGGATATCCGCGGGATTACGCTCGGCTCGCTGCGGCGGAACATTGGCGTCGTGTTCCAGGAGTCACTACTGTTCAATCGCAGCATCGCGGACAATCTTCGTGTCGGAAAACCCGACGCCACTGAGGACGAGATGCGCGCAGCCGCATTGCGGGCGCAGGCGCTCGACTTTATCGAGCGCAGCGAGCGCAAGTTCGAGACGGAAGCGGGCGAGCGTGGCCGGATGCTGTCCGGCGGCGAACGACAGCGGCTATCGATAGCGCGCGCGCTGCTCAAGGACCCTCCAATCCTGATCCTCGATGAAGCCACCAGCGCGCTCGACGCAGTGACCGAGGCGAAAGTGAACGCGGCTCTCGATGAGGTGATGAAGGGGCGCACCACGTTTGTGATCGCTCACCGGCTCGCCACGATCCGCAACGCCACCCGCATTCTCGTGTTCGAGCACGGCCGCGTCATCGAGAACGGCACCTTCGATGAGTTGGTGGCGCGCCAGGGTTACTTCGCCAGCCTGGCGCGCGCGCAGTTCATGGTACAGGACGAAACATTGCAAGGCGCGGCCGCAGGTTCCGCTCCGGCAACGCCGCCGTCTCCGGCGGTCGAAATTTAGCCGCCTTCATCGCCGATCAGGTGTTTGGGTCTGTTCTCAGTGAGGCATCCGGTATAGGGTCGCTTCAACAGTACCGTTGAATTGTAGCGCGTTGCTGGAACGGCCATCTCATGCCTCGCATACGGCTTGCGGAGCGACCCCGCCGCCGCTGATCGCCAAGGACCGGATTTCGGATTGTGCCTGTATTTGCCTCACACCAACTCGCACGTATGCTGAAATCAGCACTTGTTGCGGGCAGCATCGCCGTTGCGCTGGTCGCGCCACGGGCGGCCGCGGCCGCCGAGGCGCTGCTGCTGATCGAGGCTGACACCGGCAAGGTGCTCCAGGCAGAAAACGCAACCTACCCCTGGTACCCGGCTTCGGTCACGAAGATCATGACGGCCTACGTCGCCCTCAAGGCGGTCAAGCAGGGCCGCCTCACGCTGGATAGCCTGCTGACCGTCTCGCCAATTGCCGCCGCCGAAGAGCCATCCAAGATGGGCTTTCCGCCAGGCACGCAGCTGACGCTCGACAATGCGCTGAAGATGATGATGGTCAAATCGGCCAATGACGTCGCTGTGACGATCGCCGAAGGCGTTGCGGGTTCGGTCCAGAACTTCGCTGACGAAATGAACCTGACGGCGCAGCGCCTCGGCATGACGCAGTCGCATTTCGTCAATCCGAACGGCCTGCCGGACGAAAATCACATCAGCTCGGCCCGGGATCTTGCGATGCTGGCGCGCGCGGTGATCCGCGACCTGCCCGAGTATGAATACTACATGCAGATTTATGCGATCAAACACGGTCGCCGCGTTACCCGCAACTTCAACCGGCTGATCGGCCGTTATCCGGGCGCTGACGGCATGAAGACCGGTTTCATCTGCGCCTCGGGTTACAATCTGGTCGCCAGCGCCAGCCGCAATGGCAAGCGCTTGATCGCCGTTGTTCTCGGCGCATCATCGGGCCAGATGCGCGCGGTGCGCGCGGCGCAGCTGCTTGAGCGCGGTTTCTCCACCACGTCGCTCACCTGGCTGAAGCCTTCACTCGGCACGATCGACAGCCTTGCGCCGATCGCCGCCATGCCGCCGAACCTGCGCGACGAGATGTGCGGACCGAAGCGCAAGCGCCCGGCCAGCGACGCCGATGAGGAGAGCACGGTTGCCGAGGGTGAAAGCCCGACGCTCGCGTACTTCGCCGCCGGTCTGCAGGCGCCGGCACTACGCCCGGTCGACATGATCGCTGGCGCCGCTGCCCCGACCGAACCAGTCATTGTCTATACGGGTCCGAAGAAGTCCGACGCGGATCTCATTGCGCATAACGCTGCGGAAGCGATCCGTCAGACGCCCAAGCCGCGCGCTAAAAAGGCCGGCAAAAAATCCACTGGCCCAAAGACCGTCGTGATCGACACCAAGCCTGCGACCAAGCCCGCATCGACCATAAATGCGGCGGCCAAGCCTGCCGCACAAAAGCCAGCCGCCAAACCGACTGCTCACAACCCTTCGCCACAAAAGCCTACCGCCGCGAAGCCTGCCGCTGCAAAACCAGCCGCAACCAGCAAGCCTGCTGCATCCCAACCTGCGGCGGCAGCAAAGCCGGCGTCGCCGAAGCCGGCAACCGCCGCGCCGAAGTCAGCGGGCAGTGCAGCAAAACCGAAGCCCGGCCCCAGCCCCGCGTCCTGACCGTCACTTTCCGAGAACCAGTCCGGACCGACTTTGCAGACTGCGGTTCCTTCACTTGCCAGCCACCCCGAGTTTGCACAATACTCGGGCAAAAGCTGCGCGCGTGACACAGCCGTAGCGGATGAATGCGATATGGCTTCCATGCCTCCAAAGGCGTAGGAACACCGTTGCCGGTCAGCCGCTCGTCGTCGCCACGCCGAACCGATAATCGGAAAAAACCGCATCACTTGAGGGGAAACGGAATGGATCGCATTTGGCTGAAGCATTACCCGGCAGGCGTACCGAGCGATATTGATACCTCAAGCTATCCGTCGCTGGTCGATTTGCTCGAAGAAAGCTTCGAGAAATTCCGCGACCGCAAAGCTTTCATCTGCATGGATAAGTCGATCACTTATCGCGAGCTGGATGAATTGTCGCTGGCCCTCGCCGCTTATCTGCAGAGCAAGGGTCTCAGCAAAGGCGCGCGCGTCGCGCTGATGATGCCGAACGTTTTGCAATATCCGGTTGCGACCTCGGCGGTGCTGCGCGCCGGCTACGCCGTCGTCAACGTCAATCCGCTTTACACCCCGCGCGAGCTCGAGCACCAGCTCAAGGATTCCGGCGCGGAGATGATCATCGTGCTGGAAAACTTCGCCAGCACGGTTCAGCAGGTGATTGCACGCACCAACGTCAAGCATGTTGTCGTCGCCTCGATGGGCGACATGCTCGGCTTCAAGGGCATGATCGTCAATTTCGTTGTCCGCCGCGTCAAGAAGATGGTGCCGGACTATACCTTGCCGAACGCGGTGCCGTTCAATGACGCTGTCGCCGCTGGCCGCAGCGCCAAATTCACCAAGCCGACCCTCACGCTCGATGACGTCGCCTTCCTGCAATACACCGGCGGCACCACCGGCGTCTCGAAGGGCGCGACGCTGCTTCATCGCAACATCCTCGCCAACGTCTTGCAGAACGATGCCTGGCTGCAGCCGGCGCTGAGCAAGCCACCGCACATCGACCAGATGTTCATCGTCTGCGCATTGCCGCTGTACCACATCTTCGCGCTGACAGCCTGCTTCCTGCTGGCGGTGCGGGCAGGCGGCGTCAACCTGCTCATTCCAAATCCACGCGACATGCCCAACTTCGTCAAGGAATTGAAGAAGTATCAGATCAACAGCTTCCCTGCGGTCAACACGCTGTACAACGGCCTGCTGCATACCCCCGGCTTCAGCGAAGTTGATTTCTCCAAGCTCAAGACCTCATTCGGTGGCGGCATGGCGACACAGCGTGCAGTTGCCGAGGCCTGGTTGAAGACCACCGGCTGCGCCCTGTCAGAAGGTTATGGCCTGTCGGAAACCTCGCCAACGCTGACCTGCAACCCGGCTGACGCCGACGCCTTCTCCGGCACGATCGGCATTCCGGTTCCCTCGACCTATCTCTCGATCCGTGATGACGACGGCAACGAAGTGCCGCTCGGGACGCCGGGAGAAATTTGCGCCAAGGGTCCGCAAGTCATGGCCGGTTACTGGAACCGGCCGGATGAGACCGAAAAGGTGATGACCGCAGACGGCTATTTCCGCACCGGCGACATCGGCATCATGGATGAGCGCGGCTTCACCAAGATCGTCGACCGCAAGAAGGACATGATCCTGGTCTCGGGCTTCAACGTCTACCCGAACGAGATCGAGGACGTGCTTGCCACCCATCCGGGCGTTCTGGAATGCGCGGTGATCGGCGTGCCGGACGCCAAGACCACCGAAGCCGTCAAGGCCTTCGTTGTGCGTAAGGATCCCAACCTCACCGCTGAAGAGGTGATCAAGTTCGCCGGCAAGGGCCTGACCAATTACAAGGTGCCGAAGCAGATCGAATTCCGTGAATCCCTGCCCAAGACCAACGTCGGCAAGATCCTGCGCCGCGAATTGCGCGACGAGCCAAGGCCGGCGGCTTGAGCGAAAGCCAATGACGGACCGACGGGCGCGCGCAACGCGCCCGTCTGCGTTCAACCCGGCTGTCAGCAATCGCCACGCCGTCGCCACTGCAATGCTGCGACCATTGTGCGTGACGTTAAGCCAGCCTAAGACTGTCTTGCATTTTCAAGGAGAGTTTCCAGATGACCATTCAAGTTGGCGACCGGCTGCCCGAGGCCAAGTTTCGTGTGATGACCGCTGAAGGTCCGCAGGTACAGACCACCGACGAGGTGTTCAAGGGCAAGAAGGTTGCGCTGTTCGCAGTGCCGGGCGCTTACACCGGCACCTGCCACAAGATGCACATGCCGAGCATTTTCCTGAACGCTTATGCGATCAAGGAAAAGGGCGTCGACACCATCGCCGTCACTTCGGTCAACGACGCATTCGTGATGGCTGCCTGGAAGCGTGATGTCGACCAGCGCGATGAAGGCGTGTTTCTCGCCGACGGCAACGCCGATTTCGCCAAGGCGCTCGGCCTTGAACTGGACGCATCGGGCAACGGCCTCGGCATCCGTTCGAAGCGTTATTCGATGATCGTGGAAGACGGCGTCGTCACCAAGCTGAACCTTGAGCCCAACCCGGGCAAGGTTGAAGTCTCGGGCGGCGACACCCTGCTCGGCCAGCTCTGAGCAAAGAGCGTAGCTAAAAAGATTGCAATGCCCGGACCTGCTCCGGGCATTGCCGATTCAGGACGACACCATTGCAACGCCTTGCGAGAATGGTGACGGGTCGTGTTACTTCCTGCCGCGGGCTTCGGCGAGACCATCGCGCGAGAGCTGATCGGCACGCTCGTTATATTCGTCGCCGGCATGGCCCTTGACCCAATGCCAGCGCACCTCGTGGCGCTTGAGCGCCTCATCCAGCCGCTGCCACAGATCGACGTTCTTCACCGGCTTCTTGTCGGCGGTCTTCCAGCCATTGCGTTTCCAGTTATGGATCCAACTGGAGATGCCGTTTCGTACATATTGGCTGTCCGTATACAGATCGACGCTGCACGCCCGCTTGAGCGCTTCAAGCGAGGAAATCGCCGCCATCAGCTCCATGCGATTGTTGGTGGTGGCGGGTTCTCCGCCCTTCAACTCTTTTTCCGTATCGCCGAAGCGCAGGATAGCGCCCCAGCCGCCCGGACCGGGATTACCCGAACAAGCGCCATCGGTGTAGATCGTTACAGCTCCGTCAGCACTCAAACCGGCAGCCTCGACGGTTCGACGCCATAGTCAGCCATGCTGCTGATGCTCTGCTGGAAGCGGAGTTTGCGGACATATTCAAGCGGGTCTTTCGGTTTCACCAATGCACCGGGCGGCACGTTGAGCGCATCGACCAGGCGCGTCAGCAGAAAGCGCATCGCCGCGCCGCGCGCCAGCACGGGCAAGTTCGCCTGCTCGGCTTGCGTCAGTGGCCGCTCCTGCTCATAGGCGTTGAGGAATGCACGCGCCTTGGTGACGTTGAACGCATGATCCGGCTCGAAGCACCAGGCGTTCAGACAGATCGCGACGTCATAGGCCAGGATGTCATTGCAGGAGAACGGGAAGTCAATCAACCCGGACAGCTTGTCGCCCAGGAAAAACACGTTGTCCGGAAACAGGTCAGCGTGAATCACCCCAACCGGCAGATCGGTGGGCCAATGCGATTCGAGAAAATCGAGTTCGCGGGTCAGATAGTCACGCAGGCCCGGCTGGATGTTATCCGCCCGAGCGGCGGACTGCTCGAACAGCGGACGCCAGCCGGCGACCGACAGCGGATTGCTGCGAACCATCGGGAAGTCCGCGCCTGCCAGATGCATCTTCGCCAGCGCCTGACCAACGCCGGCGCAATGCGTGACGTTCGGCCGCCGCGGCCACATGCCTTCAAGAAAATTGATGATCGCCGCCGGTCGCCCGGCCAGCTCGCCGTAGACGCCGCCGTCGCGGTTACGCTCCGGCTGCGGACAATTCACGCCACGCGCCGACAGATGCGCCATCAATGACAGGAAATACGGCAGGTCGTCCACCTCAACGCGCTTTTCGTAAAGCGTGAGGATGTAGGCGCCCTTGGTGGTGTGCAGCAGATAGTTAGAGTTCTCGACGCCCTCGGCGATGCCCTTGTAGGAGAGCACTTCGCCAATATGATACTGCTCGAGGAACCCCGCGAGGTCCTCGGCAGTCACATCCGTATAAACCGCCATGAGAGTTACGCCGCGTCAGGACGCAGCGAACGCGGCAGCGGGAAGAACTCGTTCTCTTCAGCCGCAGACACTGTCTCGACATGAAGGTGATAGCGCTCGGCGAAAGCGTCCATGATCTCTTCGACGATCACTTCCGGCGCCGAAGCGCCCGCGGTGATGCCGAGGCTGGTGATGCCCTCGAACATCGACCAATCGAGATCGCTGGCGCGCTGCGCCAGAACCGACACCTTGCAGCCTTCGCGCTCGGCAACTTCACGGAGCCGCTGCGAGTTCGACGAATTCGGCGCACCGACAACGATCAGCGCGTCGACCACTGGCGCAACCTTCTTCACCGCAAGCTGGCGATTCGTGGTGGCGTAACAGATGTCTTCCTTGTGCGGACCGGCGATCGAAGGGAAACGCTTCTTCAGCACAGCCACGATCTCGGCGGTATCGTCGATCGACAGCGTCGTCTGCGTGACGAAAGCCAGATTGTCCGGATTTTTCGGCGTGAAATTCGCAGCATCTTCGGCGGTTTCGATCAAAAGAACGGCACCGACCGGCAACTGACCCAGCGTTCCCACAACTTCCGGGTGGTGCGAGTGGCCGATCAGCAGGATCTCGCGGCCGCGCTTGTAATGGATCGCAGCCTCGCGGTGGACCTTGGTCACCAACGGACAGGTCGCGTCGAGCGAGAAGAAATTGCGCTTCTGTGCATCCGCTGGAACCGACTTCGGCACGCCGTGCGCGGAGAATACGACCGGTGCGGTGGTGTCGGGAATCTCGGCCAGTTCCTCGACGAAAATCGCGCCCTTGGCGCGCAGGCTGTCGACAACATACCGGTTATGAACGATTTCGTGGCGCACGTAGACTGGCGCGCCGTAGAGCGTCAGCGCGCGCTCGACGGTATCGATGGCGCGAACGACACCCGCACAAAAACCGCGCGGGGAGCAGAGAATAATCTTCAGTGGCGGCTTAGCCTGCATGGCACCTGTTCCAGAAAATACCGTTGCCGCGTCGCGCGGAGGCGCCGTCGGACAGTCATTAGATGGCGTCGACAAGCCAAACAACTTGGTTTGTATGGACTTGGGGCGGGTTTGTGACGCTGTCAAGGCCGAATAATCAAACCATTGCGCGGTTCGACCCGGACAGCTTATATAGCATTCTAATTCCCGTCATCACCGATGACTAGACGGCTTCGCCCTCCTCAAAACGGGTGGGCGAGCGCAAAGGAGATTTGCCATGAGCAATGCACCGCTGATGCCGAAGGCGACTGCCGTGTGGCTTGTCGACAATACCGCACTATCGTTCGACCAGGTGGCAGATTTCACGAAGATGCATCCGCTCGAGATCCGCGCAATCGCCGATGGCGACGCTGCGCAGGGCATCAAGGGAATGGATCCGATTTCGACCGGCCAATTGAGCCGCGACGAGATCGAACGGGGTGAAAAGGACCCGGCCTACCGCCTGAAGCTGGGTGAGAGCCGCGTCGTACTGCCGCCGCCGCCCAAGAAGAAGGGCCCGCGTTACACGCCGGTATCGCGTCGTCATGACCGCCCGAACGCCATTATGTGGCTGGTGCGGAACCACCCGGAGCTGAAGGACGCGCAGATCATGCGTCTGGTCGGCACCACCAAGACCACCATCGCCAGCATTCGCGACCGGACCCACTGGAACGCCGCCGCTCTCGCGCCGATGGACCCGGTGACCCTCGGCCTGTGCTCGCAGATCGAACTGGATTTTGAAGTTCAGCGCGCGGCCAAGGATCGTCCGCAGGATGTCGCCTCGCCCGGCGCAACCCTGCTGCCGGCGTCCGAGACCACCCGCAAGGACGAATACGATGCGCAGCGCCACGAGGATGACCTCAATGTCGACGCTGTGTTCGCAAAGCTGAAGACCATCGGCGGCAAGAAGCACGACGACGAACACGACGAGTAAGTCTGCGCGCCCGAAAGGCGCCCAAGATTGCTGCACACAAAAAACGCGACGTGGCCCATGGCCCGCCGCGTTTTTGTTTGGCCGAAGGCCTTGGACCTGATCGCTTAGGCCTTCTTCAGAAATTCCGTCCGCAGAACCAGTCCCTTGACCTTGTCGGTGCGGCCTTCGATTTCGTCCGGGTTGTCCGTGAGGTGAATGCCGCGCACCATCGTGCCGCGCTTCAGCACCGTCGACGAGCCCTTCAGCTTGAGATCCTTGATGAGGGTGACGTTATCGCCCTCGGCCAGCAGGGCTCCATTGGAGTCCCTCACCTTGATATCCATGATGTAATTCCTTTGAAGGGGGCGGCAGCCGCCGAATCTTGCGGCCGCTGCGCATGGGTGCGGACCCCTCGTCCGCGCTCAGATCGCTGTTTCGGCGACAACCATGTAGTTGACGTCCATGTCGGAGGACAGGCTCCAACGATCAGCGAAGGGGTTATAGACCACGCCGGACTGTTCGGTGATCTCGAGATTGCTCCTGGCGAGATAGGTCCCGAGTTCATCCGGCGTGACGAACTTCTCCCACTGGTGGGTGCCGCGCGGCAGCCAGCGCAGGATATATTCCGCGCCGACAATGGCGAGGCCAAAGCTCTTCCAGTTGCGGTTGATCGTCGAGACCACCATCAGGCCGCCAGGCTTCATCATCTGGGCGCAGCGGGCGAGGAATGCCCCGACGTCGACGACATGCTCGACAACTTCCATCGCCAGCACGACGTCAAACCGCTCGCGCGTATCCATCTCTTCAACCGTGGTGCAGCGATAGTCGACCGAGACGTGGGATTTGTCGGCATGCATCTTGGCCGCCGCGATATTGCTGACGGAGGGGTCGATGCCGATCACCTGCGCGCCAAGCCGGGCAAAAGGTTCGCACAACAGCCCTGCGCCACAGCCGATATCGAGGATGCGCAGCTCCGACAGGCAGCTCAGGCTGCGCGGATTGCGGTCGAACTTGCGGCAGGCGGCGTCCCGGATATAGGCCAGCCGCAGCGGATTGATCCGGTGCAGCGGCGCCATCTTGCCGGCCGGGTCCCACCATTCCGCGGACAGCTTCGAAAACTTGGCGACCTCTTCAGGATCGACTGACATCGCCGAAGGGGCGGACACACTGGGCTGATTTGACATTGGCGCTGCCGATGCTCCTCACGACGCACATACTGGCACCCTGATTTGCGGCTCAACCCGGACAAGCGGGCAAGGCCGGATGACCGACGCAGCAGGCGTGCCGCGCCCCGTCAGGCAGGAATGCACCACCCTTCTATCGCTTTATGGGTTAGATTGTCTAAACGGATATCTCAGGATTCCACATTTCGCCGCACGGCTATCGGGCGAGCCGGCCAGTTGAAACTGCCCGCGGTACCCTGGCCCGCCTGCCGCATCGGTTGGAAAGCCTCACGACAACGCTCATACACCCCGGCGGCTTGCTTGCTCCGATCCCCGACGCGATGTATACGCGCTTGCTCGCATGCGCACACGTTTGCGCATTGTCATCACTGTTGTCGCCAAGGATCGCACTCCACGTCATGGGCCGGCTAGTCATGAAGTTCGGCGGCACGTCCGTCGCAAATATCGAACGCATTCAAAACGTCGCGCGTCATGTCAAACGCGAGGTTGATGCCGGTTACGACGTCGCCGTCGTCGTCTCCGCCATGTCTGGCAAAACCAACGAGTTGGTCGCCTGGTGCCATGACGCCAATGAGGCGCACGATTGGCGCGAATACGACTCGGTGGTGGCGTCTGGCGAACAGGTCACCGCTGGCCTGCTGGCAATTGCATTGCAGAAGCTGGGCATCAACGCCCGATCCTGGCTCGGCTGGCAGATCCCGATCAAGACCAGCAATCGGCACGGCTCGGCCCGCATTCTGGATATCGACGGCTCGGGCCTGTGCGATGCTTTCGCGGCCGACAAGTCGGTTGCCGTGGTCGCCGGCTTCCAGGGCATCGACGCCGAGACCGGGCGAATCACGACTCTCGGCCGGGGCGGCTCTGACACCTCCGCCGTCGCCATTGCCGCCGCCATCAAGGCCGAGCGCTGCGACATCTACACGGACGTGGACGGCGTCTACACCACCGATCCGCGAATTGTTCCAAAAGCGCACCGCCTGAACAAGGTCGCGTTCGAAGAAATGCTGGAAATGGCGTCGCTGGGCGCAAAGGTTCTGCAGGTCCGCTCAGTCGAACTCGGCATGGTCCACAACATTCCGGTGTTCGTACGCTCAAGTTTCGACAAACCCGAAGATATCGACCCGCACGGCACGCCGCCGGGCACGCTGATCTGCAGCGAGGAGCAAATCATGGAAAGCCACGTCGTCACCGGCATCGCCTTCTCGAAGGATGAAGCCCAGATCTCGGTCCGCCGAATCGAAGACAAGCCCGGCGTCGCCGCGTCGATCTTCGGCCCGCTGGCTGAGGCCAACATCAATGTGGACATGATCGTGCAGAGCGTCTCGGAAGATGGCGCCACCACTGACCTGACCTTCACCGTGCCCGCCGCCGACCACGCCCGCGCCTGCGCCACGATCGAGAAGGCCAAGGATTCGATCGGTTACGCCCGGCTCGACAGCGCGACCGAACTGGCGAAAATCTCGGTGATCGGTAGCGGCATGCGCAGCCACGCCGGCGTTGCCGCCAAGGGCTTCAAGGCCCTGTCCGAACGCAGCATCAACATCCGCGCCATCAGCACCTCAGAGATCAAATTTTCTGTCCTGATTGACGTTGCCTACACGGAACTAGCTGTCCGCACGCTCCACACACTGTACGGCCTCGACAAATAGAGAAAAATTATTCTCTTTCGCTTGCCATTACAGACGTTCGAGAGAAATGTTATGTCTTGGCAAGCGTTTTGCTTGGCAAAATCAGGCGCGATTAGGTATACGGCCAGAACATGTGACGAAATTGGACAAAGCATCGCGCCGGATGGTCTGATCCGGGGAACGTGAGCGGTCCCATTCCCTGTCACCTGTCTGTTGCGATCAAGGCTGCATGTGAAGGCTACTCTGACGCGCAATAGAGTCGCGGCAGATTTACGAGGAGGATTCAGCCTATGCGGAGCGCTTCGGGAGGACCTCGCGTCTTGCTGAGACGACTCCGTGAAGTGATGGCGGAGAAGGTCAGCGCGCAGGAGCGCCTCGACAAGATCGTGGTCCTGATCGCCGCCAACATGGTCGCTGAAGTCTGCTCGACCTATATTCTGCGCGTCGACAACACCCTTGAACTCTATGCCACCGAAGGCTTGAACCGTGACGCCGTCCACCAGACGGTATTGAGCGCGCAGGAAGGCCTTGTCGGCCTCGTCGCCAGCGAGGCGACGCCGCTCAACCTCAACGATGCCCAGAACCATCCTGCGTTCTCGTTCCGGCCCGAAACCGGCGAAGAAATCTACCACTCGTTCCTCGGCGTGCCGATCCTGCGGGCGGGCAATACGCTCGGCGTGCTGGTGGTGCAGAACCGCGCCAAGCGCACCTATGTCGAGGAAGAGGTCGAGGCGCTGCAGACCACCGCGATGGTGCTCGCCGAGATGATCGCCTCGGGCGAATTGTCGGCGCTGGCCCAGCCCGGCGCCGAACCGGCGGCCCGCCACTCGATCCACGTCGCCGGCTCGATCCTGTCGGACGGCATTGCTCTCGGCCATGTCGTGCTGCATGAGCCACGGGTGGTGATCACCAATTACATCGCCGAAGATTTGCAGACGGAGCTGAAGCGGCTCGACGCAGCGCTTGTCAAACTGCGGTCGGACCTTGATCGCATGCTGGAGCGCGGCGATGTTGCCGAAGGCGGCGAACACCGCGACGTGCTCGAGGCCTATCGCATGTTCGCCAATGATCACGGCTGGTCACACAAGCTGCATGATGCGGTCGCCACCGGCCTGACCGCCGAAGCTGCGGTCGAGCGCGTGCAATCCGACACACGCGCCCGCATGTTGCGCTCGACCGATCCCTACCTGCGCGACCGGCTGCATGATCTTGAAGATCTCGGCCACCGGCTGCTGCGCCTGATCGTTGGCCAGGATCACGCCCCCTCGCGCGAACAACTGCCCGACAACGCCATCCTGCTGGCGCGCTCGATGGGGCCGGCGGCGCTGCTCGACTATGATCGCAAGCGTTTGCGCGGCCTGGTGCTCGAAGAGGGCACCGCCAATTCGCATGTGTCGATCGTCGCTCGCGCGCTCGGTATTCCGGCAATCGGCGAAGTCCCCAATGCGCCGGGCATTGCCGATCCGGGCGACGCGATCATCGTCGATGGCACATCCGGGTCGATCTACGTTCGGCCGTCGAATGAGATCCAATCCGCCTATGCCGAACGCGTGCGTTTCCGCGCCCGTCGGCAGGCGCAATACCTCGAACTGCGCAACCGGCCGACTGTGACCCGCGACGGTCAACATGTTGACCTGATGATCAATGCCGGTCTCGCGATTGATCTACCGCATATCGAGGACACCGGCTGCGCAGGCATCGGCCTGTTCCGCACCGAGCTGCAGTTCATGGTCGGCCAGAGCCTGCCGCGCTCCAGCGAGCAGCTGGCGCTCTATCGCAACGTGCTCGACGCCGCGGGCGATAAACCGGTGACATTCCGTACGCTCGATATCGGCGGCGACAAGGCGCTGCCCTATATGGAAGCTGTCAGCGAAGAAAATCCCGCGCTGGGGTGGCGCGCCATCCGGCTTGGCCTCGACCGGCCTGGTTTGCTGCGCGGACAAATCCGCGCGCTGCTGCGGGCCGGCAGCAACCGTTCTCTCCGGATCATGTTCCCGATGATCTCCGACGTCGCAGAGTTCGACCAGGCCAAGGGAATCATCGAACGCGAGTTGACCTATTTGCGGCAACATGGCCACGCGCTGCCCGAACGGGTGGATGTCGGCACCATGATCGAAGTGCCAGCCCTGCTCTATCAGCTCGATGAACTGTTCAGCCGTGTCGACTTCGTCTCGGTTGGCTCCAATGACCTGTTCCAGTTCATGTTCGCGGTCGATCGCGGCAATTCAAAAGTTTCAGACCGCTTTGACACGCTGTCAGCGCCGATCCTGCGCGCGCTGCGCGACATTGTGCGCAAAGCCGACGCGGCCAAGCGTTCGGCGTCTCTATGCGGAGAGATGGCGTCGCAGCCGCTCGGCGCGCTGGCGCTGATTGCGATGGGCTATCGCTCGCTGTCGCTGTCAGCCACTGCGCATGGCCCGGTCAAGGCGATGATCCTCGACCTCGACGCCGGCAAGGCCGCAGCCATGCTCAACCCGTTGCTTGATTCGCCGATGGGGTCGGTCTCCATCCGCGAAAAGCTGACCGAGTTTGCCGAGGCTGAGGGCCTGTCCTTGTAGCGACGCTCTTGACGCTACAACGCCGCCCTTCCTCTGCCTGCCACGCCCCGAGATCCGCCATGCTACCCGAAGCCAAACTCGACGATCTGCTCGCACACCACGCCGAACTGGAATCCGAACTGCAGGGCCAGCTGGGCGCCGAGGATTTCGTCCGCAAATCACGTGAGCTTGCCGACATCTCGCCGGTCATCGACGCAATCCGCAACTATCGCAGCGTTCGCGATGAGCTGGCCGACATCGAATCCATGCTTGCCGACGCCGGCACCGACGCCGAAATGCGCGCCATGGCGCAGTCCGAGCGCGACGACCTTGCCGAGCGGGTCGAGCAGGTCGCGCAGGAATTGCGCGTCGCGCTGCTGCCGAAGGACGCCATGGACGAGCGCAACGTCGTGCTCGAAATCCGCGCCGGCACCGGCGGTGACGAAGCCTCGCTGTTCGCGGGCGACCTGTTCCGCATGTATGAGCGCTTCGCCGCCCTGCAGGGCTGGCGCGTCGAGGTGACGTCGACAAGCGAAGGCACCGCTGGCGGCTATAAGGAAATCATCGCCGAGGTGCAGGGCCGCGGCGTCTACGCCAAGCTGAAATTTGAGTCCGGCGCCCATCGCGTTCAACGCGTGCCGGATACCGAAACCCAGGGCCGGATTCACACATCTGCCGCCACGGTGGCTGTGTTGCCTGAGGCGCAGGACGTTGACGTCGAGATCAAGCAGGACGATCTCAAGATCGAGACCATGCGCGCGCAGGGCGCGGGCGGCCAGCACGTCAACAAGACCGAGTCCGCCATCCGCATCACCCATCTGCCCACCGGCACCGTGGTGATGATGCAGGACAGCCGCTCCCAGCATAAGAATCGCGCATCGGCGATGAACATTTTGCGCTCGCGCATCTACGAAGCCGAACGGCAACGGCTCGCGGCCGAACGTTCGTCCGATCGCAAGGGCCAGGTCGGCTCGGGCGATCGCTCTGAGCGGATCCGCACCTATAATTTCCCGCAAGGCCGGGTCACCGACCACCGCATCAACCTGACGCTCTATAAGTTGCAGCAGGTGATCACCGGTGAAGCGCTTCACGAATTGATCGACGCGCTGACAACCGAGCATCAGGCGGCGCAGCTGCTCGAACAGGGCGCGACGTAACTCTCGCTACACCGCTGGCCGATGGCCATGCGGCATGAAGGACCAGATCGTGAGCCAATCACCCTTGGCCGGACTGACTGTCGAGGCCGCCCGTCGTGCACTCGCCGCGCAGCTCCGCGCAGCGAACTTGGATGCGCCTGACCTCGATGCACGCGCGCTGGTTTGCGGGCTGCTGAATCTCGACCTGACCGGACTGATGCGCGAAGGCGGGCGACTGTTGACCGCGGCCGAGGCCGAGATGCTGGGCGGGCTGGTGGCCCGGCGCATGGCGGGCGAGCCGATCGCCCGCATTCTCGGCGTCAAGGATTTCTGGGGTCTGCCACTGCAGCTCTCTGCGGATACGCTGGTGCCGCGCCCGGACACCGAGACAATTGTCGAGACGGTTCTGCAACTGGTCGCCGCCGACCCGTCGCACAAAGCCGAGCTGACCATCGCCGATCTCGGCACCGGCTCCGGCGCGATCATGCTGGCGCTGCTCGCCGAGTTGCCGGCAGCCACGGGCGTCGCCACCGATATCAGCCGCGCCGCGCTGGCCACCGCACGCGAGAATGCGCGTCGCCTGAAGCTCGCCCACCGCGTCGCCTTTATCGCCTGCGACTACGCCTCTGCATTGGCCGGTCCGTTCGATATCATCGTTTCGAACCCGCCCTATATCCGCAGCGCGGAGATTGCGACGCTTGATATCGACGTGCGCGCCCATGATCCGATGCGCGCCCTGGATGGCGGGACCGATGGACTGGATGCCTATCGCGCGATTTGCCCGCAGGCAGAGCTGCTTCTGGCCCCAGGCGGATTGATCGTTTTCGAGGTTGGTTATGACCAGAGCGACGACGTCGCCCGAATCATGGCGGCGGCGGGGCTAACGCCTTTACCGCCGGTTTGTGACCTCGGTGGCAACCGCCGGGCGGTACCAGGGCGCAAAAGTGGCAATTAGGTACACAGAAGGAGCTTAAAAAAACCGCTTGGAATATCGCTCAGGAGCGACTACTTTCCGCACACACCATCGTTGCAAGACTTACTGGCCTGTTCACTGAGCAGGCAATGGTGACGCCCGATTGCGGGCCCACTCCCGGGTAACGGGTTCCGAATGGCAGTCTGACGAGCGCGAGGGCTGAAAAGCCGCGCAGCTTTGAGACCGCGAGGCGAGCGAGCGCCGAGACCAACGCTTCGTCACTCACGCTGGAAGTCCTGACCTTGATGTTTGGTTGTTCGCTCAGTTGTCTTGGCTAACGATGCACGCTGGCATGTGGAGACGCGTCTTTGTTGAACGCGATATAGGGCAAAACCAATGCAACGTGCGACGACGCAGCGCTTCAGGCGCCGTGCGGTGTGACTAGCTTTTCAAACGCAGAATTCTTTGTGACGAGAACCGCGTCGGTGGAAATCGTTTTGACGGACATCCTGGATCGGTAAAAAGGCACGACATGAGAAACGGTCAGAATAACAATAACAAGCGCATGCGAAATAATAATCGCGGCGGTGGCGGCAGCGGCGGAAACAACAACAACGGCGGCAATAACAACCGGCGTGGCCAGAACCCGATGACCAGGGTTTTTGAATCCAACGGCCCGGACATCAAGATCCGCGGCACCGCTTCTCATATCGCCGAAAAATACGTCCAGCTCGCCCGCGATGCGCGCAGCTCCGGCGACCCTGTCGCTGCCGAGAATTATTATCAGCACGCCGAGCATTACTTCCGCCTGATCGCCGCTGCCCAGGAACAGTTCCGTCAGAGCCAGCCGCAGCCGCGCCTCGACAACGGCGATGGTCAGGGCGTCGAGATTGAGGACGATTCCGAGACCTACTCCAACTTCGGCGCCGAACCAGGATTCGTCACGTCGCAGCAGCAGCAGCCACAACCCTTCGTGCAACGCGAGCAGCCGCAGCCGCGCGAGGGTCAGCCGTTCCAGCCGCGCGAACAGCAGCAGCCCCGCGAAGCGCGCGAGCCCCGTGAACAGCGTGAACAGCGCGAGCCCCGCGAACAGCGTGAGCCCCGCGCACCGCGTGAACCCCGCGAGCCGCGCCAGTATCAACCGCAACCTCAGCCACAGGTGCAGCCGGCCCAGGCGTCGCTGCCGATCGGCGATAATGTCGGACTTCCGTCATTCATCACCGGCCCGCAGCCCCAGGTCTCGGTGCCGACGGCGATCACCCCCGATGGCGGTGAGCGTTTCACCCCGCGTCGGCGTCGCCGGCCTCATACGCCGCGCACCGAAGCCGCAGAATCGACGACAGATAGCGCCCCTGAGAACGTCAGCTCGGATAACAGCTGATCGCTGGACGCCTAGGGACGGTCAAACGAAAAACCCCGCCGAGTTTCGGCGGGGTTTTTGCTATTCGAGTGTCGATGGATAATCACGCGCTACATCGCACCTGCCAATTCGCGAGCGCCGGGCTTCTTGCTGTTGCTATCCATCCGCGCGTCCGTCACCGCCAGCAACTTTGCGACCGTATTGTTGCGGATTGCAACGGGGTTGCGCTCATAGCCATTGCGCAGGAAGAAGTTCGCGGTCGGAACGCGCTCGCGCATCGGCAGCGGCATCGACACCATGTCGAAACCGTTGCCATCTCCGGTGAGGTTCATCATCTCCAGTTCGGCCGCCGAAAGCGGGCGATCGTAACCCTTGCGCCGGGCGAACTGGACCGAGGTCAACAGCTTGTGCGTTTGCAGGATCGGGCCGACGTCGCGATCCAGCACAAGCGCATGAATGCCATACCCGCGCGAAGTCTTCGCCAGCTTCTCATGCTCGCTCCAGCTATAGGGCACTGATTTCACAGCTGCGACCATGCGCTTGACTGCGGCAGCCTTGTGGCTCATCGCCTGTCGCTCTGCGGGAGAGCCGCGGCCTGCCTTCGCGGTCAACTCCTTGACGATCGCATCGCCGTGTACCGACAGCAGGTCGATGCTGTTCGCCACCAGCAGCTGATTATATCCCATGGCTGTCGAGATCGCCCGGGCGTTGGCCTTGCCGGGCATCAATCCCGATTGCAATTCGTGAGTGCCGTCGCCGCCGGTCTCGAAGGAATAGACCCGAACGATTTGCTCCATCGTCAAGCCCGCCGCGCGCGCGGTCCGCACATAGGCGCGCTTGAACTGCGCGTCGCTGACACGATCCGGCACAAAATTATAGTGCTGCCGCGCCGCCTGCAGGAAATCCGCCATCACCGGGAGTTCGCGAGGTGCACGGTCATCGGGCCGCGCCTCCGGATCGACCGGACGCTTCGGCCCGTCGTAGAGCGGCGGATGCTCCAATACGTAATCATTCACGGCGATGCGCTCGCCTGTGCGGCGCTTGGCGTTACGGATCTTGCGTTTCTCGGCGACGTCAGACCAATAGACCTTGGCGACAGCCTCGAACTCGCCACGCGCCGCTTCATATTCGGCGAGCTTGCGGCGATAGTCCGCAATCGCAGCCGGCGATGCACTTTGCGCAAACGCATTGGCGACTTGCGGTGACAAACGGAGACGCCCGGAAAGATCCTCCGCGCCGACTTGCGACGTCGCGATCACGGAGATTGCCAGGGTAGCGAAAATACGAATCGGTGATGTCTTATGCATACCCTTGTGTAGCAAGCAGACTTAGCCGGATCGTTAACAACTCACGAACGACATGATGCAGATCGCCGCATGCGTGAAACAGTTTCGTTATTTCCAGGCGAACACCGGCTGTTCCAGTTCTGCAACCCGCGTCATGCGGCCCGCCAGCACTTCGCGAAACTGATAGATCAGCGCCGCCGTTGGCGCATGCATGTGACCGTCGGTGTAATCAAACCGCACGACACGCCGATCGCTTTCCGGGATCATGACAAAATCAAACGCGCTGTCGCGTTCAATATCTGCGAGGGCGATGTGATGCACCGAGGCGACTTCATCCGGGTTGGGTTGCATGGTCGACGTATCTGCCGCCCACATCACCACCGGCGTGATGAGGTAACCTGATCGGGTTTGATAGTCGTCAAGCAAGCCCATAACGGCGGATGGCGCCAGTCTGACGCCAAGCTCCTCATCGAGCTCCCGCAACGCCGCCTGCTCCACCGTCTCGCCGGCGTCACAGCGACCGCCCGGCAAGGCCCATTGCCCGCCGTGCGAGCGCAGGGTCAAGGAACGCTTGGTCAGCAGCATGGACGTCGGCGACGCTGCGGTTAAGGGATCGGATGCAGCCAGCACAATGGCGACGGCCGCGCGCTTGAGGGACTTCGAGTCCTCTGCCACCGGCTGACGGGTGAAGGCAGCGCATGCTGCCGAGATATCCCGCCGCGTGGTCTCGTTGAATGGACGCTTCATGCCCCTTTCCTACACCGACCCACCTCAAGATGAAACCTTGGCTTCGCAGACCAGCGAGCGACTAGGCACACCACTTGCGCATTTGATAATACAGCTTGGCGCAGACTACCGCGCTGTTCGTTCACCATGCGCGACTATCGTCGACAAAGGAAAAAACAAGAATGAGTGACGAGATTTACGCGGGCTTGCGCGCCGATGGCTGGAGCATCATGGAGGATGACGGCTTCATCGATCTGATCGGCCCGCTGTGGTATCGGCAGCACGAGGGCGCAGCGGAATACGCCATTCTCGGCCAGGCCAAGCACCGCAACCGCCGCGGCGTCGTCCAGGGCGGCTTGATGATGACCGTCGCGGACCGCACCTGTGGCATGAGCGCACGGCAGGCTGCAGGCGTGGACGGGCTGGCAACCGTGCAGATGGATACTTATTTCGTCGATGCAGCGGAAATTGGAGACCTGATCATTTCGCGACCGCGCGTCCTGCGCGTCACCCGCAGCCTGATTTTTATCGGAACCGAATTGACCGTTGGCGACAAGGTCGTCGTCACGGCGCATGGCGTGTTCAAGATCATGCGCGCCAAGCCCGGCGTGACAGGCACCCTGAGCGACTAGTTCCGCGCTATAATCCGAACGATTCTAGCGCATGCGCCTTTCAACCCACAGGATACCACGATGACAATCGCCCCATCGAACCTCACCAGCGCGCTCTCGCATGACGAGCGCCTCGACCGCCTCGGCGAAATCGCCATCAAGGTCGGGTTGCAGCTCAAGGCGGGCCAGGAGCTTGTCATCACCGCCCCGCTGGAATCGGTTCCGCTGGTTCGCCGCATCACCGAGCACGCCTACAAGGCCGGCGCATCGTTGGTGACGACGATGTACTCCGACGAAGTGACCGCGTTGCAGCGCTTCCAGCACGCCCCTGATGACGCGTTCGATACCGCCAGCGGCTGGCTCTACGAGGGCATGGCCAAGGCTTATGCGCAGGGCGCGGCGCGCCTCGCCATCTCCGGCGAAGATCCGTCGCTGCTGTCGGCGCAGGACCCCGAGAAAGTTGCGCGCGCCAACCGCGCCCGCTCGGCGGCCTCGAAGCCGGCGCTGACGCCGATCGTCAATTTCGACATCAACTGGACCATCGTGTCCTACGCCACCTCGTCGTGGGCCAAGGCAATGTTCCCCGATGATGCTCCCGATGTGGCGCAGGCGCGGCTGTGGGATGCAATCTTTGCCGCCTCGCGCGTCGATGGCGACAATCCGGTCGCCGCCTGGGAGCAGCATAACGCGGCGCTGCGCAGCCGCACCGAATTGCTCAACGCCAAGAACTACGCAGCACTGCACTTCAGCGGCCCGGGCACCGACCTCACCGTCGGCCTTGCCGATGATCACGCGTGGGAAGGCGGCGCATCCACGGCCAAGAATGACATCGTCTGCAACGCCAATATTCCGACGGAAGAAGTCTTCACCACGCCGCACCACAGCCGGGTTGACGGCAAGGTGCGCAGCACCAAGCCGCTGTCGTATCAGGGCACGTTGATCGAGGACATCGCCGTGCGCTTTGAGGGTGGCAAGATTGTCGAAGCCACCGCGCGCAAGGGCGCTGACGTGCTGAACAAGGTGCTGGCGACCGACGCAGGATCGAACCGGCTGGGCGAAGTGGCGCTGGTGCCGCATTCGTCGCCGATCTCAAAGAGCGGCGTCCTGTTCTACAACACCCTGTTCGATGAAAACGCCGCAAGCCATATCGCGCTCGGCCAGGCCTATACCAAATGCATCCGCGACGGCGACAAGCTCAGCCAGGATGAACTCGCGGCGAAGGGCGCCAACACCAGCCTCATTCACATCGACTGGATGATCGGTTCCGGCGAGATCGACGTTGACGGCGTCAAGGCTGACGGCAGCCGTGAACCGCTGATGCGCAAGGGCGAATGGGTCTGACCTGAGCCTCCGCCGAATGTACGAAACGCAAAACGCCCGGCTGAGCCGGGCGTTTTCATGACATGAACTGACGCTTACACGCGGTTCATCGAAACCGAAACCTTCGGGCCGTTCTTGATGGTCTGATAGACCACGCAATAACGCTCGGTCAGCTTCAGCAGCAGATCAAGCTTGTCCTGCGGCGCATCGGTCGCGACATCAAAGCGCAGGCGGATTTCCGCGAAACCGACCGGCGCTTCCTTGTCCACGCCGAGCGTGCCACGGAAATCGAGATCGCCCTCGGCAATCACTTCGCCGCTGGCGAGCGGCACTTCGATGGCAGTCGAGACCGACTTCAGCGTTACGCCGGCGCAAGCGACCAGCGCTTCCAGCAACATATCGCCCGAGCACAGCTCAAGGCCCGAACCGCCCGTCGCGGGATGCAGGCCGGCGATAGCCGAAATCGCCTTGCCGGTTTCGATCTTGCAGGCGATGCCCTCGCTCTCGAGCGAGCCCTTGGCCTTCAGCGTGATAAAAGCCGCCTTCGGGTCGGTCTTGTAGAGATCCTTGATGGGGGCTTGGGTAGCGCGAAGTTCAGCGGCGTCCATGGGTCAACTCCAGAATATGATCGGCGAAAATCGAGTAGGGCAGGAATCTAGTGGGGCGTGGTTGAGGTGTCACCACCACAGCGCATTACCCGCGGTAGAATCCTGCGCAGCCTCCGGCACATTGCGATCAAGCGAGCGATCGAGTGCATTGAGGACGCGGCGCTTGACGGTGTCAAACAGCGGCGAGGCCCGGTCGCGCGGGCGCGCCAGATTGACCTTGATCTCCTCGAACAGCCGCCCCGGCCGTGGCCGCATCACCATGATCCGGTCAGCCAGCACAACAGCCTCGTCGACGTCATGGGTGACGAGGATCAGGGTCGGGCGCATATCGGCCCAGAGGTCGAGCAGGTGATCCTGCAGATCCTGCCGCGTAAAGGCGTCGAGCGCCGAGAACGGCTCATCGAGCAGCAGCACTTCGGGCTGCGGCACCAGCGCACGCGCAATCGACACACGTTGCGCCTGACCGCCGGACAGTTCACGTGGCCAGGCTCCGGCCTTGTCCGGCAGGCCCACCCGCTCCAGCGCCTTGGTCACACGCGCGCGACGCTCCGGTGCGGGCATATCGCTGAGTCCAAAGCCGATATTGTCCGCGACAGTCAGCCAGGGCAGCAGACGCGGCTCCTGGAAGATGATGCCGATCTTGGGATGGGGCGCAGTGATCTGCGCATCGTCCAGCTTGACGCTGCCACTGGTCGCATGATCAAGCCCGGCGATGGCGCGCAGCAACGTGGATTTGCCACAGCCCGATCCACCGATAATGGCGATGATCTCGCCCTGCGGAACCGTCGCAGTGAAACGCTCAAGCGCGTGTACGCCGTTGGGATAGGTCTTGCCGACCTGCTCAAGAACCAGCATCAGCGCTCTCCCGCCCCGCGATAGTTATCCTGCCAGCGCAGCAACGGCGCAGTCGCCACCTCGATGAGCCAGTCGGTCGTCTTGCCAAGGATGGCGAAGGTCACGATTGCAGCGAGGATCTGGGCCGGTTTGCCGAGTTGCTGACCGTCGGTCAGCAGATAGCCGAGCCCTTCCGACGCGCCCATGAATTCAGCGGCGACAACGAACATCCAGCCAAGGCCGAGGCCCACGCGCAACGCCACCACATAGGCTGGCATCACCGCTGGCAGCAGGATGCGGCGGATCATGCCGAAGCCATTGAGGCGGAAGACCCGGCCCACTTCGACGATCTTGCGATCAACCGACAGAATCGCGCCGAGCACGCCAAGATAGACCGGGAAGAAAACGCCGACGGCGATCAGCGCCACCTTCGAGGTTTCAAAAATGCCCAGCCAGAGAATGAACAGCGGAACCCAGGCGATTGACGGGATCGCCCGCAGCGCCTGAATGGTCGGATCGAGCAGCCGCCGCACCAGGCTCCAGTAGCCCGCAGCCGCGCCGATCAGCGTGCCCGCCGCAACGCCGAGGCCAAAGCCGACAGCGACGCGGGTCACGGTCGTCAGGATATGGGTCCACAATTCGCCGCTCTGCGCCAGCTCGTAAATTGCTTCGAGAATCTTCGAGGGCGGCGGCACCAGGCGGCCATTGGAATAGCCGACCCATACGGCGAATTCCCAGGCCAGCGCCAGACCGACTGGCAGCAGCAGGCCCTGGATCGAGCGGGCGAAAGGCCAGCGCCCGCTGCGGGGCGGCTGGTCGGTTGTGACCGGGGTCGGTTGGATAGAGGCTTCAATTGTCATGGGCGTACCAAAACCGCGTCTTGCCGCGAAATGCAAGGTGGCCGTCCGGATCAGCGAGAAGGAGCAGGCTCCAGGGGCTGAACGACATCCACCTCTCCCCCGACGGGAAGAGGTGGATGCGGCAGACAGTATCGTTAAGTTCGGTCGGACTTAGTCTTTCGGCGGCAGCGGTACGCTGTCATCAATCAACCCGTCGACCACAGCCTTGACGTCAACCTTGGCGTCGACCACGCCCGCCTGCTGCAGAGCGAGGCCAGCGGCCAAAATCGATTCCCGCTGCGGTGCGCCGATCTTGCTGTGGGTCAGCTCGGTACGCTCCTTCAGCTGCTTGTCGACAACGGCTTCCGGCAGCTTGGTGACGCCGATGAACGCCTTCTTCAGCTCGGGATAATTCGCCAGCGAATACTTGCGGGCGTCTTCATAGACGGCCAGCACGCGGCGAACGACATCAGGATGCTGCTTCAGGAACTCCTCGCGAACGTTGAGAATGCCCCAAGTGTTCGCCTCTGGCTTGCGGAAGAACAGCTTGGCGCCATCCTCGACTTCCGCCTGCGCCATCATCGGATCAAGCCCGGCCCAGGCGACAACGTCGCCGCGGATCAACGCGGTCTTGCCATCGGCGTGCTGCAGCAGAACGGGGGTAATGTCCTTTTCGGACAGGCCAGCATCGAGCAGTGCACGCACCAGGAAGATATGCGGATCGGTGCCGCGGGTTACCGCGACGCGCTTGCCCTTGAGGTCGGCAATCGACTTGACTGCGGAGTCCTTGCTGGTCACCAGCGCGGTCCACTCCGGACGCGAATAGACGTAGATCGACTTGATCGGATTGCCGTTGATCTTGGCGACCAGTGCAGCCGAGCCAGCGGATGAACCAAGATCGATCGACCCGGCGTTCAGGAACTCGAGCGCCTTGTTGGAGCCCGCCGACTGAACCCAGATGACCTTGATGCCGTCCTTGGCGAATTCCTTCTCGAGCAGGCCGTTCTGCTTGAGGATGATCGAGACCGGGTTATAGGTCGCCCAGTCGATGCGCAGTTCCTTCAGCGGCGATGCGGCAACCGCCGATCCCGAAGCCAGCGTCGATAGCGTGACGGCCACGGCCGCCGTTGCGGCGAGCAAAGCCCGGCGCGAAAAATTTGTAATCATTCATATCTCCCCCGGCGACGGCATGCCCAAGCAGCGCGGCCCCCTCAAAACGCTAAAACCCTCAGACAGTTATACCGTTTTTGCGAACGAAAATGCCTTCTGAATTTTCAACACGCCCAAGTAAGGTTTTCCGGGCGGAACTGCTAAAAGAGAAGGAAACCCTCGCGCCGCCAAAATTGATCGTGACAGGCAAGCGCGGGACCGATAACCGGGTAGAACATGGATAGCTTGCCGCAACAGCAACGACCTGCCTCGGACGACTGGTTCGATACGCCACGAGTATCCGCCGAGATCGACAAGCTCGCCCTTGAGCATAGAGGCAAGAGTGACGCCTTCCGCGCGGCGATCACCCGTCTGCTGAAGGCTGAGCTGATCGCAGCTCGCGAGATTGCGGAAGCCGTGCTGTTGAAAGATCGCCACGGACGACGCTGCGCCGAACGGCTGTGCCATGTGCAGGATCAGATCATCCGCACGCTGTTCTCGGCAACGACGCGGCATCTTTACCCGACCCCGATCCCTTCCGGCGCTGAGCGCATGGCGGTGGTCGCCACCGGCGGCTATGGCCGTGGCCTGCTCGCCCCGGAGTCCGACATCGACCTGCTGTTCGTGCTGCCGTACAAGCAGACTGCCTGGGGCGAACGCGTCGCCGAGGCGATCCTCTACTGCCTGTGGGACATGGGCCAGAAGGTCGGCCACGCCACCCGCTCGATTGACGAGACGATACGTCAGAGCCGCGCCGACATGACGATTCGCACGGCGATTCTGGAAACGCGCTTCCTGGGCGGCGATGAAGCGCTGTACGACGAGATGGTCACGCGCTTCGACAAGGAAGTGGTGCAGGGCACGGCGAAAGAATTCGTTGCCGCGAAGCTCGCCGAACGCGAGGAGCGCCACCATCGCGTCGGACAGTCGCGCTATCTGGTCGAACCGAACGTGAAGGATGGCAAAGGCGGGCTGCGCGACCTGCACACGCTGTTCTGGATGGCGAAATACGTCTATCGCGTCCGTGATCCGCACGAGCTGGTTGCGCGCGGCGTGTTCGACGCCGAGGAATATCGCACGTTCCGGCGCTGCGAGGACTTCCTGCTGTCGGTCCGCTGCAACCTCCACTTCATCTGTCGCCGTCCGGAAGAGCGGTTATCCTTCGACTACCAGCGCGAAGTCGCCATCCGCCTCGGCTACACTTCGCACCCGGGCGTTCAGGATGTCGAACGCTTCATGAAGCATTACTTCCTGATTGCGAAGCGGGTTGGCGCGCTGACCGCAATCATCTGCGCCAAGCTTGAAGACCAGCAGGCCAAACCGGCGCCGGCGCTGACGCGGATGGTCGCCAAACTGCGCCCGAGCTCGCGCCAGCGCGTGCCGGACAACGATGACTTCGTCATCGACAGCAACAACCGGATCAATCTCGCCACGCCCGATGTATTCCGGCGCGACTCGACCAACCTGATCCGGCTGTTCCGGCTGGCGCAGAAGCATGATCTGGCGCTGCATCCCGACGCGATGCGCACGGTGACGCGCTCGCTCAAGCTGATCAACAGCCAGCTTCGCGAAGACCCGGAAGCCAACCGGCTGTTCATGGAAATCCTGACCTCCGACAATGCGGAGATCACCCTGCGCCGGATGAACGAGACCGGCGTGCTCGGGGCTTTCATCCGGGCATTCGGCCGGATCGTATCGATGATGCAGTTCAACATGTATCATCACTATACGGTCGACGAACATCTGTTGCGCTGTGTCGGAATCCTGCAGGAGATCGAACGCGGCGGCAACGACGAGCACGCGCTCGCAAGCAGCCTGATGCGCAAGATCCGGCCCGAGCACCGCGCCGTGCTCTATACGGCTGTGCTCCTGCATGACGTCGCCAAGGGCCGTCCCGAAGATCACTCGATCGCTGGCGCGCGGGTCGCGAAGCGGCTGTGTCCGCGCCTCGGCTTCAACGCCGCCGACACGGATCTGATCGCATGGCTGATTCAGGAACATCTCACCATGTCGTCGGTCGCCCAGTCGCGCGACCTGTCGGACAGCAAGACCATCGAGAACTTCGCGGCTGTGGTGCAGACCGTCGAGCAGATGAAGCTGTTGACGATCCTGACAGTCGCCGACATCCGGGGCGTTGGCGAGGGCGTATGGAACGGCTGGAAGGCGCAGCTGATCCGCACGCTATACTATGAAACCGAGCCGGTGCTCACCGGCGGCTTTTCCGAAGTCAATCGCGCGCAACGCATCGAGCACGCCCAGGCGGAATTCCGCGCCGCCTTTACCGATTGGCCCGAGGCCGAACTCAACGCCTATATCTTCCGGCACTACCCCGCCTATTGGCTCAAGGTCGAACTGTCGCGCAAGATCCGCCACGCCCGCTTCCTTAAAGCCAGCGAAAAGGCCGGCCACAAGCTGGCGATCAACGTCGGCTTCGACGAAGCGCGCGGCGTCACCGAACTCACGATCCTGGCGCTCGATCACCCTTGGCTGCTGTCGATCATCGCCGGCGCATGCGCCTCGGCTGGCGGCAATATCGTCGACGCGCAGATCTATACGACCACCGATGGCCGCGCGCTCGACACCATTGCGATCTCGCGCGAATACGATCGCGATGAAGACGAGGGCCGTCGCGCCACCCGCATCGGCGACATGATCGAGGACGTCCTTGAAGGCAAGCTGAGGCTGCCGGAGGTCGTTGCCAAGCGCGTTGCCAGCAAGGGCAAGCCCCGCCCCTTCGTCGTCGAACCTGACGTCGTCATCAATAACGACTGGTCGGACCGCCATACGGTGATCGAGGTGTCGGGTCTCGATCGCCCCGGCCTGCTCTATGAGCTGACGACCGCGATATCGAAGCTGAATCTGAACATCGCCTCGGCGCACGTTTCGACCTTCGGCGAGCGCGCCCGCGACGTATTTTACGTCACGGACCTGCTCGGCGCGCAGATCACCGCACCGACCCGGCAAGCGGCGATCAAACGCGCCCTGGTCCACCTGCTGGCAAACCTCGGCCACGGCAGCCACAAGACCGGCTGAGACCTACGCCTCGGCAGGAACTTCGCCGAATGTGCTGCCGACCGCCATTGGTTGCAGCCGGATCAGCCGCGAATCCAACACCGCAGCCTGGCGATGCTTGACCGCCTCGCGATAGATCGGGTCGCGCAGCATCTGCACGAATGAATCGACCGATGGATATTCGGCGATAAAGCAATGATCCCACTTTTCGGCATCCTGCGGCCCGATCAGCATCAGCTCCAGCTTGCCCTGCCAGATCACTTTGCCCCCGAGCCGCTGGAACACCGGTCCGGACTCGCGGCCATAGGCGGCATAGGCCTCAGCGCCCGATACATCGCGCCCATCGGGATATTTGGCGCGCGGATGCAGTTGCACGAGGTTCAACATGTTGATCGGCCCCGCGCGGTTGTTGTCGCGGAACAGAGCAAAGATCTCTTTGGTCGGATCAAGATAGTTCGTCATCAGGCTTCTTCCCGGTTAGTTTTCTTGTTTTGCAGTGCGCAGCGCTTGGTGCACGCCCATCATGCCTGCCTGTCGCTATAGGACAAGTCCGATCGGCTGTTTCGATCCTTGCCGGGCGGCCATCTGCCTGTCGCGGCAGCGAAATGGCCGGGATTGCGGCCTTCCCCTTTTTCGACACTATCGCGATCAGCACCGGCTTGAAGAGTGACCGGTGGCGCTAAGCAACGACAATCAGGGAGGCCATCGTGAAACGCAGTCTCGCCCAGCTATTCGCCGTCGCTACCGTATCCCTCGCACTTTCCGCCAGTCAGGCCACCGCCCAGAAAAAGTATGACCCGGGCGCCAGTGATACCGAAATCAAGGTGGGCCAGACCGTGCCGTTCAGCGGTCCGGCGTCGGCCTATTCGTCGATTGCCAAGACCCAGGCCGCCTATATGAAGATGATCAACGATCAGGGCGGGGTCAACGGCCGCAAGATCAATCTGATCCAGTACGACGACGCCTATAGTCCGCCAAAGGCCGTCGAGCAGGTCCGCAAGCTGGTCGAGAGCGACGAGGTGCTGCTGACATTCCAGATTATCGGAACGCCCTCCAACGCCGGCGTGCAGAAGTACCTCAATCAGAAGAAGGTGCCGCATCTGTTTGCTGCGACCGGAGCGACACGGTTCACCGATCCGAAGAACTACCCCTGGACGATGGGCTTCAACCCCAACTATCAGTCTGAAGGGCGTATCTACGGCCAATACATTCTGCAGAACCACCCCAATGCCAAGATCGGCATCCTGTATCAGAACGATGACCTCGGCCGCGACTATCTGGTCGGCATGAAGGCTGGCCTCGGCGCCAAGGCAGCGAGCATGATTGTCGGCGAGGCAGGCTATGAACTGACCGACCCCACGATTGACTCGCAGATCGTGAAGCTGAAGTCGGCCGGCGCTGACCTGTTCTTCAACGCCTCAACGCCGAAGTTTGCCGCACAGGCGATCAAGAAGGTCGCCGACCTCGACTGGAAGCCGGTGCACATCGTCGATATCAACGCGACATCGGTTGGCGCTGTGCTCAAGCCAGCGGGCCTCGACATCAGCAAGGGGCTGATCAGCACCAACTACGGCAAGGACCCGGCCGACCCGGCGTTCGCCAATGACGCCGGCATGAAACGCTATCTGGATTTCATGGCGAAGTATTATCCCGAGGGCGACAAGTTCTCGAACTTCAACACCTATGGCTACAGCAACTCGCAGTTGCTCATCGAAGTATTGAAGATGTGCGGCGATAACCTGACACGCGACAACATCATGAAGCAGGCCGCCAGCCTGAAGAATGTCGTGCTCGACCTGAACCTGCCGGGGATTGTCATCAGCACATCGCCGACGGACTATCGCGTCAACAAACAACTCCAGATGATGCGTTTCAACGGCGAGCGCTGGGAACAGTTCGGCCCCATCATCACCGATAGCGACGCGTCCGGCTAGTTTCGACACATCTGCATCTGCTCCGTCCCGGTCGCCTTGTCCGGGATGGAGCGCAGATAGACGCATGTTTGTCGCCTGACATTAATATCTCGGTAACCTGCCCTTAAACTCCCGCGCCGTAGTCTGGTCCCATGGGATCGCTTGGTAATCACGTATGGTGTGGGGCAAGAAAATCAGCAGCAATCGGCGGGAGCCGTCGTTCGGCCCTTCCACATCGCTGTCTGACGTCCGGCCAAACGCCGGAGATCGCGTCACGATCGCCGCTGATCGTGAGGATGCCCCACGCGTGAGCAAGAAGCCCGGCTCACGCAGCAACGCCGCCGCAAAATCATCCTCTCGCAGAAAACCGTCGAAGGCCAAGGGGCGCTTTCGGCGCGGCATCGGCCGGGTGTTCTATTGGACAGCGGTAACGGCGCTGTGGGGCGGCATCGCCATCGGCGGCGTCGTGCTGTGGGTCGGCGCCCATCTGCCGCCGATCCAGTCGCTCGAGATCCCGAAGCGCCCACCGACGATCCAGATCGTCGGCCGCGACGGCGCTGTCATGCTGACGCGCGGCGAGATGGCCGGCACCAATGTCGCGCTGAAGGACCTGCCGCCCTATCTGCCCAAGGCTTTCATCGCCATCGAAGATCGCCGATTCTATTCGCACTACGGCATTGATCCGATCGGCATCGCCCGCGCGGCCTGGACCAATATCGCCAACCGCGGCGTGGCCCAGGGCGGCTCGACGCTGACGCAACAGCTTGCCAAGAACCTGTTCTTGACCCAGGAGCGGACCCTGCAACGCAAGCTGCAGGAAGCGGAGCTGGCTCTCTGGCTGGAGCGCAAGCACAGCAAGAACGAAATCCTCGAGCTCTACCTCAACCGTGTCTATTTCGGCTCGGGCGCCTATGGCGTCGAGGCTGCGGCGCAACGCTATTTCGGCAAGTCTGCGCGCAACGTGACGGTCAGCGAGGCGGCGATGCTGGCTGGCCTCGTCAAGTCGCCGTCGCGGCTGGCGCCAAATCGCAACCCTGAAGGCGCGGAGCGCCGCGCGCAGGTCGTGCTCGCCGCCATGGTGGACGCCAATTTCATCACGCCAGCGCAGGCCAAAACCTCGGTCGGCCAGCCGCTGGTGACCGTCAAGGCGGTCGGTGCAGGCACGATCAACTATGTCGCTGACTGGATCAATGAAGTGCTCGACGACATGATCGGCTCACTGGAGCAGAGCATCATCGTCGAAACCACGATCGACCCGAAGCTGCAAAGCTTGGCTGAAACTTCGCTGATCGATGAGCTGGCGGCGAAGAGCACCCAATTCCGCGTGACGCAAGGCGCGCTGGTCGCGATGTCGCCCGACGGCGCGGTGCGCGCCATGGTCGGCGGGCTGAACTACTCCGACAGCCAGTTCAACCGGGCTATCACCGCCAAGCGGCAGCCCGGCTCGGCGTTCAAGCCTTTCGTTTATCTCGCCGCAATCGAAACGGGGATGACGCCGGAATCGATCCGGCTCGATGCGCCGATCGACGTCAAAGGCTGGAAGCCTGAAAATTACACCCACCAATATTTCGGCCCGGTGACGCTGACGCAAGCCATGGCGATGTCGCTCAACACCGTCGCCGTTCGCCTTGGCCTCGAGGTTGGCGCGAAATCGGTGACGCGCGCAGCGCATCGCCTCGGCATTGCCTCGAAGCTCGAAGCCAACGCCTCGATCGCGCTCGGGACATCCGAAGTATCGCTGACCGAACTGGTCGGGGCCTATGGCGCATTCGCCAACAATGGCATCGCCGCAACGCCCTATGTCGTCAGCCGCATCCGCACCGCCGACGGCAAAAAGACGCTCTACACAAACAAGCGGATGCCACCCAATCCGGTGATCGACGCCCGCGTCAACAGCATGATGAATGCCATGCTGCGCGAAGCCGTGGTCAGCGGAACCGCGAAGAAGGCCGAATTGCCCGGTTGGGCGCCGGCAGGAAAAACCGGCACAAGCCAGGACTTCCGCGACGCCTGGTTCGTCGGCTACACATCGCAGCTCGTGACGGGGGTGTGGGTCGGCAATGACGACAACTCGCCGACGCGGAAAGCCAGCGGCGGTACGTTACCGATTGAAATCTGGTCGCAGTTCATGCGTAACGCTCACCAGAACCTGCGGCCGTCGCCCATTCCGGGCGCGCAGTCGGGCGGATACATCGCCGGCATGCCGCAAATCAATGCGCAGTCCGCAGCCACCACGCTGAATAGCGGCGGCAGCATGATGCCGCGCAGCGCGACCGCCGCGACGGCAACGCGTCCCGAGGCGTCGAATGGCCTTGATGGCTGGCTGATGGAGCGGCTGTTCGGACGCTGAGGCGACCGCTCGACGATCACTTCACAATCGGACGCCGGAAAACTGGATCAGTCGACGCTGTCCTCGACGCCATAACGATGCAGATCGTTGCCCGACGTATCGAGCCAGGTCTTGGCGCGCTCGGTCGCGTTGCAGATGCGACCCACCACCTTCCAGAATTTCGGCGAATGGTTCATCTCGACAAGGTGCGCGACCTCGTGGGCGGCGAGATAATCAAGCACGTAATGGGGCGCGAGGATCAACCGCCAGGAATAGGACAGCGCGCCGCCGACCGTGCAGGAACCCCATCGGCTCGACTGATCACGGATCGTGATGCGGGTGATCTTCACGTTCAGCATCTCGGCGTAACGGTGCGACGCCGCATGCAGGTCGGACTTGGCTTCGCGCTTGAGGAAGTCGAGCACGCGGCGGCTGATGTGCTCCGCGCCACCGGCGACACAGATGATGCGATCGCCATCGTCCGTGGTCTCGGTCCAGACCGTGCCACGCGCGCCAGGACGGTGTACAATACGATGCTCGACACCGCGCAGTGGCACCATCGTGCCCGGCTGGAATGGCGCAGCCTTCGCCAGTCGGCCCAAGCGCGCAGCGATCCACGCGCCATGGCGCTCGGCGAAATCCTTGGCGTCGGCTACGGTGCCAACAGGCGGCAGAGTGAGAATGGCTTCGCGTTCGCTCGGATGAATGCGTAGCGTGTAGCGACGCGCGCGGCGATGCCGGCGCAAACGCACAGCAAAGATCTGCGTCCCATGCTTGATAGCGATGGTACTGGGTTCAGATGGTCGACGGTAAAGTAGTGCGCGAACAGCCATTTCCAAGATTCCGAACGTCAATTCTCCCCTCCGAGATCGGACATCTGGTCGAGCTTGTAAACGGGCTGTCGCAAAACAAATCATTTGCCCAATATACAGTGTCAGCGACACTTCGCGCCCCAATACACGGGGTGCGGGAACCGAAATATCAATTCATATATATGTTTCAAAAGCACTTCAAGAAGTGAATGATCACTCACACCAATCCATGCGCAGCCAAAGGTCATCTTTGGGGTATCCTTCGGCCAGTGACGGTACAATCGTCATTTTGCGCGTGTTTTCAACGCAGATGCAGCGGCCCAACAAGCCGCTGCATCGTTGAATCAGCATAACTCAACGACAGTTATTACTCAGCCGCTTCAGCATGCGAGCGAGACCGTTCGGCATTCAGCATGAACTCGTGCATGCGCGGCAAAATTTCGGAGCGGAAGCGCGAGCCATTGAAGACGCCGTAGTGGCCGACGCCAGCCTGCACGTAATGCACACGGCGATCATCCGGAATCGACGTGCACAGATCATGCGTCGCTTCGGTCTGGCCGAGCCCCGAGATGTCGTCGTTCTCGCCTTCTACGGTCATCAAGGCAACCCGCGTGATCTGAGACGGATCGACCCGCTTGCCGCGATGGGTCATCTCGCCCTTCGGCAGCGCATGTTTGATGAACACCAGGTCGACCGTCTGCAGATAATACTCGGCAGTCAGATCCATCACCGCCAGGTACTCGTCATAAAAATCGCGGTGCTTGTCGGCGGAGTTGCCGTCGCCCTTCACAAGGTCTTCAAACAATTTGTGATGGGCGTCGACGTGCCGATCCAGATTCATGCTGATGAAGCCGTTCAGCTGCAGGAAGCCCGGATAGACATCCCGCATCACGCCGGGATGCGGGAACGGAACCTTGGTGATGACATTGGAGCGAAACCACTTGATGCCCTTCTCGGCAGCGAGATCATTGACTGCGGTCGGGTTGCGCCGCGTATCGATCGGCCCGCCCATCAGCGTCATGGAGAGTGGTGCGGCAGGGTCCTTGTCCGCCTCCATCACCGAGACGGCGACGAGCACCGGAACGGATGGCTGGCACACCGCGACGACATGCACATTGCCGCCGAGCTCGCGGATCATGGCAATGACGTAGTCGACATAGTCATCGAGATCGAACCGCCCGGCGGACATCGGCACGGCGCGCGCGTCGCTCCAGTCAGTGATGTAAACATCATGCGCCGGCAGGAGAGCTTCCACCGTGCCGCGCAGCAGCGTTGCGTAGTGACCTGACATCGGCGCGACGAGCAGAACGCGTGGCTGCGCCTGATGGAGCGGCTGCGGATGATAACGAACGAAGTGTAGCAGGCGGCAGAATGGCCGCTCCCAGACCGACCGAACTTCGACGGGTGTTGCTACACCATCGACGACAGTTTCGTGAAGATCCCATTCTGGCTTGCCGTAGCGTCGCGTGGTGCGTTCAAACAACTCGCAACCTGCCGCGAGCGACTTGCCAAACTCGGTATTGGAAAGGGGGTTGAGCGGGCTTTCGATCATGATCTTGGTAAAGGCCGTCATAACCCGGGCCGGATTAAGCGAGGCGCTACCCATCTCGTATAGCCAGTACAGCGGCGTGGTCAGGCCGGGGCTCACTTCAATGGGCGAGGCCGGCGGCCTGCCAAATTCACCGATTGGCATCTTTCCTCACTTCGCAACGCAGTTATTTTGCACTGCATGATATTGGATGTTACATTTTGACGCGTCAATCCATTCATCTGGCTCTGGAAGAACGATTTTCCTCAATCTGGGCTTCGCTTGTTAATAAATGCTATCGGCCGGCCACGCCGCGTCAGCTGCCTCCTGTCCGCCGCCTCCTGAATGAAGCTACCATCGCGAATTGAGGTGGCCCTGCGCAGCGACTACAGTGCCGGGATGATAGACATCACCGATTCCAGCTTCCTGCACCCACGCCGCAACGTTCGCCTGGATACCATTCTGCGTCTCCGCTGGCTTGCAGCTCTCGGTCAGTTGGTGGCGATCTTCATCGTCGTTCAGGCGCTGGACTTTGAAGTTCCAATCCTGCCCTGCCTCGCCATCATCGGGCTCTCGGCAGGGCTGAACATCGGCCTGCAGATCCTCTACAATCCGATGCAGCTGCTGCCGCCGTCATATTCGGCGGGGCTGCTCGCGCTGAATATCGCCGAACTGGCCAGTCTGCTGTTTTTTACCGGCGGATTGCAGAACCCGTTCTCCTATCTGTTTCTCGCGCCGGTGCTGATCTCGGCGACCGCGCTGCCAACCCGCATGACGATCGCCCTCGGCGCCTTCGCCGTTGCCTGCGCGACGGCGCTCGCCTTCTTCCATATGCCTCTGCCATGGGATGCAGACGAGCCGCTGGTGCTGCCGCGGATCTATCTGTTCGGCGTCTGGCTCTCCATTCTGGTATCGATTGGCGTCACCAGCCTCTACGCCTTTCAGGTGACCGAAGAGGCGCGCAAACTTGCCGACGCCCTCGCCGCGACGGAACTGGTGCTGACCCGCGAGCAACATTTGACGCAGATCGACGGCCTTGCCGCCGCTGCGGCACATGAGCTTGGCACGCCGCTCTCCACAATCTTTCTGATTGCGCGAGAGCTTGAGAAGACGGTGCACGACAATGCGGCGCTAACAGATGATTTCAAAACCCTGCGCGAGCAGGCCCAGCGATGCCGCGAGATCCTGTCCAAGATCACGCAACTCTCCGCCAGCGGCGCGCCGTTCGACCAGATGCCGCTGTCGACGCTGATCGAGGAAGCTGTCGCGCCGCATCGGGACTTCGGCATCGCGATCAGTGTCCGCATCGCCGAAACCGGCACACCAGAGCCGGTCGGAATGCGCAACCCGGCCATCCTCTACGGATTGGGCAATATCCTGGAGAACGCCGTCGACTTCGCACGCTCATCCGTTGAGATGAACGCCTGGTGGAACGCCAACGAGGTCGAGATTTCCATTGCCGATGACGGCCCCGGTTTCTCGCCCGACATCATCAAGCGGATCGGCGAGCCCTATCTCTCGCGCCGCCGATCGGCATCCGATGAAGCAGCGCCGGCGCGCGGCGGCCTCGGTCTCGGCGTGTTCATCGCGCGAACATTACTCGAACGCACAGGCGCCAAGGTCCGCTTCAAAAACCGGACCTTTCCCGATCATGGCGCGGTGATCACCATCACCTGGCCGCATGACCGATTCATCGCGCTCAATCCCGAGAGCTGACGCTGCGGGCTAGGCGCTGCGCAGTGCGCCCCGCCCCGTGAGCGCCCGCCGCCTCTGAATGGCGGCATAGCCGAGCACGATGAGGCCGAGAATGACCGGCGGGAACACCACGATGTTGACCATGGCCCAGCCATAGCTGGCGAGAATCTGCCCTGACAGGAACGAGCCCACCGCCATCAGGCCAAAGACAATGAAGTCGTTGAATGACTGCACCTTGGTGCGCTCCTCCGGACGATGGGTTTCCAGCACCATGGCGGATGCACCGATGAAGCCGAAATTCCAGCCAAGTCCGAGCACGATCAAGCCCCGCCCAGAAATGCATCGACGTTTCGCCGGACAGACCGATGATGGCGGCGACCGCTTCAAGCGCAAGCCCGAGCGCGATGACGGCCGGCGCACCGAACCGCGCAATCAGCGAGCCGGTGAAAAAGCTGGGGCCGTACATCGCGACGATGTGCCATTGCAAACCGAAGTTGGAATCGCTGAGCGGCAGACCGCACATCCGCATCGCCAGCGGCGCAGAGGTCATGACCAGATTCATCATGGCGTAAGACACCACGCCGCAAACCGCCGCGGCGATGAACACTGGCTGACGCACAATCTGCAGCAGCGGGCGACCACCTGCCTGACTCGCAGGTGGCGGCTTGGGCGCATTGACCCGGGACAGCAGCGCCATGGCAACCAGCGCGATGACGGCCTGCATCAGGAAGCTGAAGGCAAACAGGTAAGGCTGCCAGATATCCATCGTCCACTGCACGAGCTGTGGGCCGAGCACTCCGGCGAACACACCCCCCGCCATCACCCAGGACACCGCCTTTGGCCGGTAGGCAACGCTCGCGCCGTCGGCAGCAGCGAACCGATAGGACTGCGCCACCGCGCCATATAGACCGCCGAAGAAGGTCGCGATGCAGAACAGCGTGAACGATGCGTAGAGGATTGCGATCATGCCAAGCAAGCCGCAGAGCGCCCCGCATCCGCTGCCGATGATGAAGGCGACCCGCCGACCATAGAGTCGCGCGATTGTTCCGGTCGGCAATGTGCCCACCGCCAGCCCGACGACGTAGATCGAGACTGGCACGGTCGCGAGCGAAACATCCGGCGCGAGGATCGAGCCGACAATGGCGCCCGTTGCGAAGATCACCGCCGCATTCGCGCCCGACAGCGCTTGGGCAATGCCCAGTTTGATCACATTGGCGCGGGCGCGATGGTCATCGTAGAGGTCGGCGGAAGAGGTAGCATCAGGCATTGCATGATCCGGTCGTCGGCCGGTGGATCCGGCGTTCTCGTTGTCGTCAATATGCGCAGGTCACGGCGTCGCAATCAATGGTTCAGCCTGGTCTGCGCGACGCGGTCTGATGGGTCAGGCGCGAGCGAAGATCAGCACCAGATTGTTCGCCGGCATCGCGACGACCTGCTGCAGAACCATTCCGACGCGCTCGGCGACTTGGGTAAGTTCCGCGACATCGCGCACGCCCCAGGCCGGATCACGCGCACGAAGGCTGTCATCAAACAGCGCATTGCTGTCGGCCGTATGTTTCCCGTCACGCTTGAACGGTCCATAGACCATCAGCACGCCGTCCTTGCGTAGGTAGCGCGCGGCCCCGGCGAACAATCCTTCGGTCACCGTCCACGGTGCGATATGCACGACGTTGGCGCAAAACATCGCGCGGAAGCTGGCAGGCGCCGCAATCTCGCTCCCCGCAAACCAGTCACCCGCGGTCAGATCGATCCGCAGCGCAGGCTGGACGTTCTGCCGTCCGCTGAACGCGCGCCAGGCGTTGATGCTGGCGATATGCGCTTCTGCGAGGTCGCTCGGCCACCATGTCAGATGGGGAGCAAGCGCCGCGAACGCGACGACATGCTGCCCTGTGCCGCTGCCAAGCTCGAGAACATCGCCGCCGCCACCCTCAAGGTTCGGCGCAATCGCCGACCAGATCGCCTGATGGTTGCGATGAAACGCTGGCGCATCGAGCCGGCCATCCGGACTCAATGCGGGCGTCGCGCCAAACTGTACGGGCGAAGGCATGTCGGGTCACTCCAGGTTCACCCGTGCGACCCGCATCACGTCAGGTCCGCACGTCGATTTCGTCGTAGCCGCGCAAGCGATAGACCGCCATCGAGACAAGCCAGCACAGCACGAACACGCCAATGACGGCATAGCCGAGCATACTGAAATGCTCGTTCAAATTCTCGATAAAGCTCCAGAACGGCCCCGACAGATCCAGCTTGGATGCGAGAAGGCCCAGCGCCTGCACGCCGCCGATCAGCAATGCGACAATCACCGACACCGCCGTGATGGTCATGTTGTAATAGAGCTTGCGGATCGGCTTGATCAGCGCCCAGTCATAGGCGCGCACCATCAGCACGCCGTCCGCTGTATCGATCAGCGTCATGCCGGCGGTGAACAGCGCCGGGAAAATCATGATCGACCACAACGGCAGGCCGTCGAGGCTCTGCGATGCAGCGATGCCGAGCACTGCGATCTCGGTCGCCGTATCGAAGCCCAATCCAAACAGCAGCCCAAGCGGATACATGTGCCAGCTCTTGGTGATGAAGCCGAACAGCGAACGCAGCATCCGGCCGATGAAGCCGCGCTGCGACAGCAGCACATTGAGTTCGTCGTCGACGAAGCGCTCGCCCCGGCGCACGCCACGGAACATCTTGATGACCGAGATCAGGATCACGATGTTGGCGAGCGCGATCAGCAGCAGGAAGCCGGACGACACGGCGGTGCCAATCACGCCGCCGATCTCGCGGAACCCTTCGATCTTCTCGTTCAGGGCCGATACCGCCAGCGCCACCAGCACCGACGCGACAATCACCACGGTCGAGTGACCGAGCGAAAAGAAGAAACCCACAGAGATCGGCTTCTTGCCGAGTTGCACGAGCTTGCGCGTCAGATTGTCGATGGCGGCAATATGATCGGCGTCAACCGCATGGCGCAGGCCGAACGTATAGGCGAGAAAAGCCGTACCGAGGAGAACTGGATGATCGTTGAACGTCGCAAGCGCCCACAGCCAGGCAAGAATGTTCGCGGGCACAACGATGGCGAATAGCATGGCCGTTCGCAGCGCGAGACGATCGGACCCATCGTCGAAAAGTTTTGTCAGCCAAGCAAACATGACGCCCTTCACAGCAGCAATTGACTGCCAGATCAGCAGGCACCCGGCGGTTCAGTCGAAGGTGGAACTCGTCCAGCGCGTGCGCCGGATGCCAACATACGATTTAGCAAAATGATCATACCCGGCGCAATCGTTTCGCAATACGGGTCAATCGAAAATGATTCACGGTCATGGCGTCTGACGCATTGACCGCACGCGATGCATTTTCTATCACCAGCGTCCAAGGCAACCGAACGTCACGCAAACGTTAACGGACCGCTTACCGACATCCAGCGCCGCACAGGCGACGATCTCCCGCACGCAATATCAGAGGTGCCTCATCTCACCTCCAGAGCCGATGCACAGGTGATCTTCCGCCGCTGCCGCGCAGCTTTAAAGACGCAATCGACATGTCTCACGACGACCATACTGAAGCGCCAGTCACCGAACAGACCATCTCCAAGCCCCAGGTCGACGGGCGCGCCGAACTTGAAGCCGCCTCGAAGGCTGCACTGGAGAACATGCATCGCCTGCGCGCGCTGCGTCTCGCACGTGAGGCAGCCCAGCCGCAGCCGGTAAAGGCCACGCGCAAGAAAAAGGCAGCCGGCGCTGCGGCAGGCACAACCCGGACAACCGGTAGCGTCAAGAAGGAAGCCGCGAAGCCAGCCTTGAGCGAATGGCTCGCGAGCCAGGTTGACGGCGGTCGTCGCACCTGACGCAACTTCGGCGCGGACGTTGACGCCTCTGCATCCGCCGCGCCGCATTCTGCCGGCTCGACAGTTCGCGTGACCACTGCGACCTGACATGGCGTTTCGGCTTGCCATAAGCCGGCGCTCAGCCCGGGTTAACAACGCGTATACGCCGCCGGCCCGATCTCCGTCGAAAACGGTTGCCCCCCATGCAGCTGCATAGATGGCATGCATGCGCACGCCCCTATAAGATCACTGCTGAATTATAGGGCAGGATTATTATTGCGATGGGCGTTACCGCCACCACCACGACTGCGGGCAAGCCGGGGGCGAACAGGGTTCTCGGCGTCATTTCAGTTATTCACTGGGTCAGCCATTATCATCTGTTCGTGCTGCCGATGCTGTTCCCCTTTCTCAAGGATCAACTAGGCGTCAGTTACGTCGAGCTCGGATTTGCCCTTGCGGTATTTTCCGTTGTCTCTGGCCTGACCCAGGCGCCGTTCGGCTATCTCGTCGATTATATTGGCGCGCGAAAAATTCTCCTGCTCGGCACCACGCTCGGCGGCGTGGCGCTGATCATGCTCGGCCTCCATCTCACCTATCCGACGCTGCTGCTGGCGGCGGCGCTGCTCGGCATTGCCAACAGCGTCTATCACCCCGGCGATTATGCGATCCTTGGCGAGCACATGGACGAAGCGCGGATGGGCCGCGCCTTCTCGGTGCACACCTTCGCGGGTTTTGTCGGCGGCGCGATGGGCCCGCCGATCATGGTCATGCTGATCGCCACTGTCGGCGGCAAGGGCGCCCTGATCGTGTCCGGCGCGATCGCGCCGCTCATCGTCATCGGCGCCTTGATTGCGCGCTTGCCGGATGCAGGCGGCAGCAAAAAGGCGGGCGTTGCCGCCGGCCCGCGCGTCAGTGTGATGACGCCGGCCATCATGGTCCTGATGGTGTTCTTCGCCCTGCTGACGCTGTCGGTATCCGGCATCAACAACTTCGGCATCCCGGCGATGATCGCCAGCTATGGCATCACGTATTCGACCGCCAGCGTGGCGCTGACGGCCTTCCTTGCCACCAGCGCGGTCGGCGTCTTGGCCGGCGGCTATCTTGCTGACCGCAGCACCCGCCATAGCCAGATCGCGGCGATCAGTTTCACGATCACCGCCGTGCTGATTTCGCTGATCGCGATCTTCAAACTGCCAACGCCGGCGCTGATGGCCGTGATGATCGTGGCCGGTTTCCTCAGCGGATTGATTGCACCGTCGCGCGACATGCTGGTGCGGCAGGCTGCGCCTCCCGGCGCTTCAGGCCGCGCGTTCGGCATTGTCTCGACCGGCTTCAACATCGGCGGCGGCATCAGCCCGCTGCTGTTCGCCTGGTTCATGGATCACAGCCTGCCGCAATGGGTGTTTGGCGCATCGGCGGTATTCATGGCGCTCACGGTGGTTATCGCCATGGCGACCGAACGCAAGGCCGAAACCAGCGACGGCAAGGTCGCCAGCGCGGCGTGAGGCCGGAAACCGCTCGCCAGCGCTGACCACTGAAACCCATGCATCTTTCATCGCGGCAGGCTAAACTGCCGCGATGATCCATTTGACCCGCACCGACAAAGTGACCGCAGGGACGTCGCCGCGATGGTCCTGACGGTTCGCGCCCTGACCAAGACCTATCGCACCGCGCAGGAGCAGGTCGCCGTGCTGCGCGGCGTCGACCTCGTCGTGGCTGCCGGTGAAAGCGTGGCGCTGACCGGCGAATCCGGCAGCGGCAAGAGCACCCTGCTCCATCTGATCGCCGGCCTCGATCAACCCGACAGCGGCAGCATCAATCTCGACGGGGCCGCCGTTACGGACCTCGATGACGCCAACCGCGCCGCGATGCGCCGAAACGAACTCGGCCTCGTGTTCCAGCAATTCAACCTGATCAGCAGCCTGACGGTTGCCGACAATCTGGCTTTCCAGGCGCGCATCGCGGGCAGGCTCGATCCGGCATGGCAGCGCGAGCTGATCGAACGGCTCAATCTCGCGCCGCTGCTGAGACGCTATCCCGAGCAGATCTCCGGCGGCCAGCAACAGCGCGTCGCAATCGGCCGGGCGTTGGCGATCAAACCAAAACTGCTGCTGGCCGACGAGCCGACCGGAAACCTCGATGAGGACACCGCCGCCGAAGTGCTTGGCGCTGGCGCGCGATCTCGTCACGCGTTCCGGCTGCGCATTTCTGATGGTGACGCACAGCCAGCACCATGCCGCGACGCTGGATCGCCGGGTCAACCTGCACGCGGGGCTGATCGCATGACGCGCGCGGTGTGGGGCCTTGCTGTCTTGCTCAGCCATTGGCGCCGCCACCCGATGCAACTCGCCACCCTGCTGATCGGCTTGATCAGCGCCACCGCACTGTGGAGCGGCGTGCAGGCGCTGAACCAACAGGCCCGCACAAGTTATGATCGCGCCGCCGCGGTGCTTGGCGGCGAACGCACGGCCATGCTGGTGAGCCCGACCGGTGCAGCCATTCCGCAACAGACCTATATCGACTTGCGCCGCGCCGGCTGGGCGGTGTCGCCGGTGCTGGAAGCGCGCATCGCCATCAATGGTCGCGGCTACCGGCTGGTCGGCATTGATCCGGTGACACTGCCGCGTGAAGCCGCCGCAACCGGCGCGTTGCCGCGCAGCGATGTTCAGGCCTTTCTGACGCCGCCGGGCGTGACGCTGATCGCGCGCGACACGGCCATCGACCTCGGCCTGCCCGAGGGTGCAACGCCGGCGATCTCCGACACGCAGAGCCTGCCGCCGCTCAGGCTTGCCGAGCACATCGCGCCGGGACTTTTGATGGTCGATATCGGCGTCGCGCAACGCGTGCTGAACCGGCCCGGCGAGTTGTCACGCCTGTTCGTTGGCGCGCCTCAAGGGACCACGCGCGCCCCTCGCTGACGTTGCCGGAACCACACTGCAACTGAAAGCCGCCGACAGCGCCAGCGACCTGCAGCGCCTGACGGACAGTTTCCACCTCAACCTCACCGCCTTCGGCCTGCTGTCGTTTCTCGTCGGGCTGTTCATCGTGAACTCGGCGATTGGCCTTGCCTTCGAGCAACGCCGCCCGACGCTGCGCACCATGCGCGCCTGCGGGCTGTCCGGGCGGATGCTCGGCGCGGTGATGATCTTCGAACTCGTTGTATTGGCGCTGATCGCCGGATGCATCGGGCTCGTTTGCGGCTATCTGATCGCAGCGTCGCTGCTGCCCGATGTCGCCGCAAGCCTGCGCGGTCTCTATGGCGCGCGGGTGCCTGGGCAACTCACGCTGCAGCCGCAGTGGTGGATTGCCGGCCTCGCCATCAGCGTGATCGGCGCGCTGATCGCCGCAGCGGCGAGCCTGTGGAAGGCGTCACGCATGCCGCTGCTCGCCACCGCCCAGCCATTCGCGTGGCAGCAGCGTCAGCAACGAATGCTGCGCTGGCAGGGCGCTGTGGCCGCTGGCATCTTCGCAGCTGCGCTTGCGTGTACGCTATTCGGCGATTCGCTCGTCTCCGGCTTCGCCGTGCTCGCCTGCCTGCTGATCGGCGCGGCGCTGGCGCTGCCTGTCATCCTCGGCGGCGTGCTGATGCTTGGTGAACGCAGCACCTCGCGCCCGCTGTTGAAATGGTTCTGGGCGGACAACCGGATGCAATTGTCCGGCCTGTCGCTGGCGCTGATGGCGCTGCTGCTGGCGCTCGCCGTCAATGTCGGCGTCGGCACCATGGTGCAGAGTTTCAGCCGCACCTTCACCGTCTGGCTCAATGGTCGCCTCGCCGCCGATATCTATCTGCAGGCCGAGACCAATCATCAGGCTGACGAGATCGCAACATGGTTGCGCGCGCGGGCGGACGTCAGCGCAGTTCTGCCGAACAGCCGCACCGAGATCACGCTAGCCGACTTGCCTGTTGAGCTCACCGGCTATGTCGACCACGCCACCTATCGTGACAACTGGCCGCTGCTGTCTGCGACACCCGACGCCTGGCAACGCAAACAAAAAGACGGCGCGTTCATCAGCGAGCAGCTCGCGCGGCGGATGAAGCTTGAACTCGGCGATCATCTCACCATTCCGACGCCGCGAGGCGATTGGCCTCTTACGGTCGTCGCAATCTATGCCGACTACGGCAACCCGCGCGGCCAGATCAGCATCGGCAATGCCGCGCTGCTGCAACACTTTCCGAACCTGCCGCGTGTGCGCATGAGCCTTGTGGTGCAGCCCGGCGCAACAGGCGCGGTGTTGCGCGACATCGGTTCGACGTTCGGCCTGGCCGGCAATAATCTTGCGGACCAGGCCACGGTGAAGGATGAATCGCAACGAATCTTCAGCCGCACCTTCGCTGTCACCGGCGCGCTCAACGCGTTCACGCTCGGCATCGCCGGCGTCGCCTTGCTGACAAGCCTGCTGACCTTGGGCGGCTCGCGTCTGCCACAACTCGCACCGCTCTGGGCTATCGGGCTCGATCGCCGCAGCCTTGCCTGGATCGAACTGGCGAAGACGCTAGCCGTCGCGTTCCTCACAGCATTGCTGGCACTGCCGCTCGGGCTGCTGGTCGCCTGGTGCCTGCTCGCCGTCGTCAACGTCAAGGCGTTCGGCTGGCGCTTGCCGCTTTATGTATTCCCGATGCAACTGATCGAACTGCTCGGCGTCGCCATGCTGGCAGCGCTGGCGGCGGCGCTGATTCCGATCATCCGCCTGATGCGGATGCAACCGGCCGATCTCGTCAAGGTCTTCGCCAATGAACGCTAGGCGCATCAACCGCCGTACCCTGTTGGCCGCCCTTGCCGCGTCGGCGCTATCGACACGGCTAAGCCATGCGCAAGGGTTCGCCGGCCTTGGCGCCGACGCCGGCACATTCGCCAACGTCGTGCCGGGCGTGACGCTGACGTTTCCGCGCGACCATGGCCCGCATCCGGATTTCCGCATCGAGTGGTGGTACGTCACCGCCAACCTCAAGGATGCAAGCGGCAATGCCTGGGGCGTGCAATGGACGCTGTTCCGCCAGGCGATGACGCCGGGGCCGCAGGGCGAGGGCTGGGCCAATCAGCAGATCTGGATGGGCCATGCGGCTGTGACCAGCGCGCGTCTGCATCGCAGCGCGGAGCGTTTCGCGCGCGGCGGCATCGGCCAGGCCAGTGTTGACAGCGCGCCCTTCCATGCATGGATCGACAATTGGCACATGCGCGGCACGCCGCAGACATCCGCGCAGACGCTCGCGCCGTGTCAGTTGCATGCGGATGGCAAAGGCTTCAGCTACACGCTCAACCTCGCCGCGACGCAGAACCTCGTGCTGCAGGGCGACGGCGGCTACAGCCGCAAGTCCGATCACGGCCAGGCGTCCTACTACTACAGCCAACCCTATTTCACAGCTGATGGCGTCATCCAGGTCGATGGCGCGGACCATCCTGTGACGGGGCAGGCCTGGATGGACCGGGAGTGGAGCAGCCAGCCGCTCTCCAGCGAACAGACCGGCTGGGACTGGTTCTCGCTACATCTGGCGAGCGGCGAAAAGATCATGCTGTTCCGGCTGCGCCAGCGCGACGGCAACAATTACTTCGCCGGCAACTGGATCGACACCGAGGGGCGATCCAAGCAACTCGCGAATACTGCGATTGCGATGGAGCCGACAGGCTTCACGGATGTTGAGGGGCGGCGCGTGCCGACCAGCTGGCGCATTCGCGTCAGCAGCCACGGCATTGATATCAGCACCACGCCGCTTAACCCGCAGGCCTGGATGCAGACGAGCTTCGCCTATTGGGAAGGACCGATCATGGCCCAGGGCAGCCACACCGCCACCGGTTATCTCGAGATGACGGGCTATTGAGGTTGCTATTGCAGCGACACGAGCGCCCCCTCCCTAACCGGGGAGGAGGCGAGATGGCGAGGGCAGCTTGTTGAGTCGCAAACAGGGGCTGTGAAGCAGGCAGTTACTTCGTCAGCGGGCAGCCGCTTTCTGCAGCGGTCGGGTACGCCTTGTCGCCAGGGACAGTCGCCAGCAGCTTGTAGTAATCCCATGGCTTGGTGGATTCCGACGGCTTCTTGACCTCGAACAGATAGAGATCCGCCACCATGCGGCCATTCGCCAGCACCTTGCCCGACTTGGCGAAGTGATCGCTGACCGGCAGCTCCTTCAGCTTCTTGGCCACCGCCTCGGTATCCTTGGTGCCTGCAGCTTTCACAGCCTTGAGATAGGACAGCACCGCCGAATAGGTCCCGGCCTGAATCATGCTCGGCATCTTGCCCATCGCCTTGAAGTAGCGGTTGGCAAAATCACGCGAATTGTCGTCCCGATCCCAATAGAAGGCTTCGGTCAGCACCAGCCCCTGCGCCGCCTGCAGGCCGAGGCCATTGACCTCAGCCAGCGTCAGCAGCAAACCCGCCAGCTTCTGCCCGCCCGCGACGAGGCCGAACTCCGCCGCCTGCTTGATGGCGTTGGTGGTGTCGAGCCCAGCGTTCGCGAAGCCGACCACCTTTGCCTTCGAGCTTTGCGCCTGCAAAAGGAACGACGAGAAGTCGGCGGTGTTCAATGGATGACGCACAGCGCCGATCACCTGGCCACCGTGCGCCTTGACGAAGTCACCGGTATCCTTCTCGAGCGAATGACCGAAGGCATAGTCGGCCGTGAGGAAGAACCAGGTCTTGCCGCCCGCATCGGTCAAAGCGCCGCCGGTGCCGTAAGCCAGGGCGCGCGTATCGAAGGCCCAGTGAAATCCGTAAGGTTGGCAGGCATCACCTGACAGCCGCGAGCTCGCCGCGCCGACGACGATGTCAATCTTCTTCATCTGCTTGGAGATTTCATGAACCGCCAGGGCGACGGACGAGGTCGTCAGCTCGGTGATCATGTCGACGTTGTCGACCTCGTACCACCGCCGCGAGATCGTGGACGCCAGATCCGGCTTGTTCTGATGGTCGGCATTTATGAGTTCGACAGGATGTCCGAGTACGCTGCCGCCGAACTCTTCAATCGCGATCTTTGCCGCCTCAATCGAGCCCTTGCCACCGTAATCGGCATAAACGCCAGACTGATCGTTGAGGATACCGATTTTGACGCCCTGCGCCATGGCTGGCGTTGTCAACGCCAATGCGCCCGCCAAAGCAAGCCCTGTGAGTGCTCGTGTGACCATCATCATCTCCCTGATCTTGTTATTATGAGCAAACGATAGTTGAGAGTTGCGCGTGCGCCGACTCTTTTTGCGCCAAACTGCGGGAAATTATCTTCGACTAAAGTCTAGTTCGTCATGATCTATCGCAGCGCCGTGAAGTGACACCGAGCGCACGCGCTTCTATGAGCAGGTGAGGATCTGACGGCGTTTATCCGGCCATGGAACCAAGAGTGAGTGTGTAGATTATGAATGCCTATGTCGCGCTCGGGATCGCCATCCTTTTGGAAGTGATAGCCACCACAGCCCTCAAGATATCGGACGGCTTTTCCCGACCGCTTTATGGCGTCGGCGCATTGCTCACATACGGAGTCTGTTTCTACCTGCTGTCGCAAGCCCTGCGCACCATCCCCACCGGCATCGCATACGCCATCTGGTCGGGGGTCGGCATTGTCCTGATCTCGCTGATTGCGTGGCTCTTCCTGAAACAACGGCTGGATGCGCCTGCCATTCTCGGCATCAGCCTGATCTGCGCCGGCGTGATCATCCTGAACGCGTTCTCCAAAGCAACCGTGCACTGATCGACAGGGGTCGCTTGATGGCCGCCATGGCGCAACGATTACGAGCGCCATGCAATGAAAACGGGGAGCCAATGGCCCCCCGCTTCAACGTCAGACTTCAAATGTCAGCAGATCAGCCGAGCTGCACGCCCTTCAGCACCAGGCGGTTGAGCCGCGCAGCGAAGGCGGCAGGATCGGCCGGCAGTTCCCCATCAAGGATCTGCGCCTGCTCCAGCAGCAAGAAGGACAGGTCGACCGCATCGCTCGCGCGCGAGTCGTTCTGCGCCGAGGTCAGCGCTGCGACCAACGGATGGCGCAGATTGATCTCGAGGATCGGCTTGGTCGATGCGCCGCCGCGCTCCTGCTGCGCCAGAATGCGCTCAAGCGCACGATCCGGCCCGAGGCCACCCGCGACAAGACAGGACGCCGATGTGGTCAACCGCTGCGAGGCGCGAACATCCTCCACGCGGTCGCCAAGGGCTTCCTTGATGATCGCGATCGCGCTGGTTTCATCCGCAGGCTTTTCGGCCTCGTCCTTTTTGGCTTCTTCGGTGAGCGCAACCTGATCAAAGTTGACGTCGCCCTGGCTCAGCGACTTCAGCGGCTTGCCGTCGAAGTCGAGCTGGCCCGAGGTCCAGAATGCGTCGACCGGATCGGTCAGCAACAGAACTTCGATGCCACGCGCCCGCGCCGATTCCAGCTTCGGGTTCGACTTCAGGCGATCAAGGCTGTCGCCAACGAGATAGTAGATCTCGGTCTGGTTCTCCTTGAGATCAGCGACATATTGCTTCAACGTCCGCTTCTCGCCCGAGGTGGAGGTGAACCGCGCCAGCGCCAGAAGTTTCTCGCGACGCTCGAAGTCCTCGTAGATGCCTTCCTTGATGACCGGACCGAACGCGTCCCAGATCTTGTCGAAGGCCTCCGGCTGCTTGTCGCCGAGCTTTTCCAGCTCGGTGATGACACGCGTCGTGACCGCCGTGCGAATCTGCGCCAGTTGCGGATTGTTCTGCAGCATCTCGCGCGACAGGTTGAGCGGCAGATCCTCCGCATCGACCACGCCGCGCATGAAGCGCAGATAGGCTGGCAGCAGATCGGCGTCGTCCGTGATAAAGACGCGGCGGACGTACAGCTTGACGCGGCCCTTGCGCTGCGGCTCGAACAGGTCGAACGGCTTCATCGACGGCGCGAACAACAGCACCGCGTAGGAGTAGCGGCCCTCGGCGCGATAATGCAGCGTCATCGCCGGCTCGTCGAACGCATGGGCGATCGACTTGTAAGCTTCGTTGTAGTCCGCTTCGGTCAGTTCGGATTTCGAGCGCTGCCACAGCGCGCTGGCCGAATTGACCTGCTTCGGCTCGCCCTCTTCAGCAACGAGTTCGATCGGGAACTGGATGTTGTCGGAATATTCGCGGACGATGCGCTCGATCTGGTGGGCCTCGAGATATTTCTTCGCATCCGCCTTCAGATGCAGCACGATCTCGGTGCCACGCGCCACGCGCGCAGTCTCTTCGGCAGAGGCAGGCGCGACTTCGTAACCATTGCCGCCCGACGACGTCCAGGTAAAGGCTTCGGCTGCGCCGGCGCGGTGGCTGGTGACGATGATTTTATCGGCGACCATGAAGGCGGCATAGAAACCGACGCCGAACTGGCCGATCAGGCCGACGCCATCCTTGGCTTCGGTCAGCTTCGACAGGAAGGATTTGGTGCCGGACTTGGCGATGGTGCCGAGGTTCTCGATCAGCTCGTCGCGGCTCATGCCGATACCGTTATCGGCGATGGTCAGCGTGTCGGCAGCCTTGTTCGGAATCAGGCGGATCTTCAGTGCGTCGCCATCAGCCATCAGCTCCGGCGTGGCAATCGCCTCATACCGCAGCTTGTCGCAGGCGTCCGACGCGTTCGAGATCAACTCGCGCAGGAAAATGTCGGTTTCCGAATAAACCGAGTGAACCATCAGGTTCAGCAGTTCGGCAACTTCGGCTTGAAATGGCCGTGATTCGGCGGAGGTTTCGACTGTGGTCATCTGCTATGCTCGATATTGATCAGGGAAAATTCGGATATAGGCACGCGATATCAGGTGTCAAAGGCCCGACCCGGCTTCGACCACCTTTTTATACGATATCGGCCTGTGATGTGGGCTGAGGCCACGCGCCTGAGCCGCGCCATACGCCGATTGCCGGCGAAAATGGCGACGCGCTCACGAAAGAGAGCGCGGTAACCCTTGGTTCGGTGAGCATTCCGCGTCGACGCGAAGTTGCGCGTCAATCGGCGTGATGCGCCTGATCAGTTACGGATCGCGAGGGCGTAGGCGCCTTCCAGCATGGACAGGCACTCATAGGCGCGATCCCGCGCCGACGACTGGCAGATTTCGGAGATTTCACGGAGGTCGCGAATCGCCAGATCAACGGCGCTGAGCAGATCCAGATCGATCTCTTCTACAAAGGACTCGATACGCTGCGGAAACTGAATGACGTTTGACACTGGTCACACCCTACAAGAATCATCTGACCCACAGGATGCGGCGGAAATGGTTAAGCCTAATTGTAGAAACGCGTGGATAGCGAAAATCTTGCGTCGACCGCATCTTCCATCGTTCGCGCGTTTATGGGCGAGGCTCGCAGCCGACGACATTCCGCATGCCAAAATTTCTGAGACAGCAGCGCGCGACGGGCGGGCTTTAACCAAAGTTTAACCAGCTGTTGGCGCAGGCGGAAGCGCTTGCCCCTTCACAATTGTAACGGAAAGCAAATTAACTGCTGCACGGCGCGGTGACTGCGTTAGGCTTAGGGCAACAAGAAAAGAAAAGCCTGAGGAGACGCAATGTCGCTTCGCCAGCAGCTCGGCCACCGGCTGACCTTACCTGTCATCGCTGCGCCGATGTTCAGGGTTTCCGGACCAGATCTGGTCATCGCCGCCTGCAAGGCAGGCGTCATCGGCGCGTTCCCCACCGCGAATTGCCGCACGCTCGAACAATTCGACCAATGGCTGACGCAAATCGCTAATGCACTCGGGCCAGACGACGCGCCGTTCTGTCCCAATCTCATCATGCGTCGCGACAACATGCGCGACGAACTCGCGTGTCTGGTCCGGCATCGCGTCGAACTGGTGATCACCAGCGTCGGCGCGCCTGATCCTGCGATCGCGCCGCTGCACGATATCGGCGCGAAGGTTTTTGCCGATATCGCGTCGGTGCGTCATGCCGAGAAAGCGATCAAGGCTGGCGCGGATGGGCTGATCCTGCTCAGTGCTGGCGCGGGCGGGCAGACCGGCTGGGCCAACGGCTTTGCCTTTGCGCGCGCTGTCCGCGCCATGTTCGACGGGCCGATCGTCATGGCAGGCGGCATTTCGGACGGCTGGGGCGTGCTATGCCGCCGAAGCACTCGGCTGTGACTTTGCCTATATGGGCACCAAGTTCATCGCGACACAGGAGAGCATGGCCGCGCCGGCTTATAAGGACATGCTGGTCGCCAGCAGCCTTGATGACATCCTGTTGTCGCAAAGCCTTCACCGGCCTTGAGACCAACACCCTGATCCCCTCGATCATCGCTGCGGGCCTCGACCCCGCGGCATTGCCAACCGACATGACCGCTGAACGCGCGGCGCAGCTCTATGGCAGCGGCAGCTCCACCGGCGTCAAGCGCTGGACCGATATCTGGAGTGCGGGCCATTCAGTTTCCGGGGTCACTGCAATCCCGACCGTGGCCGACTCTCGTTGCGACGACCCGTGACGAATATAGGGCAGCTGAACAGGCCGCGCTCGGCCGCGCCAGGACACCAAACTTCACTCGATCAAGACAACAAGAAAATGACGAGGTGACGTCATGACGGTTGCGCAGAGCTCTCCCACGGTTGCGTCACTCGTGCTGCGCGCCCTGCAACGCTATCCCGGGCGTACGGCGTTCCGCTATGCCGGGCATGATCTCAGCTATGCCGCCACCCGCGAGATGATCGGCCGTTTCCAGCATGTGCTGCACAAGGCCGGAATCAAACGCGGCGATCGTATCGCCTTGCTGTCAGCCAATCGCGCCGATACCTGGTGCGCAGGCGTGGCCGCGCAATCGCTCGGCGCAGCGACAACCTCGCTGCATCCGCTTGGCTCGTTCGAGGCGCATCTGGCACAGCTGGAAGACGCTGATGCGAGCGCGCTGGTGTGCGACCCGGTCAATTATCCCGACGCGCGGCGGAGAACTGGCGAGCGCACGCCCTGCGATGACAACCTTCACCGTCGGTCACGCGGATTTCGGTCAGAACCTGCTCGCGCTGCGCCGTGGATATCGGCAGCGTCACCCGCGCGCGATCACTCCCACCCGGACGATATGGCGTCGCTGAACTTTACGGGCGGCACCACCGGCAAATCGAAAGGCGTGATGCGCTCGAGCGGCGGCATGGCCCAGATGGCGCAAACCGTTGCACTCGAGTTCGAACTGCCGCCCGCATCGCGCTACGTGGCCGTCGCGCCGATCAGCCATGTCTCGGGCACCAACGTGCTGCCAACGCTGATGGGCGGCGGCACGGTGCATCTGCTTGAGAAATTCGATCCCGAGCAATTGCTCGCCACCATCGCAGTTGAGCAGATCAATTTTGCCCTGATGGTGCCGACGATGATCTACACTCTGCTCGACCATCCGCGCCTGTCGCACTTTGACCTGTCATCGCTGGAGCTTCTGCTGTACGGCGCATCGCCGATGTCGCCAACGCGGCTGATGGAAGGGCTGGAGCGGATCGGCCCGGTGTTCTCGCAGCTTTATGGCCAGACCGAATGCTATCCGATTGCGGTGTTGCGGAAGGAAGATCACGATCCCAGCCGCCCGAAGCTGTTCGAAGCCTGCGGCTTCCCCACAGCGTCCAGTGAGGTGCAGTCTGCTCGATGACAACAATGAGGAAGTCCCGACCGGCACGCCTGGCGAGATCTGCGTCCGCAGCCCCATCGTCATGAGCGGCTATTGGCGGCAACCTCAACTGAGCGAAGGACGCCTTTTCAGGCGGCATGCTGCACACCGGCGACATCGCGGTCGCTGACGAGGAAGGCCGCCTCTACATCGTCGATCGCAAGAAGGACATGATCGTGTCGGGCGGATTCAACGTCTACCCGCGCGAGGTCGAGGATGTGCTCACCACCCATCCGCCGGTCGCCAATGGCCGCCGTGATCGGCATCCCCGATCAGAAATGGGGTGAAGCCGTCGCGGCCTATGTGGTGCTGAAAACCAGGCGCCAGCATCGATCAGCCACGCGCTGACGCAGCTGGTGAAGGACCGCAAGGGCAGCGTGTTGACGCCGAAGCAGATTGAATTTGTTGACGTGCTGCCGACCACGCCGCTCGGCAAGATCGACAAGAAAGCCCTGCGCGCCAACCATTGGGCCGGCAGTTCGCGCAACGTCAGCTAGCGGGTCAGGCGAGCGCCGCCTGCAAGCGGTGCTCGCCCTCGTGCGCCATCAGGCCGTCGCCGCGCGAAGCTGATCCGCTGTCGCTGCGACAAGGCCGACGCTTTCAATCGCCTGCCGCGCCGCATCGACGAGGTCATGATTGCCGCTGGCGCGTGCGCCATTTGGCAACAGCTCGTTGTTCTCGAAGCCGATGCGGATATTGCCGCCGAGCAGCGCCGCCGTGGTGACGCAGGCCACTTCCTGCGCGCCAAACGCGCAGACGCTCCAGTGATCCTGCGGCATCGGCTGCAGGAACGGCAGCAGGTCGGCCGGCATCGACTGCTGACCTGCAACGTAACGCCCGAGCACGAACAGCACCGGCAGATGATCGAACGGCGACAGACCGCGCCGACGGAAATCCGCCAACCGCTGTGCATCCGCCTGATCGTACAAAATGATCTGCGGCGTGATGGCGTTTTGCTTCATCCAATGGAGCAAATCAGAAAAAGCCGCCTCATGCGCGGCGTCGGGCACGAGCTCGCGCAGCGCCAAAGACACCGCCTCGGGCCTGACCGCGCGAACGACGGCGATTTGCTGTTCAGGCGTATAGACGCCAAGGGCTTCACTGGTGATCTGCACCACCAAACGATCGCCAACCGCCGCGCGAATGGCTGACGTCGCCAGCCGATAGGCATCGGCGTCGAGCAGATGTCGCCCGTCACGATCCCGCACATGGGCGTGGATCATCGCTGCCCCTGCGTCGAGACAGCGCTTGGCTGTGTCGCCCAATTCCTGCGGCGTCAGCGGCACTGCCGGATGATCCGCCTTGACCTTGCGTCCGCCATTCGGCGCGACCGCAAGCGCTACGGGCCGCGCGCTGGCGCGCAGCCCCACCTCCCCCACATTCGCCATTGGTTCAGATCGCCGCAATAACCGCGATTTCGACCTTGATCGACGGGATCGGCAAGCCGGGCTTCCACCGCCGCGCGCGCCGGCGTTGCATCCTGCGGCACCCAAGCGTCCCAAACAGTGTTGAAGCGGGCGAAATCGCCCATGCTCGGAAGCCAGACGGTGCAGGACAGCATCTTGGTCTTGTCGGTGCCGGCTTCCGCGAGCAGCGCATCGATCTTGGCGAGAACCTGTTCGGTCTGGCCTTCGATATTCAGATTGTAATCGTCCGGCACCTGGCCAGCGAGATAGACAACGCCGTTGTGGATGGTCGCCTGGCTGAGACGCTTGCCGGGCTTCAAACGCTTGATCATCGTGCTGCCTTTCAAGAATGGCCATGCGGGCTGCTCTGCCGGGCAGGGCCGGTGTGATACGGGACGCCCACCAGCCATCCGCTGGAGCGAGCTTCGTCATTTACGACTGCCGGGTTGGTCAAGTCAAAGATCATGACACCTACGGCCCGGGCGTTAACCAGCCATTTACCGGCACACGAGTTATCGCCACGTCACTCTCAACCCGCATGGTTTGAGGACTTGCCATTATACCTCTGCGCAACTTTTAGAAGCCAAACTGACTGACGTTTGACCGTTCTATTAACGATGATTTTTTTGGGGATTTGATGATGAAGACAACTGCTCTCGCCGCCGCTGTGATCCTGGCCTCAGCCAGCGCTGCATCCGCAGCTGACTTGTCGGCGCGTTATTACAAGGCGCCTGCGCCAGCCGCCGCCGTGCAGATCAACAATTGGACAGGGTTCTATCTCGGCGCTTTCGGTGGCTACGGCGGGGGCGGCACGGTGTCGGCCTATGAGCCAAGCGATGGCCTCGAAAAGTTCAGCGGCCCACGCGGCGGCTTCGGCGGCGTCACCGTCGGCTATAACTGGCAGGCCCCAGGCAGCAACTTCGTGTGGGGCCTCGAGGGCGATTTCGCAGGCGGCAGCCTGACGCGAAGCTATCAGGATCCGCAGGAAGCCTTCTCGTCGCAAGTCAAGATCAAGTCGTTCGGCAGCGTCACCGGCCGCGTCGGCATGGCCTTTGATCCGGTCCTGCTCTACGTCAAGGGCGGCTACGGCTTCGCCCATGCCGAGCTGGTGGGTTCGAATGGCGTCAACTCGTTCTCGAGCAGCAAGACCCACTCCGGCTACACCATCGGCGGCGGTGCGGAAATGATGTTCGCCCGCAACTGGTCGGCCAAGCTCGAGTACATGTATGCCGACTACGGCAAGAAGCTCCATGGCCCGACCCCGGACGGTGATTTTGCCGATATCGGCCTGACGACGCATACGCTCAAGGCTGGCGTCAACTATCGCTTCTGATCGCTAGTCGCCGCTCTAAAAATCAATTGATCAAAGGGCTCGCCACGGCGGGCCCTTTCGCTTTCCTTGAGTGATCCGCGCCGACTTGTGCCCCCCGAATGGTTGTACCCGCCGCCACCTGCGCTGCCGGGACAGGGAACTTTTCGGACGGCCCTGCGGATTGTCAGCCCGTCGGCAGCCTCCCGGACTCTCCTTCAAACGACCTGCTGACCATAACGAGTATCCAATGGTTAGCGCGACGAGCCTGTTTACGATGAGCACTGAACAGAGCGTTCTGCGCAATTCCATCGCCGTCTCCATACTGATCTCCGCTCTCGGCATAGGCTTCGGCCTGGCAGCCAACTCCACCTCAATCACGTTCGACGGTATCTTTTCGCTTGTCGACGCCAGCATGAGCCTGCTCGCACTGGTGGTCGTCAAACTGATCACCTCTTACTCATCGTCGGAAGGATTATCCCGCAGGCTCAGGGAGCGCTTTTCGATGGGCTTCTGGCATCTCGAGCCGATGGTGCTTGGCTTGAATGGTACGCTGCTGATCGGCGTCGCGATCTACGCGCTGATCAACGCGGTCAGCAGCCTGCTCGCGGGCGGCCGCCACCTCGAGTTCGGCTGGGCGATAGCCTATGCCTTCGCTACCCTCGTTGCCTGCGCATCGATGGCAATTGTCCAGGTCCGCGCCAATCGACGGATCCGGTCGGAGTTTATCGCCCTAGACGTCAAGGACTGGATCATGTCCGCCGGCATCACCGCCGCGCTGCTGATCGCCTTTTGCATCGGCCTGGCTATCCAGGGCACACGATGGCAATGGCTCTCGCCTTACATCGATCCCGCAGTTCTGACCATTGTTTGCCTGCTGATCATCCCGCTGCCGATCTCGACCATTCGTCAGGCGCTCGCCGACATTCTGCTTGTCACCCCGCTCGATCTGAAGCGACGCGTCGATACGGTCGCGCAAGCCTTCATCGAAAAATACGGATTGACCTCGCATCGCGCCTATGTCGCGCGCGTAGGCCGCTCCACGGATATCGAGCTGTATTTCATCGTCCCGGACGATGCGCCCGCGCGGCCGATCCCGGAATGGGACGCGTTGCGCGACGAAGTTGGCAAAGCGATCGGCGACGAGGGTCCTGATCGCTGGCTCACCGTGGTGTTCACCTGTGATCCGGAGTGGGCTGATTAACAATTCGCAGGCGTCGCTCCAACGTGCTCGTTTCGCGCAAAACACCGCTCATGCGTGAGCGATCAAAACGGGAAGCGCAGCAGCAGCTGCTGCTGTTAGCCGATGACAACTCCCGGCGCGTACTACAGCCTGCGAAGGCTCGCCCTTCACGGAGCGAATCGCTTCGAGCAGTTAGGCGGCGCAACAGAAGCCTGGAGCGCGGAATTAAGTAGTAACGGGAGAACATATCCTGCTGCACTACATGCGCTATCCACTACGTATGGCAGCAAAACTGTCGTGCAGCAGCCACACATCGCAGCTTTAGGACAAGCTCGTGAAGTTTGGTTTAGTTATTCCTGTGTTCAATTGCGAAAAAGTGATAAGGCTCATAAGTGGTATATAAAGGGGTTCATACCACATGTCCGCTGTCCGTAACTCCTTATCTGACAAACACGATACCCCTTGTGATGGGACAGGTTCCTTCCTTACGATGAAGAGGACCGACGGTGCGACAATGGCGTCGACGCTCCACGCCACCTCCCCAGTCGCCAAGGCCTTTGCCGATCTCTTCCCAAGTGTAGCGACACTGCCGTTTGCTGTTGGCGTCAGCCTCATTGCACTTACATCATCAGCGCTGGCATTGAACGAATGCGGCCCCGCAGCGGGAGCGCCACTTGCTGTCACATGCGCCAACACCGCCAACAACCCCCACGCAGGCGGCATCAACTACGCGACAGCTTCCGGCCTCAACTTGACTATCCTCAACGGCATCGTCGTCAATCGCACGCCACTCGATAACACTCCTGGTTTGAACATCTCCAGCACGGGCAATGATTTGCTGCGGGTAGCAATCGATGAGGGCGTAACCATCACGTCGCAGGGCTCGCTGTCTGATGGCGTGCGCGTTTGGACAGATGTTGGCAGTCACGGTAGCATCCATATTACGTCTGGAGCCAATATCTCGGTTGTTATTCCCGACGTCGACCCTCCGCTCAATCCGGGCGTCGGCACTAACGGCATTGCGGCGTTCGTCTATGATGGCACAAGTTCAGGGGCTATTCGGATCGAACAAACCCGCAATAGCACCATCAATATGACAGGGTTTGAAGGCTCTGGCCTATACGGGCTTACTTTTGGGTTAGGTTCTATCTCAATCGAAGCGGCGGGCGGGATTGTCACCGCTGGCGTGGCCGGCTATGGCATTAATGGTTTCATTCTAAACAATGCCGCGATCGGCGATATCAACATCATACTGACCGCCACGGGCAGGATCGTCACCCACGGGGTGGAAAGCGTCGGCCTCTACGCCTTGAACCAAGGCTTCGGCAATGCACACATTCACATTGATGGATACGTCGAAACCAAACAGGCGTCGTCGGACGGTGCGTTGGCCGACATGTTCGCCCCCGCGAGCTCCGGCTCTGCAACAATAACTGTTTCCGATACGGGCTCGGTCATCACCCGCGGCGACATTTCCAAAGGGCTTTGGGCTCTCACAAGCGGCCTCGGCGACACCGGCATTCTGACCTATGGTTCGGTCACCACATATGGCGCCGCGTCCCACGGACTTGTTATACAGTCACTCAATGCAGCGAATACCGCGACCCATCAAGTCGAGATGCGGGGCAACGCCACGGTGACAACGAGCGGCGACGGCTCCCATGGCATCCGTGCGTCACAGGCCGGGGCCGGCACAATCCAAGTCGACCTGAATGACAACGCCCGCGTCACGACCAGCGGCGCCGGATCCCATGGCGTCAATGCCAATGGCGCTACAGGCGCGGTCGCTATCAACGTCGGCCAAGCGGCGCAGATCAACGTCTCCGGCCTGGAATCCTTCGGCATTCGCGCCAGTGCGGCGCAGGCATCGGTCAATGTGAATGGACAGGTCACAGCGAGCGGTGAATATGGCGTCGGCGCTGGGGTTTCAACCACCGGAACCGCAGCGGCAATCCAGGTCGGCGCTGGCGCGACTATAACGGGAGGCTGGCAGGCTGCTGTAGCCGGGCTAGGCCCGACCACGGGCCTGCCCTCTGCTGGCGTCATCCTCGGCTCCTCGGCCGGCAGCCTCCTCACCAACGCAGGCGCAATCGGGTCCGCGTCAGATCGCGCGGTGATCAACGCCGGGCGATTGGCCGGACCGATTGGCGCCACGACCATTCTCAACACGGGCGCGATCTCAGGCTTTGTCGAACTGGCCGCGGTCGCCGGCAACAGCTTCACCAACGCCAGCGGCGGCTTGTTCGATGTGCGCCATTTCGCCGATACCAACGGCGACGGCCTGCGCGACACCAAGCGCGTCGCACTGTCCGACTTCGGCGCGGCCGACAGCAGGTTCAACAATCAGGCTGGCGCAACGGTCCGTCTCGCGCCGGTGAGCGGCGATACTGCAGTTGACGCAACCGGATACTATCGTCCGACAACCGGCATCGACAGCCGCCCGCTCGAAGCTGGCACCTACGACCTGCAGCGCGCCGGCGTTGTCCAGGGCCAATTCCTGCGGCTCGGCGCGTTCAACCACGCCGGTACGATTGATCTGCGCGGCCCCGTCATCGGCAATACGCTGGTGATGACCAGCAATGCCGCTGCAGGGGGCGTACCGGGCGCTGGAACCTTCATATCCGATGGCGGCAGGCTGTTGCTCAATACAGTTCTCAACGCCGGCGTTGCAGCGGGTGGCCAGACCGGCTCACAATCAGACGTGCTGATCGTCGACCGCACCCAGCTTGGCGCTGCGCCAACCACGATCACCATCAGTCGCCGCGAGGGCAGCGGCGCGCAAACGGTCGGCAACGGCATCATGCTGGTCGAGGTTCGCGACAAGGCTGCCTCCGCAGCGAATGTGTTCGCGCTGAACGGCGACTTCGTCAGGGACGGCAAGCAGGCCGTGATCGGCGGGGCCTATGCGTACAACCTGTTTCATAACGGCATTGCCGCAGATGCCGCCGACGGCAACTGGTATCTGCGCAATGCGGGGCTGTCCCCCACCCTCCCCGTCTACGAAGAATATCCGAAAGTCGTCGTTCCGCTGATCGATGTTCCGACGCTGCGTCAACGCGTCGGCAACCGCTACTGGGCCGATCCAGCGCCAGCCACGCCGCCTGCAGCGCCAACGATCTTCTGCAAGGACGCCGCGCAGAACTATCGCTGCGCCGTCAGCAGCGAACAGGCGAGCTACTATCTCAAAGACACCGCCAATTCGACTACCGAGCGCACCGGCATGTGGGGACGGATCGAGGATGCGCACGGCCGCTTTGTTTCCAACGACTCGACGAGCGGCGGACGCTACACCAGCAACGCTCTGAAGTTTCAGAGCGGGCTTGACGGCCTTCTTGCCGATCACGACGGCGGCAGGCTGATCGCTGGCGTCACCGCGCACTACGGCCAGATCCGCGCCAGGGTCACTGCGCCAGACGGCGCGGGCGACATTACAGCTGAAGGCTATGGCGTCGGTGGCACCCTGACCTGGTACGGCGTCAACGGCTTCTATGTCGACGCCCAGGCGCAAGCGACCTGGCTGCGCACCGACATCCATTCGACCACCGCCAACCGACAGCTGGTCTCGGGCAACAAGGGCGTCGGCCCGGCGTTCAGCCTGGAGGCCGGCAAGAGATTCCAGATCGACCGCCACTGGACGCTGACGCCCGAGGCGCAGCTGGTCTATTCCCGCGTTGCGTTCGACAGCTTCACCGATCCGTTTAACGCCGTCGTATCGCTGGCATCCGCCGACAGTCTGCGCGGCCGCCTCGGCCTCACGGCGGAATATCAGAACAGCTGGCTGGCCGCCGACCGTACCCTGTCTCGCGTCAGCGGCTACGGGGTCGCCAACCTCACCAATGAATTCTTTGACGGCACGCGTGTCATGGTCTCCGGCGTTGAACTCGTCAGCATGAACGAGCGGCTGTGGGGCGGGTTGGGCGCGGGCGGAAGCTATGCCTGGAATAACGGCAAATACTCCGTGTTCGGCGAGGCCTCGGTGAATACCTCGCTGCGCAACTTCGGCGACAGCTACCGGCTGAGCGGGACGCTTGGCGCGCGGATCAACTGGTGACGACAAGGCCATTTCGCTCAGGCGGCGGATCACTCACGTCCGCTCGCCTGGCGCTCACAGGCCTGGCCCTCGCGCTTGCGCTGGCGGGATGCTTCACTGCAGGTCCACGCGATGCGACGTCCTACCAGCGCCTCAAGCAAACCTATGCCGCAGAACCCTTTGAGGTGCTCATCGTCGACCGCGCCAAATTGGACGCAAGGTTCCTGCCGACTGTGGTTGAAGCGCCGCGCGCGATGTCGCCCGGCGCGATCCTGATCGATACGCGCAGCCGCCACCTGTATCTCTATGAGACAGCTCACACCGCCCGGCGCTATGGCATCGCGGTCGGCGCGAGTGGACACGCATGGTCCGGTATGGCGACTGTACAACGCAAGGCAAAGTGGCCCGCATGGCGCCCCACCGATGACATGCGCAATCAAGCCTCGGGATTGCCCCACCGGATCGAACCCGGTCCACACAATCCCCTCGGCGCACGCGCGCTCTATCTGTTCAAGGATGGACGCGACACGCTCTACCGTATCCATGGCACATCAGAACCCTGGACGATCGGGACCGAGGCATCGTCAGGCTGCATCCGGATGCTGAACGAAGACGTGATCGATCTCTACGATCGCGTCGCAACGGGCGCCACCGTCACCGTGATCTAGGCAGCCGTCGCGCTCGCGACGATCAAAGCACACGATCGCCCGGCACGCGACCGCGTCGGGTGAACCGGTGCGATCATCCAGATCAACCTGAGGTAGTCACCTCTGGATATCAATCCCCACATGAGAATGTCTATTCTCACTTTCCGTATAGGGTAATAAGTGGGCTACAAAAGGTGAATTACATTGATCTATGCGCATACCGGTCGGATTACTATTGAATTGGCATAGCTAAAGTAACGGCTTTAATTGACATGAGAATAAAGTCTGCCCTAGGCTGTATTCAGATGCAGTTCTGCCATGAGCGCATCTTTCGTTTCTAGGGAGAGCAGCTTGCGGGCATCATTGCGCGATAGCTGCAGATGAAACCGGATGGTTTCAGCACTTTCGCTTCCGGGCCCGCGGCTTTAGCGAGCACGGATCAAAGGTGACGCGCTGAAGTATCCGAAGAAATGCAAGAGCAGCGATGTGAACAATGGTAATTGGCAGCCTGAGAATTTCACCGGCTCGAGACTAATCCGACTTCCGCACAACTATCACAAATCAAGGCCTCCGGAGCGATACCGGGCAGCGCGACGGCCAGATCTCCAGGATAGTTGCTTGCCGCTGACGGCCTGACCAACAGCCCCACCACCCCCGCACGAACGAGACGGCGCTCCCCTCACGAGGTGCGATCCGCACGCTGCACAGCATCTCCGTCCGATTGATGGATGGAGCTTGATGCCTGCTGTCCAGCGGTCGCGACAGCGCGTCGCCAGCGCTGTCTCACCTGACGCTTCTCACTGATTTCTTTCAACGGACAGAGCAGGCCTTGGCGGACGCAACACTTGCCTGGCTCGAATGTCCGGGACTGAGGACGACATGCGAACCTGCAAGACCTTAGGCTTCCGTAACGTAGCGCGCGCAACCACGGTCAGAGCCCTTCAGATCGCGGCTTCGTATCTCCTCCTCTTTGTGGCGCACCTCATTCTCGCGGCCAGCTTCTCCATCGGCGGCGGGGTAACTCCCGCCTATGCGCAATTCAGCGGCTGCAATTCGCGGATGTGGCTGGTGCAATACGGGACGCTTTACACCGTCGGCACTGCGACCAACCCGTTCACCTACACGCAGGTCGGCTCGGCGGCGGCGACCAACTACAACGGCGCGGACTACAACCCGAGCGACAATTTCATCTACGCGATGAGCTTCAAGGGCGGCGAGACCAACCACGTCCTGCGCATCCGGCCTGATGGCAGCACGGTTGATCTCGGCGCCATCACCGGCCTGCCGCTAGCCGGAAACTATCGCTCCGGCGCGTTCAGCCCGACTGGCAACATTCTCTACGTGATCGGCGCGAATACCTCGAACAGGCTCTACCGCATCAACATCACGGCCAAGAGCGCCACGTCGGTCAATCTGACCCGCAGCGTCGACATCGCCGACCTCGCATGGGTCGGCACGAACCTTTACGCGGTCGAAGCTGGTGGTCAGTTGATCTCGATCAACCCCACCAGCGGCGCGGTCACCTCTATCGGAACGGCTCCCGGGCCAGCCGGATATTACGGGGCCATGTTTGGCGCTCCGAATGGCCTGTTCGGTTCGTACAACAGCGGCGGGTTTTACCAGTTCGATCTCACCACCGGTGCGCGGACCTTGCTGTCCAACTTCCCCGGCGCTGACAGCAATGACGGCATGCATTGCCCGGCCGCCAATCTCGCCTTTGGTGCGGAAGTGTCGGTGACCAAGACTGACGGATCGCCGACCTACACCCCTGGCGCCAAGAGCGTCTACACGATCGAGGTCAGCAATGCTGGCCCGTTTGGCGCACAGGGGGTCCGTGTATCGGATCCGCTTCCCGCAAACATCCCTGCTGGCAGCGTCACCTGGACCTGCTCGGCTTCCGCAGGCGCAGGTTGTTCGGCGAGCGGTTCGGGCGCAATCAATGACATCGCCAATCTGCCGCCGAACAGCAAGGCGACCTACAAGCTCACCATCGACGTTCCGGCCAGCTACACCGGCCCACTGACCAATACGGTCACCATCACGGTGCCGGACACCGTCATCGGCGACAATCCCGCAAATAACACCGCGAGCGACACCAACATTTCGGTGCCGAAGCTGACCCTGCAGAAGCAGGTCATCAACGAGAAGGGCGGCACGCGCACGCCCGCTGATTTCACGCTGACCGCCACCGGACCGACGCCGATCTCCGGCGCGCACGGCAGCGCGACCGTCACCGCAGCCCCTGTGCAGGCCGGCACATATGCGCTCGGCGAAAACAACCTGCACGGCTATGTCGGCTCTGACTACGTCTGCTCAATCAATGGCGGCGCACAGGTCACCGGCAACAGCATCACCCTGGCGAATGAGCAAACTGCGGTCTGCTCCATCACCAATCGCGATCAACCGGCCCGGCTGACGCTGGGCAAGATCGTCCGCAACGACCATGGCGGCACGGCTGCTATCGCCGACTTTCCGCTCACCGCCACAGGCCCGACACCGATCTCGGGCGTCTCGGGAAGCCCGGGCGTCACTGCCGCCGAAGTTTTCGCCGGCGCATATACGCTGTCGGAGGCAAACCTGCCCGGCTACTCGTCCGGCGCGTTTGTCTGCACCGTCAATGGCGGCGGCGCTGTCACTGGCAATTCTTTGAACCTTGGCAGTGGCGACGACGCGGTTTGCACCGTCACCAATAGCGACCAGCCCGCGCGTCTGACGCTGATCAAGCAAATCGTCAATGACTATGGCGGCACCGCCACGTTGCAGGACTTCACGCTGAGCGCCGCAGGCCCGACGCCGATCTCCGGCGCATCCGGAACGCCAGCGGTCACTGCCGTCACTGTCGCATCAGGAAGCTACACGCTCAGCGAGACCAATCTCCCCGGTTACACCGCCAGCGATTTCAGCTGTACCGTCAATGGCGGCGCAGCGGCATCGGGCAATGCGTTGACGCTGGCGAATGGCGACAGCGCGGTTTGCACCGTCACCAACACCGTTCAGCCAGCGCGACTGACACTCGCCAAAACGGTCGTCAACAGCCACGGCGGTACGGCGACCCCGGCCAATTTCACCCTCACCGCCGATGGTCCTGCGACGATCTCCGGCGTGACCGGCGCGCCGGCGGTGACCAACGCCGCGGTGCCAGCCGGCAGCTATACGCTGCGCGAGGCCAATCTGCCGGGCTACACCGGTGCAGATTATTCCTGCGTCGTGAATGGCGGCGCAGCTGTCTCTGGCAATACGCTCAATCTCGCCAACGGCGACAGCGCGGTCTGCACGATCGAGAACCGCGACAACCCGGCAAGCCTGACGCTGGCGAAAGTCCTGAACAACACCAACGGCGGCATCGCAACGCCAACGGACTTCACCCTGACGGCGACAGGCCCGACGACGATCTCCGGCGCGACGGGCGGCCCAACCATCACCGCGGCCTCTGTTCCCGCCGGGACCTATGTGCTCTCCGAGACGAACCTGCCGGGCTACACCGCGTCAGCCTATAGCTGCGTGATCAACGGAGCACCTGCTGTCAGCGGCAACTCGGTGACCCTGATCGGCAGCGACGTCGCCGTGTGCACCATCGTGAACAGCGATATTGCGCCGACCGTCACGATCAAGAAAACGCTGACTGGCGAGAGTATCAGTCCGGACGAAGTCCCGCAGCCAAACGAAGTGCTCACCTACCAGATCACGCTGACCAACACAGGCGGCACAGCGTCGAACTATTCGCTGACGGACGTGCTGGATGAGAATGTCATCTTCCTTACCGCAGACAACGCGCCGGCGCATATCGGCAACGAGTTGATCTGGAGCAACCTGACCGTCCCCGCCCAGAATGGCGCAACTCCAGGCGTGCTCGTGCTGACGGTTTCTGTTCAGGTCCCGTCATCGTTCCCGGCTGGCGTCACCAGCGTCACCAACATCGCGAAGCGAACCAGCGATCCCGATCCGCCGTGTCCATCCAACCAATGCGTTCAGATTTCCGCTCCTCCCAACGTCACTTTGCTGAAGGAGTTGATAGACGAAAGCATCACGCGCGACAAAACGCCGGAGCCGAATGAACAGCTGACCTATCGCCTGACGCTGACCAATACGGGCGGCACAGCGATCAACTATGCGTTGACCGACAAGATCGACGGCAACGTCACGTTCGTTTCATCCACTCACGGCGGCAATCCAGGCGGCGAAGGCATCGAATGGAACGGCCTCACCGTTCCAGGTCAAGTCGGCGCGACCCCCGGCACGCTCATCGTCGAAGTTGTCGTGCAGGTCAGTGGCGCCCTCACACCGGGAGCAATCGTCACCAACCTGGTGAAACCCACCGGAGCGGGCGACCCGCCATGCCCCTCCGCCCAGTGTATTCAAATTCCCGATCCGGCCCGTGTCACAATCACCAAGACGCTCGAGAGCAACAGCGGCCCTGTGGCCGGGATTGCCGAGCCAAATTCGACGCTGACCTACAAGATCACGCTGACCAACAACGGCGGTGGCCTGACCGGCTTCAACGTGTCGGACAAGCTCGACGTCAACACCACGTTCCAGAGCGCGGACAATGGCGGCGCGCATGGCGCGGGCGTTGTGCAATGGAATAACCTCACTGTCCCGGCCTACAACAACGGCCCCGGCATTCTCGATTTGCGGGTGGTCGTGCGCGTCAACACGCCTTTGCCGGCTGGCACGACCCAGGTGGCAAACGTCGCATTCGAGACAGGCCAGCCTGAGCCGCCATGCCCATCGCAACAATGCGTCACGCTGCAAACCCCGGGCGTGATCGCAATCGACAAACAACTCGTCGGTGAAAGCGGCACCGCGCCCGGAGTCGCCGAGGCTGGCGAGACGCTGACCTATCAGATCACCCTGACCAACTCCGGCGGGCCGACCAGCACGCTTTGGCACTGACTGACAAGCTCGATCCCAACGTTGTTCTGGTCAGCGCCAGCCATGGCGGCGCATCGAGCAGCGGCCTGGTAAACTGGACCAATCTCGCGGTGCCCGGACAAGTGGGGGCAACGCCGGGCACGCTTGTGCTGACAGTGCGCACGCAGGTCGCCAGCCCCTTGCCAGCAGGCGTCGCCAAGATCGGCAACATTGCCTATGAGACCGGACAACCGGAGCCACCCTGCCCGTCGACGCAATGCGCCGAACTGCCGGTGTCGCCAAACATCAAGATCAAGAAAGAACTGACCGGCGAGACCGGAACGACGCCGGGCGTTGCGGCGCCAGACGACGAGCTGACCTATCGCATCACGCTGACCAACACCGGTGGCGAGGCAACCAACTATGTTCTGGTCGACAAGCTCGATCCGAACGTGACGTTCCAGACGTCAAACCCGACACCCACCACGGTCGGTCCGGTGCTCGAGTGGAACAACCTGACGATCCCGGCACAGGTCGGCGCGACCCCGGGCACACTCGTTCTGACTGTCACCACCAAGGTCAATACGCCACTCCCCGCCGGCGTGACGAAAGTTCAGAACCTGGCATTCCCGAAAGGAACGCCGGAGCCATCCTGCCCCTCCGATCAATGCGTCACCCTGCCAAGCAGCCCGTCCATTTCGGTCGAGAAGCAGCTCACCGGCGAGTTCGGCAGCCGCCCTGGCGTGGCGGAGCCCGGTGAAACGCTGACCTATCGCATTACGATCAAGAACGACGGCGGTCCGGCCACCAACGTCGCGATCAGTGACGTGCTCGACGCCAATGTCACCTTTGTCAGCGCCAGCGACAGCGGCACGCTGACTGGCAACACGGTCAATTGGACCGGCCTGTCGGTGCCTGGTCACGACGGCACGACGGCCGGCACGCGCACGCTGATCGTCAGCACACGCGTCGCTGATCCCTTGCCGCCGGGCGTCAGCCAGGTCGCCAACGTCGCCATGCCAACAGGAAATTCGCCGCCGACATGTCCGGACCCGGCCTGCGCCGTCATGCCAACGCCCGCGAAGATCTCCGTTGTCAAAACGCTCACGGGCGAAAGCGGATCGGTCGCCGGCGTTGCTGAGCCGGGCGAGACGCTCACCTATACGATCACGTTAACCAACGCAGGCGGCACGGCGTTCAGCAACTTCAGGCTGACCGAAAACATTCCGGCAAGCGCCACGCTCATCTCCGTGAGCGGCGCCAGCGGTTTCGCTGCTCCGGTCGCCGGGCCAGCTGCTGCGCCGCTGACGGTCGTGTCCGTTCCCGCCAATGGACTCGCACCACGGTGACGGTTACCCTGCAAGTTGCTGATCCGATTCCTGCTGGCGTGACGACGATCCAGAACCGCGTATCAGGCGGCGATGTGCCGCCGGATTGCAGCACCTGTTCAGTCACGACACCAACTTCGCCGAATGTAACCGCACAGAAGGTGCTGACAGGTGAGAGCGGCAGCCAGCCCGGCGTGGCTGAACCTGGCGAAACCCTGACCTACCAGATCACGCTCACCAATACGGGCGGCACTGCCTTCTCCAATTTCGACTTTACCGAAAACATTCCGAGCGGCGTGACGCTGACCTCGGTGAACGGAGCAACCGGATTCTGCAGGCTCAACGCCCGGACCATCGACTGCCAACCTCACCGTGGCGAGCGTCCCTGCCAATGGCACCGCAACTGTCACCGTTGCTTTCCGCCTGGACGCAACGCTGCCACCCGGTGTCACCAACATCACCAACCAGATCAGCGGCGGCGACATTCCACCCGGTTGCTCCACATGCTCGGTAACGACGCCAACCTCCGCCGACGTGGTGATGGAAAAGCGGCTGGTCACCGAGAGCGGATCGCAGACCGGCTATGCCGAAGCAGGCGAGACGCTGACCTATGAAATCACGCTGACCAACAATGGTGGCGCGACCTTCACCAACTTCAAGTTCAACGAAAACGTGCCCGCTGGTGTTGCCCTGACGAGCGTGACCGGCGCGACTGGCTTCACGTCGAGCGTGGCCGGCCCTGGCATGTTGAGCCTGACGGTGCCGTCGATCCCCGCCAGCGGATACCACCACGGTCACGGTTCAGTTCCGCGTCAACAATATTCTGCCGGCCGGTGTGTCAGACATCGTCAACACCGTGTCGGGCGGCGACACGCCGCCGAACTGCACCGCCTGCACGGTGACCACGCCGACAGCCGCCAACGTCACCGTCTCAAAGGCGTTGATAAACGAGGGCGGGACCCAGGCGGGCATCGCCGAACCTGGCGAGGTGCTGACGTACGACGTGACGCTGAACAACACCGGCGGGGCACCGTTCACGAATTTCAGGTTCGTTGAAAACATCCCCGCAGGCGCAACGCTCACCAGCGTGACCGGCGCAACCGGCTTCACAGGCCCGGTGACAGGCCCCGGAACGCTTGAACTCACTGTCGCTTCGATTGCTGCGGCAACGGAAACGACGGTCCAGATTCAGTTCACCGTTGCGGACCCTCTGCCTGAAACGATCTTGACGATCACCAACCTGGTCTCGGGCGGCGACGTGCCGTCTGACTGCGGACCAAAGTGTTCGGTCGAACTTCCGACATCGCAACCCAAGCTCAAGATCGAAAAGACCGGAAAGTATGAAGACAGCGACGGCAACGGCTCAACGACGTGTCGGCGACAAGATCACCTTCACCTTTGTTGTGACCAACATTGGCAACGTGCCGCTCGCCAATGTCACGCCGATCGACGCCTGGCCCGCAATTCAACCGCCAACTGCCAGCCAACGCCATGTCGGCGATGATCCCGACATCGGCAAACCTGGCCCCGGGCATGTCGCAAACCTTCACCGCGACCTATGCGCTGGGACAGTCCGACGTCGACCACGCTGCAGGCATTGCCGACGGCGTCAGCAACACAGCACTGGCTCGCGGCGATATCGACACGGGTGGTGGCGGCGGCTCGGGCCAGGTTGAATCGCCGCCAAGCCTTGCACAACTTGCTCTGCCGGCGCGCACGCCATCGCAGCTCAGCGTCGTCAAGCAAGCCCTGCTCCGCCACATCCGCCGCGGCGAAATGGTCCCCTACGCCATTCGCGTGATCAATCCGACAGCGCAAGCTGCACAGGACATCACCGTAACGGATACGCTGCCCTCCGGCTTCCGTTACGTCGATGGTTCGGCAACGGTGAATGGCCTTGCGGTAACGCCAATCGTCAATGGACTGAAGGTGCACCTTCGAACATCTGAACGTGCCGGCGAAGGGCGAGATCACCATTCGCCTGCAGGCGCTGGCCTTGAGTTCGGCAGGACCCGGCCAACACATCAACCGCGCAATCGCGACCGACGCCACCGGCGCGCCGCTGTCCGCGCAGGCCCAGGCGATGATCGAGATCCTCGCCGACCCGGTGTTCGACTGCGGCGAGATCATCGGCAAGGTGTTCGATGATCGCAACCGCAGCGGCTATCAGGAGCGCGGCGAGCTCGGGCTGCCCGGCGTGCGTATCGCGACCGCCAAGGGTTGGCTCGTCACCACCGACAAGCATGGGCGCTTCCACGTGCCGTGCGCAGCGGTGCCGGACCAGCGCATCGGTTCGAACTTCATCATGAAGCTCGACGACCGGACGCTGCCTAGCGGCTATCGCCTGACGACGGATAACCCGCAGGTGGTCCGCCTCACGCCCGGCAAGATGAGCAAGATCAACTTCGGCGCAGCGCCCGGCAAGATCGTGCGCCTCGACCTGCGCGACGATGCGTTCGTCCGCGGCGACATCAACCTTCGCCCCGAGTGGGCCAATGGCGTCGACCAGCTCATCACCCTGCTCGCAAAGGACGAGTCGATGTTGCGCCTGACCTACTTCGGTTCGGACGCAGAACAGACCCTCGCCACGCGGCGCATGGAGCAACTGAAAAGGCTGATCACTGAAAAATGGAAGCAGAACGGCGCGGCCTACTCGCTCGAAATCGAGACGCGCATGGAGGTGGGGCAATGACCTGCACAATCGCATCACTGCGCACCATCCCCCGTAGCCGGCGCCATCTGCCCCTCTTGCTCGCCAGCAGCGCTTTAGCGGGAATGACGATCCTCGGGATCAGCACGTTTGCTCACGCCAGTGATCGCTGCCTCGGCGACAAGTGCTTCGCTGGGCTGAATGGAAATCAGCCGAAGGGCCAGCCCAGCGAGCAAGCTTCATCGACTGAGGCCGGCCGCGACGCCCCCGCCATTGCCTTCGCCATCAGTGTCGACGGCGAGACCGTTGACGCCAGCGCTGATCCGTCGAGCAAGGGTCCGCCGACCAAGCCGGCAAGCGGCAAGGCGAAGCCCACGCCTCGACGCACCGCGGAACCGGCGCGCGCATCAGGCAACGCGCTGCGCGCAGTCGACATCAAGGTGAAATTCGACGGGCTGGACGTCAAGCCGCTGCTGAACGTGATGCCAGCGCAGCTCGGCAAGCGCTATCAGGCTGGCGACGAGGTGCGCTTCCTCGCAACCAGCAACTATCCGGCTTTCATCGAACGCGCCGAACTGCGCATCCATGAAGTGGGCGACGATCGCGACGCCGACCGGCCGCTGCAGGTGATTCCGGTCAGCATCAACAGCGAGAGCCAGCTGGCGGATGCCGGCCTCGGAAACCATTGATGATTATCGCTACGTGCTGCGCGTGTATGACGCCAAGGGCCGATACGATGAAACCCAGCCGCTCATCGTTTCACGCACTGACAAACGCGCCACGCCGGACCTTGAGCCGAAAACATTTGCGCCAGGGATGAGCGAAGACCGCACCGCGGTTCGCAATATCCCGGTTCGCGGCGGCGCTGTGACCGTCTATGGACGTAATGTGCCGGATGGCTATGCCGTGCGGGCCTTCGGCGAAACAATTCCGCTCGACAATAACCGCGCCTTTGTCAGCCAGCGCATTCTGTTGGCCGGCGAGCACGACGTCGATGTGGCTGTCACGAACGCCGCCAAGGGCAATGCCGGGCTGCACTTCAATCGCCAGATCAACATTCCGGACAACGACTGGTTTTACGTCGCCATGGCGGACCTTACGGTCGGCAAGCGCAGCGGCGACAAGAACATCGAAGTGGTCCGCCCCGGTGAGTACGACAAGGTCTACAGCAAGGGCCGCATCGCCTATTATCTGAAAGGCAAAATCAAGGGCGAGTATCTGCTCACAGCCTCCGCCGACACCGGCGAGGACGACATTCGCAACATCTTTCGCAATCTCGACGGCAAGGATCCGCGGCGGCTGCTGCGGCGGCTGAACCCGAGCGACTACTACCCTGTCTATGGCGATGACTCGACCTTCCGCGAGGACGCGCCGACCAAGGGCAAGTTCTATGTGCGCCTCGAGAAGGGCGACAGCCATGTGATGTGGGGCAACTTTCGCACCCGCATCACCGGCACCGAGTTCATGCGCCAGGAACGCGCCCTTTACGGCGCGCATGGCGCCTATCGTTCGGAGCAGGCGACCTCGTTCGGCGAGCGTCGCACCGAAATCAGCGGCTACGCCTCGCAACCTGACACCCTGCCCCAGCGCGAGGAGTTTCTTGCAACGGGCGGCTCGTCCTATGCCATGCGGCGGCAGGATATCATCGCCGGCTCCGACACGCTGACAGTCGAGACGCGTGACCCGTCACCGGCCGGGTTTGCAACGGCAGATTCTGAAATACGGCGAGGATTACAGCTTCAACTATCTGCAGGGCATGGTCATCCTGAAGCGACCGCTGTCAACGATGACCGGAACCTCCGCTCCGGTGCGCGATGGCGCGCTGGGCGGCAATGCCGTCTACCTGATTGCGCAGTACGAGTATGAGCCTGTTGCCGGCAAAGCGGATGGCTATGTCTATGGCGGCCGCGCGCAGCACTGGGTCAACGACAAGGTGCGCGTCGGCGTCACCGGCATGGATGAAAACACTGGCGACGCCAAGCAGCAGGCCAGCGGCGTCGACGTCAAGCTGCGCCATTCCGAAACGACTTTTCTGGACAGCGAATTCTCGCACTCGCGCGGGCCGGGGTTCAGCTACTCGCGTTCGACCGACGGCGGGTTGACGTCAAGCGATTTTGGCGTGGCGGGCAATCCGAGCAAGTCAGCCAATGCCTGGCGCATGCGCGGACAGGTGGACCTTGCCGACGTGCCGGGCCATCCGCTGACAGGCAAGGTCGGTGGCTACTACGAGCAGAAGCAGGCTGGCTACTCCAGCATGTATGACCAGATCCGCGCCGACAGACGCCTGTGGGGTGCATTCACCGACATCAAGCTCGGGGCCAAGGCCGGCGTGCATCTGAGCTACGATGATTTCGCCGATGACCTTGGCCAGACCAAGCGCAACGGCGCTTCGAATTTCTACTGGAGCTTTGACGAACGCTGGAAGGTCACTGTCGGCGTCAATTATCGCACGATCATGTCGCCGCTCGCGACAAGCGCGGGTAAATCCGGTTACGATGGATCACGCATCGATGCCGGCGCGCGGATCGATTACAAATGGAACAGTGACCTGACCCTCTACGGCTTCGCGCAATCAACGCTTGGCCGCTCGGGCGACATTGATCGCAACGACCGCGTCGGCCTTGGCGCCAAGGTCAAGCTCACCGAAAAGATCGGAACCGAACTCGAAGCCTCCTATGGCGTCCATGGCATCGGCGGCCTTGTTGGCGTGACCTATGACCCTGTGCCCGAGGATCACTACTATCTCGGCTACCGGCTCGACCCTGATCGTGCATTCAGCCTGGACCGAACTGACCGGCTGCTTGGCTCCGACCGCGGCGCGCTTGTATCCGGCGTGCGCAAGCGCATGGGCGACACAACGACCGCCTATTCGGAAAGCAACTACGACATGTTCGGCCGCAAGATCTCGCTGACGCAGACCTATGGCGTGGTCTACACGCCAGACAAGGTCTGGACAGTGAACGGCGGCTTCAAGGCAGGTCGGGTGCGCGACGACACAGTCGATACGCTTGGTGTGCAGCGATCCGACTTCGATCGCTACGCACCGACGCTGTCGATCGCCTACAAGGATGATGTGATCTCGGCCCGTACACGCGGCGAAGTCCGGATTGAGGAATCCGCCGACAAGACGCGCAACCAGAACACCTATCTGTTCGCCAGCGGCCTGTCGTGGAAGACAAGCGAAGACTGGCGGCTGCTCGCCCATGTCGACGCGGTGATCTCCGAATCGCAATCGTCGCTGACGTCGTTCCAGAATACGGACTACGTCGAATCGTCGCTCGGCTATGCCTATCGTCCAATTGCCCACGACCAGCTCAACATGCTGTTCAAATACACCTGGCTGTACGACATGCCCGGCAACGGCCAGCTCATCGCCGGCGGCACGCGCGATCTGCTCGCGCCAGCGCAGCGCAGCCACATCGTGTCAGGCGATCTGATCTATGACCTGACGCCGTGGTTATCGATCGGGGCGAAATACGGCATGCGGTACGGCGAGGTGCGCTATCGCACCGACGGCAAGAATGGTCTCGGCTTCGACGACAACTGGCAGACCTCGTCAGCGCATCTCGGCGTGCTGCGGGGCGACGTTCGCTTCCTGCAGGACTGGAGCCTGCTTGGCGAGGCCCGCGTGATGCACATGCCGGAGGCGCAGACGACCGATTACGGCGCCCTGGTCGCGGTCTATCGCAAGGTCGGCAAGAACCTGCGGCTCGGCGTCGGCTATAACTTCGGCATTTTCTCCGACGACCTGCGCGACCTCACCCTCAACGACAGGGGCGTGTTCCTGAATGTGATCGGAACGCTGTAACGCGACCGGCTTCAGCTCACGCGGAATGGGCGGCGGAAGTTTTTCCCGCCGTCCGCTATGGCGATACACAGCGATCGCTGAACTGCCACCGCCAGGGCCTCAATAATCAGACTGTAGCGCAGCGGAGTGTTCTGCTAGACAACCGGTTTTACCGCAACAGAACAGAGCCGCCGTGCAGTCTCCTCCCGTCGACGCCATTGCCCGTCATCTCACGAGCGCCATCGATAAGAGCCAGGATCTGGCGCGCCCGGAGATCGAGCGCCGCCAGTTGCAATTGCTTGAGAAGCTTTGCCGTCATGCGCAAGCCCATGTGCCGTTCTATCGCGATACGAAGCGGCTCGCCCCTCTGTTTCGGGCGAATGGCCAGTTCAGCCTCGATGGCATGGCCGACGTGCCGGTTCTGACCCGTGCCGAAGCTGTCGATCATGAAAGCGCGTTGATCGCCGAGCGCGTTCCGCCCGAGATGCTGCCCGTGTCCGATGATCGCACCTCGGGCTCGACCGGAACGCCGCTGCGGATCAAACGCACGCTGATGCAGGTGATCTTCTCGCAAGTGCTGTTTGAACGCGCTGTGCGATGGAATAAGGCTGGTCCTGTCCGGCGTCTCGCCATCACCGACGTGATCCCTGCCGAAGAGCAGCACCTGCTCGCCACGCCGGAGACGCTTCCTGCCGGGCAGCCGCTGATGCTGCCAGCGCATCTTGATCCAGCCGAACAGGTCAGCCTGATCGGCCGGTTCAAGCCGAGCCACATCATCGCCTTTCCCAATCTTGCCGAGGCCTGGATCCAGACCGGGCGGCTCGATCAACTCGCCAGCCTGACGACGATGGTGACCACCGGCGAAGTGCTGCGCCCGGAGACGCGCGACTTGCTCGAGCGCGAGCTCAAGCTTCGCATCATCAATCTCTATTCGGCCACCGAGACCGGGCCGATCGCCGCAGCAGGACCTGACGGCCGGCTGCGTATCAGCGAGGAATCCCTGCTGCTGGAAGCGCCGGGCGGACCAATCGATCCATCGCGGTCGGTGCCGGTGATCGCGACGCCATTCTACGCCTATGCCATGCCGCTGATCCGATATGCCACCGGCGATTACGTTAGGTTTTCATCACGGCGCGCGCGCGATGCGATCGGACTGCGCCGGCTCGAAGCCGTGCTTGGCCGTGAGCGCAGCCTGTTCAAGCGGCGCGATGGCACCAAGATCTGGCCGGCGGTGCATGGCGATGTGATCGGCGACATCATCCCGCTGCGCGGCTGGCAACTGGTGCAGGAGACACGCGATGACGTGGTCCTGAAAATCGTAACGCCCATCACACCCGACGAAGCGCAACTGGCGCGTTCTCGCGCCGCTCTCGAGGATATGGTCCCGGGCTTCAATATCCGGGTGGAGAGCAGTCGCCCGCATCGAAGACGACCGCGCCAGCGGCAAGCGCTTCGAAAGTTGTCTCTCTCTCGTTGATTGATCATGAACACAATAAAGCCGGCTGGATGCGATCCAGCCGGCTTTATCAAATGAGAATCCAGATCTACGTTCGGCTCAGAACTTGTAGCTGAGGCCGAGCGTCACATCGGTCTGGTTGAACTTGATTCGGGTCGGGATCGCAGCGCCGCCATCGGTCAAACCGAATGTCCGCGTGCCGAAATCGGTGTAGCGAACTTCGCCGCGTGCCACCCAGTTCTTTGCAATCGCGCGTTCAATGCCGACGCCCACGGTGTAACCGATCAGGGTTTCGGACGCCGAGGAAATCCCCGTTGAGACCACGCAGATGCCGTCACAGGTGCGATAGCGCGTCAGATCCAGCGTGGAAGCGACATTGGCGAATGCGACACCGCCGGTCGCATAGACCAGCCAGCTGTCAGCAGCGACACCGACACGGGCGCGGAGCGAACCCTGCCAGTCGCTCTTGAACGACAGGCTGCCAACCGCACGATTGCCGGCGACGGTCTGGTCGAAGGAACGGTCGCCCTTCAGGCCGCTGGCGTCGATATCGCCCTCGACACCGAGCACAGCGCTGCCGATCTGCCAGTTATAGCCGGCATGCACGCCACCATTGACGCCCTTGATGTTGAAATGATCGGCCATAACACCAGCCGTAGCGGAGAGGTTGTCGCTTTGGTCGCCCCAGGCATAGCCGACGTGAGCACCGACATAGAAACCGCTCCAGTCGGTGAGCGGCGACAAGGCCGGCGCCTTGGTGTAGGTGCGCGAACCGAGATCGGCAGCGGCGGCGGGCAACGCGAGCACGACAGACGCGCCCATCATGGCGGCGGAGAGAATTGATTTCATTGGTCAGGCCTTCAATGTGAGGTCTGACCAATGGATGATTTTTCATACCTCTGCCAATCAAATTATACCGCTATCCAGCATCGTCGCGGGGGACTGTTGCGATGGTGAAAGAGTCTGAGAACGGGAAGTTGACTGGCCGCGTCCGGTGGATCCGGCAGCAACGGATGTCGCGGATCAACAACGATCCACCCGCGCAGCACCTCAGCCCCGAATCGGGGACCACTGTGGTTCGCGGCCAAAGCAAGAACTAACGCGTTCAGCTTCGAACGCGAAGCCGGCCACTCCATCGCCGTCTCGTCACGAAGATATCCGGATGCAAAGCCTTCGGCATATCCCACGTGAAGGCACCCATGCGATCAGCATAATCCGGCAGGGTGCGATGAGGCCGGAAGAAGCGGGTGAACTTATGTTCGAAACTCTATCCGCCTGCTTGCCTTGGCACCTTCCTGCTGTAGGCCTGTCTCGCAATGCGCCGGCTCGAATTCGCTTGAACAGATGTCTTTGGCGTCGGCTTCGTTACGCCGCGGCGAATGGGATCCCTCAACAAGCGGAGGCCGTTGAGCACCACCAGAACCGTTCCGCCTTCGTGACCGATGACGGCGAGCGGGAGGGGGAGTTCGAAGAACAGCCCTCCGGTTACCAGAATTGCCATGGCCCCCATGGCAAACACCAGGTTCTGCCGGATGACCCTTGCGGTGCGACGGGCCAACCGATGCGCATCCGCAAGCCGCCCCATGTCCTCCGACAGGAGCGCCACATCGGCTGCCTGAAGCGCTACGTCCGAGCCTGCGGCACCCATGGCGATCCCGACATCGGCGCGGGCCAGCGCGGCCGCGTCGTTGACGCCGTCGCCCACGAAGGCGACCTTGCCTCTGGCTGCGTGATCGCCGACCATCCGGACCTTGTCCTCCGGCAGCATGTCGGCATGAATTTCCTCAGGCTTCAGTCCGAGTTCCTGGCCTATCCGCACGGCAACCGGACGGCGGTCGCCCGTCATCATGACGATTTCGCTGACCCCACCTTCTCGCAGCGCGGCAAGCGCCGACGCGGAGGTCGCGCGGGCCTGATCCGCCACGGTGACGGCTCCCATTACGCGCGAACCCCGCCCGAAATAGATGACCGTCTCGGTATCCGCAGCCAGCGCCTTCAGTGCGGGGTGGTCGATGGACGCGGCCATTTGCGCGGCCAGGCGCGGGTTGCCGGCCCATACCTGCCCATCCGCGTGCTCGCCGACGATGCCGGCGCTAGGGCGGGTGCGGACGTCCGCCACCGGCGCTGGTTCGATGCCGCGATTGGCCGCCTCCTGCCGGATGGCCGCGGCGCTGTGATGTTCCGAATTCGCCTCGAGGCCAGCCAGCAGCGCGAGCAGGCGCTGCTCGTCGCCATCGAGTGCCACGACCCGGGTCACCGACGCCTTGCCCGTCGTCAGCGTTCCCGTCTTGTCGAAGGCGAAGGTGTCGACCGCCGCCAGCGTTTCCAGCGCGGCGCCGCCCTTGAACAGCACGCCGCCGCGCGCCGCCGCCGAAAGCGCCGAGAGGATCGCGGCAGGCACCGAGATGACGATCGCACAGGGGCTCGCGGCCACCAGCAACGTCGCGGATCGGTAGAGCGCTTCCTCCCAATCACGGCCCAGCCAATAGAAGACAGCGAAGGCCAGGATGGCTCCGGCCATCACCGCCACAGTGTATCGCTGGCCGAACCATGCACTGAAGCGTTCGGACGGCGCCTTGGCAGCCTGTGCATCGGTCACGAGCGCGATCATCCGCGCAACCGTGCTTTCCTCGACCGTCTTGGTAACGGCAACGTCGAGCACGCCGTCGAGATTGACGGTCGCCTCGAAGACCTGGGCGCCGGGTTGCTTTGCGACCGGCATCGACTCGCCGGTAATGTTTGCCTCATCCAGCGAGCCGCGGCCGCTGACGATCGTTCCGTCGGCCGGAACGCGCGCGCCCGGCCGCAGCACCACGACATCATCCACCCTGAGATCGGCAGCAGGAACTTCTGAGACCGTTCCATCCGACGCTTTGCGCAACGCTGTCTCGGGACGGAGCTCCATCAACGCCTCGATGGCGCGGCGGGCGCGGCCGAGCGCCCGTTCCTCCAGCGTGGTTGAGATACTGAACAGCGTCAGCAGGACCGCCCCTTCGAAGGGCGCGCCGACAGCCGCTGCCGCGACGGCGGCAACGACCATCAGCAGGTCGATGTCAAGAATGCGCTCGTCCCACAGGGTGACGGCCGCCCGCCAAGCGACCGGGAGTCCCCCAGTCAGATAAACGAGCGACAGACCTACGACAGACGAAGTTGACGCGGCAGCGCCCTGCAGCGGCCATAGCGCAAGAGTGGCCAGCACCATTCCGAGGGCGGTAAGAGCGGTCAGTGTCATTGAGCGATCAACTTTACTCACTTCAACTCCTGGCCCTGTGCGGGGCGCTCACATTTAAACTGCCCGACAAGCGCCTCATTTAATCATCAACTCGCCCTTGTGCCCCCATCGCCAATCCCGGATCTCCGGCAAATCCTGGCCGTGCGCGCGAATGTATGACCTGTGCTCAAGCAGCCTGCCATCCATCGCCTGCTTCAGCCCGACGCGGACACTCTTCAGTTCCGGCACCCAGTCAAGCACGCTATGCACGAGATGGTAACGGTCGAGACCATTCAGCACGGTCATGTCGAAGGGTGTCGTAGTTGTGCCTTCTTCGTTGTAGCCGCGCACATGAATGTTGTCGTGATTGGACCTACGATAGGTGAGACGATAAATCGTCCATGGATAGCCGTGGTAGGCGAAGATGACCGGCTTGTCGGTGGTGAAGAGCGCGTCGAACTCCTTGTCCGAGAGGCCATGCGGGTGATGCTCCTTGGGCTGGAGCTTCATCAGGTCCACGACGTTGATGACCCTGATGGCGAGGTCCGGAGCAAGCTCTTTGAGGATTTTGACTGCAGCCAGCGTTTCCAGGGTCGGAACGTCTCCGGCGCACGCCATCACGACGTCGGGCTCGACCCTATTTCCCGTCGACGCCCAGTCCCAGATGCCGATGCCCGCCCTGCAGTGGACGATCGCCTCATCCATCGACAGCCACTGCCATGACGGCGGTTTGCCGGCGACGATGATGTTGATCCGGTTCCAGGTGCGAAGAACGTGGTCCGTCACGCACAGAAGCGTGTTGGCGTCAGGCGGCAGGTAGACGCGGACGATGTCCGCCTTCTTGTTGAGGGCGACATCGATGAAGCCCGGGTCTTGATGGCTGAAGCCATTGTGCTCCTGGTGCCAGACATGACTCGACAGCAGATAATTCAGCGAAGAGATTGGTCTCCGCCAAGAGATCTCGTTGCAGGCATCCAGCCATTTGGCATGCTGGTTGAACATCGAATCGACGATGTGGATGAAGGCCTCGTAGCAGGAGAACAGGCCGTGCCGTCCGGTCAGGAGGTAGCCTTCGAGCCAGCCCTGGCATGTGTGCTCGGACAGGATTTCCAGAACCCGACCTTCGCGGCCCAGGTGAACATCCTCCGGAAGGATCGCCTCCATCCACGCGCGCTCAGTCGCCTTGAACACGTCCTGCAGCCGGTTCGAGGCTGTTTCGTCTGGGCCGACGATGCGGAAGTTCTTGGCGGTTTCGTTCAACGCCATGACGGCCCGCAGGAAATCGCCCATGGCCTTTGTCAACTCCGCCTTCACGGAGCCGGGGCCACCCACTTCGATGGCGTGATCTTTCAGGGGCGGAAGGTCGAGAGACTTGCGCAACGCGCCGCCGTTGGCATGAGGATTGGCGCTCATACGCCTGCGCCCTTGCGGTGCCGTAGCCGGGATTGCCGGCATAGGGGCGCCGGCCTCGTCGAAAAGCTCCTCGGGCCGATAGCTTCTCAGCCAATCCTCCAGAAGCTTCAGGTGCTCCGGATTTTCGGCCAGACCGGACAGCGGAACCTGATGCGAGCGCCAGAAGCCTTCGGTTTTCAGACCATCCACTTCTTTCGGGCCAGTCCAACCTTTCGGGCTGCGCAGTACGATCATCGGCCATGTCGGTCGGGACCACTGGTTCGACCCGCTGCGCGCGGCAGCCCGAATGTCATGGATCTTGTCCATTGCTTGATCGAGCACGACTGCCATTCGCTCGTGCATCAGTGCTGGATCGTGCCCCTCGACAAAGAGTGGCTCATAGCCGTAACCGACGAATAGCGCGCGCAGTTCGTCTTCGGGGATGCGCGCCAGGATGGTCGGGTTGGCAATCTTGTAGCCGTTCAGATGAAGGATCGGCAGAACGGCGCCGTCGTGCACCGGGTTCAGGAACTTGTTGGAATGCCAGGCCGCGGCCAGCGGCCCGGTTTCAGCCTCTCCATCGCCGACGACGCAGGCGACGATGAGTTCGGGATTGTCGAAGGCGGCGCCGAAAGCATGGGAAAGTGCATAGCCGAGTTCGCCGCCCTCATGGATGGACCCCGGCACATCGGGCGCTGCATGGCTCGGTATGCCGCCGGGAAAGGAAAACTGCCTGAACAGTTTTCGCATTCCAGCTTCGTCCAGCGTCACGTCTGGATAAAGCTCGCTATAGGTTCCTTCAAGATAGGTGTTGGCGACCATCGCGGGCCCGCCATGGCCAGGTCCACAGATGAAGATCACGTCCGCATCACGAGCTCGGATGACCCGGTTCAGATGTGCGTAGATGAAGCTCAAGCCCGGCGATGTACCCCAATGGCCGAGGAGCCTTGGCTTGACATGCTCCAGTCGAAGCGGTTCGCGCAGGAGTGGATTGTCGATCAAGTATATCTGGCCGATCGTCAGATAGTTGGCCGCCCGCCAGTAGGCGTCGATTGCGTGCAACTCCTCTCGCGAAAGAGTTTCATGTTCAATATCCATATTCGGGCGATCATCCATGCTGACTCCTGGAGGTTCGCAGACTGGAAAATTGCGTGCAGCGGCGAACTCGGCTGCGGGGTCGAAGCGCCATTTCTAGTAAGCGGTATGCACACCAACGATACCACTGGCCTTTGGGTCCATTGTGCCACGACGAAGCCCGTTGCGACAGAAACACAGTTCACAGGCTATCCCAGTAGTCGGCATAGCACGCGTACGGTCTCCGGCGCGGAAAGAAGGGGCGACCTGCAGCAAGTTCACTTGGTGGATAGGGTTGATCAACGCCGAGAGGCCCAGCCTTACGGTTCCCTGTTCGGCACGGCACCGGCGCGAAGGTCGGGAACGAGCGATCCTTCCCCATTGACGCGGATATCGGCGGCATTTGCCTCATCAGTATCGATATGCATCTCGGTCACGAAGTCGGCGCCGACGCGGATCAGCGTCTTGCCAAACACCAGCCCACGCTCTTCGTCGCCTATGTGAACGTCCACGAGCATGCCATCCGCGAGACCCATGCGTCTTGCGTCATCCGGATTGATATGGATGTGCCGTGCGGCCACGATCAGTCCGTCGATATCAAGGCTGCCAACTGGTCCGATGAGCCGAACGGTTGGCGTCCCCTCCAGTTTGCCGCTGTCGCGAACGGGCGCATCAATGCCTAGGGCAAAACCATCTGTTCTTGAGATTTCGATCTGCGTACGGGAACGCTCAGGGCCAAGGATAGCGACCCGCTCCAGTTTGCCTTTTGGTCCTTCCAGTGCAACACGCTCGCTCGCCGCCCATCGGCCTGGCTGCCGCAGAGGAACGGCGGGTGTCAGTTGGTAACCGGCTCCGAACAGGGCGTCGACTGCGAGTCGGGACAAGTGAACGTGACGAGCAGAGACTGCGACAGGGATGGCTTCGGCGGCGGGCGCTTTTGGCGCCAGTGCGGCGGCCGTCTCCCGGGCGATCATCAATTGCTCGGCAGTTTCGGTGACCATCACCCGGACTCGGGCGCCATAGGCTTAAATCTGCGGGGCGGCATGGTTCGCAAGGTCAACAGACTGGTTGCGGTCGTGGTCGATCTGTAGACCCATGAACTCCAGTCCATCGCAGATGCGCCGACGCATCGACGGCGAGTTCTCGCCGATGCCGCCGGTGAAGACGACAGCATCGAGGCCTCCCATCGCGGCCGCATAGGCACCGATGTATTTGCGCGTCCGGTATGCATAGATTTCGATAGCAAGCTGGGCGTCGGCGTCGCCTTTGGCAGCGCGGTCCTCCACGCTGCGCATGTCCGACGAATTGGTCAGACCCAACAGCCCGCTGTTCGAATAGAGCGCATCCTCGATCTCATCGATCGACATGCCAAGCTGCCGCGACAGGAATCCGAACAGCCCGGGATCGACGTCACCGGAGCGGGTTCCCATCACCAATCCCTCGAGCGGTGTCATGCCCATGGACGTGTCCAGGCTTTCACCGCGACTGACCGCGCAGACACTGGCTCCATTACCAAGATGCACGCTGACGATCTGGAGATCGCGCAGGGAGGCGCCAATCTCCTCTGCGGCGCGGATAGCCACATACTTGTGCGACGTTCCATGAAACCCAAAGCGTCGCAGGCCAGCGTCCCGCCAGGCCTTTGGCACCGCGTAGGTCGTTGCACGAGGTGGAATGGTGCCGTGGAATGCGGTGTCGAAGACCGCGACCTGAGGAAGGTTCGGCCAGACTTCTTGTGCAATGCGCACGGCGAGCAGATTCGCGGGATTGTGGAGCGGCGCCAGCGGCGTCAGTGTCTCGATCGCTTCGATGGCCGGCTGGTCGAGGATCGTCGTTGTCCGGAATTTTTCACCCCCATGGACGACGCGATGTCCGACTGCGTCGAGTGTCGCGATGCCATGGCCGGCAAGAACACGAGGAAGTGCACCGAGCGCGGCGGCAATGTCGCCGAGGGCCGCTTCTCCGGTCTTCAATTTCCCGTCGGTGGTGATCTTGTAGGAACAACTCCCGGCTTCGAACTTTTCGTAACTGGCTTTGAAGATCTCGCTGGCCGTTGTCCCAACTTCGAAGACGCCGACCTTCAGGCTGGAGCTGCCGCAGTTCACCACAAGTATCTTCACTATGCGTCTCCCTCAGTCGGCTCAGCCGTGTCGGAGTGTTTTCCGTTTTCCCGGTTGATAAGGCCTCCGGCCGCTAATTGCCGTCGCCACCGTCCTTTTCAGGGAGTGATGGCAACCTTGAAAACGCCATCCCTTTGATGGGCGAAAAGCTCGTACGCCGCTTCGATGTCGTCGAGCTTGAACCGATGAGTGACCATTGCGGAGAGATCCACTCGTCCCGATTCAATGACAGACATGAGCCGTCGCATCCGCTCCTTGCCGCCTGGACAAAGGCTGGTCACGATCCGATGGTCACCTAGGCCGGCGGCGAAGGCGTCGAGTGGGATGGTAAGGTCAGAGGAATAGACACCGAGGCTGGACAGCGTCCCCCCCGGTCTGAGAACACGCAGGCACGCTTCGAAAGTCGACTGCGTACCGAGCGCCTCGATGGCGACATCAACACCTCGACCTTCCGTGATGCGCATGATCTCTTCAACAGGATTCACGCGGCTGAAATCCACAACGTGGTCCGCGCCAAGGCGCCGGGCCATGTCCAGCCTTTCAGGCAGCTTGTCCACGGCAATGATCCTCGAAGCGCCAAGCAGCTTCGCGCCCACCGTCGCACACAGGCCGATGGGCCCTTGGGCGAAAATCGCCACGACATCCCCTATCTTGATGTCGCCTTGTTCGGCCCCGCTAAAGCCCGTCGACATGATGTCTGGGCACATCAGCACCTGTTCATCGCTGAGGCCGTCCGGCACTTCAGCCAGATTCGCCATGGCGTCGGGAACAAGCACGAACTCGGCCTGGCACCCGTCGATCGTGTTGCCGAATTTCCAACCACCCATCGCCTTCCAACCGTGTCGACTGCCCGTCCCATCCTGAGAGGCGCGGCCGCATTGACAGGCGTTGCTGTGTCCGCTCGGGGTAATGGCACCCGCGATCACGCGTTGGCCTTCGGTGAATCCCTTCACCGCTGAACCCAGCTTTTCGATCACCCCGACCGGCTCGTGCCCGATCGTCAAACCCTTCTCGACGGGATATTCGCCCTTCAGGATATGCACGTCTGTGCCGCAGATCGTGGTCGTCGTTATTCGAAGAAGCGCATCGAGTGGTCCAACATCCGGTATGGATTTCTCGTCCAGCACGATCCGTCCCGGTTCGACGAAAATTGCGGCCTTCATTTTACCTACGGACATTGAAGCTCCTCGGATTATTTGCCTTTTTGCGCCATGCTCAGAGCCGCAGGATGGAAACACCGTAGGCTCCGCGTCGAGCCGGCCGGCCTCAACGGACGCGGCAACGCAGAATGGAGGCTGTCATCGGGCGAGTGGGATATCCATAGCACAGCGCATGAAAACTGTTGCGTTCAATCGAGATGCGTAATGAGGAGCCTTCAGCGGCTTTGTTGACTACAATAGCGAGTTTGTTGACTACAATGATGCCCGCGCAAAGCGTTAGTTGGACCGCAAGTTGAAGATAGTCTCTTGAACGAAACAAAGTCGGTCTTCTTCACTCGATGAGTATTCGCTGCAGACAGGCGAAGCAGTAGCGCAAGATTATGGTAGCAATCCTGAGCTTGGCCTGACGGCGGCGAGGGCGGCTTCCGCCACTCTCCGAAGAGTGTCGCGTCCTCGTACCAACCTACTAATATGAATGCCGGCATGCCTCGGGTTTTTCGCAAGGCATACAACGGTCCACCCAGTGTCATCCTCGTTCCAAGGCGCGTATTCTTTTTTTGGGGCGAGACATAGCAGTAGTAAGTTCCGTTGATGGGCGTAAAGTAAAACGCTTCATGCCCTTTTCCCTCCTTACTGCTCCCCTTTGCCTTGCTTAGCCAACCGAAGTCCCCATCGACTGGTCCTCCCCTATAGTATGATGTCTAGCGGAGACAGAGCATGATCATTGAATCATCTGACCAAGTGTCTCGCTTCACGTGGCTCAAACGGTTTCCCATTCCGCGCAACTTCCACGTCACGCCGGAATCCCGCGTCCAACCAGGGCGCACATGGTCTATGCCCCCCGGCGCAACGCGAACGAAGGCATTTGATATCTATCGCTACGATCCCGATTCCAGCGAAAATCCTCGCCTCGACAGGTTTCATGTCGACCTCGACGATTGCGGGCCCATGGTTCTCGACGCGCTGATCTGGATCAAGAACAAGGTGGATCCAACGCTCACCTTCCGCCGCTCGTGCCGCGAAGGCGTTTGTGGCTCCTGTTCGATGAACATGGACGGCACCAATTGGTTGGCCTGCACGCGTTTCATTTCCGACATGGGGTCACCGGCGACTGTTTTTCCGCTCGCCAACATGAGGATTATCAAGGACCTTGTGCCCGACCAGACCCATGTCTTCGCCCAGTATACGGCGATCCAGCCATGGCTCCGCTCCAAAACGCCGGAACCGGAGAAGGAGCGACTTCAGTCGCCGGAAGAGCGTAGTCGGATCGATGGTTATTACGAATGTATTCTCTGCTTCTGCTGCACTTCGGGATGTCCGAGCCACTGGTGGAACGGTGATCGGTTCCTCGGCCCTGCCGTGTTATTGCAAGCGTGGCGTTGGCTAACCGACAGCCGCGACGAGGCGAAAGAAGAGCGGCTCGACAATCTCGAAGATCCGTTCCGGCTGTATCGGTGCCACACCATCCTCAACTGCACCCGAACCTGCCCGAAGGGACTGAATCCCGGCAAGGCCATCGCCGAGATCAAGAAAGCGATGATTGAACGGGAAAGCTGACCATGGACACACAGCCGTCCCTTCCGGAATTGAAAGTCCCAAAGTCCAGGCCGCTCTCGCCGAACATCCAGGTGTACCGACCGCAACTCACCTCGGTTCTGTCGATCGCCAACCGTCTGACCGGCGTCATCTTGATCGTTGGCGCTGTCGGCCTGGTCGTCTGGCTGAGTGCAGCGGCAGCCGGTCCCGAACCTTACGCCGTCGTTCAGAACGCGATCGAGTCACGGGCCGGCCGGATCGCGATGTTCGGCTTCACCTTTGCCTTTTTCCTGCATTTGTGCGGCGGAATCCGCCACCTCGTCTGGGATACCGTCCACGGCTTCGAGCTTCGGTCGATTTATATCTCGGGATGGTTCGTGGTCGTGGCAAGCGTTTTGCTCACCGCGGCGGCTTGGGCTGTGGGGCTCCATCTGGCCGGGTGGCGCTGATGAACCGCTCATCCTTCCGCTCTCCCCTCGGACGAGCCATCGGGCTGGGCTCAGCCAAGCGCGGCACGAGGCACTGGCTGGCGCAACGGGTCACGGCGGTCGCGCTGGTGCCGCTGACGCTGTGGTTCGTGGGGTCAATCATTGCCCATGCCGGCAGCGACTACCCGGCCTTCATCGCCTGGCTGAGGACGCCGCTCGCCGCCGGCGGCATGATCCTGTTGCTGATCAGTCTCTTTCACCATGCCGCGCTCGGCTTGCGGGTGGTGATCGAGGATTATGTTCACTCCGGCGCGAGGTTTGCGGCGGTGATCGCAATTCAGCTTTGCAGCTATGGCCTCGCCATTGTCGGAATCATGGCCGTCCTGCGCATCGCGTTTGACCGTTAGGCCGAAGCGGCGGCCATCGCATTAATCCAACGGCGGAGTTTCCGCCGGGTAGATGATCCTGCCCCCACCGCACACGAAGGCTCCCGGCGTCAGGCAGGCTTCATCGACATGCGATGGCCCCAGGATGTGCATCACATGTTCGCCTTGACCGAGCAGGTAATCGCTGATGATCCGCCGATGACATCGCCACCAGACCACCTCGGCACACATGATCGCGCAGCGGTGCCGTGTGCCGAGCGCTTTGAGTTGGACGAGTCCGGCGGCAAAGGATTCAGTCAGCGCATAATCTGCATAATTGCGGAAACCGCGAACGCGCCAATATCCGTTCGGCGACGGCTCGACGCTCCGCGTCTTTCCGCGAAGCCCGCCAAGCGCGGCAATATGCTCGTAGCCGATCTGCCATGAGGCCAGCGTTTCGGGGAGGCTGTCGCCATTGAACTGCGGATTGGTGCGTGAGCGCGGCATCGATCTGACGTCGACTACGAAATCGACGCTAGACTCCCGGAGCAGATCGACGAATTCGGCGATCGTTCTGGTGGAATGACCTATGGTGAAGAAAGTGTTCGTGTCGGCTCCTAAAATATAACGACGTCAGGCCGCCCGATCCCTGTCACGATGGATCGTACGCTTTTGGCGTTGAGATCAAAAGCCTGCTGATTGCTGTGAGGTTCCGCTAACCGACAGGCAGAGGCGACCGCTGGAGCGAACAGTGCTGTCTCAACGTGCGCTTTGGGCGCATGATGAAAGCAAGGAACTCGACTCGCACCGTTCATGCGCCTCGCAGCGCGAAGACGTGAGTAGAATATCCATGACGAACAAATTCGAGATTGGCGATCATGTGAGTTGGAATTCCGAAGCCGGGCGCGTCAGCGGCACGGTCGTTCGCGTGCATACGCGCGATTTCAAGGTCCATGGCTACACGCACCATGCGAGCGTCGAAGCGCCGCAATACGAGATCAAGAGCAGCAAGACCGAGCACATCGCTTTTCACAAGGGCGCGGCGCTCACCAGACTTCGTGACTGACACGTCCGCCAGTCGCGATCGAAACGAAAGCGATCGCCCGATGCCCGAGAGAACTCAATCTCCCTCGCCCGAGCCGCTGCGGGCCAGTCTCAGCGACGCGGATGATCGCACATGCCGATTTGATCGTCGGAGCGGCAGTCGTGGCCGAAAGGCTCGACTGGCGACGAGCGCCAAGCAGGAGCTAGAATGATGATTGTCAAAACAATATTGCCGCGCGCGCTCGAACGCCTCTCCGTGATCGAGTTCGGAAGCGCCAGTGACTGCGGCGGCCGCGCTGATGTCCAAGCCGCATACTGATCTTGTCGTTGTATGCGACCATGGCCACATGGTCGGCGTCGTGACGAAAACCGATATCGTCAGCCAGATTGGTCGCTGCATCGGCGCGGGCTGCACAGCCAGGGTGGACAGCATCATGACCCGCAATGTCATTTCATGCCAGGCCCACGAGATATTACTCGATGTTTGGTCGGTGATGAGGGAACGGGGTCTGCAACGCGTGCCGATCATCGACGAAGCACGCAGGCCGCTCGGCATCATCTATGCGCGGGAGGCTTTGCAGGCCCTGTTGTCCGAAGCGGAGAACGAGGACGAGTTGCTGCGCGACTATATATCTGGAGTTGGATATCGATAGGCTACGTCAGACTGATTATGCATCCGCCTCGGGCTTCCGACGTGGATACAAAGCCGGTGGAGGCTCGTCAATAGCGTAATACGGTCCTCAAGGCTCTCAGGAGAAGCAGAACATCGGTGCGCCCGTCTGTGACCATGCCGGTGATATTCATTCAGCGCGGCAGCATCGAGCAGGAAATGCCGCCGGTGTGCGCGCGCGAGACGGCCTTCTCCAATGCTTCCTTCGTTTCCGCTGTGCGTTTCCGGCTGCAGTTCACTTACTATTTACTAACCACTCAAGCTAGCCTTGCTAAGGTCACCGCCAGAAGTGCGGGCACATTTTCTGCTCATAGCTCAGAGCGAAACAAGCAAAATCAAACCTGTCGATAACAAGTCTCGTCGTTCATCGAAGGAGGCACTGATGATTCGCCCGGTTAGCATTTTGCTAGTAGCTCTAACTTGCACGCCTTCTTGGGCGGCAGACCTGCCTTTAAAGACACCCATAAGCCGCATGGTTTATAGTTGGACCGGCTTCTATGCGGGTCTCAACGCGGGCTATAATGAGATGCGCACGGTACCAACAACAACCTTTACCGATCCGAACGGCGTCATTGGGCCTCTCATCGATGCCGGGGTTCTTTTACTTCCCAAACCGCAAAATGGCTTCGGCTTCACTGGTGGCGGTCAAATCGGTTACAACTTCCAAACCGGTATTTGGCTTGTAGGTGTCGAAAGCGATCTATCAGGCTCGACCGCAAAAAGCAGTGAAACCACGACTGGCACCACAGTCCCGTTTGCGCCGATCATCGCGACGACTTTAACGCAACGCGTGAACGTCCTTGGGTCAACCCGTGCTCGACTCGGCGTGGTCTCAAATAATGTGATGTTCTACGGGACCGGCGGTCTAGCATACGGTCACGTCGACGATTCTCTTTTTATTCGCAACACCGATGATCCCACGCAAAACTATTCGTCGGCGCGATCCGGCATTCAGGTTGGCTGGACCGCAGGTGCTGGCGTTGAAGTTGGCATGGACCGATGGACGGCGAAATTCGAATACCTCTACTATGATCTTGGCAATAGGCCGTCAGTGGCACTCCCGTCTGACAGCGTGGGATTGCCAGGGTCGTTCGCGACGCTGGATCAAAGCACGCGAGGCCAGACATTGCGGGTCGGTATGAACTACCGTTTCACATCCGGCGAATTCCGATAGTTAACGTTATGCTTCTGCATCACCATCGACGTGATCACTAAAGCGCCAAAAGCATCGAGTTCCATGATCATGGCAGGCCTTCGCTACAATTGGACGGCTTCAAGCATCGATTTTTTGGCCTTCGTCGAGGTGGCGTGGACGTTTGCCTGCCAAGAAAAAGCCCCCGCCCTTAAGGGCTTCCAAGCGCTTGCCAAGGCGCTGTTGCTCCGTCGAGCGTTCGGTCAGGAGGTTCAGTGTCACAGCCTCTAGTTCAGCTTTTCGCCTTTGCTCGGCGGCTTCCAGAGCGCTTTCCGAAGCATCCATCACCGAGTGGAGAAGTCCGTGTAATTCCTCGACCAGATTGTCCCGCGCGTCTTCCGTCATGCTTGCCCCTTTGCGATAGAGCATGAATACCGACTCGGCCCGACCGGTCAGTAAACGGGCGACGAGAGAGCGGGACGTTTTGCAAGTTGACCAAGGTTTAACCGGATCGGTGAGCGCCCGAAGACGGGTTCAATATCGCGAGGAATCCGGATCTGGAATCGCCATCCGCTGGAGCGGAGAGCAATATGCATGATGATCGCTTGGGTGCAGGAGTGGGTACATTGCCCGATCCAGCGAACGCATGTTTCAACAATATCAATAAATTAGCTATGGCGGAGAGAGTGGGATTCGAACCCACGGTACGGTTTCCCGCACACACGCGTTCCAGGCGTGCGCCTTAAACCACTCGGCCATCTCTCCGTCGGCCCCTCTCTTAAGCGACGGGGAGCGATTTGCAAGCCATCGCAAGCCTCTGGCCCAGTTTTTAGGCAAGTATTTGCGCAGATGGCGGTTTGGACTGGCCGAGAGGCTCGAAGCCACCGGCAACATGCCTGATTGGAGCGTGTCGCCCCCGCGGCGCTCAACGTGAACCGACGCCTGCAATCGCACGCCTAGTGAATCCGCGTGGGCGCGCCGCCGCCAGCAATCGACCACAGTGGCGGCGTCGGCTCCGGCGTCACATCCGCGACGATACCTCGATCGCCGCTGCGCGTCGCCGCCAGTTCGTCGATAAAATCGCGGAACCAGTCCTGGATCGTGCCGCACCGTAGCCGGTCCATCATCGACAGCCAGCGCTCGCGGCGCTCGGCCAAGGGCATCGTCAATGCCTGTGCAATGGCGCGGGCCATCGCATCAATGTCGTGCGGGTTGACCTGCACCGCCGCGCTCAGCTCACGCGCCGCTCCGGCATATTTCGACAGCACCAGGACACCGGGATCCGCCGGATTCTGCGCCGCGACATATTCCTTGGCGACCAGATTCATGCCGTCGTGCAGCGGCGTCACCAGTGCGACCTGCGCTGTGCGATAAAGTCCGGCGAGAACCGTCTGGCTGAAGCCCTTATTGAGATAACGGATCGGCGTCCAGTCTACTTCGCCGTGTCGACCGTTGACGTCCGTGACCAGCCGCGCCAGATCGCTCTGCAGGTTGCCATAGGCCGTGATCGTGCCGCGCGACAAGGTTGCGATCTGCAGCATGGTGACAGCGCGTTTCATCGCGGGGTTCATCGTCAGCATCTGGTCGAACGCCTCGATGCGGTTGACGAGGCCCTTGGAGTAGTCGACGCGGTCAACACCGATCACCAGCTTCTCGCCGTTCAGGCTGCGGCGCAGGCGCGACACATCCGGATGCGATACCGCCTTGGCTGAATGCGCCGCAAATTTTTCCGGATCGATGCCAATCGGGAAGACCGAGCAGCGCGACTTGCCGAAGCGCGACGTCACCACGCCCGCGTTGACGCGGAGACCAAGCTCATCCTGCAGATAGCTGATGAAGTTGTCGCAATCATCCTGCGTCTGGAACCCGATCAGATCAAACGCCAGCATGGCTTCAACCAGTTCGCGGTGATGCGGCACGCTCGCAAATACCATGCTCGTCGGCCAGGGCGTGTGCAAAAAGAAACCGATCGGCGCAGTCACGCCAAGGCTGCGCAGATCCGCGCCCAACGACAGAAAATGATAGTCCTGGATCCAGAAGGCAGAGTCGGGCTTGTTGAATCGCAGCAGCGTGCGCGCCATGAACGCGTTGACCTCGCGATAGGACTGATAGTCATCGCGCGACGTACGAATGAGATCGGTGCGGGAATGCAGCGCAGGCCATAACGCCGAATTGGCGAAGCCTTCATAGAAGCCGGCATAATGCGCGGAGGGAAAATCAACCATTGCCAGCGCCCCCGCGCCAAGCTTCTCGATCTGAGCGTACGGTTCCCTCACCGGACCCTCCCGCAGACGACCGCTTGAGCCCACCCAGATGGCGCCCGACTTTTCGACGACAGGTAACAGAGCTGCGGCAAGACCACCCGTCATCGGTTCATTGGCGCTTGCGCGCGATACCCGGTTTGACACAACGACGAGTTCCAAAACGCGCCCTCCTCCTCTATTAGAACGTGAATTTAACGCTTGCTGGTAAGGTTTGTTCCTTGCCTCGGCCGCATTCGCACGATTCAGCGCCGCTGCTTGCAATACGTATCGACCTCACAAATCCGTTCAGTCCAGCCTCATGCTACCCTTGCGCACCAGATGCTCGATCGACACAACCGTCCTGCCAATCAGGCTCTTCGCGCACATCAATTCCTGCGTCAGCGCAGGCGACGAACTACTCAACATCGCCAATCAGTGAGCCGAGCCACGCGCGCACATTTGCTGGCGCGTCGAAGTAGCCATTCACGCCAGGTACACGACGTCCAACCGAGAAAGCCAATCCGCTTAACTCAGGCATGATCTCGAACACAGTCTCGTCAGTGACATCATCGCCGAGAAACACAGGGGTGCGTCCATGGAACGGCGCATGCCGCATCAACTCCATGACACCGGACGCCTTGGTGAAGTTCACGTGCTTGATCTCGCACACCGACTTGCCTGGCAACACCGAGATCGGCTCATCCGGCATGTCGGCATGGATCGCTGCAACCGCGTCAAACACCGCCTGCCCTGCTTCGGGCGCGAGACGGAAGTGAAGCGCCAATGCATATCCCTTGTCCTCAACGAGGATTCCAGGGCTGATCTGCGCCACCGCGGCGAGCCGCTTCTTGAGTTCACTGCTGAGCTTCGGCGCGGACCAATCCATCGGCTCGCCGTGACTCGTCAAACGAATTTCTGCGCCGTGCCCGCCGACGATGGGAAATGTTTGTGGGGCGAAGATCAGATCCACATCATTGATCGATCGGCCGCTCACCATCGCCAATGCACCATCCGTGGACTGCACCAGACGCCCTAATGCCTTGCGTAGTTCAGGTGGCACCCATACTTCCCGAGGCGTTGCCGCGAAGTCGAGCAAAGTTCCGTCAATATCAAGCAGCAAAGCGCATTGCTCGAGCGATGGAATGACCGGGTCGTTGTCACGACCAGCGGGAGTGTGAAGTGTCATATGCTCCTGCCGCACTCGTTAGGAATTCAGCCGCGGTACGAAAATCCGTGTGCGACCAATAGACCAACGGATCATCGCCCAGTTCGGCTTGGCGCGCCGAACAGCAACGATCCTCAACGCGCTAGGTTCCTGACCTTTGACAAGGCGAAGATCGCAGCCAAAGATTCAACGGTGTCGTCTCGCCAGTGCGAAACGTCCGATGATGTGGCTCGCAATTGCGACCGACATCTCGTTTTGATCCAACGTCGTTGGATGCCGTTAAAGAAAGCATTCGAGGCTTGCGGGGTCAACCCTCAAACGGAAATCGCCGTGCAATTAAACTGCACGGCGATTGATAGGTATCAACACATAAGCTTGATTTGCAGTAGAGCGCTCTGCTTACGCCGCGCGAATTGTCAGCATGAACCGATCAAGCTCGGCACGTAGACGTTGGCTCTCGCTTGATAGCGTTTGTGCTGCGGTCAACACCTGTTCAGATGCAGCGCCGGTTTGTGTCGCACCTTGATTGACCTTTACGATATTTCCCGCGACCTGCTGGGTGCCTTGCGCAACGCTCTGAACGCTCTTTGCGATCTCGCGAGTCGCTGCATTCTGCTGCTCGACGGAGCTGGCGATTTCAGCAGCGATGCCCGAAATCTGCTCGATGGTATGGCCGATCAACTTGATCTCTTCGACGGACTCATCTGTTGCTGTCTGCATGCCGCTGATCTGTAGTGAGATCTCTTCCGTCGCGCGCGCAGTCTGGCTCGCAAGTGATTTAACTTCCGCAGCAACGACTGCGAAGCCGCGACCCGCATCGCCGGCGCGCGCAGCTTCAATGGTTGCATTCAACGCCAGCAGGTTGGTCTGCTCGGCGATCGCCGTGATCAGGTTGACCACATCGCCGATGCGTTGCGCAGCTCGGGACAGTTCGCCGATGCGCTCGTCGGTGCGGCTGGCCTGTTGCACAGCTTTCTCGGCGATGCGACTGGAGTTCTGCACCTGACGCCCGATCTCGCTCACCGATAGCGATAGCTCTTCAGTCGCAGTGGCGACGGATTGCATATTTGCGGATGCATCCTCCGATGCGTTAGCGACAGTGCCGGATAGCCCCTGTGTCGTTTCAGCCGTCAGCGTCAACGTGCCGGCGGCGCCTTCGAGCTGCTCTGCGTTCGCGCCGACGTTGGCGACAATCGCTCCGACTGTCAGCTCGAACTCGTCAGCGAAGCGGATGAGTTCGGCGCGGCGGATAGCGTCGGCTTCACGCGCGCGCTGCTCCTGTTCGGTCGCCTCGCGGTGAGCCTTGGCGATCGCCTGCACTTTGAAATCCTCGATCGCAGCGGCCATGTCGCCGACTTCGTCCTTTCGTCCCAGTCCCGGCAGAACCACATCGAAGTTACCGGCGGCAAGTTCGCGCATCGCAGCGCAGAGCCTGGTGATGGGTTTCGCAATCAACCGACTGAGCGTCCAGGAAATCAACGCGCCGATGGCGAAACCGCCGAGCCCCAACAACGCCACCTGCGTTTGCGTCGTGCTCGATGTTGCGGTGAATTCGCTGCGCAGGCGCTGGCGCTCGGTGGTCAACGCTGTCTTCATCAGGTCGGCATCGGACCGGACCATCGAGGCCGCTTCGCTCATGTCTTCAACCAGCCCGGCGATCACTTGCGTCGTCTCGCTCAGTTGTTGAAGGAACGCGCGATACTCCTTTAGCGAAGCGCGGAATTCGTCGGACTTGCCCTGGATCTTCGCATCTTCGCTCTTGAGCGTTCCCGCAGCATTTTCCATGAACTGAATTCGCGCCAAGGCATTCGCCGCGATGACAGCCTCCCGGGATGCGACGAAAGAGTTGACCAGCCCCGTAAGCGTGGTGAGCTGGGTCACGAGCTGCTTGGCCGCGAACTCGATGCCCGGCGCCTCGGCCTCGCTCGCGAGAGTGGCGATATCGTCGAGCTGAAAACGCATCATCGAGGTGGTGCGCGTCATCTGGTTTTCGACCAGCCGCGTGTTATCCGTTTTGGCCTGCGCGATCTGGGCATAGATTTTCGCAAAGTCGTTGAACCGTCGCTCGATCTGCTGGACCTGCTGCTTGCGATCGCCTTGCGCAGCTGCCTGCAGCCGGTCGATGCTTTCGCGAAACTCGGTTTCGGCAGCGCTTGCTGCGGCGGCGTCTTCTTCGCGGCCGGAAACAACATAGAACCGGACTGCGGCTTGATAGGCGACCAGGTTGCGATCAATGCCCTGCGCGAATTCGGCTTCCGAAACGCTTGCACCGAAGGTGCTGAAGCTCTGCGAGACCCGCTCGAAGCCGGTATAGGCAAGCGCCATGCTGAGCGCTGAAATGCCGATAACGATGGTGAAGCAAAGCGCGAATTTGGCGCGAAACCGGAGCGCAAGATCCGGCATTAGCCCTTTATTAAGGTTCACTGAAGCCTCCGAGACTATGCTTGGCGGATGCATGCCTCGCAGGGCGACATGCGATTCATCGCAGGCACCCTAAGGTAGAAAAGTATAAGAGGGAGTAAATCAGTACCCACTCGCGCTTGGCACCGGCGGCGGCGCATCCGTGAGGCTCGCCTTTTTCTGGCCCGAGTTGATCTCGCCAACGGTCTTGATGATGTTGTCGCCAAGCAATTGGGCGAAGCAGGCATATCCCCAATCATTGAGGTGCAACCCGTCGTTGATGACGAACACGCTGAACGCCAGCGCTTGCTCCTCGTGCCATTCCTGCATGATCTCATAGCGCGGGAACAGACCGACCTTGCGCACCTTGGCGAGCCGATCAAGCAGGCTGACCATGCGGCCAGAGGCTTCCGGTCGCTCCACTGTTGCGGGCGAATATTGCGGATCCACCAGCACCACGTCAGCGCCAACTGCCTTGATCTTCTTGATGCCTTCATCAACGAGATCGACTGTATGCTGCGGATCGAGATTGCGCAGAACCGCATTGGTGCCAACCTGCCAGATCACCAGATCGGGTCGATGATCGATCACGGTCGACTTCAGCCGCAACAGCATCTCCGGCGCGTCCTCGCCACCTTTGCCGCTGTTGATCATGGTGATCGAGGCATCGGGATAGCGGCGCTGAAGCTGCGCCTCCAGCCGGTTCGGATAGTTGAACTTCGGCGAACTCGCGCCGTGCCCCTGGGTCGATGAGGAGCCGAACGCAACGATCGTCACCGGTTCACCGGCGGCAAGGCGACCAGCCACCCGTGGGAAACTGCCCATCGCCTGAGCGCCACCCTTGGGAGAGCGGCAGGGAACGCGATTGATGGCGTCGGTCGCTGCGCCAGCCACTGTCTTGACGCTATCAATTGCCCGGCCTGCCAGCCCCTTTGAAGCGTTGGCGGCCTCATCGCCAGACGGATGTCTGGCCTCAATTGCCGGACTCGCAGCCGCTGCAGGCAGGGATGTCGCCCCGTCCGCCCCGAGCGCCATCGGCGTAAACATCAGCAGCGCGGCGACAGTGGTCGCAGCGAACTCCCCAAACCTGACACGAGCCATACGTCGTTATTTCCCTTGACTGACAGGCGCGGTCGCACGATCCAGAATCATGACAGCCAGCGCTTTGGCAAGGCAATCATGGACTCGCTGGGCAAGATCATTTCCCGGCGAAGTACTGAACAGGTCGAATACACCCGCCTCATGCCAGCTCCGCATGATGCTGTAACGATCAAAAAGGGGGACTTCGTACTGCTGGGCCGCAACCCGCATCGAGTCCATATAAGCGGAGCCGTCAATCATCGTTTCGGTGCGAGGGCTATACTGCAAATTGAGCAGAATAGCGTCAGTGCCTTCCTTGGAAGCGGCATCCAGACCTGTGTCCAATGCACTGCGGAAGTCGTCAATGTCGACGTTGCGCATCGCGTCGACGGTACCAGTTTGCCAGATCAGCAGCGACGGTTTGCGCTGCTCGATCAGCTTGGCGATCTCCGGCGCGACATCCTCTGCAGTTTTGCGCGGCTGGAACTCGAGGACGACGGTCGTCTCCACCTTCGGCAACAGATGACGCAGGGCTTCCTGCAGGCGTCCCGGAAATGCCATCCGGCCGTCGGTTCCGCCGACAGTTGATGAGCGCGATCCCAGCACGACAATCGATAATTTACCGGCCTTGATGGCCGCGGCAGTCCGCTCGAGGTGACCAGAGCCAGTGAGATAGTCCGCCGACACATCGCAGGCGGCGGCAGGTGTCGTCGATGCAGTCGGCGGCGTGGACGTCGGCGCCGGAACGGCGGGAACCGCCCCCGAATCCGGCGGCGCTGCGCTCTGCGCCTGCAAGGGCGAGCACATCAGCGCGGCTATCAACGCAGGAAACACAAACCGTGCGACGATCATTATTTATGTCCCGCCAATCCGGTTGGCTGTCGAACCGCTGGCGCAACGGGTTTCGACGTTGCGCCTTTATACCACGAAAACAGCCAAGCAAATCCAGTCATGATCAGAACACCTGTCAGGCTGACCAAGGCATGCAGCCCCGCGCCGCCAGCAAACTCACCCAGGATGAACTGGCCGGCGAACGACAGGAAGACGCCGATACAGAAGATTTCGAGAGAATGCTGGCCGCAGATCACCATCGGCCGCAGCCATTTTGAACGCAGGCCCGGCCAATCCTTTGGCAGGAACCAGACCGTAACGGTCGCAAGCGCGAGAAAATGGATGAAGCGCAGCACGTCAAGGTCCGGCTTGTTGATCGGATACATCCACGACTCGATCCAGGCCGGCACAAGATGGTGAATGCTGGAGATGTTCCAGGTGAGCGTGACCCAAAACGCACCGAACAGATAAGCGAACGCCAAGGCCAGCGTCAGCCGCGATGACAAGATGCGTTGCATCCGCAGCGCCCCGCCGAGTGCACACCACGCGCCAAACACGAACAGCATCTGCCAGGCAAACGGATTGAAGATCCAGACGCCGTTGGGATAGGCCGTCAGATGCAGGTCGAATTCCCAGGTCAGGATGTACAGCAGCACCGACAGGCCAAGCGCCGTATCAGGACGCCGTCGCAGTAGCCACAGGATCGGCGGAAAGAACAGCATCAGCACGATATAAAGCGGCAGCACGTCCATATTGACGGGACGGAAGCGCAGCATCAGCGCCTGCACAATAGTGACGTCGGGTTGCTTGAGGAAATCAAGGATACCCATTTCTTCCGTGTACAGCGGGTTATCAAACCGCGTGGCGACGTAGGAAATCTCCGCCAGAAAAATCGTGAACAGAAAGACATGCGCAACATAGATCTGCCAGACGCGCTTCAGAATGCGCGCGGCGGCAATCCGAAAGCCCTGCAGGTCCATGTTGCGGCCATACACGAAGGCAGCGGTATAACCCGAAATGAAAATGAAAATCTCGGTCGCGTCGCTGAAGCCGTAATTGCGCAGCGTGAACCAAGTTAAAAGATTTTGCGGCAAGTGGTCGATGAAGATCAGCCATAGCGCCAGGCCGCGAAACAGGTCGAGGCGCAATTCGCGCTCTCCGACCGGCACAATCATGGTGCTTGCCAAACCAGCCTCCGCTGCCCGTCCCGCTGATGCGGTATCGGCGGCTTGCTGCTTGATGTCGAGATCGTCGGCGATATCTGCAAGTCCTGAGTTAGAGAGCAGCACGGGCCGTTCGTCATCGTCTTTGACCCGCCGGGACAGAAGCCCGGTCGTGCTCGGAAAGTTCGGAACCAATATGACGATTCGCCTATGTTTATAAGGCGATCGCGCAAGCTCTATTCACGTGATTGTCGCACGCGGCCATTTATCGCTATCATCAGCTTCAGTTTACCTCGATGAGATCGTCATGTATCGCGCTGTTACTCGCCAAATCGAAGTCACCGTCGAACCCGCTTACCTGCCGGAACGGTCCTCTTTAGACAAGCACCAGTACTTCTGGTCCTATACCGTCGTCATTATCAATTCGGGCGAGGAAACCGTCCAGTTGAAGACGCGGCATTGGGTCATCACCGACGCCGCCGGACATGTGCAGGAAGTCAAGGGAGAGGGTGTGGTTGGCGAGCAGCCGGTACTCGGACCCGGCGAACGTTTTGAATATACCAGCGGTGTGCCGCTGCCGACCTCGTCGGGGTTCATGCGCGGCCGCTACCAGATGGTGAACGGCGACGGCGAACCGTTCGAAATTGACGTGCCGGCCTTTTCGCTGGACAGCCCCAACCAGCGCCGCACGCTCAATTAAATCAATCTCGTAAATCAATCTCGCCTCATCACGTAAAAAGGCGCGGCAGTGTTGCCGCGCCTTTTTGTCATCCGAATCATTTCCGACTGCGTTGTCAGACCTCAGCCCCGGCTTCTTCCGGGGTGAATTCATAGACCGAGCTGCAAAACTCGCAGGTCACCACGACCTTGCCGTCCTTGACCATGTCGTTGCGATCCTGTTGCTCGAAGCTCGACAGCATGCCGCCAACCGCTTCCCGCGAGCACGAACACTTCGCGACCATCGGCTGGGCGTCATAGACGCGCACACCCGCCTCATGGAAAAGACGGAACAGCAATCGCTCGCCGGACAAGTCCGGATCGAGCAGTTCGAGATCCTCAACGGTGGCGATCAGCGACTGCCCCTCAACCCAGGCGTCATCCTCGGGAACGTCGTTCGCCGTCACGCCGTCCGGCAGATCGCCCGGGTCGAGATCACGCTGCGAACGGTTCGACGCCTTCGGCAAGAACTGCAGCAACATGCCGCCCGCGCGCCAGCGATGACGCGGCGTTTCACCGCCGCCCCGCCATTCCTCGCCAACCGCAATGCGGACCCGCGTCGGGATCTGCTCGGAGCGCAGGAAATATTCGTGCGCAGCGTCTTCAAGGCTGCCGCCTTCAAGCGCCACCATGCCCTGATAGCGGTTCATGTCGGCGCCCTGGTCGATGGTCATGACCAGATGACCGTGGCCGAGCAGATCACCCGTCGACTGCCCGTCCTCGATGCGACTTTCGTCGAACCGCGCATAGGCGCGAATGCGATCAGGGGCTTTGAAATCCACGACGATCATGGAGACCGGGCCATCGGTCTGCGTCTGCAGAATGAAACGACCGTCGAATTTCATCGACGAGCCAAGCAGCGTCGTGAGCACAATCGCCTCGCCGAGCGCCTTGGCGACCGGTGCAGGATAATTGTGCTTGCTCAGAAGCTCATCGAGCGAGGGACCAAGTCGTGCCAGCTTTCCGCGCAGGTCGAGACTGTCGACGTCGAACGGCAACACCGTATCATCCACCGCCACGGCAGAGGGCGCGCGTGCGGTAGCATCATCGGGGCGTGTATCAGGAGCGTTTGTCATGCCGCCTATCTGGGGTCTGAATTCAAAAATGAAACCCCCGGGCGCGCCGGAGGTCAAATGCAGGCAATACCGGGCTGAAAGACCCGGCGCCGAGCGATGGTTGCGCGGCAAGCGGCCAGCCGTGATGGCCGGTCACAGGCCACTGCGCCGATCAGGCGACCGCTTCCATGCACCACATGATAACGCCCTTCTGTGCGTGCAACCGGTTTTCCGCCTCATCGAACACGACCGACTGCGGCCCGTCGATCACGCCATCAGTAACTTCTTCGCCACGGTGAGCGGGAAGACAGTGCATGAATAGCGCGTCCGGCTTGGCCAGCGCCATCAGGCTTTCATTGACCTGATAGGGCTGCAGCAGCCGCTTGCGCAGGTCGCTATCCTTGTCGCCCATCGACACCCAGGTGTCAGTGATCACGCAATCAACGCCCTTGACCATCGCCTTGGCGTCATTGCTCAAGGTGATTGGCGCGTTGGTCGCCTTGATCCAGTCGCGAAACGCCTTCTTCGGAGCAAACTCCGGCGGCGTCGCGACCTTGAGGTGGAAACCAAACCGTTCGGCGGCATGCGCCCAGGACATCAGAACATTGTTGTCGTCGCCAACCCAAGCCACCGTGCGTCCCTCGATCCGGCCGCGGTGCTCCTCGAAGGTCATCAGATCCGCCATCACCTGGCACGGATGCGAGAACCGCGTCAGGCCGTTGATGACCGGGACTGAGGCATTGCCCGCAAGCTCGAGCAGCGAGTCATGATTGAGGATACGGATCATGATAATGTCGACAAAACGCGACAGAACCCGCGCCGTATCGGCGATGGTCTCGCCACGGCCGAGTTGCATCTCCGCGCCAGTCAGCATCAGCGTTTCGCCGCCGAGCTGACGCATGCCGACATCGAATGACACGCGCGTACGCGTCGATGGCTTCTCGAAAATCATCGCCAGCGTTTTATCTTCGAGCGGCTTCGGCCACTTCGCCCCGGACTTCAGCTTGGCTTTCAGTTCAAGCCCGATGTCGAGCATCCTGCGAAGCTCGACCGCCGGCAAAGTGTTGAGGTCGAGAAAATGTCTCGGGGACTTACTCATGCGTTTGATCCCCGGGCGGCGACAGTCGAAAGCGCCTGACAGGCCTGCTCAAGCCGTGCAATCGCCTCGTCAAGCTCGGCTTCCGACACGATCAGCGGCGGCAGCAGGCGCACGACGTTATCTCCTGCGCCAACGGTCAGCAGCTTGGCGTCGCGCAGGGCATTGACGAGATCGCCCGCCGGGACAACAGCCTTGACGCCAAGCAGCAAGCCCTCGCCGCGCACTTCACTCAGCACATCGCTGTGCCGATCGACCACCGACGCCAGCTTCTGCTTGAACAGCAAGGACGTCTTCTTGACCTGATCGAAGAAGCCCGGCTCCTGCATCACGTCGAGCACGGCATTAGCGACGGCGACCGCAAGCGGGTTGCCGCCGAAGGTCGAACCGTGCGACCCCGGCGTCATGCCGGAGGCAGCGTCCGCGGTGGTGAGGCAAGCGCCGATCGGAAAGCCGCCGCCAAGCGCCTTGGCCAGCGCCATCACGTCCGGGGTAACGCCCGTGCGCGTATGCGCGAACAAATCGCCAGTTCGGCCAATGCCGGTCTGAACTTCGTCGAAAATCAGCAGCAAGCCATTGGCGTCGCAGATCTCGCGCAGTTCGCGCAGGAAGCTGCTCGGGACTGTGCGCACGCCGCCCTCGCCCTGCACGGGCTCGATCAGGATGCCAGCCGTATTGGGGCCGACGGCGCGCTTGACCGCCGCGACATCGCCGAATGGCACCTGGTCAAAGCCATCAACGCGCGGGCCGAAGCCTTCAAGATATTTCTCAGCGCCGGTTGCCGCCAGCGTCGCGAGGGTCCGGCCATGGAAGGCGCCCTCGAACGTGATGATGCGATACCGCTCGGGGTGCCCCTTGGCCGCGTGATATTTGCGCGTGACCTTGATTGCACATTCCATCGCCTCCGCCCCTGAATTGGCGAAGAAAGCGAAATCCGCGAAACATGCGTCGCACAGGCGCGCCGCAAGGCGCTCGCCATCCGGACTGCGGAACAGGTTGGACATGTGCCACAGCTTGGTCGCCTGCTCCTGCAGGGCGGCGACAAGCTTCGGATGCGCATGGCCGAGCGCGTTGACAGCCACGCCGCTGGTGAAATCGAGATAACGCTCGCCGTCCGTTCCGTGAAGCCAGACGCCCTCGCCACGATCGAATGCGAGGTCTGCCCGAGCGAATACCGGAAGCAAATGTGACGAAGTGGAGCCGTTGGTCATAGCCAGTCCGATCAAACTAAGGGCGGTTGCACAAGCGCGCCAATGCGAGACCGAACAACATACCCCGAAAACGAAACGTGCCGCCTTTCCAGGCGGCACGTGTGGGTTATTTTAGGTGCGCCATAACAACTGTCAACATCGAGCAGGGCTATAAATCGCCATAAACGGCAAGAAAAGCGGTCAATTGCCGTGCCGTTACCTGTCTCATGAAAGACTCACATCAAGCAAAAGTCAGTAGGCTGGCGGATAAGCATGTGGAAGCACCCCCCCGGACTCTTGCGCGTGAGTCGCGGTATATTGTAGTTTCCGGGCTGTCGGGTACGACATCTCGTGCACGGTTGCGATCCTTCTCTCAACGATCCGGTTTTCACCGCGACGTCCGGGTGCGCTCAAGCGCTCCGGCGAGGACTAAGGGATTCAATCTGCACCTGTTTTTAGAATCTGGAGTCGCTGCGTCGCCGCAGGCCGGCTGCGCGACACGAAGGGAAAATGCGATGACGGTGATGACCTGGACCGACGACCGCGTCGAACAGCTCAAGAAACTCTGGGAAAGCGGACTGTCCGCAAGCCAGATCGCAGCGGAACTCGGTAATGTCACCCGAAATGCCGTTATCGGTAAGGTTCACCGCCTCGGCCTGTCCGGCCGGGCAAAAAGCCCATCGACCACCACGCCACGCCCCCGCAAGGCACGCCCCACCCCGCAAATGGTGCGCGTGGCCCGCCCGGTTTCGCGTGGCAACACGGCGCTTGCAACAGCATTCGAGACTGAGGTCGAACCCGATCCGATCGCGGTCGACAACGTCGTTCCAATGGCGCAGCGCCTGACGCTTCTGCAGCTCAATGAATCGACCTGCCATTGGCCGATCGGCGATCCCAGCAGCGCGGACTTCTACTTCTGCGGCGGTCGCGCCCTGCAAAGCCTGCCCTATTGTGCGCATCACTCGCGCATCGCTTACCAGCCTGCCGGCGACCGTCGTCGTCAGCCTGCCAAGCCGACCCGTTAAAACCAATACAGCGGACACTCATGGCTTGATCTGCGCGGCCGTCTGATACGCAGCCACGTCAAGCCCGATCCGCACAGGCCTGCCCGGCGCAGCCCCTGTTTCCGAACAACCGGACATCAAGCCGCCTCCGCAGGAGGCTTGCGAGCCGATTCAAACGAAAAAGCCGCCCAGGATTTTGGGCGGCTTTTTTTATGGCGGTCGCCCAGTGCAGCGACCAAGCGATCACTCTTTGTCGAAACGGTCGTCGAGCGCATAGCCCGCGCCACGAACAGTGCGGATCGGATCCTTCTCGCCATTGGGGCTGAGGAGCTTGCGCAAACGACCAATGTGCACGTCGACCGTGCGTTCATCGATATAGATATCACGCCCCCAGACGCCATCGAGCAATTGCTCGCGGCTGAACACCCGGCCCGGATGCTCAAGAAAGAATTCGAGCAGCCGATATTCGGTCGGGCCAAGATCAATGCTGCGGTTGGCGCGAGCGACGCGGCGCTTGTCGCGATCCAGTTCGATGTCGCCATACGACAGCATCGTCGCCAGACGTTCGGGCGCGGCGCGACGCAACAAGCCCTTCACACGCGCCAGTAATTCCGGCACCGAGAACGGCTTGACGATGTAGTCATCCGCCCCTGTCGCCAGCCCGCGGACGCGCTCGCTCTCCTCGCCGCGCGCCGTGAGCATGATGATCGGCAACGACGCCGTTTCCGGCCGCGCTCGCAAGCGGCGGCACAGCTCGATGCCCGACAGGCCTGGCAACATCCAGTCCAGAACAACGAGATCCGGCAGACGCTCCTTCATCCGCGTGTCCGCGTCATCGCCGCGGTCAATCGTCTCAACTTCATACCCGGCAGCGTCGAGGTTGTAGCGCAGCAGCGTAGCCAGCGCCTCTTCATCCTCAACGACCATAATATGCGCGCTCATAACGGATACCTTGTTAGTTAGTTGGCGCGTCCGCAAAGGCGGTCATATCGCCCTTTGGACGCTTGTCGACGAGCTGCTGGCCTTCGACCATGTAGAACACGGTCTCGGCGATATTGGTCGCATGATCGCCAATGCGTTCGATGTTCTTTGCGCAGAACATCAGATGGATGCAGAACGTTACATTCCGCGGGTCTTCCATCATGTAGGTCAGAAGCTCGCGGAACAGCGACGTGCAGATGGCGTCGACTTCCTCGTCGCCCTTCCACACCGCCATTGCTGACGTCAGGTCATGCGACGCATAGGCGTCGAGCACCTGCTTGACCTGGGCCTGCACCAGCTTGGTCATGTGGTCGAGACCACGGATCAGGCTCAATGGCTGGAAGTTGCGGTCAACAGCCGAGATGCGCTTGCCGATGTTCTTGGCGAGGTCGCCGATCCGCTCGAGATCCGTTGCGATACGCAATGCGCCGACAATGGTGCGCAGATCGACAGCCATCGGCTGACGACGGGCAATGGTGAGTACGGCGCGTTCTTCGATGACGCGCTGCAGTTGATCGAGCTCGACGTCGTTGGAAACAACGCGCGCACCGAGTTCGGCATCACGGCGGATCAAGGCGTCGACCGAGTCGACGATCTGACGCTCGGCAAGTCCGCCCATCTCGGCAACGAGACGCGTCAGCTCCTGCAAGTCTTCGTCGAATACTTTGTTGGTATGCTCGAAAGCCATTTTGAGCTCCTCCAGCTGACGGTTAGCCGAAACGGCCGGTGATGTAGTCCTGGGTCCGCCGGTCGCTGGGCGATGTGAAAATCTTGTCGGTGTCGTCGAACTCGATCAGCTCACCCAGATACATGAAGGCCGTCGAGTCCGAGACGCGCGCCGCCTGCTGCATGTTATGGGTGACGATCGCGATGGTATATTCGGACTTCAACTCTTCCATGAGCTCTTCGATGCGCGCCGTCGAGATCGGGTCAAGCGCCGAGCAAGGCTCGTCGAACAGAAGAACTTCAGGCCGAATGGCGATCGTGCGCGCGATGCACAAGCGTTGCTGCTGACCGCCCGAGAGGCTGAGGCCGCTGGCGTTGAGCTTGTCCTTGACTTCGTTCCACAACGCGCCGCCACGCAGCGCCCGCTCAACCCGCACATCCATTTCCGACTTGGAAATCTTCTCGTACAGGCGGATGCCGAACGCGATGTTTTCATAGATCGTCATTGGGAACGGCGTAGGCTTCTGGAACACCATGCCGACCCGCGCGCGGAGCAGGTTCAGGTCGATGTTCGGGTCCAGCACGTTCTGGTTATCGAGCATCACCTGCCCTTCCACGCGCTGTCCCGGATACAGATCGTACATCCGATTGAAGATGCGCAGGAGAGTTGACTTGCCGCAACCCGAGGGGCCAATGAAGGCCGTAACGCGGTTGGTTGCCAGTGTCAGGTTGATATCCTTCAGCGCACGGTGTTCGCCGTAATAGAAGTTGAGATTGCGAACCGTAACCTTGGGGCGCTGGTCCGAATGCGGAAGGCCCGCGACACCTGCGTACGACGATGATGGAGTTGAAACGGAGAGATCGTTCATTTCTTTGTCCTCTCGGCGCCAAGCAGGCGCGCACTGATGTTCAGGGCAAGCACCGTCACGGTGATGAGCAAGGCGCCACTCCAGGCGAGTTGCTTCCATTGCTCGTACGGACTCTGCACGAAATTATTGATCGTCACCGGCAGGTTAGCCATGGTCCGGCCGAGATCGAGGCTGAAGAACTGGTTGCTCAGCGCCGTAAACAGCAGCGGCGCGGTTTCACCGGCGACTCGCGCTGTCGCCAGCAGAACGCCGGTGATGAGCCCCGCTCGCGCTGCACGATAGGCAACCCGGCGGATCACCAGCGACCGCGGCATGCCAAGGGCTGATGCTGCTTCACGCAGCGGGTTCGGCACCAGGTGGAGCATGTCCTCGGTGGTGCGCACCACAACCGGGATGACGATGACAGCGAGAGCCAATGCGCCGGCCAGAGCGGAGAAGCCGCCCATCGGCACAACGATCACACCATAGATGAACAAACCGATGATGATCGACGGCGCGCTCAGCAACACGTCGTTGATGAAGCGGATAACCGACGTCAGCCTGTCGTGCTTGCCATATTCGGCAAGGTAGGTGCCCGCGAACAGGCCGATCGGCGCACCGATGCCGACCCCGATGCCGGTCATGATGGCCGAACCGACGATCGCGTTCATCAGACCGCCTTCGCCCTTCGCGCCAGGAGGCGGCGTGTTCTGCGTGAACAGGTCGAGGTTGATCCCCGACAGTCCGTTATAGAACAGCGAGAACAGGATCATCGCGAGCCAGCTCACCCCGAACAGCGCGGCGCCAATGCATAGCGCGCGAATGAGGCTGTCCTTCCGGCGCCGTGACGCATAAATCGGGTTCATGATTATTTCCCTGCCTTTGTTTCAAGGCGCAGCAACATCAGGCGCGCGGCAGTGAGGACGAAGAATGTCAGGACGAACAGTAACAGGCCGAGCAGCATCAGACCCGACTGATGAAGGCCTTCGCTCTCGGCGAACTCGCTGGCGATGGCCGCCGAGATCGTCGTGCCGGGGCCGAAGATCGAGCCGGAGATGCGGAACGAGTTGCCGATGATGAAGGTGACAGCCATGGTCTCGCCGAGGGCGCGACCCAGCGCGAGCATGACGCCGCCAATCACGCCAACCCGCGTGTAGGGCATCACCACGTTGCGCACGACTTCCCATTTCGTGCAGCCGACGCCATAGGCCGCTTCCTTCAGCACAGGCGGTACCGTCTTGAACACGTCGACCGAGATCGAGGTGATGAAGGGCAGCACCATGATGGCGAGGATGAGCGAGGCGTTGAACAGGCTGAGATAGGACGGCGGGCCAGCGAAGATGGTGCCGAGCACCGGTACGCCTTCGAACAAGGCAATCATCGTCGGCTGGAACTGATCGGCCAGGAATGGACCGAGGACGAAGAAGCCCCACATACCGTAAATGATCGACGGAATGCCAGCGAGCAGCTCGATGGCCATGCCGATCGGGCGGCGAAGCCAGAGCGGGCAAATTTCAGTCAGGAAGATTGCGATCCCAAGACCAACCGGGACAGCGATTGCCATGGCGATCACCGACGTGACCAATGTGCCATAGACCGGGCCGAGGGCGCCGAGGACCGGCGGTTCCGCGTTCGGAGCCCAACGCTGGGTCCAGAGGAAGGGCAGACCAAACTCTTTCAGAGCAGGCCAGGCGCCGATCACCAGCGATATGATGATGCCGCCCAATACGCAGAGCACGGACAGGGCGCAGATACGTGTAACCCAGTAAAACGCTTTGTCGCCGAACTTAAATGCGTTCAAGGCCTTGGCGCGGTCGATTGGCCCCGCAGACTCAATTGGCGATGTTTGGACGGCCATGTCTGCCACACCAATCCCCTGTGAAATCGAGTAATATGAACGGCTTGTCGAAAATTTGGTTCACAGCCGCCAGTCAGAAAAGCGGCGGAGGAGATGTTCTCCTCCGCCTGATTTGATTAGCGCTTGATCTCGGACGCCCAGGTCTTTTCGATCAGCTTCACGACCGACTCCGGCATCGGAACGTAGTCGAGCTCTTCAGCCATCTTGGAACCGTTGGCGAACGACCAGGTGAAGAACTTCAGGGCTTCAGCCGAGGCAGCCTTATCGGTCGGCTCCTTGTGCATCAGGATGAAGGTTGCCGAGGTGATCGGCCAGGATGCTTCACCCGGCTGGTCGGTCAGGATCACATAGTAACCCGGTGCGCTGGACCAGTCAGCGTTCGCAGCAGCAGCCTGGAAGGCGCCGATGGTCGGCTGCACGGTCTTGCCGGCCTTGTTAATCAGCGCCGTCGTGGCGAGCGCGTTCTGCTTGGCGTAGGCGTATTCGACGTAACCGATCGAGTTCTTGGTCTGACTGACGTTGCCGGCAACACCTTCGTTGCCCTTGGCGCCAACGCCGACCGGCCATTCAACAGCGGTGCCGCTGCCGATCTTGGCCTTCCAGTCCGAGCTTGCCTTTGAGAGGTAGTCGGTGAAGTTGAAGGTCGTGCCCGAACCGTCCGAACGGCGAACGACGGTGATCGCGGTTTCCGGCAGCTTCAGCTTCGGGTTCAGCTTGGCGATGGCGGGGTCGTTCCACTTGGCGACCTTGCCGAGATAGATGTCTGCAAGCAGCTCACCCGACAGGATGAGCTCGTTCGACTTGATGCCTTCGACGTTGATGACAGGAACGATCGCGCCCATCACCATCGGCCACTGGGTCAGGCCGCCCTTTTCGAGCGCCTCGATCTTCAGCGGCGCGTCGGTCGCGCCGAACGTGACGGTCTTGGCGTTGATCTGCTTGATGCCTGCGCCCGAACCGATCGACTGATAGTTCACGGCGTTCCCAGTTTCCTTCTTATAGGCGTCAGCCCACTTCGCATAAACCGGGAAGGGGAAGGTTGCGCCTGCGCCGGTGATATCGACTGCGAACGCGGATGTCGAAGCGGCGACGAGGCCAGCGGCGACAACTGCCTTAACAAAATTCATGATGGTCTCCGTTAGTGAGCGCGGCGCAGCATACGCCGGCTAACTCTCACGAGCCCGACTTAAGGCCCGTGGGTGCAGCTTTTATGATCGTTTCATGACAGCTACATGACGACGGATAAGCACATGAATTTGCTTACAAATCATTTATCGAGTCGTCCCTCGGCCTGGGGAAAAACGGCGGTAAATGCAGCACCTTGGTTAACGATGCTTTCGATTTGCAAACGGCCGCCATGACGGCTGACGATATGCTTGACCAGCGACAGGCCGAGCCCGGTGCCACCCTGCGCCCGGCTGGCGCCATTGTTGACGCGGTAGAACCGTTCCGTAAGGCGCGGAAGGTGCTCGGGCGGGATGCCCGGCCCGAAGTCCCGCACGGCAACGCGGATCTCGTGACGACCTTCCTTGGTGACAGCGCGGGTGACGTCGATCTCGATTCGCTCACCGGAAGCACCATATTTCAGGGCGTTCTCAATCAGGTTTTCGAACAGGCGGAGCAATTCTTCACGGTCCCCCGCAACGAGCAGCGGTTCCTTGCCGAGTTCCGCATGGATCGTCACGCCGCGATCGCGCGCCAAAGGCTCCAGACCGTCAATTTCCTGGCGGATAATCTGCGCAAGATCGACGATCAATTCCGGACGAACGTGTGCAGTGAATTCAACGCGCGACAGCGACAGCAGGTCATCGATCAACCGCCCCATGCGCGCCGCCTGGGAATGCATGATCTCGAGAAAGCGCTCGCGCGCCCTGTCATCGTTTTTCGCCGGCCCCTGCAGGGTGTCGATGAAGCCTGACAAGGCCGCCAGCGGCGTGCGCAATTCATGGCTGGCGTTGGCGACAAAATCGACGCGCATCTCCTCCACGCGGCGTTGCTGCGTCAGATCATGAAACGTCATCAGAAGGTAGCAATCGGTACCCCCGAACGCCGTCGGTACGTTCACCGGAACAATGAAAAGCTCAAGCCAGCGCGGGATCTCGCCATGATCGAGATAGGTGATCCGCCGCGACTGCTTCGTCACCATGGCCTCGCGCAGCGCCGTGACGATCTCGGGCGTGCGGAGGGTGATCTGCGCCATCTCGTTCCTGCGCAGTGCGGGAGCAATCAATGCAGCGGCTGGATTGATGTGAATGACCCGGCCCGCCCGATCCAGCAGAACGGCTGGGTCCGGCATACCCGCAAGCACAGCCTCGACGACCGGCGAATGAACCGTGGTCGACGTGACGTCATCACGGGAGGGCTGCAGATCTCCGCCCGCACTCCATGGCACCAGGGCCGCCACCATGATCGCGGCGATGACAATCAGAGCCTGAGTTAGCGTCAGGGTTCCGAACACGCAAAGCGCGCCAATCATCAGGACCGCGACGAGCAGAATGATTGTCGCGCTGCGCAGCCGCCCCGGCCACGCTGCGAAGATCGATTGTTCGGACAGATTTACCGACATTGCCGGCTAGCCTCAATCATATTGGGAGGCTCAGACTTCAGCGCCTCCGGGTCGCTTGGGATATTTCATGTCAGGGTTCGCTTTCGCGGTAGCCGAATGCGGCAACGAATCGAACCGTTGTGACTGCACTGCCATGATAAGCTCGCGACATGTCAGTAGGATTATCGAAAGCAGAAACGGCGTCAAATAATACAGGATGCGGAACAGGAGCATGCCCGCAAGCAATTCCTCCTGGTTCATCTGATACAGCCCCATCATCATGGCGGCGTCAAACACCCCGAGGCCACCGGGCGAATGGCTGGCGAAGCCAAGCAGCGTTGCCGACACGAACACCACGGCGACAACGATGAAGCCGAGATTAGGTTCGCCCGGAACCAGCATGTACATTGCAAGCGAACAGAACCCGAGATCAACAATGCCGATCCCGATCTGCAACAAGGTCAATTTGCCGCCGGGCAGGAATACGGTCCAGTTGCCGCGCCCAACCTCGCGTTCCTTGACGGCGACCCAGATGACGTAACCGGCGAGCCCTGCCAGCATAACGAACGCCAGCGCCTGATTTACCCAGGTTGGCAGATGATTGATGTTGCTGGCGGCCTCGGGATGATAGGCCATGCCCATGCCGAGCACCGCGACATTGCCGAGCCAGAACGTCAGCCCGGCAATGAAGCAGACCTTTGCGACATCGATCGCATCCAGACCCCAGCCGGAGTAAATCCGGTAGCGCACGGCCCCACCAGTGAAGACGCTGGCCCCGACGTTGTGGCCGATCGAATAGCTGGTGAAAGCCGCAAGCGCGGTGACCCGATAGGGCAACCCAGACCGGCCCACCGCGCGAACCGCGAACCAGTCATAAAACGTCAGCGTGAAATAGGCGGCTGCAACAAACAGCGCCGACAGCGCAATCTGCCGCGGCTCGGTCTGCGTCATTGCCGCAACGACAGCGTCAAAATCGACATTCTGCAGCTTGTGGTACAGCATGTAACATGCAGCCGCGATGATCGAAATGCTGAGCAGCACGCCGAGCTTATGCAGGATTTGCTTCTGGCGCAGAAACGAAAAAGCTCCGCGAATTGCTCCTAGCATCAACAACCTCGATTGCGGTCCTGCTATTCAGACGCCGCTTGATTGACCGCAAAAACTTCCAACGACAAACTCACTGTTACGCCCGGCAGGGACAGCGCCACAACGACAGACGTAAATGTGGCGACAAAATCACACCACATCAATGTGCTGATGTGACACGGTTAGCATTAAACTGCGGTTTACCGTTTTACCCGCACAACCCATGGCGTGCCAGCCCTTCGCATTTCGCGCGGTAGGTGCACAGCGTCATTGCCCTCGCGAGCGATCGGCTAGCCTTTGAAAATATAGCAAGTCCAGTTCCGGTGCTTCCCCGACGAACCGTGTTAGCAATGCATGGGCTTGTCCCCGATGATGGGTCTGATGATTGAACATATGCGCCATCAGGGGCGCGCGCTGTTTCTCCACCACTTCATCGGTCGAAACGCGCTTGAATCGGACCACTTGCCGAAGCGCGTCCTGATCGAGCCCGTCAACATAGGCAATGATGCCATTGTCGATGATGCGGCGATCCGCAGCCAGCTCACCGAAGCTCTGCCAGACGATCTCGTCCAGCCGCCAGTTGCCGCTGCCGACTCCTGTAAAGCGTTGCATCCAGATCCGGTCGGCGACGATCAGATGATTGAGGGTTCCAGCGACGGATTTGAAGAATACGCCGCCGTCAGCCCAGTAATCCGCCTCGCTCAGCCCGGCCACGGCGGCAAGCAGCCGCTCGTTTGCCCAGGCATTGTATCGCGCCATCAACCTCAGATGCGCCAGAAACAAGGGACCCCTCGCTATCGGATCAGTTTCATCGAGCCCGCGCCTGACGCGACACCAGGATCTCGCGCAGCCACGACCCGATGACGCAACCGACGAGATAGACAACGAACATTGTCAACGCAAGGTCAAGACCGTATCCAAACCGGCCGGGAACGACGCGCCAGATCGCCAGCCCGAACAGGATGACAATCAGCGCGCCCAACCGCTGCGCCCAGGTGCGCGTGAGGACGCGCCCCCGCCAGACCACGGCGATCCAGCCGGTTCCGAAACCGATCAGGAAGGCCCCGATCAGCCAACCTGCGAGCATTGTGGCCAGATATGCCATGGCGTTACCTTACAACAAATTCGATACGACGGTTCTGCGCCTTGCCCGCCTCGGTGTCATTTGACGTCAATGGGCGCGAGCTCCCGTCGCCGGACGTCGTGAATTGATCGAACGGCAATCCGGCCTTCGTCATGTAGCTGGCAACCGCTTCAGCCCGCCGTTCCGACAGCACCTGATTCGCCGCAGCGTCCCCGTCGGAATCAGTATGCCCGATCACCTCGATATGGGCAGTCGAGCAACGCAGCGCAATTTCGACCAGGCGATCGAGAACGCTTGCCGAATCGCGATCGATGACCGCCGAGGCTGTCTCGAACCGGATTGAACCCTTCATCAGCGTCTCCGCGTATAGCTGCTGACAGACCGTTGCATCCACCGGCGCGGCGATCGGCTTGACCGAGATCTCGGCCTTTGCCGTCCAACCCTGAGGCAGGTCCTTGGCGAGGCCGCTGCGGATCTGCTCAGCCGCAACATCGAACAGCGCATCGCCCGAAAGCCGAACCTCACGATCCGACACCTGCAGTGTGCCCGTCGACAGTCGCGACAGCGCTCCGAGAGCGACCGGCACCGCCTCGCTGAAACCGCGTGGCGCGCCGATGCTGGACTTCAGGTTGTTGACGACCTTCTCGTTGTAGAATTTGCGCTTCACCGAATTGAGCAAGTTGGCGTGAACGGCGTTATCAGGAACATATCCCGTCAAGGTCAGCGTCACCGCGACAGGATCCTTGTTGGCCTGAAAAATGTAAGGCGGAGCCTTGATCTCGTTTGCCGCCACGGTGAAGCCGTCAGGCAGGTTCTTCAGCGCAGCTGCGATTGCTTCTCGCCCGCCGAGATCGCGCGCCATTCCCGACAGTGAGACCTGCGAATCTGACAGGCTGATCTTGCCATCCTTGAGCCGGGCGATCTGATCAACGAGGAGCAAGGCTGCGGCTTCGAAACGCGTCGGCGCGCCACGCGCGAGTTCGGTCTTGTCGACCACCTCCGTCCCCGGCAGTCCGGCCCGGGCCGCCTCCAGCAACCGTTGCTTCGTCGCCGGATGAGGCACGCGCCCGGACAAATTGACGCGGACGACATCACGCTCTGCAACCCATACGAAAGGTTTCGCCTCCGCGACCAAGCGAGTATTGTCGTTGACAAGACGAACACCGGGGGTCGCTGCAACCGATGACACGGCGCTGCGCCGCCCTTCCTCCGAGAAGGCCTCGGCAGAAAACGAAATATCGCGGCCAGACGCAACAATCCGGGATCGATCGAGAATGGTGTTTTTTAATGAAGCGCGGCTGTGGTTTTCCAAATCGGCTTCAACCGAAGTTGTCGTCCCCCAAACGGCGAACGCCCAAAGTATGCCAAGCGGGATGAGCCCAGGCCACCACTTGCTGCTCCACTTGAATGATCCGCGCATACTTTATCCTGAATTATGTAGTTCGAGAGAAATCAAACTCGTCGGGCGCAGTCAAACCAGAATGCGAAGGCAAAGCCAAGGCATCCTGCGCAACGTCTGCAGTCGGATCACTTTCAGCGGCACGCCGGTCCGGCATTCCGAACACATCGCGCACGCCCGTCATGCTGCTTAAACGACACCAGATCATTCGCATGGGGATGAATGCATTTCATTATACCGGCGCCCATCTGTTTCTCAGCCAAATGCTTGGCGGGGTTGGCATTATCTTCACGCTTCACCACGTTCGCCCGCGCCGGGGCGATGCCTTTCAGCCGAACTCCTACCTGGAGATTACACCAGAATTCCTACGCTCGACACTCCAATACGTGCGTGCCCAAGGAATTGAGATCGTTACCCTCGACGAAGCCTACGCCCGCCTGCGCGACCGGAGGTTTGACCGACGGTTCGCTGCTTTCACCTTTGACGACGGTTACCGCGACAACCGCGACTTCGCCCTGCCGGTGATGCAGGAATTTGACGCGCCCTTCACCGTCTACTCAACCACCGACTTCGCCGAAGGCACCGGCCCGATCTGGTGGCTGACGCTCGAGCGGATTATCGCCAAGGCCGATCGGATCGAGACGCCGCTGGCTGGCGACGTGGGCTTGCTCGACGCCAGCACCCTTGAGGCAAAAAGCTCCGCCTTCCTGAAGATGCAGGCCTGGCTCCGGGATCTCGAAGATGACCGCGCCATCCATCGCGAAATCGCGGCGCTGAGCCAACGCTACAATGTCGACATGAAGGCCATTCCGCATGAACAATGCCTGACCGTCGAGGAGCTCAAGAATTTTTCCCGCGACCCGCTCGTGACCATAGGCGCGCATACGGTCAGCCATGCCCGCCTTGCCAAGCTGGACGGCTCGTCCGCCGCACGCGAAATGCGCGAAAGCAAATCGCGGCTCGAGGGCATGATCCAGAAAGACGTCAGGCACTTCGCCTATCCCTACGGCGATGAGTCGGCTGCATCCGATCGGGAGTTTGCCCTCGCCAGGGACGCCGGCTTCATGACGGGCGTCACAACGCGCCCCGGCGTGTTGAAGGCAAGGCATATTAACACCCCCACCGCCCTGCCAAGAATTTCGTTGAATGGCTCATTCCAGGACGAGCGCTACCTCCCCATTCTCACCTCGGGTACAGCGACGGCGCTCTGGAACGGCCTCAGCAAGATTTCGCGCCCCTTCATCAAGACAGCGAACGATCAACCGATCGACTAGCACCGCATCGCGTGAAGCGGAATGTACACCACACGGCTGGCCTGCCCTGAGTTCGGTGCGGCGGCCGGCATCACGCGCTCGCTTGACTCGTTGCAGTGATCGCCTCATGAAATCCGGTAACAAACTGGAGGAAATGATGTTCAAGGATCTGTTTTCGCTCGAGGGCCGCGTGGCTGTCGTTACCGGAGGCTCGCGCGGCATTGGCAAGATGATTGCCGCAGGCTTCCTCGCGCAGGGCGTCGCGCGCGTTTACATCACCGCCCGCAAGGCCGGTCCCTGCGAAGCTACCGCGAAGGAATTGACGGCGACCTATGCCGGCGAATGCATCGCGCTGCCGATCGACATTTCAACGCAAGACGGCATCGCGACCTTTGCCGCCGAACTCGCCAAGCGCGAGAGCAAGCTGGACATTCTCGTCAACAACGCCGGCGCCGCCTGGGCCGCCAATTTTGACGAGTTTCCGGAGAGCGGCTGGGACAAGGTGATGAACCTGAACGTCAAGACGCCATTCTTCCTCACCAAGGCGCTGGCCGGGCTGCTGCGCGCCGCGGCGACAGCAGAACAGCCGGCAAAGGTGATCAACATCGCCTCGATCGACGGCATGTTCGTCAACCCGCTCGAAACCTATTCCTATGCAGCCAGCAAGAGCGGGCTGATCCACCTGACGCGCCGGATGGCGGTCCGCCTGATCAAGGACAACATCGTCGTCACAGCAATTGCGCCGGGGCCGTTCAGCTCGGACATGAACACCGCCGCCCGCGACAATTCAAACGATGTCGCCAAGCGCGTGCCGGCGGGCCGCATCGGCCATGATGAGGATATGGCCGGCGCAGCCATCTACCTCGCCTCGCGCGCCGGCAACTACGTGGTGGGCGCGACCCTCGCCGTTGACGGCGGCATGGTCTTCGCCAAGCCAAGCATCGATGGTCGCGGATGGGATTAGGCCCGGTTCGGAAGGGCCACCTGTGACGGGTGGCCCATGAGAGTTGCGATGGGGCAGTCACCCTCCGATGGAGCGGCGACTGCCCTTTTTCTTGCCCTGTCGATAAGTTCACCCGCCCCCACGGGTGGGTAACGCGCGTCACAGCGGGAACCTTTCCGTCGCTTCGACGACTTAGTTCCAATGAGAATCTTGACAACGCCCGAGGCCGGACGCAATGTCCATCCACCAGATGCAAATGATTTGCATTAGCGGCTCGAGGATGCCACCGTCGTCTCGGCTGGATCGGGTTTGACTATGCAGACAATTAGACCACGCCCCGAGTGGGGACTGTGCGAACTGAACCATGGGCTGGCACGGTTCTCCAGCACCACAGCGTGTTCACACATGTGCCGAACTATCCTTGAGCGTGGCACATTCAGACCACGACACATTCGCAACGAAGTCCGGCGAGTGCGTCACGTGATCACTGACAACGAAAGTCACGCAACCGCGCTTCATTGGAATTTCTCCAATGAAGTCCGTAAACCGCCCCGCGCAGGGGACATCATCCCGCCGAGCAGGTATATGCTCAGCTATCTCGCGCAACGTCTTGGCTCGGTCAGAGTGCGCGATCCGTTCGATCGCGCATCCGCCTCGCGCCCTGACGACATGAACGCAGGAAATCTAAACACATGACACGTACTTACTCGGCAATCCTATCTGTGCTCGCCACTGGTGGGATCATGACAATTCCCGGCGCTGCACAGGCTCAGGGCGTTGCCAGGGCGCACCTGCCCCATGATCTGTCGCCCTGGGGCATGTTCATGGGCGCCGACTGGATCGTGAAAGGTGTCATGATCGGCCTCGCCTTCGCATCGCTCGTGACCTGGACGATATGGCTTGCGAAAGTCATTGAGCTCCGCCGCGGTAGTTCACGCATCAACCGGCGGCTCGAACTACTTGAAGCCGATACCACGCTCTCGAACGTTTATGAGGCTTGCCAGCTTGATAGCGACCCGGTTGCACAACTGGTGCAAACCGCCGCTCGCGAAGTGACCCTGTCGCACGGTGCTCGCGACGAGGGCTTGAAGGAGCGCGTTGCGCTTCGCCTCGAGCGTGTCGAGATCGCCGCGTCACGCGCGATCTCACGCGGCACCGGGATACTCGCCAGCATCGGCGCGACAGCTCCTTTCGTCGGCCTGTTCGGCACCGTCTGGGGTATCATGAACTCATTCATCAGCATCTCCGAAGCGCAGACTACGAACCTTGCAGTCGTTGCGCCCGGTATCGCTGAAGCCTTGCTCGCCACTGCGCTCGGACTTGTCGCGGCAATCCCGGCTGTGCTGGTTTACAATCAGCTCGCGCGTTCCATTACCGGATATCGCGCCTTGCTCGGCGACGCCTCGGCGCAAGTCATGTTGCTGATCAGCCGTGATCTTGGCAGCCAATCGCGCCACCTCTCACGCGCGGCGGAGTAACCGATGGGCGCGAAACTCGGTACCCGCAGCAGCGATGATGATCTCGCCGTAACGCACGAGATCAACGTTACGCCCTTCATCGACGTGATGCTGGTTCTGCTGATCATCTTCATGGTCGCAGCGCCATTGGCGACGGTTGATATCGGCGTGGATCTCCCGGCAAGCGCGGCGCAGCCGACGCCGCGCCCGGACAAGCCGGTCTATCTCACCGTCAAGCCCGACCTCACCATCGCCGTGGGCGAGACGGTGGTGGCGCGCGAGACCCTGAACGACGCACTGGGCGAAGCCACAAAAGGTGACAAGAACGAGCGCATCTTCCTTCGTGCTGACAAGGTGGTCAGCTACGGCGATCTGATGGACGTCATGAACCTGCTCCGCCAGAACGGCTATCTCAAGGTCGCGCTGGTTGGCCTCGAAAGCATTGCAGACCAGAAATGAACCCGTTCAAGCTCCATTCTATAGCCGACCGATGGGGGCCAGCACGTTGGATCAGCAGTGGCGCGATCATCGTCGCGGCGCATGCTGGTCTGATTGCAACTGGCGTCGCGCTGCAGCGGAGTTCCGACGCAGCCGGCGTCAGCATCCCGGCGATCATGGTCGATATGGCCCCGGCGCCAGCAGCGCCACAGATCAACCCGAACGATGTCGCCCCGGGTCCGGAGATGGAGCAGGCCGAGGAGACCGCCGAGACGCCGCCCGAACCCGTCAAGCAGGCTGCCGTCGAAGAGCAGATTGCACCGACGCCGCCGGTCGAAAATCCGGAAGTCGAAGCGCCACCAGAGCAGAAGCAGGCGGCGGTGAATCCGGAGCCGGAGCCGCAGGTCACGCCTGAACTCCCCGAGCCTCCACTCCCTGAGCCGAAACCGGAGCCGGTCAAACAGGTCAAGAAACAGGTCAAGAAGAAGCCGCCCGCACCGCGCACCACCTCCGCGCCAGCGGCGGAACGCGTCGCTGCCCAAGCGGCCTCGATGGCCACTGCAGGCGCCGCTGCAGCCGCCGCAGCACTGCCTACCTATCGTGATAGGCTGGCGGCGCATCTGCAACGTTACAAGCAGTATCCGAACGAAGCCAAGTCATCCGGGCGACAAGGCGTCGCCATGCTGAGCTTCACCGTCAGCCGCAGCGGCCAGGTGCTGTCGAGCCGTCTCGCGCGCTCGTCCGGCGTCGATGCACTCGATGACGAAACGCTCGCGATGATCCGCCGCGCGCAACCGCTGCCGAGCTTCCCGCCGGAAATGACGCAGGCCTCACTGAGCTTCACCGTCCCGGTGCGATTCTCGATTCGCTGATCCCAGCCGCACGTGCCACGGGCGCACAAACCTAACGGTTGGCGCGCTCGAACTGGCGCAGCAGTCGGTTCCCTCGCTCAACGGCTGCGTCAAGCGCGGCCTTGGGCTCCTTCTTTCCACTGAAGGCAAGCTCGAGCTCGTTCTCGATGGTGTCGCGCACCAATACGAAAGAGCCGAGCCTGAGGCCTTTCGAATTCTGCGTTGGGATATTCCGCGACAGCTGCTCGATCGCCAGCGCCAGCCCGGCATTTCGTTCGTAAAATCCCTGCGCATGGCTGAGGTCGACCGCAGCCCGCGTGACCGCAAGATACCCCGTGCTCTGATGCCAGGTCGCCTGTACCTCCGGCCGCGACAGATACCCCAGGAACTTCGCAACGCCGCCATATTCACTTGCAGGACGATCCCGCAACACCCAGAGCGTAGCCCCCCCAATCATTGAGTTCTGCGGCGCGCTTTTGATATGCGGCCAATAGGGCAACATGCCGTAGCCAATATCGAATCTGGCATTGGCGATAATATCAGCGCGGGTTGCCGACGAGCCGATGAAGATCCCGCATTCACCATTCTGGAAGCGTGGTTCCGCTGCGGTTGCCCGACCGCTGTAGTCAAATAGTCGGAATTTCTGCCATTCAACGAGTTGGCCGATGTGACGCACCATGGCCTCGTCATTGATCAGGAGCTCGGCGCCCAACCCGTCCAGACCATTCGACATGGTGGCGAGCGGAAGATCGTGAAACGCCAGGAAGTTCTCGACATGAATCCAGGACGGCCAACCGGTGGTGAAGCCGCATTGCGCGCCCGCTGCGCGCAAGCGCCTCGCCGCAACCTCCAGTTCCGGCCAGGTCCGCGGCGGGACGTCCGCGTCAAGCCCGGCGGCGCGGAAAAGCTGCTTGTTGTAATACAGGATCGGCGTCGAAACGTTGAACGGGAACGACAGCAGGCGCCCGTCCGTATCAGCATAATATCCAAGAATTGCAGGCAGGAAGTCACCCTGGGAAAACGGCTCGGATTGATCCTGCATCATCTGATGAACGGGATAGATCGCGCCTTTGGCCGCCATCATGGTTGCCGTGGCGATTTCGTTGACCTGGACAATCGCCGGCTGATTGCGCGAGCGAAAGGCAAAGATAGCTGCGGTGACGGTCTCGGCGTAGCTCCCCTTATAGACTGGCAGGATGCGATACTCATCCTGCGACGCATTGAAGTCGCTCGCCAACCTTTCGACCTGCCGGCCCAGCTCACCCGACATTGCGTGCCACCACTGAATTTCGGTCGCAGCACACAAGCGTGAGGGTGCAAGTAACGCCAATGTGAATGAAAGTGCAGAGAGCCATCTTGGCAGCAACTTCAGCATCTTAGGCTCCCACGTCCGCCACCCACGCCTGCTGGCAAGCGTGAGCTTGCCATGATCGCGTTCCAGCGTTTCCATCCATAAGCGGACCGGGACCCCGTTTCGCAGCATTCGCGCAATCCTCAACCGCTTTTGCGTACTACCTCAGACAAGTAACGGTTGTACATACCGGAGACTGGATATGTAATATCATCGGGATTGACACGAGGCTCCTGCTAGGCGCGCGCAGAGTGAACACCCGAACGGGCACCACGAACGGCCAAGCTACACACAGAATACCAACCAGCGGCGGGACATCTGCAACAGTGGCGTCACAAACAAACAACGGGAAGGAGCCCCGCAATCAGATGAACCTCGTCGGGTTCGTTCGAGCGATTCCGATTCGCTGGCGCATCATCGCAATCGCGGCACTCAACTCCGCAGTGATCCTGGTACTTGTGGGGCTGATCTGGAGCGGCAGCCGGGTTTTATCCTCTGCCTGGGAGGACGTCCGCCAGGTGCGACATTCCGACCAGATCCTCGCGATGCTCGAGAGCGAGACGGTCCGGCTGCAGAACCTCATACATCGCTACATCAATCAGCCCAGCCCTGAACTGTTCGCCGAAATCCTGCTGCTGCGTGAAGCTGTTCTCGGCACATTGAACGCTCGCGCCTCGAACGACCCGATGCTCTCCGGATCGGTCGCTCAGCTCGAGATGGTGACGGAACGTTTTCTGAATGGCTTCGGCGAGCTGCGCACACTGCAGGGCATGATTTCCAAGACTTATGAAGACCAGATCGTTACGCCCTCAAAGGATATCGCAGGGCTCTATTCCATCATCGAGGGCGCGACCGCACAGCGCGATGCATTGATCTGGCCGACGCTGGGCAAATCACGCGAAGCCTTCACCGCCGTGCTCGTCGCCGCCAACGCCTACTACCTCTCTCCCGCCATGGCGACGGCTGAGGAAGCCCGGCGCAACACCGAGATCATCGAGCGCACCATCCCGGTGATGATGGACCTGTCGGAGAACGACCTGCAACGCACCGCGCTTGAGCGGTTGCGCGAGGCGACGCTCAAGCTACGCGGCGGATTGACGAAACTCTCGACACTCCTGAACGACCGCACCAGCCTGCTGCGCAACTCGATTGACGCCAGCCAGGCCGATACCATCCAGGCCATCGACGCGCTGTCGGTCCAGATGCGCCTGCGGGAGAAGACCGCGCAGGAGACCTTCGATCGCACCCTTTCCGCCATCTCGCGCAACGTCCTGTTGATCGCGGTAATCTTCATGGCCGTCATCATGGTGGCAAGCCTGCTGATTGCGCTCAGCATTCAGCATCCGCTCCGGCAGATCATGGCGGCGATGCGCGGGATCATGTCCGGCACCCTCGACCGCAAGGTTCAGGGCACCGGCGCCCGCGACGAGGTTGGCGCGATGGCGCGCGCGGTGGAGATTTTCCGCAACAACGCCATCGCCAAGCGCGACGCCGAGAATGAATTGCGGTCAGCCAAGGAGCGCGCCGAGAATGCCTTGCTCGAGCTGAAGGCCACCCAACGCAACCTGATCGATGCCGAACGCCTGGCTGCGCTCGGCGGGCTTGTCGCAGGCGTGGCGCATGAGGTGAACAATCCGATCGGGATCAGCCTGACTGTCGCGTCCAGTCTGGCGCGACGGACCGAAAAGTTTGGTCACGATATGAAATCCGGCACGCCGATGCGCCGTTCAAAACTGGAGGAATTCATCAATAGCGCAGGGGACGCCGCCGGGCAGCTGGTCGCCAACCTGCACCGGGCGGGCGAGTTGATCCAGTCATTCAAACAGGTCGCGGTCGATCGCTCCTATGCCGACCGGCGCACGTTCAATGTTCAGGAAGCCACCGAGCAAATCATCGCCAGCCTGCGGCCCGTGCTACGCAAAACCACCATATCAGTGAACGTCGAGATTCCTGCGAACCTCACGATTGATGGTTATCCCGGCTCCTATGGCCAGATCCTGACGAACCTTTTCCTCAACGCAACTACTCATGCATTTACTGATGGCCATTCCGGGACCATCACCGTCACCGCCAAGGCAATCAGCCCGAACGACATTGAGGTCAGCTTTTCCGACGATGGCGCAGGCATGCCGCTCGAGGTGCAACGTCAAGCCTTTGATCCGTTCTTCACCACCCGCCGCAATGAAGGCGGCACCGGGCTTGGCCTCCACATCGTCCACAACATCGTCACGCAGAAAATTGGCGGCCGGCTCGAACTGGACTCGGCGCCTGGAGAAGGCACTACATTTCGCATCATCATGCCGAGCGGCGCGGGGACAAAGACGAAGCCCGCACCCAATAGTGAGGCCAAGACATGGCAGACCAGGACGATGTCCTCCACCTGATTGAGGATACTGACGACGACGAGGTCATCGCCGAAGCGTCTGCTCTGCGGCGCTGGAAGATCGCTGTCATCGACGATGATCAGGCTGTCCACGAGGGCACACGCTTTGCGTTGAGTGACTATGCGTTGAATGGTCAAGCGCTGGAAATCCTCTCGGCCTATTCGGCTGAAGAGGGACGCGACCTCATGCGCGACAACCCCGACGTCGCCGCAGTTCTGCTCGACGTCATCATGGAGACAGACGCCGCCGGCCTCGAGCTAGTCGACTACATTCGCAATGACCTCGCCAACGAAAAGGTCCGGATCATCCTGCGCACCGGGCAGCCGGGCCAGGCCCCCGAGCGCCGCGTGATCATCGACTATGATATCAACGACTACAAAGCGAAGACAGAACTGACCGCTGACAAGCTCTTCACGTCGTTGACCGCAGCCTTGCGCAGCTATCAGCAGCTCGACCGCATGATGCAAACCCGCCGTGGCCTCGAGATCATCATCGACGCCGCCTCAACGCTCTATGACTTCAAATCCATGCAACGCCTTGCCGAGGGTGTGCTGACGCAAATCGTTTCATTGCTCAATATCGATTGCGCGGGCATTCTGGTGTTGCGCGATGGCGGCGAGATCGAAACGGATTTTGCCGTGCTCGCAGGCTCGGGGTGTTACAGCCATCTCGCAAGCCCCGTCGGCACGGTGGAGCTCGATCACGCTCTCCGCGACATGATCGAGGATGCCTTCAAGCGGCAGAAGCACGACTTCGGCGACAGCAGCAGCACGCTCTATGTCAAGACCGGCAGCGGCCGGGAGGTCGTGGTCCTGCTGAAGTCCGATTGTCCGCTGTCGGATACCGATCAGTCGCTGATCGAGATCTTCGGTACCCGCCTCTCCATCGCATTCGACAATGTGATCCTGTACCAGCAGCTGCAGACCGCCAATACCCAGCTTGAGGATCGCGTCGCCCATCGCACCCGCGCCTTGATGCAGGCCAATCGCCGGCTGTCGACGCAATGGGTGCGGCTGCAACGCGCCAACGCGTTCAAGAATGAGATCCTCGGCACGGTAGCCCATGACCTGAAAAATCCGCTGGGGATTATACTTGGCCGGACCGAGATGCTGAGTGAACTGACCAGCACAAATGCGTCGCCCGAACACATCGCCACGCAAATCGAGCACATCAGGAGTGCGACCAAGCGCCTGACGACCATGGTCGACGAACTGATTTCCGACGCCATGGCGGATGCTTTCGATATCACCATCCGCCGCGAGGCTGTCGACCTCGCCGAGCTGGTCGCCGAAGTGGCTGAAGCCAATCAGCTGCTCGCCCGCAACAAGCAGCAGGTCCTCAAGGTCACGGCGCGAGCCCGCGACCTCGCCATGTGCGACGTCGACCGGATGCGCGAGGCGATCGACAACCTTGTCAGCAACGCGATCAAATACAGCCCGATCGGCGGCAGGATCGACCTCACCGTGATGTGCAGCGGTGATGAGATCATCTTCTCGATTTCCGACGAAGGCCCCGGCCTCTCGCCGGAAGATCTTGATCGGCTGTTCGGCCGCTTTCAGCGATTATCGGCCAAGCCCACCGGCGGGGAAAGCTCGACCGGACTCGGCCTGTCCATCGTCAAGCGGATCGTCGATATTCATGGCGGCAAGGTTTCGGTCAACAGCCCCGGTCCGGGCTGCGGCGCGACCTTTTCAATCATCCTTCCAGTGACCAGCGAGGCCTGAGATGAGCAAGAGCCCTCACATCACCATCGTCGACGATGAGGCGCCTGCTCGTGAAATGGTTGGCGATTATCTCAAGATGCATGGGTTTTCAGTGACGCTGTGCGACGGTGGCCACAGCCTGCGCGCCGTGATCGCCAAGGGCACGCCGGATCTTGTCGTGCTCGACCTCAACATGCCGGAAGAAGACGGCCTGTCGATCATCCGCGACCTGAAAAGCCGGACAAACATACCTGTCATCATGCTGACGGCGACGGCCAGCCCGATCGATCGTGTCGTCGGCCTCGAGCTCGGCGCCGATGACTACATCGCCAAGCCGTGTGAACTGCGCGAATTGATGGCCCGGATTCGCTCGGTCCTGAGACGGAGCGGCCGCGCGTCAGGCGCGGCTGAGGCGAAGGTCTCGTCGCAAAAAGCCGAGGAGCAGCGGCTGGTGCGCTTCGGCACCAAGTGGCTCGATCTGCACGCACAGGCCCTGCGCGACGAGGAGGGCAACGAACATCCGCTGACTGCATCGGAGTTCGGCCTGCTGAAGGTATTCGCCGCCAACCCCAAGCGGGTTCTGTCGCGCGAGCGCCTGCTTGAGCTTGCCAATGCGCGGGATGCCGAGGCGTTTGACCGCGCAGTCGATCTGCGCATCATGCGCATCCGCCGCAAGATCGAACATGATCCCGCCAAGCCTGCGGTGATCCGCACCATTCGTGGCGGCGGCTACCTCTACTCACCTGGCTAAGCGTCGGCGTATTTTGTTCCGCGCCCGGTAACGAAAACCATTCCTTTCGAATGACATGAGAATTCGTCGCAATGTTTCATCGCAAGTGGCGCGACGAAACAAACCACGCGCGAACGAAACCATTTTAACAACCTGCAACGACATCCGGAAACTTGAACTGGTTATCAAATTCCCAACGAGACCGCGAGGCGGTGATCCAGGGAGCCAGGTCATGCAACAGATCAGCACACAACGCGCTTTCAACCCGCCAAGCGCTGGCGCTTCCGTCACCGACGAGGTGCTGCTGCAAGAAATCGCCAATGGCGACCGTGCCGCCATGCATGTGCTGTATTCGCGCCACCATCTCCGTGTCGGTCACTTCGTCCTCCGGATCGTGCGTGACACCACGGTTGCAGAGGATCTGGTGAGCCAGGTCTTTCTCGATGTCTGGCGTACCGCAGGACAGTTCGAAGGGCGCTCGCAAGTTTCAACCTGGTTGCTCTCGATCGCTCGTTTCAAGGCGCTGACATCGCTGCGTCAGCGGAAGTACGAAGATCTTGACCAGAACGCTGTTCTTGAAATTGCCGATCAAGGCGACACGCCCGATGTGGCGTTTGAACGTAACCGGACCAGCCATCTGCTGCGCGCCTGCGTGGCGAAGCTGTCACCGGCCCATCGCGAGATCATCGATCTGGTCTATTACCACGAGAAATCTATCGAAGAAGTCGCGACCCTGATCGGAATACCGCAGAACACCGTGAAGACCCGAATGTTCTACGCGCGCAAGCAACTCGGCGGACTGCTGCGCAGTGCTGGCCTCAACAGTATGGCTGCGTGAAAGGAACATTACCCGCGCCAGCGAATTATCCGACGACAGGCTGACCCCTCCCCCGCTTGCCACTACCTGACGTGGTCATGCCCTGAGTGCTCAGCTCACCTTCAAGACAACCTCCATCGCGATGTTGGCCCGGACAGGATGCCCCCTGCTCCGGGTTGAGGTGCGCCTGCCCCACACCATGTGGCTGCAAGATTGGCTACAGCGCGTATCGCAGGTCATTCACCGACACGCCGGGGCGTGGCGTTGAGGTATGATTTACATCATTGCTGGTATAGATGATGATACCGATCCATCGGGACAGATTACCCTCGACGGCCAAGGGAGCGACTATTGATTTTAGGCAGAAACAGCCTCCGCAAAATATCCTTGCTGATCCTGCTGGCCGCGTCATTGAGCCCCGTGTGCGCCAATGCCCAGCTTTCCGATATTCCCGATCAACCCGGGCTCATCCCCGACGAGAACGTTGAACTCGATCCGCGCTTTCGCAAACAGCTTGTGTTGTATCGGACCACAGAGTCGCCCGGCACCATCATCATCCAGACGGCTGAGCGTTATCTGTATCTGATCCAGGCCAACGGGCGCGCGCTGCGCTATGGCATCGGCGTCGGCCGCGACGGCTTTCAATGGCAAGGCCAACTGAAAGTCGCACGCAAGGCGGAGTGGCCGGACTGGACGCCGCCAAGCGAGATGATCGCACGTCAGCCCTATCTGCCGCGCTTCATGGCGGGCGGCCCGGGAAATCCGATGGGCTCGCGAGCGCTCTACCTTGGCTCAACCATCTATCGCATTCATGGCACCAATCAACCGGACACGATCGGCATGGCGATTTCGTCAGGCTGCTTCCGATTGACCAACCCCGATATGATCGACCTTTACGACCGCGTACCGGTCGGCGCCAAAGTCATTGTCCGTCAACGTCCTGAGCTCTAGGGCGTTCAGATGTTTCGTATTTCTGCTATCTAAGAGAGAGAGCCCACATGTGGTTGTTCCGAACATTCCGAGGCGGTCTGCTGACGGGGCTAATCTTGGCTGGCGCAGCCGCCACCGCCGCCATTAGCTATTCCAATCATCAATCCGACACGCTGCAGCGAACGATCAGTCGCGGCTCTGTCCTGTGTGGTGTGAGCGTTGGCTTGCCAGGCTTCGGCCGCGAAGAAAGCAAGGGCGTGTGGAAGGGCTTCGACGTCGATTTCTGCCGCGCGATCTCCGCAGCAATCTTCGACAATCCGGACAAGGTCACCTATGTCCCGCTCAACGCCAACGAGCGCTTCCGCTCGCTGAAGAACGGCACGATCGATATTCTGTCGCGCAACTCGACCTGGAATATGGCGCGTGAAGGCGAGTTCGGCGTCAGCTTCGCCGGCATCACCTATTATGACGGCCAGGGCTTCATGACCAACCGGGACCGCAACGCCGAGTCGGCGATGGATCTCGGCGGAACGCGGATCTGCGTTCAGAGCGGCACGACGACGCGCATGAACCTCGCCGACTACTTCCGCATCAACAACATCAAGTACGAAGAAATTCGGCTACAGAATGTTGAAGATGTCGTGTCGTCGTATAACAGCAACAAGTGCGACGTCATGACCGCCGACGTATCGCAGCTGCATTCCCTGCGCCTGCAGCTCAGCAAGCCGAACGATCACGTCATCCTGCCGGATGTCATTTCCAAGGAGCCCTTGGCGCCGGTCGTCCGGCATGGCGACGAGGCCTGGTTGCAGATCGTCAAGTGGACCATCTACGCCATGATCAATGCTGAAGAGCTTGGCGTCACATCGAAGAACATCGACGAGGCCCTGCAATCGAAGAAGCCGGATGTCATGCGTCTTCTCGGCAAGGACAGCAATTTCGGTCGGGCGATGGGACTTCCGAACGATTGGGCTGCCCGTATCCTGCGCCACGTCGGCAACTACGGTGAGGTGTTTGACCGCAACGTCGGAAATGACTCGCCGCTGGCGATTCCGCGCGGGCTCAACCACCTCTGGAATGCTGGCGGCATTCAATACGCGCCGCCGATCCGCTAACGAACTGATAGGTTCACAGAACAAGGGCCGCGACATGGCATGTCGCGGCCCTTGTTCTTTTTGCCGGAGCGATCCGCCAGCCAAACGTATCGGCTGGCGATTGACTCAATAGTTCTTCATGCGGGCAAGTCGATCCGCGTGATAGTTGCTGTCGCCGAACAATTCCTGACACACCCGGGCGCGCTTCATGAAGAACCCGATATCGAACTGGTCGGTCATGCCCATGCCGCCGTGCATCTGCACGCCTTCTTGCACCGCGAGTGTCGCCGTCGCGCCAGCCTTGGCCTTGGCGACCGCGACGCCTGCCGCAGCCGTGTCAGCCCCGGCATCGAGCAATTGCAGCGACTTCATCACAGCGGCGCGGGCCACTTCGATGTCGGTGTAAAGATGCGCGGCGCGATGCTGCAGGGCCTGAAACTCGCCGATCAGCTTGCCGAACTGCTTGCGTTCCTTGAGATAGGTCACGGTGCGGCTGAACACCTCGTCGGTGAGGCCGATCATCTCCGCAGCGACCACAGCGCGGCCAATGTTGAGCACGTCCTCGAGCAAAGCAGCGCCCTGATCGACCGTGCCGACAACGGCGTCAGCATTGACCTCCACGTTGTCGAAGGTGATGCGAGCCGCATTATGTGCGTCCACCATCACGGTGCGCTCGATACCAACGCCCTTGCTCTTCGGATCGACCAGGAACAACGTCAGGCCATTGCTGTCGCCCGGCGCGCCAGCAGTGCGCGCCGCGACGATGATCAGATCAGCAACATGGCCGTCGATCACCAGCGCCTTTGCGCCGCTGAGTTTGAAGCCATTGCCGGCGCGAACCGCCTGCAGCGCGACATTGAGCGGACGATGCTTGGAGCCTTCATCCACGGCGAGCGTCGCCAGCAGCGAGCCGCGCGCGATCGCGGTGAGATACTTCGACTTCTGATCGGCTGTGCCGCCGCGCACCAGCGCCGAGGTCGCAAGCACCGCTGTTGCAAGAAATGGCGACGGCACCAGATTGCGACCGATCTCCTCCATCACGATGCCAGCCTCAGCGATGCCGAGACCGCTGCCACCGAATTCCTCCGGCACCAGCAGGCCGGCAAGGCCGAGTTCGGCAAAGTTCTGCCAGAGTTCGCGTGAGAAGCCGACAGCATCCTTGCTGTCGCGCAGGTGACGCAGATGAGCAATCGGTGCGCGATCGCTGATGAGGCCGCGCGCGCTATCGCGCAGCATTGACTGTTCTTCGTTAAGGACGAGAGCCATGGGACGTTCCGGTCAAATTGAGTGAGGACAAACGAGATGAGCGAGGCTTGTCAGCCTCACGCTCCGGGCAGGTCGAGAATGCGCTTGGCGACGATCCCCAGCATCACCTCGCTGGTGCCGCCTTCAATCGAGTTCGCCTTGGTACGCAGCCAGCCACGCGCCCGCTGACCATCGCGCGAACGCTCGCTTTCCCACTCAAGTGCGTCAATCCCGCCCGCCGACATCAAGAGTTCATGCCGGCGCTTGTTCAACTCGGTGCCGAAATACTTTGTCGCTGACGAGAACGCCGGATGCGCCTGGCCTGCCTTGGCAAGATCCACCGCGCGCTCCGCAGCACAGGCCAGCGCTGCTTCATCCACTTCAAACATTGCGATCTGGCTACGCAGCACCGCATCATCAAGTCGACCGTCAGCATCGACACCGATCGAATCCGCTGCGACCAGGCCAAGCGGACGATTCGCGCCGCGATCGCCCATGCCGGTGATCATCGCGCGCTCGTGCTGCAACAGATACTTCGCAACATCCCAACCGCGATTGATTGTGCCGACCAGATTGGCCTTCGGCACGCGGACGCCATCGAAGAAGGTTTCGCAGAACGGCGAACGGCCGGAGATCAGCAGGATCGGCTTGGTGGTGACGCCCTTCGACGCCATGTCAAACAGGATGAAGCTGATGCCATCATGCTTCTTCGCCGCAGGATCGGTGCGGACGAGACAGAAAATCCAGTCGGCATAGTTCGCGTAGGAGGTCCAGATCTTCTGGCCGGTGACGATAAAATCATCACCATCGCTCTCGGCGCGGGTCTGCAAGGATGCAAGGTCAGAGCCTGCGTTGGGTTCGGAATATCCCTGGCACCAGCGGATTTCGCCCGCAGTGATCTTCGGCAGATGCTCACGCTTCTGCTCTTCGGTGCCATACTTGAGAAGTGCGGGTCCAAGCATTGAAATGCCGAACGATGATAGCGGCAAACGCGCCGATATCGCAGCCATTTCCTCACGCAGAATTTTCGTTTCTTCGCCGTTGAGGCCGCCGCCGCCGTATTCAACCGGCCAGTTCGGCACCGTCCAGCGCTTGTCACGCATCCGTTCGAACCAGACACGCTGGGCTTCCGACGCAAATGTCGCGTTACGGCCTCCCCAGAATGTGTCCTCTTCCTTGGTCATCGGCAAACGCATCTCTGGCGGGCAATTTGCCTCAAGCCAGGCGCGCGTTTCCAAGCGAAAGTTTTCGAGATCTGACATCCTGCGTTTCCATGTTCGCGTTAGAGCGGCCAGTGACAACCACTGCGCTGCTCCCGTCTTGATTATGCAGGCGACATTAGCGGGTGCATTGCGAAATTCAACCGTCACTTTGTGCTGCAAAATGCGAGTCGCACGGTATACTGCCGACATAACAATAAACATTTGCGGGGAGAAACCGTATGCGGCTCAAGCTTATGTCACCGGACGCAATGTCGCCGGATCAGCGCGCAACTTACGACGAGTTGATTGCAAGCAAGCGCGGCCAGCCGCCCCCGCCGATGATGGCCTGGCTGAACAGCCCGGAGATGGCGAAGCACGCCACCCGGCTTGGCGCCTTCCTGCGCTTCGACACCGCGTTTTCAGCTGCGGAATCCGAACTCGCCATTCTTGTAACGGCTCGACACTGGACCGCTCACTATGAGTGGTATGCTCACAAACGCCTCGCCCTGGCTGGTGGCCTCGCGCCCGAGATCATCGAGGACATTCGCAACCGGCGCACGCCAAATCTGCCGGATCAGCGGATGGGCGTGATCTACGACGTCAGCAAGTCATTGCACGAGGGCCATGGCGTGCCGAAGGCGCTCTATGAGGAAGCGGTGCAAACCATTGGCGAGCGCGGCGTTACCGAGATCATCGGGCTGTGCGGTTACTACACAATGGTATCGATGACCTTGAATACTTTTGAGTTCCCGTTGCCGGATGGTGAGGTCTCAGAGCTTGAATAACGCTCTTGCGCTGCATAGCTGTGGAATTCCGTGTAGCGCAAGGAGTTATTATGGCACACGAAACACGGCCGATCGCCGGCGGCGCCCGCATCGGCCATGTCCACCTCAAGGTAGCGAACATCGATCGCTCGCTTGCTTTTTATGTCGACGTGCTCGGCTTTGAAGTGATGCAACGCATCGGCGATCAGGTCGCATTCATCTCGGCTGGCGGGTACCACCACCACATCGGGCTGAATACCTGGGAGAGCAAGGACGGCCAGCCGCCCGCTCCGGGCACGACGGGACTTTACCACACGGCGGTTCTCTATCCGACACGCGCGGACCTTGGCGATGCGCTGCATCGGGTGCTGGAAGCTGGCGTCACCCTCGATGGCGCGAGCGACCATGGCGTGAGCGAAGCGCTTTACCTCCGCGATCCTGATCAGAACGGCGTCGAGCTTTACTGGGATCGTCCGCAGGCGGAATGGCCGCGTGACGCCAATGGCGGCATCGATATGTACACCCGCCGCCTCGACCTTGACGACCTGCTCAAGCAGCGCGCCGTCTGACGTCGAACTAACTTTCGACGACCTGCGATTTTGGTTTCGGCCCTTTCAAAAGAAGGGCCGAACCAATCAGCTGCAGGCCAATGCAAAGCGCAATCGCTGCAGTGTAGGTACCAGCGAAGTCCCTGATCCAGCCCATGATCGCGGGGCCGAACGAATAGACGATCTGGTTGATCGCGGTCAGCAGCGTCGCCAGCGTGGCAAAGGCGCGTGGATCAAACTCATGCTGCAGGATCACAGCGGGCATGGTGATGTGATTGCCGACCGAAAACCCGAAGATGACGCAGGCGACCACCAGCATGATCGGATCGCGTGACACAATCATCAGCAGCAGGGCGAAGGCCTGACTCAAAATCGACATCACCGACCAGCGGCGCAGGTTTGCCCGGTCGATCAGGGCGCTCAGCAACAGCCGCCCGACTACCGCCGCCACCGTCATCAATGACATGCCGAATGCAGCCACCGACCTGCCGATAAGGGGGTCTAGATAGCTGATCAGATGCACGATCATGCCGACCTGGGCGAACAGAACAATCGAATAGGCGGCGGTCAGCGTCATGTAGGGCCAATCGCGAAACGCACGCCCGCGTATCGCCTTGCCGCTCATCGACAGTTGATCGCTTGCAGCATTGGCAGCCATGTGCCGGACCGGCCCCGGCCTGATGAACAACAACACCAACGGTACCAGCAGCGCGACGCCGCCGATGGCGATAATCTCCGTCGCGGCCTCAAGACCGAATTGACCGATGGCGCCAACCACCAGCGGAATGCCGATGATGCCACCGAAGCTGGCGCCATTCAGCGCGAGGCTGATCGCCATGCCGCGCTTGCGATCGAACCACATGCCCAACGTGGTGGTGATTGCGCCGAGACTGGTGCCAGCCCAGCCCGTCGACAGCAGCGCGTAGACGGCAAACAGCTGCCACTGCTCGGTGATGCGGCCGAGCAGCACTGTCGCCACCGCCATGATGCAGACGCTGACGGTCAGGCAAAGCCGCGGCCCGAACGCCTTGATCGCATCGCTGACGAAGGCGACCTGGAGCGCGCCAGATAGATAGAAGAACGTCGTGGCCGTTGCGATCAGCGATGCGGGCCAACCGTGGGCGCGCTGCAGTTCCGCCAGATAGACCGACTGACCATAGAAGCCGAGCGCCCAGCTGAAGATCGCCATGACGAAGCAGACAAAGGCAATTCGCCAGCCAGGATAACGCAAGGACGATTCGTCAGCGCGGGAAGTGTCGTCGGGACGCATGAGGCATTTACCAGAGTGGCCGAACCGCAGAACGACGCAACACGCCCGCGAAAGAGCCGTGCACCATGAGAACGTTTGCAAGATAGTACCCACATCGCACCGGCCGCGACAACTGGTCGCGAAGCTTGCCCACACTCCGCCGCATCACCAAGACACCGTGGAACACGGCTCCACAATGAGATGGTGGCTTGATTGCTGACTGCGGCGAACGAACCCTTCAGGGCGTGGCCATCGCGCCATTAACGCGCTCAGTTCGATCGAAATGCGGGGTTTCAGCCGTCAATAAGGTCGATTTACCGCAGCAAACTATTGTGGTTCGCCCTTGGCATGGCTGTTCCGGCGCGCCATATGATTGCACGTAAACTGGAGGATACTCTGTGACCGCCATAGCCGAATTGTCAGGCCAAGCCGATCGCTCGCTGCTCATTGTCGAGGACGACAAGCCATTTCTCGACCGGCTGAGCCGGGCGATGGAGTCGCGCGGCTTCGAAGTCACGTCCTGCGAGTCGGTATCGGATGGTCTAGCGCATATCGGCAAATCCGCGCCGGCCTTCGCTGTGGTTGATCTCCGGCTCGGCGATGGCAATGGTCTCGACGTCGTATCCGCCCTGAAACGCCACCGCCCGGATGCACGCGCCATCGTGTTGACCGGCTACGGCAATATCGCCACTGCCGTCACTGCGGTGAAAATGGGCGCGGTCGATTACCTGTCGAAACCGGCGGACGCTGACGATGTCGTCGCCGCCCTGCTCGCCAGCGGCAGCGCCAAGTCAGAGCTGCCAAGCAATCCGATGTCAGCGGACCGCGTTCGTTGGGAACACATTCAGCGGATTTACGAGATGTGCAATCGCAACGTTTCGGAAACAGCGCGACGGCTTAACATGCATCGGCGCACCTTGCAGCGCATCCTCGCCAAGCGCGCGCCACGCTAAAAATCGCTCGGCATGGCGTAGCCGGTCGGATCAATCAACCGATCAAGCCGCGTTGCGGCGCAGCAGGCAAATTGCATGGTGATCTGTTTGCGCGTTGCCGCAGCCAGCCGGTGTTCCGGCGCTTCGCTGACCAGATGCGCGCCATAGGCATCCGCAACAATCAGGCCGGTGTCAGCCGGGAAGAGGTCCGGCGAGAGCGTTTGCGTGAACGCAAAGAACAGCCGGTCGCAATACAGCCGATACTCTGGCCACTTGGTGTCGGCCCGCAGATCCTCTACGGATGATTTGATTTCAACGATCCAGATCTCACCCTTGGCGTTGATCGCCATCAGATCAGCTCGCCGCCCTGTCGGTAAAACCATTTCGCGCAGGCACGAAAATCCCATCTGGCGCAAAAAACGAGCCGTTCCGCGCGCAACGTTGAGCGCGGTTTCGGATTGGCGGCGATCGGTTGGCGGAACAAGCAGCATGGCCCCTCTTGCCGCCAACTCTAGCTCAATTTAAGGCAATGGGGTCGAGATTTCAGACGGCGCGCCAAACGTCACCATTCAGGCGCTGGACAGAGATCACCACCAGCGCCTTGTCGCAGAGAGAGTTGTGATACCATGACAGACAGCACCCAAAACCAACCGCAGGCTGGCGCAGCCGTCGTACCGGTGACGCTGTTCGAACAGAACTGCTTGTTGCTGTGGGACAATGTCACCAAGCAGGCGGTGGTGTTTGATCCCGGTGGCGATGTGCCAAACATCCTCAATGCGATCGAGCAGACCGGGCTGAAGGTTGAGGCCATCTGGCTGACCCATGGCCACATTGACCACGTCGGCGGCGCAGCGGAACTGCGCGAGGCGCTCAACGTGCCGATCATCGGCCCGCATATTGACGACGAATATCTGCTCGACAAGGTGGAGGCCAGCGGCGCGAACTACGGCATGTCCGGCGTTCGCAACTTCAAGCCGGATCGCTGGCTCTCAGAGGGCGACAAGGTCAGCATCGGCAGTCTGAGCTTTGATATCTATCACTGCCCCGGTCATTCGCCCGGCAGCGTCGTGTTTTTCAGCAATGATCTGCGTTTCGCCCATGTCGGCGATGTGTTGTTCAAAGGTTCGGTGGGACGGACAGACCTGCCTGGCGGCAGCCATGCGGCGCTGATCAACTCGATCACAACCAAACTGCTGCCGCTCGGCGATGACGTCAGTTTCATCTGCGGCCATGGCCCGGGATCGACGTTCGGCCACGAGCGCCAGTCGAATCCGTTCCTGACGGATCTCGACTAAAGGCCGGCGGTCTCGTCTTACAAAACCACGCGCGGGGTCGGCGCAAGTTGCGCCGCCCATTCCTTGATGTCCGATTTTGCTATCGAACAGCTTGGCTCGTAGTCGTCAACCGTGCCTGCAAAAGCTTGCCATCCGCGGGCGAGTATCTCGCTGGTGAAAAGCTTTGCGTCGATTTCGGACTTGAACAGCCGCTTCTTTGGCTCGTTTCCCGCCGAGCCGGATTGGCCTGAGGCCTCGAATGCTACGTACCAGATGTCAGGTTTTGCCATAAGAACCTAACCACGAACTCACCCTTTGGTTCCATTGTTCAACATCCGGAACACTCAAGTGGGCGGATCGGGCACGATTGACATCACGAGGTCGCACGGTCTCATGGCAAAACGGTAGTAGCGTGATGCACGTCTACTTCGTTTTCACCGCGAACCGGTCGTATAGCGACACCATGGCTTTCTGCCGTCGCCGCTTGGGCGTTGCCCTCAGTACAACCGGCGCAGTCGACGCATCGGGTGTTTGCCGCGGTCCATTACTCTTCACCGCTGCGGTATTTGTCAGCTCGAAAAAACCTGCAAGCGCCCAGGTCGAAGAGATCAACTCGGTGAAGCTATGCGCGCCCGACAGGCCGTACTGGACGTCGTCATCGCCAACACCGTTCGGCAGTCCGTGCTCCATGCCAGCGATGTTGAACAGTTCGACTTGTGCTTCGCCGTCGGCGTTCCACCACACCTTGCGCGTCACGCCATCGCGCGTCTGCTCTGACATGGGCTGACTGGGCAAGCCATGAATGTCGAGCCACTGTTCGGCTATGTCCTGCGCGTTCGCGGGATTGACTGTGCGATCGGCGTCGCCGTGCCAAATCGATACCCGTGGCAAGCGCTTCGGTGACGTGGGTTCGTCCCGCGTCAATCGGACAAAGTCGCCTAGCTCGCTGCCTTGATAGCGCTGCGGGCGAAACATTGTACGCAAGGCTTCCTGCAGATTTCCGGCGACGCCATACGGCAATCCGGCGATGATGCCGCCTGCAGCGAACAGTTCCGGATAAACGGCCAGCATGATTGACGCCATCGCGCCCCCGGCGGAAAGGCCAGTGACAAAAATCCGCGACGGATCAATATTGTGACGCTCGGTCATGTCCGCGATCATCTGACGAATAGAGGCTGGCTCGCCGGCGCCGCTGCGAACGTCGTCGGTATTGAACCAGTTGAAGCATCTGTTTGAATTGTTCGCGACCTTCTGTTCCGGCAACAGCAGGGCGAAACCATACCGTTCAGCCAGATCCGACCACCCGGTCGCTGCATCATAAATCGCAGCGGACTGCGTGCAGCCATGCAGGGCGACGACGAGGGGCATCTTGGCGCCAGCCGAGATCGGCACGTGTTCGAACATGCGGAGGTTGCCCGGGTTGTCGCCGAACTCCTCGATCTCGATCAGAGGATTATCGGCCTTAACCGGACTGGGCTTCCTGAACGGCCTTGCCAGTCCAACAAGAAAAGCGATGTTTTCGGCAAGGGTCACAAGTCTACCTCACTGTGCAACGGCGTGTGTTACCGCTGTCTCATATAATTGCTGCGTTGCAATAAAGAACAAAGATGTTGGCGCGCATATGGTTTTCTTCACGAATAGCCGCCATGCAGCGGTACGTTGAAACCATTGCCTCGCAAACCTCCCACGCCGGGGCCAACAAAAAGCCCCGCTGCGAGCGGGGCCAGTTGGTGCGACGGTGTCAGAGGACTACTTGGTCATCTTGTCATACGGCTTTTTCATCGGATCCTTCATATGGTCCTTCCGCATCTTGTCCTTGGCCATCGTGTCCTTGCTCATCGAATCCTTTGTCATGGCGTTCCCGCGCTCGGTGCCCATGTTGCTCTGACCTGTGGTGCTCGGCGGCGTCATCTTGTTCGGGGCCGTCATGCCAGGCGATGTTCCCGAGGGCGGGGTTCCTGTGCCTTGAGCGCTAGCGGGGCCGGCAGCAAACAAGGCCAGACTGGTCACGGCGCTCGCCGCCAAAAGAAACTTCTTCATAGGGCTCTCCTTGTGAACGTGATCCCTACCAAGCAGGCGCGGCGCGAATGGTTCCTGCTGCTACACGAAGACGTTTGCCCTACTCAGCCCCAGGGGCCGCGCGGTTGGCTGCCGCCCCCCCATGGGCCGCGCCCCTGAGCTGGTGGAGGGGATCGGTGATGCTGCCTGGGGGTTGGCGAAATATGCTGCGCCAGCGCCTGCAACGCCGCGATGCGGTTCTGTGTCGACGGATGCGTTGTGAACAGATTGTCGAAGCCGCGCCCCGACAGTGGATTGATGATGAACATATGAGCCGTTGCAGGCGACTGTTCCGCCGTCTCGTTCGGAATCTGATGCGCGGCGTTTTCGATCTTGGCCAGCGCTGAGGCCAACGCCATCGGCTGACCGCAGATCCGCGCGCCCATGTCGTCGGCCGCATATTCACGCGTGCGGCTGATCGCCATCTGCACAAGCATAGCGCCCAGTGGCGCGAGGATCATCAAGGCCAGCGAACCAATCAGGCCGGGGCCGTTGTTGTTACGGTTGCCGCCGAAGAACATCCCGAACTGCGCGATCATTGAAATCGCGCCGGCGATGGTCGCAGTGATGGTCATCAACAGAGTGTCGTGATGCTTGATATGCGCCAGCTCATGCGCAATCACGCCCGCAAGCTCGTCACGGTTCAAACGCTGCATCAGGCCAGCCGTCACAGCAACGGCGGCATTCTGCGGATTCCGCCCGGTGGCAAACGCATTCGGCTGCGGATCATTCATGATGTAAACCGCCGGCATCGGCAGCTCGGCCCGAGCAGCGAGTTCACGCACCATCTGCACCAGCTCAGGCGCCGTGCGATCATCAACCGGCTGCGCGCCGTACATCGACAGCACGGCCCGGTCGGAATTCCAATAGGCGTAAAGATTGGTCGCGGCTGCAAACAGCAGCGCAATCAGCGCGCCGGAGGAACCGCCAATCAGGTAACCGACGCCCATGAACAGCGCCGTCATACCTGCCAGCAATATCGCAGTCTTTAAGTAACTCATCGCTTCCTTGCTCCTGCCGCACCGATTGTCGCAGCACCTGTTTCATAAATGGTGACGCCCCTGCCCGTTTCGCAAGACGGCACGATGCGGCAGCGCGTCGCGCTCGCATCAGTGTCCGGAGCACCTACCGCCCCAAACAAGTTGCTGTGGCGGTAAACGTGTTTTAACAAAGTAGGCAACGACAATAATAACCGAGGAATCGCTATGAAACGCGTCAAGTTTGGGGCTTTTCTTGCTCCGCATCATCCGATCGGCGAACATCCGATGCTCCAGTTTCGGCGGGATCTCGATCTCGTCGAGCAACTCGATGCGCTCGGTTACGACGAATTCTGGTGCGGCGAGCATCATTCGAGCGGCTGGGAAATGATCGCATCGCCGGAAATGTTTCTGGCGGCAGCGGGCGAGCGCACCAAGCGCATCATGCTGGGCACCGGCGTTGTGTCCCTGCCCTATCACCATCCGTTCAACGTCGCGCAGCGCATGGTGCAGCTCGATCACATGACCGGCGGCCGCGCGATGTTCGGCTCGGGGCCTGGCGCATTGGCGTCAGACGCGCATACGCTCGGCATTGACCCGATGACCCAGCGCGACCGGCAGGACGAGGCCATCGCGATCATTCGCCGGCTGTTCAACGGTGAACGCGTCACAGCCAAGACCGACTGGTTCACGATGAACGATGCGGCGCTGCAGATCCTGCCGTTGCAGGAGGAGATGCCGTTTGTCGTCGCCTCGCAGATTTCGCCATCCGGCATGACGCTCGCCGGCAAATACGGCATCGGCATCATCTCGCTCGGCTCGATGTCGACCGAAGGCCTGATGGCGCTGCCGACGCAGTGGGAATTCGCCGAGGACGCTGCAAAGAAACATGGCACCACGGTCGACCGCGCCAACTGGCGCGTGCTGCTCAGCTGGCATATTGCCGAGACCCGCGAACAGGCTGAGCGTGAAGCCGGCAAGGGCCTGATGCGCTGGCACAACGAATACACCGTCGGCACCTTGCAGCGCCCGGGCGTGAAGCCGTTCACCTCGGAGGCTGACGCGATCGAGAAGACCGCCGGCGGCGCCGAATGCCGCCTCCACTATCGGCACGCCGGATGATCTGGTGAAGACCATCAAGAACCTGATCAATGTCAGCGGCGGGGTCGGCACCATCATCGGCTTCGTGCACGACTGGGCCAATCCAGAGAACACCCGCCGCAGCTGGGACATGGTCGCGCGCTATGTTGTGCCGGAGATCAACGGTTATCTCGCCTCGCTGCGCAGGTCGCAGCAATACGTCATCGACAACCGAGCGATTTTCGAGCGCGCCGGTCAGGCCGTGATGGCCAAGATCATGTCGAACGAAAAGGCGGCAGCAGCGCTGCCAAAGACCGGACCGGGCCGCGTTGCAATTCCTTTGGTCAATGCGCCAGAAATGCAGCGCAAGGACTGATCCACCTGCCGTTTACATAAACGACAACTCCCCGCTGGCCTGCCAACGGGGAGTTTTCTTTTCGCGCTCATCGTCTTCAGACCACGTGCTCTAGAACTCGCGCAGGCCCTGTTCGGCGAGCGGCGGCGCCTGCACCGGCTCCACGAGCCCGGTGCGTGCATCCACGGCAACATATCGCCCGTCCCAATAGGCCAGCGCTGATCGGTTCGGCGTGACGCGCACGTCGCGAATGCCACCAATGATGATCGTATGCGAATGGCGTTCGATCATTTCCTCGACCACGCAGTCAATCGTCGAGGCTGCGCCGCGCAGCAGCGGGGCGCCGGTGACGCCGGGATCCCACTCCGCGCCCTCGAAGCGCTCAGCGCCCTTTGCCCCGGTGCGGCCAGCGAAGGCCTCGACAACATCGAGCTGATCGACGCTCGGAATACTGACGCCGAAGCTGCCGTAGCGTTCAATCAGCGGCCGCGACGACGATGACCGGTTGACGCTGACGATCAGCGTCGCCGGCTCGACCGCAAGAGACGTTACCGAGGTGACGGTCATTCCGGAGATATCACTGCCGCGACCAGCCGTGACGATACACACCCCGCCAATCAGGGTCCGCATAACCTGGCGGAATGCATCGGGGGAAACCTGCGCGGCTTCGAATGGGCCGCGGGCAATGGCGTTCATGACATCCTCGCTCAAGCCACCTGATCCGGGGTCAGCAGTTCATCCAGAATACGGCCTTCAAGCGCCGCCAACGCCGCCGACCCGCGCGGACGCGGCCGTGCAACGTCGACCAGAATATCGTTCGCGATGCGGCCATCCTCAATCACCAGCACGCGGTCAGCCAGGGCGACAGCTTCGGCGACATCATGGGTGACGAGAATTGCCGTGAAGGTTTGCTGCGCCCAGACACGCTCGAGCAGGGACTGCATGGTGATACGGGTCAAGGCATCGAGCGCGCCGAGCGGCTCGTCGAACGCCAGCAAGCGCGGATGGCTGACAAGCGATCGCGCCAGCGCGACGCGTTGCCGTTGACCGCCCGACAGCGTCGCCGGCCATTGGTCGCGCTTGTCGGCAAGGCCAACTTCGGAGAGAGCATATTCCGCCCGCTTCTGCGCATCGGCTTCGCCGCGCTTCGCGCCAAGGCCAACCTCGACGTTCGACAGCACCCGCGCCCAAGGCAACAGACGCGCCTCCTGGAACATGACGCGGATATCTTCAGCCTGCGTCGGGGCATCGCCAAGGCTGATGCTGCCCGCGCTTGGCTGCTCCAATCCGGCGATCAGGCGCAGCAGCGTGCTCTTGCCGCAACCGCTCTGGCCGACGATGGCGACGAACTGGCCAGCCGGAATGTGCAGATCGATGCCGCGCAGCACCTCGTTGTCGCCGAACGATTTGCGCAGCCCCTTGATGGTGAGCGGCAGCCCGCGAATATTGCCGGGCTTTGCCGGCCGCAGCGGCGCGGCAGCAATGTTCGCTGGCGCTGCGACAGGCTCGGCAGTGACGGTCGCAATGTTGAGTGACTGGTTCATCATGGACCTCAATCTTTCTGGAAGGCGGGATGCCAGGCGAGCGTCAAACGTTCGAGCGCACGGGAGGCGCTGTCCGCAAGCTTGCCGAGCAACGCGTAGATCAGGATGCTGAGCACAACGACGTCGATCTGCATGAACTCACGCGCCTGCATCGCCATGTAACCAAGCCCGGACGATGCGGCGATGGTCTCCGCCACGATCAACGTCAACCACATGATGCCGAGCGCAAAGCGCAGGCCGACAAAGATCGAGGGCAGCGCGCCCGGGAAAATCACGCGGCGGAACAACTCACCGTTGCTCATGCCGTAGATGCGGCCCATCTCGATCAGCTGCGGATCAACGGTGCGAATGCCGTGCAGCGTGTTGATATAGATCGGGAAGAACACGCCGAGCGCGACCAGAAACAGCTTGGCCGCTTCATCAATGCCAAACCACAGGATGACAAGCGGGATCAACGCCAGATGCGGAATGTTGCGCACCATCTGCAGCGTGGTGTCGGTAAGTTGCGAACTGACCTTCGACAGGCCGTTGGCGAGACCGAACGCAAAGCCAATGCTGCCGCCTATGGCGAAGCCGACAGCGGCGCGCCAGAAGCTGACCCAGATGTTCTGCAGGAGTTCACCGGACTGCAGCAAGGTCCAGCCCGCGACGGCGACATCCGTCGGCGCGGGCATGACACGCGACGACATCACGCCCGTGACAGCGGCGAGCTGCCAGGCAAGCAGTATACCCAGCGGAACGATCCACTGCGTCAGATTGCCGAGCTGCGGGATGCGCACGGCAGCGCGCGGCTGCGCGACAGTTTCAGTTGAACTCATGATCAGGATGCCTGTTTCAAGTCGGGGCGCTCGATGTTGGCGATGACTTCACCAAATGGACCCGTGTTGACGTGCGGAGCTGCGGTATCGCGGTTGATGTTGATCAATGGGAAAACCCGATCCGCCGAAATGCAATGCCGGGCGCGTTGCCTTGAGTTGACCGTCTCACCGGCGAGCAGATCAACATAGCCGTGCAGGAACTCACGGGTGACGTCGTATCGGTCATCTAGCCTCCGAACGGATCTCGGTTCACACGCACGGCCGCGGGCCCGCCCGAAACGCTGCGTGACTTGCATATCGGCGACGCTCATGACGCGTTCCACCCGCCGGAATCCGGATGCAGGGAACCGCCCCCACTTGTGTTGCCTGAGCTAGATGATGGGTCGCGCCCTCGCCCCTGTCGATACATGGAGAAAAAAAGCAACGTGCGGCCTCCCATGCAGGGTCTCCAGGGACATAATCTTCCGCACGCGCGCAGATTTTAGAGAAATCGTCCTAGCCGTGCCTTTAGCTCCACTGAGCGCACGCCGGTTTCTGTGCACCGCGCGCGTCTCACGGCCCGGATCAATCGGCTTCGGAGACGCGCGGCGGAATGCGGTTGCACAACGCGGCGCTGGCACTTGCCCGTAGAGGCTTTGTTAAGGATGCTGGTTGCGATATTGCATTTCAAAGGTACGATCGGCCATAACACCTACGCATTTACCAATGAAATTCAGCCGCAAGTTTTTTCTGCAAGTGGCGGCGCGAGCGTAAGAATAGACTGATTGCCGTGACGAATCCGACTGAAACGGGCCTGCCGAACCAGCTTTGGCAGAGCCAGCAAGTCCTCGATATCAGCCTTGCGGAACTCGACGAGATCATTCGCCTGTTGCCTGCGTCGGTAACTGTTCAGGATGTGAGTGGCAATTTTGTTCTGGCAAACGACGCTGCCGCCCGGCAGTTTGGCGTTCCGTTGCAGGATTTCTTCGCTGATCCCGCGCTTGAGCATGGCGTCGCCGCCATGGCGGCGCGCCGCGCCATGGCGCCTGGCATTCTGACGGGTGATGCTTGCGTCACCCTTGAGGAATGCGTCGAACACGACAACCACCGCCGCACCTACCAATGCCAGCATCGCCCCATCCAGATCAGGGATCAGCGCTTTCTGCTGTCGACTGCGATGGATGTCAGCCGGCACAAATGCCTGCAGCGCGACCTGACGCGGCGCGCGTTTTACGATGAGCTCACCAACCTGCCGACACGACGCTTCGTTGAGAACCATGTGCAGGCGATCATCAGCGCTGACCAGACGGGCGCGGCGCGCTTTGCCGTCGCCTTCCTCGACGTCGACAACTTCAAGCACATCAACGACTACTACGGCCATGCCGTCGGCGATGCGTTGCTTGTCGGCTTCGCCAACCGGATTCAGGCGAGCCTGCGCCAGTCTGATCTGCTTGCGCGCATCAGCGGCGATGAATTCCTGCTGGTGCTGGATCGCGTGGAAAGCGAGACGCATCTGCGCGATATCATCGACCGGCTGTTGCTCACGCTGCAAGCGCCCTACCTGATCGATGGCAACCGCGTGCCCGCCTCAGCCTCGATCGGCGTGTGCCTGTATCCGGATCACGGCCGCAGTTTTGATCAACTCTGCGCCAACGCCGATATTGCAATGTATCGCGTCAAGCACGACAGCAAACGCGGCGCGGCGATCTTCAGCTCGGCGATGGAACACGAAGCTTTGGCGCGCGCGCAAACCGAACAGGCGTTGCGGCTTGCGATTCTGGAAAAGCGGTTCTGCTGCGCGTTTCAGCCCAAGGTCGATATTCGCACGCGGGCGATTCGCGGCATCGAGGCGCTGGTGCGCCTGCGCGACGACAGCGGCGAACTGCAAGCGCCGGGCGATTTCCTCAACCTCGCCATTGAGCTGGGGTTGATCGACGAACTCAGCCATCTCGTACTGGCGGAGATCATGCAGTCGATCAAGCTGATCGACGCCAATTTCGGCGCCGGCGTCAGCATCAGCATCAATGTCGCCGCCAAGCAGGCTGGCAATCGCGCCTTCATGGCCGCTTTCGCAGAAGCGCTGGCCGCCACCGGCATCGCCGAGCGATTCATCATCGAGGTGACGGAGGACGCCTTCGTCGCCAAGACACATTTTCAGGACGAGATCCTGCCGCAGTTCCGCAAGCTCGGCGTCGCTGTATCGATCGATGATTTCGGCATCGGTTATTCGTCGCTGGCGGCGCTGGCCGACATCACGGCCGATGAGATCAAGATCGACCGCTCCTTCATCTCCGGCATCCATCGCCGCCCGCGCAGCCAGAGCATCCTGCGCGCCGTCGAATCGCTCAGCAATGCGCTCGGCATGACTGTCGTCGCCGAGGGCGTCGAGACCTTCGAGGAGCTGGCCTATCTGCTGGCCGCAACCAATATCCGCTACGCCCAGGGCTATTATTTCTCGATGCCGATCTACCTCGACCAGCTGGGCGCAGAAACCGGCCTCATCGGCAACCTCAACAGCGCACTGCCCGCCCTGATCCCGGAATTACCATCACGGCCCCCGCAGGGACCCGTTGCGGTGGTGTGATGGGGCGAGGCTTACTGGGAAACGTTTGATCTCCAGGCCGCTGGCGGCGCTTGCGTTGCAGCCTCGCATCCCTATCTGATGACCTGTAACCCATGCTTGTTACAGCGAGGATGCCATGCGGCCGACGTCTCTCATTCTGAATGTACTGTGGATCCTGTTTGGCGGGTTCTGGATGGCGGCGGGCTGGCTTTTGGCCGCTGTCATCATGGCGGTGACCATCATTGGCCTGCCCTGGGCGCGCGCTGCCTATAATATCGCGGTCTACAACCTGTTGCCGTTCGGCCAAAGCGCGGTGCGCCGCGACCTCGTCACCGGCGAGCAGGATCTTGGCACTGGCGCGCTTGGCCTGATCGGCAACGTCATCTGGTTCGTGCTGGCTGGCTGGTGGCTTGCGCTCGGCCATGTGCTGACGGCGCTGGCGCTCGCCATCACCATCATCGGCATCCCCTTTGCCTGGGCCCACCTCAAGCTGGCCGGCATGGCCCTGTGGCCGGTCGGCCGTGCAGTGGTTCCGACGTAAGCGGCCAGGCGCCCCGCCTGCGGCAGTCATTGGCTGCAGGCGGGGTAAATTCTCGCGCATAGCCTGCCGCGAACCGTTGCCGAGCTCCGGCGAATGCGTTAAACGGAACGCCACGCACCCGTAGCTCAGCTGGATAGAGCGTTGCCCTCCGAAGGCAAAGGTCACACGTTCGAATCGTGTCGGGTGCGCCACTTGCGTACCAAACTGCGAACCCCGGCGGCGGGTGCGCTTTTTCCAGCTACGACTTGTTCGAGTGTCGCGGTATCCCGGACAACGCGTGCGACATGGTCGCCGACCTCAATCTGATCGATGACAGAGCGGATATAGGCTTTCCGGATCGGAATTTCGCTATTGGCGATGTTTTGGCGCATCGCCTGCCGAACCGCTCGATCATTTCCGTCGAAACTTCTGTTGCTGGCGCAGCCTGGGCTTGGATGCGATCGAGTGCGGCCTGAGCACGCTCGCGGCCGAGCTTGAGACGTTCGAGTCGATCGCGAAGGATATCGTCAACCTCAACTACGCCGTCCTCAACCCTGCGATAGGGCCGCTTCAGCTTGTCGGCGGCATCGACCGCCTCGCGCCGCAGGGCGGCGACGCGCCCGTCGACCTAGCCTCAATTGTTCCAGCAAAGACACGATGATGTCGAAGTGTTGAGAGACGCATCGCCAAACCAGATTCGTTAGGACGGGTATGGGCATCGCGTGTTGCTCGACGAAGGCTCAGCCCGGAACGGGTTCTGTGACCGAAGACGTCCCAATAATTGTTGCTTCATCAAAAGATGTGTCACGTTCCTTAGCAGGTCCTAAAGGACAAGCGTGCACTACTTCCGTTAACATCATCATCTCAAAGGGTCGCGAATTCGTTCGCTCATTCGCGGCGGCTGGGGCCCCGTTGCCATGGATCATGCAACAAGAGAACAGTTCGATCGGGGCCCGCCCGCGATTGCTCAGGACGGCGGCACTCCTATTGATCCCAATCACGACGCCAAGAGTCTGCAGCGCGATTTGAAAGATCGACTAACGCCGGAGGTCCGATGAGCCAGCAAGTCGCAATTCGTCTGATCGGGAGACCCCTGCGCGTCCATCCTCACGCAGGGTTCGCCGGGTCCTGAAAATCGCGCGCTGGCGCCGCCATTGTTGCGGTATTCGGATGGGTCGCCGCTCAAAGCGATCTGGCAAACTTCTAGCGTCGAGGCGGTGGTCAACGCCAGGATAGTGACGCTGAGATCGCCGATCGACGGCACCGTGAGTTTGAAGCTCGGCCAGTCAGCTGCATCAAGCATGGTGAATGAAGGTGACGTCATCCTACGGGTGGTGAACGCGCGAGGTGATCGAAACCGGCTTGACGATCTTAGACGGCAAATGTCGCGGCTGGATAACGATCGACCGACCCTCGCGGCCAAGCTCGTCTCCTCTCAAGCGTTGCAGCACGATCTCGCCCGGCAGGCATCCCAATTCAGGGAAGGGCGGATTTTACAATTGGAAGCCAACATCGCCGAAATTCAATCGGCGATCGAATCCGCAGGATCGCGACGCGAAGAGGCCGCGGCAGCCGTGGAGCGGGCATCGTCGCTCATCAAGTCGGGCAGCGTCTCGTCTGTGGAACACGCCAGGTTAATCCGGGAGCAATCGGTTACTCAACAGACCGAAATTGGCGCCCGTCGGAGACTTGATGCGGCCAATGTCGAACTCACCGCCGCGAAGAATGGCACGTATATCGGCGATAGTTACAATGACCGGCCAAGTTCAGTCCAGCGGGAAGAAGAGATGCGTCAACGCGTTGGAGATCTCAATGCCGATCTGACGCATGCGGAGGCACGAGATCGACTGGCTCTCCCACGAGATTGCGTCCGAACAGTTGCACTACATTGCGCGATCGGAAGCAAGTATCACGGCGCCAGTGCGTGGCCGGATCTGGGAAATGATGACTTCAACAGGCGAGGATGTCCGGGCCGGGCAAGCGTTGCTGAAGCTGCTGGACTGCAACGGCTCTGTCGTGACCGCAAACGTTACCGAGCGTGTCTACAACCAGTTGCAACTGGGTGAGCAGGCTAAGTTTGAGCCGAACGACGGTAGCCCGGCAATCAAGGGATTGATCGTCAACCTTACTGGAGCGTCTGGTGCGCCTGCGAATCTAGCCATCAATCCCGATACGCTGAACAAGGAACCATACCGTGTGACGGTTTCGATGCCCGGTAGCGGTACGACCGGCAAGGATTGTAACGTCGGGCGCACGGGACGGGTGGTGTTTGACCGGGACGCACCGAAGTCATGATCGCAGCGCTTACACCGGGCCTGATCGCTCTGGGTGCCTGCTTCGTGGTCCTCCCGCTGCTCAAACGCAACAGCACGATCGCCCGATCATTGATGACTGGTATATCGTTTGTGTTGTTGGCCAGATACTTCGTGTGGCGAGTCACACAAACCTTGCCACCGCCTGGCTTTACTGCCGATTGTCTCGTGGGGTATCCGTTCATGCTGGCGGAAGGGGCCTCGCTGGTCGCCGTCTGCCTGTCACTGCTGTTTCTCAGCCGTACGATCGATCGCTCTGTCGACGTAGAGGCTGGAATGAAAAGGGCGAGCGACGCCAGGCCGGTTCCCCTCATCGACGTGTTCATCTGCACGTATAATGAGGAAAGGGCAATTCTGGAGCGCACGATCATCGGCGCCACTGGACTAAAGTACGGCAATTATCGCGTCTGGATTCTGGATGACGGGCGACGCTTGTGGCTCAAACACCTGACGGAAGAACTCGGGTGTCGCTACCTGACCCGCCCGGACAATCGTCATGCGAAAGCCGGCAACATCAATCACGCGTTGCAGCATGTAGCGGGCCTGCGTGAGAGGCCGGAGTTCATATCCATTCTGGATGCCGACTTTGTCCCCATGCCGGACTTTCTGACGCGCACGACCATTTTGATGGAAGATAAGACTGTTGGTTTGGTGCAGACCCCGCAGCACTTCGTCAATCCAGACCCGATTCAATCGAATCTCGCTGCAACTGAGGTGTGGCCCGACGAGCAGCGCTTTTTCTTTGACATTCTGATGCCTGCCAAGGATGCCTGGGGCGTAGCATTCTGCTGCGGAACGTCCTCGGTGATCCGCTTTTCAAGCCTCATCCAGATTGGCGGATTTCCGACAGATTCAGTCACGGAGGACTATCTCGTCTCGCTACGTCTGAAAGAATTTGGCTATCGCACTGTATATCTGAACGAGAGACTTACGCTTGGATTGGCGCCCGAAGGACTCAAGGAGTACATCACGCAACGCAGCCGATGGTGCCTCGGCTTCATGCAGATCGTGAGAGGTCGCAGCGGACCATTATCCCTCCGCTCGAACCTCGCGTTCATCGATCGGCTTTCGCTGGTCGACGCTTTCATGAATTGGTCCGCAGTTTATGGAACGAAAGTGTTCGGCCTTGTCGTGCCTTGGCTCTATCTCCTGTTCGGGATCAAGGCGGTTCACGCTGATCTCTTCGAGCTGTTGAAATACTTTCTGCCTTTCTACGTCTGGCATGCATTTACGATGGCCTGGATTTCCCGCGGCCGGTCGCTGGCGATCATGACGGATTTGTCGCAATACATCGCGGCGCCAGCGGTGCTGAAGGCAGTGATCACCGGTCTGATGAGGCCACAGGGCCACAAATTCAAGGTCACCGCCAAAGGCGGTGATCGTAGTCAGAGGTTTATCGAGTGGCCGCTTCTGCGGATTTACGGGCCCGCACTGCTGATAACATTGCTGTCGATCGCTTACGCCTTTATACTCAATCTGCAGGGAGAGAGTATTGCTTATGGCGGGCTTGCCCTTGCCTGGAGCCTATACAATGGCGTGATCCTAGCGATCGTGTGTTTCATCTGTATAGAGCAACCCCGCCGTCGCAAGACCGAGCGTTTCCCACGCGATGAGCCTGTGCTCATTCACGAGGGCGGGGCTTCGCGGCTGGTTCGCATGGTGGACATCTCGATAACCGGCGCCCGCTTCATCGATCCCGCTCCACCGCCGGTGCGGACCATTCTCAATTGCAACGTCTATGGCCAGAACGTATCCGCAATTGTCGTACGGCGGACAGACGACGGCTTTGGCGTTCGATTCGAAGAAACTGTCGAGACCCGAGTTCGCGTCGTACGCGCGTTTTACGCTGGAGAGTATCCCCGGGTTTTTCATGACGTCCGAGCGGCGCCGGTCGGCAAGGCCCTTCTATTGCGCTTGCTCAACTAAATCGAGCAATTGTCATCCTGGGATCGCCAAGGAGTGATGCCCTATTGGCAGAATGCTCGTTCCTTCCTTCAAGTCGCCTTAACCATTTAGTTAGAGCATCACGAGGCGGCGTACGGTGCCGAGTTGGAGCATATAACGGTTATGGGCTCGAAACTCATTGGATATAACGTTGCCGAAGCCATCCTTGACGCTTTGACATCGCATATCTGTGTCGTCGACCCTCAGGGTATAATTTTTGTAGTCAACCGCGCGTGGCAGCAATTTTCTGTCGACAATTCTGACGGCCAATATGTCGATTACATCGGAACAAACTATCTGGATGTGTGCCAAAAATCCATCGGGCCCGCTTCAGAAGAGGCCCCCGAATTTGTGAAGGGATTGTGCGCTGTTCTTCATGGCGAGCAGGATTTTTTCCAAATCGAGTACGCGTGTCACTCGCCGAGCGAGTTAAGATGGTTTCTTGCGTTCGTAAGTCCACTAAGGCGTAAAGATCAGAGTGAGATAGGCAATATGGGTGCCGTGATCTCTCACATGAACATCACAAAACGAAGACTTGTCGAAATGGCTTATGCCAGACTGGCGGCTACCGATCCGTTGACCGGACTTCCCAATCGTCGTTTCTTTGCTGATGTCGCGGCACTCGACCTGGACCGCTTTCTGCGTTTCGGAAAATCTTCGTCTTTACTGATGATCGATCTGGATCACTTCAAAAGTATCAATGACACATATGGCCATGCGGCGGGTGACGAGGTTTTGCGTTCTGTTGCTTCCATCGGAAAGAGTATCTTTCGTAGCTGTGATATGTTTGCGCGATTGGGTGGGGAGGAATTTGTTTGTTTATTGCCCGGCACCGACGAGCCGGGCGCAGTTATGGTTGCTGAAAAGCTCCGCTCCACAATCAAGCGAGCTCAGATTCTAGTTGGGGATCAGAAGATCGGAGTAACTGCGAGCATCGGCGTTTCCTCAATTGAAGAGACCGACCGGCGGATAGATGATGCGTTAATACGTGCCGACAAGGCTATGTACCAGGCAAAAAGTCATGGCCGTAACTGCGTAAGAAGTTATCGTCCATCGGCATCGATTGAAGTACATTGATTGACGCTGAACTTCCCTACGACATGCGGGGAACGGCGATTGCATTCGAACTAAATCCAATCGCTGCAGAAGATCGACAGTCTCGCACCGAGATGCGGGCGTTCAATGAAACAACGAGCATGATGTCGGCCCGGCTGCGACCCGCCAAACAGGCTGGACTGGTGTTACAGTTCCTTGTTCAAAGCATCGAGCGCCTGAGAGAGCCCGCGGAATGACAGCCCGATCGCGAGATCGCGTCCTGCAGCGTCCGTCCAAGTGATGCGTCCAGCGTTCGCCTGGGTTTTCCAGTGGCGCAGCACATCATCCTTCAGGAGCGCATCTGCAATGCAGCCTTGAGGCAGGCATTTCCGCCAGCCGAGCTCGAGCGGTTCTGGCGTCTTCCCGTCAGCCAAGAAGCTAGGCGCGCTCGAAAAGGATACATTGACCGGGAGAATGATTGTTAGACGTAGCGGATCGGCCTTTTTCAAACGCCCGATAGCCAGTTCTGCCATTGGGTTTTTCTGGTCCTGCGCGCGGATCTGCTGGGCCACTTCACACACACGCTTTATTTCGGCGTCATTGCCGAGGCGCTGGCATCGTAGCGTCCAATCGCCGAAGTTGGCCGAGCTGCTGTTTGGCTCGGCATCGACGGGGCGCGGAAGCGCTGGCTCGATTGCCGGCGCGGGAAATGCTGGTTTCGGCTGTTGGGCGGCGGCAGGCAAGCCGATGCTAATAAAGATAATCGTTCCCAACATCCCAGCACGAAAACCACACTCGAAATCATCATCCGTGTCATTGGATTCACCTCACATGATAGAAGCTGCGTGTACAAGAAGCTGCATTCTCGCCGGTTAGATCGACACGACCATCTCGATTGAGAATGTGTGATACGCCCACTGGGTCGCAGCGTCGACGGCTTCGACTCCGCAGCAATATGGGTCGACGCGAAATCGTAGTCGTAGCTGCCGTCGTTAATGAGATCATTCGGACTGAAGTAGCTGGGGAACGCCGCCGGCTGCGCATTTGCCACCGCGGTAAGCAGCGGTGCGGTCACGGTAAGCGGCGGCGCGGTGACCGTGAGCGACGCCGCGGTGACGGTGAGGTTGGCGCCGACATAGTTCAGCGCGTAGTTCGACGACGCCGCGAGGCTGCCCTGGGTGATGGCGTAGGCGCCGACGTTGGAGCTGGCGGTCGCGGTGGTGGCGAGCAGCCCGGCTGAGCGTATCGCCGTTGATGAGGCCGGAACTGACGTAACTCAGCGCCGGGTTGCCAGCGCCATAAACGCGCGACTGCGCATCGGCGGTGACCGTGAGCGACGCCGCAGTGACGGTGAGGTTGGCGCCGACATAGCTCAGCGCGTAGTTCGACGACGCCGCGAGGCTGCCCTGGGTGATGGCGTAGGCGCCGACGTCGGAGCTGGCGGTCGCGGTGGTCGCGAGCAGCCCGGTGAGCGTATCGCCGTTGACGAGGCCGGAACTGACATAGCTCAGCGCCGGGTTGCCGCCGCCATAAACGCGCGACTGCGCATCGGCGGTGACCGTGAGCGACGCCGCGGTGACGGTGAGGTTGGCGCCGACATAGTTCAACGCGTAGTTCGACGACGCCGCGAGGCTGCCCTGGGTGATGGCGTAAGCGCCGACGTCGGAGCTGGCGGTCGCGGTGGTGGCGAGCAGCCCGCTGAGCGTATCGCCGTTGACGAGGCCGGAACTGACATAGCTCAGCGCCGGGTTGCCGCCGCCATAAACGCGCGACTGCGCATCGGCGGTGACCGTGAGCGACGCCGCAGTGACGGTGAGGTTGGCGCCGACATAGTTCAGCGCGTAGTTCGACGACGCCGGCGAGGCTGCCCTGGGTGATGGCGTAGGCGCCGACGTTGGAGCTGGCGGTCGCGGTGGTGACGAGCAGCCCGCTGAGCGTATCGCCGTTGATGAGGCCGGAACTGACGTAGCTCAGCGCCGGGTTGCCGCGCCATAAACGCGCGACTGCGCATCGGCGGTGACCGTGAGCGACGCCGCGGTGACGGTGAGGTTGGCGCCGACATAGCTCAGCGCGTAGTTCGACGACGCCGCGAGGCTGCCCTGGGTGATGGCGTAAGCGCCGACGTCGGAGCTGGCGGTCGCGGTGGTCGCGAGCAGCCCGGTGAGCGTATCGCCGTTGACGAGGCCGGAACTGACATAGCTCAGCGCCGGGTTGCCGCCGCCATAAACGCGCGACTGCGCATCGGCGGTGACCGTGAGCGACGCCGCGGTGACCGTGAGGTTGGCGCCGACATAGTTCAACGCGTAGTTCGACGACGCCGCGAGGCTACCCTGGGTGATGGCGTAAGCGCCGACGTCGGAGCTGGCGGTCGCGGTGGTCGCGAGCAGCCCGCTGAGCGTATCGCCGTTGACGAGGCCGGAACTGACATAGCTCAGCGCCGGGTTGCCGCCGCCATAAACGCGCGACTGCGCATCGGCGGTGACCGTGAGCGACGCCGCGGTGACCGTGAGGTTGGCGCCGACATAGTTCAGCGCGTAGTTCGACGACGCCGCGAGGCTACCCTGGGTGATGGCGTAGGCGCCGACGTCGGAGCTGGCGGTCGCGGTGGTGGCGAGCAGCCCGCTGAGCGTATCGCCGTTGACGAGGCCGGAACTGACATAGCTCAGCGCCGGGTTGCCGCCGCCATAAACGCGCGACTGCGCATCGGCGGTGACCGTGAGCGACGCCGCAGTGACGGTGAGGTTGGCGCCGACATAGTTCAGCGCGTAGTTCGACGACGCCGCGAGGCTACCCTGGGTGATGGCGTAAGCGCCGACGTCGGAGCTGGCGGTCGCGGTGGTGGCGAGCAGCCCGCTGAGCGTATCGCCGTTGACGAGGCCGGAACTGACATAACTCAGCGCCGGGTTGCCGCCGCCATAAACGCGCGACTGCGCATCGGCCGTGACCGTGAGCGACGCCGCGGTGACGGTGAGCGTGCCGCTGGCGTAGTTGATAATGTAGCCCTGCTGATTGGAGTAGAGTCCGCTTGGTGCAATGACGTAACCGCCGACATTCACTGCGCCTTGCGAAGTGCCGCTGTAATTCACACTACCAAACACATTGCCGTTCGGGGGGCTTGAATAGTTCACGCCGTTCCCGCCAGAAAAGGCCTGACCGTCGTAAGTCTTCGTGGCGCTTTGGGCTGTCACCGTGAGAGGCGTCATGAAAGACTGCAGCAGCGGGTTCGTGAGCCCGTTATAGATGGTCCACGTATTGACGAAGTCCCATAGATGAAAATTTGCCGGCTGCTGCATCTCCACACTGGTCAGTCCGGTTCCCCCTGGAGACGTCGGCTGACCAGATGTTTCCGTGTTCCAGTAGCTGTCGGTGACAGGGCCCGAACTGCTCCCCATCAGACCACCGACGCTGGTCGTGCCGGTCACGGCGCCCGTGGCATAAGTATTGACAACAGGGCCTGTGCTGCTGCCCATCAGTCCGCCGACGCTGCTCGTGCCACTCACGTTGCCGGTGGCGTAACTGTTACTGACAAGGCCGGTCGTGCTGCTCCCCATCAGTCCGCCGAGGCTGCTGGTGCCGCTCACATTGCCGCTGGCGTAGCTGTAGCTAACCGTGCCCGTGTTGCTGCCCATCAGGCCGCCGAGGCTGCTGGTGCCGCTCACATTGCCGGTGGCGTAGCTGTAGCTAACCGTGCCTGTGTTACTGCCCATCAGCCCGCCGAGGCTGCTCCCGCCGCTAACGGCGCCTGTGTTGTAGCTATTGCTGATGCTCCCAGTGTTGCTGCCCACGAGCCCGCCGGCGCTGCTGAGGCCGAGCACACTGCCGCCGATCAGCCCCACGTTGCGAATTACGGAAGCCGTACCCGTGGATCCAAACAAACCAACATCGGCGGTGGCTGGCGTATTGATGACAAGGTTACCGATGGTGTGACCGAGCCCGTCGAACGTGCCGTTGAACGGAACACCTACCGTCCCGATGGGTGTAAAGCCAGTATTGGCGTTCCACGCCGACGTTGCGGAGGCGTCGATGTTGCTGCCGAGGGCGTAATGCCCAGCCAAGTTGGCCGAGGCCATCCCCTGCAGCGTGGGCGTCGCCGGAGGGACCGTCGCATCTAACGCCGTACCCAGGCTGTTGATCACGGTATACGCATTGCCGGCAATAGACAGGCCAGGGTTCACCCCCGACAAGGTGATGGTTGCATTGTTGAGAGCAAACAGGCCCGTTCCACTTGCCGGCACGGGACCGTTCGCAGTGTTGGGATTGATGATCAGCCCAGCGGTGTCACCGGTCGCCGTGATGTTGGCGTTGACGTTGACGTTGTTCGAAGCAGTGAGCGTGAGAGTAGTATTGGCGCTCCACGTGATCGCGGCATCCACGCTCACGTCGCCAAGTCCTGGGCCGGCAGTGCTGCTGGTTTGCAGCAAAACGTTGGTGCCGGCGTTCAACGCTGTGTCGATGTCGGTGTTGCGAACGATGCTACCGCCTGAATTCGAGATCCAGGTTCCGGTCGGCGACTGAGTTGCGGTTGTGGTGGCGTTGACAACTGTCAGATTGTACGGGTCAAGCAGCCAGGTTCCGGAAGCACCGTGCGGCGCCGAGGCATTCACAGCAATGCCGGTGACGTCGAGTTGGTGGCCAGATGTTTCGATCGTGCCGCCGTTGTCCACGCCGGCGCCCCTGGCGCTGAGCAGTCCCCTGACGCTGGTCGCTCCATCCGACCATGCGACAACCGTGCCACCATTGCCGCCTCGTGTCGCATTCGCCCTAAGGGTCGCGCCCGCCGCGATATCGACCGCTTCGGCATGCGCGAGAGATCCCCTGCCCTGCTGATCGCCGCCGATCAGTATGGTCCCACCTCCGCTTGCGCCGGACGCATCCAGCGCCGTCGCGCCCACCGAGACGGCCGCGCCTGTGACCCTGATCGCGCCGCCGTTGGCGTCCTTACTGGTTGCCTTGATGCTTGCATTGTTGGCGAGGGTGACGTTGTGGCCTGTGAGCGTGATTTCGCCACCATTCGTTGCCTTGGCTTTTCGGCCCGCTGACGCACTGAGCCTGCCGGCGACGGTGACGTTACCGCCCGCGCCACCGCCGAGAACGATGGCGCCCGAGCGCCCGGAAACCGAGCGAGCGGAAAGTGTGCCCGAAACATTCACCGCGTCGCGGATCGCCTGTTTGACCGTCGCTGCCTTGAGCTCGATCGAACCGCCGGCTGCGGAAATCCTCCCGGAGACGTCAATCAGCGCCTTGCCGTTGCGGCGCGTCGTGGCAGAGGGCACCGCCACTTGCATAAAGCCGTCGCCCGCGAGATCGAGAGTGATCGATTCACCTGAACCAAGGCCAACCTTGCCGAGCGGCACATTGATCCGGCCCGTGTTCGAAACCGTGCCACCAAGCAGCGCGACGAAGCCACCTTGGCCGACATTGATACGGCCCGCATTGGTGACCGCGGCCGAGCTGCCATTGCCCGTGAATGTCCGCTTGCCGGACATGAAGTCGTTATCGCTGATCCCAAGCGTTGAGGCGACAAAACCTCCACCGACGTTGACCGTTCCACTCGGCGTGATCGCGATGCCGTTCGGATTGACGAGGTAGACTTGCCCATTGGCTTGAATTGCTCCGGCGATGGTCGAGGACGTGTTGCCGGTAACTCGATTGAGGATCGCCGAGCTCGAACTGGGCTGATTGAACGTCACCGAGTTCGACCGACCAATGGAAAAGGAATTCCAATTGACGACAGCGTTCGGCGAGCCCTGGGTGACTGTCAGGGCGTTGTTCGCAGGCGTTCCGATTGTCGCGTGGCCGCCGACGACGGAACCGCCCTGGGGCAGGATACTCTGTGCAAGAACAGGTGACGCTCCACCTAACGCGAACGCGAGCGGTCCGTAAACGATTGAGCAAAGAAGATGGCGCAAAACATGCCGATCCTTCCGAGCGCCGTCTTGCAAACAAGCCACCGTCGAATCGTGATTGATGCCCCCTTTGTAGGTGTCGCATCTATATTCATTCGAATGTTGGCTGTGCGGCGCGGACACCGAGTGCGGTGTGATGTGGTTGTCAAAGCAACGAGCGCGGGAGCCGAGGTTTTTAACGTTCGACCGAGCGGTCTGTTAAAATTGCACACGATTCACTTAATAAGTGTTCTGGCGAATTGTTACAATTTCCAGATTTATGGATTCTCGTGTGCGGGAAGATACCACTACGGATCTTGAACGAAGAGGCGCCGGTAAGAATACGAGGACTTTCTATCTCGCCACTGCACAGCTCATGATCTTCTAGTCGTCGCCATCGATCGAAGCATGGAAAGCGAGCTCTGGCCTTCAAAACCGAGTGCTCAAGACGACCTGGCCTCGCCAAGAATGGGAGAGGTTGGGCATGTTGGAGAATTGTCGGGCAACTTCGAGCCCAAGGGCTACGCCTTGATATCCGCCGGGACTATCGATGCTGCTGCGCACGCCGACACCGACAGCGCCGCCGCGAAGAACGGCAAGCTCTACGATGGTCGGTTCGATCAACCGGCCGGCTCCGAAGCTGCCGAAACTGTAAGGCGCGAGAACGACGGGGACGACGGTGCCCATGAGAGCAAAAGAGCGGCTCAATTCGGCCCGCAAGGTTCCGCCTTCGTCAACGTTTAATGTGCCGCTTGGATATGCGGAGACTGCTAGTGGGCCGTCGAGCGAGAACTGCTCTGATATCAAAAGGGCATTGCCGAACGATGTTTGAGCACGGCCAATGAAATCCATGCGGAACTCATTGGGCAGCGGCTGAATGACATGTACATCGAAAGTCGCCTTTGAAAAATGCGGCCCAGCACCCTGCCGCGACAGTGGAATGCCGGTGACGAGCGCATCAGCGCTGTCGCGCCCGCCAGTGCCCTGTGAAAAGGTAGCCGAGGTTCGGAGCGCAGCACCCCACCATGGCAGGCCGGTTTCAAGGAAAGCGCCGATGCGCAGCACGCCGTAACGGTCCCTGTTGAGGTCGGTTGAAAAGAGGGGCAAGGCGACACTTTGGCTGATGTATTCGAAGGCGCCATGGAGGCTAAGAGCGTTCGACCGCGTGCGGATCAATGCATAGGAAGTTCGCAACGCAAAGCGCTCGAACTGACCGATGGTCGCTAGGCCGCCAAGCACAGGCAGTGGCTGGCTGCGCGAATTGGTGTATTCCGGGTTTAGAATCCAGCCGTCGGTGCTGAGCGGCAAAACCGCGCCAGCGCCAAGCACGCGAAAGGGCGCCGTGGAATTGAAAATTCGCGTCGGGTCTCCGCTCGATTGTGCCGAGACATAGAATTGTTCGCCGAAGCCCAGGGCCGAATTGAGTGCGACGCTGGTTCCGTAACTCCAAGTCCCGAGCGACGACGGCAGCCGGTTGTCGATGGCAGCTGTCGCAGTTACCAGCCGATGCGTGCCTTCGAGCACCAGCAATGTGCCGCCGACGGTTTTACCGCGCGCGAGTGTGCTCTTTAGGCGCAGGCCCGGCACGTCGCCTGCGATTAACAGGCGCCGCTCTATTTCGCCGAGCTTGATGTGCCGGCGGCCAACAAGCGAGGCCATGCGAGCGGAGATCAGCGCTCGCACAGCATCCGGCAAATTATCGACTTGCACCTTCTCGACAAAGCCGTCGACGATGACAATCCGAACAGTCCCGCGATCATTCAATTTCTGTGGTGGTACAATTACCCGTACCAGGACGTAGCCGGCGCGGGCGTAAGCTTGTTCCAGCGCGTTGGCGAACTCATACACCTGAGCGACAGTGACACGGTGTCCCTCGACGGTCTGCACCAGGGCGCGTGTCTCGGTGTCGAGTTCCGGAAAGCTTCCCTTGATCGCGACTCGCCCGATTATGAAACTCAAACGCTCTGCGCCGGCCGGGGCTTGCAATTGCTCTCTGCCCGAGGACGGCAGATCACCTGTCGGGCTCGGCGGCGCCGGCCGTAAAGTCTGCGGCGTCACCTGACTTGGGGCAACCTGAGACAGGCCGGGTGCTGGATGGAGGAAAAGGGCAGTTAGGCCAAGAGCGAGCGCGCAGCGACGAGCAAAGACCTCCCCCATCAGGCTGGGAACGTGGAACGCCGCACGTTCAAGGTCACGCTTCATTGGACAACGCAAATGTCACTCACGAGCGGCACTCCTGTAAGAGTGGCAACCAGCCGACCGGGGCGATTGAACAGCCTACAGTTGTGCGTTAACCTTAATAGGTGATTAATGCGTCCACACTAACTTAGCGCGCCGTCTTGGAATTCTTGAGAGTGAGCGATACTAACATACTAACATACTAAGCCGACGCAGCCTCGCGCCTGCCAGTAATGCCTGGACTTGAATGCCGTCCTATCCTCAGGTGGCCGCGATATGGCCGCGTTCGCGCGGCTCACCCACTGCCCCTCTCGCACGAACCTCGAACGGCGCTTCACCCCGTTACTCCCCCGTCCTCACCCCGTGAAATAAGTCGGAAACCGTTCCTGCAGTTCATCGCTGAACGCAAGCGAGCGCGAGAGGTGATCGCGCAAGGCCGTTTGCGCCAAGGCTGCGTCCTGTCGCTCAATGGCGCGGACAATCTGCCCATGATCGCGGATGATCTGCCTGGCCTTGTTACCGATCGGCAAATGGAGCCTGCGGATGCGATCAAGATGGCCGCTCTGGCCTCGCACCAACGACCACAGATGCGATATGCCCGCTGCGTCATAAAGGGCCTGGTGAAACGCAAGGTCGGAGTCATTGAACGCCTCGAGCTGGTCATCCCGGGCCTGCCTGCGCTGGTTTGCAATGATCGATCGCAGCCTGGCGATCAGCGCCGCATCCGCAGTGTTGGCCAACACCCGCACGGCTTCCTGCTCGACCGAGCGGCGCAGGAACTGCGCCTGCCTCGCCAGCGTGACATCGATCAGGCTGACACGCGTGCCACTTTGCGGGAAGATATCCACCAGCCCGGCCAGTTCCAACCGGATCAGCGCGTCACGGATCGGCGTTGAACTCAAGCCGAATTGCTGTTGCAGTTCGACGCGTGACAGCGGCGCGCCGGGCGGCAGCCGCAGCGATATGATATCAGCATGCAACTGCTCAAGAACCGAATATCCCTCGGCTTGAGAAGTTAGATGGCTGGATGCAACGGATGCCTTCATGCGCTCAATCTCTCACTAATGCATCAGCTTGACAACTGATGCATTAGTTTGTCTGATCGCCGCGGTTATCTCGCACACCTTAAAAAAGCGCAGAAACCGCACACAGGGAGGTTCTAATGAAGGGTCTGGCATTTATCGCTGCCGGCATTCTGACTGCTGTGTTACCCACGATGAGCGCACAAGCAGCAGACTATCCGGAGCGGACGATCACGGCGATCGTTCCGTTCCCGCCCGGCGGCGCGAGTGATATCACCGCACGGCTGGTCACCGCCAAGCTCGGCGAGCGCATCAAGCAAAACGTCCTCGTCGAAAACCGCCCTGGCGCGAGCGGCACGCTCGGCGCCTTGGCGATCAAGCAGGCCGCGCCCGATGGCTACTCGTTGCTCATTGCTTCAATTGGCGTGTACGGCATCAACCCTGCCCTGTTCAAGGAATTGAAATACGATCCGCTTGCTGATTTTGATCTGCTCTCGGTGGCGGTGCGCACGCCGAACGTCCTGGTCGCGAGCCCGCAGTTTCCGGCTAACACCGTTGCCGAACTGATTGACTATCTGAAGAAGAATCCGACCAAGGTCACCTTCGCCTCATCCGGTGTCGGCTCCTCGGACCATCTCACCGCCGAATTGTTCTGGCAAAAGACCGGCACCACGGGCGCGCACATTCCTTACAAGGGCGGCGCTCCGGCGATCAACGATCTGCTCGGCGGCCACGTCAACGTCTCGTTCCAGAACCTCGGCGCCATTGCGCAGAATGTGAAGGAAGGCAAGCTCAAGGCCCTCGGCGTCACCAGCGCAGCGCGTAACCCGACGCTGCCCAATGTTCCGACCATGACCGAGCAAGGCGTCGGCGGCCTTGAGGTCTATTCCTGGCAGGCCATCGCCGCGCCCAAGGGGCTGCCCCCGGCCGTGAAGGCCAAGCTTGAAACCGAACTGTCCGCCTCGGCCAAGGCGCCCGATGTTCAGTCGAAGTTCGAGGCGATTGGTTTCGAGGTTGTCGCGAGCAATGGCGATCAGTTCAGGAAATTCCTGACGGAAGAGATCGCTCGCTGGAGGGTCGTTGTTGAAACCGGCAAGATCACGCCGCAATAGACCTGCATCCGGAGTGCCGGGCGTTGCTGACAACGCTCCGGCCTCCATTGCCTTACATCAGGCCGCAGCCACCTCGCGGTCGCTTGCTAGCTCTCTTCAATGCACGAAATGAGCTGAGCAGGACCTGCCGAACCCGTGATGGCCCAGGTTTACGCCGCCCCATCGTCAATCGACGAAATCAATCTGCGGCCGTGTAGAAACGCACCGGTGTCGATGGTGGCTAGCCGCGCGCACCAATGTTCTAGGTTGGCGATGGAGCGCTGATCTTGAGCAGCAATGCCGAGCCGTAGCTTAGCGCTACAGCTTCTCTCCGATCACGCTCCAGCTGTAGCCGTGGCGGTGATGAACCTCGACATTGGTGAAGCCATTGCTTTCAAGCAGGCGTCGGGCTTCGTCTCTTGTGTAGTACTTCGCATATTGCGGATTGAGCTGGTCATAGATCACGAGGCGGCGCTTGTCGGCCGCCAGCGGTGAATAGACATTCTGCAAGTAATCACGGAGCGGCAGGCGGATAAATCGGGTCGCCGCCGTATAGACCATGGTGAAGACGTCAAGCACATAGCATAAACCGGCGAGCACCCAATGTGGCAGCCGTGTTGTGATGGCGCGCAGTGGAAGCGCTGCACACAAATAGGCTTCGTTGCCCTCTCTCCCGTAGAGCCAGACAAACATCTTGCCGCCTGGCCGGAGCGATTGATAAGCGGCGGCGACAACAGGATCTGGCGCGGGGATGTGATGCAAGACGCCAATCGACACGACCACGTCAAAAGGGCCTTGCGCAGCGATGGCCGTACCCTCCGCACGGACGTAATCGATCTTGTCGGCACTCGCGTGCGTGTTGACCTTGAGCGCATCGAAGGCAGCCGATGGCTCGATCGCCGTCACCCGCGCCGCGCCGGCGGACACCAGCATATTGACGATGCGGCCCGTGCCTGAGCCAATATCGGCGACGTTCTTCCCGACGAGGTCTTCCACTGTGAGCAGCGGATGGCAGATGTCAGCAAACATCGCGTCAGAGCCATAGCGCCCGGAGTTATCCGTGTACTTGGTCCACTGCTCGCCGAAATCCGAAATCGTCTTTTCAGTCATGTCGCCGTCCAACCTGCAGCCCTGCCACACTAACGTTCATGCGGAATATCCTTGAACGTCGCCCGTGGCTGAAGCAACGCCCATTCTCCCGAAGACGTCAGAACTTCCGACCGCTCACGCAGCCAGGCCTCGACATCGGCAGGCAGCACCTTGCTCTGCACCAGTATGTAGCTTGCACCGGATGCTGCAACCAGTTCGCGCAACGCCAAGGTCGCCGCCGGCCCTTCGGCCTTGGCGCGCAGCAAAAGCGTATTCAAGCGATACCATTCCGCGCGCTGACGACTGCCGCTGTAAAACAGTGCGTTCGAATCATTGGGCAGGAACGCCACCGGCTGCAGCCCTGCATAGCGAACGGCAAGCCCAACCGTTGTATCGCCGATGGGCAGCACAGTTCCGTCAACCGGCTTCGTCCTGAGATAGGCCATCACATGGGACGCATCGGGCCCACCCGGCCGCGCCCATTCGGGAACAGGCCGCAGCCCGAGCTTCCAGCCCATCCAGCTCGGGTACACCGTCCACCAGCCAGCCACCAGCGCGATCAGCGCTGCCCCGAGGGACAGATGATACAGCGATGTCCGCTGGCCCTGGGTTGGACGCAACGCCTCGGCGATCTGCGTCAATACAAGGATAAAGCCGATCAGCAATGGCAGATGGAAGAACCGCAACCCTCTGATCAGGTCGATCTGGACCGGCGGCCGGCCAAGCCAGCGTGTAACGGTCTGGTCCACGATCGAAACGCCCAGTGACGCCAGCAAAACACCCGTTAGAAACAGCAACAGAAAACGACAGGCCATAGCGGTTTTTGGAACCCGCTTCGGCAACAACACGAAGTCCAAGTGCTCCAATGATCCAAACCGGTGCGGCGCGGCGCAGGTTATCCAACAGCGACACAAACGCGAGCCCAGCATCCTGGAAGATCGCGCCGGTACGTTGCTGAAACGCCTGGATCGCCAGTTGAAGGTCCGGATCAGGCTTTTGCCCGGCCTGTTCAAGCGCGCCAGAGAAGCCGGTCAGGAATGGCATGACGAAGGGCCAGGCAGCACCGAGAAAGACCAGGCCGCCGAGGAACAAAAATGCCGTTCGCTTCAGCATCGTCTCGTTGCCGGGCTTCACGGCATAGCCCGCGAGCAACAAGCCCGCCGCCACTGCAGGCGCGCTGACTGGATGGACGTAGAACGACAGGCCGCACAGGCCCGCCAGAACGGGCAGTGCAACGGCGTGCCGGCCAAATCGCAGGAAAGCCATCATCAGGAACGGCAAGATTGCATCAAAGGCTATGCGCGGCAGCGGCACATAGTAGCTGCCAAAGATCTCGTTGAACCCCCAGACGTTGATAGGACTGTTCACCATCAGCGCGAGCGCCAGCCCTGCCAACCTGCTGCCCGTGATCATCCTGCCGAGCGCGTAATAGCCGATCAGTTGCAGCGCCGTGACCGGAAAGAACAGCGCGATATAGCCCAGCCCGATCTCGCCGAAGGCTTGCCCCGAGAGCTGCACCAGACGCAGAAAGATCGAAATGTAAAACGCGTAATTGGACGGGTTCGCGAGAAGGAAATCGGTCGCGAACCGGTCCGGATAGATCATGCCGGCGGCCCAGGATGAGATATTGCCGCCATCGGAGCTCGGCACAATCACTGGCATGGCGCTCGCCTTCAGGAGCAGGAACATCTCCACGCCAGCGAGCGCAAGCAGCCCGACAACGCAGGCGACATCAAGTCTGTCAGCTCTGCCCTTGCTCGAGCTTGCGTTGAGCGCAGGCGCAAGGAGCATCATGCCCAGCAAAACGAGCAATGGCGCAATCCAGGCCGGTGCGGCGTAAACGCTCGACACGGAGTAGCGACGACCGTTGGTGCGCGGATCGGAGTTGTCCGAAGTCGAAAAATACAGCGTGCTGCCCCAATGGGAGAAGCGCCCACTGCCCAAAGCGGCGATGTCAGCATGCAAACTGTGCGGCGTCCCGAACGCTTGATTATTCTCCGCGATCTTCAAACGTGATCGATACGGATTTGAAGATGAATCACTCTCCAGTTTCAAACCTGGCAGAGGCGAACGCTCCGCCGGGAGCAGATAGGAATAAGTGTTGTTGTCGTTCGGCAGGATAGAGGACGGGATCAAATCAACCGAGGTCCGCGGCAGGTAGCCCCCGGCCTCAATTAGCAAAAGGCAGGCCGCAAGCAGCAGGCAAATAATCCCGCCCCACTTCACGCGCGTATCGGCGGCCCACTGCATATCAAAACTTCCCCTGCCCTGTCTTTCGCGCTCAGTTCTTTTCCGCGATGTAGAGATAGTTCATCCCGTAAACGAACCGCGTGATCTTCAAGTCTGGGAAGCCCGCCTGCCTGATCAGCCGCGCCATCTCCTTGTCGTCGATCCCCATCACCTCACCCGGCGCGACGTCGCGGTGCTTGTCTTCGCTGTACCACCAGATCGCATGACCGATATCGCCAATCAGGCGACCGATCATCGTCGCGACCAACCGCCCGCCGGGACGGAGCACACGCAGCGCTTCCTGCAACGCGCCCTCCCGTTCGGGAATGTGATTGAGGCAGGCGATGAACGCGACGGTGTCAAAGCTGTTGTCAGGAAACGGCAGTTCGGCGGAACTGGTGATGGTCAGGGTGTCGCCGCCCCAGTCAACCACATCGACGCCAACGCTTTCCGCCGCTTTTGGATCATCGACGTGATCCCGTTCAAGCTTCTGCCGATACAGACGCAGAAGACCATTGTCACCTGCGCCAATATCGAGAACCCTGCCGCGTAACTCAGGCAGCACCGCCGCATAACGCTCAGCACGCAACGATGTCAGATGCAGCTGCTCGCTACGGGTGTCGGGCAGGAGCACCATCCGCAACGGCGCACCGATGAAATCCCAACCGGCCTGCAGAATGCTTTTTGAAGGCTTGATCGCCCAATCCGGCGGCAAGCTTCCATCGTGGGTAATGGCGTTCTTCGATGACATAGGCTGCGACTTCCCGAAAATGTAAACGCGCGTGCTATTGGTTCAGGTGAGCGAGGTCAAACAATGAGTCTGGGTAGTGCGACATAGGAAACGATGGTGATGGCGACGAGGCCTACAAAATTAGAGGCCACCACCGGCATCGATAGCCCGCCTGACAGCACGCCCACAATGAGGGCGGCTAACAGGGAGTTGAATCCGACCAGCAAGCAATAACGTGGCAAACTCTCGCTCAAGGAGCGGGTTTTAGCGAAGGTAAAATGCCTGTGCCCGAAAAAATTAACAAGCCCGGCAGCCAATACGCCCAGTGCCGTCGCCACTGGGGCCGGAAAGACCGGGATCAACACGGGCAACGCGCTAATCCCAGCGAACATCAGGAAGCTGGCAAGCCCCACCAAACCGTAGCGAAACATCCGCTTCAGCCGATCTCCAGCTTCAGCGGGCGTCACGTCGGGCATGAGCCGTCGTCAGCAGTCCGGCGCCATCGGGCGATGAACATGGGAAACGGTGAACGTCCCGGCAGCCTGTTGTATAGATTATCAATAGCGAACAATGGAGCAGCCAGGCCGCGCTTCAGCTTATGCGGCATGCGCAAGATCAGGCTGTTGAGAACGATAAAATAGGCTGGCCCTCCCAGATAAGTCACCTGGTCGGCCTCGAACATTCCGTTGGCGAGGCGCAGCAGCTCGTCGTGATGAAGTGGAGCTTCCTCCTCATCACGGAACCACTTGTCGCCCGCGTACCAGCGATTGCGAACGGCATTCAAGACGAAGCCGGCGTTCGGTTCGACCATGATCAGATCGCCACCTGGCTTGATTAGACGCCGAAGATTGTCGATCGTTGCCGGCAGATCGTTGACGCAGTGATGCAGACCGCCGACGACGAAAGCGGCATCAACGGGCTCGGGCAACTCGGCATTTCGCGCCGACAGGTCGCTGACATAGCCGGGCTTGTTGACTTCGCGCCGATAGGCGTCGACCGATTTCGGCGAGATATCGAGACCGAACACATCCGCATCCGGATAAAGCTTCAGGAATTCGCGCGAATTATATCCGCTGCCGCAAGCCAGTTCAGCCACGCGCTTGCCATTGAGCGCGAGCCCGTCGAACATCGTCGAGTAAATATACCGCCGACGATACTCCATAGAAGAATCGTCGTAGTAGTGGCGTTCATAGTCACTCAAAATCGTGTCGTAATGCTCGGCCTGTCCCAATCGACGCTCCTCGGCACCAGTTTGACGCGCGAGACCAACGTGGTGCGCACAGTACAACCAAAACAATATTGCTCGGACCGTATTTCAGGTCCCTACGTGCACTGACTAAATTACCGAACTTCGTCAGGGCGCTCCAGCTCATACTGGGTGAGCCGCAACTGGCTCAATTGATCGGCGATCAATCCCAGCATACCGACCATGAGCCCCGCGAGCATGAGGAACATGCCCAGCACTGGCACGCCACCGTGCTGCATGATTGCAACAAGAAGACTGTAGACCGCACCGACCAGCAGCAGAGTGATCGCGGAGGGCAGAAAAATACGCATCGGCGCGAACAGCATGATCACGCGCATGACCAGCAGAAGTGAGGCAAAACCGGCGCGCAGCGTAACCTTGCTGGTGCCAATGCGCGGCCCGAGCTCAACCTGCTGATAGCCGACCGGATAGCCGCGTTCCAGCATCACCAGCAGGCTGGTGGTCGAAGCGCTATAGCCATTAGGAAGCAGCGGCAAGTAACGATTGATGATCTCCGTGCTGAAGATCCGCAACCCGCAATTCATATCCCGCCCGCCGCGGAAACCAAGAGTGCGCGCAAGCAGAAGAATGAGCGCCTTGCCAACGCCGCGCACCACCGATGAGCCGCCGCTGGTTCGCTGACCGATGACAGCCGCATGCCGGCCCTGCCGGATCGCCATGACCATGTCGATCAGATCCGACACGCGATGCTCATTGTCCGCATCGAACCAGGCGACAAACTTGCGCGAGGCGCGCATCATTCCGGTCTTGAGAGCTGCGCCATAGCCACGGTTGAAGCCATGGCGAATTAAAATCACACTTGCGAACGACTGAATGACTTCGTGCGTGCCATCCGACGATCCATCGTCGATGACGATGATCTCCGCGCCTGGCAGATGCGTCACCAGATGCTCCAGCGTCTTTCCAACGCCGTTCACTTCGTTGAACGCGGGAATTACGATTGAAATGTCTTCAAAATTCTGGACCATCGGGTCAATTCTCGAAAAAGTTAAAGTGACGCCATATCGCGCCAGGCGGCGAGAGTCAAAATAGACCAGATCACGTAGCTCGCCTTTAACTCGCCGTCGAGATGGGCGCGCCAGAGTGTGCGGACGGCGTCGGCGCGCAGGAAAGGCTCCACCAGTCCCGCGTTTTGATAAAGCAACCGCTCGCCGAGCGGACGCAGCGGCCCGCGCAAATAGGCGTCGATGGGAATGTTGAAACCGCGCTTGGGTGCGCGTGTGACCTGATCCGGCAAACCCACCCGCCCGAGCGCGTCACGCAAGAACTTTTTGTCCGGACCCCGCATGGGACTGAGCATGCTGACATCCAGGCTGTTCGCAAACTCCATGATCCGCCGATCGAGAAACGGCACGCGCACTTCCACGCCATGCGCCATGCTCATGGTGTCAGACTTCATCAGGAGATCGCCGGGTAGATAATGGATCTGATCCGCCAGCAGAGCCGAATCCATGACCGAGCCGCCCATGCGATAGGCGTCGCTATAATCGCTTAATGGATCAACGCTGCGATGAAGGCCGGTCATGGCGGGTCCGTACAGCCCCTCGGCCATCTCGGGAAACAGGTAGCGTCGCCACTGGCTGTGCGCCACGCCGTTGCCATTGGCCATGCCTGCGAGGAAGCGCGCAGCTTTATCCCAGACGTTGGCGCGACCGCGGTTGAGGTCTGCCTTGGCGGCAATGAGCCGGGCCATGCCGCCAGCCAACGCGCCGGGAACGACCGGATCAAGACAGGCGGCAATGCGCGTCGCGCGATAGGTCTCATATCCTGCGAAAAACTCGTCCGCGCCATCGCCAGTCAGCAGAACCGGGACCTCCCCGCGGGCATGCTGACAGAGTGAGTAAAACGCCAGACTGCTGGAATCTGCGAGTTGACCATCTGACTTGGCGACGACATCGAGGAATTTCGTCTCAAGGTCCCCGGCCAGATCGAGCGACACGAAAACCTGATCCATCCCGGCATGATTGGCTGATGCCGCGCTGAGGCTGGTTTCATCGAACAATGCATCGTCAAACCGCGCCGTATAGGCCTTCAGTCCGTCCTTGCGGTCGAGCGCAGCGGCAACCAGAGCGCTGTCGATGCCGCCGCTCAGCAGCAGCCCGACCGGCACGTCACTGATCAGCAAGTCATCGACCACCTGCCGCCACAGGGTCGCAAAGTGATCCATTGCCTCGGCCTGGTCCGTGTAGCGAACCTTCCGCTCCGGACGCCAGTATTGCGTCACGTTGATGCCGTTGCGATCGGCCACCAGCACCGAACCCGGAGACAGCGGCTGGATCTCGGCGATAAGCGAATGCTTCGGGCCAGGATATCCCTGAGCGAGGAAGCTGTGTATGGCGGTCGGCGACAACGTGCGGGGCTGATCGTCCAGCACCAGCAGCGCCTTGATTTCACTGGCGAACCGCAGCGAATTGCCAACCTGCGAATAGTACAACGGCTTGATGCCGATCGGGTCGCGCGCCAGAATCAGCCGTTCGTTGACCTCGTCCCACAGCGCGAGCGCGAACATGCCCTCGAACTTGAGAAAAGCATCCAGCCCCCAGTGGCGATAGGCCGGGGCGATCACTTCAGTGTCGCATGCCGTCGCAAATGTGGCGCCGGCCTGGGCTGACAACTGCTGACGCAGGCTGTGATCGTTATAGATCTCGCCATTGAACGTCACCGTGACGCCCGCTCTGGCGTCCACCATCGGCTGCTTGCCATTGTCCGACAGATCGCGAAATCGACAACCGCCGATGTCCAAAACCGACATTGCCGCGCAGCCATACGCCCTCGCCGTCAGGCCCGCGGTGGGCAAGCGTCGCGTTCATGCGCTCGATGGCAGCGCCCGAGACCGGTGCGCCATCGAAATTCACAATCCCCGCAATGCCGCACATCACCTGCTCCCGGTCTTCACGCGTCCCTCCCGCGCTCCTACATCATTCCGGAGTATACAAGAACCTTTTTCGGCGCCGCGAAGCTGTCAGGAACGCGCAAGGGCCTGCCGGTAGACGTCAAATGTTGCATTTGACACCTGTTCGAGACTGAATTCCTCGAGCACCCGCGCCCGGCCACGCGCGCCCATGCGCTGTTGCGCCTCTGCGTCCATCAGCAAGGCCTGCATCGCGCCGGCGAGCGCATGTGCATCCTTCACAGGCACCAGCAAGCCGTTGTCGCCATGACGCACGGCGTCCCGGCAGCCCGTTACGTCGGTTGTAATGCACGGCTTGCCACAGGCCATGGCTTCGAGCAGGGCCTTGGGGAACCCCTCGCGGTATGACGGCAGGCAGACGATATCCGCCTCGTTCAGACAATCCGCCATGTCGGAGCGATGGCCCCACCATTCCACCACGCCCTCGGCGACCCATTGGCGCAGTTTCGCCTCTGGAATGCATGACGGGTTATCAACGTCGACCATGCCGACCAGAACAAACCGCGCACCGGAAGCTTTCAGCTGGCGCGCAGCGTCGACAAATTCTCCAACGCCCTTGTCCCACAGCATTCTCGACGCCAGCATGACAACCGCAGGGCCCGGCGCATGCGGGCGCGGCGCGAAGCGTTCGGCATCAACGCCGGCCCCCGCGATCAGATGAATCTGATCCCGCGCGATACCCATCGTGGCCAGCACTGACGCATCGTCGCCGTTCTGGACGATGACCCGACTTCTGGACAATAGCCGCGGGAGGATCTTCTCAAGGGCAATGCGCGCGAGCGGTCGCCGGCCGCCGCCAGTGAACAGATAGCCAAAGCCAGTGATGGCCGACACGCGGCCGCGCACGCCAGCGAGCCACGCCGCCAGCTCGCCCACCACCACCGATCGCAGCGCGACGTGATGAACGAGGTCCGGCTTCTCAGCCCGGTAGATCGCCGACAAACGCCAGGCCTCCGTCAACAGCCCAAACGGATTCAACCCGCGTCGTTGCTGCTCGAACGCAATGACCGTCGCGCCGACCGCTTCAATTATTTTCTGCTGATTGCCTGGTCGTGTACAGACGCTCACCTCAAAGCCTTCCTGCACCGCCCGGGCGGCAAGGTGCAGGCGGTGCGAGACGAAGTACCAATCTTCGCTAACAAGGAAGATCAGTTTAGGCATCCAAACTCTCCAACCAGGCCTGGAACATCAGAATGTCCCACAGATGATAGGCCCAATTGCGTGCGCCGCTCAAATGCTCGTGCCACTTCTCGCGAATTGGCGCAGGCGCAAAGATGCCCTCACGGCGCAAGCGTTCCTCGCTCAGGAGTTCTTCCGCCCAGTCCCGCAAGGGGCCGCGCAGCCATGAATTGACAGGAATGCCAAAGCCCATCTTCGGTCGATCGATCAGGGCGCGCGGAACGTATTTGTCGAGCACCTGGCGCAGCACCCATTTGCCCTCGCCATTGCGCATCTTGTAATCGAGCGGCAGGCCCCAGGCGAATTCGATCACCCGGTGATCAAGGAATGGCACCCGCGTTTCGAGGCTGACCGCCATGGCCGCGCGGTCCACCTTCGTCAGGATGTCATCCGGCAGATAGCTGATGGCATCGAGCAGCATCATGCGCTCGATGGGGTGAAGCTTGCCGAGCCCCGACCAGTTCTCAGTTAGTTTGGTTGGCGGCTCAGTCGCGCCGAGCACAATGCTGGCCGGATCAGGCCAATGCGACACCAGCCCGCGATAGAGATCATCAATTGACGCACTCGCCAGAACGCCTGACGCCTTGTGAATCTTGTCGCCAAAGTTCGATCCGTAGCGGCGCTTCAAAGGTGGAACAAGACCGGCCAGCGTGTTCCAGGCTGCAGGCGACAGCTGCGTCAGCGCCTGCGCACCAAATCGGCGGAGCGGCTTGGGGATGGCGGAGAGCTTGTTCCAGACGCCATCAGCGGCCTGGTATCGCGTATAGCCGGAGAACAACTCGTCACCGGCATCGCCCGACAGAGCGACCGTGACGTGCTGCCGTGTCAGTTCGGAAACGAGAAAGGTCGGCACCTGAGACGAATCCGAGAACGGCTCGTCATAGATCTTGGGCAACTTTGGAATGACATCAAGCGCCTGAGCCCCGCTGACATAAAGCTCGGTGTGCTCTGTCTTGAGATGCTCGGCAACCGCCTTGGCGTAGGTCGCCTCATTGAAGCGCGTTTCCTCGAAGCCAATCGTGAAAGTTTTAACCGGTCGGCCAGAGAGCCGCTGCATGATCGCTACGATGGTCGAGGAATCCACGCCGCCGGACAGAAACGCGCCCAATGGCACATCCGACATCATCTGCTGATCCACGACCGAATGCAGCAGCTTGTCCAACTCATCGACTGCCGCTTGCGGGCTGCCGCCAAAGCGCGATGAATTTACGTCAGGCTTGGCGATATCCTTGAACGACCAGAATTCGGTCATGACCGGCGCTGGCTGTGCATCAGGGCTTGCGCCGTCGAACTTCGCCAGCGTCGCGGGAGGCAGTTTCTGAATGCCCTGATAAATCGAATAGGGCGCCGGAATATAGTTGTGGCGTAGCAGCAGGGTGATCGCGTCGCGATTGATCGCGCCTTCGAACGAGGGATGAGCGCGCAACGCCTTGAGCTCAGACCCGAACAGCAGTGTACGATCAGCGCCCGTACCCTGCCAGCCGTAGTATAGCGGTTTCTCACCTGCGCGATCGCGTCCGAGCGTGAGGCTCAGATCTTTACGATCCCAGACACCGAAGGCGAACATGCCCTGACAGCGCGTGATTGTCGGCTCGATGCCCCAGGCGTCGAAACCGGCCAGCAAGGATTCCGTATCGGAGTGCCCGCGCCAGTTGACGTGATGCCCCTGCCCTTCCAGCTCCAGACGGATGCTCAGGTGATTATAGATCTCGCCATTGAACACCAGCATGTAACGGCCGGACGCGGACGCCATGGGCTGATGCCCTGCCGCCGACAACTCAACGATCGATAGCCTGCGATGGCCGAGCCCAATGCCGCGCTCCGGATCACACCAGGCGCCGTGATCGTCCGGACCACGGTGCGCCACGGCGGCCGCCATCGCGATCAGCGTGGCCTCGCCCTTCGCTGGGCCAACACCCGGTCGACCAAGATATCCAACTATGCCGCACACAGAGGCACCTCTACATTCAAAGCATCTTCAGCTACCAGACCAGCCACCGATGGCATGATCCGCCCTCAACAACAACGGACGTGTCTCACGGCTATATTGTCTTCGTAAGGTCGCGATACGTCCGCTCATAGGCGTCAACACAAGCTTCCAGCGAGAACAGTTCAAGGACCCGTTCGCGACCACGCCGGCCCATATCGGTGCGCTCAGCCGACTGCGTCATCCGCAGTAGCGCCGACGCGAGTTCGGACGGTGATCGCGCAGGTACGACATACCCCGTTCGGCCATCCAGCACAGCTTCTTTGTTGCCGCCTACATCGGTCACAACCATTGGCAAGCCTGCCGCCATCCCTTCAAGGATGGCATTGGAGAAGCCTTCCTCGTGCGAAACGAGAAGGCCGATGTCAGACAGGCCGAGCAGGTCAGGTACATCAGTACGCGAACCGAGGAACCGGATATTTTCTGTCAGGCCATGTTGATCAACAAGCGCCTGAAGCTGCTTGCCGATGCCGCCATCGTAGCCAACATTCAGCAACACCCACCCCTCCGGCAGTCGATCCTTGATCATCGACAACGACGTGATCAGGTCAGCGTGCCCTTTGTAGGGAATGAGGTTGGCGACCATGATCATCACCAGATTGTCGTCGCCGAGACCCAGCGCCGCGCGCAGCACGCGTCGGTCTTTGGGTTGCGAAAACTGCGAGAGGTCGATGCCGTTATAGAGCAGTTGGATTTTCTCCGGATTCACGCCTTCCGCGACAAGATCATCTGCGACGGCCTGCGAGTTGGCCAGAATCAGGGACATTCTGGGATGAAGCCATCGCTCGAGCCGCGCGAGCAGCGGGTGCCCATCCTGATAGCATCTGAGGCTCCGGCGGCTCATGATCCGGGCCTTCACCGGCGTCAGCAGGGATACCACGCCGCCCATCAGATAGGCCGCTGGCAAAAAGAAATGGATGATGTCAGGACGACGGGTCCACAGGCGCGCAAGCAACGCAAAGAATGTCAGCACAAGAATGATGCGCACACGCAAACGGCGATTTCGCACAAGCCGCGCCAGCCACTGCGGCAACGTGGTCGCGTGAACCGCAATTCCGTTGTCAGTCAGCAGCGATGTCAGCGGACCACCAGCTGCGTATACCTGAACCTCTGGTTGCCAGCCCCTTCGCTTGAGAGCAAGGCACAAATTCGCGACGTGTTTCTCTGCGCCGCCGAGATCCAATGATCCAATGACAAATAGTATCCGCTTTCCCATGCGTCAGACGTACTCTCTCAAAAAACCATCACGCAATAGCGCCGTCATGGGCGCTCTCGCTTCGACGTAGCAAGCGTTCGATCACAACCGCCATGATCGCTGAAAGCGCCGCCCCGACGCTCATGGCGGCGGCGCCGGAATATTCACCGAGATAAACTGACGCCAGGGTGAAACTGCCCCACATGCCGGCGAGGTTGGCAGCCGGGCCAAGCACCAGAAGCAGTGGCTTGCTACGCGCCTGCCAGAGCTTGGAATAGACAGCGCCGATGATCGCAAAAGGTAAACCCGCCGTCAGGATCAGCCAATGATGCGTGACGCGGTGCGCATCCTCAGGCGTGAAGCGCCCGCCGAGAACTATGCCGAGCACCAGTTCGCCCACCAGCCAGACCGCCAATAGCCCGGCGAAGCCAACGCCGAGCGAAGCCAGCAACGCTGTTCGCATGACACGATCCAGCTCGTGTGTCTGATTCAGCGATACCAGCTCGGACAATCGCGCAAGTAACACAGTCGCGCTGGCCATAATCACAAGCTGAACAATGGCGAGGTGCAGGCGAAGCGCATAGCCGAACGCGGAAACCGCCCCTTCTCCGAATCCGGTGATCCAGATCTGCGGCAGGTTGAGGACCAAATTTGCCAGCAGCACGCCGGGAAACGCAAGTATGCCGAGCTTGACCATATCGGTCGCTTTGGGCGCGAACGCTGACAATCCCGGCAGCGGTCCAAACAGCTTGAGGCCTGCACGCGGCAGGCTGACCGCGCAGATCGCAACCTGAACGACCAGACCGACAAGGGTGCTCACCACCAGCACCATCACGCCGCCTTCTGGCGAGGCAGCCAGAATCGCCGCGCCAATCAGGCCGTTGGCGATCGGCGCCGCCGCTGCAATTGGGAATCTGTTTCGCATCGCGAGCAGGTAGCCGGCTGAGTCACCCAAAAGATTGAGCGCAAGCAAGGCCGCCAGCGGTGCGAAAGCTTCCCGAAACGCCGTTTGAACCTGGGCAGGCGCGTTCCCTATCACCCAATGGCTGACAAGATCGAACGACAGCGCAAGCCCGAGTGACAGCAGAACGCCCAACGCCACGACGGCCAGCAATACAGCGCGCTCAAAAGCGGCGACCTCGGCGCTGTTACTTCTTGCAGCGAGCCTTGCGCGGACTGGAAACAAGCCCGTCTGGACAATTCCGGAGAGGGAGCCCGAGATCAAGACAGGCAGCACAAGCGCGAGGTTATAGCCGTCGAGATCCGCCCCGAGGCCGAACACCCGCGCTGTGAACCACAGCTTGATGAACGCCGAAAATTGCGCCGCCAGGGTAAGTGCCGCAATGATCGCCACCTGTCGTTTCATGTCAGGTGGCGTTGGCGTTCTCGCCCATCAGGGCGATGTACCAGTCCATGGTCTCCGCCAACCCTTCCGCAACGTTGTAAGTCGGCGCGAAGCCGAGCAGCTTGCGCGCCTTGCCGATATCAGCCTGCGAATGCAGCACATCCCCCGGACGGAAATCGCGATGCACGATCCGGGTCTCGGGAAGCGCGACGCGCTTGTCGAGTTCCGCGCGTATCATGCCGGCGAGTTCGCCGAGGGTGGTGCGATCGCCGACGGCGACGTTATAGACCTGCCCCAGCGCTTCGGCGTTCGGACTTGTCGCCGCGAGGATGTTCGCCTGAACCGCGTTGGCGATGTAGCAGAAATCACGGCTGGTGGTGCCATCGCCATTGATGAACAGCTCACCGCCAGCGAGATATTTGGACACCCACGTCGGGATCACGGCGGCATAGGCGCCACGCGGGTCCTGCCTCGCTCCAAAGACGTTGAAGTAGCGCAGGCCGGTTGCGCGAAATCCGTAGGCGCGTGCGAACACATCGGCATACAGCTCGTTGACATATTTCGTCAGCGCATAGGGGCTGAGCGGCTTGCCGATGTTATCCTCGACCTTCGGCAGCGCCGGGTGGTCGCCATAGGTGCTGCTGCTGGCGGCATAGGTGAAGCTGGCAACCCCGGCGTCACGGGCAGCCACCATCATGTTCAGGAAACCACTGATGTTGGCCTGATTGGTGGCGATCGGATCGGCGATGCTACGTGGCACGCTGCCGAGCGCAGCCTGGTGAAGCACATAGTCGACCTTCGTCTGTTCCCACAGCATGGCGCGCCGACAATCATCAAGATTGCAGATGTCGCCCTCGATGAAGCGGAAGTTCGCCCACTGCTCCGCCGACACCAGCGTTTGCACTGTCTCAAGATTGGAGCGGTGGCCGGTCGCGAAATTGTCGAGGCCGACAACGCGCTGGTCATTCCGCAACAGCGTCTCAAGCAGATTGCTACCGATGAAGCCGGCAACGCCGGTGACCAGCCAGACGCGAGGATTACGTTGAAGCTCGCTTAGAACCTGTGCGTAGCTTGAAGCCTGTGCTGATGTCATAGCCGACCGTCCACCATATCTGTCGGCAAGATGCCCTTCACATCGAAGATCACCGTGTCGCTCTTGCCGAGAGCGCGGATCTTGCTCGCGCCCATCTCGACAAACTGCTGATGCGCGACCGCGACGATCACTGCGTCATAGGTGTTATCCGCCGGCAGTTCTGCGAGGCAGTCCAGACCATACTCATGGCGAGCATCGCCGGTATTGATCCAGGGATCATAGACGTCGACCTGCGCGTGATAGGTCTTCAACCCCTTGACGATATCGATCACCTTGGTGTTGCGCAGGTCCGGGCAGTTTTCCTTGAACGCGAGCCCCAGCACAAGGATGCGGCTGTTCAGCACCGGGCTTCCCGCACGCAGCATCAGCTTGATCGTTTCATCGGCGACGTGGGTCGCCATGCCATCGTTGATGCGCCGACCGGCGAGGATGACTTCCGGATGGTAGCCAACTTCCTGCGCCTTGTGCGTCAGATAATACGGATCAACGCCGATGCAGTGGCCCCCGACCAGGCCGGGGCGGAATGGCAAGAAGTTCCACTTGGTGCCAGCGGCTTCGAGAACTTCCAGCGTATCGATATTGAGGCGATGAAAGATCAGGCTCAACTCATTCATCAAGGCGATGTTGAGATCGCGCTGGGTATTCTCGATCACCTTCGCAGCTTCGGCAACCCTGATGCTGCTGGCCTTATAGGTGCCAGCGGTAATGATCTTTGCATAGAGCTGATCAACCGCTTCGGCGACCGCATCGGTGCTGCCACTGGTGACCTTGCGGATCGACGGCAGCCGACGCGCGTGGTCGCCGGGGTTGATACGCTCCGGGCTATAGCCGGTAAAGAAATCAACGTTGTGCGTCATGCCCGAATGCTTCTCGAGCAGCGGAACGCAGACTTCTTCGGTGCAGCCGGGATAGACCGTCAATTCATAAATCACGACCGCGCCCTTGCGCATGACGCTGCCAACCATTTCGCTGGCGCGCTCAAGGGGAGTCAGATCTGGCCGATTGGCGCGATCGATTGGCGTCGGGACCGTGACGATGAACACGCCGCACGCGGAGAGATCGCCGGGCTCGCCGGAGAAGGACAGGCCAGTTGCTAGCGCCAGTTCATCATGCGGCACCTCGAGGGTGCTATCCTTGCCCTGCCTGAGCTCGTCGATCCGGGCCTTGTTGATGTCGAAACCAACAACATTCATCTGCTTGCCGAACTCGACAGCCAGCGGCAGGCCGACATATCCCAATCCGATAATCGCTAGTTTCTGACCGGTCAGATTCATCAATGATTCCTGATAAGCTGGGCTGGTCGAGCGGGCATGTCTTGACCCAACATCGTTAGCCGAGTCGGCGCGATCGCCGGTTTTGACGCTTCGTACAGTGAAAAACCATCCAAATCCAGCAAGTTGAGGACAGGGCAGGCTTCCGGCGGGAGCATCATGCCATCACCGCAGTGGGTTACCTAGGCGCTTGACGTATCGACGTTGTCCCCCTGCCCCTTACCGACGATCGTGGCCAAAATGATCTTCAAATCAAGCGTGATCGACTGCAGCTTGCCGTAGCGCGCGTCCAAACGCGCAAGGCGAACCGGGTCGCTCATGTCGACACCCTGGATTTGGCCAAGGCCTGAAATACCGGGCTTGAGCGCCAGCACCCCTCGCACGCGCCGCGCCTCGATCAACTCGACCTGCACCGGCAGGCAGGGGCGCGGCCCGACGAAACTCATCTCGTTGCGGATGATGTTCCAGACCTGCGGCAGTTCATCGATCTTGGTGCGTCGGAGAAATTTTCCGATACCTGTCACGGCGTGGGCGGGCACAAGGTTCGTCGCGGCCTGCTGCGTCCCGACAGCCATGGTGCGGAACTTGTAGCAGGTGAAATGACGGCCATGACGACCGACCCGCTCCTGCGCGAAGATCCCCGGGCCGGAGGATTGCAGGCGCACAATCAGCCAGACAATCGCGAGCAGCCACCAGAGCAGCCCGACGACCAATGCAGCGCCGGCGAGATCCAGCGTCCGCGACCAAATTTTGTAGACCAGATTATCGTCCTGCCCGTCCGACAGGATGTCCTCGGCATGACCAGCCTCTGGCGGCGGCGCCTGTAAAAGGTAGCGAGCAAGGCGCGCCGCTGACAGTGTCGGCTTCACGGCAGCGGCGAAAGCGAACGCGGCGGAAGCCAAAGGTTTCGGCAGCTTGTTGAGAACGCCGAGTGTCCCGGCCCAGCGGTCGGTATAGACCGCGGCCAGATACAGCGTCGTGGTGCGAAGCCCATCAATCTCTTGCAGACGAGCCGCAGCGGCGCGTTTGCTTGCGGCATAGGCGGAGGTGTTGGACGAATCCAGGGCATGGATGGAGGACAGATTGATCACATGCGCGATACCTGCGCGCTTCGCCTTGGCGGCGACATCAAGCAGGAGCGCAACGTTGACGCGCTGAAAATCTTGCTCGGTGGCCTGCGCGTCGTTGTTGATCGCGGCGAGATGAACCAGCAAGTCGTAGCCCGCTGCCTTGTGTTCCAGATCGTCGTAACTGCAGGTCTGCTGATCAGGGAAGGTCCGCGCCAACGTCTCGGGATCGCGTCCGACCAGCAGCAGCGACGCGCCTTTGGCGGCCAATTCCGGCACGAGCCAGCGACCGATGAAGCCTGATGCTCCGGTCAGGACAATTTTCAACGTTCGATACCTCGCGGCGCAGATCTCTGGCGTGTGCGCCGCATCTACCACGCCGCTGGTGGAATGTCATGCGCGCCTCGCAAAACTCGACGACGCCACAGCGATCTGCTAGTGCCTGACCGAACAGTTCGGCTTGACGAATGTCCGAACATTGCTGGTGCTGTGTCACCGCTTTGTCACGAATAGCGCTACCGATTGAACCATCCGACGACGTTGCGACTGCTCCCGCCAGACCGACAGGGCCTCAATGACTTTCGTCAACACCTTCGTGCTCTCAGAATTCCTTGACACCTTCGTCAGCCTGGTTGCAGCTTTCATCATGGGAACGCTGATCGGCGCGGAACGGCAGTACCGCCAGCGCAGCGCCGGGCTGCGCACCAACGTGCTGGTGGCAGTCGGCGCTGCCGCCTTCGTCGATCTCGCGTTTCACCTCGGCAAGGAGGAAGGCGCGGTGCGTGTGATTGCCTATGTCGTGTCGGGCATCGGCTTCCTTGGCGCGGGCGCGATCATGAAGGAAGGCCTCAACGTGCGCGGCCTCAACACCGCCGCCACGCTCTGGGCCTGCGCTGCCGTCGGCGCCTGCGCGGGCGCAGATATGATCGCGCAAAGTGCGCTGTTGACGGCCTTCGTGCTCGGCGCCAATACGCTGCTGCGCCCGATCTCCAATGCGATTGACCGCGCGCCACTGAATGAGCTCAGCTCCGAAGCGCATTATGATGTCGTGCTGACAACCGCCACGCGCAAACTGCTCAAGCTGCGCGAGACTCTGGTCGAAAAACTGGAGCAGGCCAAATATCCGGTCAGCGAGACGCGGGTGATTCATCTCGGCGACGATCGCGTCGAAATCACCGCGACGCTGGTCAGCCAGTCTGTCGACCCGACCGAGCTCGACCGCGTCACCAACGAACTTGGCGCGCTCGACGGCGTCGATGGCGCGACCTGGAGCAACCGGGTCGCCAACTAGCTGCGTGCTTGCAACGCGCAATTGACCTGCAGCCACCGGCCCTCTACCACTTCACGCGCGACAGCTTCGCGCTGTTTCCTGCCTGTGATTTCCAGCGAGAACGAATCCGCCCGTCATGTCGACGCTTGCCGCCTATGGCGGATTGTTTCTGGCGGCCCTGATCGCCGCCACGATCCTGCCGATGCAATCCGAAGCGGCGCTGGTGGCGCTGCTACTGACGGACTATACGCCTTGGCTGGCTGTCGCCATTGCCACCTTCGGCAATGTGCTGGGATCGCTGATCAACTGGTGGCTTGGCCGCAGCATCACCCGTTTCCGGCATCACCGCTGGTTCCCCGCCGACGACAGGGCGCTGGCGCGCGCCTCGGGCTGGTATCAACGCTATGGCAAATGGTCCCTGTTGCTCAGCTGGGTGCCCATCGTTGGCGATCCGCTGACAGTCATCGCCGGCGTGTTGCGCGAGCCCCTGCCTAGCTTCCTGACGCTGGTGACGCTGGCCAAGGCTGGCCGTTACATTGTGCTGGCGCTGGCGACTTTGCATTGGCTTTGACACGGTCGAGCTTGGTTGACCCTGCCCGCGACCGAGGTTAGGACCAGCGCACACCGGCCGCGCCTTGCCGCCAACTGCTCCTCAAGCTGAAAGTTTCACCGTGCTTCCCTGGATTCAGCTCGACACCACTCCGGTTCCCGGCAGCGACGCGACCCTGCGCCTGATGCAGCGCGGCACCGAGTTCACCATCAAGATCGGCGCGAACGAGTTGATGAGCAGCCGCATGTTCGGCTCCGAGGAAGCGCTGGCGACGCTGACCTGCTTTCGCATCAAGGCACTGCCGAAACCGACCATCTTGATCGGCGGGCTCGGCATGGGCTTCACGCTGCGCGCCGCCCTCAAGGTCACGCCGCCCGATGCGCGCATCACCGTTGTCGAGCTGGTGCCCGCCATTGTGCGTTGGGGCCGCGGCCCGATGGCCGAGATGTTCGATGGATGTCTGGATGAGCCGCGCGTGACCCTGCGCGAAACCGACGTCAACACGGTGATCCGCACCAGCCGCAACAGCTACGACGCGATCATGCTCGACGTCGACAACGGCCCGGAAGGTCTCGTGCGTGAAGGCAACAACGCGCTGTACAATGCAACAGGACTGCGCGCGGCTTTCGATGCGCTGCGCCCCGGCGGCGTGCTGTCGGTCTGGTCATCAGGGCAGGACGTCAAGTTCACGGCGCGCCTGCGCAAGGCCGGCTTCACCACTGAAGTGGTCAACGTCGACGCCTCGGGCAGCCGTGGCCGCGCCCGCCACGTGATCTGGTTCGCGACCAAACCAAACTGAGTTAATTCGAAGAGAAGTACACGACCGCAGCCTGAGGTCATCAGGCTGCGGTCGCGCTGGATGGCCTATTCGACGCGCGCGCCGGCGAACTTGACGACCTTTTCCCACTTGTCGGTCTCGGACTTGATCACGGCGCCGAACTGCTCAGGCGTACCTGGCAACGTCATGCCGCCCATTTCGGCGAGGCGCTTCTTGATCTCCGGCTCCTCAAGGATGGCGTTGACTTCCTTGTTGAGCACATCGATCACCGCGCGCGGCGTGCCCTTCGGCACACCTACACCGAACCAGGCGCTGGCCTCATAGTCCTTCACCGTATCGCCGACAGTTGGCACATCCGGCAGCTCTGCCGAGCGTTGCGCCGTGGTCACTGCCATGGCCCGCAAGGTCCCCGCCTTCACATGCGGTATCGCGGACGGCATGTTATCGAACATCACCTGGACCCGGCCGCTGAGCAGATCGGTGATCGCAGGCGCAGAACCACGATAGGGCACGTGGAGCATATCAACGCCCGTCATCGCCTTGAACAACTCACCCGATAGATGGATCGACGTGCCGTTGCCCGACGACGCCATATTGACCTTGCCGGGGTTGGCCTTGGCATAGGCGATGAACTCCGTCACGGTTTTGGCCGGGAAGTTTGGCGGCACGACCATCACGTTCGGCACCCGGGTGATGCCCGCCACCGGCGCAATATCATTGATAAAGTTGAAGTTGAGCTTGGCGTAGAGCGAGGCGTTGATCGCATTCGCCGGATTGACCAGCAACAATGTGTAGCCATCCGGCTCGGACTTGACGACGGAATCAGTGCCAACGTTGTTACCAGCGCCCGGCTTGTTCTCAATGATGAATTGCTGACCAAGCCGCTCTGACAGGCGATGACCGATCAGGCGTGCGACGATATCAGTCGCACCGCCGGGCGGATAAGGCACCACCCATTTCACCGCGCGGGCGGGATATTGTTGCGCCACTGCTCCTGTAGTTGACATGAATGTAGTTGAAGCGAACGAAGCGAATCCTAACGCGACCAGACCGATCGCGGCACGTCGTGTAACCATTCGTATTCCTCCAAACTGCCGCGACTTGGCGCGCGGTCAGCATGCAGTGAATTGACAACACATCCTCAGATCAAACAATAGTGCAGTAAGCTGTGCGGCAAACTGTTCATGCCGCACTGCATGATAGTTCCCAGTAAACGGGTGTGACACGACCCCGGCGCGCATCTTCGTGCGATGATCCGATCGCGAATGCGGGGCCACGCCTCGCCGACTGAGACATTGCCCCCGCCCGTCCGTGATGGCACAACTATCAATGCAACAAACAAGAGCCGCTGCTGGCGAGACACAAGCCCGGACAAAACCGGGCGAACCGCAGTACGCGCCGGGAGGATTCATGACTGTCATCGCTGCACCGCAAGGGATCGTCGGCCCGTTCGCCGGCATGGATGTGCCATCACTGCTGCGCATGCGCGCCATGGTGCGGACCGATCACCCTTTCATCATCTGGGCCCCGTTCGACCTGCCCGCTCGAGTCTGGAGTTACGGCGAGTTCCACGATCGTGTCGGCGCACTGGCCGCCGGCCTCGTCGCGCGCGGCGTCAAGCCGGGCGACTATGTGCTGATCCATCTCGACAACTGTCCCGAGATGCTGATGGCCTGGTTCGCCTGCGTTGAGCTTGGCGCTGTCGCCGTCACCACCAACACACGCTCGGCCGCTGCGGAGATCAACTATTTCGCCGGGCATTGCGGCGCGGTTGCCGCGATCACCCAGCCGGCCTATGCCGAACTCGTCGCCGCCAATTGCCCGAACCTGCGCTGGATCGCCGTCACTTCCACGGACTGCGGCGTCGCGCCACCAGCTTCCCATGCGATCCCGAAGGCCGATCGGTTCGACAACCTGTTCGGCGACAGTGCCAACCGCCCGCGCCGGCCCATCGATCCGATGGCCCCGTGCAGCGTGCAATACACCTCGGGCACGACGTCGCGACCCAAGGCAGTACTGTGGACTCACGCCAACGCGCTGTGGGGCGCGAAGATCAATGCGGCACATGAAGACCTGCACGCCAGCGATGTGCATCTCGTCCACTTGCCGCTGTTCCACACCAATGCGCTGGCCTACTCCATGCTCGCGAGCCTGTGGGTCGGCGGCAGCTGCATCATCCAGCCACGCTTTTCGGCGAGCCGGTTCTGGACTGTCGCCGCAGAGCATGGCGCAACATGGGTGTCGGTGATCCCGTTCTGCATCCGCGCGCTGCTGGAGCGCGAGATTCCGAAAAGCCACGGCTTCCGCTATTGGGGCGCGGCGGCTTGCGACCCGCCGGTCGCCAAGGCGTTCGACGTCAAGATCATCGGCTGGTGGGGCATGACCGAGACCATCACCCACGGCATCGTCGGCGAGATCGACCAGCCCAACACGCCGATGACGATCGGCCGCGCTGCGCCGGAATATATCATCCGTATCACCGACGATAACGGCGACGCCACGAGGCCCGGCGAGACCGGCAACCTGGCGATCAAGGGCATTCCCGGCCTGTCGCTGTTCAAGGAATACCTGCACAACGAAGCCGCTACCCGCGACAGCTATGACGAGCACGGCTTCTTCCTGACCGGCGACCGCGTCACGCTGCTGGATGGCGGCTTCATCAGGTTCGGCGACCGCGCCAAGGACATGCTGAAGGTCGGCGGCGAAAACGTCGCTGCCTCCGAGATCGAACAGGTCGTCAGCACGGTGCCGGGCGTGCGCGAAGCGGCGGTGGTCGCCAAGAAACACGACATGCTCGACGAGGTTCCGGTCGTGTTCATCATACCGGAGGCCGGCGTGGCAGCCCTGCCGCCGAACCTGCACGATCAGGTGCTGGCGGCATGCCAGCAACAGCTGGCCAACTTCAAGGTGCCGCGCGAGGTGCGCTTTGTTGACGAGATGCCGCGCTCGACGCTGGAGAAGGTCGCCAAGGCAGAACTGCGCAAGCTGCTTGCCTGATGCGCCACTGCTGGCTTTGCGTCCGGGGCATGTTGCGCTAGGCTCGGCGCGCGGCGGCTTCGGCTGCACGCGCCCACCGCTGTAAGGATCATTTGCGTGCCCCTGCCCATTGCCCGCATCATGCCGCTTGCCGCAGCCTTCGCCATGCTTGCCATTGCATCGGCGGGCGCTGGCGAGCTGCGCAGCCCGCCGGGCACGATGCAAAGCAGCCTCAACAATAATGTGCCGCTGGCGTTCGGCATGAGCAAGGTCGACGCCGCGACAGCGCTGGGCGCGCCGCTGGCCTATATCAGCGGACGACCCGGCGACGAGATCCTGCTCGCCATTCGCGATGTCGGCGGCAGCGGTTACTTCGCGCGCGCGGACCGGCTGTTTCTGAAGTTCCGCCGCGATCGCCTCACCGGCTGGAAGGGCGATTGGGGCAACCACTGGCCGTGGCAGTGAGCCAACCTGCAGGCCCATCATACGCGGTAAGCCGCTGCACTCAGCACAGGAAGACAGGACATGGGACAGGATCTGACCCTGATCGCATCGGACGGCTTCAAGCTCGGCGCCTATCGCGCCGATCCCTCTGGCAAGCCCAAAGGCGCGATCGTCGTGATTCAGGAAATCTTCGGCGTCAATCATCATATCCGCAACGTCTGCGATCGCTTTGCGGCGGATGGGTATGTCGCCATCGCACCATCATTGTTCGACCGCATCGAGCCCAACTTTCAATCCGGCTATACGCCCGACGAAGTTGCTGTCGCCCGCAAGTTCGTCGCCAATCCGGATTGGGCGGCAATGCTGCGCGATACCCAGGCCGCGATTGATGTGGCGGCGACTGCCGGTCCCGTCGGCGTGATCGGCTACTGTCTTGGCGGCAGCGTCGCTTACAACGCCGCCACGCAACTGACCGGCCTCAGCGCCGCGATCGGCTATTACGGCGGGGCGATTGTGCGTTTCGCCGACGATGCGCCGAAGGCGCCGACGCAGCTCCACTTCGGCCAGCGCGATACCGGCATTCCGCTGACGGATGTCGAAACCATCAAAGCCAAGCGGCCCGAGGTGGAAGTCTTCATCTACCCCGGTGCACAGCACGGCTTTGGTTGTGACGAGCGCGCCAGTTATCACGCGCCAAGCGCTGCGCTCGCCCGCGAACGCAGCCTGGCGTTTTTCGCCGCGCATTTGCGCTAAGTACATTTTTTCTTTGCGCTAACAAAACGGTAGGCCCCGGTCGGCGCATCGGACACGAACCACGCATGAGCATCGATCCCTTCGCTGCCCTTCCTGCGGACCGACGCCATGCCGCGCAGGTGGCGATGACGGCTGTCGTCGGTGCATCCGCGCGGGCTGCCGTCCGCCCGGCTTGCCGCCAATGTACATGCGTTAGCGCGCCATGGCGTGTTCATAGCAACAGCGCGACCCGATCGGCTCGCGCTGTTGCTTGACGTGAGGCGAACGCGGCTAGATATGCCGCGTTAATCGATCCGGATGCCGGCGGCCTTGCCGATCTCCGCCCACATGCCGTATTCGACCTTGAGCTGCTTAGCGAACTCAGCGGGACTATTGCCAACCGGCAGCAGCCGCACAGCCTTCAGCCCGGCCTGTCCCTCCGGCGAGGCGATGATTTTCGCCAGCTCTGCCGCCAGCTTGTCAACGATTGGCTTTGGCGTACCCTTGGGGACGAACACGCCAACCCAGCCCTGCGGCCCGAACTCCGGATAGCCAAGTTCGATCATGGTCGGCACATCGGGCATTTCGCTGCGGCGCTGTTCGCCGGTCACCGCCAGCGGTCGCAACTTGCCTGCTTCGATCTGCGGGCTGCCGGTTGTGTAGTCGATGAAGGCTGACGTCACCTGATTGCCGAGCAGATCGTTCAGCAGCGGCGCAGCGCCACGATAGGGCACATGCGCGAGATCGAGGTTCTCCTTCTTGCGAAACAGCTCACTATACAAATGCGAGCTGGTGGCGTGGCCGAATGTGCCATAGGCCATCTTGCCATTCGGCTTGTTGCGGACCAGCGCGATCAAGTCCTTGACTGATTTCGCCGGGCTCGATTCCGGCACGACATGCACCAGCGTTGATAGCGCAACATTGGTGACCGGCTCAAAATCCTTGAACGGATCGTAGGGAACCTTCTGACCCAGCGCCGGCGCCTGGATGATCTGGGTGATGGCGACCAGAACCGTATAGCCGTCAGGCGCGGATTTCGCGACGAAGTCATTGCCGACGACCCCGGCGCCGCCAGACCTGTTGTCGATCACGACCGTTTGCTTCCACGCCTCCTGCAATTTGTTAGCTAGCAGGCGCGCCGCAACGTCGGTCGCTCCGCCGGCAGGGTAAGGCACCACAAATGTGATGCGGCGATCAGGATAGTCTTGCGTCCACGCCGGTGTGATACCAAGACTCGACGCAGCAATGGCGACGACCGCAGTCACGCTTGCGATTGCGGCAGTGCGCACAAGCAAGTTCGAAAGGAACAGCTTCACAACTTCCTCCGGATTTTTTTTGTTGCATCTCTTCGCATTGCGGCGAGATGAGCGATGTTTCGCTGATGACGAGCTTACACACTCTTCACAACAACGATAGGCGCGAATCCGAATGGCGGATCATTGTGCGGCTCACACAAACAAAAACGGCGACATCTGCTGATGCCGCCGCTTCGGTTTCAACTTGGTGGCGTGTTTAGAACCAGCGCTCGCCGACCTGAATGGTATCGCCCGGCGTGATCGGTGTACCGAGCGGTACAACTTCGCGCACCGGCCCATCCTTTGACACATGCGTCACGATGACTTCGTCGCGCTTGGCGCGTGGCCCGAACCCGCCCGCCACGGCAATCGCGCTTTCCACGCTCATGTTCGGCACATAGGGATATTGGCCGGGCGCAGCGACTTCACCAAGAATGAAGAAGGGACGATAGCTTTCGACCTCAACCGCAACCGATGGCTCGCGGATAAAACCGTTGCGCAGCTTTGCGGTGATCACTTTCGACAACGAGGCGGGCGTCTGATTGCGTGCTGGCACCACGCCGATCAACGGCAGCGTGATCATGCCGGCAGCGTCGATGGAATAGGTATTGGTCAGTCCGTCCTGGCCGTAGACCACCACGCGCAATCGGTCGCCGGTGTCGAGGCGATAGGGTTCGTCGTAATCGCGGAACGGGGTGCCCTTGCGCGGCGGGCCGTAGCCCGGCTTGGCCGCGACGATGACGCCGCGTTGCTCGCCGTAGACCTGACTGTCGAGGCTTGCCGGCTGCGGCGCGATGGTGGGTCTGGGCGAACGGACGCATCCGGCTAGTGCTACCGCAACCAGCGTTGCAACTACTGAACATCCAATCGCGCGCACAACAGACACAGAACACTTCCTCTTTGCGGACAGGTTCGTTGTGCGACGATATGGTTAATTTAGAGTTTCATGCGAGGGAAACGCCGCCAGTTATGAGCGGCTAAGGTACACCGCTGCCGTCAGGCCGCGACACCCGCGCCGATGGGGCAACTGACGCCTGTGCCACCTAGACCGCAATAACCGCCCGGGTTCTTCGCCAGATACTGCTGGTGATAGTCTTCGGCGAAATAGAACGGGCCGATTGGGGCGATCTCGGTTGTGATCGCGCCAAGGCCGGCGGCCGAGAGGGCCTGCTGGAAAGCGGCCTTCGACTTCGCCACAGCGTCACGCTGCGCATCGCTATAGGTATAGATCGCTGAACGATACTGCGTGCCGATGTCGTTGCCCTGGCGCATGCCCTGGGTCGGGTCGTGGTTTTCCCAAAAGGTCTTCAGCAGTCGCTCGTAGGAGATGACCTTCGGATCGAACACCACCAGCACCACTTCCGTGTGCCCGGTTTGGCCGGAGCAAACCTCCTCATAGGTCGGATTCGGCGTGTGACCACCGGCATAACCGACTGCGGTGGAATAGATGCCATCGCCAAGCTGCCAGAACTTCCGTTCGGCGCCCCAGAAACAGCCGAGTGCAAACACCGCCAGCTCCATGCCCTGCGGATAGGGCGGCAGCAGCGAATTGCCATTCACAAAATGTCGTGAGGCTGTCGGAATCGCCGTGGCGCGTCCTGGCAGGGCGTCGGCAGGCGAAGGAATCGTCAGGGGCTTGCGGGAGAAGAACATCGAACCCTCCGTTATTTGCGCTGAACAAATGTCAGCAGCGCAATCTCGTCGTATCGCGACAGCGCATCCAGCCAAATGCTGGCTATGGCCATAATATAGGCGATGCGCCGCGCGATGGCAGCCCAACGATGACAGTTAGCTGCGCGAATAGCCGATCAGTGGCCGCGGCGCGCGGAACAGCACCAGCAAGATCAGCCCTGCAGCGGCAAGAACCGCGCAAACCGGCTGGGACAAAACCACCGCCGACGAGGAACTTCCAGCTTCCGGGCGCCACACTCTCAAGCCAAGCCTGAGCCGATGCCTGGCTGTTCTGATTGATTTCGTTCCAGAATTCGCCGGCGAGCGTCATTCGTAGCGCTTGGTCGGCGATCGAGCGCGCGCCGTCATAGACAAAGAAGATGAACCCGCCGACCAGCAGCAGGAGGCCCAACAGCCGAAAAACGCCTCGAACCATGCTGCTTCCTCTCATATCCGCCAGAGCAACCGATTAGACCTCCCGCCGGGCAAATTCAACTGCGCTGCATATTACCGCTCGCGAGTAGCACCGGTTACGAAAGCTCCGTGGAAGTCGTTGACGGTCAACATTTGCCTCACTATAAGGGCTGCCAGATGGTGGCGGGTGTCCCCTGCTGCCGGCTTGTCTGTTGGTGCGCGCCGTTTGGTCGTGCGCCCGCAGGGAGCCATTCAGGAACACCCGAAACATCAGCGTCGGCCGCGTTGAACGGCAGACCACAATCAGCCCGGTCGCCCACGACGGGCCGCTGCTGAAGGATTTGAGAGACTATGGCCAATACCACCTCCGCCCAGAAGGCGACGCGCAAGATTGCCCGCCGCACCATCGTCAACAAGGCCCGCCGCACCAAGATGCGCGGCACGGTTCGCAGCGTCGAAGAAGCGATCAAGCTTGGCGACCGCGAAGCAGCGCTGAAGGCGATGAAGCTGGCGGAGCCCGAACTGATGAAGGCTGCCCAGAACAGCATCCTTCACCGCAATAAGGCGAGCCGCAAGGTATCCCGCCTGAGCCAGGCCATCGCGAAGCTCGCCGCTCAGGCCTGATCACGCGAAGCTGCGGCATCCGGCGACGCCATACTGGACGGACGCTGACCGCATCAGAAATTGCAAAAAGCCCAGCCTCGCGCTGGGCTTTTTTTGTTGGCGACTGCACTTGCACCGTTGAGCGCCGGTTTCCCGCTGACGTCCCACTTTCCGTTTGAATGAGCGGTCAACAACAAGCGCGCTGGTTTCGTCACTATACAAGGTGCGGGCGAGCGTCCGGCAGCAGACGCAACGTATTGCAGGGCGGCAGCAAGTCTCGCCCGAGCGCACCGCCGAACTATCCTTAACAGACACAACTAACTGTTGATTCACGCCCGCGCTAAACCATCAGAAGGGGCCCGCATTGCTTGCGCCTTACTCGCCCGGCCTACCCCCGAGTGAATTCGGCAGGCCATTTTGACGGGCCAGGGACCAACCGCCCAATCGATTCAAAAATCAACTGGTCGGAGCCCATTACGTGACTGCCGCCGAAAGAGTTACCCTGACTCAACGCACAGAGAAAGCTGTTATAGAACAGATACTTAGCGACATAGCGAGGGTAGGCATTTTGGATTCAGGAAACGCGTCGTCCCCAACTTGACGGTTTTATGAATATATTTTCAGCTTACCGGACCACCGCAGGAACCCCGCGCAATTCGAATCCATCCGATGATTCAAAACCTTGCTGCAAACCTTAAACGGCTGTGTCCGGAATCGAGCGAGCTGATGAAATTTTCGTGGCGTCCGAGCAAAATCAATTCCATTGCGAGAAAGCGGCCATGGTGTATTTCTTTAATGGTCCGCAACGCCAACGGCTCTTCAGATCAGCGCGATCTGAGCGCCAAGCGAAACAGACGTGCTACTCAGTATGTTTGTTAGCGGACTATCCGGGTTATTATGAGGTCATAACTCATAGCGTTGTGGGAATAGACGAGCTTTGTTTGTATGTAATCTGAAGCCCACAAAGTGGTGCTAAAGACAGAGTAACAAGCAGAGACGTTTGATACGCGACCTGGGTAATAGGGGACGTTGGATGAGGGTTTGGGGCTCAAGTAACGAGTAGTCTGAGTAACCGATGCGTTCAGTTCGTCTTGATCCCAAGACGAGCGGCAACACGTCGGCTCTTGTGCGGATGTGATGGCAGCTTGGTGCGGTTCAGCCGCTTCAGGTGGGGAGGTTTTTGATGTACAGAAATGCCACGACGCGGGACCTCGCTGCAGATTTGCCCAACGCAGAGCCGAGTGCTCCAGATGGCGCGGAGCCCCCTCGATCCCCCCTCAGTTTGACGTCGAGAACGATCTAGCCACCCACACTTCCATCATTGGTCTGACAGCGGCGCACGGCCGCCAGGGAAGACCTGTGACTGGAAGCAGCCATTCGTGACTAAGGCGTCACGCAATGCATCTTCGACAAGACAAGAACTGTCTTGAACTACTCTCAATTGGAAGTCGTTAGAACAATGTCAGAAATCGAACAGGATCGCTGGTCTCGCGTAAAAGGTCGGCTTCGCTCGAGCGTTGGAGAGGATGTGTACTCCAGTTGGTTCGCGCGCATGGATCTTGAGAGCGTTCAAGAAAGCAGCGTTCATCTGTCCGTTCCAACGCGCTTTTTGAAAAGCTGGATTCAGGCCCATTACGCTGAGCGCGTGTTGACGTGCTGGCAAGCCGAACTGCCGGAGATCAGCCGGATTGACGTCACGGTTCGCACAGCGATGCGCCAGCCGCCCGTCGTCAAGGAAACCGCTGCGCCTGCGCCGGAAGTTCGCCGCACCGAAGTGCGCGAGTCGCGCGCGTTGCCCGACATGCGCTCTGGCGCATCAGCTCCCGTTGCAAACAATCACGAGGCGCTCGGCGGCTCGCCGCTCGATCCGCGCCTGACCTTTGCAAGCTTCGTTACCGGGCGCTCGAATACTCTCGCCCATGCCGCCGCCAAGCAGGTCGCCGAAGGCCGCCGCGGCGACAGCGTGATGTTCAACCCGCTCTACATTCACGCCGGGGTCGGCCTTGGCAAAACCCATCTGCTGCAGGCCGTCACCTGGGCCGGCAACTCCGGCAACGAACGCAAGGTTCTGTATCTGACGGCCGAAAAGTTCATGTACGGCTTTGTCACTGCTCTGAAGACGCAGACCGCGCTTGCCTTCAAGGAAGCGCTGCGTGGCATCGACGTGCTGGTGATCGACGACCTGCAGTTCCTTCAGGGCAAGACCACGCAAGCCGAATTCTGCCATACGCTGAACGCGCTGATCGACGCTGGTCGCCAGGTGGTGATCGCCGCTGACCGCCCGCCATCGGAATTGGAAAGCCTTGATGACCGGATGCGGTCGCGGCTTGCCGGTGGCCTCGTGGTTGAAATGGGAACGCTCGGCGAGGATCTGCGCCGCGGGATCTTGAAGTCACGCGTTGCCGCTGCCCGCAGCCATCACGCGACCTTTGATGTGCCGGATGCGGTGCTCGACTATCTCGCCCATACCATCACGCATAATGGCCGGGATCTGGAAGGCGCGGTGAACCGTCTGCTGGCCCAGAGCAAACTCAATGGCACCTCTGTGACGTTGGAAATGGCCGAGCGCGAAGTTCGTGATCTCGTTCGCCCGCAGGAGCCGAAGCGGATCAAGATCGAGGACATCCAGCGCGTCGTCGCCCGGCAGTACAACGTCAGCCGCTCGGACCTGTTGTCCTCGCGCCGGACCGCCAACGTCGTTCGCCCGCGTCAGGTTGCGATGTATCTCGCCAAGACGTTGACGCTGCGCTCGCTGCCGGAGATCGGCCGCAGGTTCGGCGGCCGCGACCATACCACCGTGCTGCACGCGGTCCGCAAGATCGAGGCGCTCGTGAGCAAGGACATGACCCTGTCCGACGAAGTCGAACTGTTGAAGCGTCAGCTGCAACTGCCGGAGTAATCCGGCACGACAGCTCCGCCTGAAACACGTTGGAAATTCACCATGCGATAAGCCGCGCACTTGCATCCGCGGCTTATCCGCGCCACCTTGCCTACCCCCAACAGGTTGAGCTGGTTCCGGCGCCCATGAACCGCTTAGTCTTTTGGTCCCTTTCTGCCGCGACGCTACTCGGCGTCCCGGCGCCTCGGCGTCCATAACGTCCAGTTGCACCAAGCGGGTTTACTATGAAGGTCACCGTCGAACGCGCCCAATTGCTGAAGTCACTGAGCCACGTTCATCGCGTGGTTGAGCGACGGAACACCATTCCGATTCTCGGCAACGTCCTGATCCGGGCCGAAGACGCGCGCCTGTCGCTGAAGGCGACCGACCTTGACCTCGAAGTAACCGAAAGCCTGCCCGCTGAAGTCGGCACGTCGGGTTCGACGACTGTCCCGGCGCATATGTTTTACGACATCGTGCGCAAGCTGCCCGATGGCTCGCAGATCATTCTGGAAGCTGACGGCGACCGCTCGATCATGGCGATCCGCGCCGGCCGGTCGCGCTTCACGCTGCAGACCCTGCCGGAGAATGACTTCCCGGATCTCGCCGCTGGCGACCTGACCCACTCCTTCACGCTGGCCGCATCCGGCCTGAAGCGGTTGATCGATCGCACCCAGTTTGCGATCTCGACCGAAGAGACGCGCTATTATCTGAACGGCATTTACCTGCACAGCGCCAGCAATGGCGACGCGCCGACGCTGCGCGCGGTCGCAACCGACGGCCACCGGCTCGCGCAGGTTGACCTGCCGCTGCCCGAAGGCGCCGACGGCATGCCAGGCGTGATCGTGCCGCGCAAGACGGTCGGCGAAGTGCAGCGCCTGATCGAAGACGCCGACGCCGAAATCGGCATCGAACTGTCGACCGGCAAGATCCGCCTGACGCTCGGCAATATCGTGCTGACCTCCAAGCTGATCGACGGCACTTTCCCGGACTATGGCCGCGTCATTCCGCAGGGCAATGACAAGGAGCTGGTGGTCGACAAGAAGGATTTCGAGGCGGCAGTTGACCGCGTCTCCACCATTTCCAGCGAACGCGGTCGCGCGGTGAAACTGTCACTCGCTGCTGGCAAGATGGTGCTGTCGGTCACCAACCCGGATTCAGGCAGCGCGACCGAGGAGCTCGAAGTCGAGTATATCTCGGATCCGCTCGATATCGGCTTCAACTCGCGCTACCTGCTCGACATCGCGGCGCAGATCGAAGGCGAAGTCGCCGTGCTGCGCCTCGCCGACCCCGGCTCGCCGACGCTGGTGCAGGACAAGGATTCCAAGGGCGCGCTCTACGTCCTGATGCCGATGCGTGTGTAGCGGCTATTTTTCCCTCTCCCCTTGCGGGAGAGGGCACACTTCCTCCATTTGTTGAAGCATGACCTTCTCCCGCATTCATCGGCTGACTCTGACCTGGTTCCGGAATCACGCGGTCAGTTCGCTGGAGCCGCGCGGCGATATGGTCGCGCTGGTCGGCGCCAACGGCGCGGGCAAGACAAACATCCTCGAAGCCATCTCATTCTTATCGCCCGGCCGGGGGCTGCGGCGCGCCACCCTGCCCGAGGTCGCCAATAGCGCCGGCAATGGCGGCTGGGCAGTGTCCGCCGAGGTTGAGGGCGAATATGGCCTCGCCACCCTCGGCACCGGCATTGAGCCGACGCCTGAGGGCGCGACCGCAGCGCGGCGGTGCCGGATCGACCGCGAGCCAGTATCATCGCCAACCGCCTTCGGCGACCATCTCCGCATCGTCTGGCTCACACCGGCGATGGACAGCCTGTTCATGGGCGCGGCCGCCGAGCGCCGCCGCTTTCTCGACCGTTTGGTGCTGGCGATCGACCGCGACCATTCCAGCCGCGTATCGGCGCTGGATCGCAGCCTGCGCTCGCGCAACCGCGTGCTCGAGGATCGCAACGCCGACAGTCACTGGCTCGACGCGATTGAACGCGAGACGGCCGAACTTGCGATTGCCGTCGCCGCCATGCGCGCCGAGACCGTCACCCGCTTGAGCGGCACGCTGCAGGCCCGCGCCGAGCAATCCGCGTTTCCGTCCGCCATGATCGACCTCGACGGCTGGATCGAAACCGCGCTGCTCAGCGAGCCCGCCACCGCCGTCGAGAGCCGCTACCGCCAGTTGCTGCGCGACAACCGCGCCCGCGACGCCGCTGCTGGCCGCACGCTCGATGGCCCGCACCTCACCGATCTCAAGGTGATCTACGCGCCCAAGCACATGCCCGCGCGCGACGCCTCTACTGGTGAGCAGAAAGCGCTGCTGATTGGCCTCGTTCTCGCGCACGCCAACCTCGTCGCGGAAATGACCGGCATCACGCCGCTGCTGCTGCTTGATGAAATCGTGGCGCATCTCGATCCCGACCGCCGCCGCACCCTGTTCGCTGAACTGACCAAGCTTGGCGCGCAGGTCTGGATGACCGGCGCCGATCCCGCCGCCTTTGCCGATCTCGGCGCTGCCGGTGATATCTTTACCGTGAGCGATGGCAAGGTCGCGAGACCGGGCGCGCGCTGACTGCAATGCCGTGTCGCATCAGCTTGCACCCGACGCAAAACAGCATTCAAATACCGAAAATCTGTCCTCGCTGCAGTCACGAACGGGAACCCGGCGGCGCGCTCCGGACCATGCAAGGTAGTGATATTTTCGCGCCGTCCGCAAGCTCTGAACGACACCTGAAAACACGCCTTCGGAAGGCTTGAAATTGTGTCAAAAAATCCCATTTATTCAATTACTTGCTGCAGTCGACTTTAAGCTAGCCGCAGTGCGGCTTTCATGGCACAACAAGGCTGACTCACCCGCCGTTTCTGGCGCTGATTCGACACATCCTGAAGGCTTTCCATGACTGACTCTGCCCGGCAGGACGCTGCCGACCTTGAGACCTCCGTTCCGACCGAATACGGCGCGGAATCCATTCGCGTGCTCAAGGGTCTCGACGCGGTCCGCAAACGTCCAGGCATGTATATCGGCGATACGGACGACGGCTCTGGCCTGCACCACATGGTCTATGAAGTCGTCGACAACGCGATCGACGAAACGTTGGCGGGCCACGCCTCGGCGGTTAAAGTCTCGCTCAACGCTGATGGCTCGGTGACGGTGCGCGACGATGGTCGCGGCATCCCGGTCGACATCCACAAGGGCGAAGGCGTGTCGGCAGCCGAGGTCATCATGACCCAGCTCCACGCCGGCGGAAAGTTTGACCAGAACTCCTACAAGGTGTCCGGCGGGCTCCATGGCGTGGGCGTCTCGGTGGTCAACGCGCTGTCGAGCCATCTCAAGCTGCGGATCTGGCGCAACAACAAGGAACATCTGATCGAGTTCGCCCATGGCGATGCGATCGCGCCGCTGTCGGTGATCGGCGACGCCAATGGCGAGCGCGGCACCGAAGTAACGTTCCTCGCCTCTCCTGACACATTCAAGAACATTCACTACGACTTCGAAACGCTCGAGCACCGGCTGCGCGAGCTGGCGTTCCTGAACTCCGGCGTTCATATCGAACTGCGCGACCTGCGCCCCGGCAGCGAACGCGAAGTCGTCATGAAGTACGAAGGCGGCGTCGTCGAATTCGTCAAATACCTCGACCGCAACAAGAAGCCCGTGGTCTCCGAGCCGATCATGATCGGCGCCGAGCTGAACGGCATCGCTGTCGAAGTGGCGCTGTGGTGGAACGACAGCTACCACGAGAACGTGCTGTGCTTCACCAACAACATTCCCCAGCGCGACGGCGGCACCCATCTCGCCGGCTTCCGCGGCGCGCTGACGCGCCAGGTCAACGGCTATGCCGAAGTGATCGCCAAGAAAGAAAAGATCACCCTGACCGGCGATGACTGCCGCGAAGGCCTCACCGCGATCCTGTCGGTGAAGGTGCCCGACCCGAAGTTCTCGTCGCAGACGAAGGACAAGCTGGTGTCGTCGGAAGTGCGCCCCGTCGTTGAGAACGTTCTCAACGAGGCGCTGGCGACCTGGTTCGAGGAACATCCCGCCGACGCCAAGACTATCGTCAACAAGGTGATCGAGGCTGGCGCTGCGCGCGAGGCTGCGCGCAAGGCGCGCGAATTGACCCGCCGCAAGGGTGCACTCGATATCGCGTCGCTGCCCGGCAAGCTGGCCGACTGCCAGGAACGCGACCCGGCAAAGTCCGAACTGTTCATCGTCGAGGGTGACTCGGCAGGCGGATCGGCCAAGCAGGGCCGCAACCGTGAATTTCAGGCGGTGTTGCCGCTGCGCGGCAAGATCCTCAACGTCGAACGCGCACGCTTCGACAAGATGTTGTCATCGGAAATGATCGGCACGCTGATCACTGCGCTCGGCACCGGCATCGGCCGCGAAGACTTCAACATCGAAAAGCTGCGCTACCACAAGATCATCCTGATGACCGACGCCGACGTCGACGGCGCGCACATCCGGACGCTGCTGCTGACGTTCTTCTTCCGTCAGATGCCGCAGCTGATCGACGGCGGCTTCCTCTACATCGCCCAGCCGCCGCTCTACAAAGTCACGCGTGGCAAATCAGAGCAGTACCTCAAGGACGAACGTGCCCTTGACGACTATCTGATCGACACCGGCCTGGAAGAAAGCGTGTTTATCGCATCGGGGCCGAACGCCGGCGAACAACGCAGCGGGCTTGACCTGCGCGCGCTGCTCGACGATGCGCGCATCATTCGCGCCACGCTGAACAACATGCATAGCCGCTACAATCACGAGATCGTCGAACAGGCAGCTATTGCTGGCGCTTTCGATAGCGACGTCATCCGCGATCCGGCGCAGGCCACCCTCGCCGCCGAAGAGACCGCGCGCCGGCTCGACATGCTCGCCGACGAAGTCGAGCGCGGATGGCAGGGCCGGTTCATTGAGGGCGAGGGCTACGCGTTCGAGCGCACCATTCGCGGTGTGCGCGATGTCTCCGCGCTTGACGCAACGCTGCTGGCTTCAGCCGAGGCGCGCAAGCTTGCTGAGTTCAAGACCCGGTTGCAGGACGCCTACGGACATTCGGGCGTGCTGCGCCGGAAGGATTCGGAAGTGCCGATCAATGGCCCGATGAGCCTGTTCACCGCTGTCACCGACATCGGCCGCAAGGGCGTCGCCCTGCAGCGCTACAAAGGCCTCGGCGAAATGAATCCGAGCCAGCTGTGGGAGACCACCCTCGACTCCAACGAGCGCTCGCTGCTGCAGGTGCGCGTACGCGAGGTCGATGCCGCCGACGACATGTTCACCAAGCTGATGGGCGATGTTGTCGAACCGCGACGCGAGTTCATCCAGGCGAACTCGCAGTCGGCGACTGTGGACGTTTAACGCGCGTGCGGTGATCGCCACCGCCGCCACGTCGAAGCGAATGACGCGCCCGTCGCCAAGCATGGCAGGCGCGCATTTCTGCAAGGCATACACGGGTATTCGCCAGCAAAATCGTGCATGACCGTAACTGCAGAAACAGCGTTGTGCCGCGGTATCATGGGGATGATTGCGACAGCCCGCTTGAACTTGGCAACACCGCATGAACCAGCGCGCGCCAGCAATTTTCCCCTATCAGTCACTTAACGCGTTTGACCCGATGTGACTGCGGCGCTATCGACAGCTTCGCCCGCCCTTCTTGTGCGCAGGATACTCGAAATGACGTCAAAGCTTTCTCTCCCGACAAGCCAGATCAAAGTGCTGCTGCTTGAGGGGATCAACGACAGTGCTGTCGAAATCTTCAAGACCGCTGGCTACACCAACCTGGAACGGCTGCCGAAGGCGCTGGACCCGGAAGCCCTGCGCGCGGCGCTCAAGGGCGTGCATATCGTCGGCATTCGTTCGCGCACCCAGCTGACCGAAGAAATCTTTGATGCAGCCGATCGCCTGTTCGCCGTCGGTTGTTTCAGCGTCGGCACCAATCAGGTCAACCTCGATGCGGCGGAGAAGCGCGGCATTCCGGTTTTCAACGCGCCGTTCTCGAACACGCGCAGCGTCGCCGAACTGACTATTGGCGAAATCATCATGCTGTTCCGTCGCATCCTGCCGCGCTCCGAGGGCGCGCATCAGGGCGGCTGGGATAAATCCGCCGATGGCAGCCACGAAGTGCGCGGCAAAACGCTGGGCATTGTCGGTTACGGCAATATCGGTTCGCAGCTGTCGACGCTGGCGGAAGCTATGGGCATGCGCGTGATCTATTACGATCACACCGACAAGCTGCGTCACGGCAATACCGAACCGGTCGACAGCATGGCGGCCCTGCTCGCACAGAGCGACGTCGTCAGCCTGCACGTGCCGCAGACACCGCAGACCAACAAGATGATCGGTGCAGCCGAGTTGAAGTTGATGCGCAAGGGCGCATTCCTGATCAACAACAGCCGCGGCCATGTCGTTGATCTCGACGCGTTGCGCGCCGCGCTCGAAAGCGGCCATCTTGCTGGGGCCTCGGTCGACGTCTTCCCGGTCGAGCCGGCCTCGAACAACGATCGCTTCGTCAGCCCGTTGCAAGGCCTGCCCAACGTCATCCTCACGCCGCACATTGGCGGCTCCACCGAGGAGGCGCAGAATCGCATCGGCAGCGAAGTCGCACGCAAGCTGGTGGACTATTCCGATGTGGGATCGACCTTCGGTGCGGTGAACTTTCCGCAGGTGCAGCTTCCGTCGCGCCCGCAGGGCACCCGCTTCATCCATATTCACCGCAATGTGCCCGGCATCCTGCGTCGCCTGAACGACGTTCTGGCCAATCACGACGTCAATATTTCGGGCCAGTTCCTGCAGACCGACTCCCAGATCGGCTATGTCGTGCTCGACACCGACTCGTCCAACTCGAAGGGCTCAGCGATCCTCAACGAGTTGCGCGCTATTGATGGAACGATTCGGACGCGCCTGCTTTATGAACGATGAGGGGGAGCACGGATGGGCTCCGCCCACCCCGTTGCACTGATCAGGACGCCATGCCGCTGCACCTCCGCAGTCCGGAAATTGATGAACTTGTCGGCGAGCTGGAATCTCTTTTGCAGGTTTCAACCGCCGATGCGGTTCGGTTTGCCCTCAAGAACGAGGTCGCCCGGGTCAAGGCAATGGGTCGGCTGCGGCTAAGCCTCGCCCACCTCGATGCAAAGCGGATCTCAGCGGTCAAGACGCCCCGGACGGCTGATCAGCAGGGGTAGAACGAATGGCCATCGTCATTTGATTGGCCGACGATTTCCCCTAGACTTCCGGCATGCTCCACCGGAGACCGGCTCGCCATGCTGCGCTCGTGTCCTGTCGTTGCCGCCCTCATCCTGCTTCTGATCGCGCCCGCGTGCGCGCAGTCCCCGGACCGCGCCAGCGAATGCCTGGCGATGGCCAATGCCCCACCGCGGGTAACGCCGGTCAGCCTGCGACGGACTGCTTCGAAAGCCGACGAGGTCCGGATTACCTATGCCGGGCATTCGACCTATTACATCGAGACCCCCGAGGGCGTGCGGATCGCGACTGATTTCAACGGCGTCTACACCGAGGGCCGCCTGCCCGACGTCGCCACCATGAACCGCGCGCACAGCACGCATTACACCCTGCGGCCGGACCCGCGCATCACCCACGTCCTCCATGGCTGGGGCGAAGGCGGCCGGGCCGCGGATATCAATCTGCGCGTCAAGGATGTGCTGATCCGCAATGTGCCGACCGATATCCGGCGCGGTTTCAATTTCGATCCCGATGCCGCCATGGTGCGAGACGGCAATTCGATCTTCATCTTTGAAGTCGCGGGCCTGTGCATCGGCCATCTCGGCCATCTGCATCACAAGCTCGATGAAAGCCATTTCGCCGCCATTGGCCGGCTCGATATCGTGATGGCGCCGATCGACGGCAGCTACACCATGTCGCTCGATGGCGTATCCGAAATCACCAAACGCTTGCGGGCGTCAGTGGTGCTGCCGATGCACCGTTTCATGACGCCGCTCGATGAGTTCATGCGCAAGATCGGCCAGCAATACGCGATCGATCAGCGCAGCGACCGCACGCTGACCATCTCGCTTGGCACGCTGCCGCGCAGTCCCACCGTCATCATTCTGGACGGGGTGTGACGCGACGACAAAGTTACTCGCGCAGATCGACGCGATAGCTTTTCGACGTAATCCGCCAGCCGTCTTTGAGATTCATCGCAATCAGATAGTCGGTGAAGTAACGCGGCGGCAGTTGGCAGCGCACCTTGATGAAGGCGGTGTTGGCGTCGGACCGATCCACGGTGACGACAAAGTCCTCACGCGCGGCCCCGGTGTCCGCGCCGGGCTTGCGTTTGCGCAGCCGCTCCAGCCAATCCGGAACGGTCAGCACCTGCAGCTCGCCGTTGTCCAGCCAGCGCAGGTCAGCGGTGGGGTGGAACACCTCAGCCATCTTGTCAGCGTCGGCGTCATACAGCGCATCGAAATAGCCCTGGACCAGGTGTTCGACGCTCGAACGAATCTCGCTCATGTTTCCCCCGGATGTCTGTCGTTGTATGGTCCCACCAAGTTACCGGCAATGCAATGCGGATTGCCATGCAGCCCCCTGCCGCGTTGCGATCCGAAACATCTTTGAGTAAACAGGGGGCGCGGATCGCCACGCCACACCATTCAGACGAGACATAACATGACTATCCGCGAGGTAGCGCCGGCAGATGGCGCCGATCAATGGCTCCCGAACGCGGACTTCAGCGACGCTTTCAGGATCCAGCTCGTCGCACCGGGGCTGAATGCGCGCCAGGCCGCCGAGACCATGCTAACGCGCGCGCCAGCCTGGGTGAACCGGCTGATGCGGTGGCGCAATGCACTGGTCAAACCGCTGGGCTTGAAGCGCCCCGAAGCATCCACCTTTCCGCACCCGGGAATGATCGGGGTGTTCCCCGTGGTCAGCGAAACACCCGAACGCATTGTCGTCGGGTTTGACGACAATCACCTCAACTTTCGCGTCATCATCGATGTGCTGACCGCGCTTGATGGCAAGAACAAGCGCGTCACCGCCACCACTTTGGTGGAACGCCACAATGCAACCGGGCGGTACTACCTTGCATTGATCAAGCCCTTCCATCGCCGCGTGACCAAAGCAATGCTGGCGCGGCTTGCCAATTCTGATTAATCAGGAACAGGATCCCCGGTCCGACGTTGTCGCCTCATGAACGCCGATACGCACGATAAAACCGAACATCAGCGCATCCTTGCTCATGCCTTCGATTCCACGTGGGAGCGGTTCATCGCACTTGAGGGCAGGACGTTCGACACCAATCGCTACCGCCGTTCGCTGGCAAACAAGATCGTCGGGCTGTCACGCACCGGCGTCGTCGATGTGAATGACCTGAGCGAAGCGGCCCTGCTGCACTTGCGCGTTCTGGCGGAAGCTGGACGGCTGGCCGCGCGAACCCACAGCGATCATGATATGCGCACGATGGGCCGAACGCATGACGCGCCGGATCTCGTTCCACGCTCGTTGCTCTCGCCTGGGTCGCTCATTGGACGACGCCACACGCGCCAGGATCGTTGAATTTGACTGGCTTTCGCAGCTGACCACTGCCGCGATTGCTTGAAGCGCGACTGCAGCTTGCCTAGTGTATTCCCCATAAAAAGATGAGGGAACACCGATGGCCCATGAAACCGAGACGCTCGCCGCCTATGTCGCGAACCTCACCTTCGACGCTATTCCGCAAGCCGTTCGCGAGCGCGCCAAGGTTCTGACGCTGGATTTCCTCGGCAGCACGATCCGCGCCCGCAGCGAGGCGGAGTCCACGCCATCACTTATCAAGATGCTTGAAGCCCTGTCGCTTGATGGCGAGGGGCCCGCCACCGTGTTTGGCGATAACCGGACATGGACGCCAGCTATTGCGGCTCTGCTGAACGGCGCGCTCGGCCATTCGCTCGACTTCGACGACACCCATGCTGACTCCTCGCTGCATCCCAGCGCACCCGTCGTGCCTGCCGCCTTCGCTGTGGGTGAACTCGTCGGCGCATCCGGCAAGGATGTTCTCACCGCCATCGTCGCGGGTTATGAAGTCTGCTGCCGCCTCGGCAACGCCCTCGACCCGACCTCGCATTACGCCAGGGGCTTCCACCCGACGGCAACCGCGGGAACCTATGGCGCGGCGGCGGCGGCGGCGAAACTGTTCGGCCTGACGACCGCGCAGATAGTCTCCGCCTTCGGCGTGTCAGGCAGTCAGGCCGCCGGCTCGTTGCAGTTCCTCGTCAACGGCGCCTGGAACAAGCGCTACCAGGTCGGCGCTGCCGCGATGAACGGCGTGATCGCCGCGACGCTGGCGCGGAACAACTTTATCGGCTCAAGCGAATCGGTCGAAGGCAAGCACGGCTTGCTGGCGGGCTACACCGACAACGCCCATCCGGAAAAAGCCGTGGCAGGTCTGGGTTCGACCTATGAGACGCTGAATATCGGCGTGAAGCCTTACCCGAGCTGCCGCTACACCCATGCCGCGATCGACGCCATTCTGGCGATGCGCCGGGATCACAACCTGACGCCGCAGCAGGTCAAGCGCATCGAGGTTGGCCTGCATCGCAACGGCATCACGCTGGTTGGCGACGCCGACACCAAACGCCATCCGGGCAGCATCGTCGGCGGCCAGTTTTCGATGTTCTTCACCGGCGCTCTGGCGCTCGATCAGGGATCATTCGGCTGGGATGATTACAGCCGGCTCGGCGATACCGCGATCAACACCATCGCCGATCGTTTCGATGTTGTGCAAGATGACCGGCTTGAAGGCCGGGCCCATCCGTTCGGCGGGCGTGTCACCATCACCACCGAGGACGGCGCGGTGCATGAACGCATTCACGATGATCCCTCGGGCGAGCCGACGTCGTTCCCTGACGCACAGGCGATGGCGCATAAATTCATGCTGCTGGCGCGGCCGATCCTCAATGGCGGAGCGCAGCAATTTTCCGACGCGATTCTCGGGCTTGAAGCCTTCGACAAGGTCTCCAAGGCGACCGCTCTGGGACGGCTCCGGACCTGATCACTGCGACTGAGCCGTCCCCTGCTCCCATTCGCCCGCCATCAAAACGCCTGCCGGTTCCGCAATCCTTTTTCCCGCAGGCATTGCCGAGATTGCCAGCCTGCGCCATCTGCAGCAGATTAAGCCCTGCATCGAACAGGAGAGACTTCATGAGCTGGATGCCAGACCTCGATCCGATCCTCGGCGATCCCCAGACCTGCGATGCGCTTGAACTGGTCGTCGTGCCGCGCACCCGCGATCTGGGCGATGGCTTCCGTGTTCGCCGGGCCTTGCCGCATGGCAAGCGGCAGATGGTTGGCCCCTTTATCTTTTTCGACCACTTCGGCCCGATGCAGATGATCGCAGGCCAGGCGATGGACGTCCGGCCGCATCCGCATATCGGCCTCGCCACCGTGACCTATCTCTTCGACGGCAAGATCACGCATCGGGACAGCGAGGGCAATGTCCTCGACATCAGCCCTGGCGCGATGAATCTGATGACCGCCGGGCGCGGCATCGCCCATTCCGAGCGCACCCCGGACGTGGAGCGAGCCAACGGACAGAAGATGCTCGGCCTGCAGAGCTGGATTGCCCTGCCCAAACACGCCGAGGAAATCGCGCCGACGTTCCAGCATTTCAGCGCCGATGTGCTTCCTGTGGTCAGGGACACCGGCTTCACCGCCCGCGTGATCGCCGGCAAAGCCTTCGGCAAGGAGTCTGCCGTCTCGATGGTCTCGCCGTGGTTCTACGTCGAGGTCAGCGCAACTGCCGGAACCACGGTGCCGCTCGATCCCGATCACGAGGAGCGTGCGATCTATCTGGTCGACGGCGCTGTCGAGATTGGCGGTGAAAAGTTCGAAGGACCGCAGATGCTGATCTTCCGGCCCGGCGACGCTATCGCCGTGAAGGCGCTGCAAGATAGCCGCATGATGTTCCTCGGCGGCGATGCGCTCGAAGGGCCGCGACACATCTGGTGGAATTTCGTTTCCTCCAGTAAGGAACGTATCGAACAGGCCAAGGAAGACTGGAAACAGAACCGGTTTCCCCATGTGCCTGAAGAACATGAATTCATTCCCCTGCCCGAATAGGGCACAACGATCTCGCGCCGCCCCGCACCATCGGGAGGGCGTGGAGAACGGCAAAACGAACCATCCGTTGCGAAAGAGTGCCTGATGACTGCGATGCTCACGAGCGATCTGCCCCTGCCCCGAATAGGCCAGGGCAAGGTCCGCGATATCTATGCTGTCGGTGAGGATCGCGTCCTCCTGGTGACCACGGACCGGATCAGCGCCTTCGACGTGGTGATGGGTGAAACGATCCCGATGAAGGGCGCGGTGCTGACGCAGATCAGCGCCTGGTGGTTCCGCCAGCTCGCCGGTGTCGTGCCGCATCACATGATCTCGGCGGACGCCGATGAGATCATCGCAGCCGTGCCCGAACTGAAGAACCATCGCGACCAACTCGTCGGCCGCGCCATGCTCGCCAAGCGCACCACTGTGTTTCCGATTGAATGCGTCATTCGCGGCTATCTGTCCGGCTCGGCCTGGAAAGAATATGCAGCAGAAGGCACGCTCGCAGGCGACAAGCTGCCGGCAGGCCTTGTCGAAAGCCAGAAGCTTGAGCCGGCAATCTTCAGCCCGGCGACCAAGGCCGAAACCGGCCATGACGAAAACATCACCGTCGCCCGTATGCGCGAGATCATCGGCGCTGACGACACCGCGGCCCTCGAGAAAATGGCGCGGGCCATCTATGGCTACGGCGAGACCACTGCGCGCGGGCGCGGCATCATCATTGCCGACACCAAGTTCGAATTCGGCCGCACCAAGGATGGCGAAATCATCCTGATCGACGAAGTCATGACACCGGATTCGTCGCGCTTCTGGGGGGTGGACGCCTATACGCCGGGGCAGGCGCAGCCGAGTTTCGACAAGCAGCCGCTGCGTGACTATCTCGACGTTGAACGCAAGGCGGGCCGCTGGAATGGCGAGGCCCCGCCGCCGCCGCTACCCCAGTCGGTACTGCAGGCAACCAGTGAACGCTATCTCGACGCTTATCGCCGCGTCACCGGCGAAGAGTTGAAGGTCGGCTGAGGTGTCAACGCCTGCGCCGCCACGGCGCAGGCACCGCTGGCAGAACAGCCAGCGATGGCGGCACATTTCACGAATCCAAACAAAAAGGCGGATGCCGCAGCATCCGCCTTTTTTGATTTCAGATTGCGTCTGATGCTTAGTGCATCGCGGTCGAGACAACTGCCTGCTGGATCGCCTTGTAATGATCCAGATACTGAATCGCCTCGTCGAGCATCGAGCCCTGCTTTTCCGACAGCATCTTTTCGAGCGCGTCGATTTCAGCCCGGAAAGCCTCGCGGTCGAAATCTGCAACCGCCACGGCCTTGTCCGCCAAAACGGTCAAGCCCTTCTCATTGACTTCGGCGAGACCGCCGAGAATCACGATCCTGGTCTGGGTCCCACCGGCCGTGATGGTCATCAGCCCAGGGCGCAGCGTCGCCACCAGCGCCGAGTGGCCAGCCAGAATGCCGAAGTCGCCTTCGGTGCCGGGCAGGTCAACCTGTTCGACTTCACCGGTGAATGCGATCTTCTCGGGAGAGACGAGCTCGAGGTGAAAGGTAGCCATTGTGTTTCCGATCTTTCCGCTGTCCCCCGCTGACCTGAGCCAGCGGGTCCATCAGCAAAGCCTTGCAGCAAACCTTGAAGTTTGATGGATCACCGGGCGAACCCGGCGATGACACCTTCGTTATCAGGCAGCTTCAGCTGCGAGCTTCTTGCCCTTCTCGACGGCTTCTTCGATGTTGCCAACCATGTAGAAGGCAGCTTCCGGCAGGTGATCGTACTTGCCTTCGCAGAGATCGCGGAAGCCCTTGATGGTGTCGGCGAGATCAACGAACTTGCCTGGCGAACCGGTGAAGATTTCAGCGACGAAGAACGGCTGCGACAGGAAGCGCTCAACCTTACGGGCGCGACCGACAGTGATCTTGTCCTCTTCCGACAGTTCGTCCATGCCGAGAATGGCGATGATGTCCTGCAGCGACTTATACTTCTGCAGAATTTCCTGAACCATACGTGCGGTCTGGTAGTGCTCGTCGCCAACGATCAGCGGCGACAGCATGCGCGAGGTCGAGTCGAGCGGGTCCACGGCCGGGTAAATACCCTTTTCCGAGATCGCGCGGTTCAACACGGTCGTTGCGTCCAAGTGAGCGAACGATGCTGCAGGCGCCGGGTCGGTCAAGTCGTCCGCCGGAACGTAAATGGCCTGCACCGAGGTGATCGAACCCTTGGTGGTGGTGGTGATGCGCTCCTGCAGCGCGCCCATGTCGGTCGCGAGCGTCGGCTGATAACCCACTGCCGAAGGAATACGGCCGAGCAGCGCGGACACTTCCGAACCTGCCTGGGTGAAGCGGAAGATGTTGTCCACGAAGAACAGCACGTCCTGACCCTGGTCACGGAAGTTCTCTGCAACGGTCAGACCGGTCAGAGCAACGCGTGCGCGTGCGCCCGGAGGCTCGTTCATCTGGCCGTACACGAGGGCGCACTTCGAACCTTCGCCGCCGCCCTTCTTGTTCACGCCGGATTCGATGAACTCGTGGTAAAGGTCGTTACCTTCACGGGTACGCTCACCGACGCCTGCGAACACCGAGTAGCCGCCGTGGGCTTTCGCAACGTTGTTAATCAGTTCCTGAATGAGAACGGTCTTGCCGACGCCTGCGCCGCCGAACAGGCCGATCTTACCGCCCTTTGCGTAAGGCGCGAGAAGATCCACAACCTTGATGCCGGTGACGAGGATTTCTGCGTCGGTCGACTGTTCGGTATAGGCAGGCGCTTCCTGGTGGATGGCGCGCAGGCCTTCGGAAACAACCGGACCGCATTCGTCAATCGGCTCGCCGATCACGTTCATGATGCGGCCAAGCGTGCCCGGACCGACCGGAACGCGGATCGCGTCGCCGGTGTCGACGACTTCATGGCCGCGAACGAGGCCTTCGGTGGTGTCCATCGCGATCGTGCGGACGGTCAACTCGCCGAGATGCTGAGCGACTTCGAGCACCAGGCGGTTGCCGCCGTTGGTGGTCTCAAGCGCGTTCAGAATTGCTGGCAGGTGACCTTCGAACTGCACGTCAACGACGGCGCCGATGACCTGGGTGATACGTCCGGTCTGGTTGGCGGGTGATGCCATGAAAACTTCTCCTTGAAGTCCAAATCTTGAATGACGGCCGTTTCGACCGGAAAGCTTGCCTTAGATCGCCTCGGCGCCGGAGATGATCTCGATCAGCTCCTTCGTAATCTGCGCCTGACGGGTACGGTTGTAGACCAGCGTCTGCTTGCGGATCATTTCGCCAGCATTGCGGGTCGCGTTGTCCATCGCGGACATCTGCGCACCGTAGAACGAGGCGTTGTTTTCCAGCAGTGCACGGAAAATCTGAACCGCGAGATTGCGTGGCAGCAGACTTTCGAGGATCTGCTCTTCATCGGGTTCATACTCATAGACCGCAGTCGACTTCGGCGCGTCAGCAGCCGGAGCCGGCAAATCGAGCGGCACGATCTGCTGCTCGGTCGGGATCTGCGCGATCACTGACTTGAACCGCGAATAGAACAGCGTGCAAACATCGAACTCGCCGGCGTCGTACATCGCGAGAACGCGGCGGGCGATGTCCTCGGCATTGTTGTAGCCGAGCACACGAACCGAACGCAGTTCGATGTTCTCGATGATCTTGTCGGCGAAGTTCCGGCGCAGCTGCTCGTAACCCTTGCGGCCGACGCAGAAAATCTTGACCTGCTTGCCCTGGTTCAACAGCGCCTGCGCCCGCTCGCGCGCGAGGCGCACGATCGAGGAGTTGAACGCGCCGGACAGGCCACGCTCGCCGGTGCAGACCAGCAGCAGGTGAACCTGATCATTGCCGGTACCCGTCAGCAGCAGCGGGCCATTGCCGCTGGCCTGGGACGCTCCAGCAATGCTCGAGATGACGGCCTCCATCCGCTCGGCGTACGGCCGTGCGGCTTCGGCAGCGGTCTGGGCACGGCGCAGTTTGGACGCCGCAACCATCTGCATGGCTTTGGTGATCTTTTGCGTCGCCTTGGTGGAGGCGATGCGAACACGCATGTCTTTCAAGCTGGCCATTGCGGCTGACTTATCCTCTTGCTCGAACTGATGCCCTCGTTCCTCACGGAAGAGAACCAGGGAGGGGGGTGAACAACATCATCGCTGTTGCTCACCCCCCGCCCGACCGGGCTTTCGCCGATCGCCCCTCTCCGGAGAGAGAGGTTTGCGAAGGTGACGCTCACCGGGCAGGCCCGGGGAGCGTCGGAACCAGAATGCGCGATCCCGGATGCCGGGATCGCGCATTGCCTTATCAGGCGTAGGTCTTGACGAAGTTCTCGACGACGCTCTTCAGCTTGGCAGCCGTGTCATCGGTCAGATCGCGGGTATCGCGGATGCTGTCGAGGATCTCGACGTGCTTGCCACGCAGCAGCGACAGCAGGCCGTCTTCGAAACCACGAACCTTCGCAACCGGAAGGGCATCGAGGTAGCCGTTGACGCCAGCGTAAATCACCGCAACCTGCTCTTCCATCTTCAGCGGCGAGAACTGCGGCTGCTTCAGGAGCTCGGTCAGGCGTGCGCCGCGGTTCAGCAGGCGCTGGGTCGACAGCGTCGAGGTCCGAACCGAACTGGGCGAACGCCGCCATTTCGCGGTACTGCGCCAGCTCGCCCTTGATCTTGCCGGCGACCTTCTTCATCGCCTTGGTCTGCGCCGACGAACCGACGCGCGACACTGACAGACCGACGTTCACTGCAGGGCGGATGCCCTGGAAGAACAGGTCGGTTTCCAGGAAGATCTGACCGTCGGTGATCGAAATCACGTTGGTCGGGATGTAAGCCGACACGTCGTTTGCCTGGGTTTCGATGACCGGCAGCGCCGTCAGCGAACCATTGCCCTGTTCGTCATTCAGCTTGGCCGAACGCTCGAGCAGACGCGAGTGAAGATAGAACACGTCGCCCGGATAGGCTTCGCGGCCCGGCGGACGACGCAGCAGCAGCGACATCTGACGGTAGGCAACAGCCTGCTTCGACAAGTCGTCGTAAATGATAACGGCGTGCATGCCGTTGTCGCGGAAGTACTCGCCCATGGTGCAACCGGTGAACGGCGCGATGTACTGCATCGGAGCCGGATCAGACGCGGTCGCTGCAACGACGATCGAGTATTCCAGCGCGCCCTGCTCTTCGAGCACCTTCACGAACTGGGCAACGGTCGAACGCTTCTGGCCGATCGCGACGTAGACGCAGTAGAGCTTCTGGCTCTCGGGTGCGCCTGCGACGTTGAGCGGCTTCTGGTTCAGAATGGTGTCGAGCGCGATTGCGGTCTTGCCGGTCTGACGGTCGCCAATGATCAGCTCGCGCTGGCCACGGCCAACCGGGATCAGGGCGTCGATCGACTTGAGGCCGGTCGCCATCGGCTCATGCACCGACTTGCGCGGAATGATGCCTGGGGCCTTGACGTCGACGCGCTTGCGCTCGGTGTACTGGATCGGGCCCTTGCCGTCGATCGGGTTGCCCAGCGCGTCAACGACGCGGCCCAGCAGACCCTTGCCGACCGGCGTATCCACGATGGCGCGGGTACGCTTGACGGTCTGGCCTTCCTTGATCTCGCGGTCAGCACCGAAAATAACGATACCGACGTTATCGGTTTCGAGGTTCAGCGCCATACCGCGGGTGCCGTTCTCGAACTCGACCATTTCACCGGCCTGGACGTTGTCCAGACCGTAAACGCGGGCGATACCGTCACCGACGGACAACACCTGGCCTACTTCGGAAACTTCAGCTTCCTGGCCGAAATTCTTGATCTGGTCCTTGAGGATCGCGGAAATTTCCGCCGCGCGGATATCCATCAGCCTGCCTCTTTCATCGCGTGCTTGATCGAGTTGAGTTTGGTGCGAAGCGAACCATCCACCATGCGACTGCCGAGCTTGACGACAAGTCCGCCGATGATGGACGGGTCTACGTTCACGTTGAGCGCGACGTCCTTGCCCGTCACTGACTTCAGTGCGGCCTTGAGGGCATCGAGATTCTTGTCACTGAGCGGCTCGGCGACAGTAACGTCAGCCGTGGCTTCGCCCCGGAAATTGGCCACCAGCGCCTTGTAGCCCCGGATCACGTCGGTGACCGCGAAAAGCCGGCGATTGGCCGTCAGAACTTTCATGAGATTGGCGGTGATGCCGCCGATGCCCGCCTTCGCCAGCACAGCCGACAGGGCCTTGCCCTGCTCGTCAGCCGTAAACACCGGGCTGCGGACGAGGCGCGTCAAATCGGCGCTCTCGGCCAGAATCGCGGAAAACTTGTCGAGATCTGCGTTGACGGCATCAACCGCCTTCTCGTCTCGAGCAAGCTCGAACAAAGCCGTCGCGTAACGACCGGACATTCCCGACACGGATGGATTTTCTGATGCCACTAGCGCGCTCTCAAGCTGTCAAATTCACAAGGGAACAACTGACGCCCATGGAGTCGTGCGCAGCGATTCAAGTCCTTGGAATTCAAGCGGGACTTCGATTCTAGACCGCAGCGATAAGCTTCAGCCTGTTCAAATCGCGGCTTTGCTAACATAGCCCGCGCGCTCGTGCAACGCGGGTGAGCGAGGCGACAGGCTTCTCTTTGCCTTCTAACGACATTTTTCTGACGTCCGCGTCTGGACTGGCTCGAACGGCAGATTGAAGTTGCAGAATTACTGTGTCGCGGAAGCAGGGCAAGCGGCCAACAGGCCTGATTGGCGAGCAGAATACCGCTTAAATTTCGCCTGACGGGGCGCACCATCGGCGGCGGCGGCACGACACTCCCCGACCAGCGTCACACCGCTCTATCGCCGAGCGAGACGCGACCTGTTGCCGCACTCCGCCGACCGGCCCGACCGGGCCGGACCGAGCAACCCTTGATACTGCCGCGATGCTTGCGCTTGGGGTCTGAATTCTGCGTTTTCCAGTATTGGCGACAAAACCCAAGTATTCGCGCGTCACGCGCAAGTTATTCGGACGACCAGTTCCCAACCTCGAACAAACCGACAACTTTGCGCAGGCATAGCGGAACATATTCCCGGTCAAGTTTAGGCCTTATTCAGGGGTCAACTGTGCCACTCGAAAACGGGACGGGGGTTCCACTTGTCATGCTTGTGGCAATTACTGTCTGGGGTTCATTCTGATGTTAAAGAATGGGAAGCTCGCTATCCTTTCGTCGTCAATTCCTCGTACCGCTATCGCTCTGGTTGCAGGCACTATCCTGCTCGGCAGCGTGGCCACTGACGCATCGGCCAAAAGCCGACAGCATCGTCACCACAAACAACATCACCAGAAGCACAGTTCGGATTGGCGTAATGCTCAGGCTGCAATGCCGGCCGGGACATTCGCAGGAATCGCGTCATTCTACGGCGCAGAGTCCGGTCGCAAGACTGCATCGGGCCAGCGCTTCAATCCGCACGGCCTCACCGCCGCCCATCGCACCCTTCCGTTCGGCACCAAGCTTCGCGTGACGCACAAAGGCCGCAGCGTTGATGTCACCGTGAACGATCGCGGGCCATTTATCCGCGGACGCGTGATCGACCTGTCGCGGGGCGCCGCCCAAGTGATCGGCCTGACCAGCCGCGGCGTCGGCCATGTCACGGTCGAACGACTTTAGGCAACGTTAAATCTGACCGGAGCAAGCGCGCGCGGCGTTGCGTATGGCGCGCGCAAGTTTCGTGTAGAGCAAGGCCCGCGCCAATGCGGGCCTTGTTTTTTCCGGCACGACTGATCGCTTCAGAGAAAACTCTGCGGATCAACGTCAACCGACAGCTTGATGCTGCCGGTCGGCTTCGGCGCATGATCAAGCCAGTGTCGCAGATAGGCTGACAGATCAAAGCCCCGCGCTGCCTTGAGCAGAAGCCGGAAGCGGTGCCGGCCCTTGATCACCGCCAGCGGCGCTTCCGCCGGGCCAAGCAACAGAACCCGTTCGTCAATCGGCGCCGCCGTCACCAGCTTGCGGGCGTACCCTTCCGACGTCGGCCGATCCGCCGCCGAAATGATCAGGCTCGCGAGCCGCCCGAACGGCGGATAGCCGGAGCGTTCGCGGCCCTCGATCTCGCGATCGTAAAACGCCTCGCGATCCGCCGCGACCAGCGCCTTGATGACCGGGTGTTCGGGTTGATGGGTCTGCAGATAGCCGACGCCGCGGCCCTGCTCGCGGCCGGCACGGCCGATCACCTGATTGAGCAGTTGGAACGTTCGCTCCGCCGCTCGGGGATCGCCATTGCCAAGGCCGAGATCAGCATCGATGACGCCGACCAGATTGAGGCGCGGGAAGTTATGCCCCTTGGCGACAAGCTGCGTGCCGATGATGATATCGACCTTGCCTTCGGCGATCGAGGTGAACTCGGCGCGCATCGCCTCGACCGTCGTGATCAGGTCACTCGACAGCACCAACGTCCGCGCCTGCGGGAATAGCGCAGCCGCCTCCTCCTGCAGTCGCTCGACGCCCGGCCCGACCGCGACCAGCGCCTCGGTCGAATGGCAATGCGGACACTCATGCGGGCGGGGCGCCCAGAAGCCGCAGTGGTGACACACCAGCCGCTGCCGGAACCGATGATCAACCAGCCAGGCGTCGCAGACCTTGCAGGCAAAGCGGTGACCACATTTGCGGCAGAGCGTCAGCGGCGCATAGCCACGCCGGTTCAGGAACAGCAGCGCCTGCTCGCCGCGATCAATCGCCAGCGCCATCTGGTCGGCCAGCGCAGGCGAGATGAATCGTCCACGCATCTGGCCCTGGGTTCGCAGGTCAATCGCCTCGATATGCGGCATGTGCTGGCCGCCAAACCGCGACGGCAGCGCGACGCGTTGATAGCGACCACGGCGGGCGTTGACTTCGCTCTCGACCGAGGGCGTCGCCGAGGCGAGGATCACCGGGATCCTGGCGAGGCTGGCGCGCACCACCGCCATATCGCGGGCGTGATAATGCGCGCCCTCGTCCTGCTTGTAGGCCTGATCATGCTCCTCATCGACGATGACCAGCCCAAGCTGGGCATAGGGCAGGAACAGCGCCGACCGCGCCCCGACAACAACCTGCGCTTCGCCCGAGGCGATGGCGGCATAGTTGCGGGCGCGGGTGCGCGGCGTGAGTTCCGAATGCCATTCCAGCGGCCGACTGCCGAACCGCTTGGCGAAGCGATCGAGGAACTGCCCGGTCAACGCGATTTCCGGCATCAGGATCAGGGCCTGACGGCCCGCGCGAATGGCTTCCGCAACCGCCTCGAAATAGACTTCGGTCTTGCCTGAGCCGGTGACACCGTCGAGCAGGATTGGCGCGAACGCATCGGCATGAACCGCCGCCCGCAGCGCTTCCGCTGCCGTCGCCTGATCATCCGAAAAGTCGGGCTTGGAGAAATCCGGATCGGCCAGGGCTGGCATCTCTGGCGGCATTGGCTCGGCGATCAACACGCCGTCCGTAATCAGCCCGTCGATCACGCCAGCGCTGACATTCGCCTCGCGCGCCGCATCCGACTTGCCCCGCAGCAGGCCGTTGGCGAGGGCGTCGAGCACCCGTTGCCGCGCTGGCGTCATGCGCTTCGGCAAATCACCCGACAGTCGCACGCCCATGCGCACGCGCTCGGGGCCGAGGCCGCCGCCATTGCGCAGCGCCATCCGCAGCACCATGCCGCGCGGCGACAGGGTGTAGGTCGCGACCCAGTCGATCAGGCTGCGCAGCTCCTCGGTGAGCGGCGGTAAATCGAGCTTGTCTTGTATATCCTTCAGCCGGTTGTGCAGGCGCGGGTTGGGTTCGCTCGCGCCCCACACCACGCCGGTGACCTCACGCGGCCCCAGCGGAACGTTGACGATATCGCCAGGCTGCACATCGAACTCACGCGGCACGCGGTATGAATAGGCCTGGTTGATCGCAACCGGCAGCAGCACGTCAACGACGCGCGGCGGCGAGAATTCGGCGAACAGGCCGCTGCGCGATGATTTGGTCATGGGAGAATCAGGCTTCATTATCCGCTGCTAATCTAGTGCGTCAGTCGCGCCAGAACCAGACCAGCGGCCGCCGCCATGCGCCGTGCGGCATGGCGGCACCGGGCCATGGGCAAACATTTGCCATTTCCGGCGCAGTTAATCCGACAGCAACCAGCGCATGAAACTGTGCCAGGGATTGGCTGTAACCTTGGGCAAACCTCACATGACTGCACCGCTTCCCGCGCCCTTCGCTATCGCCTGCGCGGACGAGGATGTCATCATCCAGCTCACGCGCTGGGTGTCGCACCTGCGCGCCGAACGACGCCTGTCGCCCAAGACGCTGGAGGCCTATACGCGCGATATCCGGCAGTTCCTGATGTTCCTCGGCGAGCATTGGGGCCATTCGGTTACGATTGCGCGGTTTGCGGCACTGGAGGCAGGCGATATTCGCTCGTTCATGTCCGCGCGCCGAGCCAACGATATCGGCGGACGCTCGCTGATGCGCGCCTTGGCCGGGCTGCGCTCGTTCGCCCGCTTTCTTGAGCGCGAAGGCCTGGGCTCGGTTAGCGCCTTCTCCGCGATTCGCGCGCCGAAAATCAGCAAGAGCCTGCCGAAGCCGATCCAGATTTCCGCCGCCCGCCGCCTCGCCGATGCCGATGAGCGCGCCGGCGAGAACCGCGAGCCTTGGATCTGGCAGCGCGACGCTGCTGTGATGGCGCTGCTCTATGGCTCGGGACTGCGAATTTCGGAAGCGTTGGGATTGAAGCGTCAGGATGTGCCGAAACCCGGCGCAGGCGACGTCATCACGGTGCTCGGCAAGGGCAACAAATCACGCATGGTGCCGGTGCTGCATAATGTGCTCGACCTAATCGACGGCTACGCCCGCGCCTGCCCGCATGCGCTACCGGCTGGCGGGCCGATGTTCGTCGGCGCACGCGGCGGGCCGCTCAGCCCGCGCATCATCCAGCTGACCATGGCGCGGATGCGCGGCGCGCTCGGCCTGCCCGACAGCGCCACGCCCCACGCGCTGCGCCATTCCTTTGCGACGCATCTGCTGTCACGCGGCGGCGATCTCCGCGCGATCCAGGAACTGCTCGGTCATGCGTCGCTCTCGACGACGCAGATATATACCGGGATCGACACCGAGCGGCTGCTCGATGTCTACCAGAGCGCCCATCCGCGCGCCTGATTTGCGTAACCTGCCCTTGCGCAACGCGCGCCAAAGGCGCACATGTCTCGCCCCGCTACCTGCGAGACCTTTTCATGAGCGCGCACGAAAGTATGGAACACGCCGAAAATGCCGAGCATGCGTCCGGGGTGAACAAGCGCATCGCCCTACTGATCGCCGTCATCGCGCTGTTTCTGGCGTTCTCGGAAACGCTCGGCAAAGCCGCCCAGACTGACTCAATCAGCAAGAACGTCGAAGCCTCGAATCTCTGGGCGTTCTTCCAGGCCAAGAGCGTTCGTCGCACCGTGGTGCAGGCCGTGTCGGAACACGCCAGGCTGAGCCTTGGGCAGGCCGGCGACGACGCCAGCAAGGCCGCCCTCACCAAACAGATTGACGACTGGACCAAGACGGCGGCGCGCTATCGTTCCGAGCCGGAAACCGGCGAAGGCTCCGAGCAACTCGCCGCGCGCGCCAAGGCAGCCGAACATGCCCGTGACCTGTCAATGGCCCGCTATCATCACTACGAGGTCGCGTCTGCCGCATTTCAGATCAGCATTGTGCTGGCGTCGGCGACGATCATCACGGGCATGATCGCACTGGCATGGATTTCCGGAGCGCTGACCGTTGCCGGGCTCGGCTTCATGATGATCGGCCTGTTCGCGCCGCACGCCGTGCATCTGATGTGACACGATCCGTCATCGGAGGTGTGACTGGTCGCTCCCCCGGCCACGATGGCGCACCTTCTGCCGCAAGCGCCTGATGAAGCGCATGGTGTGAGACGATGTCCGTCGCCGCAGGTCTTTCATCAAGTTCCGCAGCCTCTCGCGATAGGGCGCGATCAGTTCGCTTGCCCAGCCCCGCAGCGCCATGACGTTGTCATACAGCCGTCGGAACCAGCCCATCTGCAGCAGCTGCGGACGGGTGATATCAAACACAAAAGCAGTGACGCCGACGCCGGCCACCTTTGCGAATAACATAACAGCCAGCGCTGCGAACCATGCATGGCGTGCGAGCAGCCATAGCGCGACGAACTTTAGCGGCAGCAGGAAAACGACTGGGACGGCGAACACCAGCAGCGATGCGGGTGGCGACAGCGCCGAAACGCGCGAGGCGATCCACGCCTTCAGGCGCTGGAGCGGGATCATCGCAACGAGCCGCGCGATGATCGGCGCAACATGGTCCCACAGCCAGGCCTCGATCAGGAAGACGAGCGCCAGCAGAAACCAGAGAGGCCGGAGAAGACGACGCATCATGACGTCTGCCCTCTCCGGCCTTTGAGCCATCAGATGTGGATGGCGCGCTTGCCGACTGCAAGCGCCGCTTCCTTCACAGCTTCCGAGCGGGTCGGATGCGCGTGGCAGGTGCGGGCGAGATCTTCAGCCGAGCCGCCGAACTCCATCAGCACGCAAGCTTCGTGGATCATTTCGCCAGCTTCCGGACCGACGATATGCGCGCCGAGCACGCGGTCGGTCTTGGCGTCAGCGAGGATCTTGACGAAGCCATCGGTCGACAGCGTGGCGCGGGCGCGGCCGTTGGCGCTGAACGGGAACTTGCCGACGGTGTAGGCGACGCCTGCAGCCTTCAGCTCTTCCTCGGTCTTGCCGACGGTTGCGATTTCCGGCGTGGTGTAGACGACGCCCGGGATCACATCGTAGTTCACGTGGCCAGCCTGGCCGGCGATGATCTCGGCGACGGCAACGCCTTCGTCTTCCGCCTTGTGCGCCAGCATCGGACCAACGATGACGTCGCCGATGGCGTAGATGCCCTTGACGTTGGTGGCGAGGTGACCGTCGGTCTTGACGCGGCCGCGCTCGTCCATCTCGACGCCAGCTTCCTGCAGGCCGAGACCAGCGGTGTAGGGCACGCGGCCGGTCGCAACGAGCACGACATCAGCTTCAACGGTTTCGGCAGCGCCGCCCGCGACCGGCTCGATTGCAACCTTGAGCGTTGCGCCCGACTTGTCGACGCCGGTGACCTTGGTCGCCAGCTTGAACGCGACGCCCTGCTTCTCGAACAGACGCTGCGACTGCTTGGCGACTTCGCCATCCATGCCCGGCAGAATGCGATCGAGGAATTCAACCACGGTGACCTGCGCGCCAAGGCGACGCCACACCGAGCCGAGCTCGAGGCCGATCACGCCAGCGCCGACGACGATCATCTTGCCCGGCACCTTGTCGAGCACCAGACCGCCGGTCGAGGAGATCACGCGGGTCTCGTCGATCTCGACGCCGCGCAGCTGCGCCACTTCCGAACCGGTCGCGATGACGATGTTCTTCGTCTCCAGCGTTTCGGTCTTGTCAGCACCCTTCACTTCCACCTTGCCGGCAGCGACAACGCGGCCAGTGCCGGTGTAGGTGTCGATCTTGTTCTTCTTGAACAGGAAGGCGACGCCCTTGACGTTCGCGTCGATGTTGTCGGCCTTGAACTTCATCATGGTCGGGAGGTCGAGCTTCGGCTCACCAACGATCACACCGTACTTCGGCAGCGCGTGGGTGACTTCCTCGAAACGCTCGGATGCCTGCAACAGCGCCTTCGAGGGAATGCAGCCGACGTTGAGGCAGGTGCCGCCGAACGTCGGGTTCTTCTCGACAACAGCAACCTTCAAGCCGAGCTGCGCCGCGCGGATTGCGCAGACATATCCGCCGGGGCCCGTTCCGATGACGATAAGGTCGTAAGCAGCCATGATGTTATCCAGTCTCCAGATAGTATGACGTTGCGACCCTTAGCGGCCGCCAGATACGTCGAGAATTGCTGAGGTCACGTATGAGGCCTCGTCTGACAGCAACCAGACGATAGCCTGAGCTATTTCTTCGGCAGTGCCGACCCGTTTCATGGGCACGCCCGTCGCAAGACGATGCGCACGGTCCGGATCGCCACCGCTGGCGTGGATATCGGTATCAATCAACCCGGGCCGGATCGCGGCGACGCGAATGCCTTCGCTTGCGACTTCGTGTCCCAGACCGATCGTGAACGAGTCGATCGCGCCCTTCGACGCGGCGTAATCGACATATGTGTTCGGCGAGCCCAGTTTGGCGGCGACTGACGACAAGTTGACGATGACGCCGCCGTTACCGCCGTGGAGCGTCGACAGGCGACGAACCGCCTCACGGGCGCAGAGAATGCTGCCGGTGACATTGACCCGCATCATGTGATTGATGCGATCGGCGGACATCTGATCAACGCGCGAGGTCACGCCGACGATACCGGCGTTATTGACCAGCGCCGCGAGCGTGCCAAATGCGTCGGCGGTCTCGAACAGGCGGAGGATATCGTCCTCGCTGCCGACATCGCATTGAACCGCGATGGCCTTGCCGTTGGTCGCCTCGATCTCGGCGACAACCTCATTGGCTGCATCAACGTTGCTGGCATAGCCAACGACGACCTTGAAGCCACGCTTCGCAGCAGCAAGTGCGGTTGCCCGCCCAATGCCGCGACTACCGCCGGTGACGATGACAACCTCGCCCATCAACGCCATTCCCATCTTTCAGTGAAGCAGATCGAAAGTGCGGCCCTGGAACAAGGGCGACTCCGTTTCAGCGGAGCCGCCCTTATGTTCGGATCAGAGATCGAGAACGAGACGTGCCGGATCTTCGAGGCATTCCTTGATGCGCACGAGGAAGGTCACGGCTTCCTTGCCGTCGATGACGCGGTGGTCATACGACACGGCGAGGTACATCATCGGGCGGATTTCGATCTTGCCGCCAATGACCACCGGACGTTCCTGGATCTTGTGCATGCCGAGGATGGCCGACTGCGGCGCGTTCAGGATCGGCGTCGACATCAGCGAGCCGTACACGCCACCATTGGTGATGGTGAAGGTGCCGCCCTGCATTTCGTCGATCTTGAGCTGACCGTCACGGGCGCGACGACCGTAATCCGAGATGCTCTTTTCGATATCGGCGATCGACTTCTGATCGCAGTCACGTACGACCGGAACCACCAGGCCCTTGTCGGTGCCGACAGCAACGCCGACGTGATAGTAGTTCTTGTAGACCAGGTCGGTGCCGTCGATCTCGGCGTTCACAGCCGGGATTTCCTTCAGCGCCTGCACGCAAGCCTTGGTGAAGAAGCCCATGAAGCCGAGCTTTGCGCCGTGCTTCTTCTCGAATGCATCCTTGTACTGGGTGCGCAGCGCCATGACGTGGCTCATGTCGACCTCGTTGAAGGTCGTCAGCATGGCCGCGGTGTTCTGCACATCCTTCAGGCGGCGCGCGATGGTCTGGCGCAGACGGGTCATCTTGACGCGCTCTTCGCGGGACGCATCGTCAGCGGACGACGGCGCGCGCGCTGCGACCGGCTGGTTGGCCGGGGTCGCCGACGAGGCTGCCTTTTCGATCGCGGCGAGCATGTCGCCCTTGGTGACGCGGCCATCCTTGCCCGAGCCGGACACGCCTGCCGGATCGATGCCCGACTCCGCGCCAAGCTTGCGGACCGACGGGGCCTGAACGCCATCAACCGGCGCCGACTTCGCAGCCGGAGCGGCGGCGGCAGCGGGCGCTGCGGCTGGAGCAGCAGCAGCGGGCTTCGCTGCCGGTGCGCCGGCGCCAGCCGTCAGCTGACCGAGCAACGCGCCAACCGCGACTGTTTCGCCATCCTTGGCAACGATTTCCGACAACGTGCCTGCCGACGGTGAAGGAACCTCGATGGTGACCTTGTCGGTTTCGAGCTCGACCAAGGGCTCGTCAACAGCGACAGCATCGCCCGGCTTCTTGAACCAGCGGCCGATGGTCGCTTCGGTTACGGATTCACCCAGCGTAGGAACGCGGATCTCAGTCATTGTATCTTCCTCTTAAAGGTCAAAGCGGAACCCTCAGGTGCCCCGCTGAAGATAGGTCGCATCATTTCAAACTGCGGCGTCGCAGATGGCGACGCCACAGCAAATTCCGATCAGCCAAGCGCCTCGTCGAGGAACGCCTTGAGCTGGGCAAGATGCTTCGACATCAGGCCCGTCGCGGTGGCTGCTGATGCCGGACGACCGGCATAGCGCGGACGCTGGCTCTTGCCGTTCACCTGGCCGAGCACCCACTCGAGGTAGGGCTCGATGAACGTCCAGGCGCCCATGTTCTTCGGCTCTTCCTGGCACCAGACCACTTCAGCATTCTTGAAGCGGCTGAGAACCTGGACCAGCGCCTTCAACGGCATCGGATAGAGCTGCTCGACACGAAGCAGATAGATGTCGTTCGCCTCACGCTTCTCGCGCTCGTCGTACAGGTCGTAATAGACCTTGCCCGTCGAGATCACGACGCGACGGATCTTGTCGTCGGCAACGAGCTTGATCGGCTCGTTCGCCAGGACTTCGGCGTCGTCGTACAGGAAGCGGTGGAACGTCGAGTCCTGGCCGAGCTCCTCGATGGTCGATACTGCGCGCTTGTTACGCAGCAAAGACTTCGGCGTCATGATGATCAGCGGCTTGCGGATCTCACGCTTGAGCTGACGGCGCAGCACGTGGAAGTAGTTTGCCGGGGTCGTCGCATTGACCACCTGCATATTGTCTTCCGCGCACATCTGCAGGAAGCGTTCGAGGCGCGCCGAGGAGTGCTCGGGGCCCTGGCCTTCGTAGCCGTGCGGCAGCAGGCAGACGAGGCCCGACATACGCAGCCACTTGCGCTCCGCCGACGAGATGAACTGGTCGAACAGAACCTGCGCACCGTTGGCGAAGTCACCGAACTGCGCTTCCCACATGGTCAGCGTATTCGGCTCCGTGGTCGAATAGCCGTATTCGAAGCCGAGCACAGCCTCTTCAGACAGCAGCGAGTTGATCACTTCGTAGCGACCCTGCTTGTCCGACAGGTGGTTGAACGGCGTGTAGCGGCTCTCGTCTTCCTGATCGTGCAGCACTGTGTGTCGCTGCGAGAAGGTGCCGCGCTCACTGTCCTGACCGGACAGACGAACGGCATGACCTTCCTCGAGCAGGGTGCAGAACGCCAGCGCTTCAGCGGTTGCCCAGTCGATGCCGACGCCATTGTCGATCGCCTTGGCGCGCGCGTCGAGGAAGCGCTGCACCGTGCGGTGAACGCGGAAGCCCTCGGGCGTCTTGGTGATCTTGGAGCCGATGTCCTTCAGCTTGGCGACATCAACGCCAGTGACGCCGCGACGTGCATCCTCATCCGACTCCGCCGACTTGAGGCCGGCCCACTTGCCATCCAGCCAGTCAGCCTTGTTCGGCTTGTAGCTCGAACCGGCTTCCAGCTCGGTATCAAGCTTCGAACGCCATTCAGCCTTCGCCTTGTCGACTTCGGCTTCAGTGATGACGTTCTCATCGATCAGGCGCTTGGCGTAGAGATCCAGCGTGGTGCGGTGAAGCGCGATGTTTTTGTACATCACCGGCTGGGTGAACGCGGGCTCATCACCCTCGTTATGGCCGTGGCGGCGATAGCAGAACATGTCGATGACGACAGGCTTCTGGAACTGCTGGCGGAATTCAATCGCAACCTTCGCCGCGAACACGACTGCTTCCGGATCGTCGCCGTTCACGTGGAAGATCGGCGCGTCGATCATCTTGGCAACGTCAGACGGATACGGCGACGAACGCGAGTAGCGCGGATAGGTCGTGAAGCCGATCTGGTTGTTGACGATGAAGTGGATCGAACCGCCGGTGCGATAGCCCTTCAGGTCGGACAGCGCGAAGCATTCCGCAACGACGCCCTGGCCTGCGAACGCAGCGTCGCCATGCATCAGCAGTGGCAGCACCGATGTGCGCATTTCCGGCAGATCGCCATGCTGATCCTGCTTGGCGCGAACCTTGCCGAGCACGACGGGATCAACGATCTCGAGATGCGACGGGTTGGCGGCCAGCGACAGATGGACGTTATGGTTGTCGAACTCACGGTCCGACGAAGCACCCATGTGGTACTTCACGTCGCCCGAACCTTCGACGTCATCCGGGTTGGCCGAGCCACCCTTGAACTCGTGGAACAGCGCACGGTGCGGCTTCGCCATCACCTGCGTCAGCACGTTCAGGCGGCCACGATGCGGCATGCCCAGCACGATTTCCTTCACGCCGAGGTTGCCGCCGCGCTTGATGATCTGCTCGAGCGCCGGGATCAGCGATTCGCCGCCATCAAGGCCGAAGCGCTTGGTGCCGGTGAACTTGACGTCGCAGAACTTCTCGAAGCCTTCCGCCTCGATCAGCTTCATCAGAATCGCGCGCCGACCTTCCGGCGTGAACGAGATTTCCTTATCCGGACCCTCTATGCGCTCCTGGATCCACTGCTTCTGCTGCGGGTCAGAGATATGCATGAACTCGACGCCAAGCGTCTGGCAGTAGGTGCGCTTGCAGATCGCGACGATCTCGTTGAGCGTGCCGTATTCGAGGCCGAGGACGTGGTCGAGGAAGATCGGACGATCATAATCGCCATCCGTGAAGCCGTAGCTCTTCGGATCGAGTTCCTCGTGATCCTTCTGACCTTCGATGCCGAGCGGGTCGAGGTTGGCGTGCAGATGGCCGCGCATGCGGTAGGCGCGAATCAGCATCAGCGCGCGAACCGAATCCCGCGTCGCCTGGAAGATATCGGTGTTGCTGGTGGCAGGGGCCGCCTTGGTCTGCTTGGCGGCCAGCTTGTCGCCGATCACCTTTTCGACCTGCGCCCAGTTACCGTCGAGCGCGCGCGTCAGCTCATCGTCCGGCGTCCGTGGCCAGTTCGGCTTTTCCCAGGATGGACCGGTGGCATTCTTCTGCACATCGGCCGGCGTATCCTTCAAGCTTCGAAAGAACTCTTGCCAATCTGGGTCGACCGAAGCCGGGTTCTTTTCGAACTTGGCATAAAGGTCGTCAATGTAGGTGGCATTCGCACCCTGGAGAAAGGAAGAGAGGGCGAATGCGGCATTCGCGTCCTGGCGAGACATGATTCCGTCCTGATATGAGCGTCGCACAACTGTAACAAGGCTCCGGCCCACTTGCGTGGCCCGGTTTCGTTGAGGTCAGTTCTAACCTAGGTAAAAAAAATATTCCCGATGAAAAGACACAAAGAGTGAAAATAAGCTCATTTCTTTTTGTCGAATCTCTCAAATCCTAACGATTGATAAATTCTTCAATCTCACCCGTGGCTTGGCACCGTCAAAATGCTGCGGTGCACCCATCGGGCATCCGAGCAAATCAGCGATGAACGGTCGCAGGACCATCGCAAAGCCGGGCAATCTCAAGAAAAGAAGCGTGATCCACTATCGTCCTCCGCGAGGCGGAGGCGTCATTCAATCGGTGCTAGATTGGACTGCTCTCCCCGTTGTACGTGAGCATGCGTTCAGTGTTGTTAAAAATGCATAACGGCCCGCCCGTACTGCAGAGCGGAAAAACCCGTTCGCACCAAGAGTAGGACAACGCAAAAGGGCCCATCCGGTTCGGATGAGCCCTTTTGTTATTTGATGATGGAAGGATCCGCCGATCGAGTTGACCGGCGACCAGCCTTAGCCGCGAAGACGCTCGATCAGGGTCTTGCCAAGCCGCGCCGGCGACGGCGAGACGAGGATACCGGCCGACTTCATGGCTTCGGTCTTCGAGTGGGCGTCACCCTTGCCGCCCGACACGATGGCGCCAGCGTGGCCCATGCGACGTCCGGGAGGTGCAGTCACGCCCGCAATGAAGCCGACCATTGGCTTCGAACGGCCGCGCTTGGCTTCATCCTTGATGAACTGGGCAGCATCTTCTTCAGCCGAACCGCCGATTTCACCGATCATGACGATCGAATGGGTGTTCGGGTCTGCCAGGAACATCTCGAGCACGTCGATGAACTCGGTGCCCTTGACCGGGTCGCCGCCGATGCCGACTGCAGTGGTCTGGCCGAGGCCTTCCTGGGTGGTCTGGAACACAGCTTCATAGGTCAGCGTGCCCGAGCGGGACACGATGCCGACGTTGCCGGGCTTGAAGATGTTGGTCGGCATGATGCCGATCTTGCACTCGCCTGCGGTGACGACGCCCGGGCAGTTCGGCCCGATCAGGCGCGACTTGGAGCCGGCCAGCGAACGCTTCACGCGCACCATGTCGAGCACCGGAATGCCTTCGGTGATGCAGACGATCAGCGGGATTTCCGCATCGATCGCTTCGCAGATTGCGTCAGCAGCGCCCGGAGGCGGCACATAGATCACCGATGCGTCAGCGCCGGTCATGTCGCGGGCTTCGCGGACGGTGTCAAACACCGGCAGGCCGAGGTGGGTGCTGCCACCCTTGCCTGGCGAGATGCCGCCGACCATCTTGGTGCCGTAACCAATTGCAGCTTCGGAGTGGAAGGTGCCGTTCTTGCCAGTGAAGCCCTGGCAAATAACCTTGGTGTTTTTGTCGATAAGGACGGACATTTATGCGGCCTCCTTCACAGCCTTGACGATCTTCTGTGCAGCATCGTCGAGATCGTCGGCGGGCAGTACGTTGAGACCAGATTCGCGAATGATTTGCTTGCCTTCCTCGACGTTGGTGCCTTCGAGGCGAACAACGAGAGGAACTTGCAAGCCGACAGCCTTCACAGCTGCAATCACGCCGCGCGCAATAACGTCGCACTTCATGATGCCGCCGAAAATGTTGACGAGAATGCCCTTCACGTTCGGATCAGAGGTGATGATCTTGAACGCAGCCGTCACCTTCTCTTCGTTGGCGCCGCCGCCCACGTCGAGGAAGTTTGCCGGGTTTTCACCGTACAGCTTGATGATGTCGAGGGTCGCCATGGCAAGGCCTGCGCCGTTGACCATGCAACCGATCGTGCCGTCGAGCGCGATGTAGGCGAGGTCGTACTTCGACGCCTCGATTTCCTTCGCGTCCTCTTCGGTGACGTCACGCAGTTCACGCATCTCCGGCTGGCGGTAGAGCGAGTTGCTGTCGAATGACATCTTGGCGTCGAGGCACTTGAGCTGACCCTGCTTGGTGACAACCAGCGGGTTGATCTCAAGCATGTCCATGTCACGCGCAACGAATGCGGTGTACAGCTTCGTCACCAGCGCGCCAGCCTGCTTGGCGAGTTCGCCGGTCAGGTTCAGCGCCTTGGCGACGGTGCGGCCGTGATGACCCATCACGCCCGTTGCCGGATCCACCGAGAAGGTCACGATCTTCTCTGGGGTTTCGTGGGCAACGTCTTCGATGCTCATGCCGCCTTCGGTCGAAACGACGAAAGACACGCGCGAGGTTTCGCGATCAACCAGCAGCGAGAGATAGAATTCCTTCTCGATGTCCGAACCGTCTTCGATGTAAAGGCGGTTGACCTGCTTGCCCTGCTCGCCGGTCTGGATCGTCACCAGCGTTGCGCCAAGCATTTCCTTGGCGAACTGGGAGACTTCCTCAACCGAACGGGCGAGACGGACGCCGCCAGCGGCGCCAGCAGAGGCTTCCTTGAACTTGCCCTTTCCACGCCCACCGGCGTGGATCTGGCTCTTGACGACCCAGAGCGGGCCGCCGAGCTGCTTTGCAGCAGCTTCGGCTTCGTCAGCTTTGAAAATCGGAACGCCCCGCGAAACCGGCACACCGAACTCAAGTAGAACAGCTTTAGCCTGATATTCGTGTATATTCATATTCTAATCCTTGGAGTTTTTCGGACGTTACCGACCCACATTTTTTGAGTTCGCTTACTGACCCAACAGATCTGGTGCGATCTTCTTGCATGCGTCAACCAGGCCCTGCACCGAAGCAACGGACTTGTCGAACGCCTCACGATCCTTGCCGGCGAGCTCGATCTCGACGATGCGCTCGACGCCGTTCGAACCGATGACGACCGGAACGCCGACATACATATCCTTCACGCCGTATTCGCCGTTGAGATAAGCGGCGCTCGGCAGAACGCGGCGCTTGTCGCGCAGGAAGCTCTCAGCCATTGCAATGGCCGATGCCGCCGGAGCGTAGAAGGCCGAGCCGGTCTTCAGCAGGTTGACGATTTCTGCGCCGCCGTTACGGGTGCGGTCGACGATGGCGTCGAGACGCTCCTGCGTGGTCCAGCCCATCTTGACGAGGTCCGGCAGCGGAATGCCCGCGACGGTCGAGTAGTTGACCAGCGGAACCATGGTGTCGCCGTGACCGCCGAGAACGAATGCGGTGACGTCTTCAACAGAAACGTTGAACTCATCGGCGAGGAAATAACGGAAGCGCGCCGAATCCAGCACGCCGGCCATGCCGACAACCTTGTTCGCCGGGAGACCCGAAGCCTTCTGCAGCGCCCAGACCATCGCATCGAGCGGGTTGGTGATGCAGATGACGAAAGCATCCGGCGCATACTTGGCGATGCCTGCGCCAACCTGCTCCATCACCTTGAGGTTGATGCTGAGCAGATCGTCGCGGCTCATGCCCGGCTTGCGCGGCACGCCTGCGGTGACGATGCAGACCTTGGCGCCTGCAATGCCTTCATACGAATTCACGCCGGTGAGGTTGGCGTCAAAGCCATCAACTGGCGACGACTGAGCGATATCGAGCGACTTACCCTGCGGGATGCCCTCAGCAATGTCGAACATCACGACATCACCGAGCTGCTTCAGACCAACGAGATGAGCAAGCGTTCCGCCGATTTGGCCTGAGCCAATCAATGCAATCTTGTCGCGCGCCATGGAAGACTATCCTTTGAATCGCAGAAAGAGGGAGGGTGGAAAGATGGAAAAATCGCTCGCTGGTTATCGCTTTCGCGAAAACCATTCAAGTCAACGGGTTCATTTCTTGACGTCGTCGCCGCGGTGGGAGCAGGCCGACTGCGTTCAGGGAATGTCGGGGCGATACTCCTGCAAATTTCGCCGGATGTACAGTTTTCAAGCCAGTATTCACGTTTCGACGAGTCCGGTACTCGATCCGCTCGCGGTTGAATCGCCGCGACCATGGTGCAATGCGAGATAGCTGTCCGACCCCATTTCCATCAAGCGAGAGACGGTGCGCTGGAACGCCATGGCCTCATAGCCGTCAGTTGCATGGTATAAATTATGCGGTTCAGCAGCGGCGGACGCCAGCAGTTTGACCGCATTGTCGTACATCGTATCGATCAGCGCGATGAAACGCTTGGCCGCGTTTCGATCCGCAATATCCATCATCGGTATCCGGTCGATGATGATCGTATGATAGGTGTGTGACAACTTGAGATAGTCAGCCGCGCCGAAAGGTTGTTCACAGAGATCAGCAAAAGAAAAACGCGCGACGCCATCCATCGCGAGCGGAACGGGAAACACTCGCCCCTTGAGTGGTATTTCCGTCGGCTTGCCGGCAATGCCGCCAGTGAGGCGCAGAAAAGCTGCATCGAGCGTCCGATCAGCGGTCTCGTCAGCAGGCACCAGCCAGGATTTCAGCCCCGCCAGTTTCTCCAGACGATAGTCGGTGCGCGAACTCCAGGCGACGCACATCCATCCGTTCCTGGATCAGCTTGATGAAGGGCAGAAACAGCGCGCGGTTGAGGCCGTCCTTGTAGAGATCCTCCGGCGCGACGTTGGATGTCGCGAACACCACGGTGCCGAGTTCAAAGAGGTGCTGGAACAGCCGACCGAGGATCATCGCGTCGGCGATGTCGGTAACGTGAAACTCGTCGAAACACAGCAGCCAGGCTTCATCGAAGATTGCATTGGCGGTCAGCGCCATCACATCGCTGTCGGGAATTTTTCCCTGCGCCATCTGCTGGCGAAAATCGTAAATGCGCTCGTGAACGTCCGCCATGAATTCATGAAAATGCGCACGTTGCTTGTGCGACACTGCTGCGGTCTGAAAAAACAGATCCATCAGCATGGTCTTGCCGCGGCCAACCTCGCCGTGGACATAAAGCCCCTTCGGCGGCTCGGTTTTCTTGTCGCCGAACAGGCGCCCCAGGAAACCCTGCTTGCGCGCCGGTTTGTACTGGGCCAGCTCTTCGCCAAGCACGGCGAGCGCCTCGACAGCCTCGGCCTGGGCCGGATCGGCTTCGATGGTGCCTGCGGCAACCAGCGCGTTGTAACTATCGCGGAATGAACTCGAGGGGGCAGTCAGCATGGCCGATAAACGGCCTCAGCCGCGACGAAAAAGCAAGCCGTCAATTGTGCGAAACGTCATGCATATTCCGCGGCCGACCATGCAGAATGACCGATCACTGCGCGCGACCGTCGCGTCAGTAGGCGCTGAGCGCGTAAGCATCCTCCACCACATAGGGGCCGCCACCGACCGATTCACGCGACGAGAACAGCACAAACTGTGACGCGGTGAAGGTGCGTGCCGGAAAATATCCACGCAACGACAGGTAGTTTGCGACATCCATGTCCGCGCAATCGCGCAGCCGCGCCAACGTGACATGTGGCTTGAAATTGCGCCGCTCCGGATCGAGCCCGAGCCGGCGCACCAACCGCTCCAGCTCCGCTTGCAGCTCGAGCAACGGCCTGGTTGGCTCGACCATGGCGATAATCGACTTCGGCTTGCGCGTACCGAAGGTCGACAGCCCCTGTATTTTAACATCGAACGGCTTGCGGTTCACCTGCGCCAGCAGCGACGCCAGCTCGTTTGCGGTGACGCCATCGATATCGCCGACGAACCGCAGGGTGACATGATAATTTTCGGGATCGATCCAGCGGGCGCCGGGGAGACCGCCCCTCAGGCTGGACAAGGCTTGGGCCACGTCGGCTGGAATCTCCAGCCCTGCGAACAGACGGGGCATTGTCTAACCCTCCGCAACCGGCTTGATCGAACAGCCCGTACTCCTGGCCGCGATCACGCCACACAACAAAGACTGCGAATCAGCAACAACTGATCTTAGGCAGAGATCTATGACAGTGCGACGCAGCGCGGCGGGTAACGCACAGGCATCCGCCGCCCGTCATGGCTGGGCCGCTCGAATGCGGCCGATCAAAGCTTCGACCTCCGGCAAGATGCGCGCGACGATGACCTCGACCCCCGCCGCCGTGGGATGAATCCCGTCGGCGAAGTTCAGCTTGGCGTCGCCGGCCACGCCATCAAGAAAGAAAGGGTACAAGGGCACGTCGAACTGCTTGGCAAGGTCGGGATAGATTGCATTGAATTTAGCCGCGTATTCCGGGCCGTAATTTGGCGGCGCGAGCATACCGGTAAACAGCACGGGGATCTTGCGATCCTTGAACCGCTGGAGGATTTCCGTCAGCGCCTTGCGTGGCACCGCCGGATCAATGCCGCGCAAGGCGTCATTTGCTCCGAGTTCGACGATCACGCCCTCGGTGCCCTCGGGGATTGACCAGTCCAGCCGGGCCAACGCCGCCGACGTGGTGTCGCCGGAAACGCCGGCGTTCAACACTTCAACCGTATGGCCGCGCTCGCGCAGCGCTTTTTCCAGCACGGCCGGGAAAGCCTGCGCGCGGGTCAACTCATGCCCTGCGGTCAGCGAATCGCCGAAGGCCGCCAGCCGCACGAGCCGCTGCTCCGCCGCAATGCCATGCGAACCTAACAGTCCCATCAGGATCACCGCCGACAACGCCAGCGCGGAAAAGACGCGGGCAACCCCCTCGACCTGCGCCGCCGAAGCACCATATGCAACCTTCATGAAACACCTCGCACCAAGCTCATCCGCCCCGCAGGACATGATTACCGTTTCGCAAGTCAATCTGTCCTTGGGCAGCGGCGCTGCGCGGGTTCACATCCTGAAGGATATCAACCTGCGGATCGCCCCCTCCGAGGCCGTGGGTCTGGTCGGGCCGTCCGGATCGGGCAAATCAACCCTGCTGATGGTCATGGCCGGTCTGGAACGCCCCGATAGTGGGGAGGTAGTGGTCAACGGCACCGCATTCAATGCCTTGAGCGAGGACGCGCTGGCGCGCTTTCGCGGCCGCCAGGTCGGTATTGTGTTTCAATCTTTCCATTTGATTCCGACCATGACGGCGCTTGAAAATGTCGCCGTGCCGCTCGAGCTGGCGGGAATTCCTGACGCCCTTGAGCGAGCGGGACGCGAACTCGACCTCGTCGGCCTCAGCCACCGGCACCAGCACTACCCGTCGCAACTGTCAGGCGGCGAACAGCAGCGCGTGGCGCTGGCCCGGGCGCTGGCGCCGGAACCGGCCATCCTCGTCGCGGATGAACCAACCGGCAATCTGGACGAAGCCACCGGCAAGCAGATCGTCGACCTGCTGTTTTCGCTGCACGCCAGCCGCGGCATGACGCTTGTGCTTGTGACCCATGATCTCACGCTGGCGCAACGTTGCGACCGGACCGTGCGGCTGCGGTCCGGCAGCATCGACACATCCGCCCCGGCGAGTGAACGCGCGACCTCTGCGGCAACGCCATGACCGCCGCTGCCGCCCGGCCCCGCAGCCTGTCGCTCGCCACCCGCTACGCCGTGCGCGAACTGCGCGGCGGTCTGAGCGGCTTTTATGTTTTCATTCTGTGCATCGCGCTTGGCGTGCTGGCGATCGCCGCGGTCGGCTCGGTTGCCGCCAGCCTGCGCGATGGTCTGGCGCGGGAGGGCCGCACCCTGCTCGGCGGCGACGCGGCCTTCTCGTTGATTCAGCGCGAAGCCAATCCGGACGAGTTCGCCTTCCTGCGCAGCCGCGGCGCGGTTTCTTCCGCCGCAACACTGCGCAGCATGATCAAGACGCAGGCCGACGAGATGGCGCTGGTCGAGCTCAAGGCTGTCGATGCAGCCTACCCGCTGCTCGGCCGATTGAAACTCGCGCCCGAACTGACGCCGCAGGCTCTGTTTGCCGAAACGAACGGGGTCTATGGCGCGGCCGCCGATGCCACCTTGATGGCGCGGCTCGCCCTCAAGGTCGGTGACGAAGTCAGCCTTGGCGCTAGCCGCTTTGCCATTCGCGCGGTGCTGCAATCCGAGCCTGACAAACTGGCGGGCGGCATCGGGCTCGCGCCGCGCCTGCTGACAAGCGAAGCGGCGCTACGGGCGAGCGGCATGTTGCAACCGGGCAGCCTGGTGCGCTGGTCCTATCGCGTGCGCCTCGCCGATGGCGCAAACCAGCCGCAACTCGCCATTGAGCTTGCCGATGCTGCGCGCACGGCCTTGCCGCAATCAGGCTGGGAAATCCGCACGCAGGACAAGGCTTCACCGCAACTCGAGCGCAACCTCGCACGCTTTACCCAATTTCTCACGCTGGTCGGCCTCGCCGCGCTGCTGGTCGGCGGCGTCGGCGTCGCCAATGCAGTGAAAAGCCATATCGACCGCCGCCGCGACGTCATCGCCACGCTCAAGGCTGTCGGCGCGACCGGGCGCGACGTTTTCGCGATCTATCTGGTTCAGATCATGACTGTCACCGTGATCGGGGCGGTGATTGGCGTGGTCCTCGGCGCGGCAATCCCCTGGCTGATCATCACCGCGCTTGGCCCATTGCTGCCACTGCCGCTCACGCCCGCGATCTATCCGCGCGAGTTGATCCTGGCGCTGCTCTATGGACTGCTCACGGCGCTGGCCTTCGGCCTGTGGCCCCTGGTGCGGATCTATGAAGTGCCGGTGGCAGCGCTGTTTCGCGATATCGTCAACACCTCCGCGCGGCGCACCACCCTGCGCGACCTGCTGCTGGTCGGCCTTGTCGCGCTGGCGCTGATCGTCGTTGTCATCGGCTTCGCCTATGAAAAGCGCATCGCGGCGATGTTCGTCGTGTCGTCGATTGCCGTGTTCGGTCTGTTGCGCCTGGTCGCCTCCAGCGTCATGGCGATGGCCCGCAGCCTGCCCCGCCCGCGCAACACCATGCTGCGGATGGCGCTGGCAAACGTGCACCGGCCCGGCGCATTGACGCCGACTGTGGTGATGTCGCTCGGGCTCGGGCTGACGGTGCTCGTCACCATCACCCAGATCGACGGCAACCTGCGCTCGCAGTTCATGGCCTCGCTGCCGGCCCATGCGCCGTCGTATTATTTCATCGACATCCCCTCGGCTGAGGCTGATCGCTTCACCGCGCTGCTGAACCGCCAAGCGCCCGGCGGCACGGTTGAAGACGTGCCGATGCTGCGCGGCCGGATTATCGCCGCACGCGGCCTGCCTGCCGAGCAACTCAAGCCCGCGCCGGAATCGGAATGGGTGCTGCAGAGCGACCGTGGCTTGAGCTATGGCCGCGATGTGCCACGCGGCTCGACGGTGGCCGAGGGCAACTGGTGGTCGCCAGATTACGACGGCCCGCCGCTGGCCTCGATGGAAAAGCGGCTGGCCGATGGCCTTGGTCTCAAGGTCGGCGACGACATCACCGTCAACGTGCTCGGCCGCAATGTCAGCGCGACAATCGCCAACCTGCGCACGCTGGACTGGCAAAGCCTCGGCATCAACTTCGTGCTGGTGTTCTCGCCGAACACATTCCGTGGCGCGCCGCACACGCATCTGGCGACGCTCACCGACGACCGGGCGAACACCCCGACCGATGATGCCGCGTTGATCCGCGCCATCGCCGCCGAGTTTCCGATGATCACCAGCGTTCGCGTCCGTGAGGCGCTGGACTCGGTCGGCGCCATTGTCACCAATCTGACCCTGGCGATCCGGGGCGCGAGCAGCATCACGCTGCTGTCGGCAGTTCTGGTGCTCGGGGGCGCGCTGGCGGCCGGGCATCGCTACCGGGTATATGACGCCGTCATCCTGAAAACGCTCGGGGCGACGCGGCTCCGCCTCCTGGCAGGCTATGCGGTGGAATATCTCGCGATCGGCCTGGCGACAGCGGTGTTCGCAACCCTGGCGGGTTCACTGATCGCCTGGGCAATCTTGTCGCAGTTGATGCATCTGGCGTTCGTCTGGCAGGCCGGTGCGGCAGCGCTGATTGTCGCAGCGGCGCTCATCGTCACCATCGGACTGGGGCTGGCCGGTACATTGGTAGCGCTCAATAAACGCCCGGCGTCCGTCTTGCGGAACCTGTAGGTTCAAGTTTTAGTTAAGCGTCACTGAGCCTGTCGTAAACGGTCGAATTTCCGTCTGGCGAAGGGCTTTGCGGCGATATTGGTAGTCGCAGCGACATTCAGCCGCGCATCGAAGCTTGTGCCGAATGTGTTAGTTTCCCACATATCTTCTTGGGTTGGCGCTGATGCTATTGACATGATTTGTCACTATATCATCGGTGACCATGATTAGAATTCTTACCGGCCAGACATGCCCTTCGATGGCCGGTCAACCTCGAGGTTTCGACAATGTCGGACTTGGACCGCAACTACGCTTCTCCTTTCGGCAAGGCCGGCACGCGTGTTGACGCCGCTGCGGTCGACGCCGGCCTGCGCGCTTACATGCTGCGCATTTACAATTACATGTCGATCGGCCTGGCGATCACCGGCCTGGCGGCGCTTGGCGTCTTCATGGCGGCCGTCACCGGCGACCCGGCAGGCGCGTCGGCACGGATCGGCAATTCCTACCTGACGCCATTTGGCTACGCGATGTTCGTCAGCCCGCTGAAGTGGGTGTTCATGCTCGCGCCGCTGGTGATGGTGTTCGCCATCTCGTTCGGCATCAACCGCATGAAGCCGGCGACCGCCCAGATGCTGTTCTGGGTGTTCTCGGCGCTGATGGGCCTGTCACTGTCGTCGATCTTCCTGGTGTACACCCACACCTCGATCGTCCGCGTGTTCTTCATCACCGCTGCTTCGTTCGGTGCGCTGAGCCTTTACGGTTACACCACCAAGCGTGACATGACGGGCATGGGCTCGTTCCTGATGATGGGCCTGTTCGGCATCATCATCGCCAGCCTGGTGAACCTGTTCATCGCCTCGTCGATGCTGCAGTTCGTGGTGTCGGTCGTCGGCGTGCTGATCTTCGCTGGCCTGACCGCCTGGGATACCCAGCGCCTGAAGAACGAATACATCTACGGCATCGCGTCGCAGGGCGGTGAGATGGCAGAACGCGCCGCAATCAATGGCGCCCTGTCGCTCTACCTGAACTTCATCAACCTGTTCACGCTGCTGCTGCAGCTGCTCGGACAGCGCGACTAACGCGACAAACGTTGCGAAATATGTCAAAAGCCCCGGTCAACGCCGGGGCTTTTTCGTTGGTCGCGCCGCCCCGCCCCGCCACTGCTCAATCTGCTGATGCGCCATGCCAGACACCACCATTCGCCCCGCAACGCTGGTTGACCTTCCGGCCATTACGGCGATCTATGCCGACGCGGTTCGGCACGGCACGGCCACCTTCGAGATCGACCCGCCTGATGTGGCCGAAATGACCCTGCGCTATGAAGCGCTGCGGGCGCGCGACATGCCCTACATCGTCGCGGAATACAGTGGCCAGATCGCAGGGTATGCCTACGCGGGTCCCTATCGCCCCCGGGCGGCCTATCGCTTCACCGTCGAGAATTCGATCTATCTGTCGCCGAGCCATCACCGGCTGGGCATTGGCGCGGCGTTGCTCAGGGAATTGATTACGGCCTGCGAGGCGCGTGGCTTTCGCCAGATCGTCGCCGTGATCGGTGACAGCGGCAATGCTGGGTCAATCAACCTGCATCGCAAGCTTGGCTTCGCGATGGTCGGCACGCATCGCGCGGTCGGCTTCAAGTTCGGACGATGGCTGGATACCGTCGACATGCAACTCGCCCTGAACGGGGGCAGCGACACCACGCCGACCTGACGCGGCGGGCGGTTGCAGTCGATCAGACGAGACTAAGCTTGCGGTCCAGCACCATCAGAACGCGCTCCAGCTCATGGCCACGACGCAGGATGAGGCCGGATGCCGAGATGACGCTGAAGGCGCCCTGCTTGCGGGCAAGGCGCGGGTCCTTTTCAACGCGGTAAAGCGGAACTTCGGACGCGCGGCGATAGATCGAGAACACGGCGCGATCGCGCAGGAAATCGATGGCATAGTCGCGCCACTCGCCTTCCGCCACCTTGCGCCCGTAAATGTTGAGGATGCGCCCTAGCTCGAGCCGGGTGAATCTAACCGTCTGAAGTTCCGGGGCCCGCTCTGACGGTAGCGGCACGCCTTCACTTGGCGGCGTCGAACTCATGCCAACTCTCCAGATATTTGCAGCAGAGTGACCGGTTCGTGACAGCGCCGCAAGAGCTTTGCCGCATGGGTGAAAGTCATCGTCACGCGAAAGTCAGGCCGTTTCTTATTGACGCCAAACTTCTGCCCTTCGTATGCCGCCTTCAAGATCGACATAATAGGTTTGCGATGGCCCGGCCTGACTGGCTTCGGACTCCTCAGCCCCCAGCCCCCCGGGGTCAGTTAGGTCGGGTCCGTCGTTTTTGATCCTGCGAGATCGGATGATCGTCTTAAGAGTTCAGCTCGGCTGGCTCTTTTTTTATGCGGTTGTGCTACCGCATTTCGGCCGGACGTGAATTGATCGCCTTCAGCTCTGCGCGATGCGGAAATCCGACGGCATCGAGAGGCGTCAGCTTCGCTCCAAGCATCGGGCCAGGAATATTTCGGGAGCCCTCCTGCAGATAAACGACGGCGGCGTTAATGTCATCGCCAGTGATGTTGACGAGATGAATGTCGTAAGTCGCATTGCCGCCGCTCCAGTTGCCCACCTTCATCCAGCTGCGAACGACATTGGTGTAGGTAATCGCCTTGCCGCGATTTTCACCATGCTTGATCGCAACCGGTACCTTGCGGGACACCGCGAAAACCCAGACCTCACCAGCCTTGGCGATGGAATGCTCCCCCCGGATATCAACCCGGATGCGCTCCCGATCGACGTCGAGGTTGATCGGGACCGACATCACGGACGGATCCCGCGCCGTCGCCTTGATCGCGCTTTCGATCGAACCACTGTCGCTGCCAATCACCTCCTGCGAGCCGTTGACAACCACCTGCGGCGTGTAAACCGCGCCATCGCCACGGATCAGGGCGTAGGCCTTTTGACGCGCCGTATAGAGGTGATCGGCCAGGGTGTCCTTCCAGCCAAGATAATCCCAGTAGTCGACCGGCATGGTGAGCGCGATGACGGACGGATCGCCGGCAAAATCAGCGAGCACCATGTCAGCTGGCGGACATGCCGAGCAGGCCTGAGATGTGAATAGTTCGATGAGGGCGCGCGGCGCGGACGAGGCACGCGGCAGTGCAGCGAAATGGTGCGCCGCAGCTTTGTCTGCACCATCGAGAGCGGTCGCCGGAGCGTCGGGACTGGCTGGACATATCACTGATCGGCGCACGTTTTTGGGCTGCATCATCAGCAGACGCGGGATCAGCTCCGTCTGTCAAAGCCACAACGCCTGCAATCATCAGGCTGATGCAAGTCCAACTGGTCAAATGGCCAAGCAAACGCATCTCGAAAGGTGTCCCATAGGGCCCGGATGTCGCGAGACGCTAACAAAAAGGCGGCCTCATGATAAGGCCGCCTTTGCACATAGCTGCACTAACAGCTGTGACGTTCTCGTGTATCAGGCTGCGAGCTGGCGCAGCACGTAATGAAGGATGCCGCCGTTGCGATAGTACTCGAGCTCGTCAAGCGTATCGATGCGGCAGAGCAGCGGAACGTCCTTCTTCTTGCCATCGGCATAGACGATCTCGGCGACCAGCTTCTGGCGCGGCTTCAACTTGCCTTCCAGACCACGGATCGAGACCTGCTCGTCACCCTTCAGGCCAAGCGACTTCCACGTCGTGCCAGCCTCAAAGGTCAGCGGCAGCACGCCCATGCCAACCAGGTTCGAACGGTGAATACGCTCGAAGCTTTCGGTGATGACCGCGCGGACGCCGAGCAGACGGGTGCCCTTCGCAGCCCAGTCACGCGACGAACCGTTGCCGTATTCAGCGCCAGCGAACACCACCAGCGGCGTGTTCTCGGCCTGATACTTCATCGCGGCGTCGTAGATCGACATCGGTCTCGCCATCCGGCCAATGCTTGGTGTTGCCACCTTCCGGCACCGAACCATCGGCGCTTGCGAGCATGAAGTTCTTGATACGGATGTTGGCGAAGGTGCCGCGCATCATGACTTCGTGGTTGCCGCGACGGGTGCCGTACTGGTTGAAGTCAGCCGGGCGCACCTGATGGTCCGACAGATACTTGCCTGCGGGCGAGGTCAGCTTGATCGCGCCAGCCGGCGAGATGTGGTCGGTGGTGATCTTGTCGCCGAACAGGGCGAGGATGCGGGCGTCGACGATATTGGTCGTCGGCTCCGGCTCCATCTTCATGCCTTCGAAATACGGCGGGTGCTGCACGTAGGTCGACGACATGTTCCACTTGTAGGTTTCGCTTTCGACGGTCTTGATCTTGCGCCAATGCGCATCACCGTTGAACACGTCAGCATAACGCGACTTGAAGATCTTCGCGGTCACGTACTTCTTCATGACAGCGTTGATTTCGTCCGACGTCGGCCAGATGTCCTTCAGGTAGACCGGGTTGCCCTTCTTGTCTTCACCCACCGGATCGACGGCGAGGTTCTTGGTCACCGTGCCGGCGAGCGCGTAGGCGACAACCAGCGGCGGCGAAGCCAGGTAGTTGGCCTGCACGTCCGGGCTGACGCGACCTTCGAAGTTGCGGTTGCCCGACAGGACAGCCGCGGCAATGACGCCATTGTCGTTGATCGTCTTCGAGATCTCGGTCGGCAGCGGACCGGAGTTACCGATACAGGTGGTGCAGCCGAAACCGACGAGGTTGAAGCCAACCTTGTCGAGGTCCTTCTGCAGGCCTGAATTGGCGAGATATTCAGCAACGACCTGCGAGCCTGGCGCCAGCGAGGTCTTGACCCACGGCTTGGCCTTCATGCCGAGCTCGGCGGCGTTGCGGGCCAGCAGGCCAGCGCCGATCAGCACGGACGGGTTCGAGGTGTTGGTGCACGAGGTGATCGCAGCGATGGCGACGTCGCCATGGCCGAAGTCGAAGTTCTTGCCTTCCACTTCATAACGGCTGCCGATATCGGCGATCTTCTTGTACTCGGCTTCCATGGCAGCCGTGAAACCGGCCGGCACGGTCGGCAGGGCGACGCGGCCTTCCGGACGCTTCGGGCCAGCCATCGACGGCACAACGTCGCCGAGATGGAGCTTGAGCGATACGGTGAAGACCGGATCTTCGCTCTTGGCGGTGCGGAGCATGCCCTGAGCCTTGGCGTAGGCCTCGACCAGTGCAACGCGGGCCGGCTTGCGGCCGGAGGTCTTCAGATAATCGACGGTCGCCGAGTTCAACCGGGAAGAAGCCGCAGGTCGCGCCGTATTCCGGAGCCATGTTGGCGATGGTGGCGCGGTCAGCAACCGAGAGATAATCAAGACCGGGGCCGTAGAATTCCACGAACTTGCCGACAACGCCGAGCTGACGGAGCATCTGGGTGACGGTCAGAACGAGGTCAGTCGCGGTGACGCCTTCGTTTAGAGCGCCGTCGAGTTTGAAGCCAACCACTTCCGGCAGCAGCATCGACTGCGGCTGGCCGAGCATTGCGGCTTCCGCTTCAATACCGCCTACGCCCCAACCGAGAACAGCAAGGCCGTTCACCATGGTGGTGTGCGAGTCGGTGCCAACCAGCGTATCCGGATAGGCGACTTCGATGGTCTTGGTGACGCCGCGCGACTTCACCTTTTCCTTGCGGGTCCAGACGGTCTGCGCGAGATATTCGAGGTTGACCTGGTGGCAGATGCCGGTGCCGGGCGGGACAACCGAGAAATTGGTGAAGGCGCTCTGGCCCCACTTCAGGAACTCATAGCGTTCCTTGTTCTGCTTGTACTCTTCAGCGACGTTCTTGCCGAAGGCCTTGTTGTCGCCGAAGAAGTTCACGATCACCGAGTGGTCGATGACGAGATCGACGGGGACCAGCGGGTTGATCTTCTCGGGATCGCCGCCGAGGTCCTGCATCGCGTTACGCATGGCTGCAAGATCGACCACCGCCGGTACGCCGGTGAAGTCCTGCATCAGCACGCGCGCGGGACGGAACGAGATTTCATGCTCAAGCTTGCGCTTCTTGGCCCACTTCGCGAAGGCCAGGATGTCGGCCTTGGTGACCGTGCGATCATCCTCGTGGCGCAGGAGGTTTTCCAGCAGTACCTTCATGGAATAAGGCAACCTGGAAATTCCTGGCAGACCATTTTTTTCTGCGGCTGGCAGGCTGTAATAGACATAGGCCTTGGTGCCAACCTTCAGGGTCTTTCGGCACTTGAAGCTGTTGAGCGATGTCATATGAAGCGGTCCCAATCAGTTAAAACTACTCGGTCGTCGTCGCGACACCAACAGACAAACCGGAGCCGTTTTGCTTGCAGGTGTCGTATATGTACTGCATCTAAGGGCGGCTTATAGAATCTTTCTAGAGCGGTTGCCACAACGACAATCGTTTCACTGCAATGCGATGTTGCAGATCACGCCGGGAAACTTGAAGCTATGCGGCTTGCGGGACACGGAATTAGATGCGTGCGGGGTGGTCGCGAGGTGTTTAGCGGGCTGGATTTCGCCGTTCGTGGGGGCGAAGCGCTTGCAATCACCGGCGAGAATGGCTCCGGCAAGACCTCGCTGTTGCGCCAGATCGCGGGGCTGCTCGCGATGCCTGCTGGTAAGATCACACTCGACGGCGGCGATAAAGAGCTCACAATCATCGAACAGGCGCACTATCTTGCGCACCGCGATCCGATGAAACCGTCGCTGACGGTTATCGAAAACTTGCAGTTTTGGGCTGAATTTCTCGGTGGCGCGGCCAATTCGCCGGTCGATTGCATTGCCGCGGTCGGGCTGAGCCATGCCACCTTGCTGCCGGCAGGCTTCTGTCCGCTGGCCAGCGGCGGCGACTATCGATCGCGCGCCTGCTCGCCGTGCATCGCCCGATCTGGCTGCTCGATGAGCCGACTGCAGCGCTCGATGCCGGCAGTCAGCGCATGTTCGCCGGCCTGATGCGCGATCATCTTTCGCGCGGCGGCATGATCATCGCCGCAACTCACCTTCCGCTTGGCATCGACGCGACCGAGTTGCGAATCGGATGACTGCATTGATCGCCATGGTTCGCCGTGACCTGCGCGTCGCCGTGCGGGTTGGCGGCGGCGCGCTGATCGGCGTGCTGTTCTTTCTGATTGTCGTCGTGTTGATGCCATTCGCGCTGGGGCCTGAGCTCGCGCTGTTGAAGCGGCTCGGCCCCGCCATTCTCTGGCTCGGCGCGCTGCTCGCCAGCCTGCTGACCCTCGACCGGCTGTTCACGGCTGACCTCGACGATGGCTCGCTCGACCTGATCCTGATGAGCCGGACACCGCTCGAACTGGTCTGCGCCGCCAAGGCCTTCGCACATTGGCTGGCGGTCGGGTTGCCGCTGGTGATCGCCACGCCGGTATTCGCGTTGCTACTTAATCTCGACGCCAATGCAGCCATGGCGACAGCGCTGACCCTCGCGGTCGGCACCCCGGCCCTGACATTCACCGGCATGATCGGCGCGGCGCTCGCCGTGACCGTGCGGCGCGGTGGCCTAATGCTGGCGGTGCTGGTCCTGCCGCTGTCGATCCCGGTGCTGATTTTCGGCGTCGCCGCCTCAAACGCAGCACTCAACGACGGCGTCCCCTTCGGCCCGCCGTTCATGATCCTCTGCGCCATAACTCTGAGCACCTTCGTCATTGGCCCCGTCGCTGCGGTCGCCAGCCTGCGCCACGGCCTCGACTGAAATGGAACTCGCCCGGGTCAAACCGGGTGAAAACTGCCACATTGCCTGTTGCGTCGCCGGACAGTATCAGAAGCCATGACCCTGACAGAACTTGCCAACCCCACCCGGTTCCTGTCGCTGAGCGCACGGCTATTGCCCTGGCTCGCCGGAGCCACGGCCATCCTTTTGACCATCGGACTGATCCAGGCGGTGTCAGCCCCTGACGACTATCAGCAGGGCGCCACCGTCAAGATTATGTTCATCCATGTGCCCAACGCCTGGCTGGCGATGTTCGTCTGGGGCGTCATGAGCATTTCGGCGCTTGGTACTTTGGTGTGGCGACATCCTCTCGCCGATGTGTCGGCCAAGGCTGCCGCACCGATCGGGGCCGCATTTACGTTCCTAGCGCTGATCACGGGATCACTATGGGGCCGCCCGATGTGGGGCACCTATTGGGAATGGGACGCCCGGCTGACCTCGGTGCTGATCCTGTTTCTCATGTATCTTGGCCTGATCGCGCTGTGGCGCTCCGTCGACGATCAGGCCCGTGCGGCCCGCGCCGCCGCCGTACTGACCCTGGTCGGCGCGATCAACCTGCCGATCATCAAGTTTTCCGTCGAGTGGTGGAATACGCTGCACCAGCCCGCCTCGGTGCTGCGCGCAGGCGGCCCATCGCTGGACAAGGCCTACCTTTATCCGCTGCTCATCATGGCCGTCGCTTTCTCGCTGCTATTCCTGACGCTGCATGTCGCGGCGATGCGCAACGAGATTTTGCGCCGGCGCGTGAAGTCACTGCAGATGCTACAGGCGCGTCAGTCGGAGACACCTGCGTCATGAGCTTGTCGGCACTTGGCCCCTACGCCTCCTTTATCCTCGGCTCCTACGGCGTGGTCGCCGCTGTCGTGCTGATCCTGATTGTCTGGGTGACGCTCGACTATCGCAACCAGGTTCGCCGGTTGCAGGCGCTTGAACAGCAAGGCGTCAGCCGCCGCTCGGGGCGAAGCGCAACGGAGCAGCTATGACCGCGTCGCCGAACGCCACCCCAGCAAGCAAATCGCCGCGCCGCTGGCTGCTGATCGCGCCGATCATTGCATTCAGCGCCATCGCAGTGCTGTTTTGGGTGAGGCTCGGCTCGGGCGACCCGTCGACCCTGCCGTCGGCGCTGATTGGTCGCGCCGCGCCACTTACAGACTTGCAAGCGCTGGACGGCCTCAGCCGCAACGGCGTCGCGACGCCGGGCTTCGACCGCGCGATGTTCACCGGCAAGGTGAGCGTGGTCAACGTCTGGGCCTCCTGGTGCGTGCCATGCCATGAAGAAATGCCGGTGCTGAACGAACTCGCCCAGGATGAGCGCATCCAGCTCGTCGGGCTGAACTACAAGGACAGCAGCGACAACGCGCGCCGCTTCCTCGGCCGCTACGGCAATCCGTTCAACATTGTCGGCGTTGATAGCAATGGCCGGGCGGCGATCGAATGGGGCGTCTATGGCGTGCCCGAGACATTTGTGGTCGGTCGCGATGGTCGCATCCTGTTCAAGCTGGTCGGCGGCATCACCTCGGCCGCGCTTGCCAACAAGCTCAAGGCTGAAATTGACAAGGCGCTGCAAGCCGGTGCGTGATTATGCGGTTCGCATAATCCATCCCGTAAGAATACGCGTGACAACGACAGCCGCGCCGCCTGATAATAATTTTCGGCGTTTATCTGCCGTTCATTCTGCGGCCATTGCGCCGCCACGAATTCAGCGCTTCCTCAATGCGCGACTTAACACCACCGGGAGAGACCCATGCGTCGTTCAGCCTTTGCCAAACTGTCTGCTGCTGCGCTTGTTCTGGGACTATTGACCGCCGCGCCGGCTATGGCGCAATCCCCACAAACAGCGCCATCGGAAAACAAGATGGCCCCGCCCAGCAAAATGGCGCCGGGCGGCAAGATGGCGCCAGCCGAGAAAATGGCGCCAGCACCCAAGACCGACCTGCTTGATATCAACTCCGCGCCGGTCGAGGCGCTGGAAGGCCTGCCCGGGATCGGCAAGGCCTATTCAGCAGCGATCATCAAGAACCGCCCCTACAAGGGCAAGGATGACCTCGTTCACAAGAAGGTCGTGCCGCAGAAAACCTACGACGGCATCAAGGACAAGATTATCGCGAAACAGAAGACCTGATCGGTCGCTGGTAATCAGCGAAGCCTCGACAAATGCACCGGCGTCCCCGGTGCATTTGCTTTTTCAAGCGCATGGCGCGCCTGGCCGGATGGGCCGGATCTGAGCCTTCTTAGATGGGTTCTAAGAGGCTGATCGCTTTATTTCAGCGCCAGCCGTCCAAATTCCCCTATCTACTGCCAACCTGTCGAAAGACACCGTAGGCAGCCGCATGACCGAGACCTTAGCGCTAGGCGCCGCAAAACGCGGCTTTATCGGCCGGATCCAGTCGATCCGGACCTTGGACTGCGCCTCCGTTTTGCAGCCTGTCGAATTGGAAAACCGCCTGATCGAGATGGGGTTCGTCGAGGATGCCGTGGTCGAGATCCTGCATGAAGGCATGTTCGGACGCGATCCGATCGCTGTCCGCGTCAATAATGCAACCGTAGCGATCCGCCGCCGCGAAGCCATGGCAGTCATCGTCATCTGATGGACCAGAAACTTCCGAACGCCCTCAACCTCCTCCTTGTCGGAACGCCCAACAGCGGCAAAACGGCACTGTTCAATGCGTTGACCGGCAGCCGCCAGCGCGCGGCCAATTACCCCGGCGTGACCATCGAGCGAAAATCCGGCGCCTTTCAAACCCCGATGGGGCGCAAGATTACCGTGGTCGACCTGCCCGGCACCTATTCGCTGCGCGGCCGCAGCCCCGACGAGCAGATCACCCGCGACGTTGTGCTCGGCGACATGCCGGACGAGAGCGCCGCCGACGGCATCATTTGCGTGGCTGACGCCACCAATCTGCGACTGAGCTTCCGCCTCGTTCTTGAACTGAAGCAAGTCGGGCGGCCGATGCTCCTGGTGCTGAACATGATCGATCTCGCGCGTCACCGCGGCATCACCTTCGATCTCGAACGCCTGTCGGCGGAGCTGGGCGTGCCCGTGCTGACATCAACAGCGGTGCGCCGCGGCGGCACGGCGGAGTTGCTGGCCTTCATTGACGGCTTCAACCCCAAACTCGCTGCGCGCGACAATTGCTGGCAGCCGAAGTCGACCGGTGAACTGCGCGCCCTGCAGCACGAGGCTGATCGCATCATCGCGGCATCCGTCACCGCACCGGCGAGACCGGATACAATGACTGCGCGGATTGACGCGGTCGTGCTGAACCCTGTCGCCGGGCTACTGATCCTGCTGGCGGTGCTGTTCGGCATGTTTCAGGCCGTGTTCAGCTGGGCGCAGGCGCCAATGGACCTGCTCGCCAATTCGTTCGAAGCGCTCGGCGTAATCGTCAAAAACTATCTGCCCGACGGCTTGCTGCAGAGCTTCATCCAGAACGGCGTGATCGCCGGCATCGGCAGCGTTCTGGTGTTCCTGCCGCAGATTCTGATCCTGTTTCTGTTCATCCTGCTGCTGGAAGACTTCGGCTATATGGCGCGCGCGGCCTTCCTGATGGACCGCATCATGGGCGGCGCCGGCCTGCATGGCCGCGCCTTCATTCCGCTGCTGTCGAGCTTTGCCTGCGCCATTCCCGGCATCATGTCGGCGCGGGTGATCGACAACCGCCGCGACCGCCTGACCACCATCCTGATCGCGCCGCTGATGACCTGCTCGGCGCGCATCCCGATCTACACCCTGATCATCTCGGCCTTCATTCCGCAGCGTGAGGTGCTTGGCGTATTCAGCCTGCAAGGGCTGGTGATGTTCGGCCTGTATGCCGCCGGCATCGCCAGTGCGCTGGCCGTATCGTTCATCGCCAAGTTCATCATGGCCCGCGACTACGAACCTTCGCCCTTCATGATGGAATTGCCGGACTACAAATGGCCGCGCCTCAAGAGCGTGCTGATCGGCGTTGTGATGCGGGCCAAGGCATTCCTCTATCGCGCCGGCACCACGATCTTCGCGATGATGGTGCTGATCTGGTTCCTGGCGTCATTCCCGCAAGCGCCCGAGGGCGCAACCCTGCCTGCGATTGACTACAGCCTGGCGGCCATCATCGGCCATGCGGTGCAGCCGCTGCTGGCGCCGCTCGGTTTCAACTGGCAGATCGCCGTTGCGCTGATCCCGGGAATGGCGGCGCGCGAAGTCGCTGTCGCAGCGCTCGGCACAGTCTATGCCATTGAGGGCGGTAAGGAAGCGGCGGACCAGATCGGCCAGGCGCTGGCGAACAACTGGAGCCTCGCGACCGCGCTGTCGTTCCTGGTCTGGTACATCTTCGCCCCGCAATGCGCCTCGACACTGGCGGTGATCAAGCGCGAGGCCGGCGGCTGGAAATGGGTTGCGATCACCTTCGGCTATATGGTCACCCTGGCCTATCTCGCCTCGCTGATCACCTACAACACCGCCAAGGCGTTCGGGCTGGGTTAATCCTGATCTTCGAGGCTGTAGCGCTTGATGACCGGCATCATCGCCAGCGCGAAGGCCATGGTGATCGGCAATACGCCAAACACCTTGAACGACATCCAGAAATCGGTCGACTGCGTGCGCCAGATGATCTCGTTGATCACCGCCATGCCGACAAAGAACATCGTCCAGCGGATCGTCAGCACGCGCCAGCCCTGTTCGGTCAGCTTGAACACCGTGCCGAACATCACCGCGATCAGCGATTTGCCGAGCAGCAATCCGCCGCCGAGCACCAGCGCGAACAAGCCGTAGACGATGGTCGGCTTCATCTTGATGAAGGTCTCGTCGTGCAGGAACAGCGTCAGTGAGCCGAACACCAGCACCACGACCGCCGTGACAATGGTCATCATCGGCACATGCCGGGTCACGATCCATGAAGCCGCCATTGCCGCGACGATGGCCACCATGAAGGCAGCGGTCGCGGCGAACAAATCGACCTTGGCGTTGACGACGAAGAAAACGATCAGCGGCCCGAGCTCGGTCGCGAGCTTGAACAACTGGCTCGGTTGCGGCCTGGCAGGCGTGGTGTTCTGGTCGGCCATCGTCAGTCCTCAATTCCGGCAATGGCGCGCGAGAAATCCTGCGCCGTGAACGGCTGCAGATCCTCAACGCCCTCGCCCACGCCGATGAAATGCACCGGCAGTTTATGTTTGTCGGAAAGCGCGACGAGAATGCCGCCGCGCGCGGTGCCATCGAGCTTGGTCATGATCAGGCCGGTGACGCCGGCGACGCGGTGAAACGCCTCGACCTGCGACAGCGCATTCTGGCCGACTGTCGCATCAAGCACCAGCAGCACGGCGTGCGGCGCCGTTGCATCGACCTTCTTGATCACACGAACGACCTTCTCGAGCTCATTCATCAGCTCGGCCTTGTTCTGCAACCGGCCCGCCGTATCGAGCAGAAGGATGTCGCGGTTATCGTTTTTCGCGGCCGTCACAGCCTCGAACGCCAGACTCGCCGCGTCGCCACCCTGTTTGCCGGCGATGACCGGCGTGTCGGTTCGCTCGCCCCATACCTTGAGCTGCTCGATCGCAGCGGCACGGAACGTATCGCCCGCCGCCAGCATCACGCGCTTGCCCTCGCCGGAGAATTTCGCCGCGAGCTTGCCGATGGTGGTGGTCTTGCCGGAGCCGTTGACGCCGATCATCATGATGACGAACGGCTTATGAGTGCTGTCGACCTCGAGCGGCTTGGCGACCGCCGACAGCACCTTCTCAACCTCGGTCGCGACGATGGCCTTGACCTCGTCTGCCGAAATCGACTTGTCGTAACGGCCATGCCCGACCGCCTCGGACACACGGGCGGCGACCTCGCTGCCAAGATCGGCGCGAATCAGCACGTCCTCGATATCTTCGAGCATCGCCGAATCGAGCTTGCGACGGATCACCAGATCGGCAACCGCCGTTCCGATCGAGTTTGAGGTCCGCTTCAGACCGTCGGAGAGCCGGCGCCACCAGCTCGTTTTGGGCTTGTCAGTGCTATCGCTCATGTTGTGGCTGTGTTAGCCGTTTCCCGCCATGAACGAAAGCCATCCTGTTATTACCGATCCCGCCGATTTGACCGCTGACGAGATCCTCGCCCGCGTGCTGCACCGTGACGGCTTGATGCTGGTCATCGACAAGCCCGCCGGATTGCCGGTGCATCGCGGCCCCAAGGGCGGCGCGAACCTCGAAAACGCCTTCGGGGCGTTACAATATGGCCTGCCGCGCCCTCCGGTGCTGGCGCATCGGCTGGATCGAGACACCTCCGGCTGCCTGATTCTCGGCCGCCATCGCAAGGCAACCGCGACGCTCGGCCTGCTGTTCAAGCACAACAAGATCCGCAAGACCTATTGGGCCGTGGTCGAAGGTGGGCCAGAGGCCGACCAGGGCACCATCGACATTCCGCTCGGCAAGCTCAACGAGGAACGCGGCTGGTGGATGAAACCCGATCCCGCAGGGATGCCGTCGCAATCGAATTTCCGGGTTCTGGGGCGGGGCGAGGGCAAAACCTGGCTCGAACTTGAACCCGTCACCGGACGGACGCATCAACTGCGCGTGCATTGTTCCGCCAGCGGCTATCCGATCTATGGCGACAACATTTATGGCAATGGCCCACGCTTCGGCGCGCCGACGCTGCATCTCCATGCCCGCGCGATCTCGATCCCGCTGTCGCGCAACAAGCCGCCGGTGGAGGTGACTGCCCCGGTCCCCGCGCATCTTCACGAGCAGATGCAAGCCTGCGGCTGGAGCGGGGAGTAGGCTCACGTTCTCCGCACGAGCGCGCTCCGCCACCTACACAGCCAGCCGCGCGCCGTCGTGACCGGTGATCCGTAGCCGATGCACTGTGCCGGGCATTTCGCCTGCAATCGCCACCGGCATGAAATGTTCGGTGCGGCCCTGCGTCGCGCTTTCGATCAGCACCTCACGGGTTGCGCCAATCTCGCGCGCCATGGCCTGCACCAGCGCCGCATCGCCTGCCTCGCGCAAGCCGCTTCGCCCGTTCCCTGATCACGCCACTTGCAACCTGCGGCATCCGCGCCGCCGGGGTTCCGGGTCGCGGCGAATAGGGAAACACGTGCAGGAACGTCAAGCCGCAGTCCGCGACAAGATCAAGCGAGCGCGTGAACATCGCCTCGGTCTCGGTCGGGAAGCCCGCGATGATATCCGCGCCGAACACCATGTCTGGCCGCAGCCGCCGCACCTGCTCGCAGAAAGCGATCGCATCCTCGCGGGCATGCCGCCGCTTCATCCGCTTCAGAATCATGTTGTCGCCGGCCTGCAATGACAGATGCAGATGCGGCATCAGCCTTTCATCACCGGCGATGACATCCAGCAAATCAGGATCGACCTCGATCGAATCGATTGACGAAATGCGCAAGCGCCGCACGTCCGGCACATGACGCAAGATTTGTTTGGTCAGCGTGCCGAGCTTCGGCGCACCGGGCAGGTCCGCGCCATAGCTGGTGAGGTCCACGCCGGTCAGCACGATCTCGCTATGGCCCGCCTCGACCAATGCGCGGACCTGATTGACAACGCCACCCATCGGCACCGAGCGTGAATTGCCGCGCCCGTAGGGGATGATGCAAAACGTGCAGCGATGATCGCAGCCGTTCTGCACCTGCACGAAAACCCGGGGCAGCCCGCGCTGAAACCCGTCAACCAGATGCGGCGCCATCTCGGTCACCGCCATGATATCGGCAACCGCGATCTTCTGCTCGGCGCTGACGCCAAAATCGGCAGGCGCAGCCAGAGCGGCGCGCGTCGCATCCCAGGCCGGGGCGCGCATCTTCTCGTCATTGCCGACGACGCGGTCGACCTCCGGCATTTCGGCGAACATCTCGGGCTGGGTCTGCGCCGCGCATCCGGTGACGACAATCCGCAGCTCCGGCCGCTCGCGCTTCAGCTTGCGGATCGATTGCCGCGCCTGCGCCACCGCCTGATTGGTGACAGCGCAGCTATTGATGACAACCGTATCGGTGACGCCAGCCTGCTCCGCTTCGCGCCGGATCACTTCCGACTCGAAGGCATTGAGGCGACAGCCAAAGGTGACGACGTCGACGCTCATCGGATCAGGCGGGGGTCGCGAACAGGGCCGGATCGAACCGGCCTTCGTATTCGAAGGTCGCCGGCCCGGTCATCAGCACATGATCGTCGCGCTCGCGCCATTCGATGGTGAGCGCACCACCGGGCAGAGTCATATGCACTACACGGTCCGTGCGCCGCAGCCGCACCGCCGACACCGCTGTTGCGCAGGCCGCTGAACCGCAGGCCTTAGTCAGGCCGACGCCGCGCTCCCAGGTGCGCATCTCGATATGTTCGCGATCAATGATCCGCGCCAGCGTGATATTGGCGCGTTCCGGGAAGATCGGGTGGTTCTCGAGCAGCGGCCCGAACCGGTCGAGGTCATAGGCCATGTATATCATCGACCCAGAAGATCGCATGCGGATTGCCCATATTGGCAACCGACGGGGTGTGCAGGATCGGCGCATCGATCGGCCCGATCTGCAGTTCGATGGAGCGGGTATCGCGAAACTCCTCGGCCAGCGGAATCTCCTGCCAGCCGAACTTCGGCGCACCCATATCAACGGTGAAGGTCTCGGCCTCGGGACCGAGCCAGGCATTGATCAGCCCGGCGCGGGTCTCGAACGACAGCGCCGTCTCGCTGCGTCCAGCAAACATCTGCCGCGCCACGCAACGCATGCCATTGCCACATGCGCCGGCTTCCGAGCCGTCGTTGTTATAGATTCGCACATAGGCGGTTGTGCCGTTGACCCGTGGCGACTGCAGCACCATCAGCTGATCGTAAGCAACGCTTCCGGCAATCGCCCGCGCATCATCCGGCGTCGCGACGATGTCGCTATCGCGGAGATCGAGCACCACGATCTCGTTGCCGATGCCGTTCATCTTGAAAAAGGGTCGATTAGCCAGCGCACTCATTGGTTCACCTGTTTACGGCCTCATTTATATGGGGAAGTGACGCCGGATGCCAACGCGCCAATGGATCGAATTGCCCCGAGGCAAGACGCGACGAAAACGCAGGTCCATGGTAGCATTCGGCCAATGAACCACCGCCCCCGCGACCGAACGGTCGCCCCTTGGAGATCATGTTGATGATGTTCCCCGGCTTGCAACATTTTGCACTGGCTGCCCTGATTTCGGCCATGGCCATGTCAACATCCGCCGTTGCGCAACAGCCGGCGACACCGCCGCCCGCCACTGCCGACAGCCCGGCAGCGCCGCCCCCCGCTACAGCCGACAAGACCGCGGAGCCCGGCCCCGTGGAAGCCAAACCAGCCGAGGCCAAACCGGCCGACCCTGCCCCCCCAGCAGCGACAGCCGTACCTGCCGAGACGCCAGCGCCGCCACCGGCTGCTGCGACGGAGACCAAGCCGGACACGCCGGAGGCGACTGCTGCGCGCGACCCGTTCGGTGAAGAATTCATGATGTCGTCGCGCAAGATCGTCACATTGCGCGGGGCGGCGAAATGGGACGGCGCATTCGATGCGCTGATGAATACCGTCAAGACCATGAAGACCGCGCTCGACGGCGAAGCCATCCGCGCCAGCGGCAACGTGATGATCGTCTACACCGCCACTGATGACGCCGGCTTCAAGTTTTTTGCCGCAATCCCGGTGGATGGTGATCCGAAGAAACTGCCGAAGGACATCACCATCAGCAAGTCTCCCGAGGGGAAGGCGCTCAAGTTCGTCCATCGCGGGTCGTATGACACCATGGACAATACCTATGAGGCCATCACCAACTATCTCGACGAGAAAGGCCTCGAGTCGAAAGACACCTTTATCGAGGATTATGTCACCGACCCGCTGACCACCGCGGAGGACCAACTCGTCATCAACGTCTACGTCCCGATGAAATAAGGAAGCCCTGACTCATGAAGCTTGTCGCCCCCGCTCTTGCCCTTGCGCTGGCAACCTCGTTTACGGCCCCCGCTTTCGCTGATCAGGACCCGCCGTCGATCTCGGTGACAGGCGAGGCCTCGGTATCAACGCCGCCGGACGAAGCGATGATCGACGCTGGCGTCGCCAGCGAAGCCAAAACGGCAAAGCAGGCGGCGGAAGCTAATAATGTAGCGATGGGCAAGGTGCTGATCGAGCTGAAGTCGGCCGGCATTGATGCGAAGGACGTGCAGACCTCGCGCGTATCGCTATCACCGCAGTACAGCCAGCCCGCGCCCGGCAAAACATCGCCCGCGACGATCACCGGCTATCGCGCCAGCAATCAGGTCATGGTCCGGATTCGCAACATCGGCTCGGTCGGCGATGTGCTCGACAGACTGGTCGCCGGCGGCGCCAACACCATCGGCAATATCAGTTTCGTTGTGAAGGACAGCTCCAAGCTGCTCGATGATGCGCGCACGCAGGCGCTTGCCGACGCCAAGCGCAAGGCCGAGATCTACGCCAAGGCGGCAGGCGTCGAACTTGGGGCGCCGCTCGATATCTCGGAAGGCGGCGCGGTTCGCCCTATGGTGATGCGCAAGATGATGGCTGCGTCAGCTGATGTTGCCCACGCGCAGATCGCGCCGGGTGAAACCACCCTGTCGGTCACGGTCAGCGCCACCTGGGCGATCAAGCCGCGCACCGTAAGCGCAAGCCTGCCTGTCCACACCATCAATACATCGCGCCCGGCTCAGCCGGGCGCTGCTCTTTCAGGCTCAGGCGAATTCAAACACCTGCCCCGGCTTCAGGGCCTGAAACCGCTCGCGCGCGATCGACTGCTGCATCCAGCGCCGCGAGCAGCCCCTGCTCCGGTTCATCAATCGGCTCATCGGTCAGCTGGAATGTGCCGAAGTGATGCGCCAGCGCTTGCTCCGCGCCACATAGGCCCAAGGCTTGCACCGCCTCCTCAGGGTTCATGTGCTGATCGCTCATGAACCAGCGCGGGGCATAAGCTCCGATCGGCAGGATCGCCAGCCGCGGCGCGCCGTGTTTCTCGCGCACGCGCTTGAAATGCGTGCCGTCGCCCAGACTGGAATCGCCGACGAGGTACAGTTTCCCGGCTGGCGACTCGAGCACGAAGCTGGCCCATAGCGCCTTGTTGCGATCAAGCAAGCCGCGCGCCGACCAATGCCGCGTCGGCACCAGGTGAACCTGCATGCCCCCGAGGTCGACCCGGTCGCCCCAGTCGTAAGCCTCGACGCGAATGGTCTTGTCATAGGCTTTCATCGCAATGTCATTGCCGAGCGGTGTAATCACGCGCGGGGCGTCGCGCCTTGCCAGCCGCGCCAGCGTCGCGACATCGAGATGGTCATAATGACCATGGGTCACCAGCACGGTGTCGATCTTCGGCAGATCATCAAACGCGATACCCGGTGCAGAGTGACGCTTTGGCCCGACGAAAGAGAAAGGCGAAGCCCGTTCCGACCATACCGGATCGAGCAGGATGTTTTGCCCGCCGGTCTGAATCAGCCAGCTCGCGTGGCCCACGTAGCTAAGGCGCGCGCCCTGCTCTACTCGCTTCGGCGGCGTGTCGCGATAAGGGTAATCGACGAATTCCGGCCAAACCGCCCGGAGGCGGTTGCGATCAGTCTGCCAGCGCAGCACCTCGATCAAGGACTTCGGCTTTGCGCCGTGCGGGTCGAAGAATCGCAGACCATCAAAATGATCTGACACAGGACCGCTATAGGTGCGCATGTTGGAAGCCCAGACGGTGGAGGCTGCAGCCGATCCGGCAAGCAGCGCCGTCACGGTCAGAAATTTACGGCGGGAGAGGTTCAAGGCAGGATCGACTTCCAGAGTTGCTGCGGCAGAACGTCGGCCGAGCCATAGCAAAGCAAGGCTAATCAGCGGTTATCCTGCCGGATATTGTCGAAGTTCGGACCTGAGGGGAAGACCGGCCTGCGGACGTTAGTACCCGACGGTAAAGCGCTGGCGGGTGTGCCGGGGGTTTTCCAGTTCATCGACCATGGCGACCGCATAGTCCTCGAAAGAGATCCGGCTGTCGCCGTCCTGCGCCTTCAGGAGTTGATCCTTACCCAACCGAAACTTGCCGGTGCGCTCGCCCGCGACGAATGCCGCCGACGGCGACAGGAAGGTCCAGTCGAGATCCGTCTCGGCGCGCAGCAGATCAAGAAATGCCCCGCCCTTACGCGCCTCGGGCTTCCACTCGTCATTGAATTCGCTGGTGTCATACAGCCGAACCCCGGGCTGAACGTCCAGACTGCCTGCCCCGCCGACAACGAGATACCGTTGGGCGCCAGATGCCTTGACGGCCCTGATCAGAAGCGCGGGATCGCTTGCCGAATACCAGAGTGAGCTGATCACGGCCTCATGGCCGGTCAAGATCTTCGTCAGTTCCGCTTCATCGTTGGCGTCAGCCTTGATCGAGCGCACCTTCGGCAAATTCGGGATCTTGGATGAATCGCGCGCAATCGCCGTCACTTGATGGCCGCGATCAACCAGCTCTTTCAGGATGCGCGATCCCGCATTTCCAGACGCACCGATCAAAGCGACCTTCATCTAAATCTCCTTGGCTGATCCGAAACCGAACAAATCCGGTAAACTGGGCGCAAGTTGCGCAATAATCACAGTTCCAACGCGGCTCAGGCGTGCCGGTTGCATCCGAAAGGTCAAGACTGCCCCGGCCGCGCGCCGAGCCTCGGCTAAATCCATGCGGTATGATCAGACCAGAGCTGTCTGGGCATCGTGAGCTCTGCCTAAAACCTTGACTCTGAGGCCCTTCGGCGGGTAAATGCCCCGCTTTCCTCGAAAAGTTCTGCTTTTCGTATCCGCCGACCAGCCCGAGAGGCTGGAGGTCAACGCCCGACAGCGCTGTGCGCCCTCGGGCGCTGTTTTGTTTTGCAACAGGCCTTTTGCCGGGCCGCATTCGGGTTTTGCTGATGTTCGACAATCTGTCGGAAAAGCTTGGTGGAATTCTGGATCGGCTGACCCGCCGGGGGTCGCTGACCGAAGCCGACGTCGATGCCGCGATGCGCGAAGTGCGCCGCGCATTGCTCGAAGCTGACGTCGCCCTCGATGTTGTCCGCAGCTTTATCGAGCGCGTCCGTGAAAAGGCCGTCGGCGCCACCGTCGTCAAGTCCGTCACGCCCGGCCAGATGGTCGTCAAGATCGTCCATGACGAGCTGGTCGCGACGCTGGGCGACGACACTGACGGCGGCATTGATTTCAACGCCGTTCCGCCTGTGACCATCATGATGGTTGGTCTGCAGGGCTCCGGCAAGACCACCACCACCGCCAAGCTCGCCCGCCGCCTGACCCAGCGCGACAAGCGCAAGGTGCTGATGGCCTCGCTCGACATCTATCGCCCGGCCGCTATGGAGCAGCTGGCAATTCTCGGCCGCGACCTTGACGTGCAGACGCTGCCGATCGTTGAGGGCCAGAAGCCCGCCGCGATTGCGCGCCGCGCGCTCGACGCCGCCAGGCTCGGCGGCTACGACGTGCTGCTGCTCGATACCGCCGGCCGCACCACGCTCGACGAAGAGATGATGACCGAAGCGGCTGACATCAAGTCAGTCGCCAATCCGCATGAAGTGCTGCTGGTCGCGGACTCGCTGACCGGTCAGGACGCGGTGAACCTCGCCCGCTCGTTCAACGAACGCGTCGGCCTCACCGGCATCGTGCTGACCCGTGTCGACGGCGATGGCCGCGGCGGCGCAGCGCTGTCGATGCGCGCTGTCACCGGCAAGCCGATCAAGCTGATCGGTACCGGCGAAAAGACCGATGCGCTGGAAGATTTTCACCCGAGCCGTATCGCCGGCCGTATCCTCGGCATGGGCGACGTCGTCTCGCTGGTCGAAAAGGCGGCGGCGCATATCGACGCCGAACAGGCGGCGCGCGTCGCCGAGAAGATGCGCAAGGGCCAGTTCGATCTGGCGGACCTGCGCGAACAGCTTGTCCAGATGGGCAATATGGGTGGTCTGTCCGGCCTGATGGGCATGATGCCCGGCATTGCCAAGATGAAGAACCAGCTGGCCGCCGCCAATCTCGACGACAAGGTGATCAAGCGCCAGATCGCGATCATCGATTCGATGACGCGGCAGGAGCGCCGCAACCCCGACATCCTCAAGGCCAGCCGCAAGAAGCGCATCGCCGCCGGCGCCGGCCTGAAGGTCGAGGAAGTCAACAAGGTGCTGAAGATGCACCGCAATATGGCTGACATGATGAAGGCCATGGCGGGCACCAAGCGCGGCCCGATGGCCAATATCGCCCGCGCCATGGGCATGGGCGGTGGCCTTCCGCCGGCGGAGCAGATGAAGAAGCTCGCCGAACAGATGCCGAAGGGGCCGGATGGCCTGCCGGTTCTGCCAAAAGAACTTCCGCCTGGTCTGCAGGGCGGCCTGCCGAAATTGCCAGGGCTTGGTGGCCTCGGCGGCATGCCGAAACTGCCCGGACTTGGCGGCTTCCCCGGCTTCGGGAAGAAGAAATAAACAACTTCAAGACATTTCAAACAGACGTACATCCAAAAGGAAGACCCCTATGTCAGTCGTTATCCGCCTCTCCCGCGCAGGCACCAAGAAGCGCCCGGTTTACCACGTTGTCGTCGCCGACAGCCGTTTCGCACGCGATGGCCGCTTCATCGAGCGTCTGGGCTACTTCAACCCGCTGCAGCCGAAGGGCAGCGAGCTGCGCCTCAAGATGGATTTCGACAAGGCCAAGGACTGGCTCGCCAAGGGCGCCCAGCCGTCGGATCGCGTCTCGCGTTTCCTCGATGAAGCTGGCATCCTCAAGCGCGCGCCGCGCAACAACCCGGAAAAGGCTGTTCCGCGCAAGGATCGCAAGAAGGCTGACTAAGCTTTCTCGCTAGCTATCGGACAACCATGATTGCGGCCTCATGCCGTGTTATGCCCGGCGCAAGCCGCGCACCCAAGGCATGAGGCTGACTATGCCCGACGATAAAATCTGCGTTGCCCGCATTGGCGCACCCCACGGGGTGCGCGGCGCGGTCAAACTCTGGCCCTTCACCGAAGACCCGCTCGCGGTTGAAGACTACGGCCCGCTGTTCACAAAGGACGGCAAGCGCAGCTTCGAGATCTCCAGCGCCCGTGTGGCCAAGGACCATCTCGTCGCGACCTTCAAGGGCGTCGATACCCGCGAAGCCGCCGAGCGTCTCAACAGCATCGAGCTCTATGTCGCGCGCGATCAGCTTCCCGACACCGATGAAGATGAGTTCTATTATGCTGACCTGATCGGCCTTGCTGCCGAAACGGCGGCGGGCGAAGCGATCGGCCGCATCATCGCCGTGCATGATTTCGGCGCCGGCACGATCATCGAGATCATGCCGCCTGAGGGCGGCCAGACCCTGATGCTGCCCTTCACTGATCCGGTGTTCCCGGAGATCGACATCGCCGGTGGCAAGGCCATCGTCGAACTGCCGAACGAGATTTTGGGCGACGATCCGACGGCGGCGTGAGGCGTGGATACGCGAAAGATCACAGCGGCAGCAGAACTCGCATCTTCGCGACGACGTCAGCGAGCACGTCGCCGGGGCAGCGGTCCTTGAACTGCGAGCCACGCTCGAACCATGAGATGCTTTGCACCTGATCGCTGATGACCCAGCCTGATACGGCCAGCCCTTCCGGGATCATCACCTGAAAACGGTTGAACTTGTCCTGCGTCGTCACCGGACAAGCAATACAGAGCCTCGATAGCTCGTTGTAGCGCGATGGACTGAGCACCAATGCCGGTCGCCAGCCATCCTGCTCACGCCCCGCTTGCGGATGGAAATTCATCCAGATGAAATCGCCGCGCTCGGGGCAATAGGGCTCACCAGACTTCATTGCCAACCGGCCCGCTTGTGACGACTTCGTCGTACATATTGTCGGAGGTCATGCCCTCCAGCAATTCGTCAAGCGTATAGGTCGGCGCAGGAACAGGCGTCAGAATCAACGAGCCGTCGCGAACGGTGATCTCGACGGGATGCCCAACCGAAACATCGAGCTCTTTCAGCAGCGCTGCAGGAATTCTGACAGCGATGCTGTTACCCCATTTGGAAAGCTGCGCGGTCATAACCAACCCTCCGGGCCCAATGTATCTACAACGACTATACATCGTTTCACGACGGGTGAAATCTGTTTCTGTAACGGGACCCATTTGACGCCGCTCCATGAACGCGCGATGGAATGCGGATGAATTCCGATCCGGACATCAGACACCTCCTCGGCTCACGGCACGCCTGCCGCCCCCTGGCGCGCGACGGTGCTGACGCTGTATCCCGACATGTTCCCGGGGCCGCTCGGCGCGAGCCTGGCCGGCCGGGCGCTGGCGAACGGGATCTGGCAGCTCGATGCGCGCGATATCCGCGCCTCGGCCACCGACCGACATCGCACCGTCGATGACACACCTGCCGGCGGCGGCCCTGGCATGGTGCTGAGGGCCGATGTACTGGCGGCGGCCATCGATGCCGTCGACACCGATCCGCACGCGCCCACGCCTCGTCATGAGCCCGCGGGGGCGGCCTTTAACCCAGACGCGGGTCATCGAGCTTGCGGCTGGCCCCGGCCCGCTGATCGTCTGCGGCCGCTTCGAGGGCATCGACCAGCGCGTCATCGACGCCCGCCAGCTGGAAGAGGTCTCGATCGGCGATTACATCCTGTCGGGCGGTGAAATGGCCGCTCTCACCCTGATTGACGCCTGCGTGCGCCTCTTGCCTGGCGTCATGGGGAAAATGGCGTCGGGAACCGAGGAAAGCTTCTCGGACGACCTGCTGGAATACCCGCAATACACCCGGCCGCAGGAATTCGAGGGTATGCCGATCCCCGAGGTGCTGCTATCCGGCGACCACGGCAAGGTGGCGGCATGGCGGCGGGCGGAGGCTGAAAAGCTGACGCAGGCCCGGCGGCCGGATCTCTGGGCCCGCCGACCGGTGGTACCGGAAAAGGTAAATCGCCGAAAACGATCAAAAAACACGACGGACGCGTGACAAGAGCTTTTCTTTGCCGTATAGGGACCGCAAATCCGCGCATTGCTGGATAATAGGACGTTAGCGCAGCCCGCGCCACAGGCGCCTGGGCGCGCCTCCGATGGAGACTTTTGCAATGAATATCATTCAGACGCTCGAAAAAGAGCAGTTCGACCGCTTGGCAGCCACCAAGACCATTCCGGAATTCGGCCCGGGCGACACCGTCATCGTCAACGTGAAGGTTGTCGAAGGCGAGCGTTCGCGCGTTCAGGCTTACGAAGGCGTCTGCATCGGTCGTTCGGGTGGCGGTCTTAACGAAAGCTTCACCGTTCGCAAGATCTCCTACGGCGAAGGCGTCGAGCGCGTGTTCCCGGTGATGTCGCCGATGATCAATTCGATCAAGGTTGTCCGCCGCGGTAAGGTGCGTCGCGCCAAGCTGTACTACCTGCGCGCCCTGCGTGGTAAGTCGGCCCGTATCGTCGAGAAGAAGACGGAACGCGCAGCGCCAGCCGCAGCTGCCAAGTAATTCCGCCTGCTTCTGGCCGCGATCCGTTCGCGGATCGCGATGAGTTTCAAAGAGCGCGGCGCAAGCCGCGCTTTTTGCGTTTGTTCCACGGTGTGCAATTTGGCGCTTCGTGCCTATCTATCTGGTTGAATAGAGCATCACAGACGAGCGACAGCGCGATTGTAGCCTCGCTTCGCTCTGTGTTAGGATATGGAATGGTTCCAGATCGCAACACATTGGCTGATATGCGCCTCCCACGCGTGGTGATGGACGATCATTGCCGGCTGCCCGGTCGGTTCTTCGGTCGCTTCACCTCGACGATTGCCGCGGGCCTTATTCGCTGATCCGACGCCAGACGGCGTTGCCACATCCTTTTCCTTCGATTGCGCGAATGCCGCGCCACTTCCTGACGCACACTTTCAAGGCTGTTCACAATGTCCAACACTACAAAACCAACGACGCTGTACGACAAGATCTGGAACGATCACCTCGTCCATGAGGCCGAGGACGGCACCTGTCTGCTCTACATCGACCGCCATCTGGTCCACGAAGTGACCTCGCCGCAGGCGTTCGAAGGCCTGCGCACGACGGGCCGCAAGGTTCGCGCGCCGGAGAAGACGCTGGCCGTGGTCGACCACAACGTTCCGACCTCGGATCGCTCGCAGCCGAACCCGGACCCTGAGAGCGCCGAGCAGATCGCCGCGCTGGCCGAGAACGCCCGCGAATTCGGCATCACCTATTACAACGAATTCGACAAGCGCCAGGGCGTCGTCCACGTCATCGGCCCCGAGCAGGGCTTCACCCTGCCCGGCACGACGATCGTTTGCGGTGACAGCCACACCTCGACGCACGGCGCTTTCGGCGCACTGGCGCATGGCATCGGCACCTCGGAAGTCGAGCACGTTCTGGCGACGCAGACGCTGATTCAGAAGAAGGCCAAGAACATGCGCATCACCGTCGACGGCAAGCTGCCGGACGGCGTGACGTCGAAGGATATCATCCTCGCGATCATCGGCGAGATCGGCACCGCAGGCGGCACCGGCTACGTGATGGAATACGCCGGCGAGGCGATTCGCTCGCTGTCGATGGAAGGCCGCATGACGGTCTGCAACATGTCGATCGAAGGCGGCGCCCGCGCTGGCCTGGTTGCGCCGGACGAGAAGGCTTACGAATATCTCAAGGGCCGTCCGATGGCGCCGCAGGGCGAACTGTGGGACAAGGCGATGCGCTACTGGGAAACGCTGCGCTCGGATGAAGGCGCGCACTTCGACCAGGAGCTGCGCCTCGACGCCGCCAAGCTGCCGCCGATCGTCACCTGGGGCACCTCGCCTGAGGACGTCATCTCGATCAACGGCTTTGTGCCGAACCCGGATGACATCGCCGATGAAGCCAAGCGCATCTCGAAGCATCGCGCGCTGCAGTACATGGGCCTGACCGCCGGCACCAAGATCACCGACATCAAGCTTGATCGCGTGTTCATCGGTTCCTGCACCAACGGCCGTATCGAAGATCTGCGCGCCGCGGCTGCAGTGGTTCAGGGCAAGACCGTCAATGGCAACGTCAACGCCATGATCGTCCCCGGTTCGGGCCTGGTCAAGGAAATGGCGGAAGCCGAAGGCCTCGACAAGATCTTCAAGGCAGCGGGCTTTGACTGGCGCGAGCCGGGCTGCTCGATGTGCCTCGCCATGAACCCCGACAAGCTGTCGCCAGAGGAGCGTTGCGCCTCAACCTCGAACCGCAACTTCGAGGGCCGTCAGGGCTTCAAGGGCCGCACCCATCTGGTGTCGCCAGCCATGGCTGCGGCTGCCGCCATCGCCGGCCACTTCGTCGACATTCGCGACTGGCGCTAAGCCGCGCGAAGACAGCAACACCGACACAAACAAAACAGGCGCCGCGAGGCGCCTGTTTTCGTTGATGGAGTACCGAGGCGATCGCGCGCTACCAGCGGCCGTAACCGTAGTAACCAAAGCCCGGGCGAGCGAACCCTTCGGGGCCAAAGCCGCGCGGGCGGTCCAGACGGTCGCCGCTCCAGTAGGGGCTGAACCCGAACGGGCGACGGCCATAGTAGAATGAGCGCGGGTAGTACGGCGCATAGTAGCCGTCGTATTCGTCAACGTAGTAACGCGGCGCAGCGCGGGGGCGCTGGACATAGCGCTGCTGATAACGGGCGGCAGGGCGGCGCTTGGCCTGAACGCGCTTTTTGGCTTGCACCTGCTTCTTTGCCTGCGCCGGCTGCTTGGCTGCGGCCTCTGCTGGCTTGGAGACAGGCTCGGGCGTAGCTGACGATTTGGCGGCTGCATCAGGTTTCGCCGCATCGGCGGACGGCTTGTCAGTCACCGGCGGCGTTGCGGAAGCCGGCTCGGAAGCCTTGGTCGGCTCGGATGGTTTGGCGGGCTCCGATGACTTCAATTGTTCAGCGGGCTTCGCCTGTTCAGTGGCCGATGGATCTGCGGACTGCGCGACCACTGGCGTCATATGCGCCATGCTGCCGATCGCTACAGCGAAGACGGCGGCCATCAAGCTGTTGTTCATCTCGAACTCCTTTGCACGCGCCCTGTCGCTGGCGCGACTGCACGATGCGTCGCCGACCGTTGAAAGAAATCGTGTTGCTTTCACCAGTGCAGAGCTGACGCAAAACAAAACCCCGCCGGTTGTCGGCGGGGCTCACTTAAGATCAGTTTGCGCTTTACCAGCCGCCGAACGAAAATCCGATGCTAACCGGACCACCGTAACCGAACGGACCGCCGAAGCCATAACCGCGCCGACCGTAGCCATAGCCATAAGGGCTGTATCCGTATGAGAGCGGACGATAGCCGTATCTATAGCCATAGGGCCGATAGTACGGGCGCGGCGCATAGTAGCGCGGAGCGTAGTAGCGTGGCGCGTAGTAGGGACGTGGCGCATAGTAACGCGGGCCATAGAAACGTGGGCCGCGATAGTGGCGATGATAACGCCGATAGTGACGCTGCGCACTGACATCCGTCGGCTTCGCGCTGGCGTCTGATTGAACCGCCTTATCGGTCGCGGAGGCGGCCGAAGCCGGCGTGCCTGCCAGCGAAGCGCCGCCGAATGCGAGCGCCGCAGCAAAGATAGCACTGCCAAAAACATGCTTCATGTTCTTAGTCCTCATCCAGTTTCAAGACTGCAAGCGTCCGAAGTCGCTTTGGGCACAACAACCGTTGATCGGACGTTACGTTCCATACTTGCTCGAGGCAGAGCGGGAACAGGAACAGGCCCGCAAGCGAGCCTGTTCGAGTACCTGATTAGTAGCGGTAGTAGCGCGGGTGGACATAGGCGCGCGGAACATAGTGGTGACGACGCACGACCGGCGGCCGGACATAATGGCGGTGGCGACGAACGTGGCGATGCGGATGGACGTGGCGATGCGGACGGACGTGGCGATGGCGATATTGCACTTCGCTAACCAGCGCCTCATTCACACTCCCCTGCACGGCGGCAGCGCCGTGAAGCGGCATTGCAGACGCCTTGTCAGATGGAGCCGCGATGAACAGCAAACCGGCTGCTGCGACCAGACCGAGTATTTTTCGGATATTCATAGATGCTACTCCCCGATTTGCAGGCGTTGAACTGGTTGGCAACTGTGAACCAATTGCTTCCATGTCGCCAAGCTAGTCGGGATCAAGTGAATGCGATGTGAACGACGTGTACAGATATCGCCGAGCAGCCACCTTGACGCTCTGCAAGTATGCGACGCTGACAGGTGTCGTCGCGGCGGCTAGCTCAGCCACGCACCCAATGACAGTCCATACGCGGAACAATCACAGTTCCGCTCGGGCGAAACTCCTGAACGAGTTGCGCGCGACATTCCCGAACTGCGTTCGGACCGGGGTCAAATCGGGGGGAGACATCGAGCCGGCCACTGTCACGATAGATCCGCACGCGCGGTCGCACAGCGTGATCCGCCGAGCGCGCTTGCATCCGCGCTGCGCTGTTGGCGTCAGATCGGGATTGTGCCTGAGCGGGAAGCGTGAAGCTAACAGCCGCAATAGCCATTCCGACGGATGCGACGACGATCGCCACTGACATACGCATCGGAAATCCTCATCTGGCCGATATCACTGGGCGCAAAATCCCCTATCCGGCTGGTGGCGTCAACCGTGACCATAGCGTCGCCAAATTTTTTTGCTGATTTCGTCACAATCTTCTAAGGTCGCGGCCATGTGGAAATCAGCCAAATCCCCAACCCTGGTGGACTTCGAAGCGATGGCGGCGGATGAATTCGCGCGCCTGCCGGCGACATTTCGCGCGCTGTCCGAGGGCATCATCATCCAGGTCGACGATTTCCCGACCGAAGAAGTGCTTGAGCAACTCGACGCGGAAAGCGAATTTGACCTGCTCGGCCTGTTTCAGGGCCTGGGCCTGCCGTTCCGCTCCATCGAGGAAACCGGTCGGCTGCCGAACATGATCTGGCTCTATCGCCGCCCGATCCTGGATTACTGGACTGAGCACGACGAAACGCTTGGCGCCATCATCCGCCATGTCTTGATCCACGAGATCGGTCATCATTTCGGGCTGTCCGACGAGGACATGGAAACGATCGAGGCGCAGGCGGACAAATAGTCAGGCATGAGCGCTCGGCGTGGCGGTTACGTGCGCCTTAATCAGAACAAGCGAGCAATTGATCTTTCAACCTTGCGCCTAACGGGCTAAAATCCCGGCGCATTATCGGGAATTATTGACATGGATAAGTTCACTACGCTGGAAGGCGTCGCGGCGCCGCTGAAGATCATCAACGTCGACACCGACATGATCATCCCCAAGCAGTACCTCAAGACGATCAAGCGCACCGGATTGGGCAAGGGCCTGTTTTCTGAGCAGCGCTACCTCGACGACGGCGCAGATAACCCGGACTTCGTTCTCAACAAGCCGGCCTATCGCAACGCCAAGATCCTGATCGCCGGCGACAACTTCGGCTGCGGCTCGAGCCGTGAGCACGCCCCATGGGCGCTGCTCGACTTCGGCATTCGTTGCGTCATTTCGACGTCGTTTGGCGATATTTTCTACAACAACAGCTTCAAGAACGGCATTCTGCCGATCCGCGTCAGCCAGGAAGACCTCGACAAGCTGTTCGACGACGCCGAGCGCGGCGCCAACGCCACCATGACCATCGACCTGCCGAACCAGGAGATCCGTGGTCCGGATGGCGGCGCGATCAAGTTCGAGATCGACGCGTTCCGCAAGCATTGCCTGATCAACGGCCTCGACGATATCGGCCTGACGATGGAAAAGAAGGCGACCATCGACACCTACGAGGAAAAGGCCAAGAGCGACCGCGCCTGGCTCTGATCCGGTTACGGATGGGCTGACGCGCGATATCAAGGTATCGCGCGCCTCCTCGGGCAATCAGCGATGACAGGCGACCACGCCTGTCATCTGTTACCTCAATCGGCCATCGCTGCGATCGCATCCGCGATTAGAATCGTGCGCCTGGCGATGTCGGCGTGCAGCCGCTCGACCATCTTGCCATCGAGCTGAATGGCGCCGCGCGAGGCGTTTTCCGGCAACTCAAATGCCGCCAGGATCTTGCGGGCCTGCGCCACTTCTTCCGCCGGCGGCGTGAAGACGCGGTTGCAAATGTCGATCTGACCGGGATGGATCAGCGTCTTGCCATCCATGCCGAGGTCGAGGCTCTGCGCGCATTCCGCCGTGAAGCCGTCCGGATCGTTGATGCCGCCAAAGGGGCCATCGAGAAATTCGAGGCCATGGAGATGGGCGGCGAGCACACAATTCACCAGCATCGGCAGCATGGTCGCGCGACCAGGCACCATGCGGATGCGCGTTTCGCGAGCGACATCATTCGGGCCGAACACGAAGCCGGCCAGCCGCAATCGCGGATCCGCCGAAGCCGCCGCAAGCTTCTCGACATCGAGAATGGAGCGCGCGGTCTCGATCATCGCCCAGACCTTGATGGACGCATGAGCGCCGCATTCATCGAGTCTGGCAGCGACGGTATTCAAGTCGTCAACGCCATAGATCTTTGGCACTAAAATACCATCAGGTTGGCACCGCGCCGCCATCGCGACGTCATCGCCCCACCAGTCCGTATCGAGCGCATTGATTCGCACCAGTACCTCACGCTTGCCGAAGCCGCGCGCCTGCACCGCCTGCTCGATGTTGTGCCGGGCCGTGGCCTTGGCGTCGGGCGCGACGGCGTCCTCCAGATCAAGGATCACGCCATCGACCGGCAGCGACCGCGCCTTCTCCAGCGCACGCGGATTGGAACCAGGCATGAACAAAAGGCTGCGACGCGGGCGTATCATGGACTATTTCCTGACTGTTTTTTGTTGCAATTGGCGATATCACTTCGCATCGTCAATCGGAAGGCTTGTTCCTCGCGCCTTCGCGCACTCCTCCGGAACAGGCCAGTAGAGAATTTTCATGGCATTTCCAGACCAATTGATCTCCGGATACCGGACATTCAAATCGCACCGCCTTCCGACGGAGCAATCGCGCTATCGTGACCTATCAGAACGCGGGCAATCGCCCCAGGTGATGGTCATCGGCTGCTGCGATTCCCGCGTTTCGCCGGAAGTGATCTTCGACGTCGGCCCGGGCGAGCTATTCGTGCTGCGCAACGTCGCGAACCTCGTCCCCGTCTATGCGCCCGACGGCGCGGTTCACGGCGTGTCCGCGGCGCTGGAGTATGCAGTGCAGGTCTTGCGCGTGAAGCACATCGTCGTGCTCGGCCACGCCCAGTGTGGCGGCATTCGCGCCTTCGTCGATCACGCGGCGCCGCTGTCTCCGGGCGATTTCATCGGCCGCTGGATGGCGACGCTCGAGCGGCCGGGTAAGGCGATCGGCCAGCATGACGGTGAGACCCATGCGGAATTCATCGCCCGCATCGAGAAGGAATCCGTGCTGCGCGGCCTCGAAAACCTCATGACCTTCCCCTGCGTCCAGATCCTTGCGGATCGCGGCAAGCTTCAGCTTCATGGCGCTTACTTCGGTGTGGCAGAGGGTTCCCTTTCTGTGCTCGACAAATCCACTGGCGAATTCGTCCGCGTCAGTGAGACCCAGGCCGCCTGAACCGAGGCACCGCGCTCAACAAAAAACCCCGCAGCGAACTGCGGGGTTTTGTAATTCAGCGCCAGATCCGGCGCAGGGTCACGTCGCTCAGGCGACGCGCTCCTTCTTCGGCGAGATCAGCTTGCGGTTGATCAGGCATTCGGCAATCTGCACGGTGTTGAGCGCAGCGCCCTTGCGCAGGTTGTCCGATACGCACCACAGCGAAAGGCCGTTCTCAACCGTCGAATCCTCGCGGATACGGCTGATGTAGGTCGCGTCTTCGCCCGCCGATTCATACGGCGTGACGTATCCGCCCGGCTCGCGCTTGTCGATCACGAGGCAACCTGGCGCCTTGCGCAGGATTTCCCGCGCTTCGTCCGCCGAGATCGGCCGCTCGAACTCGATGTTGATGGCTTCCGAATGACCGACGAAGACCGGGACGCGCACGCACGTCGCCGTCAGCTTGATCTTGGGATCAAGCATCTTCTTGGTCTCCATCATCATCTTCCATTCTTCCTTCGTGTACCCGTCTTCCATGAAGACATCGATCTGCGGGATCACGTTGAAAGCAATGCGCTTCGGGAACTTCTCGGACACGACGTCCTCGACGGTAAACACCGACTTGGTCTGCGAGAACAGCTCGTCCATCGCTTCCTTGCCTGCGCCCGATACCGACTGGTAGGTCGACACCACAACACGCTTGATGCCTGCGGCGTCATGCAAGGGCTTCAGCGCGACCACGAGCTGCGTCGTCGAGCAGTTCGGGTTGGCGATGATGTTCTTCTTGCGGAAGCCCTCAACGGCAGCGGCGTTCACCTCTGGAACGATCAGCGGAACATCGGGATCCATCCGCCACTGCGACGAATTGTCGATGACGACGCAGCCCTGCGCGCCGATCTTCGGCGACCATTCCTTCGACACCGCGCCGCCGGCTGACATCAGGCAGATATCAACGTCGCTGAAGTCGTAGGTTGCGAGGTCTTTGCATTTGAGGGTTTTATCGCCAAAGGACACTTCAACGCCCATGCTGCGGCGGGACGCCAGCGCGACCACCTCATCAGCAGGAAACTTGCGTTCATCCAGAATGCTGAGCATTTCGCGCCCAACATTGCCGGTCGCTCCGACCAGCGCGACTTTGTAACCCATCGTTCACTCTCCGAAGAAAAATGCCTCGTCACACTCGCTGCGCGAAAGAGAAGCGAGCAGCTTTTATGCGAGAACTGTCCTTAATACAACGCCTACCGGAAGCAGCGCATTAGATGCACGCCCCTCACACAACGTCCGACATGCAGGCAGATACCGGGACACATCCAATGTTACTGGATTTCGCCAACGAGTGCCATCAGGCGCTCGGATTGATCCTGGCCTATATGTGTGGGCTCGCCCTGATCCTCGCAACTGCAAATTACGTTTTCGAGGCGCATCTCTCCCCGTCGGGTCCGGAGCAGGCCCGGCCCCGGTTGAGCAGTCCACCCCACTCCCGGCCAGCCATGCCTGCCGATGACTGGGTCAGCCTGACGTCGGCCCCGGCCCTTCGAGGCGCGCTCTGAGCCCAGGCTCGCGCAAATGCAACGAATCAGCGATAGCGGCATTATTCTCGCGCGGTGTGGCGCAAATAGCCTTGTGGACAGCTGGCTCCGGAAGGTAAACTGCATACCAAATCAGGTTGAGCCTTGCGATTGCCGCTCAATGCCAATGAGGACGTGATGACCCTGAAATTTTCCGCAGCGAAATGCGCGCTGCTTCTGGCAGCTGCCGTCGTCGTAACCGGCTTTGCGGCAACGTCGTCGGAAGCGGCTCCGCGCTATGACCGCGACGGTCGGCCTTACTACGGGCCGAAGGGTCCGAACTCGTCGTATCAGGCTGGCCCGCGCACCCGCGTTTACATCTCGCGCCGATCCTGGCTCGACGCCGGCACGGAAGTGCTGCCGGGCGAGCGCAAGTTCACCGACTACGCCTATCCGCCCGGCCAGTCGTTCGCCCGCGACAACCTCAACCGCCCGCTGGATCGCCAGCCGCTGTCGAGCCCCTATGATCTCGGCGGCTTCCCCGAGCGTTTCCCGCTGTACTGAGCAGCGACGAATTTCAGACATGCAAAAGCCCGGCAGTGCCGGGCTTTTCTGTTTGGATTTGCAACTGCGCGAACTCTCGCTACCGCAGCGGTTGAATACATAGCACTCGTTTTCGTCCCCTCTCCCCTTTCGGGAGAGGGAAAACGAGAAGGATCGCTTACGCGTACAGCGCCTGCAGTTCGGCCAGGATGGCGTCGCCCATCTGCGAGGTCGAGGCGTTCGCCGTGCCGCCTGCAGCGACGATATCCGCCGTGCGCAGGCCCTTGGCGAGCACATTGGCGATGGCCTGATCGACCTTGTCAGCGGCGTCGCCGAGGTCGAGCGAGTAGCGAAGCGCCATGCCGAACGAGGCAATCATCGCCAGAGGGTTGGCCAAGCCCTTGCCGGCGATGTCGGGCGCAGAACCGTGCACCGGCTCATACATCGACTTGCGACGGCCGGTCTTCTCGTCCAGCGCGCCCAGCGAGGCCGACGGCAGCATGCCGAGCGAGCCGGTCAGCATCGCCGCGATATCCGACAGCATGTCGCCGAACAGGTTGTCGGTGACGATGACGTCGAACTGCTTCGGCCACTTGACCAGCTGCATCGCGCCGGAATCCGCCAGCTGATGCTCCAGCGTCACGTCGGCATAATCCTTGGCGTGAACCTGCGATCACCACTTCGTGCCACAACACGCCTGACTTCATGACGTTGCGCTTTTCCATCGACGTGACCTTGTTGCCGCGCTTGCGGGCAAGGTCGAAGGCGACGCGGGAAATGCGGTCGATTTCATAGGTGTCGTAGACCTGGGTATCGACGCCGCGCTTCTGGCCGTTGCCGAGATCGGTGATGGTCTTCGGCTCGCCGAAATAGACGCCGCCGGTCAGCTCGCGCACGATCATGATGTCGAGGCCTTCGACGATCTCGCGCTTGAGGCTCGAGGAATCCGCCAGCGCCGGGTAGCACACGGCCGGGCGCAGGTTGGCGAACAGGCCGAGATCCTTGCGCAGGCGCAGCAGGCCAGCTTCCGGGCGAGCGTCATAGGGCACCGCGTCCCACTTCGGGCCGCCAACCGCGCCGAAGATCACCGCATCGGAAGCCTGGGCCAGCGCCATGGTCTCATCCGTGATCGACACCTTGTGCGCGTCATAGGCCGAACCGCCGACGAGGCCGCTCTCGGTTTCGAATTTCGCGATGCCCTGGGCGTTGAAGAACTCAATCAGGCGCTTCACCTCCACCATAACTTCGGTGCCGATGCCGTCGCCGGGAAGAAGAAGCAGCTTGTGGGTCGCCATGATCAATCACTTCCTTGAGATAAAACTGATGGGGAGTGCTAAAACGCAAAGCAGCGATTGGCAAGCCAGCGTTGCTTGCGTAGCTCTAAAGCCGCACTCCTGTCGAAATACCGCACCCATCGAGAAGGCGGAGCAGACGTGACGACCAAAACAATGCAATCCCCGATTGTACCGATCCTGATCCTGTCGCTGGCGCCCACCATCGGGCTCGGCATTGGCCGCTTCGCCTACTCGTTGGTGCTGCCGGATATGCGCGATGCGCTGGATTGGTCCTATTCCGCCGCCGGATTCATGAACACCACCAATGCCGCAGGCTATCTGATCGGCGCGCTGGCCTCGGCGCTGCTGGCCCGGCGCTATGGTCTCGCCGCGCTGGTCAAGGGCGGAACGGTGGCCTGCATCGTCTCGCTGCTGATGTGCGGGATCACCGGCAATTTCGCCGTGCTCAGCTTCGCCCGGTTTCTCACCGGCTTCGGCGCGGCGTTCTCATTCGTTGCGGGCGGGGCGCTGGCCGCTGCACTGGCGCAACGCGACCCGCCGCGCGCGAGCCTGAACCTCAGCCTGTTCTATTGCGGCCCCGGCACCGGCATCCTGCTGTCCGGCCTGCTCGCCCCGCTTCTGCTGGCGATGTTCGGCGCGGGCTCCTGGTGGATCATCTGGCTGGCGCTGGCGGCGATCTGCGCTGTGGTGGCCATTCCGCTATTCGCTGCGCGGTTCGACGACGACGCGACAGATGACAGCGACATCCCAACCGCGCCCTTCGCCGTGCGGCCCGTGCTGATCTACCTGATCGGCTACTTTTTGTTCGGCGCGGGCTATATCGCCTATATGACCTTCATGATCGCCTATGTGCGCGATGCGGGCGGCGGCCCGCTCGATCAGGCGTTGTTCTGGTCGCTGATCGGGCTCAGTTCCTTCGTCGCGCCCTGGGTCTGGCGCGACCTGCTTGCGAAGGGCGTGAGCGGCCGTTCGACCGCGATCATCCTGATGGTCAACGCCATCGGCGCAGCCATGCCGCTACTCGGGTCATCGCAATGGATCCTCTGCGCATCAGCCTTTGTGTTCGGCCTCGCGTTCTTCGCCGTGGTGACATCGACCACCGCCTTCGTGCGCTTCAACTATGCGCGCGACGTCTGGCCCGGGGCCATCGCCGCCATGACCATCACCTTTGGCATCGGGCAAACGCTCGGCCCTTTCACCATCGGCGCCATCGCTGACGCCACCGGGAGCCTCGGCAGTTCGCTGATGATCTCGGCGGCGACGCTGGCGCTTGGCGCGGGCTGCTGCGCGCTGCAACGGCCGGTGAAGGATCTCGCCTGACCGGCTCAGCTGCCACTGAAATCGTTGTAGCCCATGTCTTCCCAATAGCCGCCCATGTAGTCGTTGGTGACGACCATGCCGACGACATACTTCGGGTTCTTGAAGCCGAGCTTGGTCGGGATGCGGATCTTCATCGGATAGCCATAGGCGCGCGGCAGGATCTGATCATCGAACTTGAACGTCATCTGCGTTTGCGGATGCAGCGCCGTCGGCATGTCGATCGAATTCGAGTAACCTTCCGCGCAACGGAACCAGACCCATTTGGCATTGAGGTCTGCGCCGACCAGCTGCAGGAAATGCCGCAGCGGCGCGCCGGACCACGCGCCGATCGCGCTCCAGCCCTCGACGCAGATATGCCGCGTGATCTGCTTCTCCTCGGGCAAGGTGTAAAGCTCCGGCAGAGTCCAGGCTTTCTTGTTTTCGACCAGGCCACCGACTTCAAATCGATAGTCATCGCCGTTGATGATTGGCGCTTCGTTCTCGGCGTAAAACCCGTTGAACGGAAACGGCCGCGTGATCTCGGCCGCGCTATAGGTCGGCGCGAGCTTGTTCGGATCGAATATCTTCGCCTGCACGGCGTCGTTGAATTTCGACATCCGCACCAGCAGCGCTTCGGCAGAGAAACTGTCGGTGACATCGCAGCCGGTCAACATGGTGAGTGCGCCAAGGCTGGCGCCGCCCGCGAGAAACTTGCGTCGCGCCGGATCAGGCAGCAGCTTGCTGGCATCGCGAACCAGCAAGCGACGATCAACCCCGGGAATGAGAAAGCGTCGTGATCCAAACATCAGCAGACCTCTCAGCGACCGATGATCATGGCGCGCAGGCTGCGCGGAACGAGCAAGGCCAGCAGCAAATGCAGACTTACGAAGCCGACGATCAACGCCATCATCACGAAATGCACATAGCGCGCCGTGTCATAGCCGCCGAACAGCGCGGTTAGTTCCTGCAGCTGCACCGGTTTCCAGATCGCAAGCCCCGACAACACAATCAGAACGCCGACGATCAGCACCCCGATATAGAGCAGCTTTTGCACCTGATTGTAGTGCGACAAATCGCTATGCGAGAGCTGCCCGCGCAGCGCCGCTGCGCTATCGCTGACAACACCGGATGCCGACACGGGCAACAGCCGTCGGCGAAAACGCCCGGTGACGAGGCCGAACGTGACATAGGTCAGGCCATTGATCACCAGCAGCCACATTGCCGCGAAGTGCCATTGCAATGCGCCGCCGAGCCAGCCGCCAATGGTGACGCTGGCAGGAAACTCGAAGCCAAACAGCGGCGAGGCATTGTAAATTCGCCAGCCGGACATCACCATCAGCACAATGGCGATGGCGTTGATCCAATGCGTCACCCGAAGCCAGAGCGGATGCACGACTGCTGGCGTATCTGCTTTAACAACGCGGGGCGCAGCTTCAACGGTCTCTGACATCGGATCACCTGTCTGGCTGGATGAATATGATCATACGCCTGCGTCGAAAATCTGTCATTGCCGCGTCCAGAAAAATGAGAATCTCACAGGTTTGATAGCTGCGCGTTCAGCCCGTGTAGCACGATCGTCGGCCGGGTTGCCGGCAAATACCCCCGCGTTGCATTATCGCGATCATTCTTGCTATTGAGGTAAGCAGCCGAAACGAGCCCGAACCAGCTCTCCAACCAAGCGTGATATTCCATGAACGCCAACCTGTTTGCCCGCCTGTTTGACGACCTGAAGGACCCTGCCAAGCTGGCCATCGAAACTGCCGATGGCACGCAGATCAGCTATGGCGATCTCGTTGCGCGGGCAGGCCAGATCGCCAATGTACTGGTTGGCAACGGCGTCAAGGTCGGCGACCGCGTTGCCGCCCAAACCGAGAAGTCGGTCAATGCGCTGGTGCTTTATCTCGCTACCGTTCGCGCCGGTGCAGTCTATCTGCCGCTCAACACCGCCTATACGCTGAACGAACTCGATTACTTCATCACCGACGCCGAGCCATCGCTGATTGTGTGCGATCCAGCGAAGGAAAGCGGCTTCGCTGCGATTGCCGCCAAGGTGAGCGCGAAGGTTCTGACGCTTGATGCTGACGGCAAGGGCTCGCTGGTATCAGCAGCCGACAAGGCCTCGCCGGAATTCGCGACCGTTGAGCGCGCCGATGATGACCTCGCCGCGATCCTCTACACGTCAGGAACGACGGGCCGCTCCAAGGGCGCGATGCTGACGCATAACAATCTCGCATCCAATTCCTACAGCCTGGTCGACTACTGGCGCTTCACTGACAAGGATGTGTTGATCCACGCGCTGCCGATCTACCATACCCACGGATTGTTCGTGGCGAGCAATGTCACGCTGTTCGCACGCGCCTCGATGATCTTCCTGCCCAAGCTCGATCCCGAGCGGATCATCAGCCTGATGGCGCGCGCCACAGTGTTGATGGGCGTGCCGACCTTCTACACCCGCCTGCTGCAAAGCCCGAACCTGACCAGGGAGAGCACCGCGCATATGCGGCTGTTCATCTCGGGCTCCGCACCACTGCTGGCTGATACCCATCGCGAATGGTCGGCGCGCACCGGCCATGCCGTGCTCGAACGCTACGGCATGACCGAAACCAATATGAACACCTCGAACCCTTACGACGGCGAGCGCGTCCCCGGCGCGGTCGGCTTCCCGCTGCCCGGCGTGAGCGTGCGTGTGACCGATCCCGAGAATGGCGCCGAGCTGCCGCGCGAAGCCATCGGCATGATCGAAGTCAAAGGCGCCAATGTGTTCAAGGGCTATTGGCGGATGCCGGAAAAGACCAAGGCGGAATTCCGCGATGACGGTTTCTTCATCACCGGCGACCTCGGCAAGATCGACGACAAGGGCTATGTGCATATTCTCGGCCGCGGCAAGGATCTGGTGATCTCCGGCGGCTTCAACGTGTACCCGAAGGAGATCGAGAGCGAGATCGACGCCATGGACGGCGTCATCGAGTCCGCCGTGATCGGCGTGCAGCATCCGGACTTCGGCGAATGCGTCACGGCGGTTGTCGTCGCCAGCAAGGGCGCAGCACTGTCCGAAGACAGCGTCATCAAGGCGCTCGATGGCCGGATCGCCAGGTTCAAGATGCCGAAGCGCGTGATGTTCGTCGATGATCTGCCGCGCAACACCATGGGCAAGGTGCAGAAGAACGTGCTGCGCGAGACCTACAAGGATCTCTACAAGTAAATATCAATCCGGAGCTGGCGCTGCGGCGGCAAAGCTGCTGCAGCGCCAGTCCCGAATGGTTTGATTACTCCGCAGCGGCTTGCATGGCCGCTGCCTCTTCGTCCTGCGGGCGCGGAGGCCGACCGAACAGCCGGTACAGCGCCGGCAGCACCAGCAGCGTCAGCAGCGTCGCGCTGATCAACCCGCCGATCACCACCGTTGCGATCGGGCGCTGCACTTCCGCGCCGGCGCCGGTCGCCAGCGCCATCGGCACGAAGCCGAGCGACGCCACCAGCGCTGTCATCGCCACCGGCCGCAGCCGGGTCAGCGCGCCTTCGTGGATCGCCTCGCGGAGCGGCACGCCCTGCGCGCATCAGCTGCTTGATATGGCTCATCATCACCAGCCCGTTCAGCACCGCGATGCCCGACAGCGCGATGAAGCCGACCGCCGCCGACACCGAGAACGGCATCCCGCGCAGCCACAGCGCCACCACGCCGCCGGTCAGCGCCAGCGGCACCGCGCTGAACACCAGCAGCGCATCGCGCAGCGAACCGAGCGCGCCGATCAAGCAGCAGGATGATCAGCACGAAGCAGACCGGCACGACCACCATCAGGCGGTCGCGCGCCGCCGACCAGGTTTTCGAACTGCCCGCCCCAGGTCGATCCAGTAGCCCGGCGGCAGCTTGACCTGCGCGTCGATCCTGGCGCTCGCGCCTCGCTCGACCACCGAGGCGATGTCGCGGTCGCGCACATTGGCGGTGACGACGACGCGCCGCTTGCCGTTCTCGCGGCTGATCTGGTTCGGGCCTTCGCGCGAGCGTGAAGCGTCGCGAGCTGACCAAGCGGCACGGTCGGCGCGCCGCGCCGACCGGCGACGGCAGCGACACCGGCAGGTGCTTGATCGCATCGATATCGCCGCGGACCTGATCCGGCAGCCGCACCACGATCTCGATAGTGGCGGTCGCCTTCGAACATCGAGCCGACCTCGCGGCCGCCGATCGCGGTGCCGATCACCTCCTGCACCGCGGCGAGGCTCAGCCCGCGCCGCGCAGATCGCCGCCTTGTCGACGGTGATCTCGAGCACCGACAGGCCGCCGGCCTGCTCGACCTTCACGTCCGCCGCGCCCTGGCGTCTGGCGCAGGATCGCGGCGACCTCGATTGGCGGCCTTGCAGCATCGGCTCGAACTCATCGCCGAACACCTTCACCGCGAGATCGCCGCGCACGCCGGCGATCAGTTCGTTGAAGCGCATCTGGATCGGCTGGGTGAACTCATAGGCATTGCCAGGCAATCGTTGCAACCGCCGCCTCGATCTGCGCGATCAGCGCCGTCCTTGGTCAGCTTCGGATCAGGCCACTGCGCGCGCGGCTTCAGGATGATGAAGGTGTCGGACGCATTGGGCGGCATCGGATCGGATGCCACCTCCGCCGTGCCGGTCTTGGAGAACACGATAGGCCACCTGCGGCAGCGCCTTGATGCGCACGCTCGACAGTCCACCTGCATCGCCTGCGACTGCGCGAGCCCGGTGCTGGGAATGCGCAGCGCATGCATCGCGAGGTTCTTCTCGTCCAGCGTCGGGATGAACTCCTGACCGAGCCGTGTCGAACAGCGCAGCAGCGCTACGCGAACAGCACGCACGGCGCCGACAATCACGCCGACCGGGCGCCGAAGCGTCCGCGCCAGCACCGGCGCATAGCTGCGCTTCAGCAAGCGGACGATGGCGTTGTCCTTCTCCTGACACGCGCCCGGTGACGCAGGATCGCGATCATCGCCGGCACGAAGGTCAGCGACAGCACGAAGGCCGCCGCCAGCGCCAGGATCACCGTCAGCGCCATCGGCTGGAACATCTTGCCTTCGACGCCGGTGAAGGTGAGCAGCGGCACATAGACCAGCATGATGATGGCCTGGCCGTACACCGTCGGGCCGATCATTTCCGCCGCCGAAGCCTGCACGGTCTGCGAGCCGCTCCTCGCGGGTCAGCATCGCGTCCGGTTCGCTGCTGGCGTTCGGCGAGATGCCGCAGGCTGTTCTCGGCGATGATCACGGCACCATCGACGATCAGGCCGAAGTCGAGCGCGCCGAGGCTCATCAGGTTGGCGCTGATGCGGCCCTGCAACATGCCGATCGCCGTCATCAGCATCGCCAGCGGAATCACCAGCGCCGCGATCAGCGCCGCGCGGAAATTGCCGAGCATCAGGAACAGCACGGCGATCACCAGCAGCGCGCCTTCGCCGAGATTGGTCGCCACGGTCCGCACCGTGGCGTCGACCAGCGTCGTGCGGTTGAGCAGCGGCGTGACCTCGATGCCCGGGCGGCAGCGTGCGCTGCACCTGTTCGAGTTTGCGCATCGACATGCCGCTGCGACCGTGCGGCTGTTGCTGCCGATCAGCATCAGCGCGGTGCCAACAACCATCTCGTCGCCATTCATGCTGGCGCTGCCGGTGCGGATCTCGCCGCCGATCTGCACCTCGGCGACATCGCTGACGCGGATCGGCACCGTGCCGCGCGTGCTGACGACAACGGAGCTGATATCGTCGATGGTTTGCAGCCGGCCGCCGGTGCGCACCGCGATGCCTTCGCCGTTGCGCTCGATCATCGCTGGCGCCGCGGCTGACATTGTTGGCCTCGATGGCTCGCACGATCATCGCGAACGACAGGCCGAAGCGCAACCAGCTTCAGCGGATCCGGCATGATCTGATATTGCTTGGCGATAGCCGCCGATGGAATCGACGCCGGCGACGCCGCGCACGCTGCGGATCTGCGGCTTGACGATCCAGTCCTGCACCGTGCGCAGATAGGCCGCGCGGGCGATGTCAGTGGTCAGCCGCTCGCCTTCCGGGGTGACATAGTTCTTTGGGCGCATCGGCGGCGAAGCCAACGCTCCACATGTAGATTTCGCCAAGCCCGGTCGAGATCGGGCCGAGGCGCGGATCGACATCCGGCGGCAGGCGCGAGCGCAATTCGATCAGGCGCTCGTCGATCTGCTGACGGGCGAAATAGATGTCGGTGCCTTCGCTGAAGACAGCCGTGACCTGCGAGAAGCCGTTGCGCGACAGCGACCGCGTGCTCTCCAGCCCGGCAATGCCGGCCAGCGCGGTTTCGATCCGGAAGGTCACCTGCTTTTCGATCTCGACGGGCGACAAGCGCTGGCGCGGTCGTGTTGACCTGCACCTGCTTGTTGGTGATGTCGGGCACCGCGTCGATCGGCAGTCGCGCAAGCGACCACGCGCCGAAGCCAGCGATGATGACGGTGAGCAGAACGACGAGCCATCGGCGGCGAATGGACGCCGCAACAAGTTGACTGATCATGCTGAGCCTCAGTGACTATGCGACGCGTCGGACTTGCCGAGATCAGCCTTCAGGACGAACGTGTTCGTCGTGGCGACTTTCTCACCGGCCTGAAGCCCCGAGATGATTTCGGCTTGCCCGCCGTCCTGTTCGCCGATCACGACCGGACGCACGCTCGAAGCCTTCATCCGTTCGGACAAACACCACCGTGTCGCTCTCGACGGTCTGCAGCGCGGACTGCGGCACGACCACGGCCCGGCGCGCGCCAGCGGCGGGAACATCGGCCGTCACGAACCCGCCCGGCTGTAGCAGGTCGCCGCGGTTATCGACGGAGGCCACCACCCGCGCGGTGCGGGTGTCCTTGTCGAGCAGCGGACTGACGAAGCTGATCCTGGCCGGAACGCGTTTGCCGTCGGGCAGCCTGATGCTGATCTGCTGGCCCTGGCGAATGCGCCGCCAGATCGGCAGGCGATACCGCGAGTTCGACCCAAACGTAGCTGGTGTCGACAATGACATAGAGCTCGCTCTCCTGTCCCTCGCGGCCGACCAGTCCGCCGATCTCGACACGGCGTTCAGCAACCTTGCCGGCGATCGGCGCGCGCAGTTCCTGCAGGCGCAACCGCTCGAGCGGCTGTTGTGGCAGGGCTTCGATCTGCTCGCCGGTCAGGTTGAGCGCGAACAGCTTCTGCCGCGCCAGATCGCGCTTGATGCGGCTGTCCTCGAAGGTGGTGCGCGCGCGCAGGATAATCGTTCTCGGTCATCACCGCGCCGTCGAACAGGCGTTTGGCGCGGCTGAACAGCGTTTCCTGCAAGCCGAACATCAGCTGCGCCGCAAGATAGTCGCTCTTGGCGTCGGCGACTTCGCGGCTTTCGATCACCGCCACAACTTCGCCGGCGGTGACGGTGTCGCCGAGCCGCTTGCGCAACTCAACCACGGTGCCAACGAGCCGCACCGCGACGCGGGCGATGTGATCACCGCTCGGCACCATCGTTCCCGGCACAGTGATGCGGGCGCCGATCGAGTCCATGCGCGCGGCTTCGATGGAGAAATTGCCGGCAGCGATCTGCTCGGCGTCGAGGTGAACCTCATCGCCATGACCTGCATGGTCGCTGTCGCCGTGGTTGTCGGCGTCCTTGGATTCAGCGCCCTTGGGCTTGGCCGCTGTCGCCTCGGTTTCAGCCACCGGCTGATCAGGCGCCGCCTGTTTGACCTGAGGCGTAGTCGCTTCTTTCTTCGGCGCGACATGGGCGCCCACAGGGGAGATGGCGGCGAGGCTTAGCCCCACAGCGAGTGCGAGAAATTTCGAGACTGACATGATCGTCTATCCGCTTGATGGCGTTCTTCGCCAACATGATTGCAACTGCATATGCGATGCGGAGCCGCAGCGTTCGAGTTGAACGCACGTCTCCACACGGAGCCCGCAAGGGCTGCGTTGCAATCAGGCGCGGGGGGGCTTGAACAGCGGCGGCGTGGCGTGATGCGCCAGGGCCAGGTCACGGCCGATGCGAAGCGATGCGGACATCAGCTCCGGCTTGATCAGTGTGAGATTCTGCTCGGCGGTAGCGTGCGACAGGCAGTGGCCGCTATGCGCCAGCCCCTGATGATCGGATGCATCTGACGGGTCATGCGACGCTGCGTCATGCTGCACGAGTTCGATGGCGTGATCCCCGCCTGCACCGGCGAAACTGTCGTCAGCGCAATGAACCATCGCCACCATCATGCCGAGCAGCAGCAACAGCACAAGCGGAAGCCGTCGCCAGATCCGCTGCTGCGGAGCCGACGCTGCCTGTCGTGCGGTGAGTGCTGCCAAGATCGTCATCAGCGCTGATCTATCCTTGATTGTAGGGTTTTTACAAGGCCACACAGTTGGCATCCTCACGCCCTGGCCCAAGGCGCACTTCACCTCGCGGTCGCGCTCGATCTGGATCGTGACATGGCCGATGCCAAACTGCGATTTGATCTCGCTGGCGAGTTTCCTGCAGGTAAGCGTCGCCCGCCTCCAGACGCGGAACCACAAGATGGCATGTCATCGCGACGTCGGTGGTGCTCATCGACCAGATGTGCAGGTCGTGCAGGTCGGCAACGCCGTCATAGCCGATCAGGAACCGCCGGACCGCGACAGGATCGATATGCGTCGGCACCGCCGCCAGCGACATCGCCGTGCTCTCGCGCAGCAGGCTCCAGGTGGTCCACACAATGAGGGCGGCAATCACCAGACTGACGGCCGCGTCGAGCCACAGCCATCCGGTCAACAGGATCAGCACGCCAGCGACGACGACGCCCGCCGACACGGCAGCGTCCGCGACCATATGCAGGTAAGCGCCCCTGATGTTCAGATCGGTCTTCCGCCCCGTCATGAACAGCCATGCCGTCACGCCATTGACGACAATGCCAATGCTGGCGACGACGATGACCGTGCCGCCGGCGATCGGCTCCGGATTGGCAAACCGCCAGATTGCCTCCCATGCGATCGCGCCAACAGCGACCAGCAGAATGACGGCGTTCGCCAGGGCAGCAAGGATAGACGCGCCGCGCAGGCCATAGGTGTAGCGCTCGGATGGCTTGCGGCGCGCGAGAATGGCCCCGATCCAGGCAATCGCAAGGCCAAGCACATCCGAGAGGTTGTGGCCGGCGTCGGCGACCAGCGCCATCGAACCGCTGATATAACCGTAACTGGCCTCAATGATCACAAAAACGATGTTCAGCGTGATGCCGAGAGCGAAGGCGCGACCGAAATCAGCGGGCGCGTGAACATGCCCCGCTGCATGGCTGTGGCCTGCGCCGTGCGCATGCCCGTGCCATCGCTCTGCGCATGGTCGCGGCCTGAATGGTTGTGTAATTGCGCCATGGCACCCCTGCGGCGTGGTCGAACATCAAACTTCGCCCGCAGATAACAATCCGCTAAAATGGATACTATTACGGATAATGTAACATTGCCGTGTCGAGGCTTTGGAACTCACCCGGCGACGGCCCGTTTCCGCTATGTTGATTGCAGATGGTTGCGTCGCCGCCGTGCGGCCTACGTCCGATTCAAGATATGAATCTCGCTGCGCGGGCATTGTAGCGGGGCTTAGTCTTGCGCTGCGCGACTGACCCGGAGCCGTAATAAAATTCCGTCCAAGCATGATTCGGTTTCATCATGCCTGCTCTGCGCTTCCATTCTGGGTAGATTTGACCTATTCCTTGATCCGACAAGAAGAATGAATTTGAGTTCACAAATTTAACTTCTGCGTTGCACAGATTGTTTTCAATTCGTACATAGAATAGCTCTACACGACCCCGAAACGGGCTTTCGCTTGCCCACTAACCTTTCAAAGCAGCTGATGACCGCCAGGATCGAACGTCCGCTTTCCCCGCATCTGCAGACCTACCGCTGGACCCTCACGATGGCTACTGTCCATCGTCCACCGCGCCACCGGCGTAGGGATGTATTTTGGAACACTCTTGCTCGCGTGGTGGCTGATCGCCGCTGCGTCGGGCCCGCGGCCTACGCCACCGTGCAGGCCTTCACCGGGCAGCCTCATCGGCCGCATGATCGCCTTCGGTTACACCTGGGCGCTGATGCACCACATGCTCAGCGGCATCCGCCATTTCTTCTGGGACCTTGGCTACGGCTTCAAGCAGTCCGAGCGTGAATGGCTCACCTGGGCCGCTCTGATCGGCGGCATCGTGCTGACGATCGTGCTCTGGGTCGTCGCCTACGCCATTGGAGGTGGACGATGAGCGCCAACAAGACCAAGACCTCGATGCGCACGCCGCTCGGCCGCGTCCGCAATCTCGGCTCTTCGCATTCCGGCACCTCGGATTTCTGGCGTCAGCGCCTCAGCGGCCGTCGCCATGGTGCTGCTGATGGTCCCGGCGATCATCATCGTGATGATGCTGCTGGGCCGCAACCAGGCCGGCGCCGCCCAGATTCTCGGCTCGCCGATCGTCGCGATCATCATGCTGCTCTTCATCGTCGCCAGCATCTGGCACATGAAGATCGGCATGCAGGTCGTGATCGAAGACTATGTCCACGGCGAGAAGATCAAGACTCGTCGCGGTCATGGCCAACAACTTCTTCTCTGCCGCAGTGGCGCTGGCTTCGATCTACGCCATTCTCAAACTTTCATCTGGAGTGTAGCGCATGGCCGTGAACGGCAACGGCGCAACCAGCGGCGGCTTACCGCCGCTAACGGCCACGCCTATCCTATCGAAGATCACACCTATGACGTCGTCGTTGTCGGCGCCGGCGGCGCCGGTCTGCGCGCCGTCGTCGGCTGCGGCGAAGCTGGTCTGCGCACCGCTTGCATCACCAAGGTGTTCCCGACCCGCTCGCACACCGTTGCGGCCCAGGGCGGCATCTCCGCATCGCTCGGCAATATGCACGAGGATAACTGGCGCTGGCATATGTACGACACCGTGAAGGGGTCGGACTGGCTGGGCGACCAGGATTCCATCGAATACATGGTGCGCAACGCGCCTGACGCCGTGTACGAGCTCGAGCATTGGGGCGTGCCCGTTCTCGCGCACCGAAGACGGCCGGATCTATCAGCGCCCGTTCGGCGGCATGACCATGGACTTCGGCAAGGGCCAGGCCCAGCGCACCTGCGCCGCCGCTGACCGTACCGGCCACGCCATGCTGCACACGATGTACGGCCAGGCGCTGCGCCATGCCGCTGAATTCTTCATCGAATATTTCGCCATCGACCTGATCATGGACGATGAAGGCGTTTGCCGCGGCGTGATCGCGCTCAAGATGGATGACGGCACGCTGCATCGCTTCCGCGCCCAGACCACCATTCTGGCGACCGGCGGCTACGGCCGCGCCTACGCGTCCTGCACCTCGGCGCATACCTGCACCGGTGACGGCGGCGCGATGGCGCTGCGTGCAGGCCTGCCGCTGCAGGATCTCGAATTCGTTCAGTTCCACCCGACCGGCATCTACGGTTCGGGCTGTCTCGTGACCGAAGGCGCGCGCGGCGAAGGCGGTTATCTCGTCAACTCCGAAGGCGAGCGCTTCATGGAGCGTTACGCCCCTTCCGCGAAGGATCTCGCGTCGCGCGACGTCGTGTCCCGCGCCATGACCATCGAAATTCGCGAAGGTCGCGGCGTCGGCAAGAAGAAGGATCACATCTTCCTTCATCTTGACCATCTCGATCCGAAGGTCCTGCACGAACGTCTGCCCGGCATTTCTGACTCGGCGCGCATCTTCGCCGGCGTCGACGTCACCAAGGAGCCGATTCCGATCGTTCCGACCGTGCACTACAACATGGGCGGCATCCCGACCAACTATCACGGCGAAGTGGTTACCAAGACGCGACGGCGACGACAACGCTGTGGTGCCCGGGCCTGATGGCCGTCGGCGAAGCAGGCTGCGTGTCGGTGCACGGCGCCAACCGCCTCGGCTCGAACTCGCTGATCGACCTCGTGGTGTTCGGCCGCGCCGCAGCGCTGCGCTGCGCCGAGAAGCTGACGCCGAACGCCAAGCAGCCAGACCTGCCGAAGCCAACTCGGCCGATCTCGCGCTCGGCCGTCTCGATCACTTCCGTTACGCCAAGGGCGGCACGCCGACCGCGAAGCTGCGCGACCAGATGCAGAACGTGATGCAGACCAACTGCGCCGTGTTCCGCACCGGCGAAGTGCTGAAGAAGGCAAGGACCTGATCCGCAAGGTTCTGAGGGCATCAGCGATATCGGCGTGTCCGATCGCTCGCTGGTGTGGAATTCGGATCTGATGGAAACCCTCGAATTCGACAACCTGATCGTTCAGGCCGTCGTCACCATGGACTCGGCAGCCAACCGCACGGAAAGCCGCGGCGCCCATGCCCGCGAAGATTTCGCAGATCGTGACGACGTCAATTGGATGAAGCACACGCTGGCCAAGATCGATGACAAGGGTAACGTCAACATCGATTACCGTCCGGTTCACGATTACACGATGACGAATGACGTCCAGTACATCGAGCCGAAGGCTCGCGTGTATTGATGTCCGTAGTGAAGGCTTGAAATCATGGTTGAATTCGCTCTCCCGAAGAATTCAAAGATCACCGGCGGAACGAGCTGGCCGAAGCCGGCCGGCGCGACCCAGACGCGCGAGTTTCGCGTCTACCGCTGGAACCCGGACGACGGCAAGAACCCGGCGATCGACACCTATCATGTCGACGTCAACGACTGCGGTCCGATGGTTCTTGATGCGCTGATCTGGATCAAGAACAACGTCGACCCGACCCTGACTTTCCGTCGGTCATGCCGTGAAGGCGTGTGTGGCTCCTGCGCGATGAACATCGACGGGCAGAACACCCTCGCCTGCACCAAGGCGATGGACGATGTGAAGGACGGCGCCGTCAAGGTGAACCCGCTTCCGCATCAGCCAGTCGTCAAGGACCTGATCCCTGACCTCGACAACTTCTACGCCCAGTATGCGTCGATCGAGCCGTGGCTGAAGACCACGACCCCGACGCCGCAGAAGGAATGGCGCCAGAGCCACGCTGATCGCGAAAAGCTCGATGGTCTGTACGAGTGCATCCTGTGCGCTTGCTGCTCGACCTCGTGCCCAAGCTATTGGTGGAACAGCGACCGCTTCCTCGGCCCTGCCGCGCTGCTGCAGGCCAACCGCTGGGTCAAGGACAGCCGCGACGAAGCGACCGGCGAGCGCCTCGACAACCTCGAGGATCCGTTCCGACTGTATCGCTGCCACACCATCATGAACTGCGCCAATGCCTGCCCGAAGGGTCTGAACCCGTCGCAGGCGATTGCCGAACTCAAGGCCAAGATGGTCGAACGCCAGATCTGATCTGACGCGCGCATATCACAACGAAAAAGCCTCGCATCGCTGATGCGGGGCTTTTTTCGTATCGTGCTTGCGGTCGAACCCAGCCGCCGCTGCCTACCAGGCAATCTGGGTGCGCATGCCGAAGGCGTTGTACTTGGCGCCGACATCCATCCCGCCCAGCGTCGTTTTTGCAACCTCGCCGTTGACCCAGTTGAACATGAAGCGGACATTGTTGCTGACGTACCAGTTCAGGCCAAGTGTGTAGCTCTTCAGATTGCCGCCGCGGATCAGTGCATCGTCGAGGCTGACCTGGCTGAAGCGCCCCGCGATTTCCCACGCACCCCAACCGCCGCTGCCGTAATAATACGGATTGACCGGGGTGATGCCGCTGTAAGAGCCGGTGGTCTCGATATATTTGCGCCGCTCGCCGGTGAGGGTGTAGCTGGCTTGAATGTAGCCGCCGCCAAAGTTGAGCGACGACTCGCCATAACGGTTGATCGCGTAGTTGTAGTACTCGCCCTGGAAATAGAAGCTGCCGACGCCACCGGCGAGCTCCCCACTCCACACGGTTGCGTTTTGTACATTGGACATCAGACCGGTGGACAGAAGCGTCGCAGTGGGATCGATCCGCAGTTCAACGCGATCGTTCACCGTGAGATTGTTGACGCCGGGAGGGCCGCCGGTGCTCGCCAGATACTGGAAGTCCGCGCCCAGCAGCAATGATCCGGCATCGTTGTTGATAGGAACGTAAACGCCGCGCGCGGTGGCGCCATAAGGCACCCGCTGATTATGTGGAGCGCCGGACTGCGGCCCGGTGACATATGCGCCCGCCCACCACTGCTTGTCGTTGACATGGGCGCCAAACGCGGCGCGAAAGTCGCCGGCCGCGAAGTTCACTGCGAGGGTCTGCGACGAAGCCCGCTCCATAAACATGATGTTGTTGGAGCTGGTCGCTTCATCCAGCGTGTAGGGCACGTCGAGATAGCCGCCGTCGATCGCCAGATTGTAGAAGTCTCGGAACCCACGATAGGTCAGGAAAGCGTTTTCAAGCTGCCCCGTGCCGTCTTGCGTTCCTCCGAAATCATAGATCAGGGCGTAGTCCCAATCGCGGGCGAAGCGGCCGGTGACGCCAATGCGGGCGCGACGGGCATTGACGCCGTCATTCAGGGTCTGCGGTATCGTCAACGCGGTATTGGGGCGGTAGTCGTACCCGCCCGCGTCGAAGTGCAGTCGTCCGGTAATGGCGAGGCAGTTGTAGCCGTCCTCCGAGCAGATCGTCGGGCGGTTGTTCGGCATAGTGACGACAGCCGGATCCTTGACCCGAACGACCGGGACCTTCGCCGCCGGCGCAGCGACGGCTGACCGTGCTATCGCCCGTGTCTCCCGCGACTCGCGCGCAGTCGAATTGGCCTTTCGCTCGAGATTATCCAGCTTCTTCTCGAGCAGCCTGACCTGCTGCCGGAGCAGCTCGATCTGTTCATCGCTTGAAGCAGACAGTGCCGGCGTCGTTCCCGACGCCAGCACTGCCAATGACCCAGCCAGTATAACCCCCGTTGAATTCAACTTCGACATCATCGCCACCCGTTGCCAGAGGACCATGCGACCCGCGTACAGGGCGCATGGCATCTTCAACGAAGTGGTTTGGGGGTTGAATTCAACTCTTGTGATCACCTGCCTTCCGGCCGAACCAGCCTGCCGATTTCTCCCGGATTGTCTCCCAAAAGACATAGAGCATCGGAATGAGGAACAGGCCGAACACCGTCGCCGCCGTCATGCCATAGAACACCGGCGATGACACCGCACGGCGCGCCAGCATGGATGCGCCTGACGCCCAAACCAGCGGCACCAGCCCGAGGATGAAGGCGATCGAGGTCATCAGAACGGCTCGGAACCGCAGTTCTGCCCCGAGCGCCGCTGCCTCGATGATGCCCTTGCCCTCCTGCTCGCGTTGGTCCTTGGCGAATTCCACGATCAGAATCGCGTTTTTCGCCGCCAGCGCAATCAGCACGACCAATCCGATCTGTGCATAGAGATCGAGTGCTAGCTTGCTGACCACAACGCCGAGAATGGCGCCAAGCACGCCGACGACCACGGACAACAGCACGGGGATCGGGATGATCCAGCTCTCGTAAAGAGCCACCAGGAACAGGAAGGCGAACATGACAGCGAGGCCGAGAACAACCCCGGTCTGCCCCTGCGTGCCCTGCTCCTGGAAGGCGGTGCCGGTCCACTCGAACGCGTAGCCTGGCGGCAGCGTCTTGTCCGACACCTCCTTCATTGCCGCGAGCGCTGTACCCGTGGCGACGCCTGGCGCCGGCCCGCCGTTGATCGTAACCGACCGATAGTTGTTATAACGGGTGATGACCTGCGGCCCGACCACCGTTCGCACATTGGTGAAAGCCATCAGCGGGACCATCGTGCCGCTGGAGTTGCGGACATAGATGTCCTGCAGCCCGTCGACATCGCGCCGATTGGCCGATTCCGCCTGCAGGTTGACCTGCCAGGTTCGCCCAAACAGGTTGAAGTTGTTGGCGAAGTAGCCTCCGAGCGACGACTGCAGCGTGGTGAACACCTCACTCATGTTCAAGCCGAGCGACTGCGCCTTCTCGCGATCGATGTCCAGGAATACCGAGGGCGTACTCGCATTATAGGTCGAGAAGGTTGGGCCAAGCCGCTCATCCTGATTGGCGGCGACCACCAATGCCTGCACCACCGAAGCCATCGCGGCTGGATCGGCGCCCTCGAGGTTTTCAAGCTGATACTCGAAACCACCTGTGGTCGACAGCCCAACCACCGGCGGCAGGTTGAACGGCATGATGTTGGCCTCAAGGATGCCGCTGGTTTCCTTCTGTACCTTGGCGATCACGGCCTGGGCGCTATCCTCCGGCCCTGTCCGTTCGTCGAACGGCTTTAGACGGACAACCATGAAGGCGTTGTTCGATGCCGAAAAGCTATCGAGCAACGAGAAGCCGATGATCGACAGGCGATATTGAACCTGCGGCATCTTCTGAAGGATATCTTCTACCTGTTCGACCACCTTGCTGGTGCGGTTAACCGACGCGCCTTCCGGAAGCTGCACATTGATGAAGAATGCGCCCTGATCTTCCGCAGGCAAGAAGCCGGTCGGGGTGATTTTCATGACACCCCAGATTCCCGCGCCGAGGGCGATGACGACGACCATCGACACGATCGATACCCGCAGCAGGCGATGGACCAGACCGCTGTATCCATCGCGGACCTTGTCAATGCCGCGGCTGATCTTGCCCATGATGCCCTTTTTCTCGCCGGTGTGGCGCAGCAGGATGGCGCAGAGGGCGGGCGACAGCGTCAGGGCGTTGATAGCCGAAATCAAAACGGCGGCGCTGATAGTGACAGCGAACTGCTGGAACAGCACGCCGGAGATGCCGGCGATGAAGGCAATCGGCACAAACACCGAGAGCAGCACCAGCGTGATGCCGATGATTGGCGCAGTCACCTGGCTCATCGCCTTCTTGCTCGCCTCCGCAGGCGAGAGTTCGGGCTCCTCCTCCATGATGCGTTCGACGTTCTCCACCACCACGATGGCGTCGTCGACGACGATACCCACCGCCAGCACCATCGCGAGTAGCGACACGGTATTGGCCGAAAATCCCATCGCCAGCAAAACGGCGAAGGTGCCAATCAAACTGACGGGCACTGCAATGAGTGGCACCAGCGTCGCACGGAAACTGCCGAGGAACAGATAGACAACGAGGGTGACCAGCACCAGCGCTTCAATCAACGCATGGATGACTGCGTTGATGGTGTCGTTCACGAACACGGTTGAGTCGTGAATGACCGTCGCTTTCAGGCTTTCCGGAAAACGTTGACGCAATTCCTCCAGCTTCTTGTTGATTGCCGCCGCGACATTGATCGCGTTGGCGCCGGGCGCTTGATAAACGCCGACGGAAACCGACTCCTCGCCGTCCAGACGGCTTGTCGTATCAAGGCTCTGCGCACCGAGCTCGACGCGGGCGACATCCTTGATCTTCAGCACCGAACCATCAGCATTGGCGCGCAAGACGATGTTGCCGAACTCTTCAGGAGACGTCAGTCGCCCCTTGGTTTGCACGTTCATCTGTAACTGCTGATCATCCGGCACCGGCTGCGCGCCGATACGCCCGACAGGCGCCTGGATGTTCTGCGACTGCACCGCCTTGATCACATCCGACGGCGCAAGCCCCAATTCGCTGAGGCGCGAGGTATCAAACCAAATCCGCATCGAATAGTTCTGCGAGCCGAACAGCGTCGCTTGTCCGACGCCCGGAATACGCGCCAGCTCATCGAGCACGTTGATGATGACGTAGTTAGTGACAAACAGCGGGTCGAGCTTCTGCCCTTCGCTGGTGAAGCCGATGAACTGCAACACCGAGGACGAGCGCTTGCGCACTGTCAGACCCTGCGCCTGTACTTCCGGCGGCAGACTTGCCAGCGCCGTCTGCACGCGGTTGTTGACGTTGACGGTATTGATATCGGGATCGGTACCAAGCTCGAAGCTGACATCGAGTCCGTAGCTACCGTCCGCGCCGGACGTGCTCTTCATGTAGATCATCTTGTCGACGCCGATGACCTTGGACTCAATCGGTTGCGCGACAGTCGCCTCCAGCACTTCTGCCGAGCCGCCCGGATAGATTGCGGAGACTGTGACCTGGGGCGGCACGATATCCGGCAGCTGTGCCACGGGAATTCGCATCAGCGCCAACAAACCGGCGAGGGTGATGACGATCGAAATAACGATCGCCATGCGCGGGCGATCAATGAATGTATTGGCAATCATGACTTCAGCTCCGGCTACTGTCTAGCGGAAGCTCGGTCGGCGTCACCTGGATGTTGGGGCGCACACGCTGAATGCCCTGAACGATGACCTTTTCCCCTTCCTTCAGCCCGGACTTCACGCCTGCAATTTGCGGCGTCGTCTGTCCGATTTCGACACGGCGCTGGTCAGCCTTGTTCTCTTTGCTGACGACAAAGACATAGCTGCCCTGCTGATCGCTGAGCACGGCGCCGCGCGGCACCGCCAGCACTTTGGTTGGTTCGACAGCTTCGAGAATCACCGACACGAACTGACCATCGCTCAGCTCGCGAATCTCCGCATTATCCGCCGTGTTAAGCAGCACAGGATTGGGGATCGTACCGCGCAGCGTCAGCGAGTCGGTTTCCTTCGACACGGCGATATCAATGAAGTCGAGCTTGCCATCGTGCTTGTACATCTTGCCGTTCGGCAGCCGCAGCTTCAGCGCAACCGCGCCAAAGCCGCCACGCTCCGCGTAACGATTGCGCAGTTCGATGATGCGGCGCATGGCGACGGGGAACACGACATACATCGGGTCGGCGCTGACGACTGTTGCGAGCGTTCCGGATGTCGGGCCTACAACGTTACCTGGCGTAATCGCCGTGCGGCCTATCCGCCCGTCGATCGGCGACTTGATTTCGGTGTATTCGAGATTGATCCGGGCGAGATCGAGCTGCGCCTGCGCCGCTTGCAACGCGCCCTGCTGGGTGAGCTGCGCGGCTGTCATGGCATCAACCGTGGCCTGGGTTCCGGCATTGGTTTTCAGCAGTTGCTGCGCCCGCGACAACGATAGGTCAGCATTGGTGAGCTGTGCCTGAGCCTGCTTGACCGCAGCCTCCTTGGCCTCGACATCGGCAACAAACGGGCCGCGCTCAAGCCGATACAACAGATCGCCCTTCTTGACCTCGGCGCCCTCGTTGAAGGTTTTCTCGGTCATGAAGGCTGTCACGCGCGCAATCAGATCGACCCGCTCGCGTGCCTGGATCCGGCCATTGATTTCGGTGGTCTCGGCCATCGGTTGATAGGCCGCGCTCACCACCCCGACGGCGACTGTTTGATTGGGGGCCTGCGCTAACGTCGGACTGGAGAAGACCAACGCGCTGCAAAGCAGCAGTCGCGAGATGTGTGAACGTTCAATCATAGCACTCTTTCCCAACTCGTTCCCCGGAACATAGCTGCCGAAGTATCTAAAAGTTCCAATCCGGATCAACTCACCGCTGGCAATTGATCCATCCGACCGCATCCGCATGTGCGGACGCAGCCTCCTACCGACCTCCCTCAACTATCCTTGCGCAGGTGTTTCACCTGCGGATACGCCGCGACACTGTGGCGCGCTGTTGGAACGTTGAATAACAACGCAAGATGACATCGCTTCCAGCAGGACTGCGGCTAGACGCCTGCTATCAGCCGCGCAGAGGTGTTCCTGCACCCGGGCGGGTTCGAAATAATGACGGCGTCATCACCGCGCTGCGGGTTGTGCGGGTGAGCCGGACACGCTCAAGGCTGCGTCATAACAGCCAACCAAATTGCCTGGACGTTTGACCCCTCTAATAATTTCTCGGCTTGTGTTACGCACGTGTCGAACCGGAGATGTTCAATCAACTGTGATGCGGCAAGCGAATCGAGATGGTCGATGCGAGTGAAGTTGGTGCCCAAGATATGTGGCGTTTTGTTGGGCCTGCTCGGCGGAATTCTCGTATCTTTTCCCTCATGGGCGCAATCCGGCACACATACGGTGCTGTCACCCGACCGGATGCCGCGCACCGGTACGGTTAGCGAGCGTTTCCTCTCCTACAACGTCGAAATGCGCGAGGTGACTGGCGGCAAGGTCTGGCGGCCGTATAGCCCCCAGCTCGCAGCGACGCTACGCAGGAAGCCACGATCAACGGCTGGCGGCGGCGATACGCCGGTCGGCGTCAACCCGGAGCTCTACAGTTACCGCTCGCCGATCAACCTTGCTGACGTCAGGTTGCGCAAGCTCGCGGCGGCGCTTGGTCCGGCCTATCTGCGCGTCAGCGGCATGAAGGCAAATGCGGTCTACTTTTCCGGCGACCGAACAGCACCGCAGAAGCCGCCAGCAGGATTCAGTGGCGTTCTGACGCGCGAGCAATGGCGCGGCGTGATCGATTTCGCGCGGGCGACCAACGCCGAGATCATGACCAGCTTTGCCGTATCCGCCGGGACGCGCGATAGCGACGGAATCTGGACGGCCGAGCAGGCCAGGCGCCTGCTTGCAACGACCGCGACTGATGGCGGCAAGATTGCCGCCATCGAATTCATGGCCGCACCGACGTTCGCTCGCATGAACGGTGCGCCGGCAAGCTATGACGCCGCGACCTTCGGACAGGACTATGCCCGCTTCCATGCGTTCATGCGCGCGGAAGCGCCCGACACACTCATTCTCGGGCCAGGCGCTCTCGGCGAAACTGCCGCAGGCCCCTCGCTGGTCGAGACACCCCCCGTCGAACTGCTGCGCACGTCGGATCTTCTTGCCGCCATGTCGGCGCGGGTTGATGCGTTTTCCTATCACCACTATGGCGCGGCTTCGCGGCGCTGCGTCGACTTCGGCAATCAATCGACGGCGAAGGCTGCGCTCTCGGCGGATTGGTTGGCGGCGACGGATGCAACGCTGAATTACTATCAGAGCCTGCGCGATCAGTTCGCGCCGAACGCCGCGATGTGGCTGACAGAAACTGCGGACGCGATCTGCGGCGGCAACCCCTGGGCGGCAACCTTCCTTGATACGTTCCGCTACCTTGACCAGCTTGGGCGGCTGGCCCGCCAGGGCGTGCAGGTCGTGGCGCACAACAGCCTGGCCACAAGCGACTACGGCCTGCTCGATGAAGCGACGTTACAGCCGCGTCCGAATTATTGGGCTGCTTGGCTGTGGCGCCAATTGATCGGCACAACCGTACTCGACCCCGGCAAGGCAATCGTGCCGGAGCTGCATCTCTATGCGCATTGCATGCGCGACAAGCCGGGCGGCGTGACGGCGCTCCTGATCAACACCGACCGCATCGCTTCGTATCCGGTCGATGTCCCGGCTACGGCGACGCGCTACACGCTGTCAGCCGAGAAGCTGCAAAGTGAGGATGTCGCGCTCAATGGCCGGACGCTCAGCCTCACCGCGAGCGGCGATCTGCCTGTGATTAAAGGCATTCCGATCAGGGGCGAGCTGATTGAAGTCGAGCCGGCGACGATCACGTTCATCACGATGGCAGACGCCGACAATCCTGCGTGCCGCTAGACCTGCTGAATGCTGCGTGAATGGAGCATTCAGCATTGGTTTTGTCTCTTACAATAAATATCGCAGCATTGATCAGCGCTGCCACATTGCAGCCCAACCCATGTCCGTTGATGCAATGTAGGTATAAATACACATAACCAGCACGATGACGCGATCCAAATTAACTGGGGGAACGGCACATGATAAATAGCCGACTATTGCTGCTTGCGACGACCACGCTGACACTGGCGCACGTCGCAGCGCCACATGCGAAGGCTGAGCCAGCCCCGCGCGGGACGATCATCCTCGCGCAGGCCGCACCGGATGCCAGCGCTGATGAACGCCAGAAACGCCGCCCCGGCGGCGAAGCCCGTCCGCCGCAGCCGCCGCGCCCGCCAGCGCCACCGCCTGCAGCCGCGCCGGCACGACCTGCCCCGCCGCCGGCTGTCCAGCCAACCCGTCCAACACCACCCCCTCCGCCGCCGCCTGCTGCTGCGCCGCGCCCAACGCCACCACCGCCCGCTCCACCCGCGGCACGCCCCGCGCCGCCCGCAGCCCAGCCTGCTCGCCCCACAGCACCACCTCCTCCGCCTCCCGCAGCAGCTGCGCCACGCGCAAAGGATGCGCCACAACGCATCGAGCAAGGCCCACGCGGGCCGCGTGATGAGCAGTCGCCTCGCGGCGAACGCCGTGAGCGGCCCGAAGGCGCGCGCCCCGGCGCCCCTGCAGCGCAGACGCCGCCCACCGCGCCAACGCCACCGGCTGCCCAGCCACCTGCCGCACGCCCGGCTGCACCTGCAGTAACCCCGCCTGCCGCAACCCCGCCGGCAGCAACACCCCCGGCCGCAGCCACCACACCAAATGATCGTCGCCAGCGTCCGGTCGCACCGGGTGGCGCGACCACGCCTCCTGCAGCAACGCCTCCCGCGGCTACACCTCCTGCAGCAACTGCGCCGACTGCGACACCACCGGCCGTTACGCCGCCTGCGCCGACGACAACTCCCCCAGTTGCAACGCCGTCTGCGCCAGCCACACCTCCTGTCGCAACACCGCCAGCTCCGCCTCCAGCTGGCGCAGCGCCCACGCAGGGTGGCCCGCGCGGTGAAGGCCGCCGTCCCGGTGGCCCCGGCGATAATGCTGGAGGGGCGCCCGGCAGCGCAGCAGGCGCTGCCGCAATTGGCGCTGCCGCCGGTGTCGCCGCAGGCGCAGCGCTGGCCGCACCGCCACCGCCGACAGTCGATGCCCCGATCCCGCAGGCGCCGGTTGCCGCGCAGGATCTGCGCCCGATCGCGCCGGGCGCTGCTCGCCAGGGCCCGCAACGCCTTGAGGACTTCCGCGGTCAACGCCGCGAAACCCAGGAGGGCGGACGCACCGTCTTCACCGAGCCGGGCCGCGTCATCGTTCGCGATCCATCGGGTCAGTCGTTCATCCGCCATAACGAAGTTGACCGTTTCCGCTACGGCGCGAAGAACATTCGCACCACGCGCGACGGCAACAACAACCGCATCATCGTCGATCGTCCGGACGGCTCGCAGATCATCGCGGTCAATGGCCCCGATGGCGGCTTGCTGCGACGTATCCGCCGCGAACGCGATGGCCGCGAGATCGTGCTGATCGATAACACGTTCCGCGATCGTGACCGCGGCCGTCGTGGCCATGGCGGCTTCTTCGTCACGCTGCCACCACCGGTGATCGGCATTCCGATGAACCGCTACATCGTCGACTACGAAGGTGCTGCACCAGAGCTGATCTACGACACGCTGATTGCGCCGCCAGTTGAACGGATCGATCGCCGCTATACGCTCGACGAAATCCGCTACAGCCCGTCGGTTCGTCAGCGCATGCCGAGCATTGATCTGGACTCGCATCAACTTCGACACCGGCTCCTGGGAAATCTCGCAGGATCAGGCCGCCAAGCTGCAGGTGATCGCCGACGGCCTCAACCGTGCGATTACGCGCAACCCGCGCGCTATCTTCCTGATCGAGGGCCACACTGATGCTGTGGGCTCCGATATCGACAACCTGTCGCTATCGGATCGCCGCGCGGAATCGGCTGCCGAGCTGCTGACGCAGGTGTATCAGGTGCCGGCAGAGAATCTGACGTCGCAGGGTTACGGCGAGCAGTATCTCAAGGTGCCGACCGAAGCTGCGGAACGCAGCAACCGCCGCGTGACCATTCGCAACATCACGCCGCTGCTCAATGGCGGGACCGCACAACTGCCGCCGCCGCCTCCCGGCACCGCGCCGCCGCGCCGCTAAGCGCGAGCACAAGAAAACCGAAAGGGCGCAGCCGATGCTGCGCCCTTTTTGCTTGTTCACGACACTCGCAATTACGGTCGCTTCTTCGGCGGGGCGAGGCCGAGCGCATCGGCCATGACGCGAAACACATCCGTATTATCCATTGAGCCGTGCACCCGCTCGCTGCCGGGGCCAATGGCGGTGAGGAGAACGTCCTCCCCTGAGTGAACGCTGGCATTGATATAGGATGAGATGTTGCCAAGCCGCAGCATGGCGCCCGGCGCGTTTTGATACTTCGGATTGGCCTTGAAGGTGCCCGGGGTCTCGCCCTTCTCGGTCGGAACGTTCGGGCCATCCAGCTTGGGCCGGAAGGTCTCGTAGTAGTCCGGCCAGGTTGCCGAGAACAACGCCAGGCGGCGGCTGACATCAATCCGTTCGGGATAGCCGTCGGCATTCGGCGCTGGATAGTTCGGAAAGCCCGCCGCCTCGTAAGTGCCAACGCGCTCGCGCATCGGTGTATTGGCTTCCGCCGTCATGTCATCATTGATGGTGCCGATCAGCGCGTTGGGATGCTGGTGATCCGACGTCACCAGAATGAGCGTGTCATCGCCACGTGCGGCAGCCCAGTCCTTGGCGAGCTTCACCGTGTTATCGAACATGATGGTGTCAAACACCGCGCGCTCCATATCAAGCGCATGGGCGTATTTGTCGATCAGCCCGGACTCAACAAGCAGAACGAAGCCATTCTCGTTGCGGCTGAGCACGTCGAGCGCTGCGCGCAACTGCTCGGTCAGATCCGGTTGATCCGGAAATTTCTTGACCGACCCGCCTTTCAGGAAGCGGCGATCGAGTACGCCGTCCATATTGCCTGTCGCAAACAGGCCGAGCAGCCTTGTCGTATCCGCCTTCGCGGCCATGGCGTTCATGTCGTTCGCTGACATGGCGACCGCATAGCCAGCCTCGCGGAATTTGGCGATATAGTCGACGTCGTCCTTGCGCTTGGAGGCTTCCATCTGCTGCGGCAGGAAGTTGGCGCTGCCGCCGCCCATCAGCACATCGGGCTTCGCCGTGAAGTGTTGCGCCACGATCTGGTCATAGGCGCTGCGGCGGCGCGTGTGCGCAACGAAAGAGGCCGGGGTCGCATCTTCAACCTCGGTATTGGTGACGATGCCAATGGCGACGCCGAGCTGACGCTTGGCGATGCTGGCGATGGTCTCCACCCTCGGATCATCAAACGGGTTCCTGGTGCGATCAGCATAGACGCCAAGCGCGTTCACGGCGGTCTTGTGGCCGGTCGCAAAGGCGCTGGCGGCATTCGCCGAGTCGGTAATGATGGAATCCGAGCCTGCAGTGGCGACCAGCGCCATATGCGGCATGTCATCGATCGCCAGCTTGCCTTGGCTCTTGCCCTGCTGGATGCCCTTCGACAGCAGCCGCGCCGCAATCCGATGCGCGGGCGACAGGCCATCGCCGATGAACAGGATAACGTTCTTGGCCTTGCGCGGCCCGGTATCAAACACTGTCCAGGTGACGCTGCTGCGCTGGTCCCCGGCGCGCGCCTCGATGGTGTAGTTGCCCGGCGCTGTCAGCGTGACGTCGCGCAGCAGCAGAGCGGACTGATCCTTGTCGTCTTCGCGCGCGATGTAGGTCGCGTCCTTGCCGAAGGTCGCAGCGAGATCCTTGCCGTTAACGGTGACCTTGATATCAGCCGACTCGACTTTGCCATCGAACTCGACCTTGAGGTCGAAAGTTGCGCCGGACAGCATCGCGGCCTGATCAATCGGGTAGATCGTCTGCGCAAGAGCTGGCGTCGATACGACGAGCGAAGCAAGCGCGCTGGCTGCGAGCAGTCTGAACATGATCCGGGTCCTGTCATCGTGACCGGCGTCGATATCGGAATTGACAGTTACCGATGACGCCCGGCCCGATATTAGACAGAACCATGACAATCATATTACAGCGGCCCGCCGGTACCGCGAGCCGGAGCCGAATGTATCAGACCGGCTTGATGTTCTCAGGCGCGATCAGGTTGACCTTGCCATGGACGTTGCCCTTCATGCGCAGATGAAAGCCGCGCTTGAGGTAGCTGTCGATCTGCTCCTCGCGGATCGAAAGCTGGTTCTTGGCGTGATGCTTGACGTCGCCGAGCTCGGGGTTGGCGACGCGATACATGCCGTTCGGGTAGATGTGCGGGGTGAACACTTCACCGTCCGGAGCGCTATACTCCCAAGTCATTCTGTTGATCCATCTCAATAAAGAACCTCCCCGGCGCGACCGGCGTCCGGAGAGGTTACGAGCGTTACAATGATGTAGGTAGCCCCACGCATTTGGCGTGAGGCGATAGAGCCTTACAGGCCGAGCTTGCGCTTGCGCTGACCGAGCGTGCGCAGGCGCAGCGCGTTCAGCTTGATGAAGCCGGCTGCGTCGCGGTGATCGTAAGCGACTGCGCCTTCCTCGAAGGTGACCAGATCCTGATCATACAGCGAGTTCGGGCTTTCGCGACCGATCAGGATGACGTTGCCCTTGTACAGCTTCAGCGTGACGCGGCCCGCGACGAGCTGCTGGCTGTGGTCAATCGCCGCCTGAAGCATCTCGCGCTCTGGCGCGAACCAGAAGCCGTTGTAGACCAGCTCGGCGTACTTCGGCATCAGCTCATCCTTGAGATGGGCTGCGCCGCGATCCAGCGTGATCTGCTCGATGCCGCGATGCGCGACCAGCAGGATGGTGCCGCCGGGGGTCTCGTACATGCCGCGCGACTTCATGCCGACGAAGCGGTTCTCGACCAGATCGAGCCGACCGATGCCGTTGTCGCGGCCCAGCTGGTTGAGCTTGGCGAGCAGGGTCGCGGGCGACAGCTTCTCGCCGTTGATCGCAACCGGGTCACCCTTCTCGAAATCAATGGTGATGACGGTCGGCTTGTCCGGCGCCTGCTCCGGGCTGATGGTGCGCGAGTAAACGTAATCCGGCACCTCGACGGCGGGATCTTCCAGCACCTTGCCCTCGGATGAGGCGTGCAACAGGTTGGCGTCGACCGAGAACGGGCTTTCGCCGCGCTTGTCCTTGGCGATCGGAATCTGGTGCTGTTCAGCGAAGGCGATCAGCTGCTCGCGCGAGCGCAGATCCCACTCGCGCCACGGCGCGATGATGGTGATGTCCGGCTTCAGCGCGTAATAGCCCAGCTCGAAACGCACCTGATCGTTGCCCTTGCCGGTCGCGCCATGCGACACCGCATCCGCACCGACCTTTTCAGCGATCTCGATCTGCTTCTTGGCGATCAGCGGACGGGCGATCGAGGTGCCGAGCAGATACTGGCCCTCGTAAACCGCGTTGGCGCGGAACATCGGGAACACGTAATCGCGCACGAACTCTTCGCGCAGATCCTCGATGAAGATGTTCTCTTCCTTGATGCCGAGCAGCACAGCCTTCTGGCGCGCCGGCTCAAGCTCCTCGCCCTGACCAAGATCAGCGGTGAAGGTGACGACTTCGCAGCCATAGGTGGTCTGCAGCCACTTCAGGATGATCGAGGTGTCCAACCCGCCCGAATAGGCGAGAACAACCTTCTTGACGTCTTTGCTCATGGTAATCCTATGGCTCTCGTATTTGCCGGGGGACTATAGGCACAAGCCCCTGCGGCGCAAGGTCACAATCGTTTCGTCAGGTGGGCGTGCCGTCTGGCTTGAAGGGGCCGACATCGCCGCGCCCGAGCAATTTCTGCTGCCAGCGATAGCCGGGCCAGGCGAACCGCGTCAACGCCGCGTCGATCCGCTCATCGGTGAATCGACCTCGTGTCGACGGCCAGCGATACATCAAGCCGTGGAACAGCCAGATGACAAGGAACGACACCAGGCCGGAAATCGCGACGTCGGTAAAAAAGTGCCCGCCGAAGGTGATTCGCAAGCCGCCGGTCACTGCGCCGAAGACGGTCGCGGCGGTATAGGCCAGCGGACGCCAGGGCGGCGGCGCGAGCGCAGCCGGCGCATAGGTCCAGAACGCTGTCGCGCCTTCGCCGGAGAAGAACGAGCAATTTTTTGCGCAGGCGCCGGACGGGTCCCACCACGCCTTGAACTCAAGCGGCCCGCTGAACTCCTGCACCACAACCGGGCGGGGGCGGGCGTAAAACGCCTTGAAGGTGAAATTGGTCAGCACGCCGGCGGACATCGTCATCGTCAGCACCAGAAAGGCGGCGGTGCGCGGCGACATGAACATTCGCTTCGTCGGCGTGATCAGTTTGGCGATCAGCGCGATGATCGCCGGCAGCACGAACAACCAGGCCACGACCATGGCGGCGTCGCGGTAGATCACCGCCGGCAGCCAGGATTTGATCGGGAATGCATGGGTCTGGGGATCGAAGAACAGCGCCGTGATTTTCAGATCAAGCTCGGGATAGACCCCGAACAGCAATCCGATGGCAAGCAGCAGTCCTAACGCGATGGTAAGTCCGGTCCGGTTCATGGCAGGCGGTTTAGCCCAGCCGCTCGAACAAGAAAAGGTGCATCATGGCGCAGCAGATGGTGGTGGCGCTGACGGCGCGCGTGGCGCAGGCGACGACACCCGCCAGACCCCGGCGCGACGCCCGGCGATCAACCAGTAGACCAGCCCTGCGACAATACCTGCGCCGGTCATCACCTCGAGATGGCGGCGGACAATGCCATCGAACTGCATTGTCTCGGTATCGAACGGCACAAGCCCGAGATAACAGGCTGCGCCGACCACCGCGCCGCCAACCGCATAGGCCAGCACATGCCGCACGCTGAACGCCTCGGTCAGCACGATGACAATCAGCGCAGGCAATAGCGCATAGCCGTTCAGGAAGATGAAGCCGAAGCCCATCAGCACATTGATCGCATGCGGATCGACCATGCCGCCGACTTCAAGCGATGACAGTTCAGGAAATAGCACCGCGCTGATGATGATCACGCCGGCGATCAGGGACGCCACCAGGCCAGCAAAGAGAACGACGAATAGCCGGGCGATCAGGGACATGACGTAGGAACCCGTTCTGAATGAAGCGTCGAAAAACAAAGCGGACACAGGCGCTTTGCACCGGGCGCGCGCTCTCCCCTTCTTGGGGAGAGTTGAAGAAAAGGGCATCACTTGCGATGCGGCAGTTGTTCGCCCCTTTCCCTCCCGCAAACTGGGGCAAGGAAAGAGAGGCCGTAACCGGCGTATTCACACTAGTCTTCCCGTCCTCGCCGTCGTCGGTCATCGCCATGGCGCGCAGCGTCTGCTTCTCGCGCGCCGACAGCCGCTCGGTTTCCGACTTCAGCTGGCCGCAAGCTGCGAGAATGTCGCGCCCGCGCGGCGTCCGCACCGGTGAGGAATAGCCGGCATTGAAGATATATTCGGAGAACTTCTCGATCTGATCCCAGTCCGAACATTCGTAGCGCGAGCCGGGCCACGGGTTGAACGGGATGAGATTGATCTTGGCGTGAATGCCCTTGAGCATTTTCACCAGCAGGCGCGCATCGTCGAGCGAGTCGTTGACGCCCTTCAGCATCACGTATTCGAAGGTGATGCGGCGTGCATTCGAGGCGCCGGGATAGTCGCGGCACGCCTGCAGCAGCTCATCGAGCGGATACTTGCGGTTGATCGGCACCAGCTCGTTGCGCAGATCATCGCGCACGGCGTGCAGCGAGATCGCCAGCATGACGCCGATCTCCGCGCCGGTGCGCGCAATGTTCGGCACCACGCCCGAGGTCGACAGCGTGATGCGGCGACGGGAGATGCCGATGCCTTCATTGTCCGCAACGATCAGCAGCGCGTCGCGCACCGCTTCGAAATTATACAGCGGCTCGCCCATCCCCATCATGACGATATTGGTGACAAGGCGCGTGCCGTTCTCGCGATCCGCCCAATCGTTCAGGCGATCGCGCGCAACCATGATCTGGGCGACGATTTCGCCGACGGTCAGGTTGCGGACGAGGCGCTGCGTGCCGGTGTGGCAGAACGAACAGTTCAGCGTGCAGCCAACCTGTGACGAGACGCACAACGTGCCGCGATCCGTTTCCGGAATGTAGACGCATTCAACTTCATGAGCGCGCTCGCCGGCGAGGCCGCTCGGCAGACGCAGCAGCCACTTGCGGGTGCCGTCGTTGGAGATCTGCTCAATGGCAACCTCGGGACGGTCCACGGTGAAGGCTGTCGCCAGATCCGCGCGCAGCGTTTTGGATACGCTGGTCATCTCATCGAACGACTGGGCGCCGCGGACATAGATCCAGTGCCAGAGCTGCTGTACGCGCATCTTCTGCTGCTTCGGCGCAACGCCGATGCTGCCGAGCGCTTCAGCCATCTGTTCGCGCGACATGCCGATCAGTGACGGCCGGGCGAGCGGCACATAGGTTTCGCTCGCCACCTTCTCAACGAGCGGGGCCACCCCGGCGCGCGCGGCCGGGGTCACAATATCGTCGGAAAGGGCTACGGCCCCGGCTGAAACAGCGGTCATTGCGTCACGATCTGTCTGGGCAAAGAGAAACTAGCCCTCAAATAGGCTGTCTGAGGCCCGCTGGAAAGGCGCAATTGCGCTCAGGTGCCTTGCGCGGGCCCGTTTAGGACCCACACTCCTGCGCGACGCGGTCCAGCGCCTGGGTCAGGCCGCGCAGCGAATAGGTATCGGTGGTCTCGGTGCCGCGCCCGGAAACACCCTTGACGGTCACATCAGCGCCCTTGCGCATCATGTCCACCAGCTTGGTTTCTTCGGCGGCATTCTTGATCCAGATACCGTCGCCCTTGGTGTACATGGCGAATTCATTGCCTCCGACGCTGACGCTGCCCTCAGAGCCCGCCTTGAGCGGATAGCCCATCATGACGGAAACCTCGTTGGCGACCTTCTCAGACGGCCGGGTCGAAATGAAAGCGTAAGACGGATCGCGCGGTCGATTGGGCGGATTTGTCTTCGATGTCGCGGGCTTTGCGAGCGCGAAGCAGATCTTCTTGCCGCCCGGCGCTGCCGTATAGGCGCCCCATGCGCCAAACTGGCCGAGAAGCTGCGGCTCAGCTCCGCCACGCTTGGAGGCAGCCGATTGCGCCTGCGCCGGAGCCGCTGCTCCGCCGACCAGAATAACCAATGCGACTGCCGTTGAAAATCCCCGAAAACCCATCACCGATTGTTGATCCCCTATTACGACGCCAACGTGACTCCCACTGAGCCGATTGCGAACTTGTTCAATTATCTAAGGTTTTTCGATTTGGAAAGGCGACTTCCGGACCCATTTCGCCGCAGGACGGTTCCATTGAAGTTCCGGTTCACTTGTTGTCCAACCGACTCACCTGCACCCGCCTAGTTGAAACATGCAAACTTAATAAAATCTTCAGATCGCGCCGCCCGGCGCATTACCAATCCGTAAGATTGCCACGAAAAGGTCCAGCCCTGACTGCGCAATGGAGGATTTCGAGCGCATCGCCAAGCGCAGCGCCCGGCCTTCGACCGGGATTTCATGACATGGAATTCTTCTTTAATTTGAGGCAGTTAGTCTTGGCGATGGCAGCTAGATCGCGTTGAAACGGGATTGTCGACCGGCTCCAAATCCGGCACAACAGAGCAGCAAACTCACTTACCGTTTTTCCAACCAGTCAGGTGTGTCGATGAAAGCAATTCTTTGTTCGCAGTGGTGCGAGCCCGATGATCTCGTTTTGGCTGACATTGAAGATCCCGTCGCCAAGGCCGGCGAAGTCGTCATCGCCATCAAGGCTGCGGCGCTGAACTTCTTCGACATCCTGATGATCCAGGGCAAGTATCAGGTGAAGCCGCCCTTCCCGTTTTCACCCTGCGCTGAAGTGGCGGGCGTGATCGAGAGCGTCGGCGAAGGCGTCACCACGTTCAAGGTTGGCGACCGCGTGGTCGGCTCCTGCGGCCATAACGGCGCACGCGAGAAAATCGCACTGCCGGTAACCTCGATCGCCAAGATTCCCGATGGCCTCGATTTCGACCGCGCCGCTGGCGTCATCATCACCTACGGCACCTCGCTGCACGCGCTGGAAGATCGCGGCAGCCCGAAGCCGGGCGAAACGCTCGCGGTGCTTGGCGCTGCCGGCGGCACCGGCCTCGCCGCGGTTGAGCTGGGCAAGATCCTTGGTCTCAAGGTGATCGCCTGCGCCTCGTCGGATGAAAAGCTGCAGTTCGCCAAGGATCACGGCGCGGACCTGACGCTGAACTACGCCAAGGAAGATCTCAAGGAAGGCCTGCGCCGCCTCACCGATGGCAATGGCGCGGACATCGTGTTCGATCCGGTCGGCGGCGCCTATGCCGAAGCCGCGCTGCGCGCGACCGCCTGGGAAGGCCGCTTCCTGGTGATCGGCTTCGCTGCAGGCGAAATTCCGAAGATGCCGCTCAACCTCGCCCTGCTGAAGGGCTGCGATATCCGTGGCGTGTTCTGGGGCGCTTGGGCGCGTCGCAATCCCGAGAAGAACCGGGCCAACCTGGAGCGCCTGCTGCAGTGGTGCGCCGAAGGCAAGATCTCCGCGCAGGTCGATCGCACCTTCCCGCTGGCGCAGACCGCCGAAGCGCTCAAGGTGCTCGGCGGACGTCAGGCGATGGGCAAGGTCATCCTGCATCCGTAACCAATGCCGAACGCGGACCCGTTCGCGTCCTATGGCGAGCTGATAAACGAAACGCTGCGGAGCTCAGGCTCCGCAGCGTTTTGGTTTTGATATGGGCCAGGGAACGAACCCGGCCTTACGCATCATGCGGCGTTGACGGCCTTCTCGACGTCCGCCATCGAATGGCCCGTCAGATCCTTGGCGATTTCACCGACCAGCACTTCGGATAGTTTCTTGTGATAGTGCTTGCGCATCTCGCCGAGCGCGCGCGGCGCAGCGATCACCAGCACGTTGTCGGCCCGGCCGCTCAGCACACGTTGATTAAGCAGTTCGACAACGCCCTTGGCGAAGCCATCCTCTGCCATCTGGCTCTCATCCGGATTGGCGGAACTGCTTTGACGACCGCCGCCCGCGCCCTTTTCGGCGGCCTCAAATCCCTCGGTCGAGGCATCACGCAGGCTGAGTTCCGTCTCTGTGCCAATATTGCGGAACAGGTTCAGTTTCTCGCCGTCGACAACGGCGACGATAGCGTTATTCGGCAAAATCATGGAGCCTCCTGCAGTGGCATGAATGACAGCAACCGGCGCAACCGCCTGATTGTCCTGCTCACATTGCCAATGCCTCAAGCCTAGCGATGTTCCGAATGCACCAACGCTTACGGGCGACCCTCGCCTCCGGCCAGCCCTCGCGCGATCGCTGCGCGCGCGGCGTCGCGGTGCGCCGGGGTGATATTGCTGGCGACCATGCGGATTGCGGCCGCGAGCACGGCGGCGTCATCGGTAAAGCCGAGCAGCGGCATCACGTCAGGAACAAAATCGAACGGCAAGACGAAATAGGCGATCGCGCCCAGCAGCGTTGCCTGCACCTTGCGCGGCGTATTGCGATCGAACGCGCAGTAGTAGGCCGCGAGCAAATCTTCGGCGAATGGCACACGGACCACGCCGCTTGTGAGCTTGCGCCAGAACCGCTTGCGCACATTCTCCGGGTTCCGCGCCAGCTGTTCTGCTGGGCCGAAGCTCGCGCTGTAGTCCCTCGCCATCGCCTGCCAACTCCTGATCTGCCGACCTCGCGGCATCACCGCTCACATGGGGAGGGCCCGCGCCGGGCGCAAGAACATCCGCCGAGGTCACGCTGCGGCGAAGCGGTTCATCGCTTTGGCCAGCTCGATATCCTTGCTCGTGACGCCGCCGGCGTCATGGGTCGTCAGCACCACATCAACGGTGCGATAGACGTTCGACCACTCGGGGTGATGGTCCATCTTCTCGGCGACCAGCGCCACCCGCGCCATGAAACCGAACGCCGCGTTGAAATCCTGGAACACGAACTTGCGGCTGATAGCTGGTCGCCCCGCCGTTTCCGTCCAGCCGGGTAGTTCAGCCATCGCGCTCTGTCGTTCGCTCGCGGACAAGCATGCCACCATTATGATCTCCATCCTCTTTGCGAGCCGCTGACACGGACTACAATCCGCTGGACCCTGCCATAATAAAATAGCAATCGCCCTGCACACAGGTGGTCATGCGGCCAAGGGCAGGTCAAGCTATGGTCTGCAAAGCGTGATGTGATCAGGTTGGCTGGATGGGCACAAGGACGCGAATTTGACTGGCAAGCTCGCCGTATTCTCGCGCAAAGGGGCCGCCAATGACGCGTTCATTGGCCCGCCATCGCCGCGCTCGATCAAGCGCCGCCGGCGATTGATCTGGATCGCAAGCCTGCTTGGCCTGATCGCCGTGATTGCCTTCAGCTATTACTCCGCGATGCGCCCGACCTACCTGCGCGTTGCTGTCGGGCCCGTCACAGGTGACGACGCCAAGGTGATGCTTTCGCTGATGCAGAACTTTGCGCGCGAGAAACGGGACGTTCGTTTGCGGCCGGTGCTAACCGACGGCGCCGCGAGCAGCGCGCAACACTTCGTTGATGGCAATGTCGACCTTGCAGTGGTGCGCGGTGACCAAGCCGTTCCGCGCGAGGCGCAGGCTGTCGCCACACTTCGCAAGAATGTCGTCGTGATCTGGGCGCCGCGCGCCAGGACTAACGCCAGGGAAAAGCTTCGTCAGCCGATGAAGCTGCCGACACGGCCAAGCTGACCCGCGTACCCCAGATTGCTGGCCGGCGGATCGGCGTTATCGGCCGCACCGACGCCAATTCGAATCTGCTGACAGTCGTCCTTCGGCAATATGGCATCGATCCGCAGCACGTCGCCATCACTTCCCTTTTGCCAACCGACGTGGCCGACGCCGCGCGCGACAAGCGCGTCGACGTTTTCGTGGCGGCAGGTCCGATCAACAGCAAGCTGGTGACGGACGCCATCGCCAACTCGGTTTCTGACGCGGTTGATTTCATCGCCATCGATTACGCCGATGCGATCGCGCAAACTAATCCAAGCTACGAGGCGGCTGACATCCCCGCTGGCGCCTTCGGCGGTTCGCCCGAGCGGCCGCAGGAAGCCATCAAGACAATCAGTTTCGGCACGCATCTGGTGGCCCGTAAAAGCTTGTCGGAGGACACGGTCGCCGCCCTCACCCGCCAGATCTTTACAGCGCGCCAGACGGTGATGACCGATCAGCCGATGGCGGCCAAGATCGAAGCGCCGGACACCGACAAGGATGCGGTCATTCCCGTCCATCCCGGCGCCGCCGCCTATATCGACGGCGAGGAGAAGTCGTTCCTCGATCGTTACAGCGATTACATCTGGTGGGCGCTGATGGGTCTGTCGGCGGTTGGCTCGCTCGGGGCATGGTTCGCCAGCTATCTGCGCAAGGACGAGCGCGGCAATGGCGTCGACATGCGCGACCGCCTGCTCGCCATGCTGAGCCAGGCCCGCACATGCACCTCCAAGACCGAGCTCGACCGGATGCAGGCCGAGGCCGACACAATCCTGCGGGACATGCTGACGTGTTTCGAAGCTGGCGGCCTCAGCGAAGCCTCGCTGACAGCCTTCAACATTGCGCTGGAGCAATTTCACAACGCCGTTGCCGACCGCAAATCCCTGCTGATCGAACTGCATGCCAACGGCATGAGCCAGACCCCGCCGCTGCGCGCGACCTCGACCGAAACCGTCGTGCCCCTGACGGGCTGACGTCGCAAATCGATCAGCGGGGGTCAGCGCACGCCGCTTTTCCAAGATCGTGCCGCAGTCAAGCCCAGTGGAACTAGATGGCTAAGCCAGGGAAACGGCGAAAAACAACGGATTTCCGCAACTATTCCCGTTAACCGAGCATCAAATGCGCGTTACCGTCCGTCAAATCTAATTTTGAGCCGGCGAAGGCCACTTCCGCATTGTTTTTCAATTGTTTCTGACTATATTGCGGCGCAACGCGTACGAGTGCCCGGCTTTTGGCCGGGTTTGCTGTTGGTGGGTTTGCCCCGACGCGTTTTCAGAAGAGGCTGGTGAGCTTTGCGCTTCAGCGCAGTTTCGGGCCTTTGTTGAACCCGTACAGGGCAACCAGACCGCAAACCAGAAGAAGTCCTATGAACCTCCGCAATATCGCCATTATCGCCCACGTCGACCATGGCAAGACGACACTCGTCGACAAGCTGCTTTCATTTGCCGGCACCTTCCGAGAGAACCAGCGCACGGTCGAGCGCGTCATGGACTCGGGCGACATCGAGCGCGAGCGCGGCATCACCATTCTCGCCAAGTGCACTTCGGTGCATTGGGAACACACCCAGATCAACATTGTCGACACCCCGGGTCACGCCGACTTCGGCGGCGAGGTCGAACGCATCCTGTCGATGGTCGACGGCGTTATCGTTCTGGTCGACTCCGCTGAAGGCCCGATGCCGCAGACCAAGTTCGTGGTCGGCAAGGCGCTGAAGCTGGGCCTTCGCCCGATCGTCGCGATCAACAAGGTTGACCGTCAGGACGCCCGCATCAACGAAGTCGTCAACGAAGTGTTCGACCTGTTCGCTGCGCTGGATGCGACCGACGAGCAGCTCGACTTCCCGATCCTCTACGGCTCGGGCCGCAACGGCTGGATGGCTGACAGCCCGGATGCGTCGCCCGAACTCGGCATGCGCCCGCTGTTCGAGCTGGTGCTCAAGCACGTTCCTCCGCCGAAGGTCGAGGAAGGTCCGTTCCGCATGCTGGGCACCATTCTCGAAGCCAACAACTTCCTCGGCCGCATCATCACCGGTCGTATCGCCTCGGGCTCGATCAAGCCGAACCAGTCGGTCAAGGTGATGTCGCGCGATGGCAAGACCATTGAAACCGGCCGTATCTCGAAGATCCTCGCGTTCCGTGGCGTTGAACGCCAGCCGATCGAGTTCGCCGAAGCCGGCGACATCGTTGCGATCGCAGGCCTCAGCAAGGGCACTGTCGCCGACACGTTCTGCGATCCGTCGGTGACCGAGCCCGATCCAGGCCCAGCCGATCGATCCGCCGACCGTGTCGATGTCCTTCATCGTCAACAACTCGCCGCTTGCCGGCACCGAAGGCGACAAGGTCACCAGCCGCCTGATCCGCGACCGTTTGATGCGCGAAGCCGAGGGCAACGTCGCGCTGCGCGTCGTCGAGTCCAGCGACAAGGATTCGATGGAAGTCTCGGGTCGCGGCGAATTGCAGCTCGCAATTCTGATCGAGAACATGCGCCGTGAAGGCTTCGAGCTGTCGGTGTCGCGCCCGCGCGTCGTTCTGAAGAAGGACCGACGACGGCAAGACGCTCGAGCCGATTGAAGAAGTTGTCGTCGACGTTGACGAGGAGTTCTCCGGCGTCGTCGTGCAGAAGCTGAGCGAGCGCAAGGCCGAGATGATCGAGATGCGTCCGTCGGGCGGCAATCGCCTGCGCCTCGTGTTCCACGCGCCGACGCGCGGGTTGATCGGCTATCAGGGCGAACTGATGACCGACACCAAGGGCAATGCGATCATGAACCGCGTGTTCCATGACTACCTGCCCTACCGCGGCGAAATCCAGGGCCGCCGCAACGGCGTGCTGATCTCCAACGACCAGGGCGAGGCAGTCGCCTATGCCATGTTCAAGCTGGAAGATCGTGGCCCGATGATGATCGAGCCAGGCTGGCGCGTCTATCGCGGCATGATCGTCGGCGAGCACAACCGCGAGAACGATCTCGAGATCAACGTGCTGAAGGGCAAGCAGCTGACCAACATCCGGACCACGTCGAAGGATGAAGCCGTGCGCCTGACACCGCCGATCCGCATGACGCTCGAAAAGGCGCTGGCTTACATCGAGGACGACGAGCTCTGCGAAGTGACGCCGAAGTCGATCCGCCTGCGCAAGCGCCACCTCGATCCGAACGATCGCAAGCGCGCCGAGAAGGCTAAGGAAGCGATCGTGTAAGCGATCGTCTTCGGACCTATCGATGAGATTGAAAATGCCCGGCGAAAGTCGGGCATTTTTCATGTGAAGCGTCGCGTTTACTTGAGGTCAATTATCCGCGTCAGGATCGCGATCTTGCCTTCGGCTTGCGCTCACCATTAAATCGCTGAGAGCGCGGCCCCGCGCCACGCAACGAGCCAAAGGTGTTCCGATGCCCCTGCCCTCCGTGATCGACATTGCCATCATCGGCGGCGGCGCGGCGGGCCTTGGCGCTGCGCGCAGGCTGCAGGCCACGGGACGCTCATGCCTGATCGTTGAGGCGCGAGACCGCATCGGCGGCCGAGCGCATACCGTGCAGGCCGCGCCGGGCGTGACATTCGACATGGGCTGCGGCTGGCTGCATTCCGCCGACAAGAACTCCTTTGTGGCCATCGCCCGCAGCCTCAACTTCGCCATCGACACCACGCGTCCGCCGTGGCGCGAGCAGCAATTCGACATCGCCTTTCCACGCGCCGAACGCCGCGCCTATCTCGCTGCGCTCGATGCGTTCTACACCCGCGCCGAGGCGGCGGCCGAGAGCGACATGGATGGCCCGGCAGCATCCTGCCTCGAGCCCGGCAACCGCTGGAATCCGATGATCGATGCGATCAGCACCTATATCAACGGCGTCGAGCTAGACCGCGTGTCGCTGCACGACATGGATGCCTATGAGGACACCGAAGTAAACTGGCGCCTGCCTGCAGGCTATGGCGCGTTGATCGCGGCCTATGGCGCGCCGTGCCCGGTTGCACTCAATGCGCCGGTCACGCGGATCGATCATAGCGGCAAGCAGATCCGTATCGAGACGGCGCATGGAACGCTGGTCGCGAGCAAGGTCATCGTGACCGTGCCGACCAATCTCATCGCGAATGAAGCGATCCGGTTCGACCCGCCACTTCCTGACAAGGTGGGCGCCGCAGCCAGCCTGCCGCTCGGCCTCGACAACAAGGTGATGCTGGCGCTATCCGGCGCGGTCGACCTGCCGCAAGACACTGGCCTGCGCAATGGCGCACCGAAAACGGCGATCGGCAGCTATCACCTGCGGCCATTCGGCCAGCCGTGTATCGAGGGCTTCTTCGGCGGCGCATTCGCGCGCGAGCTTGAAGCCGCTGGCGAGGGCGCACTTGCGGCGCAGGCCATCGACGAGATCGTGCATATGCTGGGCAACAACGTTCGCCAACGGCTGACGCCCTTGCGTGAATCGCGCTGGGGCGCGGAGCCCTACTCGCAGGGCGCTTACTCACACGCGTTGCCCGGCCATGCGGAGGCTCGCGCCGTGCTCGCTGCGCCGGTCGATAACCGGCTGTTCTTCGCCGGCGAAGCGACCTCGCCAAATTTCTTCTCGACAGCACATGGCGCACGCGACAGCGGCGAACGCGCAGCAGAGGAGGCGATGGGGCTTACGGGATGTTGAACGTTCTTCTGATCAGCTGCACCAGGGCTAGACCACTCTTCTCGTCAAGTTGAAAGGACTGGCTTTTCTTACCGGGTATTTCACGCCCATTCGTACCGTAAGTGTCGACTTGTATGTAGTTCACAGCGTCAATGTTGAAGATCGTGTAGGTAGCCCTAACGTCTTCATGAACACGGTTGAAGTCCATTGGATCTCTTCGAAATTCCTAATCATCGCCATTGTACATTGTCTTCTTTGCTTTTGTGGCACCCCACTTGAGCACCATCGTGGCACGGCACAATCCTGTTTGGAAGAATATTTACCTACGACAGATCTGCCCCACAACCTCTGCGTTAACTCTCTATTTACCATAGGGTGGCTGAGAGGTAATATTCGGCCTATGGCTGTGCACGTTGAGCGTGCACGAAGTGGGGCGGGCTATGGCGAACGTGGCAGAACGTGCATTGCTGGACTATCAGGCCTGGCTAAGCGACGTCGATCAGCGGCTGCGGGCGCGCTGCGCTATCAGTCTTCGCGATGCTGCGCTTGAGGAAGCCCAGCTCCGCCTGCACTGGTCGCGTCAGCAACCCGCCGACGAATTCGTCGCGTGGTATTCACAACAATGCGACCTCACCTTTCGCAACTACATGGACTGGATGGTTCGGCTGCCCATCGCCTGACGGCCGCATCCTTACCCTACGTGAACACCGCGAATTGTTTCGAGCAATCGCTGGCGATGCCATCCGATCAAAATTTCAGGTGTGTTATTTCGAGAGTCACGTTGCACCGTTTTGGTATCACCGTCTCGTCCGACTACGATGTTGTACTACGGCGTAACAGGGCACCATTTACGTTGTAACAAAAAGCTCACACGTTTACTGATAATTAATCAAGGAGCTTGAAGCCGAGGCGGCGCACTGCTTTGATCAGCTCATGAGCACAATCCTGATCGAGGTACGCCCGGCCAGAACTGCGGATGCATCTGCAGTCGCCTCGGCGCATGACGAAGCCTGGCGTTCCACGTATCAAGGGATCATCCCTGGCGCGGAGCTGGAAAAACTCATCAACCGTCGCGGCCCTCAGTGGTGGGACAGCGCCATCCGCAAGGGCAGCCGCATCAGCGTACTATCATTCGGCGACAAGGTTGCAGGCTATGCGAACTACGGTCGCAACCGCGCGCGCAGCCTGCAGTTCGAAGGCGAGATTTACGAGCTCTACTTGCGGCCGGAATTCCAGGGACTCGGTTTCGGACGCCGCCTGTTCTCGTCGGTTCGGCGCGATCTCGCTGCAACCGGATTGAAGAGCATGGTGATCTGGGCGGTCTCCGAGAACGATGGCGCCTGCGATTTTTACCGCAACCTCGGCGGGAAGATGGTGGCGCGATCCAGCGAACGCTTCGGCGCGAAATCGCTCGACAAGGTTGCGTTTGCCTGGGCGGCCTGAATAAGTGACGCGCGATTGATCTTGCGCGCGTTGAACGAAACGCGTGGCTCGGTTAGGTTCGCCCACTTTTTCACGAAACCTGGAGTTCACTATGCGCATTGACGCAGTTTCCATTGGCGTCAACCCGCCGCATGACGTCAACGTCATCATCGAGGTTCCGGTCGGCGGCGAGCCGATCAAGTACGAGATGGACAAAGAAGTCCGGCGCATTGTTCGTTGACCGCTTCCTCTATACGCCCATGCGTTATCCAGGAAACTACGGCTTCATCCCCCACACCCTGTCCGGCGACGGCGACCCCTGCGACGTGCTGATCGCCAATACCCGCGCGATCATTCCAGGCGCGGTCGTCCGCGCACGTCCGGTCGGCGTGCTGCTGATGGAAGACGAAGCGGGCCTCGATGAGAAGATCATCGCGGTGCCGGTGTCGAAGCTCACCAAGCGCTATGACAATGTGAAGAACTACAGCGACCTGCCCGAGATCACGCTGCAGCAGATCCAGCACTTCTTTGAGCACTACAAGGACCTCGAGCCCGGCAAATGGGTCAAGGTGATCCGCTGGGAAAGCGCCGAAGTGGCCCAGAAGATGATCCTCGAAGGCATCGAGCGCGCCAAGGCTGAAGCGGCCAAAGGCTGATCGCAGACGTCAAGCACGCCACGCGGCATCTTCAGGATGAATCAAGTTCAGGCTCCGGATGATCGGGGCCTGAACTGTATTACCTCTCTCGCGACATCAGGCTAACATCCTCGCCATCAATCGTCCGAGAACGAGGCTCTCCATGCGCCGCCTGTTTCGTCTGCTCCGCAATCTGGCCCTGCTGTTCGCCGTTGTGGTGGTGGCGCTGATTGTTGTGCTGCTGGTCAATGTCGTCCGGCATCCCTCGCAGCAATTGCAGGTCGCACCGCTGGCCCCGTCGCAGGTCGAGCAGCAAGCGGCGGCCGAGCGTCTGGCGCAGGGCATCCGCTTCCAGACCATTTCAAGCTACGACAACCCCGATCAGGCCGCCGATGCCTTGCGCAGCCTGCATGCGCATCTGGTATCGAGCTTTCCTGCCTTCCACGCCGCCGCCACGCGCGAGATCATCGGCGGCTACAGTTTGCTGTACACATGGCCAGGCAGCGATCCCGCAGCCGAGCCTATCGCCCTGCTGGCGCACCAGGATGTCGTCGCCGTCGCGCCCGGCACCGCTGGCGACTGGACCCACCCGCCATTTGCCGGCGTGGTCGCGGACGGCTTCATCTGGGGCCGCGGCGCCTGGGACTGTAAAGGTCATCTCTACGGCATTCTCGAAGCTGCCGAGTTGATGGCGCGGCAAGGCTTCAAGCCGCGACGCACGATCTATTTTGCCTTCGGCCATGACGAGGAAGTCTCCGGCCCGCGCGGCGCCAAGGCCATGGCCGCGCTGTTCGCGACACGAAAAGTTCGACTGCAATTCGCGCTCGACGAGGGGCTGTTCATCACGCAAGGCCTGCTCAAGGGCCTCGACAGACCGCTCGCAACCGTCGGCGTGGCCGAGAAGGGCTATGCGACGCTCGAGCTGTCGACCCACGCCACGCCCGGGCATTCATCGATGCCGCCGCATGACTCGGCGATCGGACTGATGAGCGCGGCGCTGGCGCGGCTCGATAGCAACCAACTGCCGATGCGCCTCACGCCGACAATGGCGCAGATGCTGGCGACAGTCGCGCCGGAGATGAGCAGCTTTGCCAACCGTCTGGTGCTGTCGAACCTGTGGCTGTTCGAACCGTTGTTATTGCGCGAGTTGAGGAAGAGCCCGCCGACCGAAGCGACCGTGCGCAGCTCGACCGCACTGACCATCGTCAAGGCGGGCGACAAGGACAATGTGCTGCCCGGCAATGCCGACGCCACGGTCAACTTTCGCCTGCTGCCGGGCGACACCGGCGCCACCGTGGTGGATCACACGCGCCGCGTCATCAACGACCCGCGCATCGCCATCAAACCATTTCCCGGCAATACCGACCCGCCGCCAGTGACATCGACCGACACGGCATCTTGGCGCGCGCTGAACGCCACCATTCGCGAGGTGTTTCCCGATGCCGTTGTCGCTCCGGCCCTGATGGTCGCCGCGTCGGATTCCCGGCACTACGCCGGGGTTACAGACAACCTGTTCCGGTTTTCGCCGATCCGCGCCCAGCCCGAGGATCTCAAGCTGATCCACGGCACCAACGAGCGGATCAGCGTCGCCGGTTATGGCGACATGATCCGGTTCTACCGCAGGTTCATGGAGCAGACCGCGCGCTGATCACACCGCCGGCGCAGGCAATCCATTGATCGCGCAGGCGGCGCGCAAGGTGTTGACCAAGAAGGCAGGCCACCGTCATCTGGCCGACGCCGCCCGGGACCGGCGTGATTGCCCCGGCCACCTCAAGCGCTTCCTGATAGGCGACATCGCCGACCAGTCGCGTCTTGCCGTCATCGGTCGCAATGCGGTTGATGCCGACGTCGATCACCGTTGCGCCCGGCTTGATCCAGTCGCCCTTGATCATCTCGGGGCGACCGACCGCAGCGAGCACCAGATCCGCCTGCCTGACAAGGCCTGGCAGATCACGCGAGCGCGAATGGGCGATTGTCACCGTCGCATTTTCATTCAGCAGCAGTTGCACCAGCGGCCGGCCAACGAGATTGGACCGGCCAATGACAACGGCGTTCATGCCTTCAAGCAATTCATGAACTGTCTTGGCAAGGATGATGCAGCCAAGCGGCGTGCATGGCGCCAGCGCCGGCAGCCCGCCAGCCAGCCGTCCGGCATTATTCGGATGCAGACCGTCGACATCCTTCGCCGGGTCAATGGCGTTGATGACCGCCTGCGAGTCGAGCCCCTTCGGCAGTGGCAGTTGCACGAGGATGCCATGGACCGAGGGATCAGCATTGAGCTTTGCGACAGTCGCCAGCAGTTCATCCTGCGCCACGTCAGCGGGAAGCTTGTATTCGAACGAGGCCATGCCGGCGGCCTGGGTCTGGGTGTGCTTGCTGCGGACATAGACCTCGCTGGCGGGATCATTGCCGACCAGCACCACGGCGAGACCGGGCGTCAAATCGTGATCGCGCTTGACCCGCGCCACTTCGTCCGCGACACGGCTGCGCAGCTCTGCTGCAATCGTCTTGCCGTCGATAATCTGCGCCGTCATGTTTCGTCCTTAACCTGTCAGTCCTGATGTCAGTCCGGCTTCGCCGGCCTCGCCGCTACAGCGGCCTTGAGAATCGCCCCGAGCTTGTGCGGATCGCCATCCACCGCGATCTGCTTGACGCGCGACGTTGCGCCCGCCAACAGCCGCACGTTTCGCTTGGGCACCTTGAGCCGGTCTGCCAGCAATTCGGTCACAGCCTTGTTGGCCTCGCCGCCATCGGCGATGGCCCGCACCCGGACCTTCAGCACCGACCGGCCGTTGGCCATGGTCTCGACGCCGTCGATATCGTCGCGGCCGCCGCGTGGCGTCACCCGAATTGAGATGCTGAGACCTTGAGCCGCGTAGCGCCAGGGATCCATCGTACCTTTGAAACTTCGCTCAGATCACGTTCGGATAGATGTAGTAGGTGATCACCCGCTGCAGGAACATGATGATCAGGATGATGACAATCGGCGAGATATCGAGACCACCGAAGCTCGGCAGGCGCGAGCGGATCGGCGCCATCACCGGCTCAGTAATACGGTAAAGGAACTCAGCGACCGAGCCGACGAACTGGTTACGCGTGTTCACGACATTGAACGCGATCAGCCAGGACAGGATCGCAGAGGCAATCAACAGCCAGACGTAAAGATCGAGAACAATCATCACGATATCGAGGATGGCGCGCATGGCAGTGAGCTCACGGTTTCAGGTCGCGGATTCAACCAGCCCGTAGATATCGGTTTGGACCGGCGCAAACAAGGGAACTTAGGGCTAAAAACCGGTCATACCGGCCCAGCGATTATCTTGACTCGTATTCGGAGGCGATTGTAAATGTTCGGTATTGCAGCCGGGTGGTTAGCTACCCGGTCTCCGGGGCCATAGCTCAGCTGGGAGAGCGCGTCGTTCGCAATGACGAGGTCGGCGGTTCGATCCCGCCTGGCTCCACCATCGCTCCTTCGGGCGATCGGCATTGAGCGCCTGCGCGTCCAGCGTTGTCCGACAGTCATACCCGCCGCAGCTGAACCCGCCCGACGGCATTCAGAATGAACCCGCGCGGCAAAAATCGCATCAAAAACGGGATAACCCGATTGCCCAGGCCCGGGATCACCAGGCGCTGATTGGCCATCAATGCGCGATAGCCCGCCTGTGCAACTTGCGCGGCCGGCACGTCAAGCACCTTGGAATCCGGTCCCGCTGAAAAGCCGGCCCGTGCCTGAAACCCGGATGTGACCGGGCCGGGGCAAAGCGCCGTGACGCGAACGCCCTTCGGCGACAGCTCCTGATGCAGCGCTTCGGTGAAGGACAGCACATAGGCCTTCGATGCGTAGTAAACCGCCATTCCGGGGCCGGGGAAAAAACTCGCAATCGACCCGACGTTGAGGATGCCGCCGCGATGCCGGATCAGGCTGTCCGAGAAGCGAAGCGACAGGTCGGTCAACGCCCGGACATTGAGATCCAGCAGGCGCAATTGCTGGCTGCGATCGAGATCCACGGCTTTGCCGAACAGCCCGAAGCCGGCGTTGTTAACGACATATTCCACCTCGACCTGGGCATCCTGCAATCGCTGGGCGACAAAGTCGCAGGCATCCGGCTGCTCAAGATCGCAAGCGATGAGAAGTGGCGGCACGCCGCCGGACGCGATGATGCTGTCGGACACCAGCCGCAACCGATCCATCTGCCGGGCGACCAGCGCGACGCGGTGATGATGGGATGCAAAGAGCAATGCGAGCTCGGCGCCTATTCCGCCCGATGCTCCGGTGATCAGCGCCACGCGTTCGGTCACGGTTCAGTCACCTGCTGTTCGAGGTCATCACTCGACCGTCGCCACAGAATTAATCGGGTTGCCCGATACCTGCAAGCCCGTTCCTTGCGCGCGGCCGCACGGGCATTGCGCAAAAAGAATAATCGCCTGAACGCCAATGGCGGCGCCAGCGCTCAGTCAGCGTCGCTCATCGTGCCCGCCACCGCGCGCCGCAGATTGACGCGGTCTCGCGACGAGACGCCAAGCAGGTCCGCTGCCCGCCAGACCACATTCTCCTCGAACTCGCTGACGTGACCGTCGACGTAGACCAGTTCCCACATCATTTCGATGATGCGGATACGACCCTCCTCGTCCACAGCGCGCATGATGATGCTGGTGAAGCGATAGAGATCGACCGCCTCGCCCTCGACCAGGGTCGCTGCGGCGATCAACCGATCAGCCGATCCGGCATCAAGCTGGAACCGCGATTCAAGCAGGCTGTGCAGCTTGGCTTTCTCCTCGTCGGACGGAGCGCCATCGAGCGAGATCGTATGGATCAGTAGCGCCGCGGCTGCCAGCCGATAGTCGTTTTCGTCAAAAACCTGCTTGGCGGCTGGAGAAAACACGTCTGAAACGAACTGACGCAAGGTATCGAACATCTGCGACTTTCATGTTGAGAGTTCAGGCGACCAATCTTTCGGCGCAGATGTCGGGATCATGGCCTGCAATTGCAAGTCGCGTCCCTTGCGACCGCTTGACAGGCCAGACGCCCAACGTGCTGCGTTAACGGAAGGGAACTCATTGTCGCCGGTTCAACGTGGCGTCACGTTGAACAGCGGCGCATGATCCGGCTGGGTGGTTACGACCCCGATCGGTAAAACCGGTCGATCATCCTGCAATGTCACCTTGAACGCTCCGATGATCTTGCTCAGCGCCAGCACCGCTTCGACGATGGCGAACTGCGCGCCGATACAAACGCGCGGTCCGGCGCCGAACGGCAGATAGGCGAAACGATCCACCGCCGGCGCGCCAGGCATGAACCGCGACGGCATGAAAGCGTTCGGCTGCTCCCATAATTTTTCGTGCCGATGCAGCAGCCATGGCGCAATCAGCACCGCGTCGCCCGCCTTGACCTGATGCTCGCCGATCGTATCGGCGGCGGTTGCGGCTCGCGCGATCAGGAACGCCGGCGGATACAGCCGCATCGTTTCGTCGATCACGGCGCGGGTCAGCGGCAGCTTGGCGAGGTCCTCGGCGGTTTCCGCGCGAGCGCTGCGCGCTTCGTCGGCCACGCCCTCTTGTGTCACCGGATCAAGGCACATCATGTAGAGCGCCCAGAACAGCGCGGTCGCCGTGGTCTCGTGACCGGCGAGGATCATGGTCGCCACTTCATCGCCAAGTGCGACGTCGGAAAAGGCTGCTCCCGTTTCTGGATCGCGCGCCGTCTCCATCAGGTCGAACAGATCGCGCGGCGGCGCACCCTCGTTCTTGCCAGCCGCGCGGCGACGCGCGATCAACGAGGATACGAAACGCGTCCAGCGCCGGCGAAACAGCGCACGCTGGAAATCTTGCGGCGTCGGCCAGCCGGCTGGCAGCAGCAGATCGAGGAAATGCGGCTTCGCCAGGCGCGCGCCATATTCCATGACGAAGGCGCGCAGCTCCGGCCCCTGATCCTGCATCTGAAACGAGAACATCGTGCGGCCGGCGATTTCCAGCGTCATGCCCTGCATGATCTCGCGCAGGTTTACCGGCGAACCGCTTTGCGGCCTCAACTCAGCGATCGTCTCGTCGACAACCGAGGCCATATGCGTCGTCAGATGCGACACTGCGCGCGGCGTAAAGGCCGGCGCCAGCGTGCGGCGCTGATGCTTCCACGCCTTGCCCTCGGCAATCAGCAAGCCCTCGCCAAGGATCGGGCGCAGCACGCGAAACGCAGCGGGCGTGCGCGTGTAGTTTTCATAATTGTCGAGCAGCACGTGGCGGATCGTGTCGGGCGTGTTGAGGATGAAGCTCGTCTTGCCGAGGAACGAGCCGCGCAGCATCCCTTCCTCATAGGCGCGCTGCCCCCATGTGCTGATCGCATTCTCCCGCATTGCCTTGATGCGGCGAAAAAGGCCGAGCTGTCCTTTCGGACGCGCGGGTAGCGGAGGAACCATGGGCAGATCGAGATTAGCCGTCGATGCGAGCGAATTCATCAGTGACCCCTTGAGTACCGTCAGAATTTAGACAGGTTTGTGAGGCAAAGCCTAGACCTATTCACTGCCGCATCACCTCCCACCTTTACGTTGTCATTCGCCGCAACCTGATGATCAAAACGTTAACCCGTTTTGCAAGCTTCAGGTGGTAGGTACGAGAGGCGCGACCAAGGCGCCACGGCGCGTGCGGACCACCTCGACAACAAACAAGAACGCCTTTCGGCGCCCCCCATCTCCTGACCTGGACCCCTTGCAATGGCTTCGACGACTTCGCCCAACGTGCCCCCTCCGTCAGACGGCACGCTAGCGCCGCTGCGCTATGGGCTGTTCCGGCGGATCTGGTTCGCGAGCCTTGCGTCCAATCTCGGTCTGCTGATCCAGAGCGTGGGCGCGGCTTGGGCGATGACGCAGATGACCGCCTCGGCCAACAAGGTGGCGCTGGTGCAGACCGCCCTGATGTTGCCGATCATGCTGATCGCCATGCCGGCGGGCGCAATCGCCGATATGCACGACCGCCGTATCGTCGCGCTGGTATCGCTATGCATCGCGCTGGTCGGCGCGACAGCGCTGACCGTGCTGGCCTGGTTCAACATGATCACGCCGGAGATCCTGCTGGCGTTTTGCTTCATCATCGGCAGCGGAATGGCGCTGTTCGGCCCGGCCTGGCAGGCCTCGGTCAGCGAACAGGTGCCGCCGGAAGCGCTGCCCTCCGCGGTCGCCTTGAACGGCATCAGCTACAACATCGCCCGCAGCTTCGGCCCGGCCATCGGCGGCGTCATCGTCGCTGCTGCTGGCGCGGTCGCCTCGTTTGCAGCCAATGCGGTGCTCTATTTACCGCTGCTCGTCGTGCTGTACATGTGGCAACGCACGGTCGAGCCGTCGCGCCTGCCGCGCGAGAGCCTGAACCGCGCCATGGTGTCGGGCATCCGATACATCTCGAACTCACCATCAATCCGCATCGTGCTGATCCGCACCTTGATGGTCGGCATCGCCGGCGGCTCAATCTCGGCGCTGATGCCGCTGGTGGCGCGTGACCTGCTCCATGGCGACGCTCAGACGTATGGCATCATGCTCGGCGCGTTCGGCATGGGCGCTGTCGTCGGCGCGCTGAACCTTGGCAGACTGCGCAAGCAATTGAGTAGCGAGGCCGCCGTGCGCGCCTGCGCGATCACCATGGGCGTCAGCATCGCCGTGATCGCCATCAGCGATAAAGCCGCGATGACGGCAGCCGCGCTGGTGGTCGGCGGTGCGGCGTGGATGCTGATTATCTCGCTGTCGAACATCGCCGTACAGCTTTCCGCCCCGCGCTGGGTTGCGGGCCGTTCCCTCGCCGCCTTCCAGGCTTCGATCGCGGGCGGCATCGCCATCGGCAGCTGGGGCTGGGGCCGATTGACCGATGGCATCGGCGTTGAATACGCGCTGCTGGTGTCAGCCGTCGCGATGCTGGGCTCGCCGCTGCTCGGCATCTGGATGCCGATGCCGCCGGTCGGCAGCCGGCAGGAAGATGGCGAAACGCTCGCCGACCCTGAAGTCCAGCTGGCGATCACCGGTCGCAGCGGCCCCGTGGTGATCGAGATCGAGTATCGCGTCGCGCAGGATGACGCCCGGGCGTTTTACGGCGTGATGCAAAAGGTGCAGCTCAGCCGCCAGCGCAACGGCGCCTACGACTGGTCGCTGGCGCGCGATATCGCGGACCCGGAACTCTGGACCGAGCGTTACCACTGCCCGACCTGGCTCGACTATCTGCGCCAGCGCAGCCGCTCGACGCTCTCGGAGCGCGCGATGCATCTGCGCGCCATGGCGTTTCATGTCGGGCCTGATCCCGTGCGCGTGCGCCGGATGCTTGAGCGGCCATTCGGCTCGGTACGCTGGAAGGACGAGACGCCGGACCGCGTGACAGTCGAGGTACTGCCCGTGACAACGGCCGCAGGCGGCAGCGGCTAACTGCGCCACGGCCAAGTTGCCGCACTGAAAAAGGTTTGGCCTCCATCGCCGGATTTGACGAAGCCATCGCGAAGAAGCTGATGAAGTAACAACCTACCAGTTGAATCCGTCACAGCCATTGCCAGCGCCGCTAGCCCTCCGGAGGAGCGACGGCGATTGCGACGCCACCGTCTCAAACCTGCAGAACATGCGCATGATTGCAAATCGCGACGGCCATACAAACGGGCGATGCAGTTGCTTCAATTGCTGACGTGGGGGAAAAACTGGTGCCGCTTGCAGGACTTCGAACCTGCGACCCCATCATTACGAATGATGTGCTCTACCAACTGAGCTAAAGCGGCTAGCCAGATCAGGCCCGGCGATGCAGGGCTGACGTTGGTGCCTCTGATATCCGCCGCCGTCCGGTTTTGCAAGAACCTGAATGCCCCGGATGGCAGCATTTTTTACCCGCCTCGCGGCCCGGCTTTGCCGCGATTGTCAAAGCCCGCCCGGCCCTTAGCCACCCCAGCGCGACAGGAACCCGCGCCAGCCGCCCTGCTGGCGCTGCGCGCCGTTCAATTCGGCAAATTCATCGCGCTCGCCCTCGTCGTCGACGCCCGGGTCGTCCGGCGGTCGGACGACCGGGATGATCGGCGGCAGATTGGGCTTCTGCCCCGGCGTGAGGTCGACGCGGGAGCGGAACAGCGGCGGCGGCGGCGCATCGGGCGACGAGGCGGCAGACGCGCGCGCGGATGGTTCAGGCGGCGCAACGAACGACTCTGCGGGCGGCAGGGCGTCGACAGCGGTATCAACCGGCTTCGGATCCGGCGGCGCCACAATCGGCATATCCGGCGCGACAGGACCCGCGTCGACCACATCAATCGGTGCAGTCACAACGGGCGACGCAGCACTGTCTGCGACAGCCGGGGCGCTCGCGGGCGGCAGCGGCGTCGCTGGCTGCGCGGTGACGAACATGGTTTCCGGCGCGGCTTCGGTGTCGATCACGCGGCTATAGTCGGCCGGCAGCGCCGCCACCGGCGTCTGCCACTGGAAGGCGTCGAGCCGCCCTGTAACCGGCGAGACCGGCCGCCAGCGATCGGAGACATAGCCATCCGCCGTCCAGGCCGGATCGAGCGAAGCCCGCACGGCTCGCAGGGTCCAGGCGCGGGCGCGGCCACTGTCGCCATGCTCGACGCGTTCAAGCTCAGCCATCAGCATCGCCACGCGTTGCGTCGGCGCATCGATGTAAGGCGTGAGCACGGCGCGGGCCCGGGCGAATTCGCTGGCGTCGATCGCGGCGCGGGCCACTGCCAATGCGCCCTCGATCTGCCCCGGCGTCCGCGCCGACAGGTTCTCGACTCGCGTCAGCCGTTGCCGCGCGGAATCGCCGAGCTTGACGTGGGCATAGGCCTCCGCGAGATCGGGATGCGGCTGTTCAAGCCAGGCGGTCTCGATGATCTTCATCGCGCGCCGCACCTGCTGCGCTTCGCTTTCGAACTTTGCGGCGAGCGCCGCTGCCGGGATCAGCGTCGGGGCGAGCTTGATCGCCTCCATCACGCTTTCACGCGACAGATCGCGGCTGGATGTCTCGAGCTGCAGCGCCCGCGCGGTCAGCAGCACCGCGCGCTGGCGCTTGTACGATGGTTTGTCGAGCAGGCCCGAGGCCAGATTGCCGTCGAGCAGCGCCAAGGCGCCGGCCCAATCGTTCTGCGCGCAGCGGAAGCCGAGCAGCGCATGCGACGCCCAGGTCGAGGCTGGCGCGAGCTTCAAGGCTTCCTCGGCGATTTCAACTGCCCGATGCGGATCGTCGCGGCGCTGCGCCTCGATGAACAGCCCGCGCAAACCGAGCAGCCGCGTGTCGCCGCGCTCCGCCATGGCGCTGAAGGCGCGATGCGCACCTTCGCGGTCGCCGTCGAGTTGTGCCGATTGCGCCGCCAGCAGCAGCGCCAGCGGATCATTGCGGACAAACTTGCGCGCCAGATCCGCCTGGCGACGTGCGGCATGGGCATCGCCCTGGCCGATCGCCAGCAAGCCCTTGGTCACGGCGTCGCGGCCCTTGGCGAGGCGGCGCTCGCGCTGCTTGCGGCGCAAGCGAAGCGGCAAGCGCCAGGCCTCACGCAGCAACGCCCAGGTCAGCATCACCGCTGCGATGATCAGGCCGATGATCAGGATGAACACCGGCATGGTGGTCTCGGCGCGCCAGCCGCCCCAGGACATCACCACGTCGCCGCTCTGGTCGGCCACCCAGTTCGCCCCGGCCGCCGCAATCGCAATCAAGACAAGGAAGAAAATGATCCGAACCATGGGGAAGGCCTTACTGCGCGGGTTTGTTGAGCGAAGCCGAGGCCTCTGTCACCAGCCGCTGCGAGGCGGCGAGCGCTGAACGGCGGGCATCGACCTGCTCCGCCCAGGCCTTCGCCTTGGCCTGATCAGCGGCAGAAAGCCCGTCGAACGCCTTGCGCGCTGCATCGAGATCGCCCCGCTTGGCAGCAGCTTCGATTTGATCGACCGCCGCAACCTGCGCATCGGTCGCCGCGCCATCGGTTTTACGGATGCGCACCAGCCGTTGCGCGCCCGCCTGCAAGCGCTCAATCCAGGTGGCGTTGGAAGATGCCGCGACCGGCGCCTGCGTCAGGCCCGGCAGCAGTGCGCGCAGGTCGCCCAGCAGCTTGCTGCGCAGTGGCACGCCGGTGCTCGCGAAGGGTTCAAGCGGCTTCAGCGCGTCGGCATTGGCGACCAGCGGACGCATGGCCTGCAGCGGCTCGACAAACGGGTCGCCCTGACGCACAGCCGTATCCAGCATGGAGGCGGCGACAACCCGGCGCAACGGCGCATCGTCGAGCACCTTGTCGCGTTGCTGTGCGGCTTCGGTCTTCAGCGTCGCCGCAGCCTTCTCGATCGCGCCGAGCCGTGCGGTGATGGCGCCGAGATCAACCGGCGCGGCGGCAGGCGCAGCCCTGAGGCTCTCGACACTGCCCTGCAGATTGCTCACCGCGCTGGCGGCCGCCGTGGCGGCGGCCTTGGCGGCGTCGCCATCGGCCTGCGCTGTCGCAAGTTGATCGCGCAAACCGGCAATGGATGTTTCAAGTCTCTCGAGCCGTTCGGCGGTCTTTGGGTCCGGTGCTACCGGCGCTGATCCGGCTGCTGCAGCAGGCTGCGCTTCGATCCGCGCGATCCGGTCCGACAGCGCGGCAAGATCGAGGCTGCTGACCTCGGGCTGGGCGGGCGTCACCCGCTCAGCCGGGGCCGAATTGAGCCAGCCCGAGCTGGCGCCGACGCCAAACAAAATAGCGGCGGCGATTGCGCCGGAGATGGCTCCGACGGTTCCGGCGACGACCGGCGAAACACCGGGACGCGGCGCGGCCTCTGCCGGTCGGGCAGTCGGTTTGGCATCAGGCTTGGCTGAATTTGCTGCAGCGGCGGACGTGGCCGAACTCGCGCTGCTGGCGGCTGCCCCGCCAAATCCTGCGCCCGCAATGGGTTTCGCACCGCCCGGCGGAACGGAAGAACTTGATTTCGTTGTCGGTTCCTGCGTGGGCGGCTTTATGGCCACCGGCTCAGTCGGCGTCGCTGCGGTAGCCTTTTCTTCGCCCGCCTTGCTGGCGGCATCGTCACTTACCCGCGTCGCCGCAACCTCGATGGTCGGCCCAGGTCGCCGGGCGCGGCCGCCATCCGGGCCGGGTCCTCGCGACGCAGTGGTGTCATCGGGCTTGTCATCGGCCATCGCGGGTTCCTTCTTTATTCCGGGCGCGCCGACAGTGCACGCGAATCCCTTCTAGCGTGATAACGGCGCCAAGGCACGGTCCAGCGCTGCGAAGACGCCGATTTCGTCAGGCGTCGCCGCCACCTGAACTTGCAATGCGCCTGCTTCGCGGACAACAGCGGCAACCGCTTCAGAAATACACACCTGCGGCACTGACAGCGCGCAAATCTCGACGCCGCCCGCACGGGCCGCCTCGGTGAAGGCGCGGGCGCTGCGCCGGGAGTAATGCAGCACCGCCTCACACTCGCCTGCTGTGAATTGATCCGCGGCCGCGCGTGGCAGATCAGTCACCATCGCCATCTTGTAGACAGTGACCTTGACGACCTCGATGCCGTCGGCGCGCAACTCGGCGGCGAGATTCCGCGACAGGTCCGCGCCAGCGAGGTAGAGCAGCGGCTCGGCAACAACCAGCCGCCCGTCGCGCATGTGATCATCAAGCAGCTGACGCATGGCGATCGCATCTGCGCCTGCGGAAAACACCGTGGTGAAGCCGAGGCGGCGGGCCTCATCGGCGGTATGATCGCCCACGGCATAGAGGGGGCAAGCCAGCAGCCCGGGCAACGCCGGATGCTGCTCCACCGCGCGCAAGGCGTTGGCGCTGGTCACCAGCACGCCGCTGTAGGCGGCGTCGCCGTTCAGCTGAAACGCAACGACTTCCTGCCGCAGCATGGGGGCGAGCACAGCCTCAAGGTTGCGCGCACGCAAGGCGGCCGCTGTCGCGGCGTTGTCTGGATGGGGTCGGGTGACGAGAACAGCCATCGTGTATAGAAACCTGTCTGGTCCGAGCTTTGTTGCGCCGGACGATTGCACTTTCAGACCCCGCAATGCTACGCCAACAGGGTCTCGCCGGGTGTGTTACAGCACTTAACCGGAAATTGAAGTGAACAGAAGTGAACATATGCCTGGCGCCGGCTCGATACCGTGCTCGGACAGGCTGATGGCTCAGTGTGGTAGGGTCAACCTTGAAGACGGATACGCCGATGAAGGTGCTAGGCATCGAAACGACTTGCGATGAAACCGCAGCCGCCGTCATTGAACGCAATCCTGACGGAACCGGCCGAATTCTGTCGAACATCGTGCATTCGCAGACGGCTGATCATGCGCCCTTTGGCGGCGTGGTGCCGGAAATTGCTGCACGCGCGCATGTTGATCTGCTCGATGGTATCATTGCCCGGGCGATGCAGGAAGCTGATGTGCCGTTCGACCAGCTCGACGGCGTCGCCGCTGCCGCTGGCCCCGGTCTGATCGGTGGAGTGATTGTCGGCCTCACCACCGCCAAGGCGATTGCGATGGTTCACAACACGCCGCTGATCGCCGTCAATCACCTGGAAGCCCACGCGCTGACGCCACGGCTGACCGACAATGTGCCGTTCCCCTATTGCCTGTTCCTGGCCTCGGGGGGGCACACCCAGATCGTCGCGGTGCTGGATGTCGGCAAATATGTCCGCCTCGGCACCACGGTCGACGATGCGCTCGGCGAAGCCTTCGACAAGGTCGCGAAGATGACCGGTCTGCCCTACCCCGGCGGGCCGCAGGTCGAGCGCGCGGCAGCGGCGGGCGATCCCGCGCGATTTGATTTCCCGCGTCCAATGGTCGGACGTCCCGACGCCAACTTCTCGCTGTCGGGCCTCAAGACCGCCGTGCGCAATGAAGTCAGCCGGTTGACGCCGCTGGAGCCGCAGGATGTCAGCGATCTCTGCGCCAGCTTCCAGGCCGCCGTGCTCGATTCGATCAGCGACCGGCTGCGTGTCGGGCTTGGTCTGTTTCGCCGACAGTATGGCGCACCCCATGCACTGGTCGCCGCTGGCGGCGTCGCCGCCAATCAGGCCATTCGCGGCGCATTGCAGGCGCTGGCCATCCGCGCCAGCACGCAGCTGGTGATGCCGCCACCTGCGCTATGCACCGACAACGGCGCGATGATCGCCTGGGCCGGCGCGGAACGCCTCGCGCTCGACATGACCGACGATATGGAGGCCGCGCCGCGCGCGCGCTGGCTGCTCGACGCCAACGCCAGACCGCCGAGCATCTTCCGCAACAGCCGCGCCCGCTTCTGATCATGTCTGACCTCAGCATCAACCATGTCGCGGTGATTGGCGCGGGCGCATGGGGCACAGCGCTCGCCAGCGCCGCCGCACGCGCCGGCCGCAGCGTGACATTGCTCGCCCGCGACGCAAGCCTCGCCGCCGCCATCCAGACAAGCCGCGAAAATCCGCGCCTGCCCGGCATTCTTCTCGAACCCGGCATCCGGGTGACGGCTGACGCCAGCGACATCGCATCGGCCGACGCGGTGCTGATGGGCGTGCCGGCGCAGAACATGCGCGGCGCATTGGAAGATCTCGCCAACCATCTGCGCGCGGATCTTCCGGTGATCGCCTGCGCCAAGGGCATCGAACGCGGCAGCCATCGCTTCATGACCGAAGTGATCGCGGAAGCTGCGCCGCATGTCATTCCCGCCATCCTGTCCGGCCCCAGCTTCGCCGACGATGTCGCACGCGGCTTGCCGACGGCGGTCACGCTGGCGACGGCAGACGAAGCGCTGGCGATTGCACTGGTGCATGCGCTCGGCTCGTCGACGTTCCGGCCCTATCACGCGACCGACGTGCGCGGCGTCGAGATCGGCGGAGCCGCCAAGAACGTGTTGGCGATCGCGGCGGGCGTCGTCTCCGGCCGCGCGCTCGGCGCATCGGCGCTGGCGGCGCTGACGACGCGCGGCTTCAGCGAGATTAAACGCCTTGGCCTCGCCTGCGGCGCGCGCACCGAGACGCTGGCTGGCCTGTCAGGCCTTGGCGACCTGATCCTGAGCTGCTCCAGTACGCAATCGCGCAACTTCTCGCTCGGCGTCGCCCTGGCGCGCGGCGAAGCACCGCAAGACCGGCTGGCGGAGGGCGCGTTCACCGCGCCGGTGCTGGTCGAGCTGGCCAATGAGTTGAACGTAGACATGCCGGTCGCTTCGGCGGTTGCAGCCATTCTCGACGGCGCAGCCACCATCGACCAGGCAATCGAAGGCCTGCTGACACGGCCATTTAAAGCTGAGGAATAGAGATGGCCTACTGGCTGGTGAAATCGGAACCGCAAACCTGGTCGTGGGATCAACAGGTCGCGCAGGGCGCCAAGGGCGAGCCCTGGACCGGCGTCCGCAACCACACCGCCAAGCAGTTCCTGATGAAGATGAAGAAGGGCGACCGCGCCTTCTACTATCACTCCAACGACGGCCGCGAGATCGTCGGCATCGCCGAGATCATCAAGGAGCACTATCCGGACCCGACCGATGAATCGGCAAAGTTTGTCTGCGTCGATCTCAAGGCGGTGAAGCCGATGCCGAAGCCGGTGACGCTGGCGCAGCTCAAGGCCGATCCGCGCTTCACCGAAATGGCGCTGATCAAATTCTCGCGCCTGTCGGTACAGCCGGTCACCGACGAGGAATGGAAGCTGATCTGCGCGATGGGCGGGCTGTAAGCCGAGCCCTTAGCGCGCCATGTAGCCCGGCTTGTCGTTGTTGTTCAGCATGTATTCGCCGAGATTGCGCTGAGCGCGGTCGGCACGGACGATCGCATTGCTGCGCTGGACGTCGCGGTTCTTCAGGCAATTGGCAAATTCGCTCGAACCGGGCTGACCGCCATTGGCCTTGCAGAAGGCGTCGTCGTCGCCCTGCAGGTTGACATAGGACGGCGTCTGGCTGCGGGTGGAGCAGGCAGCGGCGGTCAACGCCAGCGCGGCCACGGCGAGAATGCGAAGGGGCGAATGCAGGCGCATGGTTCATCCTGTGTTGTGACGTCAGGCGAATGGCCGCAGCCATCCAGCCGCCACGGGATGATACAAGCCGCGCCGGATTGCAAGCCCGGCGGCCGCCGCCAAGAAGCTGCGGTATTCAGGCGGGCTGTGCTTATGCCGCCTTCAGCTGAGTTCCGCCACCGCCGCGAGCATGCGCGCGATATCCTGCGGGCGTGACAGCCGGTGGTCGCCGTCCTGGATCATGGTCAGCACCACATCCTGCGTCGGCAGGCGCTCGGCCAGCCGGAATGCGTGTCGCCACGGCACATCGGGATCCTGCGCGCCCTGCAGAATACGAACTGGGCAACGCAGCTCGATCGGCCCGTTCAGCAGCAGATGGTTGCGGCCATCCTCGATCAGCGCCCGCGTGATCGGATAGGGCTCGCCGTATTCCGAAGGTCGCAGCCATTGGCCCTGGGTCATGATCTCGTCGCGCACCTGCTGCGGGAAGCCCTTCCACATCAGCTCGTCGGTAAAATCCGGCGCTGGCGCGATCAACACCAGCCCCGCCACGCTTGCCGGCGAGGCTTGCCCGGCCGCCTCGCGCCGCGCGATCGCCCGCGCCAGCAGCAGCGCCATCCAGCCGCCCATCGATGAACCAATCACAACCTGCGGCCCGCGGCAGTGCGCGTCGAACACCGCCAGCGCATCTTCAAGCCATGAGCCGATGGTGCCATCGGCAAAGGTTCCACCGGACTCGCCATGGCCGGAATAATCGAACCGCACGCAGGCCTGGCCGCGCGCCGCGGCGAATTCGTCGACCGCCACCGCCTTGCCGCCAAGCATGTCGGACTTGAAACCGCTGAGCCAGAGCAGCCCGGGTTCTGCGCCCTCTCGCTTGCGAACCGCTATCTGCCGTGCGTGCGACCCTTCGCCGACAGTAACGAATGATGGCGCGGGATTGAACTCGGCGGATAAGGTCATAACTGGTTCCTCAGGTCATGCAGCGAACGCATTTACCGTGTTGGCGCAAGCTCCGGCCCGAAGTCAATCATCATACGGCCATTTGAGCCCGGTAACGCTTGCGCAACCGGGCTGACAGCTTTAAGTGGTTGGCGAGTCGCATTCAGCCGCGTTCTATCGTAAGAATGCTGAATATCCGGCTGTTCTGCTGTATTTGTTGCTTTGGCGCGTGTGTTCGCTTGCCCGAACGGCCTTAATCCTTCACACTGCTGCATTCCGCCCACAACATTGGAGAAATACCCATTCGCCGTCCGAACAGAGCCCCGCCCGCCCAGACCAAGGACGGGCCGCGCACAAATGATGAAATCCGCAATCACGAAATCCAGCTGATCGATCAGACGGGTGTCAACCAAGGCAACGTCGAAACGATCGTCGCTATCAAGATGGCGATGGAAGCCGGGATGGATCTCGTCGAGATCTCGCCGAACAATAACCCGCCTGTCTGCAAGATCATGGACTACGGGAAGTTCAAGTATTCGGCGCAGAAGAAGGCTGCAGAAGCCCGGAAAAAGCAGAAGATTGTCGAGATCAAGGAGGTCAAGCTCCGCCCGATGATCGACGAACACGACTACAGCGTAAAGATGCGCGCGATGCAGCGTTTCTTTGAAGAGGGCGACAAGGTCAAGATCACCCTGCGCTACCGTGGTCGTGAAATGGCGCACCAGGAAATCGGCACGAAACTGCTGGATCGCGTGAAGGCCGAGGTCGCGGAAATTGCCAAGGTCGAGCAAGATGCGCGCTTCGAAGGCCGCCAGGTTGTCATGGTGCTAGCGCCGCGCTAAGCGGAGGCTATACCCGGTACATCCTCAATAACGACAGCGCCCGTCAGACATCTGGCGGGCTTTTGTCGTGTCTGCGCCTGACGGCAATTTGTCCAATTTCAAGCGTTCGCGCTAGCTGCCCTGGGCAGCCTCCCACCGTCCCGAGCACACGGCGCTGGACGATTTTCCGGACCATTTGCCTGCGCCGGTTTTGCCTGACATGCGGCCGGTAGCGCTCGCGCGTTGTTCGCCGAGCGCGAGATCAACCTGCACCGCGCCGGCGGCGGCGACAGAGCCGCTGATCTGGAACTGGGTGTTGCCGCTATAGCTGACGCGGCCGTTCGTAATCCGGACAGGGTATGAATAGACCGGATCGCAAGCGCCAGCTTCGGTGATGATCGTGACCTTCCAGTCGCCATCGAACGACGACGATGCATGGGCGGCGGGCATGACGGCCAGCATCGACGTCAAGGCAACGGCGACGATGGTCACCTTGCCAATATCCGCGCGCACAGCAACGGCGCGCAACAGCGGTAACAGCTTCGGCATTCGGGCACCCCGAGCGATGAGCGGACTGGTATGATGCTATATAGTCGCGCAAGCGCACGCCACGTTCATGGAGATCTAGGGTTGTCGCCGACCTTCAGCCTTACGGGGCAATCGATCGGCCGATCTAACCTCCTGTTAAGCGTTGCAAAACCGCATTTCCTCTGTCATAAGCCCAACCTTCATCGCCCGGCTGATTAAGGGCTGCCGTGGCCGATGGACGTGTCGACCGCCCCCAATCGGGGAAAGTCGAACACAATCAACGCTCTAACGAGCATTTGCGCCAGCAACCCGCCTGTTCGGCGGGATTTTCGCGTGGCAATAGGAGAGCTAAATGCCCAAGTTGAAGACTAAATCGGGCGCTAAAAAGCGCTTCAAGGTAACCGGAACCGGCAAGGTCGTTGCGGCCCACGCTGGCAAGCGCCACGGCATGATCAAGCGGACGAAGAAGCAGATTCGTCAGCTGCGCGGCACGCGCATCCTGTTCAAGACCGACGGCGAAAACATCAAGCAGTACTTCCTGCCAAACGCCTGATCGCTCAAGCCGCGTTCGCGCGGTGTTTCATCAGTGCCGCATGCGTGCGGCTCGCTATCCAAAATTTTCAGATGAAGGAGATCAGTCATGGCTCGCGTTAAACGCGGTGTGACGGCTCACGCCAAGCACAAGAAAGTCTACAAGCTCGCCAAGGGTTTCCGCGGTCGGCGCAAGAACACCATCCGCGCCGCCAAGGCAGCGGTCGAAAAGGCAGCGCAATATGCGTTCCGCGATCGCAAGCGCAAGAAGCGTACGTTCCGCGCCCTGTGGATCCAGCGCATCAACGCTGCTGTCCGTCCGCTCGGCATGACCTACAGCGTCTTTATCAATGGCCTGTCGAAGTCGGGCATCGAAGTTGACCGCAAGGTTCTGTCGGATCTCGCGATCCACGAGCCCGCAGCGTTCAATGCGATCGCCGAGAAGGCCAAGGCTGCACTCGCAGCCTAATAAGGCCAAGGCTGCACTCGCAGCCTGATCCGAAATTCGGGGCTGCGCGCAGCCTCTGATTTCCTCGGCCCACAAAGCCCTTGCGCCTGCCGGCTGGTCCGGCAGGCCTTTTGCGTAGATGGGGCAGGCATGACGACAGAGATCGATTCAGCAGGCTGGACAGGCACGACAGGTCTGACCGAAGCCGAGCGGCATGGCGACCTGACGTATGAAGCCGACACCACGCGCCTGCGCCGTCACGCCAACGTCGCTGCGGCAATCGCCTTCATCTTGCTCGGTTTTTCGATCTGGACCGCAGCCAATATCGACACGCGAGCGCCGTCCCTGAACGATATTATCCCGGCTGCCGCCACCCTTCTGCTCACAGCCTGGGCGACCATGACGCGGCGCTGGCTGCTGCAACGGCTGACCAACACGCCGAAGACCGCCCCCTTGGAGCTACGCTCGACGTTTATGCGGATGGGCGCGATGCCCTTTGACATTCCCTACGCCAGCATCGAAACCATCAATCTGAAACGCAGCGACAGCACCGAAGAACTGCTGGCGCGATTCGCCTATCCGCCACGTGCCCTGGTCGTGCGACCGCCATTCGAGCTTTACGAACTTCACCTGACCCGACATCCGATACCCTACGTGCTTGATCTCGACATTCTTTCCGGCGACACCGCAAAGATCATCGACATCCTGAATTACCGCATCCAGCACGCGAAACTGTGAGACCCCTATGTCCAATCTCGACACGCTCCAGTCAGACATCCTTTCGGCGATCGCCGGCGCTTCCGATGAAGCTGCGCTCGAAGCCGTGCGCGTTGGCGCGCTGGGCAAGAAGGGATCGATCTCCGCCCTGCTCGCCACCCTCGGCAAGATGTCGCCAGAACAGCGCAAGACCGAAGGCGCCGCGATCAATCTCGCCAAGGACGCCATCACGGTTGCCCTGACCGAACGCCGCGACGTGCTGAAGAACGCCGCGCTCGATGCGCGTCTGGCATCGGAAACCATCGACGTCACGCTGCCGCTGCGCGAGCCCGGCATCGAGGCTGGCCGGATCCATCCGCTCACCCAGGTCTGGGACGAGATCACCACGATCTTCGCCGACATGGGTTTCGCCGTCGCCGAAGGGCCGGATATCGAGACCGACGATTACAACTTCACCAAGCTGAACTTCCCGGAGGGCCATCCGGCCCGCGAAATGCACGACACGTTCTTCTTCAATCCGAAGGAAGACGGCTCGCGCCTCTTGCTGCGCACGCATACCTCGCCGGTGCAGGTTCGCACCATGCTCAGCCAGAAGCCGCCAATCCGCGTGATCTGCCCGGGCCGCACCTATCGTATCGATTCCGACGCGACGCATACGCCGCAGTTCCACCAGGTTGAAGGCCTCGTCATCGACAAGGGCTCCAATCTCGGCCACCTCAAGTGGATCCTCGCTGAATTCTGCAAGGCGTTCTTCGAGGTCGATAACGTCAACATGAAGTTCCGACCGTCGTTCTTCCCGTTCACCGAACCATCGCTCGAGGTTGATATCCAGTGCCGCCGCGACAAGGGCGAGATCCGCTTCGGCGAAGGCAACGACTGGCTCGAGATCCTCGGCTGCGGCATGGTTCATCCGAACGTGCTGCGCGCCTGCGGCATCGACCCCGACGAGTATCAGGGCTTCGCCTGGGGCATGGGCATCGACCGTATCGCCATGCTGAAGTACGGCATCTCGGACCTGCGCCAGCTGTTCGAGGGCGATACCCGCTGGCTCAATAACTACGGCTTCAAGCCGCTCGACATCCCGACCCTTGCTGGTGGCCTGAGCAGCTGAGCGCGGCAACGCCGCTCAGATCAGGAAAACAATTCGCGCTACGCGATCCGACGGAAGTAACGACCAATGAAATTCTCTCTCTCCTGGCTGAAGGACCACCTTGAAACCGACGATCAGCTTGGCGCGATTGCCGACAAGCTGACGATGATCGGGCTTGAGGTCGAGCACATCGAGGACAAGGGCAAGCTGCTGAAGCCTTTCACGATCGCTGAGATCGTTGAAGCCGAGCAGCACCCGAACGCGGATCGCCTGCGCGTCTGCAAGGTCAACACCGGCAGCGGCACGCTGCTGCAGGTGGTTTGCGGCGCCCCGAATGCGCGCGCCGGCCTCAAGACCGTGTTCGCTGCGCCCGGCGCTTACATCCCGGCCAAGGACTTCACCATCGCCATCGGCAATATCCGCGGCGTCGAGAGCCAGGGCATGATGTGCTCGGCGGCTGAACTGGCGCTGTCGGAAGATCACGACGGCATCATCGAGCTGCCGGCTGATGCGCCGGTCGGCATGGGCTATGCCGACTACGCCAAGCTCGATGACCCGGTGATCGAAATCAACCTGACGCCGAACCGCCAGGATTGCACCGGCGTGCACGGCATCGCGCGCGACCTCGCCGCCGCTGAAATGGGCAAGCTGAAAGACCCGGGCATCAGGCCGATCAAGGGCGAGTTTCCCTGCCCGGTGACCGTCACCGTCGATGCGCCGGATCTCTGCCCCGGTTTCGCGCTACGGCTCGTGCGCGGCGTCAAGAACGGCCCGTCGCCGGAATGGCTGCAGAAGAAGCTGCTGTCGATTGGCCTGCGCCCGATCAACGCGCTGGTCGACATCACCAACTTCATGACCTTTGATCATGCCCGCCCGCTGCACGTATTCGACGCTGCCAAGGTGAAGGGCAATCTCGTGATCCGTCGTGGCCGCGATGGCGAAGAGATCGTCGCGCTCGACGGCAAGAGCTACAAGCTCGACGACAGCATGTGCGTGATCGCCGATGACGCTGGCGTGGAATCCATCGCAGGCATCATGGGCGGCGAACTGTCGGGCTGCTCCGATGACACCACCGACGTGCTGATCGAATCCGCGCTGTGGAACGAGATCAACATCGCCAAGACCGGTCGCAAGCTCGGCATCAATTCCGACGCGCGCTATCGCTTCGAGCGCGGCATCGATCCGAATTTCATGGTGCCCGGCCTTGAGCTGGCGACCAAGCTGGTGATGGAGATCTGCGGCGGCGCGCCGTCTGAAGTTGTCGTCGTTGGCAAGACGGTCGCCGACGACAAGATCATCGACTTCCCGATCGCCGAAGTGAAGCGCCTCACCGGCATGGAGCTGCCGTTCCCGCAGATCCGCATGATCCTGACCCGCCTCGGCTTCATGGTCGCAGGCTCTGGCGCGGTCGTGAAGGTCGCGGTGCCGTCGTGGCGTTCGGACGTTCATGGCAAGGCCGATCTGGTTGAAGAGATCATGCGCATCGCCGGTGTCGACGAGGTCACCATGGTGCCGTTCGAGCGCGGCGACGATGCCCGCAAGCCGGTGCTGACCGTGATGCAGAACCGCACCCGCCGCGCCAAGCGCGCGCTGGCGGCGAAGGGCATGACCGAAGTCGTCACCTGGTCGTTCATCTCGAAAGCACAGGCCACCATCTTCGGCGGCGGCCAACCCGAATTGACGCTTGCCAATCCGATTGCCGCTGATCTCTCCGACATGCGCCCGAGCCTGCTCGCCGGGCTGATCCGTGTGGCCGAGAACAACGCCAATAACGGCGTCGATGATGTGGCGATCTTTGAAGTCGGCCAGGTGTTCCGCGGCGACCGCCCGGAAGATCAGTTCACCGCCGCTGCCGGCGTGCGCCGCGGCCTTGCTTCAACCAATGGCTCCGGTCGGCACTGGTCGGGTTCGGCGGCGGCAACGGCGCTCGACGCCAAGGCGGATGCTTTCGCCGCACTGGCGGCCGCCGGCGCACCGATGCAGGCGCTGCAGATCGTCCCCGGCGGGGCGGACTGGCTGCATCCCGGCCGCTCCGGCACGATCCAGATCGGCCCGCAGAATGTGCTCGGCTATTTCGGCGAATTGCATCCGCGCGCGCTCGAAGCGCTCGGCGTCGATGGGCCCGTCGTCGCCTTCGAGGTGCTGCTGAACCGCGTGCCCGAGCCGAAGGCGAAGGCAACGCGCGCCAAGCCGCTGCTGGAGCTATCGCCGCTGCATCCGGTGTCGCGCGATTTCGCCTTCATCGTCGACCGCAGCGTCAAGGCGGCTGATATCCTGCGCGCGGCCTCGGCTGCGGACAAGAAGCTGATCAGCAATGTGACGCTGTTCGACGTCTATGAAGGCAAGGGCGTTGATCCGGACAAGAAGTCGATCGCCATCGCCGTGACGATCCAGCCGCGCGACAAGACGATGACCGATCAGGAGATCGACGCCATCGGCGGCAAAATCGTTGCGGAAGTAACGAAAAAGACCGGCGGCACGCTGCGGGGCTAAGACAACGCCAGCCGCTCCTACGAAAACATGCCCGGCCCCGTGCCGGGCATCTGCGTTGTGGCCGTCGGCACATTCATGTCGCCGTGGCTGGCCCCTATTGCTTCTGCGAGCGGCGCTTCTTCGCCGACGTGGGCGCGGCCTGCACCGGGCCGAGCTTCTTCAGCACGGCATCGGCGGCGCGGGTCCCGCTGTCCCATGCGCCCTCGACCGTGCCAAACAGCGTCTCATGCGTCGCTTCGCCAGCGAGATGGAGATTGCCGACGCCCTCCGCCAGCACACGGCGCGACGCCTGCCCGCCGGGGGCCGCGACCGACATCGCGCCCCTGATGAAAGGCTCCGCATTCCAGTTGGTGGCGCTGCTGCGCGTCACTGCCGCCGCGACATCGCTGCCGTAGAGCTGGCCGAGCCATTCCGTTGCGAAGGCGACCATGGCGCGCTCGCCCTGGCTTGCAAGATCGCGCCCGAACGTGCCTGCGACATCGACCGTGCACAGCGACGACCCGTCGATATTGGCCAGCAGCACGCCGGTCTTGCTATGCGCGGCCTGCTCGATCACCATCTCGTCGCGGCCAAGCCCGAGCGGATTGCCGCTGAGCTGAAGCGCAATGCGATCGCAACTGCCGAGCGACAGCCGGGCCGCGGCATCGCCGAGACGCTTCGGCAGTTCCGGCGCGAACTTGATCGCCCCTGACGCCAGCACATTCGATGACACAGTGAGCACCACGGCGCGCGTTGCAATCCGTCCCGCTGGCGTTTCGACCGTGATCTCGCGGCCGCCCCAGACAATGCGCGTCGCCGGCGTCGCTAGCGCCACGGGCAGGCCCGCGCCCAGCGTCGTCAGCAGGCCGCCGAGGCCATGACGACAGGCAACTTCGCTCAGCCGCGAAGTCATGAGAGCAAGGTCGCGCACCGAAGCCTCGGACAGGTCCTTCGACAAGCCAGCGGGGCCGAGGATGAAATTCACGGTCCCGGCCCAATCGCCGAGATCCTTGGGCAGCGCCGATGCAGCCGAGCCCGCGTCCGCCTTGCGGGCGACGTCGCCGATGGCCCGATTGGCCCGCATCACCGCCGCCAGCAGGCGTTCGGTCTCCGAGGCGCGAGCGTTGCGCCGCCCGATCCGCACCCTTTGCCCCGGCGGTTTGCTATAAACGTCTACCTCAGCATCCCGCGCCAGCTTCACCAGCCCGCTGCTTTCCGGATTGTAGAGCCAGCGTGCGCCACGATCATACGGCGTGCCGAACATCGTCGCATCGGTATGGCAGCGGCCGCCGACCCGGTCCGCGGCTTCCAGCACGATCACCGATCGCCTGGCGTCAATCAGCCGCCGCGCGGCGGCTATGCCTGCCGCCCCGGCCCCGATCACGACCACATCCGCCGTTTTGGGGATCGCCGCCACCGCAGATCGCGCGCCAAATAGCGCATGAGCGGTAACAGCTGATGCCGCCGTAACAAAGGCGCGGCGAGTCATGGTCATGGGCAATATCCGAAGCTATCTTCAGCTGAAGGGGCAGGTTTTGTTAACTTTGCCGGATCGTCCGCGCTTCGGCAACCAATCCTGCTGCGGGCCGGGCACTATCGTCCTACCGATCGAAACGAAATGGCAAGAGCTGCGTAATATGGTCAATCCGCACAAAGGGAAGTCGGCAGGCAAAGCCTGGGGACCGGACATTATGGGCTTTGTTCTCGACACGATTGGCAAGGTCATCGCGCGCTACCTGCAAACTGAGGTGCCGGGCTATGAACCCTTCACACCAAGCGATCCTGAACGGCTGCGCAGCATCATCCGCCCCGGCGACGTCCTGCTGGTCGAGGGCAACAATCGCATCTCCGGCATCATCAAGTATCTGACGCAGTCGACCTGGTCGCATTCGGCGCTGTATGTCGGCCCGATCGCCGGCGCAGCCGAGCCCGATGGCGAGCCGCATGTCCTGGTCGAGGCCTATGTCGGCGAAGGCGTCGTGTCCGCGCCGCTGTCGAAATATTTCAGCTTCCACACCCGGTTGTGCCGCCCGGTCGGCCTGTCGTATGAGGATCGCACCACGGTGTGTCGCTACGCCATCAACCGGATCGGGTTTGGTTACGACACCAAGAATATTTTCGACCTGATGCGGTATTTGATCCCGCTGCCGGTTCCGCAGCGCTGGCGACGCCGGCTGATCGCGTTCGGCTCCGGCGATCCGACCAAGATCATCTGCTCCGCACTGATCGCCCAGGCCTTCGATGCGGTGCGTTATCCGATCCTGCCGAAGATCACGCGTGGCGGCAGCCGCTCGGCGCGGCGGGAGATCCTGCATATCCGGCATTCGTCGCTGTATATGCCGCGCGACTTCGACATCTCGCCCTATTTCGCCATCGTCAAGCCAACCATCGAACTTGGCTTCGAATACACCAGCCTGCATTGGGCTGACCTGCAGCGCCCGACCGCGAGTCACGACGATCCCTTTCGATCTGGCGAAACCGCGCCGCCGCCGCTGGCGCCGGTAGCACGGACCGGGCTGGGACGCGCCGCGCGCGCGAACGAGGCCATGCTGTCCTGACTGCAGCAAATTCGCAAAGGCTGCGGCGGCCATCTTGTTGTCGCCATCCGCAGCGACTACGTCAGCGCGGAACCAGCTTCACCGATTGAGGACCGCTCCATGCTCAACGCCGCTCTCAAGGCGCTGTCCCAGATTTTCGCCCCGCCGATGCGCGTCATCCTGTGGCGCTCGATTGGTCTCGCCTTTGTGCTGATCATCGTGCTCGCGATTGGCCTGCAGCGCGGGTTGAACTGGCTCGCAACTTCAGGCGAGGCCTGGGCCGACGCCATGCTCGGGCCGTCGTTTGAATCGAGCATCAACGTGCTCGCCTGGATCGTATCGATAGCCGCCGGGCTTGGCATCGTGGTGGGCGCGGTGTTCCTGATGCCGGCGATCACGTCGCTGGTGGCGAGCATCTTTGTCGATGACGTCGGCGACATCGTCGAGCGCGAGCACTATCCGGCGGAGCGCCCCGGCAGCGCCCAACCGTTCGGCCGCGCGATCTTTGAAGGCCTCAAGACAGCCGCGCTGACGATCCTGGTCTATCTCGCGGTGCTGCCCTTCATCTTCTTCGCCGGCATCGGCTTCATTGCCTTTTTTGTCGCGACGGCCTGGCTGCTCGGCCGCGAATATTTCATCCTCGCCGCAATGCGGTTTCGATCCATCGATGAGGCCAAGGCGCTGCGCAAGCAGCACGCCGCAACGGTGTTCACCGCCGGCCTGTTCATCGCTGCTTTTGTCTCGATCCCGATCGTCAACTTCGCCACGCCGCTGTTCGGCATGGCCTTCATGGTGCACATCCACAAACGCCTGTCCGGCTCCCGCGCAGACCTGATCGAGCCGACGCGGTTGCCGGTGTGAGAGGCTGCGCCTGGGAGACGCTTATGCACGCGACTTCAGCGCCTCGCCGATTTCATCAAGGGCGCGCGGGTCCTCGATGGTGGCGGGCATGGTCCAGCTATCGCCATCGGCAATCTTCTTGATCGTGCCGCGCAGGATCTTGCCCGATCGGGTTTTCGGCAGGCGCGCCACCGTCACCGCAATGCGGAAGGCAGCAACCGGCCCGAGCTTGTCGCGCACCAGCGCGATCACTTCCTTCTCGATCTCGGCGCTTGGCCGCGACACGCCGGCCTTCAGGACAAGAAGCCCGCACGGTACTTCGCCCTTGATCGCGTCGCGAACGCCGAGCACCGCACACTCCGCAACATCAGGATGCGACGCGAGGATCTCCTCCATGCCGCCGGTCGAGAGACGATGGCCCGCGACGTTGATGATGTCATCAGTACGGCCCATGACGAAGACGTAGCCGTCGTCATCAATGTAACCGGCGTCGGATGTTTTGTAGTATCCGGGGTATTCGTTGAAGTAGGCTTCCTTGCAACGCTGGTCCTGTTGCCACAGCGTCGGCAGGCATCCCGGCGGCAGCGGCAGCTTGATCACGATCGCGCCCATTGTCCCGGCAGGCAGCGGCTTGGCCGCTTCATCAACTACCTCGACCTTGTAGCCCGGCATCGCCAGCGTCGGCGAACCGTGTTTGACCGGCAGCAGGCCGACGCCAACCGGGTTGCCGACGATGCACCAGCCCGTCTCGGTCTGCCACCAGTGATCAACCACCGGCACGCCGAGCTGTTGCTCGGCCCATTCCACCGTCGGCGGATCGGCGCGCTCGCCCGCGAGGAACAGCGTGCGGAAATGCGACAGATCATATTTGCGGATGAACGCGCCGTCGGGATCTTCCTTGCGGATCGCACGAAACGCCGTCGGCGCGGTGAACAGCGCCACGGCCTTGTGTTGCGCGATCACGCGCCAGAACGCACCGGCATCCGGCGTGCCGATCGGCTTGCCTTCGTACATGATGCTGGTCGCGCCATGCAGCAGCGGGCCATAAATGATGTAGCTGTGGCCAACGACCCAGCCGATGTCCGAGGCGCACCAGTAAACCTCGCCCGGCTTGATGTCGTAGAGATATTGCATCGACCACTTCAGCGCGACGATGTAGCCGCCGTTATCGCGCACCACGCCTTTCGGAACGCCGGTCGTCCCCGATGTGTAGAGAATGTAAAGCGGGTCCGTCGCGAGCACCGGCACGCAGTCAGCAGCCTTGTTCGCCGCAAGCGCTGCGGCGCGCAGCGCCGACCAGTCGTGATCGCGACCTTCGATCAAGTCGCACACCTGTTGCGGTCGCTGCAGGATGATGCAGGTCTGCGGCTTGAATGATGACAGCGCAATCGCCTCATCGAGCAGCGGCTTGTACTGCACGATGCGGCCCGGCTCGACGCCGCAGCTAGCCGAAAGGATCACCTTCGGCTGCGCGTCATCAATCCGCGTCGCGAGTTCCTTCGCAGCGAAACCGCCGAACACCACCGAATGGACCGCGCCGATGCGGGCGCAGGCCAGCATCGCGATCTGCGCTTCGATCACCATCGGCATATACAGAATAACGCGATCGCCCTTCGTGACGCCAAAGTCCTGCAGCACGGCGGCGAAAGTACTCACCTCGGTAAGTAGCTGCGCATAGGTCAGCGTCGTGACGGTATTGGTCACCGGCGAGTCATGAATGATCGCGAGTTGTTCGCCCCGCCCTGCGGCGACGTGGCGGTCCACTGCGTTGTAGCAGGTGTTGACCAGCGCCCCGGTGAACCAGCGGCCATAAAGTCCCTGCGTCGGATCGAACACCTTGTCGGCGGGCCTGATCCAGTCAATCTCCCGCGCAGCTTCACCCCAGAACCCCTCGGGATCGCTGAGCGAGCGCGCATGAAGTTCGTGATATTGACTGACATTCTGCTTGGACATCGGCATCTCTCCCGGCCGGACCTTGCTTGGCCCGGCGTCATTTGATGCGCATTGTCACGCGATACAGCCGCATTTCAAGGGAAAACCCGCCTTGCGCGCGCCTCAGCGCGCAGGTTGCCCGCCCATGGTTGCGCCGAGCCGCTCCAGTTCAAGAACCAGGTCCTGCCGCGCCGCGCGAATGTCAGCAAGGCCGGGATCAAGCTTGAGCGCGGCGGTGTAATCCAGCAGCGCTGCGCGGCGGTTGCCTCTGGCGCGATGCAGGGCGGCACGCTCCACCAGCGCCTCGACCTTGTCAGCATCGATCGTGAGCGCCACGTCGTAATCGGCGATGGCGCGGTCTGGCGCGCCCCGTGACGCGTGAGCTCGCGCCCGGCTCAAATGCGCCAGCGCACGGTCCCAGCGCGACACATCATCGAGCGCGATGATCTGGCTGCAATTTTGGATGGCCTGCTCCGGCGTGAGCGATGCATCCGTACAAAACGCGATGTCCTTGCGAGGATCAGCCATATCCGGTTGCGGCGTGGCTGCATGCGCGGTCGTGATGATCAGAATGAATGCAAGGCCCGGCAGAGCCCGTCCGCGCCTGACCATTCTCACCCACGTCCTATCCATCGCAACTCGATTCCTTGCACTTCAATACCCGCTAATATTCCGGCGCGTGCCGCAGGCCAGTTCGGTTAGCTCACCTTCAGCGTCAAGCCGCCATCGACCACGAGTTCAATCCCGGTGACATATCGCGATTCATCCGACGCCAGAAACAGCGCCGCGTTGGCGACATCCCAGGCGTCACCCATGTGCCCCATCGGCACCATCACATCGCGGGCCCGCCACATCGCCTCAACATCGCCAGCGGCATAGCTGGTGGCGAGGCCCACCGAATTTGCCACCATCGGCGTTTTCATCAGGCCAGGCAGCACGCAGTTCACGCGAATATTCTTCGCGGCATATTCCACCGCCGTGCTGCGCGTCATCTGGTTCATCGCTGCCTTGCTGGTCGCATAGGTAATATAGCTGACGCCGAGGTGACGAATCGAAGCAACCGATGAAATATTGATGATCGACCCGCCGCCCTGCCGCTCCATGATCGGGATGACGTGCTTCATCGCCAGAAAACAGCTTTTGAGATTGACCGCGAAGATCCGATCCCAGGCGGCTTCCGTCACATCAACGACGCCGCCGATCTCGGCGATGCCCACGTTGTTGTTGAGCACGTCGATACGGCCATAGGTTTCCATGCAGGCCTCGACCATCGAAGCGATCTGCTCGCCCACAGAGACGTCAGCGGTAAAACTGGTTGCCCGCCCGCCTTCAGACTGGATGATATCGACAGTCTCCTTGGCGGCGGCGCTGTTGCGATCAGCACAGAACACCCTTGCTCCCGCGCGCGCGAAGGCGACGGCGGCCGCCTTGCCATTGCCCCATCCCGGACCAATCGACCCCGCGCCTACCACTAGCGCGGTCTTCCCCTTGAGACGGTGCATTGCATCCTCCCCGGTTCCTGGTTGGCTGCGCGGATCGTAACCGGTTGTTCAGCGGTCGACCACATGCAAACTTTAGCAAGAACGGATGCGACGCAGCACATTCTCAACGGGATCCATGAGCTTGGGTGCAACTGCGAAATAGTTTTCAGTTTTCGAGACACGTCCGACAATCTGCGTGACGTCGCCGCTCGAACCGACCATGCTGAAAATGTAGCATGATGAGATTAAGGCTTGCACCGATAGGCCAAACCAGCATCAATGCACCGCGTCATGCTCAGACAGCACAAGACCGAAACAATTCGGCAGAGTAGCTTAGTGGGGAGGGTACATGCAGGATCGTTCGACCAAAGTCGAAGATACGACGGCAATTTCAGACGAAGCGCTCGCGAAGGCTGAAGCATTCATCGAAGCGGAAGAAGGCGCGACCAATCGCCTGATGGGCTGGGCAGGTTGGCTTTCGACCGGTGTCGCCGTCGTCTGTAGTATATTCCATCTGTACGCCGCTTACTCTATCGTTCCGACCCAAGAGCTGCGCTACATCCACGTTGCATTCACGCTGGTGCTGAGCTTTCTGCTGTTTCCGCTCGCAACGCGTTTTCGCAATCGCGTGCGCTGGTGGGACGTCGTTCCCGGCATTGTCGCGATCGGCACGATCGCCTATTCGCTGGCTGGCGGTGACGATTTCACTGACCGCGCGACATCGCCCGACAATCTCGATGTGATCGTCGGCATCATTTTCATTGTGCTGCTGCTGGAAGCGACCCGTCGCACCACCGGGCTGATCATGCCTGTGGTGTCACTGTTTTTCATCGCCTATGCGATGCTTGGTCCGCATCTGCCGGCGCCCTGGACGCATCGCGGTTATGATCTGCCGCGGCTGGTCGGCCATCTGTTCATCACGCTGGAAGGCATCTTCGGCGTTGCCGTCGACGTCTCCGCGACGCTGATCATCCTGTTCACGATCTACGGCGCATTCCTGCAAATGTCCGGCGCAGGGAAATTCTTCATTGATTTCTCGCTGGCCCTGATGGGCGGCAAACCGAACAGCGCGGGCCGCACGGTCGTGCTGTCGTCCTTCCTGCTCGGCGGCCCGTCAGGCTCCGGCGTCGCCACCACGGTGATGATCGGCACCGTCGCCGCGCCGATGCTGGCCAAGGCCGGCTTCGAGAAAAACGCAGCAGGCGGGCTGCTCGCAGCAGGCGGGCTTGGCGCGATCCTGTCGCCGCCTGTGCTTGGCGCGGCGGCCTTCCTGATCGCCGAGTTCCTCAAGATCAGCTATCTCGAAGTGATCTGGATGGCTGTTATCCCGACCTGCCTGTACTATCTCTCGCTGCTGATCATGGTTGAACTGGACGCCAAACGGTTCGGCGCGCAGAACGTCAACTTCAAGCCCGAACTCGGGCTGTGGGAGATGACCAGGCGCTACGGCTTCCACTTCATATCGCTGGCGGCGGTGGTGATCTTCATGATCATCGGTTACTCGCCGACGCTCTCGGTGTTCTATGCCACAGCCGTCACCTTCGTGCTGAGCTTCCTGCGCCGTGAATGCGCGCTGGTGCCACGCAAGCTGGTCAAGGCGCTGGCGGATGGCTCGATCGGCGCGCTCAATGCCGCAACGACCTGCGCCTGCGCCGGCATCGTGGTCGGCGTCGTCACCCTCACCGGCCTCGGCCTCAAGTTCTCGTCGATCGTCATCACCTATGCAGGCGGCAGCCTGCTGCTGACGGCGCTCTACACCGCGCTGATCGTCTGGATCATCGGCCTCGCCGTTCCGGTCACGGCGTCCTACATCATCTGCGCCGTCATCGCAGCGCCGGCGCTGATCAAGCTCGGCGTGCCCGACTACGCCGCTCACATGTTCATCTTCTACTATGCCGTGCTGTCGGAAGTTTCGCCGCCGACCGCGCTGTCGCCCTTCGCGGCGGCGGCAATCACCGGCGGCGATCCCTACAAGACCACGCTGCAATCGTGGAAATACACCATGCCGGCCTTCCTGGTGCCGTTCGTCTTCGTCTGCGATCCGCAGGGCGTCGGCCTGCTGCTGAACATTCCGAAGGACGGCAGCTGGCTTGATATCGTTGAGGTGACCGTCAAGATCACCATCGGGCTGATTGCGCTGGCGGCCTTCGCGCAGGGCTGGGCCTTGCGTCAGACGACCGGAATCGAGCGGTTCCTGCTGCTGCTGAGCGGGATGCTGCTGGTGTTCCCGGCCTTGATTGAAGCCATCGTCGAGTCCACCATCGGCTTTGATCTCAACTACACCTACGTGCCAGGGTTGCTGATCGGCATTGGCGTCGTGTTGTGGCAACGCAAGACGTCGAAAGAACCGATACCGGCGTGAACCAAGAAATACGAATGCCGTGAAGGCATCGCAGCGAGGCGGACACTGCAGACAAGCAGTGCCGCCCGAACTTTGGGAGTAGAACGATGAAGTGGACGACCCTCAGCATCGCCTTGCTTGGTCTCGCCATGACGGCCACATGGCGCTCCAGCGCAGGACAAGACGCTCGCCATTGCCACGGGCGGGACCGGCGGGATTTTCTATCCGCTCGGCGGCGGCATCGCGAACCTGCTGTCGAAGAAGCTCACCCATGTGCAGGCCACCGCTGAAGTCACCGGCGGCAGCGTCGACAACATTCAAGCTTGCTGGAAACCGGCCAGGCCGACCTCGGCTTCATGACCGGCGACGTCGCAGCCGATGCCGTCAAGGGCGAGGGCAAGTTCAAGAAGCCGGTGCCGATGCGCACCATCGTCGCGGTCTATTCCAGCCCTGTGCATGTCGTCACGATCGCCGGCACCGGCATCGAGACATTCAGCGACCTCAAGGGCAAGCGCATCTCCAGCGGTGCGCCGGGCAGCGCTACGGAAACCCAGACCTTTCGCCTGCTTGAGGCCGCCGGGCTCGACAAGGACAAGGACGTCAAGCGCGAGCGCCTGTCTGTCGCCGAGTCCGCCAACGCGTTGAAGGATCGCAAGATCGACGCCTTCTTCTGGGGCGGCGGCGTGCCGACTGCAGCCGTGACGGATCTTGCAGCCTCGCCCGGCGTGACCATCAAGCTGATCGAGATCGACCATCTGCTCGAACCGATCGTCAAGAAATACGGCCAGATCTTTGCGGCGAGCGTTATCAAGGCCGGCAGCTATCCGGGCCAGACGACTGATAGCAAAGGCTTCGCTGCCTGGAACCAGGTGATGGCGACCGACAAGATGTCGGACGATATGGCCTACGCGATCACCAAAGCGATCTTCGTCAACAAGGCTGATCTTGTCGCAGGTGCACAAGGAAGCTGACAATATCAATCTCGCGACCCAGACCCCAGCGCATTCGCCGGCGCCCTATCACCCCGGCGCGCTGAGATACTTCAAGGAAGGCAGGGGTCAAGTGATTAACACACTGCACTTGTTGACCGAGTCCATTCTAAAAAACGTTGAGGGAGAAGACCGCAATGTTCAGACGATTGAAGCGAAAAACAGCGATTGCCTTGACGCTCGTCCGTCGGACTGCTCGACGGCGACCGCTGTCGTCGCGCAGCAGAAGACGATGTCGATCGGCACCGGCGGCACCGGCGGCGTGTACTTCCCGCTTGGCGGCGCAATCGCCAACGTGCTGTCGAAGAATCTGCCGAACACGCAGGCGACGGCGGAAGTCACCGGCGGCAGCGTCGACAACCTCAAGCTGATCGCCACGGGCCAGAGCGAGCTCGGCTTCACCATGGCGGACGCGGCGCTTGACGCGTTGAACGGCGTCGGACAAGTTCAAGGCCGGCAAGGTGCCGCTGCAGACGCTGCTGGTCGTCTATCCGAACCGGATGCATCTCGTCACCATCGAGGGCACCGGCATCGAGACGATCAATGATCTCAAGGGCAAGCGCGTCTCGACCGGCTCGCCCGGCAGCGCCACCGAAGTCATGGCGTTCCGCGTCATCGAGGCCGTCGACCTCGACAAGGACAAGGACATGAAGCGCGAACGCCTTGGCGTCGCCGAGTCCGTCAACGCCATCAAGGATCGCAAGATCGACGCCTTCTTCTGGGTCGGCGGCATTCCGACCGCAGCTGTGACCGATCTTGCCTCGACGCCCGGCGTCAAGATGAAGCTCGTCGACCACAGCCAGGCCGTCGCCAAGATGAACGAGAAGTACGGCAAGCTCTACACCGAGAGCACGATCAAGGCTGGCAGCTATCCGGGCTACGACAAGGACAACGAAGATCGCCGAAGTCTGGAACATCATCGTCACCGGCAACAAGATGAGCGACGACGACGCCTACAAGATCGTCAAGACGCTGGTCGAGAAGAAGGACGATATCGTCGCGGTTCACAAGGAAGCGATGAGCTTCACGCTCGACAACCAGGTTCAGGAACGCTCGCCGATCCCGTTCCATCCCGGCGCGCTGAAGTACTTCAAGGAGCGCGGCATCGGCAAGTAAGCCGCTCCGCATAACCGAGGCTTCAAGGGCCGCGCTCTTCTCAGGAAGGCGCGGCCCTCGTCATTTGGACGGCGCCGCCGATTGGCAACCCAACGGCGCTATCGCCGCAATTGGCGGAATTGACGAACGGGAAGCGCGAGGCGTCATGATACCGTTGATTGTCGGCGATCCAGCGACTCTCCCCGTGCAGTGATACCCGCTCCCGCCTGCCTCAATTATACCCACATTTTCAATGACATAGCGCTGGTCACCGCCGTGCGCGCCAAATAGGTTAGCCGCGTGTGACCGCATGCGCAGCCAAAGCATGGTGACCCACCCGATTGCCGCTCCAGCGGCGGGACGGAACTGCCAGCCAGGGCCATGCCCGTGGCGCGTATCTGCACCGACGCAATCCATCAGAAGGCGATCATCTGCACCTCCGTCCGCCGGGCACATCGGCGGGCGTCAGAATGTTACGTCTAAGGAATAAAGATGAAGAAGCTCAAGACGACTAATCTGCAGCCCACCCGCCGTTCTGTTTTGATTGGCGGCGCGGCTGCGCTCGGCTCGCTGACCCTCGGCGCGCCAGCGATTGCGCAGGCGCAATGGCCAAACCGCCCTGTCAAATTTGTCGTGCCGTTCGCTGCTGGCGGCACCACAGACCTGCTCGCGCGGCTGTCGCGCAGCAAATGTCGGAAGAATACGGCCAGCAGTTCATCGTCGAGAACAAGACCGGCGCAGGCGGCAATATCGCGACCGACTTCGTCGCCAAGTCGGCTGGCGATGGCTACACCTTCGTTGTCGGCACGCCCGGCACGCACGCCATCAACAAATACGTCTTCAAGGCGATGAACTATGATCCGCTGAATGATATCGCGCCGGTCATCATCCTGGCCTCAGTGCCGAACCTGTTCTCCGTGACCAACGAGCTGCCGGTCAAATCGGTCAAGGAATTCATCGACTACGCCAAGGGCAAGGGCAACGAGCTGTTCTTCGCCTCGCCGGGCATCGGCACCACGGGTCATGTCGCAGCCGAACTGTTCAAGTCCATGACCGGCGTCGAGATGACCCACGTTCCCTACAAGGGCAGCGCCCCGGCATTGACCGACCTGATCGCGGGCCGGGTGCAGCTCACCATCGATAACCTTCCGGCGTCGCAGACCTTCGCTGAAAGCGGCAGCATTCGCCCGCTGGCAATTTCATCGGCGAAGCGCTGGCCGCTGCTGCCTGATCTGCCGAGCATCGCCGAAGCCGGCGTGCCGGGCTACGACGCATCGTCGTGGTTCACGGTTGCGGCCCCCGCCAAGACCTCGAAGGAATTGCGCGAACGGCTTAACGCCAGCATCGAGAAGTTCATCAAGTCGCCGGATGGCACCGAACGGATGCGCAAGCTCGGCGCTGAACCGTTCGGCGGCTCGCCCGACGAGATGCAGCGTTACGTCGAGGCGGAAACCGAAAAGTGGGGCAAGGTCGCCAAGTTCGCCGGCCTGAAGCCAGCCTAACAAAAACGAGACAGGCGAAAGGCCGCATTCCAGGGCCTTTCGCCTGCCGACTTGATGACTGCCATCGGGCCGCCGGGATAGCCGAGCCGCCCTGCTCGACCGGCTCGGTCGACGCCGTGATCCCCGCTCCAACGTAATGTCAGCGGATCACCGCCTGCGCATCTGGCGCGCGCGACAGCAGCCGGAATGGCTGCATCCCCCAGTTGCATCGCAAAATTTAGCGCCGCTTTAAACTAGCCACAACGATAGTGAGCGCGTAGGTTGAGCCGTCTGCAGAGGCGAAGACCTCGCAGCGAAGGAAACAACAAGCATCATCCGTCTCACCAAACGAAGACGGCGCAATTGTTACGTCCAAGGAAATCCAATGACAAAATCAATGAACGGCATTCTCCGGCCTACGCGCCGCTCGGTTCTGATCGGCGGCGCTGCCGCGCTCGGCTCGCTGTCACTCGGCGCGCCTGCGATTGCCCAAGCCGGCCAATGGCCCAACCGCCCGGTCAAATTCATCGTTCCGTTTTCTGCAGGCGGCACCACTGACCTGCTCGCCCGCCTTGTCGCGCAGCGGATGTCGGAAGAATACGGCCAGCAGTTCATCGTCGAGAACAAGACCGGCGCAGGCGGCAATATCGCCGCTGATTTCGTCGCCAAGTCCGAAGCAGATGGCTACACCTTCGTCGTTGGTACGCCGGGCACCCATTCAATCAACAAGTTCATCTTCAAGGCGATGAACTATGACCAGCTCAACGATATCGCGCCGGTGATCATCATTGCGTCGGTGCCCAACCTGTTCTCGGTGACGAATGATCTGCCGGTCAAGTCGGTGAAAGAATTCCTCGACTACGCCAAGGACAAGAAGCGAGTTGTTCTACGCAACGCCCGGCCTCGGCACCACCGCGCACGTGGCAACCGAGCTGTTCAAGTCGATGACCGGCCTGAAGTTGACCCATGTGCCCTACAAGGGCAGCGCTCCGGCGCTCACCGACCTGATCGCGGGCCGCGTCCATCTCACCATCGATAACCTGCCGGCATCGCAGCCATTTGCTGAGTCCGGCAAGATCCGCCCGCTCGCTGTCTCGACCAGCAAGCGATGGCCGCTGCTGCCCAACCTTCCGACGATCGCGGAAGCCGGCGTCCCGGGCTATGACGCTGCGTCATGGTTCACCATCGGCGCGCCAGCCAAGACATCGAAGGAAATCCGCGAGAAACTCAACGCGAGCGTCGAGAAGTTCATCAAATCGCCGGAAGGCACCGAGCGTCTGCGCAAGCTGGGCGCCGAACCCTTTGGCGGCTCGCCCGACGCGATGCAGAAGTTTGTCGTCGCCGAGATGGAGAAGTGGGGCAAGGTCGCCCAGTTCGCCGGTCTCAAGCCCGAGTAGAACTCACAACCGGGCGGAAGGCGCTGATCCTCGCAGCCTTTCGCTGTCCTCTCTGATGGTTATCAACCACGTCCGCCGCCAGGCACAAGCCTTGCGGCGGACGTCTAGTTGAATGTCATATCCATGCAGCGGACGACTTCCTCATTGCCTGCGGGAATGGTCATGCAGCTGCGGACGCGCTGCTGGCTGCGATCCGCTGCCCAGATCACATGCCCGCCCAGGCCGAAAAATGAGTTGGTGTTCGGCGGATCGGTTTCTGCCGCATCAAACGAATAGCTCACCTCGGCGTCGGTCTCGAAGATCCGCGGCTGCTTGCTGCATTTGCTATCTGTCTGAACGCTAATGACTTCCTTGATGTCGCGGGTCACCGCCATGGTGACGGCGCAGCGAAAATAGTCTGATGTCTTGAGATTGAACAAATAGGCATAAGAGCGGCATGTCGCCGTGCTGAGCTTGCCGGCGCTGAGACCACGGCTGCAGGACAGCCGCTGCTGGCTGCTCAGGACGAGTTGATCAGTTTGCTGCGCCAGCGCAGGGGACGCCAACAGACCGGCGCCAAGCATCGCGCTAGCGAGACCCCAGCCGTAGATAGAGCGGCGCATCGTCTTGGACCGTTTTTGCGAAGCCATCGCCTCAAGTTCTCCGTTTGCGACTGTAACGATCGTATTTGGCCGTACAACGCCTGTCGCATCTGTTCGACATGGCGCGGCCACTTGAATTTCGTCACATTTGCAAGGAAAGTCTACGTCTCATCCGTTCAAGATCGGTCAACGAAGCCCTCGGCTAGGAAGACGAAAGGACTATCATGTTCCCGTCATGGCGCCTGCCATTGATTGCCGCTGTCGCAACTATCCTGCACGCTATTCCTGCGTCGGCTCAACCGAAGCCGGTTGCTCCGCAATCATCCGGGACAAAAGCTTGGGCGCTGTCGGAGGATGAAGGCTACGCCTATGAGAACCTTGGCAAACTGCACGTCTATCGGCTCGGCACCAAGAACGCCCGGTTCTTGCTGAAGGGGGCCAAGAAGGTGCCGCGCAACACCCTGTTTTTTGTCGGCGCCAATGGCCAGCTCTACATGCGTACCGGCCCCTACCTCGAGAGCGATGGCCGGTTTTCATTCGGGCCAAATTGACCGACGGACGATCTGGCTGAAGGGACGGCAAATTGCAGCCCCTCAGCCCATCGCGGGGTGGACTGTCATAACTCTGCCTCTCCCCCGTCCGAACAAGAGGTGATATGAGCGGACATCTTTTCTGCGAAAGTTGAGCGCATCATGTCGACCGCTGTGTCCCCCCTTGCTCCCAAGAACGTTCCGGAGATGCCTGAGATCGCAGGCGTCAGACTGGCGACTGCCGAAGCTGGCATCCGCTACAAGAACCGCACCGACGTGCTGCTGGCCCTGCTTGACGAGGGCACCACGGTCGCCGGTGTCTTCACCAAGTCAAAGTGCCCGTCGGCGCCGGTTGATTGGTGCCGCGCCCGCCTGAAGGGCGGCAAGGCCCGTGCGCTGGTGGTCAATTCCGGCAACGCCAATGCCTTCACCGGCAAGACCGGGCGCAAAATCCACCGCATTGACCGGCGCGATCGCCGCCAAGGCTGTCGGCTGCAAGGCGGACAACGTGTTCCTGGCATCGACCGGCGTGATCGGCGAGCCGCTCGACGCCACCAAGTTCGACGGCGTGCTTGAGCGATCATGGTGGAAGCCGCGACCCCGACCGGCTGGCTCGATGCCGCCAAGGCGATCATGACCACCGACACCTTCCCCAAGGTCGCAACCGCCACGGTGAAGCTTGGCAAGGCCAAGGTGACGATCAACGGCATCGCCAAGGGCGCCGGCATGATCGCGCCGGACATGGCGACCATGCTGTCGTTCATCTTCACCGACGCACCGATTTCGGCGGGCGCGCTGCAGGCTTTGCTGAAGGCTGGCGTTGCTGACATCGTTCAACGCCGTCACCATCGATGGCGACACCTCGACCTCGGATACGCTGATCGCCTTCGCCACTGGTGCGGCTGCCGAGCGCGGCGCGCCGAAGATCACCAAGGCCAGCGATCCGCTGCTCAAGGCCTTCACCAAGGCCTTCAACGCCATCCTCGCCGATCTCGCCGAACAGGTCGCCCGCGACGGCGAAGGCGCGCGCAAGCTCGTCGAAGTGGTTGTCGAGGGCGCAACCTCGCAGCCATCGGCCCGCCGCATCGCCATGTCGATCGCCAATTCGCCGCTGGTCAAAACGGCTGTCGCTGGCGAAGACGCCAACTGGGGCCGCGTTGTCATGGCCGTCGGCAAGGCGGGCGAGCCGGCCGATCGCGACAAGCTCTCGATTTCATTCAACGGCATCCGCGTCGCCAAGTCGGGCGCGCGCGATCCGTCGTATAACGAGGCCGAAGTCTCGAAGGCGATGAAGGACCCGGTGATCCAGATCAAGGTTGCGCTTGGCCTCGGCAAGGGCCGCGACCGCGTGCTGACCTGCGACCTGACCAAGGAATACGTCACGATCAACGGCGACTACCGCTCATAAGCGCGCAGCCCCTTCAACATACGCCATGGCTGCACAGCTCGCGGCCATGGCGCTCTTCTTTCCAGCGAGACCCTGATGAAGATTACCCTTGTCGTCGCCTGCGCGCTGATCGATGCCGATAACCGCGTGCTGATCGCGCAACGCCCGGAAGGCAAGGCGCTCGCGGGCCTGTGGGAGTTTCCTGGCGGCAAGCTCGAGCCTGATGAACGCCCCGAGGATGCGCTGATTCGCGAGCTGCGCGAAGAACTCGGCATCACGGTCAAGGTCGATTGCGTCGCGCCGCTGACCTTCGCCAGCCACGGCTATGACGACTTCCACCTGCTGATGCCGCTGTATATCTGCCGGCGCTGGGAGGGTTTTGTCGTGCCGCAGGAAGGCCAGAACATCGCCTGGGTGCGCGCCAACAAGCTGCGCGACTACCCGATGCCGCCGGCCGATATCCCGCTGATCCCGCCGCTGATCGAATTGCTGATGTGAGGCGAGCGCCTACTTCCGACCCACGTCCTTTACAGCAGCGGCGAGGCTGGCCTTGGCCGAACCGGGCTTGAGCGGTTTTTGCTGGCTCTCGTGCGGCGCCCAGCCGACCATCCAGATCACCTCGAAGGTCGCCCGGATGCGGCCATCTGCATCGGCAAAACGCTCGGCATAGATCTGCGGCCATGCGCAGCAGGGTGGCGCGGCGCAGCGGTTTGCGGCGGCGCTCATTGAGCACATTGGTTGCGCCCATCTTACGCAGGTCCTGCATCAGCGCGAAAGCATTGGCATAACGCACCATGATGCGGCCAACATCCGTCACCGGTAGCGCAAAGCCAGTTCGCTGCAGCAGCGCGCCGATATCGCGCAGATCAGCAAACGGCGCAACGCGCGGCGACATGCCGCCTTCAACCTCGATCTCGGCGGCCGCAAACGACTGGCGCAATTCCGTCAACGTATCACCGCCCAGCGTCGCCGCCAGCAGCAGCCCGTCGGGTTTCAGCGCGCGCCGCACCTGCGCCAGGACGCCCGGCAGATCATTGACGAACTGCAGCGCCAGCGAAGACATCACGATATCCAGCGGCTTATCGCCAAGATCGAGCGGCAGACTGTCGTCAACCGGCAGCGCGACATGACGCAGAGCGGCAACGCGCTGGCCCAGCAGCGGCGCGAGACCCGCGCCGGGCGTGCCGAGATCAACGCCTACGGTGAACTCGCGCAGCACCTCCTGCAGCCGCTCCGCCAGCTCATCATTGACGCGGTCGAGCAGGAATGTATCCGCGCCCTGATGCTGGGCACGCGCCATACGCTGCGCCAGCAGCGCACGGTCAAACAGTTTCGGGACGGAACCCGGTGCAGGTGACTTGGCCATGGCGACTGGTTACTGCGATGGCCTGCATCTGTCCATGCGCAGCGGTTGTTCGAAGCGACAACGCCAGCCTAGCCTGCGGTAGGTTCCTCCGTTTCCGGTGGTCGCCATGACGCTGGTCGCGACTGAGGCTGAACGCCCTGCCCGCACGATGACACGCGATGCCTTGACGCGCCTGCGCGACCTGCCATGGCGCATGGCGAGGCTGATGCGCGACATCGCCCTGCCGCCGCTCTGCCTGTCCTGTCGCGAGCCTGTCGCCGATATCGGCCTCTGCGCGGCGTGCTGGTCGAAACTGGCGCTGATCGCTCCGCCTTATTGCGCCCGGCTCGGCATTCCCTTTGTCTATGATCCCGGCCCCGGCATTCTGTCGATGCAGGCCATCGCCAGCCCGCCGGCCTTTCACCGCGCCCGCGCCGTCGCGCGCTATGACGACACGGCGCGCACGCTGGTGCATGCCTTCAAATACCAGGATCGGCTCGACCTCGCGCCGCTGATGGGACGGATGATGGCGCATGCAGGCCGGGAACTGCTCGCCGAGGCGGACGTCCTGATCCCGGTACCATTGCACTGGCGGCGCAGCTGGAGTCGCCGGTTCAACCAGTCGGGCCAACTCGCCTGCGCCATTGCGCGCGACAGCGGCCTGCCGATCGCCGCCGATGCCCTGCGCCGCCTGCGCCCGACGCAGCAACAGATCGGCCTGACGCGCCTGCAACGCGCCAGCAATGTACAGGGCGCATTCCGTGTCGCGGCTGATCAGCGCATCCATGTCGAGGGGCGACGCATCGTCCTGATCGATGACGTGCTGACCACCGGCGCAACGCTGGAAGCCTGCGCCCGCGCATTATTGCGGGCCAAAGCGCGGCAGGTTGATGCGCTGGTGTTCGCACGGGTTGTGGAGCCGTTCAAATCACCCATATAATCAGGTGGTTTATTCGTAAAAGGCTCCGTCATGACTGCTGCTGTTGAAATCTACACCCGTCCCGGCTGCGGCTATTGCAGCGCGGCCGTGTCACTGCTGAAGCGCAAGGGCGCGGACTTCACCGAGATGAGCGCCGGCGTGGACCCGGACTATCGCCAGCAGATGTATGACCGCGTGCGCGACGGTGCGACGTTTCCGCAGATCTTCATCGACGGCCAGCATGTTGGCGGCTGCGATGACCTCTACGCTCTCGATCGTGAGGGCAAGCTCGACGCCATGCTGGCGGGACAGAAAGCCACCCAATGAGCAGCGAACCCAAGTTCAACGCCGCCCTGATCCAGATGCGCGCCAGCCTGTTGCCCGAACCGAGCTTCGAGCAGGCCAGCGGCTTCATCCGCGAGGCGGCGGCGAGCGGCGCGCACTATGTGCAAACGCCTGAAGTCAGCAACATGATGCAGGCCAACCGCGCCGCGCTGTTCGCGCAGCTCGCGGCGGAGGAGGACGACAAGTCGCTGAAGGCCTATCAGGCGCTGGCGAAAGAGCTGAAGATCCATCTGCACATCGGCTCGCTCGCCGTGCTGGCGACGCCCGATCGCGCCGCCAACCGCGCGTTCATGATCAATCCCGATGGCGAGATCACCGCGCGCTACGACAAGATTCATATGTTCGATATCGACCTGCCGAATGGCGAGAGCTATCGCGAGTCGGCGAACTACCGCCCCGGCGAGGTCGCCGTCACCGTGGATCTGCCCTGGGCCAAGTTCGGCATGACGATCTGCTACGACGTCCGCTTCCCCTCGCTCTATCGTGCGCTGGCTGAAAGCGGCGCCTCCATCGTCACCGCGCCCTCAGCCTTCACGCAGAAGACCGGCGAAGCCCATTGGCATACGCTGATGCGCGCCCGCGCCATCGAGAACGGCAGCTTCATGCTGTCGGCGGCGCAGAGCGGCCTGCATGAGAACAAGCGCTCGACTTATGGCCATTCGCTGATCGTCGACCCCTGGGGGACGGTGCTTGCCGATGGCGGCACTGACCTCGGCGTTGTCATCGCCGAAATCGACCTCGCCAAGGTCAAGGAGGCGCGCAGCGCAATTCCGTCGCTCCAGCATGGCCGCCGCTTCAGCGTAACGGACGCGGGAGGCGGCGATAATCGACTGCATCTCGTCCGAGGGTCGGTATGATCCACTATGATTTGCGCTGCGAACGCGGTCACGCGTTCGACGGCTGGTTCAAGGATTCGGCGAACTATGAACTCGCAGGCCAAACGCAAGCTGGTGAGTTGCCCGCATTGCGGCTCGGTGAAGGTTGAAAAGGCGATCATGGCGCCGAAGGTCGCCCGTTCGCGTAAATCATCGGCTCCGGCCGCCGCGCCTGCTGAAGCCTCCGAGCCCGCGAAAAACCTGATGCTAACGCAGCAGGCCGAGCTGCGCGCAAAACTGCGCGAGTTGCGCGACCAGGTGCTGAGCACTGCGGACAATGTCGGCGAAAGCTTCCCTGAGGAAGCCCGCAAGATCCATTACGGCGACGCCGAGCATCGGCCGATCTATGGTCAGGCTTCAGTGACCGAGGCCAAGGCGCTGATCGACGAGGGTATCGAGGTCGCGCCGATCCCGCTGCTGCCGGACGATCACAACTAAGCGCCGGCACGCTCCGCCGCTTCCCCGTTGGGGGAAGCGCTGCCCATGCATTGCAAACACTGCTTCTGTGAGCCACCCTTGTGGTGATGCGGCGCGTTGCGCCGCCAAACCGCACGTGATGCAAGAACAAGACGGCAGGGGCCACATGCTCAAGGATACAATCAAGGACAGGATCTTCGCGCTGGTTGACGCGCAGTTCGATGAACAGCTCGAGACCACCGCAAAGCTGGTGAACATTCCCAGCACGCGCGCCGCCGAAGCGCCGGCGCAGGATCTGATGGCTGATCTGATGCGCTCGCGCGGCTATGAGGTCGATGACTGGACCATCAATATCGACGACCTCAAGGAGCTGCCCGATTTCGGCAAGGTCGAGACCGACTTCACGCGCGCGCGCACGGTTGTCGGCACGCTGCGGCCCGACAACGCCACCGGCAAATCACTGATCCTGCAGGGCCATTGCGACGTCGTCCCGGCCGGGCCACGCGATATGTGGCACACCGATCCCTATCAGGCCGTGATCAAAGATGGCTGGATGCACGGCCGCGGCGCGGCTGACATGAAAGGCGGCACGCTGGCTGCGTTCTACGCTGTCGATGCGATCCGCAAGGCCGGCTTCAAGCTGTGCGGCCGGCTGCACTTCCAGTCGGTGATCGAAGAGGAAAGCACCGGCGTCGGCGCGCTGTCGACGTTGCAGCGTGGCTATCGCGCTGACTGCGCACTGCTGCCGGAGCCGACCGGCCAGCGGATGAGCGATGTCTGCCTCGGCGTGATCTGGTTTCGCATCAAGGTACGCGGCGAACCAACCCACGTCGCCGTCGCCGGGGAAGGCTTCAACGCCATCAAAGCTGCGACGAAGATGATGACCGCGCTGGAGTCGCTAGAAGCGGAGTGGAACAAGCGTGCCAAGTCGGACCCGATCTATGGCAGCATGGAGCACCCGATCAACTTCAATCCCGGCATCATTCACGGCGGCGACTGGGCCTCGAGCGTACCGGCCTGGTGCGATCTCGATTGCCGCATCGCCATCATGCCGGGCTGGAGCGTCGAGGAAAGCTGCCGCGAGATCGAGGCCTGCATCGCCAATGCAGCGAAATCCTACAGCTATCTCGCCAACAATCCGCCCCAGATCGAATATTGCGGCTTTCATTCGCATGGTTACGTCATGCGCGATGCGCCGGATGTCCACGCCACCATGGCGGCGGCGCATCAGGCCTCGACCAACATCCCGTATGAACGTCGCGCGCCGACCGCCATCAACGATGCGCGGTTCTATGATCTCTATTACGACATGCCGGCGTTCTGTTACGGCCCGCGCGGCGAGGTGATCCATGGCTTCAACGAGCGGCTTAACCTCAACTCGCTGAAGGAAACCACCAAGGCGATCGCCTATTTCGTCGCGGCCTGGTGCGGCGTCGAGGAGGCCTGACCTATCGACCCTGACGCAGGCTGCAATTGACGCAGCAGCCTGCGCGCAGCACCCGCGCCTACCCCGCAATCAGCAGCCCGACGCCGCCGACAATCAGCACGATGCCGCACAGCTCACGCCATGAGAACGGCTGCTTGAATGAGTACCAGGACACAAATTGGGCGAACAGCACCTCGACCAGCGCCAGCGTGCGAACATTGCCCGCCGACGTGAGTGCGAAAGCAAGAAACCAGAACTGTGAACCGAGCGCGCCGACAAAGCCGGCCCAGAGCGACGCCCGCCACAGTTTGAATGTTGCCGGCAAAACGCTTGGTGCGCGCAATAGTAGATAGACCAGCAGCACCGTGGTCTGCAGCGTCAGCGTCAGCACCAGCGTGAAGCTCGCCGCCGTGACGAAGGACACATCGGTCAGGGTGATGATCGCGCCGCGAAAACCAACAGCCGACAGCGCAAAGAAGGCCGCCGCCACCAGGCCGAGCATGATCGGCTTGCCCTGCACCAGCTTGGCGGCGCTGCCGGGCCGATAGGCGGTCAGCAGCACGCCGCCCGTCGCGATCAGGATCGCCAGCACTTTCAACGCCGACAGGTGATCGCCGAGAAACACCAGGCCAAAGATCGCCGCCTGGATCGCCTCGGTTTTCAGATAGGCCGTGATCGCAACGAAGGAGCTGTCGTTCATCGCCGCCAGCATCATGCCGGTCGCAGCAATCTGCGACAGCGCGCCGAGCAGCAGCCATGGCCAGAACGACAGGCTCGGCATCGCCAGCGTGTCGCCCGTTGCGCCAAGAACAATCGCCAGAAACACCAGCGAGAACGGCAGGCCAAACAGAAAGCGAATGTTGGTCGCGCCAAGGGTGCCGAGTGGCCCGGTCAGCGACCGCTGCATGGCGTTGCGCGCGACCTGCGAAACGGCCGCAGCCAGCGTGAAGGGGATCCAGAGCGTTGTCAGGGTGAACATCGGTGCATTCGCGCGGAGAAAATCGGGGAAATTATCAGTCGCGAAACCGTGACGCTCAATCAGGCCGGCGTCCATCGCTTTCGCGTGCTCGTCAGCCCTGCATATCGGCCCCTATCCCGCGTTGCAACATACGTGTGCGCGACCTTACTAGGCCAAAAGTCTGGCTTTCCCGCCTTGTCCCTGCACCTTGCCCCGAAGCATAATACGTTTCAATAAGAGTTGGGCCGCCGACACCGGGTGTCAGCGCTGCAGATGGAGCACGATATGTCCGAAAAGATTTACGATGTGCCCGCTGGCCTGAGCGCCAGCGCCTGGATCGACGACGAGAAGTACCGCGCGATGTATGCGCTGTCGATCAATGATCCGAATACATTCTGGGCCGAGCAGGCCAAGCGCCTCGACTGGTTTGAAGCGCCGCACAAGATTGACAACGTCTCGTTCGAGCCCGGCAATATTTCGATCAAGTGGTTCGAGGATGGCGTGCTGAACGCCGCCTACAACTGCATCGATCGCCATCTGCCGCAGCGCGCCAACCAGACCGCGATCATCTGGGAAGGCGACGACCCGGCGCAATCGAAACACATCACCTATCAAGAGCTTCACGACGAGGTGGCGAAGTTCGCCAACATCCTGCGCAACCGCAATGTCGGCAAGGGCGACCGCGTCACGATCTATATGCCGATGATCCCGGAAGCGGCCTATGCGATGCTGGCCTGCGCGCGTATCGGCGCGATCCACTCGGTCGTGTTCGGCGGATTTTCGCCGGACAGCCTGGCCCAGCGCATCAACGACTGCCAGTCCAAGATCGTCATCACGGCGGATGAAGGTTTGCGCGGCGGCCGCAAGGTCGCATTGAAGGCCAACGTCGACAAGGCGCTGGAAAAATGCCCAAGCGTCGATTGGGTTCTGGTTGTTCGCCACACCGGCGGCGCGATCAACACCAATCCGTCGCGCGATTTCTGGTATCACGACGCGGCGGCCATGGTGACGACCGATTGCCCGTGCGAGCCGATGAACGCCGAAGACCCGCTGTTCATCCTCTATACGTCAGGCTCGACCGGCGCGCCGAAGGGCGTGCTGCACACCACCGGCGGCTATCTGCTGTTCAACGCCATCACGCATCAATACGTGTTCGATTATCACGATGGCGATGTCTACTGGTGCACGGCTGACGTGGGCTGGGTCACCGGCCACAGCTACATTCTCTATGGCCCGCTCGCCAATGGCGCGACCACGCTGATGTTCGAAGGCGTGCCGAACTACCCGACCAATTCGCGGTTCTGGGAAGTGATCGACAAGCACAAGGTCAACATCTTCTACACTGCGCCGACGGCGATCCGCGCGCTGATGCAGGCTGGCGACGAGCCGGTCAAGAAAACCTCGCGCAAGAGCCTGCGCCTGCTCGGCAGCGTCGGCGAACCGATCAACCCGGAAGCCTGGGAATGGTACTACCGCGTTGTCGGCGAGGAGCGCTGCCCGGTGATCGACACCTGGTGGCAGACCGAAACCGGCGGCATCATGATTGCACCGCTGCCCGGCGCGACCAAACTGAAGCCCGGCTCGGCGACGCGGCCGTTCTTCGGCGTGGTGCCGGAAATCGTCGACGCTGAAGGCAATGTCGTGACGGGTGAAGGCAGCGGCAACCTCTGCATCGCCAAGTCCTGGCCCGGCCAGATGCGCACCGTCTACGGCGATCATGAGCGCTTCGAGCAGACTTACTTCGCCACCTACAAGGGCAAGTACTTCAGCGGCGACGGCTGCCGCCGCGATGCGGACGGTTATTACTGGATCACCGGCCGCGTTGACGACGTCATCAACGTATCCGGCCATCGCATGGGCACGGCGGAAGTCGAAAGCTCGCTGGTCGCCCATCCGGAAGTCTCGGAAGCGGCTGTCGTTGGCTATCCGCACGACATCAAGGGTCAGGGCATCTACGCCTATGTCACCCTGATGGACGGCTCGTCGCCGACGGAAGAACTGCGCAAGGAACTGGTCGCCTGGGTCCGCAAGGATATCGGCCCGATCGCCTCGCCGGATTTGATCCAGTTCGCGCCGGGCCTGCCGAAGACCCGCTCGGGCAAGATCATGCGCCGCATCCTGCGCAAGATCGCCGAAGACGAACCGGGCAGCCTTGGCGACACCTCGACGCTGTCAGACCCGACCGTGGTCGACGATCTGGTCAGCCAGCGCCAGAACAAGCGGACGTAAAGGGAGCCCAGGCTCAACTGACAAGGATAGCGGATGGTCCGGGCGAGCCTCCTCGCCCGGATCATCCGTTGAAACCCGACCTCTGGATGTTGTGTTCGGAATTTTAACCGGACCGGCACAGGATGGCTCGCGAGGCCCTCGTCAGTCTGGAGTGCGTGAATGATATCAAGACGCTCTGTCGTGTTCGGAGCTGCCGCCCTCGCGACACTTCCGTCGTTCGATGCTCATGCAAAGCCTGCGCTCGTCGAATTTGACGGCAACTCCGCCCCCGGCAGCATCGTCGTCCGCACTGGCGAACGGCGGTTGTACTTCGTGCTCGGCGACGGTCAGGCGCTGCGCTATCCCGTCGGCGTCGGCAAGGCGGGCCAGCAATGGACCGGCGTCACTCGCGTTGACGGCAAATATCGCAACCCGGCCTGGGCGCCGCCGGATGATGTCCGCCGCGACAACCCGCGCTTGCCGGACGTCATCCCGGGCGGCGCGCCGAATAACCCGATGGGCGTTGCGGCGCTGACGCTGGAAGGCGGTGAGTACGCCATCCACGGCACCAACCGGCCATCGTCGATCGGCGGCTTCGTATCTTACGGCTGCGTGCGCATGTACAATGAGGACATCATCGACCTGTACCAGCGCGTCAGCATCGGCGCAGTGGTCGTGATGATGGCGAGATAGGTGCATAACCGATTATTTTTTAGTCGGTGCACCAGGTCTGTCGCTGACCGCCCTGGTAGCGCCGCGCGTGGCCTTCAGCGACCAGCGCCTGCGACACATCCGGGACTGTTCCTGCGCTGACATGCGCGTCGATGCGCCCGGGGTATTTATCAGGACCAATATGCGTCAGCACGATCGCGCCTTGCGCCAGCTTCGCCGCGAGGGCGTCACGCGAGGCTTTGGCCATCCGCTTTTCTTCCGCGCATGAGGCGCTTCCAAGCTCTGGCGCATCGATGTCCCGCAGCCGGACGCGGGTCGTCAATCTCTCGCCGGTCGACAGCGTCACACGGGCAACGAACGTATCGCCGTCGACCACGCGAACGATGTCGGCACGCCGCTGGTCGCCCCACTTCGAAGCGTCGCGGACAATCGTCGCCGCGTCCCGCTCTTCCTGGGTTGCTGCCTGAATAATCCAGTCCGGCAGATACGAACCCGCCCAATGCCGCCAAGGCAGCTGGCTGGCGGCGAGGACCAGAGCGACAAACAACCACGGCAGCGCCTGCCGCATCGTCTGCTTCATCAAAAGTCCGATGCGATACCCTTGCGCTCCCAATCGCCAAACCGCGTGGGCTCGAGGCCCTTTGGTCCTTGCAATTCTACGGGGCGAGGGTTGTTGCGCGCCTCTTCCGCCGCAGCAGCGCGGCGAGCTTCCGCTTCCGCCAGGGCACGAACGGCAGCAGGTGGTAACGGCTTGCGCGGCGTCTCAACTGGCTCCGTTGCGGTTTCGATTGGAATATCGTTCATCTGGCACCTTGGAAATCGATTCGCGCGCTGACATAGCCTGCGCGTTGCCCTCCTTATCCCACTTCCATCTTCATTGAAAACGTGAGCACAAGAAGGCGATTCTTACATTTGGCATATTCCCGTGCGAATCTTGCAATTAGCCTAGGATGGTGCGCGCTCTGGCAGGCCGCTCCGTCGTTGTTCCTCTGCCGCGATGTTTTCCCCCCATGCCACCAGTAAGACATGCATCGTCCGCCGAGGTTCCCGGCCTCGCTGCGCGACGCGTCGCCGCCGATATTCTTGATGGCGTTTTGCACAAGCGTCGCACGCTCGACGAACAGCTCGAAGGTCCTGCCGCCCACCCCGGGTTGAAGACCCTGTCGGATCGTGATCGCGCGCTGATGCGCCGCCTGGTTGCAACGATCCTGCGCAAGCTTGGCACGCTCGGCCACCTTATGAATCACTTGCTCGACAAGGGCGTGCCAACCGATGCGCCCCGGGCGCAAACCGCGCTGCTGATCGGCGCGGCCCAGATCCTCTGGATGGACGTTCCCGATCACGCCGCGGTCGATCTCTCGGTCCGCATGGTGCAGGCGGATCGACGCGCGTCGAAATACGCCGGCCTCGTCAATGCCGTGCTGCGCCGCTGCGCCCGCGAGGGCCATCAGGTGATCGCCGACACTGCCGATCAGACGCTGGACATCCCCGCCTGGCTGATGACGCGCTGGTCGCAGCACTATGGCGCCGACACCGCCAAGGCGATGGCGCAGGCGCTGAGCCATGAACCTTCGCTCGATCTGACGGTGAAGGACTCCCCCGATCAATGGGCGACCCGTCTGCACGGCGAAGTTCTGCCGACCGGCTCGGTGCGAACGCTGCTGCAGGGTTCTGTTACCCTGCTGCCCGGCTTCGACAGCGGCCAATGGTGGGTCCAGGATGGCGCTGCGGCATTGCCGGCGCGCCTGTTTGGCGACATCACCGGCAAGCGCATTGTCGATCTCTGTGCTGCGCCCGGCGGTAAAACCGCCCAGCTCGCGCAGGCCGGGCGCCATTGTCACGGCCATCGACCGCGCGCCCGCCCGCGTCAATCGCCTCAAGGAAAACCTCGCGCGCCTGCAACTGACGGCCGAAACGATCGTCGCGGACGCGGCCGAATGGACGCCAACCGATGGGCTGTTCGACGGCGTGCTGCTTGATGCGCCCTGCTCCTCGACCGGCACCATCCGCCGACATCCGGACGTTGCCTGGCTCAAACAGGAAGACGACATCACGGGCCTGATGGCGATGCAGCGCAAGCTGCTGGCCAAGGCGTCGAGCCTGCTGAAACCCGGCGGGACGCTGATCTATTGTACCTGCTCGCTGGAGCCGGAAGAGGGTGATCAGGCCATTCAGGCGCTGCTTGACAGCGATCCGACCGTCCAGCGCAAGCCGATATCACCGGATGAAGTGGCGGGCCTTGGCGATTTCATCACCGCAACCGGTGATTTACGCACGCTTCCGAGTCATTTTCCGCATGAAGACCCGCGTCTGGGCGGGCTTGACGGTTTCTATGCGGCACGGCTCGTTAAATCCTGATATTCATTAAATAATCCGACGAATCGGTCAGTATCCCGGAAGCGGGAGGCTGACTGATTCGCACTGCCGCCGTCGCCACTTTGCGACGCACCAGAGATTGCGCCGCCAGTTCATCTGACAACCCACTTCATAACCTTCCAAAGCACGCGTGGTCGCTCAACGTAGACGCATTTCGAGGCTGATCCTCGACCAGTTGACACGAATTGCGCTGGCCCGCGCCAGCGGCGCCACGGCTGCACTCGCGCGGCTGTGGCCCGGGCGCACCGACCGGCTGATCATCGCGCCGCACGATCTGCGCACCACCGACGCCACCCGCGCCGCCGAAGTCTATGCCGGCCGCTTTGTGTTCGCAGGCAAGATCGTCACCTCGCATGGTCGCTCGATTTTCGAAATCGAGCCGCCGTCGGAAGACTGGGCGATCGCCCTGCTCGGCTTCGGCTGGCTGCGTCACCTGCGCGCCGCCGACACCGCCATCACCCGCGCCAATGCCCGCGTCCTGATTGATGACTGGATTTCAAACGCCTCGCGCAAGAGTACGATCGGTCGCCGCGCCGACGTCACCGCGCGACGCGTGATCTCGCTGCTGTCGCAAGCGCCGTTGGTGCTGAACGACACCGATGGCAAGTTCTATCGGCGCTACCTGCGCGCATTGACCCGCGAGGTGCAGCGGCTGCGTTACACGCTGCCCAACGTGCCGGATGGCGTGCCGCGTATGCAGGTGATCATCGCGCTGAGTTACGCCTCGCTCTGCCTTGCCAACCAGGCGCGACACATCCGCGCCGCCAGCAAGCGATTGTCCGACGAGTTGAACCGCCAGATTCTGCCGGATGGCGGGCATATCTCGCGCAATCCTGGCGCATTGATCGAATTGCTGGTGGACCTGCTGCCGCTGCGCCAGACCTTTTCGGCGCGCAACATCGCGCCGCCGCCGGCCCTGTTGAACGCAATCGACCGCATCATGCCGATGCTGCGGTTCTTCCGCCATGGCGACGGCAGCTTCGCGCTGTTCAACGGCATGGGCAATGCGCCGAACCACCTGGTGGCGACGCTGCTGGCCTATGACGACACCCACGGCCTGCCGATGGCGCATATGCCCCACGCCGGCTATCAGCGCATCGACGCCAGCCAGATGGTGGTGCTGGTCGATGTCGGCCAGCCGCCGCCGCCCGCCGTCAGCAATGACGCCCATGCCGGCTGCCTCGCATTCGAACTGTCATCCGGCGCGCATCGCATCGTCATCAATTGCGGCACGCCCGGAACGGGCCGCGACAACTGGCGGCCGTTCTCGCGCAGCACGCCGGCGCATTCGACCGTTACCTGCGCCGAAACCTCGTCCTGCACTTTCCTCGAACGCAGCGGCATGAAGCGCTTCCTGCAGGGATCGCCTGTTCTGTCTGGCCCTACGCACGTCGAGAGCAAGCGCGGCGAGACCGCCACCGGCACCATGCTGATCGCATCGCATGACGGCTATCTGAAGCGCCTGGGGTGGATCCATCAGCGCACCTTGATTGCCGCCGATGATGGCGCGCGCCTCGACGGCGAGGATATGCTGTCACCGGCATCGGAACGGCGAAGCACCGCCATTGACTATGCGGTTCGCTTTCACCTGCATCCACAGGTCAAGGCAAGCCGGCTCAGCGACGCCCGCGGCGTCATGCTGGTGCTGCCCAATCGCGACGTCTGGACCTTCGAGGCGCTTGATACGACTGTCGAGTTGGAAGACAGCGTGTTCCTCGCCGGCAATGACGGCCCACGCCGCACCTCGCAGATCGTCATCCGCCAGAACACTGGCGATATGACCACCGTGCGCTGGTGCTTCATGCGCTCGAGCACGGGCCCGTCGACCACTGCGGCACGCCGCCAGGCCCAGCGCGAGCCGGAACTGCCGCTTTAACCTTCTCCCGCCCTGCCGACATGCTGGCCGACGCCGCCGATCCGATCAGGCCTGCATGATCGTCAGTTTCGCTGTGACCGCCGATCCGTGCTACGCGGCAGGCTTGAATTTGCGCTGGCCCGATCCGCTGCGGAACCGGCCGCGCCTGACAACTTGCTGCACAGGATACCTGCATGACCGACCAACCGCGTCGCGTGACACGCGCTCTATTGTCCGTCTCGGACAAATCCGGCCTGATCGAATTCGCCCGCGCGCTGGCGAGCCACGGCATTGATCTCGTTTCCACCGGCGGCACCGCCAAGGCGATCGCCGAGGCGGGCCTGAAGGTGTCCGACGTATCGGACCTGACCGGTTTCCCGGAAATGATGGATGGCCGCGTCAAGACGCTGCATCCAAACGTGCACGGCGGCCTGCTCGCGATCCGCGACAATGCCGAACACGCCAAGGCGCTGGCCGATCACGGCATCAAGCCGATCGACCTGCTGGTGGTGAACCTCTATCCGTTCGAAGCCACGGTCGCCAAGGGCGCCGACTTCGCCGATTGCATCGAGAACATCGACATCGGCGGCCCGGCGATGATCCGCGCCGCCTCGAAGAACCACGATGACGTTGCTGTCGTGGTCGAACCTTCCGACTATCAGACCGTGCTCGACGAGCTCGCCGCCAACAATGGCGCGACGACGCGTACGCTGCGCCGCAAGCTCGCCGCCAAGGCCTATGCCCGCACCGCAGCCTATGACGCCGCGATCTCGAACTGGTTCGCCGATCAGCTCAAGGACGATGCGCCGGCTTTCCGCGCCGTCGGCGGCCAGCTCGCCGAAGCGCTGCGCTATGGCGAGAACCCGCACCAGAGCGCCGCGTTCTATCGCACGCCGGAAGCGCGCCCGGGCGTCGCCACCGCGCGCCAGCTGCAGGGCAAGCAGCTTTCGTACAACAACATCAATGACACCGACGCGGCCTATGAAGCCGTCGCCGAGTTCGACGCTGCACGCACCGCGGCCTGCGTCATCGTCAAGCACGCCAACCCTTGCGGCGTCGCTGAAGGCCCGGATCTCGTCACCGCCTATCGCAAGGCGCTGGCCTGCGATAGCACCTCGGCTTTTGGCGGCATCGTCGCGCTGAACCGCACGCTGGATGCTGACGCCGCCCGCGCCATCACCGAGATTTTCACCGAGGTGATCATCGCGCCAGACGCGACCGAGGAAGCCATCGCCATCGTCGGCGCGAAGAAGAACCTGCGTCTGCTGCTGGCGGGCTCGCTGCCTGACCCGCGCGCCAAGGGCTTCACCGCCAAGACCGTCGCTGGCGGCCTGCTGGTGCAGAGCCGCGACAACGCCGTCGTCGACGATATCGAGTTCAAGGTTGTCACCAAGCGTCAGCCGACTGAAGCCGAGCTCAACGACCTGCGCTTCGCGTTCCGCGTCGCCAAGCACATCAAGTCGAACACCATCGTCTATGCCAAGGACCTCGCCACCGTCGGCGTGGGCGCAGGCCAGATGAGCCGCATCGACTCCGCACGTATCGCTGCCCGCAAGGCCCAGGATGCCGCTGACGAGATGAAGCTTGCTGCGCCGCTGACCAAGGGCTCGGTGGTCGCCTCCGACGCGTTCTTCCCCTTCGCAGACGGCCTGCTGGTCGCGATTGAAGCCGGCGCAACGGCTGTGGTTCAGCCGGGCGGTTCAGTGCGCGACGATGAGGTGATCAAGGCTGCCGATGACGCCGGCATCGCCATGGTGTTCACCGGCGTCCGCCATTTCAAGCACTAAGACCTACACATTTGCAATGCAGACACGGCCCCGAGGTGATCAACCTCGGGGCCGTTTCTTTTGTCACGCTGGATGAAATCGTGATCCCTACCTTGCCCGCACGCGGAGCAGCAGGAGCAGCCCCGCGCCGAAGAACAACAGCAGAACCGCCATGCCCGCTTTCTGGCTGGCGGTGACGGCGGTAACCAAGCCGATCAACAGCGGCCCGACGAAGGCCGTCACCTTGCCGGTGAGCGCGAACAGGCCGAAGTAAGCCCCGATCTTTTCCTGTGGCGCGAGGCGGATCAGCAGCGACCGCGACGCCGCCTGCAACGGCCCGCCCGCCATGCCAATCAGCGCGCCAAGCAACAGATAGGCTTTCTCCGCGGGCGCGGCGAACAAGCCCGCGCCTGCCACCGGCGGGGTGACAGCCATCATCAGCACCGTGTTGCGATCAGTGGTCAGAATTGCCGCGACGGACAACAGCAGCAGCACAATCGAGCCGATCACCACGCGCTTCGATCCAAAGCGGTCGTCGAGCTTGCCGCCGATCCATGCGCCGAAGGTGCCGGCCACGGCGAGCAGGATGCCGAAAGTGCCGATCTGAATCGTGTTCCAGCCGAAGGTGCCGGCCGCATAGATGCCGCCAAAGGCGAACAGCGACACCAGACCGTCGGTGTAGACCATATTGGCGAGCAGGAAGGTCATCAGCGACGGTTGCGCAGGCAGGGATCGCAAAGTGGTGCGGAGGCTCATGACGCCTTCGCGCACAGCCTGCGCGAGCGGCAACCGCGGCGGACTGTCCGGCGTGAACACGAACATCGGAATGGTGAACACGACAAACCACAGCGCCGTCAGCGGTCCCGACATGCGGTCGCCCTCGAACGTCGCCGGATCAAGCCCGAACAGCGGCGTGAAGCCGAACAGGGTGCGCCCGCTGTCCGGATTTGCTGCAAGGAAGCCGAGCACCAGAACCAGGCTGCAGATGCCGCCGATGTAACCCAGCGCCCAGGCCGAGCCGGACAGCCGGCCAATCTTTTCCGGCGGCACCAGATGCGGCATCATCGCATTGTTGAAGACTGTCGCAAACTCAACGCCAACCGTGGCGATGGCATAGGCGATCAGCAGCGGCACGATGATCGTCGGATCGCCGGGCTTGCCAATCCACATCAGGCTCGCGCCAATCACCAGCAGGGCGCCGAAGCCCGCAATCCAGCGCTTGCGCCTGCCGCTTGCGTCAGCAATCGCGCCCAGCATCGGCGACAGCAGGGCAATCAGCAACCCGGCAGCCGCCGTCGCGAAGCCCCACATCGATTGGCCGCTCGCCGGATCCGCCGCCACGCGTGTCGCGAAGTATGGCGCGAACACAAAGGTTGTAATCAGACTGAAGTAGGGTTGCGCCGCCCAATCAAACAGCATCCAGCCAGCCACGGCTTTTTTGCCGGGAAAATTGATCTCGTTCGCGTGGGCCGTGCGGTTATGCACTTTGTTATCCTTTGGTAGGCTGTCAATCGCAACTCGCTCAAAGCCTGTCGGCATCGGGCTTGATTGCAGTTACCCTACCATGTCTTGCTGAAAGGATGTTTGATGTCGGTAAAGAGCCAGTCGCGCTTCTGGTCGTGTGTGGCGATCGCATTTTACCTCGCACTTCAAGGCCCCGTTTCAGCGCGCGAACCCGGCCGCATCACCTATCAGCCGTCCGCCACCAGCCAACCTGGCGTTGTCGTCCGACAAGGGATGGTTGTGACTCAGGAGGCCCTGTCCGCCGAAGTGGGTCTCGCGATCCTCAAGCGCGGCGGCAATGCCGTCGATGCGGCGGTTGCGACCGGCTTCGCCATGGCGGTGACCTATCCGCGCGCCGGCAATATCGGCGGCGGCGGCTTCATGGTGCTGCACCTCGCCGGACGCAACGAGAGCATTGCGATTGACTATCGCGAGACTGCGCCGGCGGCGAGCACCCTGGACATGTTCCTCGGCAAGGAGGGCAAGCCGGATGCAACCCTGTCGCGCGATTCAGCGCTGAGCATCGGCGTGCCCGGGACTGTCGCTGGCCTAGCGCTCGCCCACGCGCGCTACGGCTCGGGAAAGTTCACGCTGGCGGATTTACTCCAGCCCGCGATTGCGCTCGCCCGCGATGGCTTCATCATCGCTGATGATACGGCAGACACCATTGCCGAGTTCGACGCACGCATGGAACGATGGCCTGCATCGCGCAAGATCTTCGCGCGGCCCGACGGCACGTCGTTGCAAAACGGCGACCGGCTCATCCAGCCCGACCTTGCCCGCACGCTCGCGCTGATTGCCGAGCATGGCGCGAAAGGATTCTACGAAGGCGAAACCGCCGCCAAACTCGCCAAGGCGATCCAGGACGCGGGCGGCATCATCACCACGGATGATCTCAAGGCGTATCAGGCCATCGAGCGCAAACCGGTTGTCGGAAGCTATCGCGGCCATGACATCGTGGCGATGCCGCTGCCGTCATCCGGCGGCCTGGTGTTGATCGAAACGCTGAACATTCTCGAAGGCTACAAGCTCGCCGAGATCCCGCGCGGAACTGCGCCATCGCTGCATCTGCTGATCGAGGCGATGAAGCGTAGTTATGCGGATCGTGCGCGTTATCTTGGCGACCCTGCATTCAGCACGGCGCCGGTCGAACGCCTGCTATCAAAAGACTACGCCGCCGATCAACGCCGCACGATAGATCGCACGCGCGCAACGCCTTCAGACGACATTTTCAATGGCAAGGCCAGCCGCGAGGGCCAGAACACCACGCACTACTCGATCGTCGATAGCGCCGGCAACGCGGTCAGCAACACCTATACGCTGAACTTCAGCTATGGCCTCGGCTTTGTCGCCGAGGGCACCGGCGTGCTGCTCAACAACGAGATGGATGATTTTACCGCAGCGCCCGGCGCATCGAACGCCTTTGGTCTGGTCGGCTATGAAGCCAACCTGCCCGCGCCCGGCAAGCGTCCGCTGTCATCGATGACGCCGACCATCGTGCTCAAGGATGGCAAGGTCGTACTGGTGACCGGCTCGCCAGGTGGCAGCCGCATCATCTCCGCTGTACTTCAGGTGATCGTCAATGCAATCGACTACAGTTTGCCGATCGACCAGGCCGTCGCCGCCCCGCGCGTCCACCACCAATGGCGGCCCAAAACTCTGTTTCTTGAGCAGGGTTTCGATAAGGCCGAGACGGACAGGCTGACTGCCATGCATCACGACTCGGTTCGGCATCTCGGCCAGACCTCGGCCAACTCCATCGCGGTGACGCCGAACGGGATCGTTGGCGGCGCTGATCCGCGCACCCGTGGCGCGACAGCCGCTGGATATTAGTTTACTATCATGTCGCGTTAGCAAACCAACACAGGGGTGCACCGTGAGTGATCAACCTCCAATCTCAGCCGTCATTGAACGCGTTGCTATCGAAGACACCAGCCTCACCGCATTTTATCGCGACATGAACCTGAATGAGCGGCGCACGTTCTGGGCCTGCGCCACTGGCTGGGCGCTCGACGGCATGGACTTCATGATCTATCCGCTAGTGATCGGAACGATCATCGTCATATGGAAAGTTGATCCAGGCATGGCTGGGCTGGCCGGCACGGCGACCCTGCTGGCGTCAGCCATCGGCGGTTGGCTCGGTGGCTATCTCGCTGATCGTATCGGCCGCGTCCGCACCCTGCAGTTCACAATATTGTGGTTTTCGTTTTTCTCGCTGCTATGCGCGTTCGCCCAGAACTTCGATCAGTTGCTGATCGCACGTGCGCTGCTCGGCATCGGCTTCGGCGGCGAATGGGCGGCGGGCGCTGTGCTGATGGGCGAAGCGATCCGGCCACAATATCGCGGCCGCGCTGTCGGCTCGGTGCAGTCCGGCTGGGCGGTCGGCTGGGGCATCGCGGTGCTGGCGCAGGCACTGCTGTTCTCATGGCTGCCGGCGGAAGAGGCCTGGCGCTGGATGTTCGCGATGGGCGCGTTGCCGGCGCTGCTGGTGCTGTACCTGCGCCGCTATGTCGAAGAGCCAAAGATCTCTACCGAGAGCCGCGCCAAGGCGCGCGCGACTGGCGATGTGCCGAAGTTGAGAGAAATCTTCGCCGGCCCGATTATCAGAACCACGATGCTGGCATCGCTCGCCACGACGGGCTGCCAGGGCGGCTATTACGCCATCACTTTCTGGGTCCCGCGTTTTCTGACAACCGAGCGAGGCCTCTCGATTGTAAGTTCGACCGGCTATCTCGCCACGCTGATCGTCGGGTCATTCGCCGGCTATCTCGTTGGCGCCTGGCTCGCCGATCGCCTTGGCCGACGCATGCTGTTTCTTATCTTCTCGCTCGGCGCCATCGCGGTGACGCTGATCTATACGCAAATCCCCTTGAGCAATTCGGTGCTGTGGGTGCTTGGCTTCCCGCTCGGCTTCTTTGCCTCGGGTTACTTCTCGGGCATGGGGGCCTTCCTGACCGAACTTTACCCAACGCGGCTGCGTGGCTCGGGCCAGGGCTTCTGCTACAATTTTGGCCGCGGCATCGGCGCGCTGTTCCCGTTCCTGGTCGGCTGGCTGTCGACAACCACATCCCTTGGCAACGCCATCGCGATTTTCGCTGTCGCCGCTTACTGCGTGTTCTTCATCGCAGCCTATGCCTTGCCTGAAACCCGAGGGCGCGTCCTCCATGCCGACTGAGACGACAACAGTTGAACCGCGCGCTTGCCCCGGAGCCCCGGACAGCCAGCGCGCGGCGTCGCGCTTCGCCGTGCCCTCGGGCGCAGTCGACACCCACGCGCATGTCATCGGCTTGCCGCCCGACTATCCGTTCGTTGCCGAGCGGAGCTACACACCACCTGCCGCGAGCGCCGAGCAATACATCAACATGCTCGACGCCACCGGCATGACCTATGGTGTTCTGACGCAGGTCAGCGTCCATGGCGTCGACAACCGCCTGTTGCTGGAGACCCTGCGCAGCCATCGGCCGCGGTTGCGTGGTATCGCCGTGATCCCGCTCGACACATCGGAGCGCGAGCGCGTCGCCATGAAAGAGGCTGGCGTCGTCGGCCTGCGCATCAACGTGCTCTACGGCGGCGGGATCGGTTTCGATCAGGTCGAGCGTTACGCTGACATCTGCAAGGATATCGGATGGCACTTGCAGTTCCTGGTTTCAGCGCAGCAACTGCCGGAGCTGACGCCGCGCCTGCGCAAGCTGCCGGTACCGTTCCTGATCGATCACATGGGCCACTTCCCGACCAGCCTCGGGGTTGACGATGCCGGCTTCAAGGCATTGCTCGCCCTTGTCCGCGACGGCGCGTGGGTGCGCCTGTCCGGGGCCTATCGCAATACGGTGCAGGGCGGCCCGCCCTATAGCGACACGATCCCTTTCGCCAAAGCGCTGATCGCAGCAAACCCCGAGCGCTGCGTCTGGGGATCAGACTGGCCTCACGTCGCCAACTACGGGAGCATGATGCAAGTCGGCGATCTGCTCGACCTGCTGGCGGACTGGGCGCCGGACGAAGCGCAGCGACATCGTATCCTGGTGGAAAATCCGCAGAGGCTGTTCGGCTTTCCGTCACGCTGACCGCATTACTTGCCGATCGTATATTCGCCGCCACGCTCCAGGGCGCGCTGATAGGCTGGCCGGGCGTGGATGCGCGCCAGCCAGGCCATGGCTTGCGGATGACCATCGTTGAGACCGGCCCGCGCCGAGGCGGCCTCGAGCGGAAAACTCATCTGGATATCGGCAGCCGTGAACTCATCCCCGGCGAACCATGGTCGCTGCGCAAGTTCGCTTTCCCAGAACGCCATGTGCTGGCGCAGTTGCGGCGTCACCAGCATCGCCAGCGCCTGGTTCGAGACCATCGTGACAAATGGCTTTGCAAACCACGGCGCGCGGCGCGGCATCATCGAGAACAGCAACTTCAACAGCAGCGGCTGCATCGCCGATCCCTCGGCATAATGAAGCCAATACGTATAGCGCAATCGTTCCGGCGTATCGGGCGGCGGGATCAACGCGCCATTGCCATAGGTGTGCACCAGATATTCAACGATCGCGCCGGACTCCGCGATGACCTTGTCGCCATCGGTCACGACCGGTGACTTGCCAAGGGGATGAATCGCGCGCAGCTCGCGCGGCGCCATCATGTTCGGCTGGCGCTGGTAGCGCACGATTTCATAAGGTACGCCAAGTTCCTCGAGCAGCCAGAGAACCCGTTGCGAGCGAGAGTTGTTGAGATGGTGAACCGTCAGCATGTCAAGTTTCCTTGGTGGCGTCGTATTTTCCGTTTCGGAATGAGGATAGGCGCAGAAGGCTTCGCCGACGCACCCTAGCCTCACTCAAGCGTGACCGGCGATCACAATCACACATCCCATAACGCGCGTCAGGCCGGTTGTATTACAAACATCATAAATAATCTGGACGCCGCGCCAGCGCCGCGTCACTATGCCGAAAATCAAAAGCAAAAGGGAGACCGCCATGAGCCTGCGTCCGCAATTCCTGTTCGATTTCGGCAGCCCGAACGCCTATCTCGCCCACAAGGCAATCCCGGCCATCGCAGCGCGCAGCGGCCTCACATTCGACTATGTGCCGATTCTGCTCGGCGGCGTCTTCAAGGCCACCAACAACCAGTCGCCAGCGGCGATGCTCGCCAACGTCCCGGCCAAGCGCAAGTTCTATGAGACCGAGACGCAGCGCTTCCTCACCCGTTTCAACGTCAAACCCTATGTCTGGAATCCGAACTTCCCGGTCAACACGCTGAACCTGATGCGCGGCGCTTACGCGGCAGAGGCTGAAGGCGTATTCGAACAATACGTTGACGCCGCATTCCATCACATGTGGGAAGCGCCAAAGAAAATGGACGATCTCGAGATCGCGGTGAAAGCCATCACCGAGTCCGGCCTCGACGGCGCCAGAATTTTCACACGGGCGCAGGAGCCAGAGCTGAAAGCAAAGCTGATCGCGAGCACCGAGCAGGCGGTTGCGCGCGGCGCATTTGGCTCACCGACATTTTTCGTTGGCGACGAGATGTTCTTCGGCAAGGAGCAGTTGCGCGAGGTTGAAGAGCTCGCCAGCGGCAAATAGACCAAACAGTCGGCAGCACCACGCGCGCGTATTCCTTCGGCAAATCCCGCGATCCGCCACAGCCTTCCATCATTCCTCATTCGTCAATCATTTGCCCATCACCTAACCATTAGAGAAACACCATGCGAATACTTGTAGTTGGCGCTGGCGCCATCGGCGGTTACTTCGGCGGTCGGCTATTGCAGGCAGGCTGTGATGTCACGTTTCTGGTGCGGCCCCGCCGCGCCGGCGAATTGGCCGCATCCGGGCTCGTGATCAAAAGCCCGGCGGGCGATGTCACCTTGCCGAACCCGCCCACGGTGCAGGCGGGCGCGATCAAGGGCCACTACGATCTGGTGCTGCTAAGCTGCAAGGCATTCGACCTCGACGACGCCATCGCTTCCTTCGCGCCCGCCGTCGGCCCGAACACGGCGATCCTGCCGCTGCTCAACGGCATGAAGCACATCGATCGGCTCGCAGCGGAGTTCGGCGACAAGGCCGTGCTCGGTGGCCAATGCCAGATCGCGGCAACGCTGAACGACAAGCGCGAGGTGGTGCATATGGCGCCGATGCTGGCGATGAGCTTCGGCGAACGCAGCGGCGGCATCACGCCGCGCATCGAGGCCATTGCCGCGCAGATGACCAAAGGCAACTTCAATTGCAGCGCCTCCGGCGAGATCATGCAGGAGATGTGGGAGAAATGGACCTTCCTCGCGACGCTCGCCGGCGTCACCTGCGCCATGCGCGGCCCGATCGGCATGATCGTCGCAGCGCCGGGCGGCACCGACTTCATCCTCGGCGTGCGCGATGAAATCGCCAGCGTCGCCAAGGCCGCGAGCCATGCGCCACGCGCCGCTGCACTGGATCGTGGCACTGGCCTGCTGACCGCCGCCGGCTCGCCTCTCACCGCCTCGATGTATCGTGATCTGCTCGGCGGCAGCGCGATCGAGGCTGATCATGTCATCGGCGATCTGATCGTTCGCGCCGATGCCGCCAAGGTCGTCGGTGCCGAAGCTGCGGATGATCTACACCAACCTCAAGACCTATGAGGCGCAGCGCACGGCGTAATACGCGCAACGACTGCTCTGCGCCAGCCTGGCTCGCTTGCTGGACTGGCGCGGAGATGACGCTTCAAATGTCCGGCCTCAGCGGTGCGCCAGAAAATGCGCCAGCGCAGTAATCTCGTCATCCGACAGCGAGAACGCCAGGTTGGCCATGGTCGCCATCGCGCCGCCGGAGCGCACGCCGGACTTGTAGTCGTGCAACGCCTTGGCGAGATAATCCTCGCGCTGACCGGCGAGGCGCGCGGTGCCTTTCTCGCCCGTATAGTTTTCAAGATGACACGAGGCGCAGCGGCCACGCACGGCAGCCTCCGCACCCGCCTTCATCAGCTCCGCGTTGGCTTTCTCAGCTATTTTAGCTGGCGGCGGCAACGACGCATAATAAGCGCCAAGGTCGCGGATATCCTGATTGGTCATCTCGGCGACGACCGCCTGCATCGCCTCATCTTTGCGGGTGCCGGCGCGGAAGAACACCAGCTGCCATTGCAGGAACGTATCAGGCTGGCCCGCCAGCGACGGCATGTTCTCCATCTGCGACACGCCATCAACGCCGTGGCAAGCGGCGCAGGGCTCGGCCTTGGCCTTGCCCGCCGATACATCGGCGGCTTGCGCCAATCCAGCGTTGATCGAGCAGGCAACCACAGCACCCAACGTCACAGGCAGCAACCACGCACGCACCGTCATGTCTCACGATCCCGTCTGCTCGCATGTCTGATGCGGAAGACTGCTGCGGCGCTGTTCAACGCCGCAGCAGGTCGATGCGTTACTTCGCGTAGCTGACGCGGTAGATCGCGCCAGCCCAGTCGTCTGCGATCAGGATCGCGCCATCCTTGGCGAGCACGATATCCGCCGGCCGCCCCAGATATCCGGTGTCGCCCTCGATCCAGCCTGACGCGAACACCGACGACTTCGGGTTCTTGCCATCCGGCCCGACTTCAATCCGGGTGATCCGTGCGCCCTGATACTTCGCGCGGTTCCACGAACCATGTTCAGCAATCAGGATGTTGTTCTTGTAGTCAGCGGGGAACTGATCGCCGGTGTAGAACTTCATGCCGAGCGGCGCGACGTGCGCCCCGAGATTGACCACCGGCGGCGTGAACTCATCACACTTGTGGCCCATCGCAAACTTCGGATCTGGCATGTCGCCCTGGTGGCAATAGGGATAGCCGAAGTGCTCGCCCAGCTTCGAGATCATGTTGAGCTTGTCGCTCGGCATGTCATTGCTGATCCAGTCCCGCGCATTTTCAGTGAACCAGTATTTGCCGGAGCGTGGATCAACATCGCCGCCGACGCTATTGCGAACGCCGAGCGCGACCAGCTCGGCATTGCCGGTTTTCGGATCGACCCGGCGGATCTGCGACAGGCTGGTTGGCGGCAGGCCGATGTTGAAGGGAGGACCGAACGGGATATAGAACCAGCCGTCCTTATCCGCCGCGAGATACTTCCAGCCGTGAGCGACGTAGGATGGCATGTCGTCATAGACGACCTTGCCCTTGCCAAGGTTATCGAGATTGTCCTCGGCGTTTTCGTATTTGATCAGCTTGTCGATATCGATGACGTAGAGATCCTTGCCGAGGAAGGCGAGCCCGGTCGGCATCTTCATGCCCTTGAGGATCGTCTTGACCTCTTTCTTGCCGCCCTTGTCAGTGATCGCATAGACGTTGCCAACGCCGAACGAACCGACAAACAGCGTGCCCTTGTCGCCCCAGGCCATCTGCCGCGCCGACAACACGCCCGATGCATAGACCTCGATCTTGAAGCCATCGGGCAGTTTGATCTTCTTCATCATCGCCGCGAGCTCGGCGTCTGATGCGCCGGTCGGCGGACCTGACGGCGGGGCCTGGCCGCGCTGTGCCTCCGTCTCATCGCCCAGAAACCAGTCGTCAGGCGGATTGGTCCAGAATTCTTTCGTGCCGGATTCGTAGGACTTCAGCTTCTGCTGGGCGACCGCTGATCCCAATCCGAACACAGTGATCAACGCCGCGCACGCCAGTACAGATCGACAGGATATCGATGTCATCGCTTCACTCCCTTTGCAGCACAAGGCTGCGCGTTTCATTGTTATGAACAAGTGGAGGAATAGATCGTGCATCTGTCTGGCCGAACCACCAGACAGGTTCAGCGTAACACACCCTGACGGCGGGAAAAGCGTCTCCGCCATCTCCAACAGAATGAGCAATTGCGAAGCGACGTTGTTGCAGCGCCAACGCGGCTGGCCGGTCATGATCGTTGATAGTGATCTGGATGAAGTTTGATCGGCAGGCGACTTCGGCTTCGACGCTAACGCTGTTCGATGTTGAACCAACCTAGATCGCGCGCATCACGTCGACATGCGTCGCCGTAACAATGATCGACGGGTGCTGGAACTCGCGGGATGAATTTTACACGGTCGCAACCTGATCATCGGCAAACTGCATAAGCGCAGCCATCTGCGCATCGCACCCATGACGTCCAGCCACGCTCTGATATCAAATCTGGGTTACGGCGTCCCGCGCGTCAGAAAATTGAACGTAACGACCACCACGACGAGCGCCAGGAAAATCAGCCCGACAGGCATCTTGCGCGCCGGCTTTGGCGGCGGCGCATCCTTTCGGACCTTCCGGAATGGCGTGACGTTGTTGTTCTCTGGCTCGGCGGGCATGGCGGGATATCTCTTTACGCTTTGCAGGTCGGGCGGCGATCCTGTGCCGCCCAATTCGGTATAATAACCAAGATAGACGCGGTGGATCACCGTTTCCGATGCTTCGCGCTCAGTTGCCTGCGGAAAGGCCGCAAGCTTCTTGTGCTCTGCAAGATAGGTTTGCGCCTGGGCGGACAGCGTATCAATCCCGTTCAGCTTCGCCATCATCACCCAAGTCGCAAAATCCGCGCGCGCCTGATCGTTGGCGCGCCGCGCAATTTCCAGATTATTGTTGGTGATTTCAGACATGGCGTGCCTCGCACGGCGTTCTTGTTGAGCGATTGTCGGACGTTGCCGGGAGGAATTCAAGCACGTCTCCTCTCCGATCACGGCATCGGCATGAGATCGGGCGCGCGATTCGCCGACACGGCGCCGACTCCGTGCCGGACTTTCCCGCCGAGATCAACAACGCCAGTGTTTGCGGGCTGCGCTTATGCCGCATCACGGGAGCACAGCCGGGCTGGCTCGAAGCGCTTCAACCGCGCCGTGGCTTTCTTCCGACGCTCGGTACTTCGACACCAGAGGCGCGCTGAACCCCGCGCTAAACAAGAAATCAAACCCTTAGTCATAGTGGTTTCGTTTGGCTTTAACTGTTTTCTCAATATAGTTACTGCACTACTAACCCCCAAATAATAAGAAACTGGTGATGACTATGCTGCGCTTCCTAACAACCGTCTCGCTCTGTGCAATCAGTTTTAACAGTTACGCGGCGGACCTTTCCGCGCGCCCGACCGGACCAGCGATGCCGCAGACCTATAACTGGACCGGGCTCTACGCTGGTGCTCAGCTTGGCTATGCCGACGGCAACACGGCCAACGCCTACAGTTTCCTGATGATCAACCCACCACACACGCGCCAGCCCTGGTATGTCGATGGCGTCAATAACTACGGCGGCATCACCGGCGGCGGTCACGTCGGCTATCTGTACCAGGGCAACAGCAATTTCGTGCTCGACGTTGAAGCCGATTACTCCGCCGCCAATATCACCGGCGACGACAAGGGTGCGATGGGCGGCGTCAACACGCGCAAGATTGATCAGCTCGGCACCGTGAAGGGCCGCTTCGGCGTCGGATTTGATCGCACCCTGATCTACATGACGGCAGGTTACGCCTACGGACACGTCGAGGCTGGCGATACCCGGCTGCCGGAAACCGATTCCTGTGGTTGTCCGGATGGACCCTGGGCGGCGGCTATGAATATGCCCTCACCGATCACTGGCGCGTTCGCGGCCAGTACCAATATGTCGATTTTGGCAGCGCAACATTCACGCACCGGCCGTCCGCTATCTGGTCATACGAGCACCGGTCGGAACGGCTGTCGTTTCATAATTTCCAGGTCGGCGTAAGCTACCGCTTCTGATGAAAGCAATCAGCCGCCTGATGCGCAATGCGTCGGGCGGCAGCTTCGCGCGTTCGTTCAAAAGGAAAAGTTCCGCTTAAAATACCGGCGGTATCTGGCCAATCCCATCCGGGTTTCACGTCACCCAGATACGACAAAGCCGCCTTGCGGCGGCTTGTCATGGATACGTATTCCGTTCAGTTTCTTGCCTGGGCAAGATCTGAATTGGAGCGGGCGAAGGGGTTCGAACCCTCGACCCCGACCTTGGCAAGGTCGTGCTCTACCACTGAGCTACACCCGCATCCGTGTCCGCCGCGACGTGGTCGCTGCCGACGGGCAGACGTATGCCAAAAGGTTCGGAGGAATGCAACAGGTCTCATGACATTTTTGTTTGACGGGAACACGATTTCTGCGCGGCCCTGTTTTCGCTGTGCAAAAACGTGCCAGCGGGTTCGGCTGGCCTCACCTTGAGGATGGCGAACAGCTGTTCCGTCGCATTGCAAATTGCAAAGCCTGTCGCCATTTATGTTCCAACCCGTGCTAGAACGGGCGACTTCTTTCGACGCACGAGGCGAGGATCACTGTGACACTCATCGATCAAGACGGCACTCCGACTGCGCAGGCTCCGGCAGACCTGATCAAGGACACCACGACGCGCACTTTCGTGGCCGACGTCATCGAAGAATCAAAGCATCAGCCGGTGCTGATCGATTTCTGGGCGCCGTGGTGCGGCCCGTGTCGCCAGCTCACGCCGATCATCGAGAAGGCCGTTACCGCAGCCAAGGGCCGCGTCAAGCTCGTGAAGATGAACATCGACGAGAACCCCGAGATCCCGGGGCAGATGGGCATTCAGTCGATCCCTGCCGTGATCGCATTCGTCAATGGCCAGCCCGCCGATGGCTTCATGGGCGCGGTGCCGGAAAGCCAGATTACGGCGTTCATCGACAAGCTGACCGCAGGCATGCCGGGCGCCGAGCCAACCGCCGCTGAATTGATTCAGGAAGCTGAAGCGCTCGCCGCCGAAGGCGACCTCGCCAATGCATCCGCCGTCTATTCCGAAGTGATCCGCGCGGACGCGACCAATGTCCAGGCAATCGCCGGCCTCGCAAAATGTTACGTCACGGGCGGCGCCGTCGATCAGGCCAAGCAGATGCTTGAGACGATTCCCGAGAACATGCGCGAGGACGCTGCCGTCAAATCCGTGCAGGCTGCCATTGATCTGATCGATCAGGCCAGCGCCGTCGGCCCGATCGCCGAGCTTGAAGCCAAGGTTGCTGCCGATCCGCTCGACCATCAGGCGCGTTTCGATCTTGCCACCGCGCTGAATGGCGCAGGCCAGCGCGTTGAAGCAACCGACCAGCTGCTTGAGATCGTCAAACGCGACCGCAAGTGGAACGACGACGCCGGACGCAAGCAGTTGCTGCAATTGTTCGAAGCCTGGGGCCCGACCGATGAGGCCACGGTTGAAGGCCGCCGTCGGCTGTCGACGATTTTGTTCGCGTAGTGATTCAAGTCCAGAGGTAGACGGAGAAACCGATGCCCATCAATGCCGAGTATATGGGGCCAGCGGATCTCCCGGAGATCATCCCGGTGTTTCCCCTGTCTGGCGCGCTGCTGTTGCCGCGCGGCCAGATGCCGTTAAATATTTTCGAGCCACGCTATCTCGAGATGGTCGACGACGCCTTCCGCAGCGGCCAACGGCTGATCGGCATGATCCAGCCGGACCTGTCGCAATCGAAGGAAGATGACCCTGCGCCGACGCTGTACAGCATTGGCTGCGTCGGGCGCATCACCCAGCTCGCCGAATCCGGCGACGGTCGCTACATCCTCGAGCTGACCGGCGTCTCGCGCTTCAAGGTGCTGGAAGAGCTGTCGGTAAAGACACCCTATCGCCAGTGCAAGGTCGACTACTTCGAGTTTGTCGACGACTTCACCCCGCGCAAGGGCGAGGACGACGTTGATCGCGACGCGGTGCTGAAGGCGCTGACCGCTTTCCTCAAGGCCAACAACCTTGAGGTCGATTGGGAAGGCATCGATCAGGCGCGCAACGAAGCGCTGGTCAACGCGCTGGCGATGATGTCGCCCTTCGGCAACCCTGAGAAACAGGCGATGCTCGAAGCCCCCGATCTCAAGACACGTTCGGATATCCTGATTGCCGTGACCGAGATGGACCTCGCCCGGAAAAGCACCAGCGGCGATCCGGGACTGCAATGATCATGATCGTATTTGGCGCAACTCGGAGCCTGTGATGACAACGACGACCGATCGGATCGACGACCCCGTTGATCCCAAGCTGCTGGAAATCCTGGTCTGCCCCCTCACCAAGGGTCGGCTCGACTATGACGCCGCACGCCAGGAGCTGATCTCCACCAGCGCCAAGCTCGCCTATCCGATCCGCGACGGCATCCCGATCATGCTGCCGGAAGAAGCCCGCAAGCTCGGCTAAGCCATGGCTATGCGTCTAGCCAAGGCGCTTGTGATTGTTATCATGGCCACCCTCAACCCGAGGGTGGCCATGTCTGCTCCTGACGTACCTGCTGCGCAGGCCTTGATTGCCGAAACTGCCATCGCTATCGGCGCGCTCGACGCTGTGCTCGCCATGCCCGCCGGCGTCATCCGCCCACCGGTCGCGGTGCTGTTCGCGGGCTCAGGCCCGACGGATCGCAACGGCAACGGCCCGTCAATCAAGCCGGCAACGTTGAAGAAATTGTCCGACGCGCTCACTGCGCAGGGAATCGCGACGCTGCGCTACGACAAGCGCGCCGCTCCGACATGGAAGCCCGCGTTCGGCAAGATCGAGGACTTTCGCTTTCCGCATTTTGTTGACGACGCCGAGCGCGTGATCGCCGATCTGCGTGCACGCGATGCGTTCGCACGGATCGTGCTGATCGGTCACAGCGAAGGCGCCCTGGTCGCCACGCTGGCTGCACAACGCGCGCCAGTTGATGGTCTCGTCCTGTTGACCGGCACGTCGCGGCGGCAGGGCGATCTGCTGAAAGAACAGGTGCAGCGCCAGTCCACACCGGAGGTTTATCAAATGGTCGCCGGCATCGTCGACCGCATCATGGCAGGCGAGATCGTGCACGACGCGCCACCGGCCCTGCAGATGCCGCCCGTTGCGCAGCCCGGCCTCGCGTCGGCATTCAACGTCGACCCCGTGACGCCGCTCAAAGGATTGACATTGCCTGTCATGATTGTCGGCGGCGGCAAGGATCTGCAGGTGCCGCGGCTGGACTTCGATGCGCTGGGCAAGGCCGCGCCACATGCGCAGATGCTGTGGCTCGAGAGCATGAACCACGTGCTCAACGACGTCACGGATCTCCCTGACAACCGCGCCGCCTACAATCAGCCGGATCGCGCCCTCAACACCGAACTTGTCACAGCGCTCGGCGCCTTCGTGCTCGGGATTGCAGCCCGGTAGCCGCACGCACGGACGGCGAACTACGCATCCGTGCGTTGCAGCTACAGCGGCTCGCCCTTCAGCAGACGCGGGATCTCGCCCGACAGCCCGGCCGCCTGACGGATGAACGCACCTTTCAGGGGCGGCAGGCGGTCGACCAGGCCGAGGCCGAAATCGCGCACGCCGCGCAGGATCGATGAATCATTCGAGAACAGCATGTTCAGCGCATTGGTTGCGACGCCCATCGCCACGGTGTCGAACCGTCGCCAGCGCTGGTAATTCTCCAGTACATCGCTCTGGCCGAAGTCCATGCCGAGCCGAGCCGCGTCGACGATGCATTCCGCCAGAGCGGCGACATCCTTCAGGCCAAGATTGAGGCCCTGCCCGGCGATCGGATGGATGACATGCGCCGCGTCGCCGACCAGCGCCAGCCGCTCGGCAATGAACGAGCGCGCGACAAAGTAGCCGAGCGGAAACGCGCGCGGCTTGTCGAGCGCCTTGATCTCGCCGAGGCGCAGGCCGAACCGCTTCTCCAGCTCAGCGTGAAACTCATCTTCCGGCAGCGCGATGACCCGGGCGGCGTCGGCGCGGCTCTCGCTCCACACCAGTGAGGAGCGCTTGCCGGTGAGCGGCAGCGTCGCAAACGGGCCGGCTGGCAGGAAGTGCTCGTCCGCCCGTCCCTCGTGATCACGCTCGTGGCCGACCGTGACGACAATGCCAGCCTGATCGTAATCCCAGCCGTGGGTGTTGATGCCAGCCTGTTCGCGCAGCTTCGAACGCGCGCCATCGGCGGCGACCAGCAACGCTGCCTCGATCACATCGCCGTCGCCGAGCGTCACCGATACACCGTCGGGCCGCGCGGCATAGGTGCTGACCACTGTGGCGCGCAGTTCGACGCCCTCGGCTTCGGCCTTGGCGACCAGCGCATCGATCAGCAAGCGGTTCTCGATCATATGAGCGAAGGGTTCGCCCGGCTCGACCTCGCCGGTGAAGGTCAGCAGCGATGGCCGTGTCACATCGTCGACCCGCGAATCAGTCACCACCATGTCGAGGATCGGCTGCGCCTGCGCGGCAACCTCGTCCCAGACCCCGATAGTCGTGAACAAGCGCCGACAGGCGGCGACGACGGCCGTGGCGCGCGGATCGCGGCTCGGACGGGCGGCAAACGCCGGGTCCGCCACGACAACGCGAATGTCCGATCCGAGACCCTGACGCAGGGCCAGCGCCAGCGCCAGCCCGGCAAAGGCGCCGCCACCGATGACAATTCCTCGTTGTCCGCTCATAATACCCTGCACTCGCTCTTGCCACCCGGCGACGACTGGGCGAAACATTCGTCAAACGCCCAATTGCTACGTTGTCACCGCAGTTATCCTGCAGTCGTTGTAGCAGGTAACGCTCGTGGCGTGAAATCAATGCCTATCCATCCGCCACGCCCGTGACGCGATTTTCATCTGACCAGCCGGAAACCCGATGTCAAAGAGCCTCATCGATCTGATCGATATTCTCGACCTCGAACCGATCGAGGAAAACCTGTTCCGCGGCGTAAGCCCGAAGACGCGCTGGCAGCGCGTGTTCGGCGGGCAGGTCATTGGACAAGCGATGGTGGCCTCATGCCGCACGGTCGAGGGCAAGGTGCCGCACTCGCTGCACTGCTATTTCATCCTGCCCGGCGATCCGCAGATACCGATCATCTACCAGGTGGACCGCCTGCGTGATGGCCGCAGCTATGCCACACGGCGCGTCACGGCGATCCAGCACGGTCAGGCCATCTTCTCGATGATGGTGTCATTTCACGGCGACGAGCCGGATTCATTCAATCATCAGGACGCGATGCCGGACGTGCCGGGGCCGGATCAGCTCACCGCCGAGATCCTGGCTGACCACCCGGCCATCCATCAGATGCCGGATTACATCCGACGCTATTATGAGTCCGACCGCCCGATCGAGCTGCGCCCGGTCGAATTCGAGCGCTACAACGGCAAGGCGATTCCGGACGGGCGCATCAACATCTGGATCAAGACCGCCGCCAAGCTGCCGGATGATCCGGCCTTGCATATGTGCGCGCTGGCCTATGCCTCGGACTTCTCGCTGCTCGACGCGGTGATGGCGCGGCATGGCCGAACGCTGTTCGACGGCCGTGTGCTCGCCGCGAGCCTCGATCACGCGATGTGGTTCCACCGCCCGTTCCGCGCCGATGAATGGCTGCTCTATAGCCAGGACTCGCCAAGCTCGCAGAACGGCCGCGGCCTCGCGCGCGGATCGATTTTCAAGCCGGACGGCACCCTGGTCGCCAGCGTAGCGCAGGAAGGCTCGATCCGCATCCCGCGCCCGAAGCCAGAGAAGACGGGCGAGTGATCGTACGCCGCCGATCGCTTGCGCGGGCAGGACCGCGCAAGCATCGGCGGAACTGAATGATGTGGAGTGTCGGACTAACAAGGCAGCTCGGCAGCAACTCAGCGCGCTCGCCCTTTTACGCTATCATCGTACCTCGCCCGATCTTTGCACGCCTACTCGCTCTCAAAACTCGCCCAAACAGCCTGCCTAATTTTCAGGCAATCGTGCTACCGCGCTGTGCTAAGCGCCAATGGTGCGTGCCCAGCTGGCGCGCACCTACGTTTTTACGGAACGCGAACAACGACTTAGACAATGGGGTTCGGTCTGGCACGGCATTTGATTAGTACCAGGCAGGGTGTGCCCGCGTGGTGACCGACCGCGCTTGGTGAACACTCTCGCAGCCGTCTGGATCGACCGGGCGACACCGTTAGCGGGGGACCGGACTCATGAAAATTGTGACTGCAATCATCAAGCCGTTCAAGCTTGAAGAAGTGCGAGACGCCCTCACCGCCATTGGCGTGCATGGCCTGACCGTGACCGAGGTGAAAGGCTACGGCCGCCAAAAGGGCCACACCGAGATCTATCGCGGCGCTGAATACGCGGTGAGCTTCATGCCGAAGATCAAGATCGAGCTCGCGGTCGCTGACGAACTCTCAGACGAAGCCGTCGAAACCATCGTCGCATCCGCGCGCACCGGCCAGATCGGCGACGGCAAGATCTTCGTCACCCATCTCGAACAGGCCGTGCGCATCCGCACCGGCGAATCCGACAACGCAGCGCTTTGATGCGCGCCCTGACCGCCTGCAGCCCAGCCAGTTTCACATCAGGAGTATATTTCATGACGTCGGATCGTCTCGCCAGAACAGGACTCGCGGCCCTCGCCCTCACAGCCCTGCTCGGGAGCGCGGCATTCGCCCAGACGCCTGCAGCAACGCCCGTGCTGGACAAGGGCGACACCGCCTGGATGCTGGTCTCAACCGTCCTCGTGCTAACCATGATCGTTCCCGGCCTCGCACTGTTCTACGGCGGCTTCGCCCGATCCAAGAACATGCTGTCGGTGCTGACCCAGGTGCTCGTCGTCACCTGCATCTCGATGCTGATGTGGGTGGCGTTCGGCTATAGCCTCGCCTTCACCGAAGGCTCGCCCTTCATCGGCGGCTTCAGCAAGGCCTTCCTCTCCGGCGTCGCCAAGGACACGGTGAACGGCACCATCCCCGAATATGTATACTTCGCCTTCCAGATGACCTTCGCCGCGATCACCCCGGCGCTCGCCATCGGCGCATTCATCGAACGCACCAGGTTCGCCGCAGTGATCGCCTTCGCCGCGCTGTGGGTGCTGTTTGTGTACTATCCGATGGCGCATATGGTCTGGCAGACCGACGGCTACCTGATGAAGCTCGGCGCGCTCGACTTCGCCGGCGGCACGGTCGTTCACATCAATGCGGGTATCGCCGGTCTGGTCGGCGCGCTGATGGTCGGCAAGCGTATCGGCTTCGGCCGCGAGCTAATGGCGCCGCACTCCCTGACGATGACCTTCATCGGCGCGGGCCTGCTGTGGATCGGCTGGTTCGGCTTCAACGGCGGATCGGCGCTCGCCGCCAATGACATTGCGGCGCTCGCCCTCATCAACACCCTGCTGGCGACCGCGGCGGCAGCCCTGACCTGGCTGTTCGTCGAATGGACCGTCAAGGGCAAGCCGTCGCTGCTCGGCAGCGTCTCGGGCGTCATCGCCGGGCTGGTCGCGATCACCCCTGCGGCGGGGCTGGTCGGCCCGATCGGCGGCATTGTGATCGGCATCGCCGGCAGCGCGATCTCATTCCTGTTCTGCACCTCGATCAAAAACGCATTCGGCTACGACGATAGCGCCGACGTGTTCGGCGTCCACGGCATCGCCGGCATCGTCGGCTCGATCCTCACCGGTGTGTTCGTCAGCACCTCGCTCGGCGGCGTTGGCGTCGAAGGCTACACCATGGCAGGTCAGCTCAGCGCGCAGCTGATGGGTGTCCTCGTCGCAATCGTGTGGAGCGGCGTCGGCTCGGTCATCCTGTTCAAGCTGGTCGATCTGACGATCGGCCTGCGGGTTGCGCCGGAACGCGAGCGCGAGGGTCTCGACATCGCCGAGCACGGCGAGCGCGCCTACAACATGTAGCGCGTCAACGCATGCTCAGCGCGCAGGGCTAACGGCCGGGCGATGGCCCGGGCGCCGCACCACCGGATGAAGGAGGCTCTGGTCGCACCGGGGCCTCCTTTTAGCGCGCACTGCGGAGGCAGCCATGGAACCCGCCCAGCGGTAAAGCGCAGCAAAATCAGATCGAAGCCCGATGGTTAATCGCGTCTTAACCTCGCCGCATCTATGGTGCTCGGGTCTCATTCGTCCGGCCAATCCCGCGTGCCGGTGTCGTGAAAGTGCTGGCGCAGGAATGGAAATATCCGCTTCAATCCCCGCGGCGCGGAGCGCAGTCCCTCTTAACAGCGAGCGCTCGCCGTTTGCCCGCTTGACTGAACTGCTAGCGCCCTATCAACCAGCGAAGCGGCTGATCACCCTGTCGCTTGGCGAGCCGCAGCACGCCCTGCCCGCATTCGTCAGCGATGTGCTGAGCCAGCATACCGCTGACTTCGGCCGCTACCCCGCCGCCAAGGGCATCGAGCCGTTCCGCAAGGCCGCCGCAGCCTGGATGGGCAAACGCTTCAACCTGCCGCGTGCGCTGAACCCGGATACCGAGGTGCTGGCGCTGAACGGCAGCCGCGAAGGATTGTTTTTCGCCGCCATCGCCGCCGCACGCTACGTCAGCCCGCGCAGGGGCACACCGGCAATCCTGCTGCCGAATCCATTTTATCCGGCCTATGGCGCGGGCGCCCGCGCCGCTGGCTGCGAGACGATCTGCCTGCCGACGACGCGCGAGACCGGTTTTTTGCCTGACCTCGATGCAATCGACGAAGCCACCTGGCAACGCACCGTGGCCTTTTACATCGCGTCGCCTGCGAATCCGCAGGGCTCGGTGGTGACGCCAGCCTATTTTGCACGACTCAAGCACTTCGCGGATCGCTACGGCTTCATCGTGCTGTCGGATGAATGCTATTCCGAAATCTACAGCGGCAAGCCGCCGGGCAGCATGCTCGAACAGGCTGGCCCTGCTTTCACCAATGTTGTCGCGTTTCAGTCGCTGTCGAAACGCTCGAACATGCCCGGCCTGCGCGTCGGTTTCGCTGCAGGCGACGCCAGGTTCATGGCGGCGTTTCATGATCTGCGCAATGTCGCCGCGCCGCAGGTGCCGGTGCCGCTGCAGCATGTCGCCATCGCCGCCTATCAGGACGAAACGCACGTCGTCGAGAACCGGCGGCTGTATGGCGTCAAGTTTGATCTCGCCGATCGCATTCTCGGCGACCGTTACGGCTATCGCCGCCCCGATGGCGGCTTCTGCCTGTGGCTCGATGTCTCCGCCTACGGCGGCGATGAAGCGGCAACGGTCAGCCTCTATCGCGACGCTGGCGTTCGGGTTGTTCCTGGCAGCTACCTGTCGCGTTATCAGGCCGACGGCAGCAATCCCGGCGCTGGCTACATCCGTCTTGCGCTGGTGCAGGACGCCGAAACCACTGCAGAAGCACTTCGACAACTCGTGACTCTTCTCGACTAAAAGCAAGGCCCGACTGAAGCATGCCCGCGCTCGAACGCGTCATTCCCCTGGTAGGACATCTTCCCGTAGCAATACGGGAGGGACTGGTCCGACGGCTGTATGAACTGATTGGCCTGTGCCTGATTGGCCTCGCCGGGCTGGCTGCGGCTGCGTTGATGACCTGGTCGGTAAGCGACCCTAGCCTCAGCCACGCAACCTCGCGCGGCATTCGTAATATCGCCGGTTACCCTGGCGCGATCAGCGCGGACCTGTTGATGCAGATCCTCGGCCTCGGCTCGATCATGCTGATCCTGCCGGTTGCGATCTGGGGCTGGCGTCTGCTGACCCATCGGCCGTTCGACCGCGAAGCGCTGCGCTCCGGCTGCTGGGTGATGTGCACAGTGTTCGCCGCAGGCGTCGCCAGCTGCTTTCCGAGCAATGGCGCGTGGCCGCTGCCAACCGGCATCGGCGGCGTGGTCGGCGATGCATTGGTACGCGCGCCCGCCGTCGTATTTGGCCCGCCGGGTTTCCTGTATCGGGTGATCCTCGGCCTCGTGCTGTTCGTGATGATGGCGGTGACATTCCTGATCGCCTGCGGCTACGGCGCCAAGGCGCGCGACGACTATCCGGAGATTACCAGCGAAGACGACACCGCCTTCGATGACGATGAGGACGATGACCGTCGCTCGGTGTCGATCGGCTGGCTGTGGCACGCAGCGATGAACACCAAGGCGCGTCTGGTGCGGCTGTCGAAAGCGCTCTACGCCAACTTTGTTTCCAGCGGTGCGCCCAAGACGGCGGCGACGTTCGAACGCCAGGAGCCGACGCTTGCAGGCAGCAAGCGCCGCGCTGCACCGGTCGTATCGTCGCGCGATGATGACGACGCCTTCGACGATGACGATGTGCAGGATCGACGCGCCAGCCGTCACGCGGTTGATGACGAGGATGACGAAGCCGACGACGATCGTTACGAGGCGCATAGCGCCAGCCGCTATGACGACGAAGACGATGACGAGGAAGTTGACGAAGCTCCCGTCGCGCCAACGCCGCGCAAGAAGGCTGCGACGACGCGCAACAAGGCCAACCCGCGCAAGACCACCAGCAGCTTCGAGCTGCCCTCCGTCAGCATGCTGGCCGCGCCCCGCGCCGCCGATCGTCAGCCGCTCAGCAAGGCGGAACTGGAAGCCAACTCGCGGGCGCTCGAAGGCGTGCTCGGCGACTTCGGCGTGCGCGGCGAGATCGTCAAGGCCAACCCCGGCCCGGTCGTCACGCTGTATGAACTCGAGCCTGCGCCAGGCATCAAGTCATCGCGCGTGATCGGCCTGTCCGATGATATTGCCCGTTCGATGAGCGCACTGTCGGCGCGTGTAGCAGTGGTGCCCGGCCGCAACGCCATCGGCGTCGAACTGCCGAACGCTCATCGCGAGAAAGTTTACTTGCGCGAATTGCTGCAGGCCAAGGATACCAACGAGTCGGTGCACAAGCTGCCGCTGTGCCTCGGCAAGAACATCGGCGGCGAGTCGATCATCGTCGATCTCGCCCGCATGCCGCATCTGCTGATCGCCGGCACCACCGGTTCGGGTAAGTCGGTTGCGATCAACACCATGATCCTGAGCCTGGTCTATCGCCTGCGCCCGGATCAGTGCCGGTTGATCATGGTCGATCCGAAGATGCTTGAACTCTCGGTCTACGACGGCATTCCGCATCTGTTGACGCCTGTCGTGACCGACCCGAAGAAGGCCGTTGTCGCCCTGAAGTGGGCGGTGCGCGAAATGGAAGAGCGCTACAAGCGCATGGCCAAGCTCGGTGTCCGCAATATAGACGGCTACAACACGCGGCTGCGCGAGGCCAAGGAACGCGGCGAGGAGCTGACCCGCAGCGTCCACACCGGCTTCGACAAGGAAACCGGCAAGGCAATCTACGAAGAGGAAAAGCTCGATCTCGAGCCGTTGCCCTACATCGTCATCATCGTCGACGAAATGGCCGACCTGATGATGGTCGCCGGCAAGGACATCGAAGGCGCGGTGCAGCGCCTCGCCCAGATGGCGCGTGCGGCTGGCCTGCATGTTATCCTGGCGACGCAGCGACCATCGGTCGACGTCATCACCGGTACGATCAAGGCGAACTTCCCGACCCGTATCTCATTCCAGGTGACGTCGAAAATCGACAGCCGCACGATCCTTGGCGAAATGGGCGCCGAGCAGCTGCTCGGCCAGGGCGACATGCTGTACATGGCCGGCGGCGGCCGCGTCAGCCGCGTCCACGGCCCGTTCGTGTCGGACGAGGAAGTCGAGAAGATCGTCAACTACCTCAAGACCCAGGGGCAGCCGGAATACCTCGAAGCCGTGACGGCGGAAGAACCGGCCGAGGAAGATGGCGCGGTATTTGACGCCACATCCATGGGCGGCAGCGACAGCGGCGACCTGTTCCAGCAGGCGGTCGCCATCGTCAAGCGCGACCGCAAGGCCTCGACCAGCTATATCCAGCGCCGGTTGCAAATCGGCTACAATCGCGCAGCCTCGCTGATGGAGCGGATGGAGCAGGAAGGTATCGTTGGCCAGCCTAATCATGCGGGCAAGCGGGAAATCCTGATCGAGGAAGAGGACAACAACAGCTTCTAGGCCGGAAGCTGTCGCGGCCACCGGGCCGCGAAATCGCCATAGCGGCGAGGTAATTGCCACTGCGGGCAAGGATCTTGCCCACCCCCCGTCGGCCGTGCATGGCACATCCTCCGACGTCACGACCGTCGATGGCGGCATTTCGCCATCGGCCAATTCTTCACTCGGGAACGCCGTGTCAAACATGACGCGCAGCCCGCCGGACAGGATACGCCTAGATGAGACGTGCGTTGCAATTCATTGCCCAGCGACCCGCCCCCCGGCCGATGGGCCGCTCGTGCGCCTGTGCCGTGATTGCACTTGCCATCTGCGCATCAAGCCTTGGCGCGCACGCCGAGGCCGTCCCGCTGCCACGCCCGGCGCCCAGGGAGCGCCTGCAACCGATCCAGCTCGCCGCAGCCCCCTTGTCGCAAGCGCCCATAGCTATTCCGGTGTCGACGACCACGATCCGCACGGCTGCGCCGGTCGCACCACTGCAGATCGCGGCGAACAAACCGCAGCAGCAAGCGCCCATTCCGATCATTCCGAACCCGCGGCGGCACGCGCCGGCCAGCATCTTCATGTCGTTCGACGCCAATCAGAAGGCGCAGGCGGCACGCGTCAGCGCCTATCTGACGGCATTGACCTCAATGAGCGGAAATTTCGTGCAGATCGGCCCGGACGGCAGCCGCACGACGGGCGAATTCTACATCCAGAAGCCGGGCAAGGTTCGGTTCGAATATGATGAGCCGACGACCATCGCCATGGTCGCCGACGGCTCCAGCCTTGCAGTGCGCGACCGCAAGCTGGCGACGCAGGATATCTATCCGCTGTCGCAAACGCCGCTGCGCTATTTGCTGGCGGACCGGATCGACCTGATGCGTGACACCAATGTCGTCGCGGTGACCGCTGACGACCTCTACACCTCCGTCACGATTGAAGAGAAGAACCCGCTGGTCGGCACCTCGCGCCTGATGTTGATGGTGAGCAACAAGGACAATCAGCTCAAGCAGTGGACCATCACCGATCCGCAGGGCTACGACACCACGGTCGCGATCTACAACATCGATGGATCGAAGAAACTCGACCCGGGCCTGTTCAGGATCGACCACACCCGATATCCGGGCAGCAACTAAGCCCACCGGTCGTGGCAGCGCGCTACGCCGGTCGGACCGCTCCAGCCCTGTTCAATAATCGATTTGAGCATCAGCCTGCGGGACAGCCGGGCTGACAGGCTTCACCTCGCCGCCTGCATGATCTAGACATGGGCTGTGCTGCGCGCCCGCGCTCCTTTCCCACGTCGAATTTCCCCGGACTCCCATGCGCCTTTCATTGACGACCTGGAACATCAATTCCGTGCGGCTGCGCATTGACCTGGTGACGCAGTTCTTGCGCGATCATCAGCCCGATGTGCTGTGCCTTCAGGAGATCAAATGTCAGGAAGAGCTGTTTCCGACAGAAGCCTTTCATGAGCTGGGTTATCAGCACATCGCTCTTCACGGTCAGAAGGGCTACCACGGCGTCGCGATCATCTCGAAAGCGCCGTTCGACAGCTTCGACAAACGCTCCTTCTGTGGCATCCCCGATGCGCGGCACATCAGCGTTGAGTTCAACGCCAAGGCCGGGTTCTCAACGCCGCTGGTGCTGCATAATTTCTACGTTCCGGCTGGCGGCGATATCCCTGACCCGGAGCTGAACCCGAAGTTCGCGCACAAGCTGGCGTTTCTCGACGAAATGAAGGACTGCGACGCGCTGCACCCACGTGGCGACGCCCGGCACGTCCTTGTCGGCGATCTCAACGTTGCGCCGCACGAGCATGACGTCTGGTCGCACAAGAAGATGCTGAAAATCGTGTCGCACACGCCGATCGAATGCGACAAGCTGCTCGCCATCGTCAAGGAAGGCGGCTGGGTCGATGTCGCGCGCGCCCGCATCCCGATGGATGAAAAAGTCTACAGCTGGTGGAGCTATCGCGCGGCGGACTGGAATGCGGCTGATCGCGGCCGGCGTCTCGATCACATCTGGGTGTCGCCGGCGCTCGCTGACAAGGTCACGGATTTTCACATCCTGCGCGATGCGCGAGGCTGGGACCGGCCGTCCGATCATGTTCCTGTGACAGCCGTCTTCGACCTCTGATATTGGCCGCGGTGTGTTCGCTGTCTATTGGCGGCGCGGGAATACTTGGCGTTACTTGAAGATATTACGGACCGCCGACAGCTCGTCAGCGATCACATTGGCGCGGTTCGCCATCGCGTCGCGCAGCCGCACCGCCGCTGCGGGATCGCTCTCGAGCACGCGGTGAAACATCGTGCGTGCGATCCGGATTGCGCTGGAGTATTCCACCGCGATCGCGGTGCTCGACCGCGTCGTCGGCACCAGCAGCGCGGTCTCATCAATGATCTCGCCTGGGCCAAGCGGCGCAAGCCGTTGCATACTCGCTTCGGCTGTCAGGCGAAATGAGCCGCTCTGAACGATGAAGCCGCAATCTGCAGCGTCGCCTTCGCGAAACAGCATCGCGCCGCGGGCGAACTCTTTCTGCTCACACCCGATCGCAAGCACGCGCAATGCTTCGGCGCCCAGCAATCGCAGGGTCGGAACGCGTTCCAGCAGCGCAACATCATCTTCGATTGACATCAAATACCGGTTGGTCGGGATACAAACCTGCCGCTCATTCCAGCGAAAATCAGGCCGGAATCGTATCACGGCACCAACTTGTATCCACCGGCTTCCGTCACCAGAATTTCCGGGTTCGCAGCATCGCGTTCGATCTTTTGTCGGAGCCGATAAATATGCGTCTCAAGTGTGTGGGTCGTGACGCCGGAATTATAGCCCCAAACCTCTTGCAACAAGGTTTCGCGCGATACCGGCAACTGCCCGGCACGATACAGGAAACGCAGGATCGCCGTTTCCTTCTCGGTCAGCCGCACCTTGCGGGCGTTGGCGTCGGTCAGCATTTTCGAACCGGGGCGGAAGCTGTAAGGGCCAACGGTGAAGACAGCGTCTTCGCTTGCCTCGTGCTGACGCAGTTGGGCGCGAATGCGCGCCAGAAGCACGGCAAAGCGAAACGGCTTGGAGACGTAATCGTTGGCGCCGGATTCCAGCCCGAGAATGGTGTCGGAGTCGGTATCATGCCCCGTCAACATGATGATCGGAGCTTTGAAGCCACCCTTCCGCAGGCTGCGCACAACCTCACGACCGTCGGTATCGGGCAAGCCGACGTCCATCAGAACGAGGTCGGGCGAGCTCGCCTTGGCAGCCAAGACACCCTTGGCGCCTGTATCAACCGCGGAAGCCTCGAACTCATCGTGAAGCGACAATTGTTCGACCAGCGCTTCTCGCAGATCAAAATCGTCGTCCACGATCAGGATCTTGCGGGCGTTAGGCATGACTTTGTTCCTTATAGCGCCGTTCGTAATAATAACCGACGAGACAGGAGTAAACTGACAACTTTCCAAAACAATATCGAACTCAAGCCGCTCACGCAGGAAATGCTTGAAGAAATTTCAGAATGTAGTTCGTAAACTCGAACATCTATTTAGGACAAATGCTATGTACCGGAGAACCTTGTTCAGATGAGAAACGGCAGCCTTTCGGTAGCTTACCGGACAAACTTCCGTGATACCTCGTGTGATCATGCAATCATTAACGCGAAGCCCGGAGATAAGCTACGGGGCTCCCTGCATATCGGCAACCTGGTGATACCGGTCGCCCTCGGGAGGGGCGGTATCATAGCCAACAAGCGGGAAGGCGATGGCGGCACGCCGCGCGGAATCTACAGGCCCTTGAGGGTGTGGTGGCGCGCAGATCGTCACACCCGACCGATTACGAGGCTTCCGCTGCGCCGGATCACCTCGACCGACGGCTGGTGCGAAACGCCCGGCGACGCCAATTACAACCGCCCGATCAAGCTCACCCCCGAACTCGACAGGCGACCGCCTGCAGCGCGACGATCACCTCTATGACTTCATCATCGAGATCGACCATAACGCTCGCCCAAGGATCGCCGGGCGCGGCAGCGCGGTGTTCATGCACCTTGCACGACCAGGCTTCGCCCCGACGGCGGGCTGTGTTGGCATGACCAAGGCGTCGATGCTGCGGTTATTGCAGGTGCTCGACCAGAATACGCGGATCAAAATCGGAATGAGCTAGCGTCCCGCGCAGGCCTGGCGTCAACGATGGCCGAAAATGGCCGAACCAACCCGGATGTGGGTCGCGCCGTGGGCAATGGCCACGGCAAAATCCGCGCTCATGCCCATCGACAACAGGCCGATCCCGTTGCGCGCTGCAATTTCCGCAGTCAGCGCGAAGTGCGGCGCCGGCGCCTCATCCGCTGGTGGAATGCACATCAAGCCTGAAATCATCAGGCCATATTCGCTTTTGCAGCGGGCGATAAAATCATCCGCGTCAGCGGGGTGGATCCCGGCTTTTTGCGGCTCAAGGCCCGTATTCAACTGCACAAACAGCGTCGGTTGACGGCCCTGCGCCGACAACTCCTTGCGCAACGCTTCACACAGGCTCGCACGATCGACCGAATGGATCGCATCGAACAGCGCGACAGCTTCCTTGGCCTTGTTCGACTGCAGCGGCCCAATCAGATGCAGCTCGACGTTGGGCTGCTGCAGTTTGAGCGCTGGCCACTTGGCTTTGGCTTCCTGGACACGGTTTTCGCCGAACAGCCGTTGCCCGGCTGCGATCACTGGCGCAATCGCTTCGGCTTCGAAGGTTTTCGAGACAGCAATCAGGCTGACGGAGCTGCGCGGGCGTTTTGCAGCCTGGCACGCACGGAGAATCTCCAGTTCGACCTGCTCAAAAGCCGTTTGCGGTGAAGGTTCGGTCAACAACTTTAAACTCTATAACCACTCATCAACAATCCAGGGGCGATTTTTATCTGGATATCGAGGATTTTAAGGGTTCCCAGAAAGAGATCTTGAATACTTGTCGGTACGCATATGCGCGGGAACGGAGTCAGGATGTCACGCATCGCCTTCAATCGCAAGAAAGTCTGGATTCGCAAGCAGTTCGGCGTTCGTGCGCGGCTGATCCTGTTCGCGTGCATCATCGCTGGGCCTTTAATGGTTGAGCGGATTCAGTCCTTGCAGACCGATCGTGCCGAACAGATCGAGCAAGCTCGCCAGGAATTCTCCCGGATCCCGCAGCAATTCAAGGCGGTTCAGAAGGAGGTCCTGCTCACGGTCTCCGCGATTTTGAAGCCTGCGAGCTATCTGTATGCGGCGTTGCGTGAACGCAACAACACATGCGACGCCTGGAAGGCGGCGTTGGCTGAGGACCTGCCCTGGCTCAACAATCTTCAGGTGGTCGATCATCAAGGCATCATTCTCTGCTCGATCCGCCCGCTACGCCTGCTGGAGCCGCGCAATATCTCCGCGCACGGCTATTTTCAGCGAGCGCTGACCAAGCCGGACGCGATCGTCAGCGACTACGTCCTGTTTGGCCCGTCCAACCTGCCGATGCTGCGCGCCGCCTACAGCGCCTCGCCCTTGAGCGGTTCGGAGCCGGTCGTCATCCTCGCGTCGATCAACATCGCCTGGTTGTCCGATCTGCTGAACGGACTGGGCGGCATCCAGGGTGTTCAAGCCGTGCTGGTGGATAATTCCGGCACCGTCCTGGCTGCACCTAGCAAGCTTCGGTCCCGCATTGGCGAGACGATGGACAATCCGCAGATCCTGCATGCGATCCAGCGACATTCGGCACAGACGGCGCAGCGCACCGGCGAATTAAGCGTCACAACGCAGAACGGCGTGGCGTTGTCAGTTATCTACGCCAACTCCATTGGGGACGGCGCCCGACTTGTCGTGTCGATCGACACCAATTCGTTTTCGCGGTCCGCCAATAACCAGATTCTGAAGATCTATTTGCAGCTTGCGGTGATCCTGGTCGTGATGCTGCTGGGCGCGACTGTCGCTGCTGACCAGCTGATCATGCGGCCGATCAATCACTTGCGACGCATGGCGACGCGGTTTGGACAAGGCAATTGGTCCGCGCCCGCAAGCGGTGACCATATGCCGGTCGAATTCCAGCCACTGGCGCGGGCTCTCTATGGCATGGCGGCGCAATTACGCGGCCGCGAGGCTGAACTGCGCGCCAGCAATGATCATCTCACCAAGATCGCTGTAAGCGATCCGCTATCCGGACTGGCCAACCGCCGGGGCATGCAGGTTCAGCTCGAGATCGAGTGGGATACCGCCTGGCGCACAAACGACGAATTGGCCCTGCTGATGATCGATATCGATCACTTCAAGCTATACAACGATCAGTATGGCCATGTACGCGGTGATGCCTGCCTGTCGACTGTCGGCATCTGCCTCGCCGAGGTTGCAGAATGTACCGACGGTTTTGCTGCCCGCTACGGCGGCGAGGAATTCTGTATCCTCTTGCCGGGCGCCGATATCGTCAAAGCCGCGAGGGTGGCGGAGATGACCCGCAGCGCAATTGCAGCACTGGCCATTCCGCATCCAACCAGCAGCCACGGCATCGTTTCCGTCAGCGTCGGCTTTGCATCGACCCAGCCGCATGGCTCGCAAAGCTCCCATGAACTGATCGAGCGCGCTGACGCGGCGCTTTACGCGGCCAAACGCAATGGCCGCAATATGGTGGTGCCAAACAGCCCCGCCCTGGAGGTTGTGAACCTGCCGCCCGGACGCGACCGCCGTGCGCCAAAGCCCGTGGTGACAGCCTTAAACCATTGACCTAATGCGGGCATTTGTGGCCTAGTCGCACGCCATAGCACCATATTCGAACCGAAAACCCGACGTTTTCCCGTTCGATTGCCCTTTCTGTTGTTTGAACGCCTGCGGATTCCCGAAGATCATGAGCACCGAACGATACAACGCCCGCGAAGCCGAACTCCGTTGGCAGCGCGAATGGGATCAGCAGGCGATTTTCGCCACCAAAAACTCGGACACCCGCCCCAAATACTACGTGCTCGAGATGTTCCCCTATCCTTCGGGGCGCATTCATATGGGGCACGTACGCAATTACACCATGGGCGACGTGGTCGCCCGCAGCATGCGCGCCCGCGGTTATAACGTGCTGCACCCGATGGGTTGGGACGCTTTCGGCATGCCGGCGGAAAACGCCGCAATGGCCAACAAGGTGCATCCGAAGGCCTGGACCTACGAAAACATCGCCACCATGCGCGGCCAGTTGCAATCGATGGGCCTGTCGCTGGACTGGAGCCGGGAAATCGCCACCTGCGACCCGAGCTATTACAAGCACCAGCAGCGCATGTTCCTCGATTTCCTGAAGGCTCGCCTTGTCGAGCGCAAGCAGTCCAAGGTCAACTGGGACCCGGTCGATATGACCGTGCTCGCCAACGAGCAGGTAATCGACGGCCGCGGCTGGCGTTCCGGCGCATTGGTTGAACAGCGCGAGCTGACGCAGTGGTTCTTCAAGATCTCGAATTATTCCGAGGAGCTGCTGTCAGCGCTCGATGGCCTCGATCGCTGGCCGGACAAGGTGCGCCTGATGCAGCGCAACTGGATCGGCCGCTCGGAAGGCTTGCTGGTCCGCTTCGCGCTTGACGCGGCGACCACGCCATCCGGCGAAAACGAACTCGAAATCTTCACGACCCGGCCCGATACGCTGTTCGGCGCCAAGTTTCTCGCGCTGTCGCCGGATCATCCGCTCGCGGCCAAGATCGCCAAGACCAACCCCGGCCTCGCCGCTTTCATCGACGAATGCCACAAAACTGGCACCGCGCAGGAAGCGATCGATACCGCGGAGAAACAGGGCTTCGACACCAGCATCAAGGCGGTGCATCCGCTTGACCCGAACTGGACGCTGCCGGTCTATGTCGCCAACTTCGTGCTGATGGACTACGGCACTGGCGCCATCTTCGGCTGCCCGGCGCATGACCAGCGCGACCTCGACTTCGTCAACAAGTACAACCTCGGCAATACGCCCGTGGTCTGCCCAGAAGGCCAGGACCCGGCGACCTTCGTCATCACCGACACCGCCTATGACGGCGACGGTCGCATGATCAATTCGCGCTTCCTCGACGGCAAGACCATCGCCGAAGCGAAGGAAGACGTGACGGTCCGGCTCGAGACCGAGCAGCGCAACGGTCGCCCCGTGGCCGAGCGCAAGGTCAACTTCCGCCTGCGGGACTGGGGCATTTCGCGTCAGCGTTATTGGGGCTGCCCGATTCCGATCATCCACTGCGAAGTATGCGGCGTTACGCCGGTGCCGCAGAAGGATCTGCCGGTTCAGCTGCCCGACGACATCGAATTCGACCGTCCCGGCAATCCGCTGGATCGCCATCCGACCTGGAAGAACGTGCCCTGCCCGTGCTGCGGAGCGCCGGCGCGCCGCGAAACCGACACCATGGACACCTTCGTCGACTTCGTCATGGTACTTCGCCCGTTTCACCGATCCGTGGAACGCCGACGCGCCGACCACGCCGGATGTCGTCAACCGGATGATGCCGGTCGATCAGTATATCGGCGGCGTCGAACATGCGATTCTGCATCTGCTGTACAGCCGCTTCTTCACCCGTGCGATGAAGGCGACCGGCCACGTCAACTTTGACGAGCCCTTCGCCGGCCTGTTTACGCAGGGCATGGTCGTTCACGAAATCTATCGCAAGAAAGACGGCAGCTATGCCTCGCCGGCCGAACTCACCATCACCGGCGATGGCGACAACCGCCGCGCGACGCTGACGGAAACCGGTGAAGCGGTGGAAATCGGCTCGATCGAGAAGATGTCGAAGTCGAAGCGCAACACGGTCGACCCGGACGACATCATCGCCACTTATGGCGCCGACACCGCTCGCTGGTTCATGCTGTCCGACTCGCCGCCCGATCGCGACGTGATCTGGAGCGAGGAACGCGTGCAGGGCGCGTCGCGCTTTGTGCAGCGCCTGTGGCGACTGGTCAACGAAGTCGCCGCACTCGGCAAGCCTGGCGACAAGCCCGCCGCGTTCGGCCCGGATGCCCTTGCGCTGCGTCGCGCGGCCCATAGCGCGCTCGACAAGGTCATGGTCGGCATCGAGAAGCTGCATTTCAACGTCTGCCTGGCGCATATCCGCGAATTCACCAATGATCTCGCCGAAACGCTCGCGAAGGCTTCGTCGCCCGCGCCGGACATGGTCTGGGCGCTGAATGAGGCGGCTATTGTCCTGACGCAGCTGTTCCACCCGATGATGCCGCATCTGGCGGAGGAATGCTGGGCGGCGCTTGGCCAACCCGGCCTGGTATCGGAAGCGCTGTGGCCGACCGTCGAGCGGGACCTGCTGGTGCACGACAGCATCACCCTGCCGGTTCAGATCAACGGTAAAAAACGCGCCGAGATCACCATTCCGGCGGATATGCCCAATGCGGAAATTGAGACTGCCGTTTTGGCGCTCGATGCAGTAAAACAGGCATTGAATGGGAAACCGGTTCGCAAGTTCATCATCGTTCCGCAAAGGATCATCAATGTCGTGGGCTAAACCGCGCCTCGCAGTTCGACTGCTCGTCATTGCCACCCTTGGCGCGCTGACGGCGGGCTGCTTCCAGCCGATGTACGCTGAAAAGCGTGACGGCTCGCCAGCACTGCGCGAGAAGCTTGCCGGCGTTGAAGTTCCGCCGCTGAACGTGCCTAACACCTCGATCGTCGCGCGTGTCGGCGTCGAGATCCGCAACGCGCTGATGTTCAAGCTGTATGGCTCCGGCGTGGGTGGACCTTCGACGCACCAGCTGAACCTGCGGCTTAACACCAGCCGCAGCTCCCTGCTGGTCGACCCGAACAGCCAGCTGCCAACCAGCGAAAACTACGGCATCGACGCCAGCTATCAGCTCGTCGAGATCGAGTCCGGCAAGGTCGTCATGACCGGCAACACCTTCTCGCGGGTGACCTATGACATCCCGGGCCAGATGCAGCGATTTGCCCGCGCTCGCGCCTTCCGCGATGCCGAGGATCGCGCTGCGCAGGAAGTTGCCGACCATATCCAGACCAGGCTCGCCTCATACTTCTATTCCGGCTCCTGATCTGCTGCTGAATCGGATTATCGAACGTGGTCGCGCTGCGCACGCAGGAAGTTGACGGTTTTCTGGCGCGACCCGATCCGGCGCGCCAGATCATTCTGCTCTACGGGCCCGACGCCGGGCTTGTGCGCGAACGCGGCGCGGCGCTACTGAAATCTGCCGTTGACGATCCGAAAGACCCCTTCGCTTTCGTCACCATGGAAGGCGATACCCTCGCCGCCGAGCCCTCGCTTCTTGTCGATGAAGCCATGACGGTGCCGCTGTTCGGCGGTCGCCGCGCCATTCGCGTCCGCGCCGGCTCCAAGGATTTTACGAGCGGCGTGCAGACCCTCACCGAAATGGGCCTCAAGGATTGCCGCGTCGTCATCGAGGCGGGTGATCTTCGCCCGACCTCGCCGCTGCGCAAGCTCGGCGAGAAGGCCTCCAATATCGCGGTGATCGCCTGCTATCCGGATACGGAACGCGACCTCACCAAGCTGATCGACGATGAACTGCGGCTCTCGAACCTGCGGATTTCGCCGGATGCACGAGCCCTGCTGATGTCATTGCTCGGCGGCGATCGCCAGGCTTCACGCAACGAAATGCGCAAGCTGGCGCTGTTCGCGCATGGCGGCGCAGAAGTCACCATCGACGATATCGCCACGGTGATTTCGGATGCGTCCGACCTGAAGATGGACCCGATCGTCGACGCCGCTTTCGCCGGCAATCCGGCAGCTGTCGAAACCGAATTCAACAAGGCGATGGTCGCCGGGCTTTATCCGGGTCTGATCATCATGACCGCGCAGCGCCAGGCGGCTTTACTACACAAAGCCAGCCTTGCGGTTGCTGAAGGTCAGCCCGCCGCGGTGGCCATGCAGTCGGTGTTTTTCCGTTTGCATTTTTCGCGCAAGGGCGTGGTTGAGACGGCGTTGAAAAACCTCGGTTCAGCCCGCCTCGCCGCGATCATCGAACAGTTGCAGGTCGCAGCGCTCGACGTCCGCCGCAACAATAGCATCGGCGATGTCATCGCGCAGCGCGCACTCATGTCCATCGCCGTCAACGCGAGACGTCGACGGTAATCACTGCGCCGCCAGTGAATCCCACCGTTACTACACTTCAACTCACATGGTCGAAAATAGAAAGGCCGATCATTCCTGTACGGAAAAGACCGGCCTCTTCAATTTTCCATGAAGCGCTTTTGTCTGATCGGCTGCGCGTCAATTACTTCCGTCAAGCCGCCGGACGATCTCATCAAGCTGATCAAGATCGCTGTATTGAATTGTCACGGCGCCGCCGGGTTCGCGATGATCGATCAGCAGCTTCATGCCGAGCGCATCGCTGACGCGCTTCTCCAGCGCCAGCGTATCCGGGTCCTTCACCTTGGCTCCGGCGCGTGGCTTCTGCGGCTTGCGTTCCGGCACGCCGCCTTCATGCGCCAACGCCTCCGCCTGACGGACGCTCAAGCCTTCCGCGACGATGCGATCGGCCGCGCTGGCCGGATCATCAAGGCTGATCAGCGCGCGGGCGTGGCCGGCGGTGAGCTTGCCTTCGGTGATGTAGGCCTGAACACTGTCGGGCAGTTTCGTCAGCCGCATCATATTGGCGACATGGCTGCGGCTCTTGCCGACGATGCGGGCGATGTCTTCCTGGCTGTGCTTGAATTCAGTCGCCAGCGCGTGATAGCCGAGCGCCTCTTCCATGGCGTTGAGGTCTTCGCGCTGCACGTTTTCGATGATCGCGATTTCCATCGCAACAGCATCGGTGACGTCGACCGGAACGATCGGCACCTCATGCAGGCCGGCCAGCTGCGAGGCCCGCCAGCGCCGCTCGCCAGCGATGATCTCGAAACGATTGTTGGCGCCCGCCACGGCGCGCACCACGATCGGCTGAATGACGCCGTGCTGCTTGATCGAGTTCAGCCAGCTCCGCCAATTCGGCATCGGCGAAATTGCGCCGCGGGTTGCGCGGATTGGGTCTCAGAAATTCAATCGGCGCCTTGCGCTGGGTGCGCGGGCGCTCGGTCTTGTCGATGGCAACGCCGGCATCGCCGATCAAACTCGCAAGGCCGCGTCCCAGACGCGAACGGCCCTCATCAGCCATTGGCTTGTCCCCCTGCTTTCACGCGATACTCCTACTGAATGATCACAGCATCGAGCCGTGATATTAAAACGGGCGGGTCGGCTACTATCAAAACGCGCAAACCCTATGAATGAAGGTGTTGAGCGCGTCACTCCGCGGCGAGCAGCTCGCGCTCGCGCTGGATCACTTCGGTGGCGAGCTTGAGGTAGGCTTCGCTGCCGGCGCACTTCAGGTCATAGACCAGCACCGGCTTGCCATAGGACGGCGCTTCCGAAATGCGAACGTTGCGCGGAATCATCGTCTCATAGACCTTGTCGCCCATGAACTCGCGCACGTCGGCAACGACCTGGTTCGACAGGTTGTTGCGCGAGTCATACATGGTCATGACAATGCCGTGGATCATCAGGTCGGGATTGAGGGTGCTGCGCACCTGCTCGACCGTGCGCACCAATTGCGACAGGCCCTCCAGCGCGAAGAACTCACACTGCAGCGGCACCAGGATCGCATCCGCCGCCGCCATGGCGTTGACCGTCAGCAGGTTCAGCGACGGCGGGCAATCAACCAGCACATAGGTGAAATCCGCCTTCGGCGGAACGTAGATGTTGAGCGCGGCGATCGCATCGCGCAGCCGGAAGGCGCGATCCGACGCACCGCCGAGTTCCAGCTCCAGGCCGGACAGATCCATCGTCGAGGGCGCAATCGACAGCCGCGGAACCGCGGTCGCCACCACAGCGTCGCGCAGTGGCACATCGCCGATCAGCACGTCGTAGGTTGATGAGCTGCGATCCTGCCGTTCGATGCCGAGGCCGGTCGAGGCGTTGCCCTGCGGATCAAGATCGAGAATCAAAACCCGCTCGCCGATAGCTGCGAGCGCTGTACCTAAATTGATCGCGGTGGTTGTCTTGCCGACGCCGCCCTTCTGGTTGGCGAGCGCAATGATGCGCGGCCGCCCGGGCTGGCTGCTTCCGCTATCTCGTTGATCTTGTTCTTCAATTACGGTCATGCGCGCGAGCCATCAGGTTGTTGGGGACGCAGTGCGACGTCCGATTGCATCCAGTTCAACGATCCAGCCCTGGCCACCAGTCACGCTGGCATGAAGCTTGGGCTCGATGCGCCAGGTCTTCGATGCGTCGGCGATCTCCGCTTCCACATCCTGACCCTTCATCAGAAAGGCTTTGGCGCCCGCCGTGATGAGAGGTTCCGTGAAACCAAGTAGCATGTCCAGCGACGCCAGGGCGCGCGCTGTCACGCAATCGACCTTGCCGGCGAAACTATCCACGTTATCCCCGATGTCCCCTGCCACAATCTGGCCGGGGGAGCCGGTGACGCGCAAGGCCTCGCGCAAAAACGCAGCCTTCTTGCCGTTGCGTTCGACGAGCGTGACATGACCGCCCTGTTCGGCCATCGCGCAAGCAATGACCACGCCGGGAAAGCCGCCGCCGCTGCCGAGATCGATCCAGCGTCGCGCATCGGGAGCCAGCCGTAACAGCTGCAAGGAATCCGCGATATGCCGGGTCCAAAGGTTCGGCAGCGTCGATGGCGCGATCAGATTGTGCTTGCTCTGCCATTGGACCAGCAGATCAACATAGGCATCGAGCCTGGCTTCTGTTTCACGTGAAACAGGCGTGAGCTTGAGTGCAGCTGAGCGATCAGATGCCAGAACCGGCGACGCCGGAAGCGAATTGGATTGCGAACGCTGAGCCATCGTCCTGAAAAAGTTCGAGAAATTCAAGAAACCCGGCGCTGGCGGCAAGGCCATCACGCGGGCAGATTGAACTCATAGGTTTAGTCCAGCCAACCGCCGGGCGCTATCGAAATGCGCGGTACCCACGTCACGAATGGATTCACGGGCTGTGAAATGACAGGCGCCGACGAAAAACCTCGCCGGATCTGCGGCGAGGTTCGATAAGTGTCGGTCTAAAGCCCGTGTTTTCCGAGCTACTTAGCCTTCTGCGACCAGCTTGGGGCGTTGGCGCGCCTGTCGGCGAATATAGGCTGCCAGAATGCCCAGCGCTGCAGGCGTGATGCCATCGAGCCGTCCGGCCTGGCCAACGGTGCGCGGCAGCGCCTTTGCCAGTTTGTTGCGCGCCTCATTGGACAGTCCCGGCACATCGTCGTAATCGACCTCCGTCAGCAGCAGTGCTTCGTCGCGGCGGAAGGCATCGACGTCGGCGGTCTGACGCTTCAGATAGACGTCGTATTTTGCGTCGATCTCGACATGGGTCGCGATCACCGGGTCAATGGCCGACAGCTCCGGCCAGATCCGCGTCACCGCAGCCCATTCGAAATCCGGATAGGACAACAGGTCAAAGGCCGACCGGCGATTGCCATCGTGCTTCAGCTGCAGGCCGAACTTCGCCGCCTCATTAGGCGTCACCGACAGCGACTGCGCCAATTGCTTGGCCGCATTGAGCGCATCCATCTTCTGACGGTGGAATGCAGCGCGTTTGCCGCCAACACAGCCGAGCGCGAGGCCGGCATCGGTCAGGCGCTGGTCAGCGTTATCCGCCCGCAGCGTCAGGCGATATTCAGCCCGCGAGGTAAACATCCGATAGGGTTCAGTGATGCCGCGCGTCACCAGATCGTCGATCATCACACCGAGATAGCCATCGGCACGGTCAAAAACGGTCAAATCAGCGCCGCTGGCGAGCAAGGCCGCGTTCAAGCCAGCCACAAGCCCCTGCGCTCCGGCTTCTTCATAGCCCGTAGTGCCATTGATCTGGCCTGCGAGGAACAATCCCGGCACCCGCTTGGTCTGCAGGGTCGGGTCCAGCTCGCGCGGATCAACGTGGTCGTATTCGATGGCATAGCCGGGACGCAGCATCCGCGTTTTTTCCAGACCCGGAATCGTCGCAATGATCGCAAGCTGGACCTCTTCCGGCAGCGATGTGGAGATGCCGTTGGGATAAACGGTTGTATCGTCGAGCCCTTCCGGCTCCAGAAAGATCTGGTGGCTATCACGATCCGCGAATTTGACGATCTTGTCCTCGAGCGACGGGCAATAACGCGGGCCGGAGCTCTTGATCTGGCCGGAATACATCGGTGAGCGATGCACATTGGCCCGGATAATGTCATGGGTCGCCGGAAGCGTCCGGGTCACGCCACATTCGATCTGCGGATTGGTAATCTTTTCGGTTAGTACGGAGAATGGCTCGGCCGGATCATCAGCAGCCTGACTTTCAATCGCGCCCCAGTCGATGGTTGTGCCATCGAGCCGAGCCGGCGTGCCAGTCTTGAGCCGCCCCAGTGTGAAACCGATCCGCTCGAAGGCGAGCGACAGGCCCATCGCGGGTTCTTCATCAATCCGGCCCGCTGGCCAGGTCCGCTCGCCAAGGTGAATAAGCCCGCGCAAAAACGTACCGGTCGTGATTACCACCGCGCCCGCGCGAAAATGGCGGCCATCGAGCAGGCCGACCCCGGTGATGCGACCGTCAGAAGCCTGCAGCAGGTCATCCGCCTCGCCTTCGATCACCGTCAGATTGTCGATTGCCAGAATTTCGGCCTGCATTGCCGCTGCATAGAGCTTCCGGTCGGCCTGAGTACGCGGGCCACGCACGGCTGGCCCCTTGCGCCGGTTCAAAACTCGAAACTGGATGCCGCCGGCATCTGCAACACGACCCATCAACCCATCGAGCGCATCAATCTCGCGAACGAGATGCCCCTTGCCCAATCCTCCGATGGCCGGATTGCAGGACATGGCGCCAATCGTCGCGAATTTATGGGTTATGAGCGCCGTTTTCGCACCCATACGTGCGGAAACCGCAGCGGCCTCACAGCCGGCATGTCCGCCGCCGATAACGATGACATCGAAAGAACTTTGCATGGCAGGCTTTTAGCGTGAGCTGGGGATTTCGGGAAGAAAAATCACGTGCCGTCGTGGGTTTGATGTTTCACGTGAAACAATGCCTGTCTGCTAGAGCAGGATCAGATCACGGCGTGTTGAGAAACTTGGGCTCGCAACCGGGAATACGACGCGCATGAATGTTTCACGTGAAACATTCATGCGACCGGAACCGTCTATCCGGATCAATCGTGATTGTTTCACGTGAAACAATCACCCATTTTCTCCTACCCGGATGTTTCACGTGAAACATGATCGGATTTACCCATCATTAAGCATGTCAGCCGAATAGAGCTTACTTACCGATACAAAAGTCGCGGAAGATCGAATCCAGCACGTCCTCGACATCGATGCGGCCAAGCAGCTTCCCCAGGCTATGAGCGGCGGAACGCAAATCCTCCGCCACCAGCTCCTCGCCCCGATTGGGATCACTGCAGACCGCCGCAAGATTCTGCTCGGTTTCCCGCAGCAATTCGCGCTGCCTGGTGCGGGAAATCAGCCCGGATTCGTCCGATCCGAACCAGCTTTCGGCAAATTGGACCAGTCCCGCGAGCAAATCGGCCATACCCTCGCCCCGGTCAGCCGAAATCGCGAAGCTGGTCGTGCCATCAGCCTGCTCGCCGTTTGAAGCTTCGCCCGCGCTGCCGGTGTCAGACGCCTCGCCTGAAATAAGGTCGAGCTTGTTCCGAATGCGCCAGATCGGCGCGTCGCCCGCTGGCAGATCAATCTTTGCGCCTGAGCCAGTGGCCGCATCGCTCAGCCAGAGCACGAGATCGGCGTCACCGGCGCGGTGCCGGGCGCGGCGTACCCCTTCCTGCTCGACCGGGTCTTCGGTGTCGCGGATTCCGGCAGTGTCGATCACCGTCACCGGATAACCGTCGAGATCGAGCTGGACTTCGATGACATCGCGCGTGGTCCCGGCGTGGGGCGACACGATCGCCACATCCCGGCGCGCCAACTGGTTGATCAGGGTCGATTTGCCGACATTGGGCGGCCCGGCAATCGCCACAACCAGGCCATCGCGCAGTCGTTCGCCGCGGCCCTGCGCGGCCAAAACCCTGGCGATCTCACCGTGCAGCTCACGCACTTTTGCCAACGCCGGCGCCATCAGCTCCTCGGGCACATCGCCCTCGTCGGAAAAGTCGATGCCGACCTCGATCAGCGCGCAGGCCTCGATGATCTGCTTGCGCCAACTGCGCGCCTTGTCGCCGAGCACGCCTTTCAACTGACGCAGCGCCTGGCGACGTTGCCGATCCGTGTCGGCATGAATCAGGTCGTCCAGCCCTTCAGCTTCGGTGAGGTCAATCTTGCCGTTTTCGAATGCGCGCCGGGTAAATTCGCCCGGCTCAGCCATGCGGAAGCCAGGAATTCTGGCCAAGGCCGACAAAATTGCCGCCAAAACAGCGCGCCCGCCGTGGATATGCAGCTCGGCGATGTTTTCACCTGTCGCACTGGCCGGCGCCGGAAACCACAGCACCACGAAGTCATCAAGCGGATCGCCCAGCTCATCGCGTAACACGACATGCGTCGCCAGCCGCGGCGGCGGCAATCGCCCGGCAAGCCGGGTCAATGCCTCGCCGGCATCCGGCCCGGAGATGCGGATCATGGCGATGGCCGTTGGCGGGCGGCCGGAGGACAGGGCGAAGATGGTCTGGTCGCGCGTATGCATGGAGCGAGTTCTGAATGAGGCAGGGTTTATTTTGAATGAAGATGGGCTGTGCGCCCACCGATTGCCACTGCAGTCTGTCCGCCATTTATCTGAATGCTGCACCAAGCCCGGCAATGACGATCCGTTCGATCGTGCCGTACCAGACATGCAACAAAAAGCCCGGCGCAATGGCCGGGCTTTTCAAATGGTCAACTGGTGCATGCGCCCGGTGATCGGGCAGCGGCATCACGTGTTCATCGACTCGAAGAATTCGGCGTTGTTCTTCGTGCTGCGCAGCTTGTCGAGCAGGAAGTCGATCGCATCCATCGTGCCCATCGGGTTGAGGATACGCCGCAGCACATACATCTTCTTGAGCAGATGCGGATCGGTGATGAGCTCTTCCTTGCGCGTGCCCGAGCGCGAAATGTCGATCGCCGGGAAGGTGCGCTTGTCCGAAACCTTGCGGTCGAGGATGAGCTCGGAGTTGCCCGTGCCCTTGAACTCTTCGAAAATCACTTCGTCCATGCGGCTGCCCGTATCGACCAGCGCCGTAGCGATGATGGTCAGCGAGCCGCCCTCCTCGATGTTACGCGCCGCGCCGAAGAAGCGCTTGGGGCGCTGCAGGGCGTTCGCGTCGACACCACCGGTCAGCACCTTGCCCGATGACGGAACAACGGTGTTGTAAGCGCGGCCGAGGCGGGTGATCGAATCCAGCAGGATGACGACATCGCGGCCGTGTTCGACCAGGCGCTTGGCCTTTTCGATCACCATTTCGGCGACCTGAACGTGGCGAACAGCGGGCTCGTCAAAGGTCGAGGAAACCACTTCGCCCTTCACCGAACGCTGCATGTCGGTGACTTCTTCCGGACGCTCGTCGATCAGCAGAACGATCAGATAGCATTCCGGATGGTTGGCGGTGATCGCATGGGCGATGTTCTGCATCAGAACCGTCTTACCGGTTCGCGGCGGCGCCACGATCAATGCGCGCTGGCCCTTGCCGATCGGCGCCACGATATCGATGACGCGGGTGGACAGATCCTTGCGGGTCGGATCGTCGAGTTCGAGGCGGAAACGTTCATCCGGAAACAGCGGGGTCAAGTTGTCGAAGTTGACCTTGTGCTTGCTCTTTTCCGGGTCTTCAAAATTGAGGGTATTGACCTTGAGCAGCGCGAAATAGCGTTCGCCTTCCTTCGGGCTGCGGATATGGCCCTCGATGGTGTCCCCCGTTCGCAAGCCAAACCGGCGGATCTGCGAAGGTGAGACGTAGATATCGTCTGGACCTGGCAAATAGTTCGCATCCGGAGAGCGAAGAAATCCGAAGCCATCGGACAGGATCTCAACAACGCCCTCGCCGATGATATCGGTTTCCTTGATCGCAAGCTGCTTGAGGCAGGCGAACATCAGCTCCTGCTTGCGCATCGTGCTGGCGTGCTCAACGCCAAGCTCTTCAGCAAACGACACCAGATCGGCAGGTGTCTTGGCCTTGAGATCCTGAAGCTTCATTTCCCGCATTGGGATGGTCCTGTAGAAAATCGAAAAGGGGAGCGAGGATGCTGAAGGGAATGCGGACGCATGAAATCATGAAAAGTCCGCAGGTCCTGGGCGCGATAACTGCCCGAAGATGCTTCATACCAAGTGCGGTGGCCGGCCGAGATCGAACCGGAACGCAACACCTGCCTGCGTTTGGGTGGGATGGAGGGAATATAGAAAAACGCTGCGAACCGCGCAAGCACCTATCTAGACTAGATTTCAGTCATAAATCAAAACGGTTTAACGATTACCAAGATAACGATGCCAACCATGAGCACCGCAGGTACCTCATTGATAATGCGATAGAATTTCTCGGATTTTTCGTTCTGATCGCGTTCGAAGTCTTTCCGGTAGCGTGACAACATGCCGTGAATACCGGAAAGCAGCACAACCAGCAGAAGCTTCACATGCAGCCAGCCGGACGAAAACCATTGTCCGGTATAGGCGATGTAAAGCCCCAGAACCCAGCTAACGATCATGGCCGGATTGATGATCGCTTTCATCAGCCGACGTTCCATGACCTTGAACGTTTCAGACTGCTGCGACCCGATTGGCGCGCTGCAGTGGTAAACGAATAGTCGCGGCAGATACAGCATTCCAGCCATCCACGAGATCACAGCGATCACGTGCAGTGCCTTGATCCATTCGTACATCGAAATGCTCTTGAAGTTGCAAGCCTGATTTGCTGATCAGTACAGGTTTAGGAAGCTGGTTCCATTGAACCGATCCAGCACTGCTGGAATTGAGCTTATCCCCGAGATGTCCGCAAGGGGTGATCGCTCTAAACTAGAATTTAGAATCTTAGGTTTGAGTTTGAGTGACGGTGAATCATGGGGATCAAAATCTAGCCCGAGGTTTTCCATCTCAAATTCACAGGTGCACGCTATTCGCGTCGAACTTTGGCCGTTTGAAATAACCCTTCAGCTGTCAAACACTTGCTGAGTTCTATCCACGGATTATCCAGAGACAAATCTGACTTGCCCCGATAACATGAATTTGGCGCGCTTGATTATCCAAGCCGTCAGGCATGTGCAGAAAAACAGCAGTTATCCCGGGGTGGGCCAACGCACCCCGATTTCATCAACGTCGCTCCACAATGATTCACAGGATACCCAAGGGTTCATGGTGCCGAAGACCGGAAGTTATTTTCATCTGCACCTCGTTTCTGATTCGACTGGCGGAGACTCTGATCACTGTCGCACGCGCCGTCGCGGCGCAGTATGCGAACGTCTTTCCGGTTGAGCATGTCTACCCATTGGTGCGTAGTCAGAAGCAGCTCGACCGGGTGTTGCAGGAAATCGAGGAGGCCCCAGGCATCGTGCTGTTCACGCTGCTGGAGAAAGATCTCGTCGGGCGGCTCGAGGCGAAGTGCCAGGAAATCAACATTCCAAGCCTGTCGATTATTGGTCCGGTGATGGGATTGTTTCAGGCTTATCTCGGCGCAACCACCACGGGGCGCGTCGGCGCACAGCACACGCTCAACGCCGATTATTTCAAGCGCATCGACGCGCTGAATTACACCATGATGCATGACGATGGTCAGCATGTGGATGGACTGGAAGAAGCTGACGTGGTGCTGGTTGGCGTGTCGCGTACATCGAAAACGCCGACGTCGATCTATCTCGCCAATCGCGGCGTTCGCACCGCCAATATCCCGCTGGTGCCGGGCATTGCGATTCCGCCACAGCTCGAGACCTTGAGCAAACCCCTTGTCGTCAGCCTGCATGCAACGCCGGACAGACTGATTCAGATTCGGCAGAACCGCTTGCTCAGTCTAGGCGCCGGCAACGGCGATGAGCCCTATACCGATCGTAGCGCAGTGACGGAAGAGGTGCTGTTCGCGCGGCGGCTGAGTGTCAAGTTCGGCTGGCCCCTGCTCGATGTCACGCGACGTTCAATTGAAGAAACAGCCGCAGCAATTTTGAAGCTGCTTGCTGACAGGCAAAGGCAACGCCCCTTATGACGATCTGGAAAGGCGAAGCGCCTCTCGTTCTCGCTTCGCAAAGCAGCGCTCGTAAAAACTTGCTGGCTAGCGCTGGCCTCAGTTTTCAAACGCTCCCTGCCGATATTGACGAGCGCGGCATTCAGGCGCGCTCCGGGCTGCGTGATCCGGCGGCTGTAGCTGCCTTGCTGGCGACGGAAAAAGCCCTGCATGTCTCGCGGATGATGCCTGGGCAGTTCGTCATTGGCGCGGATCAAACCCTGGCGTTGAATGAGCAGCTTTTCAGCAAGCCAGCCGGCCATGCCCAGGCAGCCGAACAGATTGCACGGCTGGCGGGTCAGACCCATGGCTTGCATTCAGCCGTTAGCGTGGCGCGTGATGGCGTCATGCTGTTCAGCGAAGTATCAATTGCGCGGATGACGATGCGGCCGCTGACGGCGCAGCAGATTGCAGACTACCTCGATACTGCCGGTGAGGTTGTCACCACCAGCGTTGGCGCGTATCAACTGGAAAGCTTTGGCGTGCATCTGTTCACGCGGATCGAGGGCGATCACTTCACCATCCTCGGTTTGCCGATGCTGCCATTGTTGAAATTTTTTCGCCGCGAGAACCTGCTCGCGATCTGACACTGCAATCGGATTGAGGCCAACAATGCATGTACTCGGGCTAACCGGGTCAATCGGGATGGGAAAATCGACGACGGCAAAACTGTTCATCGAAGCAGGTGTGCCAGTCTATGACGCCGACGCGACGGTGCATCAGATCTATGAGGCGGAAGCGGTTGCGCCCATTGAAGCCGCCTTTCCCGGAACGACAGTCGACGGCAAGGTCGACCGCGCCCTGCTCTCAGCCCGCGTCGTCCACGACGCCGCGGCGATGAAACTGCTCGAACAGATCGTTCATCCGCTCTTGTCCGCGCACAATCGCAAATTCCTTCAGGATAACGAGCGCGCCGGCACCCCGGTTGTCGTGATGGATGTGCCGCTGCTGTTTGAAACCGGCGGTGACAAACGGGTGGATTCGGTTGTCGTGGTCACGACGGATCCGGAGACGCAACGCGCCCGCATCCTGGCGCGCGACAACATGACGCCGGAAAAGCTCGACGCCATTCTGGCGCGGCAGTTGCCCGACGCCGAAAAGCGCCAGCGCGCCGATTTTATCGTGGACACGTCCCACGGTCTGGAGCCGGTCCGCGCCCGCATCAATGAAATTCTGGCGCAGGCTGTTAAGATGCCGCGTCGACGCGCCTGAGCGTTCTTACCTGGCTTCCAAATCCATGCGTGAAATTATCCTCGATACCGAAACCACTGGCCTCGATCCGCTGCGCAGCGATCGCGTGGTTGAAATCGGCTGCGTCGAGATGATTGATCGCCGCGTCACCGGGCGCACATACCATCAATACATCAATCCGCAGCGCGACATGCCGCAGGAAGCCTTTGATGTGCATGGCCTGTCAGCCGAGTTTCTGAGCGATAAGCCGCTGTTTGGCGATATTGCCCGGGCGTTCGTCGATTTCATTGGCGATGCGTCGCTGGTGATTCACAACGCCAGCTTTGACATGGCGTTTCTTGATGCCGAATTTTCGCGCCTGAAGCTGCCGCTGATCCCGCGCGAGCGCGTCATCGACAGTCTGATGCTCGCGCGGCGCAAGCATCCGGGCTCGCCGGTTTCGCTGGATGCGCTGTGCTCGCGCTATGGCATCGACAGTTCACGCCGCACCAAGCACGGCGCCCTGCTCGAACTCGGAACTGCTCGCTGAAGTTTATCTGGATCTGATCAGTTCGCGGCAGGGTCAGCTGATCCTCGCCGACGACATTCCCGCAATGGGTGGCGGCGGCATCCATGATGCCCCGCGCCGAATCCGGCCTGCTCCGCTCGCGCCGCGCATCACGGAAGAGGATCGGGTGGCCCACCGCGCCTTTATCGCCCAGATGGGCGACAAGGCGCTGTGGTATCAATTTTTGCCCGAAGGCGATCGTTAAACCGGCCTGAGCCTTAGTTGCTCGGCTGCGCCTGGGCTTCAGCGGCCTGGCGTTCCATGTTCTGGCGGTAGAGCCCGACGAAATCGACCGGGTCGAGCATCAGCGGCGGGAAGCCGCCGTCGCGCACCGAGGTCGCAATGATTTCGCGCGCGAACGGGAACAGCAGACGCGGGCATTCGATCATGACCAGCGGATGCAGGTTTTCAGCCGGCACGTTGACGATGCGGAACACGCCAGCATAGGCGAGCTCGAAGCTGAACAGCACGGTTCCGGCGTTCTCGGCCTTGCCCTCGATCGCGAGAATAACTTCGTACTCGTTCTCGGAGAGGTTATTGGCGTTGACGTTGATCTGGATATTGATCGCGGGCTGCTGCTGCTGCGGAGCAAGCGAAGCCGGGGCGTTCGGGTTTTCGAACGACAAATCCTTGGTGTATTGCGCCAGCACGTTGAGCTGGGGAAGTTCTGGCTCTTGTGGTGCGCCGTTACCGTTTGTCATAGGTCTCTCCTTGGAGCGGTTCGGGCGAAATCTGACAGTCTTCGCGCGAAGGGAAAATGGTCAGGCGAGTGGCTAACATAGGGTTACGGCCCTCGACAAGAACGCGTGACTTCGCCAGTTGGAATTGCCCCAGAGTTGTTGTGGCCGCCACTCTGCCGTCAGCGCTCAGGAAATTGCAGGGCTATATGGCTGATTAATTGACCTAAAACTTACCGTCCTTGAGTCTTGTCATTAAAATGCCAAGCGAACCGGCTGCTTTGCCGCAGTTGCCTCATCAAGAGTGGCATTGGATGAAAGCGGTTTCGTGCCTAGATAGATCTGGTCTATCCTTTGATTTGTCACCTGCTGGCGGTTTTGTTCAGGCTTAGTCACCGTCAATGCCCGGCCCGCCCGGCAAATGATCAGAAAGCGACGCGACGTGGATATTGATATTTACACGATTATCTTCCTGGCACTGGCGGTCTTCATTTTTCTGCGCCTCCGGAACGTCCTCGGCCAGCGAACGGGCGATGAGCGTCCGCCGTTTGATAACCGTCGCGATGCGCTGCAGACCACCAAGGACAATGTCATCACCATGCCGGGCAAGGTCAATGAAGCCCCGCCGCCGCTCGTTCCCGACGTTCCCGCCGCCGAGCGCTGGAAGGAGTTTACCCAGCCGGGTACCGCGCTCGATCGCGGGCTGACGGCGGTTTCCGAGCAGGACCCTTCGTTCGAGCCACGTCATTTTCTGAGCGGCGCGCGCAGCGCTTACGAGATGATCGTGCTGGCCTTCGCCAATGGCGACCGTCGCGCGCTGCGTGACCTGCTGTCGACCGAAGTGTTCGACAGCTTCGATACGGTGATCAAGGAGCGCGAGCGTTTGAACCAGCGCACCGAGACGCGGTTTGTGTCGATCGACAAGGCTGATCTCGTCGAGGCTGATGTCCGCGATCGCAATGAAATCCTGACTGTCCGGTTCGTATCGCAGATGATCTCGGTCACGCGCGACTCAAACGGCGCCGTCGTTGATGGCAACCCGGACAAGGTCATTGATATTACGGATGTCTGGACCTTCGCTCGTGAAGTCGGGTCGCGTGATCCGAATTGGAAGCTTGTTGGCACCGGCGCGCAATAAGGCGCGCGTGACACGACGCCCCCTCACTGCATGGACATTGGGGGGGTGCATGGTGTGGCTGGCTGCGAGCCTCGCGCCAGCCGATGCGCGGCAGCAGCCTCGCGCTACCCCGATCGAAATCACTGATACGCAATATGGTCCACTCGCCTGGTCGGATATTCCCGGCTGGCGTGAAGACGATCACCGCTTGGCGCTCGGCGCCTTTCGCGTCAGTTGCGGGCCGATCCTCAAACAGACCAAACCGCCGCTTGCCCAAAAAGCGCTCGGGCTGTCGTTGCGCGAGCCCTGCGCCGAGGCCGTGAAAGCTGGCGAACTTAACGATGCCGCTGCGCGCGAACTGTTCGAAAAACTGTTCGTGCCGATCGAACTATCAAAACTCGGCCAGCCGGACGGCTTTGTCACCGGATACTATGAGCCGATCATCGATGGTTCGCTGACGAAGACCGATGTGTATCACGTCCCGGTCTATCGCCGCCCTTCCAATCTGTTTGTACGCAACGTCGACCCGACTAAAGTTCTGCCGAACAATGGCGAAGTGTTCCGCAAGATTGGCCGCCGCAAACTCGTGCCCTACTACGATCGGGCCGAGATCGAGGATGGCGCGATCGCCAAGCGCGGGCTGGAGATCGTCTGGCTGAAGAGCGAAACAGATTTGCTGTTCACCCAGATCCAGGGCTCGGCGCGGGTGCGCCTTGAAGATGGCGGCACCATTCGCATCAACTACGATGCATTCAATGGCCATCGTTACACGCCGGTCGGCCGGGCGCTGATCGAGCGCAACATCATCCCGCGCGAGGAGATGTCGATGGCGCGCATCCGCGCCTATATGGATGCAAATCCGGATGCGGCAAAAGAGCTGCGCCGAACGAACCGCTCCTATGTCTTCTTCCGCGAGGTCAAACTATCCGAGAAGGATGAGGCCGTCGGTGCGCAGGGCGTGCCGCTGACACCAGGGCGCTCCATCGCGGTCGATCGATTTCTGCACGTCTATGGCACGCCGTTCTTTATCACCGGCGACCTGCCGCTCGAAACTGAAGTATCAAAAACGCCGCTGCGCAAATTGATGATTGCGCAGGACACCGGCTCCGCCATCCTCGGCCCGGCGCGGGCGGATCTCTATTTCGGTGCAGGTGCGGAAGCTGGCCGTGTGTCGGGTCGTATTCGCCATCCGGCGCGCTTTCGTGATGCTGGTGCCGCGCAGCCTCGATCCGGTTGCCAAAGGCCGGACCATGCCATTGCCGCATGCCCGGCCGAGCAAGCGGATCGAGCAGGCACTGAAACGCGAGGCGGCCCGCAAGCCGAAGGTTGTGGCGCCGAAACCTGCAGAGTCAAAACCGGTCGACGCCAAGCCTGTTGACCCCAAGCCTGTAGATCCTAAGTCAACGCCGACGGTTGAGCAGGCCAAGCCGCAACAGCCTGCTGCGTCCAGGGATACGCCTGCCGTTAACGCGCCAGCGCCGCAGGACAAGAAACAGCCAGCTTATAAAAAACGTCGTGATGGTGAAGGTCGGCCCTACCGGGATCAGTCCAATCATCATAGACAGTGACGATGACCCGCAAACGCCCGCCACAAATTCCGGACCTGACGCCAACGCGCCGCAAACGGCAGTTGAGCGAGGATGAGGTTGCGCTGTGGGATCATGTGGCGCGGCAGGTCAAACCGCTGCGGCGGAAAAAACTTGTCGTCAAGCGAACCGTGGTTGAGGTTGTCGCTGCGCCAGAGCCAGCCAGGCCGCCGCGCTCCGCGTTCGCGGTGATGATTGGCGCGGCTGCGCCGGCTGCAAAGTCCGCGAAGGCGCCGCTGCCGCTGGTGCCGCTTGCGCGGCGCGAGCGCTCGCAATTATCGCGTGGCAAACGCGAGATCGATGCGCGGATTGATCTGCACGGCATGACGCAAAGCCGCGCGCATCGGGCGCTGCTGCATTTCCTCGAACGCGCCAGTGGCGAAGGTTTCGCTTACGTGCTGGTGATCACCGGCAAGGGCCGCACATCGGGGCCGGAGTCCGAACGCGGCATCCTGAAGCGTCAGGTGCCGGAGTGGCTGTCGCTGCCGGAGTTCAGGCCGCTGGTGATTGGTTTCGAAGAAGCCAATATCGCCCATGGCGGTTCGGGCGCACTCTATGTGCGCGTGCGGCGGACGCGGCGTCTTTGATAACACCGCATCCGCCGGGATTGCTGCTTACAGAATGAAGCGGCTGAGGTCGGTGTTCTTGGCAAGGTCGCCAACATGCCGCTGCACATAGGCCGCGTCGATGCGGATCGTCTCGCCGCTGCGGTCCGGGGCCGAGAACGAGATATCGTCCAGCACCTTCTCCATCACAGTCTGCAACCGTCGCGCGCCGATATTCTCGACCGACCCGTTGACCGCAACCGCGACGTCGGCGAGCGCATCGATCGCCTCATCCGCGAATTCCAACGTCACGCCCTCGGTTTCCATCAAGGCGACATACTGCTTGAGCAGTGAGGATTCCGGCTCGGTTAAAATGCGGCGCATGTCATCGCGGGTTAGTGCGTTGAGTTCGACGCGGATCGGAAGGCGGCCCTGTAGCTCCGGCAACAGGTCCGACGGCTTGGCGATATGGAACGCGCCGGATGCGATGAACAGGATATGCTCGGTCTTCACCGCGCCGTGCTTGGTCGACACGGTTGTGCCTTCGATCAGCGGCAGCAGGTCGCGTTGCACGCCTTCGCGCGAGACATCGCCGCCGGTGCGGCCATCGCGCACGCAGATCTTGTCGATCTCGTCGAGGAACACGATGCCGTTGTTTTCAACAAGGCTGATCGCTTCATGAACCAGCGCGTCATTGTCGAGCAGCTTGTCGGCTTCCTCGGCGATCAGCGGCTCATAGGCGTCGACCACGGTAACGCGGCGCGTCTTGGTGCGGCCGCCCATCTTGCCGAAGATATCGCCGAGCGAAATCGCGCTGACCTGGGCGCCGGGCATGCCCGGAATCTCGAACATTGGCGCGCCGCCGGATGACTGCAGCTCGATCTCGATTTCCTTGTCGTTGAGCTCGCCGTCGCGCAGCTTGCGGCGGAAGGCGTCCCGGGTGGTTGCGCCAGCGCTATTGCCGACGAGCGCGTCGAGCACGCGTTCCTCGGCGGCGAGTTGCGCCCGGGCCTGCACATCCTTGCGTTTGCGTTCGCGGGTCTGGGCGATGCCGACCTCGATCAGGTCGCGAATGATCTGCTCGACGTCACGGCCGACGTAACCGACCTCGGTGAACTTGGTCGCTTCCACCTTGATGAAGGGCGCATCCGCCAGCTTGGCCAGGCGGCGGGCAATCTCGGTCTTGCCGACGCCGGTCGGGCCGATCAACAGGATGTTTTTCGGCAGCACCTCTTCGCGCAGCTGGCCCGTCAGTTGCAGCCGACGCCAGCGATTGCGCAAGGCGATCGACACCGCGCGCTTGGCGTCCTGCTGGCCAACGATGTAGCGATCCAGCTCGGAGACGATCTCACGGGGGGAAAAATCCGTCATGTCTGTTTTTCAGGTTCCGTAGGTTGAATTAGCTGGCGATCGTTTCGATCGTGATATTGCGGTTGGTGTAGACGCAGATATCGGCGGCTATTTCCAGGGAGCGGCGGACGATGGCCTCGGCGTCCTTGTCGGAGTCGGCCAATGCACGAGCCGCCGCCAGCGCGAAATTGCCGCCCGAACCGATGGCGATGACGCCATCTTCCGGCTCCAGCACGTCGCCGGTGCCGGTCAGGACCAGCGAGACGTTCTTGTCAGCGACGATCATCATGGCCTCCAGCCGCCGCAGATAGCGGTCGGTTCGCCAATCCTTCGCCAATTCGACGGCAGCGCGAGTCAATTGTCCGGGATATTGCTCGAGTTTGGCCTCGAGCCGTTCGAACAAGGTAAAAGCGTCAGCTGTCGCGCCAGCGAAACCGCCGATCACGTCGCCTTTGCCGAGCCGCCGAACCTTGCGGGCGTTCGATTTGATGACCGTCTGGCCGATCGAGACCTGACCGTCGCCGCCGATTACAACCTTGCCGTTCTTGCGAACCGTGACAATCGTGGTGCCGTGCCAGACCTGAGGCGATCCCTCGCCGTGATTTTGATGTGATGAGCTCATGAAATCCCTTTCGCGAGCCTGATCTAGGCACTGGGCGGGGCCGATGCAAATAGCCAATCGTCGCCGTTTTGGTCATCTTAGCCGTAACTTAAAGCCGAAACCGCTATCCTGCGGTAGCGAAGCCGTCATGACCCTGTTAAAAGAGCCCGTTTTCAGGCGGCGGAGATTGAATTTCATGCGTACAGCGACAATCAAGCGCAAGACCAACGAGACGGACGTCGAGGTAACGGTAAACCTGGACGGAACCGGCGTGGCTCGTGTCGCGACAGGTATCGGCTTCTTTGATCATATGCTTGATCTGCTGGCCCGCCACTCGCGCATGGATCTGACCGTGAAAGCGGTTGGCGATCTGCATGTCGATTTTCACCACACCACGGAAGATGTCGGCATTGCGCTGGGCCAGGCTGTGAAGCAGGCGCTGGGCAATATGGCCGGCATCACCCGTTACGCCGGCATTCACATGCCGATGGACGAGACGCTGACCCGGGTCGTGATCGACATTTCGGGCCGTCCGGCGCTGGTGTTCAAGGCAGACTTCAACCGCGACAAGATCGGTGAATTCGATACCGAGCTGGTGCGCGAATGGTTCAACGCGTTTGCGATGAATGCCGGGATCACCCTGCACGTCGAGACGTTGTACGGCGAGAATTGCCACCATATTGCGGAATCCTGCTTCAAGGGTCTGGCGCGCGCCTTGCGTGAGGCTGTCGCGATCGACCCGCGCAATGGCGGCGAAGTGCCCTCGACCAAGGGTCAGCTCGGAGGCTGATCCGCCTGGTCTCAACCGGCGGAGTGAACCCATGCCCGTCTACACCGTACATGCGCTTCGGACCCCGACATCGTCCGGGCGCGGCGTGACTGACCGTTTCGTGTTCGTGCGCGATGGCTTTCGGTTCTGGGCTTTCGTCGGTGGGGCGATCTGGTTGTTCTGGCACAGGCTCTGGTTGGGGCTGATCGGTTACCTCGTGCTGTCGTTCACTGCGGAAGTCGCGCTGTCGTTGCTCGGCGTTGCGGCCTGGGTGCGCATGGCGGCGATGCTCGTCGTCGCACTGGTGATGGGGCTTGAGGCGGCGAGCCTGCAGCGCTGGACGCTGTCTCGCCGCAAATGGAAACAGGTTGACGTGGTGGTCGCCGGAACGGAAGAAGAGGCCGAGCGGCGTTTCTTTGATCGCTGGCTGCACACCGGGGCGTCGACTGATCTATCGGCGACGCCGTTTGATCGTGGCGGGCCGCCGCCGGTTCGACCAAACCAGGACAAATCATATATGGGCTCGTCGCCATCGGATACCGGAGTGATCGGGCTGTTTCCGCAACCGGGAGCGTCGCGTTGAGCGTTGCCATTATTGACTACGGCTCGGGCAATCTGCACTCGGCCGCGAAGGCATTTGAGTTTGCTGCGCGCCGCCAGGACCCGTCAGCCAGGATAATCGTGACGCGCGACCCCGACGTGGTGTTCAAGGCGGACCGGATTGTTTTGCCAGGCGTTGGCGCATTTGCGGATTGTCGCCGTGGCCTCGACGCGCTCGATGGTATGGTCGAGGCGATGACCGAAGCGGTTCGGCAAAAGGCGCGGCCGTTCTTTGGCATTTGCGTTGGCATGCAGCTGCTGGCGACGCAGGGCAAGGAGCACGTCACCACCCCCGGCCTGAACTGGATTGCAGGCGATGTCGTCAAGATCACGCCGCGGGATGAGTCCCTGAAGATCCCGCATATGGGGTGGAACACGCTTGAGCCGTTGCGGGATCACCCGGTGATCGATCGCATGCCGCTTGGCGAAGCCGGTCGCCACGCCTATTTCGTTCATTCCTATCATCTCAACGCGGTGAACGAGGCCGATGTGCTCGCGCGCGCCAATTACGGCGGGCCGATCACCGCCATCGTCGGCAAGGACACCGTGATCGGCACCCAGTTTCACCCAGAAAAAAGCCAGCGTTTCGGCCTCGCCCTGATTTCAAACTTCTTGAAGTGGAAGCCGTGAACCTGTCACGCACACTTCGACTACGGACCTTCGAAACATGATCCTCTTTCCTGCTATCGACCTGAAAAACGGTCAGTGCGTTCGTCTTGAGCAAGGCGACATGGACCGTGCGACGGTGTTCAATCTTGATCCCGCTGCACAGGCCCGGTCGTTCGAAGCCCAGGGCTTTGAATATCTGCACGTCGTCGATCTCGACGGCGCCTTTGCCGGCAAGCCGATGAACGCGTCGGCGGTCGAGTCGATGCTGAAGACGGTGAAGATGCCGGTGCAGCTCGGCGGCGGCATCCGCGATATCGCCACCATCGAAGCCTGGCTGGCAAAGGGCGTCACGCGCGTCATCATCGGCACCGCAGCTGTGCGCGATCCGGCGCTGGTGAAGGAAGCCGCCCGCAAATTCCCCGGCCGCGTCGCCGTGGGACTTGATGCGCGCGACGGCATGGTTGCGGTTGAAGGCTGGGCGGAAACCTCAACGGTGACGGTGCTGGAAATCGCACAGCGCTTCGAGGACGCCGGCGTCGCTGCGATCATCTTCACCGACATTGCACGCGACGGCCTGCTCAAGGGCCTCAATCTGGATGCGACCATCGCGCTCGGGGATGCAGTCTCCATTCCGGTGATTGCATCGGGTGGCCTTGCCTCGATCAAGGACATCACCGCGATGCTCGAACCACGCGCCAAGAAGCTCGCTGGCGCCATCGCTGGCCGCGCGCTTTACGACGGTCGGCTTGATCCCGCAGAAGCGCTGGCGCTGATCCGCGCCGCCCGCGCGAGCTAGGAGATACCCATGTTCAAGGTTCGCGTCATTCCCTGCCTCGACGTCAAGGACGGCCGCGTCGTCAAGGGCGTCAATTTTGTCGATCTGCGCGATGCAGGCGATCCGGTCGAAGCCGCCATTGCCTATGACGCCGCGGGTGCGGACGAGCTGTGCTTTCTTGATATCAACGCCACCCATGAAAACCGCGGCACCATGATCGATGTGGTGCGGCGGACGGCGGAAGCCTGCTTCATGCCGGTCACAGTCGGCGGCGGCGTCCGCGAGATCGATGATATCAATGCGCTGCTGCGCGCAGGCGCTGACAAGGTTTCGATCAACAGTGCAGCGGTCACGCGCCGCGCCTTCGTCAAGGAAGCCGCAGAGAAGTTCGGCAACCAGTGCATCGTGGTCGCGATTGACGCCAAGCGTGTCAAGCGCGGGACCTCCGAGCGTTGGGAGATCTTTACCCATGGCGGCCGCAAGGAAACCGGTATCGACGCAATCGAGTTCGCGCAGGAAGTCGTGTCGCTTGGCGCGGGCGAACTGCTTGTCACCTCGATGGATCGCGACGGCACCCGCCAGGGCTTCGACCTGCCCCTCACCCGCGCGATTGCCGATAGCGTTTCCGCGCCGGTCATCGCCTCGGGCGGCGTCGGCACTCTCGATCATCTTGTCGATGGTATCAAAGTGGGCCACGCCACTGCCGTGCTGGCTGCGTCAATCTTCCATTTTGGCGAGTTCACCATACGTGAAGCCAAGGAGCATATGATGCGCGCCGGCCTGCCCATGCGCCTCGACCCATAACGGATTATCTGCCACGAATAACAGCTCGAAACCGGGCTGAACAAAAAGAGCGCCCCATGGGACAGTTCACGATACACGATCTTGCCGCCGTCATTGATGCCCGCGCGGCGTCCGGCGGCGCCAAGTCCTATACACGCAAGCTGCTCGACAAGGGCGCCGAACACTGCGCCAAGAAGTTCGGCGAGGAAGCCGTCGAGACGGTGATTGCTGCGGTCGAAAATGATCGCACCAATCTGATCAACGAAAGCGCTGATGTGTTGTTTCATCTTCTGGTCCTGCTGAAATCGCGGGACGTGAAGATCGAGGAAGTCGAATACGTGCTCTCCCAGCGAACAAGCATGTCTGGACTAGAAGAAAAAGCATCGCGGAATAGCGAGCAATAAAGGACGATGGGATGGATATGCGGGTAGAGCAGCAACTATACAATCCGTACAGAACCTTCACCCGCGAAGAATGGGCCAAGCTGCGTAACGATACGCCGATGACCCTTGAGGCCGACGAGATCTCGGCGCTTCGATCGATGTATGATCGTCTCGACCTCAAGGAGGTTGAGGATATTTATCTGCCGCTGTCGCGGCTGCTCTCGATCCATGTCGGCAACATGCAGCGCCTGTTTGTGGCGCAGCGGCGCTTCCTTGGCATCGAAGATCGCAAGATGCCGTTTGTGATCGGCGTCGCCGGCTCGGTGGCGGTGGGCAAATCAACGACAGCCCGCGTGTTGCAGGCTCTGCTGGCGCGTTGGTCGCCAAAGCCGAAAGTTGACCTCGTCACTACCGACGGCTTTCTCTATCCGAACGCCGTGCTCGAACGGAACGGGTTGCTGCAGAAGAAAGGCTTTCCCGAAAGCTATGATCTTCCGCGTTTGCTCGCCTTCCTCAGTGATATCAAGGCCGGTCGAACCGACGTCCGGGCGCCGGTCTACTCGCATCTCACCTATGACGTCATCCCCGATAAATATGTCGAAGTCTCCCAGCCCGACATTCTGATCGTCGAAGGCGTCAACGTGTTGCAAACCGGCAGGTTGCCGCGCGACGGCCAGGCGATCCCGGTGGTGTCTGACTTCTTTGATTTCTCGGTCTACATCGACGCCGACGAGCCAGTGCTGCGCAATTGGTACGTGCGCCGTTTTCTGGCGCTGCGCGACACCGCATTCCATGACGCGCGGTCGTACTTTCATCGCTACGCGTTATTGTCAGACGAGGAAGCGACGGCGACAGCGCTGGCGATCTGGGAGCGCACCAACCTTGCCAACCTCGAAGAGAACATTCTTCCAACCCGCCCGCGTGCGACGCTGATCCTCAAAAAGGGCGCCGACCACGTCGTCGAAAGCGTAGCGCTGCGCCGGCTTTGATATCAAGTCACGCAGAGCCAAGTATCAATGCGCGGGCTGTGGGCTCGCGCATTCGTTTATGTAGCAGAGTTCAGGCGGCCTGCTCGTTCGCGCCGCCGAAGTGCGCGATGTAGCGTTCGCCGATCATCTTCACGGGCATGATGATCAGCACATCCGTCGTGCCGAACTGATGATCCACCACCGCGCCGTCACCGACATAGGCGCCGAGACGCAGGTATCCCTTGATCAAGGGCGGCAGTTGCCGCAGCGCGGCCTTGCTGTCGATCGCGTCCTTCGGCATCCGGTTCATCTCGACCTTGCGCTTCGGCAAGGCGCTGGCGCTCCAGGCTTCTGGCGCGCGGGCGTGGTGATGCAGGAACGACAGCTGCAGCGCGAGCTCATCCGGGTCGGTGCCGTCGAGGCTGGCGCAGCCAATCATCACATCGCAATTGGAGCGGCTGACGTAGCTCCAGATGCCGCGCCAAAGCAGTTCGACGGTGCGCTTGTTACGATACTGCGGCAGCACGCAGGAACGCCCGAGCTCGAGAAACTTCAACCCCGGATGCCGCGCCAGCAGAGGCGCAAGATCGAACTCATTGGCGGTGTAGAAGCCGCCATGGCGCACGGCGACATCGTGATCAAGCAGGCGATAGGTGCCGACGACCGGCTGCTTGCCGGGCTTGGTGGCCGAGGCGTCGTGATCGACCACCACCAGATGCGAGCAAAGCTTGTCGAAGGCATCCTTGTCGCGTCGGCTGAGCAGAGTCTTGGCGTCAGCGACGGCGCCGCCCTCTTTGTAAAACACATTGTAGCGCAGCCGCTGCGCGCGTTTGATTTCGCCCTTGCTCTTGGCTTGCCGCACTTCAAGCGTGCCCATTCGCGCCAGCGACAGGGCCTTGGCGTCGGGCAGCTTTGATGGCGCATAGCTGGGAGAGCGAAGCCACCCCATCGCAGCCTGGGCGGAAAGGCCGATGGCGTGTGGACGAAACTTTTCAATCAGGCCCTGCGTCAGGCCACCCCGGTCATTGCCTAGCATCACATCCTCACCGCTACGACCGCAGCAAACCTGTACGTAGCGTCAGGATGGGTTGATCACACCTGCCCTACAGCGATGTGACGTTGATGTTGCAGCCAGATGACGACAGCGGCTCACGCGGCAAGCAGATGCGAGGCCTTCAGCCCGGCGAAGGCCTCGGTGAGCTTGTCGATATCCAGCGGCTTTGGCAGGAAGCCATCCATGCCGGACTCGATGCAGGCGTTCCGATCCTCCATCATTGAGCTTGCGGTCAAGGCAAGGATCGGCGTGCGCCGGGCGTGCAGTTCGGTTTCCCGCGCGCGGATCTGGCGGGTGGCTTCGATGCCGTCCATGCGCGGCATCTGGATATCCATCAGAATGAGATCGTATGGCTGGCCCCTTGTCGCTGCCTCGGACCAATCGGAAACCGCCTGCTCGCCGTTCGGGACGATCGTCGGCGCATGGCCCAGTTTCGTTAGCAGCGATCTCATCAGGAGAGCGTTGATATCATTGTCTTCGGCCACCAGCACCGTCAACCCACGCGGCTGATCATGCGCAGTCTCAAGCGTATGATTCGGCTTCGCGGGCGACAGCGGCGCCTGCTCGCTCAAATCGGCAGCCGTTCCTGCGTTCGGTTTTGACGGGCGCAGCCGCGCGGCAAGCGAAGCGGCGCGCACCGGCTTCACCAGATAGCCGTTGAAGCAATCGTGCTGATCGAGATTGATGTCGTGCCGCGTCGCCGGTGTGAACAACAGGATGCGCTCGCGGGAATGCGGGATCGCTGCATTGGCGAGCCGCACCGCGTCCTCCATGCCGAAGCCATGGTCGATCAGCACGGCATCCCAGAATCGCTCGGGCAGCAGCGCTTCGGCGACCAGTTCGTCGGTCATGCAACAGGTTCGCGCGCCCCACCTTTCGAGGCGTCGTGCGGTCAGTGAAGATTCAATCGACTGCGGCGCGACGAGAAGAACGCATTGATTGCTCAGGTCTGGCGACTGGACGCCGGCGTGAGCGGCGCTTCCCACATCCGCCGCGGTCAGCGGCACGGTCACCCGGAACGTCGATCCGACGCCAGGCTCGCTATTCAGCGAGATCTGGCCGGACATGCGCTTGATGATCCGCTCGCTGATGCTGAGGCCAAGGCCGGTTCCGCCGTAGTTGCGTGAGATCTGATGGTCGGCCTGTTCAAACTCGGTGAAGATGCGGCGCTGGGCGTCGCGCGCAATGCCGATGCCGGTGTCGCAGACCATGAAAGTAATCTCGCCGGGCACATCGCTGGCTTCGACGATCAGCGCAACGCCGCCGGTCTGAGTGAACTTCACTGCGTTGCCGGCGAGATTGAGCAGCACCTGGCGCAGCCGCGCCGAGTTGCCGAGTACGGTGGCCGGCAGGCGCTCATCGACATAGGATGCGATCTCGAGCGTCTTGGCCTCGGCGCGCGGCGCGAGTAACTCGGTGATCTCCTCGATCATCGATGAAATCACAAATGGCTTGTTCTCGAGATCGAAGCGGCCGGCCTCGATCTTCGAGTAGTCCAGCATCTCCTCGATCAGCAGCATCAACGCATCGCCGGAGGTCTTGATAGCCTTGACGTAGGTGGTCTGTTCCTGCGTCAGCGGCGTGTCGAGCAGCAGCGCGCTCATGCCATTGATGCCGTTGAGCGGCGTGCGAAACTCGTGCGACGCCATGGCGAGAAAGCGCGCGGGTGGCAGGTTGCCGGGCGACATGGAGCCCGTTTGCGCCGTTGGTTCTTCAGCGACGCCGCGCAACTCCCAGTTACGATCTACCAGCGCATCGTTGTTGACATGCAGCCGCTGCATACGTCGCCGCAACATGCGCAAGCGAATGCTCAGCGTGACAATGGCGACGCAGGCAATTGCGAACAGCAGGCTGGTGACTACCGCGAAGGCGTGCGGGTCATAGCCGGAGTTAGGCGCGGTTGCACCGCGGATGAATCCAAAGGCGCCGCCGAAGGCAGCTGAGAAGAAAAGGAAAAAGCGCGTGACCGCAGTCAGGCGGGGATAGCGATGAGCGAAGCGCCGCATCTGGGCTCTGACAAGGCTTATACGCATGAGGAGCTACACCACGCTGGTTTCGATAAAGGCTGCATTGCGCAATTGGTCACTCGGTACCAGCCTGGCGCAAGCATGGGGCGATCGTCTTGCCAACAGTTTGACCGATGCCGATAAGGCCGCGTGTGGATGATCAGAGGGTTAATGCCATGCTAATCTCTCGGTCTGATTGCAGCGATCTTTGTTAGTTAATGCGTGGGACTACCACCTGACGATCGATCTTAAGCTGCGCGGCGGTCCTCGGCCAGCACGCGGTACGATAGCGCCTCAGCAAGGTGTAGTCGGCCAATCAACTCCGCGCCGTCGAGGTCGGCGAGGGTGCGCGCCACCCGCAGGACACGGTGATAGCCGCGCGCCGACAGCCGCATACTGTCGGCTGCGTCGCGCAGCAGCGCCTGCCCGGCGCTGTCCGGCTTGGCGACGACGTCGAGGAGCGACGCTGGCGCAGCGGCATTGGTGCGGACGTCGGTCAGCCCGGCCTTGGCGTAACGGGCGTGCTGAATGTCCCGCGCAGCGGCAACCCGCGCAGCGACCTCGGCCGAGCCTTCGCGCGCTGGCGGCAGGATCAGGTCAGCGGCGGAGACCGCAGGCACTTCGATGCGCAGGTCAATGCGATCAAGCAGCGGCCCTGAAATGCGCTCCTGATAGTCCGCCGCACAGCGATCATTGCGGTTGCGCTTGCAGGCATAGCCGGGCTCGTTGGCGTGGCCGCAGCGGCACGGGTTCATCGCGGCGATCAGCATGAAACGGGCGGGATAGGTGACGCGATGATTGGCGCGGGACACTGCGACCTCGCCGTTCTCCAGCGGCTGGCGCAGTGAATCCAGCACCCGCGGATCGAACTCGGGCAGTTCGTCCAGGAACAGCACGCCCTGATGCGCCAGCGAGATCTCGCCGGGCTTGGCGCGGATGCCGCCGCCTGTCAGCGCCGCCATGCTGGCGGAGTGGTGCGGGGCGCGAAACGGCCGATGTGCTGTCAACGCGCCATCGCGGATCTCGCCGGCCACCGAAGCGATCATCGACACGGCGAGCAATTCCGCAGGCGCCAGTGGCGGCAGGATCGATGGCAACCGCGCCGCCAGCATGGATTTGCCCGAGCCGGGCGACCCGACCATTAGCAAATGGTGGCCGCCAGCGGCGGCGATCTCCAGCGCGCGCTTGGCGCTCTCCTGCCCTTTGATATCACGCAAATCGAGTAATGAATCCTCGCGGGCGCGGATCTGCGGTTGCGGCCGCGACAGCACCTGCGAACCCTTGAAGTGATTTGCGATCTGGATCAGCGATTGCGCAGCAATGATCTCGATCTCAGGGCTGGCCCAGGCCGCTTCCGCGCCACAGGCCGCCGGGCAGATCAAACCCTCGCTACGGCTGTTGGCTGCGATGGCGGCTGGCAGCACGCCGGCCACTGCAGCGATCGAGCCGTCGAGGCCCAACTCGCCGAGCACGGTGAACCCATGGAGGCTATCGGCCGGGATCGCCCCGATTGCCGCCATCAGCCCGAGCGCAATCGGCAGGTCGTAATGACTGCCCTCTTTCGGCAGATCCGCTGGCGCGAGATTGACGGTGATCCGGCGTGCGGGCAGCGCGAGCCCAGAGGCGATCATGGCGGAGCGCACCCGCTCGCGCGCTTCCGAGACAGCCTTGTCCGCGAGGCCTACGATCGAGAACGCCGGCAGACCTGGCGCGACCTGGACCTGCACGTCCACGGTGCGGGCCTCAATCCCTTCAAAGGCGACGGTGGCTACACGTTGGACCATGACGCTCCCTCGGATACCGCTAGGCTATCCCGTGCCGAGATTTCCCGCAAGAACATTGAGAGAACGTGCGTCCTGCGACCGCGCGACGCATCAGAATGGAAGCCGGTGACTACGTAAGTATTCAAAATTAATGAGTTGCAGCGTACCTTGGTGGGTATGCAGCGGCCATGTGAGCCTCGGAATGTCGGATGAACTTGTCGCCCTTTCGCGACCTTGCGCAGTCACGATTGACAGCCTGCAGGATCAGCTCAGGCTTCAGGCTGCCTCGATCGCATCCCTGCAGAGCCAGCTTGCGCACAGCCGAAAGATTTTCGCCCGTGCATCTGAAGCGGCGCGCATCGGTGTCTGGGAGTGCGACCTCCCAGATAACACCCTGCGCTGGACCGATGTCGTGTACGACATCTTCGATTTGCCACGCGGGTCCGCGCTCGATCGGGATGCTATCGTCAAACTCTACGGCCAGGCAGATGCGGAGCGGCTACATCAGCTGCGAAGCGCGGCGATCGCCGGTCATCACGGTTTCAAGCTGGACGCCCGGATTGTCACCGCGCGGGGCAACGAACGCTGGATCCGCATTACGGCAACCGTCGAATGCGAGAATGGCGTGCCGGTCCGCATTTTCGGCATCAAGCAGGACATCACCGATGAGAAACGCCTCGCCGATCAGATGAAGTATCTGGCGGAATGCGATGTGCTGACCGGGCTGGCCAATCGTGCGCGGTTTCAGCAGGAGTTGACGCGTGTCGAGAGTATTCAGAATGACAGCCGGCTCGACCGCGTGTTGCTGCTGATCGACCTTGATAACTTCAAGATCATCAACGACAGCTTTGGCCATCCGACCGGCGATGCCTTTCTGCAGGAGATTGCTCAGCGGCTGCGCGAAGCTTGCCGTCCGTCGGATCTGATCGCGCGGATCGGCGGCGACGAGTTCGCCATTCTGCTCGGCAATGGTGTCGATCTGGCTGGCATCCAGCAGTTGGCGCAGCGCATTGTCGAGCGACTTCACGCTCCGGTCACGCTTGGCGATATGACACTCGACTCGTCGATTTCGCTCGGCGCGGCGCGGCTGGGCCGAGCGACGACGGAGGAATGGTGCATGCGTGCGGATGCCGCTCTTTATGCCGCCAAGCGGGCTGGTCGCAATACGTTCCGGATCGATCAGCCGCTTCCATCACAGCCGCAATGCGTCAGGCCCTTGCTGGACCGGTCGGCCGTCGACGCGCTGGATGCCATGACATAGGTCAGCCGGCCGCTCGTACGCGTGTCAAAACACAAGCCGCACCTCTGTGAGATGCGGCTTTGTCTTGATATCAATTTTGCGCGCCTGGATCAGCCGCGCTTCTTTTCCACCGTGTCCCAATAGATCGCGGCGATATCCGGCCCGCCAAGTTTGGCGACCGCGCGAATGCCGGTGGGCGAGGTTACATTGATCTCGGTGAGATTGCCGTCGATCACATCAATGCCGACAAAGATCAGGCCAAGCTTGCGTAGCACCGGGCCAACGCGTTCACAGATTTCGCGTTCACGCGGGCTGAGGTCGGTCGCCGCTGCAGCGCCGCCGCGCACCATGTTGGAGCGGAGGTCATCCTCCGCAGGCACGCGGTTGACTGCGCCCGCGAATTCGCCGTCGATCAAAATGATACGCTTGTCGCCGTGCTTCACTTCCGGAAGGAAGCGCTGGATCACCCAGGGCTCGCGGAAGGTGACGGCGAACATATCGTAGAGCGAGCCGAAGTTCATATCCTGCGGCAGAACGCGAAACACAGCTGCGCCGCCGTGGCCGTGCAGCGGCTTCATCACCACTGCACCATGCTCGGCGCGAAATGAATTGATCTCATCGAGATTGCGCGAGATCAGCGTCGGCGGCATCAGCTCGGGAAAGTTCATCACCATGATCTTTTCCGGCGCATTACGGACGCTGGCGGGATCATTGACGACGAGCGTCTTCGGGTGAATGCGCTCGAGCAGATGCGTCGAGGTGATGTAGGCGAGGTCGAACGGCGGGTCTTGCCGCAACATCACCACATCGAGTGAAGCAAGGTTGGTGCGCTCCGGCTCGCCGAAGGTGATGTGATCGCCCAGCGTGTCGCGGACTGTGATCTTGCGCAGCGGTGCAATGACATCGGTTCCGCGCAGCGAGAGCTGATCCGGTGTGTAGTACGATAGCTGATGGCCGCGCTTCTGCGCTTCGAGCAGCAATGCGAACGTCGAGTCGCCGCGAATGTTGATCTTCTCGATGGGGTCCATCTGAACGGCGATATTCAAGGGCATGGCAAGCATCCGAAGGTGTCAGTGAGGCAAGGTCATCTGGTGGCGTCGAAGGCGGCGATCAGATGGCGAGGCAGGTGGCGGGGCGCAATCAGGATAACATCAAAACGCATATCGAAGTTTGCATAGGCGGGATAGTCGGCCAGCCAGAGCCGGGCTGCATTGCTGATCCGCCGCCGCTGGTGGGGCGTCACCGCGTTGGCGGCTTCGTCCATGGTGCTGCGCGCCTTGACCTCGACGAAAGCGACCACCCGCCCGCGCCGGGCGATGATGTCGATCTCGCCCTGCGGCACTCGGTATTGCCGCTTCAGGATGCGATAGCCCTTCAACATCAGCATCAACACAGCGCGCAGTTCGGCGGAGCGGCCGGTGTTGACCGCCGCCAGGCGTTTTAGCCGGGTGGCGGCAATCGTCTTGCGCTCGCGCGTGCTAAGCTGATCCTTCATCGGCGTCAGTCCCGCGTGACAGTTTCGACAGCGCCAGCGCTCTTGCGTAAATGTCGCGGCGTGGACGCCCGGATTGCTGCATCACCTGCGCAACGGCGTCCTTGACGCTGACGCCCTGCGCCATGATGCGCGTGAGCATGCCGTCGATCGCCTCGTCCGACAACTGGTTTGACCCGGCGCTCGGCGGGCCGACCACGACGACGAACTCGCCACGGGTCTCAAGCTCATCCGCCGTGTCGGCCAATTCCGCCACGGTGGCGCGCCGGATGTCCTCATGCAGCTTGGTCAGCTCACGGCAAATGGCGGCCTCGCGCTCGGGCATGATCAGCGCGAGATCGGCCAGAGTGCCGGTGATGCGCTGGCCGGACTCGAACATCACCAGCGTGGCGTCGATCTGCGACAGCTCCTGCAGGCGGTTGCGCCGGGCCATCTGCTTTGGCGGCAGAAATCCTTCGTAGAAAAACCGGTCGGTCGGCAGGCCAGCGAGGGTCAGCGCCGCCAGTACGGATGATGGCCCCGGCAGGGTGAAGACATCAAAGCCCGCCGCATAGACCTCGCGCACCAGCTTGTAGCCGGGGTCGGAGATCAGCGGGGTACCGGCGTCGGAGACGAGTGCGATTGATACGCCGCGTTCAAGCTGGGCCAGAATCGCCGGCCGCGCCTGCTCGGCATTATGTTCGTGATACTGTTTCAGCGTCGCAGAGATCCCGTAGCGCTCGGTCAGCCGCCGGGTGATGCGGGTGTCTTCGCAAGCAATCACATCGACGCCTGCCAGAGTTTGCAAGGCGCGGATGGTAATATCGCCGAGGTTGCCGATGGGGGTCGCAACAAGATGCAGTCCGCCCGCCGCCTTCGGCGCGGTGAAGATCTGGTCGGAAACGGTAAAGCTTCGGTCCTTTTCAGGGGAAGACTTGTCGTGCGGGATCTGGGTGCCGGATTTTACGCGCATTGTTGCAATGTAGATCTAATTCTTGAAAAGGGGGCAACGGAATTGCTGCCTGTCGGGTGTGGTGCTGGCTGATCGCAGGGGCTAGGAATAACTCTTGTGTTTCGCTTAAGTTATTGGCCTCAATATAGCCAATACAGCTCTCCCGGTTGGGTGCGCGATCCGGGCGATCCTGGCCTGCCGGGGAAAGAAAGATGTCTGATTTGTCACGTTACAAGCCTAAGCGCACTGGCGCATCGCGTCGTTCTGTCGTGGGAATGCTCGTTGGCACACCGCTGCTGGCGGCATGCGCTGGCGTGCAGCAGAGCATGACGGACAATTACGCCACAGGACAACCTGCGCCGAATGCGGCCCCTGCGGGGGCCAATACGATAGGCAAGGGCCAGGTCAAGGTCGGCCTCATTCTGCCGCTGAGCGCCCAGGGCAATGCCGGCGTTGCCGCGCAGTCGATGCGCCACGCCGCCGAACTGGCGATCAGCGAGTTTCAAAGCCCCAATATCGAAATCATCGTGCAGGATGACGGCGGCACGGCGCAGGGCGCGCAGCGCGCCGCCCAGCAGGCGCTTGATCAGGGTGCCGAAATCCTGCTCGGCCCGTTGTTCGCCGTGGCCGTTCCAGGCGCTGCGCAGCTCGCCCGTGCCCGCAATGTGCCGGTGATTGCCTTTTCGACGGATTCGAGCGTCGCCGGACGCGGCGTATTCCTGCTGAGCTTCCTGCCGGAATCCGACGTCAACCGCGTGATCGATTATGCTGCGAGCACCGGCAAGCGCTCTTTCGCGGCGATGCTGCCCGATAATGCCTATGGCAATGTCGTTGAAGCTGCGTTCAAGCAGGCGGTCGGCCGGGTCGGCGGGCGGGTTGTCGCCTTCGAGCGTTATGGCGCAGACAAGGCCACGGCGGCGCGCAATGTGGCGCAGGCGCTCAGCGGCGCTGATGCGCTATTCATTGCTGATGACGGCGACGCCGTGGTGGCGACGGCTGATGCGCTGGTCGCCGCTGGCGCGAACCTGCGCAATGTGCAACTGCTCGGCACCGGCCTGTGGGATAATCCGCGGGTGTTCGCCAGCGCGAACCTGCAGGGCGGGCTCTATGCGGCGCCGGATCTTGGCGGCTTCCGCTCCTTCACCTCGCGCTATCGCGCCAAGTTCAGCGGCGATCCGGTCCGCACCTCGACGCTGGTCTATGATGCGGTGGCACTCACCGCAGCGCTGGCACGCACCCAGGGTGGCCAGCGCTTCACGCCGGAAGTGCTGACCAACTCGTCGGGCTTTGCCGGCATCGATGGGCTGTTCCGCTTCCGCCCCGACGGGTTGAACGAGCGTGGCCTCGCCGTGCTGCGGGTCGACAAGTCGGGCGGCAAGTCAGTGTCGCCCGCGCCGAAGAGCTTCGGAGCCTAGTTCACACGAGAGCTTTTGTTGTTCCGGGGCGGATGGTCGGCACGTAGCGCTTCCATCCGGTCCGGAATGACACTCAATGAAGCTGGTCGTCGTCAGGCCGCGAGGTCAGCGACAACCGCGTCGAGCAGCGGAAAGCCCGATTGCGTTACGCGCAAGCGCCCGCCCGCCTCGACGGTGATCGCGCCCTCGTCGCGCAGCGCGGCGATCCGGTACGGATCGAGCGAACGGCCAGCCAGCATCTTGTAGCGCGCCGGATCGATGCCCTCGACCAGCCGCAAGCCCATCAGCAAATATTCGTCGCCGCGTTCTTCGCTGTTCAGCACGTCGTCGGTGATCAACCCGTGGCCGACACCTTCAACGCGCATCAGCCAGGATTCCGGGCGACGCTCGGTGGCGGTGGCGCGGCGAACGCCATCGACGTCGAGGCGGCCATGTGCGCCGGGGCCGATGCCGGCATATTCCTGCCCGCGCCAGTACACCAGATTGTGCCGACACTCCGCGCCAGGTCGGGCGTGGTTCGAGATTTCATAGGCCGGCAATCCCTCGCGCGCGCAGACCTCCTGCGTCACGTCGTAGAGTTCACGCGCCAGCCCCTCCTCCGGGATCTTCAGCTTGCCAGCCTGATGCAGCCCCCAGAACGGCGTGCCCTGCTCGATGGTGAGCTGATAGAGCGACAGATGCTCGGCCGCTTCGGAAATGGCGAGCTTCAGCTCGTCGGTCCACATCTGCGCGGTCTGGTCCGGCCGCGCGTAGATCAGGTCGAATGAGTAGCGGTCAAAATGCCGACGGGCGATCGCCACGGCATCAAGCGCCTCACGGGCGCTATGCAGCCGGCCGAGCGACTTCAGCGAGGCGTCGTCGAGCGCCTGCACGCCAAGCGACACGCGGTTGACGCCAGCGGCGCGATAGCCCTGAAACCGCGTTGATTCAACGCTTGTAGGGTTGGCTTCCAGCGAGACTTCAACGTCGGGCGCAACGGTCCAATGCTTGCCGATGGAATCGAGCACCGCGCCGACAGTTTCCGGCTTCATCAGCGACGGCGTGCCGCCGCCGAGGAAAATCGACGTGACGGTGCGCGGGCCGGATCGTGCGGCAGTCGTTGCGATCTCGCGGTCGAAGGCAGCGGCGAAGCGCGCCTCGTCGATCGCGACATGGCGGACATGGCTGTTGAAGTCGCAGTACGGGCACTTCGACAGGCAGAACGGCCAGTGAATATAAACGCCGAATGCAGGGTCGGTGTCAGCTGGCGTCAAGGCATATCTCCGCTAGCTTCACGAAGGCCTTCGCCCGATGCGAAAGCCCCATTCCGAGCGGGGGCAGACCGTGCTTCTCGATGCTCGTCATCTCGCCAAAGGTGCGGTCGTGGCCGTCCGGGAGAAACGCCGGATCATATCCGAAGCCGGCCTCGCCGCGCGGCGGCCAGACCAGCGTGCCGTCAGCCTTGGCCTCGACCTCTTCAAGATGGCCATCGGGCCAGGCGACACACAGCGCCGAGACGAATTGCGCGGTGCGCTGCGCCGGTTCGGTCGCGCCGCGCTCCTGCAGCAGCCGTTCGATCCGGCTCATCGCGCCGTTGAAATCCTTGGAATCGCCTGCCCAGCGCGCCGAATAGATACCGGGCGCGCCGTCGAGGGCGTCGACCGCCAGCCCGGAATCATCGGCAAACGCCGGCAGGTTGGTGGCGTTCGCGGCGGCGATCGCCTTGATCGCCGCATTGACGCGGAAGGTGTCACCCGTTTCTTCAGGTTCGCCAAGGCCCAATTCGCCTGCCGAAACGGCTTCGATGCCATACGGAGCCAGCAGCTCGCGCATCTCGGCAAGTTTGCCGGAATTGTGGGTCGCGATGACGAGTTTGCCGGTGATTCGACGATGCATGGTTAACCGTTTACGACAGAGGATCGGGTTAGGAAACTGAAGAAAGCGCGGGGATTAACCCAGCGCCATCTTCTGCAGTTCGACCAGGCGGCCGATACCGTGCTGGGCCAGGCCCATCAGCTTGAGGAACTCGTCCTGCGAGAACGGGGTCTTCTCAGCGGTGCCCTGGATTTCGATGATGCGGCCATCGCCGGTCATGACGAAGTTGGCGTCGGTCTCGGCTTCTGAATCTTCGGCGTAGTCGAGGTCGAGCACCGGCACGCCGTTATAGATGCCGCAGGAAACCGCCGCGATGTTGTCGCGCAACACGTTGGTTTTGATCAGCTTTCTGGCTTTCATCCAGTTCAGGCAGTCCGCCAGCGCGACCCAGGCGCCGGTGATCGAGGCGGTGCGGGTGCCGCCATCAGCCTGGATCACGTCGCAGTCGATGGTGATCTGGCGCTCGCCGAGCGCTTCGAGGTCAACCGCGGCGCGGAGCGCGCGGCCGATCAGCCGCTGGATCTCGACCGTGCGGCCGCCCTGCTTGCCCGAGGTTGCCTCGCGGCGGGTGCGTTCCAGCGTCGCGCGCGGCAGCATGCCGTATTCGGCGGTAATCCAGCCCCGGCCCTGCCCCTTGAGCCATGGCGGCAGGCGCTCCTCGAGGGTCGCAGTGACCAATACGTGGGTATCCCCAAACTTCACCATGCAGGAACCCTCAGCGTATTTCACAACGCCGCGGTCCAGGGATATGGCGCGCAGTTCATCGGGCGCACGACGGCTAGGCCGCATGGGTAGTCCTCCAAATGGTCAGGAAAAAAGCAGAACCGTGCTTTTAGGGCGGGCTCCGGATTGCGGCAAGGGCTCGATACCCGCGCTTTGTGACCGGCGGCTCAACAAGATAGCTTGTAACTCTCCCGCGTGATCGACAAATAGGGGAGAGACATCAAGGAGTTTGCCATGGTCCCGCACGACCAGCCAGGCCTTATCACCCGCTATTCAGGACTGGCGCAGCTCAATGAGCGGTCGCGAGAAATCTTTCGGCAGATCGTCGAAAACTACCTCGCCACCGGTGAACCGGTCGGTTCCCGCAATGTGTCGCGTCTGATCACCGTACCGCTGTCGCCAGCCTCGGTGCGCAACGTCATGTCGGATCTCGAGCAGCTCGGGCTTGTATATGCGCCGCATACCTCCGCTGGCCGGCTGCCGACCGAGCTCGGGCTGCGGTTTTTCGTCGATGCCTTGATGCAGGTCAGCGAGATGACCGACGACGAGCGCCGCTCGATCGAGGTGCAGCTCTCGACGGTTGGCAGTGCGCAAAGCGTCGAGGCGGCGCTGTCGGAGGCGCTGACGCGGCTGTCTGGCCTGACCAAGGCCGCCGCTGTGGTCTTGACCGCCAAGGCCAACGTTCGGCTGAAGCATATCGAATTCGTCCGGCTGGAACCGGAGCGCGCGCTGGTGGTGCTGGTCGCGGAAGACGGCCAGATCGAAAATCGCGTGCTGACGCTGCCGCCGGGCGTGCCGACATCTGCGCTGGTGGAAGCCTCGAATTTTCTGAACTCGCGAATCCGGGGGCGCACGCTGTCCGAAGCCCGGGTGGAGCTTGAATCGGCGCTGCTGCACGACAGCAATGCGCTTGATGCTTTGACCCAGAAGGTCATCTCTGCCGGTATCGCGAGTTGGTCAGGTGGCGATAATGACGATCGTCGTCTGATTATACGCGGCCAGTCCAACCTGCTTGAGGATCTCCACGCGCTGGAGGACCTGGAGCGGGTCCGTCAGCTGTTCGATGATCTCGAAACCAAGCGCGGCGTGGTCGATCTGCTCGGCCGGGCCGAGAACGCCGAGGGTGTTCGTATTTTCATCGGGTCCGAAAACAAGCTGTTCTCGCTGTCCGGGTCGTCCACCGTTATTGCGCCCTATCGTGACGGCGCTGGCCATATCGTTGGCGTGCTAGGTATTATTGGCCCGACCCGGCTGAATTACGCCCGGGTTATCCCGACGGTGGACTATGCCGCACGGGTCGTCAGCCAGATGCTCGGCGGCTGAAGCGCTGAATGAGTTCCTGGCCGCGCTTGATTTTCGCCCGGCAAACCCCGATATCGGCTGCATCACCCGCAAGTTTACGAGTTGGTTTTAAGAAGGCAGTGCAATGACTGATCCAAACAGGCCTCACGACGCACCGGAAAGCCAGGCCCAGGCATCCGAGGAACCGGTCGTGTCGAAGCCCTATGTGATGCCTGACGAACCGGAAGGCGACGCGGCAACGATCGAAGCTCTTAACAAGGAAGTCGCGGACTCGCGTGACCGCATGCTCCGCACGCTGGCCGAGATGGAAAACCTGCGCAAGCGCACCCAGCGTGAGGTGAGCGATGCGCGCGCCTATGGCATCAGCAATTTCGCCCGCGACGTGCTCGAGATCGCCGACAATCTGCAGCGAGCGCTGGATGCTGTTCCGGCTGAAACCCGGGCGTCGATTGATCCCGGCATCAAGGCGCTGATCGAAGGCGTCGAACTGACCGAGCGTTCCCTGCTCAACGCTCTGGAAAAGAACGGCGTCAAGAAGCTCGATCCGGCGAACGAGAAGTTCGATCCGAACTTCCATCAGGCGATGTTTGAAGTGCCGGATGCGTCAGTGCCGTCGGGCACCGTGGTCCAGGTTGTTCAGGCTGGTTACACCATCGGCGAGCGCGTGCTGCGCCCTGCCCTCGTCGGCGTCTCCAAGGGCGGCGCCAAATCGGTTTCGATCGAGGCTTGATTCCAAAACCTGCGCTCGGGCCTTGGTCAGTCAAGGTCCGACGCAACGATACGCGTCACGCCAGCCCGGGTCATATCTGCCCAGGCTTTGGCAAGCGACCCATGGGCGTCGATGCCACGGCAGGCGTCCTCGATGACATAGGTCTCGAAGCCTTCCTTGCGGGCGTCCAGCGCCGACCAGGCGACGCAAAAGTCGGTCGCCAATCCCGCCAGAAAAATCCGGTTTAGCCGGCGCGCCTTGAGATAGGCGGTGAGCCCCGTTGTGGTCCTGCCGTCAGCCTCGGTGAAGGTCGAGTAGCTGTCGAGCTGTTTGCGAAAGCCCTTGCGGATAATGAGTTGCGCTTGCGGCGCCCGCAGGTCCTTGGCGAGAGCTGCGCCGTCGGCGCCCTGCACGCAGTGGTCCGGCCACAGCAACTGGTCGCCATAGGGCGCGGCCACGATGTCGAGCGGCTTCTTGCCGGCATGACTGGACGCGAAGGAGATATGGCCGGCCGGATGCCAGTCCTGGGTGATCACGACATTGGCGAATTGACCGGCGATTCCGTTGATGACCGGAATCACCGCGTCGCCATCGCGAACGCCGAGGCTGCCGCCCGGCAGAAAGTCATTCTGCACATCGACGATGATCAACACACTGCTGCCGTCGATAACTGGCTTGCCGGTGGCGTTGGAAGAAGCTGGGGGCACGTCCGCCGTCACGGCTGGTCCTCTTCGAACAGTCGCAAGGTCCGGCGGGCCGAACCCTGCAGCGTCGGGCTGAATGTCAGAGCGGCTGAATGCCGTCCCGGACAGCGCGGAAGCGTGGGAATGCCTTGGACCAATCGGTCTTCGGCGTGCTGGCAATGATCCGCATGGCCAGCGGGCCGTTGCCGAACTTCAGCCACTGCACCACGGTGACGGGGGTGTCGTTCGCGCCGCTGACCGCGTCGATCCGGGTCTCGAAGCCCGGCGTGCCGCTGATCCGCATTGGCTCGGACATGGTGATCCGCGCGTTGCGCAGGCCCGGCACCAGCCGTGCAGTCTGTTCAGCGAAGCGGGCGCGGTCTTCGGGGCGTTCCGGCGCATTGGTGACCGAGCCGAGCACCATGTATGGCGCGGATTCGAGGTCGAGCGTCTGTTTGGAATCCGCGAACAGGATCGCCGCGCCGGGGGCGATGGTCTGGATCGTCGGAAAGTCGGCGGTATCGGTCACCTTGAACGGCAGTTGCGCGAGCTGCTCGGCGACGGGCACCTGCGGCCGCACCGTGGCGCTGGCGAACATCGCGCGCACAGCATCGTCTGTATAGATGCGCTGGGCGTTCTCGGGCACCTGGGCAATGACGTAGCCCGAGAATGTGCCGCCTGAAACGATCAGCACGTAGCGCCGCACCGGCTTGCCTGCTCGGTCGACGCCGTTTTCGACGGTGTAGTAACCGATGCCGGATTTGGTCTCGAGGCTCTCGGGCTGTGGCGCATTAGACGGCACCCCGGCCTTGAAAGCCTTTTCGACGTCGCTGAACGCAGCCAAAGGCCCCTCGTTCAGGATGACCTGAACGCCCTGGTCCTCGGTCGTAAAGCCGATGTGGGTTTGGGCGACGCTGAGCCCGACGGGCGCAACGATGCCTATCCGAATACCCCTCGGATAAACCGGGTCAGATGCGGCGGCATGAGCTACCGACCACGAAAGAAAGATTGCAACCAGAATGGCAATGCGTGTCATGGGAAAATCGTCTATGTCTGCAATGCGGCTGGACGATGGTCTCGCCATTGACGAGCGTCAGGACGACAAGCCGCCGTTAACCTCGATTTAAACGTTGCGACAAGCATATATCGGGCCGCGATCGCGCGGCAAATTTTCGTGCGATTCGGGGGGATGTGGGGCGGAAATGGCGATCGGATGCAGCAATTTACAGCTGAGTTGCGGTTTTCGTGATTTCAAGCGATATCCGGTCCTTGTAGCCATGACCCCTCCTCCTATATGAGGCCTACCGTCGCAATATCGCGCATCTGGATTTTTTCAGGGGGTTCGGATTGGGGCGCCGTCAGGGCCCAGCCAACCTGCCAAACAAGAAGGGTATGAGGACCATGGGAAAGGTCATTGGAATCGATCTCGGTACTACCAACTCGTGCGTCGCCGTCATGGATGGCAAGTCGCCGAAGGTGATCGAGAATGCCGAAGGTATGCGTACCACGCCGTCGATCGTCGCATTCAGCGATGATGGCGAGCGTCTGGTTGGCCAGCCGGCAAAGCGCCAGGCCGTGACCAACCCTGAGCGGACGTTCTTCGCCGTGAAGCGTCTGGTCGGTCGTCGTTATGACGATCCGATGGTGGAAAAGGACAAGAAGCTGGTCCCCTACAAGATCGTCAAGGCCGCCAATGGCGACGCCTGGGTCGAGGCGGACGGCAAGGGTTATTCGCCTTCGCAGGTATCGGCTTTCATTCTGCAGAAGATGAAAGAGACCGCCGAGGCACACCTCGGTTCGACTGTCGATCAGGCTGTCATCACCGTTCCGGCCTACTTCAACGACGCGCAGCGTCAGGCCACCAAGGATGCCGGCAAGATCGCCGGCCTTGAAGTCCTGCGCATCATCAACGAGCCGACGGCTGCTGCCCTCGCCTATGGCCTGGACAAGTCCAAGGCCGGCACGATTGCAGTTTACGACCTCGGCGGCGGCACCTTCGACGTCTCGATCCTCGAGATCGGCGACGGCGTGTTCGAGGTGAAGTCGACCAACGGCGACACCTTCCTCGGCGGTGAAGACTTTGACATGCGTCTGGTCGGCTACCTCGCTGACGAGTTCAAGAAGGAGCAGGGCATTGACCTGCGCAACGACAAGCTCGCGCTGCAGCGCCTGAAGGAATCGGCTGAGAAGGCCAAGATCGAGCTGTCGTCGACGACGCAGACCGAAATCAACCTGCCGTTCATCACCGCTGACGCTTCCGGCCCGAAGCATCTGACCATAAAGCTGACCCGCGCGAAGCTAGAAGCGTTGGTGCAGGATCTGGTTGATCGCACCATCGAGCCATGCCGCAAGGCGCTGAAGGATGCTGGCCTCACCGCTGGCGAGATCGGCGAAGTGGTTCTGGTTGGCGGCATGACCCGTATGCCGAAGATCCAGGAAGTCGTGAAGCAGTTCTTCGGCAAGGAGCCGCATAAGGGTGTGAACCCGGATGAGGTTGTCGCCATCGGCGCGGCTGTTCAGGCTGGCGTTCTGCAGGGCGACGTCAAGGACGTGTTGCTGCTCGACGTGACCCCGCTGTCGCTGGGCATCGAGACGCTGGGTGGCGTCTTCACCCGCATCATCGATCGCAACACGACGATCCCGACGAAGAAGAGCCAGGTGTTCTCGACGGCTGAAGATAATCAGAACGCCGTCACCATCCGCGTCTTCCAGGGCGAGCGTGAAATGGCTGCGGACAACAAGGTGCTCGGTCAGTTCGACCTGATGGGCATCCCGCCAGCGCCGCGCGGCATGCCGCAGATCGAAGTCACGTTCGACATCGACGCCAACGGCATCGTCAACGTCTCGGCCAAGGACAAGGCGACCGGCAAGGAACAGCAGATCCGCATTCAGGCCTCGGGTGGTCTGTCGGAAGCTGACATCGAAAAGATGGTCAAGGACGCTGAAGCCAACGCTGAAGCCGACAAGGCCCGCCGCGCCAGCGTCGACGCCAAGAACCACGGCGATGCCCTCGTTCATTCGACCGAGAAGGCGCTTGCCGAGCACGGCTCCAAGGTTGGTGATGCCGAGCGCAAAGCCATCGAGGAAGCCTTGAGCGACCTCAAGACCGCGCTGCAGGGCGATGACGTCGAAGCCATCACGAGCAAGACGAATACCCTTGCTCAGGCCTCGATGAAGCTCGGTGAAGCGATGTATTCGCAGCAGGCTGAGGCGGATGCCGCCAAGGACGCTGCGAAGGATGACATCGTCGACGCCGAGTTCACGGAAGTCGACGACGAAAAGCCCAGCAAGTAATGGCGGAACGGCTACAATAAACGAGACCCCCACCTGGAACTGGCGTGCGCGCGAGTAGTCGGGTGGGGGTTTTTACTTAAAGATGAGGTTGATCCTCCACGGTGCGGTGATGAAAACTGAGCCGTTGATGAACTCGGATGGATTTGACTGATGTCGACCGCCAAGCGTTGCTACTACGAAACCCTTGAAGTTGAACGGACAGCTAACGACGCCGGATTGAAGGCGGCGTTCCGCAAGCTGGCGATGAAATGGCATCCGGATCGCAATCCCGGAGACGCCAGCAGCGAAGCCAGGTTCAAGGAGATCAACGAGGCCTACGAGATCCTCAAGGACGGCGAGAAGCGCGCCGCCTATGATCGTTATGGCCATGCCGCGTTCGAGCAGGGCGGCGGCGCCGGTGGCGCAGGCTTCGGCGCCGGGTTTGCATCATCCTTCTCCGACATTTTTGAAGATCTGTTCGGCATGTCCGGACAGCGTGGCGGCCGCGGCGGCGGTCGCGAGCGTGGCGCAGACCTGCGCTACAATATGGAAATCAGTCTGGAAGAGGCGTTCCTGGGCAAGACCGCGCAGATCGAGATTCCGGTCTCGGTCACGTGCGAATCCTGCTCGGGCAGTGGCGCCAAGGCCGGCTCGTCGCCGAAGGCGTGCGGCATGTGTGGCGGCGCGGGTCGGGTGCGACAGGCGCAGGGCTTCTTCACGCTGGAGCGGACTTGTCCGGGCTGTCAGGGCCGGGGGCAGACAATTGAAGACCCATGCCAGTCGTGCGCTGGCGCTGGACGCGTCGAGCGTGAGCGCAAGCTCTCGGTCAATATTCCGGCCGGCGTTGAGGACGGCACCCGCATCCGTTTGTCAGGTGAGGGCGAGGCAGGCGTGCGCGGCGGTCCCGCAGGCGACCTGTACATCTTCCTCTCATTGTCCAACCACGAATTTTTCCAGCGCGATGGCGCGGATCTGCATTGCCGCGTACCTGTCTCCATGGTGACGGCGGCGCTGGGCGGCGAATTCGACGTCCCGACCATCGAGGGCGGCAAAGCCAAGGTTAAAGTGCCGTCCGGTACGCAATCTGGCCGTCGGTTCAGGGTCGGCGGCAAGGGTATGCCCGTGCTTCGGTCGCGCCAGACCGGCGATATGTATGTTCAGGTTGTTGTCGAAACGCCGCAAAACCTCACCAAAAAACAGCAAGAGTTGCTGGCGGAATTCGAAAAGCTCTCATCTGGCGACACCCAGCCGGAGTCGGCAGGATTCTTTTCTAAAGTGAAGGACTTCTTCGGTACGCGGGCGAGTTCTTGATCCTCCAGAGCTTGACCGGTTCTAGAGTTGGTTATACGCCTAACTTATAATCTGATCCTGCGGGTCCGCCTGGAATCGACATGCCTCTGCAATCGTCCGTGCGTGCGTTGAAGAAGAACCCTCGTCTGGACGATGAGGTCCGGTTTCTCCGTTCGTGGATAGAAAAACCGCTCCGCATGGGGGCCGTCATGCCGTCGGGCCGTGTCCTGGCCCGCAAGATGGCGCAATATGTCGATGTCGCCTCAACAGGACCGGTCATCGAGCTCGGTCCCGGCACCGGCGCAATTACCAATGCACTTCTTGCCCATGGCGTCGCGCAAAAGCGGCTGGTGCTGGTCGAATTCAATCCGGCTTTCTGCGCGCTGCTGCGCGAGCGTTATCCCGAAGCGACTGTGGTTCAGGGCGATGCCTACGCGCTGCGTGAGACGCTGTGGCAAGTGTTGAGCGACCCTGCCTCGGCGGTGGTGTCGGGCCTGCCGCTCGTGACCAAGCCGATGCTGACGCGCATTCGTTTGATCCGCGACGCCTTTGCCGCGCTCGCGCCGAAAGCGCCGTTTATCCAGTTTACCTATTCGGTTGCGCCGCCGATTCCAAAATCCCTGCCTGGCGTATCAACGGAAGCGTCAGAGCGCATCTGGATGAACGTTCCTCCCGCGCGCGTCTGGGTTTATCGGAAAAATTGACCGGCCTGATCCATGACCACGCGGTCGGCCTGTCCTTCACGCGATGGCATTCATGGACCCTTTGAAAATTCTCGTCATTCCCGGCTCGCTGCGCACCGGCTCGCTCAATGTGAAGCTGGCCGCCGCCGCAATAAACGAACTGGCGTTATTGCCGAACCTTGTCGTCAACCGCATCTCGCTGCTCGACTATGAGCTGCCGATCTATGACGGCGATCTTGAAGCTGACAAAGGCGTGCCTGCTTCGGCCTTGCGCCTGAAGCGGATGATCGGCTCGCATCATGGCGTGCTGATCGTGACGCCCGAGTATAATTCCTCGCTGCCGCCGCTGCTGAAGAATGCGATCGACTGGGTCTCGCGGGTGCAGGACGGCGATGAGAAGCGCGGAGCGGTGTTTCTTGATCGGCCGTTCGCCATCGCTGCAGCTTCGGCGGGTAAACTCGGCGGCGCGCGCTGCCTGATGAATTTGCGCCAGGTGCTGTCGGCCTGTAACGCCACGGTTATTCCGCGTCAGCTGGCGCTGGCCTTTGCGCCCGATGCCTATGACGAACGCGATCGTCTGAAAGGTCCGGCTGACATTGCCGGGTTGAAGGCGATGGTGAAGCAATTGATCGAATTTGCCCAATACATGAAGTGAGGATCTATGCAGGCTGGAAATTTGTCACCGCGCGACCGGATGATCGTGGCGCTGGACTTGCCGGATGTCGCCGCAGCTGAAGCCATGATTGCGCGGCTGGGCGATAGCGTGACCTTCTACAAGATCGGCTATCAGCTCGGTTACAATGGCGGGCTGGCGCTGGCGCAGAAGCTCGCTGGCTCCGGCAAGCAGGTGTTTGTCGATCTCAAGTTGCATGACATTGGCAATACGGTTGCGCGTGGCGTTGAGAGCCTCGCGAAGATCGGCGCGACCTTCGCGACTGTTCATGCCTATCCGCAAACGATGGCGGCGGCGGTTGAGGGCAGGGGCGATTCTGGCCTGAAGATCCTCGGCGTCACGGTGCTGACCTCCTACAGCGAGGACGACGTCAGGGACGCCGGCTTCCGGCTTGGCGTCAGCGATCTGGTCGCCATGCGTGCGCAGCAGGCGCTTGCGCTCGGCGTCGATGGTCTGGTCTGCTCGCCGGAAGAAGCTGGCAATCTGCGCCGCATCGTCGGGCCGAAGATGGCGCTGGTGACGCCGGGCGTGCGGCCGGTCGGCGCTGACGCTGGTGATCAGAAGCGGATCATGACGCCTGGCCGCGCCATCGCTGAAGGCGCAGACTATCTTGTGGTCGGCCGCCCGGTGATGAACGCTGCGGACCCCAAGGCGGCGGCGGATGCGATTGTCGAGGAAATTACGCAGGCGCTTGGAAGCAAAACCTGAAACAGGGGACGGCGATGGCTAAGGGCTATTGGGTTGCGCGGATCGATGTTCACGATGCCGACGGCTACAAAAAATATGTTGCGGAGAACGGACCGGTATTCGCCAAATACGGCGCGCGGTTTCTGGTCCGGGCAGGGCAGTTTGAAACGGCAGAGGGCACATCGCGTTCGCGCAATGTGGTGATCGAGTTCAAGGACTATGCCACCGCTCAAGCCTGCTATCACTCAGCCGAGTACCAACGACTGGTCGCAATGCGCGCGCCGCATTCCCAGGGCGACCTTGTCATCATCGAAGGCTATGACGGCCCGCAGCCGTCTTGAGGGGCTTGTCGGCGCGGCTCCGCCGTCGGCGGTAGCCGCCGCCGTGTTGCCGTCGCCCGTTTGCGACGCTATACCGCGAGCCTACACTGAGAGGCTGTGATGTCCGATATGCGTTTGATTATTGCTGGCGCCGGTGGCCGGATGGGCCGGGCTCTGGTGCGCGCGATTACTGAAACCGCTGGCGTAACCGTCGTCGGCGCGGTTGATGCGCCGACCTCCGAGGTGGTCGGCATGGACTTCGGCGTGCTGGCTGGCCTGCCTGCCAATGGCGTGAAAGTGACGAGCGATATCGCGGCGCTTGCTGGCGCGGCGGACGGCATCATCGAATTCACCATCCCCAAGGTGACCGCCGCCAACGCCGCGATTGCGGCCAGGCATGGCCTCGTCCATGTGATCGGAACGACTGGCTTCGAGGCGGCGGACGAAGCTGCGGTCAAAGGACGCTGCCGCAAAAGGCGCGATCGTCGTCAAGTCCGGCAACATGAGCCTCGGCGTCAATCTGCTGGCGACGCTGGTGAAGCAGGCCGCGCAGGCGCTGGCGGAGAATTTCGACATCGAGATCGTCGAGATGCATCATAACCGCAAGATCGACGCGCCGTCGGGCACCGCCCTGCTGCTCGGCCATGCTGCTGCTGATGGCCGCGGCGTCGATCTTGATACGCATTCGGATCGTGGCCGCGATGGCATCACCGGCGCGCGCAAGAGCGGTGATATCGGCTTCGCCGCGCTGCGCGGCGGCACCGTCACCGGCGATCACACGGTGATCTTCGCCGGTCCCTATGAGCGCATCGAGCTGACCCATAAGGCCGAGGATCGCATGATCTTCGCCCATGGCGCCGTCAAGGCAGCGCTGTGGGCGCGGGGCAAGACCCCCGGGCTCTATTCGATGGCTGATGTGCTGGGCCTCAAGGCCTGAAGTTTAATTGCAAGACCTGATAACGAACGGAATCTGAAACGATGAGCGACCGTCTTCTTGTGCTGGTGCGTCACGGCCAGAGCGAATGGAATCTGAAGAACCTCTTCACCGGTTGGAAGAACCCGGCCCTCACTGAAAAGGGCGTCGGCGAAGCCAAGGAAGCCGGCCGCAAGCTGAAGGCGCAGGGCCTGGTGTTCGACCGCGCCTTTACGTCGGATCTGTCGCGCGCCCAGGTGACGCTGGATCTGGCGCTCGCCGAAATGGGCCAGACCGGCCTCCCGATCACCCGCAATATGGCGCTGAACGAGCGCGATTACGGCGATCTCTCCGGCCTCAACAAGGATGACGCCCGCGCCAAGTGGGGCGAGGAGCAGGTTCACATCTGGCGCCGGTCGTATGACGTTCCGCCGCCCGGCGGCGAGAGCCTCAAGGACACGCTGGCGCGTACGCTGCCTTACTTTGTGCAGGAGATCCTGCCTTGCGTGCTGCGCGGCGAGCGCACGCTGGTCGCTGCGCATGGCAACTCGCTGCGCGCGCTGATCATGGTGCTGGAAAAGCTGTCGCCGGAAGGCATTCTGGCGCGCGAGCTCGGCACCGGCATGCCGGTGATCTATCGTCTCAACGCGGATTCGACCGTGGCGTCGGTGCTCGATCTGGCGGAGTGATGGTTACTCTCACCTCTCCCCAGCTGGGGAGAGGTGACGAAAGCGCTGGTTGCGGGTGCCATGCACTACACCGCGCCAACCTGTCCGGCCTCCCAGCCGAGCATGGCCTGCTTGCGTGTCAGACCCCAGTGATAGCCGGTGAGCGCACCGGATTTGCCGAGCGCGCGATGGCACGGCACCACGAATGAGATCGGGTTCTTGCCGATCGCCGCGCCAACTGCGCGTGACGCCTTCGGCTTCTCGATCGTTTGGGCGATGTCGGAATAGCTGACTGCCCGCCCCATCGGAATGCGCAGCAGCGTTTCCCACACCCGTACCTCGAAATCCGTCCCGATCAGCACCACCCGCAGCGGCTGGCTCGGCCGCCACAACGCGCGGTCGAAAATTCGCCGCGCGAGGTCGGCTGTGCCTGCCTGATCGGCCACATAGGTCGCGCGCGGCCAGCGGCGCTGCATGTCCTCCAGCGCCGGCGCTTCCTCGCCTGGATCGGCGAAGGCGAGGCCGGCCAGCCCGCGCGGCGACGCGATGACCACGGCTGTGCCGAACGGCGAGGGGTGAAAGCCGTAGGTCATCAGCAGCCCTGCGCCGCCGCTTTTCCATTCGCCGGGCGACATCGCCTCATGGGTCACGAACAGGTCGTGCAGCCGGCCGGGGCCGGACAGGCCGGAGTCCAGCGCGGCGTCGAGCACCGAGGCCGAATTGCGCAGCAGGCCCTTGGCGTGATCCAGCGTCAGCGCCTGCATGAAGGCCATCGGCGTCAACCCGGCCCAGCGCCGGAACAGGTGGTGCAATTCATCGGCCGTCAGGCCGGAGGCGCCGGCGATGGCGTCGATATCGGGACGGGAGCGCCACGTCTCGGAGATAAACGAGATGGCGCGACGAACGCTGTCGTAATCGCGCGATGCGCTGGTGGACAGCGGGGCCGGGTCAGCGGCAGCATGGGAGGCCATTGTCATCATGCTCCAAGACTAATGCGGAATGTCAGCCTGGGGCCACCCGATTTCCGACTGCGGCTAGCTCACCGGATTGAGCGTCGGGCCACGCCGGGCGTCGTGCAGGGCGTCGCTTAACGCCTTGCGGAAACTGCATTTTTCGTCAGGGCTGAGGAAGTTGGCAATGCTGAGCCGGCGGCCGCGCGAGACCAGATAGAGCCGTTCGATGCCGTAATCCTCGTCCTTGTCCTGATCGATCCGCACCCACAGCGGGTTCAGCACCCACTCCGACACCTTGCCCTTTTCGGTGGTGCGGCGAACCCGCAATTCCGACGGCGTGATGGTGATCTCCTCAGAGGCGGCGGCGCGGCGGAAGTTGATCCGGAAGGCCCAATAGACGGCGAGCACGTCGAGGCCGAAGAAGCTGAACACCGGCCAGGCGCCCATCGAGAGGAACAGCAAGCCTGTGCCGAGCGACAACACGCCGATGACGGCCATCACGATGGTAAAGCCGGTGCGGTTCAGGGCGCGGTGCGGCACAATCAACGCAGAGAACAGGCAAGGCTCACCAGACAAAGGCCTGGCCGCAGGCACTGGCTCAATTTGATTGATTGCTGTCATCGGCTGTCAGTATATCCAGCTTATGGCCAAAATCACCCGCATCTCACCGGACGTATCCAAGGCTGCCGCAGCGTCAAACCGCCCGCCCGCCGCCAAGGTCACAGCGAAGGCTACAACAAAGCGCCCGCCTGCGGAGGGGAAATCCGCCGCTGGAACTGCAAAAAAGCAAGGCCCGTCAAGGCCCGTCAAGGCCGTAGCGGCCCCCGCGACGGCCAAAGCTGTGCGGCTGCCGAAGGTAAAGCCCTGGACGGCCGCCGAGGTGCGCGAGGTCTTCACCCGCTTTCGCAGCGTCGCCGCAGAGCCCAAGGGCGAACTCGAGCACGTCAACGCCTATACGTTGCTGGTCGCCGTGGTGCTGTCAGCCCAGGCGACCGACGCCGGGGTCAACAAGGCGACGCGGAAGCTGTTCGAGCTGGCGGATACGCCCCAGAAGATGGTCGAGCTCGGCGAGGAGGCGGTGCGCGAGCATATCAAGACCATAGGCCTTTATCGCAACAAGGCGCGCCACGTGATCGCGCTATCGGAGAAGCTGATCGCGGAATTCGGCGGCGAGGTGCCGCGTACCCGTGAGGAACTGGAGTCGCTGCCGGGCACCGGGCGCAAGACCGCCAACGTCGTGCTCAACATGGCCTATGGCCATCACACCATGGCGGTCGATACGCATGTGTTCCGGCTTGGCAATCGCACCGGCATGGCCCCGGGCAAGAACGTGCTCGAGGTGGAGCTTGGCTTCCTCAAGATCGTGCCCGAGGAATTCATGTTGCACGCCCACCACTGGCTGATCCTGCACGGGCGTTACGTCTGCCTCGCGCGCAAGCCGCTGTGCGAGCGCTGCATCATCAATGATCTGTGCCGCTGGCCTGAAAAGACGGTGGCGTAGGGGCAGCTTGGCGTCGCAGTTTGACAGTCGACAGGCGCGCCGAGAACCGCTGCCCATTCGTCCTGCACGTTGCCGTCACCTTCAGCTGCGGCATGGACTGCATGTAGCTCCGCCATCGCGTCGCGCGGCAACAGTTGCGCCAGCGCCCAGACGGCGGCGCCGCGCACCAGCGGGCTGGCGTCGTTCAGCAAGGTGCGCGCAGGCTCGGCCAAATCCGGAGTGTTTGAATTGCCGATCGCAATCAGCACATTGCGGATGAAGCGGTCGCGGCCGATGCGCTTGACCGGCGATTTGCTGAACAGCGTGCGAAACGCCGGATCATCCAGCGTCGCCAGCTCGGCCAATGCAGGCGCGCGCAATGCGTCGCGGGCGGCGAGCTTCATCTCGCGGCCAACCTGGGCGAATTTGTTCCACGGGCAGGCGGCGAGGCAATCGTCGCAGCCGTAGATGCGATTGCCCATCGCGCCGCGCAGCTCGCGCGGGATCGGGCCCTTGTTCTCGATGGTCAGGTAGGAGATGCAGCGCCGCGCATCGATGCGGTAGGGCGCCGGGAAGGCATCGGTCGGGCAGCTGTCGAGGCAGGCGCGGCAAGATCCGCAGCGGTCATCGACCGGGAGATCCAGCGGCAGATCGAGTGTGGTGAAGATCGCACCGAGAAACAGCCATGAGCCGAACTCGCGCGACACCATATTGGTGTGCTTGCCCTGCCAGCCGAGCCCGGCGGCCTGCGCCAGCGGCTTCTCCATCACGGCGGCGGTGTCGACGAAGACTTTCACCTCGCCGCCCGCCTGCCCGATCAGCCAGCGCGCCAATTGTTTCAGCCGCTTCTTGATGACGTCGTGATAATCGTCGCCCTGGGCGTAGACCGAGATCGCCGCGCGGTCGCGCTGGTTGAGGATCGCGGCGGGCGACTGGTCCGGCCCATAGTTGACGCCGAGCATGATGACCCGGCGGGCGTCGGGCCACATCACCTGCGGGTCAGGCCGGCGCGGGTCGGTCAGCCATTCCATCTCGCCATGCGCGCCAGCGGCAATGAAGGCGTCCATGCGCGCCCGCAGGCCCGGGATTGCAGCGGCAGTCGTGACGCCAATGGCGTCAAAGCCGATGGCGCGGGCCTCGGCTTCCAGCGCGCTGCGGAGTTCATGCATGGGTGGCGTGGACTTGGTCGTTGTCATGGCGTCGTGCCGACAATTGCGTCACCGGGCGAGCACCGCCCGGCATGGCGGTGCGTGCTCAGAAATCGAGGTCGACGTAGGTCCGCGAGGCGGGCACGCCCGGCAGCCATTCGCTCAGCAGGGGGCGGAACGACGGGCGGGATTTCACCCGCGCGTACCACGCCTTCGCTGCATCGTCCTCGTTCCATGGCACATCGCCCAGATAATCAATGGCTGACAGATGCGCCGCCGCGGCGAGATCCGCATAGGTAATGCGATCGCCCGCGAGAAAGTTACGGGTGCGCGCCAGCCAGCCGATATAGGCCAGATGATAGCGCACATTGGCCTTGGCTGCGCGGATCACGTCCATCTCGGGCGAACCGCCGCCGTCGGCGCCGCTCATGAAGCGCTTGTAGATCCGCTCGGTCATCAGCGGGCCGCTGGCTTCCTCGAAGAACTTGTCGTTGAACCAGCTCATCAATCGCCGCACCTCGATGCGCTCGGTCACATCGACCGGCATCAGCCGCTTGGCGGGCAGATGAACACCGTGGGTCTCGTCGACGAATTCAGCGATGTTGGTCACCACCGGTATCGGGGGAAACCCTTCCATCGCCAGCACCGGCGTCGTCGCTGCCGGATTGAGCAGCAGGAAATGTTCGCGGCGTTCCCAGGCGCGCTCCTCCACCAAACGCACATCAAGCCCGTACTCGCCGAGGATCAGTCGGACAAAGCGGGAGTGCGGGCAAAAGGGGTGATGGTGAAGCGTGAGCATGCAGCCTTTGATAAATATCAGATCGTTAACAAAGCGTCTCTGGCCACAGCCAGACGGGCCGCGCAGGCCGTGAATTCACTGTGCTTGTGGTTAGCGATTGCGGCGGTCTTGCGAATAGGCGAGAAGTTTCCTCCCCGGGCGGGGGAACGAAGCGGACAAACAGAATGATGTCTGAAGTAATGAGGGCGATTGTCCTCGGTGTAATCGAAGGCCTGACGGAATTTCTTCCGGTCTCATCGACCGGCCACGTCCTGCTGATGCAGCGTGTGCTGAACCTGAGCGAAGACGAATTCTGGAAAACCTTTGCGATCCTGATTCAGCTCGGCGCGATCCTTGCCATCCTGTCGGTATACTTCACGCGGCTGTGGCGGGTCGCCGTCGGTATGTTCAGCGATCCGGCTGCGCGGCGGTTCGTCATTGGCGTGCTGGTGGCGTTTTTACCAGCGGCGGTGATCGGCGGGCTCGCGGGCGGCTATATCAAGGCCTATCTGTTCAATCCCTGGGTGGTGTGTTTCACGCTGATATTCGGCGGTGCGATCCTGATGTGGGTTGATCGGCTTGATCTGAAACCGGTGCAGCACGACGCCATGGCGTTTCCGCTGCCGATGTATCTCACCATCGGCTTTGCCCAATGCGTCGCGATGATCCCAGGCGTGTCGCGCTCGGGCGCAACCATTGTTGCGTCGATGCTGCTTGGCGCCGACAAGCGCGCCTCGGCGGAGTTCTCGTTCTTCCTGGCGATCCCGACCATGGTCGGCGCCTTCGCCTATGACCTGTACAAGAGTCGCGACCAGTTGACCTTCGACCATACGGTTCTGATCGCGATCGGATTCGGCGTGTCGTTCATCACGGCGTTGTTCGTGGTGCGGACGCTGCTCGACTACGTCAGCAACAAGGGGTTCGCGCTGTTCGCCTGGTGGCGCGTGCTGCTCGGCAGCCTCGGGCTGATCGCGCTCGCGCTGGGATTCTGAGGTTTGCGATCCGTGTGATGCACGGCTGACGCCAATCGTGAGGACACAAAAATGCCCGGCAGAACCGGGCATTTTTCATAAGTGCAATTGTCAGCTCGACCTTGCGAAGCGCAGCCTAGCCTTGCGGCTCAGACTTGCGCTGGAACTGGCCCATCGGGCGATAACGCCACAGATACTGCGGCACGATGCCTTCAAGCGTTTCCGGCACGATGCCGAGGCCATCGAGCGTCAGGCCCGCCTTCGCCGCCGTATCGGATACAACGTTGTCGTGCTTGAGCAGTTCAACCTGGTCGCCGGTCAGCTTCAACGCCCCAGGCGCGAACTGCAGCAGATAGGCGCTGAGCTTGGCGACGAAGCCCGGCATCTCCAGCATCGCCGGGCTGCGGTCGATGGTGCTAAGCACCGTCTCGACGATCGCGCGCATGGTCATCACCTCGGGCCCGCCGAGCTCATAGACCGAACCGGGCTGGGTGCGGCCCTCGACAGCCGCCGCAACTGCTTCGGCGACGTCGCCGACAAACACCGGCTGCATCCGCGTGGTTGCGCCAAACAGCGGCATGACCGGGGTAAAGCGCGCCAGCGAGGCGAAGCGATTGGTAAACTGGTCTTCCGGACCGAACACGACCGAGGGGCGGAAGATCGTTGCATCCGGAACAGCGGCAAAGACCGCAGCTTCGCCAGCAGCCTTGGATTTGGCGTAGCCCGATTCAGAATCCGACGATGCGCCGATGGCTGACATATGCACCAGCCGGGCGCCGACAGCTGCGGCAGCCTTGGCGACCACGTCAGCGCCGCGGTTCTGCACAGCATCGAAACGCTGCGCGCCGCCCTCTGCCAGAATACCGACGAGGTTGATCACCACATGCGCGCCGCGTACCGCTGCCGCGACGGATTGCGGGCTGCGAATATTGGCCTGCACCGGGTGGATCTGGCCGACCTTGCCGAGCGGCTGCAGATGGCCGGCCAATTCCGGACGGCGGACAGCGACGCGGATGCGATAGTCGCGGCGCGCCAGTGCGCGCACCACATGGCGTCCGAGAAAGCCGGAGCCGCCGAAAACCGTGACGAGCGTATCAATTGGCGCAGCCATAGATCTATTCCTCGCAGACGTGATCCGTAACAGGTGGGGTGAAAAGCCCTGCCAAGCGAATACGCCATCGACATAATTCTGTACAGGGCGATGAAATTTTCACAAACCCATTTGACAAGTGCGTGACGTAACCCTATCAAACGCCCGGGCCCAGGTGGCGGAATTGGTAGACGCGCTGGCTTCAGGTGCCAGTGGCTGCAAGGTCGTGAAGGTTCGAGTCCTTTCCTGGGCACCATCTTTTCAGATGGTGCTGGTCCAAACAACTGACGGCGAACGAGACATCTCCGCATCCCTGCGATGTCGTTCCCTCAATATATCAACTTCACTTCAGGTTTGATGTTTCACTCCATGCGCTGCGTGTCGTTGTACCGCCGCTGCTGCAGCTGTTCGCCATCTCGGGTTGCCATAGCACTACCCGCGTCTTAGACCGTTATTCGCAAGTGCAGCGAATACGGAAGAGCAAGACGATGGATGGCAATGTAACGATCGCCGATGACTGGCAGCCGCTCAATCGGGTCAGCAATTTTATCGACCTGATCGGACCGGTGATGATTCGCGAGGTCGATGATCGCGTCGAGATGCGCCTGGAAATCACCGAGAAACATTGCAACATCCGCGGCAACGCGCACGGCGGCCTGATCGCAACGCTCGCGGATATCATCTGCGGGCGAAACCTTGCGAAGATGCGACGCCAGAACGTCTACTACGTCACCACCAACCTCAACGTGAATTACGTCAACGCCGCCGTCGTCGGCGACGTGCTGATTGCGCGCGTTGATATGGTCAAGGCCGGTGGCCGCGCCGGCTTCGTTCATGGCCGCATCACCGCAGGCGACAAGGTGATCACCGAGATCACCGGCGTATTCTGCGGCATCGAGAGCGAGAAGGCCAAAGACGCCAGCGTGGTGTGACCGCGCAGCCTGGCGCCGAGGCCAGCATTGCCAGTCGACGTGAAACTCGGGATGATCCGCTGTGCGCCAAGTGGCGCGACATCACCGCGCCTCCACATCAGTCCGGGATCAAGCATGACACGCGTTGCCCTTGCCTTTGCGCCGCCCCAGGCCGTTATCGACCGCTTCGACGCCGCCTTCGATATGCTGCATCTGCCGCTCGGCAGCGACACATTGGCGGCTCACGCCCGCGCGCTAGATGGTTGCGAAGCGCTGGTGCTGGCGACGCCGACGAAGCTCGATCAGGCATTTCTTGATGTGCGGCCGCCATCGCTGAAGGTCGTGGCGACCTATTCGGTCGGCCATGAACATCTCGATCTGCCGGCTGCGAAGGCGGCGGGCCTGGTGGTGCTGCATACGCCGGATGTGCTGACCGATGCTGTTGCGGACAATGCGATCCTGCTGATGCTCGGCGCGACGCGGCGGGCGACAGAGTCGATTGATCTCATTCGCTCGCGGCAGTGGACCGGCTGGACGCCAACCCAGTTGATCGGGGTCGGCGTCACCGGCAAGGCGCTCGGCGTGTTCGGCATGGGCCGCATCGCCCGCGGCGTTGCGGCGCGCGCCAAGGCCTTCGGCATGCGCGTGCATTATTACGATCCGCGCAAGAGCGCTGGCCTGCCGGGCGATGACGCTGAGCTTTACACGGATCTCACCGAATTTCTCCGAGCCACCGATGTGCTGCTGCTCGCGGCGCCGCTGAACGACAGTACGCGCTATTTTCTCGACGCGGCAAAACTCAGGCAGATGAAGCCAACTGCGGTTGTCGTCAACGTCGGCCGGGGCGATCTCATCCGCGAGGATGACCTCATTGCTGCGCTCGGCGACGGGACGATCTTTGCTGCCGGTCTTGATGTCTTCAGAAATGAACCTGATCTCGACCCGCGCCTCTACGACTTGCCGAATGTGTTCATGTTGCCGCATATCGGCAGCTCAACGATCGAAACGCGCATCCAGATGGGTGACGCGCTGATTGACGGTATCAAGGCGGTCTTCGCTGGCAAGGAGCCGACCAACCGTCTCGGATGAGGGTGCTGGCCTTTTTCATCCGGAAATTATGCAGAAAGGCGCTCCTATTGGCGTTGTCGGGCGGGCAAGGTGGGCCGGATCCGGCCAAGCTGGCTGGCGCATGGCCTGATTAGGGCGGCGTTGATCCCTTCCGCCTAATATGATCAACGAATGCCCTGAATGTTCTGCCGACCAATTCGGCGTAGATACCCGAGGCTTGCCAATGACCATCCGCCTGCATCGCGGCGATCTTCCGGACCTTAGCCGCTACACCAACTCGGTTGCGATCGACACCGAGACGATGGGGCTGAACCCGCACCGCGACCGCCTGTGTGTCGTGCAGTTGTCGAACGGCGACGGCACCGCCGACGTGGTGCAGATCCCGCTTGGCCATCATGAAGCGCCGAACCTGAAGAAGCTTCTGACCGATCCGTCAGTGCAGAAGATTTTCCACTTTGCCCGGTTTGACGTCGCGGTGCTGTATCACAATCTTGGCGCGATGACCTCGCCGGTCTATTGCACCAAGATCGCCTCGCGCCTGTGCCGCACCTATACCGATCGCCACGGCTTGAAGGATCTGTCGCGCGAATTGCTGGGCGTCGACATGTCGAAGCAGCAGCAGTCGAGTGACTGGGGCGCGGATGAGTTGAGCGAAGCGCAGCTGGCCTATGCCGCGTCGGATGTGCTGCATCTCCATGCCCTGCGCGACCGGCTGAACGTCATGCTGGCGCGCGAAGGCCGCACCGCCATGGCGCAAGCCTGCTTCGACTTCCTGCCGACACGGGCGCAACTCGACCTCGGCGGTTGGGCAGAAGAGGATATTTTTGCGCATAGTTGATCGCTTCATCGGAACCGAATGCGGGTTCGGGACGGGGTGCGCCCCGTTTCCGACCCATTTTCATTCTCATGGTGCCGGTGTGACCTCGCGCGATTTTGTGGCAGAATGACTGTCGTTGTTGATCTGGAGCAGCCGTGCTGACCGCCCGTGCTTCCACCGTTCGGACTGGGATGGATGCGCGCTTTGCTGCGGCCAAGCGCCATAGCCAATTCGTGCGCATGCTACGGATCGCGGTTCCGGCGACGGTGGCGCTTTCGCTGGCGATGATCGTGGGCGTTTCGATTTTCAATCCGTTCCGGATCCTGCAGAACTTGCCGGTCGATTTTGGTAACATGGTGGTGTCGGGTACGCGCATCACGATGGAGACGCCGCATCTGTCGGGCTTTTCACCGGACGGTCGTCCCTACGAGCTGTGGGCCAGAACCGCGACACAAGATATTACGCAGCCGGATACGATCGAACTGTCCGTTCTGCGCGCCAAGGTCGCGATGGAAGACAGGTCGACCGTGATGATGGACGCCAATCGCGGCGTGTTTGAAACCAAATCGCAGATGCTCGACCTGCAGGAAAAGATTTTTTTGCAGTCATCAACCGGGTATGAAGCGCGGCTGACCCAGGCGTTGATTGACATGGCGAAGGGGTCGGTGACTTCCGACGAGCCGGTCGATGTGCTGTTGCTGAACGGCACGCTGAAGGGACAGCGTATGCGGATCACCGAAAGCGGCGATCTCGTGCGGTTTGAAGGCGGCGTCAAGATGCTGCTGAGGATGGAGCAGCCGGCGGCGGAGGGCGAGGCCAATGGGCCCGCCGAACATTTGAGCGGTGCGGCGGGCTCGGAGGGCAAAGCCCAGCCGGATACGCCGCGACAGAACAATGATCGCAGCGACGGGTCGAGAACCGGCAAGGCCGCAGCGACCAGACATGCGAAGTGATTGAAGGGCAGTTATGAGACCAGTCGTGTCCATCGCTAGAGTAGTGGCGATCAGCTGCGCCGCGATCAGCTTCGCAGCGTGGTCGGTCGATGCGTCGGCGCAGACGTCGGTGCAGGGCGTACCCAATGCGATGCAGGGTTTTACGCAGAACCGGGATGAACCAATTCAGATTGATGCTGCGTCGCTGGAAATGCGCGACAAGAAAAAAGAGGCTGTGTTCGCGGGCGATGTAAAGGTGACGCAGGGCGACACCACGATGAAGTCGGCGCGGCTTGTTGTCTTCTACGACGGCGGCACCGGCGGCTCTGACCCTGCGAAACCAGCGGCGGGCATGATGAAAGCTGCCCAGCCCGGCGCGGGCGGCAGCTCGGCGGTGCGGCGTCTGGAAGCGCAGGGCGGCGTTACTGTCACCAAGAAGGACCAGGTTGTGACGGGCCAGACCGCGATCTTCGATACCCGCGCCAATCTCATCACAATGAACGGTAACGTCGTGCTCACGCAGGGGACCAGCGTACTGACGGGCGACCGGCTGGTCGTGAACATGACCACGGGCGTGTCGCGTGTCGAGGCGTCCAAGGGGCAGGGTCGCGTCAAGGGTCTGTTTATGCCTGGCAGCCAGTCGACAGGCCCGGGTGGCAGTCCTGCGGCCGGCGGCCCGACCAATCTGCTCGCTCCCAAATCCCGATGAGGGCGGATGCGGGCTGCAGCAGCATCATCGCCACAATGGTGCGCTTCGTGTATCTAGATCGGCGGATACGAAACGGACGGGCAGGATTTGAGATCCTGTTCGCGGTCTCTTCGCACGGTTGAATTGTAGCCGTCGCCTCGCGACGATGAAGGTTGAGCGCATTCGGATGGTCGATTTCTTCGACAAGTTTCGGCAGGGCAAGAAGCCCGCCCGCCCCGCCAGACCGGTTCCGGATCGTCCACAGGACATCACGGCGCTGGCGGACAGCATCGGCGACATGCTCGGCCGATCCGTGCGCGATACACCGCCCGTGCCGCGCAAGCAGGTTGCGCGTCCGCGCATGTCGCAGCAGGCCAATCCTGCCTATGACGAAGTGCATGCCCGTGAGGTTGCGCAGGGTTTTCTGGCCATCCATGGGCTTGAGAAGGCCTATGGCAAGCGTCAGGTCGTCCGCGGCGTCAGCATCTATGTCCGCCGCGGCGAGGCTGTCGGCCTGCTCGGCCCGAACGGCGCCGGCAAGACAACGGTGTTCTACATGATCACCGGGCTGATCAAGGCGGATCGCGGCACCATCGAGCTCGATGGCCATGACGTGACGCGCCTGCCGATGTATCAGCGCGCCCGCCTGGGCATTGGTTACCTGCCTCAGGAAGCGTCGATCTTCCGCGGGCTGACCGTTGAACAAAACATCCGCGCGGTGCTCGAGGTTGTCGAGCCGAACCGGCAGAAGCGTGAGGAGGAGCTCAACGCGCTGCTGGACGAGTTCAATATCCAGCGCCTGCGCAAGTCGCCGTCAATCGCGCTGTCGGGCGGTGAGCGCCGCCGCGTCGAGATCGCGCGCGCCCTTGCCTCCCGGCCAAACTACATGCTGCTCGACGAGCCATTCGCCGGTATTGATCCGATTGCCGTTGGCGACATTCAGGATCTGGTACGTCACCTGACGAACCGTGGTATCGGTGTACTCATCACTGACCATAACGTTCGCGAGACACTCGGTCTGACCGATCGCGCTTACATCGTTTATGCCGGTGAAATCCTCACCGAAGGCAGTCCTGAACAGATCGTGGCTGATCCCGATGTGCGTCGCCTCTACCTCGGCGAAGAGTTCCGGCTTTAGGAACAATTAAGCACGTCAAGGCCTACCCAACCCCCTCATTCCGCGCTAAGCAAGAAACGGACCAGTTTTTGGAACGGTTTGCTTGAATGGCGCTATCTCAGAGGTTGGAATTTCGACAGACGCAGTCGCTAGTCATGACGCCGCAGCTGATGCAGGCGATCAAGCTGCTGCAGCTGTCAAACCTCGATCTCAACGCCTTCGTCGAAGAGGAACTCGAGCGCAACCCGCTCCTCGAGCGCGCAGCCGAAAACCCCGAGCCCCCTGTCGCAGGCGAAGCTGATAGCGCGACGTTCACGTTCGACGATGCTGAGCGTACTGACGGCGGGAGTTCCGCCGCCGACGGCGGCGACGACATCGGCGGAGATGGCTTTGAGCCGCAGCCGGATGAATGGCTCAGCGCCACGCTCGGCTCACAAGTCGAAATCGAGCGGAGCCTCGACACCGACCTCGACAATGTGTTCAGCGACACCGTCAGTGAAACCGCGACCCAGGCGGCGCAGGATGCCGCGCCGACTTCCTATACCGAATGGGGCGGCGGCGCTTCGAGTGACGACGACTACAATCTTGAAGCCTTCGTCGCAGCCGAGGTGACTCTCGGCGATCATCTGTCCGAACAACTGTCGACCGCCTTCACTGATCCGGCGCACCGGATGATCGGTCAGTTCCTGATTGATCTAGTCGATGATGCTGGCTACCTGCCGGCTGATCTCACCGATGTCGCTGATAAACTTGGCGCGTCGCAGGACGAGATCGAGGCTGTGGTGCAAGTGTTGCAGCAGTTCGATCCGCCGGGCATCTGCGCGCGCAGCCTCAGCGAATGCCTCGCGTTACAGCTGCGCGAGCTTGATCGTTTCGATCCCGCCATGCGCGCGCTGATCGACAATCTGCCGCTGCTCGCAAAACGCGATGTCGATAGCCTGCGCAAGATCTGCGGCGTTGATGATGAGGATCTCGCGGAGATGATTGGCGAGATTCGGCGGCTCGATCCCAAGCCCGGCTTGAAGTTCGGCGTGACGCGCACTGAAACGGTGGTCGCCGACGTCTTCGTTCGCCCGGGCTCCGACGGTGGTTGGCATGTTGAATTGAACAGCGATACGTTGCCGCGCGTCCTGGTCAATCAGGTTTACTACAACAAGCTCAGCAAGACGCCGCAGAAGACTGAAGAGAAGTCCTACGTTTCCGAATGTCTGCAGACTGCGACATGGTTGGTTCGCGCGCTGGATCAACGCGCCCGCACCATCCTCAAGGTATCAAGCGAGATTGTCCGTCAGCAGGATGGCTTCTTTACCCAAGGCGTTGCGCATCTCCGTCCGCTGAATCTGAAGACGGTTGCGGACGCTATCCAAATGCACGAGTCGACCGTGTCGCGCGTCACCGCCAACAAGTACATGGCGACAAATCGCGGCATTTTTGAACTGAAGTATTTCTTCACAGCGTCGATTGCATCAGCCGATGGCGGCATGGCGCATTCAGCGGAGTCCGTGCGGCATCTGATCAAGCAACTGATCGACGGAGAAAGTTCCGATGCCGTCTTGTCGGATGATACGATTGTCGACCAGCTTCACGATAAGGGCATCGACATCGCAAGGCGTACTGTCGCCAAATACCGTGAAGCAATGCGAATTCCGTCATCCGTGCAGCGGCGTCGCGAAAAGCAAAGCGTGCTCCGCACTGCAATGAAATCGGACCGCTAGTGCAGCAAACATTTTCGTCACATTGCGCTTGTTTGAAATAGGCGTAGTCTCGATACGTCACTCAAGATGAATCGAGGCAACCACATGACTCTGCGAATCTCGGGAAAAAGCATCAGTGTAGGCGACGCGCTGCGCGGGCGTGTCACAGAGCGAACTGAAGAAGTCCTTCGTAAATACTTTGACGGGAACTTCACGGGACATATCACGCTCAGCAAAGATGGTTTCGGGTTTCGTACGGATTGTCAGTTGCGACTGGATTCGGGCATCACGCTTGAAGCAGACTCCAACGCGGCGGACGCCTATGCGAGCGCAGACCTCGCGCTCATTCAACTTGAAAAACGGTTGCGTCGGTACAAGGACCGCCTGAAGGATCGCTCAACGCGCAAGAGCGGCGTTGCGTCGTCGTCGTCGGCCATCCTTGAAGCGACGAGCTACATCATTGAAACGCCCGCTGACGACGTCGAGGATCAGGACAGCTATAGTCCTGTGATCATAGCCGAAGCGACGACGTCGCTGAAGCGGCTGTCGGTCAGCGAAGCGGTGATGGAACTGGACTTCACCGGCTCGGCTGTGCTTGTTTTCCTTCATGGCGGTAGCGGAAGGGTGAATATAATCTACCGGCGGCCGGATGGTAACGTGGGTTGGATTGATCCGCCTGTCATGAATGGAAGTTAATGCCATTGACGCTTCGCGTCAGCGTGCATATGGTCCGCGGCCTTGGCTGAAGAAATGGCCGACGAATTCGCTTGGTTGGGTGCCGGCAATTGAGTGCTCCGAGACGTTCTCCGACGCAAACTCAAAGCGTGCTGTTTCCCTTCCAATATTGTGTTATTGACGCGCCGGGGTTTTCATCTGTCCCGCTAAGAGTCAAACAGTTCGAAGCAGCTCATGACGATTACTGATCTGGTCGCGCCGGAGGCAATCCTTCCGGCGCTAAAAGTGAACAGCAAGAAGCAGGCACTGCAGGAGCTTGCTGCTCGCGCGTCTGTTCTGACCGGACAGAACGAGCGCGCGATTTTCGAAGTTCTCTTGCAGCGCGAAAAACTTGGCACGACGGGCGTCGGTTATGGCATCGCCATACCGCACGGCAAGTTGCCGCACCTGGATAAACTGTTCGGATTGTTCGCGCGGCTTGAGCGGCCAGTCGATTTTGAATCGATGGATGGTCAGCCGGTTGATCTGGCGTTTCTGCTGCTCGCACCAGAAGGCGCCGGCGCGGATCATCTCAAGGCGCTGGCGCGGGTTGCCCGTCTGCTGCGTGACCAGGAAGTCGCCAACAAGCTGCGCGCGTCGCGGGATGCCGAGGCGATCTATTCCGTGCTGGCGATGCCGACAGCGCCGGTTAGCTGACCGGCCCCACAACTATCAATTCGTCTGTCTTGAAAAGGCCGGTCACGGCCACGGCACGACTGAACGACTAAAGTTCACAGCCCGAAGACCTGCGGCGAGACGCGACAGTCGCGTTCAACCTCTCCCCGTAGGGAGAGGCGAGGCGTAGGCGTCAGTGCAGGCTGACGGTCTGTAACTGATTGGTCCAGGCGTTCGCGACGGCCGCTTCCTGGCTATCGGTCACCATGATCGGTGTGCCATCCGCGTTATGGAGCGCGAACAACTGCAGGCCTGGCGCCATGGCGGGGGCTTGCGGAAACAGCCCGGCAACATCCTCCGACCGGATTGGCTTCACATAGGCAATCATGCCCGAACCCAATGCGGCAAGGTTCTCGGCCGAAATGGAGTGATCGTCTTCTTTCTTGATCATTTCTGATTCAGTCATGGTCTCGACTCCTCATCATTGTTCAAGCGGTCGAGTCCGCCTGCATCGTTAATCGTGCTCCTTGATGGCGATCGTCTTCACCACGCGCTCAGGTTCGGGCCTGGCAAGGTCGATCGACAGCAACCCGTTCTTCAGATCAGCGCCAAGCACGAGCATGCCCTCCGCCAGCACAAAGGTACGCTGGAAGTGTCGGGCGGCTATGCCACGGTGGATATATTGGCGGCTCTTGTCGTCCTGCTGACGCCCACGAATGACAAGCTGGTTCTCCTCGATGGTGACATCGAGCTGGTCGCGGGTGAAGCCCGCAACCGCCAGCGTAATTCGTAGCCGTTCCGGTTGGCCGTCGTGGCGGTCACACCGTTCGATGTTGTACGGCGGATAGCCATCAGCCCCTTTGACAACGCGGTCGAGCGCACGCTCGATCTCGTCGAAACCCAGCAGGAACGGGCTGGATAAAGTTGGAACACGCGACATAGTCACAAAGTCCTCTCGAAGCGACTTTGAGGGGTCCTTGCGGCACCCCTAACCTTCAGGCGGTATGCCCACCGGTTTCATTCGATATGGGCACGATCAACGGCGGTTCAAGCCGTCTATCGTGCAACAAAATACCCGCACAGGCCGGCTGTGGTCAAACCTCAGCAGGGGCCGTGACGCGTGATGTGCTGCGGAAAAATCATGCGCCGCGCAGATTTAAAAGCCGTTGATCCAATTGCGGCGCCGGCCGGCAACGACATGCCGAAGTTTGCCCGTGGGCACATCGGAAAAAGGCGCCGCGCAGCGAAGCGCGACGCCGTAACGGTCGGTTCGGGAACCTGCGGGCCTAGCGCTTCTCGCCGATGCGGCTGACGGTGCCCTGATCCATCAGCCCGTCGATTTCGGCATCGGAATAGCCGTGCTCGGCCAGTACCGTGCGGGCGTGCTCGCTGAACTTCGGCGGCAGGCTGCGCAGGCTGGCCTTGGTGCGATCAAATCGGATCGGCGAGGCGACGCCGCGGTACCAGTCCTTTTCGATGATGTCGCCACGGGCGGCGGTGTGCGGGTCGGTGAGCGCCTTGTCGATGCTCTGCACCGGCCCTGCCGGCAGCCCTGCCGCAAGCAGGCGGTCGCACAGCGGTTCGGCGTCATGCTGGCTGAATACCTCGGCCAGTTCTGCGCGCAGCGCGTCGCGGTTGATGACGCGATCCTGGTTGCGGGCAAAGCGCGGATCGGCGCCGAGGTCGGGCTTGCCGATCTCGCGGCACAGCTTGCGGAAAGTGCCGTCATTGCCGACGCCGATGAAGATATCCGCCGTGCGGGTCGGGAAAATCGCATAGGGCACGAGGTTGGGGTGCTCGTTGCCGGTCAGCGACGGCGGCTTGCCGTGCAGGAAGTAGTTCGCCGTATGCGGATGCATGATGGCGAGGCCGGTTTCGAACAGTGTTGATTCGACGAACTGGCCGAGGCCGGAACGTTGTCGCTCCGCCAGCGCCATGAGGATGCCGATGGCCGCGTAGAGGCCGGTGGTGACGTCTACCAGCGGCACGCCGATGCGGGTCGGCCCGCTGTCCTTGGAGCCGGTGGCGGCGATCATGCCGGTCATGGCCTGAATGATGGCGTCGTAGCCCGGGTTGCCGCCCCGTGGGCCGTCGCCGCCGAAGCCGGAGATCCGGCAATGCACCAGGCGCGGGAAGCGCGCGCGCAGCACATCATTGCCGATGCCCCACTTGTCGAGCGTGCCGGGCTTGAAGTTTTCGATCAGCACGTCCGCGGTTTCGAGCAGCTTCATCAGCACGGCGCGGCCGGCGTCGGTCGCAAGATCGAGCCCCAGCGAGCGCTTGTTGCGATTGATGCCCAGGAAGTAGGCGGCGTCGTCGTCATGGAAGGGAGGGCCCCATTCACGGACCTCGTCGCCGGCGGGCGGTTCCACCTTGATCACGTCCGCACCGTGGTCCGCGAGGATCTGCGTGCAATAGGGGCCGCCAAGAACGCGGGAGAGGTCGATGACGCGAAGGCCGGCGATTGCGCCTGCGCCGATTGCCGAGCCCGCAGTGTTGTTATTGTTGTTATCGGTCATGGTGTCTCAACGTCGCTTGTGTGGGGACTGGCGGCGCAGATCTGGCTTGGTGTCGGCGCGCCGGGTCCAGCAGGAGTCGATGCGACAGGCTCGCGCCCGTCGGCTCACTGTTGCAACGAATTTGGCGAAACGCCAAGCCCGCCTCGCAGTCAAAGGCGAATCAGGATGGCGGCGCGGTGCGCGACAGCCGTCGCGCGTTGCGGTGCGTCGTGACCGTATTACGCTGCGCGTCGATGGAAGAGTGTCGGTACGGGAGGATGTCGAGCTGCGCGCAATGCCTGTGGAGATCGCAGGCGATAAAACGATTAACCGTGTGTCTGATGCGTAGCGAAGGTTGGCAGCCAACTTGTTCAAGCGGCGACCCGGGCAATCAAACGCGTTTTGAAGGTTTGCTGCGGGGTGTTGGTGGAGCCAGGCGGGATCGAACCGCCGACCTCTTGCATGCCATGCAAGCGCTCTCCCAGCTGAGCTATGGCCCCGAACCGGCGACACAGTGTCTGCGTCGCCGGGCATCTAAAACCACACTTCGATGACAATCACAAGTGCTTAATCGAAGAGAATTTTCTTAAGAATCTTCGTCACTTCCAACGTCGCCGATAATATCGGTCACGTCTTCGTCGCCCTCTTCATCGTCAGCGATGAAAGTCGAAGTCGTCATCGTCGTCCAGCGTATCGTCAACTTCGATATCATCCTCGGATTCGAGGATGGCGGCCTTCTTGCCGGTGTTTTCTTCGGCATCGGCCTCCTCGAGCGAGACCAGCTCTTCGCTATCTGCCGATTCAGAGGCTTCAGACGTTGCTGCAGCGGCGGCTGCACGCGACGCCGCGTCTCCGCGACCACGGGGAGGAGCGATCGGCGCAATCGGCACGACCTCGCCGGTATAGGGCGAAATGACCGGAGACTTGTTCAGGTCGTAAAACTTTTTGCCCGTCGTGGGGCAAATGCGTTTGGTTCCGAGCTCGGATTTGTCCACGTGAGGATTCCTGGGAATTTTTAAGAGTGGGGTCTCACTTGGCTAGTTGCGCCGCTGGTGTCAATAGCACTTTGCGATTGAGGCCCGAAGGCGTGACCTTGAAACGCAAGCGTGGTACGAGCGCAGGGATATAAAGGACCAAAATCTTGACCCAATCCAGCACGCCCGTTCCCATGAAATCCGCCAAAAGCACCGCACTGCAAGGTGAGGTTCGCGTTCCCGGCGACAAGTCCATTTCGCACCGCGCGCTGATCCTGGGCGCACTGGCGGTCGGGCGGACCCGCATATCCGGCCTGCTGGAGGGCGAGGATGTCATCAACACCGCCAAGGCCATGGAAGCGCTGGGCGCCAAGGTTGAGCGCACGGGCGAGAAAGCCTGGACCCTGCACGGCGTCGGCGTGGGCGGGTTTGTCAGCCCCGCCGCGCCACTCGATTTCGGCAATGCGGGAACTGGCTCGCGGCTGGTGATGGGCGCTGTCGCCGGTTGCCCGATCACCGTGACCTTTGACGGCGACGCCTCGCTGCGCAGCCGCCCGATGCGCCGGATTGTCGATCCGCTCGAGCTGATGGGTGCGCGCGTCGTGTCGCAGCAGGATGGCGGCCGCCTGCCGATGACGCTTCAGGGCGCGGACAATCCGCTGCCGATCGAATATCGAACGCCGGTGGCTTCGGCGCAGATCAAATCCGCCGTCCTGCTCGCCGGGCTGTCGGCCCCGGGCGAGACGGTCGTGATCGAGGCAGAGGCCAGCCGCGACCACACCGAGCTGATGCTGCAGCATTTCGGCGCGACGGTTGTCACCACGCCTGAGGGGCCTCACGGTCGCCGCATCACGCTCACCGGCCAGCCGGAGCTGCATGGCGCGGATGTGGTGGTGCCGGCGGATCCCTCGTCGGCGGCCTTCCCAATCGTCGCGGCGCTGATCGTGCCGGGTTCGGAGATCACGCTGACCGATGTCATGACCAATCCGCTGCGCACCGGGCTGTTCACGACCCTGCGCGAGATGGGCGCCGACATCACCGAGCACGACGTGCGCGGCGACGCTGGCGAGCCGATGGCGACGTTCCGCGTCCGTGCGTCGAAGCTGCGCGGCGTTGAGGTGCCAGCCGAGCGCGCGCCCTCGATGATTGACGAATATCTGGTGCTGGCGGTGGCAGCGGCCTTCGCCGAGGGCGCCACGATCATGCGCGGGCTGCAGGAATTGCGCGTCAAGGAATCGGATCGACTTGAGGCGACAGCCGACATGCTGCGCGTCAACGGCGTCAAGGTCGAGATATCGGGTGATGATCTGATCGTTCACGGCAACGGCCGCGTGCCAGGCAACGGCGTGGTGGCGACTCATATGGATCACCGCATCGCCATGTCGGCGCTGGTGATGGGGCTCGCCGCCGATGCGCCTGTGGGCGTTGACGATACGGCCTTCATCGCCACGAGCTTCCCTGACTTCATTCCGATGATGAAGGGGCTTGGCGCGGTCTTCGCGTGAGGCAGGCGACGTTAGTCAGGCTGATGCCCGGCGTGTTCCGGGCATCAGCAAATCAGCAGATTGCGATTATTCGGCGGATGCAATCGCACCGGCTTCCAGCGCCACGGCGAACGACTGGATGATCGCTGCGAAGCGCACGGCGGTCTGGATCGCGTCCTCGGTGACGCCGGCATCGACCAGCACCTTCTCATGCGAATCGACGCACTTGCCGCAGCCGTTGATGGCCGAGACCGCCAGCGACCACAGTTCGAAATCAGCCTTGTCGACGCCGGGGTTGCCGATGACATTCATCCGCAGGCGGGCCGGCTTGGTCTCATAGGTCTTGTTCGAGGCCAGGTGCACGAAGCGATAGTAGACGTTGTTCATCGCCATCACCGCTGCTGCGGCGCGCGCTGCGTCAAGCGCTGCAGGCGTCAGTTCGGTGCGGGCCAGGGCCTCGAATGCGCGGGCCAGCTCGGCGTTCCGAGTGGTGATGGCGCAGGCCAGAAACAGGCCGTAGCGCTGCTGCGTCGGCAGCGTTTCGTCTGACAGCATCGACGAGACGTTGAGCTTGACGTCCTTGGCGAAGGCGGGAACGCGGTTCTTGAGATCATCAACAGTGGTCATGGCGGTCCTGAAGTCGGAGAACAAAAAAGCCGACGGGCGCATGGCCCGCCGGCGAAAGGCGCAAGCGTCAGGCTGCGATGACGTCGCCGCCAACCTCGCGGTTGCACGGGCACAGCTCGTCGGTCTGCAGCGCGTCGAGCACGCGCAGCGTGTCCTTCGGGTTGCGACCGACGTTCAGGTTGGTCGCATAGACGTGCTGGATCACGTTGTCGGCGTCGACGATGTAGGTGTAGCGATAGGCCACGCCTTCCGGCGAGCGGATGCCAAGGCCATCGACCAGCGAGCCGTTGCTGTCGGCAAACTGCCAGATCGGCAGCTTGTTGAGGTCCTTGTGGTCGCGGCGCCAGGCCAGCTTGACGAACTCGTTGTCGGTCGAGCCGCCGAGGATGACAGCGTCGCGATCTTCGAACTCGCTGGAGAGGCGCGCGAATTCGGCGATCTCGGTCGGGCAGACGAAGGTAAAATCCTTCGGGTAGAAGAAGATGATCTTCCACTTGCCGGGGAAGCTTTTCGCAGTGATTTCCTCGAAAGCGGACACGCCGTTTTCTTCGTGGGCATTGAACCCCGGCTTGACGCCGGTCACAGAGAAATCGGGCAGTACGTCGCCAATGCCAAGCATTGTAACTCCTTGAATTTCAACCTTAAAGTGCGGCGCAGCATGTAGCGCTGCAATGCAATATAAATCGCCTCGCGGCACGGGGGTCCAATCGGTAAAACTAACTGGAACGATAAGAAAAACTGATGACCGAGGATTTTTCTCCAACGGAAGCAGTTCGTCGCTCGCGTCGCTTGACGCTCGGGGCCCACTGGCGCAAATGACAGCGCATGATCATCGCAATCGACGGCCCGGCGGCATCGGGCAAGGGCACCCTCGGCAAGCGCCTCGCGCATCACTATGGCTTTCGCCATCTTGATACCGGCGTGATTTACCGCGCCGTCGCCAAGGCGATGCTGGATGCCGGCCATGAACTGACCGATGTCGAGCGCGCCGTTGCGGTGGCCAGTGAGCTTGACCCTGAAAAGTTCGGCCATCCGGCGCTGAAGTCGCAACAGGTTGGCGAGGCCGCTTCGGTGGTGTCAGCCTATCCGCGTGTGCGCGAAGTCCTGCTCAATTTCCAGCGCCGCTTCGCCGAGGACCCGCCCGGCGCGGTGCTCGACGGCCGTGATATCGGCACGGTGATCTGCCCGGATGCTGACGTGAAGATCTTCGTGGTTGCTGACCCGGCCGTGCGCGCCCGGCGTCGCACCCTGGAAGCGAACGCGCGCGGTGAAGTCGCCGATGAAGCAGCGGTATTGGCGGATATCCTGAAGCGCGACGATCGCGACCAGAATCGCGCGGTTGCGCCGTTGAAACCTGCGCCTGATGCGCACTTGCTCGACAACTCGAATTTGGATATAGAGGGCGGTGTCCGGGCCGCTATCGACATTATCGAAGCAGTCCGAGCGAGCCGGTCCCGGGTTTAAACCCGTACCGTCATTGGAGGTTTAGCTCGCTCCTGGTTTGATCCCTGGCTTCGCGGCCAGTCGGCTCGGTTTCAGATCCGGACATCAGTGACGCGTCATCGGTGGTGCTGTTTCAGCGCGAGCCTGATAGCGACCTGACTCCTTCAATTCAATCGATGAACGTAAGTCGCGCATTGCGGCATGTCGGCCAAGGCCGCGTGCTGGGGTGCGATTTTCCACATCGGTCACCAGTTACGCATTGGCCATGCAGGCAACAGCCGGCCCGCACCCTGATTTGGGAGCGGTGACCAGAGGGATACGGTCCTCTGGAACTGCATGATTGATGCGCCCGATCATTCACTGCCGGCAAATTCCGTAACCTGGAGAACATATGGCTTCGGTAGACTCTTATAACCCGTCGCGTGATGATTTCGCAGCAATGCTCGACGAGTTCCTTCGCAGGTGGCAACCTGCAGGAAAGCTCAGTCATCAAGGGCATCGTTGTTGCGATCGAAAAGGACATGGCCGTCATCGACGTCGGCCTGAAGACCGAAGGCCGCGTTGCGCTGCGTGAATTCGCCCAGCCCGGCAAGGATAGCGAGCTCAAGGTCGGCGACGAGGTTGAAGTGTTCCTCGACCGGATCGAGAACGCCCTCGGTGAAGCTGTTCTGTCGCGCGACAAGGCTCGCCGCGAAGAAAGCTGGGGCAAGCTCGAGAAGGCCTTCAACAACAACGAGAAGGTGTTCGGCGTTATCTTCAATCAGGTCAAGGGTGGCTTCACCGTTGATCTCGATGGCGCAGTGGCGTTCCTGCCGCGCTCGCAGGTTGATATCCGCCCGATCCGCGACGTTGCTCCGCTGATGAACAACTCGCAGCCGTTCCAGATCCTCAAGATGGATCGTCGCCGTGGCAACATCGTTGTCTCGCGCCGTACCGTTCTCGAAGAGACCCGCGCTGAACAGCGTCAGGAACTCGTGCAGAACCTTGAAGAAGGTCAGGTCATCGACGGCGTCGTCAAGAACATCACCGATTACGGTGCGTTCGTTGACCTCGGCGGCATCGACGGTCTGCTCCACGTTACCGATATCGCTTGGCGCCGCGTCAATCACCCGACCGAAGTTCTGTCCATCGGCCAGACCGTCAAGGTGAAGATCATCAAGATCAACCACGAGACGCACCGCATCTCGCTGGGCATGAAGCAGCTGCTGGATGATCCATGGCAGGGCATTGAAGCGAAGTACCCGCTGAATGCACGCTTCTCGGGCCGCGTCACCAACATCACCGACTACGGCGCATTCGTCGAGCTGGAGCCAGGCATCGAAGGCCTGATCCACGTGTCGGAAATGTCGTGGACCAAGAAGAACATGCACCCCGGCAAGATCGTTTCGACCTCGCAGGAAGTCGAAGTGCAGGTTCTCGAGGTGGATTCGGTCAAGCGCCGTATCTCGCTCGGCCTCAAGCAGACCATGCGCAATCCGTGGGAAGTCTTCGTCGAGAAGTACCCGGTCGGCGCAACCGTCGAAGGCGAAGTCAAGAACAAGACCGAGTTCGGTCTGTTCCTCGGCCTCGATGGCGAAGTCGACGGCATGGTCCATCTGTCCGACCTCGACTGGAAGCAGCCGGGTGAGCAGGTCATCGACAACTTCAAGAAGGGCGACATGGTCAAGGCCGTCGTCCTCGATGTGGATGTCGAGAAGGAGCGCATCTCGCTCGGCGTCAAGCAGCTCGAAGGCGACCCCTTCGCAGAGCCGGGCGACGTCAAGAAGGGCGCTGTCGTGACTTGCGAAGTCATCGACGTCAAGGAATCGGGCATCGACGTTCAGATCGTCGGCACCGACTTCTCGACCTTCATCAAGCGTTCCGAGCTCGCGCGTGAGCGCGGTGATCAGCGCGCCGAGCGTTTCGCCGTTGGCGAAAAGGTCGACGCCCGCGTCATCCAGTTCGACAAGAAGGCCCGCAAGGTCCAGGTGTCGATCAAGGCGCTCGAAGTTGCAGAAGAGAAGGAAGCCATTGCGCAGTACGGATCGTCGGATTCGGGCGCAACCCTTGGCGACATTCTCGGCAAGGCGCTCAAGCAGAACGGCGACAAGTAAGCCACTGCTCATCATTTCGCGGTCCGGGTTCGCCCGGATCGCGTGATACGAAAAACCCCGGTGAAAGCCGGGGTTTTTTGCGTTCAGGATTGAGGCGGACCCCAGCCTTTGCATCATGGCTTGTACGCACCGGAACAAGATCGTGCCTGACGACGTTTGGTTCCCTTGGACCCTGGTGGATGGTCTGGCGCGTTATCGTGAAGCCCTGCATAACCGGACTTCTTCATATTGCAGCGCAATTGATGTATTTCTGATGCAATATTTAAGGCCGGTCATGCGCATGATACGGCCCGCGCGCCACAAGCGGAGAGAAGTATGTCGTTTGAGTCGGATTTGCTGGTCGATCGTCGTCGTATTCGTCGCAAGCTGACGTTCTGGCGTGTCGCCGCCGCGCTGGTCGCCATTCTGGCGATCGTCACTGTCGGCGTTCTGCTCAGCCCTGCGGCGAGCGGCGTCACCGGCTCCTCGGCGATTGCGCGGGTCAATATCCAGGGTTTGATCCGCAGCGACAACGACCGGGTTGAGGCGCTTGAACGGCTCGAGAAATCGAGCGCGGCTGCGGTGATCGTGCGGGTCAACTCGCCGGGCGGCACCACCGCCGGCTCCGAACAGCTTTATGACTTCGCTGGTCCGGCTGAAAGCCAAGAAGCCGGTGGTTGTCGTTGTTGACGGGCTTGCGGCCTCGGGCGGCTACATCGCGGCGCTGGCGGCGGATCATATTATTGCGCAGCAAAGCTCGCTGGTCGGGTCGATCGGCGTGCTGGTGCAATATCCGAATTTCAGCGAGTTGATGAAGACCGTCGGCGTCAAGGTGGAGGAGGTGAAGTCCTCGCCGCTCAAGGCCTCGCCGAATGGCTTCGAGCCGACCAGTCCCGAGGCGCGGGCGGCGCTCGAGATGATCGTCAAGGATTCCTATGCCTGGTTCCGCGATCTGGTGAAAACCCGCCGCAACCTGAATGACAATCAGCTGACGACTGTGGCCGATGGCCGCGTTTTCACCGGGCGGCAGGCCGTTGACCTGAAATTGATCGATCAGCTTGGCGATGAGCATGCGGCCGTTGCCTGGCTCGTGGCGAACAAGGGCGTCAAGGCCGGAACCAAGGTTCAGGATTACAAGCTCACCCCGCGGCTGGGGGATCTGTCGTTCCTTCGCCTGCTTGGTGTCGCGGCGCTGCAAATGGCGGGCTTGGGCGATCTTGCACGTCAGTTCGAGCATGCCGCTTTGACCGACGCCGTCGAGCGCGCAAGCCTGACGGGTATGCTGGCGCTGTGGCGTCCGGAGCTGTCGAACTAGGACTTGGCTCTCGCACAAGCGGGGTGAATCCCGGCACGTAAAAGTGGCGTCCCGGTTCGGGACAACCGGGACCCTCAATTGAGCCGCCGGAGCAGCATTTAGCTACTTGACAGTACTAGGTATTTTCTTGGAAATGGGTATTCCCAAATCCAGGGTTCTCGCCTCGATGATTAAATCCGAACTAGTTCAGCGCATCGCCGCTCACAACCCACACCTGTATCAGCGGGACGTGGAGAATATCGTGAACGCGATCCTTGATGAGATCGTCGCCGCGCTCGCACGGGGAGACCGTGTGGAGCTGCGGGGCTTTGGTGCATTCTCGGTCAAGCATCGTCCGGCGCGGGCGGGCCGCAATCCGCGCACCGGCGAGCATGTTCCGGTGGAGCAGAAGAGCGTGCCCTTCTTCAAGACCGGTAAGGAGATGCGTGAGCGTCTCAATCGCGGTACAACCGATGTTGAAGAAGAAGAAATGGAAGCTGGCGTATAAGCTGCTGCATCGCCCCTATCGCGAGAGAGCTCGATGCGCAAATTCCTCAACTATCTGATCCTGGTTCCGCTCGGCGTTGCGTTCATCGTTTTCGCTGTCGCCAATCGCCAGCTGGTGATGCTGACGCTGGATCCGTTCAGCTCGGGCGATATGGCCAATGGCGTCGCCCTGCCGCTGTTTGTCGTTATCATTGCCGTCGGTATTCTTGGCGTGATCGTCGGCGGCGTCACCACCTGGTTCCAGCAGCGTCACTGGCGGCGCTCCGCTCGCAACTATGAAGCCGAAGCGCAATCGGCGCGGGCCGAGCTCGCAACCTTGCGCGCCAGTGTCGCGACAGCGGCGCGCACTGCGCCACCGGTGGTGTCGGAGCCCCGGGGTGTGCCGCAGCTGGGTAGCCCTGCGCAGAATTCCGGCTAAAGACAAGACAAGTTCAGCGCGACGTTGTAGAACGCGCGCAGCGGGCGTCTGTCCTGACCGGCCTGCCATCACCATCAGCATGGAGCAGGCTCCGCCACTCATGTCGGCCATCGTTAAAATATGCGGGCTTTCGACGCCCGAGACCGTTGAGGTCGCGCTGACATCCGGCGCGGAGATGCTGGGCTTTGTGTTCTTTCCGGCCTCGCCGCGCCACATCAGCCTGACGGCGGCTCGCGAATTCTCGTCTATGGTCAAGGGGAAAGCGCTCAAGGTGGCGCTGGCGGTCAATCCGGATGACCACCTGATCGAGAACATCATCGAGACCTTGAAGCCGGATATCCTGCAGCTGCATGGCGACGAGAGCATCGCGCGGGTTCGTGACCTGAAGCAGAAGTTCCGCCTGCCGCTGATGAAGGCGCTGCCGATCGCCACAGCGGCCGATCTGACCAAAGTGCCCGGCTATGCAGCGGCGGTGGATCGCATACTGTTTGACGCCCGCCCGCCGAAGGACGCGACGCGCCCTGGCGGCCTTGGCGCGACGTTTGACTGGACGCTGCTGTCAGGCCTAAATCTGGCGGTCCCCTATATGGTGTCAGGCGGGTTGAACGCCGCTAATGTCGCCGAAGCCCTGCGCATCACTGGCGCGGGCGGTGTCGATATATCTTCCGGCGTGGAAAGCGCGCCGGGCGTCAAGGATCCCGATATGATCCGCGAATTCATTCGCGCCGCGCGCGCAAGCGAAGAGTAACCGATCCGATGAGTGTGAACCTGCCCAATTCCCTGCGCTCCGGCCCCGATGCGACCGGTCAATTCGGCATTTTCGGTGGCCGCTTCGTTGCTGAAACCCTGATGCCGCTGATCCTTGATCTCGAGCAGGCCTATGCCGCGGCCAAGGATGATCCGGCTTTCATCGCCGAGATGACGGCGATGCGGAAGGACTATATCGGTCGCCCGTCGCCGCTGTATTACGCGCGCCGTCTCACCGAGCATCTTGGCGGCGCGAAGGTTTACTTCAAGCGCGAGGAACTGAATCACACCGGCTCGCACAAGGTCAACAACGTGCTCGGGCAGATCTTGCTTGCCGAACGTATGGGCAAGAAGCGCATCATCGCCGAGACCGGCGCTGGCCAGCATGGCGTTGCGACCGCCACGCTGTGCGCGCGGTTCGGGCTTGAGTGCATCGTCTACATGGGCGCGGTTGACGTCGAGCGGCAGCAGCCGAACGTAACGCGGATGGAGATGCTCGGTGCGAAGGTGGTGCCGGTGCAGTCCGGTGCGCGCACGCTGAAGGACGCGATGAACGAGGCGCTGCGTGACTGGGTCACCAACGTTCACAACACATTTTACGTCATCGGCACGGCGGCTGGCCCGCACCCCTATCCGATGATGGTGCGCGATTTCCAGTCGGTGATCGGCGATGAAACCCGCGCCCAGATGCTGGAGGCCGAGGGCCGCCTGCCGGATTCGCTGGTCGCCTGCATTGGCGGCGGCTCCAATGCGATCGGGCTGTTCCATCCGTTTCTGGATGATCCGGCAGTTGAAATCTTCGGTGTCGAGGCGGCCGGACATGGCCTGACCAACCTGCATGCGGCGTCGATTGCCGGTGGCCGCCCTGGCGTGCTCCACGGCAACCGCACCTTCCTGCTGATGGATGACGATGGCCAGATCACGGAAGGTCATTCGATCTCCGCCGGTCTCGATTATCCCGGCATTGGCCCCGAGCACGCCTGGCTGCACACCATGGGCCGCGTCACCTATCTCAACGCGACCGACGACGAAGCCCTGTCGGCGTTTCAATTGCTGTCGAAACTGGAAGGCATCATCCCGGCGCTTGAGCCGGCCCATGCCATCGCCAAGGTGATTGAACTCGCGCCGAAGCGGCCGAAGGATCACCTGATGGTGGTCAACCTGTCCGGCCGCGGCGACAAGGACATCCCGCAGGTCGCAGAGATGCTGGCAGGGAAGAAGTGAGCAGTAGCATGACAACGCGCATTGACACCCGATTTGCCAAACTGAAGGCGGAAGGCCGCGCCGCATTCGTGACCTTCCTGATGGCCGGCGACCCGGACCTTGAGACCTCGCTCGAGATCATCAAGGCCTTGCCGGCCGCCGGCGCTGACGTGATCGAGATCGGCATGCCGTTCACTGATCCGATGGCCGATGGCCCGTCCATTCAGGCTGCCGGTCTGCGCGCGCTGGCCGCAGGCACGACATTGAAGAAGACCCTCGCGATGGTCGCGAAGTTTCGCGAGACCGAAGCGGACACGCCGATCGTGCTGATGGGTTACTACAATCCGATCTACGTTTATGGCGTCGACAAGTTCCTGACTGACGCCAAGGCCGCGGGCGTTGACGGCATGATCGTCGTTGACCTGCCGCCAGAGGAAGACGACGAGTTGTGCATCCCGGCAACCCAGGCGGGCCTCAACTTCATCCGGCTGGCGACGCCGACGACGGATGACAAGCGCCTGCCAACCGTCCTCGCCAACACCTCGGGCTTTGTCTATTACGTTTCGGTCAACGGCATCACCGGCAGCGCGGCGGCGGACGCCACGGCGGTCGGCGAGGCGGTCAGCCGCATCAAGCGCCATACGGATCTGCCGGTCTGCGTCGGCTTTGGTATTCGTACGCCGGATGCTGCGCGCAGCATCGCTGAACATGCCGACGGCTCGGTGGTCGGATCGGCCTTGGTCGATGTGCTCAAGTCGACGCTGGATAGCGATAACCGCGCCACATCGGGCACCGTGGCGGCTGTCGCCAAGCTGGCGTCTGAACTGGCGGCGGGCGTGCGCTCAGCTGCCGCCGTCAAGGTTTAAAGCGGCATTAACCTGGCCGGGCGGCTAACACGGCGCTCGGCCTCTGGCTGCGGTATGACCTAACAAAAGGTCGTGCCCCTGCCACAATTACGGTAGAACAGCCCCTTCGTCGGGCCATTCGCGCCGCAGAGATCGTCGATAGCTTGCGTCCCGCAAGGGTACGCCTACATCCCGCCTGTCTGCGGCGATGGTTACGGAGTTTGATACATGAACTGGTTGACCAATGTTGTCCGACCGAAAATCCGCAGCTTCCTGCGTCGCGAGACGCCCGACAACCTGTGGATCAAGTGCCCGGATTCCGGACAGCTGGTGTTCTACAAGGACGTTGAGAGCAATCAGTTCGTCATTCCCGGCTCGAACTACCACATGCGCATGGGCGCGGTGGCGCGGCTCAAGTCGATCTTCGACAATGAGACCTGGTACGATGTCGCGCTGCCGGAAGTCGCCGCGGACCCGCTGAAGTTCCGGGATGAGCGCAAGTACGTCGACCGTATCCGCGACGCCCGCGCCAAGACCAGCCTGCATGACTTGGTCAAGGTCGGCTTCGGCAAACTCGAAGGCGCGCCGGTTGTCGTCGCTGTGCAGGATTTCGCGTTCATGGGCGGTTCGCTCGGCATGGCCGCAGGCGAAGCGCTGGTGCGCGGGCTTGAACTCGCCGTTGAGAAAAAGTCGCCCTTCATTGTGTTCGCAGCCTCCGGCGGCGCGCGCATGCAGGAAGGCATTCTGTCGCTGATGCAACTGCCGCGCACCACCGTCGGCGTGCAGATGCTGCGTGAAGCCAAGCTGCCCTATATCGTTGTGCTGACCAATCCGACCACCGGTGGCGTCACCGCCTCCTACGCGATGCTGGGCGACGTCCAGATCGCCGAGCCGGGCGCCCTGATCGGCTTCGCTGGCGCGCGCGTCATCGAGCAGACCATTCGCGAGAAACTGCCCGAGGGCTTCCAGCGCGCCGAATATCTCAAGGACCACGGCATGGTCGATATGGTCGTCCATCGCCATGACCTGAAGGCGACGCTGGCGCGGCTGTGCCGCCTGCTGACCAAAGCGCCTGCCAGCGAGAGCGTGTCGTCGCCGCACCCCGTCGCCTCGCCGAAGACCATTACGGCTGACGTTGCGCCGAGCGCCGACGCAGTTCCTCCGGCGCCGCACGCGTGAGCGCACCTGCGGCCAAACGATCCGACGCGCCAGCAGAGATTCTGGCGCGTCTGGCGCGGCTGCATCCAGCGACAATCGATCTGGACCTGTCGCGGCTGCAGCGCCTGCTGGCCGATATGGGGCACCCCGAGCGGCAGCTGCCGCCCGTCATTCATGTCGGCGGCACCAATGGCAAGGGATCGACGACAGCCTATATCCGCGCGATCTGCGAGGCGTCGGGGCTGCGCGTCCATGTTTTCACCTCGCCGCACCTCGTTCGTGTCAATGAATCGATCCGCATCGGCGCGGTCGGTGGCGGGCAGTTGATCGACGACTTTGAGCTGACCGACGCGCTGGCGCTGGTTGAACTCACCAATGCCGGGCAGGCGATTACCGAATTCGAAGCGTTGACTGCGGCCATGCTGCATGTTTTTGCGCAGCATCCGGCTGATGTCGCGATCATCGAGGTTGGTCTCGGCGGCGCTCTCGACGCCACCAATGTGATTGAACAGCCGCTGGCCTGCGTCTTCACGCCGATCAGCATCGACCATGTCGAGTTTCTTGGCGACAGCGTGATGAAAATCGCCATGGTCAAGGCGGGCATCATCAAGCGCGGCGCAGCGGTGATTTGCGCCGAACAGCTGCCGGAAGCGATCGCCGTGATCGAGCGGCAGGCGGCGCGGATGCGTGCGCCGATGCATCGCGCGGGGCAGGAATGGCACGTCGGCATGGAGCACGGCCGCCTGGTCTATCAGGACGACAAGGGCCTGCTTGATCTCGCCGCGCCCCGGCTGTTCGGGCGGCATCAGGTCGCCAATGCCGGGCTCGCCATTGCGGCGCTGCGGGCGCAGAACCGATTCAAGATTTCCGTCGATGCGTTTGAGCAGGGCGTCATCCGGGCGGAATGGCCAGCGCGGATGCAGCGGCTATCGTCCGGCCGGTTGCTCGAGATTGCGCCGCAGGGCGCCGAGATCTGGCTCGACGGCGGCCATAATATCGAAGGTGGCCGGGTCGTCGCAGCGGCGATCGCAGACCTGGAAGAACGCGTGCCGCGTCCGCTGGTGGTGATCGCCGGCATGATGGCCAATAAGGACGCTGTCGGCTTTCTTGAAAACTTCGCCGGGTTGACGCGGCATATTCTGGTGGTGCCGATCAGGAGCAAGCGGGGCGCAATGGCGGCTGAGGATATGATCGCTGCAGCGCGCGGCGTCGGCATGCGCGCCGAGCTGCATGGCGATGTCGGCGAGGCCCTGCAGGCGCTGACGAAGCTCGCCTATGAGGTTCCGCCGCGCATCCTGATCACCGGCTCGCTTTATCTTGCGGGCGAGGTGCTCGCCGCTAATGGAACGCCGCCGGTTTAGGGTATTGCGCCGATGCGCCGCGTAGCCCGGGTGAAACCCGGGACAGTGCGAAGGCTTTACGCTCCGGTTGCGAGGTCAAACCCTTCATCGATCCAGCCGGTGATGCCGCCCGCCATGATCTTTACCGGCCGGCCGAGCGTGGCGAGACGCAAGGCGCCGCGGGCTGCGCCATTACAATGCGGCCCAGCGCAATAGGTGACGAACAGCGTGTCCGCCGGCCACTGCGCCATTTTCGACTCAGTGATTTTGCCATGCGGCAGGTTGATCGCGCCGGGCACATGGCCCTTGGCGAACAGATCAGGCCCGCGCACATCGAGCAGCACGAAGTCTGCGCCTTTGCCCAGCGCGTCGTGCACATCCCAGCAATCTGTCTCGAAGCTGAACTCGGCGGCGAAATGCGCTTTCGCAAGGTCGCTTGGCGCGGCGGGAATGGCGGTGACGGCTGACGGCATGCGAGCTCCCCAATTTTCTATCAGTGTCGCTGGAGTTGCGCCCCGGTTGCAAATGTTTCCGTCAAAACCGCTCTTTTGCTTCGTTACAAACAAAAACAGCCGGCGAATGGTCGCCGGCCGCTTTGCTGCGCTGATATTGCGCAATAACTCGATCAAATCAGGCCCGACAGCCTGATCAGGCGATCAGACGCCCGAGCTGATCCACTGCTGCAGCTTCGCCTTCGGCGCAGCGCCGACCTGACGCGAGGCCATTTCGCCGTCCTTGAACATCAGCAGCGTCGGGATCGACATCACGCCATACTTCGACGCGGTGACCGGATTCTCGTCGACGTTCAGCTTCACGATCTTGACCTGATCGCCCATTGCGCCGGAGATTTCGTCGAGCGCCGGAGCGATCATGCGGCACGGGCCGCACCATTCGGCCCAGAAGTCCACCACGACCGGACCGGTCGCGTTGAGCACTTCAGCCTCGAAATTTGCGTCCGATACCTTGCCTACAGCCATGATAAAATCCCTATCCACCTGTTCGGCGGCCTCACGAGGCGCGCCCAATGCTTTGTCGGAACCTATGAACGCTCACCCTGCCGGTCAAGGTGCACGGGCCATCACAAGGCAGTTTCCAGCCCCGCGTCCAGCGCGGAGGTGGGAACCGGCATCAGCGCCGGGGTCGCAGTCCACAGCAGCGCAGCACGCACCACGCGGTCCGGATAGAGTTTTGCCAGCAAGGCGCGATACAGCGCGAGTTGGCGGATATAGGCGATTGGCGCGGCCTCCACGGTCGCTGGCGGGTCCTGATTGGTCTTGTAATCGACGATCAGCACCTCATCCGGCGTGATCACCAGCCGGTCGATCTGGCCCGACACCAGAACCGGCTGGCCGTCAGCCTGGGTTAGTTTTCCAACAATCGACACTTCGGCCCGGCTGTCGCCCGCAAAAACCGCAGCGAATGACGGCTCGGCGATCACTGCCAGTACTTGCTCGGCCAGCGCCACGCGCTCTGCAGACGTCCAGGCTTTGGCGTTGCGCGACAGGAAGTCGAGCGCAGCGGCGAGCCGTTGTTCGGCGCCAAGGCCGGGCAGCGATTGCAGCAGGCGATGGGCCAGAATGCCGCGCTGGCGGGCGCGCTCGGCCAGGTCAGGGTCGCCCGAGGGCACATGGTGCACCTCGTCACTGCCAGCGTCGGACGGGCGCAGCACACGCAGTGGCGGCTTCTCCGCCGACAGCGGCTGATGCAGCCAGTCGGGCAGGGCCGGCGTGTCGAGTGCTATAGGCGTGGTGGCGGCGAGCGGCCCGTCCGGCGCAAGGTCTTCGGCCCGGGTGTAACGCTTGACGCGTCCGCTCGGCCCGTCGCGCTCTTCTTCATTCAGGCCGGAAGCGGCGAGGCCCTTGGCGATCAGGTCATACCAGGACTTCTCCTTGACCTCCTTGCGGTTGCCCGGCAGGCAGCCGCCGATGATCAGCCGATCCGCTGCGCGCGTCATCGCGACATAGAGCAGGCGGCGATATTCATCCTCGGTCTCGGCCAGCAGCTTCGCCCGCGCCTCGGCAACCGCGGGCGGATCGTCCGCCTGCTTGCCCGCCCAGACGACAACCCCGGGGCCGCCGTTGATCGGATCAACCGGCGGCAGATGCAGCAGGCTGATCCGCGCCGAGTCCGATGGCGATGAGGTGGTGTCGACCATGAACACCACGGGCGCTTCCAGCCCTTTCGCGCCATGCACGGTCATCACCCGCACCTCGTCGCGGCTGATCTCCATGTCGCGCTTCACTTCGGTATCGGCGGCGCGCAGCCAGGTTACGAAGCCTTGCAGCGTGCCCGGCGACTTGCGCTCATAGCTCAGCGCCAGTTCAAGGAACTCGTCGAGCGCATCATTGGCCTCATGTCCGAGGCGCTTGAGAATGCGGGCGCGGCCGCCCTGGCCGCCGAGCAGCCAGGCATAGAACGTGAATGGCGTGCCGAGCGAATGGTGGCGCTCGCAGTCGCGCAGGCGGGTTTCCGCCGCGAGCAGCTTCGGGTCGCTGTCGGCATGGCGGCGCAGCGCCTCGCGCAGTGAGCCCTCGCGCTCCCAGGCGATCTTGAACAGGTCGTCGTCATCGAGACCAAAGATCGGTGACTTCAACGCAATCGCCAGCGCCAGATCATCCTGCGGCAGCAGCAGCGCATCGGCGAGGTTCATCAGGTCGATGATCGCGATGTGCTCGGTCAGCTTGAGCCGGTCCGCGCCCGCGACCGGAATGCTGGCATGTTTCAGCGCCTGGATGATGGTGTTGAACGCCTTGCCGCGTCGGCGCACCAGAATGAGGATATCGCCATAGCGCAGCTTGCGGCGCTTGCCCTGCGGGCCGGTCGCAGCGTCCGTTGCGATCAGGCTGCGGATCTCGTCGCGCACGCGCAGCGCCAGCCGCGCCTCGGGCGAGGTTTCCGAACTTGCATCGAACGGCGCCTGCCAGCCTTCCATCTCGAGGCGGTCATCGGGTCGCTCAAGCTCCCACAGGTCGATCAGGCTCGGCCCGGCGTCGCTGAGCGATTGATGCACCGGATAGGCTTCTTCGGCGTGGATGCTTTGATAGATCTCTTTTTCGCGGAACACGAAGTCGACCGATTGCAGGATGGCTGCGCCGGTGCGGAACGAAGTCGTGAAGCTGATCGGCGCAAATTGAAGTTTGGCGCCGGTGAACTGTTTGGACAGCAGCTTGTTGCGATCATTGAATTCGCGTGGCACCGCGCCCTGAAACGAGAAGATCGATTGCTTCTCGTCGCCGACGGCGAAGATCGTGCGCTTGACGCCGTCGCGCGCGCCGTCGCCCGAGGTGAATTCTGATATCAGATGCGCGAGAATGTCCCACTGTCGCGGGCTGGTGTCCTGCGCCTCATCGATCAGCACGTGATCAACGCCGCGATCAAGCTTGTAGTGCACCCAGCTTGACGAGACGCGGTTGAGCATCTGCAGCGTCTTGTCGATCAGGTCGTCATAGTCGAGCAGGCCACGCTCGTTCTTCTGGTGCTGATAGCTTTCGGCCACGCTGGTTGCGATCACCAGCAGCGCGAAGGTGCGTTCGCGCAGCGCGGCGGCGCGGCGGCGCGGCAGCAACTGCTCAAGCCGGTGCGCTTCGGCGTCCATCGTGATGCGCAGCGCCGCGTTGGCGTCGCCGAGCTTCTTGGTGACCAGCGATTTGCGCGGCTCAAGTTTCTCGGTGAGGAAGACGCTGAGATAGTCATCGACCTGGGCGCTGCCTTCCAGCGTTAGCGCTTCGCGCAGGCGCAAGCCCTGCTTGCCATCGGTAACCGTGCCGGCCTCGAGCTGCTGCGCGGTTGCGATCCAGCTGCGTCGGGGCAGGTGCGGCCCATCGACAATGTCAGTTTCGATTGCGGTCAGCGTATCGTCGGCCGCAAGCCCGAGCGATGTCGATAGCTGCGCCATGGCGGCGTCGACGCTGCCGGCGTGATTGATCCAGGCCAGGAACTTGTCGCGGCTGAACGTCGCCTCGCGAATGACATTCTGGAACGTCATGTCGGCGGCGGTGGTCATGGCGACGCGCAGGGCGCGCCCGGCGCGGCTCTCCGGGTCATTGGCGGCATGCAGCAGCACGGCGAGGCTGCCGCGCTCCATCATCTCGGCCTGGTCGCGATCATCGAGCACGTTGAAGCGCGCCGGCACATTCGCCTCGAAAGGAAACTGCTGCAGCAGCCGTGTACACAGCGCGTGGATGGTCTGCACCTTCAGCCCGCCCGGCGTCTCCAGCGCACAGGCAAACAGTTCGCGCGCACGGGAGCGGATCACCGATGTCGGATTGTCGATGCCAACTGCGATGATCTCACGATCAAGCGCGGCGTCATCAAGCGTGACCCATTGCCCCAGCCGGGTGAACACCCGTTCGGCCATATTGGCGGCAGCGGCCTTGGTGAAGGTGACGCAGAGGATCTTCTCCGGCGATACGCCTGATAACAAAAGCCGGATGACGCGGTTGACCAGCACATAGGTTTTGCCCGAGCCGGCATTGGCCGAGACGAAAGCCGAGGTCTCGGGATCAGACGCTTGCCGCTGACGCTCCTGCGCCAAGGCGGGGACGATGCGCGCGCTGCTCATGATGCGTCTCCCTCGCCGGAGGCAACCGACCATTCCTTGATGCGCGCGAGGTCGTCGTAAGCGCCGTAGCGCGTCGCCCACATCGACAGGTTCAACGAGCTGTAAGGCGTCGCCTCATCCTCAAACTTCACGATCAGCTTTTGTAGTTTCTCGAGCACCTCGTCGGCGGCGTCGTTCGGCTCCTGCACGTCGTCCTTGTTGAGCTTGAGTTCAAGGATGCGCTCCTCACCGGGCGGGTTATTGCCACTCAAGCGCACATAGACCAGCTCGCTGACGGACGAATGTTTCGGGATGCCGGTGAAGCCGCCCTGCCGCAGGATCGCTGCCTCCAGCGTCAACTGCGGCGACAGCCCGAGGCGCACCTGCTTGCCAGTCGGCGGGATGCCGGTTTTGAAGTCAACGATTGCGAAGGTTCGGTCGGCGCGGCGCTCGATCCGGTCAGCGCGCGCGGTGAGATGAAACACACGATCGCCCTCCAGCGGGATCTCGATCGCGCCGCTGGTTTCGGCGTCGATCTGGATCAGCTCGGCGCGGCGGTCGATCTCCCAATTCGCGACCCAGTCGGCAATCCGGATGAAGCGCGGCCACCATAGCGCCCGCGCCTCGGGGCGCGACATCAGCGGCGCGAAATGCGTCTCGCCGATCTTGTGCAGCACCAGCGCGTGATCTTCGGGCAGCTCGGTGCGATAGGTCTGGCTGAACTCGCCGATGGCGTTGTGGATCGCCGAGCCGCGATCCGCCGCCGACAGTGGCATATCGACCGGATCCAGCGGCAACAGCCGCAGGATATGTCTGGCGAAAATCGTATAGGGGTCGCGCAGCCAATCCTCGATCGCGGTGACCGACATCCGCAGCGGCCGCGCATGACGCGGCGGGCGTGGCGCGGGCTTGTCGATCGGCTTGACCTGATCGGGCCGGTCGAGCGCTTCGGCGTAAACGACATAGCGCGCGCCAGCGTCCACGGCGGCGTCCCAGCGTTCCTTGCCAGCGACAGCTTCAAGCCGATGCAGGAAACGCGACGCCACCGCCGGTGCGCCGCCAACCTTGGCGGACCGGCTGAGCAGCACCTCGCCGCGGCCGATCAGCTGCGCAAAGTCGTGCGCGGAGAGGCCGACGCGGCGCTCGGGCAGGTCGAGGCCAAGCTCATGGCGCATCGGGCGGCTGAGCCAGGGATCGACGCGCGGGGTCGGCGGCCAATTGCCTTCAACAAGGCCGCCGAGAATGGTGAGGTCCGCCTCGGTCAGGCGCGCTTCAACGGTGCCGTAAATTCGCAAGTGCGCATTGGTGACTTCGCGGCGGCGGACAATGCGGTCGCCAAACGCGGTGATGAAGACATCGGGATAATCGCTGAGCTGCGCCATCAATCCGCTGGTCGGCGCTTGCTCCGCGAGGTCATCGAACGACGAGCGCAGCGCCTTGCCATCGTTGTGGCGATAGGCATGGATCGTGCTGCCGTCATCCTGCGACAGTGCTTCGATGACGAGGCGATGGCGGCGCACCAGCTCGCTGAAATCATGCGCGCCCTTGCCGATCCGTTCGAGCGGGGCGAAGGCGTCGGCGAGCTTGCCGATGAAATTGCCAACAGCATCGAGGCTGTCGTCATCGATGCCGACGCGCGGCTCGGAGCGATGCAGCGCCGTCGGCTCGCGGTTGCGCAGCTTGGATAGTTCGTTGCGGAAATCGTTGAAGCTGCTGGCAAGGCCCTGGCTGCCAGGCGGCGGCCGGGTGCCGCGCAACAGCACGAGTTCGAGATGATGGATCGTGCGTCGCCACCCGCCCGCGGGCTGGCCCAGTCGGAACATCGGGTGCTTGAGCAGCGACAGCAGCACCGGCGGTTCAAACTGATCGGCGGCCGCTTCGGCGACCAGCCGCGCGAAGATGCCGGCAGGCGTATCGGGCAGCGCGTCGCCGCCGGAATCGTCGAAGGTCAGGTTCCAGCGCTCGAGCGCCGCCATGACGCGCCGCGCCAGCGCGCGGTCCGGCGTCACCAGCGCGGCGGATTTGTCGTGCTCGCGGGCCTCGCGCATCGCCGTGGCGATGGCGATGGCTTCGATCTCGGTGGTCGGCGCTTCGATCACGGCGAGGCGCTGCATGCCGCTGCCGATCCGCGCCTGCACATCGGCATCGTTGAGCCGGGCGTGCCAATGCGCCGTCGCGTTCGATGGCCGCATGGTTTCCGAAGCCAGCAGTTCGCGGCCATCGGAAGCAGGTGCGGCCAACGGCTGAACGTCGGCGCGGGTGATGCCGAGGGTCTTGAGCAGGTTGAACAGCGCATATTGCGCGTGGTTCGACGACGGCGGGGCGTTCCACGTGCCGTTCGGATGTTTCGTGCCGCCGATGATCGACCAGGCGGATTCTTCGAGATCGAGATCCAGCCCCGGCAGCACCACGGCGCCCTGCGGCATCTGGGCGATGGCGCGCAGGAATTTGGCCGTCGTCGGCATTGAGCCGGTCGATCCCGCCGCAATCACCGGGCCGTCCTGATGCGCCAGCAGCCGCTTGGCTTCAGCCTCGATCAGCAGGTCGCGGCGCATGGCCGGTTCGATGCGGTCGATTTCCAGGAGATGTGCGGGCCAGATGTTCTTGGCGATACGCAGGAAGTCGAGCGTCAGTTGCCAGTATTTGTCGAGCGCTTCCGGCACCAGGCCGTCAAGCGCATCATAGCTGACGCCGCGTGTCACCATGTCGTCCATCAGCCGGGCGAGGTCGCCCGCGAGCGCCAGCGTCGAGGCCGGACCGCCGACAACCAGCGGCGAGGCCAGCGCATCGTCAGGCTTGAGCTGCTTGGCCCAGGCGGCGACGAGGCGCGCCAATGTCATGCGGCGTTCGATATCGCCAAGCGTTTCCGGCAACGCCAGGGCTGCGCTCTGACCGAACGGGCCGACGTCCGAGAAGCTGATCTCGTCCTCGTCGATGCCGTCGAAGGTGTAGAGCCGCGGCAGCACCGCGACCTCGGTTCCGAGTACGTCGAGAAAGATGTCGCGCGCCAGCGTGCGGGCGCGGCTGGTCGGCAGATACATGGTGGCGTGCATCAGCCGTTCCGGAGCGCTGCGCGCCTCGAAACCCGGAACGAGATCGCCATCGATCAGCGCCTCAATCGTGCGGCGCAGGAACGGGGCGGATGAGGGAACAGTGAAAACGCGCATGACCGGCCTGATTCGAGATCAGGCGCATCATGGCATGGCGGGATGGGCGGGGGGAGGGTGGCGCGCCGCGAGCCAGCTCTGCGTCAGGCGGCGCTGCGCAGAAAGGCGTGCTCGGCCGCCGTGACGGCGTCAGGCGTGCCGACATGCATCCAGATGCCGTCGAGACGCAGGCCGAACAGGCGGCCCTGCTCATTGGCGGCGTCGAACATATCGGTCAGCGAGAATTCGCCCGCCGGTGCGTTGTTGAAGATCGCCGGATTGATGATCGCCGCGCCCGCATACACGAACGGTACAACCTCGTTTTCCTTGCGCCGGCGCAAGGCGCCATCGGTCTGCATGGCGTAATCGCCCGTGCCGGAATAGCCGATGCTGCCGGCCGTCGGGGCCATCAGCAGCAGGATATCCATCCGCGCAGGATCGAAGGCGGTGGCGAGGCGGTCGAGATTGGGCTGCGCGCCGTCAATCCACAGCGTATCCGAATTCATGTGGAAAAATGGCGCGTCGCCGAGCAGCGGAAGCGCCTTGACCACACCGCCGCCGGTTCCCAGCACCTGATCGCGTTCGTCTGAAATGGTGATGCGCGGCGCGCTGCGATCCGCGACATGCGCGATGATCTGGTCCGGCAGGTAATGCACATTGACCGCCGCCTCGGTCACCCCGGCCTGGGCAAGCTTGTCGAGCACATGGTCGAGCAGGGGGCGGCCGGCAACGGGGACGAGAGGCTTGGGCATATGCTCCGTCAGAGGACGCATCCGCAGGCCGTAACCGGCTGCAAGTACCATGGCTTTGGTGGGTTTGACGGGCATATCTGGTCTCAACGGTCCGTGTGGTGGTCGTCGCGCGCGCTGGCGCGGTACATGAATCGACGCGATCGGCTGAGACTATTGAACCGCCGTGACAAGAATGCGACGCGGCGTCAGCCGGCCATCTCGCCGTCCTGACGCGTCTTCTTTTTCTTCTTCTTGTCGAGTGGCTTGATGAATTGCACGCCGATCTGTTCGCCGTTGACCCAGGCCAGCTCGCAGCGTCGATAAGCCAGCCCTGTCGAGGACAGCAGAAGGAAGAACTCTTTCAAGTTTAACCCTTCAACCGAGCCTGCAACCGTCAGCTTGGCGCCGGTTTCGGAGATGTCTTCCAACGTACATGAGCGACGCCAGGTGCCGTCGATGCCCATCATATGGGCAGGAAAGCCGCGTTCGAATGTCACGCGCTCGCCTCTGCGGCGCTCGGTAGTCGTTCCTCGTCCCGAAACCATCTCACTACTCTCTCTGGTCAACCGTTCGACCGAGGCTCAGCCTAGGCGCGCCATGGCTAACAAGTTGTAAAAGCGGCTCAGGATTGTGGCGGCGGAACATGGGCGTCGAACCAGCTCTTCAATGCGATCAGGCTGGGGTGCGCCAGCGAGCGGATCAGATAGGTCCAGATCCGCGGTTGATGCTTGAGATACTGCGGCTTGCCGTCGCGCAGGTTGAGCCGGGCGAATGTGCCGAGCAGCCGCGCGTTGCGCTGCGCCGACATCAGGGCATAGGTTTCGACAAACCGGCTCGGGTTGAATTCGCGGTTAGCCGTCAGTCGCGCGCGGGTGTAATGCGTCAGCATGCCGATCTCGATATCCTCGGGAATATCGATGCGGGCGTCCTGCAGCAGCGACACCAGATCATAGGCCGGTGGTCCGAGCACGGTATCCTGAAAGTCGATCACGCCGAGGCGGGCGATGTCCTCGCGCTCATCCAGCCAAAGCAGATTGGGCGAATGGAAGTCGCGGATCATCCAGGTCAGCGGTTCTTCCAGCACCGGCGCGAGCAGCGAACGCCAGATGGCAAAGTAACTGTCGCGTTGCGCATCGTCCGGCTCTGCGCCGCGATCGCGCAGATACCAGTCCAGCATCAGGCTGACTTCGATCAGCTGGGATTCAATATCAAACGTCGGAATGCTGTAGGTGATGCCCGGCGCAACCGGCAGCGTGACCGGCAGTTCGGCGTTATGCAGCGCGGCAAGCAGGTCGGTCGCGGCTTCGTAGCGCTCAGCCAACGGCTCGGGCGGATCACCGGCAACAAAGCCGTCCGTGCCGAAGTCCTCGGTGATGAGGAAGCCCGCGTTGAGGTCGGCATGCTGAATCGCCGGGGCCGAAATGCCCTGGCTGCGTAGCCCATTGGCAATGGCGACGAAGGGCGTCACCTCGACGGCGAGATGTACCGCGGCGCTATAGGTGCGCCCGTTGTACATCGCCGCGCCTTCGTTCTTCTGCGGCGAGTTCATCAGAATGGTGGTCTTGCCGTCGCGCTCCAGTCGGGCGTAGGAGCGCGTCGACGCATCGCCATCCATGCGGATGCGGGTCGCGTCCATGTAGCGTGCGCCATCGAGGAAGCTGCGCAGCATCTTGAGACGTTCGACAATATCGGCGGCAGCGCCGTGGCCGGTGATCACCGCCGCGCGTGCGGTCGAACCAAATGCCGGGCGATGACTGAGTGCGATGTCGATGCGGTCGTCCGGCAGCATGTCAGCCGCGCGCTCGGGCCATTCAATCAGCGCGATGACGCCGTCGGGGAGCGGCGACAGGCCGATCTCCTCGAGCTCAAGCGGATCGTTGACGCGGTACAGGTCCGCATGCACCAGGGTCAGCGGCGGCAGGTCGTAGGTCTGCACCAGCGTGAAGGTCGGGCTCGGCACCTCAAGCTCGTCGTCCTTGGCGAGATAACGGATCATCGCACGCGCCGCCGCCGTCTTGCCTGCGCCGAGATCGCCGGACAGCGTGATGACATCGCCGGGGCCGATCAGCATGGCGAGGTCCGCCATCAGGTTGGCGGTCGCTGTTTCATTGCTGAGGGCAAAGGAAACGGTGATGGCGTCGGTATCGTCGAGGGGCTCGGTCATTCCGCTGCGTCGCTATGTTGTTTGGGCTGGTCGAGCGGAAATTCGCAGGTCACTGTGGTTCCCTTGCCGGCATCAGAGTTGATGTGAATGCTGCCATGGTGCAGGTCGATGAAGGAGCGCACCAGCGACAGGCCAAGCCCGGCGCCGCGATGGCGCGAGCCCTGGGTGTCGCTTTCAAACCAGTTGAAGGCCTTGTCCTGATAGTCCGGCGAGAAGCCGCGCCCATGATCGCTGACGCTGAAGACGACCCGGTTGTGGGTACGGCGCGCCGTCAGTTTGATGGTGTCATCCTTCGGCGAGAACCCGACGGCATTGGCGAGAAGATTATACAGCACCTGGATAACGCGGCTCTCGTCGCCGATGAACTTGCCAATGTCAGGGGTCGCATCGATTGCCAGCTTGATATTGTCGCGCACCAGCCGGTCCTGAATGCCTTCAGCTGCAGCGGCGATCGCGCGGTTGATATCAATCGAGTCGAGATTGAGCGTCATCGCGCCGGCATTGATCGTCGCGAGGTCGAGAATATTGTCGATCATCGCCAGCAGGACATTGGTCGAGGTCGTAATATAGCCGACGTATTCGGATTGCTTCGGCGTCAGCGGCCCCGTCGACGGATCGTTGAGGAAGTGTGCGAAGCCGATCACGGTGGTGAGCGGCGAGCGCAGCTCGTAGGAGACGTGGTGAACGAAGTCGACCTTCATCTTGTCGGCGGCTTCCAGCGCCTCGTTGCGCTCGCGGAGCGCCCGCTCCATGTTTTCGGTGTCGGAGATATCCTGGAACGTCACCATGGTCGCGCCGTCGGGCAGCTGCATCGTCATGCAGTTCAGCACGACGCCATCGGTGCGCTGAACCTTGAACGGCGTCACGCAGCGGTTCTCGAAACTCGTCACCGCACCGCGCAGCGTTTTCCAGGCGTCGTCGTTATCGAGCAAGGGCCGGCACCAGGCTTCGACCGTTTCGACATGCGGCCGCTGCTGCAGCGCTTCGTCGGTCAGGTTCCACATCGCTGTGAACGCCGGGTTGAACAGTTGCGCCCTTCCGTTGCTGCCGAACACCGCGACTGCTTCGGTGAGGTTGTCGAGCGTCTCCCGCTGCACGCGGATCAGCCCGTCGTAACGGCGGGCGAGTTCGAGGCTCTCGGTGACATCGTCGAACAGATAAGTCACGCCGCCCTCGGGATTGGGCGTCGTGACGATGCTGAGGGCGCGGCCATCCGGCAGGTACCAGATATCCTTGGCCGGCTCGAGCGCATGATAGGCTTCGTGCAGCTTGGCCTTCCAGCTGCGGAAGTCAGCCTGCTCGGGCAGCTTGCGCCCGGCGCGGAGCCGATCCAGCACGCTGGAATCTTCCGGATTGCTGTCGAGGAAAATGACGTCGAGGTCCCACAGCCGCCGATAGCTGTCGTTGTAGAAGGCGAGGCGGCGCTGGCCGTCGAACACCGCGACGCCGGATGACAGCTGGTCGAGCGTGCGGCGATGCAATTCCGCCATGCGCACCAGCGCGGCGCTGAGAGCGCAAGCCTCGCTGGCGTCGATCGCCATGCCGGCGTTGCCGCCGTTGACGTTCAGCGCATGGACATCGAAGGTGCGCCGTTCGCCGCCGACGTTGATCGGCATCCGGCCCGAGAACGGTCGGCCATCTGAGAGGCTGCGGGCCATGGCGGAGCGCCCGTCGCTGTCGAGCAGCTCCAACCCGCGCGCGATGGCGTCGTCGGGGTCGAGCGCCTCAGTGGCGCGGACATAGGCGTTGTTGGCGAAGGACAGGTTCTGGCCGTCGCGGCGCGCCCAGATCGGCCATGGCGCGATCATCGCAAAGCCGAGCAGCGTCCGGGTCTGCTCCTGCAGCTCCTGATGCTGCGCCGTGAGTTCGGCGAGATCCTGCCGGATTCCGCTGATTTCGCGGATGCGCACGATGGCCTTGCCGCCGATGGCGCGGCCCATGGCTTCGATCGCCCGGCCGCCATTGGTGATCAGGCTCAGGGTGAAGCCTTCGCCGCTGTCGAGCAGCGCGTCGACCGCGTGGTCCATCTGCAGCGCGGCGTTGGCGGGCAGCCAGGTGCCGAACGCCAGAATGCGCTGCGGTTGATGCTGTTGCGGATGCTGCGACATCATCAGCGAGGTGTCGCCGCTGATATCAGGATGCAGGTCGCCCGCGGACCAGGAGATCAGAACCTGCGGCTCGACGAACAGCAGCGCGCGCAGCCGGTCGTTCTCGACCTGGGATGCGAGTAATTCGGAGCGCAGTTTCTCGGCCTGATGCGTGCCGCGGATGCGGCTGCGCATCAAAAGGGCCGTGGCGGCGAGCGAAAACGCCAGCACGCTGGCGGCCAGTGTGATTCCAGCCACCTCATGACTGTCGAAGCCGATCTGATCGCCTGCGCCGCTGCCCTGCGCCCAAGCGGCAGTCGCGGCCACGCCGGCCGACGTCGCAACGACGCCAGCGACAACCAGCCTGCTGCGCACCAATGATGTGCAAGACAGAAAAGCCCGACGTATCGCCGCGACAACGTCTGACATTGTTAGCCCCAAAACCGCACTGCTCCCCGTCGGCGTCGATGCACCGCTCGCGAATCGTCCGACATTATCCCCTTCGCGAACTCGAGGGGTAAGAGTCCAGACCGTGAACGTAAAGGGCAATGGCAAAAAACTGAACGGCTGTGATCGTGGATCAGGCCGGAAAGCCGATTGATGAGGCTCATTCACGCGTTGGCGCGGATGTTGTTCCGCACGGAAGCTGTTCTGACCGTGAGCTTGCTTTTTCCGAAGATGCCCGACGTCAACGCCCGGTGGAGCCAAATCCGCCCGCGCCGCGCGGGGTGGTATCCAGCGCCGCCACCGGCACGAGCGAAGCGTGGGTCACCGGCGCGATCACCATCTGCGCGATCCGCTCGCCGCGGTTGATGACGAAGGCCTGGCTGCCGTGGTTGATCAGGATCACCTGGATCTCGCCGCGATAATCCGCGTCGATGGTGCCGGGCGAGTTAAGCACGGTGACGCCATGTTTGGCGGCAAGGCCGGAGCGCGGGCGCACCTGCGCCTCGAAATCCGCAGGCAGCGCGATGGCGAGGCCGGTCGGCACCAGCGCCACCTTGCCGGGCTGGAGCGTCAGCGGCGCATCGATGGCGACGGCGGCGCAGAGGTCGAGGCCTGCCGCCCGCTCGGTCTGATAGGCCGGCAGCGGCAGATCAGCGCCATGCGGCAATTGCTGAACCTGCACGATGACCTGGCCTTCGATGGCGGGCGGGGCATTAGTCGGCATGGGGCTGTTCCGTGAGATGTCTGACGATGCGGGCGATGAGCGTGGCGGCGACGTCGTTCTTCGGCATGGCGGGCCAGGGTTCGATGCTTGGAGCATCCTCGAAGCTTGCTCCGCGCATCAGCAGGTTCACCGTATTGCTGTCGCCGCCCATGATGCCGGTGGCGGGCGACACGTCATTGGCGACGATCCAGTCGCAGCGCTTTCGCGCCAATTTCCTGCGGGCGTTGTCGAGCAGGTTCTCGGTCTCGGCGGCGAAGCCGATCACCAGCGGCGGGCGCTGCTCGGTCAACTGCGACACCGTGGCAAGAATGTCAGGGTTCTCGGCGAGCTGAAGCTGCGGCATTTGCCCGCCCTGCTTCTTGATCTTCTGGTCGCTTTCGCCGACCACGCGCCAGTCGGCGACGGCGGCGGCAAAGATCGCGATATCGCTCGGCAACGCAGCGCGCACGCTGTCCAGCATCTCGCGCGCCGATTCAACGCGCGTCACCGTCACGCCCGTCGGATTGGGCAGGTCGACCGGTCCGCTGATCAGCGTCACGTCAGCGCCAGCGGCCTGTGCGGCGGCGGCGATGGCATAGCCCTGCTTGCCCGACGAGCGATTGGCGATATAGCGCACGGGGTCGATCGGTTCGTGCGTCGGCCCGGCCGTGATCAGCACGCGCTTGCCGGCCAGTGGTTTCGGCTGCGATGGCCGCAGCAGTCCGGCTGCGGCATTGGCGATCTCGATCGGCTCGGCCATCCGGCCGGTGCCGGCTTCGCCCGCCTCGGCCATTTCGCCTGCATTGGGCCCGATGAAGTGGACGCCGTCGCGGCGCAGCTGCGCGACATTGCGGCGCGTCGCCGGGTTGTTCCACATCGCCGGGTTCATCGCCGGCGCCATCAGCACCGGGCGGTTGGTCGCGAGCAAAATGGCGGTGGCGAGGTCGTCGGCATGGCCGTTGGCGGATTTTGCCATCAGGTCGGCGGTGGCGGGCGCAACAATGATCAGGTCGCAACTGCGCGCAAGCCGGATGTGGCCAGCGTCGAACTCGCTCTGGGCGTCGAACAGGTCGGTGTAGCAGCGCTCATGGGCCAGGGCGCTGGCGGCAAGCGGCGTGACGAACTGCTGGGCGGCGCGGGTCAACACGCAGCGCACATGCATCTGCCGCTCTTTCAGCCGACGGATGAGGTCGAGCGCCTTGTAGGCGGCGATGCCGCCGCCGATGATCAGCGTCACCTCGGCAAGAACCGTCGCCGCCGGAGCAGGCGTCTCGTCGTCAGGGGGCGGAAAGAGCATGCCGTGGGTGGCCGAGGTTGCGCCGTCGTCATGCTGCGCAACATCGCGCAAGATCACGCGCACCTCGTCCTCGACCGAGCGGCCATTGCGGGCCGCCCGCAGCCGCAACTCGTCTTTGATGGCGTCGTCCAATTTCCGGATCGTCAGGCTGGCCAAACTCGCCTCCGCTTTGAATTTGATTGCAATGATATCGGGCGATGATCTCATTGCAATCATATGTTTGGCCTTAGAGGTGCCAGAAAATACCTACCAGCGTCGCGGCGATGACCCAGATGCCTACCGTGCGCCAGATCATGTGCCGGGTGCTGGTGCGGCGGATCTCGGCAATGGTCGCCGGGCTGAGGCTCACGCCATTGCGGCCCATGGCTTCGAGGTGGCCGACCAGCGCAACTGCGCGGCTCGCGACCGTCGGCAGCGCCATCGCCGCCTTGCCGAGTTCGCCCGCACCGGCCATGGCGCCCTGCACCTTGCCGAGCGGGCCAAGGTTGCGCTCGATCCATTCGCGGACAACCGGTTCGGCTACAGTCCAGATATCGAGCTTGGGATCAAAGGTGCGCCCGACGCCCTCGACCACCACCATGGTCTTCTGCAGCAGGATCAGCTCCGGGCGGGTTTGCATGTCGAACAGCGCGGTGATCTCGAGCAGCAGCGTCAGCAGCTTGGCCATCGAGATTTCTTCAGCCGTGCGGTTATGGATCGGTTCGCCGATGGCGCGGATAGCCTGGGTGAAATTCTCCACCGAATGATGCGCCGGGACATAGCCCGCCTCGAAATGCACCTCGGCGACGCGGCGATAGTTGCGCGTGATGAAGCCGAGCAGGATCTCGGCGAGGAAGCGGCGTTCCTTCAGGCCAAGGCGGCCCATGATGCCGAAGTCGACGGCAACGAGGCGGTTATCTTCGCCGAGGAACAGGTTGCCGGGGTGCATGTCGGCATGGAAGAAACCGTCGCGCAGCGCATGGCGCAGGAAGCTCTGCACCACCTTGCGACCGAGATCCGGCAGATCGACATTGGCGGCGGCCAGCGCCGCATGATCGTTCAGCGCAATGCCATCGATCCATTCCATGGTCAGCACGCTATGCGACGTGCGGTCCCAATCCACCGTGGGGACGCGGAAATCCGGATCGTCCCTGGTGTTCTCGGCCATTTCCGAGAGGGCGGCGGCTTCAAGCCGCAGGTCCATCTCCATCGCGACCGAGCGCGACATGGTGTTGATGATCTCGACCAGCCGCAACCGGCGCGCTTCTGATGAGAACGATTCCGCATGTTCGGCGGCGAAGAAGAAATCAGCGAGATCGCGCTTGAAGCGTGCGTTGACGTTGGGTCGCAGTACCTTCACCGCGACGGCGGAGCGAATGCCGTTCCGGTCGATCACCTCGCCGCGATGGACCTGCGCAATCGACGCCGCTGCGACGGAGGGGCTGAAGCTCGCGAATGCTTCCGTCAGCGGGCGTTCGAGCGAAGCCGCGACAACCGCTTCCGCCTCAGCCTGCGGAAACGGCGGAAGCCGGTCCTGCAGGGCTTCGAGATCGCGCGCCATGGCGACGCCGACGACATCCGGGCGGGTCGCCAGAAATTGTCCGAGTTTGAGATAGGCCGGGCCAAGCCGCGTCAGCGCCGCTGACAGCTGCACACTGTTGTTCGCCTTGGAGCGCTGGATCATCCGCGCCAGCCGTACAGGCAGTTGGGCAGGCGGCGGCAACAGGCCGGGGTCGACCGTGCCGAACACGCCTTCGCGCGCGAGCACAAAGCCGGCGCGCGACAGCCGCAGGATATGCGAGAGAGCAGAGATCACAGGCGCCAACCCGAATGCAGGGCGACGATGCCGCCGGTCATGATCTGGTGGTTGACGCGGGAGAAGCCGGCGCTGCGGATCATCTCGCTGAACGCCGCAGGCCGCGGAAACTTGCGGATCGATTCCACCAGATACTGGTAGGACTCCGCATCGCCTGTGACCATTCGGCCCATCGGCGGAATCATCTTGAACGAGAAGAAGTCATAGATCTTGTCGAGGCCCGGCACGTCGACGGTCGAAAATTCAAGGCACAGGAAGCGGCTGCCGGGCTTGAGCACGCGGTAGGCTTCGGCCAAGGCCTTGTCGATGCGCGGCACGTTGCGAATGCCGAAGGCGATTGTATAGGCGTCAAAATTGCGGTCCGGGAACGGCAGTTCCTCGGCATTGCCCTCGATGAAATCGACGCGCTGGTCGAACCCCTGCGCGAAGGCGCGTTCGCGGCCGACTTCCAGCATGGCGGCGTTGATATCGCAGACTGTGGAATGGAAGCCCGCGCCCGCAGCTTCAGCGGCGCGGAAGGAGATATCGCCGGTGCCGCCGGCAACGTCGAGCAGCTTGAACGGCGCATCGGAGCGCGGAGGGTTGAGGGTGTTGATCATCACGTCCTTCCAGACGCGATGCAGCCCGCCGGACATCAGATCGTTCATCAGGTCGTAGCGCGAGGCCACGCTGCGAAACACATCGTTGACCAGCGTCTGCTTTTCGTCGACGGGAACGTCTCGAAAGCCGAAATGCGTTGTGTCGCCCGGCTGATTCATACCACTCATCCTGCAAATCCGTCCTGTGCGAAGCATAGCGCGCCCGCAGCAATGGCGCTATCACGTCAGGAGCTCAAGGTGAATGACCTGTCTCATGCCTGAATTACCCGAAGTCGAAACAGTTCGCCGCGGCCTGCAACCCGCGATGGAGGGCGCGCGCATCCTCAAGGTCGAGGCGCGCCGGCCCGATTTGCGGTTCCCGTTTCCACCGGACTTTACCGAGCGGCTGGATGGCCGCGTTATCACCAGCCTGGCGCGCCGCGCCAAATACCTGCTGGCCGACCTCGATTCCGGCGATGTGCTGCTGATGCATCTCGGCATGTCGGGCTCGTTCCGCGTGGTTTCGGATGAGGCTGCCACCGTGCCCGGGGCGTTTCATCATCCGCGTAATGAGGAGCGCGCCCACGACCATGTGGTGTTCCACATGTCGAGCGGCGCCTCGGTGATTTACAACGATCCGCGCCGCTTCGGCTTCATGAAGCTGTTCGCCCGGCGCGACATCGAGAGCGAGCCTGCGCTCAAGGGCATCGGCCCCGAGCCGCTCGGCAATGCCTTTGACGCAGCCATGCTGGCCGCCACTGTCGCGGGCAAGAGCACCAGCCTGAAGGCGGCCTTGCTCGATCAGCGCACCGTCGCCGGGCTGGGTAATATCTACGTGTGCGAGGCGCTGTTTCGTTCGCGCCTGTCGCCGAAGCGCGCGGCAGGGACGCTGGCGACCAAGACCGGCAAGCCGGCCCCGCGCGCCGATGCGCTGGTCGATTCCATCAAGGCAGTGCTCAACCTTGCGATTGAAGCCGGTGGCTCGACGCTGCGCGACCATCGTCAGGCCTCGGGCGAGCTCGGCTATTTTCAGCATTCGTTCCAGGTTTACGACCGCGAGGGCGCAGCCTGCCAGACGGAAGGCTGCAAGGGCATTGTCGAACGTTTCGTCCAGAACGGGCGGTCGACCTTCTGGTGCCCGAAATGCCAGAGGTGATGCGTCGGGCGTGAGCCCTAGTGGCGCACGCAGATGACGCGGACCACGGCGGCCTGCGGATCGGTCGCAGGCTTTGCCGGATCGGCAATCTTCTGGGCGCGGAGAAATGCGCGGACCATCTCCGCCGACACCAGCGTCGCCTCGTTGGTCGCCACGCCATCGACAGCGCCCGCAACCACCACAGATCTCATTAGCGCCATGCCGGTGAAATTGCCGCTCGGATCGATGGCGGCCGCTCCGGAAAAACCGAGGCCCGGCGCGGGCGACAGGCTGGCGCTTGGGCCAACGGTGGCGGCGCTGCGGGAGACGGCGTTGCCGCCGCCCTGGTTCTGTGGATCGGCGATGCCGATCAGGCTGACGCTTTGTGTCGCAGGGCCAGGCGCGAGGTTGATCGGCCTAAGCCCGTTCGCTCCGTAGAGCTGGAGCAGCGCCAGCCCGCTGGGTTTGTCCTCGGCCAATCGTTCAGCATTGCCATGGCCCGCGACGACAAGGCTGGTGCAGGCGTCGACCAGCATCCGGTCGGTCAGGATTGCGCCATCGCCGGAGACAATCACGCCGGTGCCGTAATCGACCGGCTTGCGCCTGGCTGCAACACTGGTTGCGGCGGGGAATGGCGTGAACGCCGATGACATCGCCACCACAATCGGCTGCATCACCGCATCCTGGGCTGGATCGTATAGCACGGTGAGGATACGCACCTGACGACCGCTGAACGCGCCGCGCAGATAGAATTTCTGCGCGCCCTGCAAACCCGACAGCACGAAGAAATCCGGTCGGACAAGGCTGTATTCGATCTTGCGGCCGGCCGGATTGGTCCGTTCGGCGTCAGCGAGTTTGGCGGTCGTCGGCGCAGCGTCTTCGCGGCGGCTAATCGTGATCTCAACCGCGCCGTTCGCCGCTGTCCAGCGGCTGCTGCTCGCAGCTGACGTTGCCTGCGGTGTCAGTTTCGACGGAATGCCAAGCCGCACCCCGGATGGCGCGTCAGTGAGCAATCGCCATCCCACCGCTGTCTGGCGTTGTTTAGCGAGGCCCTTAAGCTGATCGCGTTCTTTCGGGTTCAGCACGCCGGTCTGCTGGCTGTTGCGATCCTTCTGCCAAGCCTTGATCGCATTGATCACCCGGTCGCTCGGCTCGCCGTTGATCAGCCCGTTGAATTTTCCGATCCACACCAGATCGGATTGCAGGGCGCGGCGATCCGCGAGCGTCAGCGCAGCAAAGGTTTCGGACGGGGTCTGCGTCGCCGTGGGCGGTTGCGCGGGCGGCTGCGTCTGCGCCCATGAAGCCGTGGTGGCCGCCGCCATCAGCAAGATGACGGCAACAGGTCTGGCGAGCCAGCGGGGGACAGGCGAATGGCTGATCATGACTATCATCCGGTGTGTGGAGGTAGTTTCACACAAAACCTTGGTCTGGAACAGCGCGGCCCGGTTCAAGGCCGGTTTCGACATGGCAGGCGTTAGCAGGATCACGCACCATGCCGGGGCGGGATGTGATACCAACGGGCTTCAGGATCTGACGGATTGAGTGACCATGTTGAATGCGGACGAAATTGAACGATATGCCCGGCATATTGTGCTGCGGGATGTCGGCGGCCCCGGTCAGGCCAAGCTGAAAAACGCTTCGGCGCTGGCGATCGGCGCCGGCGGCCTTGGCGCGCCCGTGCTGATGTATCTTGCGGCGGCGGGCGTTGGCACGCTCGGCGTTGTCGATGATGATGTGGTGTCGCTGTCCAACCTGCAGCGCCAGATCATCCACACCACGGCTGATATCGGTCGCCCCAAGATCGACAGCGCCGCCGAGCGGATTCACGCGCTCAACCCGCATGTCCGTTTTGTCGGGCACCACACCCGCATGACTGCCGCCAATGCGATGGAGATCGTGTCCGGCTATGACCTGGTGCTCGACGGGTCCGATAACTTTGCGACGCGCTATCTGGTGTCGGACGCCTGCTATCTCGCCGGCGTACCGCTGATCACCGCCGCGCTCGGCACCTTCGACGCCTCGCTGACGACGCTGCGGCCGCACGAGCGCAATGCCGACGGCGAGTTGAACCCGACCTATCGGTGCCTGTTTCCCGAAGCGCCGCCGCCCGGGCTGGTGCCGGCCTGCGCCGAGGCCGGGGTCCTGGGCGCGCTGCCGGGCATTCTCGGCTCGATGATGGCGCTGGAGGCGATCCGAGCAATCGTCGGCTTCGGCGAGGATTTGGTCGGGCGGCTGCTGATGATCGACGCCATGGCGATGCGCTTCGAAACCCTGCGCTACAAGCGCGATCCCGCCAATCCGCTCAACGGCGACGCGCCGACGATTCTGGATCTCAGCGGGCACGCTGGCGAGGGTGGCGCGGCGGCCCACGCAGCGGCCAGAGCGAGGCTCTTTCGCGCTGTCCCAGCGAGGTGAGACGAAGCATTCGCCGGGTGCTTACAGCATTCCCGGCAGCACGCGGTCCGGCGGCTTGTGGGCGTCGAGGAAGGTGCGGATGTTGATGACCACCTTCTCGCCCATTTCGACACGGCCTTCGATCGTGGCCGAGCCCATGTGCGGCAGCAGCACCACCTTGCCGCCCTTGGCGAGGCGCAGCAGGCGCGGGCTGACCGCGGGCTCTTGCTCGAACACGTCGAGGCCGGCGCCGGCGATGTCGCCACTTTCGATCAGCCGCGTCAAAGTGTCCTCATCGATCACCTCACCGCGCGCGGTATTGACGATATAGGCGCTCTTGCGGATCAGCTTGAGCCGACGCGCCGACAGCAGGTGGAACGTCGCTGGCGTGTGCGGGCAGTTGACCGAGATGATGTCCATGCGGGCCAGCATCTGGTCGAGGCTGTCCCAATAGGTCGCGCCCAACTCTTCTTCGATCTTCGGGGCGACCGGGCGACGGTTGTGATAGTGGATCTGCAGCCCGAACGCCTTGGCGCGGCGGGCGACGGCCTGGCCGATGCGGCCCATGCCGATGATGCCGAGGCGCTTGCCGCCGATCCGCTGGCCGAGCATCCAGGTTGGCGACCAGCCGGGCCAGTCCTTGCCATCAGTGAGGATGGATGCGCCTTCAATCAACCGCCGCGGCACCGCAAGGATCAGCGCCATGGTCATGTCGGCGGTGTCTTCGGTCAGTACGCGCGGCGTATTGGTGACGGTGATGCCGGCGGCATGGGCGGCGGCGACGTCGATATTGTCGACGCCATTGCCGAAGTTGGCGATCAGCCGCAACTTGCGGTCGGGCTGATTGATGATCTCGGCGGTGATTTCGTCGGTGACGGTCGGCACCAGCACGTCTGCCGTGCGGACGGCTTCGGCCAGCTGCTCAGGCGTCAGCGGAATGTCGTCGTGATTGATGCGCGCGTCGAACAATTCGCGCATGCGCGTTTCAATACTGTCCGGCAGCCTGCGAGTGACGACAACCAAAGGTTTTTTCTTAACCGACATGTCCAGTTCACCCGAGTTTAGTCTTGCCGTTCAGATGTCATTAACCCGGTTCATCGAAACTGCGGCTGCCCCGCGATCAATTCGTCTCGACGGTTTCGCTTCGGTTGTCCCGGTTTCCCGACCATCACGCCTTGGGAATGGTTCTCTCTAGCAGAAGAATGAGCCAAAACAAGAACCCAACGACGGGTTGGGTCAGGGTTCCGAAACAGAATACGTCGCGACTGGCTGAAACGGGACTGGCGCGGTGCGGTGGTTGCATCGCGGCATTGAAACTTCGAAGTTGCGTTCAAGGAACTGAGTAATGGGTGGCGTACGCGTATTTGGTCTGTTGGCGCTCGTTAGCGCGAGTCTTTCCATCGTCGGGTCCATTGAATTATCAGCCAAGGATGCTCCGCCGTCGGTGAGCGGTTTGCCAGTGCCGCGCTATGTCAGCCTGAAGTCCGATCATGTTAACGTTCGTGCTGGCCCGACCAAGGATAATGATGTCGCCTGGGTCTACACCCGCGCGGGCTTGCCGGTCGAAATTACGGCTGAGTTCGAAAACTGGCGACGGGTCCGCGATTCCGAAGGGGCGGAGGGATGGGTGTATCACTCGCTGCTGTCCGGGCGTCGCACCGCCGTCGTAACCATGAAGGTCAAGGACGAGTTGGCCCTGATCTATGACAAGCCCGATGCAATGAGCTCCGTAGCGGCAAAGCTGGAAGCGGGCGTCGTTGCCCAGGTCAAGCGATGCAATACGGGCTGGTGCCGGGTGAATGGCGCAGGTTTTGAAGGCTGGATCGAACAACAGCGGCTGTGGGGCGTCTATGCCGACGAGCAGGTCAAGTAAGCGGCACGCCTGATCTTTTGTTGTCAGCACTTCCGAAACCCTCCGCTCAAACGGAGGGTTTTTCATTTCAGCGGCGTGCTGCGTGGCAGCGTAACCGGCTGCTCAATACAAAAATCCCCCGCTTGCGCGAGGGATCATGGCTCGGTCATCAGGCTCTGAAGCGTCGATCAACGCTTCTTTCGCAGGCGCACGATCATGTCGATGCGGCTGATTTCATAGCCTTCGGGAACATCCGGCATCTTCTGCAGCAGCAGGTTCTGGTCCGGAATATCGACCAGCTCGTGATTGTTCTCGAGGTAGTAATGGTGATGCGACGTCACGTTGGTGTCGAAGTATGTCTTCGTGCCGTCAACACTGACCTGACGCAGCAGGCCGGCATCGGTGAGCTGGTTCAGCGTGTTGTAGACAGTGGCCAACGATACCGGCACCTTGGCCAGCGTCGCCTCTTCGTACAGCATTTCAGCTGTCAGATGCCGCGGACCCTTGCCGAACAGCAGCCAGCCAAGCGCCATGCGCTGGCGCGTCGGGCGCAGCCCAACCGACTGAAGCATCTCGTTGACATCGTGCCACGGGCAACCTGTCAGGGTCGGCTGGCGGCCAAGCGCGATCTCGGCGACCAGAGCGTCGTCGTTGAGTGTCGGTAGTTGTTCAGCGCTATCCACGTCAGGCACCCTGCCGTCATTTCTAAAATACTTGCTCACTGCTTTATATATAGAAATGAAACGAAGCTGTTGCAAGTTTTTCGCAACTACCGCACGTAACGGTATCAAAGTGAGGTGCGGCGAGGCGTGCAATCTCGGCCCTGATAAGCTATGCGGCCTATCGCGGCTATGTTAGAGAGCATGGGTGATTTTACATTGATCGCGGTCGGGCCACAGCCTTGATCCTCTCACAGGGTGGGGCGGGATCTAAAAATCTGGGCCTATCTGATCAAATATACGCGCGCAGACCCGGTAAATCGGGTAAGCGCACAGTTAACGCATCGTTGGAAGCTTGGAATTGACGGTATGATTCAGGATAAACGCAACAGTTACGAGTTCGAAGACCTGCTCGCATGCGGTCGCGGCGAACTGTTCGGTCCCGGCAATGCTCAGCTTCCGCTGCCTCCCATGCTGATGTTCGATCGCATCCTCGAGATCAATGATACCGGCGGCGAGTACGGCAAGGGCTTCATCCAGGCCGAGTTGAACGTCAATCCGGATCTCTGGTTCTTCGGTTGTCACTTCAAGGGTGATCCGGTGATGCCGGGCTGCCTTGGCCTCGACGCCATGTGGCAGCTGGTTGGCTTCTTCCTTGGCTGGAGCGGGGGCATCGGCCCTGGTCGCGCGCTGGGACTTGGCGATCTCAAGTTCTCCGGTCAGGTGCTGCCAAACATCACCAAGGTCGTCTATACCATCGACATCAAGCGCGTGATGCGTTCAAAGCTGTGGCTCGGCATTGCCGATGGCACACTTTCGGCGGATGGCGAGATTATTTATCGGGCGAAGGACCTGCGGGTCGGTCTGTTCAAGCAGGACACCGGCACCAAGGCAGAATGATCTAACGATCCTGTCCAAGGTCTACTCAGTGCCGGTTATTTGTTGTCCTATATCATATCAACGCAGTTAAAGAGGGCGAGACGATCATGAGGCGGGTTGTCGTCACGGGGATGGGCATCGTCTCATCTATCGGAAACAACACTCAGGAAGTGCTTGCGAGCCTGTTTGAGGCTAAGTCGGGTATTACGCATGCTGAAAAGCATACTGAGCTAGGGTTTCGCTCTCAGGTCTACGGTCGTCCGACCGTAGATGTCACCGATCTCATCGATCGGCGCGCGATGCGCTTCCTCGGTGAAGGCGCCGCCTGGAACCATGTTGCGATGGACCAGGCGATCGCTGACTCCGGTCTCGAAGCGTCGGATATCTCGAACGAGCGCACCGGCATCATCATGGGCTCTGGCGGCCCAAGCGCGCGCACCATCGTTGAGGCGGCTGATATCACCCGCACCAAGGGGCCAAAGCGCGTCGGTCCGTTCGCCGTTCCCAAGGCGATGTCGTCGACTGCGTCTGCGACCCTTGCGACCTGGTTCAAGATCAAGGGCGTCAACTATTCGATCTCGTCAGCCTGCGCGACCTCCAATCACTGTATCGGCAACGCCTATGAAATGATCCAGTGGGGCAAGCAGGACATCGTCTTTGCCGGCGGCTGCGAAGAACTCGACTGGTCGCTGTCGGTGCTGTTTGACGCGATGGGCGCAATGTCCTCGAAGTACAATGACACTCCGGCCACTGCCTCGCGCCCATATGACGTCAACCGCGACGGCTTCGTTATTGCTGGCGGCGCAGGCGTGCTGGTGCTCGAAGAACTTGAACACGCCAAGGCGCGTGGCGCGAAGATTTACGGCGAGATCGTCGGCTACGGCGCAACCTCGGACGGTTACGACATGGTCGCGCCGTCGGGCGAGGGCGCCGAGCGCTGCATGCGCATGGCGATGTCGACGGTGAAGACCAAGATCGACTACATCAATCCGCACGCGACCTCGACGCCGGCCGGTGATCCGCCGGAAATCCAGGCGATCCGCAATGTGTTCGGTACGGGCGATGCATGCCCGCCGATCTCTGCGACCAAGGCGCTGACCGGTCATTCGCTCGGGGCAACTGGCGTGCAGGAAGCGATCTACTCGCTGCTGATGATGAAGAACGGTTTCATCTGCGAGAGCGCCAACATCCAGGAGCTTGATCCGGTGTTCGCCGATATGCCGATCGTGCGCAAGCGCATCGATAACGTGCAACTCGGCACCGTGCTGTCGAACTCCTTCGGCTTCGGCGGCACCAACGCCACGCTGGTGTTCAAGCAGCTTGATGCCTGACGGCAGATCCAGCCGTCACGCGTTTGCGGGACGGCTGCCATAAACGAACGGGTGTTGCGTCATGGCCGGGCAGAGTGCGAAGCAGAGCTTCGTGCAGAGTCCGGCCTTCTTCCGTCTTGGCGTCAGTCGTGACCGGATGACGCGAGCCAATTGACGAACGAGAGGTTGATGAAGATGCAAGGTTTGATGCAAGGCAAGCGCGGTCTGATTATGGGCGTGGCCAATGATCACTCCATCGCATGGGGTATCGCCAAAACATTGGCTGCGCAGGGCGCGGAAATCGCCTTCACCTACCAGGGCGACGCGCTTGGCAAGCGGGTCAAGCCGCTGGCGGAATCGCTTGGCAGCACATTGGTATTGCCCTGCGATGTCGAGGATATCGATAGTGTCGACGCAACCTTCGCCGCGCTCAAGGACGCCTGGGGCACGATCGACTTCGTGGTTCACGCCATCGGCTTCTCGGACAAGAACGAGCTGAAGGGCGCCTATGCCGACACCACCCGCGCGAACTTCTCGCGCACTATGGTGATCTCCTGTTTCTCCTTTACCGAAGTCACCAAGCGCGCGGCCGAGATGATGCCCAACGGCGGCTCGATCATCACCCTGACCTTCGGTGGTTCGACCCGCGTTATGCCGAACTACAATGTGATGGGCGTCGCCAAGGCAGCGCTCGAAGCCTCGACGCGCTATCTTGCTGCGGACTATGGCCGCAAGGGCATTCGCGTCAACGCGATTTCGGCAGGCCCGGTGCGCACGCTCGCTGGCTCCGGCATCGGTGATTCCCGCGCCATGTTCGGCTTCATGCAGAAGCACTCGCCGCTGGGCCGCGGCGTCACGCTCGATGAGCTGGGCGGATCGGCGCTGTATCTGCTGTCGGATCTGTCGGGCGGCGTGACTGGCGAAATCCATTTCGTCGACTCCGGTTACAACATGATCTCGATGCCGCATCCGGACGCGCTGAAGGCGGAGTAAGTTCGCCCTGAGCTGTGCTTTCGTTCTCTGCTACGCAACGCCCTCACTTCTTTCAGGTGGGGGCGTTTTGCGTTTCGTGCCGACGGCGTGCCCCGCTTGTTCGGACAGGTCAGCCGAAAGGTAATAAAGTCCTGATTTAGTGGTTTGTTAAGGCCGCCGCCTTAGGTATCCAAGTAACATTCACGAGGAGCGCCATGATGGACAGAGCAACGGTCGACCTTTCGGCGCATCCCGATCTCGTCGTGATCTATCTCGGCATGCGTGTGAACATCTTCCGCGGAGTCTCCACGCTCCTTGGGTTCGGCCCGAAGATTTCCGGCGTCGGCAAATCCATGCCGGATGGCCTGCTCGGGCACGAGAGCATCATCTACTCGCTATGGCCGCTGCATATCGGAATGCGGCAGTACTGGCGCGACTTCGAGAGCCTTGAAGCCTGGGCGCGGTCGGAGCCGCATCGCCAGTGGTGGAGCGGCTTTCTCAAGGACCCGAAGGGCGTTGGCTTCTGGCACGAAGCATACTTCATGCGCGGCGGCATGGAGGCGGTTTACGTCAATGTGCCCGAGCTGTTTGGTTTCCGCAGCTTTGCCCCGAATGTTCAGGCGAAAGGCCCGATGTTTTCGTCGCGTCAGCGCGCCCAACGCGGCGGCGAAACGCCTGCATCAGTTGTTCCGGAACATGAGCTCTACAAGTAGCTCGGCACTCTGCTCCAACGTCATCGTTTCGAAAAGGACGAGTCAAACATGAACTACAAGATCCTTGTTGCGTCGGCGTGCGGCGCCGTCGCGTTGCTGGCGGGTGCGCACTCGGCCGCGCTGGCTGGGCCTGTCACGTTGAACGTATCCGGCATTCGCAATGCTGATGGCGTTGTTCGTTGCGGCCTATACGCCTCGGCAAATGGCTTCCGCGAGCCCGGCCGCGAAATGTTCGAGGCGACGGCGAAGATCGCAGGCGGGCGCGCGACCTGCGCGTTCAAGCAGGTGCCGTCTGGCAATTATGCTGCTGCGGTGTTTCACGCTGAAAACAATGAACGCAAGATGGACATCGGTATGTTCGGCAAACCGAAGCAGGGCGTCGGCTTCTCGCGCAATCCGTCGATCACCTTCGGCCCGCCCGGATTCGATGCTGCCGCCTTCGCGGTCGGCAATGATCCGGTCAGCCAGAGCATCAAGCTGGCTTACTAAGCAAACCAAAAATCTGGCGGGTGTCTGCGTCCCGGATCCTCGCCAGTTCCAGTGCTAGCTCTGCGCCAGCGCCATCGCGCGCTGGAACGCCGGGCGTTCGCTGCAGCGGTCGAGAAAGCGGTCGAACGATGGCCGCGACGGCACCATCTTGAACTGCCGGACCGCGAAATTCAGCGCCGAGCCGACAGCCACGTCCGCTGCGGTGAACATGTCGCCGAGCAGATAGGGGCCGGCCTCCAACGCATCCTCCAGAACATCGAACACGCGCTGGAATCGCCCCAGCCGGCGGCTGCCGAATTCATCTCAAGCTGCGTCGCCACCTGCACCATGGCGGGCTCGATGCAGCTTGGCGCGTAGAACAGCCAGTACAGATACTTTGCGCGCCGAACGTCGCCGATGGCTGGCGCAAGATGGGCGTCGCGGATAGCGCTCGGCGACGTAGGCGCAGATCGCGGCGGCCTCCGCCAGCGTCGCATCGCCGTCAGCCAGGGCCGGTACTTTGCCCATCGGATTGACGGTGAGGAATTCAAGCGAGCGCTGTGCGCCTGTGGTGATATCAATCAGCACACGCTCATAGGGATGGCCGGTCTCTTCGAGCAGCCAGAGCGCGGTAAAAGAGCGCGACCGCGGCGACCAGTACAATTTTATCATTGAATGACCCCGGATTGTTTGTGCGGAGATTGGCTCTCCGGGCAGCCCGCGCAAGGCCCAAAAAGAGATAGCCGATGGCGCGAACCACGCACGAAAAAGCCCCCGCAAGGAGTTGCGGGGGCTTTGTTAGCGTAGGCTCAGTGCGTCGGCTCGTCGGCGGCCGCGCATTACTTCGCGAGATCGAAACGATCGGCGTTCATCACCTTGGTCCATGCCGCGACGAAGTCCTTGACGAACTTCGTCTTGGCGTCGCTGCTGGCATAGACTTCGGCGAAGGCGCGCAGCTGCGCGTGCGAGCCGAACACCAGGTCGACGCGGGTTGCCGTCCACTTCGCCGCCTGGGTCTTGCGGTCGCGGCCCTCATAGACGCCGTCCTGGCCGCTGACCGGCTGCCACACCGTGCCCATGTCGAGCAGGTTGATGAAGAAGTCGTTGGTCAGCACGCCCGGCGTCTTGGTGAAGACGCCATGCTTGGAGTTGGCGGCATTGGCGCCGAGCACGCGCAGGCCGCCGACCAGAACGGTCATTTCCGGACCGGTCAGCGTCAGCAGCTGCGCACGATCGACCAGCGCTTCTTCCGGCTTCATGAACTGATGCCGGTTGGCGATGTAGTTGCGGAAGCCATCCGCACGCGGCTCCAGCGGCGCGAACGACTGCCACGTCGGTCTGCTCCTGCGACGCATCCATGCGGCCCGGCGTGAACGGCACGGTCACGGTGACGCCCGCATCCTTCGCCGCCTTCTCGACGGCAGCGCGCCGCCGAGCACGATCAGGTCAGCCAGCGAGACCTTCTTGCCGAAGTTCTTCTGGATGGCTTCGAGCTTGCGCCAGCACGGTCGCGAGCTGCGCCGGCTGGTTGACCTCCCAGTCCTTCTGCGGCGCGAGGCGGATACGCGCGCCATTGGCGCCGCCACGCTTGTCCGAGCCACGGAAGGTCGAGGCTGACGCCCAGGCGGTCGAAACCAGCTGCTGCACGCTGAGGCCGGAGGCGAGGATCTCTGCCTTGAGCTTGGCGATGTCGTTGGCGTCGATCACCGGATGATCGAGCGCCGGGATCGGGTCCTGCCAGATCAGCGTTTCCTGCGGCACGAGCTTGCCGAGATAACGCGCGACCGGGCCCATGTCGCGGTGGGTCAGCTTGAACCAGGCGCGGCCGAAGGCGTCGGCGAACTGATCCGGATTCTCGTGGAAGCGACGCGAGATCTTCTCGTAGATCGGGTCGAAGCGCAGCGCGAGGTCCGAGGTCAGCATCGTCGGAAGCAGCTTCTTCGACGGGTCATGCGCGTGCGGGATGTCGGCGACCGCATTCTTCGCCACCCACTGCTTCGCGCCTGCCGGGCTCGTGGTCAGCTCGTAGTCGAAGTTGAACAGGTTGTCGAAGAAGTGGTTGCTCCACTGCGTCGGCGTCTGCGTCCAGGTCACTTCGAGACCGGAGCCGATGGTGTCGCCGCCGAGGCCGGTGCCGAACTTGTTCGACCAGCCGAGGCCCTGATCCTCGATCGCCGCGCCGTCCGGGTCAGCGCCGACCAGCGACGGATCGCCTGCGCCGTGGGTCTTGCCGAAGGTGTGGCCACCCGCGATCAGCGCAACGGTTTCCTCGTCGTTCATCGCCATGCGGAAGAACGTCTCGCGGATGTCGCGGGCCGAGGCGAGCGGGTCAGGATTGCCGTTCGGGCCTTCAGGGTTGACGTAGATCAGGCCCATCTGCACGGCGCCAAGCGGCTCCGCCAGTTCGCGCTCGCCGCTGTAGCGCTCGTCGCCGAGCCAGGTGCCTTCCGGTCCCCAGTAAAGCTCTTCCGGCTCCCAGACGTCGGCACGGCCGCCGGCGAAGCCGAAGGTCTTGAAGCCCATCGATTCCAGCGCGACGTTGCCGGTCAGGATCATCAGGTCGGCCCAGGAGATCTTGCGGCCGTATTTCTGCTTGATCGGCCAGCAGCAGGCGGCGGGCCTTGTCGAGGTTGACGTTGTCGGGCCAGCTGTTGAGCGGCGCAAAGCGCTGCTGACCCGCACCGGCGCCGCCGCGGCCGTCGGTGATGCGATAGGTGCCGGCGCTGTGCCAGGCCATGCGGATAAACAAGCCGCCGTAGTGGCCGAAGTCCGCCGGCCACCACTCCTGCGAGTCGGTCATCAGCGCGTGCAGATCCTTGATCACCGCGTCGATATCGAGCGATGCGAATTCCTTGGCGTAGTCGAAGTCCTCGCCCATCGGGTCAGCGGCGGGGGTATGGTTATGCAGCACGCTGAGATCGAGCAGGTCAGGCCACCAGTCGCCGTTGCGGCGGCCCACGGCCTGCGGGGTCTTGACGTTGGGCACCATGCGCGACGGGGCATTTGCCTGTGGAAGCTGTAGTATCAGTCATTCATCCCTCCAGTTATCAATCCGGGCGCTGCGCATATGTGTGCCGCCCCTTGTCGAGTGGCACGCCCGAACGCGCAGGTCGCGGTGTTTCAAAATGGCGCGAGGTCGTGACGACGCACGCGCGTGAAGTCCTGACGTAGACTGGCCGAAACCATCCATCAGGTCCATTCGTATTGTCTTTGGAATGCGATCAGCATAACTTATGACTATGTTGACACTACGACAGCTACGGTACCTATCCGCCCTGGCGCGCCACGGCCATTTTGGCCGTGCCGCATCCGACTGCGCGATCACCCAACCAGCCTTGTCGATGCAGATCCGCGATCTCGAGGCGCACCTTGGCGTAGCTCTGGTCGAACGTCGTCCGGGCGAAGTGCGGATGACCGATATCGGCCGGGAGATTGCCCGACGCGGCGAGGAAATGCTGGCGGCGGCGCGCGACCTGCAGGATCTTCGCGCGCCAACGCGTCGGCCTGCTCAATGGCCGCTTCGGGCTTGGTGTGATTCCGTCGCTCGCGCCCTATCTGCTGCCGCATCTGTTGCCGGAGCTGCAGGCGCGCATCCCGGATCTGCGGCTCGAACTGCACGAACGGCAGACCCATCAACTGCTCGACGAGGTGAAGTCTGGCAGCCTCGATGCCGCGATGGTGGCGCTGCCGGTCGATGACAAGGATCTCGAGGTCGATCGACCCTGTTTCGCGATCAGTTTCTGCTGGCTGTGCCGTGCGACGATCCGCGGCCGGATCACGCGTTGATCTCGGCGGAGGACATCGACGTCGGCCAACTGCTGTTGCTTGAGGATGGTCACTGCCTGCGCGATCAGGCGCTGGCGTTCTGCGCCACCTCGCGCGTCAAGCAAAACGCCGAGGCGGCTTCGGCCGGCTTTGCCGCGTCGAGCCTGAGTACGGTGATGCAGATGGTGGCGGGCGGCTTCGGCATCACGCTGATTCCGCAGATCGCGGCGGAGGTGGAGGGGCGTGACACGCGCATTCGCCTGCTGCAAATGGCGGAACCGCAGCCGAGCCGCACCATCGGGCTGGTGTTTCGCCGCTCCTCGCCGCGCCAGACCGACTTCGCGGCGCTGGCGGAGCTGGTGAAGGCAAGTGTTGGCGGAGCAGGCGAACAGGGGCGCTCAAAGCCGCCGTAGCGGCTTCATCGCAGGCATAGCGCGCGCAACGAGAGACTGGACGCTCAAGCGCCTTCGACGCCGCAGCCCTCACCTTGCATGCGAGGGCTCAAGCGCCTGTCCGACCAATCGTGGCTTACACCCCGAGGGTGCCGGCCTTGGCGGCGGCGTAGCGCTTGGCGATCGCCGCCCAGTTCACCACGTTCCACCATTCCTTCAGATAGTCGGCGCGGCGGTTCTGGTAGTTCAGGTAATAGGCGTGCTCCCAGACGTCGTTGCCGAACAGCACGCGCTTGCCGTCCATCAGCGGCGTATCCTGATTGGGCTTTGTCTCGATCGCCAGCTTGCCGGCCTTGTCCACGGTCACGAACACCCAGCCCGAGCCGAACTGTCGTCCGCCTGCCGCGTTGAAATCGGCCTGCAGTTTCTCCAGCCCGCCGAGGTCACTGGTGATGGCGGCCAGCACCTCGCCGATCGGGCTTGCCGCCGTTCGGCCCCATGATTTGCCAGAACATCGAATGATTGGCATGGCCGCCGAGGTTGTTGCGCACGCCGGTGCGGATCGCGTCGGGCACGCTTTTCAGATCCGCCAGCACCTCGACGATCGGCTTCTGTGCGATCGCCGGCGTGTCCTTGGCGAAGGTGTTGAGGTTGGCGACGTAAGTGCTGTGGTGTTTGCCGTGATGGATTTCCATCGTCCTGGCGTCGATGGTCGGCTCGAAGGCATTGGTGGCATAGGGCAGCGCCGGCAGAATGAATGGCGCGGGCGTCGCGCCCGGGGTCGCCGTAGCCTGCGCGAGCACGCGGCGGGGCGGGCTGTTGCGGCGGCCAGCCCGCTGGCAGCAAGGAAGAGATGGCGGCGAGACAGGTGTGGGCATGTGCTTCTCCTTGTTCGTTCCAAAAGCGCTGTCAGGGGCGATGCTATCCACGACGTCCGCGGTTCCGGCGTCAGTTTCAGGTGATGGCCTGCACATCAACGTTGGCAAGGGCGGGCGAGGTCGCGGCAGATAAGCACCAGCGTCAGCTGTCCCAGCTGATCGCAAACAAAAAGGGCGACCCGAGGGCCGCCCTTTCGTTGTCCGTGTCGAGTCGATTATTCGGCGGCCGGAGCGGCTTCGCCTTCAGCCTTCTGCTTGGCTTCGAGGTCTTCACCGGTCTCCTGATCAACAGCCTTCATCGACAGGCGGGTCTTGCCGCGATCGTCGAAGCCGAGCAGCTTGACCTTGACCTTGTCGCCTTCCTTGACGACGTCGGAGGTCTTCTGCACGCGGCCAGCAGGCGAGCTGGCTGATGTGCACCAGACCGTCCTTGGCGCCGAAGAAGTTCACGAATGCGCCGAACTCCATGACCTTGACGACAGTGCCTTCATAGATCGCGTTGAGTTCCGGATCCGATGCGATCGACTTGATCCACTTGATCGCAGCCTTGATCGACTCGCCATCGGACGAAGCAACCTTGACGGTGCCGTCGTCTTCGATGTTGACCTTCGCGCCGGTCTTTTCGACGATTTCGCGAATGACCTTGCCGCCGGTGCCGATCACTTCACGGATCTTGTCGGTGGCAATCTTGAAGGTCTCGATGCGCGGGGCGTATTCGCCGAGCTCGGCACGGGCGTTGGTGAGCGCCTTCGACATTTCGCCGAGAATGTGAATACGACCATCCTTGGCCTGGCCAGGGCGACCTTCATGATCTCTTCGGTGATGCCGGCGATCTTGATGTCCATCTGCAGCGAGGTGATGCCGGTGTCGGTGCCAGCCACCTTGAAGTCCATGTCGCCGAGGTGATCTTCATCACCCAGGATGTCCGACAGAACTGCGTAGCGCTCGCCCTCGAGGATGAGGCCCATGGCGATACCAGCGGTCGGGCGCTTCAACGGAACGCCAGCGTCCATCAGTGCGAGCGAAGCGCCGCAGACGGAAGCCATCGACGACGAACCGTTGGACTCCGTGACTTCCGATACAACGCGAACGGTGTAGGGGAACTCATGGTGGCCCGGCAGGATCGGATGGATCGCGCGCCAGGCGAGCTTGCCGTGGCCGATTTCGCGACGCTTGGTGCCGCCGATACGACCGGTTTCACCAACCGAGAAGGGAGGGAAGTTGTAGTGCAGCAGGAACGTCTCTTTGTACGTACCCGACAGCGAGTCGATGAACTGCTCGTCTTCGCCGGTGCCGAGCGTGGTCACGACCAGCGCCTGGGTTTCACCGCGGGTGAACAGCGCCGAACCGTGGGCGCGCGGCAGCACGCCAACTTCCGCAACGATGTTACGAACGGTCTTGGAATCACGACCGTCGATGCGCTTGCCGGTGTCGAGGATGTTCCAGCGAACGATCTTCGCTTCGAGATCCTTGAACACGCCGCCGACGCGCAGCTTGTCGAACTTCGGCTCCTGGCCTTCCGGGAAGAAATGCGCGATCATCTTTTCCTTGACCTTGCCAACCGCAGCGTAACGCTCCTGCTTGACCGGAATGGCGTAGGCAGCGCGCAGGTCCTGCTCGACGAGGCCGAGCATTTCCTTCTCGATCTCGCTGTTGTCGATGACGTTGAGCTCGCGCGGCTCCTTGGCAGCCTTTTCAGCCAGGTCGATGATCGCCTGGATGACCGGCTGGAAGTGGCGGTGGCCAAACATCACGGCGCCGAGCATGATCTCTTCGCTGAGTTCCTTGGCTTCCAGATTCAACCATCAGAACTGCATCGGCGGTGCCGGCGACGACCAGCTCGAGCTGGGTGTCGGTCATTTCGTCGAGGGTCGGGTTCAGGATGTATTCGTTGTTGCTGAAGCCAACGCGCGCCGCGCCGATCGGACCCATGAACGGCACGCCTGACAGCGTCAGGGCCGCCGAGGTCGCAACCATTGCGAGGATGTCCGGGTCATTTTCCATGTCGTGCGACAGCACGGTGATGATGACCTGGGTTTCGTTGCGCCAGCCATCGGCGAACAGCGGGCGGATCGGACGGTCGATCAGGCGGGAAACCAGCGTTTCCTTCTCGGTCGGACGGCCTTCGCGCTTGAAGTAACCGCCCGGGATGCGGCCAGCTGCATAGGTCTTTTCGATGTAGTCGACGGTCAGCGGCAGGAAGTCGATGCCATCCTTGGCCGACTTGGCAGCGACGACGGTGGCGAGAACGACGGTCTCGCCGTAAGTGGCGATCACAGCGCCATCAGCCTGACGGGCAATCTTGCCGGTCTCAAGCTTGAGCGGACGGCCACCCCAATCGATTTCGACTGAATGAATGTTAAACATCGTGATTTCTTTCATTGGTTCACGAAAGGACCACGGCGCAAAACACGAAAGCCATGCGCAAGACGGCGAGACGCTGCCGCGAAATTCGCGAGATCAGCGTCCGGCGATCCTGCCATGGCCTTGGTATTCTGAATTGCCGCCATCCTTCCGATGGTGCGGAACTTGGTCCGCGCTCGGGCCTCTTGCCCGACGTCGCCCAGTTGCCGGAGTGCTTCTGGGCGTTACCTCTCACAACCTTCCGCAACAAATAAATGACAAGGCGGAGTGTTGGTCGTCTTACGTGCTGATCCAGATCCGCGTGATGATCTCTGCGAGCTGGACCGGCCTCTTGGCACGGACGCGGTCCGAGATCTAAACCCGGACCGGTCGTGAAAACGCGCGCAGGATGCGCGCGTAAACTTCGATTAGCGACGAATGTTGTGCTTGACCAGCAGCGCCTTGTAGCGCGCTTCGTCCTTGCGCTTGATGTAATCAAGCAGGGAACGGCGCGTCGACACCAGCTTCAGAAGGCCGCGGCGGGAGTGGTTGTCCTTGCCGTGGGTCTTGAAGTGGGCAGTCAGGTTAACAATACGCTCCGAGAGGATCGCAACCTGGACTTCCGGCGAACCGGTGTCGCCAACCTTGTTGGCATTCGTCTTGATAATTTCTGCTTTGCGTTCGGCAGTAACCGACATCGTCAAATACTTTCTTTGCGAGCGGAGCTTGCGGTCAGCCCGTTCAGGTTAAAAACACGCTTGGGGATGAGTTCGCCATTGCCAAGTTCGGCGAGGGCCAGAAGGCGGCCTGAAACCGTGACATAGACTGTACCGCTACAGTTCGGCGCATCCCGTCCGCGCAAGAGGACGGCCTGGCCCCGATGGAGCCTTGCCGCATCTGCCCGCGTGACGGCCAGCGCCGGGATGTCGTCCAGCGCGGTCTCTACGGGCAGTAACGCGTCAGCAAGGCTAGCCTCGCCCGACGCGGCTCTATCGCACAAAGCCTCAAGTTGTTCCAGTGGAATCATATCAGCTTCGTCGAAGGGGCCGACCAGCGTCCGGCGCAATGCCGAAATATGGCCGTAGCATCCGAGCAACCGGCCCATGTCTCGGGCCAGTGCGCGGACATAGGTACCTTTGCCGCATTCGGCTTCGAACACGGCGTGGTCGGCGTCGGGCTGTTCGGTCAAGACCAGCTCGTGAATGATGACGGGGCGTGGCACCAGCGGCACCACTTCACCATCGCGCGCCATATCGTAGGCGCGCTCACCCTGGATCTTGATCGCAGAATATTGAGGCGGAACCTGCTCGATCTGGCCATGGAACTGCGGCAGCAGCGCCCGGATCTGTTCGGCCGTCGGCCGAGTCGCGCTGGTGACGGTGGTGCGCCCCTCGGTGTCGTCGGTGTCGCGTTCCTCGCCCCAGCACACCGTGAAACGGTAGCGCTTCCGGCCATCCATCACGTAAGGCACAGTTTTGGTGGCTTCGCCCAGCGCGATCGGCAGGCCGCCGGAGGCGAGCGGATCGAGGGTGCCGGCATGGCCGGCGCGCTTGGCGTTGAACAGGCGCTTGAGCACGGCAACGGCATGGGTCGAGGTCATGCCGACGGGTTTGTCGAGCACCACCCAGCCGTGAACATCTTGACGAACGTGGCGGACCTGGCTCTTGCCCTTGCGGCGCGCCCTGCTGTGGCGCGCTGCTATGCGCGGGCGCGAGGTCGCCGCCTGCAGGCTTGCCGGTTTCAACCAGCTGGCTGAGTTGCTGAACCATATTGGATTCGAACGCACCCGGGCCCTGGGCGTCAGGCGCGTCTGGCGAGCCGGAGGTGTCGTCTACCGTCGTCACAATCATTAATCTTCGTCCGAAATCTTTATCGAGGTCGCGTTGAACTGCAGGGTCGCGCAGCAATCTGTCGATGCGTTCCGCTTCATCGAAGCGTTCATCGACACGGAAGCGCAGGTCTGGGGCATATTTCAGGTTGACGCGACGCGCGACTTCCGCCCGCAGGAAAACCTTGTTGTCGGCCAACGCCTTGATCACGGGCTTGGTGTCATTGCCGCCGAGCGGCATCACGTAAACCGTGGCAAGCTTCAGGTCGGGTGACATGCGTACTTCAGGGACCGTGACGATGGTCTTCTCGAGTACGTCGTCGTGAACCATGCGTTGGGTCAGAATATCGGAGACGGCGTGGCGAATCAGTTCGCCGACACGCAACTGCCGTTGCGACCCGCCGGAAGAAGCAGAGGCCTTCTGATGATGGCGTGGCATCGTCGTCCTTGTCGAAATGGTTAAGCCGTGGCCGGTCACTGACCGCCACCAACAAATGTCGAGCTGAAAAGAGCGCAAAGCGTGACGCCCGGCCTGAAAGCGGGGCGTCACGACATGCCGGTGTAAACTCAGCGAAGCTGTAAGGCTCGGACTTACAGGCTGCGTTGAATGGTCTCGACGCGGTAGCATTCGATCACGTCATCGGCACGCATGTCCGTGTAGTTCTCGAAGGCCATACCGCATTCCTGGCCAGACTGGACGTCCTTCACTTCATCCTTGAAGCGCTTGAGCGTCGAAAGCTTGCCCTCGTGAACCACGACGTTGTCGCGGATCAGGCGGACATTGGCGCCACGTTCCACCGTACCGTCGGTGACGAGGCAACCGGCGACCTTGCCGACCTTCGAGATGTTGAAGATCTCGAGGATCTTGGCATTGCCCAGCATGGTTTCGCGGAGCGTCGGCGCCAGCAGGCCGGACATCGCCTTCTTCACGTCATCCACCAGATCGTAGATGATGTTGTAGTAGCGAATTTCGATGCCGTTGCGCTTGGCCGAAGCCGCAGCTTCCTTATGTGCACGAACGTTGAAGCCGATGATCGCGGCGTTGAAGCCCTCCGCCAGCGTCACGTCCGAACTCGCTGATGCCGCCAACGCCAGCATGCAGGATGCGTGCGGTGACTTCATCGGTGCCGAGCTTCTCGAGCGAGCCGAGGATCGCTTCGAGCGTACCGGCGACGTCCGCCTTGATGACCAGCGGGAAGTCCTTGCGGCCAGTGGTCTTGAGCTGCGACATCATCTGCTCGAGCGAACCGCGCATGCCCGAGATCGAGGCTGCGGTCTTCTCACGCTTCTGATGCGAGCGGTAGCTCGTGACTTCACGGGCGCGGGCTTCGCTGTCGACGACAGCCATACGGTCGCCTGCTTCCGGCGTGCCGTTGAAGCCGAGAACCTCAACCGGAACCGAAGGTCCGGCCTCAGTCAGGGTCACGCCCTGGTCGGAAATCAGCGCACGAACGCGGCCCATCTCAGCACCAGCGATCACAATGTCGCCAACGCGCAGGGTGCCGCGCTGAACCAGCACGGTCGCAACCGGACCACGGCCGCGATCAAGCTTGGCTTCGATCACGGTGCCTTCGGCCGGACGCGTGGTGTTGGTCTTGAGATCAAGCAGTTCCGATTGCAGCGCGATCATTTCGAGCAGGCGATCGAGGTTGAGCTTGTTCTTCGCCGAAACTTCGACGTCGACCACATCACCGCCGAACAACTCGACCTGCACTTCATACTGCAGCAGCTCGGTACGAACGCGCTCGGGCTTGGCTTCCGGCTTGTCGATCTTGTTGATCGCAACAATGATCGGAACGCCGGCTGCCTTGGCGTGATTGATCGCTTCGACCGTCTGCGGCATGACGCCGTCATCAGCCGCCACGACCAGCACGACAATGTCGGTGACCTTGGCGCCGCGGGCGCGCATCGCGGTGAACGCGGCGTGGCCCGGGGTGTCGATGAAGGTGATCTTCTTGCCGCTTTCTGGCGAGGTGACCTGATACGCGCCGATGTGCTGGGTGATGCCGCCGGCTTCGCCCGAAACAACATTGGCGTGACGCAGAGCATCGAGCAGCGAGGTCTTACCGTGGTCAACGTGACCCATCACGGTGACGACCGGTGAACGCGGCTCGGTGTCGGTGGTGTCATCCACCACGTCGAACAGGCCTTCTTCCACGTCGGATTCGGCGACGCGCTTGACGGTGTGGCCGAGTTCTTCCGCGATCAGCTGAGCCGTATCGGCGTCGATCACATCGGTGATCTTCACCATCTGGCCCTGCTTCATCAGCATGCGGATGACGTCGACAGCACGCTCAGCCATACGGTTGGCGAGTTCCTGGATGGTCAGCGCCTCAGGAATAATGACTTCGCGCGACAGCTTTTCCTTCGGCTCATTGGCGGCGTGGCCCTTGAGACGCTGGGTCCGGCGACGGAACGAGGCGATCGAGCGCTCGCGCACATCGTCGGCGTTCATCGCGGTGACGACCGTCAGGCGGCCACGCTGCTTGGCAGGCGCGGGCTTCGCGGTTGGCTTCGGCGCCATAACTGGACGCGCTGCGCCACCGGGGCCACGGCGAACCTGACGCGGACCTTCATCCTCGTCGGACGCATCGGCGGCAACGCCAGGACGATTGACCGGAGCGCCAGCCGGGCGCGCCGTGGTCGGGGTTGTCGTGGTCGCGCCAGCGGGGCGAGCCCTGCGGTGCGTTGCGATTGGTCTCGCCGAAACGCTTCTTGGCTTCGAGCTCGGCCTTGCGCTTGGCTTCTTCTTCGGCGCGATGACGCTCTTCCTCGGCCTTGCGGCGAACAGCGGCGGCTTCACGCTCCTGCTGCTCGATGAATTCCTTCGAGCTGCGACGGGCGAGTTCTTCCTCCGCGCGCTTGCGCTCCTCGACCTCGCGGATACGCGCTTCGGCCAGCGCGCTGGCGCGAGCGTTGCGCTCCTCCTCGGTCAGGGTGCGAAGAACGACGCCGGATCCGGAGCGGTTCTGCTGCGGGCCGCCGGAACGGTTCGGCGAACGCGACGGGTGGCCGCCACGCGCAGGCTAGCGGCGGGGCGGGACGGGTCATGTTCGGACCGGGACGCGGAGCCGGACGGGTCATGTTCGGGCCCGGCGCTGGCGCGGGGCGTGTCATGTTCGGGCCAGGCGCATAGGTGCGCGGGGCGGGCGCTGCAGCTGCTGGTGCAGCCGGCTTTGCCGGCACCGGTGCGGCTGCCTGTGGCGCAGGAGCGGGCGCAGCCGCCGGGGCGACCGGCGCTGCTGGCGCAGGGGTGGGGGCTGGCGCTGCGGCTGCCGGTGTCGGCGCTGCTGCGGGAGCGGGGGCGGCGGCAACAGGCGCGGGAGCTACCGGGCGGAGTTACGGGGCGCAGCGCGGGCGCTGCAGCAGCCGCTGGCGCAGCAGCCTCCGGCGCGGGCGCTTCGGCGGCCATACGTCGCTTGCCGCGCTTTTCGACCACGACCTGCTTGGTACGGCCGTGGCTGAAGCTCTGACGTACAGTGCCCTGTTCGACGCGCGGCTTGAGCGACAACGTCTTGGACGGAACGCTCAAAGTCTTGTCGCCAGGATTTTTCGTATCAACCATTCAGCAGTCCTAATCTTCTTGCGTCGTGCGGCAGCCGCACCGTCAATTCTACGGAAATTCGTTACTCGACAGGCCCACGATTTGACACCGGGCTCGGCAGCTCTCGGGAAGCCGGAGACGTTGTCGTCGCAGGGGAACCTGTTTTCGCCGCCTCTGTCGCCAGAGGCGCCGTGTTTGATCGCGCGGCGGCATCGTCCGCGCGAGATTTGTCGTCGCCCGCCATCCGGTATCGGACCAGTGTCTGGCTGCGCGACAGAAACGATTTGCTCGCCGGGCCCGCGAGCACGGCAGCATGTATCACATTTGAGCGCCCCAATGCCAAATCCAATTCATCGGAACTGAGCATTGTGACGACAGGCAAGCCATGCAGGGCTGACCTGTCTCGATCATGAACGGCGGGTGTATCACTAAGATTACCGTCGGCTGACACACCCACAGGCTGTTCTGTATCAGATTTGGCAGCAAAGTCATGCCCGACGTCGTCTGACTCCAGCGCTTCGTCATCGAAATCAGGCCGGTCAGGGCCATAAATCGCGAGAGCCAGCGCATGGATTTTGCGAATGCCGTCCGGCGCGGCTTCTGACGCATGGATCAGCGCTTCGACTTCGCCGTTACGGATTGCGTCCTGGACCTTGGCGAAGCCGGATACGATCTGGCCTGCCTTGGCTGTCATCGCCAGCGCGTCAAGCACGCCGCGAAGCATCAGCCGATCCGTATCCTGCACCAGAGTTGTGGCGAACATTAACGGGCTTTTTGAAGCCTTTGGCAAAGGCTTTGCGGCGAATAGCCTCACCAACCGCTTTGGCCGAAGCCTCGATCCATAGTCCCCGGCCTGGCAGCTTGCGCTTCAGGTCGGGGATGACGTCGCCGCCGGGGGCGACGACGAAACGGATCAGATCATCAATAGGCTGCACGTCGCGCGAGACAAAGCACATCCGTACGGTCCCCGGCTTGGTGGCGCGAGGTCCGTTATCAAGATCCGCTGTGTCAGCGCTCGTATGCATACCTTGGTCATTCTCCTTAAGCCGACTGATCTTCGGAGAGTTCAGTCTCCTCAATCGGACCATTCAGATCTTCAGCCGTGATCCAGCCTGCGACGACGCGGGCCTCCATGATCAGACGTTCCGCCTCTTCACGCGTGTATTCGCTGGAATCCAGCGCGCCCGGATGCTTGATCGGCTCAGAGCCTTCCTTCCGTTCGGTCCAGCCAACCAGATCGTCGGTGGCGCAACCGGCCAGATCCTCGACCGTCTTGATGTCGTTCTCGCCGAACTTGACCATCATCTTCAAGGTCACGCCTGGCACAGTCTTGAGCGCGTCTTCGACGCCGAGTTCCGAACGGCGCTGCTCGAGCTCGTTTTCGAGCTGATCGAGGTATTCGCGCGCGCGGCTCTGCAATTCGGTCGCCGTCTCATCATCGAAGCCTTCGATGCTCGACAGTTCCTTGAGGTCGACCATCACCAGTTCTTCGACGGCGGTAAAACCTTCCGACGCCAGCAGCTGGCCGACGACTTCGTCGACGTTCAGCGCTTCCATGAAGACGCGGGTTGAATTCTCGAAATCAGCCTGACGGCGTTCGGATTCTTCCTGCTCGGTCAGAATGTCGATGTCCCAGCCGGTCAGCTGCGACGCCAGACGAACGTTCTGGCCGCGACGACCGATCGCAAGGGAGAGCTGGTTATTCGTATCCGGAACGACAACCTCGATACGTTCACGATCTTCATCGATCACGACCTTCGAGACTTCCGCCGGAGCCAATGCGTTCACAACAAAGGTAGCAATTTCCGGCGACCACGGAATGATGTCGATCTTTTCGCCCTGCAGTTCGTTCACGACAGCCTGCACGCGCGATCCACGCATACCGACGCAGGCGCCGACCGGATCAACCGAAGCGTCGCGCGACACGACGCCGATCTTGGCGCGAGAACCAGGGTCACGGGCAACGGCCTTGATCTCGACGATGCCGTCGTAAATCTCCGGCACTTCCTGCGCAAACAGCTTCGCCATGAACTGCGGATGGGTGCGCGACAGGAAAATCTGCGGGCCGCGGGTCTCGCGGCGAACGTCGAAGATATAAGCGCGGACGCGATCGCCGTTGCGGAACACTTCGCGTGGCAACATTTCGTCGCGACGAACGATCGCTTCGCCACGGCCGAGATCAACGATGACGCTGCCGTATTCGACGCGCTTGACGACGCCGTTGACGATATCGCCGATGCGATCCTTGAATTCCTGGTACTGGCGGTCACGTTCAGCTTCGCGAACCTTCTGAACGATCACCTGCTTGGCGGACTGGGCGGCGATACGGCCATATTCCAGCGGCGGCAGCGTATCAGCGATGGTGTCGCCGATTTCTGCGCCTGGATTGGCGATCTGCGCGTCAGCCAGCGAGATCTGGTTCGACGAGTTCTCGACCTCTTCGACGACGAGCATGTGGCGCGACAGGCGCAGCTCGCCGGACTTGGCGTGAATTTCGGCGTGGATGTCAGTTTCCGAGCCGTATCGGGCACGAGCAGCCTTGGCGATCGCCTCTTCCATTGCCTGGATAACGATGGCGCGGTCGATCGATTTCTCTCGGGCGACGGCGTCAGCGATCTGAAGCAATTCGAGTTTATTGGCGCTAATAGCGGCCATGGCTCAGTCTCCTTCGGTGGTGTCGATGTCTGGGTGCTGCTTACCGGCGGCCAGACGGTGTGCTTTGGTATTCTTCGGGAGCGGCTTCTTCACCAATGCTTTGGCTTTGGCTTTCGGCTTGGGCGCGTAGTTTTTCGACGGGTCGCTCCGCTTGGCGTGCGCCGGCGGCGGCGGCAAAATGCCAAGCTCCTGCTTCATCTCACGCTCGGCGAGCTTGCCGCGACGCATCGATTCCGCAATCAGTTCGTCGGTCAGGATCAAGCGTGCGTTGCCGATATCTGCAAGCGGCAGCAGCAATTCGCCATCTTCATCCTCGGCGCGGCGTCCCTCGCGGGTAAAGTGCACCTTGTCGCCTTCGATAGCGCCGATCACGCCGCGCATACGCTTGCGACCATTAACTGGCACCGCCATGTCGATGCGGACCTCGTAACCGACGTAGCGTTCAAAATCACTGCGTCGCACCAGCGGGCGGTCAATGCCCGGGGACGAGATTTCGAGTCGATAGACGCCATCAATCGGATCAGCGACGTCAAGAACCGGCGACAGCGCGCGCGAGATTGCTTCGCAATCATCGATCACGAGGGTGCCATCGGGGCGCTCGGCCATGATCTGAACCGTGCAGCCGTCCTCGGCAGAAATTTTGATTCGGACCAGGCGATAGCCGAGCCCTTCCAAAACCGGATTGGCAACGGCCGCTATTTTTGCAGCCACGCCTGGCTCGACGACGAGCCGTGGCTCGGTAAGCAAGTCATGGTTTACTGTCAGCGTCGCATCGTCGTTCATCGTCAGGATCAGGTCTCGATTGCAGTTGAAGCGCCGAACAACAGCCGGCTGCCGAGTTTTCCGCCTGCTTCTCACCTTGAAAACCCAGAGCGCGGAGACGGCAAGGTCTCGACCGGGTAATAAAAAAGAGCGGGTCCGGCGGAACCCACTCTCAAACTTCATCAGATGAGAAACTTTTACACAGCCTATATAGCCGGTTCGTGACCGGGCGGCAAGTCAATCGACGCAACGCGATCCGAATACCGTAGCTAACCCTTCTTTCACCTCCCGCCCCTTAAGGTCCATTGGCCGAATGGTGAAGCTGAAAGACTTAAGAGTAATCCTCGATGCCGGTAGCATTGACGTCGCATATTCCTGAATTGGCCGACATTGTCAGGTCTGGCGACAGTCGCCGCCGTGGCGACGCGCTTCGCAGGATTTCGGACCTGTTTTTGAGCGGCGCCGCGATGTTCCGCCCGGCTCACGTCGAACTGTTCGACGGCGTTCTCATCCAGCTGCTGCCGCAAACCGAACTCGACGCGCGCGCTGAGCTTGCAGAGCGGATGGCGCTCGTCGCCAATGCGCCGCCGCGTCTGGTGAACCTGCTTGCGACCGACGACGAAATCGCAATCGCCGGGCCGGTGCTGCGCCAGTCACCGCTGGTCGACGACGCCTTGCTCGCCGAAGTCGCTGCGAGCAAAAGCCAGTCGCATCTGATGGCGATCGCCAGCCGTCAACCGCTCGCGCCGATTGTCACCGATGTGATCGTTCGCCGCGGCGACCGCGAGGTCGTGCGCGGCATGGCGAAGAATGACGATGCAGCCTTTTCCAAGCTCGGTTACAGCGGGCTGGTGCGCCGGGCGATTGAGGATGGCCAACTTGCCGTGGCGCTGGCGCAGCGCAAGGATCTGTCGCCGGTTCACCTCAGAACCCTGGTTGAGCGCTCCGCCGATATCGTTCGTCGCCGGATGCTTGATGCAACCACTGAGGAGCAGCATGCGGCGATCGCGCAGATGGTCGCGCAGCTGAACGACGAGGCCGAACACGCGCCGTCACTGGATTTCTCCGCCGCGCAACGTACCGTGCAGGCGTTGAGTCATGCCGACGGGTTGAACGAGGGTGCGCTGTTGACCTTCGCTCGGGCCTATCAGCTTGAGGAAACCATCGCCACGCTGTCAGTCATGACCGGCGTCGCCGTCGGCACGCTGGAGGCCTTGCTGAAAGGCGATCGCGACGATCCGATCCTCATTCTCGGCAAGTCGATCGGCGCATCATGGGCGACGGTCCGCGCCTTGATTTCGCTTCGCGCAGGGCCGGGCCGGTCCGTGTCCGGGCCAGATATTGAAGACGCCAGGCTGAACTATGAGCGACTTGTTCCGGAGACGGCGCAGCGTGTGCTCAGCTTCTGGCAGGTTCGCGGTTAGGCGCGAGGCTGGCGCACATCGCGCCAGCAACAAGGACCTCAGGCCGCGCGCGTGACGTGCCGGAAAATCAGATAGGCGGCCTTGCGGCCCTCGCGCATGGCTTTGCGACCGTAGCGGGTCATTGTGTAGTTCGGCCACGGGTTCTGCCAGTCCGCAGCGCATTCGGCTGTCCAGACGAAATCCGGCGATCGCGAGATGTGGCTTAACGTCCAGGTGCTGTAGTCCTCGATATCGCAGACGAAACGAAACTCGCCAGCCGGCTTCAGCACCCGCGCCATGGCGGTGAGGGTTTCGTCCTGAACGAAGCGACGCTTCCAGTGCCGACGTTTCGGCCAGGGGTCCGGATGGATCAGGTCGATGCGGCTGACGCTCTGCGTCGGCGCCCAGGCGAGCAGTTCGGCAGCATCGCCAGCGACAAGCCGGATGTTGCGGATATTGTTGGCTTCGATCTGCGCGAGAATCTTGGCCATGCCGTTGATATAGGGCTCGCAGCCGATGAAGCCGATGTGCGGATGTGCAAGCGCCTCGGCAACCAGATGCTCTCCGCCGCCAAAGCCGATCTCGATCCGCACGGTTTCCACTTCAACCGGAAACAAGCCGCACAAATCAGCGGGGCTTGCCTGGTCGATCCGCAGCGTCAATTGCGGCAGCAGGTCCTCCATCAGGCCAGCCTGATGGGACCTCAGCTTGTGACCTTTGCGTCGGCCAAAGAACGAGCCTGCCGCGCGGGCGTGAACGTCGTCGGGCGTCGCGTCGGCAGGGATGATCGGAGTATGGTGTGGGGCGCTTGTCGTCATTGGCGGGTAGATACAGCGGAATGCGCAGCGAATCCATTGCCAAAACACGTGCATGAACGACGGAAGTTGGCGTCAGGTTGGCGGAACTTCTTCCTGGGCAGCAACCTGCTCCACCATATCGACAATGCTTCGGCGCAGCTTCTGATTACTGATCTTGGTGAAGGCGCGGATCAGGGCCAGCCCCTCGGCGCTGGCGAGGAAATCCGACACATAGGCGGGCGACGGATTTTCGCCCAAGCCGGTGTCCGGCCCGTTGCCCGTGCTGAACGCCCCGGGGCCGCCCTCGAACAGGAACGAAACGGGGATGTCGAGCACCTCGGAGATCTGCTGAATCCGGCTCGCGCCGACGCGATTGGTGCCTTTCTCGTATTTCTGGATCTGCTGAAACGTAAGCCCCAATGCCTCGCCAAGCTTCTCCTGGCTCATGCCGAGCATGATGCGGCGCATGCGAACACGGCTCCCAACATACTTGTCGACCGGATTGGGCGCTTTTGTTGACATCAGCAATCACTCCTAAATCAATGCAACTCACCGCTGTTCAAGGAACGTCTTCACGGAATGGTGAAGAGGCGGCGCGGCACGACCGTAGGTGCATCTTTTCGACATCTCAATTTAACATGTCGTCGAGCAGGAAAATTTATGCCCGGTATTATCAACTGTCGGGAAATGTCACGACGTTATACAGCGTCCGGGTGAGTTTGGCTGCAGCTTCTATAGCTGAACGGAGACAATCAGGCCGCTGGTTTTGCCCGCTCGCGGCGCCAGCCCGCCAGAATCAGCACCGCCATGACGACAATTCCGGCCGGATAGTCATTGAACCGGGAGTAGATCGTGGGCGCGCCGGCGGCAGGCAGGCGCGCATCGAGCACGCCCTCCAGGCCAAGGCCGAGCGAGGCTGTCACCCGGCCGACAGGATCGATCACGGCAGATACGCCCGTATTTGCGGCGCGGACGATGGGCAGGCCCTCTTCGATGGCGCGGATACGGGCTTGCTGCAAATGCTGGTAAGGTCCGCTGCTGCGGCCGAACCAGCCATCGTTGGTCAGGTTGACGATCCAGCCGGGGCGCTCGCCCGCAGGCACCGCTGCGCCGGGGAAAATGACCTCGTAGCAAACCAGCGGCAGCATCGGCGGCGCAGTCGGCACGGACATGATACGTCGGCGATTGCCGGCGATGAAGCCGCCCTTCACCTTGGTCAATTGCTCCAGCCCGGCCTTTTCCAGCAGGTTCTGCAGCGGCAGATATTCGCCGAACGGCACAAGGTGCGTCTTGTCATAGGTCGACAGAAAGGTGCCGTCGTGGTCGATGACATAGATCGAATTATAGGCGCGGGTGATGCGTTGGCCCGGCGGCGTTTCCGGTGGCCGCACCGCGCCGGTGATCAGCACGGTGCCGGGCGGCAGCAGGCCGGCGATCTGCGCCATCGCATCAGCCTCGCGCGCGAGGAAAAACGGGAAGGCTGATTCCGGCCAGATCAGGATGTTGGCGTCGGCGATGCCGGTGGACTGCGGGCTGGTCGAGCGATCCGACAGCTCCAGATATTTGCTCATCACATCGGCCTTGGCCGAATAGTTGAAGCGCTTATCCTGCGCGATGTTCGGCTGCATGATCCGCAGTTTGACGCCTTCCACCAGCCGTGTTGGCGTTTGCGATAGACGCAGGCCGCCAAAAATCGCCATGGCGATGAGCATGCCGACGCCAAGCGTTGGCGCGAGCCAGGGGCGACGCCCGTCTGATGCACCGTCGATCAGCGTCGCAGGCGCGGCGAAGATTGCGACCGCAAGAAACGTCATGCCCCACAGGCCGATCACCGATGCGAGTTGCGCCAGCGCCAGCGGTTCGCTGAGCGCGTAGCCATAGGAATTCCACGGAAAGCCGGAGAGCAGATGGCCGCGCAGCCATTCGGTCAATGTCAGCGCTGCGGCCAGTACCACGATGCGCCCGGCATCATGACGCCATATCGCCCGCGCCAGTGCGAAGCCGGCTGCTGTATAAAGCGCAAGGTAGGCAGGCAGCCCCGCCACGGCGACGGGCAGCAACCAGCCGAACGTATCGGCGTCAACGAGAAATGCGTGGCCGATCCAGTAAAGGCCGGGCACGAAAAATCCGAAGCCGAACAGCCAGCCGGTCAGGGCCGCCGCCGGAATGCCGCGTCGGCTGCCAGCGGCCGCGCCATCGATCAGCCAGACGGCGACCGGAAATGTCACAAACAGAACGGGCCAGGCGTTGATCGGCGCCATCGCCAGCGCAGACACCGCGCCGGCCAGCAAAGCGATCACTGCGCGTTTCCAGCCCCAGGCGAGTATGATCGAAAGACCAATGCGTCGGAGGCTGGCTGGATTCATGACGAGCTTGCTGCGTCGCCGGGCGGCGACGTTCCCTGGTTTTCGTTTGCCGCTTCCCGACGCCGCGTTGGTCGCGGAGCCGGGCGTTCCTTACGCGGTCCAATACGCAAACGCTTGACCCGTCGCGGGTCGGCATCGAGCACTTCAATTTCAAAGTTGCCTGGGCCTGATATCACTTCGCCACGCACCGGCAACCGGCCAACGTGGGTGACGAGATAACCGCCCAGGGTTTCAACTTCTTCACCGGCTTCTCCGGTGACAAACTCGTCACCGATGACTTCGCGCACATCCTCAAGGCTGGCGCGCGCATCGGCAATGAACGAGTTCTCGCCGAGCCGAACGATTGATGGTGGTTCCGTACTATCATGTTCGTCGTCGATTTCACCAACGACTTGTTCGACGATATCCTCGATCGAGACCAGGCCATCGGTGCCGCCGTATTCGTCAACGACCAGCGCGAGATGAATGCGCGAAGCCTGCATTTGCGCGAGCAGGTCGATGGCGCGCATCGACGGTGGCACATACAGAAGTTTGCGAATGATATTGGCGTCGATCAGCGGCTGGCCGAGGTCGACCAGCTTCAGGTCGAGGCCGCCGGGCAGTGGCTTCTTGCGCTTGGTTGTTGTTGTAACCGGCGCGCGTGCAGTCGTCGTCATATAGGCGAGCAGGTCGCGGATATGGACCATGCCGACAGGATCATCGAGCGTTTCGTTGTAGACCACGAGGCGCGAGTGACCGGCGCTTTCGAAGATCGACATCAACTCAGCGAGCGCAATGTCCTGCTTCACGGCGACGACGTCAGCGCGATGAACCATCACGTCAGCGATGCGGCGCTCGTGCAGGCCAAGGATGTTGCGCAGCATGGTGCGCTCAACGGTCGAGAAGCCGGTTTCATCCGGGGCGCTGGTGTCGAGCACGACCTGAATGTCGTCGCGTACCGAGCCGGGCTTCCAGCCGAACAGCGTGCGGATCGCGCGTGTGAGCCAGCCATCCGCTGCGGGTCTGATAACCTCACCATCGTGAACGACTGCCGGTAGATTGGCGGTGGTTGCTGATGAGCTTTTACTGTCGCCGTCAGACATGTCAGATCACCTGGTCCTGATCGGCATAGGGATCAGGGATACCAAGCTGGGCAAGAATCTCGCGTTCAAGCGATTCCATCTCCTCGGCTTCCTCGTCTGTCTCATGATCATATCCGATCAGATGCAAGAAGCCATGGATAGCCAGATGGCTAAGATGATTCTCGAACGGCTTCTCTTCCTCATCGGCTTCACGCCGCATCGTCTCATAGGCGATCGCGATATCGCCGAGCATGCGCGGCATATCGTCTGACTCCATTCCCGACGGCGGCTGAATGGCGGGGAAAGACAGCACATTGGTAGGCTTGTCCATGCCGCGCCAGTTCATGTTCAGCGTCTGGATTCCAGCGTCGTCCGTCAGCATGATCGCCAGTTCCGCGTCGCCGGTGTCGGACTCCACCACGGATGCCGCCGCCTGGATGGCGCGGTGGATAACAGCCTCGGCGTCAGCCTCGGCATTCCAGCAATCGGCAACGATCATAACGTCCGTCGCCGGATAGGATATCGTAGTCATCTCTCAAAAACTTCTTTCAGGACAAACGCTTCGCTGCGGACATCAGGGCCTGGTCGCGGCGGGTCAGGGCTTGGCCGGGGCTTGCCGGGATTGATTTTCGTAGGCCGCGACGATGCGGGCGACGAGTTCGTGGCGGACCACATCCTCAGCGGTGAATTTCACCTGGGCGATGCCGGGCACATTGCTCAGCAGCCGCGCCGCCTCCGTCAGGCCGGAGGTCTGGCCGTTGGGCAGGTCGATCTGGCTGGGATCGCCGGTGATGATCATGCGGCTGTTCTCACCGAGGCGGGTGAGGAACATCTTCATCTGCATCGAGGTGGTGTTCTGCGCTTCATCGAGGATGATCGCCGCATTGGTCAGGGTACGGCCGCGCATGAAGGCCAGCGGCGCGATCTCGATCTCGCCGGATTGCAGCGCGCGCTCGACGATCCGGGCATCCATGACGTCATAGAGCGCGTCGTAGATGGGGCGCAGATACGGATCGACTTTTTCTTTCAGGTCGCCGGGCAGGAAGCCGAGGCGCTCGCCAGCCTCGACGGCGGGGCGCGACAGGATGATCTTGTCGACTTCCTTGCGCTCGAACAATTGCGCCGCATAGGCGACGGCCAGCCAGGTCTTGCCGGTGCCGGCGGGACCCATGCCGAACACCAGTTCGTGCGACGTCAGGGCGTGGATGTAGCTATCTTGCGCCGCGGTGCGGGCGCGCACCGGGCGTTTGCGCAGGTTGAGCGTTGCGAAGTTTGATTTGGCGGATTTGCTGTCGAACTCGAACAGCGACCCCTGCGCCATGACCGCGCGGATGGCGCCGTCGATATCGCCCTGGGTCAGTTCGTCGCCCCTCATCGCATGCTCGTAGAGCGAATCAAGCACACGACGGCCGGCGTCACAGGCATTGCGCGATCCGGTCAGCGTCAGGTGGTTGCCGCGGGCGTCGATGACGAGGCTAAGCCGTCGTTCGACCATGGCGATGTTCTGGCCATAGGGGCCCACAACAGCCGAAGCGGCACGGTTGTCATCCAGTGTGACAATGGCCTGGGTTTCAGCAGCCGGTACGTCCATCTTGCGAGGCGCGAGTGGTGGTTCCGATGCAGGTTTCGGCAAAGTGGTCAGGCTCCCGATGTGGCAGGTTCAGGGTGAGGACGCTGTGAACTGTCGATTGGTGCGGCCTGCGCCAGTTCGCCGAGCAGGCTGTAGCGCTCGAGGCTGTCGATCCGGACCGGAAGCGTTCGCCCGATAATCGCGTCAGAGGCGATCACATGGGCCGGTTGCAGGAATTCGGTACGGCCGACGATCTGGCCTGGATTGCGCGCGGCGCGCTCGAACAGCACATCAACAGTCCGGCCAATCATCGCGCGGTTGAACGCGAACTGCTGGGTGTCGATCAGGTGCTGCAAGCGCTCCAACCGGTCGTCCATTTCAGCGGTCGAAACCGTCTCCGTCATATCGGCGGCAGGGGTGCCTGGCCGCGGCGAATATTTGAACGTGTAGGCGCCAGCGTAACCGACCTCTGTGACAAGTTCGAGTGTCGCGGCGAAATCGGCTTCGGTTTCACCGGGAAAGCCGACAATAAAGTCTGATGAGAACGTGATGTCGCTGCGGACCTTGCGGAACTGCTCGACGACGCGGATGTAATCAGCGGCAGTATGCTTGCGGTTCATTGCCGCCAGAATGCGGTCCGAACCGGATTGAACCGGCAGATGCACCAGCGGCATCACCTGGGGCAAATCGCGATGCGCGGCAATCAGCGTATCTTCGACGTCGCGCGGATGGCTGGTGGAATAGCGCAGCCGTTCCACGCCCGGAATCGTCACAAGATGAAACAGCAGGTCGCCGAGCGCCCACGCCCGGCCGTCGGGGCCTTCGCCGTGGTAGGCATTGACGTTCTGGCCAATCAGGGTGATCTCGCGCACGCCGTTCTCGGTGAGGCGCTTGACGTCATCGACAATCTTGCCGACCGGGCGCGAGACTTCAGCGCCGCGGGTGTAAGGCACCACGCAGAATGTGCAGAATTTGTCGCAGCCTTCCTGCACCGTCACGAAAGCCGAGATGCCGCGCGCGCGAATCGCTGCGGGCTTGGGCGGCGGCAGGAATGCGAACTTGTCGTCGATGGGGAATTCGGTCTCGAGCGCCCGGCCCTCGCTGCGCGCCTGATTCAGCAGTTGCGGCAGGTGGTGGTAACTCTGCGGGCCAACCACAACGTCGACCGCCGGGGCGCGGCGAATGATCTCGCTGCCCTCAGCCTGCGCAACGCAGCCTGCGACGACGATTTCCATGCGGCGGCCGTTGCTGGCGGCTTCGTCCTTCGCCACGCGCAAGCGGCCCAGTTCGGAATAGACCTTTTCAGAGGCCTTCTCGCGAATGTGGCACGTGTTGAGAATGACGAGATCGGCGTCCTGAGGGTCGGCTGTTTCGACAAAACCCTCCGGCGCGAGCGTGTCCACCATGCGCTGGGCATCGTAGACGTTCATCTGGCAACCGTAGGATTTGATGTGCAGCTTACGCGGCGTGGTCATGGAACCTGAATGTTATGGGTGCGCGATGGCGCAAGGCTCAATTATAGCCTAACAGGCGCGAAATCCAGTGGTCATCCCGTAATCGCAAATCGGGAAGCAATATCAGTTGGTTGCTGAGGTCGGCGGGTAGCCGCCCAGCAGTGCGGCGAGACTTGATGCGTCCATGGCCACGGCTCTGGCGCCAGCCGCGACGAGGCTTCCTGCGGTTCCGTCGTGACAATGGCTGCCACCGGTGAAGCCGATCACCGGTATATTGGCGTGCCGTGCCGCGGTGACACCAGCAACGCTGTCTTCGATCACCAGGCAGCGCTCAGGGGCCACCCCCATCTGGGCTGCGGCGAACAGAAACAGGTCCGGCGCGGGTTTGCCGGCGGCGACCTGGTGAGCCGAGAAGATATGCGGTTCGAAGTGGTCTATCAGGCTTGTCAGCGTCAGGCTGGTGCGGATGCGCTCCGGCGAGCCGCTCGAGGCGACACAGATCGGCGTTGAGACATTTCGCAACAGTTCTGGGATGCCAGCCACCGGCAGCAGGGAGCTGGCGAAAGCGTCGCGGACCGCGGTTTCCAGACGGGCGGGAAGGTCCAGAGGGAGCGGTGCGCCGAGTTCGCCCTCGATGATCGCCAGCGTCGATGGCAGCGAACGGCCCAGGAAGCGATTGTACACGTCGGCGCTCGATAGCGGATAGCCGGCACGCGTGAAGATTGCGGCGTAGGTCTCGCAAGCAAGACGCTCGCTGTCGACCAGCACGCCGTCGCAATCAAAGATAATCAGATCACAGGGGGCAGACTTGAGAGATGCAGTCAGGACTTGTCCTCGTCGAGCGGCACGCAATACAGCTCGAGCCGGTGATCAACCAGCTTGAAGCCGAGTTTGGCGGCGACCTCTGCTTGCAGCTTTTCAATTTGTTCCGAGGTGAACTCGATGACGGTGCCGTCGCGCAGATTGATCAGGTGGTCATGATGGCTGTCGCGCATTTGCTCGTAGCGCGCGCGACCCTCGCGGAAATCGTGACGTTCGATGATCCCCGCGTCCTCGAACAGCTTGACCGTGCGATAGACCGTCGAAATCGAGATCTTGTCGTCAATGGCGACGCAGCGGCGATACAGCTCTTCGACGTCGGGGTGGTCATGCGCATCGGCGACGACGCGCGCGATCACGCGGCGCTGCTCCGTCATTCGCATGCCGGTTGCTGCGCAACGCTCTTCGATATCCATGGATTTGGCGGGCGGCGCGGCTTTGATCAGGCTCATAGTTCGTCTCTCGGAATTCAGGCGTATTTTGCCACAGTCGCAGCGCTAGGACAAATCGCGGCGCAAAATCAAAGCATTCAACTGCCGGCCATCGGCATCCTGGTAGTACCCTTTGCGCTGGCCGACGGGCAGGAAGCCTGCCTTGGCGTAGAGTTTCCTCGCAGGCGTATTGTTTTCCTCGACTTCGAGAAACAGGGCGCGAACACCGCGCCCGGCCAGATAGCCCATATGGGTTTGCAGCAGGTCGCGTGACAAGCCATGTCCGCGATGATTCGGCTCGATTGCGATCGTCAGGATCTCGGCCTCGTCGAGCGCCAGGCGCGACGCCGCGAATCCGATCACCGCGCTACGGATACGCATGCGATGAATCACCGTATTGTCTTCGCGCAGCATTTGTTCGAATTCGTCCTCGTCCCAACCGCGATGGAATGACGCAGCGTGCAGTTCGGCGAGCCGGGCCGCGTCGCGCTGGGTGGCGAGTTCGACGACTGCAGGCGGATCCTCCTGCCAGATCCGCGTCAGCCAGGACATTACGGCGCCGGTGCGGGCGCTGGCGCAGTGGCCAGAGGCTTGGCGTCGGGCGCGCGCAGATAATAGGGTTTTGCCGGGGCGGTATCAGGGTTCACGGCGGCGCCGAGCCAGCCGATCCAGGTGATGTCCGGCGCGGCCTGCTGGATGATTTCAACGGGCGGCGTCACATGTGCAGGCCACGCATCGGCAACCAGTTGCGCGGCATTGCCGATGATTCGCGGCGCACCGTGAGCCTCCGCCGAAGCGATCAGCTGTTCGACCGGGATCACCGAAGCACGCAGCAATGAGCTGCCGTCGCCCTGCACCATCTGGCAATAGACCTGGCCATGGCGCGCATCGATCGCGGAAATGATCGGCGAGGGGCCGCTCTCGCTGACAAGCGGCGCGGCAAAGGCGGTCAGTGTTGAAATTCCGACGGCGGGTTTGCCGGCTGCAAGGGCAATGCCCCGCGCGGCGGACAGGCCCACGCGCAGACCGGTAAAGCTGCCTGGTCCGGTGGTGACGGCGACGCGATAGAGTTCGGGAAAGCCGATGCCAGCCTGCTGCATCACCCGGCCGATCAGCGGCATCAACGCCTCGGCGTGGCCGCGCGCGAGGGGCAGGGATTCATGGCCGATCAGCTTGCCGGTACGTGTATCCAGCACGCCAGCGGCGCAGGCATCAAGGGCAGTATCGATCGCAAGAATAAGCATGGGCTGTTTATAGCAGCCGCTTCGCCGGATGCCAGCGTCGCCGAGGTGTGCGTCCACGTCAAACGTCAAACGGCTCCCGTCCGGTCAGAACAGGAGCCGCAAAACCGGATCGCCAAGCGGTCAGATCGGGCGAACTTCGATGACGTCCGGAACGAAATGCTTGAGCAGGTTCTGGATGCCATGCTGCAGCGTTGCCGTGGACGACGGGCAGCCTGCGCAGGACCCCTTCATGTTGAGATAGACCACGCCTTCCTTGAAACCGCGGAAGGTGATGTCGCCGCCATCGTTGGCGACAGCCGGGCGCACGCGGGTCTCGATCAGATCCTTGATCATGTCGACCGTCTCGGCGTCATCCTCGTCGAAAAATTCGTCTTCGCCATCAACCGGCACGTCGCCATGGACGCTGCCGTCAGCCATGAGCGGCGCGCCGGACATATAGTGTTCCATGATGGCGCCGAGGATGGCCGGCTTCATGTGCTGCCAGTCGTTGTCCTCGCTCTTGGTCACGGTGACAAAGTCGAGGCCATAGAACACGCTGGTGACGCCGGTGATCCCGAAGATCTTCTGGGCCAGCGGCGAGCGCTCGGCGGCGTCTGTCGAATTGAATTCCATTGTTCCGCTGTCGAGCACATCCCGGCCGGGGATGAACTTCAGGGTAGCGGGGTTCGGCGTCGCTTCAGTCTGGATAAACATGATGATCTCCGGTCCATCGTCGGTTCAAGGCCGACGCGTTCGGTATGGAAAGATGGCTCACTTTAGCAGATGGCGCGTTTGACGCCACGATCAAGGTGAACGGCCCTAGCTCAACGCGTCAAGCTCGTCGTCATTGAGATCGCCCGGTATGATGGTAACTGGAACCGGGAAGCTCCCCATGGTCTTGGTCAGCGCCGTCAGGATTGGCCCGGGGCCATCCGAGACTGTGCTGGCGGCGAGCACCAGCAGGGCGATATCCTCGTCTTCTTCAATCGCGGCGACGATCTGCTCGATGGGTGCACCCTCGCGAATCACCCGTTGCGGCGTGATGGCGGCGATGCCGTTGGCCCGACCCGCGGCGCGATCCAGCGCGGCATTGGCGATTTCCTCAGCCTCGGCGCGCATGATGTCGGCGACGCCGAGCCATTGCTGATTGCGGTCGATAATCTCGATCACGCGCAGCATCACCACGTCGCCGCGCGAGCGTACCGCCCAACGGCTGGCGTAGTGAACGGCCCGATCCCATTCGGGACTGTCATCAATGATGACAAGGCATTTCGGCCGGTGGTCGGGGTGGTAGCTTTTGCGCTCGGTGCTCATGCAACTCCTGCGGCCGTACCGCGTCCGATTGGTCGTGCGTCGGCATGGTGCCACGGACCGAAGTTATCGGACAAGCGTTGCGCGCCCATTTCGACGCGCAACATCGCTGTTGCGGCCTATGTTACCGCCGAATGAAGCCCATGATGTCCTTGACGTCGTTGATCGTCTCGCGGGCGATCGCCTCGGCACGTTCGCCGCCGTCCCGCAACACCGAATCGACGTAGCCGGGGTCAGCCGCCATCCGCTTCATCTCGCTGGTGATCGGCGACAGCTTGGCGACGGCGAGGTCGACCAGGTTGGACTTGAAGCCGGAGAACTGTGCATTGCCGAATTCGGCCAGCACATCCGCCTTTTCCCTGCCAGACAGTGCGGCATAGATGCCGACGAGGTTGTCCGCCTCTGGCCGACCTTCGAGGCCCTTCAGCTCGGACGGCAGCGGCTCCGGATCGGTCTTGGCCTTGCGGATCTTCTGGGCGATCGTTTCCGGATCATCGGTCAGGTTGATGCGCGAATTGTCCGAAGCGTCGGACTTCGACATCTTCTTGCTGCCATCGCGCAACGACATCACGCGCGGGGCGGCAGCCGGGATTACAGCCTCCGGCAGCGGGAAGTAGCCGCCGTCGTGGCCGTTCTTGGCGATGGAATCGCCAAAATCATTGTTGAACTTCTGGGCGATATCGCGCGCCAGTTCGAGATGCTGGCGCTGATCGTCGCCGACCGGCACATGCGTTGCGCGGTAGACCAGGATGTCGGCAGCCATCAGCACGGGGTAGTCGTACAGGCCGACCGAGGCGTTCTCGCGGTCCTTGCCGGCCTTTTCCTTGAACTGGGTCATGCGGTTCAGCCAGCCAAGGCGGGCGACGCAGTTGAATACCCAGGCCAATTCGGCATGGCCGGAGACCTGGCTCTGGTTGAAAATGATCTGCTTCTTGGGGTCGATGCCAGCAGCGATGAAAGCCGCAGTCACCTCACGGGTGCAGCGGCGCAATTCATCCGGGCCACCCCACACCGAAACGGGAACGGTGACGGCGTGCATATCCACGACGCAGAAGATGCAATTGTGGGTGGACTGCATCTTCACGAAATTCACGATGGCGCCGAGGTAGTTGCCAAGGTGCAGATTGCCGGTGGGCTGAACGCCCGAAAAGACCCGTTCGATAATCGCCATATCACTTGTTCCCGCGCGCCCGGGGGTGGATGCCGGGCTGTGGGGCGTCCCTTGCCATAGGCCGTTCCTGCCGTCCATCGCCAATCTGGCATGTCCGGCAATCTCGGGCTTATTGGCCGCGCCGCTGCGTGAATGGACGCAATGCCACGGCTCCTAGCAGGGCCAGAGCGGCGAGGTAGCTCACGATCGCCGCCATGATCAGCCCGGTTAGCTTGAGCATCAGCCAGAGATAAGGGCCCTCGACCAGCCCCCGCAACCACCACACCAGGGCGGCCATCGCGAGTGCTGCGATCACGATGCGCGGCAGCCGTCGGCGGGCGGTCGCATCAAGCCGCAGTTGCCGCATCGTGGCGGCGGCCACGGTGAGCATGAGCGCGGTGATCCAGGCCCCGAGCACGATGGCTCCTGCAACGCCTGCGGCATTATAAACAGGCATGGCTGCATAGGCTGCGAGCCCGGCAGTGATGACGCCAGCGAGCACCGCAATCATCGGTGTGCGGGTGTCTTCCCGGGCGTAGAACAGCGGCGACAGCGTCTTGGCGAGCACATGCGCCGGCAGCGCCATGGCCAATATCGTCATGGCCTGCGCCGTCCCGAGGCTGTCAGCGAGCGTAAACGCACCGCGCTCGAACAGCAGCCGCACGATTGGTTCGCTGAGCAGCATCAGCCCGGCCATCGCGGGCAGCGCGAGGCCTGCGGCGAGCTCAAGGCTGCGTGACAGTGTCGCCTGCATCGCTTCTGAATCGGCGTCATGTGCCGCCCGGGCCTGTGCCGGCACCAGCACTGCGCCCATAGCGGTGCTGACGATGCCGGTCGGCAGTTCGATCAACCGATTGGCGAAATACAGCCATGACACAGCGGCTGGTGCGCCGGAGGCAGCGATCGCGCCGCCAACGATCAGCAGTTGCGGCCCGGCGCTGGCGATCATGCCGGGCGCGGCGCGGCCGAAAAACTGCCGCATCGGTGCATCCAGCGTCACCCGGATCGGTCGGGCCGCCTCCGACCCACGAGCCTGGACGAGCATCAGCAATTGCAGGAAACCGGCGAGGCCGACCGTCGCCGACAGCGCCAGCGCCGAGGTCATGGCGTCGCTGCCGAGCAGGATCAACCCGGCCATGGCGGCGATCAGCGCGAGATTGAACAGCACTGGAGCATAGGCGGTCATGGCGAAGCGTTGCTGCGCGTTCTGCAGCCCGATCAGCACCGCGACCGGCCCGGCGAACGCGAGGTAGGGCAGCATCAACCTGCAGCTCTGCACCGCGATGTCGAGCGTGGCGTGGCCGATGAAGCCCGGCGCGAGCAACGTCACCAGCACGGGCATGGCGACCCCCATCGCCAGCGTCAGGACGATCAGGCCAAGGCTCAGCGTCCCCAGCACGCGTCCGGCGAAATGCTTAGCCGCGTCAGCGCCTTGCGTCGTGCGTAACCGCAGCCACGCTGGGATCAGGGCGGCGTTCAGCGCGCCTTCGGTCAGCAGCCGCCGGATCACATTGACAAGCTGGAAGGCGAACAGGAAGGCGTCGGCAATCGGGCCCGCCCCCAGCAGCGCCGCGACCATCGCGTCCCGGCCAAAGCCAAGCAGGCGCGACAGCAGCGTACCAGAGGAGACCGTTACGAAGCCCCGCAGCATCAGGCGGCCCCTTCTGGCCTGGAGGCTTGCTTGCTGCACAAGGGGCGAGTGTGATAGGTCGCAACTCTTCCCATCGCGCGGCCGGGACCGGCATTTCCGTGCATTCGCGCCTGCCTCAACGAGATAAATTTCATGACCTCAGCAAAATACGACGTGCTCGGAATTGGCAATGCGATTTTCGACATGCTCTTCCAGACCGATGACGCCTTTCTTGCTGCGCAGGGCATGTCCAAGGGCGGCATGGCGCTGATCGACGAACCGCAGGCGCACAAAATCTACGCTGCGATGGGCGAAGCCACCAAGATGTCCGGCGGCTCGGCGGCGAATACAATCGTCGGTCTCGCCAGCCTTGGCGCGCGCGCCGCCTATGTCGGCAAGGTCAAGAACGATCCGGTTGGCCGGCTCTACGCCGAGAACATTCGCCAGGCCGGCGTGAACTATACGACGAAAGCGGCTGAAGCAGGCCCGGCGACCGGTTGCAGCTATATCATGGTGACGCCGGACGGCGAACGCACGATGAATACCTATCTCGGCGCGGCGCAGAATCTGTCGGCGGCGGATATCGATCCGGCCGAGATCGCCGCTGCTGAATATATCTATCTCGAAGGCTATCTGTGGGATCCGCAGGACGCCAAGGATGCCTTCGTCAAGGCATCAGAGATTGCCCATGGTGCGGGCCGCAAGGTGGCGCTGACGCTGTCCGATTCATTCTGCGTCAGCCGCTATCGCGATGAGTTTCTCAACCTGATGCGCAGCAAGCAGGTGGACTTGGTTTTCGCCAATGAGGCCGAACTGCTCTCGCTCTATGAGACGGCTGACTTCGATGGCGCCGTGAAGCAGTTGCAGCTGGATGTCGGCCTCGCCGCCGTGACCCGCAGCGAAAAGGGCTGCGTCGTGGTTGCAAAGGATGGCCTTACCGCCGTGCCAGCCGCGCCGATCGCCAAGCTGCTTGATACCACCGGCGCGGGCGACCTGTTCGCATCGGGCTTCCTGCACGGGTTGGTGCGCGGCACGAGCTATCAGGACGCCGGTCGCCTCGGCGCGCTTGCGGCGGCGGAAGTAATCCAGCACATCGGCGCGCGGCCGCAGCAGTCGCTCAAGGCGCTGGCGCAGCAGAACGGCCTGCCGGTCTGATAGCAACACGCGGCGGACACCGCTCCCGTGATTGCGGGAGCGGCGCCGCTGATCATCAGCGTTGAACTTGAACCTTCCGGTTCGTCGCTGCCGGGTATGACGCGCGCATGATGCGGATGGCCGAGCTTCCTACGCCGCTTTCGTCGCATCCCCGAGCATGTCATAGACGCCACGCTCAAAGCCGGCGAACGTATCAAGCGCGATCTTGTCGGCGAACGGCAATAGCTGCATCAGGATCACGCCGGCGATATCCTCGCTGGGGTCGATCCAGTAGTAGGTGTTGCCGAGTCCGGCCCAGGCAAGGCTCCCGGCACTGCGGCCTTCTGGTGAGGCCTGCGTGTTGATCATGAAGGTCAGGCCCCACTTCTTGTCGATGCCGGGCAGCAGGTCGACATTGTTCGTCAGCATCGGAACCGCGCTCGGCAGCGCTGTCATCGATAGCTCGCCGATATGGTTTTGGCTCATCAATGCAATGGTCTCGGGCTTCAGGATTTTATGACTGTTGCCGCTGCCCTTGTTGAGGATCATCTGCATGAAGCGGATGTAGTCCGGCGCGGTGCTGTACAGACCGCCACCGCCCATGTGAACCTCCGGGTCCTGCACCGTCTCGAACGGGATCGGCGTCAGCACGCCGTTCGGCCCACGGGCATGCATGCCGACGAGGCGTTCGCGTTGCGTAGCAGTCAGCGTGAAACTGGTGTCGACCATGCCGAGCGGCGCGAAGATATGCTTCTGCATGTAGTCCGCGAGGCGCATGCCGCTCGCAGCTTCCACCACAAGGCCGACCTGATCGATGCCTATGCCATACTCCCAGCGGGTGCCGGGATCATTTGCCAGCGGCACGTCAAGTGCGGCGCGCCGTCCGCTGCTGACGCCGGGTTTGCCGGACTTTTGCAGATAGTGCACAAAGTCGCCGTTCCACATGTCGTAGCAATAGCCCGAGGTGTGCGTCAGCAGGTTGCGCAGCGTCACCGGTCTGGTTGCCGGGCGCAGCTTCGGCGAGCCGTCATCATTGCTACCATCGAGCACCAGCGGATTGGCGAGGTGGGGTACCAACGTGCCAACCGGTTGATCGAGCGATAGCTTGCCTTGCTCGACGAGCTGCATCGCCGCAGTTCCGGTGACAGCTTTGGTCATGGAGGCGATCCAGAACACGCTGTCGTCGGTCATGGCGGGCTCGCGGTTGATCTGCCGCTTGCCGGTGGCGTGCTGAAAAATATGGCCCTGCGATGTTGCGGCATAAGCAACAAGTCCGGCCAAGCGGCCGCCGCTGCAGGCCTGATCGAGCTGCGATTTGATCTGGTCAGTCGGTGTCATCGCGTCCTCCTCGATATGTCTTTTTCGTGATCCAAAATAGAGCGGCTGCAGCCAAACTTGTCAAAAGCGCACGTAAGCCATCCCCGGCATCGCGCGGGCGCGCCGCAAAGCCGAGTGTTTCGAATGCGGTACAGCAGCGGTATGAAACGCGCTGCGCAGAATGCCGACTTTCAACCGGCGCACCTTTTGTCTGGATGTCATCGTTGGAACAACCTTGCCTCATTTCCGTTGAATTTGCGGATGACCGGAGCAGCGTTAACAACAAGTCTATTCAAATAGTTGCGAGGCAGTATGATTACGCGTTGGACCGATTGGAAGACATACCCCCGCGCATCGCGCGCCGAGAATATCGAAGCGCCAGTGAGCGCCGGTGTGTTCGAGGTGCGTGAAGCGACGTCGGGAAAAATGTTCAAGTATGGTGCGGTCGATAACCTGGCGAGATCGCTTGCCGAACTATCTGAGCCCCGTTCCCGCATGCCATGGTTCGGGCGGCGTGCAACGCTTGACCTGGCCGATCTTGAGTATCGCACATTCGCCACGCGTAACCGCGCCGAAGCGCAGATAGCGATCGAAAGCATGGCCGACCGGCGGGTCGCCTACATGAAGGCGGGCTGAACTACGTTCGCAGTTCTACGGATTCGCCAGGCTTGCAGGCGCGCAATGTAGCATGATTGATCCCGTTGTGCTGTAATTCGGCTCAAGATACGGCAGCTACAAGAGCCATACGGGAGAGATTCACATGACAATATCATCGGCTGCAAAGCTCGCGAGCGCTTCATCGCTGCGTGATCGCCTGAAGGATCCAACGTTGCTGCGCGACCGCTGTTTCATCGACGGTGAGTGGACAGGGAACGGCGAGATCGCTGTCACCAATCCCGCGACGGGCGAGACGCTGGCGCAAGTGCCCCGCTTCGGCGCGGATGAAACCACGCGCGCTGTCGAGGCTGCGGAACGGGCGTTTCCGCTGTGGGCGAAGCAGACGGCGAAACATCGCGCCACGGTGCTGCGCAAATGGTTTGAGCTGATCATCGCCAACCGCGAGGATCTCGCGCTGATCCTGACCTCGGAGCAAGGCAAGCCACTCGCTGAAGCATTGGGCGAGGTCGATATCGGGGCAGCCTATATCGAGTTCTACGCTGAAGAGGCGCGCCGGATTTACGGCGAGACGATCCCGTCGCCGCGCCCGGATGCAAGGCTGCTCGCGATCCGTCAGCCGATCGGCGTGTGCGGAGCGATCACGCCGTGGAATTTCCCTCATTCGATGATCACCCGCAAGGTCTCGCCGGCGCTGGCCGCCGGCTGCACCGTCGTATTGAAGCCGGCGAATGAAACGCCGCTGTCGGCGCTGGCGCTGGCCGAACTGGCGCAGCGCGCCGGCGTGCCGAAGGGCGCGTTCAACGTCGTTACCGGGCGCTCGTCTGATATCGGCAAGGTATTGTGCAAGCACCCCGCCGTGCGCTTCGTTGGTTTCACCGGTTCGACCGAGGTCGGCAAGATCCTCTATGAGCAGGCCGCAGTCGGCGTGAAGAAGCTTGGCCTTGAGCTCGGCGGCAATGCACCCTTCGTGGTGTTCGACGACGCTGATATCGACGCCGCAGTTGACGGCGCGATGGTGTCGAAGTTTCGCAACATGGGGCAGACCTGTGTGTGCGCCAACCGCATTTACGCGCAGGACGGCATCTACGATCAGTTCGTCGAGAAGCTATCGAAGAAGGTCGCGGCGATGAAAGTCGGCAATGGCGTCGACGATGGCGTCACGCAGGGGCCGCTGATCAATCCGGACGGGGTGAAGAAGGTCGAGGCGCATATCGCCGATGCGCTTGATCATGGCGGCAAGATCGTCACGGGCGGCAAGCGACATGCGCTCGGCGGCACATTCTTCGAGCCGACGGTGCTTGCCAATGTCCGGCCTGACGCGCTGGTCGCGCGTGAGGAAACCTTCGGGCCACTGGCGCCGGTGTTTCGGTTCAAGGAGGAGGCCGACGTCATCGCCATGTGCAATGACTCGCCGTTCGGCCTCGCGTCTTATTTCTACTCCCGTGATATCGGACGGATCTGGCGCGTGGCGGAGGCGCTGGAGTCCGGCATGGTCGGCGTCAACACAGGGCTGATCACGACAGAGGTTGCGCCATTCGGCGGCGTCAAGGAATCCGGCCTCGGCCGCGAAGGTTCGCGTCACGGCATGGATGAGTTTGTCGAGATCAAATACGTGATGATGGCGGGCATCTGAGCGGCGATCATAGAGCCGTCATGCCTGGCGTTGTGCCGGGCATGACGGGTTCAACGGATAGCGGACTGAAACCTAGGCCCGGTCATCTGCCGCAAACGGCGCGAAGGCGCGGGCGACTTCGCGATAGACCTCGCGGCGGAACGGCACGACAAGTTCGGCGACGCGGTCGAGCCGCTCCCAGCGCCAGGCGTCGAATTCAGCCGGTTGGCCGTTGCGCGGCGTCAGCGGATCGATCTCGCTCTCGTCGCCGGTGAAACGCAGGGCAAACCATTTCTGCCTCTGGCCGCGAAACAGCTTGAAGCGATGGTCGGGGCCGTCGAAGGGCGGGAAGTCGTAGGCCAGCCAGTCCGTCTCGGCGAGATAGTCGGCATTGCTGACGCCGGTCTCTTCCCACAGTTCGCGCATCACGGCGAGGCGCGGGTCTTCGTCGGCGTCGATGCCGCCCTGTGGCATTTGCCATTCGAGGCCGGGCAGGATGATCTCAGGGCCGTCACTCTCGAACCGCCGCCCGATCAGGACCTGACCGGCGGCGTTGAACAGGGCGACGCCCACATTGGGGCGATAGGGCTTATCTGTCAGCAACAAGGTAGCCTATCTGCTCAGGTCTTCGACAAGGCCGAGAATTCTTTCACGACATTCTCGTAGACCGGGCGTTTGAACGGCACGATCAGCTCCGGCAGGTTCGCCATTGGCTCCCAGCGCCAGTTGATGAACTCCGGACGATGGCCACTGATCGGATCGACGACGTTGATTTCCGAATCCTCGCCCGTGAAGCGCATGGCGAACCACTTCTGGCGCTGGCCGCGATAACGGCCCTTCCAGCTCCGCCCGGCGATCGTCCGGGGAATATCGTAGGTCAGCCAATCCGGCATTTCTGCAATCTTCTCAACGGACTGAACGCTGGTCTCTTCGAACAGTTCGCGCTTGGCCGCAACCCAGAGGTCCTCACCGGGATCAACGCCGCCCTGCGGCATTTGCCAAACATAGGTTTGATCGACGTTGTCGACGCCGCCGGCCCGTCGCCCGATGAAGACGCGCCCCTCAGCGTTGATCAGCATCATGCCAACACAGGTTCGATAGGGGAGGTCATCGTAGCGTGTCATTTAGGTATGCCTCTTCCGTCGATCGAACGCATGTTGAGCCGGCCAACCCGGGCCATCAATAGAATAAGCCCTGTCCACGCCAGATGTCATCAATGCGGAACTGATAACGTGATTTGCTGGGCAAGAGAACGTCTGAGATTGACCGACGAAAACTAAACGCCCGCCGCCCTCATGGGGCGCCGTTAGGCATAACGGCATCCGGATAGAGAATTGACGCGTTCAAGCGTGGGGTCAGCTGCGGGCGTTGCATCGCCAAGCTGAGGGGCACCAGCAGAATACCGCGGCTTTCCAGCGTCTTGGCCCAGGCAGACAGCCGCTCGATGGAAATCGGCAGGGCCGAGGCGACGCCGATCGCCGTCCCGCGTTCCCTGGCGAGGCGTTCAAGCCGACCAAGCGCAGCATCGATCTCGGCCGACGATGGCGCAGCGTCGAGCGTGACGTCTGCGCGTGCGAACGGCATGGCGCGCGAATTGGCGGCCGCGCCAGCAGTGCTGCGGGGCGACGAGCCATCGTCGAAATAGGCCAAGCCGCGCTTGTTGGCGTCGTCAATGATCGGCTGCAGCGCCGCATCGGTGGCGACGAAACGCGCGCCCATGAAATTGGCGATGCCGATATAGCCCTGGAAGCGGCTCATGTGCCACGTCAGCCGGTCGAGATTCTGATCCTTGGTGGCGGTGGCGAGCAGGGTCTGCGGGCCGGGATCATTGTCTGGATAGTCGAACGGCTCCATCGGCACCTGCAGCAACACCTCATGACGGTTGGCGCGCGCCGTCTCAACGAGCTTGCTGGTGTCATTGCCATAGGGCGTGAAACCGAGGGTAATTTCCGGCGGAAGGCGCAAAATCGCATCATTGCTCTTGGCTGCGCCAACGCCCAATCCGCCAACGACCACAGCGACGACCGGCAGCGTGCTCGCCTTGGCGGCGACCGGGCCTGCAGTTGAAGCATAGACTTCGAATGGCTTCAGCCCGTCCGCGCTGATCGGCACCAGGCCATAGCGCGAGGTTTCGAGCAGGCGTGAATCAATTTCCGCTGCGGGGACATCGGCATTGCTGTCGGCGCCTGAGGCGCCGCCGCCTGGCAGTTGCACACTGGTGCGCGCGCCGCTCGAGCCGTCGATGATGGTGATGGTGCGCTGGCTGTCCGGCGTAGCGACCGGGGTTGATTCCACCTTGGCGACGGCACCTGGCTTGCCAGCCTCGGGCGTCGCGACCGGCTTCAACTCAACGCGCGTGATGGGCTCGCCGCCCATCGGGTTGGTGTTGAAGATTGCAAAGCCAGCAAAGCCCAGCACGAAAGCGCCGGTCGTTACCGTTACAAACTGGACGCCTGAAAACGGCAAGCGGAGCCGTCGACGTCTACGCGCCGACTGCTGACCAAGCGGGCTGCTCAGATCGTCCGTCGACAATGTCGTGCTCCCATGCGAATCAAACCGCCTCGAGAGTATCACGTTGCCATTGAAAACGGGCGGGCTGTTGCAGCTGCATATGCCGGGCGCACATAGGATGGTACGCAAAGTCGCTTGGGCATTTGCGCAAAGAGAAGGGGCGGTGTGAACCGCCCCTTTGCGTCAACTGATATCCGCTTGCGTTAGTTCGCGGCCTTGTTGCCTGCCGGCTTGTCGACGGCGGCCTTGTCCCCTGGCGCGGTCGCTGAGGCGACCTCAGGCTTGGTTCCGTGCAGCAGCAGTTCGCGCGCGGCCTTGAGCGCCTTGTCGTCCTTCGCCTCTGGCGGCACGTAGGACTGCGAGCCGGTTTTCTCATCGCCCTCGGACTTGAGGTGGCCGCGCAGCGAAGCTTCGCCCTTGGTATCCACCTTGTCCTTCAGTTCATCCGGCACGTCCTGCAGAACTTCATAGTCCGGCACGATGCCCTTGGCCTGAATCGACTTGCCCGATGGCGTGAAGTAGCGCGCCGTGGTCAGGCGCAGCGCGCCATTGCCGGAGCCGAGTGGAATGATGGTCTGCACCGAGCCCTTGCCGAACGACCGCGATGCCGATCAGCGTGGCGCGCTTGTGATCCTGCAATGCGCCGGCAACGATCTCCGATGCCGAGGCCGAGCCGCCGTTGATCAGCACGACGACAGGCTTGCCCTTGGTCAGATCGCCAGCCCGCGCAACCCGGCGCTGGGTTTCTTCGGCATTACGGCCGCGCGTTGAAACGATCTCGCCACGCTCGAGGAACGCATCCGACACGGTGACGGCTTCTTCAAGCAGTCCGCCCGGATTGTTGCGCATGTCGATGATGAAGCCCTTCAGCTTGTCAGCGCCGATCTGCGTCGTCAGCGCCGCGACTTCGCGCTTCAGGCCCTCGGTGGTCTGTTCGTTGAAGGTGGTGATGCGGATGTAGCCGATGTCATCGCCTTCGACACGGGCGCGCACCGAGCGAACCCGGATGTTGTCGCGGACCAGCGTGACGTCGAGCGGATTCTCCTGCCCCTTGCGGATGATCTTCAGCCGGATCTTGGTGTTGACCGGGCCGCGCATCTTGTCGACAGCCTGGTTCAGGGTCAGGCCCTTCACGGCTTCGTCGTCGAGGTTGATGATGATGTCGTTGGCGAGGATGCCGGCCTTTGACGCCGGGGTGTCGTCGATCGGCGAGACAACCTTGATCAGGCCGTCTTCCATCGTCACCTCGATGCCGAGGCCGCCGAATTCACCGCGGGTCTGCACCTGCATGTCGCGGAAGCTCTTCGCGTCCATGTAACTCGAATGCGGATCAAGCCCGGTCAGCATGCCGCTGATGGCCGATTCGACCAGCTTGCTGTCGTCCGGCTTTTCAACGTAGTCGCTGCGCACACGTTCGAAGACATCGCCGAACAGGTTTAGCTGACGGTAGGTGTCAGACGTTGCTGCGCGCGCCGTCGTTCCCATGAGCACGGTACGGGGCTGCGTTACAAACAGCGTCAGCGCGGCGCCAGCAGCGACACTCAGAAGTACGATTGAAGTCTTGCGCATCATCCGCGAACCTTTTCGCCTACACTTGCGGCCCACCATGGGCCCGGATCGATTGGAGTACCGTCTCTACGAAACTCAACGTAGAGGACGGGTTGATTAACGCTGGCGGAGAGGACGGACGCCACGCGGGACGACGACCCCATCATTGCAACCGGTTCTCCGGTCAAAATGAACTGGCCAATGTTAACCGAAATCTTATCCATCCCGGCGATCAACACATGATACCCACCACCGGCATTCAGGATCAAGAGTTGTCCGTAGGTCCGAAAGGGTCCGGCATAGACAACCCATCCATCACACGGGGATGTGACCTGCGCGCCGGGGAAACTGGCGAAGGACATACCCTTGAACGCGCCGCCGACGCCGTCGGAGCTGCCGTACGAACGTAAGGTGGTGCCGTTGACCGGGAATGGCAATGTTCCCTTGGCGGATGCAAATGCTACCGCAGGCTTCATGCGCGCCGGATTCTTGCGCGCAGCTTCCGCGGCCTTCGCCGCCTGCGCAGCCTGGGCGGCGGTCTGGGCCGCCTCGGCGGCTGCAGCTGCCCTGGCGGCGGCCTCCGCTTCGGCTGCGGCGCGCGCGGCGCTGGCGATCTCCTGCTCCATCTTGCGGATCAGGCCCTGCAGATCGTCGGCCTGGCGTGACAGTGCAACGGCGCGCGTTGCCTCGGCCTGCAGGTTGGCCTGAACGCTGGCTTGCTGATTCTGGCGCTCGCGAATCAAGCCGGCGAGGCGTGTCTGTTCGTCCGCCAGCTTGGCGCCATCGGACGTCAGCGATGCGCGCTCCTGGTCGATGGATTTGCGCAGCCGCACGAGTTCGGCGAGATCATCGACCAGCTTGGCGGTGCGGGCGCGCATCTCTGGCACGACCGAGCCGAGCAGCATTGCTGTACGCAGCGAATTCAGCGCGTCTTCCGGCGTCACCAGCAGGGCGGGCGGGGCGCGGCGTCCGGCGCGTTGCAACGCCGCCAGCACTTCGGTGATCTCGCTCCGTCGTGCGGTGAGCGAATTGCGCACGTCGGCCTCGCGCGCGTCGAGCGGGCGCAGCCGCGCTTCGGTGTCGGCGATGCGGGTCTCGACCGCGCGGACCCGGGCGGCGACGTCGATCAGCTCCTGGTTGAGCTTGCTGCGGTCCTGGCCGATTGCGGCGATTTCCGCCTTGAGTTTCTGCTGCAGCTCATCGGCGCGGCGCTGCTGTTCGCGCGCGGCGCCAAGTTCGCGCTCGCGTTGCCGCATCGTCTCTTCGATCGGCGAAGGCGCGGCGGCGGGCTCGGCGGGCAGGCCAGGTGTTTGTGCGGCGAGATCCTTCGCGAGGCACATCGACACGGCCAGTGCAGCCAGTGCAGCAGCAGGCGTGCGCCATGGTGCGGCCTGCAGGTGTCGCCGTGTCAGGTCTGGGCCGAGCGAGACTTGCCGTTGCAATGAAGCTCTCAAATTCGTCGAAGGAGCCGGATCAGGCCCGATGATAGGGGTGGCCAGCCAGAATGGTTGCTGCCCGGTAGATTTGTTCCAATAGCATAACGCGCACCATCTGGTGCGGCCATGTTGCTGCACTGTAAGCAATGCCGAGTTTGGCTCTGCGCCGCAATTCGGGCGAAAGTCCGTCGGCGCCGCCGATCACGAAGACGCAGGCGGGAACCGATTCATCACGCCATCGGCCGATCTGCCTGGCGAACGACGCGCTGTCGACACTGCCGCCGCGCTCATCCAGCACGACGAGGCTCGACTTCTCGGGGATCAGCGCCGCGATCGCCGCGGCTTCCTCGCTGATTCGCGTTGTACTGTCGCGGGCGCGGCTCTCCGGCAGTTCGAGCACGTCCAACCCGCGAAAGCCAAGCTTGCGGCCAATGTCGTCAAACCGGGCGCGATAGCGATCGGCAAGCTCGCGTTCCGGCCCGTTCTTCAACCGGCCGACAGAGATCACGATCAGGCGCATTCCACCTCGCACCCATGCGCTGGCAGGCAGCGCATGGACCTTTGTTACGCCGACTGGGCGGCTGACGCGTTCGGCGCCCACAGCCGTTCGAGGTTGTAGAACTCGCGCACTTCGGGCCGGAAGACGTGGACAATGACATCGCCCGTATCGATCAGCACCCAATCGCAATTGGCCATGCCTTCGATGTGGATCGACTTGTACCCGTTTTCCTTGAGCGCCTTCACGACGTTGTCCGCAACTGCGCCGACATGGCGGTTGGAGCGGCCAGACGTGATCACCATGAAATCCGAAAACGCGGACCGACCACGCAGGTCGATGGTGACGGTCTCTTCAGCCTTGATGTTATCGAGGCCGTCGAGCACCAGCTTCAGCAGCGGGCTCTCATCCGCAGGTTCAACTGTCGGCTCAACAATGGTCTGCGACGACAGCCTTCTTGCGAACAGGGGTCTTGCGTGGCGCAGTGGTCGCCGCTGTCTTGCGCGCAGCCGTCTTCGGTGCGGCGCCGTCTTTTTTCGGCGCAGCCTTCTTAACGGCTACCTTCTTGGGCTTTGCAGGGGCCGCGCCGGCAATCTCGGCGTCCACCAGGCTGCCATCGGCAGGGGCGGCTGCGGCTTTCTTGGATGTCGATGCTTTGCGCGATTTCGCTGAAGCCGACTTCGACAAATCAGATGTGGTCAGGGACCATTCCTTTCACTGCATGCGCGATCTGGTGTGATCGCAACGATATCTACTCATGTGGATATGACGATTATACAAAACCAGCCACATCATGCCTGTTAGAAAATTATCACGTTTTCCAACTACCGTCCGGGTTCCGGAGGGTGGTTGAGGACAAATCCAGCCGGATGCCCGTCAGAAATACCCACGCGGGCGGCGCGCAATCCACCAGGCTCGCCGCATCCTCTTGCGGAATGCGGGAGCGGCCCAGACTTTGCGCCGCGCGGCTTGCCAGGCCCTTAAACCCCATTCCGGCCCGATCCACCACTGCAATCGGCATGGTGGCGGCGATTCCGCGCCAATTATGCCAGCGATGGAACTGGGCGAGATTGTCTGCCCCCATCAGCCAGACGAACTTCGGGCCGATGCAGCGGCGTACCAGCACGTCGAGGGTGTCGCTGGTGCGTCGGGTGCCGATTGCGTCCTCAAAGGCGGTGACGTCAATGCGCGGATGATTGGCGACGCGATCGGCGGCTTGCACCCGCATCGCCAGCGCCTTGATGGACGAATTGTCCTTCAGCGGATTGCCCGGCGACACCAACCACCACACCCGGTCGAGTTGCAGGCGTTTCATGGCGAACAGGCTGATGGCGCGGTGCGCCTGATGCGGCGGATTGAACGAACCGCCGAGCAGGCCGATCCGCATGCCCGGCGCGTAGAGCGGCAGGCCGAGCGCTGGCGGCGGCTGCGACGACACCTCCCGCTGCATGGCAGCCTAGCCCTTTGCCCTGTGCCGCATCCGGATCACGGCCTGGTCTGGCCGGTTCCGTGAACGCGATACTTGAAGCTGGTGAGTTGCTGCGCGCCGACCGGGCCGCGCGCGTGAAACTTGCCGGTGGCGATGCCGATTTCGGCGCCGAAGCCAAACTCGCCGCCGTCGGCGAATTGCGTCGAGGCGTTATGCGCGACAATCGCGGAATCGACCTCATTGAGATAACGCGCCGCGATGGCCGGGTCTTCCGTAATTACCGCGTCGGTATGACCGGAGCTGTAACGCTGCACATGCGCCAGCGCTTCATCAACGCCATCGACGACGCGCATGGCGATGATCGGGGCTTCGTACTCGGTTTCCCAGTCGCTGTCGGTTGCAGCCTTGACGCGTGAGTCAGCCTTCTGAACTTCAGCGTCACCGCGCACTTCGCAGCCGGCGTCGATCAGTGCAGCAATCAGCGGCTGCAGATGCGTCGCGACAACGGGACGGTCGATCAGCACGGTCTCGGCTGCGCCGCAGACGCCTGGGCGGCGCATTTTGGCGTTGACGATAACGGCCTTGGCCATGGCGAGATCAGCGGCGCGGTCGACAAAAACGTGGTTGACGCCATCGAGATGCGCGAACACCGGCACGCGGGCTTCAGCCTCGACACGTGCAACAAGGCTCTTGCCGCCGCGCGGCACGATGACGTCGATATTGCCGCTGAGGCCCGATAGCATCAGGCCGACCGCTTCGCGATCGCGCGTCGGCACCAGCGAGATCGCGGCTTCCGGTAGCCCAGCTTCACGGAGGCCAGCCACGAGACACTGATGGATCGCGCGGCAGGAGCGCTGGCTGTCCGAACCACCGCGCAGGATCACGGCATTGCCAGCCTTCAGGCACAGCACGCCGGCGTCGGCGGTGACGTTCGGCCGGCTTTCAAAGATCACGCCGATCACGCCGAGCGGCACGCGCACGCGCTCGATGGTCATGCCGTTCGGCCGGGTCCAGCGTTCAGTGACTTCGCCGACGGGATCGGGAATGCCGCGCACGGTTTCGACGTCAGTGGCCATGCTGGCGACGCGCGCTTCGGTCAGCGTCAGGCGGTCGAGAAAGGAATCGCTCGCGCCATGAGCCCGGGCGTCAGCGACGTCTTCGGCGTTGGCCTTGATCAGCTCCGCGGCGTTGGCGCGCAGCGCAGCGGCAATGGCCGTCAGCGCGCGGTTTTTCTGCTCAGGTGGGGCCAACGCCAGAACGCGCGCTGCGGCGCGGGCGTCGCGCGCAAGGTCATTCATCAGCGCCGACAGGCTGGCGTTGCCATCAATGGCTTTCAAAGAGGCGGTCATTCTTGGTCCAGACGAGCAGAGGTTGTAGCAGGCATATAGGAATAGGCGGTTGCCGCGCCAAGGTCAAAGCGAATGCAACTGCATGAGAAGAGTACCGGTTCCCGCCCGCTCAGCCAATGGCTGACGGGCCGTTGGGCGGGATTAGCCGCCGACCACGCCGATGACGAGGTCATCGCGGTGAATCATCGCGATACGATTGCCGGTTCGCCGAGCGATGTCGGTGATCTGCCGGGTGGTGTGACCCATGATCTGCGCGGCGATCGCGGTGTCGTAGGCGACAAGGCCGCGGCCGATCTCATCGGCGTCCGGGCCACGAACGATGACCGCATCGCCCCGCGCAAAATGCCCGTCAACGCGGATCACGCCGGCTGGCAACAGGCTCTTGCCAGCGCGCAGCGCTGTCACCGCGCCAGCGTCGATGGTCAGCGTGCCCTTGGGCTCGAGCGATCCCGCGATCCAGCGCTTGCGCGCCGTCACCGGCTCGCCAAGGCTGAGGAACCAGGTGCAGCGTCCGCCCTCGGCGATGGCGCGCAGGGGGTGTTCGATCTTGCCATTGGCGATGATCATATGCGTGCCGGCAGTGGTCGCGATTTTGGCGGCCTCGATCTTGGTGTACATGCCGCCGCGCGACAGTTCGGATTCCGCCGCGCCCGCCATGGATTCGATATCGGCCGTGACCGACTCGACTACCGGAATCAATTTGGCGTCGGGGTTTGCGCCAGGCGGCGCGGTGTACAATCCGTCGATATCGGAGAGCAGGATCAACAGATCCGCCGAGGCCATGGTGGCGACGCGCGCCGCAAGGCGGTCGTTATCGCCGTAGCGAATTTCCGTCGTGGCGACGGTGTCATTCTCGTTGATGACCGGAACGGCGCGCCATTCGAGCAGCTTGCCGATGGTCGAACGTGCATTGAGGTAACGGCGGCGCTCTTCGGTGTCCTGCAGCGTCACCAGGATCTGTCCGGCGCCGATGCCGTGGGCAGCCAGCACCTCGGACCAGATTCGCGCGAGTTGAATCTGGCCGACAGCGGCGCAGGCCTGGCTCTCTTCCAGCTTGAGCGGTCCGCGCGGCAATTTCAGATGGCTGCGGCCCAGCGCGATCGAGCCCGACGACACCACCAGCACCTCACGCCCGTCGGCGTGCAGCTTGGCAATGTCTTCAGCCAGCGCCGCCAGCCAGGCGGCCTTCACCTTGCCTGCGGCGGAATCGATCAGCAGTGACGAGCCGACCTTGACGACGATGCGGCGAAAATTCTCGAGCTTGGGGAGCGCCATGGCTGCAGCTTTTTGCAATCGGGACAATCGGCCAGGCAATCAGCCTGGCCTTAAGCGTGATGAGACGAGCAGCATCCGTTATAACAGATCTGGCGTCCATGGTTCAGGTGCGTCAGCCTTGGCCTTGTCCGACACCGGAGCTTCGCCGATGATCGCAACGAGGGCGCGCAGCGCTTCGGGGACGCCTTCGCCACTGGCCGCCGGAGATCAGCAGCGGCATCTTCTTCGCCGCACGCTTCAGCCGGTCGCGCTGCTGCTTCAGCTCCTCCGGCGTCACCGCGTCGATCTTGTTCAGCGCGACGATCTCGATCTTGTCGGTGAGCTCGCCGGCATAGGCTTCCAGCTCGCCACGCACCGTCTTGTAGGCCTTGCCCGCGTGTTCGCAGGTGGCGTCGATCAGATGCAGCAGCACGCGGCAGCGTTCGACGTGACCGAGGAACCTGTCGCCGAGACCTGCGCCTTCATGCGCGCCTTCGATCAGGCCGGGAATATCCGCCAGTACGAATTCGCGGCCATCGGCGTTCACGACGCCAAGCTGCGGATGCAGGGTGGTGAACGGATAATCGGCAATCTTCGGCTTGGCGGCGCTGACCTTCGACAGGAATGTCGATTTGCCGGCGTTCGGCAGGCCGACCAGGCCGGCGTCAGCGATCAGCTTCAGCCGCAGCCAGATCCAGCGTTCCTCGCCGGGCTGGCCCGGATTGGCGTTGCGCGGCGCGCGATTGGTCGCGCTCTTGAAATGCGCGTTGCCGAAACCGCCGTTGCCGCCTTCGGCCAGCACGTAACGTTCTCCGAGCGAGGTGAAGTCGTGAATGAGGGTCTCGCGATCCTCGTCGATGATCTGCGTGCCGACCGGCACCTTCAGCACGATGGCCTTTCCATTGGCGCCGTGGCGATCCTTGCCCATGCCGTTGGTGCCCTTGGGCGCCTTGAAGTGCTGCTGATAGCGATAGTCGATCAGAGTGTTGAGGCCGTCGGTGGCTTCAATGATGACATCGCCGCCGCGGCCGCCATTGCCGCCGCTCGGGCCACCGAATTCGATGAACTTTTCGCGGCGGAACGCAACGCAGCCGTTTCCGCCATCGCCGGAACGGATGTAAACTTTGGCTTCGTCAAGGAATTTCATGGGGTATCCGTATAGCAGAGGGCTGATTGCAGCAACCGAAGAAGCCGGGCGAGACCGCGCGACCAAACCGCATCAGACCTTACAGCACGACATAGCAGCGCTATAACCGACCTCAATGCAGTTCACCAGTTCCGGCTTCAGGGCCTTTCGAGTGGATCAAAAGAATATGGGTTTCTGGAGGGTCTCGGCGGACCATAGATCCGCGCGCGTTGCTGGTATCGGCTTAATGCTTCTTGGTATCTGGCTCTTTTCATTCGGCGACGCCATCGGCAAGTATCTCGTCGCGACCTATCAGGTCGGGCAATTGTTGTTGCTCCGCGCAGCCGCGGCCTTCGTGCTGCTCGCGCCGATGATCTGGCGTCAGCGGCACGAGTTCCGCGTCATTGAGCGGCCGGGGCTGCAGGTGATCCGTGTCATCCTGTCGAGTATCGAGGTCGCGGCCTTCTTCCTCGCAGCGCATTATCTGCCGCTTGCTGACGTGATCACCTACTACCTCGCATGTCCTATCTTCGTCACGGCGGGCTCGGCGATCTTCCTGCGCGAGGATGTCGGCTGGCGGCGCTGGACGGCGATTGCCATTGGTTTCGTCGGCGTGTTGATCGCATTGCAGCCGTCGTCTGAAACCATTTCATGGCCAGCGCTGATTGCACTGGCAGGCAGCATGTCATTCGCGGCCCTGATGCTGATTACGCGGTCGCTGCGGTCGACGCCGAATATCGTGCTGACGACGTCGCAGTTTCTCGGCACATTTACATTCGGTCTGATCCTGTCGCCGTTCGGCTGGATCACGCCGACGCTGCCCGACGCCGGGCTGTTCGTGCTGGCGGCGGTGGTGTCCGTCTCCGCGCTGCTGAGCGTCAACCTGTCGCTCAAGCTCGCGCCGGCGAGTGTGGTTGTGCCCTATCAGTACACGATGATCATCTGGGCGGTGATCTTCGGCTACATCGTGTTCAACGAGATGCCGACCGTGGCGACGCTGATCGGCGCCATGATCATCGTCGCCGCCGGGCTGTATATCTTCATCCGCGAGCAGCAGCTCGGCCGCGGCACGGGCGAGGTCACGACCGTCGGCGAGTAACCGGCTGGCCCTTCTCGCAGTGCGCGCGAGACGGGGCGGCCATCGATCAGCGTTTGGTCGCCGGGGTCCAGTGCTTGAGCGACGCCCACACGCTGCGGTTCAGCCGGAAGCAATCCACCGGCGTCGACGAGCCGAGCGCCTCGTAGCGATGCAACTCGACGCCGATCCATTGGAAGCCGCACTTTTCCAGCACGTTACGCGCAGCCGGGTTGGCGACGCGGGCGCTTGCGGTGATCTGCTGGATCGCTTCGTGTTCGAATGTCAGGTCAATCGCGGCGCGGGCGATCTCCGTCGCATAGCCCATGCCGGCGTGATCAACGCCAAGCCACAGGGTGAGGTCCGCCGTGTCGAGATCGTGGCGGCTCACTTCGACCATGCCGACTGGTTGCTGAAGTTTTTCGACCAGGAAAACGTTGCGGTTGCTGTCGAGCAGCGCAAAGGCGTGATCGGCCAGATAGGGGTGTGGCATCCGGCGCATGGTCTGCGCGATGCGAATGTCGTTGGCGAGGCGGACGATGTTGGTGAGATCGGCGAGGGTCGGTTTGCGCAGCGTCAGCCGCTCGGTTTCGACGACGCAATTCGCCTGCGGGCTCAGATTCTGTGTCTGAAGTTCCTGCAACATCAGTTAGCTCCTCAGCACAATCACGTGGAAAGTGCGCGAAAAAAAGGGGAGGCCGGTGTACCCGCCTCCCCTTGGAGCTTGTGGAAGCTCTGCCGGTTCAACAGGACCCGGCAGACTTCAATTTGTCCACCGTGTTACTCGGCGGCCTGTTTCGCAACGGGCAAAACCGATACGAACGTGCGACCGTTACCGCGGGTGCGGAACTGCACGTGGCCGGCAACCTTGGCGAACAGGGTATGGTCGGTGCCCATGCCAACGTTGTCACCTGGATGCCAGGTGGTGCCGCGCTGACGCGCGATAATGTTGCCCGGAATGACCAGTTCGCCGCCGAATGCCTTCACACCCAGTCGTTTACCAGCTGAATCGCGGCCATTTCGTGATGAACCGCCTGCTTTCTTATGAGCCATGGCTCGTCTCCAATCTCACTGATCCCTAGACCAATTCGTTGACGAACTGATCTCACATTCAATCACGTTAGCTTTTGCGCTTGGCTTATTCAGCCGGAGCAGCAGCCGCCTTCTTCACGCGTGGACCGATGGTCGGCGACTTGCCGTCCGTCAGGATCTCGGTGATGCGCAGAACAGTCAGCTCATCACGGTAGCCGCGCTTGCGGCGAGAATTCTTGCGGCGACGCTTCTTGAACGCAATGACCTTGTCACCGCGCTTGTGGTCCAGAACTTCAGCCGCGACCGTTGCACCAGCAACCGTCGGCACGCCGAGAACGGGCGTCTCGCCACCAACAACAAGAACTTCCGGCAGCTGGATAATCGTTCCAACTTCGCCAGCGATCTTGCCAATTGTGAGTACATCATCTGCAACGACACGGTACTGCCGGCCGCCAGTTTTGATGACTGCGAACATCGTTTTATTCCTTCGTGTTCGGATCCCCGTCTCGCAAAACAGATTCGGACGGGCTTTTTATCAGTCGAAGTGGGCGTCACATCCGGCCATTTTGGCCAGTATACGAGCGCCCGGTGAGGTGCGCGCGGCCAGAAACCGACCGGTTGCGCTATCCAGACGAGCCCCTGGTCGTTGCCAGCAGCCACAAAAAGATAAGCGGCGCGAGACAGAGCCTGCGCCGTTGCCGGACTTATAGCCGCAACTTTGAGTGAGTCAAGGTTTTCCCGTGTGGCGGCGGGTTATTCGATCCGCTGTCGCCTGCATGGTCATACCTGAAACCAAACGAGGCTCCGCGCATTGTTCTGGAACTTAACGGGAGGAGCATGGTGTGGCGGAAGGTACCAAAGGGGCGGCAATCGGACAGCATGGCGCCAATCGTCTGCCCTCGGTGGAAGTCGATACCTATAACATTGAGATCAAGGACGAAAACGGATTTTTAGGCGACCGCGCCAGCCGGGGGGCGTTCATCGATATCCTGGAGGGCATCCGGGTTGTGCATCGCGTCAACGGCGAGGACGCGCTGGGCGACGAGCACAGCGAGGAATCATCCAAGCGTGACTTCGAGGCAGCGCTGCTTGGCGACGACATTGAGGCTGCCGCCATGGTGCAGGGCGCGATCGAGGCGTTCGCGGAGCAATTGGCCTATGTCACCGGGCGTTTTCTCAAGTCAAAAGGCTGGGCCGACACCGAGCGGATCGTGGTGGGCGGCGGCTTTCGTGAAGGCCGCACTGGCGAACTGGCGATAGCCCGGGCCAGAGCCATGCTGAAGGCCAAGGAGATTGCTATCGAGATGGTGCCGATCCGCAATCATCCGGACGAAGCGGGGCTGATCGGCTGCCTGCATCTCGCGCCGTCGTGGATCTTTGAAGGGTATGACAGCATCCTTGCGGTCGATATCGGCGGCTCCAACATCCGTTGCGGCGTGGTCAAGCCAAACTGGCAGAAAGCCACCGATCTCTCCAAGGCGGCGGTCTGGCGGTTCGATCTGTGGCGCCACGTCGATGACGATCCGACGCGCGAGAGCGCGGTGGAGCGTCTGGTCAAGATGCTGGGCAAGCTGATCAAGGCCGCTGACGAGGAGGGCCTCAAGCTGGCGCCTTTTATCGGCATCTCTTGTCCGGGCGCGATCCAGCCGGATGGCTCGATCGCCAAGGGCGCCCAGAACCTGCCGGGCAATTGGGAGAGCAGCCGGTTCAACCTGCCGGCGATCATCGTCGAAGCGATCCCGACGATCTCGGGCCACGATACGCTGGTGCTGATGCATAACGACGGCGTGGTGCAGGGTCTCAGCGAAGCGCCCTTCATGCAGGATGTGTCGCGCTGGGGCGTGCTCACCATCGGCACCGGCCTCGGCAACGCCAGGTTCACCAACCGCGCCAAGCCGATCAAGCCAGCCAAACCGGATGCATCGTCGTCGAGCAAGGCGAAAGCGAACGATAAGGACAACGATAACAAGAGCAAGGATAAGGATAAGGATAAGGACAAGAAGCCCGGCGACAAAACCAAGGACAAGGAGAAGGACAAGGCGAAGCCAAAGGCCAGCGCCCGTCTCAAGTCCGGCAGCAAAGCCTGAGCTATCAGGTCACAGGCTTGGCCGCGTACTTCTGACGGACAGGAAGGCGCACGGACTGTGAGTTCGGTGTTGCATCCGCACGCGGGAGACGTGCCCGTCGCAAGCGGGCCTTGTGCCTATTGTGGTGACACAGCTTTTGGCTGTATCGGGGCGATGAGCGCGACAGGCCATTTTGCATTTTTTGTCGTCGGGAACGCCGTCGAGGCACTTGTATCCCTCGACGGTCTCGCCTAGAAGATCGCTCACAACCCGTCGGGCTTCCCGACGCCGGCCTGGAGAGGTGGCAGAGTGGTTGATTGTACCGCACTCGAAATGCGGCATAGGTGCAAGCCTATCGAGGGTTCGAATCCCTCCCTCTCCGCCATTCCCCGCCAATTTTTTCCTACCGCGTGATACTGCCCCTGACCATCGCACTCGCATCACGCGGCGGCGCGCGCCGCTGATTCTGCGTGTCGCGGACGAACACAACGCTCGTCGATGGGCACTGTGACCCGACGCGTGTCCGCCTAAACGGGCGGCGCTCCGCCATTCAGCCAGGCGGCGAGGCCGTCCAGCGTCTGCATTCCGTATTCCACCGCGCCGAAAGCCGATGACCACCTGACGCCGTTCGCGGCTGGGGTGGAGCTGGCGCATGGTCAGCACGGTCTTGCCGTCGGCCTGCTCATCGAAGGTCACCGTGATGCGGAAGCGGTCGGGGTCGTCGGGCTCCGGGCGTGCCATAGTCCATCACGATCCGCTCGTTCGGCACGATCTTCAGGAAGCGCATGAGGTTGGGGAAGCGTTGCTCCTGGCCTTCGAACACGCCCACCATGTCGAACCGCCAGACCCCGCCCTCGCGGATATCGGCCTCGTGGTTCTCGATCGTGAGGCCGGCCGGTCCATACCATTGCGCCAGCGCCTCCGGGTCCATCCAGGCGGCAAAGACCTTATCGCGCGGGTGGTTGAGCACCTTGACCAGCACGATTTCGCGGTCGAGCGACCAGGTCTCAAACAGCTTCCTGCCATCGTCAGTCCTCTTCCGTCTTGTCCAAATAGGTTTCCAGCCGATCCAGCCGCTCGGCCCAGCGCTGGCGCTCAGCTTCCATCCAGTCCGCCGCCTCGTCGAAGCGCGCCTGCACCAGCCGGCACCAGCGGCTGCGCCCGCGCTTCTCGCTGACGATCAGCCCGCAATCTTCCAGCACCTTGAGATGCTGGGCGAAGGAGGGCAGCGCCATGTCGAAAGGCTCGGCCAGGGCGCTGACCGGCAACTCGCCCTCGACCAGCCGCGACACCACGGCGCGGCGGGTCGGGTCGCTGAGGGCGTGAAAGGCGAGATCGAGCGGGGTCGAATGGTAAGGCATGTGACTGGGTAGATCGGATCGAGGCACGGGTCAACAACAATAAGGTACTTGCCTTAGTGTTTGGCTGAGGATTATAAAGGTATCTACCTTAGTAACCGCCGCTGCTCGGCCTCAGGCGGCAAGAACCCAATCAGAAGGAGGCCGCGCATGGCAGTTCGTGTCGATCTTCATGATTTCGCTCGATGGTTTCGCGACAACGACGGACCAGACGCCCGAAAACCCGTTCGGCGAGGACTGGTCGCGTCTCGTCGGCGCCTATGCGGCAACACGAACATTCCGTGAGCGCGTGCTCAAGGACACCAGCGGCAAAGGCACCACTGGCGTCGACGATCGACTATGCGAAGGACTACTTCAGCAATGTCGGCGCCGAGATCATGGGCGCAGGCATGTTCGGCCTGCACAACTTTCCCGATGATCCGAACTGGAAGGGGTGGTGGGGCGACGAGCCGCCGTTCCGCTGCCCGGTCTTTGTCCTTACCCACAAGCCACGACCCTCCATCGAGATGGCGGGTGGCACCACGTTCCACTTCCTCAACGTCAGCCCGATCGATGCGCTGCAGCAGGCCAGTCAGTGTCGCAAACGGCAAGGATGTGAGGATTGGCGGAGGACCCAGCATGGTTCGCGACTTTCTCAAGGCCGGTCTTGTCGACCGTCTTCATGTTGCCATTGCGCCGATTGTGCTGGGGCGCGGGATACGCCTGTGGGACGATCTGCGTGGCCTGGAAACCGGCTACACGATCAAGTCGGAAACGGCAGAGAGCGGCACCATCCACCTCACCTTCCAGCGCTAGGTTCTGATGTCAGCGCAAACGCTTCCTAGTAAAATAAAAAAGGGGGCTAACGACCCTGGCCGTTAGCCCCCTCGATAATGATCGATAGTCGTGTCTGTCAGTAAAGCCTGGCCCCTGACAAGTCGACAACCTTGCCCCAGCGGTCGTAATCTTCGCGGATCGTTTTGGCGAAGCCCTCCGGCGTGGACGTCGTCACGCTCACGCCGAGCACAGCGAAGCGCGCGCGCACTTCCGGCAGCTCGCCGATCCGCACCACCTCGTCATTGAGGCGGCGAACGATTGCGTCCGGCGTGCCGGCCGGTGCAGCAAGGCCGAACCAGCTGTCGACGACGAAATCCTTCAGGCCGACTTCACTCGCAGTCGGGACATCAGGCAGTTGCGGCGAACGCTCGCGGCTTGTGACGACCAGGCCCTTGACCTTGCCGTCCTTCACCTGCGGCGCGAGCACCGTGAGCGTATCGACCGACAGGTTCACCTGGTTGCCGAGCAGGGCATTGACGGCAGGCGAGCTTCCCTTGAACGGCACGTGAAGCAGGTCGGTGTCGGTCAGGCTCTTGAACAGTTCGCCGCTCAGGTGGCACAGGGTGCCCGGGCCGCAGGACGAGTAGGTGTACTTGCCGGGATCCTTGTGCGCCGCCTCAACCAGTTCCTTGACGGTTGAGAACGGTGCGTTCGGGCTTGCCGCGAGTACGTAGTTCACGGTGGCGAGGTTCGACACCGGCACGAAACTCTTGAACGGGTCGTAATTGATGGTCTTGTTGACGTGCGGCAGGATCGTCAGCTGTCCAGCCGATGCCAGCGACAGCGTGTAACCGTCGGGCGCAGCCTTCGCGACATAGTCCGCAGCAATCGCCGTTCCGGCGCCGGCCTTGTTCTCGATGACCACGGTCTGCTTCAGCGCTTCGCCGAGCTTGTCGGCATAGACACGAGCGATGGCGTCAGCGGCGCCGCCAGCCGGGAAGGGAACCACGAGCTTGATCGTGCGCGACGGCCAGGCGTCGACGGCATGGGCCGAGCATGCGCCGAACATCGCAGACGCTGCGACAAGCGATCGGGCGATGAAGCGACCAGGTCCGGTGATGCGCACGACAAAATCCTCTGTTTGAAACATGGTGCTTGCAGGCACGCGTGAACCCGGCCGCAACGGATGCGGACAAGAGGCAGCGTTCCGGCAAGCTGGTCTTGCTGGCTATGGGTTGGCAGTGATTGGTGTGGCGTCGCGCCTTGTGGCGCGTCTGGCTGGCGTTGCTGCTCTGTCGAGCGCCTTCAACGCCTCGCCGATGCTCAGAAAATGGCATCACTGACCGCTTTCCGCAAGGAAACGGCTTTGCAAATGCAGGGCGCGGGAGGGGAAGAAACTATTGCCGATCCGGGTGCGGGGAGCAGATTCTTTTGAGAGCCGCTTTGCCGCCCGGACTCGCGCGCGAAGCGGGTGAAAAGTCTTTCGGAAGCGGATGTTCCCCGGCGCGAGGCTGACGGCGCGGATGCCCAGGAACAAAACGCCACGGCGGGTCGCGTGACCGGCCGTGGCGCAGGAATATCAGACGGCTTGCGCTAATCGTCGATGATCGCGACGGCGCGGGTCCAGCCGGCTGAGGCGCGTTCGATCTTGACCGGGAAGCATGACACCATGAAGCCGGTCGAGGGCAGCGCTTCGAGGTTGTGCAGCTTCTCGATGTGGCAATAGCCGATGTGACGACCAGCCTTATGGCCTTCCCAGATCAGGCTGGCGTCACGGGTCTCGGCATATTTCTTGGCGGTGTAGACGAAGGGCGCATCCCAGCTCCAGCCGTCGATGCCGGTCAGCCGCACGCCGCGCTCGAGCAGATACATGGTGGCTTCATAACCCATGCCGCAGCCCGAGGTGACGTAATCCTGCTGGCCATACTTGAGGCCGGCCGAGGTGTTGACCACCACGATATCCAGCGGCTGCAGCGTATGGCCGATGCGCTTCAACTCGGCCTCGACATCGTTTGCTGTCGCGACATAGCCGTCGGGCAAATGGCGGAAGTCGAGCTTGACGCCGCGCTGGAAGCACCAGTCCAACGGTACCTCGTCAATCGTCCAGGAGCGCTCGCCGCGATTCATCGTCGGATGAAAATGATAGGGCGCGTCGAGGTGGGTGCCGTTGTGTGTGGACAGCTGCACCATTTCAACAGCCCAGCCTTCGCCATCGGGCAGATCTTCCTTCTTCAGCCCGTCGAAGAATTGCAGCATGCGCGGCAGGCCCTGCTGGTGGTCGATGTAGTCGATGTTCGGATGGCTGCCGGGCGGGTCAGCATAGATATTGTTCTGCAGCGGGACGGAGATATCGATCAGGCGTCGGGCCATGGGAGGTTTCCTCGATTTGTTTTTAGGGCGTGATGACGTGTCGAACGTCCACGCCCGGGGCGCGGCTAGGCGTTCCCGGGCAGGCTCTACAAAGCGTGGGCGTCAGGCGTCCTGACGGACGACCTTGTTTCGGAGCACGCCGATTTTCTCCACCTCAAGTTCGATCTCGTCGTTGTGTTCGAGATACCAGCCGAGCTCCAGCCCGCAGCCGTTACCAACAGTGCCGGAGCCGATGAACTCGCCGGGCATCAGGGTTTCATCCTGGGTGATGTGGGCGATCAACTCCTCGAACGAGAACAGCATGCCATCGGTCACGCCAGTCGAGCGGACCTTGCCGTTGACGCGGCATTCCATCTTCAGCGCGTAGGGATCGCCGATCTCGTCGGGGGTGACGATCCACGGCCCGATGACGTTGCCGCCGTCGAAGCTTTTGCCCTTCGCGGGGCCGAGGCGGCCTTCCATTTCGAGACGTTGGGCGTCACGTGCGGAGAAGTCGTTGAAGATTGTGTAGCCGAAGATGTGATTGCGGGCGTTCGCTGCGGAAATGTTCGCGCCCTTGTTCTTGGTGATGACGCCGAATTCGAGCTCATAGTCCATCACCTGGCTGTAACGCGGCCATTTCACCGTGGTGTTGGTGCCGCGCACGCTGAAGCGGTTGGTGATGTAATAGATGGGCTGACGGCGATAGACCTCGGGCAGTTCGCCAAGAGGTTCTGCGTCGATCCGATCCAGTTCCGCTGAATCATTGGCGGCGCGGGCTGCAAGCTTACGCTGGCCCCGCGGCGCTTGCAGGATGTGGAGTGGAAACGACATGCCGTCGCGCATCTGGCGCGGTTCAGGCACCGGCGCAAGAATGTCCGCGCCGGCCACGGCGGTCGACAGGGTGTCGTCGCTACCATGCTTCTCGAACACCGTGCGCGCCGCGTCGAGCGCAGCATCGCCGGCGTCAATCAGTGCGAGCATGGATGCGAAGGCGGGATTGCTTGCGTCCCGGCTCGCTGCTGCCGCCACGTCGAAGATCCTGCTGTCGTTGTGATGGACAATGCCAACCTTGTCCTGGCCGTTGGCGCGAAATGTCGCGAGCTTCAATTTTAATCTCCCCTTGCTTTTGATACCTTTTGAAAAATATGATCAGAAAAAATATCGATAAACAAGCTGAACGTTCACATAGCTTCCGGGAGGATGCGCATGATCAAGACCAAGGTTCTGGCGGGGACAGCCTTTGCCATGCTGATGTTGGGCGGCTCTGCATTCGCGCAGGGCAAGATAAAGATCGGTTGCACTGCAACAACGGACTGTGCGTCCGCCATGGTCGCGGTGGATGAAGGCATCTTCAAGAAGCACGGCCTCGATGTCGAGATGCTGCCGATTGCGATCAATTCGAACATTCCGGCGGCGATCCTGTCGGACTCGATCCAGATCGGCGGTCCGACAACCACCGTGTTCCTGCAAGCGGCTGACGGTGGCCTCGATCTCGTCGCTGTTGCCGGCGCGTCGGTGATGAGCCCGACCTCGAACGCCAATATCACGGCCTTTGTGCGCAACGGCGTCACCATCAAGGAGCCGAAAGATTTCGTCGGAAAGAAAGTCGGCGCGCCTGGACTTGGCGCCTTCCTGCATGTGCTGTTCGTGAAGTGGCTGGTGGAAAAGGGCGTCGATCCGAAGTCTGTGAATTTCGTCGAGGTCACCTTCCCGACCATGCCTGATATCATCAAGTCAGGCGGGGTTGATGCGGTGCTGACAGCGGAGCCAACGGTGTCGCGTATGTTGAACGCAGGCACGGGGACCATTGGCGCGCGCTATGCGGTCGAGCTCAATCGCACCGAGCCGATTATCTTCTACGCAGCCTCACGCGCCTGGGCGCAGAAGAATCCGGAAGCGATCAAGAAGTTCCAGGCGGCGATTGCCGAAGGCGCCGCCATCGTCAATGGCGATCGCGACAAGGCGTCGGCGTCCATCGCCAAGTTCACCAAACAGACCATCGAGCTGGTGAAGTCATCGCCGCCGAACAAGTCCGATCCGGTACTGAAGCCGGAGCAACTGGCGTGGTGGATCGACATTATGTCGTCGCAGAAGATGCTTGAGACCAAGCTCGATCTGAACAAGCTGATCCTGAAGTGAAGCTGCGGTCATGAGCCATTCAATGCGCAGTCCGCTATCCGATCCACTCGGGTCGGATACACTCAGCGAAAAGGCTGCTGCATTGATCCAGCGTGATATTCTTGAGGGGCAGCTCGCGCCTGGCATGCGGCTCGGCGTCGTCGATCTCGTCCAGCGTTACGAAATCGGCGCGACGCCAATTCGAGAAGGCTTGTCGCGGCTGGTGTCGCGCGGATTGATTGTCAGTATCGGGCAACGCGGATTTCGCGTGGCTGATATCAGCCGTGAGGATCTCGCCGACATTACGCGGATCCGTGCGGTGATCGAGATCGAGGCCTTGCGGTTCGCGATGGAAAACGGCGATGACGCCTGGGAGGCGGGCATTGTCAGTTCGCTCCACCAGATGCGACGTCACATCGAGCGCACCGGCAATGACTTTCGCGAAGGCGCGCCGGATTTCGATCGGCTGCACAAGGGGTTCCATACCGCCTTGCTGGCGGCGTGCGGGTCCGGACGGATGCTCGCTGCACATTCCGATCTCTATGATCAGGCCTATCGCTATCGCCGGGTGATGATGCGCGGCTTTGATAGCGGGGTTCGCTTCGTTGAGGCGCATCAGGTGCTGGCCGATGCGGTGTTGGCGCGCGACGTGACAGCCGCCCAAACGCGCTTGCTGGCGCATCTGAATTCCACATTGTCCTACGTCTATCCGCCCGGTCAGGGAGACTGAAGTCTTGTCCATGAACACCACCGCCCGCGATCACGCCCGGCCACTGGCGAATGATCGGCCGCAGATTGCGTTCTCGCAGGTGACGCTCGAGCTTGGCGGCAAGCAGATCATCGAAAACCTGTCGCTCGACGTCCAGCCCGGCGAATTTCTGTGTATCATCGGCGCGTCCGGCTGCGGCAAGACGACGGCGTTGCGCCTTGCCTCCGCCCTTTATCAGCCGACCAGCGGCGCAGTCTATTTTGACGGCGAGCCGATCCGGCAGCCGCGCCGCGACATTGCAATCGTGTTCCAGGACTATGGCAAGGCCCTGCTGCCATGGCGCACGGCGGCGGGCAATGTGGCGCTCGCGCTGGAAACCATCGGGATGCCGAAGAATGAGCGACCGGCGCGGATCGCCGAATTGCTGGCGAAGGTGGGGCTGCCCAACCATGCCGACAAGTTTCCGGCAGAGATGTCCGGCGGCATGCAGCAGCGCTTGCAGATTGCGCGATGCCTCGCGCAGGAGCCGAAAGTGCTGTTGATGGACGAGCCATTCGGCGCGCTCGATGCGATGACGCGGCAGGGCTTGCAGGACGAGGTTCTGTCGCTGCTTGAGGCCAGCAACGCGACGGTGATCTTCGTCACCCACGATCTTGAGGAAGCGATCTATCTCGGCGATCGCGTCGTCGGCCTGCTGCCGCATCCGGGCCGGATCGGGATTGATCTGAAGATCAACCTGCCAAAGCCGCGCGATCAATTGACGACCCGCGAGGACCCGGAGTTCCTGCGGCTGCGGCGCGAGCTGTTCGATTTCATCAAGGCGTCGGAGGCATGATACCGGATCGTTTCAAGGGAGCGGTGCTGCCGCTTGCCCTGGTGATCGTGCTGGAAATCTGCGCCCAGTCGATCGAGATCCACAGCGACGCATTGGCAGCGCCGAGCGCGGTGGTGCTGGCGTTGTTCGAAGCGCTGGGCGATGGCTCGCTACTGATTGCGACGCGCGACACCCTGGCCTCGGCCTTCGCCGGGCTGGTTGCCGGTGGCGCGATTGGTCTGGCGTTTGGTATCTCCCTCGGGTTGGTGCAGCCGCTCGATCGCCTGCTCGAGGTCACCATTGAGTCGTTGCGACCGATCCCTTCCATCGCGCTGCTGCCGATCGCACTGATCGCGCTCGGCTTCGGTTATCGCATGGAGATTGTTATCGTCGCCTTTGCCTGCGTCTGGCCGATCCTGATCTTCAGTCGCGCGGCGGTTCGCAGCATCGAGCCGCGCTTGATTGAAGTGTCGCGTTCGTTGCGGATGTCGAGCGGCGACCGGGTGCGCAAGATCGTTATCCCGGCGGCGCTGCCGCGCATCTTTCTGGCGTTCCGGCTGGCGGCCGGCGTTGCGTTGATCGTCGCGGTGACAGTGGAGATCGCAATCAATCCGATTGGTCTCGGCGCGGGCATCATGCTGGCGCAGCAGGCGCTGCGCCCGGATCTGATGCTGGCCTATCTCGTATGGATTGGATTGATCGGCTACGCGCTGAACGTTGGTCTGCTCGCTGCGCAGCGCCATCTGTTCGGCCCTGCCGCGCTCGCGGGAGACAGTTCGCAATGACCCTGCGCCTGATGATCTGGCGGCTGGCCAGTTTTGCATTTGCGGCGGCGCTGATCGCGCTGTGGCAGCTGGTCGCCGACATGAAGCTGGTGTCGCCGGTGTTTCTGCCCGGCCCGGATCGCGCCTGGGCGTCGCTGATGCGCGGGTTCGCCAGCGGCACGTTGTGGGACAAAACGCTCGGCACGCTCGAACATATGTTCTACGGCTGGTTCGTCGCCTCGGTGGTTGGCATCGCCCTCGGCGCGATGATCGGCTCATCCAAGGCGATGCGCGCCTACGTCGCGCCGTCGCTGGAGTTTCTGCGGCCGCTGCCGGTGTCCGCAATCATCCCGGTGGCCATTGCGCTGTTCGGCCTGACGCAGGGGATGGCGTTGTTCGTCATCGCCTTCGGCGCCATCTGGCCGATGCTGCTGGCGACGATCCATGGCTTCGCTGCGGTCGAGCCGCGGCTGTACGAAGTGGCGCGGTCGCTGCAAATGTCGCGCCTCGCGGTGATCTTCAAGATCGCGCTGCCGTCGGCGAGCCCCGACATTCTCTCGGGAATGCGACTCAGTCTCACGGTCTCGCTGATCCTTGCCGTGGTGTGTGAAATTCTTGCAGGCCTTGATGGTCTCGGTCATTGGGTGCTGCTGTCGGCGCGGGCGTTTCGATCGGCTGATCTGTTCGCTGGTGTGATCCTGCTCGGCGTGATCGGCTACGTCACCGCGCTTGGCATGTCGGTGGTCGAGCAGCGCCTGCTGCGCTGGCGTGCGGCCGGCCACTAGCGCTTTGTTCATCCGCCGATCAATCGGACTGTAATCCTTGCGGGCTGCAGTCATGTATCATGACGCGCCGGATGACAGGCTGACGCGCGTGGCGTCCCGGTCTATATTTCGCCGGAGCGCTATTTAGATTAAAGGTCGACAACGATGAGTGAGCCGGAATTTCGCTATCAGGATATTATCGACTTCTGGTTCTCCGACAAAACCAAGCCGCTTTGGTTCGAGCGCAGTGATGCATTCGATCAGGACATCACGACGCGGTTCCAGCGGTTGCACGCAGCAGCGGATGAGGGCGAACTGGACGGCTGGATGGCGGCGCCGGACAGCGCGCTGGCGCTGATCCTGGCGCTGGATCAGTTCCCGCGCAATATCTATCGCGGCACGCCGAAGGCGTTCGCCAGCGACGCAAAGGCATTGGCCTGTACCAATGAGGCGCTCGCCCGCGGCTATCTGGCGCGGCTTGAATATCAGCAGCGTCAGTTCATCTATCTGCCGCTGATGCATAGCGAGGATCTGACGGATCAGAACCGCTGCGTGCATCTGTGTCATGTGCATGACGATGACGTCATGATCAAGTTCGCCATCGAGCACCGCGATATCATTGCGCGCTTTGGCCGCTTTGCTCACCGCAATGCGATTCTGTCCCGCGTCTCGACGCCGGAAGAAATCGAATTTCTCAAGACACACTCGGGGTTCTGACAGGCCGCTCTTGCTTCGCGCCAGTTGTCGAACCGATTGCCTTGGTTGTCTTGCAATCAAGCCATGCTGACGGTGCGCGCGAAATTGCTACGGGCTGACATGACATGATTGCGCATGGCCGCAACGGCCGCCTCGGCATTGCCTTCGACCAGCGCTTCGAGGATGGACTCATGCTCTTGCTGGATGCGCTTGTGGTGCTCGGCGTCGCCGAGTGACACGAACCAGGCGCGCAACGAGCGTTCATGCAGGTTCAGCAGAATGTTCGAGAGCACGTTGTTCTTGGTCGATATCGCCACCAGATTGTGAAATTGCCGATCAAGCAGCATCAGCGATTCAATGTCGCGCTGCCGCCGCGCCTTGTCCGAATTGGCGATAACGGTGCGCAGCTCGGCGATCTCAGTCCTGGTGATCCGTTCGGCGGCGAGGCGGGCACATTCGATCTCATTGATCAGGCGGACTTCCGCAATCTGCAGAATTTCGTTCATGTCGATCGGGCGGACGATGATTCCCTTGCGAGGAATGACTTCGACCATGCCCTGCAGCTGAAGTTGGTCGATGGCCTGATGGACCGGGGTTCGCCCGACCTGGAGCCGCTCGCTCAGCAGGCTCTCGTTGATATACTCGCCTGGCCGGAGCGCGCACGTGATGATGTCGTGCTTGATCGCCTCATAGGCCTGCTGCTTCAGGGATATTCTGGCTCTGGTTTGGCTCGGGCCTTGAGCTATGTCGCGCCGCTTGGAAGCTTTGGCAATTTTTTCGGTATTTTGCTTATCCGCTAGCTTTCGGCCGACCATATCACTTACATCCGATGCGTATCTTGAGTTCAGCGCGCAGCCGAAGTGAAGTCCATCACCCCGCGTCGCCACGGTATGTTACAATTTGTAACATAGTACCAATTCTCAGCCTTGTCCCATATATAGACGTCGATTTTGCTGCGACTTGTGTTTTCAGAGGCTCGATTGCCCGAGAAGCTCGCCCCTGCCCGTTCGGTGGGAGGAGCATTGATCGCAAGGCAATGACCTCGTTGCAACGGTTCCACGACGCATAAATCTTGATCCGTCAGGCGCAGGTATAAAAGTTATTTCTCGCGGATTGATCACCGCGCTTGGCATGAGCCTGCATCGTCAGCCCGATGCGCGAATATAGAACACTTGCAGGCGCTTGCTGTCAAAAATAGGCGGCATCGCCCCTTGTTCATTGCGGGCGCAGGGTTACATCAATCGCATATGCACAGCATAGGTGAGGATTCACCATTGCGCTTCGTGGCGAATGCAGCCGGGGTCAAGTATTACCTGCCGCCTTGCCATTGAACAATTCTACGTTCAGGTTTAGGGACGTTATATGCAAGGCGCCGGCAGGCGACTGCAGACCCATCACATGCTCCTGTTAAGGCGATAACCGTCAGGGAAGAAATCATGCCCGCTTACCGTTCCCGAACCTCCACGCACGGCCGAAACATGGCTGGCGCTCGCGGCCTGTGGCGCGCGACTGGTATGAAGACGGAGGATTTCGGCAAGCCAATCATCGCGGTCGTCAACTCCTTCACCCAGTTTGTGCCGGGTCACGTCCACCTGAAGGATCTCGGCCAGCTCGTTGCGCGCGAAATCGAGAAGGCCGGCGGCGTCGCCAAGGAATTCAACACCATCGCGGTTGATGACGGTATCGCCATGGGCCACGACGGGATGCTGTACAGCCTTCCGTCCCGCGAAATCATCGCTGACAGCGTCGAATATATGGTCAACGCGCATTGCGCCGACGCCATGGTCTGCATTTCCAACTGCGACAAGATCACCCCCGGCATGTTGATGGCGTCACTGCGCCTCAATATCCCGACGGTGTTCGTGTCGGGTGGACCGATGGAGGCCGGCAAGGTCAACATCAAGGGCATCATCAAGTCGGTCGATTTGATCGACGCGATGGTGGCGGCCGCCGACGACAAATACACCGATGAGGAAGTGAGCGAATATGAGCGCTCGGCCTGTCCGACCTGCGGCTCCTGCTCGGGCATGTTCACCGCCAACTCGATGAACTGCCTGACCGAAGCGCTGGGCCTGTCGCTGCCGGGCAACGGCTCGGTGCTGGCGACCCACGCGGATCGCAAGGGCCTGTTCGTTGAAGCCGGTCACCTCGTGGTGGATCTCGCTCGCCGTTATTACGAGCAGGACGACGAGAGCGTTCTGCCGCGCAAGATTGCCAGCTTCGAGGCATTCGAGAACGCGATGATGCTCGATATCGCGATGGGTGGCTCGACCAATACCGTGCTGCATCTGCTGGCGGCGGCCTATGAAGGCGAAGTGCCGTTTACAATGGCGGATATCGATCGGCTGTCGCGCCGCGTGCCGGTGCTGTCCAAGGTCGCGCCGTCGGTTGCCGACGTGCACATGGAAGACGTGCATCGCGCGGGCGGCGTGATGGCCTTGCTCGGCGAACTGGATCGCGCCGGTCTGCTGAATAACCAGCTGCCGACGATTCACAGCGCCACGATGGAAGAGGCGCTGAACCGATGGGACATCAAGCGCACCACCAGCGACAGCGTCCGCAACTTCTTCAAGGCGGCGCCGGGCGGCGTGCCGACCCAGGTCGCGTTCAGCCAGGCCTCGCGTTATGAGGAACTCGACAGCGACCGCGCCAGCGGCGTGATCCGCAGCGCCGAGAATGCCTTCTCCAAGGATGGCGGCCTCGCAGTGCTGTTCGGCAATATCGCGCTCGATGGCTGCATCGTGAAGACCGCAGGCGTCGACGAAAGCATCCTGAAGTTCTCCGGGCCCGCCCGCGTGTTCGAAAGCCAGGACGCCGCCGTTGATGCCATCCTGACCAACAAGATTGTCGCTGGCGATGTCGTCGTGATTCGCTATGAGGGTCCGCGCGGTGGTCCGGGCATGCAGGAAATGCTCTATCCGACCAGCTACCTGAAGTCGAAGGGCCTCGGCAAAGCCTGCGCGCTGATCACCGATGGTCGCTTCTCGGGCGGCACCTCGGGCCTGTCGATTGGCCATGCCTCGCCGGAAGCGGCGGAAGGCGGCAATATCGGTCTGGTCAAGGAAGGCGACACCATCGAGATCGACATTCCGAACCGCAGCATCCGCTTTGTCGTGACGGACGAAGAACTCGCCAGCCGTCGCGCCGAAATGGAAGCGCGTGGGGCGAACGCCTGGAAGCCGGAAAAGAAGCGTCCGCGCAAGGTCACGATGGCGCTGAAGGCCTATGCCGCGCTGGCGACCAGCGCCGCCAAGGGCGCGGTGCGCGTCGTCCCGGACTGATCGTTTAAAACAATCCTGCAAACGGGGTGTTTCGCTGATGCGGAACGCCCCGTTTTCGTTTGGCTTGCTGAATCTGCGGCAGATCGTTGCGCTGGTTTGTGCGACCAAAGGCTGGGCCTGACATCACCCCGAAAACGGGTTAGGTCTCAGCCGCTGACAAAGTCACTGGCTTCCGCGCGTCGCAGCGCCCCTTCGAGAGTAGATGTTCGATATGAATGGTATCGCGATTGGCCCCTACATGATCGCCGCCAACCGGCTGGCGATCCTCGTCGCAATCGCCGTGTTTCTGGTCGCGAGCCTCGTCATGGCGCGGCGCTATGATCGCAAGCTGCTGTCGTGGTCGATCTGGGGCGTCGTCGCGGGCCTGATCGGCGCGCGTTACGGCCACGTCGTGCTCAACCTCAAGGACTATTACCCGGAGTTCTGGCGCAGCATCGCGATCTGGCGCGGCGGCTTCGAGCCGATCTGGGGTGTCGCCACGCTGGTCGTCCTGTCGGCGATCATGTTGCGGACGTCACGGCAGATGCAGGGCGCCGCGATCGCCGTGGCGCTGGCCTGGGTCGGCTGGTTCGGAACCGTGCAACTCACCAAGCCGAGACTCAACGTGCCGGCATCAGAGCTGGTGCTGACCCAGCTCGACGGCGCGCCGATGTCGATTGCGCAGGCGGTCGGCAAACCTGTCGTCGTGAACATCTGGGCGACCTGGTGCCCGCCGTGCCGCAAGGAGATGCCCGCCATGGCGGAAGTCGCGGCGGCGCATCCCGAGGTGACGTTCCTGTTCGTCAACCAGGGTGAAGATGCGGCGACTGTGAGCAACTATCTCAAGGACAGCAATCTCAACCTGAAAAACGTTCTGCTCGACAAGAACAAGGAGATTGCGCGCTACTACGGCACGGTCGGCATTCCGGTGACGCTGTTCCTGGATGAGCATGGCAAACTGCTGCGCATGTACTTCGGCGAGATCCCGCGTGACCTGCTGGTCGCATCGGTCAAGCATCAGATTGATCCGTCGCGGCCGCCGATGTTGCCGCCACTGCCGGATCAGGCGAAAGACGCGCCGCCGAAGTAATCCGGCGTGCGCTCGTTAGCCCAGCATCTGCGTGTCGCCGCAGATCGAGATCGCCTGGCCGGAAATCGTCTGCCGCGCGGGCTGCACAGGAACAGGATCTGGTCGGCGATCTGCTCCGGCGTCACATAGTCCTTGATCGAGGTGTAGGAGAACGCCGTGCGCTCCATCTCGGCGAAGGAGATGCCGCGCTGCTGCGCCTTGGCTTCCAGCACGCGGCGCTGGCGGTCGCCGGCGACGAGGCCGGGCAGGATGGCGTTGACGCGGATGTTGTCCGGCCCAAGTTCGATCGACAGCGATTTGGTGAAGCCGATCACGCCCCATTTCGCCGCCGCATAGGGCGTGCGCATCGCAAAGCCGAGCCGGCCGGCGGCCGAGGACATGTTGACGATCGAGGCGTTGCTGCTCTGGCGCAGCAGCGGCACCGCGAGCCGCGTGCAGTTGAACTGCCCGGTCAGGCAGATCTCGAGGCAGCGGTCCCAGTCTTCCGGATTCATCTCCTCGACCTTCGACGGTCGGCCCGGCGATGCCGGCATTGTTGACCAGCACGTCGAGGCCGCCGAGCTTCGCCAGCGCTTCGTCGAACAGCGCCTTGCACCGCGGCGCGATCGGAGACGTCGCACGGCGTCTGCGTGATCGCGGGATCGCTCGTCGCCAGCGCGGCCAGCGCCGCTTCATCGACATCGCAGATATGAACCTTGGCGCCTTCGCGCAGCAAAGCGCCCGCGCGATCGCGAGCCCGATGCCGTTGGCGCCGGCGGTGACCAGCACGCGCAAACCCTTGATGTCGAGATCCATGGTCAGCTCCGATCTGCGTAGAATGAGCGTCAGTCGGCGAGGCCGCCGCGCGACAGGATGAAGTCGGCCGCGCCGGTGATGTCGGCGGCGATGCCGGCGCGCGCCGCGTCGGCATCGCCGGCCGCGATCGCCGCGCAGCACGTCGGCGTGAAAGCGGATCGCGTCGCCCTTGGCGAGCCGTTCGGGATTGGCGCGCAGATCGAGATTGATCACCGGCCCGGCCTTCAGCCAGAGCGCGCGGATGATCTCGACCAGGATCGGCGAATGCGCCGCCTCGTAGACCGCGAAGTGAAAGGTCTTGTTGAGTTCGACCGCGCGCGGCAGATCGGGCGTCGGCAGCTTCGCTCTCCGCCCGCATCGCCGCTTCGGCGCGCGCGATCGACGCGAGGTCATCGTCGTCGCGATGCGCGCGGCCTCGCGCCGCGGCATGACCCTCGATGGCGATGCGCACCTTGGTGAGATCGCGAAACTGCGCCGCCGACATCACCGGCACGCGCACCGCGCGGTTCGGCGTCACTTCCAGCGCCTTGTCGGCGACCAGCCGCGACACCGCCTCGCGCACCGGCATGATGGAGACGCCGAGCACGTCCGCCGCCGCGCGCAGCGACAGTTTTTCGCCCGGCGCCAGCCGGCCGGACATCAGCAGATCGGCCAGTTGCGCATAGGCGCGCTCGCCCAGCGTCTGACGGTCGAGCGGCTCGACCAGATCGAGCGCGGCGGGCAAGTTCAATGGCGGTCTCCATGCGGCTACTCGGCGACATGTTCAAGCGAGGGACTCGACAAGGCCTCGGTCTTTTGCAACTCTAACTGTGATCACAGATCACGGCAAGCGATCAAAGCGCTCCATCAGAAGAGCGCAGCGGCTGCCGGACGAGGAAACAGCCGCGTCGCGCGGCCGTATCAGGGAGACGAAGGCTGATGTCGAACACAATCAATTCACGCGCCGCGGCCTGCTGAAGACCGCCGGCGGCCTCGCGCTGGTGTCGGGACTGTCCGCGCCGTCGATTCTGCGCGCGCAGACCGCCGACGTCATCCGGATCGGCCATCTGACGCCGCGCACCGGCTTTCTCGGGCCGCTCGGCGAATACGCCGTGATGGCGATCGATCTCGCGGTCGAGGAGATCAACGCCGCCGGCGGCATGATGGGCCGCAAGGTCGAACTGCTGAAGGAAGACTCGGTCAATCCGCAGACCGCCTCGACCAAGGCCGAGCGCATGATCGAGCGCGACAAGGTCGCCTGCATCATCGGCGAGATTTCGTCGGCCTCGTGCCTGACCATCGCGCAGGTCGCCACGCGCAACAAGACGCTGTTCATCAACACCGGCGGCAATTCCGACGCGCTGCGCGGCAAGGATTGCCAGCGCTACATGTTCCACGTCGAGTCGCAGAACTCGATGTATGTGAAGACCGTCGGCCGCTCGTTCCTGCGCGACGGCCTGGTCAAGGGCAAGAAGTGGTACTCGCTGACGGCGGACTATGCCTTCGGCCATGACCTGCTGAAGGTGTCGAAGCGCTTCATGGAAGCCAATGGCGGCAATTTCGCCGGCGACGATCTGGTGCCGACCGACGCCACCGACTTCTCGGCCTATCTGCTGAAGATCCGCGAGGCCAAGCCCGACCTCGTGGTGATCAATCTCGCCGGCAACCAGATCACCAACTTCCTCAAGCAATATGCCGAGTTCGGCCTGACCTTCCCGGTCGGCGGCTTCGGCTTCGACACCGCGCTGGCCTGGGCGGCGGGCAAGGGCAATTTCGTCGGCACCTGGCCGGTGGTCTGGCATCATCTGCTCGACACGCCCGGCAGCAAGGCCTTCGTCGCGGCCTTCACCAAGAAATACAACAAGCCGCCGGAGAACCAGGCCTGGGGCGACTACATCGCCACCAAGATCGTGGCGCAGACCATCAACGAGCTGAAGTCGGCCGAATCGCCGAAGATCATCGAGCACTTCGAGAAGGGCGCGAAGTTCGATCTGCTGAAGACGCGGCCCGGGCTATTTCCGCGCGCTCGGATCATCAGCTGATGCACGAGATGTATGCGGTCACGGCGCTGCCCGCCGACAAGATCAAGAACCAGTGGGACATCTTCACCTCGAGCCCGGCGGTGCCCGGGCCCGGACGAGACTCTCGAAGTGATCGCGGCGACCAAGGAAGAGAACAGCTGCACGTTCCCGAGCCTGAGCCAACGACCGTCATTCCGGCGCATGTCGCCAGCGACGCGAGCGCCGGAATTCGCGATCGTGACGTGCTTCGCGTCTGCGTCGTCGCGCATCCCGCGAATGACGCGCTGTCAGCTCACAGCCGCGGAGCCACATCCATGTCCGCCATGTTGCTGGCCCAGCAAATCCTCAACGGGCTGCTCGACGGCGTCTATTATCTGCTGATCGCGCTCGGCCTGTCGCTGATCTTCTCGCTCGGCGGCATCGTCAATCTCGCGCATGGCGCGTTCTATGCGATCGGCGCCTATCTGACGCTGGTGCTGTCGCCCTATCTCGGCTTCGGCGGCGCGTTCGTCGTCGCGCCGGTCGCGGTGGCGCTGCTCGGCGTGGTGATCGAGCGCACGCTGTTCCGCCGCTTCTATCGCTCCGATCCGATCCTGTCGCTGCTGATGACCTTCGGCCTCGCCATGGTGGCCGAGCAGGTGCTGCGGATGATCTTCGGCGCGCCGCCGCTGTCCTATTCGATCCCGCCCTGGCTGCGCGGCCAGGTCGCGCTCGGCAGCTTCATCTATTCGTTCTACCGCGTGGTGCTGCTCGGCATCGCCGTCGCCTGCATCGCCGGCCTCTGGCTGCTGCTGCAGAAGACCTCGTTCGGCCGCGTGGTGCGCGCCGGCGTGCAGAACCCCGACATGGTCGGCGCGCTCGGCATTTCGCTGCAGCCCTATATGTCGGCGGTCGCCGCGCTCGGCATCGGTCTTGCGGGACTGGCCGGCGTGTTGCTGGCGCCGATCTATTCGATCCATCCGGCGATGGGCCAGGAGATCATCACGCCGGCCTTCGTCGTGGTGGTGATCGGCGGGCTCGGCTCGTTCTGGGGCGTGGTGCTCGCGGCGCTGCTGGTCGGCCTCGTCAAGGGCGTCATGGTCGGCATCGGCTATTCCGCGGCCTCCACCGCGGCGATCTATCTGCTGATGCTTCTGGTGCTGCTGTTCCGGCCGCGCGGCCTGTTCGGCGAACGCATCACGCGGTTCGAGTGAGGCGCTGCAGATGTTGAAACGCCTTCCCATTCCGCTGCTGATCGCCGCCCTCGGCCTGCTGGTGCTGCCGCCGGTCCTGCTGGCGCTCGGCCTCACCATGACCTCGGCCACCGAGGTCGTGATCTTCGCGCTGGCCTGCATGGCGCTGAACATCCTGGTCGGCCACACCGGCCTGGTCTCGTTCGGCCACGGCGCCTGGTTCGGCCTCGCCGCCTATGCGGCGGCGCTGATCCAGCGCAACTGGATGCCGGACTCGTTTTTCGGCCCGACGCTGCTGGCGCTGCTGATCGTCGCGGTCGATCGCCGCCGCCTTCGGCTTTCTGATCCTGCGCCGGCGCGGCGTCTATTTCTCGCTGCTGACGCTGGCGCTGGCGGCGATGCTGTATGCGGTGTCGTTCCGCTGGACCGAGGTCACCGGCGGCGAGAACGGCCTCGGCGGCATCACCCGGCCGACGCTGTTCGGCTTCAATCTGGAATCCTCGACCGACCTATTACTGGTTCGTGGCGCTGATCGCCTTCGCCGTGCTGATCCTGCTGTGGCGCTTCCACAATTCGCCGGTCGGCACGCGTGCTGGTCGCGATCCGCGAGAACGAGCAGCGCGCGCGCTTCCTCGGCTATCCGCACCAACCGCTACAAGCTCGCGGCCTTCGTGCTGTCGGCCACGCATCACCGGGCTCGCCGGCATCCTGCTGCTGTACAAGAACCGCATGACCTCGGCCGATCCGATCTCGGTGTCGTTCTCCGGCGATCTGCTGGCGATGGTCGTGATCGGCGGCATGCGCAGCTTTCTGGGCCCGGCGCTCGGCGCGCTGTTCTTCATCCTGTTCCGCGAATTCCTCGGCATCTACACCGAGAACTGGCTGTTCTGGTTCGGCCTGGTCTTCGTCGGCTTCATCGTGTTCTCGCCGACCGGCCTCGTCGGCATCGGCGAGCGGCTGCTCGCGCCGTTCCGCAAGAAGGTCGTCGAAGACGCCGCGATGTCGGCGCGCCGCATCGAGGTGCTGCCGCTGCCGGAATTCCTGCGGCCGAAATCGCCACGTCGACGGCGCCGGTGCTCGCCGCCAGCCACATCGTCAAGAGCTTCGGCGGCATCAAGGCGGTGCAGGGCGTCGATATCGCCATCGCCGACCGCACGCTGCACGCGCTGATCGGCCCGAACGGCGCCGGCAAGACCACGGCGTTCAATCTGCTGTCCGGCATGTATCGCGCCGGACGAGGGCACGGTGTCGCTGATGGGCCAGCCGATCGCCGGCCATACGCCGGAGGAGATCGCACGCGCCGGCATCGGCCGCTCGTTCCAGATCACCAATCTGTTTCCCGCGCTGAGCGTCGGCGAAAACATCCGCCTCGCCGTGCAGGCGCGGCATCCGCGCCGCTTCGATCCGCTGCACCAACGCGCTGTCGATCGAGCGCGATCAACGCCGAGACCGATGCCGTCATCCGCTATCTCGGTCTCGCCGGCATCGAGAAGGCCGAAGCCGGCATGCTGTCCTATGGCGGCCAGCGCCTGCTCGACATGGGCGTCGCGCTCGCCACCGCGCCGCGCGTGCTGCTGCTCGACGAGCCGCTGGCCGGCCTTGCCGCCGCCGAGCGCGAGCGCATCGGCGCCATCATCAAGCGCATCTCGGCCGATCTGCCGGTGCTGCTGGTCGAGCACGACATCGACCGGGTGTTTCAGCTCGCCGACCATGTCACCGTGATGAACGAAGGCCGCGTGCTGCTCGACGGCTCGGTCGAGGACGCGCGCGCCAGCACCAAGGTGCAGGAAGTCTATATCGGCTCCGGCGCGACGCGCAGTCGCCGCGCAGCCGCGCGAGACCGCCGCCCGGTGCGAGCGCGCTGCTGACGGTCGAACCATGTCGACACGTTCTACGGCAAGAGCCACATCCTCAACGACGTCAACTTCACGCTGCACGAGAACGAGATCATCGCGCTGCTCGGCCGCAACGGCGCCGGCAAGTCGACGCTGCTGAAGACGCTGATCGGGATCGCGCCGGCCTCGAACGGATCGATCAAGCTTGCGGGCAGCGAGCTGATCGGGCTGTCGTCGGCGCAGAATCGCGCGGCTCGGCATCGGCTATGTGCCGCAGGGCCGCGGCCTGTTCGCCGGCATGAGCGTCGAGCAGAATCTCGAACTCGGCGGGCTGAAGCGGCAGACCGGCAATGGCGTGCACTGGACGCGCGAGCGCATCTACGAATATTTCCCGCGCATTCGCGAGCGGCTCGACAGTCCCGGCGGATTATCTCTCCGGCGGCGAGCAGCAGATGGTGGCGGTGGCGCGCGCGCTGTCGGGCGACGTGCGCGTGCTGCTGCTCGACGAGCCGTTCGAGGGACTGGCGCCGGCCGTGGTCGAGCAATTGTTCGAGACCTTCGACCGGCTGCGCAAGGAAATCGCCATCATCATCGTCGATCACAATCTCGATCTGGCGCTGGCGCTGTCCGATACCACGGTGGCGCTGGAGCGCGGCCAGGTGATTCATCAGGGGCCGTCGAAGGCGCTGCGCGACGATCTCGATCTGCGCCGCAAGGTGCTGTGGCTGTGAGGAAGCGTGAGAACTGAATGGCAAGCACTGAACGACAACGTCGCCATCGTCGGCGTCGGCCTGATCGGCCGCGCCTGGGCCGCGATCTTCGCCCGCGCCGGCTGGAACGTGCGGCTGACCGATCCGCATGCGCCGACGCTGGAAGCCGCGCCCGCGCCTGATCCGCGACGAACTGCACGCGCTGGCGCGCCATGGCCTCGCCGACGATCCCGATGGCGCGGCGGCGCGGATCTCGGTCGCGGCGAGCCTCGCCGGACGCCGTGAAGGACGTCGAGTTCGTGCAGGAGAACGGCCCGGAAAAGGTCGAGCAGAAGATCGCGATCTTCGCCGAGCTCGACCGGCTGGCGCCGCCGGATGCGCTGCTGGTGTCCTCGACCTCGGCGATCGTCGCCTCGCGCTTCACCGAAACGCTGCCGGGCCGGGCGCGCTGCCTGGTCGGCCATCCCGTCAATCCGCCGCATCTGGTGCCGCTGGTCGAACTCTGCGGCGCGCCGTGGACCGTCGCCCGAGGCGATCGACCGCGCGCGCGACGATCTATCGCGAGATCGGCCAGGTGCCGGTCACCGTCAACCGCGAGATCAACGGCTTCGTCCTGAACCGGCTGCAGGGCGCGCTGCTGGCCGAAGCGTTTCGCCTGGTCGGCGAAGGCTATATCTCGGCGGAGGATCTCGATCACACCGTGAAGGACGGCCTCGGCCTGCGCTGGTCGTTCCTCGGCCCGTTCGAGACCATCGAACTCAACGCGCCCGGCGGCATTCCCGATTACTGCGCGCGCTACACCGGCTTCTACAAGGAGCTGGCCGCGACCGCCGGCCGGCCCCGAGGTCTATCAAAGCCCGAATGTCGACCGGGTGATCGCGGCCTGGCCGCATCAGCCGGCGCCGGAGCGGATCGCCGGCGCTGACGCAGCGGCGCAACGAACGCCTGGCGGCGCTGGCCGCGCACAAGGCCGCGCAGAACGACAAATCCTGATCATCACGATCTCTCAACAGCAAAAGAGAGCACAGACATGAGCCGCAAAGTCATCATCACCTGCGCCGTGACCGGCGCGATCCATACGCCCTCGATGTCGAAGGCGCTGCCGGTGACGCCGCAGGAAATCGCCGACGCCGCGATCGACGCCGCCGAGGCCGGCGCCGCCATCGTGCATCTGCACGCGCGCAATCCGAAGACCGGCCAGCCCGACCAGAGCCCGGAGGCCTTCGCGCCGTTCCTGAAGATCATCAAGCAGCGCTCCAACTGCGTGATCAACCTGACCACCGGCGGCGCGCCGACCATGACGGTGGACGAGCGCGTGCGCCCGGCCGCGGTCTACAAGCCGGAGGTCGCCTCGCTCAACATGGGCTCGATGAATTTCGGCTTCTTCGGCATGCTCAACCGCTTCAAGAAGTTCGAGCACGACTGGGAGCTGCAAGCATCTGCAGAACAAGGACATCGTGTTCCGCAACACCTTCCAGGACATCGAATACGTGCTGAAGACGCTGTCGGAGACCGGCACGCGCTTCGAGTTCGAATGCTACGACACCGCGCATCTCTACAATCTGAACTATTTCCTCGAGCAGGGCCTGGTGAAGCCGCCGCTGTTCGTGCAGACGGTGTTCGGCCTGCAGGGCGGCATCGGCGCGCATCCGGAGGACGTGCTGCACATGAAGCGCACCGCCGACCGGCTGTTCGGCGACAAGTATCGTCTGGTCGGTGCTCGGCGCCGGCCGCAATCAGCTGCCGATCGCGGCGATGGCGGCCGCGATGGGCGGCAACGTCCGCGTCGGCCTGGAGGATTCGCTGTGGGCCGCGCCGGGCCGGATGGCGGCATCGAACGCCGAGCAGGTGCACGCTCGCGCGCAAGATCATCGAGGGTCTCGGCCTTGAGGTCGCGACGCCGGACGAGGCGCGCGAGATTCTGGATCTCAAGGGCGGCGACAAGCTCAGCGTCTGATCATCCGAGCCTCTGCGTCAGCCTCATCAGCGCTATGCTGCGATCGCAAGGTCGCGGCGCTTGCCATCTGAACAATTCAAGATCACCATTCCCCAAAACGGGCAAGGAACCCGTGTCGGGGAAACGATCAGGATGCAAGCGATGACGAGATTGCCGGGTGGCGAACTGCGGGCCGAAACGCATTACGATGGCCGCGTGATGCAGTGTTTTTCCGAGCGCCCGCGCAATCTCAACGCCATGTTTGCGCAGACGCTGCAGCAGTTTGCCGAACGTGAGGCGATAGCTGGCGACGGCGCATTCACCTATCGCCAGCTGAATGCCGCTGCGGATGCCGTTGCGGCGGGGTTGATCGCGCGCGGATTGACGCGGGGCGACAGGGTGGCGCTGTTCCTCGGCAACTGCCACGAATTCGTCGTGGCGTTGCTGGCCTGCATCCGCCTTGGTGTAATCGTGGTGCCGATCGGCATCCGGCAGCAACGTGCCGAGCTTGAGTTTCTGCTGAATGACTGCGGCGCCAAGGGCGTGCTGTTCGAGGCCTCGCTCGCGAGTGTGGTCCCCTCGCGGGCGGAGACACCCTCGGTGAAGCATCGCATCAGCGTGCATGGCGATGCAGCGGATGCCGAGCCTTTCGCAGCGCTGTATCAGCCGGGCACAGTGGCGCATGTCGACGCCGATGAAGAAGACGTCGCCGTTATCCTGTACACATCCGGCACCACCGGACGCCCGAAGGGCGCGCAGCTGACGCATCTCGGCGTCATTCATTCATCGCTGACCTTCGCCAGGGCGATGGATCTGTCCGAGCAGGAGCGCGGCGTGGTCGCGGTGCCGATCAGCCACGTCACCGGGCTTGTCGCGGTCGCCACCACCATGTTGCTGGTCGGCGGCTGCATTGTGCTGATGCGTTTCGACTATAAAACGCCGGCCTTCCTGCAGCTCGCCAGCGAGCAGCGCATCACCTACGCCTGCCTCGTGCCGGCGATCTATACGCTGTGCGTGATGTCGCCTGATTTTGAAAATTACGATCTCTCGGCCTGGCGCATCGGCGGCTTCGGCGGCGCGTCGATGCCGGTCCCCACGATCGAGGCGCTGGCGCAGAAGATGCCGCACATGGAGCTGATCAACGCCTATGGCGCGACCGAGACGACGTCGCCCTCGACCCTGATGCCGCGAGCGGATTGGCGCGATCACTTCGACAGTGTCGGCAAGCCGGTAACCTGCGGGCAAATTCGCGTCGTCGATGATGCTGGCCAAGACGTGTCGCCGGATACACCAGGCGAACTCTGGATCGCGGGGCCGATGGTTGTGCCGGGTTATTGGAACCGGCCCGACGCCAACGCCAGCGAGTTCGTCGATGGCTACTGGCGCTCGGGCGATATCGGATCGATGGACGAAGACGGCTTTGTGAAAGTGTTCGACCGCAAGAAGGACATGATCAACCGCGGCGGCTTCAAGGTATTCTGTGCCGAGGTCGAGAGCACACTGGCCGGGCACGCCAGCGTTCTGGAATGCGCCATCATCGGCCGACCTGATCCGGTGCTTGGCGAGCGCGTCCACGCCCTGATTGTGCCGCGTGAGGGTGCTGCTATCTCCGCCGATATCATCCGCAGCTACTGCGCCGACAAACTCTCCGACTACAAGGTGCCTGAGATCATCACCGTGCTGGATCGAGCCATTGCCGCGCAACGCCAACGGTAAGATCCAGAAAGCACTTCTGCGTCAGCAATACGCGTAGCGCTTTGCGAGGGAACTGACCCGGTGATCAGCGGCTTGATGCGGTGAGATTGATGGCAGGGGTGCGCCTGCGGTAGACCGGATGGGGTGAGATGAAAAAGCTGATCAACAGCGTCAATTCGGTTGTCCCGGAAATGCTCGAAGGCATTGTGCGGATGTCGCCGGATCTTCTGCTCATGCCTGCGGATATGATCGTTGTCGATGCCGCCTCGGCGGATCGTCGCAAGGCGGGGCAGGTTGCCTTGATCTCGGGCGGCGGCGCGGGGCATGAGCCAGCGCACGCGGGGTATGTCGGCGCGGGCATGTTGAGCGCGGCGGTGTCCGGCGATGTGTTCTCGTCGCCAAGCGTGGATGCGGTGCTCGCGGGTATTCGTGCGGTTGCTGGCCCCGCCGGGGTCCTGCTGATTGTCAAAAGCTACACCGGCGATCGCCTCAACTTCGGACTTGCTGCTGAACTGGCGCGGGCTGACGGCATTCCGGCGGAGATGGTGATTGTCGGCGACGACGTGTCGCTCCCCGCCAATCAAGGCGCGGGCCGCCGTGGCATCGCCGGCACGGTTCTGGTGCATAAGGTCGCCGGCGCCGCCGCTGCCGCCGGGCTGACGCTGGCGCAGGTCAGGCAGGAAGCGCAGGCGGCGGCGGATGCAGTCGGCACCATGGGCGTTGGCCTCACGCCCTGCACGGTTCCCGCAGCGGGGAGTCCGAGCTTTGACCTTGGTGACGACGAGATCGAGCTTGGGCTCGGCATTCACGGTGAAGCAGGCGTTGAGCGCACCGCCAAGCAGCGCGCTGATGTGATCGTGGACCAACTGATCGGGAAGATTACGGCTGACAGGGGCATCAAGTCTGGCGATCGGGTCGCGCTGCTGGTCAACAACCTTGGCGGCACGCCGACGATGGAGTTGTTCATCGTGGCGCGACGCGCGTTGGAACTGCTTGGCGAGCGCGGCATCCGTGTCGAGCGCGCCTGGTGCGGCAGCTTTCTCACCGCGCTTGAGATGGCGGGCTGCTCGCTCTCGCTGCTCCCGCTCGACGATCAGCGCCTCGCGCGGCTGGATGCGCCGACGCGGGCCATGGCCTGGCCGCGCGCCTCGGGCGAATTGCCGTCTACGCTGAACGCCAGCGAGCCGCCGACCCTTGACCTATCCCATTTCACTCCCGGCGCTCCCGCCGCCAACCTTGCTGCGATCCAGCGGGCCATCTTCGCCGCCTGTACGGCGCTGGAGAAAGCGCGGGATCATCTGACGGCGCTGGATCAGGTGGTCGGCGACGGCGACATCGGCATCAGCCTTTCGCGTGGCGCGGCTGCTGTCCAGCGCGAGTTCGCGACGTACGATCATCGCAGCGCTGCAGGTGTGTTGCGCGGCGTCTCGGCCACCTTGCGGCGGGTGATCGGCGGGACATCAGGTCCGCTCTATGCGATTTTCCTTCTGCGCGGCGCGGCGGCCCTCGATGGCAAGGCTAACGCAACGCCGTCGGATTGGGCGGCCGCCTTTGCGGCTGGGGCGTTGGGTATCGCCGAGATTGGCGGCGCGAGGGTGGGCGATCGCACCATGCTGGACGCATTGATCCCGGCGTCCGACGCCTTTGCCGCTGCGGTGGAATCGGGTGCGGAGATGCGGCAGGTGTTGGAGCAGGCGGTTGTGGCGGCAGAAGTGGGGCGCGATGCAACCGCGCAGATGGCGCCACGGCGCGGGCGGTCGAGCTATATGGGCGAGCGCGCGCTCGGTCATGTGGACCCCGGCGCTGAAGCGGTTGCGATCTGGCTGCGGGCGATGAACGAAGCGGCATCCGGATAGCGCAGGCTCGAGGCGGCGATGATGCTGGTAGCGACAACGGAAAACTAACGACAGTCCGCATAGGATTGCGGTGCGCGGAGCCTGCGCGATGCCCGACACGCGGGACAAGCATGTCACGACGTTGTTTGATTTTGCGAAGCAATCAGTTACAGTTAGCTCACTTGACTGGAGTGAGTTGATGAGAAGGCCGGTCGTCGGCGTCATTGCCAATTCCCAAATCATTGATAATCGGTATGCAGCGCAGGCTGTCGGTGAGCGGAACTTGCGCGCGATCTCCGATGTCGCCGAAGCCATGCCGATCATGGTATCGGGCGGTTCAGACATTACTGATGTTGCGGAGCTGCTGGCGATTGTCGACGGCATTCTGCTGACCGGTGGACGCGCGAATGTGCATCCGTCGCATTTCCGCACCGAACCCAATCCGATGCATGAGCCGTATGACGCCGAGCGCGATGCCGTTGCGCTCAATCTGGTGCAGGCCTGCGTCGCGCAGGGCGTGCCGATCTTTGGCATCTGCCGCGGTTTTCAGGAAATGAACGTTGCCTTTGGCGGCACCCTGCATCCGGAGATCCGCGATCTGCCGGGGCGTATGAACCACCGCATGCCGCGGCTTGAGAACGGCGAGATCCATCCCGATCCGACCGTCATTTTTGCTGATCGGCATGAGGTTCGGCTGCGCCCGGGCGGCGTGTTCGCAGAGCTCATCGGCAAGGACGTGATCCGGGTCAATTCGCTGCACGGCCAGGGCATCCTTGAGCCAGGCGAGCGCGTCGTGATCGAGGGCGTCGCCGAGGACGACACCATTGAAGCGATCCGCATTGCCGACGCCCCCGGCTTTGCCATGGGCGTGCAGTGGCACGCGGAATACGACCCGCAGACCAACCCGATCAACGCCGCGCTATTCAAAGCGTTCGGCGCGGCGATCCATGATCATCAGCGCAAGGCGCTGGCGATGCGCCGGGTCAGCCCTGCGGCCTGAGCAGATAGCGGCCGATCTCGGTGTGGTCAGCAGCCGGGCCAAGCTCGGCTGAAGCCGCGTCCCACATGGCCGCGATCACATCAGCCAGCGGTGACGCAACGCCGATATCATGCGCGAGCTGGTCGGCGGTGCGGATGTCCTTGGCCATCAGGGCCATCGCAAATCCCGAGTTGAATGTTTCCGATATGACGAACTGTTTCAGTTTGTTCTCGGTGGAGTTGTTGCGCCCGGTGGACGCGTTCAGCACATCGACCATCGCGCCCTGTTCCAGGCCGAACTTGCCCGCGATGGCGATGGCTTCCACGGCGGCGGCGAGACCTGCGGCGGAGACGTAATTATTCAGCGCCTTGGCGGCATGGCCCGAACCGAGCGGCCCGGTGCGGATGATCGATTTACCCATGGCCTGCAGCACGGGTTCGATGGCGTCGATCACAGCGTCGTCGCCGCCTGCCATGATCGCCAGCGTGCCGTCGATGGCGCGCTTCACGCCGCCGGAGACCGGCGCATCGACAAAGTGAAGTCCTGCCTGTTTCAGCTCATCGCCCAGCGCCCGGGTGCCGAGCGGCGCCGATGAACTCATATCGATCAGGATTGCACCGAGCGGCAGCAGCGGCGCGATGATCTCAATGGCGGCGCGCACGATTTTGCCATCGGGTAGCAACGTGATGATGGCCGCAGCCTGCGCAACCGCCTCAGCGACAGTCGCGGCTGACAAGCCGCCATCCGCCAGGAATTGATGACGAGCCGCTTCCGCAAGGTCGTAGCCCATCACCTCATAGCCGGCGCGCGTCAGGCACGCCGCCATCGGGCGGCCCATGTTGCCAAGTCCGATGACGGCAATTTTCGCCGGTGGCAGGACAGGCGTCAGAACTGCAGGCATCTCAACTCCCCATGTTTTTGCAGTGTTATGTTGTGCGGGCGCTGCCGATGCAAGGCTTGCCGACACCTGCTCGCCCGCGCATGAACTTCGGTCACAGAGAAGTTCGCGCGACGAACTTTACTGCTGCCCGTGGCGCAGGAGCTGCCGAGCTGCCGCAATGCGATATCGCAATGATCGGTGGGCAGCGTTCCGGCATCGATGCAATGGATTGCGTCGCTGCGTCGGGAAAGCTATCGATCGTTCCGCCAAAAAACAAAGTCAGTCTGCCAACAGGCTAAAAAGCAAAAACCGGAGGAAGTGATATGAGCTACGACCAGACCATCACCTTGGGTGGCTTGTTCGATAAGGGGCTGAAGCTGCGTCGGGAGGTCTTGGGCGGAGTTTATGTCGACAAGTCGATGAAGCAGACCAACGACTTCATGATGGCGTTTCAGCACATCACCACGGAATGGTGCTGGGGCTATGCCTGGGATCGCCCGGGCCTTGATCGAAAGACGCGCAGCATGCTCAATCTGGCGATGCTGACGGCTCTCGGCCGCGCACCCGAGATCAAGCTGCACACGCGCGGCGCGATCAACAACGGTCTGAGCGTCGAAGACATCAAGGAAGTGCTGCTGCACGCAACTGTGTATTGCGGAATCCCGGCAGGGCTTGATGCTTTCAAGGCAGCCAATGAGACGCTGAGGGAGATGGGTAAGGTCGACTAATGATCGGCCCTGTGGTCGTATCGGCGTGAAAATCGATCCGGTGCGACCTGTTGCCTTGCAAGCATGATGCGGGTCAGCGCCAGCAAAGCAGCGGTCGGCCCTCGTCCGATGATCCTCACGAGCCATCATGCGAACCGGGATTGAACGCCGTCATGTTAAATGAGCGCCCATCATCCGCCGCCGGCGTTAACAGGGGCGCCGCGACGGCGCCAATCATGCTGTTCGTTGGCCTGATCGTACTGTCGTTGGGGCATGTCCTGTCAAACCTGATGCGGACCATGCCGTCCGTGACGATTGACCTGATGGCGGCGGATCTGGATGCGTCGCCGCAGGTGCTGATTGGGTTGACGTCGGCCTATCACTTTGCCTTCGCCCTCAGCCAGATCCCGATCGGTATTGCACTCGATCGTTATGGCATCAGGCAGGTCTCGCTGGTGCTGTTCATCGGCACGGTCGCCGGCGCAGCGCTGGCGGCAGTCGCGCAAAATGCCATCAGCTTCACGGTCGCCCAGGCCATGCTCGGCGTGTTCACGTCGGGCATGTTGATGACGCCATTGGCATTGGCGGCGCGCAGCCTGCCGGCGTCACGGTTCGCCGTGTGGTCCGGCATCATCCTGGCGGTCGGCAATAGCGGCATGTTGCTATCAGCCAGTCCGCTTGCCTATTTTGTGGAGGCCTGGGGATGGCGCGCCGCGTTCTGGGCGTCGGCGGCTGCGGCGGTTCTGGTGGCTTGCGTCATCGCAATGATCGTGCCGAACAGTCGACCGGAGCAAAGGCGAGCGACCTCGGTGATCGGTGAGTTGAGCCATGTGATGCGGTTGAGCGTGTCGCCCGCGCTGCGCGGCATCATCATGCTGGCGCTCGTGGCGCTGGCGGTGATGATCGTGCTGCGCGGCATCTGGGGTGGTCCATGGCTGATGGAAGTCAAGGGCCTCACACGCGTCGAGGCTGGCAACGTGCTGCTGGCGTTTACGGTGACGATGGTCGTGGGGCCGCTGATCGCGGGAGCGCTGGATCAGCGCATCCGCAATCGCCGCGCGTTTGTAGCGACCACCCAGGGCCTCGTCGCCGTGCTGTTGCTGGTGATGGCGGGCGGCGGTCCGGGCGGGCCAATCTCTAACCTGGTCGGCGTGGCCTATCTGTCGCCTGCGGTTGATACCGGCCTGCTGCTCGGCATTGGCTTGCTCGGCAGCGCGCAGTTCATTCTGTACACGATGGCGCGCGACGCGGTGTCGCCGGCGGATACTGGCAAGGCGTTAGCCGCTGCAAATCTCGGGTTCTTTCTTGGCACAGCCGTGATGCAATCTGTTACCAGCCCGGTAGCCTCGCTCTATGGCCTGCCGGCGGTTCTGGCGACCATGGCGGGAATGATGGCGATCGGCGTGATGGCCTTTTGCATTGCAGCACCACCGGGCGCAGCGAAAACACCTCGATAACCTTCTGCGACTATTTGGCATCATGTCGCTACGCGCTGGCGCAATGGGCAGACTGGGCTATGCTCCGGTTATCGCGGGCCGTGGCGCGCCGATGCACCGGTCTTTTTCGCTCGAGACGACGGTGAGGAGGTCTAATTGCCTTATGTGATATCTGGTACGGATACCTCTGGAATGGTCACGTTGCGGCGTGACACAGTCGAGGCGGCTCAGAAAAAAGCAGCTGAGTTATGGGCGGACGGGTGCTGGGACATTCGCATTTCTGCGCCCGATGGCGGCGATGTTGAGTTGCCGGTGTTCGACGCAGGGCGCGTCGAACAGGATCAACTGGCGCGATCGAGCTAGGTGACGATCAGAACTGCTTGAACACCATCAGGCAAAGCAGAATCGTAGCCGAGGCTGCGGCGACGGCCGCCATGTTCAGCAGGTTGTTTGCAGCGACCGCAATGGTCGGGTTGCGAAAGACGGCGGATGTCGCCTTGGCGCGCTTGTGCGAACCAGCTCTCTTCGTTGCCATGTCAGGATATTCCCTTAAGTGAGGGACAGGTCGCGAACGACCTGCCCCTATTGACGCCTTGTTCCCTGCCGGAGTTTGCCTCCGATCATGTCGCTACATTCGCACGGCAACGGACATAAAAGCTTAAGGCGGTTGGTAAACCAAAGCTGACCCACGTCGATGGTTTACGAATTACAATTTACGACGAATGCGGTGAAAGCTGTCGTGCGCTCGCTTAAAGCGGAATGCTGCTGCTGAGGCTGCGGATTGCGGCGGCTGTGCCGCCATCGCCGTGCGGAATCTTCAAGGCCTGCAGAGCCGCCTCGACAACGCCGAGGGTGCCGAGCACCATCGGCGCATTGACGTGCCCCATATGCGCGATGCGGAATGCGCGGCTGCCGAGTTCGCCGAGGCCAACGCCGATGATCACGCCGCATTTCTCGCGGCAGTAGTCCAGCAATGACGTGGGCTCGAAGCCATCGGCCATGGCGACGGTGGTGACAGTGTTGGATCGCTCGCGCGGGTCGACGATGTTGAAGCTGAGGACATTGCCCTGCGTCCACACCGCAACAGCTTCCCGCACTGCTGTGGCCAGCAGCCGGTGGCGTTCAAAAACCTGCGGCAAGCCTTCGGCGGCGATCATGTCGAGCGCCTTGCGCTGCGCGAACAACAGGTGCACCGGCGCCGTGCCTGCATATTTGCGATAGTGTTCCGGCAGTTCGCGCATGGTCCAGTCCCAGTAGGGCGTGCGCAGGCCAGCCGACTGATGCACGGCGCGGGCGCGATCATTGGCGGCGACGTAGGCGAGGCCGGGCGGCGACATCAGGCCCTTCTGCGCGGCGGACATGGCGACGTCGACGCCCCAGGCGTCCATTTCAAATGGCATGCATCCCAGCGACGCGACGGCGTCGACCATATAGAGCGCGGGATGATTGCTGGCGCGGATCGCCTTGCCGATCGCTTCGATGTCATTGGTGACTCCCGAAGCTGTATCGACCTGAACGACCAGCACGGCCTTGATCGTATGGGCCGTATCTGCCCGCAACCGCGCCTCGACTTCGTCCGGTCGTACCGCGCGATCCCAGGTGCCGGCGAGAATTTCGACATCGACGCCCATCGCTCGTGCAGCCTCGCCCCAGCCCATGGCGAAGCGGCCACTCTGCAGCACAAGGATCTTGTCGCCGCGCGACAGCACATTGCTGAGCACGCCTTCCCAGGCGCCGTGGCCGTTGGCGATGTAGATGTACACCTGTCCGCGTGTTGCGAACAATTTGCCGAGGTCGCGCAGCACACTGTGCGTGATCTCGATCATCTCCTCGGAATAGATATCAAGCGCCGGCCGATGCATGGCGCTTAGCACCTCATCCGGTATGACCGTCGGGCCAGGGATGGCCAAAAACTCACGCCCGGCTCGTACTGCCATTGTCGCTTCCTGTCATTGCGTCTTGTTATTGCTTGATGATGTCATAGCGAGAATGGCGCACGAAGGGCAAGCCCAGCAGTTCACCGCCGTGTCTCGCGACAGCCTGCGGCCTCGGCGTCTTCAACGCTGCAGAACCAGCGCGTGCCTTTTTGAACGCCCATCTTGATCTTGGCGTACCATCGGCTCTCGGGGCGGTGGTAGATGCACTCACCGGCGCGATTGACATTGCCCTTGATGGTGCAGGTCGGTGATGGCGGGGCGCTATCCGAGGCAGAGGCGAACAGCACCTTGTCGGCGCCCTCCTGGCGCGGGCCATTGCCCAGCACCATGGCGCGCTTGTTGCGAACCGCCCAGTCCCATGGCGCGATGAAGTTGCCCTGCCACAGTCCGGCATTGGCTGCGCGCGCCGCCCTCTCGTCAGCGACGTAGTCCTTCGTGACGCGCGGATTGACGATCGCCCAACCGTTTTGCACCAGCCATTTGTGAATGTCCTCGCCGTCGACAGTGCAGCGGGCGATGATACGGCCTTGGCGGTCCGTCTGCCGTGGTTTGCATGTCCAGGTCTTGTTGCGAGTTTTTTCGATCAGGGCGTCACGGGCGGCAGCGCCACACGTCCAGCGCGGATCGCCTTCGCGCTGGCAGAGTTGGTCGAGCGCCGGTGCGCTAAGCCCACCCAATCGGACCTTCGTCTTGCCGATCATGAGCTGGCCGCCATCCCGGATGCGCGCCTGGCCGCTGAACTCGGGGGCAGCACTCGCGATCCCGGCGTTGAAACCCGCCGTGAGGGCCAGAACGATTGCGACAATCCATGCGCGCTTCCGTTGCATCAGCAATCCCGGCTTGGCGATTAGCGTGGCGACTTTAACTCCGCGTGATGGGCATCACAGATCGAAGCAGCGAGTGCCGTCATCATGGACCAATGATACAGCGGCTCGCAACCAGCAGCGCTGAACACTGTGGAGACAGGCCATGCCCCGTTACCTCATCACCGGTACCCTGGCGGCGTTCACCCTCGTCGTTGCAGGAATTTCCTCCGGCCCGGCTATCAGCGACGAGCGTCCGGCGTTTACCAGCGAACAGCGCCGCGCCTGCACGCCTGACGCCTTTCGGCTCTGCAGCGCGCATATTCCGAGCATCGAGGGCATCACCGCCTGTATGCGCGAAAAGAAAGCCAGCCTCAGCACAGAATGCAAAGCTGTATTCGATAAGTAATCAATCCTGGACGATCGGCAGCGGCCCGGCTTGCCGCTGTCGCACGGGATCGGAATTGGTGCAACGCCGCAAAAACAGCGCATTTTATACCCATGCATGCCTCCGGGCAGCGCAGCCAGTCCATCTGATATGGAACTCGCAGTGCTGGCGTCGATCCGGGTGAATGGATGAAGTTTTTTGATTCGCGACAGGTAGCAGCATTGGCGGCGGCGTTGTTCGCCGTGGTTTCTCTTGGCCTCGGGGCGCATGCGGCGTTCAACGCGCGTGGCGATGATACCCATACGCATCCCCGGCAGAACGTTGAGATCGCGAAGTCCGACAAGGTCGCACTCGTGATCGGCAACAGTGTCTACCCGGATGCCGATCAACCGCTTGCTCACACCATTCACGATGCCCAGGCGCTGGCTTCGACCCTGCGCCACGATGGCTTCGATGTTGATCTTTTGGAGGACGCGACGCGTAGCGATTTGACTCGTGCGGTTGCGCACTTGCAGGCGAGGGTCGCGCACGGCGCGACGGTGCTGGTCTACTACGGCGGCATTGGCGTGCAGTCGCGACGCGAGAGTTTCATCATTCCGGTCGATGCGGCGATCTGGACTGAAGCGGATGTGCGCCGGGACGGCACCAGCATCGAGCAGGTGCTCAAGGTTGCGCAGGCGCGTGGCGCGAAAGCCAGCCTCGTGATGGTCGATGCGGCCTACCGCAATCCCTATGAGCGGCGCTTCAGAGGCTATTCGCATGGCCTCGCGCCGATCAATGCATCCGGCGCTTTAGTGATGTCTTCAGTCGCTGCCGGCGAGGTGCGTAACCCCGGCGAGGCTCAGCCCCTGCTGATCACGGAATTTCTCAAGAGCTATGCATCGGCCGGGTCCGCCGGCGATGTCTTCAACCGTACGCGTGATGCGGTGACTGAAGCTTCGCGCGGCGTCCAGACGCCGTCAGTCTCGTCGTCGCTGAATGAGCGCATCCCGTTTGGCCGGGGCGCATTCACCTCGACCGCAAAGCGCTAGCGTTACTCCTGCGGCGGCGACACCGGTTGCACGACGTCGCCTTCACGTAGCACGCTGCCGGCCCGGGCAACAACGACATCGCCTTCGGACAGTCCCTGACGCACCTCGACCCGGTCGCCCTGCATCAGCCCGGTCTCTATCTGCCGGGTTTCGACGCGGTTGCGCCTGACAACCTGAACCACGGTTCCACCATCGCTGTACAACACCGAGGTCAGCGGCAGCGCGACGCCGCAGCTCTCACCGACAGTGATGCTGGCGCGCGCGTAGCCGTTGATCATCAGGCGATGCGTACCGGTCAGGCTGACCGTGATTTGGCCGAGCTGGACATTCGGCTCGATCACCGGTGAAACGCTTTTGACCGTGCCGGCGACTTCGCCTGCTCCCACGACAAACACCTGCGCCCGCTGGTTCGCTGCGACGCGCGGCAGGTCGCGTGTCGGGATCTGGGCGATCAGGTCGAATTCATTGCGCGGGACAAGTTTGAACAGCGCATCGCCGCTTCCGGAAGCGATGGCGCCGACGATTGCCGTGGATGCACTGATCAGGCCAGCAACCGGCGCGCTGACTGTCGTTGTCGCATTGCCATCGCCAGCCAGCCGCGCAAGTGGTTGATTGGCGGTAACGGTGTTGCCCGGTTCAACGAGCACCTCCGTGACACGCTGGCCGGGCCGATCTGGCCGGATCGAGATCTCGCCGCGCGGCATCAGTATTCCTGCCGCGCTGACCCTGTCGGTGAAACACGATTTCGTGGCGGTAAGCACCGTCACCGCTGCGCCCTTCGGTTCGCCTTGTGCGTGAGCCGCAGCACTGGCTAGCACGGCAAAGCCGACTGCCGTCATCATGATGCGCATGATGACTGGCCGGAGTATGAAGCTCTTGCGTCTGGCCATGTCAGCCTCGAGGTCTATCGATGCCTGCGCCCTGCGGTCATCAGTCAATTGTAGTTAGTCACTCGAGCGCCGCCAAGCGATCAAATCACTGCGCGTCCGCGCCAGCTGATAACCTCCGCGACCATTACCGGGGCATTGAAGCCCTTCAGCTGCAATCCGGATAAAGGTCGCCCCTCGACGGAATGCTCGACCACGCTGTACACGCGCTGGCTGACGATGATCTGATCCGCCTTGGCCTCGTCGCATAGCCGCGACGCGAGGTTGGTGACGCTGCCGATGGCGGCATATTCCAGCCGGTGTTCAAAGCCGATCTGCCCGAGCGTGGCATAGCCCGTCGCGATCCCCATGCCGAAGCCAAGTTGATGTCCGCGATTCCTCCAGCGGACGCAAAGCGCGCCAATGGCGTCACGCATGTCGACCGCCATCTGTACCGCCTTGGCGGTGTGATCGTCTTGCGGCAGCGGCGCGTTGAACAACACCATGACGCCGTCGCCGGCGAAGCGATCGAGCGTGCCTTCGTATTTGAAAATCAGTTCTCCCAGCGCCGTGTGGTACTCGCGCAGCACCGCCATGGTTTCCTCGGGTTCAGTGCTTTCGGTGAAGGCCGTGAAGCCGCGCAGGTCGCAGAACACAACGGTTACCTCGCGGCGATGGCTGGCGAGCAGCGCGGCGTGATCGTCGGTCGATGCAATCAGCTGCGCTACCTGCGGGGCCAGAAAGCGTTCGAGACGGCGGATGCGCTCGATCTCGGCAATCTGCGTGTTGACGCGTTCGGTCAGCAGCGCGTTCCAGTCAATCAGTTCAGTCTTCTGCGCCTGCAGTTGCGCCGCCTGCTGCTGCACCGTCGCATGGGCGCCGGCAAGTTCCGTCACCGTCTGCGCCAGATCGCGGGTGCGGGCTTCGACCTTGGCTTCAAGTCCGGCGTAGGTCTCGCGCAATTCGCCCGCCATGGCGTTGAAGCGGCTGGCGAGGTCCTGCAATTCGTCCGAGGTTTCGATTGTTATCGGCGCGTTGAAATCGCCGCTGCCAATGCGGTCTGCGCCCGCGCGCAAGGCACGGATCGGCACCAGCAGGCGTCGGGCGAGGAGGGCGCCAGCCAGGCCCGCGACGATCAGGCCGAGCGCCATCAGCACAGCCACGCGCGTCAGCACGCCGCGCAGCGGTTCCAGCGCCAGTCGCTCCGGCTGTTGTGTGACCACAGTCCATTGGGCCATGGCGATTGGCCGGCTGGACGCCAAAACGGTTGCGCCATCGAGGTCGGTGCTCGCGCCTTGCATTGGCTGCGCGGAGCCGGTCATGGCCTGCATTTTTGCTTGCCCTGCAGTGTCCTCACCGATCCAGCTCTGGCGGGTGCTTGCGATAACCCTGCCGCTCGCGTCGGCTATCAAACCGTCCATCGCCGCGCCGGTCAGCGCTTGATTCAAGATGGTTTGCACGAAGGGCAGGGCCAGTTCGGCGATGGTCACGCCAGTGGAGCCCGTATGGGCGAGGGTGATGGATAGGCGCGGCTGCTGCGGATCGGTCCCCGACATGGAGAAGCTGATTCGACCCGCCTGCAGTGTCGTGACTCGCGGGTCACGGGACAGATCGCGCCCGCTATTGTAGTAAGCCCGGCTTCGCGTCACACGCAATTGTTCACGGTTGTCATGATCAAGCTGGATCACCTCGATCATGTCCGGCTGCTGGCTGAGCAGTTGGATCACGTCGTCGCGCCGTTGTGCGGGCGTCATGGCGCTGGCGCGGGTGATCCACGACACCTGGCGGTCCAGTTCGGACAAGGACGTCTCGATGGCCCGTGCTACAGCCTCGGCCTTCTCCGATGTCCGGGTCAGGATGGCGAGGCGCGCCGAGTGATAGCTGAACCAGGCCTCGACCGCGCCATTGATCAGCAGCACGACGAATACAAGCCCGACCATCGTCAAAGCGTATTTCGCAAACAGGCTGAACCGACGCGCCGGGGATGGGGGCTCAAGGGCAGTCATGCGTTCCTCGGACAGAGCGACTTCGGGTCAGCTTCATTTGATATCGATGCACATCCTAACAGGAGCTGCAATCGAAACGCGTTTGTGGCAGATTTATTGGTCAAGGCATCCGGGTTGGATTCGCCTTGGTCAGGCAGGTGGGCAGATGGGCACGCAGGCTGAATTCGCCGTGATGCTAAAATTGAACCCAATCTTTGCTGATCTCGGCAAGGATGAGTTGAACCGCATCGCGGGCTTGTGCCATACGCGCCAGCTCAAGGCGGGCGAGGTGCTGTTCCTGAAAGGCGATGCGGGCGACGCGCTGTTCGGCGTGCGCCGAGGCCAGATCCGGATCGAGACCGGCAATTCCGACGGCGGGCGGTTGACGCTGAACTTCCTCGGGCCTGGCGATCTGTTCGGCGAGGTGGCGGTGCTGGATGGTCAGGACCGGACCGCCGATGCCGCCGCGAGTGAGCCGACTGAACTATTCGTGCTGCGCCGGGAGGATTTCATCGCCTACCTGGAGCGTGAGCCGCGTGTCGCCATCAGGCTGATCGCATTGCTGTGCCAACGCATTCGCTGGATGAGCGAGCGCATGGAAGAGTCGGTGCTGCAGCCCCTGGCGGTGCGGCTGGCGCGGCGGCTGTGCGCGCTGGGTTCTGATTTCGGTACCGAAGTCCACATCTCGCAGGAGCAGCTCGGGGTCTATGTCGGGGCGGCGCGCGAGAGCGTCAATCGCCAACTGCAGCAATGGCGCAAGGATGGCATCATCGATCTGCAACGCGGCTGCATCCGCCTGAGTGATCTGCCGCGATTGGAAGCGGTGGCGCGCGACGCGTGACGCGGCCGTGAACGGGGCATCGCTTCCGTCAGCCAGCGTGCGGCGGCGCCGGTCTCGCCTTGTCGTCATGTTCGCCGGTGCTGGCAAGCAGCCGCCTGCCCAGCCGCGAGCCAAGATTGCCGACATCGTCCATCATCAGAAACATCGCGGGTACGAACACCAGCGATAGCACGGTGGAGAACAGCAGCCCGCCGATCACGGCGAGCGCCATCGGTGAGCGAAACTCGCCGCCCGCCCCAAACGCCAGGGCGGATGGCACCATGCCTGCGGCCATGGCGATGGTGGTCATCACGATCGGCCGGGCGCGTTTGATGCCGGCATCGATGATAGCAAAGTCGCGGGCCTTGCCGTCGCGGATCGCCTCGATCGCGAATTCGACCAGCATGATGGCGTTCTTGGTAACGATGCCCATCAGCATCAGGATGCCGATCCAGACCGGGGTGGTCAGCTGCTTGCCGGTGACGAACAGCGCCAGAATGGCGCCGCCAATCGACAGCGGCAGCGAGAACAGGATGGTGATCGGCTGCAGGAAGGTGCCGAACAGCAACACGAGTACGGCGTAGACCATCATCAACCCGCCGGTGATCGCAGTGGCAAAACCCTCGGACAATTCATTGAGGCTTTCCGCGTCGCCGGATTGCTTGACGCTGACATTCTTCGGCAGGGTCTTCATCACCGGCAGGTCATAGATCAGCTTCATCGCATCGCCGAGCGCGGCGCTGCCAACAAGATCGGCGGCAACCGTCGCCTGCCGCTCGCGATCAAAGCGATTGATGTTGGATGGTCCCTGATCGAGTTTGATATCGGCGACGACGGCAAGCGGCACGCCGCCGCGCCCGCCGCCAAGCGGAACGCGCAATTGTTCGAGGATGGCGAGGTCAGCCTGCGCCTTGTCCTCAAGCTGGACACGGATCGGCACCAGCCGGTCGCCGGTGTCGAACTTCGCCAGCGCCGGGCCGACGTCGCCGATAGTGGCGACGCGGATGGTTTCCGACAGGCTCTCGGTCGACACTCCGAGCCGCGCGGCGAGGTCGGATCGCGGCTGGATGCGCAGCTCCGGGCGCTCGAGCGAGGTCTCGGAAATGACGTTGGCGATCGTCGAGATGCGCTTCATCTGGGTCGCGAGTTCATTGGCGACGTTGCTGACGATCTTGATGTCCGGCCCGGTGACGACCAGCGAGATGGCGCGTAGCCCGTTTTCGTCAAGGAACCAGTGGCGGATATCGGGCACGGTCTCAATGTCGCGGCTGATCGCCAGTTCAAGCTCGCGCTGGCTGATCGCACGATCTGATTTCGGCGTGTAGTTGATGATCAACGTCGCGCGCCGCACTTCGAGCGTGCCGGGCGGAACGCGGCCGCCCTCAACAAACACGCTGCGGATTTCGGGGCGTTTGCGCAACCGGGCGACGATCTGCTCGGTGGTGCGTTCGGTTGCCTGCAGCTGCGAGCCCGGCGGCAGCTCCATCGCCATCACGGACCGCGCCGAGTCCTGCGCCGGCAAGAAGCCTTGCGGCAGCAGCTGAATGCTGGCGATGGACGCCGCGAACACCAGCAGGCCGGCGAGCACTGTCAGATAGTAATGCCGCACCGACCATGTCACCAGCCGGGTGTAGGTCTGGATGATCCTGCCGGGGGGCTTCTCGTGCAGCGGATGATCCTTGAGGAAGTAGGCGGCGAGCACCGGCGTGACAAAGCGCGCCGCTAGCAGCGAGAAGAACACCTGCACAGAAACCGTGATGCCGAACTGCTTGAAGAATTGCCCGGCGATGCCTGACATGAAGCTTGCCGGGGCGAAGATTGCGATGATCGTCAGGCTGATCGCAATCACCGCGAGGCCGATTTCATCCGCCGCTTCCAGCGCGGCGCGATAGGGCGATTTGCCCATCCGCATATGCCGCACGATGTTCTCGATCTCGACGATGGCGTCGTCGACAAGAATGCCGGTCGATAGCGTGATGGCGAGGAAACTGACGAGGTTCAGCGAGAAGCCGAGCAGGTCCATCACCCAGAACGCCGGGAAGATCGACAGCGGCAGCGATATCGCCGCGATCACGGTGGCGCGGAAATCGCGCAAGAACAGAAAGACGATGATCACCGCCAGCGTCGCGCCCTCGAACAGCGTGGCGATAGCGGCTTCATAATTGCCTTTGGTGAAATCCACCGAGGTGTCGATCAGCTTCAGCTCGACATCCGGATAGGCCTTCATCAGTTCCGTGATGCGACCCTCGACAGCCTTGGCGACAACCACATCGCTCGCGCCCTTGGTGCGCTTGATGCCCAACGCCACAACGGGTTCGCCGTTGACGCGGGCGAAGGTGCGGCGGTCGGCGATGCTATCCGTCACCGTGCCAAGATCATCCAGTCGCACCTCGCCGCCGTTCGGCAGGCTGATCATTGTGCCGGCGAGTTCGGCAAGCGTCTTTGCGCCCGCCAGCGTGCGAATCGCCTGGTCGTTGTTGCCAATCTCGGCGCGGCCGCCCGCAAGATCGATATTGGTGCCGCGCAGGCGGCGGCTGACATCGATCGCGGTCAGGCCCACGCCTTGCAGCCTGTCGGTGTCGAGCGACACCAGGATCTCGCGCTCGACGCCGCCGATGCGTTCGACCTGCGCGACATTGCGCACGCCTTGCAACGCGCGCTTCACAACGTCATCGACGAACCAGGACAATTGCTCCGGCGTTTTGCCGGGCGAGATCGCAGCATAGGTAACAATCGGCAGGCCTATCACATCAACGCGCTGGATCATCGGCTCGCTGACGTTCTGCGGCAGGTTGGCACGCACGCGGGTGACGGCGTCCTTGACGTCATTGAGCGCCCGGTCGGTGTTGGTCTCGAGCGCAAACTGGATTGTCGTTACCGACAACCCATCCGTGATCGACGATGCGATGTGGCGTGCGCCCTCGACGCCGGACACGCCATCCTCGATGGTCTTGGTGATTTGCGCTTCGAGCTCCGCCGGCGCTGCGCCGAACTGCGATACCGCAACCGAGATGACCGGGATATCCGCGCTCGGCAGTCGCGTGATGGCGAGATTTGTGAAGCTCACCCAGCCGAGCACCAGCAGGATGATCGAGAACACGATCGATGGCAGCGGGTTGCGGATCGACCAGGCGGATACGTTCAGTGCCATCAGCGTACCTGCATCCGTTCAGCTTCATCTTTGAACAAGGGTGTGACGCGATCGCCGTCATGCAGCGACGTTCCGGCGTGCGCGACGACAAAGTCGCCATCGCTGACGCCATCGAGAATTTGCACGTCGGTATCGGATGTGAGGCCGAGCGTCACCCGACGGGTCTGGACGACGGCGTCCCTGACGATCTGCACCGTGGCGTGATCGACCGCCGCGCGCGGAACGGCGACGCCGCAGCTGCGCTGCGCATCAATATTGGCGCGGGCGAATTCGCCGATGCGAACCGAGGGCTTGCCGTTCAGGGCAATGCGAGCCTGACCCAGCTGGGTGCGCAGATCTATTACCGGCGAGACCAGGCGCACCTGTCCCATGATGTCCGGGTGATGGTCGCGGCTGATGCGGGTCACCGCGCCGGGGTTGAGCTTGAGCAGATGCATGGACGGTATCTCGGCATTCAGCTCGATCTCGCCGCCGATGGCGATGCGAAACATTGCGCCCGCCTGCGGCGCGGCTGGCGCGCCTGCGGCGGTCTTGACGTCGATGATGAGCCCGTCGACCGGCGCGCGTAGCGACACATTGCCCGTCGCGCCACTGATGCGGGCAAGTTCCTGATTGGCCGTGACGCTGTCGCCTGCGCTGACCAGAACGTCCGTCACCCGTCCGGAATCTTGCGCAACGACATGGGCTTCGCGGCGAGCGACCATGAAGCCGGTCACGCGCACCTGATCGGAGAAGCAGGCAGTCCTGGCCTTGATCACGGCGACGGAGACATTGGCCGGCGTCTCGCCGGCAGCAAAGGCATTGGCGGCCGTGATTGCGATCAAACCAGCCGCCAAAGCATATTGCGCCATGAATGTTGCCATCAGCGCGACGCCGTCGCCTTGTCGGTCATATTGACGATCTGGACGCGGCGGTTGGATGGATCGAGCGGAGCCTGCGGGTCCTTCGGCGCGGACTTGCCGTAGCCGACGGTGACGAGGTTCTCCGGCTTGATGCCATAGTCCGCCACCAGGGCGCGCTTGATCGCATCGGCCCGGCGCTCGGACAGATCCTGATTGTAGCCATCGGCGCCTTTGGCGTCGGTGTGGCCGGCCAGCATGAAGGTTGATCCCTGCAGCGCGTCATTCGTCAGCGCCTTGCCGAGCGCATCGACTGTGCTCTTGGCGTTGCGCGAGATCGTCGCGGAATCGTGGTCGAAGTGGATTTCGAGATCGATAGTTGGCTTGGTCGCAGCGATCTCGGATAGTTCAGTCCGCTCGTTAAGGCTCAGTGAGCGAGTGGTTCGATTGCGTACCGAGTTGATGAAGCCGGTTTCCTTGGCCGCCGCTGCGGTGTCGGCAGGCGGGGTCAGCGTCAGGCTGCGCGTCAGCGGACGCTTCGGCGTCAGCGCGCGAATGATCGAGTCGGATGTGACCTGTTCAGCGCTTTGCGCTGGCGACGAAAATGACATCGGGCCGAGACCGACCGTAGCGACGCCGAGCAGCGCGGCGAGCAGCGGCATCGACAGGCGAGTGGTCCGTGAAAGGCTGGTGCTGCGTGACATCGTGTTCTCCATCCGTTGCGGTGTTCAACCAACGCCTGCGATGTTCCGATGAGCAACGCAGCGTCTGACAAAATGGACAATGCTTCGGTTCGTCTCCGCTGTATGTGACAAGCCGCACATTCGGCTGCATCACGTCTGCGTCGTCAGTCACTACCGCAGGCCGATCTGTTCAAACTCCGCGACGATGTTCGGATCCATGGCTTTGGCGCTGGCGATATCGCGCTCGCCCTCCGCCGCTGCGCCGGACTGCTTGCGCGCCAGCCCGCGGCCATAGAGCGACGAGGTGAGTTGCGGATTGCTCTTGAGCGCAGCGTCGAAGTCGGTGATGGCGTCGCGATATCGGCCGCTCTTGAGGTGCGTCAGGCCACGGCTGTCGAGCGTATCGACAAACCCCGGTCGCAGCTTGAGCGCCGTGTCACAGTCCTGCCGGGCGTTGCCGAGATCGCCGGTCGCCATCCGCAGCCAGCAGCGATTGTTCAGCGCTTCGGCGTCCTGCGGGTTGGCGCTGATCGCGACGGAAAAATCGTCGATCGCATGCTGGTAAGCGCCGCGACTGGCGTAGACCTGACCGCGCCGGTAATGCAACGCGCCGTCGTTGGCCTTGGCGGCGATCTTGTTGTTGAGATCCCTGACCGTCGGATCATCGGCAAGTGCGAGCACGATCTTGCTCTCGTCGCGCCTGGGCGATGGTGCGGCTGCCATCGGCGCAACAGGGGCGGGCGCGGTCGTCGCAATGGCAGGCGCGCCGGGCGATGCGCTGGGCGGCGGGCCGGGCGCGACTGGAGGAGAAACTGCTGGCGCAGCTGCGACCGAACTCGCCGGCTTCTGCGCCGGGATCTCGATGGCTTCTTCGCGCGGCAGCGGCGCGCTGGCCACGGCAGGAACGGCGTTCGGGTTGAAAGCGAAACTGTTGGTCAGCGATGAGGAGATCCACGGCACTTGATCATTCCGCGAGGCCCGCGTCACGCCGATCCGGGTCTGGTTCAAAATCTGCTCGGCGGTAAGGCTCGGATTGCGCAGCTCCTTGACAAGTTCGCTGACGAACAGGCTTTGCTGGCGCTCGCCATCGCTGACGACAGAACTCAGCGCAGCCGAGTAACTCACCAGGGTGCCGCTCGGCGAGATCACCGGGGCAAGCCCGGCCGAGAAGCTGCGAAACCGCCGCTCGAACGGGTTGCGTCGCGAGGCGTCGATAATGGCGATCTTGGTTTCGGCGCCGCGGCTGTTCAACTCGCCGAGGATGCCGTCCAGGCTGAGGCCGTCGCGGCGCACATCAGCTTCGGTCCAGATCTGGGCGTCGACCGGAATGAGGTAGCTCTGGCGCGATGACTGGATACCGTAGCCGCTGAAGAACAGCAGCGCGGCCGAACCGGGCTTCAGCTTGCCATAGAACCGGTCAAGCTCGCGCCGCATCGCGCTTGCGGTGAGGTTCTCGCCCAGCGTGACGTCGAAACTGTTCTTCTTGAGTTCGTCGCTGATTGCCCGGGCGTCATTCACCGGCTCCTTCAGCGGCGCTTCCGCATCCGGGTAGTTGGCGTTGCCGATGACGAGGGCGACGCGCTCGGCGGCATGGCTTGCGCCCATCGGCGACACAGCCCAAAGCAATGATGCGATGACGAAGGCCAGCGGACGAAACGTCATGGTGAAAACCAGTCATGCGGGAGAGGAACACCAGCTCAGGCAAATCTCGGTCTTCGACAAGTTAGGCTGATATGGGGATATTTTCAAACACTGGAGCATTGCGCTGTGATCCACAGCACATGGCCGGCCGCAGTCGCAGCTTTCCGCAGCGCGAACAGCTAACGCCGCACGAATTGCCCCTTGCCCTCGTCACATTCTGCATGGACACTTTCCCTAACAAAACCCGCAATGCATGGCGTTGCGCATAACAAAAGAGGGAGACCACGATGCAGGACGTCACGACCGCTTCGACGCAGGCAACGCAAACCACCAAGGCCAGCGGCCCGCTGTCCGGTGTCCGCATCGTCGAATTCGCAGGGATCGGCCCCGGTCCGTTCGCATCGATGCTGCTGGCCGATATGGGCGCAGAGGTGGTGACGCTGACGCGACCGGGGCAGAAGCCGCGCGGGGCGGCGGCGCGCGGCCGCAAGGTTGTCGAGGTCGATCTGAAGGACACGTCCGTGGTCGAGGGCGTATTGGCGCTGCTCGATGGCGCCGATGCGCTGATCGAAGGCTATCGCCCTGGCGTGCTGGAGCGCCTTGGCCTCGGGCCGGATGTTCTGTTGAAGCGGAATCCGCGCATCGTCATCGGGCGCATGACCGGCTGGGGCCAGACCGGGCCGCTGGCCAATGCGGCTGGCCATGACATCAACTACATTTCGATCACCGGCGCGTTGCATGCGATCGGCGCGGCGGACAAGCCGGTGCCGCCCCTCAATCTGGTCGGCGATTTCGGCGGCGGCGCGTTGTATCTCGTCGTAGGCCTGCTTGCAGCGCTGCTTGAGGCGAGAAGTTCGGGCAAGGGTCAGGTTGTCGATGCGGCGATGTGCGACGGCGCGACATCGCTGATGACGATGTTTTTCGATATGACGGCGGCGGGGCGCTGGAAGGATCAGCGCGAGAGCAACATGCTCGATGGCGGCGCGCATTTCTACGGCACCTATGCGTGCAAGGACGGCAAGTTCATTTCGATCGGCTCGATCGAGCCGCAGTTCTATGCGCAACTGCGCGAGCTTGCCGGGCTCAATGATGCCGCCTTCGACGCGCAGATGGACGCAGCAGCCTGGCCCGCGTTAAAGGCGAGGCTTGTCGAGGTCTTCAAGGGCAAGACCCGCGACGAATGGTGCGCGATCATGGAAGGCACCGACGTATGCTTCGCGCCGGTGCTGTCGCTGAGCGAGGCGGCAGACCATCCGCACATGGCGGCGCGGGGCGTCATTGTCGAACACAACGGCCATCGCCAGCCTGCGCCTGCGCCGCGCTTCTCGCGCACGCCCTCGGCTATTCGCGCGTCTGAGCCGGCGGATCTCGCCAGCCTCGCGCGGGCTTGGCAGGGCTGATCCTGTCGTACCAACGCAACTGAAATGGCCGGGACATGCCCGGCCATTCTTTAGTGAAGGAAGGGTGCGACTTACGCCGCGCCCTTGACCTCAAGCACGCCACGGCGGATCTGGTCTTCCTCGATCGACTCGAACAGCGCCTTGAAGTTTCCTTCGCCGAAGCCGTCGTCGCCCTTGCGCTGGATGAACTCAAAGAAAATCGGCCCGATCGCGTTCGACGAAAAGATCTGCAGCAGCACCTTGGTCTCGCCGCCAGCGACGACGCCTTCGCCATCAATCAGGATGCCATTGCGCTGCAGCCTAGCGAGGTCTTCGCCGTGTTTCGGCAGCCGCGCATCGATGCGCTCGAAATAGGTTTCGGGCGGCGACGGCATGAACGGCAGGCCGTCGGCCCGCAGGCGTTCAATGGTGCTGTAGATATCCTTGCAGCCGCAGGCGATGTGTTGAATGCCTTCGCCGTGATAGGTGTTGAGATATTCCTCGATCTGGCCGAGAGTCGCCCGCGTCTTCGTTGATCGGAATGCGAATCTTTCCGTCCGGGCTGGTGAGGGCGCGGGAGAACAGGCCGGAGGCGCGGCCTTCGATATCGAAAAAGCGGATCTGGCGGAAGTTGAACAGCTTCTCGTAGAACCCGGTCCATACATTCATGCGGCCGCGGTGGACGTTGTGCGTCAGGTGATCGAGATAGAACAGGCCGGCGCCTTCAGGGCACGGATTGCGCGCGCCGAGCCATTCGAACTCGGCGCCATAGGCTGAGCCTTTGCCGCCATAGGTGTCGACGAAGTACAGCACGCTGCCGCCGATGCCCATGATGGCCGGCACATCAAGCGTCTTTTGTTCGGCGGTCAGTTGTGCAGGTTCAGCGCCGAGCTTCACAGCGCGTTCATAGGCAGCCTGCGCATCGACGACACGGAACGCCATCGACGGCGCACAGGGGCCGTGGCTGGCGACAAAATCATGACCATGGGTGCCCGGTGCGGCGTTAACGAGATAGTTGATGTCGCCCTGGCGAAACACCGTGATGTTCTTCGTCCGGTGCCGCGCGACGGGCGTGTAGCCCATCAGTGTGAACAGCGCGTGCAGCTTTTCAGGCTCGGGATGGGCGTATTCGACAAACTCGAAGCCGTCGGTGCCCATCGGATTGCTGTCGCTGATGGTGGCGGGTGGCGCGTCGTGTGGAAACGGTCCCATGGTGCTGCTCCGGCCTGAGAAATGGAGTGGGTCGGTGCAACTATCCTCCGATTCTCTTGCATATAGGGTGCATAGCGTCGGATAATTGGAGAAGTTTTGCACGGTCTGTGCACAGAAGCGGGAGTTGATGCATGATCTCGGTTGACGGCTTCGACCTTAAGATCCTGGTTGCGTTGCAGGATGACGGTCGGCTCACCAATCAGCAGTTGGCCGATGCCGTTGGCCTGTCCGCCTCGCAATGTTCGCGGCGGCGGATGCGCCTCGAAGAGGAGCAGGTGATCGCGGGCTATCGCGCCGATCTGTCGGCGGCGGCGCTCGGCTTCGAAGTGATCGTTTTCATCCAGATCATGCTGGCGACTCATTCGCCGGACAATGCCGAGAAGTTTCGCGCCCTGGTTCAGCGGGTTGATGAGATTCAGGAGGCCTATGCCATGACCGGCGACGCCGACTATCTGCTGAAGATGGTGCTGCGCGATCTCAAGAGCCTGTCCGAGATCGTCAACAATGTGCTGATGCCGCATCCGAGCGTTGCGCATGTCCGCTCGTCAATCGTGCTGGATCGTCTGAAACAGACCGCGCGCCTGCCGCTGCGCTAGTCTGCGTGCGGCAGGCCAGGATTGGTCTAGCGTTTGTTCGGATCGAACCGCTTCTCCAGCCCCTGCCAGCAATCGGCATAGTCGGCCTGAAGCGTCGGGGTATTGGCCGCGAAACTCGTGATCCGTTGCGGGAAGCGCGTTTCAAACATGAAGGCCATGGTGCCGGTCAGCTTGACCGGCTTCAATTCGCTGTTGCTGGCGTGGTCAAAGGCTTCGCGGTCCGGTCCGTGTGGCAGCATGCAATTGTGCAGGCTGATGCCGCCCGGCGTGAAGCCCTGCGGCTTGGCGTCATAGACGCCGTAGATCAACCCCATGAATTCCGACATGATGTTCATGTGATACCACGGCGGGCGGAAGGTGTTCTCGGCGACTGCCCAGCGCTCGGGGAAGATCACGAAGTCAATATTGGCGGTGCCAGCGGTTTCGGATGGCGACGTCAACACCGTGAATATCGACGGGTCCGGATGGTCGAATCCGATTGCGCCGATCGGCGAGAAGGTGCGCAAATCATATTTGTACGGCGCGTAGTTGCCGTGCCAGGCGATCACGTCGATTGGCGAGTGCGGCAGGTCGGTGACAAACAGTTCGCCGCCCCATTTCACATAGAGCTGGCTCGGAGTGTCCTTGTCTTCATAGGCGGCGAGCGGCGTCAGGAAGTCGCGCGCATTGGCAAGGCAATTCGCGCCAATCGGGCCCCGCTCCGGCAGCGTAAACGCGCCGCCATAGTTTTCACAGAGATAGCCGCGCGCCGCGCCGTCGATCAACTCGACGCGAAATTTGACGCCGCGCGGGATCACCGTGATTTCGCCGGGCGCTGCATCGATCACGCCGAATTCGGTGACGAATCGTAGCGCGCCGTGCTGCGGCACGAACATCATCTCGCCGTCGGCATTGTAGAAGTTCTGGTCCACCATCGACGCGGTGATGACATAGACATGCGCCGCCATGCCGGCCTGCGCCGTCGCATCGCCCGCTGTGGTGTAGGTGTGAACGCCGCGCAGGAACGTCAGTTCAGTGGTCGGGATCGGCAGCGGGTCCCAGCGCAGCTGTGAGATTGTCGTCGGCGCTTCGAGGCACGGCGCGGTGCGCCAGTGTCCCATATTAACCTTGGTGAAGCGACCGGAATGCCGCACCGATGGGCGGATGCGATAGAGCCAGGACCGTTCGTTGCTGCCGCGCGGCGCGGTGAACGGCGAGCCGGACAGTTGCTCGGCGTAAAGGCCATAGGCGCAGCGCTGCGGCGAGTTGCGGCCAATCGGCAGCGCGCCGGGCAGCGCTTCGGTTTCAAAGCTGTTGCCGAAGCCGGACATGTAGCCGGGCGTGACCATGCCGGTCGCGGTGGCGATCTTTTCCGGTTTGGTGGTGATGTTCATGGATCATCCTCCTTGCAGGGCGGCCCACATCTCCTGATCGCGTTCGGCAGTCCAGATCACAGGGTCATCGATCCCGGACGCCTCATCGAACGCGCGCGACACGTTGAACGGCAGGCAGTGTTCATAGATCGCGAAGCTGGCGAATTTCGGGTCCATCACCTCGCGGGTAGCCGCCATGGTATCCTTCAGCGAATATCCCTTGGCGACTGCGCGTTCGGCCGCGCCATAGAGCGTGCCGACGAAATCACGCGTCATGGCGATGGCTTCGCGGCTGGTGGCGAGGCCCTGTAGCGCGTCGCCGCGTCCGGGTGCGATGGCTTTGGGGTTGAACTCGCGGATCTCGTTCAGCGTTGCGGGCCATTCGCGCAGCAGCGCATCGCCGCAGTAGCAGGCCGAGTGATACTCGACGAGATCGCCGGTAAACATGACCTCGGCGTCCGGCACCCAGGCGACGATATCGCCCGAGGTGTGGCCTGCGCCTAGATGCATCAGGCGCACCTCGCGTGAGCCAAGATAGATTGTCATCTCGTCTTCAAACGTCAGCGTCGGCCAGGTCAGCCCGGGAATGCTGGCGGCGTCCTGAAACAGCCGCGGGAAGCGGCCGTATTCGGAATCCCAGTCCTGCTTGCCGCGCTCCTCGATGAGTCGCCGTGTTTCCTGCGACGCGACGATGCCCTCGGCGTGATAGGCGGATGCGCCCAGTACGCGCACCGCGTGGTAGTGCGACAGCACGACATATTTGATCGGCTTGTCGGTGACGCTGCGCACGCGCTCGATCACCTTGCTCGCCATGGCAGGGGTGGCTTGCGCATCGAAGACAAGGCAGCCGTCGTCGCCGACGATTACGGCAGAGTTCGGATCGCCCTCCGCAGTGAAGGCGTAGAGGTCGTTTCCGATCTCCGAGAAGGTGACCTTCTTTTCCGTCAGGTCCGTGGTGGAAGCAAATCCCTTAGCCATCAGTCACGTCACTCCAGTGAACAAAACATTGCAAGCGCGCAGCCGTTAGATGGCAGCCTAGCGCGAAACCGTCAGCGGCAATTGCCGCTTGGCGACATCGATGGCCTCGGTGAGGACTTCGAGATCGCCGATGTGATTGGCGAGCAGCAACACCAGTGCAGCATCGAGCAGGGCGCTATCGGATGCGCTCAAGCCGCGATGGGCTTCGACCACCGTGCGATAGGCGGTGTCGGGATCGAGGAAGTTTGAGTCCATGGAAATCTGCATCGGCTCCATTCCTAAAGACCGCCACATGCGCGCGCGAATGCCGCATGGATCAGCTCCGGCGTTGCGGCTCGAAAGCGCGCAGCGACATAGCCATCGGGGCGCAACAGATAGCTCGATCCCGGTTTGATGTCGTAGCGTTTCGCGAACAGGCCGAGCGGATCGCGCAAGGCAGCCGTGTCGCTGATCTCGATTGTCGCGATAGCGGGATCGAGCGCGCCAACATCGTCTGCACCAGTGTGGATCAGGGTGAACCTGTTGCCGGCTTCGCGAAAGGCTTCACTCAGGAACGTAGCGCCGCCATCCGCACGAACCAATGGCGCGTCGGGCATATGCGTGCCAGGGCATGGCCCGCCTTGCCAGGCATCACGATCGGACGTGGCGAGTGCGCTGTCATAGACCGAGGGCACCGACAGCCTGCCACCGTTGATCATGCGTTTGGCGAACGGCGCTTCACGCGCCAGCGACAGCACCGCCTGCCGCAGCAGACATTCCTGTTGCGACACCGGCGCAATGAAATCTGTTGCGCAGGTTGAGGCGCGAATGTTTTCATTGGCGGCCTGGCCGCGCTCGACGTCGTAGCTTTGCAACAGCCTTGCATCCGCCTGGCCCTGCAGCACCAGCGACAGTTTCCACGCAAGGTTCTCCGCGTCTTCAATGCCGGAGTTGGCGCCGCGCGCGCCGAATGGCGAAACCTGATGCGCGGCGTCGCCGGCGAAGATGATCGAACCATGGATGAAGTTCTGCATCCGTCGGCATTGAAACTTGTAGACCGAGATCCATTCAAACGTGAAGTCGCCATGGCCGAGCATCCGCTCGATGCGCGGGCGCACGTTTTCGGGCTTGCGTTCGATGGCTGCGTCGGCGGTCGGGCCGAGTTGCAAGTCGATCCGCCAGATATCATCGGGCTGGCGATGCAGTAGCGCCGAACGGCCGCTGTGGAACGGCGGGTCGAACCAGAACCAGCGTTCGGTCGGGAAAGTCAGCGGTGGTCTTGATGTCAGCGATGAGGAACTGGTCCTCAAAGGTTTCGCCGGTGAAAGTCGCGCCGAGCAGGTGGCGCAGATGCTGAGCGCGCGCCATCGCAGGCGATGACGTGAGAGGCGCTGAGATCGTAGCCACCCATCGGGCGTTTCGATTGTCAGCGTGACGCGATCATTGTGCTGTGCGACGCCCGTGACCTTGTTGCGCCAGCGCAGGTCAATGCGGTCGTTGTCATTGACCCGTTCGACCAGATAGGCCTCGGCGTAATATTGCTGCAGGTTGATGAAGGCCGGCATCTTGTGGCCGAGCTCCGGCAGCAGGTTGAACTGATACAGCGTCTCGTGGCCGAGATAGATCTTGCCGACCTCCCAGACGACGCCCTTGGCCAGCATCTTGTCGGCGACGCCGAGTTCGATCCCAAACTTCAAGACTGCGTTTGGAGAAGCAGATCGCCCGCGAGCCTTCGCCGATACGGTCGGCGTCATCGAGCAGCACAACTGCCTGGCCGCGTTGCGCAAGGCCTAGCGCGAGCGTGAGGCCGACCGGGCCAGCGCCGACGATGACGACGGGGTGACGCGCAGGCGCAGCGGCAGCGCGGTCCTGATCCGCATGCCGGTTGTAGCCGAACTGCACGTTACCTGCCCGCTCATGTCAGCGCCCTTTTTGGCGAAGCAGCGGGTTATCATCCCGCCTTGTTGTCTATCGTCGAACCTGCGCTGCTCATGTAAACGCCGCGTGAGGAAGGGCGTCAATGCACGTGTTTGTTAACTTGATGCTTAACGATTGTCGCAGTGCCGTATTGTGCAATGCACCGATGAGTTGGCTGCTGTATTCTCGCAAACTGGCAAGGTGTCGGCCGTCTCGTTACCGAGTGTGTCGCATGCGACCGGCGCGAAAGCCGTGGGGCGATACGTGGCATTGCGCGCACCGTGAGTGCGTGACGACGCCGCGTGAATAGCAAACGGCCCACCCCTGTAGCGAGGCGGGCCGTCATGATGGGTTGACCGGCGGGCGGCTGGGGGATCAGCCAGCCTCGGTCACTGCGCGCTGCGCCATCACCTTGATCAGATTGGCGCGATAGGCCGCCGATGCCGTGAATGTCTCCCATCATGCCGTCGGCCGAGATCTTGACGCTATCGAGCGCGCATGCGGACCAGTTCGCCTTCAGCGCCGCCTCGATCGCCGGCACGCGCATCACGCCGATCTGCGATGCGCCGGTGGCCGCGACGCGGATCTCGCCGGATCTTGCTCTGGCGACGAACACGGCGGTCAGCGCGAAGCGCGACGCCGGATGGCGCATCTTCGCATAGCCGGCCTTGGCCGGGATCGGGAACGACACCGCGGTGATGATCTCGTCTTCTTCGAGCGCCGTCGAGAACAGGCCCTTGAAGAAATCGTCGGCGGCGATGCTGCGCTTGTTGGTCTTGACCGTCGCGTTCAGCGCCAGCACGGCGGCGGGATAATCCGCCGCGGGATCGTTGTTGGCGATCGAGCCGCCGATGGTGCCGCGATAGCGCACGGCGGGATCGCCGAGCACCGAGGTGAGATGCACGATGCGCCGGGATCGCCTTTTTCGCCTCGCGGCTCTGCATGATGTCGTAATAGGTCGTCGCGGCCTTGATCATGAGCGCGTCCGCCGATGGCTTCGATGCCGATCAGATCCTTGATCCTGGCGAGGTCGATCACGTCGGTCGGCGCGGCGAGGCGCTGCTTCATCACCGGGATCAGCGTGTGGCCGCCGGCGAGATATTTGGCCTCGGGATGCTTGGCGAACAGCGCGACTGCTTCGTCGACACTGGCGGGGCGGTGATAGGTTGTCTCATACATGGTGCGGTTTCCCTGAAAGCTTCGGTGGTCGGGTTGTCGTGCTGATCCCGACGGACTATTCGGCTGCCTGCTGCAACTGCATCGCCTCCCAGACACGCGCCGGTGTCGCCGGCATCTCGAGCCGGTTGTGGCCGATGCGCGTCGGTGATGGCATTGATGACGGCGGCGGACGCGCCGATCGCGCCGGCCTCGCCGCAGCCCTTGACGCCGAGCGGATTGCCCGGGCACAGCGTCGTGGTGTGCGAGACCTTGAACGACGGCAGGTCGTCGGCGCGCGGCATGGCGTAGTCCATGAACGAGGCCGTCACGCAGCTGGCCGTTCTCGTCATAGACCGCGCCTTCCAGCATCGCCTGGCCGATGCCCTGGGCGAGGCCGCCATGGACCTGACCTTCGACGATCATCGGGTTGATCAGCCGGCCGAAGTCATCGACCGCGACGAAGTTGACGAAGTCGGTCTTGCCGGTGCCGGGATCGACCTCGACCTCGCAGATGTAGGCGCCGGCCGGGAAGGTGAAGTTGGTCGGGTCGTAGAACGCGCCTTCCTTCAGGCCGGGCTCCATGCCGTCCGGCAGGTTGTGCGCGGTGTAGGCGGCGAGCGCGACCATCGGCAGCGCGATCGACTTGTCGGTGCCGGTGACCTTGAACTCGCCGTTCTCGATGACGATGTCGTCGATCGGACGCTTCGAGCTGATGCGCAGCGATCTTCTTCGCCTTGGCTTCCATCTTCTCCATCGCCTTGAAGATCGCGGACATGCCGACGGCGGCCGAGCGCGAGCCATAGGTGCCCATGCCGAACTGCACCTTGTCGGTGTCGCCGTGCACGATCTGGACCTGATCGACGGAAATGCCGAGCCGATCCGCGACCAGCTGCGCGAAGGTCGTCTCGTGGCCCTGGCCGTGGCTGTGCGAGCCGGTCAGGATTTCGATGGTGCCGACCGGATTGACGCGCACCTCGGCGGATTCCCACAGGCCGACGCCGGCGCCGAGGCAGCCGACGGCCTTCGACGGCGCGATGCCGCAGGCCTCGATGTAGCAGGAGAAGCCGATGCCGCGCAGTTTGCCTTCGGCCTTGGCCTTGGCCTTGCGCGCCGGGAAGCCGGCGTAGTCGATCGCCTTCAGCGCGGCATCGAGCGACGCGCCGAAGTCGCCGATGTCATAGGCCATGATGACCGGCGTCTGATGCGGGAACTGCGTGATGAAGTTCTTGCGGCGCAGTTCGGCCGGATCGACCTTGAGCTGCCGCGCCGCGGTTTCCATCAGCCGCTCGACCAGATAGCTCGCCTCGGGCCGTCCGGCGCCGCGATAGGCATCGACCGGCGTGGTGTTGGTGTAGACGCCCATCACCTCGGCATAGATCGCCGGGATGTTGTACTGGCCCGACAGCAGCGTGGCGTAGAGATAGGTCGGCACCGAGGACGAGAACAGCGACATGTAGGCGCCGAAATTGGCGTGGGTCTTCACCCGCAGGCCGAGGATCTTGTTGTCCTTGTCGAACGCCATCTCGGCGTGTGAGACGTGATCGCGGCCATGGGCGTCGGTGAGGAAGGCCTCGGTGCGGTCGCCGGTCCATTTCACCGGGCGGCGCACCTTCTTGGAGGCCCACAGCGCGACCATCTCTTCCGGATAGATGAAGATCTTCGAGCCGAAGCCGCCGCCGACGTCGGGCGCGATCACGCGCAGCTTGTGCTCCGGCGCGATGTTGTAGAACGCCGACAGCACCAGCCGCGCGACATGCGGATTCTGCGAGGTGGTGTAGAGCGTGAAGTGTTCTTCGGCTTCGTCGTATTCGGCGACGGCCGCGCGCGGCTCCATCGCGTTCGGCACCAGCCGGTTGTTGGTGAGATCGAGCGAGACCACATTGGCCGCCTGGCTGAAGGCGTCATTGGTCGCGTTCTCGTCGCCGATCGCCCAGTCATAGACCACATTGCCCGGCGCTTCCGGATGCAGCTGCGGCGCGCCCGGCGCGATCGCCGCGCGATATGCGGCGGCGGCGGGCAGCTCTTCGTAGGTCGACGACCACGGCTTCGGCCGCGTCGCGGGCCTGGTTCTTGGTCTCGGCGATCACCACGGCGACGGCCTGTCCGACGAAGCGCACCGACTTCCGGCGCCATCGCCGGCCATGCGCCCATCTTCATCGGCGTGCCGTCCTTCGAGGTGATGCGCCCAGCCGCAGATCAGGTTGCCGACCTTGTCGTCGACGATCTGCTGTCCGATCAGCACGTCGACCACGCCCGGCATGGCCTTCGCGGCGGAGGTGTCGATGCCCTTGACCTTGGCATGGGCATGCGGGCTGCGGACGAAATGCGCATGGGTGAGGCCGAGCACCTTGACGTCGTCGACGTAGCGGCCCTTGCCGGTGATGAAACGCCGGTCTTCCTTGCGCACAACGCTGTGCGCCGATGCCTTCAACGCCCATCTGGCTCTCCCTGCCGGACCGCATTGCCCGCGCCAGGAATGGTGCTGCAGGCGGCTGTCTCTTGATGTCGCAATCATTGCAGTCGTGCTGAGCTGCAATCTGGCCAGATTCAATCGGCCTGGACTGCGGCCGTCTTATTCAGCCGCCATGCGCCACCTTCATGCGGGATGGCGGCGTCGAGCACCGATTTGACGATGTTGTGGTAGCCGGTGCAGCGGCAGATATTGCCTTCGAGCTCGTGGCGCACGGTGTCTTCGTCGAGGTCGCCGCCGTGGCGGTTGACGATGTCGATCGACGACATGATCATGCCCGGCGTGCAGTAGCCGCATTGCAGGCCGTGATTGTCGCGGAACGCCGCCTGCATCGGATGCAGCTGGTCGCCCTTGCGAGATGCCTTCGATGGTGGTGACATTGGCGCCGTTGCGCCTGCCCGACCAGCGTGGTGCAGGATTTCACCGCGCGGCCGTCGATATGCACGACGCAGGCGCCGCATTGGCTGGTATCGCAGCCGACATGGGTGCCGGTCAGGTTGAGATGTTCGCGCAGCAAGATGGACAAGCAGCGTTCGGTCTTCGACTTCGGCCGATACAGCCTTGCCGTTGACCGTCAGTTTGACTGTGGACACGCGCGACCTCCCGATACTTTTTAATTGTTCCAATTAGAAGCTGGGTCGCGAAACTTTGCAACTGGGAATCTTCGTCGCATCGGGCTTCTGCTGCATCGGCGAGGCAGTAGCTGGTCTGCTGCCGAGGCCGCCAGCGCCGGTATGTGCTGCATGCAATAATTGTAGCTTTCATGCGGCCGTCCGCGACTTATGCTCTATTCGCGCCCATATCGCAATAAGCTGCTACTCGCGAGCTGATGCTCGAACATTGCGCCAGCGATTCCGCGCGAGGGAGCGTTTCGGAGTGATCGACAAGCAGGTAGAACGACCGGCCGACGCCGTGGCCGGGGTGCGCGACGGCGCGACGGTACTGGTGGCGGGATTCGGTCACCGTCGGCATTGCCGACGATCTGCTCGAAGCGCTGCACGATCAGGGCGCGACGCGATCTGACCATCGTCGCCAACAATGCCGGCAATGGCGATGTCGGCCTGGCGCGGCTGATCAATTCCGGCCGCGTGCGCAAGGTGATCTGCTCCTATCCGCGCTCCGGCGACTACAGCGCCTTTCTCAACGCCTATCGCGCCAAGAGCCTCGAACTGGAACTGGTGCCGCAGGGCACCATCAGCGAGCGCATGCGCTGCGCTGCCGCCGGCCTTGGCGGCTTCTTCTCGCCGGTGTCGGCCGGCAACCAAGCTCGCCGAGGGCAAGGAAACCCGCGAGATCGACGGCCGGCTGCATGTGTTCGAGAAGCCGCTGAAGGGCGATATCGCGCTGCTGCGCGCCAACAAGGCGGATCGCTGGGGCAACCTGACCTATCATGAAGTCGGCGCGGAATTTCAATCCGGTGATGGCCATGGCTGCCGATCTCACCGTGGTCGCAGGTCGACGAGATGGTCGAGCTCGGCGCGATCGATCCGGAAGCGGTGGTGACGCCGAGCATTTTCGTCGATCGCGTCGTCGTTGTCGGAGCAAACGCATGACCGTCGGACCAGCCTACAAGCCGCTGACCCGCGAGCAGATGGCCTGGCGCGCCGCGCAGGATCTGCCGGAAGGCGCCTACGTCAATCTCGGCATCGGCATTCCGACGCTGACGGCGAGCTACGTGCCGGCCGGGCGCGAAGTGATCTTTCACAGCGAGAACGGCATTCTCGGCCTCGGCCCGAAGCCGGAGCCCGGCAGGAAGATCCGAACCTGATCGATGCCGGCAAGAACTAGACGACGCTGGTCACCGGCGGCGTGCTTCGTGCATCACGCCGATGCGTTCCTGATGATCCGCGGCGGCCATCTCGACGTCAGCCTGCTCGGCGCCTTCGAGGTCTCGGAAGCCGGCGATCTCGCCAACTGGACCACGGAAGACCCGTCGTTCCCGCCGGGCGTCGGCGGCGCGATGGATCTGGCGGTCGGCGCCAAGGCAATCCGCGTCATCATGGAGCACACCGACAAGAAGGGCAAGCCGCGCATCCTGAAGCACTGCACGCTTGCCGCTGACGGCGGCGGGCTGCGTCAAGCGCATCTACACCAACCTCGCGGTGATCGATGTGACGCCGCAGGGCCTGTTCGTGCGTGGAGATGATCCCGGGCATGACGCTGGAGAAGCTGCAGGCGCTGACCGAGCCGAAGCTGAAGCTCGCCAAGGATTTCCAGACCCTGACGCCGCCGCTGGCTGAAGCCGCTAAGCGGATTGTGTGCGGTCTGGCCCCGGGCCAGACCTCGTTCTCGTGACCTCTCCCCGCTGGGGAGAGGTTCGGCAAGACTGATCCTCGTCATGGATCAGGCGGTCGTCTCACACTTTGGCCAGTGCGGCGTCCATGTCCTCGATCAGATCGTCTGCATGTTCGAGGCCAGCGGAGAACCGCACGAAATCCTTCGGAGATGCCGAGTTCGGCGCGAGCCTCGATCGGCAGGCGCTGATGCGTCGTGGTCGCGGGATGCGTGACCAGGCTCTTGGCGTCGCCGAGGTTGTTCGAGATCCGCGACAGCTTCAGGCCGTTGAGGAATTTGAACGCTCCGGCCTTGCCGCCCTGAACTTCAAGACCGACCAGCGTCGAGCCTGCGCGCATCTGCTTCTTTACTGTTGCGGCCTGCGGATGGTCGTCGCGGCCGGGATAGATCAGCCGCGTGATCTTCGGGTGCTCCGCCAGGAAGTCCGCGACCTTGCCGGCGTTTTCAGTCTGCTGGCGCACGCGAATGGCGAGCGTCTCGAGGCCCTTCACCAGCGTCCAGGCATTAAATGGCGAGATCGAGGGTCCGGTCTGACGCAGGTAGTTGTGAATGTGCTCGGTGATGAAATCCTTCGACGACAGGATGATGCCGCCGAGACAGCGCCCCTGGCCATCGATGTGCTTGGTTGCCGAATAGACCACGACATCCGCGCCGAGTTGCAGCGGGCTCTGGTACAGCGCCGTCGCGAACACATTGTCGACGATCAGCCGCGCCCCGCCGGCATGGGCGATCTCGGCGATTGCACCGATGTCCAGCACATCCAGCGTCGGATTGGTCGGGCTTTCGAGGAAACAGCTTCGGGTATTGGGCCGCATGGCCTTCTGCCACTGGTCGAGGTCAAGCCCGTCCACCAGCGTGTAGTCGATGCCGTAGCGCGGCAGCAGGTCCTCGATGATGTAGCGGCAGGAGCCGAACAGCGCCTTGGCGGCGACGACATGGTCGCCCTTGCGCAGCGGCGCCAGAATCGCGGCGGTTACAGCGGCCATGCCGGTCGCGGTGGCGCGGGCGGCTTCTGCGCCCTCAAGGTCGATCATGCGACCTTCGAACATCGAAATATTGGGATTTGAAAAGCGCGAGTAGAGAAAGCCGGGCTGCTCGCCCTTGAAGCGGGCCTCGCATTCTTCGGCGCTGGCGTAGACAAAGCCCTGTGTCAGAAAAAGCGCTTCGGATGTCTCGCCGAATTCTGAGCGGATGGTGCCGGAGTGAACGAGGCGCGTTTCGGGGCGATAGCTGCGCGCGAGCGGCTGGTTCTTTGACATGTGACCTCCTTGGTGACTGCTGATGCAACAGGCACAAAAAAGCCGACCTGGATAATTCCAACGGCCGGGATCACACGTCCCCGGCCTGTTTAGCGACTTATTTAACGTGGCTGCAAGCCGGCCGGCCCAAATCACCACGGAGTAGACTGGTGATAATCCTGTGGGGCGAAGCCGTCAAGGCGAGCGGCCGTATTCAATCTGCATGGCTGTTTCCAGGTAAATAACTGGCTATAAGGGGTGCTGCTGTCTGCAATTGCTGACCAATCGACTACATCCATCGCGTATGTGCAACGAGTGGTACAATAAGGATCTCGACTTTGCCGTTTTCAATTCCACCCAACGCCGATGGAATCTTGCCCGATCGCACCATTGCCGCCATGGCGGATGCTGGCCTGATCCGTCCCGCTTATGACTTTCTCGAAAGCCAGATCCAGCCGGCCAGTCTCGACCTGCGGCTTGGCGATGTCGCCTATCGCGTGCGCGCGAGTTTTCTGCCTGGCCCTGGCGCAACGGTCGCCGAGCGTATCGACGAGTTGAAGCTGCATGAGTTCAGCCTGGCCGACGGCGCAGTGCTTGAAACCAATTGCGTGTACATCGTGCCGTTGCTGGAGAGTCTGGCGCTGCCGAAGTCGATCTTCGCCTCGGCCAATCCGAAAAGCTCGACCGGGCGGCTTGACGTGTTCACCCGTGTCATTGCCGATGGCACCCGACGGTTCGACGTCATCGGCGCCGGTTATCACGGCCCGCTCTATGCCGAGATCAGCCCGAAGACATTCCCGGTGCTGGTGCGCGAAGGCTCGCGGCTGTCGCAGGTGCGTTTCCGCGTCGGCGATCCAGTGCTGTCAACGGACGAGATGGAAGATCTGCACGCCGCTGAACGGCTGATCGATCAGGACGACGCGGACCTCGAGGGCGGCCTGGCGCTCAGCGTCGATCTGTCCGGCGCGACCACCAATGGCATCGTTGGCTATCGCGCCAAGCGCCATACCGGCGTGGTCGACGTCGATCGGCGCGCGGGCTACGGCGTGTCGGATTTCTGGGAGCCGATCCCGGCGCGGCCCGATGGCACCCTGATCCTCGATCCGGGCGAGTTCTATATTCTGGCGTCCAAGGAGGCGGTGCAGGTGCCGCCAGATTTCGCTGCCGAAATGGTGCCGTTCGATCCGCTCGTTGGCGAATTCCGGGTGCATTACGCCGGGTTCTTCGATCCGGGCTTTGGCTATGCCGGAGCAGGCGGGCAGGGCGCGCGCGCGGTGCTCGAGGTGCGGTCACGCGAGGTGCCGTTCATTCTCGAACACGGTCAGATCGTTGGTCGCCTGGTCTATGAGCGTATGCTGGCGCGGCCGCAGTCGATCTACGGCCAGCGCATCGGTTCGAACTATCAGGCCCAGGGCCTGAAGCTGTCGAAGCACTTCAAGCTTTGAACCCTGGCCCCTCCCCGCTGACGGGAGAGGGGCTGGTTCATTTGGCCTCAGCCGCCTTGTTGTCTGGCGTCACGCGCCAAACCTTGTTGCCGACGTCGTCGGCGACAAGCAACGCGCCCTTGCTATCGATTTTGACGCCGACCGGTCGGCCCTGTGCCTCGCCCTTGTCGTTGAGGAAGCCGGTGAGGATGTCGCGTGGCTCGCCCGCTGGCATTCCCGTTTTGAACGGCACGAAGACGACCTTGTATCCGTTGTGCGGATTGCGGTTCCACGAGCCGTGCTGGCCGATGAAGGCGCCGCCCTTGTAGCTGTCGGGGAACAGGTCGCCCGTATCGAATGCAAGGCCCAGTGACGCTGTATGTGCGCCGAGCGCATAGTCCGGCTTGATGGCCTTGGCGACGAGATCAGGCTTCTGTGGCTTGACGCGGTCATCGACGGTTTGGCCGTAGTAGCTATAGGGCCAGCCATAAAAGCCGCCGTCTTTCACCGACGTCATATAGTCCGGCACAAGGTCGCTACCGATTTCATCCCGTTCGTTGACAACAACCCATAGCTCGCCCGAGTCAGGCTGGAACGCCGGACCATTGGGATTGCGGATGCCGGTGGCGAAGACGCGCTTGGCTCCGGTGGCGCGATCGATCTCCCAGATCTGGGCGCGGTCGTGCTCGACCTCAATGCCATTTTCGGCGACGTTGCTGTTGGAGCCGATGGTGACATAAAGCTTGCTTCCATCCGGGCTCGCCACCAGGTCCTTGGTCCAGTGATGATTGATTGGCCCGGCGGGCAGATCGACGAGCTTTGTGCCCGCAGTTGTGATGGCGCGTTCGCCCTCGCGGTAACTGAAGCGCACGATCGCGTCGCTGTTGGCGACGTAAAGGTCATTGCCGACCAGCGCCATGCCGAACGGCGAATTGAGTTTGTCGATATACACACTGCTCATATCAGCAACGCCGTCGTTATCGGTGTCGCGCAGCAGGGTAATCCTGTTTGGAGAGGGGACACCTGCGCCTGCGCGCGCCATCACCTTTTCCATCACCCAGCCGCGAATGCCGGGCGAATCGTCGGGCTTGGGCGGCGCGTTGGTCTCGGCGACCAGCACATCGCCATTCGGCAGCACCAGAAGCGTGCGCGGGTGCGTGAGGCCGCTGGCGAACGCGGTGACGCTAAGGCCGGCACCAGCAATCGGCTTGCCGCCGTCAGGCCAGCCGACAGCCTTGGCGATATTGACCGTTGGCAACATCGTCTTGTTCGGTGGCGGCAGCGTCGGATCTGGACCATAGCCCTTCTCGGAAGACACCGTTGCCTGTTCGCCGCAGGCTGCCAGCAAGGTCGCCAGTGTCAGGGCCCCGGCAAGTTTCATCGTCTGCATCGCCATCGCGTGTAAGCTCCTTTGTGGAACAAGCGGCGGCTATCCGCTCCGTTCCGGCAGCGCGATGAACTCCCCGTGATCCGTTTGGCGAGTTTCGAATGAAATCAGGTGCGGGATCGTTCGAATGAACGATAATAAGAAAAACAAAGAGGAGCCGTTAATGCCCCAACCGCTGATCGACAATTCTATCGCCGATGACATGACGCATGCTTACGCACAGTGGCGCGGCGTCGCCGATCTGTACCATGCCTGCTTTACCGGGTTGATCCTGACCATGGTGACGCGGCGGACTGCGGCTGACGCCGCCGAGTTCATGTTTCGCGTGTTTCGCCGCCAGCAGCAGGAGAAATTTCTGCCCGGCCTCGACAAGCTCGGGCTGGCGAATTCTGCCGCCGGCAGTGGCGGCAGCCCAATATCACTACCTCTCGAACTGGATCGGCGGCGTCCACGTCGAATATATGTATGAATCGGATCGCAAGGCCTGGATCCGCTATCCGCCGCCGCGCTGGATCTGGCGCGGCACCGCGATTTGCGGCGTTCCGGGTGAGGTGTCGCAAGCCATGCTGCGCGGCTGGCACGGCAATAATGGCGTCACGCTCGGGCTGCCATCGATGGGGTTCGTCTGCACCAAGCAGAGCGTTGACGGCCAGGACGGCCTCGAAGGTTATTACTACGACTATGGCCACCCGATCGAGCCGGACCAGCGCGTCGTGTTTGCGCGGCATGAGGAAGCGCCGCTGTTCGATCCTGCGAAGGCTCCCGCATTGCCGGTGGATAGCTGGCCCCGGCCACGCCTTGAGAAAGCCTATCGCAACTATGCAATGGAATATGTCCGCACCGCGCTGCCGGTCGCGGTGCAGCTGTTCGGCCCGGACGACGCCGCACATCTGATTCACATCACCGGCAAGCTGATCGGCATGCAGTATTACGACGAGGTTGCGCAAGCGCTCGGCCACGGCCGCGGCGATGCGTCGACATTCGCCAGCTTCCTGCAAACCTTGATGGTGGCGCAGGGCGATGATGCGACAGCAACCGCTTCGGACAGCGCCTTCATCATCCGGCAGGTGCGCTGGACCTTGCTGGACAGCGTCGCCGATGCGCATCCCGCATGCGTGCGGTTGCTGGAAGGGCTGCTGCAGGGGCTCGCCGCAGGCTGCGGCCGTGGCATCGCGGTTTCGTTGCGGGATGGATGGCGCAGGGGAGAGGCGTTGACATGGGAAATCACGCGCTGATTTCCGCAGCATGGGCAGCCGCAATGCTTTTGCGCGGCGCCCATGCAAGCAAAGGGCATCGCACCGGTCCGGAACGGTGCTAGTGGTGATTGCCCGGCGTTACGATCGGGATTCAGGGAGCTTGAATGTCTGACGTCATCGCCGAACCACCCTCAACCAACGGCGATAAGCCGGACTTGCCCAGGTCATCGGCGCAGGGGCAGTCGAATTCTCCGGGGCGAAGTCAGAACCCGCTGCTTGATAATGCCATCCTGCCGACACTCCTCCGACTGTCCTGGCCAACCGTTGTCGGGTTGAGCAGCGGCACCCTCGTTGTCATCGCCGAAACGTCCTATATCGGTCGGCTTGGCACTGAAGCGCTGGCGGCGATGGCGCTGGTCTTTCCCTTTCGTTATGTTGACCATGACCATGTCGGGCGGCGCAATGGGGGGTGGCGTGTCGTCCGCGATCTCGCGGGCTCTGGGGGCTGGCGATCAGGCGCGCGCGTCGCAACTGGCGGCGCATGCATTGCTGATCGGTTGCGGCTTCGGGTTGGTGTTCACGTCGGCATGCTGACGTTCGGGCCGACGCTGCTGGAATTGCTTGGCGGTCGCGGCAATGTGCTGTCGCAGGCAATCGGCTACGTCTACGTATTCTTCGCCGGTGGCGTCGTGCCCTGGTTGCTCAATACATTCGCGTCGATTCTGCGCGGCACCGGCAATATGAAGCTGCCATCGGCCGTGCAGGTGAACTCAGCTATCCTGCAGATCATTCTCGGCGGCGTGCTTGGCCTTGGCTTTGGCCCGATCCCGCAGTTCGGCATGATGGGCGTCGCGGCGGGTTCGCTGATCGCCTGGGGCATCGGCGCGGGCTTCATGGGCTGGTACGTATTTTCGGGCCGCGCCAGGGTGCGGCCGGTGATCGATCGGCATGTCGATCCAGCGCGGGATGTTCTTCGACATTCTGAAGGTCGGCGCGGTGGCCTGCTTCTCGCCGTTGCAGAGTGTGCTCACCATCACGATCTTCACGCACATGCTGGCGCATTTCGGCACCGAGGTGCTGGCCGGTTATGGCATCGGCGCGCGGCTTGAGTTCATGCTGACATCGCTGGCCTTCGCAGTCGGCATTTCCTCGGTGCCGATGGTCGGCATGGCAATCGGGGCGGGGCGCGTCAAGCGGGCGCGGCGGGTGGCCTGGGTCGCATCCTGGCTGGCGTTCGGCGTGGTCGGGGCCTTTGGCGCGCTGGTGGCGATTTTTCCGGATCTGTGGGTCAACCTGTTTACCGATGACGCCGGTGTGCGCGATGCCAGCCATGACTATCTGCAGACGGCCGCACCGATGTATGCCTTCCTGGCGCTGTCGACGGTGAGTTATTTCGCGTCGCAGGGCGCAGCCAAGGTGCTGGGTCCGGTGCTGGCGCAGACCGCACGGCTGGGCTTCATTGCCCTTGGTGGCTGGGTGCTGACGCGAATGGATGCCGGCGTGATGGCGTTCTACTGGCTGACCGCTTCGTCGATGATCCTGCTTGGCCTGCTGTCGTCCGCCACGGTGGTGTTCGCCAAATGGGGGCCGAAGGCGCTCGCTCCCGCCCGGGCCGGACATTCCTGACGGGAGCGCAAGTCCACGCGCAACCCACGCCATCTGAAACGAACCTAGCTCCGATCGCTTGCACAATCCGCTTGGCGCGGAGCGAGCGGTCGGCTAAACGGATGACGTCTCCGCTGCAGAAATCGCGGCGCAGATCGCGGGCGTAGTTCAATGGTAGAACGGCAGCTTCCCAAGCTGCATACGAGGGTTCGATTCCCTTCGCCCGCTCCAATTCTTGCGAACGTTTATATGCAGTTGTCGGCCTACCATTGATCTAAGCGTTCCCCACGTTCCCCATCGCGTTCCCCCAATTACGTTTCCGTCCCGTTCTTCACGGTTCGGCTGGCCTGTCGGTCCTTGGCTACTTTCCGCGACTTACCCATGCCGCCGCGAATGTAGCCGACGGTTGTCGAGGCCTGCGCGTGGCCCGCTGTCGAACGGATATCGTCAAGATCCGCGCCGGCGTCGTCAGCCTCGGAGATGCCGCCGGCACGTGCGTCCCTGGCCCGTCGGAATGCCGGCAGCTGTGCCTGCAAACTACGAGTATGTGTGATGCAAGCGCGTAGCGTGTCGCTCCGTAAGCCTGGTGCTTCGCGAGATTAATGGTGTTTGATCGTCCACTCCTCGAAGCACTCGTCTGACCCGTCGCTCTAACATTCCAAACGGACCGCCTCGAGGGCGCCGGTCAAGTTCAGACGGCAGGCGCGCCCTCGTGAACTGCTTTCTTGATCTCCGCACGGAAGGCAGGGGTATCCTTCCCGCCGTGGACCGCCACTGCGTGCTGCACTGCGGCGTTGATGAGTTCGTCTTCCCGATCAGCTGAGATCGCTACGGTGCATTGCGACTCACTTGGGAACTCTCGGCAGTCAATGTACATTCTTGCCATGGCTCTTCTCCCGGCTAAGGAACATTGCCCCCATCTCGCCAATCATACGCCCCATCGTTCAGGTGGCCAAATCAAAAAAACGTCCGCCCTGGATGGTTTGTTTCCCTTCGCCCGCTCCAGTGGCTCATCCATTGGCTCCCCCTGTGACGTTCAGCTGACATTCCCCCAACGCAACTTGTCAACCTTTGCCAGGGTAATATGCTCTCAAGGCATTCGCTGCGGGAGCGCGCCATCATGATCAGCCGTCGACGAATTTTGCAGGGAGGCGCAGCCTGGCTCGGCGGCGGCGCCGTGATCGGCTCACCGCTGGTGTCGTTCGCGCAGGGCATGATCACCCTGCCATTCGCGAATGGCGAGCGGCCTCTGGTGAAGTATCCCGGCAAGCGGCCGATGATCGTTCAGACCAGCCGGCCGCCGCAGCTTGAGACGCCGTTTTCGGTCTTCAACGAAGGCGCGATCACGCCGAACGACGCGTTCTTCGTTCGCTATCATCTCGCCGACTTACCCTATGAGATTGATCCCGATGCCTTCACGATCGAGGTCAAGGGCAAGGTCGATCGACCACTCAAGCTGTCGCTGGCTGAATTGCGCAAGATGCCGGCGCTTGATCTGGTGGCGGTGTTGCAATGCTCGGGCAACAGCCGTGGCTTTTCCGAGCCGCGGACCGCGGGCGGGCAGCTCGGCCATGGCGCGATGGGGAATGCGCGCTGGCATGGCGTGCCGTTGAAGGCTGTGCTCGACAAGGCAGGTGTGCAGGCGGGCGCGCGGCAGGTCGTATTCGGCGGCGCCGATGGCCCGGTTGCGGACAAGACGCCGGATTTTGCCAAGGCGCTGGATATCAACCATGCCGCCGATGGCGAGGTCATGCTGGCCTGGCAGATGAACGGCGAGGATTTGCCGCTGCTGAATGGCTTTCCGCTGCGGCTGATCGTGCCGGGCTATTACGGCACCTATTGGGTCAAACACGTCAATGAGATCACCGTGATCGATCAGGATTACGACGGCTTCTGGATGAGATCGGCCTATCGCATTCCGGATAATGATTGCGCCTGTGTCGAGCCGGGCACGACGCCGAAGGCGACCGTGCCGATCAACCGGCTCAATGTGCGCTCCTTCATCACCAGCGTCGAGAGCGGCGCGAAGCTTAAGGCTGGCGCGACAACGCTGCTGAAGGGCATTGCGTTTGATGGCGGCAGGGGCATTGCCGATGTCAGCGTGTCCATTGATGACGGTGCGAGCTGGATCTCTGCGAAACTCGGCGCTGATCTCGGCAACTATTCGTTTCGCGAGTGGCAACTGCCGGTGACATTGCCGCGCGGCGAGCATGTGCTGAAAGTTCGCGCCACCAACAGGGACAGGCAAACGCAACCGGCAAAGGCGCTATGGAACCCGTCCGGCTACATGCGCAACGTGATCGAGGCCACCGCCGTGACGGTAGTGTGAGGAGATGGTCATGCGCAGACGGATGATCGTTTGGGTTGGCGCGGCAGTCCTGCTCGGCGGCGCGATCGCTACCGCAAAGCCGATCAGTTATGAACTGCCAGACGAGACGGCGGAACTGAAGCCAGGCCCGCATGTCGAGGTGGTGCAAAATAACTGCATGGCGTGCCACTCGGTGGACTACATCACGACGCAGCCGCGCGGCGCGGGATTCCGGCGGGATTTCTGGCAGGCGGAAGTCACCAAGATGATCAAGGTCTATGGCGCGCCAATCGAAGATGACGACGTCGGCAAGATCGTGGACTACCTCAGCGCCATGGACTGATATCGCCGCACGTCGGCGTTCGCATGCCTTCGCTTAACATGTCGATGGATGATGCGATCGCATTGCTATAGGCCTGCGCATGCTGTTTGCTGCGGCCCGGTGATTTCAGCTTGTGTTAGCTGCCTGCTTCGGCGCTAGCTCGCGCGTATGCGTTTCAAAATTTCAGTCCTGTTCAGAAGTGAGTGTTGTTGATGTCGATTGCAAAGATCCTGATGGTTTCGCTGGGGGGAACCATCACCATGACGCGCAGCGCGGCGGGTGGCATTGTCCCGACGCTCACGGCGGCGGATCTGGTTGCCGCAGCGCCCGGCATCGACAAGGTCGCCGCTATCGAAACCTTGTCGCCGCTGCGCAAGCCCGGCGCATCGCTGACGCTGGATGACCTCATCACCATCGCCGCGCTGCTGCGCGAGCGTCTCGCCGGCGATGTTGATGGCGCGGTGGTCATCCAGGGCACCGACACCATCGAGGAAACCGCCTTCGTGATGGATACGCTGGTGGGCGGCGACAAGCCCGTCGTTGTCACCGGCGCGATGCGTGGGCCGGAAACAGCGGGCAGCGATGGCCCGGCGAACGTGCTGGCCTCGGCGATTACGGCGGCGTCGGCTGCTGCGCGCGGCCGTGGCACGCTGGTGGTGTTGAACGACGAGATCCATGCCGCACGCCATGTGCAGAAGTCGCACACCGCGTTGACCTCGGCATTCCGCTCGCCCGCGTGTGGCCCGGTCGGCCTGGTGATTGAAGGCGAAGCGCGGTTCCATAGCCGCACCGAGCGCCGGTCGGTGATCGCAGCGGGTCTTGGCGCTGAGGACAAGCAGGTCGCCCTGATTACAGCGGCGCTTGGCGATGACGGCCGCCTGCTGAAGGCCTCGCGCGATCTCGGCTATGCCGGCGTTGTGCTGGAAGGTATGGGGGCGGGGCACGTGCCGGCAGACTTCGCGCCGATCATCTCGGACCTGATGGCGGATATCCCCGTGGTGCTGGCCTCGCGTGTCGAGTCTGGACCGGTGTTCGCCCGAACCTATGGCTTTCCGGGTTCGGAAATCGATCTGCTCAAGCGCGGCGTGATCTCGGCGCATGACCTCACTGGATTGAAAGCGCGTCTGCTGCTGATGCTGGCGTTGCGTGCGGGTCTCGGCCCCGAGGCAATCCGTGCGGTGTTTGCCGACTGATCGGTCGCAACGCAGCCTCGCTCGCGTGAGCGAGGCTGCGGCTCCCGCTTGATTTGCCGGTGATCTCCGTGTTCGCTGACATTGAACATCACGTTTCCGCAGGCTGCGGCCAAGCGGAACTCCCATGTCCGAGGGTTGAAAGCACATCGCCATGTCCCAGTCCCAGCTGTTCTCGCCGATCACCTTGCGGAGCGTCACTGCGAAAAACCGCATCATCATTTCGCCGATGTGCACCTATTCCGCCATCGACGGCATGGCCGATGATTTCCACCTGGTGCATCTCGGCAAGATGGCGCAGGGCGGCGCGGGCATCGTGATGCAGGAGGCGACGGCTGTTGTGCCCGAGGGGCGCATCACCCACGGCGATCTCGGGCTGTGGCACGACGGTCAGATTGAAGGATGCAAGCGCAACGCTGACTTCATTCGCCGGTGCGGCGCTGTTCCAGCGATTCAGCTGGCGCATGCCGGGCGCAAGGCCAGCATGCAGCGGCCGTGGTTTGGCAATGCGGCGCTGACGGAAGACGATCACGCGCGTGGCGATCAGCCATGGGAGATCGTCGCGCCGAGTCCGGTGCCGATGGAAGAAGGCTGGCTGATGCCGCGCGAGCTTGATCAGGCAGCGCTCGATGCATTGCGCGAGCATTGGCGACAGGCGACGCTGCGCGCGGTTGCTGCGGGCTACGATCTGCTCGAGGTGCATTGCGCTCACGGTTATCTGCTGCATTCGTTCCTGTCGCCGCTGTCGAACTTCCGTACCGACGCCTATGGCGGCGACCGCGCCGGCCGGATGCGCTTCCCGCTTGAGATTATCGCCACCGTGCGCGCTGCCTGGCCTGCGGACAAGCCGCTGTCGGTGCGGGTGTCGTCGGTCGATGGCATCGAGGGCGGCATCACGATGGAAGATACATTGGCCTTCGCTGCCGAGGCCAAGGCGCTTGGCGTCGATCTGATCGACTGCTCGTCCGGCGGATTGCTTGGTTCGGCGACAGCGGCGCGGCTGCCGCGCGGCTACGGCTTCCAGGTGCCGTTCGCGGCGGAGGTGCGCTCCAAGGTCGAGATTACGACCATGGCGGTGGGGCTGATCGTTCATCCGCAGCAGGCCGAAGAGGTTCTCAGCAGCGGTCAGGCCGATCTGATCGGCATCGGCCGCGAGGTTTTGTTCGATCCGAACTGGCCGCATCACGCCGAACTGGCGTTGCGCGACGGCGGCGAGACGCCGTTCGCCAGTTGGGATGATCCCTACGGCTGGTGGCTCGATCGCCGCGAGCCTGGCCTGCGCCGGCTTGATGGGCCAAAGCTGCCGTTCCGCCGCAGCTGATCAGACGGCTTTCGCGGCGGCGCGTCCCGCCGTGCGGCCTGAAAACAGGCAGCCGCCGAGGAAGGTGCCTTCGAGCGCGCGATAGCCATGCATGCCGCCGCCGCCGAATCCCGAGGCTTCCCCAGCCGCATAGAGGCCGGAGATCACCGCGCCAGCTGCGTTAAACACCCGCCCGTCGAGGTCCGTCTCCAATCCGCCCAGTGATTTGCGGGTGAGGATGTTGAGGCGCACCGCGATCAGCGGGCCATGCGCCGGATCGAGTATGCGGTGCGGCTTCGCCGTGCGGATCAGCCGGTCGCCGATGTAGCGCCGGGCGTTGTGCAGATTCATCACCTGCGCGTCCTTGACGTAGGGATTGGCCATGGCGCGGTCGCGCGCCTCGATTTGCAGGCGCAACTGCGTCGCGTCGAGCAGGTTGTCGCCGGTCAGCGCGTTCATGGCGGTGACGAGGCTCTCGAGATTGTCGCGAACGATGAAGTCGACGCCGCTGCGCTTGAACGCCTCGACCGGCGCGGGCGCGCCCTTGTTGGTGGCGCGGCGGGCGGTCATCAGCCAGCTCTTGCTGGTCAGGTCCGGATTTTGCTCAGAGCCCGACAGCGCGAACTCCTTCTTGATGATGCTCTGGTTGAGGATGAACCACGAGTAGTCGTGGCCGGACTGCATGATGTGCTGCAACTGGCCGTAGGTGTCCGAGCCGGGGAACAGCGTCGAGGGAAAGCGCTTCCCGTTTCGCGTCGAACCACAGCGGCGATGGCCCCGGCAAAATACGAATGCCGTGCATCGGCCAGATCGGGCTCCAGTTCTGGATGCCCTCGACATAATGCCACATGCGGTCGGCATTGATGCGCCGGGCACCCGCAGCTTCTGTCGTGTCGAGCATCAACCCGTCGACATGGGCGGGAACGCCGGAGATCATCCGCTGCGGCGGCTTGCCAAGCCGTTCCGGCCAATATTTGCGGACGAGGTCGTGATTGCCGCCGATGCCGCCAGAGGCGACGATGACGGCGGATGCGGTCAGGTTGAAGTCGCTGCTGACGATTGCGCGTGGTGCTTGCGCCGCGCACTGCATCGCTTGGCTCAAGCACCGTGCCGCTGACGCCGGTGACTGCCCCGGCGGTTAAAGTCAGCGCATCGACACGGTGGCGGAAGCGGAAGGTCAGCAGGCCGCGCATTTCAGCTTCCCGGGCACGGGCGATGAACGGCTCAAGAATGCCAGGGCCGGTGCCCCAGGTGACGTGGAAGCGCGGCACCGAATTGCCGTGGCCCATCGCGTCATAGCCGCCGCGTTCAGCCCAGCCGACAATCGGAAAGCTGCGATGCCCCATGGCGTGCAGCCAGCTGCGCTTTTCCCCGGCGGCGAAGCCGAGATAGGCCTCGGCCCAGCGGCGCGGCCAGTGGTCCTCGGGCCGGTCGAACCCCGCCGTTCCGAACCAGTCCTGCCGGGCGAGGTCGAAGCTGTCTTTGATACCGAGCCGGCGTTGTTCGGGCGAATCGACGAAGAACAGTCCGCCGAACGACCAGAACGCCTGACCGCCGAGGCTTTGCTCGCCCTCCTGGTCGACCACGATGACTTTCTTGCCGGCGTCGGCGATCTCGGTTGCGGCGACGAGGCCGGCAAGACCCGCGCCCACCACGATCACGTCCGCGGCAATATCCATCGCATCCCCCTGTGCAAGCCGACGTGGTCATCGGGCGTTTGATTCAATTGAACCGTGCGGAATTTGCGATGGCAATATGTTTCCTCTCTATTGCAGCCGTCGTGAATGCAGCCCTTGGCTGAGGGAAGCGAGCGCAACTGCAGCCTCCCGGCAACACTCGCCATCCAACTGAGATATTAACCTTTCGTAAACTGGACAAACGCCCCCGCAGAAAACACGTTACTCAGACCAGAGGCTCATGAGTGATCCGACCAAGACTGCTAACGTGCGATAGGGGCTGACATATGCGACGTCTGACGGGGCTGTTGGTGCTGTGTATGGTGCTGCTGGCCGTCGAAACGAGCCATGCCGCCGTGCGTATCGCCAATGATCGCGGCGGCCGTATCGGCACTTACGTTGATCGCTACGAGGGTCTGCGCGAAACGGGCGACAAGATCATGATCGACGGGTTGTGCGCGTCAGCCTGCACCATTGTCATCGGCACCATCCCGCACGATCGGATCTGCGTCACATCCAACGCCAGCCTCGGTTTCCACGCTGCGTGGGATCGTGGCGCCAATGGCAGGGCGGTGATCAATCAGGAGGCAACGCGGGTGCTCTATTCGATGTATCCCGCGCCGGTGCGGCGCTGGATCGCCAAAAAGGGCGGATTGACCCGGAATATGATTTTTCTCCGGGGCGCGCAGCTGAAGGCGATGTTCAATCCCTGCTATCTTGACGCGCAAGCGTCTTCGCGGCGTGGCGGATAGTCTCGGTCATTCCATCGGTATTCCTGTCTCATCCAGCCCCGCGCCCGCGCGACTTGCCCCCTGGCACATCCCGGCCTATGTCAAAGGAGTGCGGCGCGCTGATCAGCGCCTGTTCACGCGGGAGGCCATGGTCATCCGATGTCCAGCGGAACCAATGTTAACGAGCCACAGCCGTCGATCGTAGCGCGGATCATCACGATCAGCGCGGTCTCGGCGCTCGCCCTGCTGGCCATCGCTGCGGTCGCACTTTGGTCGCACTATGGAACCACCGTGTTCTTTGAAACTATCAGGGCGGGCATCGCCGCCTGCTTCTGACCGCTAACTTTGGGGATACGCATGTCGAACCGGTCCACCCGGCCGCTGGTGATCATCAGTGCTTTCGCTGTCAGTCTTGCGATCGGGTTGCTTGCCATCTTCTGGCTGACGGCTGGTCTGCCGGGGAAGCCCTCGCCATCGGCTGTCGGCGGCCCGTTCCAGCTGGTCGATCAGGATGGCAAGACCGTCACCGAGAAATCGATGCTCGGCAAACCGACGCTGGTGTTCTTCGGCTTCACCCATTGCCCCGATATCTGCCCGACTTCGCTGTTTGAAATGTCAGAGACCCTGCGGGCGCTCGGAAAGGATGGCGACAAGGTCAACGCCTATTTCGTATCGGTTGACCCGGAGCGCGATACGGTTCCTGTCATGAAGAGTTACATCGGCAGCTTCGATCCGCGCCTCAAGGGGCTGACGGGCGACGAAGCGGCGGTCAAGACGATCGTGACGGCCTACCGCGCCTACGCCAAGAAGACGCCGCTCAAGGATGGCGATTACACGATGGATCACACGGCTCTTATCTATCTGATGAACAAGGACGGCCAGTTCGTCTCGCCGTTCAACATCAAGCGTAGCCCGGAAGACAACGCCGCCGATCTCAGGCGCTATTTCTGATCTTGCTTCGCGTCGCCGTGGTCTCGACGGCGACGGACTCGTCACGGCGCTTGGCGATGCCGTGCTGTGTCTTGGCCCAATGCGACGGGTTCCAGATAAACTGAAACAGCGCCCGCCAGGTCGCCAGCGACAGGCACGCCCAATAGGGCACTGTGAAGCCGAGGATCCATTTGTCCCTTAGCCTGTGGCGCTGTTCCAGCCCCATCAGCCCGGCGCTGATCGTTGAGGCCAGGCCGCCGAGCAGAACGGTAACGTGCAGCGGGATCAGGGCGGCGTTAACCGGTGGTTCGAACTCATCGTTGATCATCAAAGCTATGAGGGCTGAGCCGAAAGCGTACAGCATCACCGGGAAAACGAGTGCGCTCAGCACGTTGCCGCCGATATAGATGTTCATGCTGATGAAGCTGCGCAGTCCGGCCTCGCGCATGAAACGCAATGGCCGCCGCATATGGACGTGCCAGGTCTGCATCCAGCCTTTCATCCATCGGGAGCGCTGGTTGAGCCAGCTGCGAAACGCCAGCGGCGCTTCCTCAAACGTGGTTGAGCGAAACATCACGGAACGATAACCGTAGCGCGCCATCCGATAGCCAAGATCCGCATCTTCGGTGACATTATAGGCATCCCAAGCGCCCACCTCGCGCAGCACCCGTGTGCGAAAATGGTTCGAGGTGCCGCCCAGCGGCAAGGGCAAGCGCATCTGCGCCATGCCCGGCAGGTAGACGTCGAATTGCGCCGCATATTCAACCGCGAACATCCGCGACAGCAGGCTGTGGGTCTCATTGTCGATGCAAAGGCTGGCCTGGGCGCAGGCGACGTCGCGGCCATGCCGGGCGAAGGTCGCGAGCGCCTTGCGAAGCTGATCGGGCTCGGGCCGATCCTCAGCGTCGAACACTGCAATGAATTCGCCCCTGGCAAACGGCAGTGCGTAGTTCAGCGCTTTCGGTTTGGTCTTCGGGCCGTCGCGCGTCGCGATGATGACGCGCACGTTGTGCGGCAGGCGTTCGCGGGCGATGGCGGCGCGGGTCTCGAGGTCATCGAGTTCGACGGCGAGAATGACGTCGAGTTTTTCGGCCGGGTAGTCAAACGCCGATATGCCGCGCAGCAGAGGCTTGATGGACGAGGCTTCGCGGTACACGGCCGCCATCACGGTGTAAACGGGCAGCGCATGATCCGGCAGCCGCGGCGAGGGCGCATGGCGCGGCCGTTGCCACAGGCAGCCCGCCAGCCGCAGCGTGTAGAATGCGATGAACAGCAGCGAGACCAGAACGCTGGTCAGATCAATCGACAGAATCGGCGGCAAGGCGATCAGCACGGCAATCCAGCCGGCGCGCTGCAGGCGCTGCCACGCCTTGCTGGCGCCAGTCGTTGCCGGCGCAGCGCTGATCGACACACCGTCGCGCCGCAGCCTGCGGGTTGCCCGGCGCGCCAACAGGGCAGCGCCGTGCTGGGTGTAGAAGTCCTCCATGGCCGCCGTTGTGGTCAGGCGAATGTTGCGCGCCGCCTCGGGATTAGCCTGAAGTTGCAAGCTCAACCGGCGCGCCAGGCAGCCGCGCAGGGTGCACAGGGTGATCCTCCCGCCGTTCCGACGGATCGTGATCGCGCCATGCGCGGCCGCTGCGAGGAAGTCCCTGTCCGACATGGCGACATCGTCACGGTAAACGCGGTCGAGCTTCTCGATGGCGAGGCCGGTGTGTGCCGCGAAGCGGGCGAGATAGTCGGCCTCCCGGATCAACCCGCGATGGATCAGCACCTGGTCCGCGCCGGTCCCGACCTGTCGCGCAAGACGCGTTGCCGCGATCAGCTGAGCGGGCGTGAAGACCGACCGAAGGCAGTGCAGTTCCGGCGCAATCGGCGTGCGGGGTAGCCGCGCCGCGGTGAGCGTGCCGACAGCGGTTGTAGCTTCGCAGCCTGAAACAGGCATGGCAGCCCCCCAACGCAAACGCCACTCGCGTCTCCCGCCTGATGGTCTATAACACCGCAGACAGGACCCGCACCCAACGCAGCAATGATGGCACAGTCGAGAACCGGTATATTGGTAGTATTTCGTCGGAGCCTTTGCGGTGCTGCGTTGCTGGCCGCCGGTTGGATGGTTGCGCCGCTAATCCAGCCTGCTCATGCCCAGGTCGCGCCATCGGTGGTGGCGCAGCCGCCTGCGCCTGCGCCGGGTTTCTGGGATCCGCGACGCCGGCCAGACCGGCCAGACATCTCGCGCATCAGCGTGATTCGCTTCCTGACTGAAACCGACTATCCGCCGTTCAATTTTACCGGACCCGATGGCAACCCGACGGGCTTTAACGTCGAACTCGCGCGCCTGCTGTGCGAGGAGCTCAAGCTGCCCTGCACGGTGCAGATGCGCCGGTTTGAAACCCTGCTCGATGCGATCGCGACCAATCGCGGCGACGCCATCGTGGCGTCAATCGCTGCGACGCCACTGACGCGCGAGCGGCTGGATTTTACCGACCCGTACTATCGAACGCCGGCGCGCTTTGTCGCGCGCAAGGCCAACGTCGTGAAGGAGATGCGCCCCGAGACGTTGGAGGGACGCAAGGTCGCGGTGGTCGGCGGCTCGTCGCATGAAGCATATTTGAAAGCCTTCTTCACAGGTGCTGAGCTGAAGCCGGTGGCTGATGATGAGGCCTTGCGTCAGGCGCTGGTGAAGCAGGAGGTGGATTTCATCTTTGGCGACGCCTTCGCGCTGGCGTTCTGGATCAATGGAACAGATTCGGCTGACTGCTGTGCCTTTAGCGGCGGCCCCTTCGTGGAAAGCCGATATTTCGGCGAAGGCATTGGCATTGCCGTGCGCAAGGGCAACGACACCCTGCGTCAGGCGTTAAACTGGGCGCTTTTTCGGATATGGGAAAAAGGCCAATTCGCTGATCTGTGGCTTCGGTATTTCTCCGTGAGCCCATTCTGATAACAACGACCCACACTTTTGCAATTCGACGCGGACACGCTTAGTTTGCGTGCTCCGGAGGCTTAATCGATGTCCACGACTGAACTGAACCATTCCCCCAGCGATCTCTTGACGTTCGCAGAACAATCCAACGCCTGGCCGTTTGAGCAGGCGCGGCAGCTTGTTGCGCGGCTCAAGAAAAAGCCGAAGGACGAGGTTCTGTTCGAGACCGGCTATGGCCCGTCCGGCTTGCCGCATATTGGCACCTTCGGCGAAGTCGCGCGCACGACCATGGTGCGCCATGCCTTTCGTGTTCTGACCGAAGACAAGATCAAGACACGGCTGATCGCCTTCTCGGACGACATGGATGGCCTGCGCAAGGTGCCGGACAATGTACCGAACAAGGAACTGCTCGCGGCCAATCTTGGCAAGTCGCTAACCTCGGTGCCCGATCCGTTCGGAACACATCCGAGCTTTGGCGAACATAACAACGCGCGGCTTTGCGCCTTCCTCGATCAGTTCGGCTTTGATTACGAATTCGCCAGCGCGACGCAGTACTACAAGTCCGGTCGGTTCGACGAGATCCTGCTGCGCGTCCTCGCTCGCCTCGACAAGGTGATGGCGATCATGCTGCCGAGCCTGCGTGAGGAGCGTGCGTCGACCTATTCGCCGTTCCTGCCGATCTGCCCGCGCACCGGCGTGGTGTTGCAGGTGCCGGTGCTGGAACATGACGTCAAGGCTGGCACGATCACCTATGACGATCCCGAGACGAGGGAGCGTGTGACAACGCCGGTGACGGGCGGACACTGCAAGCTGCAGTGGAAGCCAGACTGGGCGATGCGCTGGATTGCGCTCGGCGTCGACTATGAAATGGCCGGCAAGGATCTGATCGATTCCGTCAAGCTGTCGGGCAAGATCTGCGCGGCGCTCGACGGCACGCCGCCGGAAGGCTTCAACTATGAACTGTTCCTTGATGACAAGGGCCAGAAGATCTCGAAGTCGAAGGGCAATGGCCTGACGATCGACGAGTGGCTGCGCTATGCCTCGCCGGAATCGCTGTCGCTGTTCATGTATCGTGAGCCGAAGGCGGCCAAGCGGCTGTACTTCGACGTTATCCCGCGCAATGTCGACGAGTATCAGCAGTTCTCCGACGGCTTCCGCCGGCAGGACACCAAGCAGCAGCTGTCTAACCCGGTCTGGCATATTCACGCGGGCAATCCGCCGGTGTCCGATAGCCCGGTGACGTTCCAACTGCTGCTGACGCTGGTGTCGTCGTCGAACGCTGAAAACGCGGATACGCTATGGGGCTTCATCGGTCGTTATCGTCCGGGCGTAACGCCGCAGACCCATCCGAAGCTCGATGCGATGGTCGGTTATGCGATCAACTACTATCGCGATTTCGTTGCGCCGACGAAGCAGTTCCGCGTGCCGACCGAACAGGAGCGCGAGGCGCTGCGCGATCTGCGCAATGCATTGGCTGAGCTTCCGGAGAGCGCGACGGCTGAGGACATCCAGAACGTTGTCTACGAGATTGGTCGTCGTGACCCCTTCCTCGACCCCGTCAAGAAGGGCAAGGACGGCCGACCCGGCGTGTCGCTGGATTGGTTCAACATGCTGTATCAGGTCTTGCTCGGCCAAGAGAAGGGACCGCGGTTCGGTTCATTCGTCGCGGTCTATGGCGTGCAGAACGCCATTGCGATGATCGACGGCGCGCTGGTCCGTTCAGCCTGATCCGGCTGGCTGGGAAACCGGCCAATCAGAGGGTTGCGATCACACGAAGGGATACGGTGGCATGATGCGATGCTGCCGTGTTCGCCGGTGGGGCCGAGCCAGGGCGGCTCGCGAGCGCAGCGGTTACTGGCTCGCCCAGACGATCCGGGCGATCCATTCAACCTCATTCGTTGCCAGCGTGCGGTCTTCGTGGGTCGGGTTCAACGACAGTAGTTCGATGGCCTTCGCTGTGCGCCGGCGCAATTCCTTGACGATGACTTCACCGGTGGTCGTCTTCACCACAACCCTGTCGCCGCGCCGCACGGGGGTGCCCGGCGAGACGATAATGACGTCGCCGTCGCGATAGGTTGGACGCATCGAATCGCCAGAAATTTCAAGCGCGTAGGCGTGTTCGTCGGTTACCGAGGGAAGGCCGATCTCGTCCCAGCCCTCCCCAACGGGAAACCCGCCGTCGTCAAAATAGCCGCCAGCGCCAGCCTGGGCGAAGCCGATCAGCGGGACCGACTGATCCGATTTCACGTTCTTGTCGATGAACTTGAGGAAGGTCTCCATCCCGATATTCGTCGCGCCAAGCGCCTTGGCGAGCGACTCGGTCGAGGGCCACCGTTCGCGCCCGTCGTTGGTAATTCTCTTGGAGCGATTGAAGGTGGTGGCGTCAAGTCCGGACTTTTTGGCGAGTCCCGATGGCGACAGGCCTGCGTGCTCTGCGAGACGGTCGAGGGCACTCCATATCTGGCTATGGGTAAGCATATAATTCGTCCACATGACCGGTTGCGTTATCGCCGGAATAGGAAAATCGGGTCTTGGCCAGCAGATGAGAATATTGCGCGATTCTGGTCACTAGCACAGTTTAACTTGCTACTTAAGTGCAATCATTGCGGGAATAGCACGCGGAGGTTCGTCAAGCTGCGTTTGTTACCCGGACAGCCTTGGACATGATAGTAAAATACGCGGTCACATTGGTGAATCGCGACGATTGATTGCTTGCTGAGGCGATATCCCTTCAGCATATGGGTTGAAAACGAAGCAGGACAGTGAGCCGTGCGCAAAATCTACAAAATTAGCCCGGCCTCGGCCTGGCGCGAGGCGGAGCGTCAGGGCATTTACACCGGCAGCGCCGACGACCTGCGTGACGGGTTCATCCATTTTTCCACTGCCGCGCAGGTGGCCGGCACGGCCGAAAAGTTTTTCCGGGGGCAGTCGGGCCTGTTTTTGATCGCCATTGACGCGGACGCGCTGGGTGACGACCTGCGCTGGGAGCCGTCTCGTGGGGGAGACCTTTTCCCACATTTGTACAGTGATCTCGATCTCGGTGCTGTATTGAATGTCGCAGACCTGCCTGCCCGGCCTGATGGCGGGCATGACATTCCGGAGCTTGATTCGTGATTCGCGTGTTTGATTCCCTGAGCCTGCCCCTGCTGCGTATGCTGGACGCCGAAACGGCGCATCAGCTGGCGATTCAGGGACTGAAGTTGCTGCCGCATTTCGCGCCGCCGGTGGATGCGTCGAATTTGGCGGTGCGCGCATTCGGTTTAAACTTTCCGAACCCGGTCGGTCTTGCGCCAGGCTTCGACAAGAATGCCGAGGCGCCAGATGCGCTGTTGCAGCTCGGCTTTGGCTCGGTCGAGATCGGCACCGTGACGCCGTTGCCACAGCCCGGAAACGCCCGGCCACGTCTGTTCCGGCTGGAGCGCGACGAGGCGGTGATCAACCGCTTCGGGTTCAACAGCGAGGGCGCGGCGGCCGTGCTGCGACGGCTGGTGGCGCGCAACAACCGCGGCGGCATCGTCGGGGTCAATATCGGTGCGAACAAGGAATTGCCGGACCGCGTGCAGGATTACGTGCAGCTGATCGAGACCTTCGCGTCTGTTGCGAGCTATTTCACTGTCAACGTGTCGTCGCCCAATACACCGGGTCTGCGCAATCTGCAGCATGCGGCTGAACTGAATGATTTGCTGGCCAGGGTGATCGAGGCGCGCGACCGCGCCAGCGCCACCAGTGGCTATACGCCGGTGCTGCTCAAGATCGCGCCGGACCTGAGCCTCGCGGATCTGGATGACGCCGTTCATGCCGCCCGCTCGCGCGGCGTTGACGGCATGGTGGTGTCGAACACAACGCTGGCGCGGCCGTCGTCGCTGCGTGAGCAGGGCAAGGCTGGCGAGCAGGGCGGCCTGTCGGGCCGTCCGCTGTTCCGCCTCTCGACGCGCATGGTTGCGGAGACCTTCGTGCGCGTTGAAGGCGCGTTCCCGCTGATTGGCGTCGGCGGCATCGATAGCGGCGGCGCGGCGCTGACCAAGATCCGCGCTGGCGCAACGCTGATCCAGGTTTATTCGTCGCTGGTCTACAAGGGGATCGGTCTCGTCGACAGCATCAAGCGCGATCTGTCCGTCGACGCTGCGCCGGACCGGGCGCGACTCGCTGGCGGAAATTGTTGGCGCAGATGCGGCGGCGATCACGGCCGAGGACTGGCCGCTGTGAACAAGTCGGCGCGTCTCAATCAAATGCGCGCCGTTCCATCGCCGGATAGCGCAGCGCCTGCAATACGCCGCGCGCGGCGAGGAAAGTAAGAAACGCCAGCCACAGCCCGGTATTGCCCCAGGGCGTCAGCGCGAGCCAGACCGCGAAATAGGTCGCCAGTGCGATCAGCATCAGGTTGCGCATGTCGCGCACCCATGATGCGCCGATGAAGATGCCGTCGTAGCAATAGGCAAATACGCCGCAGACAGGCGCCAGCGCGGCGAGCAGCATGTATTGCCCGGCGACCTCGCGAACATCTGCGCTGGTGGTGATGGCGGCAATCAGCTGCGTGCCGAACAGCAGAAACAGCAACGTCGAGGCTATGCCAAAGGCCGCGCTCCAGCCGAGCGTGAGCCGAACGGCGCGGCGAAATTGCGCGCGACTGCGCGCGCCCAGCGTCTGGCCGCAGATCTGTTCCGCGGCGGTCGCGAAGCCGTCGAGGAAGAACGATCCGATCATCACGAAATTGCCGAGCACGGCATTGGCCGCAAGCGCCAGGTCGCCCGCTCGCGCGGCTTGTGCGGTGAAAAACAGAAAGGCCGCGATCAGCGCCGCGGTGCGGATCATGATGTCGCGATTGACGCTGAACAGCTGCAGCAGCTTGGCGCGGTCGAACAGCTGGTCAGGCGAGACGCCGAAGCGTCTGCCGAGCAATTGCCACACCATGATCATGCCGGTGACAAAGCCGACGATCTCGGCGATCACCGTCGCCAGCGCCGCGCCCTTGACGCCAAAGCCTGCGCCCAGCACCAGCCAGGCCGTTAATGCCATGTTGATGACGTTGATGGTGACCTGCAGCGCCAGCGCACGCCCGGTGCGGGCCTGGCCAATCAGCCAGCCGAGGATGGCGTAGTTCGCCAGCATCAGCGGAGCCGACCACAGCCGGACAAAGAAGTAGTCTCGCGCCGCTGCCGTGACGGCCTCGCCGCCGCCCATGATGGCGAAGATCGCCCAGGCCAGTGGCTGTTGCAGCAGCACCAGCACAAGGCCGATGGTGACGGCGAGCAGCAGCGCCCGCAGCAGCACCGCGCGTTGTTCGATCCGGTCATTCGCGCCGAGCGCCTGCGCCGTGAAGGCGACGGTCGCCATCCGCAGGAAGCCGAACAGCCAGAACAGGCAATCAAACGCGACCGAGGCGAGGGCGACGCCGCCAAGCAGATGGGCGTCGCCGAGCCGACCGATCGCGCCGGTCGAAACGATGCCGAGCAGTGGCGTTGTCAGGTTGGCCAGGGTCGCCGGGCCAGCGATGGCGAACACGCGTGCGTTATTGACGATCAAGGGGGACGACACGCACGCGCTCCGGTTTGCGCGCTAGCGCCCGCGCGGCGCGTTGAACAGCCGCGAGATCAGCCAGATCGGCACGACGATCACGGCGCCGAGCAGGAAGTAGCGCCAGAGGCCGGTGATGGTGTCGAAGCCGAGGCTCCACAGCCATTCGAACAGGCGGCGAATGCTATAGGCGATATCCCAGGGATCAAAGCCGATGGCGGCGAGCACAACGCCGACCAGCACGGACAGCAAGATCAGCCGACCCAGAACCGCGATTGGCGAGCCGCCGAGGAATCGGGCGATGCCGTCCTTCCGTTGCGGGGGAATATCCCTGGTCTGGTCCTGCATCATATTCTCCTGGTGCGGCCTCGCCGCAAATCAGTCTGACTATAAGTGCCTGTGCGGCGAATAGGAAACAGGCGTTCCACATCTGCGCGAAGATGGCGGTTATTCCGCGGCGAGCATCCGCGTCAGCGCCTCGAGCCGGTCCGCCTCTCGCGGCGGCTTGTCCCAGCGCAGCCGGCTGATGCGGGGGAAGCGCATGGCGACGCCGGATTTGTGCCGCGGCGAACGGGCGAGGCCCTCGAACGCGATCTCCATCACCAGCCCCTTGTCCGGCTCATGCACGACATGCCGGACCGGGCCGTATTTCTCGCTGGTATGTCGCCGCACGAACCGGTCGATTTGCAGCAGCTCCTCATCGGTAAAACCGAAGTAGGCCTTGCCGACCGGCACCAGCCGTTCGCCGTCCTCGCCGTCAGTCCATACGCCAAACGTATAGTCCGAGTAATACGACGAGCGCTTGCCGTGGCCGCGTTGGGCATACATCAGCACGCAGTCGATGACATGCGGATCGCGTTTCCATTTCCACCATTGGCCCTTCGGCCGGCCTGGCACGTAAGGCGCATCGCGGCGCTTCAGCATCACGCCTTCCACCGCCTCGGCGTCGTCGCCAGCGCCTGCGGCTGCAGGATCAGCGCGCGCGGCGGCGAGCGCCGGCCAATCGGCGAAGGGGATGACGGCGGAGAGATCAACGCGCGGGTTGTCCAGCTCGGCAAGTCGCGCCGCCAGCCGCGCGCGCCGTTCCGCAAAGGGCAGAGGGCGCAGGTCCTCGCCATTGTCGCTCAGCAGATCATAGGCGCGCATATAGACCGGATAGTCCCGCATCAGCTTCGGCGTCACGCTTTTGCGGTTGAGCCGCTGTTGCAGCACGTTGAAGCTCTGCACGCGGCCGTCGTGCAGCACCAGCAGTTCGCCGTCGATGGCGCAGGACACCGGATGCGCGACCAGGGTCTCGATCATGTCGGGAAAGCTGCCCGAAATATCCTCGCCTGTGCGCGAATACATCCGCGCGATCATCTGGCCACTCTCGTCGACGCCGCAGCAGGCCTGGATGCGGATGCCGTCCCATTTCCACTCGGCCAGAAAATCCGACGGTGTCAGTTGTTCGAAGTCACGATCCTCGATCGCATGGGCGAGCATCACCGGGCGGAACGGCGCGGGGTCGATGTTGACCGGCTTGTCGGCGCGATGCTCGAGCCAGTCGAACAGCTCGCCATAGGGCGGCTGGAGCCCCGGCCAGATCAGTTCAACCTCGCCGACATCGACCGGACGGAGCGCCGCTGCCGCCGTCTTGGCGAGGCGGGCCGAAACGCCGATGCGCAGGCTGCCAGTGACGAGCTTGAGCAGCGCCCAGCGACCGGTCTCGTCGAGTTCATCGAGCCATTGCGTCAATTGCGCCGGCATCCCGGCCTTGCCGAGGCTGTGCAGCGTTTCAACCACTTCGGTCAGCGTCGGCGGAGGTGGCTTGTTGTGTCCGGGCGCGGCGCTCACATCGTCAACCGCTGGCGTCGGCCACATCAGCGCGACGGTTTCGGACAAGTCGCCGACATAGTCATAGGAAATCGCGAACAGCTCCGGATCGGTGCGGCTGGCGATCAGCGAGCGGATCAATGCCGGCTTGGCGTGACGAAAGCTCAACGCTCCGGTGAGCGCCGCCAGCGCATAGCCGCGATCCGGATCGGGTGTGCTGCGCAGGTAGGCCGTGATCAGCCGCACCTTGTTATTGCGACCAGGTTCGTAGGTCAGGCGGTCGAGCAATTCGGCGAAGCGGTTCATGGCGCGTCCGTCAGATCGGCGACGGCATCGTCTGCGCCCTCATCGCCATAGCCGACCAGTGACAGCGGCTGCGCTGTGAGACCCTGTTGCGTGCACCAATGCACCAGCGCGTCTTCCTGGCCGTGGGTGACCCAGATTTCGCCGGCGCCCGTCGCTGTGATGGTTTTCAGCAGGCCATCCCAATCGGCGTGATCGGAAATCACCAGCGGCAATTCGACACCGCGTTGCCGGGCGCGGGCGCGCACGCGCATCCAGCCGGAGGCGAAGGCCGTAACAGGATCGGGAAAGCGGCGCGTCCAGACGTCCGATGTCGCGGACGGTGGCGCAAGTGTAATGGCGCCGGCAAGCTCCGGCTTCTTGGCCTTGCTGACCATGCGGAGTTCGCCGAGATCAATGCCGCGGCTTTGATAGTAGCTGGAGATTTTCTCCATCGCGCCATGCAGGTAGATCGGTGCGTCAAATCCCTGTTGCCGGATCAGCTTCATCACGCGCTGCGCCTTGCCGAGCGAATAAGCCCCGACGACATGCGCGCGTTCGGGAAACAGGGCGACGGAAGCCAGCAACTTGCGGACCTCGTTGGCCGCGTCGCCATGGCGAAATACCGGAATGCCGAAGGTGGCTTCGGTGATGAAGACATCGCAGGGCACGACCTCAAACGGCGTGCAGGTCGGGTCGGGCTGATCCTTGTAATCGCCGGAAGCGACAATGCGCGTGCCGTTGCAGGTCACCGCCATCTGCGCCGAGCCAAGCACATGCCCGGCGGGGTGGCAGCTGACGGTAACATCGCCAATGGTGACGGTCTCGCCATAGCTGATGACTTGCGTTGCGCCGGCAAAATTCTCGCCGTAGCGCAGTCGCATCATGTCGAGCGTTTCCTGCGTGGCGAGCACATGGCCGTGGCCGGGTCGGGCATGGTCGGAATGGCCGTGGGTAATCACCGCGCGGTCGACCGAGCGCACCGGGTCGATGAAAAAACCAGCTGGCTTGCAGTACAGACCGGATGGTTCAGGGGCGAGAATCTCGTGCGGGCGCATTACCGTCATATAGGCTCATGATCGCCGCGCGCCATGGCCTGCGGCCTTGATCGATAACCGGCACGGTTCCCGATAGTTCCGATCGAAGAGACACGTCGGCAAACGAAAAACCCCGGCGCAAGGCCGGGGTTTGAAGTCTGACAGGCGATTGCGCTTAGTAGCGCGACGCCGTCGGCGCGTTGAAGTGGTAGTTCAGACCCGTCCGCAGCACGTGGCTGCGGCTGGTCGAGGTCTGCACCGCTGTGCCGGCGCCTGTTGCGATCACGTCGGTCGTAGAACCCAGATCGACGTAGAGATATTCGGTCTTGCTGGTCCAGTTGGTGCCGAAAATGTCCGAGGAAGCTGAACGGGGATTCGATACCTGCGCCTGCAGTCCAGCCATCCTGGGTGCGGGAGCTGGAGTAGCGGGTCAGGACAGCGCCGGTCACCACGTCGGCGTCGGTCTTGACGCTGCCGTAGGCGTAACCACCGGTGACATAGAACAGTGCCGGGCCAGCCGAGTAGCCAAGGCGACCGCGCACAGTGCCGAACCAGGGCAGCTTGGACTGATAATCAGCGCTCGAAGCCACGGTGCAGGTCAGAATGCAGGTCTTGTTGTCTTTCTGGGCCGAGCCCTGGAAGTCCGTCTCGACGCCCCAGACCCAATTGCCAGCCTGCCAGTTGTAACCGATCTGCGCGCCGCCATTGAAGCCGTCCGGCGACAGGTTGAACTGCTCGGCAGTTCCGCCCGGCAGACCAAGGGTGGTGCGGTTGCGGCCGGTGCCGGCGCCGATGTTGCCGCCGAGATACCAGCCGTTCCAGTTCGCCGCTGCGACCGGCACATAGTTGCTGTTGCCGCCGATGCGATAGTTCAGGCCAACGCGGAAGACGTTCTGACGAATTTCCTGGGTAATGGCGTTGCCCGGTCCCTCGAAGGTATGGTCGCCGAGGTGCATGTAGAGATATTCGATGCGGCCGGTCCAGTTGCCGCCGAGCGCAGCTTCAAGACCGCTGCCGTAGGTCCAGCCGCCCTGCACGGTGCTGTCGTTCAGCACGCCGACGCCAGCCGCAGTGACCGAGCTCTTGATGTTGCCGTAGGCGTAACCAGCGGTGACATAGCTGAGGACAGGACCGGTGGCGATACCAACGCGTCCACGCACGGTGCCGAACCAGTCAACCTTCTGGCTGTAGGCGTTTGGCGTGAGGAAGGTATTGAGCACGGTGCGGCTGTCGCTCATGCCCGAGCCCTGGATATCGGCTTCGATACCCCAGACGATCGGCCCGAAGCCGAGGATGCTGCCAGCCTGCCAGTTGTAACCGATCTGGCCGCCGCCGAAGCCGCCTTGAGCCGACTGATAGAACGAATTCTCAGAGGTGGGCTGGTAGTGGATGGTGCGGTCCCGGCCAAGGCCGACGCCAGCGTTGACGCCCATGTAGAAGCCAGTCCAGTCGTAGACCGACGGAAGCGGCGGCGCCTTATAGATCGGCGCCTTAACTGCCATGTCAGCTGCGTGCGCGCTGAAAACTGTTCCAACGATAGCCGCGCTGGCGAGCAAAAACCGTTTCATAGTGATCCCCAAATCAGTGTCTGCGCTCACCCTAGGTCGAGACGCTTAAAATGTCTGTATCCCCAGCGCCACAGTCGTGCTGCGAATCAGTCGCCCGATTTTATAAAGTTAAACGATTTCAACGGATTGGAAAATTTTTCCCAGTCACAGAGGCGTGATGACGTCAGGTTTGTTCCGCATCTCGCCACTCGCGGACACCATCGATCCGTCGAGCTAAATCATCAAGCGGCGACGCCGATTGCCCCAACGCTGCCGTGTAATGCCGGAACATGACGCGGCAATGAAGTCATGTTCATCGGTAAGTTGACTGTCTGCCTCTCGCGGCGCGCGGCTGCAGTGCCTAACTTGCGAATGTGCCGCCGGTTCGCAAGAAAGCCTCACCCGATCTGTTGCCCGATGTGTTCACGCGCTGGTTCGCCGCGCGCGGATGGCAGCCGCGTGCGCATCAGCTGGACCTGCTGGCAAAGGCGGCGCAACAGCGCTCGACGCTGCTGATCGCGCCGACGGGCGCAGGTAAAACCCTTGCCGGGTTTCTGCCGACGCTGGTTGAGCTGAGCGGGGCGGGGGGAAGCTACGCCAAAGCGGCAGCCATCAATTCAAGCAAAAACGAACGACCCGTTTCGGTTACCTCCCGCCTTGTGGGGGAGGTCGATCGTCAGTTGCGACCGGGAGGGGGGGCTCCAGTCGGCGTAGTTGACTATGCGCCCGCCTTCCCGTCCACCGCGAGTGGAAGCAAACCGCCCCCAGCCACCGTTCGTGGCCTCCACACGCTCTACATCTCGCCGCTGAAAGCGCTTGCGGTCGATATCGCGCGCAATCTCGATGCACCAATTCGCGAGATGGATCTGCCGATCCGCGTCGAGACCCGCACCGGCGACACGCCGGCATCGCGCCGCGCCCGGCAGCGCCGCAATCCGCCCGACATCATGCTGACGACGCCGGAACAGCTCGCCCTGCTGCTATCGTCGGATGATGCGCCGTTTATGTTCGCGACGCTGAAGCGCGTCGTGCTCGATGAGTTGCATGCGCTGGTGACCTCGAAACGCGGTGACCTGTTGTCGCTCGCGCTGGCGCGGCTGTGGCGGATCGCGCCTGACATTCGCTGCATTGGATTGTCGGCGACGGTCGCCGATCCGGATCAGCTTGCCGAGTTTCTCGAGCCGCAGCTTGATGGCGAGGTGATCGGGGCGGACGTCGTGGTCGCCCGTGGCGCGGCGCCGCCGGTCGTCGAGATGCTTGATAGCAAGGAGCGGCTGCCGTGGGCGGGGCATTCAGCGCGCCATGCGCTCGGCGAGATCTATGATCTGATCAGGCGGAACAAGACCTCGCTGATCTTCGTCAATACGCGCAGCCAGGCCGAAATGCTGTTTCAGGATCTCTGGCGCGTCAATGATGACGGACTGCCGATCGCGCTTCATCACGGCTCGCTGGATGTCGGTCAGCGTCGCCGCGTTGAGGACGCCATGACCGCCGGCAAGCTGCGCGGCGTGGTGTGCACCTCGTCGCTCGATCTTGGCGTCGACTGGGGCGACGTCGATCTTGTCATCAATGTCGGCGCGCCAAAAGGCTCGTCGCGGCTGATGCAGCGGATCGGCCGCGCCAATCACCGGCTTGATGAGGCCTCGCGGGCGGTGTTGGTGCCGGCCAATCGCTTCGAGGTGCTGGAGTGTCATGTCGCAATCGAGGCCATCGCCGACAATGCGCAGGACACCCCGCCGCTCCGTACCGGCGCGCTCGATGTACTGGCGCAGCATATCCTCGGTCGCGCCTGCGCCGAGCCGTTCTTCGCGGATGACCTCTACGGCGAGGTGATTACGGCTGCGCCCTATGCTGCGCTGACCCGCGCAGACTTCGATGCCGTGCTCGACTATGTCGCCACCGGCGGCTATGCGCTGAAGGTCTATGAGCGCTTCGCCAAGATCAAGCAGGACAAGCAGGGCCGCTGGCGCGTGACCAACCCGCAGGTCCGCCAGGCCTATCGCATGAATGTCGGCACGATTGTCGAGTCGTCGATGTTGAAAGTGCGGCTGGTGCGCGGCAAGGGGAAATCCGGCGCAAGCGTCGTCGCGCGCGGTGGACGGATGCTCGGCCTGATCGAGGAATACTTCATCGAGACCATGCTGATCGGCGATACGTTCGTGTTCGGCGGCGAAGTCGTCCGTTACGAGGCGCTGGTGGAAGATCAGGTCTATGTCTCGCGCGCCAGCGACGAGGATGCCCGGGTGCCGAGCTACATGGGCGGCAAGTTCCCGTTGTCGACCTACCTCGCCGAGCGGGTGCGCAAGCTGTTGGCGTCGAATCGCAGCTGGAAACATTTGCCCGAGCAGGTGCGGGACTGGCTCAAGATGCAGGCGCGGCTGTCAGTGGTTCCGGGCACGCAGGAACTCGTCGTCGAGACGTTTCCGCGCGCGGGCAAGTATTATCTGGTGTGCTATCCGTTCGAGGGGCGGCTTGCGCATCAGACTCTCGGCATGTTGCTGACGCGGCGGCTGGAGCGCGCCCGCGCCCGGCCGCTTGGTTTCGTCGCCAATGAATATGCGCTGGCGATATGGGGGCTCGGCGATCTGTCGCATATGATCCGCGGCGGAAAGCTTGATCTCGATGCGCTGTTTGATCCGGACATGCTCGGCGATGATCTTGAAGCCTGGCTGGCGGAATCGGCGCTGATGAAACGCACTTTCCGGACGTGCGCAGTTATTGCCGGGTTGATCCAGACGCGCTTTACCGGCGCGCAGAAGACGCGGCGACAGGTGTTGTTCTCGACTGACCTGATCTACGATGTGCTACACAAGCATCAGCCGGATCACATACTGCTGCGCGCGGCGCGCGCCGATGCGGCAACCGGCCTGCTTGATATCAGGCGACTCAGCGATATGCTGACGCGGATTCGTCATCATGTGGTGCACAGGGAACTTGACCGGGTTTCACCACTCGCCGTGCCGGTCATGCTGGAAATCGGGCGTGAACCTGTGTACGGCGAAGCGCAGGATGAAATCCTGTCCGAAGCGGCGGCGGAACTCATGCGCGAGGCGCAGGGATAGTTCTGGTAGGACTGGAGTAACTAGTTTGGGGATGCGGCAATACCGTGAGCATCGTGGAACTTGATATCAGCGCTGAGCGGCAGGGCGAATGCGCGCCGCTGCGGATCGGTTCCGTCGATCTGCTGGCGGACATCTCCGGCGCCCTGTATTGGCGGGAGTATCGCCTGCTCGTGGTATCGGACCTGCATCTCGAGAAGGGTTCCAGCTTCGCCATGCGCGGCATGATGCTGCCGCCGTTTGATACCATCGCCACGCTCGGCCGACTGGGGGCGGCGATCACGCGCTACAATCCGCGCCGCGTCATTGCGTTGGGCGACAGTTTCCACGATGCCAAGGCGCACATGCGGCTGTCGCCTGACAATCGCGAGATTCTAGCGTCTCTGCAGGCAGGTCGGGAATGGATCTGGATTTCCGGCAACCATGATCCGGAACTGCCCGATGATCTCGGCGGCGATGTCCTGTCAGAAGTCAGCGAGGGCGCGTTGACGTTCCGCCATGAACCCACCGGAGCAGATGGCGAAATCGCCGGGCATTTGCATCCCAAGGCGCGGGTCTCGGCGCGGGGCCGCGCGGTCGAGCGGCGCTGCTTCGTCAGCGACGGCCTCTCGGCGGTTCTGCCGGCGTTCGGGACCTATACCGGCGGGCTCAATATTCGGGATACGGCGTTCAGCCGGTTGTTCCGCGCAGCCGATGTGCTGGCCCATGTGATGGGCGATCGCCGCATTCACACCATCGCCGGCGCGCGGTGCCGCTAGCCCGTCAGGCTGCAGCTTTGAACTCGAGGATCAGTCGCGCCGGAACACGATCGACGCCATCCATCCGCTCATCAGCGCCATGAGCACTGTGAATAGGCCGTAGATGAATCCGTGCTGCCTCGCAGCAGTGGCGACGAATTGCTCAAATCCGACCTTGACGATCTCGAACGCAGTTTCTGTCTTGGTCACCAGCGCGCCGCTCGAGAACAGCTTGATGTCGATCTCATAGAGGCCGATCGGCACTTCGCCGGGCAGCGGAATGCTGACGCGGAACAGCGTCGGCGTCAGGAAGGTGACCGCTGACGTCACCTGGCGATACAGCCCGTGCTCCATCCGCAGCCGCACGAAGGCGCTGCGGAACGGATCCGTGGCGACGACGTCGGCGAAATCCGACCCGACGCGCTGGGTCAGCAGCACGTGGTTGATGCCCATTTGTTGTCGGCGTTGCACTTCCGGCGAGGCGATGGCTTCCATCGGGCGGTTGGAGAACACCGACAGATAGGTCGGCACATTGATGAACAGGCGTGAGTTTGCATTGACCCAGATGCCGAACCGTCGCTCCTTGCGGCGGGTGACGAGGTCGGCGCGCGGCCCGCTGACGGTGATGACGAGGTCATAGCCGCCAGGTCGCTCCGGCGAATCCTTCTCGCGCTCGACCGAACCGAACAGCACCAGCTCATCGCCAGCGTAACTTGGCGTCACCGTGACGCGATGATTTGAGATCGACACGATCAGCTGCTCGGCCCGGGCCTGCAGCGGGGCTGCCAGGGTTGCGAGCGCAAGCAGGGCGGCGAGGGCGATCGGGCGCATCATCATCCGCCGTCTCCGATCTGTCGGACAGTGAACAGATCCTCCGGCCGGATCACGAGTTCCACCGCGAAACGGATGCCAACGGCGAGGATCAGCAGTCCCAGCAGCAATCGCAGGTGCTCGCCGCTGATCTTCTGGCCCGCGCGCGCGCCGAACTGCGCCCCGGTGACGCCGCCGACCATCAGGATCAGGGCCAGCACTGCGTCGACAAGGTGATTGGTCACAGCATGCAGTATGGTGGCGATCAGCATGGTGACGAGCGTCAGCACCATGGCTGTTCCCAGCACGGTCGCAGTCGGGATGCGCAGCAAATAGATCAGCATCGGGATCAGGATGAAACTGCCGCCGACGCCCATGATCGCCCCGATGAAGCCGATGATCAGGCCGATGGTGATCACGGGGATGACGGAGAGATAGATGCCGGAGCGCTTGAAGCGCATCTTCAGCGGCAGGCCGTGAATCCAGGTGTGCCCGCCCGGGCGGCGGACAACGGCGGCCTTGCCGCCTTTCACGCGGATGATGGAGCGCAGGCCCTCCCAGAACATCAGGGCGCCGACGGTGCTGAGCAGCACGACGTAGGACAGGCCGATGATCAGGTCGAGTTGGCCCAGGCTGCGCAGAGAGCGTGAACACCCACACGCCAAGCGCGGTGCCGGTTATCGCCCCGACCAGTAAGACTCCGGCAAGGGCAGGGTCTACCGCGCGTTTGCGCCAATAGGATAGTGCGCCGGAAAAGGATGATGCGCCGATGTGGCTGGCGACCGAGGCGACGGCCACGGCAGGCGCAATGCCGATGAAAATCAGCAGCGGCGTCATCAGAAATCCGCCGCCGATACCAAACATGCCGGAGACGAACCCGACAGCAGCTCCCATCGCCAGCACGAGGAAGATATTGACCGGGATATCCGCGATGGGAAGGTAAAGCTGCACGCGCGTCTGTTTCGGCTTGGGTCGCCGTTGGTCTAGCCGACGCGCGACAAGGTTTCTTGCTTTAAGCGCGGGTTCTCACCCACGCCTTGTGCATAGCCCATAATGTTGTCGCTGCGATTAAAGATTGCGCTCAGAGTTACTTTTGTGGATCGGGTGCGTACTCCCGATCACATTCGACGGTTAACGGCCTGCGCGCTTGCCGGCTGGCGGCTTGGTATCGGTCTGTTCCTGCGGCGGCTCCCAGCCGCCTGCGGGCGTCGCGACGTTAACGGCGTCGTCGGGCTGGGCCACCGGAATGAACGTCTTCACCGCAGCCTTGGCGGCATCGAGCGATTGTGGATTCAACCGCTTTGCGACGTCATCGCGCTTCATGCCCGCATCCGCGTCACCCTGTGCCGCGGCGAGCGCGAACCACTTGTAGGATTCGGCGAGGTTCTGTTCCACGCCAATGCCACGGGCGAAGAGAATGCCGAGGTTGAACTGGCTGTCAGCCACGCCGCGTTCGGCCGCCTTGCGGAACCAATGCGCTGCGCTCTTGTAATTCGGGCCACGGTCGCCGCCGTCAGCGTCAAGCACTGCGAGATTATGCATGGCCTTAGCGTTACCGCGATCAGCAGCCTTGGCGTACAGCTCGCGCGCCAGATTGATGTCCTTTTTGCCGACAAGGCCCTTTTCATGCAGCGTGCCGAGGCGGAACTGCGCCGGGACGACGCCGACACTGCTGGCGCGCTCGAACCATCGGGCGGCCTTCTCGAAGTCCTGCGGCACGCCCTTACCCTCGGCGAAACGCAAGGCGACTTCATAGGCTGCCGTCGCATCGCCCTTCAATGCAGCGCTGCGCAGCGTCGGGCCGCCGATGCTGTCGGGCAGCTGTTCGTTGGCGGGAATCTGCACCAGCGGGAATTTCGGCAGGCTGGTTTGCGGCCGTGCCGGCGTGAGCGACGGCTGCTGTTCCGGAATCGAGCCGGTGATATCCGACGGGATCGTTCCAGGGCCAGGCATGGTGAGTTGCGACATGCTGGCGCCCGGCATCCCGGGCAGCCCTTCGGACGGCATGGTCGGCAGCACCGGCGGGGCCAAATTGGTTGGCCCGCGCGCGACGCCATTCGCGGCTGGCGACGAGGCGGTCGACTGCGGATGGTCGTCCGGGTTCTCCATACGGTTGAACTCGCTGACCATGTCAGCCGGGTCCAGGTTGGCGTTGCGGTCCATCAGGACCAGCGCAGCCTGGAATGAGCCAAGCACGATGACGACGACACTCGCGCCGACCAGCAGCGAACGGATCTTGGAACTGATCGTGGTTGCGCCGGCGTGCGCCTCGGCTTTCCCTGCAAACTTGCCGCCGCTCTTTGGGCTGACCTTGACGGCGGCATGGGCGCGCGGATCGTAGGGCGCTGCGTCGGTCGCCGCCATGGCGGCGCGGCGCGCGGCCGCGATAAAGCTGGATGTCGACGCCGGCTTGTCGCCGGGCGATACGCCGTTCAGCGCCTGCTCGGAAGCTGCAATGCGCTCTGCGGTTGACCGCGGGCGGCCCGTTGGGCGGGTGCCAGGTTCCAGCGGTGTATCCGGTGCGACTGCAGCGGCGCTGTCACCGTCCGATGCTGCCGCATCGCGGCGGTCGGCGCGCGGCTTGCTGGCGAGTGGCGACAGAATTTCACGCAGCGGACGGGCGCCCGAGGTTGCGACGGGTTCATCCATGGCCGGCGCGACGAACTCGCGCGGCGCGGCGTCAAAGCGCGCGGAAGGCTCCGTCGTCGGGCCGGGCGTCGGCGTGATGACGGGAGCCGGCGGCGGCGCGGGTGGGTTGAAGCGCGGTCCGCCATTTGCAGGCGGCGATGGCGGATTGACCGGCGGCGGATTGGCGCGCGCCTGGCGCAGATCACCTTCGATGATGGCAAGCCGGTCGACCACATGGCCGAGCGTCGAATGCACGACCTCAAGCGAATCCTGGGTGTGGCGATCGGTTTCGGACTGGCTGAAGCGCATGTCCGAGAGTTCGCGTTTGATCGCCTCGACGACGGCAGCGTCCATCGCAGGCGCCTGCGGGCTGGCGCTGGCGAGCGTTGCGATGCTCGACTGCTGCCGTTCCAACTGGCGCAGAACCTCCGCGCTATGCCGTTCGGCTTCCGTCTGGCTGGCGCGCATATCGGCCAGCTCGCGCTTGATGGCGTCGACAATGGCCGGGTCCATACCGGGGGACTGCGATGAGCTCGGCGCCGTTGCCGCCAGAGCGACAATGGTTGATTGCTGCCGTTCGAGCTGCCGCAGAACATCCTGCAGCCCGGCCTCGACGCGCTTGATATCGGCGGATTGATCGCTGGTGTTTTCCAGCCGCTCCAGCAGGTAGCTGACGCGCTGCTCAAGGTGCGTCAGCGTCGCGGAATTGTCATTGCCAACCGGCAGATTATCGAGCCGGTGTGACAGCGCTTGCAACGCGACTTCAAGCTGGCCGGTGTCATTGCCATCGGCCTGGGTGCGATCGCGGGTGGCGAGCGAATCGGTCAGCGACGAAATGCGCTTTTCCAGCGCCAGGAACGATGCGCTGTAGTCGTTGGCGCGGGGCAGGTTGTTGATGCGCTCGGCCAGCGAATGGACGTCCTGGCTGAGACGCTCGAGCTGCTCGTTGGATGCGACATTGGCGACGATATGCCGAAGCGCGGCGATCGCTTCCTTGAGCTGGCCGACGGTCGCCGGATTGTCGCTGGCGCGGACGATGACGTCGATCCGGCTGCCGAGGTTGCGAATCGCATCGTCGAACCCGGCGAGCTGTTCGGCTGGGGTCAGCGAGCTGAGGGTCTGCCGGATCTCGCCAAGCGCTGCTTCGATGCCATTCAGCGCCTGCTCGTCGATGCCGCGATAGCGGCTGTCAGTGAGCCGTTGCGATAGCGATTGCACCTCATGCTCGATCGATTCGATCGCACGGCGCGGCATCGCTTCGGTGATGATGTGGCGAATTTCGGCCAGATCGGCGCGGAAAGCATTGATCGACGGCTCGAGCCGGTCAGGCCGCTGCAGCGCGTCTATCTTGTGCGTAAGGGTGTGAAGCTGCTGGTTCAGCGCCGCCATGTCCGGGGCTGGAGCGGAGCGAGGTGGGGCCGGCGGCGCGAAGTTCGCGGCGATGTGGCGGTCAAGCTGCGCCTGCCGGGCGGTGATTTCGGCGACGGCGGCGTCGAGCGACGACAGCGGCTTCGCCGGGGTGCGGACAGCCGGATCGACGTAGTCAAACGGGTTCGGCCAGTCGTATGCCGCCTGAATGGTCGGTGCGGGTGGGCTGATCTGTGACAATCGCGCATCGAGGCGCGAAATGGCGTCATTGAGATGCTTCACGACATGGTTGTCGCCGCCAGCAGGCCGAGCCATCTGCTCGATCTGCCGCGCGATCGTATCCAGTCGTTGATGGATGACGGAGATTTCGACCGGCGGCCCACCAGCACCGGGGGATCCGGGCGCGGGGCCTGGGCCAGTCGAGGAGACCTGTCCGATGGTGGAGTTGAGCCAGTCGCCCAGCGACATCCCGGCGCGGCGTGCAGCAGCCTCTGCCCGCGCACGGACAGATGGTTCGATGCCTTCCACACTCCAAGATACGCGCGAATTCATGCTTTCGTCCGGTTCAGGGCTGCGCTCCACCAGCGCTGTCGGAGTCCGTGCGCACAACGCCCATCGCGCGCTTGCGGATCACCTGCCTCTGCACCGAGCTTTTTACGGTTAGGGTAAAGAACGGGTTAAAGAACCGGTTTGCTATGGTTAATTATTCTCAGGCGGAAGGATTTTTTTCAAGAATTGGGAAGTTCCCCGGATGTCCCGCTCATGTTGCACATGCTTACGAAACGCCTTAAAGGCGACGCACTCCGGCGGCACGACCGTAACAAGGAAAATCCGAGAACCTGTCGCGATGTTGAAGAACATAATATAGCAACGTAGCAATTTTGATGCACAATCGGGATTAGCTCAAAAATAAGGGCGACGAAGTTGGCCCTGGGAGAACGAAATGCCTAGCTACAAAGCGCCGTTGGACGACGTTAGCTTTCTGTTCAATGACGTGTTCCAGTTCGACCGTTACAATAATCTTCCAGGATTCGCCGATGCTTCTGCCGATGTGCGCGAAGCGATCATGGCAGAGGCCGCCAAGCTCAGCGAAGAGGTACTTCAGCCGCTCAATCGCGTCGGCGACCTTGAGGGCTGCGTCCGTCACGACGACGGCAGCGTAACTACCCCGAAGGGCTTCAAGGAAGCCTACAAGCAGGTCACCGAGGGCGGCTGGCTCGGTCTGTCATCGCCGCCCGAGTTCGGCGGCCAGGGGCTGCCGGTCACGCTGTCGCAGGCGGTGTCCGAGTTCCAGTGTTCGGCCAATATGGCCTTCACGATGTATGGCGGCCTGACGATGGGCGCGACGGCGGCGCTGAATGTGCATGGCCGCCCCGAGCAGAAGGCGATCTTCCTGCCGAAGATGGTCTCCGGCGAATGGACCGGCACCATGAACCTGACCGAGCCACATTGCGGCACCGATCTGGGCCTGTTGCGCACCAAGGCCGTGAAGCAGGATGACGGCAGCTACAAGATTTCCGGCACGAAGATTTTCATCTCGGCTGGCGAGCATGATCTCGCAGACAACATTATCCATCTCGTTCTGGCGCGCATCGAAGGCGCACCGGCGGGCATCAAGGGCGTCTCGCTGTTCGTTGTGCCGAAGATCCTCGTCAATGCCGATGGATCGCTTGGCGGCAAGAACGGCGTCACTTGCGGTTCGATCGAACACAAGATGGGCATCCACGGCAATTCGACCTGTGTGATGAACTATGACAACGCCACCGGCTGGCTGATCGGTGAAGAGAACCGCGGCATGCAGGGCATGTTCGTGATGATGAACGAGGCGCGCCTCGGCGTCGCCGTTCAGGGCCTCGCCCAGTCCGAGGTCGCCTATCAGAACGCGGTCGCTTACGCCCGCGAGCGCCTGCAGGGCCGCGCGCTGACCGGGCCGAAGGCGCCGGAGAAGGCGGCGGACCCGATCATCGTGCATCCCGACGTCCGCCGCACCCTGCTGTCGATCCGCGCCTTCAACGAAGCTGCACGGGCCATGGTGATCTGGACAGCGCTGAAAAGCGATGTCGCGCATCGCTCCGAGGACGCCAAGGAACGGCAGGCCGCAGACGACCATCTTGGCCTGATGACGCCAATCCTCAAGGGTGTGCTGACCGATGGCGGCTTCGCCAACACCGTCGCGGCCCAGCAGATGTTCGGCGGCCACGGCTATATCGCCGAATGGGGCATGGAGCAGTTCGTCCGCGATGCCCGTATCGCGATGATCTATGAAGGCGCGAACGGCATTCAGGCGCTCGATCTGGTCGGCCGCAAGTTGCCGCGCGATGGTGGCCGCGCCGCCATGGCGTTTTTTGCCGAAGCCCAGGGCTTCGCCAAGGAGCACGGTGGCGACGAGGCGATGAAGCCGTTCATCGCGCCGCTGAGCAATGCGCTCGGGCATCTGCAGCAGGCGACGATGTGGCTGATGCAAAACGCCATGGCGAAGCCGGACAATGCCGGGGCAGGCGCAACCGATTACATGAAGCTGTTTGGCCTCGTCGGCTTTGGCTACATGTGGGCGCGCATGGCCAAGGTGGCGCAGGACAAGATTGCCGCCAGCGGCGAGACGCCGTTCCTCGCCAGCAAGCTTGTCACGGGCCGGTTCTTCATGGAGCGGATGCTGCCGGAAACGGCGACGCATCTGGCGTGCATCCAGGCTGGCGCGGATACCGTGATGGCGCTGCCTGCGGAATCGTTTTGATCGTCTGAAATGATCCAGCGGCGCCAGTCATGGCGCCGTTCATCAATATTGATTCAGGGAGCTACCATGCCCGAGGCATATATCTACGATCACGTTCGCACACCGCGCGGTCGCGGCAAGGCCGATGGGTCCTTGCACGAGGTCACCGCGCTGGCGCTGGCCACAGCGCCGCTGAAGGCGCTCAAGGAGCGCAACAATCTCGCAGCCGGAAGCGTTGATGACGTCGTGCTCGGCGTGGTCGATCCGGTTGGCGAAGCTGGCGGCGACATTGCCCGTATGGCGGCGCTGTCTGCCGGTTACGGCGACGCCGTGCCGGGGATCCAGATCAACCGCTTCTGCGCTTCGGGTCTTGATGCAGTGAATTTCGCTGCTGCGCAGATCATGTCGGGCCAGCACGATCTGACAATCGGCGGCGGCGCGGAATCAATGAGCCGTATCGGCATCGGCGCATCCGGCGGCGCATGGCCGATGGATCCGTCGATCGCGGTTCCGGCCTACTTCATGCCGCAGGGCGTGTCGGCCGATCTGATCGCCACGAAGTACGGCTTCTCGCGTGATGACGTCGACGCCTATGCGGTGATGAGCCAGCAGCGCGCGGCGACGTCATGGGAAGAGGGTCGCTTCGCCAAGTCGGTCATTCCTGTGAAGGATATCAACGGCCTGACGATCCTTGCCAAGGACGAGCACATGCGTCCGTCGACGACGATGCAGACGCTGGCGCAGCTGCAGCCGTCGTTCGCTGCGGTCGCCTCGATGGGCGGCTTCGATGGCGTTGCGATCCAGTCGCATCCGGAAATCGAACGCGTCAACTTCGTTCATCACGCGGGCAATTCGTCGGGCATCGTCGATGGTGCGGCGGCGGTTCTACTCGGCAACAAGGAAGCCGGCGCGAAGATCGGATTGAAGCCGCGCGCGAAAATCCGCGCCTTCGCCAACGTTGGCTCCGAGCCCGCGATGATGCTGACCGGCCCGGTCGATGTCACAAAGAAGCTGCTGGCGAAGTCCGGCATGAAGCTGTCGGATATCGATCTGTTCGAGCTGAACGAAGCCTTCGCCTCGGTCGTGCTGCGCTACATGCAGGCGTTCGAGATCGACAAGGACAAGATCAACGTCAACGGCGGCGCGATTGCGCTCGGCCATCCGCTCGGCGCGACCGGCGCGATGATCCTTGGCACCGTGCTCGACGAGCTGGAGCGCACGGGCAAATCGACTGCACTGGTGACGCTGTGCATCGGCGGCGGCATGGGCACCGCAACGATCATCGAGCGGGTCTGAAGCAGTCTTCCCTCCTCTCCCGCGCAAGGGAGAGGGGATCACAAGAACAGCGCTGCGCCTGACGGCTGCACCAACACATTGAGGAAGCTCCACATGGCCTTCAAGATTTTCAAAGTTGAAACCGACGCCGATGGCATCGCGACCGTGACCTGGGATTTGCCCGGCCGGTCGATGAACGTGCTCGACGTCGCCACCATCACCGAGCTCGACACCATCGTTGACCAGCTCACGGCTGACGCTGCGGTCAAGGGCGTCGTCATCACCTCGGCCAAGGACAATTTCTGCGCGGGTGCAGATCTGACCATGCTCGAGGATATGAACAAGGCCTTCGCCAAGGCCCGCAAGGACGGCGGCGAGGAAGCCGCGCAGAAGGTGCTGTTCGACGAGAGCCGCAAGCTGTCGCAGACGCTGCGCAAGATCGAAACCTCGGGCAAGCCTTGGGCGGCGGCGATCAATGGCCTCGCGCTCGGCGGTGGCTTTGAAGTGACGCTTGCCTGTCATTACCGCGTCGCCAGCGACAGTCCGAAGACCAAGGTCGGCCTGCCGGAAATCAAGGTGGGTCTGTTCCCCGGCGGTGGCGGCACCCAGCGCATTCCGCGCATCGTACAGCCGCAGGACGCGATGCAGATCCTGCTCAAGGGCGATCAGCTCAATGCCGCACGGGCCAAGGGGCTCAAGCTCATCGATGCTGTCGCGCCGGTGGCCGACATCGTTACGACCGCGAAGGACTGGATCAAGGGCGGCGGCAAGGCCGTGCAGCCGTGGGACGAGAAGGGCTTCAAGCTGCCCGGCGGCCCGGTGTTCTCGAAGCAGGGCATGATGATGTTCCCGGCGGGCAATGCGCTGTATCGCCGCGAGACCTACGACAACTATCCAGCCGCTCGCGCCATCCTGCAGTGCGCCTATGAAGGGCTGCAGCTGCCGATCGACGCCGCCTTGCGCGTCGAGTTGCGGTACTTCGCCAAGATCCTGCAGTCGAAGGAAGCTGCGGCGATGATCCGCAGCCTGTTCATGTCGATGCAGGAGCTCAACAAGGGCGCGCGTCGCCCGCAGGGCGAGCCGCCGCGTCCGGTCAAGAAGCTCGCGATCATCGGCGCCGGCTTCATGGGCGCCAGCATCGGCTATGTCTCGGCCAAGGGCGGCATCGAGGTCGTGCTGATTGATCGTGATCAGGCCAGCGCCGACAAGGGCCGCGCCCATTGCGAGTTGGTGGTCGATGGCTTGATCGCCAAGGGTCGCGCCAAGGAAGCTGACAAGGCGGCGCTGATGGCGCGCATCACCGCAACCCCGGACTACAATGCGATCAAGGACTGCGATCTGGTGATCGAGGCTGTGTTCGAAGACCGCAAGGTCAAGGCCGAGATCTACAAGAAGACCCAGGGCCTGCTGAAGGATGGTGCGATCTTCGCGTCCAACACCTCGACGCTGCCGATCAACTCGCTGGCGGAAGAGTTCGCCGACCAGAGCCGCTTCCTGGGCATCCATTTCTTCTCTCCGGTCGAGAAGATGATGTTGGTCGAAATCATCGTCGGCAAGAACACCGGCGACCCGGCGCTTGCCACTGCGCTGGATTACGTTCGCCAGATCAGCAAGACGCCGATTGTCGTCAACGACAGCCGTGGCTTCTTCGCCAACCGCTGCGTGCTGCGATTCACCGCTGAAGGCCTCGAAATGCTGATGGAAGGCGTTCCGCCAGCGATGATCGAGAACACCGCCAAGATGGCCGGCATGCCGGTCGGCCCGCTGTCGCTGTCGGATGAAGTTGCGCTCGATCTCGTGCTCAACATCATGAAGGCGACCGAGGCGGACCTCGGCCCCAACGCCATCGACCAGTCGCAGAAGAAACTGCTGGTCGAAATGGTCGAGAAGGGCGATCGCAAGGGCCGCAAGAACGGCAAGGGCTTCTACGATTATCCCGAGAAGGGCAAGGGCCAGAAGGCGCTGTGGGCCGGCATTCAGGGCTTGCAGCCGAAGCAGCTCGATCCCGATACGCTCGATATCGAGGAGCTGAAGCAGCGCTTCCTCGTGGTGCAGGCGGTGGAAGCTGCACGCACGGTCGAGGACAATGTGATCGTGGATCCGCGTGAGGCGGATGTCGGCTCGATCCTCGGCTTTGGCTTCGCGCCATTCACCGGCGGTACGCTGTCCTACATCGACTTCATGGGCACGAAGAACTTCGTCGCCCTGTGTCACAAGCTTGAAGCCAAGTACGGCTCGCGCTTTACCCCGCCGAAACTGCTCGTCGACATGGCGGCGAAAAACGAGACTTTCTATCAGCGCTTCGCACCGAAGAAGCAGGCGGCGGCGTAAGCCATCGCGCAAGTGCGCTCGTCCGGCAATGACGAGCGCAAGCGCAGCACGCAGACGAAAACGGCCGGATCATCGATCCGGCCGTTTTCGTTTGCAACGTAGCTGATGCTCGCGGCTCAGGCCGCCTTCATCAGGCCTTCCTTGATCAGCGCCTCGCGCACGGCAGGGCGCTCGGTGACGCGCTTGTCGAAGGCCGTGAGGTTGGCGAGGCCCGACAGGTCCATGCTCATCCGCCCGGCCCATTTCAGCATGACGAAGAGATAGCCGTCAGCAACGCTGAACTGATCACCCAGCAGATAGGATTTTCCGGCCAGCGCACCGTCGACATATTTGAACTTGCCCATCAGGCGGTCGCGAAAGAACGCCTTGGTGTCGTCCGATAGCGCCGGTTGAAACAGCGGGCTGAAGTTCTTGTGCAGCTCGGTGGTGATGAAGTTCAGCCATTCCTGCAGGTCCAGCCGCTGTGGCGACCCTTGCGCCGGGGCCAGATTCTTGCCGGCTGCGAGGTCGGCGATTACCTGCACGATCACCGGGCCTTCGGTGACGACCCTGCCGCTGTCGAGCTGCAATGCGGGCACCTGGCCCTTGGGATTAATGGCGAGGAAATCGGCGCCGTCAGCGGCCAGTTTCTTGGCCTTGAGGTCAACCTGCACCAGATCATAGGGCAGGCCTGCCTCAAGCAGCGCAATATGCGGCGACAGGGAGCAAGCTCCGGGAGAGTAGAAAAGCTTCATTGCGTGACACTCCTGTTGACGGGTATGGGCGCATGGCTCGCCTATCTGCATACTACAGCAAGACTTGAGATTGATGCAGCTGCATTTAATGGGTTAGGGTGTTGGCAACGTGGGAATGAGATGAAGCGAAAACCGTCAACAGAAGCAACTGCAGCCTGGACGCGCCTGATGCGCGTGCAGACCAAAGTGCTGGCTGCGGTTGAGCAAGAACTCAAGCGCGCCGGCTTCCCGTCGCTGGCGTGGTACGACGCACTGCTTGAACTGGCCAGCGCCCCGTCCGGAGAGCTGCGGCCGGTCGAGCTGGAACGGCAGATGCTGTTGCCGCAATATTCGACCTCGCGATTGATTGATCGGCTGGTCGATGAAGGGCTGGCGGTCCGCCGCGAATGCAAGATGGACAAGCGCGGGCTTTACGTGGAAATCACTGATGCGGGTCGCGACCTGCAGGCAAAAATGGCGGGTGCCTATTCGGACGCCATTGAAAAGCACCTGGGTTGCAAGCTTTCCAACGTGGAAGCGGCGAGACTGTGTGCCCTGCTCGACCGGTTGGGGTGTGCATGTGAGGATCGTGCGACTCCGGCTTCCCCCAATTCTGCGGCGGCGCGATGACCCCTGCCGCTGCTCTATTAACCGCTGCGGATCGCGAGATTTGCAGTCGACCCCGCCCAAGCGCGCAAAATCTCGTTGCGCCCAAGACCCGGAATTTCTATGGCGCGTGACCAGATCGATATGACGCCACTGCAATCGCGTGACGAGCTCGTGGCCTGGATTGAGGCGGGCGTGAAGCCGCCGTCAGCGTTCCGCATCGGCACCGAGCACGAGAAGACGCCCTTTACCGTCAACGGCCTGCAGCCCGTGCCCTATGAAGGCGCGCGCGGCATCCAGGCCCTGTTGGAGGGGATGCGGCTGCTGCTCGGCTGGGAGCCGATCATGGAAGGCGAGAACATCATCGGCCTGTATGACATCACGGGCGGTGGCGCGATCTCGCTGGAGCCGGGCGGGCAGTTCGAACTGTCGGGCGCGCCGGTAGAGACGATTCATCAGACGCATTCGGAGTTGATGGCGCATCTGGCGCAAGTGCGCGAAGTGGCCGGGCCGCTCGGTATCGGCTTTCTCGGTCTTGGCCTGACGCCGTCCTGGTCGCGGGCGCAAATTCCCGTCATGCCCAAAGGGCGCTACCGCATCATGACGGCCTATATGCCGAAGGTCGGCCAATATGGTCTCGACATGATGTATCGCACCTGCACGGTGCAGACCAATCTCGACTTCTCGTCAGAGGCCGACATGGTCCAGAAGCTGCGCGTGTCGGTGGCGCTGCAGCCGGTGGCGACGGCGCTGTTTGCCAATTCGCCGTTCACCGAAGGCAAGCCGAATGGCTTTCTGTCGTTCCGCTCGCAGATCTGGACGGATACGGACAACCAGCGCGCCGGCATGATCCCCTGGGCCTTCGAAGATGGCATGGGCTTCGAGCGCTGGGTTGATTACGCGCTTGATGTACCGATGTATTTCGTCAAGCGCGGCGATGACTACATCGACGTCTCGGGAAGCTCGTTCCGCGATTTCTTCGATGGCAAGAACGCCAAGCTGCCGGGCGAACGACCGACACTGTCGGACTGGGCCAACCATCTGTCGACGATTTTCCCGGAGGTTCGACTCAAGCGGTACCTTGAGATGCGCGGCGCGGATGGCGTGCCGTCAGACCGGTTGCCGTCGCTATCGGCGTTCTGGGTCGGACTTTTGTATGATCAGGTCAGCCTCGATGCGGCCTGGGAGATCGTCAAGGACTGGACCGCCGACGAGCGCCAGTCGCTGCGCGATCAGGTGCCGCGCCTCGGGTTCAAGTCGACCATCCGCGGACGTTACCTGTACGAAATCGCGAAGGAATGCCTTGCGCTGGCGCATGGCGGGTTGCGTCGTCGCGAGCGCGTTGACGCCAGCGGTCGCGATGAGTCGCGCTATCTCGCGCCGCTCGACCAGACCATTGACCTGGGCAAATCGCCGGCAGAGGTGCTGCTGGAGAAGTTTGCCGGCCCGTGGCAGGGCTCGGTCGATCCCGCTTACCGTGAATACTGTTTCTGACAATTGCTTGAACGGGTGGCCGATGGCGCATCCGTTCATTCAGCGTACAGCTATGGGGGCGTTAGATGTTCAGCCAACCCATGCGGCCTGAAGTCGGGAACATGTGTTAATGCGGAATTTATACCTGGCCGCGCTTGTTGTGGCGGTGATGAACGCGCTCGTTGCGGCGAGCGGTCACGCCTGGGCGCAGGCCAGCTTTGACCGCCCCGGCGGCGATTACGCGCGGCTGGTGATCGACAGCGGCGATCCGGCTGAATGTGCGATGAAATGCGAGGGCGACCGCCGCTGCCGGGCGTGGAGCTTCAATTACCCGAGCGAACAATCTGAGAACGCGGTGTGCTGGCTGAAAAACACCGTACCGGCGCGCGTCGCCAGTACATGCTGCATATCGGGTGTGCGCGGCGCTGGTGTTGTTGAACCCTTTACCGGGCAGGTCGAACAATCGACTGATCGCTACGGTGGCGACTTCCGCAGTTTCGACATCAAGCCTGAGGACAAGAAACCCGTCAGCTCGGAGCAGTGCCGTCAGGCCTGCCAGGCGGACAGCAAGTGCCGGGCTTGGACCTACGCCCGTCCGGGCTATGTCGGACGGGCCGCGCGTTGTTTCCTGAAGAACGATATCAAGCCGCCGCATCGCAAGCCCGGTTTCAGCTCCGGCGTGGTGCGCTGAGGCGGTGCGGGACGCCTAGCGTCCCGTGCCACCGATCGTAATTCCGTCCATTCGCAGCGTCGGCTGACCGACGCCGACCGGGACGCCCTGGCCCTGCTTGCCGCAGGTGCCGATGCCCGTATCCAGCGACAGATCATTGCCGACCATGCTGATGCGGTGCAGGTCGGTTGGGCCGTTGCCGATCATCATAGCGCCCTTGAGCGGCGCGCCGAGCTTGCCGTTCTCGATCTTGTACGCCTCGGTGCATTGGAAAACATATTTGCCCGAGGTGATGTCGACCTGACCGCCGCCGAAGTTGACGGCGTAGATGCCGTTCTTCACCGAGGCGAGAATTTCGGCCGGGTCGTGGCTGCCCGCTTCCATATAGGTGTTGGTCATGCGCGGCATCGGCACGTGGGCGTAGCCCTGGCGTCGGCCGTTGCCCGTCGGGCGCATCCCCATCAGCCGGGCGTTCTGACGATCCTGCATGTAGCCGACCAGAATGCCGTCCTCGATCAGCACGGTGCGGTTGGTCGGCGTGCCTTCGTCGTCAATCGACAGCGAGCCACGCCGCGCGGCAATGGTGCCGTCGTCGACGATGGTGACGCCCTTGGCGGCGACCTGCTGCCCCATCAGGCCGGCGAAGGCCGAGGTCTGTTTGCGGTTGAAATCGCCTTCCAGCCCGTGGCCGACAGCTTCGTGGATCATGACGCCGGGCCAGCCCGGCCCGAGCACGACATCCATCTCGCCGGCAGGCGCGGCAACCGAGTCGAGATTGACGATAGCTTCCCTGAGCGCGCCATCCGCAGCCTCGCGCCAGGCTTTGGTCTCGATGAAGCGCTGATAGCCCTCACGCCCACCGTAGCCCTTGCTGCCGCTCTCCTGGCGGTCGCCCTGACCGGCGACGACCGAGACGTTGACGCGGACGAGCGGACGGATGTCGCGATAGGTCTCGCCATCAGGTCGCATAATTTCCACAACCTGCCACGACGCCGCGACGCTGGCCGACACCTGGCGCACGCGTGGGTCCTTGTCGCGGATGTAGGCGTCGATCTCGCCAAGCAGTTTGATCTTGGCTTCGAAGCCCGGCGCATCCAGCGGGTTCTCGTCGCCATAGAGGCGGACATTGGTGCGGGCTGGCGCTGCCGCGAGCGAGCCGCGATAACCGCCGCGCACAGCGCCGACAGCATCGGCGGCGCGGATCAGCGCTGACATCGAGACATCGGACGAATGCGAATAGCCGACTGCGTCATCCTTGACGGCGCGCAGGCCGAATCCCTGGGCTGTGTCGTAGGTCGCCTGCTTGAGGCGGCCATTGTCGAACACCAGCATCTCCGACTGGCCGAACTCCAGGAACAACTCGCCGTCATCAGCGCCATCGAGCCCGCGCATCAGCTGCTTGCGGACATCGTCGCGATCCAGGTTGGCGCGCTCAATCAGAGACAGGGGGGCTGGACCGGTCATGGAAGCTCCAGATTATGCTCGGGGCGGTGCGGGCGAACATACGCCGCAACCAGCAGGTAGGCGTCTGGCTCCAAGATAGGCACGCGCAGCTCAAAAGGGGAGAGGGACGACTGAGGAAAGTTCCGCGCGATGATCGTTAGCCTCAACGATCCATCAGCCACGGCCCGGCCGCGACTACGGCAACTTGTCGTAGCCCTCGCCGATTCCATTCAGGCTCAGCGGGAAGCCGATGCCTTCTTCGGGCGTCTCAAAGATGATGAATGTCGCGGTCTTGGCGCTGCGCAGCTGGCCGAGCAGCTTGTCGTCCATCACAACCTCGGCAACGCAGCCATTCGGCAAGCAGCGCACAAAGCCGGCGCGGCCCACGTCAGCATCGTCGAGTTTCAATCCCAGGCCGGACGGCAGCAACACGCCAAGTGGCGCGACGACGCGCATCAAACGGCTTTTTTGATCTGCAGTCTTTAGCAAAATCACAGTCAGACCGGCATTGGAGCGGTCTTCAGCTACCACGCTTTGAATCAAAGCGCATTGTTCGCTCTGGGCTCCCGGCGGCGTATCGCAGCGGATTTGCCAGTCGCCGTGAACGGATTTTACCGCGCCTTGCGCAAAACCGGGGCTATGGCTCAGCGCAAGCCCAACCAGAAGACCAAGCCCGACTACGAGATGGCGGCCTATCCAATTGAATTTCTTGGAAAATCTGGTAACCATTGGCACTGGCTGAAATTGAGATGGCTCAAAAAGCCCCATTCGGGTCGATCCTTGGCAAATGTCAGTCCCTGATGGACCGGAACGCGCGTCGAGCGTGCCCTACCGGTGTTTTAAGTCAGCAGCGAGGCAGTATCGAGCGAAACGAATGGCTGCTAAACCGATACAGCCAATACGAATATCATCAGCGACCGCCCGTCAATGATCGTCGTCAGCGAACGGATTTGGCGCACAGGATGTAAATGCAAAAAATGTAACGCAAACACAATAGTCTCTAAAGCATCGCTGGGGCGAGCATTACTGCATTGCGAGGCTCGTTGAATTATGGTTTGAGAGGCTGGATTTCGACGCGTTCTAACGATTGACCACAGGTCGTCGTCGGGATGGAGTTGGACAGCATCTCGTGGCGACAAGCCGGATGCGTCAGATTTATCATAGGAGCGTGTGCGACATGAAGATGTCGATAGGCCAGATTGGCCGCCGGTTACTGGGGTCATCGGTTGTTGGAGCCGGTCTCGCGCTGAGCAGCGCGGCTTTTGCCGAGGTTATGGGTCAACCCCAGAACTGGGAACTCAACCTGCAGAAGGCGGCAACGCCGGTGATGGAAAACATTCACTGGTTCCACACCTTCATGCTCTGGATCATCTCCGCCATCGTCGTGATGGTGCTGATTCTTCTGGTTGTCGTTGCGGTCAAGTTTAACTCCAAGGCGAACCCGGTCCCGTCGAAGACAACCCATCACACGCTGATTGAAGTGGCTTGGACCATCATCCCGGTCCTGATCCTGGTTGCGATCTCGGTGCCCTCGTTCCGCCTGCTGTTCCTCCAGCTCGACATTCCGCACGCCGACGTCACCGTGAAGGCGACCGGTAAGCAATGGTACTGGACATACACCTATCCGGACCATGGCCCGCTCGAGTTCGAACTCGATCCTGGTCAAGGACAAGGCGCCGCGTCTGCTGGGCGTCGACAACGAGATGGTGGTTCCGGTCAACAAGGTGGTTCGTATCCAGACCACGTCCGCTGACGTCATTCACTCGTTCGCAATGCCGTCGTTTGGCGTTAAGGTCGACTCCGTGCCGGGCCGTCTGAACGAGACCTGGTTCAAGACCCCGCGGGTCGGAACCTATCACGGTCAGTGCTCGGAACTGTGCGGCAAGGACCATGCTTTCATGCCGATCACCATTCGCGTCGTGACTGAAGAAGAGTTCGCGGCGTGGCTGGAAGAGGCGAAGAAGAAATTCGCGAGCGGACCTGCGCAGGTTTATGCGATGTCCAGCGCCGCGGCGCAGTGAGATCAGGTCAGTAAGTTCTGGCGCTCCTGCGAAGGGATCTGGGTGACCGCAACTAAGCAATTTAGTTCGGTCACTTCGATATTTCGGTGATGGACCGCCGGGTCCAATGGACTGCAAGGTAGGAATTGAAAATGGCAACGAATGTGGCAACACCGGCCCACACAGATCATGGTCCTGACGACCATGCTCATGGTCATCCCACCGGTTGGCGACGTTATCTCTACTCGACGAACCACAAGGACATCGGAACGATGTACCTGTTGTTCGCGATCATGTCGGGCCTCGTAGGCGGCGTTCTTTCGATATTGATCCGTGTCGAGTTGATGACCCCGGGTGTGCAGTTCTTTGATCCGCACACATACAACGTGTTCGTCACGAACCATGGTCTGATCATGGTGTTCTTCATGGTCATGCCGGCCATGATCGGCGGCTTCGGCAACTGGATGGTGCCGTTGATGATCGGTGCGCCGGACATGGCGTTCCCGCGCATGAACAACGTATCGTTCTGGCTGCTGCCGGCTGCGTTTGGTCTGATGGTGTTCTCGGCATTCGTCGAGGGTGAGCCGGGCGGCCTTGGCGCAGGCACGGGCTGGACGATGTATCCGCCGCTATCGACGTCAGGTGCGCCTGGCCCGTCGGTCGATTTCGCGATTCTGTCGCTGCATATCGCCGGTGCGTCGTCGATCCTCGGTGCGATCAACTTCATCACCACCATCTTCAACATGCGCGCGCCGGGCATGACCCTGCACAAGATGCCGCTGTTCGCATGGGCCGTGCTGGTTACCGCGTTCCTGCTGCTGATCTCGCTGCCGGTTCTGGCTGGTGGCATCACCATGCTGCTGACCGACCGTAACTTCGGCACGACGTTCTTCGCGCCAGATGGCGGTGGCGACCCGATCCTGTTCCAGCATCTGTTCTGGTTCTTCGGTCACCCTGAAGTGTACATCATGATCCTGCCGGGCTTCGGCATGGTCTCGCACATCATCTCGACCTTCTCGCGCAAGCCGATCTTCGGTTACCTCGGCATGGCCTATGCGATGGTCGCGATCGGTGCAGTCGGTTTCGTCGTGTGGGCTCACCACATGTACACCGTCGGCATGAACGCTTCGACGCAGGCTTACTTCGTCGCTGCAACCATGGTCATCGCAGTGCCGACCGGCGTGAAGATCTTCTCGTGGATCGCCACGATGTGGGGCGGTTCGATCGAATTCCGCGCGCCCATGCTGTGGTCGGTCGGCTTCGTGTTCCTGTTCACCCTCGGTGGTGTGACGGGCGTGGTGCTGGCCAACGCAGGTCTCGACCGCGTGCTGCACGACACCTACTACGTCGTTGCGCACTTCCACTACGTGCTGTCACTGGGCGCCGTGTTCGCCATCTTCGCGGGCTGGTACTACTGGTTCCCGAAGATGTTCGGCTACATGTACTCGGAGACGATCGCGAAGCTGCACTTCTGGGTCACCTTCATCGGTGTGAACCTGGTGTTCTTCCCGCAGCACTTCCTTGGTCTGTCGGGCATGCCGCGCCGCTACATCGACTATCCGGATGCCTTCGCGGGCTGGAACCTGGTGTCGTCGATCGGTTCGTACATCTCGGGCTTCGCCGTGCTGATCTTCCTGTTCGGTGTGGCTCAGGCGTTCGCCGCCAAGCGGAAGGCTCCGGCCAATCCGTGGGGTGAAGGCGCTAACACGCTCGAGTGGACGCTGTCGTCGCCGCCGCCCTTCCACCAGTTCGAAGTGCTGCCGCGGATCAAGTAATCGACCTCTGCGCGGTGTGAGCGATCACACCGCGCCCCGCAACGATCCCCCGTTGCCGCTCGTCAGCAGCGGGGGTGTTATGAATAGAGAGACTTGCCTTGTCGGCGATCGACCAACACGCAATCGATACCTCGCCCCGGATTTCTGAAGCCGGTGTTGCGGACTATTTCGCCCTGCTGAAGCCGCGGGTGATGTCGCTTGTCGTGTTTACAGCGATGGTCGGATTTTTCCTCGCGCCTGGCTCGGCCCATCCTGTTATCGCGATCACGTCGATCCTCTGCATCGCTGTTGGCGGCGGTGCCTCCGGCGCGCTGAACATGTGGTACGAGAGCGATGTCGACGCGCTGATGACCCGCACGATGAATCGCCCGATTCCGCGTGGCCGCATTACGCGCCCGGAAGCACTGGCGTTCGGACTCATCCTGGCTTTCTTCTCGGTGCTGACGCTCGGCGTGCTGGTCAACTGGCTGGCCGGCGCCTTGCTCGCCTTCACCATCTTCTTCTATGTCGTGATCTACACCGTCGGTCTGAAGCGCTCGACTGCCCAGAACATCGTCATTGGCGGCGCCGCTGGCGCGCTGCCGCCGGTGGTCGCATGGGCCGCTGCGACAGGTACCCTGTCGATGGAGCCGATCCTGCTGTTCGCGATCATCTTCTTCTGGACGCCGCCGCACTTCTGGGCGCTGGCGCTGTTCCGTAACGAAGACTACACCCGCGCTGGCATTCCGATGCTGCCTGTGGTCGCCGGTCCCGACGCGACCCGCCTGCAGATCCTGCTGTACACCGTCGTGCTGGTCGCCACTGCGATCTCGCCCTGGCCGCTCGGCTATTTCAGCGCGATCTACGGCGTCACCTCGGCGGTGCTCGGCGCTGCGATGATGTATCTCGCCATTGACGTGTACCGGAAGCGTGAAGGCACTGCTGCCAACCGCGCGACGCGCCGCCTGTTCGCTTTCTCGATTGTTTATCTGGCTGCGCTGTTTGGCGTGCTGTTGCTTGAAGTGATGGCGCATGCTGTTCTCAAGTTGTTTGCGTGATTGAAGGCATGATGGAAGAAAAGCCGAAGCCGGAAGAAGGTGTCGTCCTCACTCCGCAGCAGCTCAAGAGCCGCCGGGAGCGTTCGATCGCGATTGGCATCGCGCTTGGCCTTCTCGTAGTTCTGTTCTTCGCCGTTACCCTGGTGAAGGGCCCCGGGATGCTCGTGCGTCCCCTCTGACGTTTGAATGGGAGTAGTGCAGTGTCGGATCAGTCTCCGAATCACGGAAAGCGGACAGTTAAGCGGGACACCTTCGTTGCGGGTGTTTGCGGCGCTACAGTCGCTCTGATGATTGGGGCGTCTTATGCCGCTGTGCCCCTGTACGACTGGTTTTGCCGCACGACCGGATTCGCCGGAACGACGATGGTTGCGACCTCGACGCCGACGAGCGGGCCGCTCGAGCGCACCATCAATGTTCGTTTCGACGCCAACGTGTCGGGTGGTTTGCCGTGGAAGTTCGTGCCCGAGCAGAACGAGATCAACGTTCGGATTGGCGAGGTCGTCACGATTTTCTACAAGGTGACCAACTCTTCGGCGCGTGAGACCGTGGCGCAGGCCAGTTACAACGTCACACCGCTGAATGTCGGCGGCTTTTTCCAGAAGATCAATTGCTTCTGCTTCACCGATCAGACCCTGGCGCCCGGCGAGACCCGCGAAATGCCCGTGGCGTTCTATGTCGATCAGAAGCTGGCCGATGATACCGAGCATGACGGTCTGAATACGATCACGCTGTCCTACACGTTCTATCCCGTGCGAAATCCGGTGAAACCCGTTGCTGCGGTTTCGACAGGTAATCGCAGCGGGAACCTGTAATACCCGCCAATTTCTGTTATTGAGACGAACTTGCGCACTGGAGTTTGCGCACCTTACGGAGAGACTGCAATGGCTACGGCTCAAGGCAAGCATCACGACTACCACCTCGTTGACCCCAGTCCATGGCCGCTGCTGTCGTCGCTTGCAGCCTTCATCACGGCGGTTGGCGCAGTGTCGTGGATGCATCACATGTATGCCGCCGCGCCATTCGTGTTCGGCGCGGGCGTCATTTTCCTGATCTACACCATGGCAGCCTGGTGGGCTGACGTTGCCAAGGAAGCCAACACCGGCGACCACACCCGCGTGGTGCAGATCCATCACCGCTACGGCATGATCCTGTTCATCACCTCGGAAGTGATGTTCTTCGTCGCCTGGTTCTGGGCCTATTTCAACGCAGCACTGTTCCCCGCCGATGCGATCCAGTTCTCGCGCGAGGCGCTGTTCGGCGGCGTCTGGCCCCCCAAGGGCATCGAGACGTTTGACCCGTGGCACCTGCCGCTGCTCAACACGCTGATCCTGCTGACCTCGGGCACCACCCTGACCTGGGCGCACCACGCGCTGCTCGAAGGTGATCGCAAGGGCCTGAAGCAGGGCCTGATCCTGACCATCGCTCCTCGGCGCGATTTTCTCCTGCGTACAGGCCTATGAATACTCGCACGCGGCGTTCGGCTTCGCTGGCAACATCTACAGCGCGACCTTCTACATGGCGACCGGCTTCCATGGTTTCCACGTTCTGGTCGGCACGATCTTCCTGATCGTTTGTCTGATCCGCGCTTACCGCGGCCACTTCACCCCGAAGCAGCACCTCGGCTTCGAATTCGCCGCCTGGTACTGGCACTTCGTGGACGTGGTCTGGCTGTTCCTGTTCGTGGCGATCTACGTCTGGGGCTACGGCGGACCGGTCGCTGGCGCTGCCGGCCACTAAGGTCGAGACAATATTCGAGATGGGCGGCCTCGCGGCCGCCCTTTTTCGTTCGCTATAAGACGAGATGCAGTCTGCGAGGCAGAGAGTTCATGTCGACAGTCCAACCCGCCCCCCGACGCCCGGCCCGTGGCAAGATCATCGGCATGAGCCTCGTCACGCTGGTCATCCTCGCCACTCTGCTGTCCCTCGGCACCTGGCAATTGCAGCGCCGAGATCAGAAGCATGCCCTCATCGCCGCACTGACCGAACGCCTGGTTCAGGCGCCGCAGCCGTTGCCACCGGCGAGCGAATGGACGAGCCTCACTGCGGCGAAAGATGAGTTTCGCCGGGTGCAGGTGACGGCGACCTATACCAACGCCCCGGACGCGATGGTCTATAGCAGCGGGTCGCATCTGCGCCCCAACGTGCCGGAAGCTGTGACCTGGGCCTTCATGCCGGCAGCGCTCGCGGACGGCAGCGAGATCGTGGTCAACGTCGGATTCGTGCAGAACTCGATGCAGGAGCAGTCCGTGCAAGACCGGGCAACGGCCAAGCTGCGTACCGGACAGCCCGTTGCGATGACCGGATACCTGCGCTTTCCCGAGACCGCGGGATTGCTGACGCCGACATCCAATGTCGCCAAGCGGATCTGGTACAATCGTGATCACATCGCCATGGCCAAGGGGCTGGGCTGGACCACGTCCGCGCCGTTCTACCTCGATCTTGAGACGCCCGGTGCCGCCAACACAGTGCCCAATCCAGGCCCGCTGCAGGTGAAGCTGAAAGACGATCACATGCAGTATGCGGTGACCTGGTTCTCGCTCGCGATCATGGTGATCATCGCTTACGGATTCTGGCTGCGCGGCATTCGCCGTGAAACCGGTAAAGCTTGACGAGACAGTTCGGTTCGCAAAAACCGTGTTTCTTGACGACAAAACCAACTATGGTGCGATCAAAGTGCACCTGACGTGCGATAGCTCATTTGGATCAAAGGCTTGGCGGACCCCGCTCCTTTGGAGGACGTGTTGACGGCTTATATCTCGACGCGGGGCCAGGCCCCGACCCTCGGTTTTTGTGATGTTCTGCTCACCGGGCTGGCCCGTGACGGCGGATTGTATGTGCCGCAGGTCTGGCCGCAGTTGTCGGCGGAAACCATCGCCGCGTTCTCCGGCAAGCCGTATTGGCAGGTCGCGGTCGAGGTGATCCAGCCTTTCGTCGGTGATGAGATACCCGAGGCTGACCTCGCCCGGATGGCCCAGGAAGCCTATGCGACCTTCCGCCATCCCGCCGTCGTGCCGCTCGATCAACTGGCGCCGAACCGATTCATCCTCGAGCTATTCCACGGCCCGACGCTGGCGTTCAAGGACGTCGCGATGCAGCTGATCGCCCGGCTGATGGACTATGTCCTCGCCAAGCGGGCGCAGCGCACCACCATCGTCGTCGCGACCTCGGGCGATACGGGCGGCGCGGCGGTCGACGCCTTCGCCGGTCTCGACAATGTCGATCTCGTTGTGCTGTTTCCCGATGGCCGAATCTCCGACGTGCAGCGCCGGATGATGACGACGACGGGCGCAAGCAACGTTCACGCGCTGGCGATCGAAGGCAATTTTGACGATTGCCAAGCGATCGTGAAAGGCCTGTTCAACCACCACGCATTTCGTGATGCCGTTGCGCTATCAGGCGTCAACTCGATCAACTGGGCGCGTATCGTTGCGCAGGTGGTTTATTACTTCACGGCGGCCACGGCGGTTGGCGCGCCGCATCGCGCAGTTGATTTCACCGTGCCGACCGGAAACTTCGGCGACATCTTCGCGGGCTACGTCGCCAAGCGAATGGGCCTGCCGGTGCGCAAGCTGCGCGTCGCCGCCAACATCAATGACATTCTGGCGCGGACGCTTGAGACCGGCGTTTACGAAGTGCGCGGTGTTCACGCGACCTCATCGCCATCGATGGACATTCAGGTATCGTCCAACTTCGAGCGGTTGTTGTTCGAAGCCTCCAATCGCGATGCAGACGTTGTCCGCGGGTTGATGGCCTCGCTGGCGCAGTCGGGCCGATTTGAGCTGCCACATGCAGTTCTCGCCGCGATACGCGCTGACTTTGCTGCGGGTCGCGCCGATGAAACCGAAACCGCCGAGACGATCCGCGCAACCTTTGAAGCCAGCGGAGATTTGATTGATCCGCATACGGCGGTTGCATTGGCGGTGTCGCAGCGTGACAACCCCGATGCAGACGTGCCGGACATTGTGCTGTCGACTGCCCATGCCGCAAAATTCCCGGATGCTGTCGAAGCTGCCTCGCACCATCACCCTGGCCTGCCGGCCTATCTCGATGGCTTGATGACGCGACCCGAGCAGATCACGGTCATGGCCAACGATCAGGCCGCCGTCGAGAGGCTGGTCATGTCCGTCAGCCGCGCTGTGCACCAAGGAGTTTTGTCATGAGCGTGGAAATCACCAAGCTGCCGTCGGGACTGACTGTGATCACCGACCGCATGCCGCATCTGGAAACAGCGGCGCTTGGCGTCTGGACCGGCGTTGGTGGCCGGGATGAAAAACCGAATGAGCACGGTATTTCGCATCTGCTCGAGCATATGGCGTTCAAGGGCACGGAGAAGCGCACGTCGCGCGAGATCGTCGAGGAAATCGAGGCGGTTGGCGGTGATTTGAACGCCGGCACCTCGACCGAGACAACGGCCTATTACGCCCGCGTGCTGAAGGCGGATGTGCCATTGGCGCTAGATGTGTTGAGCGACATTCTGGCCAATCCCTCATTCGCCCCGGATGAGCTTGAGCGCGAGAAAAGCGTCATCGTGCAGGAGATCGGCGCGGCGCAGGATACGCCTGACGACGTCGTGTTCGAGTATCTCAACGAGATTTGCTATCCGGATCAGCCAATCGGGCGCTCCCTGCTTGGCACGGCCGAGACGCTGGAGACCTTCGATCGCGACATGCTGCAGAACTACCTCAGCACGCATTATCGCGGCCCGGAGATGGTCGTCACCGCCGCTGGCGCGGTCGATCACGCCAGCGTCGTTGCTGAAGTTACCGAGCGGTTCGCCAGCTTCTCATCTGAAGCTGGACCGAAGCCGCAGATGGGCCGCTTCGGCGAGGGCGGCAGCAAGGTCGTGCATCGCGATCTCGAGCAGGCGCATCTGACGTTGGCGCTCGAAGGCGTGCCGCAGTCGCATCCGTCGCTGTTCAGCCTGCAGGTCTTCACCAATATTCTGGGCGGCGGGATGTCCTCGCGCCTGTTCCAGGAGGTGCGCGAGAAGCGCGGGCTGTGCTACTCGATTTACACCTTCCATGCGCCCTATAGCGACACGGGCTTTTTCGGGCTCTACACCGGCACAGATCCGGCAGATGCACCGGAGATGATGGATGTCATCGTCGACGTCATGACTGACGCCGTCGAAACCTTGACCGAGCAGGAGATCGCGCGCGCCAAGGCGCAGATGAAGGCCGGTCTGCTGATGGCGTTGGAGAGCTGCAGTGCGCGGGCCGAACAGCTCGCAAGGCATATGCTTGCCTACGGCCGGCCCCTGACAGTGCAGGAATTGATGACGCGGATCGATGAGGTCAGCATTGGCTCGACCCGGGATGCGGCGCGGGCGCTGTTGTCCGGCGGGCGTCCCGCGGTCGTCGCGCTTGGCGCTGGCCGTGGTCTCGAACCCGCCGTCGCGCTTGCCGAAGGTTTGACCGCAGGACGGGCAAAAATCAGTTTACACTGATCTTCTGCATGACTAGCGAGCGATCGGACATGGATATGGGTTGCTGATATGGCCTTGTTTCGCCTGCCATCACCTGCTTCTCCGACGATAGCAATCAGCGGCAACGGGCTTGTCATGCGAGCGCCGGTCTATGGTGATTACCAGCAATGGGCGCGGTTGCGTGAAAGCAGCCGCGCGTTTCTGACGCCCTGGGAGCCGATCTGGCCGTCGGATGATCTGACGCGAACCGGTTATCGACGTCGCCTGCGTCGCTACGCTGACGATCTTTCCAACGATCGCGCCTATCCCTTTCTGATATTCAGGCAGAACACCGACGAACTGATCGGCGGCGTGACGCTCGCCAATGTCCGCCGTGGCATCGTGCAGGCGGGGTCGGTCGGCTATTGGGTCGGCGAGCCCTATGCAGGCCTTGGCTATATGTCGATGGCCTTGGAGGTGCTGCTGCCTGTGCTGTTTGAGGATCTCAACCTGCACCGCATCGAGGCGGCGTGCATCCCGATCAATGCGGCTTCTATCCGCGTGCTGGAGAAGTCCGGTTTCACGCGTGAGGGGATTGCGCGCGAGTATCTGTGCATCAACGGAAAATGGCAGGATCATCTGCTGTTCGGGCTGCTCCGGAACGACTTGCGCGCGCGCTGACTACGTTCGATCGCGGGGATCGCTGCGGAGCGTGCAGGTTGACAGCGCCGATATTCACATCTGCGGTGCATTTGGCTACCCTCGAATGGCTTCCTGCCTTTGGTTCACCGTGTTTGCACTGCTATAACCCCTGCGCAGGCGTGGTTCTGCCTATCTGTTGACGTCAGGCTTTCGGGGAATCTGAGAATGGGAAATATGCATGTCACGACGCGATCGCGTCGCGTCGGGCCGTTGAGCCGCTTCGCTCTCCTCGGGGTTGCGGCCCTGACGTTGTCAGGTTGCGCAGGTGGCGGCATTTTTGACAGCGGTTCATCGTCAGCCCCCAGCCAGTCGAGGTCGTTCGGCGACCGGTTTACCCAGCTGTTCTCCGGTAAATCGCAGGAGGCGTCATCGGTTGCGACCGCGCCCGAGCCTAACGACGAGAACACGCTGACTTGCCCGTCGGTGACAATTCGTCCGGGCGCGTCGACCTATGCTGTCGGGCAGGGCAATCAGCCTGCTGTCGGCGCTGATCTGCGCTTCCAGGCGACCATCACCCGCACCGCGCGCGACTGTAACCTGAACAACGGCATCATCACGGCGCGGATCGGCATTCAGGGGCGCGTCATCGTTGGCCCGGCCGGTGCGCCGCCGCGCGTGGATATCCCGGTGCGCGTAGCCCTGGTGCAGGAAGGCGTGAACCCGAAGACCATCGCGACCAAGCTCTACGGAACGAGCGTCGAGATGAATACCGAGAACAGTGTGGTCTTCAGCCTGGTTGGCGAGGATCTGACCTATCCGATTCCGGCTGGCGCGGACGGCGACGCCTACGTGTTTTACGTCGGCTTTGATCCCGTCGCGGCAAAGCCGGCTGGCCGCAGCAGTCGTCGGCGTTAGTCGCCTCGGATCAGGCAGGCGTATCGCGCTGCGCCGCCTTATGGCGTGACCATAGCCAACACGCGAGGGTCAGGCAGCCGAGCAGCATGACAATCAGGAGCCAGTAATGCCTTAGCTGGCCCTGCATGCCGCTCACGCCGCCGAGGCGCTCCAATGCGTCCACTGCGAAAACCCCTGGCAGGACATGAAACGGCGCCCATAGCAGCACCGTAATGATGTCCGTCGTAAAGAACTGCCGTGGCGACATGCCGACCGCGCCCGCCGTGATTGGCACAAGGGCGCGGATCGGCGGTATGAAGCGGCCCAGCAGTACAGCGAGCACGCCGCGTTTTTCAAAGAACCTCTCGCTCTGCGCCACCAGTTTTGGCGCGCGTGATAGAGGCCATGACGTCAGGATTTTCCGCTGGGCGCGATGTCCTGCCCAGAATGCAGCGCCGTCGCCCAAAGCAGCGCCGCATGCAGCGCTCGCCAGCACGCCTGCAAGATCGAGCGCTCCGCCGGGGACCAGGCCGCTGAGCGCGAGGATGATGGTTGATCCCGGAATGAATGATCCGACGATCGGTGCCGCTTCGAGCATAGCCGCGAGGAAGATGACCGCATAGCCGATCCAGCTATGTGCGTCGACGAAATGGACGAGACTGTCGATCCAGTTAAGCATAGCGGTATCCTGACGATGCTGCCACGCTCGATCACAGTGCGGTACAAATGTGCGAATCGGTCGAGCCGCCCCAGCCACAATCCAGATGCAGGGCAGCGTTCCAGAAATGCCGGGCGTTGGCTACCCATATGATAATCAATAGGAACTTTCATTGCGCGGTGGGCTTCTTCAAGGCACCTCACTCTGCTAGGTTCTGCGCAGAACCCCCTTCCCTTGCCAAATGCGACATGGTTTCGGGAGCGTCCGCGACCAGGAGGACTGATGACCGCCGCTTTTAATAATGCACAGGAGCTTGCTGGTATCCCCGATATGAAGGTATCGGTCCGGCAGGTCTTCGGCATCGATAGTGATCTGGAAGTGCCCGCGTTCTCGCAGAACGATCCGCATGTGCCGGATGTCGATCCTGATTACCGTTTCGACCGCGCCACGACGATGGCCATTCTCGCAGGTTTCTCGCACAATCGCCGCGTAATGGTCACCGGTTTCCACGGCACGGGCAAGTCGACCCACATCGAGCAGGTCGCCGCCCGGCTGAATTGGCCGTGCGTGCGCGTCAATCTCGACAGCCACATCAGCCGTATCGACCTCGTCGGCAAGGACTCGATCGTCGTTCGTGACGGCAAGCAGGTGACTGAATTCCGCGACGGCATTCTGCCGTGGGCGCTCCAGCGCAACGTCGCGCTGGTGTTCGACGAATATGACGCCGGTCGTCCGGACGTGATGTTCGTGATTCAGCGTGTGCTCGAAGTCGCCGGTCGGTTGACGCTGCTCGACCAGAACAAGGTGATCAAGCCGCACCCGGCGTTCCGCCTGTTCTCGACGGCGAACACGGTCGGCCTCGGCGATACCTCGGGCCTCTATCATGGCACGCAGCAGATCAACCAGGGTCAGATGGACCGTTGGTCGATCGTCACCACGCTGAACTATCTGCCGCATGACAACGAAGTCGAGATCGTGCTGGCCAAGGCCAAGCATTATCAGACGCAGGAAGGCCGCGAGACCGTCAACAAGATGGTCCGCCTTGCTGATCTCACGCGTAGCGCCTTCGCCAATGGCGATCTGTCGACGGTCATGAGCCCGCGCACGGTGATCACCTGGGCCGAGAACGCCGACATCTTCCAGGATATCGGTTTTGCTTTCCGGGTGACGTTTCTGAACAAGTGTGACGAGCTCGAGCGGTCGCTGGTCGCTGAATTCTATCAGCGCTGCTTCAATGCGGAACTGCCGGAATCGTCCGTCAACATCGCGATGAGCTGATCGACTGAACTGAACCTGACCTCTCCCTCACAATGGGGGAGGGGTCGGCGTGCGGAGCGAGCCAAGGTGAGGGGGTGTCGCATATGCGGCTGAGCCGCCCCTTCACCTCGGCCCTCTCCCTGCGAGGGGGGTGAGGAGAAGGTTTCAATGACGACAAATGCCAAGTTTCGCTCCGGGCCAAAAGAAGCGCCAACCGAGCCTTTCAAGCGCTCCGTGACGTCATGCCTGCGGGCGATCGCCGGGGCTCCCGAGCTCGAAGTGACCTTCTCTGCTGAACGGCCTGGCGTATCGCCGGGCAAGGTTCGTCTGCCGGAGCCGGCGCGCAAGCTGTCGCGTAAGGACGCCGCCATTATCCGCGGCCATGCAGACGCTGCGGCGATGAAGCTCGCCTGTCACGATCCCAAGATTCACCGCAAGAACATGCCGGCCAATCCGATGGCCCGCGGGGTCTATGAAGCCGTCGAGCAGGCCCGCGTTGAAGCGATTGGCGCGCGGCGCATGGCGGGTGTCGCGAAAAACCTTGGCGCGATGCTCGAGGACCACTTTCAGCGCGGCAAATATGACGAGATCACGGATCGCGCCGACGCACCGCTCGCAGAAGCCATGGCGATGCTGGTGCGCGAACGCCTGACCGGCCAGACACCGCCGCTCGCGGCGCGCCGCATGGTTGATCTGTGGCGGCCGGTTCTGGAAGGCAAGATCGGCTCGCGACTCGATCGCCTCGACAAGGTGCTCAACGATCAGGCCCGGTTCGGCGATGTCGTGCACGAACTGCTGACAGCCCTCGACCTCGGCGACGAGATGGACACCGAGCCGGATGACGACGAGAGCGAGGACGACGAGCGCAACGCCGAGAACGATCAGTCGAGCGGTGAAGGCTCGCCGGAGAGCGACTCGACGCAGGAAATGAGCGCCGACCAAGCCGAAATGTCGGCCGAGGAAATGGCGGAAGGCGCGATGGAAAGCGCGCAATCGGCGTCAGCTGAAGCGTTTGAGGATGGCGAACTCAGCGATGACGATACGCCGGGCGAGGCCAATAGGCCCAATCATCGCGGCGCGAACGAGCCGCGCGGACCAGAGTATCACGCCTATGCGCCGAAGTTCGATGAAGTCATTGCGGCCGAAGACCTCTGCGATCACGACGAGCTGGAGCGGTTGCGGGCCTATCTCGACAAGCAACTGGCGCATCTGCAGGGCATCGTCGCGCGCCTTGCCAATCGGCTGCAGCGCCGCCTGATGGCACAGCAGAACCGCGCGTGGGATTTCGATCTCGAAGAAGGCATCCTTGATCCGGCGCGGCTGTCGCGCGTGGTGACGGACCCGTTCCAGCCACTGTCCTTCATGCATGAGAAGGAGGCGACGTTCCGCGACACCGTGGTGACGCTGCTGCTCGATAACTCCGGCTCGATGCGCGGCCGCCCGATCACCGTTGCTGCGACTTGCGCCGACATTTTGGCGCGAACGCTGGAGCGTTGCGGCGTCAAGGTCGAGATCCTCGGCTTCACGACGCGGGCGTGGAAGGGCGGGCAATCGCGTGAGGCCTGGCTTGGCGCGGGCAAGCCCGCCAATCCCGGACGCCTCAATGATCTGCGCCACATCATTTACAAATCGGCGGATGCGCCATGGCGGCGCGCGCGCAAGAACCTCGGCCTGATGATGCGCGAGGGCTTGCTGAAAGAGAACATCGACGGCGAGGCGCTCGATTGGGCGCACAAGCGGTTGCTGGCGCGGCCTGAGCAACGCAAGATCCTGATGATGATCTCCGACGGTGCGCCAGTTGACGACTCCACCCTGTCGGTGAACGCGGGCAACTATCTGGAGCGCCACCTGCGTTACATCATCGAGGAAATCGAGACTCGATCGCCTGTCGAACTGATTGCTATCGGTATCGGTCACGACGTGACGCGTTACTATCGCCGTGCGGTGACGATCGTTGACGCCGAGGAACTTGGCGGCGCGATCACGGAAAAGCTGGCTGAGCTGTTCAGCGAGACCGCTGTTGCTGCGCCGGTGCGTGGCGGCCGGCGGCGGCACTAGCTGTAACCTGCGTCGCCCCTTATCATCGGGGGCGATGACGGGATGAAGGGCCAGCGGGGATCATGATCCATCGCCGTAACTTTCTGGTCGGGGCTGCGGCGCTGGCGGTGTCATCGCCGTCGCGCGTGCATGCGCGCTCGGCAGTCACGCCGGGCGCTGCGGCTGAGCCCAAGCGCATTCCGGTGGCCGTGCGGACGATCTCTTCGTTTCAAAGCGGTGACCCGGCACGACAGCAATTCGGCGAGCTGGCGTTTCGCGGCGGGCTGGCGCTGACCTCGACGGCATCTGAGTTCGGCGGATTGTCCGGGCTGCATCTGTTTGACAATGGCACGCGCTTCGTCGCCATCAGCGACAAGGGCAACTGGTTTCAGGGTCGCCTGATTTACGTCAGGGATGAACTCGCCGACGTGACGGATGTGATCTGCGCGCCGATCCTTGGCGCGGATGGCCGGGCTATTGTATCGCGCGGGGTGTTCGACACCGAGTTGCTCGCCATCGACGGAGACATTGCTTACGTCGGGATCGAGCGACAGCATCAGATCCTGCGGTTCGACTTCAAAAATCAGGATCTCACGGCGCGTGGCGCGCCAATCGCCCTGCCTGCGGGAATGCCGAAGCTCCCGTTCAACGGCGGCTTTGAAGCCATGGCGATCGTGCCCAAAGGACTGCCGCTCGAAGGAACGCTGGTCGTCATCACCGAGCGCGCGCTCGATGCCAGCCGGTAACATTCGCGGCTGGATGTTCGCGCGCCAGACCGGGTCACGTCCGCCAGCAACGGCAGCCTTCACGGTTCGGCGGACCGATGACTACGATATCAGCGATGCGACAATTCTGCCGAATGGCGATCTGATCCTGCTCGAGCGCAAGTTCGGCTGGATGAAGGGGGTGGGCATCCGACTCAGGCGCGTGGCGCACGGCGGTCTCGCTGCCGGCGCGGTGCTCGATGGGCCCGTTCTGATGGAAGCTGACCTCGGCTACGAGATCGATAACTTCGAAGGCATCGACAGTCACGTGAATGCGGCTGGCGAAACCATCCTGACGCTGGTCTCGGACGATAACTTTTCGATGATCCAGCGCACGCTGCTAATGCAATTTGCGCTTATCCAGTAGCGGCGCAGTCCTCATTGTTATTTGCGTTGGCGGCCTGCGCCGCTTTCTGCATCAGCTTCTGAACTTCAATCGCTGGCTTCGGCGGGCTGAACAGATAGCCCTGCATCTCGGTGCAGCCGAGCGAACGTAATGTCTCGCGCTGTTCGCCGGTTTCGACGCCTTCCGCCGTTGTCGTCATATTGCGCGACGTCGCAATGTTGACGACCGCCTGGACGATGGCGTTTGAACTGTTTTCATCGGCAAGCGTGCTGACAAAGCAGCGATCGATCTTGATCTTGTCGAACGGGAAGCGGTGCAGGTAGCTCAGGCTCGAGTAGCCGGTGCCGAAATCGTCCAGCGCGATGCGAACGCCGATGGCGCGGAGTTGATGCAGGATGGTCAGCGCGGCCTCGTCGTCGCGGATAAGCACAGCCTCGGTGATCTCGAGCTCGAGGCGATGCGCCGGTAGCTCCGAGGCGGCCAGCGCCCCAATCACCTTCAGCGCCAGTGCTGAGTTGCGGAACTGAACCGGCGAGACGTTGACCGCAACCTTGATCGCGTTTGGCCAGGTAGCGGCTTCCTTGCACGCGGTGTTCAGCACCCATTCACCGATGGCGCTGATGACGCCAATGTCTTCAGCGACAGGAATGAAATCAGCCGGCGAGACCATGCCGCGTTCGGGGTGCCACCAACGTAGCAGCGCCTCGCAGCCTGTGATGGCGTTGCTGTTCAACGAAACGAGCGGCTGATAGTAGATTTCAAACCCGGCGGCGCGGAAGTCGCCGTGCTCGACCACTTCGCGCAGATCAAGCTCCAGCGCGCGGCGGGCTTTCACGCGGGCGTCCATTTCCGGTTCGAAGAAGCGATGCGTGCGGCGGCCGTCAGCCTTGGCGCTATACATAGCCAGGTCAGCATTCTTGAGCAGTTGATCGAGTTGATGGCCGTCACGCGGCGCAATGGCGATGCCGATGCTGGCGTCGGTGATCAACCGATGGCCCTGACATTCGGCGGGCTCGCGAATTGTCTCATGAATGCGGGCGATGACTTCGGCAACCTCATCCTGCGATGTCACATCGGTTATAACGATGGCGAATTCGTCGCCGCCGAGGCGCGCTACGACGTCGCGTTCGCGAACACAGGATCGCAGGCGCTGGGCAACCGTCTTGAGCAAATCATCGCCGACCGTATGGCCAAGGGAGTCGTTGATGCCCTTGAACTCGTCGATGTCGATGTAGATCACCGCACATTGCTGGCCGCGTAGCAGCAGCGATAGCTCGTGCTCAAGCCGGCTGTGGAACAGTGAGCGATTTGGCAGGTCGGTCAGTGCGTCGTAATGGGCGAGGTGGGCAATGCGCTCTTCGGTGCGGCGACGCTCGGTGATGTCTTCATGCGTGGCGACCCATCCGCCGTCCGGAAGAATGCCGTCGAGAACGTGAATGTAGCGGCCGTCGGCGGTCTGCATCGTGGTGCTGCGACGCTGGCCTTTCTTCTGGCGGCTGATCTGCAGCATGACGTTGTCGCAATAGGCGTCAACGTCGCCCGCGAAGCTTCCCTGTTCCTGGCGATGGCGAATGATGTCGCGGAAATGGCAGCCCGGCTTCACCACCGTCGGCGATAGATTGTACATCTGCATGTAGCTTTGATTGCTGATCACCATGCGCGCGGCGGAATCAAACAGCAGCAGGCCTTGGGACATATTGTTGATCGCGGTGTCCAGCCGCTTCTTTTCGATTGTCAGTTCTGCCTGTGATGCGCGGTGCTGCTCGGACACCTCGCGGAAGATCAGGTAAAGTAGCGCCAAGATGATGAGGGCGGTCAACGCCGCGACGACGACCAGGAAGCGGGTCTGTTCGCGCCAGTTCTTGAGGATCAGATCAATCGTCGAGGTGGCGATGACCGCAGCAGGGAAATGCCGGAGCGTGCGGACTGTCGCGAGCTGCTCACTGTCGCCGTCGCCAATCAATCTGGCCAGCGGCTTGTCTGTACGCCGGATGTGGTCCAGCAGCGGCTGCATCGTCGTGTAGTTCTCTTCGAGTGAGCCATCGTTGGGATAGCGCGCGAGCATCAACCCGTTGCGATGATGCAGCGACAACGTGAAATTTCGGCCCTGGATCACCGAGGCAAAGAAGCGCTCGAAATCCTGAGGCTCGATACTGCGCGTCACAAGTCCGAAGAAAGTGCCGTCACTGCCGACAATTTTGCGGGCAAAAAGCGTCATCCATCGTCCGGTTGTCGGGCTGATGACGGGCTGCAAAATTTCATCTTCAGCGGAGAGACTGTGTTTCAGCGTTTGGAAATAGTCACTCGCAGCAATGCTGGCTTCAGGAACCGGCCAGGATGCGGACCAGTTGATCAGAATTCCGTTGGCATCGACAAGCGCCAGGTCGCCGGACGCCTCGTCATTGCGTTGGGCCTTCAGCATCAGATGGGTGTCGTGGCTATACCCTTGATCGGAAAAACTTTGCGCGGAGACGATGCCGTTCTTCGACAGGTGGGCGGAAACCCCCTTGCGAATGCGGGCCAATTCATCGAATTGATGATCGAAGTGCCGGGCAAGCAGGGCGACGGTGTTGTCGAGGTCGTGCTTGCTGCTCTCGATTGCACGGTCACGAAAGGTCAACACCATCAGAACGGTGCCGAACACGACCGCACATACGAGCAAAACCCCGGTGCCGATGACCCAGTAAATGGGATTATGGCTCACCGAAAAATCGTTCTGCCGGGCAGTGCGCTGTGCCGCGCTTCCGCCCAGAAACAATTGACGCCACATCAGTCGCATCATCGCGTATCTCCCCCGGAAGGGATAGTGATACCGATGAACGGTAGCGCGTTGGTTTACGAAGGTAGTTAATGCGCGTTGTGGTCGCAGTTTAGTGCCGTAACGGCCCGAGGGCGCAGGGCCGCAAGCGCGAAAAGTCCACCGACGTGCACGAAGTCAGTCGATCGCAGAAAAATAAATCGGCCGACGAGGGGTCGGCCGACAAATCTCAGGTCAGCGAGAAGGCTTAGCTGGCGGCGCTGAGCTTCTTCTCGATAGCGCGCTTCAGCGTCACAGCCTTGTCAGAGAGCTCATCGACGCTCGACTTGATCAGGAAGCTGTCCAGACCACCGCGGTGGTCAACCGAACGTAGCGCATTGGTCGACACGCGCAAACGGACAGCGCGGCCCAGTGCGTCCGACATGAACGTCACGTTGACCAGGTTTGGCAGGAACCGACGCTTGGACTTGCGGTTCGAGTGGCTCACCTTGTGGCCCACCTGAGGACCCTTAAGTGTCAGTTCGCAGCGGCGCGACATGGCGAAAATCCTCTTTCATCCCCGAACGTGGCCCGTTAGCCAGGCACAGGGGTTCAAATAAATGTCCATTTTGCAGGAGCCGCGAACCTATAAAAGCACGGCACTCTCGCGTCAAGATATGAGTCAGAGCAAACTGCGCCGTCATTCAGCGGCGTGCCCCTCGGATCTCCACGTTTGATGTAACATATATTCAACGTAATCAGCGCCGAAAACCCCTGTGGTAGACATATCGTGGGCGTAGCGGTAGCCAAGTGGTGCCGCAATAGAGGCAATATAGGTGGAACACGGGCCGGTAGCGTTCCGGGGTGGGTCGCTCGCCCGTGGTTGATCTAAGAGGTATGGAGTGGCCCCAGACGGGTTGCATCGTTGGTCCGGCGAAGGCGGGGGGAGGCTTGCAGTCCCGGCCCGACCTGTGCCGAAGCCGCTCAGCGCCGCACATCGGCGGGTCAAGCCGTGGCTGCTGTCGCTCGGCTGCCTGGGCCTCGTGACGGCACAAGCGCCAGCACAGGCTGAGGGACGGCTGGATGCGCGCTATGAGGTCAGTCTGGCCGGGATCGTGATCGGCAAGGGCAATTGGATCATCGATATCGGCGAGGAGCAATATGCGGCAGCCGCAAGTGGCATGACCACCGGTATCCTGAAGAGCTTCGCCGCGGGTTCGGGCACCGGCGCGTCAACCGGCAAGATCCTGGCAGGCAGCCTGACGCCGGCGAATTATGCCGCGTCGATCACCATGTACAAGAAAACCGAGTTAATCCGCATCAGCCTCGCAAATGGCGGCGTCAAGGATTTCACGATCGAACCGCAGCCCAAGGTCAATCCTGATCGCCTGCCGGTAACGGACGAGGATCGGCGCAATGTGATCGACCCGATGACTGCGACCCTGCTTCGCGTGCCGGGGACAGGGGATGTCATGGCGCCCAGCAGTTGCCGAACGTCGTTGGCGATTTTCGATGGGCGGATGCGCTATGACCTCGTGTTCGACTACAAGCGCAGCGAGCCGGTGAAGGCCGAGAAGGGATATGAGGGGCCCGCGCTGGTCTGTTCCGTGCAGTTCGTGCCCAGGTCCGGCTACGTGCCCGAGCGGGCCGCCGTGCGGTATTTGGCGGCGCAACGCAACATCGAGGCCTGGATGGTGCCCATTTCCGGTACGCGTACCCTCGTGCCGTTCCGTGTCGCCCTGCCGACGCCATTCGGCCCTGCCAAGATGGAGGCGGTCGAGTTCATCACAGCGGTTGGCCCACGGGTTGCCCGCACAGCGCAATGAGCAAAATCTCGCCGTCATGCGATTAGCTGAATTCCCGGAGGGGAAATGCTTGACTCTTGAAGGATCTTGCAAGAACCGTCTTGTCGGCGTCGCTCATGCTATCGCGAATGCGCCAGCCCTGCTGGCTGCTTCATATGGGGGGCATTCGGACCCGCAAACTCCAGATATTGTAGTGAAAAGGCCTGACAGGCCGCGAGTCAGCGATTCGGGCGCGTTTCGTTCAGGACTCGTTCCGCAGTTCGCGTTATCCGTCGACGCGGCGGCGATTTGACCCCCGAAAACATGTCCGTTACGCAAACGGAAGATGCTGGACGATATGGACTTTTCTCTCGACGCGCCGCGACCGACCGAGTTTGCAGCAGATTGGGTCACCGAGCGGAGGCCAACGCGTACGCTCGGCGCTGGCGTTACTGCTGTGCTGGGGCCGACGAACACCGGCAAGACCCATTTGGCGATCGAGCGCATGCTGGCGCATTCGAGCGGGATCATTGGCCTGCCGCTAAGGCTGCTGGCGCGCGAGGTCTATAACAAGATCGTCGCCCGCGTCGGCGCTTCGCAGGTCGCGCTGATCACCGGCGAGGAAAAGATCAAGCCGCCGAAGGCGCGGTTCTGGGTCTCGACCGTCGAAGCCATGCCGCGCGATCTCGACGTCTCGTTCCTGGCGGTCGATGAAATTCAGATCGCGGCGGATCTTGAGCGCGGCCACGTCTTTACCGATCGCATTCTCAATCGCCGCGGCCGCGACGAAACGCTGCTGCTCGGCGCAGCGACCATGCGCCCGATCATCGAGCGATTGCTGCCGGGCGCGAGCATTGTCACGCGGCCGAGGCTGTCGCAGCTGGAGTTCGCGGGCGATCGCAAGTTGACGCGGCAGCCGCGCCGCACGGCCATCGTCGCGTTTTCGGCAGATGAGGTCTATGCGATCGCCGAGTTGATCAAACGGCAGCATGGCGGCGCCGCTGTCGTGCTGGGCTCGCTGTCGCCCCGCACCCGCAACGCCCAGGTCGAAATGTTTCAGTCGGGTGAGGTCGATTATCTCGTCGCGACCGATGCTGTCGGCATGGGGCTCAATCTTGACGTTGATCACGTCGCCTTCGCGTCGGACCGCAAGTTTGACGGCTACCAGTTTCGTCGGCTGACGCCGTCAGAATTCGCTCAAATCGCAGGGCGGGCGGGGCGAGCAACCCGCGACGGCACCTTTGGCTCGACAGCGCGTTGTCCACCGCTTGAGCCTGAACTCGTCAACGCGCTGCAGAATCACTCATTCGATAGCGTCAAAGTGCTGCAATGGCGTAATGCAAAGCATGACTTCTCGTCGATTGAGGCGCTGCAAGCCTCACTATCGTTGATACCGCGACATGATGCCTTGACGCGCGCGCCGATCGCTGTCGATCTGAGGGTTCTTGATCAAGTTGCCCGCGATTACGGCGTGAAAGACCTTGCAAAGGGCCGATCCGCTGTTGAGCGATTGTGGGAGGCGTGTCAAATTCCAGACTATCGCAGGGTCACACCAGCCGCACACGCGGAACTTGTGACGACCTTGTACGGTTTTTTGATGCAAAGAGGGCGGATACCGGATAGCTGGTTCGCAGCACAGATTGCGCAGGCCGACCGGATTGACGGCGATATCGACACACTGTCGAGTCGAATCGCACAAATCCGTACCTGGACCTTCGTGGCAAATCGTCCCGATTGGCTCGCGGATTCCGAATATTGGCAAGGAATTTCGCGTGAACTTGAGAATAAACTGTCAGATGCGCTGCATGATCGACTTACTGAACGTTTCGTTGATCGCCGTACCAGTGTATTGATGCGCCGCTTGCGGGAAAACACGATGTTGAACACTGAAATTGGTAAAACTGGCGAAGTGATCGTTGAGGGCCACGTTATTGGCAGACTCGACGGGTTCACCTTTGCTCCTGATGCGGCTGAAGCGGGTTCTGATGCCAAGGCATTGCAGGCGACAGCCTTGAAAGCGCTGGGCGGCGAAATCGACGCCCGCGCCGAGAAGCTGTCGAATGCTCCGGACGATCAGTTCTTGCTGGCGTCCGATGGCGTTCTGCGCTGGACCGGAGACGCGGTCGCACGACTGATGCAGTCGGATACCGTCTTGCAGCCGCGCCTCATGATCATCGCGGATGATCGTCTCGCCGGAGCGCAGCGCGAGGCCGTGCAGGCCCGGCTTGATCTCTGGCTCAAGACCCAGATTGAAAAGCTGCTTGGCCCCTTGTTCGAGCTGAGCAAGGCGGAGGACGTCACCGGCATCGCGCGCGGCATTGCGTTCCAGCTGGTCGAAGCGCTTGGCGTGCTCGAACGCCAGAAGATTGCTACCGAGATGAAGGATCTCGATCAGCCGTCGCGCGCATTGCTGCGCAAGTATGGCGTTCGTTTCGGCGCCTATCACATCTATTTCCCGGTTCTGCTGAAACCGGCGGCGCGGGCCATGGCCTCGCTGCTGTGGGCGCAGAAGCAGGATCACGTCGACATGACGGCGCTGTCGAATGCGCAGCATCTGGCCAGCAGTGGCCGGACGTCGTTCCCGGCTGACAAGGCGCTGACCCGCGATGCCTATCGCACGTTGGGCTATCGCCTCTGCGGCGAGCGCGCCGTGCGCGTCGATATTCTCGAGCGTCTGGCTGACCTGATCCGTCCCGCGCTGGCATGGCGCGAGGGCACGCAGGGCGAGAAGCCTGCAGGTGCATTCGATGGTCGCGGCTTTGTCGTGACGCAGGCGATGACCTCGCTGACTGGCTCCGCCGGCGAAGACTTTGCGTCGATCCTGAAGGCGCTCGGCTATCGCATGGAGAAGAAGGCGCCGCTGCCTGCGCCGGTTGTCGACGCGACAACCTCTGCGACGGATGCAGCTGACGCCCCGACAGAGACTGCTGCCGTTGAAGATCCGGCTGCTGGATCTGCGCCGACTTCGGAAGGCGAGGCAGTTGCTGCTGCGTTGCCGGACGCTGATGTCGCACTGGTTGTCGAAGCGGTCGTCACGTCAGATGACGAAGCGGCTGTTGCTGAAGCGCCTGTCGAGGCTGCTGCCGAAGCTGCGCCGGTCGCTGAAGCGCCTGCGGCTGACGTCACGGCGGCAGAAGCACAGGTTGAAGAAGCCACTGCAGAAGCACCGGTTGCTGAGGGCGGCGAGCAGGCTACCGTCGCCAGCGACGATGCCGCAACGGCTGATGCGACCTCTTCGGAAGCTGTTGCTGAAGCTGCGCCGGCTGAACCAGAGATGGTGGAAGTCTGGCGGCCAGGCGGTCGTTCGGAAGAACGTCGCGGTCCACGCCAGGATCGTAACCGCCGCCCGGATAATCGCGCGGCACAGCCCGAAGGCGCAACCGAAGGCGATGCCAATGGCCGCAAGGGCAATTGGCGCCGCGATCGTAACAAGGGCAACAACGACCCGCGTCGCGAGGGTGATCGCCCTCAGGCCAAGTCAGCGGGCGGCGAACGTGACAGCGCGCCGCGCGAGGGGCGTGAGCAGAACAATCGTCCGCCCCGTGGCGATCGTGGCCCGCAGAAGGGCAAGGGCAAGTTCGGTGGCAAGGGTGGTGGACGCGAGGGGCGTGATAACGCTGATCGCGGCGCGACCCGGCCCTATGCGAGCAGCGCCGCACCGCGTGAGCGGGAACGCCAGATCGATCCGAATTCGCCGTTCGCCAAGCTGGCTGCTCTCAAGGAACAGCTGTCGGGCCGCAAGGACTAAGCTCGGCAATCGGGCTGGCCGTTAACGCCAGCCCGTTGCAGTCGATATGTTTGTTTCCTGCGTGGTGCGTCTTGGAGCGACAGCGTCTCGATAAATGGCTCTGGCATGCCCGTGTCGTCAAAACACGGACAAGCTCCGCCGCGCTCATTGAAGGCGGCAAGGTGCGGGTCAACGGCCAGCGTGAGAAGGCGCCGTCCCACAACGTCAAGATCGGCGACGTCGTGACTGTGACGCTGGATAATTCGATACGCTTGATGGAAGTGATCGGCTTTGCCGAACGACGGGGCGACGCGACAGCAGCGCGCGTTCTGTTTGTGGAGTTGTCAGCAAAAGCAGAATAACTATCTATCTCGTGCCGTGAGGCTGGTCGGTTCGCGTCAACTGTTCCAAAAAGCGGAGTGCGCCCTTGCGGTGCGCCGGATCGTGCGCTAGGCCAACCACTAACGGACTATTCTGGAGCTTGGGATGACCTACGTCGTCACTGAAAACTGCATCAAGTGCAAATATACCGACTGTGTTGAAGTGTGTCCCGTAGATTGCTTCTACGAGGGCGACAACATGCTCGTTATTCATCCTGAAGAATGCATCGACTGCGGTGTGTGCGAGCCGGAATGCCCAGCTGATGCGATCAAGCCCGATACCGAGGGCGGCCTCGAAAAGTGGCTGGAACTCAATCTGGAATACGCCAAGACCTGGCCGAACATCACGCAGAAAAAAGATGCGCCGGATGACGCCAAGGAATTCGATGGCGCTGAAGGCAAGTTCGAGAAGTTTTTCTCACCGGAGCCAGGCAGCGGCGACTGACCTGCTAGCTAAGGCCTGACCGACTGTCGCTGCCGAGCGACCCGATCTTCCCGCACCATCAAGTTGATGAGCCGTCAGACACGCCCGGACGTGGTGTGTGAAGGCGCATAAATGATTGAAATTTGCGGGAAATGTGCTATCTTTGACATATTCTTGAAGCTGGACCCTGTGGTGCCAGAATTGATGGCCCCTCTACCGGGTTCCCCCGTTTTACCTAACAGGGGCGTGGCAATTTCCGCGCATCAGGCTGTGTCACAGAAAACACGTACGAAAAGTGTTGCCAAGGCTTCAAAGAACGCGCGTACGGCCAGCCGTACCGCGACCAAAGGCCCTGCCACAGCTTCTAGCAAAGCGAAGGCAAAACCGTCAACGAGCAAAACCAAGGCAGAGGCTTCAAAAACAAAGCCCGCGAAGGCTGCGATAGCGAAGGCGACGTTATCGAAAAAGACGGTATCCAAGGCCACTTCATCCCGGAACCCTGCGCCAAAGAGTTCATCGAAGACTGTCGCTGCGAAGAAGGTGGCGGCAACACGCGCTGCGCCCAAGCAGGAGGGGTTGAAAGCGACGGCCCCCAAGGCCGCTGCGGTTGCAACACCTCCAGCCAAGGGCAAGGCGTCCGGTTCGGCCGATAAGGTTGCGGCTGTAAAGTCCTCAAGTAATAAAAGAAGTGCAATGCCTAATAAGACTGCAAATTCTCCGGTTGATGCTGTGGAGACCAAAGCGACTGCTCCCAAGGCTGCAACCGTTAAGGCTCCTGCTGCTGCTGCCAAGCCGGTGACCAAGCCAGTTGCGAAGGCTGAGACGCCTGCCGCTGCTCCTGCCCAGCCGCGCGCCGAAGAGCCGAAGAAGGTTTTGACGCAGCGCCAGGGCTTCAAGACCAATGAATTTGTGGTCTATCCGGCGCATGGCGTTGGCCAGATTCTTGCGATCGAGGAGCAGGAAATTGCTGGCATGAAGCTTGAGCTGTTCGTCATCAACTTCATGAAGGACAAGATGACGCTCCGCGTGCCCACCGCCAAGGTCGCCAACGTCGGCATGCGCAAGCTGTCCGAGCCGGCTCTGGTGAAGAAGGCGCTTGAGACCTTGAAGGGCCGCGCGCGCGTCAAGCGGACGATGTGGTCGCGCCGCGCCCAGGAATACGAAGCGAAGATCAACTCGGGCGACATCGTTGCGATCGCCGAGGTGGTGCGCGACCTGTTCCGCTCCGACTCGCAGCCCGAGCAGTCCTACAGCGAACGCCAGCTCTATGAAGCGGCGCTCGATCGCCTGTCGCGCGAAATCGCGGTTGTTCAGCAGGTGACTGAGACGGAAGCGGTCAAGGAAATCGAGGCGCAGCTCGCCAAGAGCCCGCGTCGCGGCGCCAAGACCGACGCAGCTGCCGAAGCTGATCCGGATGGCGACACTGATCCCGATGGCGACGACAATGTCACCAACGAAGCCGCCTGATCGCGCTTAAACCTGACCTGTTCGAAAAGCCCGGCCATCGCGCCGGGCTTTTTGTATCGGGTCGCAAGGCCGTCGATGGTTGGCCTAATCGACCACGATCTTGACGCGGTCGCCGGCCTGCAGCGGTGTCGTGGCGTTCAGGCCGTTGAGAATGCGGAAGCGCTCGAGCGGTCGGTCCACACCGCGCATGCGATGCGCCATGGTTTCGCTTGTATCGCCAGGCTGCACGGTGACCACGCGAATCCGCAGCGGACGGGCATCCTGGATTTCGCTCAGGGTCAATCGCCGGAACGAATTGACTGACTCGCGCGCCGCGCGTTCGGTTTCCGCAGTTGAAGCGCTCGCGGCGAAGATGAAACGATAAACGTCGCTGCCGAATCGCAGCACGTAGATCCGGAATTTCCATTGATCGCCACTCGCGCTGGCAGCGGCGCCGGGAAATCCGTTGATCGTGACTTCCTCGACGGAGGCCTGGCTGACGTTCTCCATCCAGCCTGACATCACGTAGTCGGTCAGCTTCTGGTCCGCCGATACGCGCACGACGTCGAAGCGCATGGCCTGGCCGCCGCCCTCGCGGACGCCAATGACAGCCTGAGCGGTGTTGTCGAGCGTGAAGCCCTCGGGCGCGGTGAAGGTAAACCCGAGCTTGGGATGGAGAAAGCGTCGGCCGCGGACGAAACCTTCGCTCGGGTCCTCGCCGTAAACGATGTTGTCGACCGACGAGAGGTAATTGTCGCGGTCACGTTCGGCGTTGGCTGATTGCGGATTGTTGCGGGCGGCAGCCTCGGCGTTAGCAACGCGTTCAGGCGTCGCCGGGTGCGATGACAGGAAGTCTTGCGCGCGCGGATCGATGGCCGATTTGTTGGCGCGCAGCGCGGCATTGCGTTCGAGCGAGGTCAGGAACCGCGCCGCGCCCAGGGGATCGAAGTGCGCCTTGGTGGCGATCTCGATGCCGAGGCGGTCGGCCTCGAATTCCTGGCTGCGCGAGAAGTTGGCCAGGGTCAGCTTGGACTTCGCCAGCGCAAGCGCACTCATGTCCGGATCGTTGCCCATCTTGGTGACAACGCGCGTGACGACAGCCGCTTGCCGGGCCTGCTCCTCGCGGATCGAGGCATGGCGCGCGATGACATGCGCCATTTCATGAGAGAGGACGGATGACAATTCCGAGGTGTCGTTGGCAAGCGCGAGCAGGCCGCGTGTTACATAGAGATTGCCGGATGGCAGCGCGAAAGCATTCACCGCGCCGGAATTCAAAATGGTGACACGGTAGGGATGGTCTGGCCGACCCGACACGGCGACGAGGCGCTCAACGGTGCGATCGATCAGACCGACAAGTCTTGGGTCGTCATAGGAGCCGCCATAGGTCGCCAGAATACGCTCGTGCTCGCGCTCCGCCGCGCTCATTTGCGGGGTCGCCGGTTTGGCGCGTTTCACAACTGGCGACGGATTCGGTGAGGCGGTGTCAAAGCTGGACATGCTGGCGCAGCCCGACACCAGCAGGGATGCAGTCAGCAGGACGGGCGCAGCGAAGCGGCTGCCTCTCATCCAAAAATGGCGCTGTCCTGATGTCACCCGTCTCAACTCACTTTTGCGAAGGCTCACCTGTTGGCGTCACTTCTATTTGCCCCGGATGGGTCAGGCGCAGGCGGGGCCCGCTGCGCTGTTCAACCCACCCCCTTAACCAGACCTGTCGTCCCTTCAACTTTGAAGCATTCAATCCTGCAGCCGAAAATTCCGCCAGAGCGCGCTTGGAAATAGTTGCAGAGAAATCGCGTGTCCAGTTCACTCCGAAGTTGAGGTAAGTGGTGGCTCCCGAAGCTCGCACTGAAAGAACTCGCCCCGAGATAACCGTATACTGACCCAATCGTGCCCGAATCTTGCCAGAACTTTCTGCGTTTTTTATGGCGTCGCTCGTCCAGATACCTCTTGCGGTAGATTTGGCCGCTCCCTCGGCGTGTACCATAGCCAAATGGCACGGTCCTGACGTGTCAAATGCGCGGAGCGCCAGGCCCTCGCGCAGCAAGGCAAGTTGCACAATGTTGTCATCAACGAAGACATAGGCGTGCTGACGCCCGTAGCGATCAGGCATGTCCGCCTCGCCAGTCAGCATGACTTCTTTCCCGATCAGCGTGGAGCGCAGCGCCGCAACCGTTGCTGCTGCGGTTGCGGCGTCCGGAATTTCGATGCCGCTCAGGCGAATGTCACGGCCGTCATGAAGTCGGATCGTGCGCGCATCAATGGCGTCAACGACGGTGCCGCCGTCGAGCAGAACATTGCCGCAGTCGAAGGTCTCTGCGCCAACGGCAGTAGCAATGGACGACAGCGCCAGGCCGAGGCTGATTGCGCCGGCGCGCATGGTGGCTTTGCCTGGCTCCGCCACAGGCCAGCCAGTCATCTGCTGCTCCATTCATGTCGGCTACGCATGTTCAAGCTCACAAAGTGTAGCTGTGTCCCGGGCGTTGCGCCATTTCCATTTTGCGGAATGATATCACGGCGGTTGACGCCGCTTGCTGGAGCTAAGGCGTTACGGCATGATCCGGCCAGATAAAATCAAGCGCCTCCAGAGCCAGGCGCACCGGGGAGTGAAACCATTGCAACGCTATCTCGCGAGCCTGTTGGCAAGTGCCATTCTATTGTCGCCGACGCTATCCTTGGCTCAGTCGCCACCGCTGAAGCTCGGCGCCATTCTTGATATGTCCGGGCTTTACGCTGACATCACTGGCACGGGCAGCGAAACCGCAGCGAAGATGGCCGCTGAGGATTTCGGTGGCGAGGTGCTGGGACGCAAGATCCAGATCATTGCCGCTGACCATCTCAACAAGGCAGATCAGGCCGCGAACATCGCGCGCGACATGCTCGACAATCAGGGTGTTGAAGCGATCATCGATGTTGCGGCTTCCGCCACTGCACTGGCTGCAGGAGAAATCGCCAAGGCGCGCGGCAAGATCATCATGTACAGCGGCCCCGGTTCGATCCGCCTCACCAATGAAGCCTGCGGGCCGTTCACGGTGCACTACACCTACGATACCTATGCACAGGCCAATGTGACCGGCCTCGCCACGGTGAAGAGCGGCCTCGATAGCTGGTTCTTCCTGACAGCGGATTATGCCTTCGGCCATGATCTTGAGCGCGATACCACCGCAGTCGTCAAGAGCGCGGGCGGGCGCGTCATTGGCGGTGTCCGTCATCCGATCAACACGCCCGACTTCTCGTCGTTCCTGCTGCAGGCGCAGAGCTCGAAGGCCAAGATTGTCGGGCTGGCCAACGCTGGCGGCGACGCGATCAACGCGGTGAAGCAGGCGGCTGAATTCGGCCTCACCCGCGGCGGCGGCCAGAAGCTGTCGCCACTGCTGATGTATGTATCCGATATCGACAGCATCGGTCTCGACACCGCACAGGGGCTCATTCTTGCCGAAGCCTTCTATTGGGATCTCAACGAAGAAACCCGCGCTTTCTCCAATCGCTTCCATGCGCGCACCAAGCGGATGCCAACCAGCTCGCAGGCCGGCCTCTATTCGTCCGTGCTGCATTACCTGAATGCTGTGAAGGCAGCCGGCACGGTTGATTCCGCAGCGGTGATGAAGGTGATGAAGTCGACCCCGATCAATGACATGTTCGCCAAGAACGGGCGTATTCGCGACGATGGTCGCATGGTTCACGACATGTATTTGTTCGAGGTGAAGAAGCCTTCGGAATCAAAAGCGCGATGGGACTATTACAAGCTGCTCGCCACGGTGCCGGGCGAACAGGCCTTCCAGCCGCTCGAGCAGTCCCGCTGCCCGCTCGTCAAGAAATAATGACCAACGGTGAGCGGGTTGGCCGCCCGCTCATCGTCACGACCCCAACCGCCACAAATAAGAAAAGAGATGAAGACATGAACGACATGGTTCTCCAGGATCTGGATCAGGGCCTTCTCACCATCACGATGAACCGGCCTGATCGCCGCAACGCGCTGAACCCGGACATGACGCGAGGCCTGGTTGAGGCGGCGCGACGCGCGGTTGAAGATCATGCAGTGCGCGCCGTTCTGATCAAGGGCGCTGGCGGCACCTTCTGCGTCGGCGGTGACGTCAAGGCCATGGCCGCAGGCGGCGCACCGCTGTCCTATGAGGACAAGGTCGTTAATCTCCGTAAAGGCATGGAAGTATCGCGGCTGCTACATCAGCTGCAAAAGCCGGTGGTGGCGCAGCTTGATGGCGCCGCCGCAGGCGCGGGCCTGTCGATCGCGCTCTCGGCGGATCTGCGCGTTGCGAGTGAGTTGGTGAAGATCACGACTGCTTTCGCCAAGGTCGGCTATTCTGGCGACTATGGCGGCACCTTCTTCCTGACGCAGCTTGTCGGCAGCGCCAAGGCGCGCGAGCTGTATCTGCTGTCACCGGTTTTGACGGCGCAGGAAGCGCTGGCCTATGGCATCGTCACCAAGGTGGTGCCGGATGATCAGGTGGCTGATGCAGCGCGCGAGATGGCGCTGTCGCTGGCGACTGGCCCGTCGATCACCTACGGCTACATCAAGAAGAACATCAACAACGCTGAAACGCTGTCGCTCGAAGCCTGCTTCGATGGCGAGGCGATGCATCATACGCGTTGCGGCGAGACCGCGGATCACAAGGAAGCCGCCAAGGCTTTCGTTGAGAAGCGCAAGCCGGTGTTCCAGGGCAAGTAAACCCCGACATGGACCGAACGCGTGCGGGCGAGCGTTCGCACGCGTTTGACTTCCGCATGCGCGCGGCGCCTGCGACCGACGTCAACCGCCAACAAAGGCGGGCTAACAAGAACACCACACAGGAGGACCGGCAGATGGCTGCAGCACACCCCCTCGACAGTTTCTTCGCGCCGTCGCGTATCGCCATCATCGGGGCCTCGCAGGACGGCGCCAAGATCCCCGGCCTGCTGCTGAACTTCCTGCGCAAGAATTCGTTTCCCGGCGAGATCTGCCCGGTCAATCCGAAATATGCCGAGATCAACGGGCTGCGGTGCTATCCCGCGCTCAGCGCGATTGGAAAGCCGATTGATCTTGCGATCGTCATCATCCCTGCGCGCTTCGTGCTCGGCGCGCTGGAAGAATGCGCCAGCCATGGCGTCAAGCATGCCATCATTATTTCGTCAGGCTTTGCCGAAGAGGGCGGCGATAGCATCGCCATGCAGGACGCGATCGCGGCATTGGCCCGGCGCAGCGGGATGCGCGTATCCGGGCCGAACGCCGAAGGCTTTTATAATGAGCTGCAGCAGGTCGCCGCCACCTTCAGCCCGACGGTCGATATCAAGCCCGACGCGCCGCGCCTGATCGCGACAAGCAAGCGCATCGGCATTGTCGCGCAGAGTGGCGGCATTGGTTTTGCGTTCTACAACCGTGCGCGCGCGCTCGGCATCGCCATGAGCTATGTCATCAGCACGGGAAATGAAGCGGATCTCGGCGCAGGAGAATGTCTCGACTACATGATCCAGGACGAGGTCACTGACGTCGTCATGCTGTTCATCGAAGGCATCCGCGACGTCGATCACTTTATCACGGCGGCAAAACGTGCGGCTGACAACGGCAAGACGGTGATCGTCACCAAGGTCGGGCGCTCCGGCGCGGGCGAACGCGCCGCTGCGTCGCATACGGCGAGCATGGCGGGTTTCACCGCTGCCTATGATGCAGTGTTCGCGCGCTACGGCTTCATTGTCTCGAACGACCTCGATGAAGCGGTGGCGATCGCTGCGGCGCTGACATCCAATCCGTTGCCGAAGGGCGATCGGGTCGCGGTGCTCACCGTATCCGGCGGCGCCGGCATCTGGGGCGCCGACGCAGTCTCGGCGCAGGGGCTGCAGGTGCCGGAACTGTCGCCAGAAGTGCAGGGACAGATCCGCAGCATGATTCCGTCCTACGGCTCGCCGCGTAACCCGATCGACATCACCGCACAGGCGGTGCATAGCGGCGGCCTGCAGACAACGCTTGAACTGCTGGCGGCATCGGATGAAGTCGACGCCATTCTGGTGGTGCTGTCGCTCTCCAACGATACGCGGATCCCGTTCAAACTGGCCGAGCTGAAGCCGGTGATCGATGCGCAGTTGAAGCCGATCGTGTTTTACAGCTACACACTGCCATCCCACTTCGCACGCGCAAGCCTCGCGGAGGCAGGCGTCGTTGTCCTGCCCGGCCTCACCCATGTCAGCACGGCCATGAAAGCCATGGTGACGCGGGCGCAATTCAGCGCCGCCGGGCACAGCCAGGCGCTCGCTACCGTGCCGCAGTTGCGCCCCTCAGCGCCGTCACTCTCCGAGCATGACAGCAAGCGATTGCTGGCTGAAGCTGGCGTGACGATACCGGATGACGTGCTGGTGCAGGATGTCTCTGCGCTCGCGGATGCGGTCAGCCGGGTCGGCTTGCCGCTGGCGATGAAGATCCAGTCACGCGATATCCCGCACAAGAGCGAGGTCAGTGGCGTTCATTTGAATCTCACGTCGCTTGAAGCGGTGCGCGCCGCCTATCGTGACATGCTTGAAAGCGTCGGCGCGCAGCGGCCCGCGGCTGATCTTCAGGGTGTACTCGTCAGCCCGATGGCGGCGAAAGGTGTCGAGATCATCATTGGCACGCTCAATGATGCGACGTTCGGGCCGATGGTGATGGTCGGTTTCGGCGGCGTGACCACCGAACTGTTCCGCGATGTCGTCTATCGCCCTGCGCCGGTCAGCGCTGATGATGCACGATTGATGATCGACAGCCTCAAGGCCGCGCCGCTGCTGCACGGCTTCCGGGGCGCTGCGCTTGCCGACGTTGCCGCGCTGACGCAATTGATCGCGCAGGTCTCGGCGCTCGCCGCGGCATCACGCGAGACGGTCAGCGAGATCGAGCTCAATCCGGTCCTGGTGCATCCTGCCGGGCAGGGAGTCACTATCGTCGATGCACTGGTCGTGCCGAAGGTGACTGCTCACTAAAGACATTGGCCGGGCACGCCCGGCCATTGGTCGCGATAAGAGCTTCAGCGTCCCTTGAAATTCGCAACGCGACGTTCTTCGGTCGCCTTGACGCCTTCGGCGAAGTCCTCGGTCTTGCGCAGCCGCGTCTGCTCGGCGAGTTCGTGATGCGTCGCCGCCATCACCCGGTCGGCAAGCCCGTCGCGCAATGTGGCGCGCGTCGAGATCAGGCCGAGCGGCGAGCATTCGGCAATCTCGCTGGCGAGCTTGATCGCGGCGGTGCGCACCTGATCTTGCGGCACAAGCACGTTGGCGAGGCCCATCTTCAATGCATCTTCACCGGTGACGCGGCGGCTGGTGTAGAACATCAGCTCGGCGTTGTTCTTGCCGATCAGCTCGGGCAGCGTCACCGTGAGGCCGAAGCCAGGGTGAAAGCCGAGCTTGGTGAAGTTGGCAGAGAAGCGCGCCTCGGGGCAAGTGACTCGGAAATCCGCCGAGACCGCGAGGCCCAGGCCGCCGCCAATGGCTGCGCCTTGCACCGCCGCGACGATCGGCTTCTTGTTGCGAAAAATCCGCACCGCTTGCATGTAGAGATGGCTGATCTCGCCGAGGCTGTCGGCCGGATCGCCATCCTTCTTGACGGTCTCGGTTTCCTGACGGTTCGGATCGCCGAAATTGGCGCCGGCGCAAAACGCCTTGCCCTGCGCCGCGAGCACGACGGCGCGCGCCTCAATGTCATTGTCGATTTCAGTCAGCGCATCAGCGATCTGGTTGATCAGCGAGATGTCGAAGAAGTTCAGCGGCGGTCGCTGAATCTCAATGACGGTGACGTGGCCGATCTTTTCGATGCCGATGTCTTGATATGTGCCCATGGTGTCCTCGGTCGTCTTATTTGAATGGATTGGAGATGCGTGTGGTCAGCGCAGGCCGAGTCCGCGAGCGATGATGCCGCGCAGAACCTCGGTGGTGCCGCCCTGAATGGTGAGTTTCGGCGCGGTTTTCATCGCGAAGTCGAGTTGATCATGCAGCGTTGCATGGTTGGACGGATCAGCCTCGATGAAGGCGGCGAGGTCGCGCACGCGATGCGGCAGTTGCTGTTCCCACAACGTGCCGATGTCCTTGACGATGGAGGCTTCGACGACTGGCTCCTTGCCAGCTTGCAGCATGCCGGCGACAGACACCGACATGCGGCGCATGGTGTGAAGCTGCGCCACCAGCCTGCCGATGCCCTCCGCGCTGCGCGTATCCGGATCAGGCCCGATGGCGCGGACGAGTTCTGTCAGCACGTAATAGGTTTCGAGGAAACGCTCCGGCCCGCTGCGCTCATAGGCGAGTTCGGATGTCGCCTGCTTCCAGGCGCCGTCGATCTCGCCAAGCTGGTAGTCATCGGGAATGAAAGCGTCGGTGAAGACGACCTCGTTGAATTCCGTCTGGCCGGTGATCTGGCTGATCGGGTTCACCTTGATGCCGGGCGTCTTCATGTTCACGAGGAACTGCGTCAGGCCGTGGCGGCGATTCTCCTTGGTCGGCGGCGAGGTGCGGAAGATCGCGATCATATAATCGGCCATATGCGCCGATGTGGTCCAGATCTTGGAGCCGTTGATCAGCCAGCCGCCATCAGTCTTGGTCGCCTTGGTCTTGGCGGCGAACAGATCGGAGCCGGAGTTCGGTTCGCTCATGCCGATGGAGAAGCACAGTTCGCCCTTGCAGATGCGGGGCAAGATGTCCTGCTTCACATGCTCCGGCGCATATTTCAGCAGCACCGGGCCGCTCTGGCGATCGGCGACGAAGAAGCGCCGCACCGGCGCGTTGGCGATACGCATTTCCTCGGTCACGACATAGCGTTCAAGAAAGCTGCGTTCATGGCCGCCGTATTGCTTCGGCCAGGTCATGCCGAGCCATCCGCGTTCGCCAACACGGCGGCTGAATTCCGGGTTATCGCTATCTTCGCGATCAGGCTTGTGCGGATCAAAAGTCCCCGCGGCGATTTCCTCAGCGAGGAATGCGCGCACTTCCTTGCGCAGGGTCTCGCATTCGGGCGGCAGTCGGATCGGATCAAAGCGAAGGGCTGCAGTCATGGCTGGGTCTCGTTTGTCGATGAGATCGGTCTTGTCGAGCCGTCTCGCTTATTCCTGAACTTGGTTGATCGATGCGTTCGGCGTCATCGCGACGCGATCAGCGGCCACAGATCATCCGCACCGCGCTTGGCGACGAGATTGCCGAGCTCCACCGCCCAGTAGCTTTCGCTGCCAAAGTCATCACGCCATGCCAGCGCGCGCAGGGTGTAGCGATGCAGGATGTGTTCCGACGTGAAGCCGATCGCACCATGCACCTGATGGGCGATGGCTGCGCCCTTCTCTGCGGCCTCGGAGCAGCGGATCTTGGCTGCGGCCACTTCGAGAAACAGCGCGTCGGCGTCCGCACTGTTGCTGATTGCATCAGCGGCGGAGGTCGCAGCCGCGAGCGCTGCGGCGACTTCGCCCGCGAGCTTCGCCAGATTGTGCTGCACAGCCTGGAATTTCGAGATCTTCTTCTCAAATGCGACGCGCTCGTTGGCGTAGCGTACGCTGATATCGAGCATGCTCTCGAGCGCGCCTGCGATTTGCAGGCTGCGGATCGCCGCGCCCATCAGCATCAACGACGTTCGGTTGAAGCCCGACGGCGCGGGCTTGAGGGTGATCGGCGCAATGTTTTTGAAGGTCAGTGTGTCGGAGCCATCGCTGGCGAGGTTGAGCCCGGCGGCAATCTGAACCGTGCTCGCGTCGACAAGCGCAATCGATGCACCGGTGCTGCTCTCTGCGAGTACAACGATGTGCCGGGCGTCGCGGGCAAAGGGCACATCACGCGCCGTGCCGGTCAGTGTGCCGTCAGCATTGAGCGTGATCTTGTCGCGCGGCTGCGCTGGCGCAACGGTCATGGCCTCGCCGGGGCTGGCGATGCCAGCTTGCTCCAGCAGCCATCCGGCCAACATGGTTTCGGCGAGGGGGACGGAAAGGCCGGCGCGGCCAGCGGCGTTGAGCACGCTGAATCCTTCAGCAAGGCTGGCGCCCGAGCCGTCAAACTCGTCTGATACCCAGGTGAGCGGCAAGCCAGCGTCAGCGAGCGCACGCCATAGCGGCGCTTTCCAGCCGTCGTCCCTGCTTCCATTGATCGTTTGAGGGTCAGCGAGATCCGCAAATATCCGTTCAGCGGTCTCGGCAACAATATTGTCACTCTCCGTCACAGCGTCCCTCTTTCTGTCGCAGCTTTGCGCGGGAGGTAGCTGTCACCCGCGTGCCGTCTTGATGTCGGGTGATATGATGCGGAAAAGCCCTGTCCCTGACAAGCGGCGATGTTGGAGGGGCGGGGCGCGCTCGTAGCATGAGCCGCGCCAGTTGTTATTCCGCTCAGTGGACAGCGCGCGAATAATTCGCGCTACGTTGCCCTCGGCTTGATTGAAGTTCCCCGTACCTCAACGATATGGTGGCGCGCAGAACAGCACCAATCAACAAGGGGGAACATAAATGGCAAATGAGGGTTTGTGCGCAATCGTTACGGGGTCGGCCTCGGGCTTGGGGGCGGCGACAGCCGTGAAGCTTGCCCAGCAGGGCATGCGCATTGTCGTCAACTACGCTTCGAGCGCCAAGGAAGCCGAAGCAACCGCAGACCTGTGCCGTGCAGCTGGCGTTGATGTCGCGGTTGTGCAGGGCGATGTGTCGCGCGATGAGGATTGCAAGCGCATCGTGGCAGCGGCCGCGCGTTGGGGGCGGGTCGACAGCCTCGTCAACAATGCCGGCATGACCAAGCATGTGCCGCACGCGGATCTTGATGGTCTGTCAGCGGAAGATTTCCAGCGCATCTATGCGGTCAATTCGATTGGCCCCTTCCAGATGGTGCGGGCGGCCCGCGCCCTGCTCGAAGCCGGATCGGATTACACTGGCCGCGCATCGGCGGTGGTCAACGTTTCGTCGATCGCCGGCGCGACCGGCAGCGGTTCATCGGTGGCTTATTCAGCAAGCAAGGGTGCGCTCAATTCGATCACGCTGTCGCTGGCACGCTCGCTGGCGCCGCACATCCGCGTCAATGCGGTATGCCCTGGCTATATCGATACGCCCTGGTTCACCAAGGGGCGTGGCGCGGAAGCTGCGAAGAAGGTGCGCGATAATGTTGTCGCACGCACGCCGCTGAAGCTGGCGTCTTCGGCAGACGATATCTCCAATCTGATCGTCTTCCTCGCGACGCCGCCGTCGGCGCACATGACTGGCGAACTGGTGCGGATGGACGCTGGCCTTCACCTTCTCTGATCGTCTTCGATCCACTGACAGGAAAAAGCCCGCAGCTGTGTGCGGGCTTTTTCTATCAAATACATCGTTGATCAGACGGATCGACGCGCGGCGATCCTGTTCCAGATGAACAGCACGATGATCGCGCCAATCGTGGCTGTGATGAAGCCCGCGCCCTGGTTGGGGCTGTAGTGACCGAACCATTGGCCAATGGCGGTCGCCAGGAATGCGCCGGCGATTCCGAGCGCCGTTGTCAGGATGAAGCCGCTCGGATTATTGGGGCCGGGAGAGATGATGCGCGCGATGATCCCGGCGATGAAGCCAACCACAATGATCCAGATGATGCCGCCCATAGTTTAGCTCCTCATGTGCTTGATTACAGGCGTTAGAGCCAACGCGAGATTTCACTGTCGGTTGGCAGGCGACCGTCCGGCGTGATGTCGTTGACGACCTCGGGAAGATAGCGGCTCAACTCGCCGAGCAGTTCGTCGCGCGACATTCCGGTGCGGGAAGTGAGGGCGTTGATCTGATCCGAGCCGAGCGCGTTGGCAAGGTCATTGCTGTCGATCTGCTTGTTGGGTCCGTTGCTTACCCATGAGTTAGCCGTGTCGCCGAGACCCTTCTGCTGCATGGTCTTGACGAGATCTCCCAGGCCGCCGCTCAGGATGCTGCCTGCTGCGCCGCCAGCCAGCAAGCCGCCAAGGCCGCCTTTTAGCAATCCGCCCAAGCCGCCGCTGCCGTTCAGCAAATCGCCGATACCGCCTGTCGAGGCGGTGGTGGTGCCGGGCTGCGGCGAGGGGATGCGCTGGGCGTCAGGCGATTGCTGATCGTTTCCGCCGAAATGTTTCATCGCCTTGTAGGCGAGCAGGGCAAGGATCGCCATGGTCATGGGCGACATGCCATCGCTCTTGCCGCCGTCCTGACCTGCGGTCTCGGGCGCACGTGGTCCATTGGCCATGCCGTTCAAAATATCCAAAAGTCCCATCGTAACCGTCTCCCATGTCATCGTGCTCGGGGCACGCTTGCTAACCCTGAACGCAGGAGCTTCGTTCCCGACGGCTTTGTAAGGCAAGCTAAGCGACGCGGTAAAACAAGATTGTGATGGGGAGAAAATTGCGGATTTGCGGCGAAAATCAGTCGAAATGCGCTCAGGCAGGGCATCGCCCTGGTGACCCTCGCGCCCGTACTGCGCGATCAAGCGCCGCTTGGATAGAGCGGCGCTTGATGTGCGGGTAGTTTGATATGTGTCAGTTGACGATACGGGCATCCGCCAATGCGCGTTGGAAAAGCGCAATCATCGCTTCGGTGATGCCCTGGGTGGGGCTGACCTCGAAGAACAGGCCCGGCGAGGCGCAGGTTTCCATGTTCTTGGCGATTTCGCTGTTGAGCGATGGTTGATACGGGCCGATGTTATATTTTGCGATCCAGTCTCGGTACCAGTCATTGTACGAGTGATCGAGATAAGTGGTGTAGAGCACTGCGATCTTGATGCCTTTGTCTTTGATCGCCGTGCAGAGCTTCGTATCGATTGGGGCCTGACATCGTTGTCCTGAAGCCGTCGGCTTGATGCAGTTGGCGTTTTTTTCGTCGGACAATCCGTCAGAGACGAAGAACATGTATTTCAAGGGCGAGGCCTTCGTACCGGTGCCCGGCGCGCCCGTAATTTCATCCTTCAGAAGCGGCAGGATCGTCGTGAACTGCGTGCCTTGGTCGCTGTTTTCACCGTGCTTGGCTGTGGACATCAGGTCGAGCGCATTGGCGGCAGTCTTGGCTGAACTGAGGCTGGACGAGAGAGTGAACAGACGTCTTAACGACGTGTTGGAGATCTTGTCGTTGAAATCATACAACGCCATCCGGAACTGCCCGGTGTAGGTTTGCATGTTTGTAGCCGTATCCATCAGCGTGCGGGTGGCGTCGCGCAGCACGTCGATGCGCATGAGGATGTTGTTGTCCTTGGCGATCTTGTAGCTGCTGTTGGTGTTCGACTTGTCATGGCAGGCGAAGGCGCAGCCGCCAGTCTTCGCTTTTAACCGGGTGCCGTCGGCATCCGTAGCGGCAAATCCCATTGACGGCGAATTGTCGAGCAACAGATAGAAATCGATGTAGCTCGGCATCGACGCGCTTGAAGACGAACTTCCCGCAATTGTCAGATAATTGAAGCCAAGAACGCTGAGGAACGACGTCTTGATCTGCGTTTGAAAACTGACGGTCGAATCGACGCGTTGCCCTGTTTTACGAACCTCGGCGGTCACGATCGAGTCCGTGATGTCCGTCAGCGTCGCTGTGTTGCCTTTGAAAATATTGCGCGCGTCTGTTTCGCCGACGGCAATGATGCCGTCCCCTGTCATCGCACCCGCAGCGACATAGGCCGGAGATACGCGGGCGACAGCGCCAACACTGGCGGCGTCGATCGCCGATTGCAGCTTTGATCGAAGCGACGAGGCCTGCGCATAATCCAGTGCGGCGCCAACGGATCCCATCACCGGCAGCAGCGTCAGTGCGAAAATAATGGCGATGTTGCCGCGGTCGGATCGGATGAACCGGGCAAGCGAGAAATCAAACTGGAACGGACGCATCGGAGTGCCCTTGCGCGGAGATGTCTACCGCACAGGTAGTATTTTCCAGCTAATCATCCCTTAATTACCGCTCTTTTTAGCTAAGTACCGTCGCTAAAACGGCTCTTCTTTCCGACAACCACGCTTCAGGGTAAAATATGATTTAAGTCTGGAGGGCGACGTCGAACCAACCTTCGTGATTGAAGGACTTGCCGAAGCGCGCAGGTGAACCGATCGGATCTGCAGCGAGCACCGACAAGCGACACGCACGCTCATTGCTTGGCGGAGAGCTTGATCGGGCGACGCATCGCATAACCAGGATGACGCGCAGGTTTCGATGAGTCCTGACGCTGTTCTCAGCGATGTGCCTGCGATCATGACATCATGCGACGACGCTTGCGGTCTCTCGCTGAATAGCGCGATGGGCACGTCAGTGATCCCCGTGCATGCATCACGATTGAGCTTGTATCGGCAGGACCCACGGCTGTTTGCGGCTTGATGTGAAGGTCGAGCACGCGCGAGCAACGGTCCGCCGCTGTTACTGCACGACGATGACAAGCAGCGTCGATGTGCTCGGCATTATGAGTTTGTCACCGTTCGCGACGCCGAATTACGGCGCGCAGATCAAGCTGGCAGTGGGTCTCAACCAAACATGGGTACGTGTAGAGCCCGCAAAAGGTACCGTAAAGCGGCAACGTATCCTTTAAATTGAGAAAACAGGCTGCGTTGTTACGTAGTCCATGCTGCACCACCTCAATAAACTTATCGAGAAGGTAAATCGCAGGTTGCAAATGAGGTTTATCGCGAAGATCGCAATATCATAGTGCGATCATCACGCGTGCTTTCGCTATCACTGATGTCTGATAGTGCTGGCGAGGGCTATATACGTCATGTCTTCTCTAGTATAGATAGCGCGTGATTTGTGGCAGTGAACACGCAGAGTGCGATCCGTCTATTTCAATATTGAACTTCCCGGCGGCGCGAAACGCGACGCTGATCAGTAAAAAAGACCATCTCGGAATTGGAGCTACTATGGCTAAGAAAGCGGTTAAGAAACTCGTCCGTCGCGAGTACACGAAGGCAAGACGAGAAGGAGCTTCGCGCTCATTCGAAGGCGCAGACCCCTCTCGCAGAGATTTCGCGTTTGATGGATCGCACCGGCGGTTCGTTGCGCCAGAAGGCTATCAAGCTCGGCATTCCGCTCGGCCATCGTCGCCGCAAGGCAAAGTCGGCTGCTGTTGCTGGCAAGAAGGGCGCAGCTGCTCCCGTCGCCAAGGGCAAGAAGGCAGTAGCAGCGAAGGTTGCTCCGAAGGCTGCCAAGAAGGTCGCAGTGAAGGCAACCGCGAAGAAGGTTGCGCCGAAGGCTGCCAAGAAGGCTGCGCCGAAGGCCGTCGCCAAGAAGGTTGCTCCGAAGGCTGCCAAGAAGGCTCGCTGCCGAAGGCTGCCGCCAAGAAGGCTGCTCCGAAGGCCGCCGCCAAGAAGGCCGCGCCGAAGGCTGCAGGCAAGAAGGCCGCTGGCAAGAAGTCCAAGAAGTAAGGCCATCCAAGACTTGGCATAGCGCGAGATCGCCACTGGCGCTGTCGTGCTTAGTCGTTGAAGATGCTAATGAAACGGTCGCCATTCGGCGGCCGTTTCTTTTTTGTGATCGCCGTTCGGGAAGAATGTGAAGTCTGGGCAGAGGATGATCGAGCCGTCCCGAATTCACCTCAATTCGCTACCAACGATCAGGATGCGTGATGAATGCAACTCCTGGTAAGGTAGTAATTCTATGCATCAAACTATGCGAAAGTGGGGCGTTTGGACTTTGCTGGGCCTTGCCGCAGTTACATTTTCCGCCCCGGCGCGTGCGGACTACGCCAGCGCCGTGAGCGCCTTCCGAAAACAACAGGGCCTCAAACCTGTGCAGATGGACAGTCGGCTGACGGCGCTTGCCCTTGAGCAAGCTCGTGCGATGGCGGCGCAGAATGTCGTCAACCACACAGCCGCCGGACCGTTCGAAGCGCGCGTCGGCAAGTTGCGCAGAGCTCAAGCTGCAGAGAATGTCGCTGCCGGCTTTCTCACCTTTGATGAGACCCTTCAGCAATGGAAGGATAGTGCGGGCCATCGCGAGAACCTGCTGATCCCGGGCGCGCGAAAGATCGGCGTTGCCTCGGCGGCCAATCCGAAATCCAAATATCGAATGTTCTGGGCGATGGTCATCACCGAGTGATGTAAGCCGCCGTCGCGGACCGAGACCGCGCGAGTCGCCGCGAAAAGCTGTTGATAAGTTTCACTGGCTTCACAGTCGCAAGACCGTGCCTGCGGCACCTGAAGCCTCCGGCGGTCGATCCGCAATGGTGGTCAAATCTCTGCACGCGATCACGCTGATATAACCGCGCGCGACGATTGCACGTTCTTCGGTGTGCGCCGGTCGCGATGAAGTTTCCGGCGACGCCAGCGACCGAGACCTCGGCAATTGCGTTGCGGCGTTCGTGGCGCCAGCCCGCGGCCGCGTTGAGCGTCAGCAGGCCGATCGTAGAGCGTGAAGCGGTGGCGCCGCGTGGGGGTAGCGAGGCAGGGGCCGTTCTGGTAAGGATGCGCCGCCCCTGGAGCAAGAAGCAGGGTCCGGTCCCGTAGCTCAGCCGGATAGAGCGGCGGTTTCCTAAACCGTAGGTCGGAAGTTCGAGTCTTCCCGGGATCACCATTTCTTTTGCGACACTCGGCGCGGATTGACGCGACATCAGTCCCTATTCGGTCCGTGCCAAGTCCTATGGGCATCAGCGCGGGTCACTTCACGACATTCACTGTGATGTTGGCGCTGCCCTTGTGGCTGGCATAGAACCACCGCGTCCACCACGGCAGGGCAACCACCGCATCATTGACATAAAGGAACAACTCGCCATCGCGCTGTGCCTTGATCTTGTCGCGATAGGCGTTGGGAACCCGCTGCCCGTCCTTTGTGAACGGATAGGGATCAAGGAAGTATTCGTCGTTACCCGCGCTCCCGACGCGGGCGATCAGGTTGAACGTGGAGCGCGCCAGTATCCGCCGCATCGGATAGGTTACGGCCATGAAGATCTGCTGAGCGAGAGGCTGGCCCTTGAAGCCATAGCCATGCGGGGTCGTCGGAATATCGCCATTCGCCCAGCCCTGCGCATCGCGGATCGTGATCTCGTATTTATAGCCGGCCCGCACGGTCAGGCCGGTGGCAAAACACAGATCAATGGTCTTGAACGTTGCAATGGCCGGCTGCTCGATGCCGAGATTGACCTGCTTGCGGTTCGCCGCCGGCGTTTCCTTGCAATAGGCGCCTGCGGCATCGGCGACGTTGAACGCGATATGGCTGAGTATGCCGAAGCCATAAATCACCACAGCAACGGCGAACAGGAATGGCACGCCAGATCGTTTGGCGAACTCGATGGATCCTCGATAGAGCCAATTGTTGCGCAGCGCGGCGACGGCGCGATGAAATGCATTCGGTGCAATGATGGCGGTCTCACCGCGCGTGCGCCAAACGACGTCCATGACGTCCTGGATGCGGCTGCCGAGCCTCAGGTTCCACCAGATCAGGCCGATGATCAGCAGGAACGTGATCAGGAACAGTTCGGGTTGGCGCGCCCAGGCGTTGATCCAGTAGCTCGATCCGCCAGGCAGAAAGGATTGCAGGAACCGAAGCACCTCCGAGACCCAGCGGATGGGGGAGGAGAACTCGTTTTTCGCCGGGCTGTCGCGCAACACCAGCCCGATCATGAGATAGAGCGATGCTGCCACCGTGAGAAAGTAAGTCACCCGTCGCAGCCAGACCAGATTCCAGATCCGGTTTTGCGCGGTGAGGCGCTTGACCGCTTGTTCGTCGGTTTCAAACCCGAACGTCGATACCGGCAGTATCTCCCCCGTCTCATTGACGACGTCATAGGTGGCCGGCAGACCGATCGGCGCATAGGCGTTGCGCCCGCTATCGATCCGCTTGAAGGCGCTGTGGTGGATCTTCGGTCGCTCGATCTGAACCAGCATGCCGCGGCGGCCGCGCTTCTTGTAGGCAATCAGTTCGGCAATATCGCGTGGGCCATAGCGATAATAGGCGCCAAGCCCGGCGCGGGAGTTATAGAGCCGGCCATCCGTGTCACGGTTCGATTTGAACAGCCGGGCGGTGTCGGGAGTGGCTTCCCGTCGCGTTTTGAATTCGAGGCCGCATTCCCTTGCCTCATCGAACATCCATTCAACCGGCACATAGGCCAGTGAATCATCAGGATATCCGCCGCCGACATTGGCATGCATGCCGGCGAACCAGACCTGCGCGATGCGTTGATCCCTGACCCACAGCTTGTCGTCGGTACCCCGCTTTTCTTCCTCGCCCTCCTCAGTCCATAATACAGGGTGAAAGGTCGTCCGCTCATCGTCGAGCGCCACCGCATGACGGGCTTTTCTCACACGCGGGTTCAGCACCCGATCGGGCAATGACAGCGGCCAGATCCAGTCACTGATACCGCGCGTCAACTCGTCGATCGGGAGGCCGTAAGCCGCCACGGTGTCCCAAACGCCGACGAATGCGATCGACTCGACCGTCAGATTCTTGGCCTTGTCATAGGGTTTGACGCCCCTGATCCGGTCAATCATCGCGATGACGCCGTCGCGCAGCATACGAAGCGGCACTTCGATACGCAGGATGGATTTGTACTTGTCAGCGCGATAGGTGCGATACGCGCGTGTTGCGAGCCGGTGCAGGTCGCTGTCTGTGACCCCCTTGATCACGCCCTGATCGAGAATGAGTGCCGTGATGACCCGGACTGTGAATGCGCCACGGCTGAAACCGAAGAAGAACAGTTCGGAAGCACCTTTCTCGGCAAGTGCGTCAGCCGTTAGCTCCTCCATCTTTGGCTCATAGTTCCGGCTGACAAACTTATAGCAGGAGATGACGTTGCGCTTCAGGCCCCAGCCGAATGCGCCGCCAAGCAACGCCAGTGGCTTGAACGACGACGTCCCGACGCCATCGTCATACTTGGCCGCCTGTTCGTTGCCGGAAAGGTCAAGCGCCGTGAACATGCGCCAGACATTGGTTCGCCACACGCTGGAAGCTGCGTTACCCGTACCGTCAGAGAGGATGATGATTTTTTTGCCATCGCATCACACGATATTCAGGGCGTGACAGGACTTTAGATTTGGCTGCAACGCTCCGACAATGCAGTAATTCGCAGCGGGATGAATGACCGGGGGCGACGGACTTGCACGGGACGTTGTACAGGCACGGCCGGCAGGTTGCGGCCATGCCTGTGATGTGCGGGCTGTCAGTCCGGCACAGCCTCAGTCGCCGCTAGCCCCGCCAACCGCCGCGCGGGCCATTGGCTCGCCACGACGACGCCGAGCATGGCGACGCCAATCAGGTCAGTGAGCAGCCCCGGGTCGATCAGCAGCAGGCCAGCCACAACAAGCATGGCGCTCTGCCAATGCTTGGAGTGCGTCAGGAAATAGCCGTGCAGACCTGCCGCAAAGATCAGAACGCCAATCGCCGCGGAACAACTGCTCCAGATGATCGTCGACCAGTCGCCGATCATCAGCAGCGCCGGTTCATAGACGAACATGAACGGCACGATGAAGCTGGTTGCGGCGATGCGGACAGCGGCGAGACCCGTCGCCCAGAGGTCGGACTCGAGCGATCCCGGCGGCCGCGAAGACGGCGAGGGCAACCGGCGGGGTGATCGCAGAGAGCACGGCGAAATAGAACGCGAACATATGTGCGGCGGGAACGGTGACGCCGAATTTGACGATCGCCGGCACCAGCAGGGCGGTCATCAGGATGTAGGCTGGCGTCGTCGGCATGCCCATGCCGAGGATGATGCCAGCGATCATCGTGAAGATCAGCGCGAGGAGCAGGTAGCTCTGCGACAGGTTCACAACGAACTGGGTGAAGACGATGCCGAGCCCGGACAGGGTGACGATGGCGATGACGATGCCAGCCGCAGCACAGGCGAGCGCGACGGGCAGGGCATTGCGCGCGCCGTCGACGCAGGCCCCGATCAGATTGCCGAAGGTGACATAGTGGCGGGTGGATTTGCGCATCGCCGCAACAGGGAAGCAGGCGGCGGTGCCGGCAAGCGCCGCCATGGGGGCGCTGTAGCCCGAGTACATCACGAACAGGATCACCAGCACCGGCAGGAACATGTGGCCGCGCTCGCGCATGACTGCGCCGAGCCTCGGCAGCTCGCTGCGCGGCACGCCGACAAGGCCGCGGCGCTTGGCTTCGAAATGCACCGCAGAGAAGCAGGCCACATAATAAAGGATGGCGGGAATGATCGCCCAGATCACCACCTGGCTGTAGGCGACGCCCAGAAATTCCGCCATGACGAAGGCCGCCGCGCCCATGATTGGCGGCATGATCTGGCCGCCGGTTGAGGCGACAGCTTCCACGCCAGCCGCGAAATGCGCCAGGGAAGCCTGATCGTTTCATCAGCGGAATGGTGATCGGCCCATCGACCATCACGTTGGCGACGGCGCTGCCTGAGATGGTGCCGAACAGCGCTGAGCTGACGCAGGACACCTTGCCCGGGCCGCCCGCCGTGTGGCCGGTCAGGCTCATGGCGAAATCCATGAACAGCTGGCCGGTGCCGGTGCGTTCCATGAAGCTGCCGAACAGCACAAAGATCATGCACATAGGCCGCCGAGACCGACAGCGTAATGCCGAATATGCCTTCAGTTGTCATGTAGAGCTGGTCCAGCATCCGCATGACATCCAGATTGGCGATGAACAGTCCGTACAAAATGAAAACCACCGCCGTTAGCGGCAGCGCGAGGCCGATCACCCGGCGCGTGGCTTCCATCACCATGACTGTGAGCAGCGTGCCCATGATCATGTCGAGCGTGGTGAGGTCGTCGACGTAGAAAATGCGCGTGATGATGTATTCGTAGTTGATGAACAGGTAGAAGATCGGCGCGAGCGAGAGCGCGAGCAGCACAAGGTCCGAGACGGTCGGGTTGCCATCAGTTGATCCTGATGACCGATAGATCAGGAACAGCAGGGTCAATGCAAATATCAGGTGAGTTCCGCGAAACCAGACGGCTTCGGGGGTCCCCAATGCGATGGCCCAGATATGGTAGATCGCCATCGCGACCGAAATGAGCGTCACCGCCCAACGGACGAGGCTGCCGTAGCTCAGGTTGAACTTCATATTGCCCTGCTCTCAATGTGCTGCTGCGACTGACGGGCCGGCGGCGCATCTGCTGCCGCTGGCCCTGTGACGTTCAGTTCGATTTCACGGTGACGCCGACTTCCTTGTAGAAGCGGGCAGCGCCTGGATGAAAAGGAACGCCAATGTCAGCGCCCATGTCAGCATAGCTCATCGTGCCAATCGGTTTGGCGATTGTCGCCATGCTGTCGCGATTGGCGTAGATCGCCTTGGCCATCTTGTAGACGTCGTCTGCAGGCAATTTGCATGACACCACGAGATGGGTGGCGTAAGCGATCACCTGAACGTCCTTGGTCTGTTTCGGATAGGTGTTCTTCGGGACGGTCTGCAAAGTGTAGCCCGGATTGAGCTTCTTGATCTTCTCGTAGCTGTCGCTCTGGTCAATCAAAACGATGTCGCGCCCGGCTGCGAGATCCATGATTGAACCGGCGGGGATCTGCGTGCCGAGGCCGAAGGCGACGGCGTGGCCGTCCTTCATCTGGTTCACCGAGTCAGTATAGCTGACGAAACTCACCTTCAGGTCGCTGTACGAAATGCCATTGACCTCGAGCAATTGCTTGGTGATCAGCTCGCCCGTGTTGCCGCGCTGCTGCGTGGTGATCGCCTTGCCCTTGAGGTCGGCAACCTTGGTCACGCCGGCGTCAGCATTGGCGACAAGCTGATAGTACTGCGGGTAAAGCGTTGCGAGGTTGCAGACATTGGTGGTGGCCTTGGGAAATGGCGCATTCCCTGCGAGGCCATCGACGGTTGAAATGGAGTTGCCGAAACCGATGTCCGCCTTGCCTTCGTCAACGCCGCGGACATTGGCGATGCCCGCGCCTGGCATGGATTGAACGTTCAGCCCCGGAATGGCCTTTTCCCACATGTCTTTCAGCTGACCGCCGAGGGGAATCCAGGCACCGCCTTGCGGGCCGGTCATCAGCCTGAGTTCTGCAGAAGTCGCTGGAGAAAATGTTGCGCAGCTTACGAACAGTGCAGCCGCAATCATGGACTTGGACGTCATCTGATCAGCCTCCCTGATATCGTTTTTTGCAGAGCCGGTTTTCCGGGTTTTGTTAGTCGCAAAGATGCTAGGTAATATTCGTCGCGACGGGAAGCGCAGAAGTGCGGAGTGCGCTGCAAAAGTTTAGTTGGCGCGATATCCTGTCGGCAGGTGAGGCTCAGCCCTGCTATTCTCCGGCCATGCCTGTCGAGGCTGTCCGGCTCGGTTTGTGTAGTTGTGGCGTTTTGTTAGCAGCATGCCGTCCCGCCCGCTCGACTTGCTATCAAGCGAAGGAGTTTGAGGGGCTTGATGTGTGTTCGCCTGCGGGCGGTCGCCTGTTCTGCCTCGGGTCGAGCCACGCTTGCTTGAGAGCGATTGCGCGGGCAGACGCGCGGCTGGCGATGCCGTCAAGACCCATCGTCCGCCGCCAAGGTGCAATTAACCGCGCTGCAGCAACAGCGGGAGCTGAACCTTAAATTGGCCATTCTCTCCCCCGACAAGCTCGCATGACGGTAATTTCAACGAAATTGGGCTGGGTGGTCGCCGCTTTCTGCGGTCTCGCATGCGCTCTCACTGAATAGCCGAGCCCCCTGCAGGCGCTGCGGGTCGGAAAAAGATTGGTTTGAACATCGATGGCACTGAAGCTCATCAAGATCGGGAGCTGGGCGCTCGTCGCGCTTATCGTCTGCTTCACGTTGTCGCCAATCGGGCTGCGGCCAAATGTGGGCGGCGCCAGCCTCGAACGGTTCAGCGCACTGGCGCTGGTCGGGCTGATGTTCGGTTTGTCTTACCCGAAGCGTTTCTGGACAGTGCTGATCGCGGTCTGTCTCGGCACCTTTTTGCTTGAGGCATTGCAGTACCTGACGCCGGATCGCCACGGCCGCTTGAGCGACGCCCTCGTAAAAATGTCGGGCGGAGCATTGGGCGCAGGCCTGTCATGGCTCGCGATTCGGGTATACGGGGTGGTCAGCCAGCCTCGTCTCGCCGGCGCAGCGAAGGCCAGTGCCCGCTCGAAATAGGGAATTGGAATTCAGTTCATTGGCCAGGCGCGTTTGCCTTGTCCGCGTCGTTGGCAGTATATGTTTTTCTACAGCAATTAACGGGAATCGGTATGGATCGCATTCGCATCGTCGGCGGTGGCAAACTCAACGGCACCATTCCAATTTCGGGAGCCAAGAACGCGGCTTTGCCGCTGATGATCGCCTCGTTGCTGACCGATGAGACGCTGATTCTGGAAAACGTGCCCCGATTGGCTGACGTGGCGCAGGTTCAGCGCATTCTCGGCAACCACGGCGTGGACATCATGGCCGCCGGCAAGCGGAACGGCGACTCTGACTATCAGGGCCAGACGCTGCATCTGTCCGCTGCCAACATCATCGATACGACCGCGCCCTATGAGCTGGTCTCGAAGATGCGCGCCAGTTTCTGGGTGATTGCTCCGCTGCTGGCGCGGATGCGCGAAGCCAAGGTATCGCTGCCCGGCGGTTGCGCCATCGGCACGCGGCCGGTCGATCTGCTGATCATGGCGCTGGAAAAGATGGGCGCGGACCTGACCATCGACGGTGGTTACGTCATCGCCAAGGCCCCGGATGGGTTGAAGGGCGCGGTGATCGATTTCCCGAAGGTGACGGTCAGCGGCACGCATGTGGCGGTGATGGCGGCGACGCTCGCCAAGGGCACCACGGTGATCGAAAACGCCGCCTGCGAGCCGGAAATCGTCGATCTCGCCGAATGCCTGATCAAGATGGGTGCGAGCATCACCGGTGCAGGCACCCCGCGAATCACCATTGAGGGGGTCGCCAAGCTGCATGGCGCGCGCCACGCGGTTTTGCCCGATCGCATCGAGACCGGAACCTATGCAATGGCCGTGGCCATGACCGGCGGCGATGTGCAATTGTCCGGCGCGCGGCCCGAGCTGCTGCAGTCGGCGCTCGATGTGCTGACCGAGGCCGGTGCGACGATCACCGTCAACAACGACGGCATCCGCGTGTCGCGCAATGGCACGGGGCTGAAGCCGGTCAAGGTGACGACGGCGCCGTTCCCTGGCTTTCCGACCGATCTGCAGGCGCAGCTGATGGCGCTGATGACCCGCGCGGAAGGCTCTTCGGAGATTACCGAGACGATTTTCGAGAACCGCTTCATGCACGTGCAGGAGCTGGCCCGGTTCGGCGCGCAGATCCATCTGGATGGCGAGACAGCGCGGATTGACGGCATTGGCAAGCTGCGCGGTGCGCCGGTGATGGCGACCGACCTGCGCGCTTCCGTGTCGCTGGTGATCGCGGGCCTTGTTGCCGAAGGCGAGACCATGGTCAATCGCATCTACCATCTCGACCGCGGTTTCGAGCGGCTGGAGGAAAAGTTATCCGCCTGCGGGGCAACGATCGAGCGCATCAGCGGTTAAGTTCCGAGAGTCCACGTTCCAATCCGACGTCAGTGCCAAGGGTGAGGATATTGCCATGACCGCTGCACGTAAGCTGATTGCATTTGACGGCGATGATCTCGCCGTCATTTCGACCCATGTGCAGGACGCGACCGTCGCCGTCCGCGATATCATCTGGCAGCAGCGCGAAAAGCGCCTCGTTGTGGCGATGAGCCGGCTGGATTGGGATCAGACCTTCACCGAGGGGCTGAGTGCCCGGCGGCTCGCCGCAGCGCTGCGGTTTGATCGGGTGCTGTCGTGCAAGTCGAAACATCTGGACGTCGCGCCGGACGAGACTCTCGATCTTGTCGGGATTGATTTCAGCTCAACCGATGTTCCCGGTGGCGTCGCCACGCTGATGTTCGCCAATGGTGGTATGCTCCGCCTCGAGCTGGAATGCCTTGAGTGCGAACTTGCCGATCTCCACGAAGAAGCGGCCGTAACGGACGACAGTGCCATGCCTGCCGCCGCGCCCGGCCTGCGCGCCTGAACCGCCCGTCCGCGTCGCTTGGTGCGTCCGAAAGGCTTTCAGAGGCCGACGGGGTTGACGGCGATGGGAGGTCGCGCCATTGAGCAGGGGCCTTGACGCACAAGGCTAGCTGGAAGTGTGACGATGCCCTTGCGACTAGATACGACCGCCGCTGATTTCCCGACCCGCTTCGAGGCGTTTCTGGCCATGAAGCGCGAGGTCTCCGCCGATATCGACGCCACGGTGCGCACGATTGTCGGCGATGTGGCAACGCGTGGCGATGCGGCGCTGATCGAGGCGACCCGCAAGTTCGACCGGCTCGAGCTTGATGCCGGTGGCCTGCGCATCACGTCAGCCGAGATCGCCGATGCATTGGCGGCGTGCGACCGCGAGACCGTCGCGGCGCTGGAACTGGCGCGCGATCGCATCGAGCTGTTCCACAAGCGACAGTTGCCCAAGGACGAACAGTTTACCGATGCCCTCGGTGTCGAACTCGGTTGGCGCTGGAGCGCCATCGAGGCGGTCGGCCTATATGTTCCGGGCGGCACGGCCGCCTATCCGTCGTCGGTCCTGATGAATGCCGTGCCTGCCAAGGTGGCTGGCGTTGACCGGGTGGTGATGGTGGTGCCGTCACCGGATGGCAAGCTCAACCCGCTGGTGCTGGCCGCGGCGCATCTCGCCGGCATCACCGAGATCTACCGGATTGGCGGCGCACAGGCCGTCGCGGCGCTGGCCTATGGCACAGCGACCATTGCCCCGGTTGCCAAGATCGTCGGCCCGGGCAATGCCTATGTCGCTGCGGCCAAGCGTCAGGTGTTCGGCAAGGTCGGCATCGACATGATCGCCGGCCCGTCAGAAGTGCTCGTGATCGCTGACGATACCGCAAATGCCGGTTGGATTGCCGGTGATCTGCTGGCGCAGGCCGAGCACGACGTCAACGCCCAGTCGATCCTCGTCACGACCAGCGCCGAGCTGGCAAGGCAGGTCGAGCAGGCGGTCGAAAGCCAGCTTGCGACATTGCCGCGTGCGGAGATTGCCCGCGCCTCCTGGAATGAATTCGGCGCGGTCATCATGGTCAAGTCGCTCGACGAAGCGGTGGTTCTGGCCAACCGGATCGCGGCGGAACACCTTGAGATCATGACCGCTGATCCCGAAGCGCTGGCGCGCGGGGTCCGCAATGCCGGCGCGATCTTCCTGGGCGGCCATACGCCCGAGGCGATTGGCGATTACGTTGGCGGATCGAACCACGTTCTGCCGACAGCGCGCTCGGCGCGCTTCTCGTCGGGGCTGGGCGTACTTGACTTCATGAAGCGAACATCGATTCTTAAGTGCGGTCCGGATCAGCTACGTGCACTCGGCCCGGCTGCGATGGCATTGGGCAGGGCGGAAGGCCTTGATGCCCATGCGAGGTCGGTTGGATTGCGCCTGAACCCGGAATGACAAATCCCGAACCAGATGATGCCTTGTACCGTATCACGGCTGTCACGCTTGATGAGGAATCCATCGGGCGGTCAGGGCCGGATATCGAGCATGAGCGCGCGATCGCGATCTACGATCTGATCGAGCAGAACCTGTTCGTGCCGGAGGGCATCCAGCCGGGGCCGTATACGTTGCATATCGGCATCACCGGTAACCGGCTGATGTTCGACATCCGCTTGCCGGACGGCACGCCGCTGGTCGCGCATCTGCTGTCGCTGACGCCGTTCCGGCGCATCGTGAAAGACTATTTCATGATCTGCGATAGTTACTACCAGGCCATCCGTACCGCGACGCCGGACAAGATCGAGGCGATCGACATGGGCCGTCGCGGTATTCACGACGAGGGCTCGCGCACGCTGCAGGAGCGGCTCGAAGGCAAGGTCAGGGTCGATTTCGAAACCGCCCGCCGCCTGTTCACGCTCATTTCTGTTCTGCACTGGAAGGGCTGAGGATGCGCGGCGATACTGTCCGGTCCGCCGTTCGGCACGCCGGAGCATGCGTATGATTGTCGGCTTACTCAGCATAGGCAGAGGCTAACGTGGAGCTGCCCGGGCGAACCCAAGCACCGCAAGCCGTGCTGTTCGCCTGCGCGCATAATAGCGTGCGTTCGCCAATGGCAGCCTGCCTGTTGCAGCAGATGTATCCCAAAGGCCTCTACGTCCGCTCAGCCGGCGTGCGTACAGGTGAGCTGGATCCGTTCGCCGTCGCGGTGATGGCTGAGCTTGGCCAGGACATGTCCCGCCACAAGCCGATGAGTTTCGAGGAACTCGAGGACTGGGAGGGGCTGAATTTCGACCTGATCATCACGCTGTCGCCGGAAGCGCATCATAAAGCGCTGGAACTGACCCGGACGATTGCCGCTGACGTCGAGTATTGGCCGACCATCGATCCGACTGATGTTGAAGGCTCACGTGAGCAACGTATGCAGGCCTATCGCGACGTCTGCGATGGCCTGATGCTGCGCATTCGCAAGCGGTTCGGCAAGGCGCGGCCGGGAGGTTGAGCCCCGCACCGGCGGTTGTCGAAGCAGGCAGCTTCCGATAGGTTCGCGACCGCATGACGCCGACGTGGCGGCCGGGCCTGTGCGCGCCAATCTGGCGTCGTGATACCTGCGCTGTTTCCGTTGACGCCTCCCAATCCTCCAGAAGCATAAAGCCCTGATGTCTGGTCGCCCCAAACTAGTCCTAGCCTCCGGTTCGCCCCGGCGCGTCGCCCTGCTCAATCAGGCTGGCATCGAGCCGGACGCCTTGCGCCCGGCGGATGTCGACGAGACCCCGGTACGCGGGGAGCTGCCGCGCGCCTGCGCCAACCGGCTGGCCCGCGCCAAGGCGGACGCCGCCTATCGCGCCCTGCAGCTCGACGAGGACTTTCGCGGCTCGCTGATCATCGCGGCGGATACCGTGGTCGCGGTCGGCCAGCGCATCCTGCCGAAGGCCGAACTGGTCGATGAAGCCTCGCAGTGCCTGCGGCTGCTGTCGGGGCGTAACCACCGCGTCTATACGGCGGTATGCCTGGTGACGCCGAAGGGCACGTTCCGCCAACGGCTGATCGAGACGCGCGTGCGCTTCAAGCGGCTGAGCGAAGACGACATTCGCTGCTATCTTGATTCGGGCGAGTGGCGCGGCAAGGCCGGCGGCTACGCCGTCCAGGGCATCGCCGGGTCGTTCGTGGTCAAGATGGTCGGCTCCTACACCAATATCGTCGGCCTGCCGCTTTATGAGACGATCTCGCTGCTCGGCGGCGAGGGATACCCCATCCGCGACGGCTGGCTTGACGCCTGCTGAACCGACGAACGAGCCGAATTGAAATGACTGCTGCCCGAATCAAGCTGTGCCCGATCTGCGACAAGCCGGCGACCGAAGAATCACATCCGTTCTGTTCGGAACGCTGCCGCGATGTTGATCTGAACCGCTGGCTATCCGGTAGCTATGCCATCCCGTCTCGCCCGGAGGATGACGAAGACGAGGAATAGCCGGCACGAAGGAGCCTGTTTTCATGGGTAACAACGTGCCGACAACAACGTGGCGTTGAATGTCACGCGATTGTCGAAAAACTTCGCTGATCGACGCCCGGACGGGTAGACATCGGCGGCAGGGCTGACTATAAACCGCCCGCTCCCAGACGTTTTGTCGGGACGTTGCCCGGGTAGCTCAGTTGGTAGAGCATGCGACTGAAAATCGCAGTGTCGGTGGTTCGAATCCGCCCCCGGGCACCATTTCCAAAAACAGCTTTGGTCGTGTCGGTCGCCTGAGAGTTTCTCCGGCTCATGTCTGCTGCTGCAGCGACAGATCAGATAATCCTGCCTGACAACCTGTTCGACGCGATCCGGTCTTGCTGACGGGGCGACATCGCGCATCCGCAACCGGCCCCCGCAAAGAAAAACGGCCGCAGCGGGTGCCACGGCCGTCGGGATTGTTGATCAGTTGTCAGTCACGTGAGCGCGTCAGGGAAAACGCGCCATCGCCAAGCAGCGACTGCACGACGAGGGCGATGGTCCAGAATGCGGGGAACTCCCAGCCGCCGCCCTGATTCGAGAAGATGAACCCCGCCGCGCCATGCGGGGCGTAGATTGAGCCGAGCAGCACCGGCACGAGCGCGAGGGCGACCCAGCGGCTCCAGGCGCCAAGGATCAGGGCAACGCCGCCGAGCACCTCAGCTGCGATCACCAGATACGCGAGGGCGCCGGGGAAACCGAGACTTTCAAAGTATGCGGCGGTGCCAGTCGGCGTGAAAACGAACAGCTTCAGTCCGGCATGGGCGAGGAACAGGATGCCGTGCGATATCCGCAGGATGGTTGCGGCAAGATCAGCATTGGCCACGCCGGAGATGATGGCCGGGCGGGCGGCGACGGCGGTGTCGGCGGAATGTGCGTAGGTCATGGTCGTGTCCTTTCGGGGATGCTCAAGCGCTGCCCTGTCAGGCGGCGGCGTACCGGAGAACATGACCTTCTTCGATAAGGATGATAATTAGCTCTTTCGGAAATTGATTGCATCCGCCATGGAAGTAGTCACCATCCTTCCTCCCAGGGAGGTGTGCCGCGGTACCTTGCGGCCAGGAAATCGACCATCACGCGGACTTTTGCCGCGAGATGGCGGCCGTGCGGGTAGAGCGCGTGGACGGTATAGGGCTCGATCTCGAATGGCTGCAGCAATTGCACGACACGACCGGATCGTAGCGCATCGCCGACGATGAAGCTCGGCAGGCAGGCGAGGCCGAGCCCGGCTTCAGCAGCCTTCAGGCAGGCTTCGGCGTTGGAATAGCGAATGCGCCCGCTGACAGTGATCTCGATCGCAGCGCCGTTGCTGGCCCGGAGCTTCCAGCGGTTGGGCTCTTTGACATTGGTGTCGATGATGCAGTCGAACCGGGCGAGGTCAGCAGGCGTCTGCGGCTTGCCATGGCGCTGCAGGAAGTCAGGCGATCCGACGATGACAATCCGCACGTCGCACAGCTTGCGGGCGATCATGCTGGAATCATCGGCCCGGCCGACCCGGATCGCCATATCGAAGCCTTCGTCGACGAGGTTCACCACCCGGTCGGAAAAGCTGACATCTAACTCGATCTCCGGATACCTTGATGCGAACTCATTCAGCCCCGGCGCGATCCCGACCGTCCCGAACGACAGCGGCGCGGTCAGTCGCAGCCGCCCGCGCGGCGCGCGCGACGCATCGCGGACGGCGGAGCCGAGGTTGTCGAACTCATCGAGCAGCGAACGCAGGCGGTCGAAATAGGCTTGCCCCGCTTCTGTCGGTGAGACCGCGCGGGTGGTGCGGCTGAGCAGGCGAACGCCGAGTTCGTTTTCCAGCCGCGAGATCAGCTTCGACGCCTGGCCCGAACTCGTGCCGAGACGTTCGGCAGCCGCAGTGAAGCTGCCGGTCTCGACAACCGCCACGAACATCCGTTCGGATTCCAGCCTGGGCAATATGCGCTCCGATTACGACCCGTGTGTCACACTAGTCATTGTGCGGATCGAGTCATATTGCAATTTCAAGTCGGCGCGGCGTTTTGAAATCGCTATGGCGGATATTGAAGCTCGCTCTGGTCACCGCGCGGCGATACCGAACCGCTCCGCTGCCTCGTTGATCGCGGCATAGACGGTGTCGAGGTCGGCGGCCGTCACGCAGTACGGCGTCATCAGATAGATCACATTGCCGAGCGGGCGGATCAGCAGGTCGCGTTCGCGGAAGAATGTCCGCAGCTGCGGCCCGACATCGGACAGATAGCCGCTTGTCGATACATTCAGGTCGAGCGCGGCGATGGTGCCGGTCTGGCGAACATTGCGAAAGCGCGGGTCGGATTGCAGCGGCGTCAGCCGTTCGCGATGCATGTCGGCCAGCGCGGCGATGCGCGCCGTTACCGGTTCATCTTGCCAGACCTGCAGGTTGGCCAGTGCGGCTGCGCAGGCAATCGGGTTGGCGGTGTAGGAACTTGAGTGAAAGAACGTGCGGCTGCGGTCGGTCGAGTGATGTGCGGCGAAGATCTCGGCCGAGCACAGCGTCGCTGCCAGCGGCAGCGCGCCGCCGGTCATGCCTTTCGAAGTGCACAGGATATCCGGCGTGATGCCGGCCTGTTCGCAGGCGAACAGCGTGCCGGTCCGGCCCCAGCCGGTCATCACCTCGTCGGCGATCATCAGCGTGCCATGGGCTTCGGCGATGCGCTTCAGCTCGGTGAGGACATGCGGCGGATACATCCGCATGCCGCCTGCGCCGAGCACCAGTGGTTCGACCAGCAAGGCGGCGACCTGCCCGCCCGCACAGGCGCGCGCGAAGGCATCGAGCGTCGCCTGCTCGCGGCCCGGCTTCGGGGAAGGGGATGCGCTCGACGCCGAACAGCAGCGGTTCGATAAGCGGCGTTGAACACGCCGCGTTCGCCGGTCGACATCGTGCCGATGGTGTCGCCGTGATAGCCGTGCTCCATCACCACGATGCGCGAGCGCGGGCGCCCCTGATTGTGGAAGAAGCCGAGCGCCATCTTCAGCGCCACCTCGACGGCGGTTGAGCCGCTGTCGGAATAAAACACATGCGCGAGGCCCGGCGGCGCGATGGCGATCAAGCCGCGCGCGAGTTGCTCGGCCGGCTCGTGGGTGTATTCGGCGAAGATGATCTGGTCGAAGGCTTCGCTCGCGGCCGCGGATCGCCTCCATGATGGCTGGATGGCGGTGGCCATGGGTGATCACCCACCACGACGAGATCGCGTCGAGAACTGCGCGGCCATCCTCATCGATCAGCCGCGCGCCCTCGGTCCTGACGATGCGCTTCATTGCGGGCTGCAGCGCGTGCTGGGTGAACGGGTGCCAGACGGGCGAGGCGGATAGGGGCAGCGTCACGAGACAGTCCTTTGCAAGAGCGAGATGTCGAAGTGGGTGCGGAAGCTGTCACGCAGGCTGTCCGGGTCGAGCCGATCCAGCAGCGGCAGCCGGCCGAGGCGCGTCACGCCGCCCATTTCCACGATGGTTCGTTCGGTGTCTGGATTGGCGTCGCCGATGAAAGCGACGCCGAGGATCGGGATCTGCCTCTGCCGCATCGCCTCGAGCGAGAGCAGCGTATGGTTGATCGTGCCGAGCCCGGTGCGGGCGCAGAGAATGACCGGCAGCCGCCAGCGGGCGAAGACGTCGGCGAAGACCGTGCGCCGCGTCAGCGGCACCAGCAGCCCGCCCGCGCCCTCGATGATCAATGGCCGCGTGACGACTGGTGGCTCAAGCGCGTCGGGATCGAGTCGTGACCCCGTCGATCTCCGCGGCGAGATGCGGCGAGGCCGGCGTGTTGAGCCGCCATGCTTCGGGGAAAATCCGCTCTGGCGCGATCCGGCCGAGCCGGCTGACGATTGCGCTGTCGGTTTCGCCGTCGAGGCCGGATTGCACCGGCTTCCAGTAGCAGGCGTCGAGTGCGTTCGTCAGCGCAGCGGAAAACACTGTCTTGCCAATGCCGGTGTCGGTTCCGGTCACGACGATGCGCAGGCTCATGGCTGATCCTCTGTCATGACGTGCTTGAGGTGATCGAGCATGTCCGTGATGGTCGGCGCATCGACATTCAGTGTGATGGCGACGCGTAGCCGCGCGCTGCCCTCCGGCACTGTCGGCGGGCGGATCGCGCGGATATCAAAACCCGCAGCCTGCATCTGTGCGGCGATGCGCACCGTGCGGGCGTCGTCACCAATGATCACCGGCAGGATCTGCGAGCCGCTGGTTGCGACGCCGAGGTTTGTGCGAAGCTGGTCATTGGCGAGGGTGATCAGCTGCTGCAGGTCGTCGCGGCGTTGCGGTTCGTCGGTGAGTATCTTCAAGGCTTCGCGGACGCAGGCTGCGATCAGCGGCGACGGCGCGGTCGCAAAGATCAGCGGGCGGGCGCGGTTGACGAGGAAATCGCAGATTGGACGGCTCGCGGTAATCAGCGCGCCTGACGCGCCGAGCGCCTTGCCGCAGGTGTGCAGCACGATGACATTGTCGCGTCCTTCCAGATCAGCCGAGAACCCGCGGCCCTGCGGGCCGTAAACGCCGGTGGCATGGGCTTCGTCGACGATCAGAAAGCCGTCATGACGATCGGCCAGCGCGGCCAGTGCCCCCAGCGGGGCCTGGTCGCCGTCCATCGAATAGAGGCTTTCAACCGCGATCCAGGGATGGCCCGTGCCGCCGGCCTTGCGCCAGGTGCGGATGGCTTGGTCGATGGCGTCGACGTCGTTATGCGGCGTGGCGATCGCTTCGGCGCGCGTGGTAGCAAGGCCGGCGTGCGTGCTGGCGTGGACCAGCGCGTCGTAGACGACGAGATCGCCACGTTGCGGCAGTGTCGACAGCAGCGCGACATTGGCGGCGTAACCGCTGCCGAAGAACAGCGCGCGTTCGGCGCCGAAGAAAGTTGCGGCTTCGGCTTCCAGAGCTTCATGCTCGGGATGATTGCCGCGCAACAGACGCGAGCCGCCCGCGCCGACAGCGACGCCGCGCGCGAGCGCCGCAGCAACGGCGGCCTTCAGCCGTGGCGAATCGGCAAGCCCCAGAAAGTCGTTCGATGTAAAATCGATGCCGCCCTGCTGTGTCAGGCTGCGCCGTCGGCCCTTCTGTTCAAGTTGATTCAGCATTGCGTCATAGCGCGCCAGGCGTTCGGGCATCATGCGGCGCGCTCCGGGTTTGATGGAGCTTCGGCCAATCGTCCGGCGTGGGTCGGCGTCAGTGGAGGATTGGCGAGGGCGGCGAGCGGAAAGGCATGGCCAGTCGGGGCGAGGGGTGACATCGTTTCCTTTCACAGCGCCCGCATGCGCCATGGTCGGGGAACGGGCTGTTGCAAGGCAGGGGGCTACGTCCGATCAGGAGGATCGGTTGATAAAATCATAGATAATTTATGCGTTGATCTATGATCTCTCGACGATATCGCCGTAAACGCGCAGATGCACCCGTAAATATCATAGATTATCTATGATATAACGATTTCGTCCTTCCGCGTAGTCATATTGCGATGGTGCTGTTCTGGAGGGGCTTGTTAGCCGGAAGCCTGAGGTCGCATGGTTCGCGATCAATGCCATGCCAAGGCGCGAACGACGCATGCGCGCGGCCTTCGGCGCGATCCGTTGTCAGCGCGACCAGTTTCGATGACGACAGGAATTTCTTGGCGGTTGGCAGCGGAACGAAGCTCCGTTGACCATGATGAAGTCCTGCGTCGCGTCGCCCTCGCAGCGCTGACGCGCTTTGCGAATGAGGCTGCGATTTCGGCGATATTGCGCTGGGCGATGACGGCAAGGCGAGCCTGCACATGCATGTGGTGTTGGGGCTCGCCGATGGCTCGACCCGGGGTGGCCATCTGGTCGAGGGCAGGGTGCGCCCTACCTTTGAGGTTATCGTAACGGAGACGCCAAAACACCTTCAGCGCAAGATGCGTCCCGATCTTGGCATTGTGCTGATCGATCTCAAGGCGACGTCATAGCAGAAAAGACTACCGCGCAACGATCGGCTAAACCAAGGCTGCAAACGCTCTGGAACGACTCCAAACAGTCCGACTTATCATCCATCATTCGCCAAGGAGATGCGACATGGATGCGGACCTTCATGCGGGGTCGGACGCGGGGCAGGCCGTTTCCATCACGCTCACGATTAATGGCGAACAGCGCGCCATGGCTGTGACGCCATGGACAACCCTTCTGGATCTCCTCCGCGAGCAGCTGAACCATACCGGTACGAAAAAAGGCTGTGACCATGGCCAGTGCGGCGCATGCACAGTGTTGATCGACGGGCGACGCATCAACTCCTGTCTGGTGCTGGCGGTATCGCGCGATGGCGCTGCGGTTGATACGGTCGAAGGGCTGGCGCATGGCGGGGAGCTGCACCCGCTGCAGGCTGCATTCCTCGAGCACGACGCCTTTCAATGCGGCTATTGCACCCCGGGGCAAATCTGCTCGGCGGTCGGGCTGCTCAGCGAAGGCCGCGCCCACAGCCGCGAGGAGATCCGTGAGCACATGAGCGGCAACCTGTGCCGGTGCGGGGCCTACACCAATATCGCCGATGCGATCGAGGATGTTCTCCAGCAGCGGCATGCGCATCGTGAGGCCGCTCAATGAACCGGTTCGAATATATCCGCGCTGCCAGCGTCGAGGAAGCGGTGCAGGCGCTGGCCGCTGCGCCAGGCGCGCGGGCGCTTGCGGGCGGCACAAATCTCGTCGACCTGATGAAGTACAATGTCGAAGCGCCGTGCCGCGTGGTCGATATCAATCGCTTGCCGCTCAACGCTATCGAGCCGACGCCGAACGGCGGCCTCAAGATCGGCGCGCTGGTCAGCAACGCGGACCTCGCCTGGAACCCCGAGATTGAAAGTCGCTATCCGCTGCTTTCGAGCGCCATTCTCGCCGGCGCATCGGCGCAGCTGCGTAACGCTGCGACGACAGGCGGCAACCTGCTGCAACGAACGCGTTGCTATTATTTTTATGAGACCTCGACGGCCTGCAACAAGCGCGAGCCCGGCAGCGGCTGTTCTGCCATTGGCGGCGTCAATCGCATCCACGCCATTCTGGGAGCGAGCGACGCCTGCATCGCCACACACCCGTCGGATATGTGCGTCGCATTGGCTGCGCTGGATGCACTCGTTCATGTGCAGGGGCCGGGCGGGGCACGCGCCATTCCGTTTGCGGAGTTTCATCGCCTGCCGGGCAATGAGCCCGAGCGCGACAACACCCTGGTGCAGGGTGAGTTGATCACAGCCGTCGAGCTGCCGCCCGGCGCGCCCAGCACGAATTACACCTATCTGAAGATCCGTGATCGGCTGTCCTATGCGTTTGCCCTGGTGTCGGTGGCGGTCAACCTCAAGCTCGACGGCGATGTGATTGCCGACGCCGCTGTCGCGCTTGGCGGCGTCGCCCATAAGCCGTGGCGTGATCGCGATGCTGAAGCGCAGTTGAAGGGGCAGCGGCCGGATGATGCAACTTCAGCCACCTTTGCTGATCAGCTGCTGCTGAAGGCGCAGGGCTGCGGCCGCAATGATTTCAAGATCGAGCTGGCGCGCCGGGCGATTGTGCGCGCCATGCGGCAGGCTATCGACGGCAAACCGCAGTCGCAATCCGACAAGCAGGTTCACTAGGAGGCGGCCGTGGAGAACAATCGTCATATCGGGCGACCGACCAGCCGTGTTGATGGCAAGCTGAAGGTCACCGGCGCGGCGCAATATGCGGCGGACTACAATGCGCCGGACCTGCTCTATGGCTACATCGTTTCCAGCACGGTCGCCGCGGGGCATATTGCGGCCATGCATCTCGAAACAGCGCGGCGCGTTCCGGGTGTCGTCGAAATCTTCACGCATGAAAACCACCGCAAGACAGCCTGGCTGGATCGCAGCTGGCGTGATGACGTCGCGCCTCCCGGTCATCCGTTTCGTCCGCTTCATTCCAGCCGCGTGCTGTTCGCCGGCCAGCCGATTGCCCTCGTCGTGGCAGATTCATTCGAGGCTGCCCGCGACGCCGCAGGGCTGGTTTCGGTGGACTATGACGTCGATGCGCATCATACCGAGTTGGAAGCTGTTCTGTCGCAATCCTATGAACCGCCGAAGAAGCGGAGCGGCGTTCCGCCGGCGCCGAGCCCGCGCGGCGACGCCGAAGGCGCTTACAAGTCAGCGTCAGTCAAGATCAGTCGCGACTATCGCATCGCGGCCGAGCATCACAACCCGATGGAGATGTATGGCGCCACCTGCGTCTATGCCGACGATGGAAGCCTGACAATCTACGACAAGACGCAGGGTTCGCAGAACAGCCAGGCCTATGTCGTATCCGTGTTCAGCCTGAAGTCCGACAAGGTTCACGTCATCAATCATCATGTCGGCGGTGCGTTCGGCTCGGGGCTTCGCCCGCAACATCAGTTGTTCTTTGCGGTGATGGCGAGCCTCGAACTCGAGCGCTCGGTTCGTGTGTCGTTGACGCGGAGTCAGATGTTTTATCTCGGCTATCGGCCAGATACCGTGCAGAGCGTCTCGCTCGCGGCGGAGCGTGACGGCAAGCTGGTGTCGATCATGCACGATGCCGTCGCCGGCACCTCGCGCTACGAGGACTATCAAGAGGCGGTCGTGAACTGGTCGGGCATGATGTACCACTGCGACAATGCCAAGCTCACCTACCGCCTGGCGCAGCTCGATACGGCGACGCCTTGCGACATGCGCGCGCCGGGTGCGGCGATCGGTGTGACAGCGCTGGAATGCGCGATGGACGAACTGGCCTATGAGCTGGGCATGGACCCGCTTGAGCTTCGCCGCGTCAATTTCACCAGCAAGGATGAGAACGACAACAAGGAGATCACCTCGCGGCCGCTGTTTGCCTGCTATCAGCAGGGCGCAGACGCCTTTGGTTGGCAAAGGCGCAAGCCCGAGGTGCGGGCCACGCGCGATGGTCACGAATTGATCGGCTATGGCGTGGCCACGGGAATGTGGGACGCGTTCTTGCAGAAGAACGTCTCAAAGGCCAGGCTGACACCCGATGGACGCCTGGAGATCGCCACTGCGGCGACTGATATCGGCACCGGCACCTGGACGATTTTGACGCAGGTCGCGGCGGAAACGCTTGGCTTGCCGCTTGATGCGGTCACGGTCCGCATCGGCGAATCGACGCTGCCGACATCGCCGGTGGCGGGCGGGTCGTGGACAGCAGCGTCGTCCGGCTCGTCCGTTCAGGCAGCTTGCGAGGCTGTGAAGCGGATCGTCTATGGCTATGCGGTGAAGATGGCGAATTCGCCGCTGGCCGATGCGTCATATGCGGAGGTGACTTTTGCCGGCGGTCGTATCGCCCATGTTGATGACCGGGGGCGCGGTCTGTCGCTGGTGGAGGTCATGGCGGCGTCGGATCTCGACGCTATCGAAGAAGAGGGAAAAACTTCGCCGGATCTGATCCAGATGATGAACTACGTCAGCTACACGCATTCCGCTGTGTTTGCCGAAGTGCGGGTTGACGAGGAACTCGGCATTGTTCGCGTCACGCGCGTTGTCTGCTCCGTGGGAGCGGGGCGCATCCTTAATCCCAAGACGGCGCGTAGCCAGATTCTCGGCGGCGTTGTCATGGGCATCGGCATGGCGCTGCATGAAGAGGCGATGAGGGATCATCGCTTCGGCAAGATCATGAACCACAGCTTGGCCGAATATCACGTTCCCGCTCATGCCGATGTTCAGAACATCGAGGTGATCTTCGTCGATGAGGTCGACGAGAAAGCCAGCCCGATGGGCGTCAAGGGGCTGGGCGAGATCGGCATTGTCGGGACCGCTGCGGCGATCGCCAACGCCATCTACCACGCCACCGGCCAGCGGGTGCGCGAGTTTCCGATCACCCTGGATAAATTGCTGCTTCAGTAAGGCGCAGGCAGCCGTCAGCCCTTCGACAGTTTCGCCTTCAATGCATAGAGCGCGTCGAGCGCTTCGCGTGGCGACATCTCGTCGGGGTGCAGCGCCTTGACGGCTTCAAGCATCAGGTCAGCCTCGGTTGGTTCGGCAGGCTCGGCGGCTGCGCGCGATGGCGTTGCGAACAGCGGCAGGTCGTCGATCAATGTCTTGGCGTTCTGGCCGCGATCCTGCGCCTCGAGCTTTGCGAGCACCGACTTGGCGCGGGTGATCACCGCTGGCGGCAGGCCGGCGAGTTTCGCCACCTGAATGCCGTAGGAGCGGTCCGCCGAGCCCGGCAGCACCTCGTGCAGGAACACCACGTTGCCCTGCCATTCCTTGACGCGGACGGTGGCGTTGAACAGCCGGGGCAGCTTTGCCGATAGCGCAGTCAGCTCATGATAGTGGGTCGCGAACAGAGCGCGGCAGCGGTTGCTCTCGTGCAGATGTTCGATAGCCGCCCAGGCAATCGAGAGACCGTCGAAGGTCGCGGTGCCGCGCCCGATTTCGTCGAGAATGACGAGCGCGCGCTCGCTGGCCTGATTGAGGATGACGGCGGTCTCGACCATCTCGACCATGAAGGTCGAGCGGCCGCGCGCGAGATCGTCCGCCGCGCCGACGCGCGAGAACAACCGGTCGACAATGCCGATACGCGCCCGCGTTGCCGGCACGTAGGAACCGATCTGCGCCATCAGCGCGATCAAGGCGTTCTGCCGCAGGAAGGTCGATTTACCCGCCATGTTCGGGCCGGTGATCAGCCAGATCTGGCCAGACTTCTGGCCGGGGCCGGGCGACAGGTTCGAGGCGTTGGCGATGAACGGGTGGCCGTCGCGTTTCAGCGCTTGCTCGACCACCGGATGCCGCCCGCCCTCGATGGCGAAGGCGAGGCTGTCATCCACCTCGGGACGCACATAATTGTCGTCAATCGCAAGCTTGGCCAAGGCCGTTGCGACATCCAAGAGAGCGAACGCGTGGGCGGCGGCGCGCAAGTCTTCGCTTGCGGTAGCGACCAGCGCCACCAGGCTCTCGAAGATGTCCTGCTCGAGCCCGAGCGCGCGGTCACCGGCATTGGCGATCTTGGCTTCGATTTCGCCGAGCTCGGTGGTTGTGAAGCGGATCTGCCCGGCCAGTGTCTGGCGATGGATGAAGGTCGCGTTGAGCGGTGCGGCTAGGAAGCGCTCGCTGTGCTGGGTGGTGACTTCGACGAAGTAGCCGAGCACATTGTTGTGCCGGATCTTCAGCGTCTTGACGCCGGTGTCCTCGGCATAGCGCGCCTGCATGGCGGCCACCACCTGGCGCGAGGTGTCCCGCAGGCTGCGGGTCTCATCGAGGTCGGCGTTATAGCCATCGCGGACGAAGCCGCCGTCGCGGCGCATCAGCGGCAGTTGCTCGGCGAGGCCACGTTCGAGTTCGCGGGCGAGATCGCGCGAGGGCCGGCGCAGCGCCGCCATGGCCGTGGCCACTTCCTGCGGCGCATCGCTGAGCGCGGCGAGGCAGTCCAGCGCAGCATCGGCGGTGACGATGCCGTCGCGCACAGCGGCGAGATCACGCGGGCCGCCGCGGCCGACGGACAGGCGGGCGAGCGCGCGTGAGATATCCGGTGCGGCTTTCAGGATGGCGCGCAGGTTGTCGCGCGTGCCGCTGTCGGCGACGAACGTCGTGATGGCGTCGAGGCGTCGGGTAATCGCGGCGCTATCGGTCAGGGGCGCGGCGAGGCGCTGCGCCAGCAGCCGCGAGCCTGCGGCGGTCACGGTGCAATCAATCGCATCGAGCAGTGAGCCGCGGCGTTCGCCGCCGAGCGTGCGGGTCAGTTCGAGGTTGGCGCGGGTTGCGGGATCAATCGCCATGGTGGCGCCAAGAGTCTCTCGCGCCGGCGGCGACAGCGGCACGCGTTTGCCGACCTGGGTGCGCTCGATATAGGTGACGGCGGCGGCAGCGGCAGTTGCCTCGCTGCGCGTCATGGAGGCGAGGCCATCCATGGTGGCGACGGCGAAGTAGTCGCACATCCGGCGCTCGGCGGTCGCGGTGTCGAAATAGTCGCGCGTCACCGGCGTCACCGAGGGCAGTTCGCGCAGCGTCGGGCCGAACTCGGCGTCGCTGTAGAGCGCGTCGGTGACGATCACCTCATTGGGGTTGATGCGGGCGAGGGTTGCGCCCAATTCATCCGCGCCGCATTCCGTGACGATGAACTCTGCGGTCGAGATGTCGATCCAGGCGAGGCCAAACCGGTCCGGCCCGGATGAGACGCGGGCGCGCGCCAGCGCCAGCAGATAATTATTGGTCCGAGCGTCCAGCAGGGTGTCTTCGGTGAGGGTGCCGGGCGTCACCATGCGGACAACGTCGCGGCGCACCACGCTCTTGTTGCCACGGGCGCGGGCCGCTGCCGGGTCCTCCATCTGCTCGCACACCGCGACGCGATGGCCGAGCGCAATCAGCCGGTGCAGGTAATCTTCCGAACGCTCGACAGGCACGCCGCACATCGGAATGTCCTCGCCGAGGTGCTTGCCGCGCTTGGTCAGCGTGATGCCGAGCGCCCGCGACGCCAGTTCGGCGTCCTCGAAGAACATCTCGTAGAAATCGCCCATGCGATAGAACAGCAGCAGGCCGGGGTTGGCGGCCTTGATTTCGAGGAACTGCTCCATCATCGGCGTCGGGCGGGCGACCGGCTCGGCGGGAACGGTCTGCTGGGGCGAGGGCTGTATCGTCATGGGGCGGACGCTACAAAGTTTTGCCGCTGGAGCCTATCGCTTTGCCGGGAATTTGCCCGCGAAAGGCGTGTTTTCCACCTGCGCGGACCTTGGTTCCGCTGCCGGTGGTTGTGCTGGCCGGGCGATGATCATCGCCACACATCCCAGCCATGATTTGACCTGCAGAACGGCCCTTCTTACAACATCATCAAGAATTGCGATCCGATACGGATGGCGGTGGCTCAAGGAGGACAATTGATGCGTGACGTGTTTATTTGCGATGCCGTACGGACCCCAATCGGCCGTTTCGGCGGCGCTTTGTCGAAGGTTCGTGCCGACGACCTCGCCGCTGCCCCGATCAAGGCGCTGATGGAACGCAACCCCAAGGTGGATTGGTCAGCGGTTGAAGAAGTCATTTATGGCTGCGCAAACCAGGCTGGCGAAGACAACCGCAACGTCGCCCGCATGGCGCTGTTGCTGGCCGGCCTGCCGGACACCATTCCGGGCATGACCGTTAACCGTCTCTGCGCCTCGGGCCTTGATGCTGTTGGCGCTGGCGCCCGCGCGATCCGCGCCGGTGAGATTGATTTCGCCATTGCTGGCGGTGTTGAATCCATGACCCGCGCCCCCTTCGTGATGGGCAAGGCCGAAACCGCCTACTCGCGCTCCGCCGACATTTTCGACACCACCATCGGCTGGCGTTTCGTCAATCCGCAGATGAAGGCGCTCTATGGCGTCGATGCGATGCCGGAGACCGGCGAAAACGTCGCTGACGATTTCCAGATCTCGCGCGCTGATCAGGACGCCTTCGCGATCCGTTCGCAGCAGCGCGCAGGCGCAGCGATCGCAGCTGGCTATTTCGCCGAAGAAATCATCCCCGTCAGCGTTCCCGGCGGCAAGGCTGGCCCGATCATCGTTTCGGCGGACGAGCATCCACGCCCGGAAACCACGCTGGAAGGCCTCGCCAAGCTGCGCCCGATCGTCCGCAAGGATGGCACCGTCACCGCTGGTAACGCCTCGGGCGTCAACGACGGCGCCGCCGCCATGATTCTGGCGTCGGAAGATGCTGTAAAGAAGCATGGCCTGACGCCGCGTGGCCGCATTCTCGGTGTCGCATCGGGCGGCGTCGCCCCGCGCATCATGGGTATTGGTCCCGTGCCGGCTGTTCAGAAGCTGGTCGCGCGTCTCGGCATCAAGGTTAGCGATTTCGATTTGATCGAGCTCAATGAAGCTTTTGCATCTCAAGGTATTGCAGTGCTGAGGCAGCTCGGTGTACGCGAGGATGCTGATTTCGTGAACCCGCACGGCGGCGCGATTGCTCTCGGACATCCGCTCGGCATGAGCGGCGCGCGTCTTGCGCTGACGGCAGTCCACGGCATGGAAAAGCGCGGCGCGAAGCTGGCGCTGGCCACGATGTGCGTCGGCGTTGGTCAGGGCGTCGCGATGGCTATTGAGAAGGTGAACTAAGCTCATCATCTCAAGGGCAATGTATTCAACGGCCGCCGCGACTCATCGCGGCGGCAGAGGACCTAGACATGACGCTGATTTATCCGATCGAGTTGAACAGGATCCACGCCCCCCGGCTGTCGCCGGAATACAAGAGTACGGTGAAGCGCTCGCCGCAGAAGCCGCTCATTATCATCAAGCAATCGCTGTCAGAACTGACCGGCCCGGCCTATGGCCATGAGAAGGTCCGGCCCAACGACCACGATCTCACGATCCAGCACACTGGCGAGCCGCTCGGCGAACGCATTATCGTGCACGGCCATGTGCTCGATGAGGATGGTCGCGGCGTGCCGAATACGCTGGTCGAGATCTGGCAGGCCAACGCCTGCGGCCGATACATACACGTTGTCGATCAGCATCCCGCGCCGCTGGATCCGAACTTCACCGGCGCAGGCCGGGTGATGACCGACGACAAGGGCTACTACCGCTTTGTCACGATCAAGCCGGGGGCCTATCCCTGGGGCAACCATCACAATGCATGGCGGCCGGCCCATATCCATTTCTCGCTGTTCGGCTACGCCTTCGTGTCGCGGCTGGTGACGCAGATGTACTTCCCGGGCGATCCGCTGTTCGCCTTTGACCCGATCTTCAATTCTGTTCCGGACGAGAACGTGCGCCACCGCATGGTGTCGAGCTTCGATCTCGATTCGACAAAGCCGGACTGGGCCCTGGCCTATCGGTTCAATATTGTGCTGCGTGGCCGCAAGGCTACCCCGATGGAGACCTGAGCATGTCGTCGAATTTGACGCCGTCACAGACGGTCGGTCCTTACTTCGCCTACGGCCTTACGCCCACTGGTCGCTACGACTGGAATGATGCATTCGGCAATGACCTGCTGACGCCGGATGTGTCCGGTGATCGCGTCCGTATCGAGGGCGTGGTCTACGACGGCGATAACAAGCCGATCAATGACAGCATGCTGGAAATCTGGCAGGCCGATGCGCAGGGTCGCTTCTCCGATCCGCAGGACAAGCGCTCGATCCCCAACGCGACGTTCAAGGGCTTTGGCCGCTGCGGCACCAATGCGGACGGGCTGTTTTCCTTCACCACGGTGAAGCCGGGGCAAGTGCCGGATGCTGATGGCAAGCTGCAGGCCCCGCATATCGTGATGGCGGTCTATGCGCGCGGCATGACGCAGCAGGTCTATACCCGGATCTATTTCGAGGACGAAGCAGCGAACGCGGACGACGGCGTGCTGGCGATCGTGCCCGAGGATCGGCGCAACACATTGATCGCGCGAAAGACCGCCGATGGCGTCTATCGCTTCGATGTGCACGTCCAGGGCCACGGCGAGACCGTGTTCTTCGACATCTGAGACAGGGTTGATCCAAGCCCGAGACCAGCGAACCCGGTCATGCCAGCGGCATGGCCGGGTTTTTAGTGCGGAACGTCAGTGACTGCGTTCGGGTCTGCCTGCTTGTTCATCATCGATCGTGTTGAACCGATGATCAGCGTCAGCGGGATCGCGCACAACGTCACCAGCAGCACCAGCTGATAGTCCAGCGAGAAGGCGATGATCTGCGCCTGTACATTGAGCAGGGCGTCGAGCAGCGCACGCCCGCTGTTCGTCCCGATGTCGAGGATGTGGCTGACATCCGGCATCTGCAGCGCGTTGTTGAACGGATTGATGTGCTCGTTGAGGATCGCATGCGTGCGCCGTCCGCCCTGGGTCAGCCCGGCGATCACGACCGAGATTCCGATGGAACTGGCGATGTTACGCAGCAGCGTCAGCACCGAGGTGCCGTCGCCGCGCAGATGACCGGGCAGCGTCAGGAATGCAACCGTGGTCAGCGGCACGAAGACCAGACCGAGGCCGAATCCCTGGATGATGCTGATGATGATGATCTCGCGGCTGCTGGTCTGATCGGTCCAGTGCATGGTGATGTAGAGCGACACCGCGATCAGGCAGAGGCCTGTGACAATGAGCGTACGCGCTTCGATGTGCTTCATCGCACGGCCAACGATCATCATCGCCACGAATGTGCCGCATCCGCGCGACGCCAGTAACAGCCCGGCAGTGATGATCGGGTAGCCGACGACATTCTGCAGATAGGGTGATGACAGCGCCATGGTCGAGAACAGCACGAGGCCAATCACCACCATGAAGGCGCAGCCGCCGAGAAAGTTCCTGTCCTTGAAGATAGCGAACTGGATGAACGGCCGGTCGGTCGTCAGCGAATGCGCGAAGAAATAGTAGAAGCCGACAATCGATACGGTGATCTCGACGATGATCTCTTTGGATTCGAGCCAGCCCAGTTGCTCGCCGCGATCCATTGCAAGCTGCATCGCGCCGACGCCGACAGCCAGTGCAAGGAAGCCGAACCAGTCGAACTTCAGGGCATTGTCCAGCTTGGTTTCTCCCATGAAGATCAGAAGCCCGAGCACCGTAAGGATGCCGAACGGCAGGTTGACGAAGAACACCCAATGCCAGGAGTAGGTTTCGGTCAGCCAGGCCCCGAGCGTTGGCCCCATGATCGGCCCCATCATCACGCCCATGCCCCAGATCGCCATGGCCTTGGCGCGTTCCTGCAGGGAATAACTATCCAGCATGACCGCTTGCGACAGCGGCACCAGCGCTGCGCCGAATACGCCTTGCAGCAGCCGTGCGCCGACCATCTGGTTGATGTCCTGGGCGAGGCCGCACAGCACCGACGCCACGGTGAAACCAGCCGCGCAGATCATGAACAGGCGCTTGCGGCCGAACCGGCTGGCGACCCAGCCGACCGGCGCGGTCATGATGGCGGCCGCCACGATGTAGGACGTCAGAACCCAGTTGACCTGATCAGTCGATGCCGACAACGTGCCCTGCATATAGGGCAGCGCGACATTGGCGATGGTCGTATCCAGCGCCTGCATGATGGTGGCCATCATGGCGCAGACCGTCACCATGTTGCGACGAAAGCCAGGGACAGAGGTTGAGGCCGGGTTCGACATGGGATCAGGTCCGTTCCGGCATCCTAGTTGTGCTGGGCTTCGGCGCGGTCGCTGCCAAACAGGCCGGCCAGGCTGCGCTGATGCTTGGTGTCGATGTAGACATAGGTGCTCATGCCAGCCTTGATCTTGCCGACGTAGGGATCGTTGTCGTTGAAATAGATCCGCACCGGCACACGCTGCACCACCTTCACGAAATTGCCGGTGGAGTTCTGGGGCGGCAGGATTGCGAACTGCGCTCCCGTGCCAGGGCTCAGTGAACTGACCTTGCCTTTGAAAACATGGCTCGGGAACGCATCGATATTCATCTCGACGTCCTGGCCGACAGCGACATAAGTGAAATCCGATTCCTTCAGGTTGGCGTCGACCCACGGCTTCGACAGATCGATCATCGCAAAAATCGGGTTGCCGGCGGCGACGAAGCGGCCGAGCTGGATGTTGTCGACCTGCGTTGCGACGCCATCCATCGGAGCGCGGATGACGGTGTGATCGAGATTGCGCCGGGCCGTGTCGACCGCCGCTTTCGCTTGCTGCCAAGGCGGAAACTTCTCCAGCGGAAGATTGTCGTCGCCACGCAATTGATTGCGCGCCGTGGCGAGTTGCTGCTTCAGGAAGTCGAGCTGCGAGCGGGACAGCACGAGCGCGCTGATGGTGTTGTCGAGATCGAGCTGCGAGCCATAATTGCTTTTCGCCAGCGCTGTCTTGCGATCAACGTCGCGTTGCTTGAGGGCGACGCCCTGTTCAGACAGCGCCTGCATGTCGCGATAGCTTTTGATATTGTTGACGAGGTTGTCATAGGTCGTCTTGGCTTGCAGCAACTGGGCTTCGGCCTGGTCCAGCGTGAAACGGAAAGGGTCAGGGTCGATCTCAAGCAGCACGTCGCCCGCCTTGACCTGTTGACCTTCCTTCACGACGACCTTGCTGACATTGCCGGAGATGTCCGGGGTGATCATCACCTTCTGTGCACCGACATAGGCGTCATCAGTTTCGGCATAGCGCCCGCCGTGCAGGTACACGGTGAGGCCGATGATGAGGGCGATGGCAGGCAGCACAACGAGCAGCAGCGTGCGGCGATGACGCTGCCAGAGGCTCGCGATCTGGCGATCGGCTGGCGCTGGCGATGCAGCCTGTTCCGGGCCAGTGGGTGCTTCTTCGGGGGCGTTCTTGAGGCGTATACTCGCCATGGATAGTTCCTCAGAATTGATCAATCAATCGCCGTCGAGCAGGGCGACGCGTATATTTTCCTTGACGGTTTCGATGTGCGACACGAGGTGCTCGACTTCAGCCTGGCTAAGCGACGCGAGGGCATTGAGCGTGATCTCGGCACGCAGCCTGGCAAGGTCGCCGATCAGCGGTTTGGCTTCCGGCTTCAGGTAAAGCCGCTTAACGCGGCGATCGCTGTCATCGTTCCGGCGTTCGATCAGGCCCATGTCGCAGAGCTTGTCGATCAGGCGGGTCAGCGAGATCGGCTGAATCTCCATCAACTCAGCAATTTCGGCCTGCTTCAGGCCTTCAGCGCGGGCGACCCGCGCGAGCACAGCCCATTGCGCCCGGGTGATGCCGAACTGCCGCGCGCGCTTGTCGGCATACAGCCTCAAAAGTCGCTGTGTCTCGAAAATGGTGAATAAAAAATCGGAGGTTGCGGGCATGGTCGCTCCGTAAGAATGCTTATTGTAAGCATGCTTATGATGAATACATCGACGCAGCGCTGCTTGCTGTATTGCGTGAATGGAATGGGTAATTTGTTCCGGGAAGGTTGCGCCTGACTTCCGGGCGATACCGGACTAAGCTGGCGTCAAATGACCGATACCAACACCACTTTTCCGCCGCCGGATCATGATCACGCGCGATGTACCGCCGATGGGCTGCGGCATGCCGAGGACGTCTGCACGCGTCGTCGACAGCGCCTGACCCCTATCCGACGGCAGGTGCTCGAGGTGCTGCTGACAACCCATCGTCCGCTGGGCGCCTATGACATCATTGAACATCTGGCGGGGATCGTGAACCGGCCGGCGCCGATCACGGTCTATCGCGCGCTCGATTTTCTGATGAGTAACGGGCTGGTTCACCGCATTGAGAGCCGCAATGCGTTCCTGGCTTGCGGCCATGACCATGCCGACGCGTCGCTGGTGGCCTTCCTGATTTGCGATCAATGCGGCTCGGTCGGCGAGGTGCCTGCGGGGCGGATCGCGCAAGGCGTGCAGGCGACGGCGAGCGAAAGCGGCTTCACGCCCAAGCTGTCGGTTGTCGAAATTACCGGAACCTGCGCACACTGTCCGGTACCGTCAAAATAACAACACGGCGATAAGCCGGGATCTGAGGGTGTGATGTCTTCGAGCGCGACCCCGGCCATGTCAGGCAGCCGGCCTCTGAATACGGGCGCTGTTCTGCTTGTTTTGCTGCTTTGCGCGAGTTGGGCCTTCAACCAGATTGCCTTCAAGGTCGCACTTCGCGAATTGCCGCCGTTTCTGCAGGGCACATTTCGCTCGATTGGCGCATTGGCGATCATTCTGGCCATCGCCTGGTTTCGCCGTGTCAGCCTGTTCGAGCGCGACGGCACGCTGAAGCCGGGGCTGATTCTCGGCTTATTGTTCGGGATCGAATTCGTCCTGATTTTCCACGGCCTGACCCTGACATCGGCCTCACGCGCGGTGGTATTCTTATACACATCACCGTTTTTCGTCTCGCTCGGGGCTTATCGTTTTCTTGGCGAGCGCCTGACGCGGCTGCAATGGCTGGGGCAGGCGCTCAGCTTTACCGGCGTGGCGCTGGCTATCGGACTGCCGCAGGCCAATGTCGATGCCAGCGTATTGCTGGGCGATCTGATGGTTGTGGGCGGGGCGGCGCTCTGGGCCGCCACCACATTAATCGTGAAAACCACCCGTTTGCGGCTGGTTCCGCCTGAAAAGGGGCTGGGATACCAGACCGCGATGTCCATTGTCGTGCTCGGAGCGGCCGCCCTGATCGCCGGCGAAGAGGTCACGGCCATGCCCGGGACGCTGACCCTCACTCTCTTGGCCTATCAGGCATTCTGGGTTGCAGGATTGACATTCCTGCTATGGTTCATGTTGATCAAGACCTATTCGGCCAGCAAATTGTCGGCTTTTACGTTCATCACGCCTTTAATTGGGGTGCTGGCGGGATATCTGATATTGGGGGACGAGCTCACCCCCGTATTCGGGCTGGCGGCGATATTGGTCACTGTGGGACTTTATCTCGTGAACCGGCCGGTGACTGCCGATTGATAGATTGCTGATTGTCATAAAAACCTGATATCCGAGAGCCATGAACATGCTCGATAATCCGACCCAGATCGATATCGCGGGCCCCAAGCCGCGCCACCTGACCACGCAGGTCATGGTTGGCAATGTGGCTGTTGGCGGCGGAGCGCCGATCGTCGTCCAGTCGATGACCAACACCGATACCGCCGATATTGAGGGCACGGTTGCGCAGGTTGCTGCGCTGACCCGCGCCGGCTCCGAGCTGGTGCGCATCACCGTCGATCGCGACGAAGCCGCCGCCGCCGTTCCGCATATCCGCGAGAAGCTCGACAAGATGGGGATTTCCACCCCGCTGGTCGGCGACTTCCATTACATCGGCCACAAGCTGCTGCATGATTTCCCGGCCTGCGCCGCGGCGCTGGACAAATACCGGATCAACCCCGGCAACGTCGGCTTCAAGAACAAGCGCGACAGCCAGTTCAGCGAAATCGTCGAGATCGCGCTCAAGAATGACAAGGCTGTGCGCATCGGCGCCAACTGGGGCTCGCTCGATCAGGAGCTTCTGACCAAGCTGATGGATGAGAACGCGCTGCTGCCGAACCCGCGCGACGTTCGCGCGGTGACGCGCGAAGCGATGGTTCAGTCAGCGCTGCTGTCCGCCAAGCGCGCCGAAGAGATCGGCCTGCCGAAGAACAAGATGATCCTGTCGGCCAAGGTGTCCGCCGTGCAGGATCTGATCGCAGTCTATCGCGATCTTGCGGCCCGGTCGGACTATGCGATCCATCTCGGCCTGACCGAAGCCGGCATGGGCTCAAAGGGCATTGTCGCTTCGTCGGCGGCGCTCGGCATCCTGCTGCAGGATGGCATCGGCGATACGATTCGCATCTCGCTGACGCCGGAGCCCGGCGGCGATCGCACGCTCGAGGTTCAGGTTGCGCAGGAACTGCTGCAGACAATGGGCTTCCGCACCTTCGTGCCACTGGTCGCGGCGTGCCCCGGCTGCGGCCGCACCACCTCGACAACGTTCCAGGAGTTGGCGCGCAGCATTCAGGACTTCATCCGCGTCGAGATGCCGGAGTGGAAGGTCAAGTATCCAGGCGTCGAATCGCTCAACGTCGCCATCATGGGTTGCATCGTCAACGGCCCCGGCGAATCCAAGCACGCCGACATCGGCATTTCGCTGCCGGGAACGGGCGAGACGCCAGCCGCGCCGGTGTTCGTCGATGGCAAGAAATTCCGCACCCTGCGCGGTCCGAACATCGCGACCGAGTTCAAGGCCATGGTGATCGATTATATCGACCAGCGTTACGGCACGGGCGCGAAACTGCCGGAAGCTGCTTCCGCCGAATAACTTGGCGAACGACAGATTTGCTCAATTACATACGCCGCTGTCATCCTACAGCGGCGTATTTTTGTATTCGCGGTTGCGCTGCAGGGCTTCCTCAAGATCAAGGTCGCGCTCGATCCGGCGGCGCGATTCATCGGAGATCTTGCCATCGCGCAGTAGCTGGTGAATGAACGCCCGCTCGGATGAGATCAGTGCGTACACAGCGTTCGGATCGCTCGGCCGGCACCCTGATGTGATCGGAATCGATGGTGTCCGGGAGCTGGATGGATCGGGCCTCGTGCCAAGCGCCGAGCAAATGGATGACGTCGTCCGACAATCCGCAATTCGTGTCGGATCGTCTCCAGTCGCGCCTTGGCGGCGTCGAGCGCGGCACGGCGGCCGGAGAGTTCGGCGATGCGCTCTTCGACGATCTCCTCGCGCGCGTTGCTGGCAACTCCGAGCAGCCGGACGACAAGCGGCAGTGTCAAACCGAATCCGATGATCGTCAGCAAGATGATGCTGAACGTGACGAAGATAATCAGGTCACGATAGGGAAAGCCGGTGCCGTCCGGCATCAGTGATTGGCAGCGCCAACGCTGCGGCGAGCGAGACCGCACCGCGCACGCCCGTGAAGGCGATGATGAAGGGGGAGGTCCAGTTCGGTACCGGATGCTGTCGCCGCAGTACAGGGATCAGGCGCGACAGGTAGGTTACCGGGAAAACCCAGGCGAAGCGGGCGATCACGATGACGACGCCGACCACGGCGGTTGTCAGAATGATGTTGTCGATCGGGAAGGCATGGGACTTATCGAACATCTGGCGCAACTGGAAACCGGTGATGAAGAACAGCAGCCCTTCGACGAGAAAGATCACCAGGTCCCAGAAGAAGATGCCCTGCAGGCGCGTGGCTGCCGATATCAGCAGAGGGCCGTTCCAGCTGATGTACAACCCGCAGGCGACGGTCGCGATGACGCCTGAGCCGCCGAGATGTTCTGGCACCCAGAACGCGACATAGGGCGTGATCAGCGAGAGTGTGATTTCGATCTGTGCATCCTTGGTGAGCTTGCGAAGGCGCAGCATGGTCCAGCCGACGACGATGCCAAAGATCAGTTCGCCGATGATAATCGCGACAAACGTGCCGGCGGCCTTGCCGAGCGAGAACGTGCCGGTGGTGATGGCGACAACGGCGAAGCGATATAGGATCAGGGTCGTGGCATCATTGACGAGGCCTTCGCCTTCGAGCACGACCAGCAGGCGATGCGGCAGGCCGAGCCGCCGCGCAATCGCAAGCGGAGCCACCACATCCGGCGGTGCGACGATCGCGCCGAGCAGGAAGCCGATGGCCCAGGGCAGGCCAAGAAGCAGGTGCGTGGCGGTCGCGACGGCTGCCGCTGTAAACAATACGCAGCCAACCGATAGCAGCATGATCGGGCGAATGCTGTATCGGAAGGCTCGCCAGCTCATCGCGACGCTTGTCGAATAGATCAGCGGCGGCAGCACGACGAGCAGGATAAGGCTCGGCGGCAATTCGATACGCGGCATGCCCGGGACATAGGCCAGTGCAATGCCGCCTACGAGGGACGTGATCGCCGGGGCGAGCTTGAGATTGCGGGCAAGCGCAGCCGATGCGCACAGGGCGACCAGCAGGATGAGAAAGATTTGAAACCCGTCTTCAAGCAAGGGTCATGATCCTAACTTGCGGCACTCTACCCGATGCTGGAGCTGCGTAAACCGCACATGGCAGTCGCAGCCACCCTGCTCGCCATGTTGTGTAAACGGGGCGGCGTGAGAGCCCGCTGGCGCGGAACAGCTGAATGGGTCGTTCCTCTAAAGGGCGCTGGCGGCGATGTTCACTGTAAGGGCGAGCAGCGCCGTGTTGAACAAAAACGACGCGATGCCATGCGCGGTGACGGTGCGGCGGATGACCTTGCTGGTCACGCTGACGTCGGACACTTCGGCAGAAATACCGATCACAAACGCGAAATAGACGAAGTCCCAATAGTCCGGCGGTTCGTCGCCAGGAAACTTGAGGCCGCTGCCCTTGCCGTCGCGATAATATTCATGTGCATAGTGAAGCGCGAAGGTGCTGTGAATGGTCGCCCATGACAGCGCAATGGTCACCATCGCCAGAATAAGCTGCGGCGCGCCACGCCCTGCCAGGCCAAGCTCCGCCACGATGGCGGCAAGGCTGGCAAATGCGCCGGCCCCGGTCAGGAGCAGCATCAGGAAGCGGCCGTCATCCTGATAGGCGGCTACCCGGCTGATATGCGGCAAGCCGATGCGGAACGGCGGCGAAGTAGACCATGGCACAGATAGAGCGCGATGCACGCGTCCCAGGCGATCAGCAGGCGGGTCACAACGCGCATGCTGTCGGGCAGCAGAAAATAGGTGATCAGCCCGACGGCGATGCGCAATGAAGGTTCGCGGTCGGGCGTAGATCATCCGGACCGGCTTCGGCAGGCGACGGAAACGTTGAAGATGATGATCCTTCGTCTCCGTCGTGTCATCGTGGCGATTAGCTCTTTCGCTCGGCAACGAAGCGGGCGGCGGCACGCAGGACGTCGCCGCGGGCGCCGAAGGGCGCGAGGGCGGCGTCGGCCTTGGCCAGCAAGTCATTGATGCGCTGCTTCGCGCCGTCGATGCCGAGCTGGGTAACGAACGTCGTCTTGCCGAGTGCAGCATCCGCGCCGGCCGGCTTGCCCAGCGCAGCGGCGTCGCCTTCGACGTCGAGCAGGTCATCGGCGATCTGGAAGGCCTCGCCCAGCGCCTGGCCGTAAGCGTCGAGCGCGTCGTAGTCCGCCTTGCTCGCTTCGCCAAGGATTGCACCGGCGATACAGCCGTAGCGCAGCAGCGCGCCTGTTTTCATCTGCTGCAGCCGCGCCACGTCAACCGGCTCGCGGTCGCCGAAACGGCCTTCGCCGGCGAGGTCGAGCATCTGGCCGCCGACCATGCCGCCGATACCGGAGGCGCGCGCCAGTGCGCGGGTCAGCAGCAGGCGGACGGTCGGGTCGTTATGCACTTCGTCGCGGGTGATGATGTCGAAAGCCAGCGTCAGCAGGGCGTCGCCCGCGAGGATTGCAGTGGCGTCGTCGTATTGCTTGTGCAGGGTCGGGCGGCCGCGGCGCAGGTCGCTGTTGTCCATCGCCGGGAGATCGTCGTGGATCAACGAATAGCAATGGATGCATTCGAGCGCTGCGCCGACGAGCAGGGCCGCCTGGCGCGAAACGCCGAACACCTCGGCGCTCGCCACCACGAGGAACGGCCGGAGCCGCTTGCCACCATTCAGCGACGAGAAGCGGATCGCTTCCATCAGCCGATGCGGCCGGGCGATTTCGTCTTCCAGCGGCGCATCCGCCAGCAATTGCCCCAGCAAGACCTCGATGTTATCGGCGGTCTCGTCCAGTTTTTTGGAGAAGTCGATGGTGGAAACGCCCGTCGTCATCAAGAATAGCTCCAATCAATGTTGCCCGGACAATCCTCTATGGCGGAAGCTTCGTCAATTCCAGCTGTGTGACTCTGGCCGGTTCAGGCTGAAAAACCTGATGCGCCTTGAAAATCCCTCCAATTTCTCGAAACTGCCCCCAACGGTTGCCTGGCGACCCGTTCCAACACGCGAGAAGGGCTTGTATTGCGAATTGTCCGGCGCACGCTTTTGATCCTCGGGTTGCTGTTGCTTCTGCCGTACCTGTTGACGCCGGTTTACGCCGTGGTGAGGCCGGTTTCGGCCTTGATGGCCTGGCGCTGGGTCAGCGGTGAGAACGTCGAGCGACGCTGGGTCGATCTTGCCAATCATTCGCCGTCGCTGAAGCGCAGCGTCGTTGCTTCTGAGGATGCCAAGTTCTGCCGCCACGGCGGCATCGACTGGACGTCGCTGAAGACGGCGATTGACGACGCGCGGGATGGCGACGCTGCAGGTGGCGGTTCAACCATCACGCAGCAGGTAGCCAAGAACCTCTTTCTCTGGCCGGGCCGCAGCGTCATCCGGAAGGGGCTCGAAATCCCGTTGGCGATGTGGATCGATCTGGTATTGCCGAAGGCGCGAATATTGGAAATTTACCTCAATATCGCCGAGTGGGGGCCGTCCGGTCAGTTCGGCGCGGAAGCCGGGAGCCATTACGCCTTCGCTAAGGCGTCAAGGGACTTGTCCCGCCGGGAGGCGGCGTTGATGGCGGCGATCTTGCCTAATCCGGTCACCCGCAGTGCAAAAAGCCCCGGTCCCGGCGTTCGGCGGCTCGCCGCCACCTATATCGCACGGGCTCAATCGCCTGAACTTGCCCAATGTTGGCGGTGAATCGCAGGGTTGTCGCGCAGCTGCGTCATTTTCCGGTCAAACTGGCCTAGCTTTGCGCGCATCCATCAGTTATAAGCCCGGCCTTATCAGAGTTTTGCCTGCGCGCCCCGCGCCGGGCCGTCCGCTTGCGGACGACCATAAACACCAGTCAGTACGTTAAGGGACCATTCCATGGCCGTTCCGAAGAAGAAAACATCGCCGTCGCGTCGTGGTATGCGCCGTTCTGCCGACGCGCTCTCGAAGCCGACCTACGTTGAAGACAAGGATTCTGGCGAACTGCGTCGCCCGCACCACCTCGATCTGAAGACCGGTATGTACAAGGGTCGTCAGGTTCTGAAGGTGAAGAAAGAAGCTTAATCTGCCGAAGGCTGCGTCCCGATAGGTGCCGCAGCCTTTTTGGTTTCCAAGACAGGTGCTATCGCACCATGGTTGATCGCAGTGGCCATATCGCTGCTGTAATTTTGCCCGAAGACGCAACGTACGATTGAGTCGCGCTTCGTCGGGCAAACAGTGCCGATTATCGTCAGCCTGGCGTTCAGTTTCACGCTTGCTTCAAAGGTCTGGCCGATGCTGATGATCGGTTTTCCGTTGCTGCTTTTGCCGCTGGCAATCTGCAACATCATTGTCTTCCTGATGCCTGATGTGTCGCTTGTTGCGACGCTTGCCACCATCACGCTGCCGTCCGGTGCGAGTTGGCCAATCACCTTGAGCGATGTGCTGGTGACATTGGCGCTGGTGCTGTTGCTGCTCGAAGTGATGAAGGGTGCACGGCCCGGCACCAAGTTCATGACCGATCATCTGTTGGCTTTGATTGTGTTCGGCGCAGCTGCCGCTGAATTCGTCATGCTGCCGCGGTTCGGCAATTCGACCTTCTTTTTTCTGACGCTGATCGCGCTGGTAGACTTCATCTCGGGCGTGGCGCTGCGGGTCCGGCGCGGCCGTCGCATGGTGATGGTGCCGGCGGATACGCTCGTGCAGCCGCCTGCAGTCAAAGCCCCACCTCAACCTGCAGCCAAGCCTGCGCCTGTCGCGCAGCCAGCGCCACCAGCGCCTGTCCCGGTCGCCGCTGCGCCAACTGCTGCGCCGGCCCCGGCCGCGACGCCTGTGGTCGCTGCAGAGCCAGCGCGGGCTGAGCCTGCTCCGGTGATCCCGCCAGCGTCTCCGGCGGCGCCAGTTGCATCCAGCAGCGCCACCAGCACGTCGACCGACGGTTCGCCGTCCGCGCTAGCGCTGGCGTTGACGCGGGCGAACGAGCACGGCGCGAGCACCGCAGCGGATGATGCGCCTAGAAAGACTGATCTCAAGTAATTGATGCTGATGCGGGCGGATGGGCCGCCTCCGGGCGGCAATGTCCGTCCCGGTTAGTGCGTGGTGCTAGCTGCGCGCTAGATCACCACGCGAGTGGTGCCGCCCGGCTGAGCCGGCTCATTGCTGGCCGCAGCGCGATAAACAGCGTCGACATCAGCTGAATCCGCCCGCCGAAGGGTGCGGGTCTGCGGACTACGTTCAGCCGTTGCAATCAATTGAGCGACAAAGGACGGATTCGGCCGTGTGTAGGCGAAGGCGCCCGGCCCATCGTGTGGCGCGCCTTGCCAGACTGGCAGGTTGTCTGGCGGCGTTATTTTGCGATCCGTCGAGCGGCGTCGCATGGTGTGTGCGGGCGCTGAAGCGCCCGCATCAGAATTGCCGGTCGCCATGTTACTACCGCCTTGTTTCAAATTGGGTCAGTTTCGTTACTTGAATAACTAACTAGCAAGCGGCGTGCCGACTTTTAGGGATGTCCAGGCGCGCCGGTTAACCCTGTCGCGGACGCCTTTGTCGCGTTCCCTTCTCAAAAAATTTATATCCGCCCGATATCTTGCATGGTGCTCAGGGTCGGTTCGATGCAGATCGCTGCACTCATATCCGTCATCCCAGGTGCTCGTCCCGATGTGAGGACTTCGTTTGGAACCCGTGATTTCACAGGCTGCCCGGAGCGGTTCTCCGAAACCGGATGCAGGTGACGCTTTGAAATCGTCACTGCTCGCATCGTTTGGCTTCGTCGCCTTCACATGGGATCTCACAACCGACGTCATGATCTGGAGCGATGAGGCCGGCAATGTCCTGCCAGCTGTGCCAAGTTCGGACATGGCCCAGGGGGCAGCTTTCGGAGCCCTGACGACCTGTGGGCCTGCAGAGCGGCGAGCGGCAGTTAACGCTGCGCGCCAGAACGGCGACAAGTATTACATTCAGTATGGTCTTCGTTTGCCGAACAGTTCGGTCGTGCTGTGGGCTGAGGAGCGTGGCCGCGTGATGGTTGGTCTCGATCGCCAGGCCATGTGCGTCGAGGGCATTCTCTCTATCGACGCCGAACGCCACGCTCGTGAAGAAGCGCTGGCCAAGCAAACAAAATTCGATCAGCTCACTGGCGCGCTCAATCGTGTGCACCTGATTCAGCGCCTCGAACAGATCGTCGCTCAATCAGTCGAAAGCAAAAAGTCGATTGTCTTCATGCTGATCGGCATTGACCATCTCGCCCGGATCAATGAGGCATTTGGATTCGATATCGCCGACGAGGTCATCTCCGAAGTTGCCCGGCGCATCCGCATGGAGCTGCGGGCCAGCAATGCGTTGGGGCGATCGCCTGATGAACTCGGCCGCTTCTCCGGAAACAAGCTTGGCGTCATTCTTCGGGATAGCGACGCGGACCGTGCCGAGCAGGCGGCAAGCCGGTTTCTGCGCGTCGTGCGCGAAATGGTTTTCAAGACTTCCACCGGATCGGTTTCTGTGACCTCCTCAATAGGCGCGGTGTCGGCGCCGCACCACGGCCAGACCTCCAAGGATCTTGTCAGCCGTGCGCAGGAGGCGCTCACGATTGGCCGCGCACGACGCGACGGTTCTTTCACGATGTGGCGACCGAGCCCGCTGCGCGACGAGCAGCGGGTCATGAATCTGAGGGTGATGGACGACGTCGTCACCGCGCTCCATGATCGCCGCATCGTTGTCGCCTTCGAGCCGGTGGTGCATGCCGGCTCGCGCAGGCTGGCGTTCCACGAGTGTCTCGTGCGGTTGCTGGAGCGCGATGGAACGATTGTGCAGGCGCCCCAAATTGTGCCGGTGGCGGAACGTATCGGGATGATCCGGCTGATTGATCACCGCGTTCTCGAACTCGTTGTGAGTGAACTCGTCCAGGAGCCTGGCGTCAGCCTCAGCCTGAACCTGTCGCCCGAATCGACCATGGACCCCGACTGGTGGTCGTTCCTCGAAACGATGATCCGGAACAACCCCGGCATCGCCGAACGGATGATTGTCGAGATTACCGAGTCCGTTGCAATTCAGGATCTCGATGACATCAAGGGCTTCGTCGCCCGGGTGAAAAACCTCGGCGCGCGCATCGCGATCGATGATTTCGGCGCGGGCTACACCTCGTTCTCAAGCCTGCGAAAGCTGGGCGTTGATATCGTCAAGATCGATGGCGTTTTCGTCAAAAACATCCTGCGGTCGGCTGATGACCGCGCTTTCGTGCAGACCATGATCGATCTCGCACGCCGCCTGGAGATCAAGGCAGTCGCGGAATGGGTGCAGGACGAGGGCTCGGCAGCGCTGCTTGAGAGCTGGGGCTGCGACTATCTGCAGGGCAAGCTGATTGGTCTCGCGAATATCGAGCGGCCGTGGGGCGCGGCCCTGCCGAATACCGAAACCGGGGCGCGCTAGCCCGGGCAAAGTCGTCGCAAGCGGCGCGACGACCTTCGTCTTGTAAGTCGAGCTACTCGGGTTTTTCGTCGCGAGCAGCCGGCTTCGACAGCTGTTCAAGGCGATCCTGCATTTCCTTCATCTGGCGGCGCAGGTCGTCCATTGAGTCTGTTTCCTTCACAGGCTCCGGCGCGTGCTTGTCCGCCTCTTCGGCCATGCCACCGCGCGGCGGCATGAAGGGCTTGAACATCGAGAAGGTGCGCTCGAACAGCTCCATGTTCCTGCGAACATGCTCTTCGAGCGGTGCGAATGGGCCGCCGCTGAAGGTGTTCGACAGTTGCGACCGAAACTTCTCCTGCTCGCGCGTCAGGCTGTCGATTGATTGCTCAAGATAGCGCGGCACGACCATCTGCATGCTGTCGCCATAGAAGCGGATCAACTGGCGCAGGAATGTCGTTGGCAGGAGGTTCTGGCCGGCCTTGTTCTCTTGCTCGAAGATGATCTGGGCGAGGACCGACCGGGTGATGTCGTCGCCAGTCTTGGCATCGAAGACCAAAAAGTCTTCACCGTCCTTGACCATCGAGGCGAGGTCTTCCAGCGTCACATAGGTGCTGGTTCCGGTGTTGTACAACCGCCGATTTGCGTACTTTTTGATCGTTGTAGGCTGATCTGATTTCGCCATTGGCTCACACATGCTACCGAGGACAGGAAACCCACTGGCTATGCGCCTGGGGCATACGAGCAACGCAATGCACAAACTAAACACTTTCAAATGGTCTCGGCTACCGTTTTGTGCACCCCGTAGAAAGTTCGTTCGTATACCTCTCTGATCGTGGGAGTTTCGTTCGGTTTTGCTGCTTTGCGAAAAAGAGTTGTGCAATCGACATTGACACGCCCGGTAACGCTCAACAGGATAGCGCTATCCGGCCTGCCGGCAGCGGCGACCGCTCCATACAAGAACCAGCGAGAATAACAGGAGATGTCCATGAGCGATGATATCGTCATCGTCAGCGCCGCCCGTACTCCGGTCGGCAGCTTCAACGGGGCTTTCGCGACCATGCCAGCGCATGATCTCGGCGCGATCGCCATCAAGGCGGCGCTTGAGCGCGGCGGGATCGAACCAGGGCGTGTGTCCGAAGTCATCATGGGGCAGATCCTGACGGCTGCGCAGGGACAAAATCCCGCGCGCCAGGCCTCGATCGCCGCCGGCATTCCGGTCGAGAGCCCGGCGTGGGGCGTCAACCAGCTGTGCGGCTCGGGCCTGCGCACCGTCGCGCTTGGCTATCAGGCGCTGCTCAATGGCGATTCGGAAATCGTCGTCGCAGGCGGTCAGGAATCCATGAGCATGGCGCCGCATGCGCAGTACCTGCGCGGTGGCGTGAAGATGGGCAATGTCGAGTTCATCGACACCATGATCAAGGACGGGCTGTGGGATGCCTTTAACGGCTACCACATGGGCAACACCGCCGAGAACGTTGCCCGTCAATTCCAGATCACCCGCCAGCAGCAGGACGAATTCGCCGTCCACTCGCAGCAGAAGGCGGAAGCGGCCCAGAAGGCCGGCCGGTTCAACGACGAGATCGTCCCGGTCGTGGTCAAGTCGCGCAAGGGTGATGTCACGGTGGGCGCCGATGAGTATCCGCGCCATGGCGCAAGCGTTGAGGCGATGGCCAAGCTGCGTCCGGCGTTCGAGAAGGACGGCACCGTCACCGCAGGCAGCGCATCCGGCATCAATGACGGCGCAGCCGCCGTCGTGCTGATGACGGCGAAGCAGGCCGCCAAGGAAGGCCGCACCCCGCTGGCGCGCATTGCATCATGGGGCCAGGCCGGCGTTGATCCGTCGATCATGGGCACCGGCCCGATCCCGGCATCGCGCACCGCGCTGAAGCGTGCGGGCTGGAAGATCGACGATCTCGATCTGATCGAGGCCAACGAAGCTTTCGCAGCGCAGGCCTGTGCGGTGAACAAGGATATGGGCTGGGATACCTCGCGCGTGAACGTTAACGGCGGCGCGATTGCGATCGGGCATCCGGTCGGCGCTTCGGGCGCCCGCGTCCTTGTGACGCTGCTGTACGAAATGCAGAAGCGGGACGCCAAGAAGGGCCTTGCGACGCTGTGCATCGGCGGCGGCATGGGCATTGCAATGTGCATCGAGCGCGCCTGACGACGCTTGTTGATGGCAGCCCGTAACGAGCGGTTGCTGCAGTGAAGCATCAAATTAAAATTAGAAATGCCCGGCGCATGCGCCGGGCATTTCTGCTTGATGTTCACCGTACTGACAGTTCTACTGACTAAATACTGCTCGGTATCGTAATCAGTCGGGGAGACTTCAATGGCGCGCGTAGCTTTGGTGACGGGTGGGACCCGGGGAATTGGCGCTGCGATCAGCAGGGCCTTGAAGGATGCCGGTTATGTTGTTGCGGCAAGTTATGCAGGCAATGACGCCGCCGCAGAAAAGTTCAAAGCCGACAGCGGGATCGCCACCTACAAATGGGATGTGAGTTCGTTTGAAGCCTGTGCTGACGGCGTCAAGGCTGTCGAAGCCGATCTCGGCCCGATCGATATTCTCGTCAACAATGCCGGCATCACCAAGGACGGCGCTTTCCACAAGATGACTCAGGACCAATGGGCGAGCGTGATCAACACCAACCTCGGCTCGATGTTCAACATGACGCGTCAGGTGATCGAGGGCATGCGCGCCCGCAAGTTCGGCCGCATCATCGGCATCTCATCGATCAACGGACAGAAGGGGCAGTTCGGTCAGGTCAACTATTCGGCGGCGAAGGCTGGCGACATTGGCTTCACCAAGGCGCTGGCGCTGGAGTGCGCCAAGGCTGGCGTCACCGTCAACGTGATTTGCCCCGGCTATATCAACACCGAGATGGTGCAGGCCGTGCCGAAGGATGTGCTGGAGAAGGTGATTCTGCCGCAAATTCCGGTCGGGCGACTGGGCGAGCCGGAAGATATCGCGCGGGCCGTGGTGTTTCTGGCGGCGGATGACGCCGGCTTCATCACCGGGTCGACCCTGACGATCAACGGCGGCCAGTATCATATCTGATCATGGGTCGTGCGAAACGGTGCGGGCTGTCGACGCCTGGGTGATCCGGGCTGACCCATGACATCGCGCACCGCGACCTTGATTGGATTGACGGCGATCCTGATGTGGTCGCTTCTCGCCGTCCTGACGGTGGCGAGCGGCCGCATCCCCGCGTTTCAACTCGCGGCAGTCACCTTCGCGATTGGCGCGCTGGTCGGCATTGCGACATGGGCGTGGCGTCCCGGCGCAGCGCGCGCATTGAAGCAATCGCCGATTGCCTGGCTGGTCGGCGTCGGTGGGCTGTTCGGCTATCACGCGCTGTATTTCCTGGCGCTGCGCTTCGCGCCGCCTGCGGAAGCCGGATTGCTCAACTATCTCTGGCCGCTGCTGATCGTGCTGTTCTCGGCGCTGCTGCCGAACGAGCGGCTTGAACGGCATCATGTGCTGGGCGCATTGCTCGGCCTGCTCGGCACCATCCTGTTGCTATGGGGCAGGCTGGCGACCGATCTCGACGCCAGCCAGATCGCGGGGCTTGGCGCAGCTTTCATCGCGGCGTTTGTGTGGGCGGGTTATTCGGTGATCTCGCGGCGGCTGGCTTCAGTGCCGACGGATGCCGTCGCGGGCTTTTGCGTCGTGACAGCCATGCTCGCCGGCCTTGCGCACCTGATGTTTGAAACAACGGTCTGGCCGGAGACGCCATGGCAATGGGCGGCAATCGTCGCGCTTGGCATCGGGCCGGTCGGCGCAGCGTTCTTCGCCTGGGATATCGGCATGAAGCGCGGCGACATCCGGGTGCTCGGCGCAGCCTCCTATGCGACGCCGCTGCTCTCAACGGCGTTCCTCGTCATGGCGGGCATGGCTGAGGCTGGCGCGCATCTTGTGTTTGCCGCTGTGTTGATTGCCGGCGGCGGGCTGATTGCCGCAAAGGACATGCTGAGGCGCAGCGCGCGCTAGATCGGCGACCAGCCGGGCGGGGCCAGCTCAAAGCGATCGAACTGAAATGCGGGCGCGACCGTGCAGCCAACCAGCGTCCAGTCGCCGGTAGTCGCCGCAGCCTGCCAGGCATGGGGCGGCACGATGCCTTGCGGCTCCTGTCCGGCAAGAACGTCGGGGCCGAGCGTGACGCGGTTGTGAACGCCATCCGCCGCGACGATATCGAGGACAAGCGGCGCGCCGGCGTAATGGTGCCAGATCTCGACAGCGTCGATCCGGTGCCAATGCGAGCGCTCGCCGCGCGCCAACAGAAAATAGATTGCTGTTGAATGCGCGCGGCCGGTTGGGTCGGTTCCGGCGTCGCGATAGGTTTCGCGGAAATAGCCACCCTCGGGGTGCGGCTGCAGGCCCAGCCGTGCGATCACCTCTGCTGCGGCGCCGGATGCCATTGTCAGGACTTGTTCTTGCGCTCGCGGAGCTCGCTGAACACCTCGATCGCGCTACGGCCCTTGAAACGGACGCCCATGGCGACTGCCGGATCATCGGCGCGCAGGAACACGTTGGTTTCCTTCTCGAGGCCAAGCTTCACCGGAATGGTCGCCTTGCCCTCGGCGCGAAGCCGGGTCACTTCTTCAGCGCGGGCCTGCAGCGCGGCGTTGTTCGGGTCGATGCCGAGCGCAAACTTGACGTTCGAAGCGGTGTATTCGTGACCGCAGTACAGGTCGAAATCGTCAGGCAGGGCGCGCAGCTTCAGCAGCGATTCCCACATCATTGGATAGGTGCCCTCGAACACGCGGCCGCAGCCGCCCGAGAACAGCGTATCGGCGGCGAACAGGGCCTTTTCGTTGTCGAACACGTAGCTGATGTGGTCGAGCGTATGGCCGGGGGTTTCGAGCACGCGCGCGAGCAGGCTGCCGACCTTGACGACATCGCCCTGGGCGACGCGCAGGTCGACGTCGTGGATTGGCGTCCCCTGATCATGCGGCGCGACCACGCGGCAATTATACTGCTGCTTGAGCTCGGCGACGCCGCCGACGTGATCCGCATGGTGGTGCGTGATCAGGATGTCGGTCAGGTTCCAGCCTTCGCGCGTCAGTACATCGCGAACCGGCCCGGCCTCGGGCACGTCGATTGATGCTGTTGCACCCGTCAACCGGTCGTGGATCAAATAGCCGAAATTGTCGGCAAGGCAGGGAAAAACACGAATTTCGGCGGCCATGGTCACTCCATGCAACAAAGATCAACCTCCTGACATATGGGGTTAGGGCTCAATGGGCAATGCGAGATTGAGGCGTTTAGATCATGCCGTGGCGTGCTAGAGTTGGGTCATGACGATGGACGTGATTGATCTGCGGGATTTCTACTCTCGCCGCCTTGGTATCGAGGCGCGGCGGCTGATCAATCGCGGCATTCAGGCGCATTGGCCTAACGCGCAGGGATTGCGGGTGCTCGGCGTTGGGTATCCGACGCCCTACCTCGGCCTGTTTCGGGAGGATTGCGAACGCTGCATCGCCTTCATGCCCGCCGCCCAGGGCGTATTGCGGTGGCCGACAGGCCGTCCGGCGCTCGCCACCCTGGTCGACGAACTGGCGATGCCGCTGGCGGATGCGGCGGTGGATCGCGTTCTGCTGGTCCATGCACTGGAAATGTCCGATGATCCGGCTGGATTGCTGCGCGAGGTCTGGCGCGTGCTGGCGCCCTCGGGAAAGCTGATGCTGGTGGTGCCGAACCGGGGCGGCGTTTGGACACGCACCGATGCAACGCCGTTCGGTCATGGGCGGCCTTACTCCCGTTCGCAGATTACCGATATCCTGCGGCAAACCTGGTTCACGCCGACAGGATGGGGCGAAGCCCTCTACATTCCGCCGCTGCAGGGCGGCTGGTTCCTGCGCTCCTCCCCCGTTTGGGAGAGACTGGGCGCGGCGATGTCGTTGCCCTTCGCGGGGGTCCACATCGTCGAAGCGACGAAGCAGGTTTACCGGTCCTTGCCAGCCAATGCGCGACGCAGCCGCCTGATCCCGTCGCTGCGCCCGGTCCTGGTTCCCACCTCGATGCGGCCTCACGATGACGGCAAGGGATCAGCGAACAGCTGAAGCTATCGCGTCCGCTTGAAATATCGCCGCAATCGAGGGGTAGGCGATAACCGTACTGATCCGACGGGTACGAAATCTTAATTTATCTGAAGGATGGGTAACTATCGACCAGACGCTCGCGTCGCCTGCGGTTGCGGGAGACTGCGGTTGTAGATACTATTTTTGAGCGGCTTACGGGTGCTGACAATGACGGCAAGGGGTTGCGTGGGGTTGTCAGTGCTTATCTGTCGGGGAGCGCTACTTTGACACTTGGTATGTCTGCCCGCACGTTGACGCGTGCGCTTGTCACATCGGCCATGCTGTCGGCTGGTGTGATTCTGGCTGGATGCAATGCTGACCAGATGTCGCTGGCGAGTAACGCCAAGGCGAACAAGCCTATTCCTGAAAAGCTCCTGGCCGAGATGCAGACGCGGGACATGGAAGCCCAGGCTCCCATGCTGATTCGTCTGTTCAAGCAGGAAGCTGAACTTGAGGTCTGGAAGCAGGATCGCAGCGGGAACTTCGCTCTCCTGAAAACCTATCCGATCTGCCGCTGGTCCGGCGAGCTCGGCCCGAAAATGCGCGAAGGCGATCGCCAGGCGCCGGAAGGCTTCTATTCGATCACGCCGGCGCAGATGAACCCGCAGTCGTCGTTCTATCTGTCGTTCAACATGGGCTATCCGAACGCGTTTGATCGCTCGCTCGGGCGTACCGGTTCGCAGCTGATGATCCATGGCGACTGCTCGTCGCGCGGCTGCTACGCGATGACCGATGAGCAGATTTCGGAAATCTACGCCCTTGGCCGGGAGTCTTTCTTCGGCGGGCAGCGCGCGTTCCAGGTGCAGGCCTATCCGTTCAAGATGACGGCGGCGAATCTCGCCAAGCATCGTGGCAACCCGCACATGCCGTTCTGGAAAATGATCAAGGAAGGCAATGATCATTTCGAGGTCACGAAGCAGGAGCCGAAGGTCGAGTACTGCGAAAACCGTTACGTCTTCAACCCGGCGCTGCCAGCCAATGCATCGCCGATGACGCAGTTCAATGCGAGCGCGCGCTGCCCGGTCTATGAGGTTCCGGCAGAGATCGCATCGGCGGTTCGCAACAAGCAGCATCGCGATGATGTCGCGGTCGCCGAGTTGATCTCGAAGGGGACGCCAGCCGTGAAGCTGGAAGCTGGCATTGACGGCGGCATGAACCATATCTTCGCCGCCAAGCTGCCGAATGCCTCGACCGGCTATTCTGAAGCAGAGAAGCCGGGCCTGCAGACGGCAGCCTATTCGCGCTCGCCGGGCACCATCCCGCCGCACGTCAATCCACCGCGAGCGCCAGCCTCGAGCACGGCCTCGACCTCGATCATGAGCGACCCATCGATTGCCGAACCAATGGTCGCGGTGACGCCGACGACCAGCACGGCAACGAGCAGCAGCACGCGGGAGCAGCGTTTTCGGCAATCTGGCGCGCCGGGTTGGCTGGGGCTGCAGCGACACCGCAACAACGGTTGCTCCGGTCCCTCCGTCAGTCGCCCCGGTGCCGGTGGCGCGGCCTACGACCGCACGCCCTGCGCCGCGAGAGGTTGCCAGAACCGCACGGCCACAGACCAGTTCGTATGCGCCAAGCCAGCCATCGTCGGGCGCGCGACCTGTTGCGTCAGCCAACTCGGCAGACGTCTGGAGCACGACGCGCTGAGCTGACGACTTCGATCAGGCGCTCGCTCACAGCAACGCCACAAACAAAAACGGCTCCCGCGAGGGAGCCGTTTTTGTTTTCGGAAGGCGATGCCAAGTCTGCCTGGCCTGGTCAGCTATAGCGACCGTGACAATGCTTGTACTTCTTGCCGGAGCCGCAAGGACAATCCTCGTTGCGGCCGACCTTGCCCCAGGTCTCCGGATTGTTCGGGTCGCGATTGGCGGTCGACTGCGGGATCAGCGAGGCATTGGCGAACGCCATGGAATCCTCGCCGGTGGTCGGGTCGAACTTGTGCGCTTCCATGCTGGGCAGCTCGGGCTGCTCGTCGGGCGGCATGATCTCCACACGCATCAGCTGCGCGGTGACAGCCTCACGCATGTTGGTGACGAGACCTTCGAAGAGGTTGAACGCCTCGGCCTTGTATTCCTGCAGCGGATCGCGCTGGCCGTAGCCGCGCAGGCCAATGACCTGGCGGAGGTGATCCAGCATCACGAGGTGCTCGCGCCAGAGATGGTCGAGCGTCTGCAGCAGAATGCTCTTCTCGACGTAGCGCATCACGTCCGGCCCCCACTGCGCGACCTTCGCCGCCATGTGTTCGTCGGCGTGCCGCTCAACGCGGGCCAGGATTTCCTGATCGGCGATGCCTTCTTCCTTCGCCCATTGGTCGACGGGCAGGTCGAAGCTGAGGGTCCGGTTCAGCTCTTCGCGCAGGCCAGCAACGTCCCACTGCTCGGCATAGGCATTTTCCGGAATGTGCTTGGCGACGATGTCCTCGATGTAGGCATGGCGCATGTCGCTGACGGTTTCGGCAACGCTGTTGTCCTTCATCAGGTCGATACGCTGATCGAAGATCACCTTGCGCTGGTCGTTCTGAACGTCGTCGTACTTCAGCACGTTCTTGCGGATGTCGAAGTTGCGCGCTTCGACCTTCGACTGGGCCTTCTCGAGCGCCTTGTTGATCCACGGATGGATGATGGCTTCGCCTTCCTTCAGGCCGAGCCGGGTCAACATGCTGTCGAGCCGGTCCGAACCGAAGATGCGCATCAGGTCGTCTTCGAGCGACAGGAAGAACTTCGAGCGACCAGGGTCGCCCTGACGGCCGGAGCGGCCGCGGAGCTGGTTATCGATACGCCGTGATTCATGGCGTTCCGAACCCATGATATAGAGCCCGCCTGGCTTGGTGATCGTCTTGGCCGGGCGCGCGCCCTTGGCCGGTTCGATCTCGATCTCGTCCTTGGCGTTCAGCACCATCTCGCGGAAGCGCTCGATCTCGGCCTTGATTTCCTCGATCTTGGCGGCCTTTTCAGCCTCGTCCGTTATGCCGGCGGTCTCGACCGCGACACGGACGTCCAGCGAACCGCCGAGCTTGATGTCGGTGCCGCGGCCCGCCATGTTGGTCGCGATGGTGATCGCGCCGGGGACGCCTGCCTCGGCGACGATATAGGCTTCCTGCTCGTGGAAACGCGCGTTCAGCACGGCGAACTGCTTCGACGGCTTTCCGGTGCGCGCGGCCTTGTAGAGCTTGGCGAGGGCGTCGGGCTTTTCGAAGTCGATCTGCTTGTAGCCATGCGCCTTCAGGTAATCCGCCAGCACCTCAGACTTTTCAATCGAGGCGGTGCCGACCAGAACCGGCTGCATTCGCGCGTTGACGCGATCAATTTCGGCCAGGATCGCGGCGTATTTCTCGTTCTGCGTGCGGTAGACTTCGTCGTCCTCGTCGAGACGGTTGACGCCGATGTTGGTCGGCACTTCCACCACTTCGAGCTTGTAGATGTCGAACAGTTCGTCCGCTTCGGTCATGGCCGTACCGGTCATCCCGGCCAGCTTCGCGTACATGCGGAAGTAATTCTGGAAAGTGATCGAGGCGAGCGTCTGGTTCTCGGGCTGAACCTGGACGTGCTCCTTGGCTTCCAGCGCCTGATGCAGGCCTTCCGAATAGCGGCGGCCCTGCATCATGCGGCCAGTGAACTCGTCGATGATGACGACTTCGTCGTCGCGCACGATGTAGTCCTTGTCGCGCTGGAATAGCGAGTGCGCGCGCAAGGCCTGGTTGATGTGATGCACGACGGAGACGTTCTCGACGTCGTAAAGCGAGTCGCCCTTGAGCAGACCGGCGTCGCGCAACAGGGTCTCGATCTTCTCCATACCGGCTTCGGTCAGCGTCGCAGTGCGCTGCTTCTCGTCGACCTCGAAGTCGGTCGTCTTCTCGAGGCTCGGCATGAAGGTGTCGATGGTGTTGTAGAAATCCGACCGGTCATCGAGCGGGCCGGAGATGATCAGCGGCGTCCGGGCCTCGTCGATCAGGATCGAGTCGACTTCGTCCACGATGGCGAAGGTATGGCCGCGCTGGACCATATCCTCCAGCCGGTACTTCATGTTGTCGCGGAGATAGTCGAAGCCGTATTCGTTATTGGTGCCGTAGGTAATATCGCAGGCGTAAGCCGCCTGGCGCTGGGCGTCGTCGAGGCCGTGGATGATCACGCCGGTCGTCAAGCCAAGGAAGCTGTAAACCTGGCCCATCCAGCCGGCGTCACGGCTTGCCAGATAGTCGTTGACGGTGACGACGTGGACGCCGTTTCCGGGCAGGGCGTTCAGATATACCGCAAGGGTTGCAACCAGCGTTTTGCCTTCGCCGGTCTTCATTTCGGCGATGTCGCCTTCGTGCAGAACCATACCGCCGATCAGCTGAACGTCGAAGTGGCGCTGGCCGAGGGCGCGTTTGGCCGCCTCGCGGACGGTGGCAAACGCCGGGACCAGCAGGTCATCCAGGGTCGTTCCAGCCGCCAGTTGGGCGCGAAATTCGTCGGTGCGGGCGCGGAGGGCTTCATCAGAGAGCGCAGAAATTTCAGGTTCAAGCGCGTTAATCTCGCGAACCCGCGTCTGATAGGCCTTGATACGGCGGTCGTTAGAGGAGCCGAAAAACTTGCGGGCAAGCGCGCCGAGCATAACGAGTTCCTGTCTTTGCAGTTCGGCGTTGCAGCCATAACGTCAATTTTGCCACCCATCAACCGAACGTGACACGTAGCAGATGTTTCGGAAGCCGGACTGTCGATTTGGCCACGGGACGGGCCCAATTGTCAGCGATCCGGAAGGCAGACGCCAGCGAGCGGGCCAGGCGATGGCCGGTTCTCTGACCTCGCAGAGATATGGCTGGGCAGGTGGGTTGTCAACGGCGGGAACATGTCAAGGAATTCATGATTCTGACCAAGTTTTCGCGTTGCCAAGATCGAGTGATTGGGCGACTGTCCGGCAACCCGATCCGCTCTACTTTGAAGATAAGGATTTTCCATGACTTCTGTATCGTTGAATTTGCTGCCTGGCTTGCGTCTGGGGTTCTTGTCTGCGTTGACCGGGTGTGTCGCCTTGGCGATGGCCACAGGTCCGCTGCAGGCACAGGACGCCAATCCTGTCCTGGCCAAGGTCAACGGCGTCGAGATCCGCCAGAGCGATGTCGCGCTAGCTGAAGAAGAACTGGGCCCCTCGCTCGCCCAGCTTGATCCTGCGTCGCGTAGCGAGAACGTGCTCTCGTTCCTGATCGACATGAAGATTGTCGCCAAGGCTGCGGAAGACAAGAAGGTCGCCGACGCCAAGGAGTTCAAGGCCAAGCTGCAGTTCGCCAAGGATCGCTTGCTGATGGACAGCCTGCTCGCCTCCGAAGGCAAGGCGGCGCTGACCGACGGCAACATGAAGAAGGTCTATGAAGAGGCTGCGAAGCAGATCATGGGCGAGTCCGAGGTTCGCGCGCGCCACATTCTGGTCGAGACCGAAGACGAAGCCAAGAAGATCGCAGCTGACCTGAAGAAGGGCGCCGACTTCGCAGAGCTCGCGAAGAAGTCGTCAAAGGATCCAGGCGCGGCTGATGGTGGCGACCTCGGTTTCTTCACCAAGGAGCAGATGGTGCCGGAGTTCTCCGCCGTCGCATTCACGCTGGAGCCAGGCAAGATTTCGGATCCGGTGAAGTCGCAGTTCGGCTGGCACGTCATCAAGGTGGAAGAAAAGCGCGCCCGCAAGGCGCCGGAGTTCGATCAGGTCAAGCCGCAGATCGAAACCTTTGTCACCCGCAAGGCGCAGGCGGAGTACGTGTCCAAGCTCCGCGCTGAAGCCAAGATCGAGCGCACCGATGCGGCCAAGCCGGCCGAAGCTGGCGCTGATGCCAAGCCTTCAGAGGCAAAGCCCGCTGATGGCGGCGAGATGGCTCCGCCAGCCAAGAAGTAAGGCGCGGCTGATCAATCCATGCGAAAGCAGCGTCCGAGAGGGCGCTGTTTTTTTATGCTTGTCTGTTGAGGCAAAGAAAAAGCCCGGTTCAACGACCGGGCTTTTTTGATGACTGCTGGATCAGCGTCAGCCGAGCTTGCGGCCGATGTCGAGGAATTTCTGCCGGCGCTGATTGCGCAGGGCAATGCCGTCGAGCCCGCGTAGATCGTTGAACGCTTCAGCGATGGCGTCGCCGGTGGCGCTGATCATGGCTGCCGGGTCGCGATGTGCGCCGCCGATCGGCTCCTTCAGGATGCTGTCGATGACGCCGAACTTGTGCAGGTCCTGCGCGGTGATCTTCATGTTGGTTGCGGCTTCCTGCGCCTTGCTGGAATCGCGCCACAGGATCGACGACGCCGCTTCCGGCGAAATCACACTGTAGATGGCATGCTCGAGCATCAGCACACGGTTGGCCGTCGCGATTGCGATGGCGCCGCCCGAACCACCTTCGCCGATGATCACGGCGACGTTGGGCACGGTGAGTGACAGGCAGGCGTCGGTCGAACGGGCGATGGCCTCCGCCTGGCCGCGCTCTTCAGCGCCGATGCCGGGGTAGGCGCCTGCCGTATCGACCAGCGACAGCACCGGAATGCCGAAGCGCTCAGCCATCTCCATCAGGCGCACCGCCTTGCGGTAGCCTTCCGGGCGAGCCATGCCGAAATTATGCTTGAGCCGGGTTTCCGTCGTCGCGCCCTTCTCCTGGCCGAGAATGCAGACGCTCTCGCCGCGGAAACGGCCGAAGCCGCCGAGCAGCGCTTCGTCCTCGCCGAACTTGCGGTCGCCAGCAAGCGGGGTGAAGTCGGTGATCAATTCCCTGACGTAGTCCACGCAGTGCGGGCGCTGCGGGTGCCGCGCGACCTGGGTCTTCTGCCAGGGCGACAGGCTGACGTAAAGCTCGTGCAGCGCGCTCGCCGCCTTCTCTTCGATCTTCTTGATCTCATCGCCGATGTCGTGACCGGTCGCTGCAAGCGCGCGCAATTCGTCGACCTTGGAATCGAGTTCAGCAACGGGCTTTTCGAAGTCGAGATAACTGCGCATCGGATCAGACATTCATCAATGGTGGGGAACGAAACGGAGGGCAAAACTGCCGACGAAGGCTTTTCAAGTCAAATTTCAGTGCAAGTCAAGCCAAGGCGGTTGAATTTATATAGGAAAATCAATGAGTTGATTTTTCATAGCTAATATTCTTGGCATTTGTGGCCATTTTTCCACCGCCAACCTGGCCTGCGCGGCTTATTTTCGCGGATGGTCGTTCGTTGCGCGCGGCTCAAGGCGAGCCATTCTCAGCCAGCGGATGCAGGTCGCGCACCAGACTTTTCAACCGCTCTTCGACCACATGCGTATAGATTTGCGTCGTTGAAATGTCGGTGTGGCCGAGCAAGGTTTGCACGATGCGCAGGTCCGCGCCGTTGTGCAGCAGGTGGCTGGCGAAGGCGTGGCGGACCACGTGCGGGCTGATCAGCCGGGCGGGAATGCCCGCCGAGACGGCGAGGTCCTTGAGGTCGCGGGCGAAATGTTGCCGCGTCAAATGGCCGCTTTCGCCGAATGATGGAAACAGCCACTTCGTCGCTGCGGATTTGCCGCTGTCCTTGCCGCCGTCTTTTCCTGGCGTGCGCGCGGCGTCGTCGATCGCGGCGAGATAGCTTCGCCATCGCCTCCTTCGCCGCCTTGTTCAGGGGCACGAGGCGTTCCTTGTCGCCCTTGCCGCGGACCACCAGCATGCGGGCGTCACGCCGGGCGGCTGTGATCGGCAGCGACACCAGCTCGGAGACGCGCAGTCCGGTGGCGTAAAGCAGCTCCAGCATGCAATACAGGCGCATGGCGCGCACGCGTTGGGCGGGCGTGACGGCTGGCTGGTCGGCCAACTCACGGGCGCGGGTCAGCATCCGGTCGACGTCCGCCATCGACAGCACCTTGGGCAGGCTTCGTCCGCGCTTCGGGCCGGTCAGGATCGCAGCCGGGTCATCGCTGCGATGACGCTCGTTGAGCAAAAATCGGAACAGGTGACGCAGTGCAGACAGCCGACGTGCGACGGTGGTTGACTTGAAGCCGCGTTCGTCGAGATCTTCGAGGTAATTGCGCAGGGTTTGCGTGTCGGCGGCGAGGAAGCTCGACCTGTTACTGGCGGCGAATTCTGAAAAATCAGCGAGGTCGCGCCGATAGGCATCCAGCGTATTTGCGCCTGCGCCTTGTTCAGCGGCGAGCATGTCGAGGAACAGGTGGCTGAGGCGGGCGTCGGTGTGCGGGCTCTGCGTCATGCCGGACACCCTAACCCCTAATTCTTGAGAAATTTGTCAGGCTGAACGGTAATCGTGATATCGCGCGGTTTCGGCTCGACAAAATGAGCCAGCGCGAAAATCGCGCCATAGCCGATTGCGCCCAGCACGCACAGGATGGTGAGAAAACGGAACAGGCTGGGCATGAGCGATCACTCGGTGCGTCATAAAGTGGTAACAAGGTCGGGGCAGGCGAATAATCCCTCCCGACTGACACCATGTTCGCAGGCAAGGTGCAAGTGGCTCTGGAAACCACATCCGCCAGAGTAGTATAGGTGGCGGGACTGCGGTTCGTCCGCGCCCCTGGATTTGAGAGTTTTGATGCCTGACAGCGTATCACCGGACAGCGCCAGCGGAAGCCTTGAAGCCGAGATCGTCTCGGCGCTCCAGGGCCGCTCGGTCGTGCTTGTCGGAATGATGGGCTCGGGCAAGTCGACGGTGGGGAGGCGGCTGGCCACCCGGCTTCGTTTGCCCTTTGTCGATGCGGATACGGAAATCGAGTCCGCGGCAGGCATGTCGATCCCGGATATCTTCGCAACCCACGGCGAGCCGCACTTTCGCGATGGCGAGGCGCGGGTCATCGCCCGGCTGCTTGAGGCCGGGTCGCAGGTGCTGGCGACCGGCGGCGGCGCCTACATGCGTGACGACACCCGTGAGAACATTCGTAGCCACGCCGTGTCGATCTGGTTGCGGGCTGAGGCGGACGTCATTCTCCGTCGGGTCAAGCGCCGCAACGACCGGCCGCTGCTGAAGACGCCCGATCCCGGCGCAACGATCCAGAACCTGATCACGCTGCGCGACCCCGTCTATCAGCAAGCGCTGCTGCATATTCATTCGCGGGATGTTCCACACGAGAAGATCGTCGATGAATGCGTGATCGCGCTGCGCGATCATTTGCTGCCGCCGGCCGTCGCCGCGACAGCGCGTTCCGAGCCGCTGCCAATCGACCCCTACACCCCCTGAGACTTCTGCCAACGAATCGAGCCAACCCTGATGACTGCGCCTTTGACGACCGCCGATCCGATCACCGTTAACGTGTCGCTCGGCGACCGCGCGTATGACATCATCATTGGCCGCAATGTTATTGGCTCTCTGGGCGAACGGGTGGCGGCTTTGCGGCCCGGCGTCCGCACCGCGATTGTCACCGATACGACGGTGGCGAAACATTGGCTTGCAGCGACGGAGGCCTCGCTGGCTGCCGCCGGCGTGCCGACATCAAGCATCGCCGTGGATGAAGGCGAAGGCTCCAAGAGCTACGCCGGGCTGCAGAGGGTCAGCGAAGCGCTGATTGCGGCGAAGATCGAGCGCAATGATCTGGTGATCGCGCTCGGCGGCGGCGTTGTCGGCGACCTCGCGGGCTTCGCAGCGGCGATCCTGCGGCGTGGCGTTGATTTCGTTCAGGTGCCGACCTCGCTTTTGGCGCAGGTTGACTCGTCGGTCGGCGGCAAGACCGGCATCAACTCGCCACTCGGCAAGAACCTGATCGGCGCATTCCATCAGCCTGCACTTGTGGTGGCGGACACCGCGGTGCTCGATACCCTGTCGCCGCGCCAGTTCCGCGCCGGTTACGCCGAAGTCGCCAAATACGGCCTGCTTGGCGACGCTGCATTCTTTGACTGGCTTGAGACGAATCATCGCGAGATCATCAGCGGCGGTCCGGCGCGCGAGCACGCAATTGCGACCTCCTGCCGCGCCAAGGCTGGCGTGGTGTCGCGCGACGAGCGCGAGACCGGCGAGCGGGCGCTGCTCAATCTCGGCCATACCTTCGGCCATGCTCTGGAAGCTGTGACCGGCTTTTCTGACCGGCTGTATCACGGCGAGGGCGTTTCCATCGGCATGGTGCTGGCGGCGGATTTCTCGGCGGAGCTGGGCATGATCTCGCCGGATGACGCCGCTCGCGTGCAGCGGCATCTTGCCGATGCCGGGCTGCCGACGACGATGCAGGAGATTGCCGGCGTGGGGCAGGAAGGTCTTGCCAGCGCTGACGCGCTGCTGTCGTTGATGGCGCAGGACAAGAAGGTGAAGCGCGGCAAGCTGACGTTCATCCTGATGGAGGCGATCGGCCGCGCGGTCATCGCCAATGATGTTAACCCGGATCTTGTAAGGGATTTTCTCGGGCGCAAGCTCGCGTCACCTAACCGGTAGGCGATCTCGTCATGGAATGGATCACGTTCGCCATCGTGTTCTGTCTGCTGATCGTGTCAGCATTCTTCTCCGCGAGCGAAACCGCGCTGACGGCTGCCTCGCGCGCCAATATGCTGCGGCTGGCCAAGAACGGCGACAAGCGCGCCGGCATCGTCGGCAGGCTGTTTGCCGTCCGTGAGCGGATGGTCGGGCGCGCTGCTGGTTGGCAATAACATCGCGAATATCGCCGCCTCGGCGCTGGCGACGGGGCTGTTCTTCACCTGGTTCGGCGATGTCGGCGTGCTTTACGCCACGGCGCTGATGACCGTGCTGGTGGTGATCTTCGCCGAGGTGATGCCCAAGACCATCGCCATAAATTCGCCGGACCATGTCGCGCTGCGCGTGGCGCGGCCGATGCGGGCCTGCGTTCTGTTGTTGGCGCCGATCCTCGCCGTGCTGGAAGCGGTGGTGCGGATGCTGCTCCGGATGTTCGGCATCAAACTGGGCGAGCACCAGGCATTGCTGTCGACCACCGACCGGCTGCGCAGTGCAGTGGATCTGATCCATCAGGAAGGCGGCGTCGAGAAGCAGGACCGCGACATGCTCGGAGGCTTGCTCGACCTGAGCGAGCTGGAGGTGTCCGACGTGATGGTTCACCGAACCGAAATGGTGATGATCAACGCGGACCTGCCTGCCGAGGAATTGGTTCGCGAAGTCCTCGCCACCGAATACACCCGCATCCCGCTGTGGCGCGACAAGCCTGAGAACATCGTCGGCGTGTTGCACGCCAAGGATCTGCTGCGGGCGATTCGCGCGTCCGATGGCGATGTTTCCAAGCTCGACATCACTGCAATCGCATTGCCGCCGTGGTTTGTCCCGGAAATGCGCCCGGTGTCAGACCAGCTCAAGGCGTTCCGTCGGCGCAAGACCCACTTTGCCCTCGTCGTCGACGAGTACGGCGAGGTCGAGGGTATGGTGACACTCGAAGACATCCTGGAAGAGATCGTCGGCGATATTTCCGACGAGCAGGACGTTTCAGTTGCGGGTGTGCGCGTGCAACCGGATGGTTCGGTCGTGGTGGATGGCTCGGTGCCGATTCGCGACCTCAACCGCGCCATGGATTGGGAGCTGCCGGACGAGGAGGCTACCACGGTGGCCGGGCTCGTCATTCACGAGGCGCGATCGATTCCGGAGCGCGGGCAGAGCTTTACCTTCCACGGCTTCCGTTTCCGCGTCCTTCGGCGCGAGCGGAACCGGATTACTGCGCTGCGGATCGGGCCGATCCACAACGGTATTGGCGGGGTGGTAAACTGATCCTAACTGGGCGGATTTGCAGCTGATTCCGCTGGGGTCAGCGCTTTCAGCGCCAATGCATGGACCGAACCGGCAAGATCTTCGGCCAATCGCGCATTGATCATGCGATGGCGGTCGATCCGGCTCTTCCCTTCAAAGGCCATTGATACGATATAGACTCGAAAATGCGTCTCCCCACCCGGCCGGTGACCCATATGGCCCTCGTGGAGATGCGACTCGTCGGTGACACTGAGAAGTTCAGGGACGAAAGTCTCTTGCAACTTCTCTATGATGTTGTCTCTTACGCTCATGGCGGAACGCTAACTCGTCGTTCCGCTGATCGTCAATATAAGTGTTTCAGTTGCGACGCCTGCGGAATGGCAGGGGCAGTTCCGGATTTGCTTTCGAGCGAGGAATTTGAATGTCAAGACTTGAAGCATTTTGCTTTGCGTTGTCATAGTCAGCCATGCCCATCGACTCATCAAAGTTTTTCGACAGTATCCGTATCAAGCCCAGAAAGCTGAGCGCAAAGCAGCAGGCTATTGCACGCGAGGAGGCCATCATGTGTGAATGGCCCGAGTGTAATAACCGCGGGCCGCATCGCGCCCCGAAGGGACGGAGTGAGGCGAAGGAATATTGGCACTTCTGCCTGAACCACGTTCGCGAATACAATCAGTCCTATAATTTCTTTCAGGGCATGAACGCGGACGCTGTTGCGCGCTATCAGAAGGACGCCCTCACGGGGCATCGCCCGACCTGGAAGATGGGCGCGAAGGGCTCAGGCCAGCCCGGCGAAGCCGAGTTGGACGGCTCCAACGATCCGTTCGCGATGATCAACGAGATGAACGGGCGTGGTGGCGTCCGCGGCGCGCGCAAGGCCGCGGAGGACCAGCCCAAGGTCGAAACGCGCAAGATCATGAACGCCGAGCGCAAGGCGCTGCAGGTGATGGGCCTGAGCGGCACAGCGACGCTGGAAGTGGTCAAGTCGCAATACAAGGCGCTGGTGAAGCAGCATCACCCGGACGCCAATGGCGGCGATCGTTCGACCGAAGATCGGCTGATCGAGATCATCAAGGCCTATAATTATCTCAAGACGGTGGTGCGCTGAGGGCGCGCAGGCTGGTGCGCCGCCAGCCGCGCGTAGCCAGGCTGCTAATGACAGGCAAAGAAAAAGCCGACGTGCTGGACACGTCGGCTTTTTTGTTCAGGTCAATTTGACGAGGCTTAGTTCAGCTTGCCGCGCAGACCATTGATGTCCTTGTTGATGAGGTCATCAGCGATCTGGCCGGTCACCGTCTGCGAAAGAACGGTGCTGGCGGCAGAAACTGCAGCGTCAGCCGCAGCCGCACGCACATCGGCGAGCGCCTGAGCTTCAGCCTGGGCGATCTTGCCCTCAGCCGTCTTGGTGCGTCGCGCGACGAAATCTTCCAGCTTCGCCTTGGTTTCAGCCGCGATACGATCGGCTTCTTCCTTGGCTGACGTGATGATCTCTTCAGCTTCGCGTTCCGCGGCAGCGTAGCGCGCCTTGTATTCCGTGAGCAGGGCGGCAGCTTCGTCGCGGAGGCGGCGAGCGTCGTCCAGCTCAGTCTTGATACGGGTAGCACGACCGTCAAGAGCCTTGCCGACGGTGCTGAAAACACCAAAGTAAGCAAGGATCAGAAGGAAAAGTACGAAGGAAACCGCTACCCAGAAATCAGCTTGAAGTCCAAGCATCGCGATTACCCTTTCAGACCATCAAGCGCCGACTGAACAGCGGTTGGATTTGGTGTGGTCCCGGTCAGACGCTCGACAATGGCGCTCGCAGTGTCAGCAGCGATGCTGCGGACGTTGCTCATTGCCTGCTCGCGGTTTGCGGCGATGGTCTTCTCAGCATCCGCAATCTTCGAGGCCAAACGTTGATCCAGAACAGTCTTTTCCTGTTCCTGCTGCGCATTGAGCTTCGCACGAACATCCGACGCCATTGCCTGAGCCTTGGCGCGGGCGCTAGCGAGGTTTGCTTCGTATGCCTTCAGCGCTTCGTCAGAAGCATCCTTGAGCCGCGCGGCTTCAGTCAGGTCGTTGTCGACCACCTGCTTACGCGTGGCGAGAATTCCACCGACGCGGGGCAGAATGAGCCGCGAAACGATGATGTAGAGCAATCCGAAAGCGATCGCGAAGGAGACCAGCTGTGACGCGAAGGTCTCCGCCTGAAATGGAGGGAACGCAGCCTTTTGCCCACCATTAGCTTCGGTATGCGCGGCTGTCCCCGTGGATTTGCCATGACTTTCAGCCACTGCAGTCTCCTTTTAGATCGGAAGACGCCCCCGGGAGGGGGCGCAACCAGATCGGGTACAGGCTATTAGACAGCGAACAGCAGCAGAAGCGCGATCAGCAGCGAGAAGATGCCGAGTGCTTCCGTCACAGCGAAACCGAAAATCAGGTTCGCGAACTGGCCCTGGGAAGCCGAGGGGTTGCGCAGCGCGCCAGCGAGGAACTGGCTGAAGATGTTTGCCACGCCGATAGCGGCGGCGCCCATGCCGAGACAAGCGATGCCGGCGCCGATGTACTTTGCTGCGATTGGATCCATGGTGAAGCTCCTTGTTTGGATAGGTATTGGCTTGTTGGTCTAAGAGATCGATCCCGGCTTCGGTCGGGTTAGTGGCCCGGATGAAGCGCGTCGTTGAGGTAAAGGCAGGTCAGGATCGTGAAGACATAAGCCTGCATGAACGCGACCAGCACTTCCAATCCGGTCAGCGCCGTGGTCATTGCCAGCGGAAGTACTGAGCCGAAAATTCCGAGCGCACCGATAGCGCTCATTGATGTCACGAAACCCGCGAAAACTTTCAGCGTGATGTGGCCGGCGAGCATGTTCGCGAAGAGACGAACCGAATGCGATACCGGACGTGACAGGAAGGAAATGAGCTCGATCGCGATGATCAGCGGCATCAGGATGACTGGAATGCCGCTCGGCACGAAGAGCTTGAAGAACTTGAGGCCGTTTTTGTAGAAGCCGTAGAGCAGCACGGTCAGGAACACGATCATCGCCAGCGCAAAGGTGACAATGATGTGGCTGGTCGGCGTGAAGGTGTACGGAATCAGGCCGAGCATGTTGGCCGTCAGAATGAAGGCGAACAGCGAGAATACCAGCGGGAAGAACCGCATGCCTTCCTGGCCGAGACTGTCCTTGAGCGTGCTCTCTACGAATTCGTAGGTCAGCTCGGCAAATGACTGGACCTTGCCCGGGATCAACTGACGGCCGGCGGTGCCGCCGAGCATCAGCAAGCTTACGACCGCGACCGAACCAAACATGAAGGCGGACGAGTTCGTAAATGCGATTTCCTGGCCGCCAAAGTGGCCCAGGCTGAAGATCTTTTGGATCTCAAATTGATGGATCGGATCGGCCATCCAATTCGGTCTTTCATCCTCTGCCGGTGAACCGGCGATTAAAAACGCGGCGCGAAACTGCCAGCGGGTTATTTCCGGCTGACGCCGGCCGAGCGCATCACGTTCATGACGCCGGCGACGAAGCCGAGCAACACGAATATGATCATCCCCCAGGGTGACATCGAAAAAACCCGGTCGAGGCCCCAGCCCAAAACCGCGCCAACGAAGACTGCTGCAACCATCTCGGAGGACAAACGTAAGCCCACCGCCATGGCTGAAGCCCTGGAAGCTGTATCCGAACTCGCTGCATCGGCCTTGTCAGTCTCTATCTTCCGGGTACCCTGAACCTTGGATATCCGCTGAGACAGGTCGTTTAACCGAGCAGAAAGCGCGGCCTCTTCGGACGATTGCTTTTCGGTATTGCCGCTATCGCTGTTCTGGAACCGTTTGTCGTCGGTCATACGTTCGACACCCGATTTTCACCGCAGATTGCTGGAAATATCTCTAGTATCACCCTTTAAAGCCGCGCGGACCATACTTACGGCCTCTGGCCAAGTCAAGATTCGCCACGCGCTCTGCATCAGCTCGATTCCGCTGATTTTGTTGCATAATTTGAACTGACTGCGCGCGATCGCCGCACTGCGATGCGAACTTGCAAACAATGTGCGGCGCATATGGCTTGCGTCCGGCGCATGGCTCTGCTGGGATCGCGTCGTTGTTTCTCTTTCCCAAATGGAATTGTGATGAGCCGTTCGGTCGACTACTACTTCTCGCTCCCTTCGCCATGGGCCTACATTGGTCACAAGCCATTCTTCGATCTTGTCGCCGAGTTCCGTCTCAAGGTAAATTTCAAGCCGGTTATGCTGGGCGACCTGTTTGCCGTCACCGGCGGATTGCCGCTTGGCCAGCGCCACCCGGTACGTCAGCGTTACCGGATGCTCGAGTTGCAACGTTGGCGCGAAAAGCGCGGGTTGGACTTTCATCTTGCAGCCAAAGCATTGGCCGTTCCCGGGGCGGGCGTCTGATGGTCTGGTGATCGCCGCCCTCAATGCGGGGCTGGATCCGACAGCATTCCTCGAGAAGGCCTTCAAGGCGATCTGGGAAGACGAGGCAGACTTCAGCAACAACGACGTGGTCGTGGCCATCGCTGATGCCGCCGGTCTGCCGGGCCGCAAGCTGCTTGAGGAGTCGGCTTCCGAGGCTGTTGGCCAGCAGTATGAGCAGAACCGTCAGGATGCGATTGCAGCGGATGTGTTCGGCTCGCCGGCTTACGTGCTCGATGGTGAAGTGTTCTGGGGCCAGGACCGGATCGAACTGTTTGGCGATGCGTTGCGGTCGGGACGGGCGCCCTATCGGCCGTAACAGCGGACTCGGAGGCCATTGATGACGTCGCGGAGCATGTCACGCACACGGGCAAGTCGGTATGACGTCGATAGCGTCATCTCCTCGGTGCTGACTGTCCAGACACATGGGACAGGCTTTCTGGATATCACCCGCGAGGCTCAGGACTTTCTGGTTGAAGGTGGCGCACGCGAGGGGATGCTGACCCTGTTCATTCGTCATACCTCGGCGTCGCTGACGATTCAGGAGAATGCTGATCCGGATGTGTTGTCGGATCTGCTGACCAGCCTGGAGCGAATCGCTCCGCAGGATGGCGGCTGGACTCACGATGCCGAAGGGCCAGACGATATGCCGGCTCACATCAAGACGATGGTGACGGCGACGTCGCTCAACGTGCCGGTGGTGCGCGGGCAAATGACGCTCGGCACATGGCAAGGCATCTATCTGATCGAGCATCGCACCCGGCCGCACCATCGTGAGGTGGTGCTGCAGTTTATCGGAGCGACGTGACGCTCGGCGTCAGCTCGACATTCGAAACAAAAAAGACGGCCGCAGTTTCGCTGCGGCCGTTTTGATTGGGATGCTTGCGATCATGATGGGCATTCACGATCGCAAGCTACGATCACTCTTCGCGATTCAGATCGTAGTCTTTGGTTTCCGGAAGGAAGAGCACGCCGACAACCACGGTGATCATGGCGAAGATGATCGGGTACCATAGCCCGGCATAGATATCGCCTGTCGAAGCGACGATGGCGAAGGACGTTGCGGGCAGCAGTCCGCCGAACCAGCCGTTGCCGATGTGGTATGGCAGCGACATCGACGTGTAGCGGATCTTGGTCGGGAAGAGTTCGACCAGCATCGCCGCGATCGGGCCGTAGACCATCGTCACAAACAGCACCAGCACGAATAGAAGTCCAATCACCGCCGCGACCTGCGATCGGAAGATATCGAACGGATGCTCCATCTTGATGATGCCGACCTGGGCGCCGGGCTTCGGATAGCCAGCTTCCTGGACCGCTGCGAGCACCTGCGGGTTGGACGTCTTCGCGTCAACGTAAGGCACGTCCTTGCCGTTGATAACGACCTTCACCGGCGAGCCTGCCGGGCCCGCGGTCGTGTCGTACTTCACCGATGACTGGGCAAGGAAGGCGCGCGCCGTATCGCAAGGGGCGGTGAATACGCGGGTGCCAACAGGGTTGAACAGATCACCGCATTGTTTCGGATCGGCTTGCACATGGACCGTCACCGTCTCGATCGCCTTCTCGAGCGCCGGGTTGGCATGGCTGGAGATCATGCGGAACACCGGGAAGTAGGCCAGCGATGCGATCAGACAGCCGGTAAGAATGATCGGTTTGCGGCCGATCTTGTCCGACAGTGCACCGAAGAACAGGAAGAATCCGGTGCCAAACAGCAGCGACCAGGCGATCAGCAGGTTGGAGGTGTAGATATCAACCTTGAGGATCGATTGCAGGAAGAACAGCGCGTAGAATTGGCCGGTGTACCAGACCACGCCCTGGCCCATCACGCCGCCAAACAGCGCGATCAAAACCCACTTGGCGTTATTCCAGCGACCGAAGGCTTCGGTCAGCGGCGCCTTGGAGGTTTTGCCCTCGGTCTTCATACGCTGGAAGATCGGCGACTCGTTCAGGCGCAAGCGGATCCATACCGAGATCGCCAGCAGCAGCACCGAGACGAGGAACGGAATGCGCCAGCCCCAGCTGATGAACGCTTCCTCACCCAGGATGGTGCGGGTGAACAGGATCACGATCAGCGACAGGAACAGGCCGAGCGTCGCAGTCGTCTGAATGAAAGATGTGTAGTAGCCGCGTCTGCCGGGAGGTGCGTGCTCCGCGACATAGGTCGCCGCGCCGCCATACTCGCCGCCGAGCGCAAGGCCCTGCAGCAAACGCAGGATGATCAGGATGATGGGGGCCGCAATGCCGATGGTCGCGGCGTTGGGCAGCAGGCCGACAATGAAGGTCGACAGGCCCATGATCATGATCGTCACGAGGAATGTGTACTTGCGTCCGACGATGTCGCCGATACGGCCGAACACGATGGCGCCGAACGGGCGGACAAGGAAGCCTGCGGCGAAGGCGAGCAGCGCAAAGATGTCACGCGCTGCAGGCGGATACTGGCTGAAGAATTGCGCGCCGATGATGCTCGCAAGGGAGCCGTAGAGGTAGAAATCGTACCATTCGAAGACTGTGCCCAGCGAAGAGGCGACGATGACGTAACGTTCGTCCTTCGTCATCCCCTTCGCACGCAGCTCTGGTGTCGCGGCTACCGTTGACATGAGTGCACTCCCCTTGATGCCAATGTTGCTGTCCCACTGCGATCCGATCTCGGTCGGCTTTTGCGCGGTGTGTGACGTGAATCTATCATTGCCGATATCCCGGCCCCTATAAGACTTCCTGCTAAGTCAAGGCCTTCGGCCCAACCCCGCGCCCCGTCGAGGTTCGATTGTGCATTGCACGCGTATGAGCTCCTCGCTGCACCGCGCACAACGTTGATTGTGTACTTGCAAGATGCGAGCGGTAGGAAGAAACTTGCCGTGGATGCGGAACTTCGTTCGGGAGTAGCGGTATGTGTAGTCCAAGGGTCCCATGGCAGTAACGTCGGAAATACGTCTCGTCATTGCGGACGATCATCCCTTGTTTCGTGGCGCGTTGAGGCAGGCTCTCACGGGAGTGTGCGCTGCTGAACAGATTGAGGAGGCCGGTTCCTTCGAGGATCTCACACGGCTGCTGGAACAGGATTCGGTGATCGACCTCGTTCTGCTGGATCTGTCGATGCCGGGCGTCAGCGGTTTTTCGGGACTGATTTACCTCAGGGCTCAATATCCAGCGATCGCTGTAGTTGTTGTATCGGCGAGCGACGACGTCGCAACGATCCGGCAGGTTCTGGAATTCGGTGCGTCCGGGTTCATTCCGAAGCGTTACAGCGTCGATGCGTTGCGTGATGCGGTGGGCAAGGTTCTGGCGGGTGAAATCTGGGTTCCGCCGGATGTCGACCTCAACGCCGGGATCGATCCCGAGATGACCAAGCTGCGCGACCGGCTGGTGACGCTGACGCCGCAGCAGGTTCGCGTTTTGATGATGCTGTCGCAGGGTTTGCTGAACAAGCAGATCGCCTATGAGCTCAACGTATCCGAGGCGACCATCAAGGCGCATGTGTCGGCGATCCTGCAGAAGCTCGGCGTCGAAAGTCGCACCCAGGCTGTTATTGCAGCGGCAAAGGTGTCCGGCGAGCGTTGGCAGAAAGTCGAGAACGCTGACTGAGCGACCGGCTGCTACTCGGCGGCGAGCGCTTGCTGCGTTCGCCATTGTCCCAGCAAGGCGCGCAACGACACGGGCTTGACCGGTTTGTTGAGCACGCCGATCCGCTCGTCGCGTGCGCTGGCGCGCAGGTGCGGGGTGCGGTCGGCCGTGATCAATATGGCGGGAATGTCGCGTTTAAAATGCTCACGAACCTGGCGAATTGCGGCGATGCCGTTGCCACGGTCGAGGTGGTAATCGACCAGCAGTCCCGTCACGCGGCTGGCGTCAACCCCCAAGGCGGTGATTTCTGCAATCGCGGTGTCGGGGTCGGCGACTGCGATCACGGTTGCGCCCCAGCCGGTGAGCAGAGTGCGCATGCCATCCAGAATCGCGGTGTCGTTCTCGATGCAAACAGCAATCGTGCCGCTCATCGGGGTTTTGTGCAGCGAGGTTGCCGACGTCACCGAACTGGAATGAGTGATCGTTTCTGCAGTTGGTACGCGCACGCTGAAATGCGATCCCCCGGAGGGATTGGAGCCGAGCGCCACTTCATGGCCGAGGACCTGCGCCAGACGCCGCACGATGGACAGGCCCAGCCCGAGACCGCGAGCGATCCGCGCGCCCTTTTCGAGCCGGAGGAACTCGTTGAAGATCACCGAGTGTTTGCCTAGGGGAATGCCGACGCCGGTATCATAGACGTAAAACTGCAGGGTCGTGTCGCGGCGACGGCAACCCACCAGCACGCGGCCGTTGGGAGAATATTTGATCGCGTTGGAGATCAGGTTCTGCAGCAGCCGACGCAGCATCAGGCGGTCGGAGCGGACTGCGAGGGAGCACGGCATGAACGTCAGTTCGACGCCGCGGGAACGGGCGATGGGGGCGTATTCGATTTCCAGCGATCGCATCAGCTCAGCGGTGCTGAAGTTCGAGATCTGCGGCGTCATCACCCCGGCATCAAGCCGCGAAATGTCGAGCAATGCGCCGAGAATCTCTTCGATGGCTTCAAGTGATTCATCAACATTGCGCACCAGCCGGGCATCCTCGCCGCTGCTCTGGCGCTCGACCAGGCTGGTGACGTAAAGCCGCGCGGCGTTGAGCGGCTGCAGGATGTCGTGACTCGCTGCTGCAAGAAACCGCGTCTTGGAAATGTTGGCGTCCTCTGCGGTGCTCTTTGCCTCGGCGAGCTCCGAGTTCAACCGGGTCAATTCCTCGGTGCGTTCCTGCACGCGTTTCTCAAGCGTTGCATTGGCGCGCTCAAGCGCAGCGGCAGCTTCGAAGCTCGGCGTGACATCGGAGAACGTCACCACCAGCCCGCCGTCCGGCATGCGGTTGGTGCGCACCTCGACGACGATCTGGCGATTGACGAGCCGCTCGATGTAGGGCTGCCCGATGGTGGTGTAGGCGTTCAGCCGCGCCTGGGTGGTGAGCTGCGTCTCGTCGCTTTCGTTGTCCGGACCGCCGCCGATGTACTCCAGGATCTCGCGCAGCGGATTGCCAATCTGCGCAATGCGTGGCGGCAGGTCGAGCAGCGCGGCGAATTGCCGGTTGGAGCAAATCAGCTGCAGTTCCGGATTGAAGACGGCAATGCCTTGCCGGACGTGGTTCAGCGCGGTCTGCAGAATCTCGCGATTGAAATGCAGGGCGGCGTGAGACTCGTCGAGCAGCTTCAGCGCAGCCTTGGCGGACACTGTGCGTTTACGCAGCAGCAGCGACAGCACCAGCCGCGACGACGCCGCGCCAATCGACGACGCGATCAGGCGTTCGGCGTGTTGCAACTGGGCAAAATCTCCCGGCGCCGCGAGGTCGAGCGGGACGTTCTGGCTGGCCGCGAAGGCGTCGAAGGCTTCGCGGGCGCGCTCGGGTCCGATGAATTGCGACACCGTGTCGATGATGTCCTGCACGGTGACCGTGGTGCGCCAGCGCCGAAACGCCGGCGTGATCGGCGTGCGTGCGTCGGGCACGAACAACTCGGCCTGCAGGCGTTCGATCGAGGTCGGCGTGCTGAGCAGCGAGATGGTGATGTAGGCGATGATGTTGAGCGACAGGCTCCACAGCGTGCCGTGCATCAGCGATGGCAGTTCGGTGCCGAGCAGCGCCTGCGGGCGCAGGATGGTCAGGCCGAACGGGCCGTGCTGGAGAAAATCGATCCCTGCCGGGCTGTCGGTCAGGAAGCTCGGAATGAACAGCGTATAGGCCCAGAATGCAAACCCCACCAGCATGCCGCCGATAGCGCCGCGGGCCGTTGCGCGTCGCCAGATCAGGCCGAGGAAAAAGGCCGGCGCAAATTGCGCGATGGCGGCGAACGACAACAGGCCGATGGCCACGAGCTGGGTATTGCCCAGGGCGCGGTAGTAGCCATAGGCCATCGCCATGATGGCAAAGATCGCGAAACGCCGGACCGTCAGAATGAAGTCGCCGAAGTCGGTGTGCTGCCGCGCGACATTGGCGTCGCGCTGGAGCACCAAGGGGACGATCAGGTCGTTCGACACCATGATCGCCAATGCAACGCATTCAACGATCACCATGGCTGTCGCCGCCGACAGGCCGCCGATGAAAACAATGATGCTGATGATTGTCGCGCCGTCAGCGATCGGCAGCGCCAACACGAACATATCGCTTTCGGAAGCGCCGAACGGGAAGGTGATCAGGCCGGCCAGCGCGATCGGGATCACAAACAGATTGATCAGCACCAGGTAGATCGGGAACATCCAGCGCGCCCGGCTGACTTCGGCGTCGTCGTAGTTTTCGACCACGCTGACGTGGAACTGTCGCGGCAGCAGCATGATGGCGCAGAATGACAGCAGCGACATTGTCAGGAAGTTGCCGAACGATGGCGCGTAGTTGATGGCGTGCAGCGCTTGCGGCGATTGCGCGACGCGCTCCATCAGCTCCCACGGCGTAAACATCCAGAAGGTCACGAACAGGCCAACCGTGAGGAAGGCGATCAGCTTGACGATCGACTCGGTCGCGATCGCCAGCATCAGCCCATGCTGATGTTCGGTGGCGTCGGATTGTCTTGTGCCGAAAAGCACGGCGAAGGCGGCCATGGTGAGGGCAATCACCAGCGCGATGTCACCGATCAGCAGCACATTCTCGAAGGAGTGGTCATCGCCCAGGATGGTAGCAAGCGAGGAGGCGACCGCCTTCAGCTGCAGGGCAATGTAGGGCACCGAGCCGATGATGGCGATGACGGCCACAGTGGCGGCGACGGCCTGGCTTTTGCCATAGCGGGCGGCGATGAAGTCGGCGATCGAGGTGATGTTCTGCGATTTGGCGAGGTGGATCACCCGGCGCAGCAGGCGCGTACACAGGCCGATCATGATGATCGGGCCGACATAGATGGCGAGAAAATCGATACTGGTTTGGGTGGCGAAACCGACGGAGCCGAAGAACGTCCAGGACGTGCAGTAGATTGCGAGCGATAGCGGGTAGATCAATGCGCCGGAGCGGCCGCTCTTGAACAGCGCAAGCCGGTCGCCATAACTCGCGACGCAGAACAGGAAGCCAATGTAGCTGAAGGCGACCGCGATCACCCCCCAACTGTGCAGCATAGCGCCTCGCTCCCATCTGCCGTGGGTCTTTGCCACGTGATCGGAAACGAGGCTAACGCGTTATCGCAGAGGCGGCGATAGCGTTTTTTGGGGCAGAGGGAGGGGGAGAACGAGCGCCGGCCGCGATCAGGCGACCGGTTGCTGGCGGATTATTCTGCCGCGATGTTCCTGGCGCGGAGCGGGATGTCGAGCTCCTGCCAGACGTGAACCAGCGCTGCGGCCAATTGATCGATCACGGCGTCGTCGTGGTAGGGCGACGGCGTGATGCGCAGGCGCTCCTCGCCCTTGGCGACGGTCGGATAGTTGATCGGCTGGATATAGATGCCGAACTGCTCCAGCAGCATGTCCGACGCCTGCTTGCAGCGGTTCGGATCGCCCACGAAGATCGGAACGATATGGGTCTCGCTCGGCATCACCGGCAGGCCGGCTGCGCTTAGGATCGCCTTGACCCGCGCCGCCCGATCCTGATGGCGTTCACGCTCCCAGGTCGAGGTCTTGAGATGCCGGATCGCCGCCGTCGCAGCCGAGCAGATCGCCGGCGGTAGCGCGGTGGTAAAAATGAAACCGGGCGCGTAGGAGCGGATGGCGTCGATGGCTTCAGCGTCGCCGGCGATGTAACCGCCGAGGCAGCCGAACGCCTTGCCCAATGTGCCCTCGAGGAAATTGATGCGGCCAGCCACGCCATCGCGTTCTGAAATGCCGCCGCCACGCGGGCCATACATGCCGACCGCATGAACCTCGTCGACATAGGTCATGGCGTTATGGCGCTCGGCGAGATCGCAGATTCTCGCGAGGGGCGCGACATCGCCGTCCATCGAATACAGGCTCTCGCAGGCGATCAGCTTCTGGCCGATCGGGGTCGGCAGCGATCAGCAGCTCTTCGAGATGCGCCGCGTCGTTGTGACGGAATATTTGCCGCTCGCAGCCCGACTGCCGGATGCCCTCGATCATCGAGTTATGGTTCAGCGCGTCGGACAGGATCAGCAGGTTCGGGATCAGTTTGCCAATCGTGGCAAGCCCGGTCTGGTTCGAGACGTAGCCAGAGGTAAAAAGCAGGGCGGCGTCCTTGCCGTGAAGGTCGGCAAGCTCGGCTTCGAGCTGCACCAGCGGGTGGTTGTTGCCTGCAATATTGCGGGTTCCGCCAGCGCCCGTGCCGATCCGGGTCGCCGCCTCGACCATGGCGCCAACCACCTTCGGGTGCTGCCCCATGCCGAGATAATCGTTCGAGCACCACATCACGATCTCGCGGGAGCCGGTCGGCGTGTGCCAGATCGCGTAGGGAAACCGTCCCGCAATCCGTTCAATGTCCGCGAAAACCCGGTAACGGCGCTCATCGTGCAAACGGGAGAGAGCGTCACTGAAGAATTTGCTGTATTTCATCGAACTAATCCAAACGGGATCCAGTAGAGTGTCTGGTCCCTTCTAGATCGTTTCCAATGTGAATGCGAGGCCAATTCCCCGAGTTTGATCCCGGCAGGGTTCCATCAGCCTTGCCCCAGACGCAGGCTATCGGGCGTCAAGGGGCTGAGTTTGGAAGAATTGCTCCGGATTCTGCGGCTATAGCGCGCGAAACTGGAACACGCCGTGTTCGTCGAGCCGGGCCGTCAAACGCTTGTCGGCAAGCATGTGATTGACGTGGGCGATCAACTCGCCAGCCGCAAAGCCGGTCTGATGGGCGTCGAGCTTGTACTTGTGAAACACGACGGGCACCAGCTGCGCCGAGGTCTTCTCGCCGTCGCGACAGGCAGCCGCGATCATCTGGCAACGTTCTTCGTGGTGGTCCGCAAGCTGTGTGATGCGTTCCTTGACGCCATAGAACGGTACGCCGTGACCGGGCAGCACCAGCACGTCATCTGGCAAGGCCTCTTTGAGCTGCTTGAGGGACTTCAGGTAGGACCCGAGCGCGTTCTCATCAGGCTCATGCGCCCAGACGCTGACATTGGGCGAGATCTTGCTGAGCACCTGGTCTGCCGAGAGAAACAGTTTGTCCTCGGCGCAGTAAAGCATGACCTGATCGGGTGAGTGACCGGCGCCGGTGATGATCTGGAAGGTGCGCTCGCCGACCGTCAACTGCTGGCCGTTCGCCAAGCGACGGTAGGACGCCGGCAGCGGCACGGTCTTTTTCAGATAGTCCTGGCCACGGCCAAGCAGTTGCTCGGTGATAGCTTCATCCATCCCGTGGCGCTTGAAGAAATTGCGCATGCTGACCAGACGCTCGGGCGTTCGGCGGTTCTGATGGTATACGCCCTGAAGGTATTCGACCTGCGACATGTAGAAGGCGGCGTTGAAGCGTTCCACCATCCAGCCGGCCTGGCCGACATGATCGGGATGGGCGTGCGTCACGATTACCTTGGTGATCTGCGCCCCATTGAGCGGACCTTCAAACAACTTCGTCCAGGTCGCAATGGTATGGTCGTTGCCGATACCGGTATCAACCATCGCCCAGCCGTCGCCGTCCTTGAGAAGGTAGACGTTGACGTGGTTGAGCTGGAACGGCAGATCCAGCCGCGCCCACAAGACGCCCGGCATAACTTCAACGACCTGGTCACTGCCCGGATGCTTGTCAAATGGGTAGCGCAGCGGGTCGATCTTGGCGGAGGAGGCGGCTGTTTTTGAATTCATTCTTTTTGTTTTCGTTACTGTCAGCATTCGGCTTGCCCCAGTTATGAGACTTTATTGCGCCCTGCCAAGTCTGGAATGGCTCAAACCGGCTGAAATCAGCTATTCCGCTGGGTTGGTCCGTATGGTGGCAAATTATTCGGCGAGAACCTCTCGAGTGCATGATCGCGCATGAGCGGTCTATCGCGGATTGTGCTGACGCCAATGAACCGCTCCCGCAAATCCGATGCGGATTCGCGGGAGCTGTCACGATTCAAGTTTGCGCCCTGACTTGTCAGCGCTGCATCAGGCTGCACGGATGCTCGTCAGGAAGGTGTCGATCTCGGCGCGCAGGCCATCCGCCTCGTCGCGCAGCGCGCTGGAGGCCTGGAGCACCTCTTGAGCTGCGGACCCGGCCTTGGTCGAGGCGTCGTTGACGCCGACGATATTGCTCGAGACTTCGCTTGTGCCGCCCGCCGCGTGCTGAATGTTGCGGGCAATCTCGCGCGTCGCCGCACCCTGCTGCTCAACTGCGGCTGAGATCGCGGTCGCAACCTCATGGATCTCGCCGATGGTGCTGCTGATGCTGCGAATGGCGCTGACGGCGGAGGTCGTCACGGACTGCATCGAAGTGATCTGGGTGCGGATCTGATCGGTGGCCTTGGCGGTCTGGTCGGCCAGGCTCTTGACCTCCGATGCGACGACCGCAAAGCCCTTGCCGGCATCGCCTGCGCGGGCCGCCTCGATGGTGGCGTTGAGCGCGAGCAGGTTGGTCTGCGACGCGATGGTCTGGATCAGGTCGATCACATCGCTGATGTGGGTCGCATTTTCGGCGAGGCCCTGCATCGTGATGTCGGTTTCATTGGCCTCGTTGACGGCCTTGGCGGCAATGCGCGCCGAACCATCCACCTGACGGCTGATCTCGGCGATAGACGCATTGAGCTCCTCGGTGCCGGCCGAAACCGTCTGCACGTTGACGGAGGTTTCTTCCGCCGCCGATGCGACCGCGGTGACAAGCTTGCTCGAATGCTCTGCTGTCGCCGACATGTCCTGAGCAGTCGTCTGCATGGCGTTGGCGGAGTGCTGCAGCTTGTCGAGCGTCGCGCGGACGTTGGCTTCGAAGTCCATGATGCGGGCTTCGATCGCATTCGCACGCTCGACCTTGGCAATTCGCTCATTATCCTGCGAGGCGCTGAGGTCGCGCGCCTTGATCATCGTATCGCGGAAGATTTCGAGCGACGTCGCCATGGTGGCGATTTCATCGCGCCGCTTGCTGTGCTCGATCTGCGTCGTCAGATCGCCGTTGGAGAGCTGCTGCATCGCGACCTGAAGTCCGCCAATACGGCGCAGGATGTTGCGACCGACATACAGCCAAACAAACAGCGCAGAGCCGATCAACGTGAACACTCCGGCGATAGCCATTGCGCGGGTTGCGATGGCGCTCATGTTGAGGGCGTCACTGGTGGCATCGCCTGTCGCCGACTCGACCTCATCGACCAGCATCTTCACGCTGCTTGCAAGGCCGACGTTCAACTGACGGGCCTTGTCAAGCAGCAGCAGGCCGGCGTCCCTGGATTTGAGTTGCTGGCTACGAATCTTGAACGCGCTTGTCTCACCTTCGCCAAGAGCGAAGATGTTCTTGGTCGCCTCCTGCACCTTCTTGATGGCGGGGGACGTCGGCAATTGAGCCAGATCCGACTCGATACGCGCGCGACCGTTCTTGTACGCCTTCTCGATATTCTCAATGTCGGCTGCATTGGTCGTTGCGAGAGCGCCCATCAGCTCTGCAATGAGGCGATTGGTGTTGCCGATGATTTCGCCAAGCACATCGAGATGGTGCGATGCGTCGAGTGCTTCGGTTTGCGACATGCTGAATGAGGCCAGGAGGGTGTTGACCTGATCCTGCGCAATGCGAAGTGCGGGCGTTGAGGTCATCGCAAACTCGCGCTGCGCGGTGCGAAGGTCATTGTGAATGCGATTGTAATGGGCGGTGATCGCCAGGCCTTCGCTGGCGGCGGCGCCAAGGCTCTGAATCGTCTCGCCGAGGTTCCTGATCGTCTGGGACAGTGCTTCGACGATGGTCGGGTTGGTATTCAGGCCGGCCAGCGCCTCCAGCTTTGCCACTGCTGTCGCGTGGGTGTCCTTCATGTGCTGGCTGCGTTCTTTGAGAACGGCCTCGGAATCGGATCCGAGCAGCGGCGGGGCCTGACTCGCGAGACTTTCGCTGGCGCTGGCAAGTTGCATGCTGGTCACAAGCCGCGGGATCTCCCGGTCGCTCAGGCCGGACATTTTCTCACTGAGCATGTTGAGGGCCAATCCGCCGCCGACGCTGATGATGATCGCCATGCCTGCGATTGCGGCAAAGGCCGCCAGCAGGCTGCCGCGGAGCCCCATCTGGACCCTGAAGCGCGTTTTTTTCGTACTGTGCGAACCGTGCTGGTCTTTTGACATCATGCCCCCCAATCGACTTTCGGCTTGGAAGGGATGAAACAGGCTGTAACTGTATACCAGGTTAACGGACCAGGCTGACGTGCGAATTTCTTTGTGCAGGAAGAACCTCGGCCACAAACGAAAGAGGCCGACGCAAGCGTCGGCCTCTCGTTGCTCAGATGACTGAACGAAGCTTAGAAGGCAGTGGCGATCGGGCCACCCAGGTTGAAGCGGTAGTTGATACCAGCCTTAACCGTGTGCTCATCGTTGCGATGCGAACCGAAAGCGATCAGATCGCGGTCGAAGTTCGTCTTGCCGAAATCGTAGTACTGGTACTCGATCTTGCCCGACCAGTTCTGGGTGAACAGGTACTCAAGGCCAGCACCGACGGTGTAACCATCGCGGCTGCGATCAAGGCCGTAGGCAGCGCCGTTGAAGTAAACTTCTTCGCTGCGATCAGCATAGGCCCAACCGCCCTTTACGTAGAGCAGTGCCGGACCCCAGGTGTAACCGAGACGGCCGGTCACCGAACCGATACCCTTGTGGTCGCGGACATAGACGAAGCCCGGAAGCAGGACGGTCTCACGGGAGCTGCTGCCCAGCCAGCTGTACTGTGCTTCGATACCGAGCACCCAGTTGCTGGCGAACTGATAGTCAGCACCGCCCTGAATACCGCCCAGGAACTTGCCGTCGCTGTTGCCGCCCAGTGCGCCAACACCGTTCGACCCACCGAATGCGCCGCCGATGTGACCACCGATGTAGAAGCCGGTCCAGTTGTAGATCGGCGCCGGAACGTAGGCAGGAGCCTTGGTGTAAGGACGCGGAGCGAGGTCAGCTGCGACTGCAGGAGCAGCCAGAGCAACGACGGCTGCGGTAGCGAGAAGGAATTTCTTCATGATGTTCTCCAGAAACATGTGGATCAAGTCGCACTTCGACTTCGTCTACGTCCGGATACTTATCGAGCTTTGATAAAAAATGCTGTCACCAAAGCGCAACAGGGGGGCCGATCCGCCCAAACGGCGACTGCGCTTATCGGGATGCTTAATGTCGCCTTACCAAGTTCTTAATGAGCTCCTAACAAAGCAAATAATTCACTACTTTAATACCCCGACGTTGATGCGGCGCGGGCCAATTCGCTGCGTTGTTCTCTCAGATGTAGCTTTATGGGTCCGATTCGACAGCTACACAGCCAGGAAAGAGAACAGTTTCCCCCAAGGCCGGCTGGTCAGGGTTACTGATTGCTCAAAGCGGTCGGTAAGAGTGTATGTAGTTTGTTTAAGTCAATCTGCTGATATGTAGAGCTATAACCAGACAGCACGGTACGTCAGTATTTCGAGGGCATATTCGTAGGGCTGTGGACGACCTGTGGACGGCGGTAGCCACGGCAGCTAACTACACGAACTTGTGAAGGTAGTAGATGCTTCGACTGCGCATTGGTGTACTTGGCAGGGGGTACTAAAGTCCGCGCTCAAAGCCTTTCAGATCGAACGTTTCGTCGCCGGCCTGTTCAGGCGTCGGCCATCGCCCCGATTCGATGAAGCGGCGTGCGATCATTTGATCGCCGGGGCGATTGATACTGTCGACGGCGACCAGCCGCGTATCCCGGTAGTAAAAGATCGAGAAGCGATGATCGGCAGGTCGTCCACGCAGAATCGGCCTGTCGGTCGGCTGCGCCAGGCCCACGGTCTGAAGCTTTGCGTCGTACTGGTCTGACCAAAATCTCGGCACACTCCTGTAAGGCTCAGGAACTCCGGCAATGAAGTTCCCGATCGTTCTGCCCTGATCTGTGGCGTTCTGTACCGCTTCCAGCCGAACCCGGGTGCCGGCCTGTTCGTTAAAGTGGTTGCTACAATCGCCCGCAGCATAAATTCCTGCTGCGCTGGTGCGGCCATATTCATCAACATCGATACCGTTGCTGCAGGCGATCCCGGCGGCGGCTGCCAGTTCCGCATTGGCGATGCCGCCAACCCCGACCACGATCAGATCGCCTTCGAGCTGCATTCCATTGATGCATTCGATACGATGCATACCACCCGCGCCGTCGCCAATTTCGCTGACCGTCTGTTGCAGATGTATGGTCACGCCGTGGCTGCGATGCAGGTCGAGCAGATACTGCGACACCATCGGAGACACTGCCCGTTCGAGCAGGCGTGTGCTTGCCTCGATCAGGTTGACCTGCTTCTGCCACTTCGCCGCCGTGGCTGCGATCTCGAGCCCGATGAAGCCGCCGCCGATGATGACGACCGAACGCGCGTCGGCGAGGCGGGTCTTCAGGATATCGGCGTCGTCGAGCGTGCGCAGATACAGGATGCCATCGCGATCATGGCCCGGAACGGTAATACGCCGTGCGCGCGAGCCTGTCGCCAGCACCAGATGCTCGAACGTAAGCCGTTCGGCGTTGTCGAGCACGAGTTGGCTGGCCGTGCGGTCGATCTCGATTGCGCGGCGGCCTAGCAACATCTCAATGCCATTGGCGTCGAAATAGTCCTGCCCGCGCAGAATCAGATTGCTGAGGCCGACGGCGCCCGCGAGGTAGCCTTTTGATAAAGGCGGACGCTGGTAGGGCAATTGCGGTTCGTCGGCGATAATCCGAATGCGTTCGGCGTATCCCTTTTCGCGAGCGCTGATTGCAACTTGTACGCCTGCATAGGAAGCGCCAACAATAACTAGTCCGGTCAAGCGAGTGCGTCCGATAGGTTGAGCAGCGCGGCGAGCGCGCGACTGACAAGAGATGCCCCGTGGCGAGGTTGCTGCGGCTATTTATCAGGCAGTCGGGCCATCGACGCAAGTTGCCACCGTTTGGTTATGGGACATGAGGTACGCTGCGCATGTGCTACGGGAAAAAGGTTGACCGGAGCGAGGCCGGTGCAGACGGCTCGCGAATTGTTGACTGTCATAGCGACGCGCGCTGTGGTCATGCGGGAGCGAGCCAAATTGAAACAAGGAAGAAGCATTGACCAAGCGACGGATCGTTGCCGATGTCGGCGGGACAAACGCGCGATTTGCGATCGCCGATCAGGGCCGCTATGGCGAGGTCTTCCGCCTTGAAGTTGCGGATTATCCGACGTTCAGCGATGCGCTGGCGGTTTTCCTTGAGCGCATCCCGGCGTCCGAGCGGCCTCTCGAGGCGGCTATCGACATCGCCGGCCCGGTGCAGGGTGATTTCTTTCGGCTGACCAACAGCGCCTGGTCATTCTCGGTCAACGATCTGAAGCGGCAGTTCGGGCTCAAGACGCTGCGTTTCTTTAACGATTTTGCCGCGTCTGCGATGGCGGTTCCGCATCTTCCGGCGCGCGATACGTTTCTGATTGGCCCTGACCTGCCGGCCGGACCCGGACCGATCGCTGTGATCGGGCCGGGCACGGGGCTGGGCATGTGCGGATTGCTGCCGATGGGCGATCATTGGCTGCCGGTGCCGGGCGAGGGGGGCCATGTGACGCTGCCGACATGCACGGACCGTGAGGCCGCTATTGCGGCTGTCCTACGTCGACGCTGGCCGCATGTGTCGGCCGAGCGGGTGCTGTCCGGCTCCGGACTGGTCAATATCTACAATGCGGTCTGTGCACTGAATGGCGTCGCGCCCGAGCAGTTGATGCCGTCGGATGTGTCCGACCGGGCAGTCGAAGAAAGCGATCCGGCGTGCGTCGAAGCCTTTGAGCATTTCTGCTGCATGCTGGGAACGGTGGCGAGTGATCAGGCGCTGGTGATATATGCGACCGGAGGCGTCTATATCGCAGGCGGGATCCTGCGGCGCTTCAAGGAAAAATTTGCGGCATCCGGATTCCGGCAGCGCTTTGAGAGCAAGGGTCGCTTCAGCACGCTGACGAAGGCCGTGCCAACGCGACTGATCCTCGAGGAATCGCCGGCCCTGCTTGGGCTGGCTAACGTCAATCTTGATGTTTAGCGATTGCGAGACACGCCAGCCCGGTGGCACGCCAGCGCTGACGGGCGCTGACGTGCGTGGGAGTGGCGTTACTCGAGCTTGATGTTGGCGTCGGTGATGACCTTCTTCCAACGCGAGATCTCGTCGACCACGAAGGTGCGGAACTCATCCGGCGAAGTGCCCATCGGCACGATGCCCTGATCGATCGAGCTTCTTGCGAACGTCCGGATCAGCGAGCGCCTTCTTTGCCTCGGCGGAGATGCGGTCGACGATCGCTTGCGGCGTGCCGGCAGGCGCGATGATCCCGGCCCAGGTGCCAGAGATGAAGTCAGGCACGCCCTGTTCAGCCATGGTCGGGACTTCCGGCGCTGCGGCGAGGCGTTCCTTGGCGGTGACGGCAAGCGCCTTTGCGTTGCCGGAGCGGACCTGCGACATCAGCGGACCGGTGACGTCAAACATCACGTTGATCTGACCACCGACCGTATCCTGCAGCGCGCCAGCCGTTCCCTTGTACGGAATATGCTGCAGGTTGACGGCTTGACGGCTCTTGAACATTTCCATGGTGAGGTGCGCCGCCGAGCCGATGCCGCTGGACGCGAAGTTGAGCGTGCCCGGCTTGGCTTTCGCCAGGGCGATCAGCTCTTTCATGTTGTTGGCGGGCAGCGAGGGGTGCGCAATCAGGATCAGTGGCGCAACGCTCAGCAGCGACACATAGGTGAAGTCCTTCATCGTGTCGTAGGGAATCTTCGGATTGAGCGACGGATTGACCGAATGCGCCGCGATCACCGTTCCGAACGTGTAGCCATCAGGCGCGGCCTTGGCGACAGCGTCGGTTCCGATCGCGCATTGGCGCCGGGCTTGTTCTCGAACACGATGGTCTGGCCGAGCGCCTCGGAGACCTTTTGTCCGACAAGGCGCGCCATCAGGTCGGTGTAACCGCCGGGCGTATAGGGCACCACCATGCGGATCGGCTTGTTAGGCCAGTTCTGCGCCAACGCGCTGCCGGTGCCGGCGAACATGATCGCAATCGCCGCTGTCGCGCGAATTAGCTTCTTCATCAGGTCGTTTCCTCATTTGACCGCTGCGCATCGGAAGGCTGGCAGGAGCATGGCGACGCCCGGCCTCAAGATGTGCAAACTCGTTATTCTTGTTTTTGCTTGGCCGGCTGCATCGTCTCGGGAGGGGATCCCGCGAAGAGGCAGCTCTCCGGAGAGAAAGGCTACAGCATAGATCTGGAGAAGGGAATGCGGTCGGGATGAAGTTCCTGAATGTCGGGAACGTTCGCACGTCGCGCGATGTCGCAGCTCCGTAGACGTGCTTCGACTGGTGCTTGCCGCGCGTGAGCTTGCGCCTCTTTGCAAAATTCTAACAGATTAGCCGGGAGGATGACGCGCTACTTCGCCCGTCATCCTCCGGGGGAAACAGCGTCAGCTCGCCTTCACCTCCACCGCCGTCAGAGCATATCTGAATTTGTCGGCGTCGAGACAGTCGAGCAGCAGTGAGGCGCGTTCCGCCTGCGGATACATCAGGAAGCCAAGCTTGGGATGCGTGCTGCCTGGAAGCGCCACGTCATGCGCGGTGTTGTAGGCGATCCAGTTGCCCTCCCATGCGCCGAATAGCGCCTGGCGTGCAGCAATAACCTTCGGATCACTCAGGCCGAGATTGGCGGGCGGCTCCTCGAGCATCACCTTGCGAACATCGGCGGGATCAACAGGCACCCAGCCGAAGCCGTCGAGGAAAACTTCGGCACGGCAGTGCTGCGCCTTGGTCACGTTGGACGAACCCGCCCCGAGGCTCTTGTAGCCGAACTGCGATGGCATCACGCGAATGCCATAGACATCGCGCGCCGGCAGCCCGGCGGCGCGCGCCAGCCCGACATAGAGCGCGTTGAGGTCGGCGCATTTGCCGCCGAGGTTGCCGGTCTTCAGCATCGACGCGATGTCGCCGATGCCGCAGCCGCGCGTTGATGCGACGCGGGTGGTGTTCTCGACCACCCAATCGTAGATCGCGCGGGCTTTCGCGAGATCGGTTTTTGCGTCGGCCGCTGCGACGATCTTGTCGGATGTCTGCTTGACGATTCCATCGACGGGAATGAGGTCAGTCCCCTGCAAGGTTCAGCTTACGCTCGGCGTCGCTGAGCGGCTTGATCTTCCCAGGCGTGTTGAGATCGATGTTGCGGTCGCGCATCGCCACGCGGCTGACGACCTCGATGGCCGGGGCGCTCTCGCTGTCCTTCCAGATGACGTGCAGCATCTCGAAGCCGTACTTCGAATCGCGTATCCGCTCGACCTTGGCGGCGTTGCCTGTCCAGTTGGTTTCGCCGGGTCGCATCCACGCGCTTTCATTGACCGATGGAATCGGAATCCAGGCCTGCATCTTGCCGATCGGCTGGTCGATCTCGAGTTTAGTGACGAGGTCGATCGAGCGCCATGCTCCTGGCTTTGGGGCAAAGACGCGCTTGCGCCCAGGCGGCGTCCGGCAGCAGCGTAGTCAGCGATACATGCGGCGGTCCCTTGAATGAGCTCACGTCTATTCATTTCAATGCCTCCCTTGGTGAATTGTTCGTTGTTGATGCGGTCGTATTCGTGCGGTCGGTCCGCGTGTCGCCGGACCTCGCCGGATAGAGCGCCTCGATGGCGGCGCGTCACGTCAGGCCGCGTCCAGTCGAGGTCGGCCTCGATGAAAAGCCGTACGTCAGATCAGGCGCGAGAACGAAGGTGGTCGGGAGTGCGCTGACGTTCCAGGCCTTGGTGACGGCGCGATCGCGATCAAGCAGCACGGGAAATGTCACCGGCCGCGTTTCGAAAAAGGCGGCGCACGCGCACTTCGACCTCGCCGACGTCAACCGCGATGAGCACGAACGGCTTCCCGGTGGCGCTGTCGGCCAGCTTCTGCAGCGACGCCATCTCGCGGACGCATGGTTCGCACCACGTCGCAAAGAAGTGCACCAGCACGACGTTGCCTGAACTGGCTTTCAGGTCGCGGCGCTCGCCGTGCAGATCATCCAGTATAAAGGAAGCGTTTCTCGGCTCCGGACCAGGTCTGCAGCCTGGGCGATGGTTTCGGGGCGTGCCGGAGGTCCGGCTGTCGCAGTTGCGGACAAGCTGGCCGCGGCACATGCCGACAGAAGAATAGCAGCGCTGGAACGGATGGGGCGGCGAGCGTTGAATCGGCGAGGCTAACGGCGTCTGATAGACTTGCGCTGAGCTTCAAGAAAAGCGTGAGCAGATCCGATACGCGCCCACGTGTTCGCGTCGGTCCGCGCATGTGCTGTCTGATTCGAGAGCCCCGCGCCGCGGGAGCGGTTGTCGCCGCCACATTGGTCACTCTGTGATGTATACGAGCTATCGTCAAACAAATCGTACTGCGACTAAATGACTGACAATCGCGCAATTGTAGCCAGCACTCTTACTAACAAGATGTACTTCAATACGGGTTAAAAGGATAGACTGAGCGGCGGCAAGGAGATCCCGCGATGCAGCAGGATTTAAACAGCGTCAAAGCGGGTCATGAATCGATTTTCGCCGATCAGTTAATCGACGGCAAAATCTCAGTTTTGACAGTGCGTCGAAACACGGTACTATAGTTTCTTTTGATCGAATCTAAATATCGAACGTCCCCCGTCGGGGGCCTAACTTGAGGAAGTGTTCGATGAACATGGAACTCTCGCGGCGCTCGTTTGTACTCGGGGCCGGTGCGGGTTTGGCTGGAACGAGTCTTGGTGCGCTCGGATTTGGTGAAATCGAAGCAGCCCATGCACAGTCGATCCGGCCGTTCAAACTTGCGCAGACCAAGGAAGTTCGCAGCCAGTGTCCTTACTGCGCGGTCTGCTGCGGAATGCTGATCTTCTCGGCCGAGAGCAAGGTCGAGAAGGGCAAGATGGAAGTCACCCACATCGAGGGCGACGTCGACCACCCGGTCAATCGCGGGACGCTCTGCCCCAAGGGCGCAGGCTGCGATCGACTACATCAAGTCCAAGTCTCGGGTGAAGTACCCGATGTATCGCAAGCCTGGCGGCAACGGCTTTGAGCGCGTGACCTGGGATTTCGCGATGGAGCGCATCGCGAAGCTGATGAAGGACGATCGCGACGCCAACTGGATCGAGAAGAATCGCGATGGCGTCACCGTCAATCGGTGGCTGACAACCGCGTTCCTCGCGGGCAGTTCGGTCGCCAACGAAGGCGGATGGGCGACCTTCAAGGTCTCGCGCGGCCTTGGAATGCTACAGATCGAGAATCAAGCTAGGATTTGACACGGACCGACGGTGTCCAGTTTGGGCCCAACATTTGGTCGCGGTGCAATGACGAACTCCTGGACGGACATCAAGAATGCTGATGTCGTCTGGATCATGGGTGGTAACGCAGCGGAAGCACATCCCTGCGGATTCAAGTGGGTCACCGAGGCGAAAGCCGAGCGTGGCGCCAAGCTGATGGTGGTCGATCCCCGGTTCAACCGGTCGGCGGCCATGGCGGATCACTATGCGCCGATCCGCGCGGGCTCGGACATCGCGTTCCTGTCCGGCGTGGTGAACTATCTTGTCTCCAACGACAAGATTCACAAGGATTACGTGCGGCAACTACACCAACGCCGCCTTCATCGTGAAGGACGAGTTCGCGTTCAACGAGGGCCTGTTCTCCGGCTACGACGAGAGCAAGCGTTCGTATGATCGCAGCTCGTGGGAATACAAGTTCGGGCCGGACGGCTTCGCAGTCCGCGATATGACGTTGCAGGATCCGCGCTGCGTGTTCCAGCTGATGAAGAAGCATTTCGCGCCAGTATACGCCGGAGCTGGTCGAGCGGGTTTGCGGCACGCCGAAGGACAAGTTCCTGAAGGTGGCGGAATGGGTCAGCTTCGACCGCCAATGGCGAGCGGGCGATGACGATCATGTACGCCCTCGGCTGGACCCAGCATACGCACGGTGCGCAGAACATCCGCACCGCGGCGATGATCCAGCTGCTGTGCGGCAATATCGGCATCCCCGGTGGCGGCGTGAACGCGCTACGCGGTCACTCCAACGTGCAGGGCATCACCGATGTCGGCACGCTGACGGCGGCAATCCCGGGCTACCTGGCCTTGCCGACCGAACAGGAGCCGACGCTGGAGTCGCATCTCGGCAAGCGGACGTTCAAGCCGCTGACGCCGAACCAGACCAGCTACTGGCAGAACTACCGGAAGTTCTATGTCAGCTTCCTGAAGACGCAGTTCGGCGCCAGCGCAACGCCGGAGAACGAGTTCGGCTATAACTGTCTGCCGAAGCTCGACGGCATCTATGACTGCATCAAGATGTTCGACCTGATGCACCAGGGCAAGACCAATGGCCTGCTCTGCCAGGGCTTCAATCCCGCTGATGGCGATTCCCAACACAAACAAGAGCCGGCAAGCGCTGTCGAAGCTGAAGTTCATGGTCAGCATGGATCCGATCGAGACCGACTCGGTCCGGTTCTGGGAAAACCATGGCGAGTTCAACAATGTCGACCCCGCCAAGATTCAGACCGAAGTGTTCATGCTTCCGGTGACGTCGTTTGCGGAAGAGGACGGCAGCGTCACAAACTCCAGCCGTGTCATTCAATGGAAGTGGAAGGCTGCTGATCCGTACTTCGAGTCGCGCTCCGACATCGACATCCTGTCGGATCTCTTCACGCGTATCCGGAAGATGTACGAAAAGGATGGCGGCAAGGGCAAGGAAGCAGTTCTCGCCGTGGACTGGAGCTACAAGGATCCGCTCCATCCGACCACCGAGGAACTGCTGACCGAGCTCAACGGAAAGGCCTTGTCCGATCTCAAGGACGCCGAAGGCAAGGTGATCGCGGGCTGCTGGCCAGCGGCTCGCCAGCTTCGGCGAAATGCGGGACGACGGTTCGACCGACGGGTCCATGTGGATCTACACCGGGGTCTACGGACCGGCGGGCAACTTCGCGCAGCGTCGCGACAACAGCGATCCATCGGGATTGGGCGTCTACGGCAACTGGGGCTTCGCCTGGCCTGCCAACCGCCGCATCCAGTACAATCGTGCCTCGGCAGATCCGGACGGAAAGCCGTGGAGCGAGGCCAAGAAGTATATCTACTGGAACGGCGAGCGCTGGACCGGGCCGGATGTGCCGGACTATGTGCCGACCATTCCGCCGGACCGGGCAGTCGGGCCCTTCATCATGAACGCAGAGGGCGTCTCGCGGCTCTGGGTTCGTGGCCTGATGGCCGATGGTCCGTTCCCGGTCCATATGGAGCCGTTCGAGTCGCCGGTGGCGCAACCTCGTGTTCCCGAAGCTGAAGGGCAATCCGGCGGCGCGGGTGTTCAAGGGCGATCTGGATGCACTTGGCCTGTCCAAGGACTTCCCGATCGTTGGCACGACCTATCGACTGGTCGAACACTTCCACTACTGGACCAAGAACGTGCATGCCAATGCGGTCATGCAGCCGGAGTTCTTTGTGGAGATGTCGGAGCAACTCGCCAAGGAGAAGGGCATCAAGCACGGACAGATGGTCCGCATCTGGTCCAACCGCGGTGAAGTCAAAGGCAAGGCCGTCGTGACCAAGCGTCTCAAGCCGTTACAGATCGACGGCAAGACGGTGCATCAGGTCGGGTCTGCCGCTCAACTTCGGCTTCATCGGCGAGACCAAGAAAGCATCTCCGATCAATAGCCTGACGTCGGCTATCGGCGACGCCAACGCGCAGACGCCGGAATTCAAGGCGTTCCTTGTCAATGTCGAACCCATCGCGGGTCCGGTGGCTTAAAGGGAGGGCACAGACATGTTTGCACCAGTTCCTAACCCGACCACCAAGCCAGCGCCCGCGAAGTTTGGCGAGCAGGACCTGATCCGCCGTTCGGCCTCGACCGTCACGCCGCCCGCCAAGCGGCAGACGGAAGTCGCCAAGCTGATCGACGTCTCCAAATGCATCGGCTGCAAGGCTTGCCAGGTGGCGTGCCTCGAGTGGAATAACCTCACCGAGGAAGTCGGCATCAACGTGGGTGTCTATGACAACCCGCATGACCTGACGGAAAACACCTGGACGCTGATGCGTTACACCGAATACGAGAATGCCGAGACCGGCAATCTCGAGTGGCTGATCCGCAAGGATGGCTGCATGCACTGCGAGGATCCGGGCTGTCTCAAGGCATGCCCGGCGCCTGGCGCGATCGTGCAGTACTCGAACGGCATCGTGGATTTCGTCCACGACAAGTGCATCGGCTGCGGCTACTGCATCAAGGGTTGCCCGTTCAACATCCCGCGCATCTCGAAGGCCGACTCCAAGGCCTACAAGTGCACCCTCTGCGTTGATCGTCTCGCAGTCGGGCAGGGACCGGCCTGTCAGAAGGCGTGCCCGACACAGGCCATCGTGTTCGGCACCAAGGATGAGATGAAGCAGTGGGCTGACCACCGCATCAAGGACCTCAAGTCACGTGGCTTTGCCAATGCCGGGCTCTACGATCCGCCCGGTGTCGGTGGCACTCACGTCATGTATGTGTTGCAGCACGCCGACAAACCGCAGATCTATGCGAGCCTGCCCAACAATCCGACGATCAGTCCGATCGTCGAGGTGTGGAAGGGTGTGTCCAAATATGTCGGGTCTGGCCGCGATCGGCGCGTTTGCGGCTTTCGGTTTCCTGCACCATGCCATCGCCGGCGCAAACCGGGTGACGGACGAAGATGAGAAGAACGCCGAGCGCCTCACGGAGGGCAGTGACCATGAGTAAGCCTGAAGTCGAAGCGGGCGACGGCGTTCACCCTGGTAAACCGGTCGTGGTTGACCGGTACACTGCGGCGGCGCGGGTCAATCACTGGATCACTGCGATCAGCCTTGTGCTGCTCGCGCTGTCCGGTCTCGCGCTGTTCACCCCCGGCCTGTATTTCCTGACAGGATTGTTCGGGGGCGGCGCGACGACACGCATACTCCATCCCTGGATCGGGGTGGTGCTGTTCCTGAGCTTCACGGGGTTGTTCATCCGGTTCTTCCGGCTGAATCTGTGGGAGCGTACCGACAGCGTCTGGCTCGGCCGGCTGCGCGACGTGCTAGCCAATGAGGAGAGCAAGCTGCCTGAGGTCGGCAAGTACAATGCCGGTCAGAAGATGGTGTTCTGGTCGATGTCGCTGTTCATCCTCGTGCTCATTACGAGCGGCGTGGTGATCTGGGACCAGTATTTCGGTAGCTACTTCACGGTCGAGCAGAAGCGCGTCGCAGTACTTGTCCATTCGGCCACGGCTATCGTGGCGATCTGCGTCTGGATCGTGCACGTTTATGCGGCAATCTGGGTGCGTGGCACCATCGGCGCCATGACCAGAGGCAAGGTCACGGGCGGCTGGGCGTGGCGGCACCATCGCAAGTGGTTGAAGGATCTTGTGACCAATGACAAAGGGATAAGAGTTGAGCGATGCCGGCATGATGTGCATGCCGGCATCGCCTGAGGCTCAGACTTTTTCGCAGCGAGTTCATCGGCGAACGAAGGTCTTTCTCTCGGTCGCGTATTTGATGCATCCGCGTAACACGTGAGGTTCGCGAGATTATGGTGTCCAGCGTCGATTCGACGGCTCCCGATCCGTCCTTCATCAGCGATATTCCGACGCCGCCATTTGTGCGGCTCCCCAGCCCGAACCAATTATTCTCAAATCGGGCGGCGCGGTTCTCGGACTTGGCCGAGGGTCATGAGCTGGCTCCCTATCTGCGGTTCCTGGCTGAGCTGTGCCAGATCCAGGCCACGATCCAGGACGCAGCGCCGGACCTGGACGCCACGCCCGCCGACATCGCTTGAGCGGGCGCGGCAGCATACGATGCCGCCGCTCGATCGGAGCAATTTCTCGATCGATGCCGCGTTCACCGCGACGCTGGAACTCCTGCTCGCTGCGGCTGCGGACTTGCAGATGCCTGCGCCGGCCAGGGCAGCACTCGAAAAGGTTCAGAGGCTCGACGCTGAAGCGCGCGCAGCCATGGTCCGCAACGTGCTGGAGGAGGCTGTCCCGGTCGAGGCGCTCGCCGAACATGTGTTCCTTGCCGCCGCGCTCCAGGTGCACTTCAGTCGGCTTGCGGCGCAGCTGGATGGCAAGAGCTTGCAGTCCGTTGGCAACGGCGTTTGTCCGTGCTGCGGCGGCGCGCCCTCGGCGACGATCCTGGTGAACTGGCCACGAACGCGCGGCGCGCGCTACTGCTCCTGCTCGCTGTGCGGAACGCTTTGGAATTACGTGCGCTCCAAATGCACGATCTGCGGCTCTACCAACAAGATACTGTTTCAGGAGATCGAGGGCGCCAAGCAGATCAAGGCCGAAACCTGCGATGACTGCCATGGCTATATGAAAGTTCTCGATCATCAGGCGGATGACCGGCTCGATCCTGTCGCGGACGACGTCGCGACGCTGGCTCTGGATTTGCTGGTGCGCGAGCTTGGTTTCCGCCGGGGCGGCATCAATCCGTTTTTAATCGGCTACTAGGCACCGATATGGACGCGAGGATTCCAGCCATTGGGCGTATTCCATCTGTAGATGAAGTACTGAAGCTGCCGGCTGTGCAAAGCGCGGTCGAGGAGTTCGGACGCCCGCGCGTTGTGGAGGCTGTTCGCTATGCGACTGCAGCTGCCCGGCGCGCACTGTCTGCGGAGCAGACCGCCGCGCCCTCCATCGATCTCGCGACCGCCGCGTCAGCAGGTCATTCCACCGCCGTTCGTATCGTCAGGGACGCGCTGGCCTGGCTGACGGCGGATGCGCGCCCTAACACCCGGGCGGTGTTCAACCTCACTGGCACCGTGCTGCATACCAACCTCGGGCGCGCCGTATTGGCCGAGGCGGCGATTGACGCGGCGACGGTTGCAATGCGCGAAGCGTTGGCGCTTGAGTTCGATCTGGAGCGGGGCAAGCGCGGCGAGCGCGATGATCTGGTCCGTGATCTGTTGTGCGAATTGACCGGCGCTGAGGATGCGACGGTGGTCAACAACAATGCCGCTGCTGTTCTGCTGGCGCTGAATACGCTGGCAAAGGGCAAGGAGGCGATCGTTTCGCGCGGCGAATTGATCGAGATCGGCGGCGCCTTTCGCATGCCGGAGATCATGGCGCGCGCCGGATCGAGGCTCGTTGAGGTTGGCACGACCAATCGCACCCATGAAAAGGATTATGCCGATGCGATCGGGCCCAAAACCGGGCTGATTCTCAAGGTGCATACGTCGAACTATCATATCGAAGGTTTCACCAAGGCCGTCCCTGCCAAAGCGATTGCGAGCCTGGCGCGCGCCAGCGCAGTGCCGCTGCTCAACGACCTCGGTTCCGGCACTCTCGTCGATTTGGCCCGATATGGCCTCACACATGAGCAAACCGTGGCCGAGGCGGTGGCTGAGGGCGCAGACCTTGTGACGTTCTCTGGCGACAAGCTGCTCGGCGGTCCGCAAGCCGGCTTCATCGTCGGCCGACGGGAGCTCATCGAGCGGCTGAACCGCAACCCGATGAAACGCGCGCTGCGGATCGACAAGATCCGCCTTGCCGCGATCGAAGCAACGCTGCGGCTCTATCGCGATCCGGATCGGCTGGTGCAGCGCCTGCCGACGCTGCGGCTGATCGCGCGAACGCGCGATGATATCGAGGCAGCGGCTCAGCGCCTGCTGCCCGTTCTCGCCAGTTCGGTTGGCGCGGGCTATGCGGTGGACGTCATCGCCTGCGCCAGTCAGGTGGGGTCCGGCTCATTGCCATCCGAGGTGCTTCCCAGCGCGGGTCTGGCGCTGCGTGTTGCGGGTGCTACCGGCAGCGGGCGCGCGCTTGTCGCGCTGGCCACAGCGTTTCGCAATCTCGATCAGCCGGTGATCGGCAGGATCGAGAACAATGCCCTTGTGTTCGATCTTCGCTGCCTCGAAGACGAGGCGGCGTTCACGCGCAATCTGGCTTCTCTGCGAATGGAGGAGCGAAGCTGATGGACGAGCGCGGGTTCTTCAATCGTCTATGGAGTTGGCGGGGCCGGGCAGCGCCAGATCAGGCCGTGGAGGACACCTCGGTCGCCGAGCAGCTGGCGTTGGCCTACGATGCAGTGGAGGCCAGTGATTACGAAACAGCGCTGGCGATCTGGGGGCCGCTCGCGCACCAGGGTGTCGCCCGTGCGCAGAACAATATCGGCATGTGCTTCAGCGAAGGGCTCGGCGTTTCGCGCGACAGCGCTCTTGCGCTGCGATGGTTGACCCTCGCCGCCGAGGCGGGTGATCCGGTCGGCCAGTGCAATCTCGCCGAGATTTACTTCAAGGGCGTCGGCGTCGAGGTCAATGCCGTCCGCGCCGCCGAACTGTACCGTATGGCGGCGGAAGCCGGTGACGCGACGGCGCAGGACATGCTGTCGTGGATGCTGGTCGAAGGCGAGATGATCCCCGGCGATCTGTCGGATGCGAAACGCTGGGCGGAGGCCGCCGCCGCGCAGGGCGTTGTTCCGGCGATGACGCGGCTCGGCATGATGTATCACAATGCGCTCGGGATGGAGCGCGATGCGGCCGCTGCCGCGCGCTGGTGGGACAAGGCCGCAGCGCTTGGCGATGCCGATGCACAGGCGATGCTCGGCGCGGCCTATCAGCTCGGCGCCGGGGTGCCGCGCGACGGCGTCGCCGCGCTGATGTGGTTGTTGCGGGCTACAGCTGGCGCAAGCCCGCTGGCGGACTCGTTTATCCACCCGACATATGCAGCGCTGTCGGACGCGGAAATTGAGCGCGCCAAGAAGCTCGCCGAGTTGCCATTGCCGGAGACGATATCATGATCGTCGGCACAGCAGGACATATCGACCACGGCAAGACCTCGCTGGTGCGCGGCCTGACCGGCGTCGATACCGACCGTCTCAAGGAGGAGAAGGCGCGCGGCATTTCGGTTGATCTCGGCTTCGCCTATCTGCAGATACCCGAGGGCGGCATTCTCGGGTTCGTCGACGTGCCGGGGCATGAGCGCTTCGTCCACAATATGCTGGCGGGCGCGACCGGGATTGATTTTGTGTTGCTGGTGATCGCCGCTGACGATGGCCCGATGCCGCAGACAGTCGAGCATCTGGCGATCGTCAACCTGCTTGGCATCAAGCACGGCGCCGTAGCCATCACCAAGGCGGATCTGGTGGACGGCGCGCGGCTGGATCAGGTGCGCAATGACATCGCCAATCTGCTTGCGCCAACGGCCCTGAGCGATGCGCCGATGTTCGCCGTCTCCAACGCGACGGGAGAAGGCGTGGCCGAGTTGCGCGCGCATCTGTTTGCCGCTGCCATGGCCTGGTTCGGTCGGTCGGCGCATGGCCGTTTCCGGCTTGCGGTGGATCGCTCGTTCACGCTGCCGGGAGCCGGAACAGTTGTGACCGGAACGGTGCTGTCCGGCTCAGTCGCGATTGGCGATCAGGTCGTCATCAGCCCGTCGGGACGTCAGGCGCGGGTGCGGGCGATTCATGCGCAGAATCGCGTCGCCGCGCGAGGGCAGGCTGGTGATCGCTGCGCGCTCAATCTTGCCGGAGATCAGATCAGCAAGGACGTGATCGAACGTGGCCACGTTGTGCTGGATCCTGAACTGCACGCGCCGGCCAGCCGGATCGACGCGAAGCTGCAGGTGCTCAGCGTCGGAAACCCGGATGGTGACGCAATGGATGCCGGTGCGGCTGCATCATGCTGCGGTCGAGGTCGGCGCACGCGTGGTCTTGCTCGGCGATGACCCGGTGCCGCCAGGCGGCGAGGCCTTTGTGCAGCTTGTGCTCGATCAGCCGATCGCCACTGCGGTCGGCGATCGCTTCGTGCTTCGCGATACCACGGCGCAGCGCACGATCGGTGGCGGCGCGTTCGTTGATCTGCGTGCGCCCGCGCGGAAGCGGCGCACATCGGAGCGGCTTGCGCAGCTTGACGCCGCCGCCATCGCCGATGCGGACGAGAGCATGTCGGCCATGCTTGATATCGGCGGCTCCATCGACTTCACAGCCTTCGTGCGGGATCGCGCCCTGTCGGCGAGCGAACGGGATGGCGCTGATCCAGCGTCTCGGCCTGTTGCGCCTGCCGACGCCGAAGGCGGAGTATGTGGTTGCCCCGGCAGCGTGGCTCCGCTTGAAGGACGCTATTCATGCGACGTTGACGGCTTTTCACAGCGACTATCCCAACCTGCCCGGAACTGGCGTTGAACGCTTGCGGCTTCAGCTCGAGCTACGATTCGCCGCGCCGGTGTTTGCAGCATTGCTACAGGGGCTTGCGCGCAACAAGGAGGTCGCGCTCGACGGCGCATGGGTGCGCTTGCCCGGCCATGAAGTGCGGTTGTCGCCGGCGGACGAAGTGATATGGGCGCAGGTCGGGCATTACATCGCCGGCGAGGGGCGTTTCAGGCCCGCGCGCGTGCGCGATATCGCGGGCTATACCGGCATTGCCGAACCAGCGGTGCGACGAATTTTCAAGCTGATGGGGCGCATCGGCAAGGTCGACGAGATCGCACAGGATCATTTCTTCCTGCGTGGCACCGTTACCGAGATCGTGCAGATCGATGACGTCAATCGCTGCGGCCGCGCCCGACGGCTATTTCACCGCCGCGCAACTGCGCGATCGACTCGACAACGGCCGCAAGGTCGCGATACAGATACTGGAGTTCTTCGATCGGCACGGCGTTACTATACGTCATGGCGATCTGCGCCGGCTCAACAAGCACCGGCTGGACTTGTTCGGCAAACCGTCTGATGAAACAGCGGCTGTCGAAGAGATTGCGACTGGCGACCCTTTAGGAAGAGCACCGTTCCCGGTGGAGCGTCCGGACTTCAAATCCGGGAAGGGCCGCGAGCCGGTCCTTGGTGGGTTCGACTCCCATTCTCTTCCGCCAAATCTTCCCTCGCCGAAAGTAGGTGTGCGATGACTGCGCAGCATCTCTCCGCGCTACTCGACGAGTTTGAACGATCCGCCCATGCAGCGAGCGTGAATGAGGAAGACTATCGCCGCGAGGTGGCGGTGCGTCTCAAGGAACTGGCCAGCAGCCGAGCCTTCGGCTTTCGCAGGCTCAACCTGATGCGGACGGTCGTCGCTGCGATCGAGACCTGCGAGACCGAGGAAGAAGCCATGGCGACAGGATCGGCAGCATTCCTGCGCGAAGTCGGCTGGTCGGCGGAAGAGCGAAGCCCAGCAAGAGGCGCTGGAGAAATTCCATCCAGTCATTCGCGCCTGCTGGCAGACGAAACAGGCCGGGGCTGAGGGCGAGGCGGAGGACGTGGTCGCGCCGCTCGATATCGGTAATGAGATGAGTGAATTCGAACGCTGGTTCGGCACGGCGCGCAATCGGCCGTTCCTCAGCGTTCTCGAGCGCGAGATGGTGGAGCTGCCGCTTGTCGAAACCTGTTAAGACACGCCCGAACAAGCATCGCGAATTCCTGTTCGACGACTGGATCGTCAAGGAGTATCGGCGGACCAAAGGCTTCACGGCGCTGATCTTGCTGATCTCGACGGCGAATCTGGGCGTGCTGCCGTTGCGGTCGACCTTCACGCATTTGATCGGCGACGAACTCGACTGGCATCAGTTCAGCATGCTGATGCGCGGAGCCGGCGTGCCCTGGGACGGGGTCCTGATCTTCCCGGTCAGCGATGAGAATGGCGGGCCGATCGAGGATCATCGCGCGGCGGAAGAACTGCGAGAGCTGGAAGATCGTGTCAACGAGGACCGCATGGTTGTCAATGAAGGACACTTCTTCGACAACTGGGGTCGTCGCATGACCGTAGAGCCAGCAACGGTGAACTGAAGCCGGTGCGCCGCACCGACAACCCGCGCGTCTGGCGGCAGCAGAGGCGCCGGTGATGTGCGGGAGCACCAGCGCCCGGATGCCGCACGATCACGTCGTGACGCGAACCTCAGATGGACCGGCTTCGGTATGGCCGACGATCCGTGCGGCGCTATAGCCGGCGCGCTGGATCGTCTCAACCAGAGTTGGCGCGTGATCTGCTGGCGCAGGAGATCAGCAGCCCACCCGAGGTCTGCGGATCGACCAGCAGGTCGCGCTGCCAGTCCGGCAGGCCCGTCGGCAGGCGGATGGCGTCGCTGTAGCTCGCCCAGTTACGCGTTGATGCACCGGTGATATAGCCCCGCTGTGCAAGCGCGGCGGCTTGGGTGAACAGCGGCACCTCATTGGCGTTCAGCGTCACGGTCAGCTTTGAGCCGCGCGCGACCTCCAGCGCATGGCCGAGCAGGCCAAAGCCGGTGACGTCAGTGATCGCGTGGACGGCCTTGTCGTCGGCCAATTCGCCACCGATGCGATTGAGCTGCGTCGTCGAGGCGAGCATCTCGGCATAGCCTTCGCCCGACAGGTCGCCCTTCTTGATTGCCGCGGAATAGACGCCGACGCCGATTGCCTTGGTGAGAATGAGCGCATCGCCGGGCCGAGCGTCAGCGTTGCGGCGCACCTGTTCGGGGCGGCAAATGCCGATGACGGCAAGGCCGTAGATCGGTTCGGGTGCGTCGATCGAGTGGCCGCCAGCAACCGCGATGCCAGCAGACGCGCAGACCGTGTTGCCCCCTGCAATGATTTGCCGCACGTCTTCCATGGCGATCTTGTTGAGCGGCATGCCGAGGATCGCCAGCGCCATGATCGGCTTGGCGCCCATGGCGTAAATATCGGAGATCGCATTGGTCGCGGCGATCCGGCCGAAGTCGAACGGGTCGTCGACCACGGGCATGAAGAAGTCCGTCGTAGCGACAACGCAGGTCTGGTCATCCACCTGCCAGACGGCAGCGTCGTCGCCGGTCTCAACGCCAACGAGGAGCTGGCGGAATGGCGCGGCGGCTGGCTGATTGGCGAGCAGTTCCTGCAGGACGGATGGCGCAAGCTTGCAGCCGCATCCGCCACCATGGGCAAGGCTGGTCAGACGCACGAGAGGGGCGTTCATCGTCAGGTCTCCGGGATTGCGCCGCACAGCGGCAGCCTCACCAGCAGTCCGCGCACTGCGCGAAGCGGAGAGTGACATGATACGGGCCGATGATAAGCCCGATCGGTCGGCAGAAGCAATGCAGTGCGCGTAACCCAGTCAGGCGATCTGGCGGTGTTCGCTCAGAGATCCGGGCGCTGCTTATAGAATTCGACCTGCATCCGCATTGGCCCAATCGGTTCGACGAAATGAAGCTGATCGGGATAGATGAGGCCGGGATGGCCGGGTTCAAGTATCAATTCCGAGGCCGGTTCGGTCACAACATATCGCAGCTGGCCATCGAGAACACGGATCACACCCCAGACGCCGGGCTTGGTGCGATGGTCCTTCCGCAGCGCAGCTGGGAGTGTGTCCTGATCGAACACGGCCGTGCTTCTGTAGGGTGTCGCTGTGGGGGGAGACTCGCGGAATTGCCCGGCCCGGTCGACAAGGTCGAGCATTTGGGATGCGGCCTGGATCGTCAGCGGGTGCTGCGTAAAGCCCGGTCTCGGCGTGATGTAGCCGGCCATTTCACGCGTCAGGTCAAGTTGCCGATCAGTTGCTCCCGCCAGCAAGGCAATCACCAGGTTCTCCAGCGCGATCACGCGGACCCTGAGATGAACCAGTTCAGCATTGGTCAGTTCAGGCACAGGAGGATTGGTGTCGCCGCCGAGGGGTGGCTGTCCCGCGATTGCGCCACCCTCATTTTCCCACCGCGCCAGCGCCCGCTCCCTTTGCAGCGAGGCCGGTGGCGGTGCAGACACATGACCAGGAGCCATGAGGGCAATCCTTTCTCATTGCAGAGAGGGCGGCAGCCTTGCGCCGTGGCCTGATATCTGGTCGAACCAGACATGCATCAGACCGCCGACACCGAACAAGATGTCATCCGTCGCTCCAGTTATAGCAGAAAATCATTGATCGGTTGCTGCAGATGAATTGACCGCGCGGGGACCGGCGCGGCGTCTGTATTTACCGCAGCTCTGCCATGAGCTTCTTCCGTTATGTTTTTTCGTTGCCGGCGTGCCGGTTAGTCGGCCTGCCTGATCAGGCTCACCCGACGCCCGGCGGAAGGGCGACGTTCAGTGTTTCGGCAAGGGCGACGGGTCGTGTCAGCGTGCCACTTGCCAGCGGAATGCCGTCCCGGCTGCGTTGATCGAATGTCAGTGCATCGCGCTCGCCCGGCAGGAGCGTCTGTGCGGCGTCCTCGGCCGGCGGCAAGGCCCGGATCGCTTGCACGGGTTCGTCAGCCAGCCGTGTGAAGTCATCACCGCTGCCGAAGGCCTTGGGTCGATAGCAAGAACCAGCCCGTTGAACGGCGGGTCCTTATCGCCGTTCAACGACGCGCTGATGGTCGGGTTGCGACGAGAACGCTGGCGAGCATCTCGATCATCGATAGAACGACAGGGCGGGCGGGGTCTGAGGTCGGCGCCGCAATGGCGATCGGGTTGGTAGAGACGCCTTCGCTTTGCGAGCCGTGACCGCGAGGCGATGCATTGCTGCGCTTTCCTTTTTGTCGCCGGGCACGAAACGACAACTGTGCTGCTCGCCAATGCGTTCCGCCAGTTCATCGATGAGCCGGCACTGCTCGCCCGGATTCGCGAAAATCCTGCCGATGCCCCACGTTTCATTGAGGAGATGGTGCGCTATCGCGGAACCGTGCATCGCCTGTCGCGGCGCGCGACCCAGGATGTCGTCGCCATGTTCCGGCCCGGCGCGTCGATCGTCATCATCGGTGGCGGCTGACTTCGGCTGCAACCTCGATGCATCTGGACTTGGCAATGGTCCGGTCCGCGGTTCGGAGCGAGATGATACTTTGGTCGGCATATCATCCGCGAGGGCGCTTCGGATTAGGCAGCTTGGCAAGGATCGCTTTCACGTCAACTGGGACGCGTCGCTTAAAAGGCCAGCTGTCGGAACCGTTTCGTTTTGTCGGGCAGGGCGTTCTCAAAACCATTCGTGTGGCGCCCGCGTGTAACAGGAGCGACTCGAAAACTTCAATGCCAACAGTATGTTGTTGATTTCAAGAAAGAAAAAATGGTGCTGCCAGACAGGATTGAACTGTCGACCTCTCCATTACCAATGGAGTGCTCTACCACTGAGCTACGGCAGCAATATCGGTGGGCGGGCGGTCAGTCTCTCGCGCCCCCAGCGAACGAGGCGACACATGCCATAAGGTCACCACGCATGCAAGCATGTGTGACGCGAAAAACGCACCAATCTGCGTATTGTGCATTATTTCGCGGAACCCCCAGCCTTAATGTGGCTCAGTTCCGGCCCGATACGCTTGCCCATAGCTTCGCCGAGCGCCAGAAGCGCCTTCGCTGGACGGATCATGACCTCAAGGTCCGCAATCTTCCCGCTGGCGTTGAACGACATCAGGTCGATTCCCTTCAGATCGAATTTGTCGACCCGGGCGCTGAACTCCAGCGCCACATCTTGTTCCCCGCAGATGAAAGTGCGGTGATAGCGGAAGTTTTCGAACACCTGGATGACCGCGCCCAACACCAGCTCGGCGCCCCGCCGGCCCGACGTCGGCGCGAATGCAAACGGCGAGCGAAACACCACGTCATCTGCCAGCAGCGCCGACAGGATCGCCATGTCGCCGGTTTCAACAAAGCTGTGCCATTTGGCGAGGCCGGATTGCACGACAGACGCTGGGGTTTCGTTGAGCGGCACGGCATCCTCCGGCATTCTTTAACTGAGCTCTATGATAGTGTGCGCAACACGGCTGCGATGGGCAAGCCAATTTGCCAATGACACATGCGACATGATGGACGACATAAAGAAGGTTGATCAACAAGCGGCCGCCCGGCAAGCGCGGCTCGCAGCGGCCTTGCGAGAAAACCTCAAGCGGCGAAAGGCCCAGATCCGCGGCAGGGCGACGCTGGCCAGCGCGGACGCCACCACGGCGAGCGATGATCTCCTGTCGGCAGAGCACGCCACGGATGATGACGCGACGACGCGGCGACAACTGCCGACATGCACGGACGACGATGCGTGATTCGCGACAGCCGATAGCTCCAGATTCACGCAACATCACGAAAGACTATCGCCATAGGTCTTTGCTCGGGTCTTTGCTCGCCAACGATTCGTAACTCACGCCATTGAAGCGATGCCGCTTGCGCCTGTTTGACGGTTTCATTTGCGGCTTTCTCGCCACGCACTGATCAGAAAAACAGTGGATATACCGTCGCGTACCACCGGGCAGCACCGCGCGTATCGCAACTATCATTCCAGCGAGAACGATTGCGGTCGATCGCACCGTACCAATCGCGGACAATACGCTGCTTACGAGATCAGGTTTCGCGGCATTATAAACTCCGCAGCAGTAAGCCATTTCGCGCGCTTATATGTCGCTCACGAAAACACAACCATAGATCACACAGAAGTTAGTGGTGCAATGCGACCGCTTGTTAGCAGGCTATTGGCGAGAAGTAACCGATAGGCCGATCCGTATTAAGCACGTCCCTGCCATCGTTGTGTTCCGACATTTCAGTTCGCAATAACCGCACCATGAGATCGAAAAGCTCGACGTGAGGTGGTGCTAATCGTCGATCGAATGAATTCACCAGAAGGGTTGATCATATGCATCGTCGATATCAGAACTTCAGCATTCCGACCGAGATCATGCGCTCCGTGGTTGGCATTTCGGAGGCCGGGAGCATTACCAAGGCCGCGAAAAAACTAGGCCTCAGTCAGCCCGCGCTCAGTTCGCAGATCAAACGCATCGAGCACGCCGTCGGCGGCAGTATCTTCCGTAAATCCGCTAATGGTTCCGCGACAACCGAACTCGGAAAATTGGTTCTGACTCAGGCGCGCAAGATTCTCGAAGCCAACGACCAGCTGCTGCGGTTGCGGGGCGCATCGCTCGAGGAGAATTTCATCCGCCTCGGTATTTGCAACGTCTATGTACGGCGCGCGCTGGCGGAAATTCCCCGCACCAGCCTCGGCAATCTTTCGATCTACGCCGATCGCTCCCATGAACTGGCCAAGACGTTACTTGATGGCTTCGTCGATGCCGCGATCTATTTCACCCTGAGCGACATGCCACCCGACCCGACTATCAAGGTGATTGGCCAGCGCGACGATGAAATGACGTGGGTGCGATCGGCGGATTTCACAATCAGCCCCGGTGCGCCAATTCCACTTCTGACGTGGCCCGGACAGGTCAGTCACGACGCGATGATCCAGGCGCTGGATCAAAAAGGGCTGGTCTATCGGATCGCGTTTTCCAGTCCGGATTATAATGCGCGACTAGAAGCAGCCAAAGCAGGCGTCGGCATAACGATACTGCCGAAGCGCGTTGTCGAAGCGCCCCTGATCGCTGCAAGTGATTACTATCTGCCGCCGATCCGCCCGATCCGTCTGATGCTGTGCACGCATGAGTCGTTCTACAGCAAGAACCGGCAGCTCATCGATACACTCAACGAGAAGTGCATAGGTAGTTAGCTAGCGAATCTGTTTGCTCTATCGCCAAAGGCTATTGCGTTATCGTTATTGATGATCCGAGCAGATGCGGTTGCGCCATGCAGCGTCGAACTGTGGATCTAGAGAAAGACTTTACCGGCCCTTGCGAAGCTCATCGGTATCTAGAGAGATTCGAGGGTGTCATGTTCAGGCTGCTGCGTTCCCAGGATGGGGTCAGTGTGATTGAGTTCGCGATGATCCTGCCGGTCTTCCTGGTGGTCGTATTCGGGATAGTGGTGTTTGGCTCCTATCTCGCCATCGTCCACGGCATCCAGCAGCTTGCAGCAGTAGCAGCCCGATCGTCTATCTCCGGATTGTCAGAAGGCGAGCGCAGCGCGCTTGCCAGGCTGTACGTGAGCAGGGACGCGGTGAGCTATCCGTTGATTGACGTAACAAAGTTGACAGCAAAAGCGGCGTCGTCGCCGTCAGATGCAAGGGTGTTCGTTGTGACAATCATCTATGACGCGTCTGAGAAGCCGAATAGCGGGATCGGCGTGCCATTGCTGCCGATCATCGCTCGCACCAAGAAGACAGTGACGTCCGTGAACTTCGCACAAGCGCTTGTCACGCGACTGCTGGCTCATCCCGTGGTGGGCGCGTCGGTCGGCCCGTTATCGCTCCTGCTTGGAGGCGAAGCGTTCTTCCGGCCGTTGATAGACGGAATCATCACAGCGACGACGTCCGCCGTCGACCAGATTGTTGCATCGCTGCTTGCTGTTCTCGGCGTGGGCCTGGGGCAAGCGGATGTCTGTGTCACAGGCATTCGTTGCGATGGTGCGGTGCTTGTTAACTGAGTGCCTGTTGCTGGATTGGCTAGCCACAGGAATACGCGTGTTCACACAGGAGGATGACATGAGGCCGAACATCAATCGTAAGCGTTCAGTTGTCGTATCCAAGAAGCGTACAAGCGTCAGTCTGGAGGATAGTTTCTGGTACAGCCTGCAGGCGATTGTGCGCATGGAGAATACCACGATCGAGAATTACATCGAAAAGATCGAGCGTCAGCGCAACACGCCAAATCTGTCGTCGAACCTTCGCATCGCTGTGCTGGAATATTATCAGCAAATTGCCGCGAACAGCCTTGCAAGCCGTGCGGTGCCCGAGAATGTGCCGAGCCCGGCGTTGGCGGGGCACGCGCCGGAGGAACGCCATGGACAACTCGCGGGTAAAGTGACGGCGTTTTGGGGGGAGTAGCGAACAACCGAAACGCAGTGGTCTGAATAACGCGTCGTTTCCGGCCTTCGTGTTGCAGTCGAAATATTGAAAGGGGGCCTGGCGGCACGCCAGGCTTCTGGGGGTTCAATCTTTCTCTCGAGAGCTAAAGAATGTTCAACCGCAACGGCAGTTCGTCGTCTGACGACGCGCTCGCTCAATTTGACGCTATTCAGCGATCTCAGGCGGTCATCGAATTTGCGATGGATGGCACGATACTGATCGATTGTGCTGTCGCACTGAGGCGCTGTGTCCCTGAATCTGCAGCTAATCTGATGCACGGCGGATTCAGCAGTTTGACGCGTCAGCGCGTGCCGGCGAGGCGGGCCGCGGTTTTGCGGTGGTTGCGGCGGAGGTGAAGAATCTCGCCAACCAGGCCAAGCAGGCAACCGACAAGATCACGTCGGAGATCGAAACCCTGAAAGTCATTTCGGGTGATGTGGTCGGGGCGCTCACCTCGATCTGGCGAGCGATCGAGCACGTCAGCGAATTTGTAACGTCGACGGCAGTCGCCGTCGAAAAGCAAAGCACCGTAACCAGCGATATGTCCAGTAACATGCAACGTGCGGCTGCTGAACGGTCCTAGACATGTTGCGCCCGTTCGAAACGGAAAGGCAGGTTTCGCGGTCTGCCAGCGTTCGACAAGTCTGCGTCCCGATGCTAGGTTCCCCCTGTCTTGAACAGGGTTGATCCGTGCGCCGCCGTTCGCTGTGTTCCTTGCTACTGGCAATATTTGCGGTTACGGCGCAGTTGTTTGCGCCGTTCGCAACCATGCGCGCGCACGCTGTTTCGTTTGATCCAATTGCCTCGGCGCCCCTCTGTGCCGAACTGGGCGCAGGCAAGCGCTCAGGCGGCGCTGATCATGCCGCGATGGCGATTTGCTGCACGCTCTGCCTGCCGATCGGCTGCATCCGGCGATGCGCCTCCCATGCCCACCGTTGTTCCGCCATCGCGAAGCGCGAGCGATGTGGCTTGGAACGGCTTTACGCCTCTCACGTTGGTGTTTCAGCCGTCAGCACAGGCGCAGGCGCGGGCGCCTCCCGCGTTGCTCTGAGCGTCTTCTGCTTCGAGAGGTAAAATGCGATTGCTCTGCCGTGCACTCGCACGTCGCCTCAATACATGTACGTTTTCCAAGGGTGCCAAAATGTCATTCAATACTCGCCGCCTCGGCCTTGCGGTTGTGGCCGCTTTCCTCACCACTACGCCATTGCAGGCTGCTGATATCAAGTCGGGCGATCTGGTGATCGCTCAGCCGTGGAGCCGGGCGACTCCTGGCGGCGCGAAGGTCGCCGGCGGCTATGTCACCATCACCAACACAGGTTCAGGGCCGGATCGTCTCGTCGGTGGATCGGCGGCTGTTGCCGGCCGTGTCGAGGTTCACGAGATGGCGGTCGATAGCGGCATCATGAAGATGCGCCAGCTCGAAGCGGGTTTGCCATTGCCGGCCGGGCAGACGGTGCGTCTCGCGCCAGGTGGATTGCACCTGATGTTGATGGATCTGAAGAGCGGTCTGAAGCAGGGCGAAACCGTGCCGGTTACGCTGGAATTCGAAAAGGCTGGCAAGGTCGACGTGCCGTTCCAGGTTGAGGCGGTCGGCGCGGGCAAAAAGAGTGATGCCGGCCATGGCGATCATAAGGGGCCTGGCGATCACAAGGGCCACTGAGCCGCGCTGATTGCGACCCCGGTAGCAAGCATCTCTCACCCCGCCGCCATCAGGTTGCGGGGTGAGTCTTTTTGTAAAGCTGCTGATCGCCCATCGTTAAAGGCTGGGCGATACGCGATTCCGTCTCAGGACACGCGGATCATGCGCTTGCCGCGATTTTCACCAGCGAGCAGCCCGATCAGCCCCTGCGGTGCATTCTCGAGACCATCGATGACGTCCTCGAGAACCTTGATCTTGCCGCTCTCGACCCAGCTGCGCAGATCAGCCACGGCCCTGTCGCGCTGGTCCAGATAATCCATCACGATGAAACCCTGCATGACGATGCGCTTGACGACCAGCAAGCCCGGTACGCCCTTCGGGCCAGTGCCCGATGGCACGCCATCATACTGCGAGATCGCGCCACAGCAGGCGATCCGGCCATGCAGCTTCATCAAGGGGATGCAGGCCTCAAGCACCTTGCCGCCGACGTTATCAAAGTAGACGTCAATGCCCTCAGGGCAGGCGGCCTTCAGCGCCTTGAACATCGCTGGGTCCTTGTAGTCGACCGCAGCGTCGAAGCCGAGTTCGGACATCAGCCAGGCGCATTTCTCCGGCCCGCCAGCGATACCGACAACGCGGCAGCCCTTCAGCTTTGCAATCTGCCCGACGTAAGAGCCGACCGAGCCTGCAGCTGCGGACACGACAACTGTTTCGCCAGCCTTGGCCTTGCCGACTTCAAGCAGACCAAAATAGGCGGTCAATCCGGCAATGCCATAGACGCTGAGCAGATGGGTCGTCGGCGTGATCTTCGGCATCTTGGTGAGCGCCTTGGCCGGGCGCGCGGCATATTGCTGCCAACCGGTATCGCCGAACACCAGGTCGCCGGGTGCAAAGCCTGCAGCGTTCGAGCTGATGACTTCGGCAAGGCCGCCGCCCGACATCGCAGTGTTGAACTCGATTGCCGCGCGATAGGTCGCGCCGTGCATCCAGGCCCGGTTCGCGGCATCCAGTGAAATGTAGAGCACCTTCAGCAGCACTTCACCGTCGCCCGCAACAGGCATCGGCGCATCATGCACTTCAAAATGTTCTAGAGCCAACTTACCGGATGGCTTTTCAGTCAACAGGATCTGGCGGTTCATGTCCGTCATGGTGTTTCTCCTCCTCAATTCTTTTGTTCGGCGAGCGGTAAATGCGCAATGTTTTCTCGCATATATCAATTGCCGTAGGTGGTGCCGTCCGTACAAATTCCACTAGACGGTGGCCAAGATGTTGATCTGTCCGAGCCCGTACATGCAATCGCGCAGGTCGCGACGGGAGTAAGAGAATGCCTAACAGGTTTCTGCAATATATTCTCGTCGCAATGATGCTCGGTATCGTTATGGGGCTGCAGTCTATCACCACATGCCAGCGGATCGTGTGGAGATCGCTGACAAAGTCAATCTCATCGCCATGATGGCTTTGCGATTGATCTAGATGGTCATCGCGCGGCTGGTGTTTGCGACTCTAATTGGCAGTATCGCGCATGGGCAGTGGCGCTGCGCTTGGGCGCATTTTCGCCAAGACCATGCGCTGGTTCGTCTCGGCATCGTTCGAGTCGTTGCTGCTCGGGCTTGTGATTGGTACTTGTTGCGACCGGGAGTAAACTTTCCAAGACGAATTCCGGAGGGCGGACAAAGCGCTGGTGTGGCGACTGGCTTTTCCCTTGAACGATACCTGACGCACGTTGTGCCGACAGCAAGGCCGTCGCCGAATGCGCCTCGAACTCAGAAGAAACGCAACGCGCGTGGATCGTTGCCGCGCAGCGCTTCGGCATATTCGATGCTGACGAATAGTCCGCCGGCGACGTAGATGCTGGCGCTTGCGGCAAGGGCAAGTGACTGGCTCAATTCGACGGCGCGTTCGATCGTGTCGGCGATGTGCACGCTGGCCAGAGGATTGGCCTTGCGCACGGCGAGCGCAACATCATTGGCTGCCGCCCCCTTATGATAGGCTGCGGTGCAGATAATCGTGCTGAACGACGGCGCCAGATGAGCGATGATGTGATCGAGGTTCTTGTCGGCCGAGACGCCCGTCACCAGGACCCATTGATGGTCGGGGTAAATCGTCGCAAGGCTCGAAAGACTTTGTTGCACGCCATCCGGCGTGTGGCCAACGTCGATCACCGTCAGCGGCGCATGCTGGATGCATTCCAGTCGCCCGGGCCAGACCGTCGCGCCCAACCCCTCGCGCACCGCCTGTTCAAGCTTGCTCTCATCAATGGTGTGGCCGCTGCCCTTGAGCCATAGCGCAAACAGGCTGGCGGCGATGGCGGCGTTATTGATCTGAAATGACCCGAGCAGGCTGGTTTCAAGCGCGCGGTAGCTGCGGGCTTCGACATGATAGTCGAAGCTTTGTCGCGCATCCGCATGCGTGGCGTTGCTGATTGTAATCTCGTCGCCGATGAAGATCCCGGTCACATCGCGCGGCCGGTTATATTCATCAAGCTGCTGGCGCAACGGTCGGCAGTTGTCGCCATAGACAATCACCCCACCGCTAGCGCAGGCGTCGCTCTTGTCCGTCGCGATCAGCTCCAGTGTCGCGCCGAGCAGGGCGGTGTGCTCGAGATCAATTGACGTCACTGCTGTCACGCGCGCGCCGAGCAGGCGCGACACATCGAACCGGCCGCCGACGCCCGCCTCGCAAACAAACAGGTCGCAGTCGGCTTCGCTGACATGAAGGCAGGCCAGCGCGAATTGCGCCTCAAACGCGCCGAAGCGCCAATCCGGATGCGCCGTTGTCAGCGTGTTGATCGCCGTGACGACCCGGGCTTGCAAGGCGGTGAAGGTCTCGTTGCTGATCATCTCGCCGTTGATCTGAAAGCGCTCGTTGAAGCGTAGCAGATGCGGCGATGTAAACAGCCCGACGCGCAAGTCATAGGCCTCACCAATGCGCGCGCAGAACGCCGAAGTGCTGCCTTTGCCGTTTGATCCGGTGATCACGATACAGCGCGGTTGCAAGCGGTCGCGGTCGATCCCGAGTTGCGTCAGGAGAGCGGCAACGCGCGCGAGGGGAAGGCCAACGCCATATTTCGGAAGGTCAAACACGCAGAGAGTCCTGAGCTTATAAAAGTCTGATGCCAGATTTCGATGATGAGGTCGGCGCGTCCGGCCTGTTCGAGAAAGCGGATCGAGGGGTTAGCATTGACTTCGATGATCGCCAAAGCCTTTGCGTCGCCATTCACGTTGATCATGATATCGACGCCTGCGGCCTTGAGGTTCAGCGCTGCAGCCGCCTTGCGTGCGAGTACGGCGGCCGGCGCATCATCAGCGAGCGTAACCATCGTCATCGTGCCGCCTGCGCTCAGATTGGTGCGCCCCTGCAGCGCGACACCTTGGCCGACTGCCGGCGGAGCCGACGTGGCGATGTTAGGGTCGCGGAGCGACGCCGGTGACAACCCGTGATTCTCCAGCAGCGCGTTATGTTGCGCGAGCAAGGCAGCACATGTTTGCACGCCATCCCCGATCAGTTCAGCAGGAAATTTGCGCGCGCCATACAGAACCTCGCCGTTGAGCACGAAGACGCGCATCTCCTCGCCCTGCACGAAAGGTTGCAACAAGACGGCGTCGTAGTAGCGCGCGACGTCGTCGAGATAGTTGGCGAGATCTGCCGCGCTGGTGACCGTGCGGGCGAAGTCGCCGCGTGAGCCGTTCAGCGGTTTGATGAAGCCCGTCCCGCCAAGTTCCTCGAGATAAGCCAATGCATCCGTGCGCTCCTGGCCGGGAGGGCGGTGGGCGCGGTAACGCTGGTGTACGAAGAATATTCGCCCGCCGAGGGTCGGCAGATCCGCGTGCGCCATTAACTGGTTGGCGAAATGCTTGTCGCCCGCAAGACTCGCGGCGGTGGCGTCGTTCTGCGGGAAATACGAACAGCGCCCGCCGCCGAAATTGCGTGCGCCCAACGGCGAACTGACGGTAAACAGCAGCCCGGCGCCATCGGACAGGTCATTGAACAGGAGGCCGAGCGCGCGGCAAGCCAGCTCTGCGTAGATGGCTTGATCCGGGTAGAATCCTGGTTTGCCCTGCCGTAGCCGGGATAGTTCCGTCATATCAATCTCGCGTTGACGCACCAGGCCGCCTGGCCGCGACGGGAAGGTCGCGCAAGCGCCGGTAATTTAAAACCAACAGGTCTGCGAATAAGTTTCAAAAATGTCGCGTTTCCGTTGTCGCTCGCGCATGGGACCACTGCAGCGCAGAATATTCGGCCGATCTGTGCAATCCGCAATTGCGTGTCTTCCATTCTTTGACTATTTAGCAGTCGTAACGCATATGCGAGAAGCCAAATTCTTCAATGGCTACAGCGGTTTCTCAGCGCTTCGAGCGCACAGACAATGTAATTGTTCTAAAGAAGCACGCACTGGAAAATCAAATCTCATGAGCGCTTTCAATCGAGAGAAAGTTCTTTCTGTTCATCATTGGACGGATACCCTTTTCAGCTTCCGCGCCACCCGTAGCTCGGCCTTCCGCTTCCAGAACGGCCAGTTCGCGATGATTGGTCTTGAGGTGGACGGTCGTCCGCTGCTGCGCGCCTATAGTATGGCGAGCGCCAATCACGAGGAAGAGCTGGAGTTTTTCAGCATCAAGGTTGCTGATGGTCCGCTGACATCCCGCCTCCAGCAGATCAAGGAAGGCGATACCATTCTGGTTGGTCGCAAGGCGACCGGCACGCTGGTGGCGGACAACCTGTTTCCGGGCAAGCGCCTGTTCTTGCTGTCAACCGGTACGGGCCTCGCGCCATTCGCCAGCCTGATCAAGGACCCGGATATATACGAGCGCTTCGAGCACGTGATTCTGGTTCATGGCTGCCGCCAGGTTGCCGAGCTTGCCTATGGCGAGCAGCTGGTGAAGACCATGGCTGAAGATGAGCTGTTCGGCCCGATGACTGACGGCAAGCTGATTTACTACCCCACCGTGACGCGTGAACCGTTCCGCAATCGCGGTCGGATCACTGACCTGATCACCTCGGACCAGCTATTCAAGGATATCGGTCAGGGGCCGCTTGATATCGAAACGGACCGGATCATGCTGTGCGGCAGCCCCGGAATGCTCGAAGATCTGAAGAACATCTTTGAAGAGCGCAACTTCACTGAGGGAAGCCATTCGTCGCAAGGTCACTTTGTGATCGAGAAGGCGTTCGTTGAACGCTGATTGTTGATCGGCTCCTTCGAATAACTATCAATTCGCCTGGCCCGCGCCCCGAGCGCGGGCTTTTGCATTTCGCGGCTCGCAATTGGAGCGATTGATTAAGTTCGCCATGGTTAGATCGCTTTACGGCTTTACGACCCTGCATATGCTTGGCTGACGGGCAGGCTATCTCCGACGGGCCTCGATCATCGCGCCTTGGCGCCGAGGTATTGTGATAGCTGAACGCTAACTTGAGATCATTGATATGCAAACCTTGCTGCTGCCATTCGCTCCGCGATACCTTGCGTTGACCCTCTGTGCTGTGATTACAGCGCTGCTGCTCGGTGTCGCTGCTCACGATGGTGCTGTGGGGCTACTGTGGATACCGATCGCTATCTTCGGTTTTCTCACGGGCGTCGGTGTGCGAGATCTGTTCCAGCGCAACCACGCGGTGCTCCGAAACTATCCAATTTCAGGCCATCTGCGCTTCATCCTCGAAGAAATTCGCCCGGAAATGCGGCAGTATTTTTTCGAGAGCGAAAAGGATGGCGTCCCCTTCAGTCGGGATACCCGCGCGGTGGTGTATCAGCGCGCCAAGCTGGTGCTCGACAAGCGGCCATTCGGCACGCAGGAAAACGTCTATGCGGATGGCTATGAATGGCTCAATCACTCGATGGCGCCGCATCGCTACGCGATCGATGATTTCCGTATCACCATCGGCGGGCCGGAATGCCTGAAGCCCTATTCGGCGTCAGTGCTCAATATTTCCGCCATGAGTTTTGGCTCGCTGAGCGCAGGCGCCATCCGCGCGCTGAATGGCGGGGCCAAGCGCGGCAACTTCGCCCATGACACCGGCGAGGGCGGCGTCAGCCCGTACCATACGGAGAACGGCGGCGACATCATCTGGGAGCTTGGGTCGGGCTATTTCGGCTGTCGTCATCGCGATGGCACGTTCGATCCGGAAGCCTTCACCCGAGTCGCCAGCAACGATCAGATCAAGATGATCGAAATCAAGCTCAGCCAGGGCGCGAAGCCGGGGCATGGCGGCGTGTTGCCGGCGGCCAAGGTCTCCGAGGAGATCGCCCGAATTCGCGGTGTGCCCTTGGGCGAGGATTGCATTTCGCCGCCCTACCACACGGCCTTTTCAACGCCGGTTGGATTGCTGCAATTCATCGTGGCTCTGCGGCAGCTGTCAGCGGGCAAGCCGGTTGGCTTCAAGCTCTGCATCGGCCATCCATGGGAATTCCTTGCGATCTGCAAGGCGATGGTCGAGACCGGGATTTATCCCGACTTCATCGTCGTGGATGGCAGCGAGGGCGGCACCGGCGCTGCACCTCTGGAGTTCATGGATCACCTCGGCATGCCGATGCGTGAAGGCGTCAATTTCGTGCACAACGCGCTGATCGGCATCAACGCGCGGCATCGCATCAAGCTTGGCGCCTCCGGCAAGATTGCGACGGCGTTCGATATGGCGCGCGCCATGGCGCTCGGTGCGGACTGGTGCAACTCGGCGCGCGGCTTCATGTTTTCACTGGGCTGCATCCAGTCGCTCAGTTGCCATACTGACCGTTGCCCAACGGGCATCGCGACGCAGGACCCCAGCCGCGCTCGCGCGCTCGACGTGCCGCTCAAGACCGACCGCGTCTACAGCTATCACTCCGCGACGCTGGAAGCACTGAAGGAAATTGTCGCGGCGGCCGGCCTCGATCATCCGAGGGATTTGCGGCCCGAACATTTCTTCCAGCGCAGCGCTGGTCGGAACGTCGGAACGCTGGCCGAGCTATACCCGGCGCTCAAGCCCGGCGAATTGCTGACGGGCACAACGCACATCCGCTATCAGTACTTCTGGGAGCTTGCCCGTGCGGATACGTTTGCAGCTGCGCATCAGGCGCGGTCAGAACTCGCCGCGCAAGCGGCCGGAGATGATTGACACCGGTCCCCTGTCGGCATTGTAGGCGGGGTTGGTGATCAGCTGGTAGTCAGCCGTCACGGCGATGTTCTTGCTGATCGCATAGGAGTAATAGGCCTCGAACACCCGCTCGTTGCGATAGTTCAGCCGCCCGTCGCCGATCAGCACGCCGAGGCCGCCAGCGGCGATGAAATCACGGTGTTCGGCGGAAAGCGCATTGATCGCGCCGCCGATGCCGATGACGTCGTCGGGGCGGTTCCAGCGCGTGCCCTTGATCGATGCGCCGAGCGACAGACTGGCATCGATGTCGGTGAAGGCCATGATTTCGGTCTTGCCGTCGTTCCAGCTCCAGCGGCCGAACAATCCGATGTCGCTGCTCAGCGCTTGCTCGATATTGAGGACGTAGCCGTATTTGATCCGCCCGCGGCGGCTGGCGGTGATATCCAGCTCGGCGCTGCTCGCCGTTGCCTGCGCCAGCGCCTCGCTGTAGCTGCCGGAATAGGCGCTGTTGATCCAGCCAATCGTTCGGATGCGACCGGGCTGGTTGAGCAAGGTGTAGCGGTTTTCCAGCTCAACGACATAGCTGCCGCGTTGACCAAGCCGCATGTCGAAATGGTTGGCGTTCGATTCATTGCCGATCAGGAAATAGCCAGCGCGCAGCGCCCAGGTCTTCTGGTTGAGTTCTGCCGTGGCGCCATAGGTCAGGCCCACGCGGTCGGCGGCATAGTCGAACGCGCCGGGCGCCCACAGCGACCAGTTCATGAAGTCGACCCGGGTGTCCTTGGCATAGGCGTTGCCATCGAAGATGTCGGTGACAGCGAATTTTCCGACCTGCAGCGTCAGGCGCGACACGTCGACCTTGCCAGACAGCTGCAAGGCGCTGCTGTCGAGCATCTCCTGTTCGCCGCCGAAGCCGAAGGTCTGCCGCAGGATCAGCCGGCTGGTGTTGTAATGCGGCAGCGGGAAGTTGGATTTCTGCGCTTCGCCATTCGAGAAGCCCGCGAGGCCAACAGTGTTGTCGAATCCGAAGCCCTGCAGGAATTCCGGGTTGAAGTAGAGTTCTCCGCCCTCCCAGAGACGAGCATTGAGATTAAGGCCGGTGCTCCATGTCGCCTGGAAGTCCCGGCCTGGAGCTGAGGCTGTTAGGTCCGGAGTAGGGCGCGCGGAAGCGGCCATGAGCTTGTGGCAGATAGGTCGACTGCCCGTGGATCTCCCATCGGTCTGAACCGGTGGCAAACAGATCCTCGACGCTGTTGGCTCTTGCGCCGCCGAACTGGCGGGTCAGGCCGATGCGAACGGTGTGATAATCCGAGGAAAAATTGGTCAATGCGCCGGGAGCCAACTCGACGCGCGCCGGGTCGTAATGGCTGTACAGATACTCGATGCGGCTGCGCCACTGCGGCGCGAATGCGTATTCTACGCCGCCGCCCGCCGTCCAGCCGAGCCGATCACGCAGGTCCTTGCGGTCCGCACCCGAAGGGGTCACCACGTCAAAGCGTTCGCTCAGCCCGGCGAGGCCGCCGGTTACATAGGTCAGCCAATTGCCGCTGGCGTAGCCAAGCCGCGCGCGAATGGTCCAGGTGTAGTCCATCTGCTCAAGCGCTGTGCCGCCACGGTCCATGGCATAGGCCATCACCGCATTGGATGGCAGGTAATTGGGGAACGTGATGTCGGCTTCAACGCCGTAGACAAGTCCGTTACGCAGGGCGGTCTGATGCCCGGCGTGAAACCCGCTGTTCTGCCCACTGTAGTCATTGTTGCCGAGGCTTCCTCCTGTGACGTCAGACGCATTCGACGTGCCCCAGCCATAGCCGGTATGAAAGCCGAGATAGGCCCCGGTCCAGTCGTAGGATGCGATGGGTTGAGCAGCTGGAGCTCTGGCCATGCGGAAATCGGCCGCACAAACTGGCGAGGCCGCACCGGTCAGGCTCACGAGGCAAACAAAGGTCCAGGTCTGAAATTTTGCAATGGGCATACGCGCGTACTCATGCAGCTTCGGTCATTGACCAGAAAGCTCAGCCACAGATGAGGTCTTAAATCGATTGGCAAGGCGAAATCGAACCACCTTGACGTGTCCGGCACAGTGGGCCGCCTAGAATCGCATGGTCGAGTTACAGCATTGCGACGGACGCGGCTAGAGCGGCTGAGGCTTTTGACCAAGACGCTCCAGATCAAACGCCTCGACGTCGCGCAGGAGTTCGCAAAAGGCTAGGGCGCCATGGTCGAGCAATAGGTTGCCCTTGGCTGCGCTTGCCAGCGTGGCGTTGCCGATTGCGCCACTCGGATGCAGGTCTTCAGCCTGCCAGGCCAACGGCGCAGGACGCTGGGTCGAGAGGAATTTGAAGTCCCGAGCGAGCGCGAGGCTGGCCGGGACAAAGTCGGCGAGCTTGTGTTGGCGCACGCTCTCCGGGAAGCGGGCCAGCATGATCGAGGTTTCGACCGCGCCGCCATGAATGCCATGGCTGATCTCCTCGTCCGGGAACAGGCCGACCGGGGCGCCAAAGCGGCTCCAGCTGGTGGTTACCACCAGCATGTTGTGCTTCGCTCGCAAATCCTGGGCGACCAGCGTCATCGCCGCGCTGTTGCCGCCGTGGCTGGTCACGATCACAAGCTTGCGTACGCCTGCACGCGCCAGGCTGTCGCCGATGGCCATCCAGCTTTGCAGCGCGACCTCGGTTGGCAAGGTCAGCGTACCCGGAAAACTGATGTGCTCGGTGGAAATGCCAATGGGCTGGATCGGCAAGAAGATCGCAGGCGTTGTCGCCGGGAGATTTTCTGCCACCCGTTCGAGGTAGGCTTGGGCGATCATGACATCGGTGCCAAGCGGCAGATGCGGACCATGCTGCTCCGTTGCGGCCAACGGCAAAACGGCGATAATCCCGCCAGCCGGTTGATCGCTCAGATCTGGCCAATGCAGATCAGTCCAGGTCGTGGGCAGCTTGATCGATGGCATGCGGAAGTGACGTTTCTCTGCTAGGTGTTGCACGATAGTCTAGGGTCGCGGCACATAGGCGACAACGAATACCTTATTTTTTATCTCTTTTGGGCCATCATTGGCCAACACTTCTTACGGAGTCCAGTAATGTCCATGGCAGGTTTGCTGCGAACGTGCATCGCCGCGACGGTGATTATCGTTTCCGCAACGACAGCGGTTGTCGCGCAGAAGCTCGACAAGGTGTCTTTCGGCACCAACTGGGTGGCGCAGGCTGAGCATGGCGGCTTCTACCAGGCGGCGCTTGATGGCACCTACGCGCGCTACGGACTCGATGTCACCATCGTCCCAGGTGGCCCGAACGTGAACAATCGCATCCTGCTCATTTCCCGGAAGCTCGACTTCTTCATGAGCGCAAACACGCTGCAATCGTTCGACGCCGTCGCGGGCAATGTGCCGGTAATCGCCGTCGCTGCCATGTTCCAAAAAGATCCGCAGGTGTTCCTGTCGCATCCGTCGGCCAACGTGAAGAAGATCGAGGACCTGAAGCCGCTCACCTTGATGATTTCCCGGGAATCCATGACCGGTTTTTATCAATGGATGAAGAGCGAGTTCAAATTCACGGACGCGCAGGTCAAGCCATATAACTACAACGCCCAACCGTTCCTCACGGACAGGAACAGCGCGATGCAGGGCTATGCATCGTCGGAGCCATTCGTTGTCCAGGCGCAGGGCAAAATGAAACCGAATGTTCTGCTGCTCGCGGACAATGGCTTCAACGCCTATTCGACGTTGATCGAGACGCGGCATGACCTCATTGAGCAGAAGCCGGATCTGGTGCAGCGTTTCGTCGATGCGTCGATCATCGGCTGGTACAATTACATCTATGGCGACAACACCGCCGCCAACGCCGAGATCAAGCGCCTCAATCCGGATATGTCCGACGAGCTGCTGGCGTTCTCGCTGGATGTCATGCGCAAGGACGGCATCGTTGATTCCGGCGATTCGCTGAAGGATGGCATTGGCGCGATGAACGAGGCGCGGATCGCGGATTTCTTCGACAAGATGTCGCGCGCGGGCATTATCCCCAAATCGCTTGATTATCGGAAGTCCTACACCTTGCAGTTCATCAACAAGGGCGTCGGTCTCAATCTGCGCCCGGCCTCTGCGGCCAGGTAATGGTTGCGGTGGTCAGATCTGCCGTAGATACGGACCGGGTGGCGGTGTCCCTGCGCGGGGTTACCAAGCGCTACGACAATGGCGTGCTGGCGCTGGGCCCGATTGACCTCGATATCGCTGAGGGAGACTTCGTTTCAATCCTTGGCGCGTCGGGATGTGGCAAGTCGACAGCGTTGCGATTGATCGCAGGGCTGCTGACACCGACGTCGGGCACGGTGAACGTCGACCGGGCTGCAGGACAAGGCATCGGCTTTGTATTTCAGGAGCCGACGCTGATGCCGTGGAGCAGTGTGCGCAGCAATGTCGGCCTGCCTTTGAAGCTGGCGCGGATGTCGGCGGCGGAGGCCGCGCGGCGGGTCAGCGATGCATTGGCGCTGGTTGGCCTGTCGGACTTCGCCGAGGCCTATCCGAAAGAGCTGTCAGGAGGCATGAAGATGCGGGTGTCGCTGGCGCGAGCTTTGGTGACCGACCCGAAAATCCTGTTGCTGGATGAGCCTTTCGCGGCGCTGGATGAGGTGACGCGCGGCCGGTTGAATGACGATCTGCTCGAGATCTGGCGCAGCCTGAACAAGACCGTGGTGTTCGTCACGCATTCGGTGTTCGAGTCGGTCTATCTGTCCGAGCGGGTGGTGGTGATGTCGACACGTCCCGGTCGCATCAGCGAGGAATTCCGCATCGAGGCTCCCGCACAGCGGCAGAGCGGGTTCCGCTCAAGCGTCGCCTATGTCGAATATTGCCGCGATGTCTCCAGCGCCATGGCGCGCGCCAGTGGAGCGCAGCCATGACGGATATGCGCGAGCTGGCTGGCGTGACCGATGATCAGCACATGACGGAGAGCGGCGGCAGCTGGCTCAAGTTCGGGTTGCCCGTGATGGTGTTCATGCTGGCGATCGCGGTCTGGGACCTGATCGTCCGTCTCAATGATCTGCCGCCGTATATCCTGCCCTCGCCGGGAGTGGTGGCGACCACGCTGGTCACGGACTGGTCGATCCTGTCGCAATCCCTGCAGACGACACTGGTCACCGCCCTTGAGGGTTTTATCGCTGCGGCGATTGGCGGCGTCGGTCTGGCGTTGCTGTTCAACCGCTCGAAGTGGCTCGAATATTCGCTGTTGCCCTATGCGATCATTCTGCAGGTCACGCCGGTGATCGCTGTGGCGCCGTTGATGCTGATCTACATGCCGCAGCAGGTGGCGGTGGTGACCTGCGCGTGGATCGTGGCGTTCTTCCCCGTGCTCGCCAACACCATGCTTGGGCTCAATTCCGTGGACCGCAATCTTGCCGGGCTGTTTCAGCTCTATGGCGCGAGCGGCGCGCAGACGCTGCGCTATCTGAAGCTGCCGGCTGCCTTGCCGCACATTCTCGGCGGATTGCGCATTGCAGCAGGCCTGTCGCTGATCGGCGCGGTCGCGGCGGAAATCGCGGCAGGCGCGGCGGGCGCGGGCTCGGGACTTGCGTATCGGATTCTGGAGTCGAGTTACCGGCTCAATATTCCGCGCATGTTTGCGGCGTTGTTGTTGCTCTCCGCCGCAGGGGTTGTCATCTATATGCTGCTCGCGCTGGCATCGCATATGATATTGCGCCGCTGGCATGAAAGCGCATCGGGAAAGGAAAACTAATGGCATCAGGAACGACACCGGAGAAGATCGACCTGTTGGTTTATGGCCCCCACAAGCCGTTGATCGAAAAGGGGCTTTCGGAAGATTTCAACACCCATATTTTCGAGACCCAGGCGGATCTTGATCGGCTCAGCGCTGATGTCGCTGGTCGCATTCGTGGAATTGCGGTGACGGGGCTGGTGCCCGCGCATCAGCAGCTGCAGGCGCGATTTCCAAAGCTCGAGATTATCTCGACCTTCGGCGTCGGCTACGACCATATCGACGCCGCCTATGCCGCAACCAAGGGCATTATGGTCACCAATACGCCTGACGTGTTGACGGAGGAGGTTGCGGATACGGCGCTGGGTCTGCTGATCGCGACCGCGCGCGAATTCATCGCTGCGGATCGGTTCGTGCGCGCCGGTCATTGGGCCAACAAAAACTATCCGCTCAGCGCCGGCTCGCTGCGCGATCGCACCGTCGGCATCGTCGGCATGGGCCGCATCGGCCAGGCGATTGCCCGCCGTCTCGAGGCGGCGCTGGTGCCGGTGGTCTATCACTCGCGCAAGCCGTCATCAGACGTCAGCTACAAGCACTATCCCGATCTGCTGCAGATGGCGACCGAGGTGGATACGCTGGTGGCGATCGTCCCCGGCGGTCCCGCGACCAAAAACATGATCAATGCCGACGTGCTGAAGGCGCTCGGGCCACGTGGCATCGTGATCAACGTTGCGCGTGGCACCGTGGTGGATGAGGACGCGCTGATCGCGGCGCTGAAGTCCGGCACGATCATGGCTGCAGGGCTTGATGTGTTCGCGCAAGAGCCCAAGGTTCCGGAGGAGCTGCGCAGCTTGCAGAATGTCACGCTGCTGCCGCACATTGGCTCGGCGTCGGTGGTGACGCGCGACGCGATGGATCAGCTCGTCGTCGACAATCTGAAGCACTGGTTCACCGGCAAGCCGCCGATCACGCCGGTGGCTGAAACGCCCGCTAAGGCGCGCTGATATGATCGGCCGGCTGGCAAGCGGTTTCGCCATCGGAATGGTGATTGCTGCGCTGGTCGGCCAGATCTCCAGCCATGCCTCTGACGTTGACGTGCTCAAGGGCAATATGATTGGGCAGTGGGAGTTATCGACCACCGAACGCAACAAGACCTGCGTGATGACGCTGACGACGGACGGACCTTCTACAGCGATGAAGCTCGCGCTGGAGCCGGGCTGCGCCAAGGCGCTGCCATTCGCGGCCGATATCAAGGCATGGAGCATCAAGGGGCTTGATATCGTGCGCCTGCAGGACAGCGCGGGGCAGCCCGTGATCGATCTCAGCGAAGTCGAGAACGGCATCCTTGAAGGCGTTCGCCAGGGCGAAGGCGTCTATATCCTGCAGAACCTGGAGTCGGCGCGTGAGGCGGTGCGTTCGCTCGACAATATGATCGGCGATTGGTCGATGGTGCGCGGCAATGGTCGGCCGGTGTGCGGCTTGACGCTGACCAACACCGAGGCCGGCGCCGATACATTCGCCGTGTTTCTCAAGCCCCGGTGCGATCCGGCCGTGGTGAATTTTGCGCCGAAATATTGGAAATTCGAGCGCGGCGACCTGCAACTGACGTCCGATCGCGGCGACACCTGGCATTTTCAGGCCGATGATAGCGCCCAATGGCGACGCGTGCCCGAGGCGGCGGAACCGCTGCTGCTTGTTCGGCAGTAGCTGTGGCATCGCAACAAAACGAAGGCAGCGGGACGCATTCACGTAGCCGACGCTCGCCTAAAAGGTTTGCTGGAAAAGAGGTGCAACTAAGGGTATAGGTGGGGTGTTGGTGCATCAAATTCCTTTGGATATATCATGGGTAATTTTGATAAAAGCACCGTCTCCAGTTTTGGCGACGAGTGGTCGAGATTTGACCAGACGGCCCTGAACGAAAATGAGTTGCTCGACATCTTTGAGCGCTACTTTTCGATTTTTCCATGGGCTCGCCTTCCGGTTGGCGCCGAAGGCTTTGACATGGGTTGCGGCAGCGGCCGTTGGGCCAGGTTTGTAGCTCCGCGCGTCGGGATGTTAAATTGCATTGACCCGAGCAGCGAGGCGCTCTCGGTCGCCAAAAGAGCGCTGGCCGACAAACCGAATGTCACGTTCATCAATGCCTGTACCGAAGCCACGGGCTTGGCCGCATGTAGTCAGGATTTCGGCTATTCACTTGGCGTCCTGCACCATATTCCGGACACTGCCGACGCCATGAAGACCTGTGTCCGGCTGCTCAAGCCCGGCGCGCCGTTCCTTGTGTATTTATACTATCGGTTTGACAATCGCCCGGCATGGTTCCGCCTGATCTGGAAGGCCAGCGAGTTCATTCGAGCGATCATCTCCCGTCTCCCTAATCGGCTGAAGCACGTCGTCACTGATATTCTGGCCCTGATTGTCTATCTGCCGTTGGCCAAAGCGGCGAAGCTTTTGTCAGCCATCGGTGTCGATGCGAGAAACATGCCGTTGTACCTGTACAAGGACTTTAGTTTCTACACGATGCGTACCGACAGCCGGGATCGCTTTGGCACGCCGCTGGAACAGCGTTTCACCAAGGCCGAGATCAAGGCGATGATGGAAACTGCAGGATTGGAGGAGGTGAGTTTCTCCGACAACGAACCGTTCTGGTGCGCAGTTGGCGTGAAAAGGGCAGCGTGATCCTGGCCTGCGCCAATGGATTACGCGTTGTCAGATCAGCCGCAGTCCCTTCATGCTGGCGTGGCCGTTTTTGGCGATCACGATGTGGTCGTGCACGGTGATGCCTAATGGTCCGGCGATATCGATGACGGATTTGGTCATCTGCACATCGGCTTGCGATGGCGATGGGTCGCCGGAGGGGTGGTTGTGCACCATGATGATCGCGCTCGAGGAGAGTTCGAGCGCGCGCTTGATGACCTCGCGCGGATAGACCGGTGTATGATCGATGGTGCCGACCTGCTGCACCTCATCGGCGATCAGCTGGTTGCGCTTGTCGAGAAACAGGATGCGAAACTGCTCCTTGTCGGCAAAGGCCATCGCGGCGCGGCAGTAATTGATCACGGTCTCCCACGACGACAGCACCGTTCGTTTCTTGACCTGGCCCTTGATGACACGGCTGGCGACGGCGGCGATCAGCTTGAGCTCGAGGATCGACGCTTCGCCCAGACCATCGAATTCACACAGCTGCCGCTCGGGTGCATGGATCGCCTCGGCAAAGGAGCCGAACCGTGTGATCAGCGCCTTGGCGAGCGGCTTGACGTCGCGCCGCGGCAACGCGCGAAACAGCACCATTTCCAGCAGTTCGTAGTCATTCAGTGAATCAGCGCCGGATTTGCGGAAGCGGTCGCGCAGTCGCTCGCGATGCCCAAAGTAATGCGGCGTCTCATTGAAACCTGAGGACTCGTGGGGCGCATCGGACATCGACACCAACTCGCACGGTTACACGCAAGCGCAAGCATGACGCGCTTGCGCTTAAATGCAACCTTGAATTGATGGCTTGATACTAATCGCTGATGTCTGAATCAAACGGTGGCAGGCGGCTGTTCGTTGTGCCGCTTCGACAGCGTAAAGATTTCACAGCCGGTCTCGGTCACGCCGATCGAATGTTCGAACTGCGCCGACAGCGAGCGGTCGCGGGTCACGGCGGTCCAGCCGTCGGACAGCACCTTCACATGCGGCTTGCCGATGTTGATCATCGGTTCAATCGTGAACAGCATTCCGGGGCGGAGTTCGACGCCGTCACCCGGACGGCCGACGTGAATGATGTTCGGCTCGTCGTGGAAAAGGCGGCCGAGACCATGGCCGCAGAAATCGCGCACCACGCTGAGACCCTGTGGTTCGACGAAGCTTTGAATGGCATGGCCGATGTCGCCGGTGGTGGCGCCGGGCTTCACAGCCGCAATGCCGATCATCAGCGATTGATAGGTAATGTCGACGAGGCGCTCGGCCTTGCGGGAGAGTTCGCCGACCGCATACATCCGGCTCGAGTTGCCATACCAGCCATCGACAATGAAGGTGACATCGATATTAACGATATCGCCTTCCTTGAGGGGGCGGTCGGTCGGCATGCCATGGCAGACGACGTGATTGATCGAGGTGCAGGTGGAATAGCGGTAGCCGCGATACATCAGCGTCGCGGGAAACGCGCCGTGATCGAAAGCGAACTGCCGCACAAAGTCGTCGATCGCAGCGGTATGGACGCCCGGCTGGACCAGATCCGTCAAGGCGTCGAGGCAGGCTGATGTCACCGCCCCCGCCTTGCGCATGCCAGCGAACGCCTCAGGCCCATGCAGCTTGATCTGCCCGGTTTTGCGAAGCGAGGTATCGGAGGCGTCGACATAGGTCATGGCAGATCTTGCGCTATCAGTTTGGAGGAGGAGCTTGATCAGGCAATTTAGTGATCGGCGCCAATTTCGCAAGCCGAACAAGGGTATGGCAGCTAGGACTCGGTAAATGCTGGCAAATTATCTGCCAATCGGGATTGAGTGGCCGATGCATATCCCGTCTGGCGTGCTGCGGCAGGTATATGCCAGCGCCTCGACACCGCAGGCCCGGGCGGTATCGAAGGCATCGCCATAGGCAGGATCGATATCTCGCGCGACCGCCATCGAGCGGGCCGAGCCGATCTGGACGGCGAACAGCATGACGGCGCGCGATCCGGAACCTGCGATCTCGGCTAATTCGGCAAGGTGGCGTGCGCCGCGCGACGTGACGGCATCGGGGAATTCGGCAAGCCCCGCGCCGCGCATCAGCGACACACTCTTCACCTCTACCCAGCAGTCCGGGCGGTCAGGCGCGGTCAGCAGAAAATCGATGCGTGAGCGCGTGCCGGATAGCCCCTCGCCATAGCTCACCTCGCGGCGGATGTGCGTGTAGCCATTGAGTTCAGGGATCGCCTGCGCCGCGATGGCCTCGGCGATCACTGCATTGGTCAGCCCGGTGTTGACGCAGACCGGCTCAAGTCCTGCGCCGAGATCGACCTCAACCAGCTCCCATGAGTACGGCAGCTTGCGTGTCTTGACGTCGGAACGTGACAGCCAGACGCGCGCGCCCGGCACGGCGAGGCCAGTCATCGCGCCGGGGTTGGCGACATGCGCGGTGATCTCGCTGCCGTCGGGCAGGACCACGTCAGCCAGAAAGCGCTTGTAGCGCCGTACGAGCGTGGCAGGGATCAATGACCTGGCGAACTGCACGGGCTAGCGGTCCAGTCCAGCACTCGCCATCAGGGCTGGGGTTATGGGCTCGGCGGGGAGTGAGCGGCCATCACGTACCCGGATCTCGCGAACCGGATGCGGTGCTTTGAACCCCTCATTGCCAAAGGCTTCCCAGAGCCGTGTCATGACATCGCTCCGGGTTTCACCCAATCCGTCGGGGTCCGAAATCCAGAGTGTCAGCACGTAGTTGATCCCGGTTTCGGTAAACTCGAGCAGTTGGCACACCGGCACCTTGCCTTCCATTATGCGCGGGGAGGCTGACGCAACCTCTATCGCCAGGTCGCAGATTCGGCGCGGGTTGGCGTCGAAGTTGGCACTGAATGGAATGCGGACCATGGTGTTCTTGTCGGTGTAGGTCCAGTTAACGACCTTCTGCGTGATCAGATCCTCGTTCGGGATCAGAATGACCCGCCCGTCGCCGGCGGCAATCGAGATAAAGCGCGTGTTCATTGCCGTAATGCGTCCGCGATTGTCGCCAAGGCTGATCAGGTCCCCGGGTTTGACCGATTTGTCCGCGAGCAGGATCATCCCGCTGATAAAATTTGAGACGATCTTCTGCAAGCCGAAACCGATACCGACGCCGATCGCGCCCGAGAAGATCGCCAGCGCCGCGAGGTTGATGCCGACCGCATCCAGCGTCATGGCGGCGGCCATCGTCAGCAAGACGACGCGGACAAGCTTTGAGAGCAGAACCTGCACCGACGGCGTCATGTCCTTGGACCGACGGATGCGGTCCTCGAACAGATTGCTGGTGATGTTGGCGCTCCACACCGTGATAGCCATCAGTGCAATCAGCTTGACGAACAGCAGCGGCGTGATCCGCAAGTCGCCAATGTCGAAGCCGACCGAGCCAAGCGCGGCCACCACCGTCTCGAGTTGGCCGATGATGCTGAGTGCTGCCAATGCGCCCAGCGAGCCGGTCAACAAATTGACGACAAACGCATTCCGGACAACGCTGGTTGCGATCTTGATTGCGATCAGCGCAGCCGCCAGTTTTGCGGCTACAGCGATGAGATGGCTGCGGCTTGGCCAGGTTATGGCCAACATGCCGAGGCGGGCGGCGAGCATCAGCAGCGCGAACGCCACATAGGATGAGTTATTGATCAGCGCACGAAACATCAGCCGGATGGCGATCGGCCAGCCCATCGAGGTCGACGCGATGGCGACCCTGCGCCGGATTGCCTTGCCGATCATCCAGGCAGAGACCAAACCCACCAGGATGATCACGAACTGCACGTAAAAACGTGGCGATGTAAATTCGGCACCGATCGCCAGCATGGTGGCAGTCAGCGCTTGTTCAATTTCTGAAATATTCATCATTCCATCGAGATCCGTGACGGGGATACCCATCAGATATCACGAATCGGAAAAATGGTACCTGCTTGCTCTACCGCAAAATGTCGGGCGGGCCTTCGGCTTTAACGCGGCCGCCGTCGAGCAGCACCACATGCGTGGCCATCTGACGCAATTCATCCGCGTCATGGCTGACGTAAACCATCGGCACGCCGCCCTCGTCCCGGAGCCGGATCAGATACGGCAGGATCTCGTTTTTGCGCGTGCGATCGAGTGAGGCCATCGGCTCGTCAAGCAGCAGCAGTTTCGGTTCGATCAGCAGCGCCCGGCCCAGCGCAACGCGTTGGCGCTCGCCGCCGGAGAGCTTCCCCGGCCGTCGCGCCAGCAGGTCGCCAAGGTTGAGCAGCCCGGTGATGCGCTGAAAGTTGTGCAGGTCCGGCGCGAGCCCGTTCATGCGCCGACCGTATCTGAGATTTTGTTCGACACTCAGATGCGGAAACAGTCGGGCGTCCTGAAAGACGTAACCAATCCGGCGCCTGTGCGCCGGCACATGGACGCCCGTGGCAAGATCATCAAGCACTGTGTCATCAAGGATGATGCTGCCGCTATCCGGCGTCAGCAGGCCGGCGATCATGTTGATGATAGAGGTCTTGCCGGTGCCGGAAGGGCCGAACAGGCCGGTGACGCGACCTTCGGTGGTGAAATCGACTTCGACTGAAAAGTCGCCGAGCTGTTTGCGGATGTCTACGCGAAGCATGGTCAGTTTCCGTGCAGTCGGCGCGTGGCGTGGCGCGCGAACCATTCAGAGGCAATCAGCGCAGACATCGCGATCACGACCGAAACGATAACGAGGCGCATGGCGGCGGCGTCGCCGTCGGGTGTCTGGATCAGCGAGTAGATCGCTGATGAAATGGTTTGGGTTTCGCCGGGGATGTTGGAGACGAAGGTAATCGTCGCGCCGAATTCGCCGATGGCCTTGGCGAAGCCGAGCACCATGCCGGCGAGAATGCCGGGCAGCGCCAATGGCAGCGTCACGGTCCAGAATACGGATAGCGGCGATGCGCCGAGCGTGCCCGCTGCCTGCTCAAGCCTGCGGTCCACATTCTCGATCGACAGGCGGATCGGCCGCACCAGCAGCGGGAAGGACATCACGCCGCAGGCGACAGCTGCGCCCGTCCAGCGAAAGGCCAGAACGATGCCGAGATATTCCGAGAGGAATGATCCGACCATGCCGCGCTTGCCGAAGGTAATGAGCAGCAGATAGCCGGTGACGACAGGGGGCAGGACGAGCGGCAGATGCACCAGCGCATCCAGCACCGATTTGCCGCGAAAGTTGCCGCGCGCCAGCAAATAAGCGACGCCGATCCCGATCGGCGTTGCAAACAGCGTTGCGATGACCGCGACCTTCAACGACAGGAAGATCGCGGTCCACTCAGTTGCCGAAATATCGAACACGATGATCTCAGGAAATCGGGCGCATCAGGAAGGTGAAGCCATACTTTTCCAGGATGACTTTCGATTCATTGCTGCGCAGGAATGCGAGATAGCCTTCGGCCTCAGCCCTGGCCTTTGCGGTTGCTGCAACCGGATAAATAATCGCGGGGTGCGAGTCAGCCGGGAAGGTGCCGATGATCTTGACGCCAGGCTCCACCTTCGCGTCGGTCGAATAGACGATGCCGAGCGGGGCTTCGTCGCGCGCCACCAGCGTCAGCGCAGCGCGGACGCTATCGGCCATCGCGAACTTGGCTTCAACTGCGGCCCAAGAGCCCAGATGCTCAAGCGCGGCCTTGGCATATTTGCCGACCGGCACAGATTTGACGTCGCCGGTGGCGATGCGGCCATTGCCGGCCAGCGCCGCCAGATCGAACCCCTTGGCGATGGTGACATTGCCGAGCTTGGAGTCCTTCGGCGCAATCAGCACGATGCTGTTGCCCAGCAGGTTGGCGCGGCTGGCCTCGTTGATGGCCTTTGCCTTGCTAACGTAGTCCATCCACGCAAGGTCCGCCGAGATGAACACATCGACCGGCGCGCCTTCCTCGATCTGGCGGGCAAGCGCGGAGCTCGCGGCATAGCTGCTGACAGCCTTGACGCCGGTCTTTGCGGTATAGGCTGCGTTGATATCGTCGAGGGCGTTCTTCATCGAAGCCGCCGCGAAGATCGTCAGGCTTTTTTCCTGGGCTTGGGCTGGCGCAAACGTTCCGCCGACGCCAAGCGTCAGGGCGATGCCGAGGACGAAGAAACGATTCAAGAATTCACGGCGGGTCATGGGGCGCTCCAAATTGCGCGCTCGCCTGCAAAAGGCAATCGCAGCAGTTGCGTCAAAGGAGATGCGATGACTGGAAGCGCCGTTCCGGATGCCAGGATGTCTTACGGATCAGCCTGGATATCGCGATGACCAATCTACGTCGCCGCGAAGGGTTCGTAAACCCCTCGACAGCTTTGTCGCAAAGCTATCGAGCTACGGCGCGCCAACAACCTGGCGGCAGGCGGCGGGCAGGTCCGCCAGGGTCAGCGGTGGCTTCGGTTTAGGGGGCGTCGGTGGTGGCTTAGGGTGCAGAACAGCATCGCTGAACCAATAGGCCAGATCAGCCTCGCTGCAGCCTTCGCCCTGGGTGACGGGCGCTTGCGACTCGCAGGTCGTGCTGCCAGCCGGGCAGCCGATCCGGATATGGAAGTGGTAGTCGTGGCCGTACATCGGGCGCACCTTGGACAGCCAGCGGCGATCGCCCTTGGCCTCGCGGCACAGCGCCTTCTTGATCGCGGCGTTTACGAAGATGCGTTCTACCGCCGGTTCTTGCGCGGCTGCGCGGATCGCCGGCAAATGGCTCGGCGTCCAGGCTGCAGGGTTGATGTCGAGCCGATCGCGACGGACCATCATCACGGCGGAGGTTTCTTCGCGCTCATTGCGCGACAGCAGTCGGTTCGGCATCGGCGTTAGCCAGATGTCGGCATCAAGGCCGATCTGGTGGCTGGCGTGCCCGGTCAGCATCGGGCCGCCGCGCGCCTGCGACATGTCGCCGACCAGGATGCCCGGCCAGCCCGCCTCGCGATTGACCTTATGGGCGATCTTCTGGATCAGCGCCGTCATCTGCGGGTGGGCATAGTTACGGTTGCGCGACAGCCGCATCACTTGCCAGGTTGGGCCGTCGATCGGCAGCGCCTCGGCGCCGGCGATGCATCCCTTGGCATAAAAGCCGAACACCTGCGGCGTCGCTGGCAGCGGCGTCAGTTTGCGGCCGAATAATTCCTTCGCCGCGAGACCCGGATCATTGGGATTGGCCAATGGCGGCAAGGGGCGCGCGTTGACGCTGCCCTTGGTCTGCGCAGTGGCGCCCGTTGCGTAAAGGCAGCTCATCAGCGCCAGCGAGAGAATCATGCGCATCTTCATGTCGGCATTTATATCTCAAGCGCGGCCGGAGTGTAGGTAGCCGCGAGGCCGATCGGCTAACGTCATGTTTACTATTGCACTTGCCCGGATTTTTCAAAGCATGGATCATTGCAAACGCCATCTGAATCACTGATGGGAAGTGCAGTCGATACCGTTTGTTCAGAAACATTGTATTGATTAAGGTCTTACAGCAGAAAGCCAGTGAACCTTTATGCCGAAACAACGGCTCTTATCTCGGGTGAAACGCCCCACATCGCCACGCGTGCCGATCCGGCTTGCCTACGCAGGCCGACCCGCGACGCCGTCGTGCTTGCGTTTGCGCTGCCGGCGTCAGCGGCGAACGCCGCTCGCCGAGGCGGTCAAGTCAGGCACAGGCGTAGCTGAGGCAAGCATGGCGATCGCCACCCGAACCCACACCACTGACGCACTGCTCCGCGAAGCGTTGGATCTGCTGCCGCAGGGTATCGTATTCCTCGATGCGGAAGGTCGCTATATCCATTGGAACAAGAAATACGCCGAGATCTACGCCCAGAGCGCAGCCCTGTTCGCGCCGGGCGCGCTGCTGGCGGATGCGATGCGGCTCGGGGTCGCGCGCGGGCAATATCCTGATGCGCTGGGCCGCGAGGAAGAATGGCTGTCCGAGCGCCTCGCAAAAATGAAGCAACCGATCGGTCAGCACGAGCAAACTCTTGCGGATGGCCGCTGCATCCTGATCGATGAGCGTCGGACAGCCGATGGCGGCGTGATCGGTCTGCGTGTTGATATCACCGAGCTGAAACAACGCGAGGAATCGTTCCGACTGCTATTCGATGGCAACCCGGTTCCCATGATTGTCTGCCTGGCTGAAACCGAGCAGGTGCTGAGCGTCAACGACGCTGCGATTGAACACTACGGCTATGCGCGCGACGAATTCCTGAAGCTCACCATTCGGCAATTGCAGGCCTTTGAGGCTGATATGCCATGGGAAGTGAACATCACCTCCGAGGAACACGCGGCGCGGACCTGGAAACACATCAAGGCTGACGGCTCGCTGATCGATCTTGCGATCTATTCGCGCCGAATGGTCTATGAGGAAAAGCCGGCCATCCTGCTCGCCCTGATGGACATGACAGCGCGCAAGCGCGCCGAAATGCGCCTGGCCTATATGGCGAACCACGACGGCCTGACGGGCTTGCCGAACCGCCACCGTTTGCGCCAACGCATCGATGAACTTCTGGCGCAAACGCGGCGGACCGGCGCGGCCGCCAGCGTATTGTTTCTCGGCATCGACAATTTCAAAACGGTCAACGACGAGCTTGGCCATTCGCTCGGCGACAAGCTGCTGCGCGGCATTGCCCGCCGGTTGCGATCCGCGCTGCGCGAGGAGGATGTCGTGGCGCGGTTGAACTCCGACGAGTTCGCCGTGGTTCAGATCGGCGTGCACCGGCCCGAAGAAATTGTGCTGTTAGCGCAGCGCCTGCTGGGAATCGTGCAAAAGCCGTTTCTGCTGAACGGCACCTCTGTCGTGATCGGGGCCAGCATCGGCATTGCCATCTCGCCGAATGATGGCGAGGATTCCGAGCGCCTGCTCAAGAACGCCGACATGGCGTTGTCGCGCGCCAAGGCCGAGACCCGCGGATCGTACAGCTTCTTTGAGTCATCGATGGACGCCAGCGCGCAGGCGCGCCGCAAGCTCGAAACCGATTTGCGCGCGGCAATCCAGAACGAAGAACTCGTGCCGTATTATCAGCCGGTCATTGATTTGCGTTCCGGGCGCATCACCGGCGTTGAAGCGCTCGTGCGTTGGCCGCACAAGGAGCGCGGCATGATCGCGCCGGGTGAGTTCATCCCCATTGCTGAAGACACCGGGCTGATCGACGCGCTGGGTTCGCAGGTGCTGCGCCAGGCCTGTAATGAGGCGGCGCAATGGCCGGACGCGGTGCGGGTGGCCGTCAACCTTTCGCCAGCGCAGTTCCGCAAGAGCGATCTGCTCGCCGTGATCAAGGACGCCCTGCGCAGTTCCGGGCTGGCGCCGACGCGGCTTGAGCTGGAGATTACCGAAACGCTGTTGCTCGAAAAGCGCGGCGATGTGCTGGCGACGCTGCATGCCCTGCGCAAGCTTGGCATCCGCATATCGCTGGACGACTTCGGCACGGGCTATTCAAGCTTGAGTTACCTGCGGAGCTTCCCGTTCGACAAGATCAAGATCGACCAGTCATTCGTGCGCGACGTCGCCGCCAATCGCGAGGCGCAGGCGATCGTGCGATCGATCATCACGCTTGGCAATGGGCTCGGCGTGACGATCACTGCGGAGGGCGTCGAGACGGAAGCCGAGATGGCCTATCTGCGCGCCGAGGGATGCAACGAGGGGCAGGGCTTCCTCTTCAGCCATGCCCGGCCAAACGTGGATATCGTCGGCCTGCTGGCGGCACAGCAAGCTGCGGCTCAACGGGCGGCAAAACCACGGCAGGTGCGGCGCGCCTGATTGCGAATGCACGCGTGTTCGCAAGGGCGTGCATGATCCCCGCCCAGGCATTGGCGTTCTGAACGGGGATCATGCAGGTTTGTCGAGTGCTTACTTGCCAGCGACCAGCGGGCAGCCGCCGTCCTTCATCGGGCGAAACACCTGATCGCCGGGAACTTCGGCGAGAATCTTGTAGTAGTCCCACGGATATTTCGACTCCGAGGGCTTCTTGACCTCAAGCAGCAACATGCTGTGCACCATACGGCCATCCTCGCGCACGAAGCCGTTGTCGGTGAAGGCGTCGCGCACCGGCATCTCGCGCATCTTGGCCAACACAGTCTTGGTGTCGCGGGTGCCCGCAGCTTGCACCGCCTTCAGATAATGCAGCGTCGCGCTATAGGTCGCGGCCTGGTTCATCGTCGGCATGCGCTTCATGCGATCAAAGAACCGCTTGCCGAAGGCGCGCGTGCGCTCGTTCTGGTCCCAGTAGTAGGCTTCGGTGATGATCAGACCCTGCGCCATCTCCAGCCCGAGGCTGTGAATGTCCGAGATGAACATCACGATGCCGGCGAGATTCTGCCCGCCCTTGACGATGCCGAATTCAGCGGCCTGCTTGATGGTGTTGATGGTGTCGCCGCCGCCATTGGCCATGCCGATGATCTTGGCCTTGGATGACTGCGCCTGCAGCAGGAACGACGAGAAGTCGGCATTGTTGAGCGGATGCCGGGCGCTGCCGACGATCTTGCCGCCAGCCGCCTTGACGATCTCGCCGGTGTCACGCTCGATCGAATGGCCGAACAGATAGTCCGCCGTGATGAAGAACCATGAATCGCCGCCGGTCTTCACCACAGCGCTGCCGACAGTCTTGGCGTTGCCATAGGTGTCGTAGGTCCAGTGCATCGTATAGGGCGAGCACGACTTGCCGGTGATGTCCGAGCTGGCGGCGTCGGTGACGATCATGATCTTCTCGAACCGCTTCGACATTTCCATCGCGGCCAGCGCTGTCGCCGAGGTCGGCAGATCGACGATCATGTCGACGCCATCGGCCTCGTACCACTTGCGTGCAATCGTCGCGGCGACGTCGGCCTTGTTGAGTACGTCAGCCTGGACGTATTCGATCGGCTTGCCGAACATCTGGCCGCCGAACTCCTCGATGGCCATCTTGGTCGCCTCGGCGTTGCCAGCGCCGCCGATGTCGGAATAGACCGACGAGAAGTCACTGAGCAGGCCGATCTTGAGTGGCGCTTGTGATTGTTGGCTAAAGGCCGGCGCTGCCGAGAGTGTCAGGGCAAGCGCGCTCGCCGCAAGAATGCGGGGGTAGAAACTCATGGTCGTCCCTCCGGATTATGCTTCTTGGTTTTATAGTCCGGAGAGGATGCGGTGACGGCGTGAGCAGGCAAGGGGATTTATTCTACGGTGCGGGATCGCAGATGGTGCGTTGCAATTGCTTCAGGCTGGTCACGGGCGCGCGGTCGCGTGGTCATCCTCGCGCCCGAACGGGCCGGGTTAGGTGGTAGAACGCAGGATAAACAAAAAGGCCGAGCATCTGCCCGGCCTTTTTGCGTTGCTACATGATTGCTTCGCTCAGCTATCAACCTTGAGCGCGGCGATGAAGGCTTCCTGCGGGATTTCGACCTTGCCGAACTGCCGCATCTTCTTCTTGCCTTCCTTCTGCTTCTCCAGAAGTTTGCGCTTACGGGTGATATCGCCGCCATAGCACTTGGCCGTCACGTCCTTGCGCAGGGCGCGCACGGTTTCACGCGCGATCACCTTGCCGCCAATCGCCGCCTGAATCGGAATGACGAACATATGCGGCGGGATCAGTTCCTTCATCTTCTCGACCATGGCGCGGCCGCGGCCCTCGGCGCGGGTGCGGTGCACCAGCATCGACAGCGCATCGACCGGCTCGGCATTGACGAGGATCTGCATCTTGACGAGATCGGCGGCCTTGTAGTCGGTCAGGTGATAGTCGAACGAGGCGTAGCCCTTTGAGATCGACTTCAGGCGATCGTAGAAATCGAACACCACTTCGTTGAGCGGCAGGTTGTACTTCACCATCGCGCGGGCGCCGACATAGGTCAGCTCGATCTGGGTGCCGCGACGTTCCTGACACAGCTTGAGCACCGCGCCGAGATATTCGTCTGGGCAGAGGATGGTGGCTTCGATCCATGGTTCCTCGATCGAGGCGATCTTGACCACGTCCGGCATGTCGATCGGATTGTGAATCTCGATCTCGCTGCCGTCGTTGAGGTGCATCTTGTAGATCACCGACGGGGCGGTCGCGATCAGGTTGAGATCGAACTCGCGGCTGAGGCGCTCCTGGATGATTTCCAGATGCAGCAGGCCGAGGAAGCCGCAGCGGAAACCGAAGCCGAGCGCGGCGGACGTCTCCATTTCGAACGAGAAGCTGGCGTCGTTGAGGCGCAGCTTGCCCATCGCGGCGCGCAGCGTTTCGAAGTCGTCGGCGTCGACCGGGAACAGGCCACAGAACACCACCGGCACTGCGGGCTTGAAGCCCGGCAGCATGTCGGTCACCGGCTTGCGGTCGTCGGTGATGGTGTCGCCGACGCGGGTGTCAGCCACTTCCTTGATCGCGGCGGTGATGAAGCCGACTTCGCCGGGGCCGAGATGATCGACTGTCACCATCTTGGGCGTGAAATAACCGACGCGCTCGACGTCATAGGCCGCAGAGGTGCCGAGCATGCGGACGCGCTGGCCCTTCCTGAGCACGCCGTCGACGACGCGGACCAGAACGACCACGCCGAGGTAGACGTCGTACCAGCTATCGACCAGCAGCGCCTTCAGGGTGGCGTTCGGATCGCCCTTGGGCGGCGGCAGCCGGGTTACGATGGCTTCCAGCACGTCGGGGATGCCGAGGCCGGTTTTCGCCGAGATCATGACCGCTTCGGACGCATCGATGCCGATCACGTCTTCGATCTGCTTCCTGACCATGTCGGGATCTGCTGCGGGCAGGTCGACCTTGTTCAGGACCGGGACGATCTCGTGGTTGGCGTCGAGCGCGTGATAGACGTTCGCCAGCGTCTGGGCTTCCACGCCTTGCGAGGCGTCGACCACCAGCAGCGAGCCCTCGCAGGCCGCCAGCGAGCGCGAGACCTCATAGGCGAAGTCGACGTGGCCAGGCGTGTCCATCAGGTTGAACACATAATCCTGGCCATCCTTGGCGTGATAGGCGAGGCGCACCGTCTGCGCCTTGATCGTGATACCGCGCTCGCGCTCGATGTCCATCGAGTCGAGGACTTGCTCCTTCATCTCACGGGCCTGCAACCCGCCGGTCGCCTGAAATCAGGCGATCGGCAAGCGTGGATTTGCCGTGGTCGATGTGAGCCACAATGGAGAAGTTGCGGATGTTGGAAATCGGGACTTCGGTCATCCGCGCGGGATAGCATTAGCCTTGGAAACCAGCAACAAAATTGCATCGCCTGCGGGTACTGGACCTTTGTCCGGTTCTGTCGCATTGCCTGCAGCGAGAAATCCGGTACGGGAAGACATGGCGAACTCCAAGATCTCGACGAAGGCCCCCCGACTGCGGTCGCGGGCGACGTGGCGGCGCGGCGCAGCCCAGGTTGCGGCCTGGATCAGCGACGAACGACTGGGCTGGGTGCTCGCGATAGGCTTCGTGGCGGCGCATGCGGTGCTCTGGACGGCCGCGCTGACGATGGTGAAGGGGACCCAGGACCTCCATTTTGACGTCGCTGAGGCCTATGCCTGGGGTCAGGAATGGCTGCTGGGCTATGGCAAGCACCCGCCATTGTCGGGCTGGATCGCGGGTCTCTGGTTCCGGCTGTTCGCGCCGACGGATTGGGCGGCCTATGGGCTGGCCATGGCCACGGTCGGCGTAGGTATGCTGATCTGCTGGCGGATCGCGCTGCGGGTGGTCGATCCGCGGCGAGCCTTCCTGACGCTCGTCATGCTCGCGCTCTACCCGATCTTCAACTTCAAGGGATATAAGTACAACGCGGATCTGGTTCAGCTGGTGACGCTGCCGCTGCTGGTGCTGGCCTATCTCGAAGCCTTTGAGAAGCGCACGGCCCGCGCAGGGCTGCTGTTGGGCATTGCCGCCGCGCTGGCTGTGCTGACCAAATACTGGGTCGTGACGATGATCGGCGCGATCGGGCTAGCGGCGTTGCTGCATCCGGCGCGGCAGGGCTTCCTGCGTTCACCTGCGCCATGGGTCGCCATTGTTGCGCTGCTGGCAGGGCTGGCGCCGCATCTTTACTGGCTGAAACAGGTCGATTTCGCGCCTTTCACCTATGCCGGCGACACCTACACGATCCAGGATCAGAGCTTTGTGGTGCGCCTGGTCTGGGGTTATATCGGGCACAATCTGGCGCTGCTGGCGCTGCCGCTCGCGCTGGCGGCGGCCGCGCTTGGCCTGCCGCCCGGATGGTGGCGGCTGTTGATGCGCGATCCCCGCGCGTTTTTCGGTCTGTGCTGGTCGCGCGGGCCGAACCCGGCAGTGCGGCTGTCGCCTGCGCTCAATGTCTGGATCATTCAGGCCGTGGTCGCGGTCGGGCCGCCGCTCGGCGCTCTGGCGGTGCACATTTACCTGAAGACAGACTGGGGCATTTCGCTGTTTTTCCTGACGCCGCTCTGCATGGTCGCCATTCCCGCGCTACGTGTCCGCTGGATGGCCGTGGTCAGATTGCTGGTGATCTGGCTGGCGCTCAGTTTGCTCGTTGTAGGCCTCGCGCCACGGATCGCTGGCTGGTCGATGCAGTATGCCGCCAACGGCATGCCGGTGCTGGGCATGAAGGCGCAGCTGGCGCAGGAGTTGACGCAGATGTGGCTGCGGCGCTTCCCCACCCATCCGTGGCGGGTGATTGTCGCGCCGACCGAAATCTCCGCACCGATCACGTTCTACAGCCCGGAGCACCCGCGCATGCTGACGCCGCTGCAGCCATGGGGCGCAGGCCTGACGTCAGTCGACGAAGCGAAGTCAGCAGGATTCATCGGAGTATGCGAGGACGGCGACCTGCCGAGCCGGCTGCAGATATGTCAGGACTGGATGAAGCAGCATGGCGACGGCGTTGAGCATTCAGTGCTCACGACACGTCGCTTCCTCGATGGCAAGGCAGGCGAGCCGATCCGGTGGCATATCTACCTGTCCGCGCCGGGGCGGTGAGGATTACTCCTCACCGAACTTGCTGGTGACCAGTTCGGTGATGGCGTCGAGCGCAGCCTGGGCCTCCGGGCCCGTGCTGGTGACTTCGATCGTGGTGCCGGGGCCAGCCGACAGCATCATCAGGCCCATGATGGACGTGCCGCCGACAGTCTCGCCGTTTCGGGTGACTGCGACGTCCGCCTGAAAGCGTTCGACGGTCTGGACGAATTTAGCCGAGGCGCGTGCGTGCAGCCCGCGCTTGTTGGTGATGGCAATTTCACGGGTGAGAGTATCGGACAACGACGCTAAGAACTCCTGGGCTATGGCTGTGGCGAAAGCATGCTCGACAAATACGATGCATGCCATTCGTTTATTTACCCGCCAACACCCGGCTCGCAATCGTCACGTACTTCCGGCCAGCTTCCTGCGCCATTGCGATCGCCTCGCTCAGCGAGCGCTCTTCGCGCACCTTTGCGAGTTTGACGAGCATCGGAAGGTTGATGCCGGCAAGGACTTCGACCTTCGGGCGGCTCATGCATGAGATCGCAAGGTTTGACGGTGTTCCGCCGAACATATCCGTGAGAATGGCGACACCATCCCCGCTATCGACACGATTGACAGCTTCAATGATATCACTCCGACACAGGTCGGAATCATCCTCCGCCCCAATGGTGACGGCTTCAATCTGCTTTTGCGGACCCATAACGTGTTCAAGTGCTGCCTTGAACTCGTCCGCAAGGCGGCCATGGGTCACAAGTACTAGACCAATCATCGCAAACTCCTCGCGGGTGCCGATAGTGCACCGCACGAAAGCGTCACTTTGACCATCCCGAGCGCCCGCGCAAGGGGGCTCATGGCGATTCTCCCATAAATACATCTTCCATGGAGAAGCATAGGTCGGACATCAAAACGAGTGTGCAACTTATATGGTTACTAATTATTTTCCCACAATCTTGACCATGTCACACGTAGGGCGATGTGGCGTAACTGGCTGAAATTATCAAGAGAGCGTCGGCGTCGGACGCAACGGGTATCCGGTTAACGGCAATGCCTTCGAGTGTAATCGTCGTCGTTTCCGCAGCAGGCATACGAGTTGCATCCGTGGCCTGAAGGTCGATTACCGTTTCGACCGGAGCTTCATCGATGTAGGGCATGCGGCGGATACCAAGGCCGCGAATCTCGATAAATCCCGCAAGTTCAGGCGCTGGGCGCACGAATAGCTGTCCGTTGCGTTCAAAAAGTATGACGCGATCATCGCCGATGAGCATGGTCTCCGGAATTTGACCGGCTCGCGCCGCCAGAACCAGCCGCATCACAAGCTGCGATTTGCCGGCTCCTGAAGGCCCGCGGATCAGCAGCGCGCGCGTGCCGATGCGAACGGCGGAGGCGTGTATCGTTGTTGGATGCGAACTCATGTCGCAGGCAGACGAACGATGAAACGGGCGCCTTGCACGTTCGATTCGCCAGTTCCATCTGATTTGCCGTAGCGATTCTCGGCCCATATCCGACCGCCATGAGCTTCGATGATTTGTTTCGAGATCGACAAACCCAAGCCGGAATTTTGTCCGAATCCCTGATGCGGGCGGTCGGTGTAAAACCGCTCGAAAATTCGTTCCAGCGCATCCGGTCCAATGCCGGGGCCGTCATCATCGACGATGATCTCGATATCGGATTTGGCGCGACGGCAGGCGATACGCACCTTGCCGCCTGGTTGCGAGAACGATTGGGCATTCTGCAGCAGGTTCGAGATGACCTGGCCGAGGCGTGAGTCATGGCCCGGCGCAGAGAACGTGTCGTTGTTCGCGCCGTCAAACCGCAGTTCAACGCCGACATCGTGCCCAAGCTTGGTTTCGTTCGCAACTGATGTCAGCGTTGCGAGCAGGCGCTTGATGTCGACAGGCGCAACCTCGTTCCGCTGAAGTTCTGCGTCGAGGCGGCTGGCGTCAGAAATGTCGGAGATCAAACGGTCCAATCGCCTGACGTCGTGCTCGATCACTTCAAGCAGGCGCTTGCGGCTATTGTCATTGCGGGCGAGCGGCAGCGTTTCGACCGCCGAGCGCAGCGACGTTAGCGGGTTCTTCAACTCATGCGACACATCGGCCGCGAAGGTTTCGATTGCTTCTATCCGGTTGTACAGCGCTTCGGTCATGTCGCGCAGCGCGCCTGACAAATGGCCGATCTCATCGTGCCGCCGGGTGAAATCTGGAATTTCGACACGGGTGCGGATGCGGTGACGCACCTTCTCGGCGCTGTCAGCGAGGCGGCGCACCGGTCCGGCGATGGTGCCGGCCAGCAGCAGCGAGAGTACGATGATGACGATCGATGCGACGCCGCCGACCTTTAGAATAGCGAGGCGTTCGGCCGTCACCATCTGATCGATGTCATCGCCTTGCGTCGACAGCATCAGCGCGCCGCGAATAGCTCGGGAGAGTTGTACCGGCACGGCGACGGAGACAATGATCTCGCCGCGGTCGTTGATCCGCACCATGCTGGATTTCTGGCCGGACAGCGATCGCCGGACTTCTTCATAGCCCTTGCCGTTTTCAGGGCCGAGTTCGCGATAGAGCGGAAGATCGCCGCGATTGAGCCAGGTGCGCGTCGCAATGGCGGCGCGTTCGACTATGCCTGCCTCTTCCGAAGAAGGCGGCGGCAGATCAAACCGCAGCACGCCGCCGCGCGTGAACATGTTGCGCGTGTCGAGGATCGACATGCCGTCACGATCATAAATTACCGCGCGGGTTTTGGTCGGCGAGATCAGATGCCGCAGCACCGGCGCGACGCGTTCCGGATTGATCGGGAAATCAAGCGCAGAGATATCGTCCGACATGCCGAAGGATTCGCCGGGCTTGAGGTCAAGCAGGCGATCCGGATCGATCGTGATGATGTCGGTCTCGACAGTCGCCGAAGCGGCAATGGCGGCGGCGACAATCTCGGCTTGCACGAGCAGGCTTTGCGCGCGGGCGTCGATCAGCCCGGCGCGGAACTGCGACAGATAAAGGATGCTGCCAACCAGCGCGACAAGCCCCGCGAGGTTCATCGACACGATGCGGCGGGTCAGGCTCGAGAACGAGACGGCGAGGAAGAATTGCCAAACCTGCCGCAGCCAGCCGAGCGGCGTTCGCCAGCCGCGCAACTCGGGCTCGTCGCCCTCGATGCTATCGGATGAAACGGAACCGCTGGACGTGCCGTCGGACTTGGTTCGATCTAGCAATGCCTCAGCCTGACTTGCTGTGCGCTACCGCAAGGGCAGCCCGGTCAACATAGATTGGCTCCGAACGATCGCCCGTGCGGAGCCTGCTCGAATAAGATCAGGTTTCCTTGAAACGGTAGCCCACGCCATACAAGGTTTCGATCATCTCGAAATCCTCGTCGACAACCTTGAACTTCTTGCGCAGCCGCTTGATGTGGCTGTCGATCGTGCGGTCGTCGACGTAGACCTGATCGTCGTAGGCCGCGTCCATCAGGGCGTTGCGGCTTTTGACGACGCCAGGGCGCGTCGCAAGCGCCTGCAGGATCAGGAACTCGGTCACGGTCAGCGTCACCGGCTCGTTTTTCCAGGTGCAGGTGTGGCGCTCGGGATCCATCCGCAGCAACCCGCGATCGAGCGCCTTGGCGTCGGATTCCTTGGGGGCAGCGGTCGGGTCCTTCGGCGCTGCACGGCGCAACACCGCCTTGACGCGTTCGACCAGCAGTCGCTGCGAGAACGGTTTGCGGATGAAGTCGTCCGCGCCCATTTTCAGGCCGAACAACTCGTCGATCTCTTCATCCTTGGAGGTCAGGAAGATCACCGGAAGGTCAGACTTCTGACGCAGCCGGCGGAGTGTTTCCATACCGTCCATGCGTGGCATCTTGATGTCGAGGATCGCGAGATCAGGCGGGCTGGTGCGGAAGCCGTCCAGAGCTGATGCACCATCCGTATAGGTCATGATGCGGTAGCCTTCGGCCTCCAGCGCGATGGAAACGGAGGTCAGAATGTTGCGGTCGTCATCAACCAGAGCAATTGTGGGCATGAGCCTGCTTTCCAAAGCGGAGGGGCGAGACACGAAAAAAATTCGACAATCTGCCTTCGTGGTGGCGAAACAATCTCGGCCTTTGAGCATCGTAAGCTGGGCTGAAGTGTGGCCAAAATACCAGCTCCATCAAAGAACGACTGTGAGTTCCATCTATATAGACACTCCGCGCTTCGATAAAAGAGGCGTTCCTGAGCCAGAAATACCGGAGCGGCCATGAAGTCAGATGTTGCCTTTGATCGATCAGCCGTCGCAGCGGGCTTGCTGAGGCGATCCCGGCAGGGCGCGCTTGCGACCATTATGCCGGAGACTGGCGAGCCCTATTGCTCGCTCGTCAATGTCGCCAGCGACAGCGACGGTGCGCCGATCCTATTGATTTCCGGTCTGGCGCTCCACACCCGAAACATCCTGGCGGACGCCCGGGTATCACTTATGCTCGATGAGCGTGCACCGGGGGACCCGCTCGAAGGGTCGCGCATCAGTCTGCAGGGCGTCGCAGCGCGGGCGGATGCCGCATCAACCTGCGCGCCTCCGTCGCCGATATCTCAACGCCCATCCGGCAGCGGCGCAGTTTGTCGATTTTGCCGACTTCGCTTTCTTCCGCATTAATCCCACGGGATTGCATCTCGTCGCCGGTTTTGGCCGGATCGTCGATCTCGCGCCCGCCGAGTTCATGACGGACCTCACGGGTTGCGACGAGCTGGTCGCTGCTGAACAGGATGCGGTTGAGCATATGAACGCGGATCACAGCGATGCTCTTTCGCTCTACGCAACTGCGCTGCTGGGGGCGGCGCCGGGCGCATGGCGTTGCACGGGCATCGACGCGCAAGGAATTGATCTGGCGAACGGCGCTCACACGCTTAGATTGATGTTCTCGCGTGTCGTCAAGTCTTCTGCTGCACTGCGGCAAGAACTTAAAGCATTGGCAGATTCCGCACGGCAGCGAAATGAATAGCTTTGAGATTTACCGAACCCACAATTGAAATGGCCAAAAATCGCTGCGCCGGGTTGGCAATTGACTGTTTCGCTACTATGACGTCGCCGTACTAGAGCCCGTTGGCTGTAGTAGTTGCCGCGGGTACTCTGCGATTGGGTCTTTCGCACCGATTGCACAAGCGGACTCAAGGAGGGATATTCCGTGCAGGAAATGGGCGTACGCAACAGTGCCTACGGCGCTGACAAGTTCGGGTTGACCAACCTGGACAGCCTCTATTGGAACTTTGAAGCGCCGCAGTTGTACGAGCACTCGCTGCGCAGTGGCGAAGCTGTCTTGTCTGGCGATGGCGCCCTTTGCGCCGACACCGGTGAATTTACCGGTCGTAGCCCGAAGGACAAGTTCACGGTTCGTGACGCGTCCACCGACCACATGTGGTGGGACGGCAACCAGGCCATTACGGCTGAGAACTTCGAAGCGCTCTACACTGATTTCAAGGCGCATGCTGAAGGCATGAAGCTGTTCGCGCAGGATCTGTACGGTGGCGCTGACCCAGCCTACCGCATCAAGACTCGCGTGTTCACCGAACTCGCCTGGCATTCGCTGTTCATCCGCACGCTGCTGATCCGCCCCGAGGCGTCTGAGCTCGCGTCGTTCGTTCCGGACCTGACGATCATCGACCTGCCGAGCTTCAAGGCTGATCCGAAACGTCACGGTTGCCGTTCAGAGAACGTCGTGGCTATCGACTTTGCCCGCAAGATCGTCCTGATCGGCGGGTCTTATTATGCCGGCGAGATGAAGAAGAGCGTTTTCACCACGCTGAACTTCTATCTGCCAGCAAAGGGCGTCCTGCCCATGCACTGCTCGGCCAACGTTGGCCCGAACGGCGACACCGCTGTTTTCTTCGGCCTGTCCGGCACCGGCAAGACGACGCTTTCGGCTGATCCGAAGCGTACGCTGATCGGCGACGACGAGCACGGCTGGGGCCCGAACGGCGTGTTCAACTTCGAAGGCGGCTGCTACGCAAAGTGCATCAAGCTGTCCGGCGAAGCTGAGCCGGAGATCTACGCCGCCAGCAAGCGTTTCGGTTCGGTGCTTGAGAACGTCGTTCTCGATGAGCACACCCGCGCGCCGGACTTCGACGATGGCTCGAAGACCGAAAACACCCGCTCGGCCTATCCGCTTGACTTCATTCCGAATGCTTCGCGCACCGGCATGGCGCCGCAGCCGAAGAACGTCGTCATGCTCGCAGCAGACGCATTCGGCATTCTGCCTCCGATCGCCAAGCTGACCCCGGCGCAGGCGATGTACCACTTCCTGTCGGGTTACACCGCCAAGGTTGCAGGTACGGAGCGTGGTCTCGGCAACGAGCCGCAGCCGGAATTTTCGACCTGCTTCGGTTCGCCGTTCCTGCCGCTCGATCCGTCGGTTTACGGCAACATGCTGCGCGACCTGATCGCCAAGCATAACGTCGACTGCTGGCTGGTGAACACCGGATGGACCGGTGGCAAGTACGGCGTTGGCAGCCGTATGCCGATCAAGGCGACCCGTGCGCTGCTGACCGCAGCTCTCGATGGTTCGCTGCGCAATGTCGAATTCCGCACCGACAAGTACTTCGGTTTCGCGGTTCCGACCTCGCTGCCGGGCGTGCCGAGCGAAATCCTCGATCCGGTTCAGACCTGGGCTGACAAGGCTGAGTTCGACAAGACGGCGCGTGCCCTCGTCGGCATGTTCCAGAAGAACTTCGCCAAGTTCGAAGCCAAGGTGGATGCTGACGTCCGCGCTGCTGCGCCGGACATGAAGCTCGCAGCCGAATAAGCCGACAACGCCAGATCGGGTTTGCCCGGTCTGGTTATTTGTTGATGCGCGTTGAAAACAAAAAAGGGGTGACCGGGTGGTCGCCCCTTTTTTGTATGTGGCCTGATCTGTTTCGGAGCGAACTGACGTGCGCGTTGTCAGATGCGCTGGGCTGGCAGCGGTGCACCGATCGTCGGCACATGCCAGATGTCCGCGGCATATTCCTTGATCGTTCGGTCGGATGAGAACCACGCCATCCGCGCGACGTTGAGGATGCTGGCGCGGGTCCAATCCGCAGGGTTCTGCCACCAGGCGTCGACGCCGCGCTGCGCCGCGTAGTAGCTGTCGAAGTCGGCGCTGACCATATAGTGGTCGAGCTGGCGCAAGGCATGGCCGACAGAGGTGAAGCGCTGTCGATCGTCGGGCGAAAACATGCCGTTCTCGATGGCTTCGATCACCCGCTTCAGCCGCGGCGAGTTCATGATCGTATCGGTTGCATCCAGGCCGCTGGCGCGGCGCGCGACAACCTGGTCAGCGGTCATGCCGAAGATGGCAATGTTCTCCGGGCCAGCCAGATCGCGGATCTCGATGTTTGCGCCGTCGAGCGTGCCGATGGTGATGGCGCCATTCAGCGCGAACTTCATGTTGCCCGTTCCGGACGCTTCCATGCCGGCGGTCGAGATCTGTTCGGACAAATCAGCAGCCGGAATGATTACCTCAGCCCGACTGACGTTGTAGTCCGGCATGAAGACGATCTTCAGCCGGTCGCCGACGTCGGGATCATTGTTGACGACCTTCGCGACGTCATTGATCAGCTTGATCACCAGCTTGGCGTAGTGGTAGCTCGCCGCAGCCTTGCCTGCAAAAATCTTCAGCCGTGGCGTCCAGTTGCCGGTCGGATTGTCTTTGATCTCAAGGTAAAGCGCTACGGCATCAAGCAGGTTCAACAGCTGCCGCTTGTATTCGTGGATGCGTTTGATCTGGGCGTCGAACATCGCATCCGGATTGACGAATACGCCGAGTTGCTCGGTGATCACACGGCTCAGCGCCAGCTTGTTGGCATGCTTGACCTTGCGAAAGGCCTGCTGGAACGCAGGGTCGTCGGCGTATGGTTCAAGACGGCTCAACCGCGTCGGGTCGTCGAGGATCGCGTCGCCGCATGTTGCACGCAGCAGATCCGTCAATTGCGGATTCGCCAGCATCAGCCAGCGCCGGAAGGTGATGCCGTTGGTCTTGTTGCTGATGCGGCCGGGATACAGATCATTCAGATCGTGGAAGACTGTTTTCTGCATCAGCTCGGAGTGCATCGCCGAGACGCCGTTGATCTGGTGTGATCCCACGAATGCGAGGTTGCCCATGCGAACGTGGCGACCGGTCGTCTCGTCGATGATCGAGACTGACGCACGAAACCTGATGTCGCCGGGGCGAAGCGCTTCCGCAAGGTCGAGGTGTCTGGCGTTGATTGCGTAGATGATCTCGAGATGGCGCGGCAGCAACCGTTCGAACAAGTCAACCTGCCACTTCTCGAGCGCCTCCGGCAGAAGCGTGTGATTGGTGTAGCTCAGGGTCGAGCGGGTGATGTTCCATGCCGCGTCCCAGCGCATGGCGTGCACATCAACGAGAATGCGCATCAGCTCCGCAATCGCGAGGCTCGGATGCGTATCGTTCATCTGCACCGCAGCCTTGTCCGCCAGCCCGCGCAACTGGCCGTCGGCAGACATGTGACGTTCGACGAGGTCCTGCAGCGACGCGGAGACAAAGAAATATTCCTGGCGCAGTCGCAGTTCCCGGCCAGCGGCGGTCTCGTCGTTGGGATAGAGAAACTTGCAGATCGCCTCGGCGCGCGCCTGCTCGGCGCTGGCGCCGAGATAGTCGCCGCTGTTGAAGACGTCGATGTTCAACGGATCCGGGGCACGCGCGGACCAGAGACGGAGCGCGTTGACGTGAGCGCCGCGCCATCCCACGATCGGCGTATCGTAAGCAACAGCCTCAACGGTTTCGCTGGGACGCCACACCGGAACGGTGTGATTGGTCCCGCTGCCAACCTGTTCGACCACACCGCCGAAGTGGATGTGGTACTTCACCTCGGGGCGAAGAAGCTCCCAGGGATTGCCGAGGCTCAGCCATTCGTCGGGGTATTCGCGCTGCCAGCCGTCGCTGATGACCTGACGGAACAGGCCGAAATCGTACCGGATCCCATAGCCGATCGCGGGGATGCCGAGGGTCGCCATGCTCTCCATGAAGCAGGCGGCGAGGCGGCCGAGGCCACCGTTGCCGAGCGCGGCGTCAGGTTCGCATTTGCGCAGGTCATCAAGATCCACGCCGAGGTCGCCGAGCGCTGCCTCGAACACACGCAGCAGATCCATATTGTTGAGCGCGTCGGTGAACAGTCGCCCGATCAGGAATTCGAGCGACAGATAGTACACCCGTTTGCTTCCCGAATCGTAGTTTGCCTTTTCGCTCAGCAGCCAGCGGTGAACAATGCGATCGCGCAGTACCATCGCGGCCGCGCGGTACCAATCGTGTTGTGTCGCGACAGAGGCGTCTTTTCCGATTTCGAGCGCGAGCTTCGTCACCAGCGCGCTTTTGATATCAGATACCGCCGTTTCATCGACAGGAAGGATGTCAGGGAGAAATTCAGTCAGGTGCACTTGCTTGTCCAACCGCAGTTTCCTTGTCATTTAGGCGCAATCATACGCGCTCTAGCCGATGATCCAATCTTACATGTGTCCACATGGCAGGTCCCGAAAACAAAAGTCGTTCCACTCATCAACGCTAATTTCATGGAGCGAATGTGGTGTTGGAGTAAGTTTTTCTTACTGCGATGGTTTGCGTGTAAGGGTACACGGGCGGCTTGATCTGTGCTTTAAGCCGTCTGCGCATACCCGAACTGACGTCGGGCGAGACAGCGACTCCTGCGGTGCCGCTGCTATGTGCGATGAAAACTCCCTGCCTGTGCGAAAGCGTTCTGGTGTTATGAAGTTTGCGGTCAAGGAAATGTTCTATTCGCTGCAAGGCGAAGGTCGGCATGCTGGTCGGCCAGCGGTGTTCTGTCGTTTCGCAGGCTGCAATCTGTGGAGCGGACGCGAGAGCGATCGGGCGTCTGCAGCGTGCAATTTTTGCGATACCGATTTTGTCGGCGTCGATGGTCTGGGTGGCGGCCGTTTCGATGGCGCCGAGGCGCTGGCGGACGCCATTCTGGAGATGTGGGGTGGAACCACGGGGCCGCGCTTCGTCGTGCTGACTGGCGGTGAGCCGATGCTGCAGGTGGATGACGCGCTGGTCGCAGCGCTTGCATGCGCGCGATTTCGAAATTGCGATGGAAACCAACGGCACGCTGCCCGTGGATGTGGCGATCGACTGGATCACCGTCAGTCCGAAAGGCGCAACAACCCTGGTTCAGACTGCCGGGCATGAATTGAAACTGGTATTTCCGCAGCAAGGCGTGGACCCCTCAGCCTTCGAGGCGCTTGAGTTCAGCCACTTCCTGCTGCAGCCGATGGATGGCCCTGATCAAAACGCCAATATGGTCAGGGCAATCGACTATTGCCTGCAGCATCCTAAATGGAAGCTATCGCTGCAGACCCATAAGTATATGAGCATCCGATGATCTACGAACTCAGCAAGGAATTCCGTTTCGACGCTGCGCATACGCTCAATCGCGCCGTATACGTCGAGCCGAGCCGCCGCATCCACGGACATTCATACCGCGCCGAGGTCGTCGTGCGCGGCCGGCCTGACCCGGCGACGGGTATGCTGATTGATCTGTCGCTGTTCGAGCAGAGCATGGAAGCGGCGCGGGATGGTCTCGATCACCGGTTCCTTGATGAAGTGCCGGACCTTGGGCCCGCCACCATGGAGAATTTGGCTGCCTGGATCTGGCGCAAGCTGGAACCGGTGTGCCCCAATCTGTGGCGGGTGACGGTCCGCCGCGATAGCGACGCCGGCTCGTGCAGCGTCTACGGCAGCGCCGAGGCCTAGCCAAGCAACGGCGCGCGATCGTTTTCCAGCCAGCCATTTCACTGGGATGCAGAACCGCCTCGGCGTCGCATCCTTGCCGAACGCAAGAAGAACAAATTAAGAACATTTTGACGAGTGATTGATATAGCATCGTGATTCGCGGATATCGAACCGCGGCCGTCCTGCACGTCACAACTCGTGAGAATGCGATGTCCGATATTGCTCTCGACCAGTTCGCCGTCACCCGGCTCGCTGATTACGCCCGCGCCCTGGTTGCACTCCATGCCGCTGCGCGCCGACAGGTGATCGATGACGATCAGATCGATCGGGCCTTCAACGCCGTCTGCATGTCGGTATGGGGTTATACGACGGACGATTTCGACGAGTCGCTGGTGCTGACCGCAGATCAGGAGTTCCTCGATCGGCTGGACGAGCGGCAGGCGCAGGCCTTCGCCATGTCCAAGGGTTATGATTTGCGCGCCGATGACGGGGCACTTCTGTCCGACTGGTGGGGCTTGTGCTGGATGATCCTTGCGGAGGATCGCGGGCTGCTGACGCCGGAGAATCGTGCGGCGGCGCGGGCGGCGTTCGAGGAGCAGTTTGTCGATAGCCCCAACGTCATCGGCTTCGTCGTTGCACGGTGATCGGCGCTGCGTCTAATTTGTAGCGCTGAAGGCTACAGAGCGGACGAGGTGCGGATATGGTCGATCTGGATATGCACGAGGTCGATGGCGGCTGCCATTGCGGCAGCGTGAGGTTTCGTGCCCGGCTGACGGATGGGCTGCACACCGCCCGGCGTTGCACCTGCTCATATTGCCGGATGCGGGGCGCAGTTGCGGTGTCAGTGGAACTGCCGGCCTTCGCGATCACCAAGGGTGAGGCTGCGCTGACGCTGTATCAGTTTAACACCATGGCCGCGCGGCATTACTTCTGCTCGGTGTGCGGCATCTACACCCATCATCAACGCCGCTCCAATCCGAACCAGTACGGCGTCAATCTCGCCTGCATTGACGGCGTCAGCCCGTTTGATCTGGAGCGGGTCACGGTGGTCGACGGGGTGACCCATCCGAATGACAGCGCGTCAGGCAAGAGCGGCATTGCTGGCGTGCTGCTGTTTCAGCCGGCCGCCGACTGAGTCGTGCGGTCGACCGGCGCCGCCTGTAAACCAGGGCGCGCCGGCGTTTGATCAGCCGTCAGGCGAAGAAAATCCAGCCGATCAGGATGAAGGTCGGAATGAGAATGACGATCGGACCACAGCATGTAGCCGAAGAAGCTCGGCATGCTGACGCCCGCGTCACGCGCAATGGCGTAGACCATGAAGTTCGGCGCGTTGCCGATGTAGGTGTTGGCGCCCATGAACACCGCGCCGGCGGAGATCGCGGCCAGCGTCGCTGCGCCGGATGTCATCAGCGCCTTGGCGTCGCCGCCGGCGAGTTCGAAGAACACGAGGTAGGTCGGCGCGTTGTCGAGGAACGACGACAGAACGCCGGTCAGCCAGAAATAGGCGAGGTTGTTGGCGCTGCCGTCGGCATGGCTCACCATCGCGACCAGCGGCGCGAACGCGCCTTGCGCGCCGGCCTGCAGCATCGCCATCACCGGCACGATGCAGATGAAGATGCCGGCGAACAGGATCGCGACTTCGCGGATCGGGCCCCAGCTGAAGCCATTGGCGGCGCGATGCTCGCGCGCGGTCAGCGCCAGCGAAGCGAAGGTGACGATCACGCAGCATCGAGGTCGCGCAGCAGGTCCTGCAGCTGCAACCGTGGTGCCGAGAACGGTGAAGGTCATGCCGGGCTTCCAGCTGGCGCTGATCAGGATCGCGGCGATGATCACGCCGAGCAGCAGCAGGTTGATCTTGCCATGGAGCTGGAGCGGCGAATCCGGCGTCGGATCGCGGCGGCGCTGGTGCAGTTGCCCTCGCGGCGATGCAGCATGACGTCGAGCACGAAGAAGATCGCCGAGCACGATGCCGCCGCACAGCAGCGTTTCGAGACAGAGATGCTGCGTCGTCCAGAAGAAATCGACGCCGCGCAGGAAGCCGAGGAACAGCGGCGGATCGCCGAGCGGCGTCAGCGAGCCGCCGATGTTGGAGACCAGGAAGATGAAGAAGACGACGACATGCACGTTGTAGCTTGCGGTCGTCATTGGCGCGGATCAGCGGGCGGATCAGGATCATCGACGCGCCGGTGGTGCCGACGACGCTGGCGATCAGCGTGCCGAAGCCGAGCAGCGCGGTGTTGGTGAAGGCGCTGTCGTGCAGGTTGCCTTCGAGATAGATGCCGCCGGCGACGGTGAACAGCGCCAGCAGCAGCAGGATGAACGGCATGTATTCGAGCAGCGCGGTGTGCGACAGCGTTGGCGTCACCGTGGCGGCATCGAACGCCATATACAGCGGGACGACGACCAGCGCCGCCCAGAAGGCCGCGAACTTGCCGTAGTGATGTTCCCACAGATGCGGGATACAGCACCGGCCCGGTGGCGATGCAGAGCAGAATGCCGACAAAGGGCAGCGCCCACCAGACCGACAGCGCCGCGCCATCAATTGCCGCTGCGGCAAAGGCGGGAACGGGCGCGAAGGTCAAGAACAGAGCCGTCGCGACGACAGTGGCGGCACGACGGAAAACGGACGTGATCGAGAAAGGCAGGCTGGTCTGCATTGATGCGCTCACGTCCGTTGCTGTTCAGCTTTTGAGAAATTCGGCGGCCGTGTAAAGGCTGCGGAACGGCACGCCGGCTTCGGCGAAGGTCTTCGGTGGCGCCTTCCTGCCGATCGACCAGCGTGTAGACCAGCGCCACTTCGCCGCCAGCCTCGCGCACCGCGTCCAGCGCCTTGATTGCCGAGCCGCCGGTCGTGGTCACGTCCTCGACAATCACGACGCGCTTGCCTTCCAGTGTCTCGCCCTTGGCCAGTCCTTCAACGGCGAGGCGCGCGCCATGTTCCTTCGGCTTCTTGCGCACGAAGAAGGCTGGGATCGGCTGACCCTTCTGCCACGACAGTTGTGCAATCGCGCCGGCGATCGGCACCGCGCCCATTTCGAGGCCGCCGATAAAATCGTAGCCTTCGTTGCTCAGGTCGGCGAACGCCAGCTCGGCCAGCAGCGCCGCGCCTTCCGGGTCGCAGCATCGTCGGCTTCATGTTGAAGTAGAAGTTGCTCTTGCGTCCTGATGCCAGCGTAATGTCGCCATAGCCGAATGAACGGTCGCGGATGATATCGGCCAGGCGGGCGCGGAATTCTGGGTTAGGCACGGGGCGTCTCTTGGAGTTCGAGTGGGGTGCGCGTGATGCGCTCAATTGCGGGGCACATTCCCGTGTGGACGCCGCCTCGTCAATAGGCTGATCTGGATGTGGTGATGGCCGGCCGGCCTTCTGAACCATGAAACGAGTGAGGAAACTGAGAGCTATGACGATTGATCTCTACACCTGGAACACCCCGAATGGCCGCAAGATCAGCGTGGCCCTGGAGGAGATCGGGCTGCCCTATCGGGTCAAGCCGGTGAACATCTCCGAGGGCGATCAGTTCAAGCCGGACTTTCTGGCGATCAGCCCGAACAACAAAATACCGGCTATCGTTGATCCTGATGGTCCGGATGGCAAGCCGGTCACCATTTTCGAATCCGGCGCGATCCTGCTTTATCTCGGTGAAAAGACCGGCAAATTCTTGCCGAAATCACTGACGGCGCGGATTCCGGTGTTGGAATGGCTGATGTGGCAGGTGGGCGGCTTCGGCCCGATGCCCGGCCAGGTGCATCATTTCCTCGGGCTGGAGAATGAGACCGATCGCGCCTACGGCTTGAAGCGATTCTCGGAAGAAACCCGCAGGCTCTATGGCGTGCTCGATCGCCGCCTGGCCGACCATGAGTTCGTCGCGGGCGAGATCTCGGTGGCGGACTTCGCAATCATCGGCTGGGCCTGGCGGCATGAGCGCCATCAGGTGCCATTCGATGATCTGCCGAACGTCGCGCGCTGGTACAACACGATGATGGCCCGCCCCGGCGTCGCGAAGGGCTTTGAGGTGAAGCTGAGCTAATTGCGGTCGGTGCTGAATGCGAACCAGACTGCGATAACGACAAGAGCCAACGAAAGTGCGCGGCGGACGCCACGCCTGTTCTCGGGCGTGGCTATTACGCTCTGCAATGACCCAGCTGCGAAGACGATGGCAAGATGGATGACGGTGGCGATCGCGACGTAGATTGCCGAGAGCGTCAACGTTTGGCCCAGCACTGACGGTGCTGCCGGTTTGATAAATTCCGGCAGCACCGCGATGTAGAAAACCGCAGCTTTCGGGTTTAGCAGGTTGACGATCAGCCCACGACGAAATGCCGTGCGTGGTTGCTCGGTGATATCCTCGGCGGACGGTTCATCCTTGCCGCTTTCCTGACGCCAGCCTTCCCACGCAAGATAGAGAAGATAGGCGACGCCGCCCCATCGCAGCAGTTCATAGACGATCGGCGAGCGATCCACGATCGTCGCCAAGCCAAAGGCGGCAGCGGCGCCGCATAGCGCGAGACCGAGCGCTATGCCGACGACGGCGGCTGCGCCTGCCCGCCGTCCCTGAGACAGCGACAGCGCCGCGAGATAGGCCATGTTTGGGCCCGGCGTGATTTCGATAACCGCAGCCGTGACGATAAACTCAATCAATGATTGTGAGGCGAACTCAGGGATCATGTTAAGGCGAGACACTCAGTGCGCCTCATCCCAGTTATCGGCAGCGCGAGCATCGACCTGCAGCGGCACCGATAGCATCACGGCAGGCTGCGCAGCATCCTGCATCACGCGCTGGATCACCGGGATCGTCGCCGCGACCTCGGCCTCGGGCACTTCGAAAATCAATTCGTCATGCACCTGCAGCAGCATTTGCGCCGACAGCCTTTCCGCCGCAAGCGCATCCTCCATCCGGATCATGGCGCGGCGAATGATATCAGCCGCCGTGCCCTGCAAGCGCGCATTGATCGCGGCGCGCTCGTTGAAGGCGCGCACCGAGGCATTGCTGGCCTTGATGTCAGGGTAGTGGCACTTGCGGCCGAACAGCGTTTCGACATAGCCGTGCGTGCGGCAGAAATCGCGCGTCGCATCCATATAGGCGCGAATGCCGGGGAAGCGCTCGAAGTACTTCTTGATGTAAGCGCTGGCTTCTTCGCGCGGAATGCCGAGCTGGTTGGCAAGGCCGAAGGCGGAGATGCCATAGATGATGCCGAAGTTGATCGCCTTGGCGCGGCGGCGCACTTCGCCCGGCATATCCTTGATCGGCACGCCGAACATTTCCGATGCGGTCATCGCGTGAATGTCGAGGCCGTCGCGGAAGGCGTCCTTCAGCACCTTGATATCGGCGATCTCGGCGAGCAGCCGCAGCTCGATCTGCGAGTAGTCGGCAGAGACCAGCTTGTTGCCAGGTGTCGCGACGAACGCACGCCTGATCTTTCGGCCATCCTCGGTGCGCACCGGAATGTTCTGCAGGTTCGGCTCGTTCGATGACAGCCGGCCTGTTGTCGTCGCCGCGAGTGCATAGGTGGTGTGGACGCGATGAGTCTGGGCATTGACGTGGTTGGGCAGGCTCTCGGTATAGGTCGAGCGCAGCTTGGTAACCTGACGCCAGTCGATGATCATGCGCGGCAGCGCGTGGCCCTCGTCGGCAAGATCTTCCAGCACCTGCGCCGATGTCGACCATGCGCCGGTCTTGGTCTTGCTGCCGCCGGGCAGGCCCATCTTGCCGAACAATACATCGCCGAGTTGCTTCGGGCTGCCGATGTTGAGATCTTCGCCGGCGATCTCGCGGATCTCGGCCTCGATGCGCGCCGCCGTCTGCGCGAAGTCGCTCGACAGCCGCGACAGCACCTGGCGGTCGATCGAAATCCCGCGTCGCTCCATGCGCCCGAGCACCGACACCAGCGGACGCTCCAGCGTCTCGTACACCGTCGTCATGCGCTCGGCGACGAGGCGCGGCTTCAGCACGCGCCACACCCGGAGCGCGACGTCGGCGGTCTCGGCGGCAAAGCCTGTCGCCTTGTCGATCTCGGTCTGATCGTAGGTGAGCTTGTTCTTGCCGGAGCCGAGCAGGGCGCCGAGCGTCTGCTTGGCGTGGCCGATCAGGTGCTCCGACAGCGACTCGAGCGAATGCGCATTGCGGCCAGCATCGAGCGTGTAGGACATCAGCTGCACGTCATCGATGTTGTTCAGCGTCACACCATGCTGCGCCAGCACCACGCCGGAAAACTTCACGTCGTAACCGATCTTGAGGATGCCCGGCGTTTCCAGCACGTCGCGCAGGGCCTCCAGCACATCACGTGTGGGCATCTGTCCGTCTTGCAGTCCGGCGGCAAAGAGCCCGGTGGCGTCGCCGCCCTTCTTGTGGCCGAGCGGAATGTAGCAGGCGTCATTGGGCCCAAGCGCAAGGCTGATGCCGATCAGATCAGCCTGCATCGAGTTCGTCCGCATGGCCGGCGATCTCGATCGCAACAAAGCCGGCGTCGATGATGCGCGCGACCCAGCCGCGCAGCTGATCGAGCGAGCGGATGGTGGCGTAACCGTCGCGCTCGACCTTGATCGCGCGCGCTTCATTGGCGCGCTGCGTCACGAGGGTGAGCGGCGTCGGCAGATCATGCGGGCCGGCATTGGCCGTGTGAACGCCAGGGGCGCTTCCTGCGCCCTTGGCGGCCGGGGAGGAGGGCGCATCGGCGGCGAACAGATCGTTGCTCTGTCTTGTCGGCGCAGCAGTCGAAGCCGTCAGCTTCGCGTCCGCCTCGACATCCGAGGGATCGACATGGGCATAGTCCGCCACGCGGCGGGTCAGCGTGGTGAATTCCATCGCCTTGAGGAAGGAGATCAGCCGACGCGCCTCAGGCTCCTGCACGATGAGCTCGTCGAGCGGCACCTCGACCGGCACCTTGTCGTCGAGCAGCACAAGTTGCCGCGAGATGCGCGCCTTTTCGGCATTGGTGATCAGCGACTCGCGGCGCTTCGGCTGCTTGATTTCGCCCGCGCGGGTCAGCAGCGCTTCCAGGTCACCATACTCGTTGATCAGTTGCGCGGCAGTCTTGACGCCGATGCCCGGCACGCCGGGAACGTTGTCGGTGCTGTCGCCCGCCAGCGCCTGCACGTCGACAACCCTGTCCGGGCCAACGCCGAACTTCTCGAAGACTTCGGGAATGCCGATCCGCTTGTCCTTCATGGTGTCGTACATGACGACGCTGTCAGACACGAGCTGCATCAGATCCTTGTCGGAAGAGACGATGGTCGCGGTCGCGCCGCGCTCTTCGGCCTGGCGCACATAGGTCGCGATCAGGTCGTCAGCTTCGAAGCCGATCTGCTCGATGCAAGGCAGATCGAAGGCGCGCACCGCCTCGCGGATCAAGGCGAACTGCGGCACCAGATCATCCGGCGCGGGCGGCCGATGCGCCTTGTACTCGGGGTAGAGCTTGTTGCGGAAGGTGTCTTCCGATTTGTCGAAGATGATCGCCAGATGCGTCGGCCGGTTGTCCGGCGGCATATCGCGGATCAGCTTCCACAACATGTTGCAGAAGCCGAGCACCGCGTTGACCTGCAGGCCGTCGGACTTGCGCGACAGCGGCGGCAGCGCGTGATAGGCGCGGAAAATATACGACGAGCCGTCGACCAGAAAGACATGATCCCCTGCAGACAGGGGCTTCGCGGCGACGGGGGCGGGAGCTGGGCTGGATGTGTTCGACATGGCGGCAATCTAGGGATTTTCGCCCGGCTTGGACACCCCGTCGCGGGCGGTATTTGGAATCAATGATCGGCATGAACGCGTGAAGGGGCGGCGAAGGCTCGCCCGTTACTCTGCCGGCTGGAACTGCCGCACGGGCCGCTTCGGCGTCAGCCAGAACATTGCCGGGCGCTCGAACAGGAAAGTCATGCGCAGCCGGAGCGCCACGCGCCAGATGATCATCGCGCCGACGACCGCGCTGATCGACACCAGCAGCGCCGTGGTGCCAACATCGAGCCCGCCGAATTTCAGCAGAGCGATGCGGCTGATCGCCATCGGGATGAAGAACGCGAGGTAGATCACGATCGAGTGTTCCCCACACATCCTCAGTCCGTCCAGCCAGTGTGCTTTCGCCAGCAACGTGCCGATGATTACGATAGCGAGGGCTCCCGCAAAACCGAGCGCCAGCGAAATGCCAGGCCAAGTGCTGAGCTCAGCGTTAACCAGCACAAGGTTAACCGTAAACCATACGGCGATGGTGGTGAGCGCCAGTGTGGGGCGGGCGCGGAAATAGTCCGATAGCGCGAAGATCTGCGGCGCGAAGACGTAGCCCGCATAGAAGTAGATGAAGCGCGCGGCGAATTCGTCCGGCACAGTCCAGCCGGTGTGGATTTGCGCCATTTCCAGCGCTGCGCCAAGGCCAAGCATCAGCGCAACGGGTACCTTTACGGTCATCCGCGTGGCGATGAAGAAAATTGGCAGGAGATAGATGAACCACAGCGTGCCGAACGGCTCGATGAACGCCATCAGATAGAGGCTCGCGAGATGGCCAAGGCCCTGGCCTGCGGCGAGCGTTGTGGCCTTGAAGGCAAACTGGATGGTGACCCAGAGCACGTAGAAATAGGCAAAGTGCACCACTTTGCGATCGAAGTAGGTGCGCCAGTCGCGCTTGATAACGACACCGAGAAATAGCCCTGACAGCAGGAAGAAGTCGGGCATCCGGAACGGCTTGGCAAATTCAACAACGGCGTGCATGTAGCCCGTCGCGCCAGCGGCCAGCTCGGTTCCAAGCACCGAATGCATCATCACAACGAGGATGATGCAGATGCCCTTCGAGTAGTCGACCCAATCAACGCGCTTGGCCAAACCTTGCGTCGGCGCTGCGCGCGAGAATAAAGCGGCCATGGTTAACCCTGCGAAGTCTGCCGTCGACGACGGTTCAAAAAGATGCCTTCAACTCAAGATTGATTCCAAATAATCTGATATTCAGACACGGGTTTTCAACGTTTGAGTCAAGACAGGTTATGCAACATCGTTAATCTGTTAGCTATGTTTTTGGCGGATGTGCAGGGCTCGGCGCGGGCCGAAAAGTAATTGAAGAGACGATGGTGTGGCTGACGTGATGCGGGAACCGCTGCCGATTGACGATGCGCTTGGCCCGTTGGCGCAGGCGCTTGCGCGCAGCAATGTCGCGGTGCTCGTTGCGCCGCCCGGCGCGGGCAAGACGACGCGCGTGCCGCTGGCGCTGCTCGATGCGCCCTGGGCTGTCGGCAAGAAAATCATCATGCTCGAGCCACGCCGCATCGCTGCGCGCGCCAGCGCCGAACGCATGGCGAAGACGCTCGGCGAACGCGTCGGCGAGACCGTCGGCTATCGCGTACGGTTCGGCTCGAAGATCTCGAAGGCGACGCGGATCGAGGTGGTCACCGAGGGCATTTTCACGCGGCAACTTCTGGCCGATCCCGAACTGCGCGGGGTCGCTGCCGTCCTGTTTGACGAATTTCATGAACGCTCGCTCGATGCCGATATGGGGCTGGCGCTTGCGCGCGACGCGCAGCAGGGGCTGCGCGACGATCTGCGCATTGTGGTGATGTCCGCGACCATCGATGGCGCGCGCGTCGCTGCGATGCTCGGCGATGCGCCGGTGATCGAGAGCGCCGGCCGCGCCTATCCGGTCGAGACGCGATATCTCGGCCGCAAGCCGGATGCGCCGATGGAGCGGCAGATGGCCGAGGCCATTGCCACGGCATTGCGGGCGGAAACCGGATCGGTGCTGGCCTTCTTGCCCGGCGCGGCTGAGATCCGCCGCACCGAAACCATGCTGCGTGAGCGCGTCACCGACGCCAGCACCGAGATCGTGCCCCTGTTTGGCGCACTCGACGCCGGCGTCCAGGACCGGGCGATTGCGCCTGCACCGAAGGGTATGCGCAAGGTGGTGCTGGCGACATCGATTGCCGAAACGTCGCTGACGATCGAGGGTGTGCGCGTCGTCGTGGACTGCGGCCTTGCCCGTGTGCCGCGCTATGAGCCGGACATTGGCGTGACGCGGCTGGAAACGGTGCGGGCCTCGCGCGCTGCGGTCGATCAGCGCCGTGGCCGCGCAGGCCGAACCGAGCCGGGCGTTTGCTATCGGCTCTGGGACGAAGCGCAGACCACAGCGCTGGCGGCCTATACGCAGCCGGAGATCCTGAGCGCCGACCTGTCGTCGCTGGTGCTCGATCTCGCGCAGTGGGGCGTCAGCGATCCGGCGCAACTGGCGTTTCTCGATACGCCGCCGCCACCTGCCTGGAGCGAAGCCGTTGCGCTGCTGCGCGAGCTTGGCGCGCTGGATGGCGGTGGCCGCATCACGGATGAGGGCGACCGGCTGCGGGCGCTGGCGCTGCCGCCACGGCTGGCGCGGATGATCGTCGATGCGGATCGCGCGGGATACGGCGAGGAGGCTGCCGGGATCGCCGCTGTGCTGACCGAGCGCGGCCTGGGCGGCGACAGCGTCGATCTCGATGTGCGGCTCGATGCGTTCAGGCGCGACCGCTCGCAACGCGCCTCCAGCGCGCGCAATCTGGCGCAGCGCTGGGCGGAGCAGGTGGCGAAGAACGCCTCAGGCGGCAACGATGCGTCGCCATCCAAGTCCCTCTCCACCGGCGCGCTGCTGGCGCTGGCGTTCCCGGATCGCGTGGCGCGCAATCGCGGCAATGGCAGTTTCGTGCTGGCCAATGGTCGCGGCTCGCAAGTCGACCGCGCCACGGCGCTGGCGCGCGAGCCCTTTATCGCCATCGGTGAAATGACTGGCACCGCCGCGCAGGGCCGCATCCTGCTCGCCGCGCCGATCACCCAGGCCGAAATCGAAGCCGACTTCGCCGCCGAGATTACCGAGGCTGACGACGTGTCGTTTGACAAGTCAGCCATGGCGTTGCGGGCGCGGCGTCGCCGGGCGTATCGCGCGGTGACCCTGTCCGAAGCGGTCATTCCCGTAACGCCTTCAGCCGACACCGCGCGCATTCTGGCCGATGGCCTGCTGGCGCTCGGCGTCGATCGCCTGCCCTGGTCCAAGGCGCTGACCCAGTGGCGCGGGCGGGTGATGTTCCTGCGCGCCGCCGAAGGGGCTGACAGCGAATGGCCGGATCTGTCGGACGCCGCGCTGGAGGCGAGCCGTGCTGACTGGCTGGTCCCTGCGCTGTTCGACAAGGTGAGTCTGAAAGAGTTTTCGCCCGGCGATCTGTCCGATGCGCTCATGGGGCTTGCGCCGTGGGACCTTCGCGCCCGGCTCGACCGTGATGCGCCGACGCATTTTGAAGCGCCGACCGGTACCAGCCTCGCGATCGATTATGAGGCGGAGCAGGGACCGACCATCGCCGTGCGGTTGCAGGAACTGTTCGGCCTGACCCGGCACCCCGCAGTCGCCAATGGCCGGGTGCCATTGGTGCTGGAGCTGCTGTCGCCTGCGCAGCGGCCGGTGCAGGTGACCAGGGATCTACCGGGCTTCTGGCGCGGAAGCTATGCCGCCGTGCGGGCGGATCTGCGTGGGCGCTACCCGCGTCACCCCTGGCCGGAGGACCCGGCGAGTGCGCCGCCAACCCGCCGCGTCAAGCCGCGCGGGACGTGATCGGCGTGATGTGACCGGCATTTTGATCCGATTCGCAGCAAAGTCCGCCAATTCGTACCCCGATTTAACGCTTCACTCATCATTTTCGCGAGAATAGTGGGGCAGCGGCGAAGTTTTCGTCGCTCGATGTCAATTTGCTGACATGTCCGGTCGCCTGATCGGGCGCCTGTCGCAAAGTGAGGGTGTGCGTAATGCGTCGGATCATGATTCTCGCGATAGCTTTGACCGCTTCGGGCGTCGCCATGTCACGCGTTGCAGATCACATGTCCGCGACCGGACCGACCCTCGCCAAGGCCGAGATCACGCCCGTGCGCGCCGCTTCGGCAGCCCCGACGACGGCTGGCGTCCGCAGCCATGCGGTTGCGCGCGATCAGCGCGGGCACTTCCAGACGGAAGGTCGCATCGATGGTCAGCGCATCGCCTTCATGATCGACACCGGCGCGTCGGTGGTGGCTTTGAACGAGACCACGGCGGCGCGGTTCGGCTTGCGTCCGCGCGCAGATGACTACACCGCTAGGGTTTCCACCGCGAACGGCACCGTCAAGGCGGCGCGCACGCGGCTATCGCGCGTCGAGGTTGGCGAACTGATCGGCCGGGATGTCGACGCGGTGATCCTGCCGGATACGGCCCTGTCCGAGAACCTGCTCGGCCTGTCATTCCTGTCGCAGATGAAGCGCTACGAGTTTGCCCAAGGCAAAATGCTGCTTGAGCAGTGAGCGCCGTACCGCGCACTCGCGATACCACTCTCGGGTGGCCCTGACTCGGCCCGTGAGTTCGGCAACTTCCCAGCGCAACATTAATTAGCTAAAGCCAGACGACTTCAAATTGCCCCGGTTCATTTGAACCCTTGGGGTCATCGTCATTCTCACCCATGCGAGACGGTTGAATGTTTCCGACACCAAAAGCCGCGCTGCTTCCGAACACCTATGCCTATGAATCCGAGCCGATGGTGAAGGCAACCGGGTTTCGCGAGTACGACGCGCGCTGGTTGTTCGGCAAAGAGATCAACCTGATGGGCGTGCAGGCGCTCGGCATGGGGCTTGGCAAGCTGCTGGCTGAGCTTGGCCAGAAGCAGGAGATCGTCACAGGGCATGACTTTCGCGGCTATTCGGCGTCCATCAAATACGCGCTGATGACCGGGCTGATGGCGGCGGGCTGCAAGGTGCATGATATCGGCCTCGCCGTGACGCCGATGGCTTACTTTGCGCAATTTGACCTTGATGTGCCTTGCGTCGCCATGGTCACCGCTTCGCATAACGACAACGGCTGGACCGGCGTCAAGATGGGCGCCAACCGGCCGCTCACCTTTGGCCCGGATGAAATGACCCGGTTGAAGGAAATCGTCCTCAACGCCGAGTTTGATAACAAGGCCGGCGGCTCCTATCAGTTCCACGAGAACTATCCGGCACGTTACATTGCCGATCTCACCAATCGCCCCAAGCTGAAGCGCAAGCTCAAGGTTGTCGTCGCCTGCGGCAACGGCACGGCGGGGGCATTCGCGCCGCAGGTGATGGAAGCGATCGGCTGCGAGGTGATCCCGCTCGATGTCGAGCTTGATCACACCTTCCCGAAGTACAATCCGAACCCGGAAGACATGGAGATGCTGCACGCCATTCGCGATGCGGTGCTCGTGCACAAGGCTGACGTCGGCCTTGGCTTCGATGGCGACGGCGACCGCTGCGGCGTGGTCGACAACACCGGCGAGGAGATCTTCGCCGACAAGGTTGGCGTGATGCTGGCGCGTGACATGTCGGCGATCACCAAGGACGCGACCTTCGTGGTCGATGTGAAGTCAACCGGCTTGTTCGTCACTGATCCCGTGTTGCAGGCGCAGGGCGCCAAGACAACTTACTGGAAGACCGGTCACTCCTACATGAAGCGCCGCACCCATGAACTGAAGGCGCTCGCCGGATTCGAGAAGTCGGGCCACTTCTTCTTCAACGCGCCGATTGGCCGTGGCTATGACGATGGTCTGGTGTCCGCCATTGCGATTTGCGAAATGCTCGATCGCGCCAGCGGCAAGACAATGGCGGACCTGAAGGACGCGCTACCGAAAACCTGGTCATCGCCGACCATGTCGCCGCATTGCGCCGATGAAACGAAGTACGGCGTGGTCGATGCAGTGGTGAAGCATTTCGAGGCGGCGCAGGCCAGGGGCGATCTGGTCGCCGGTCAGAAGATTCGCGATCTCGTCACCGTCAATGGCGTTCGCGTCACGTGCGAGGACGGCAGCTGGGGGCTGGTTCGCGCATCGTCGAACAAGCCGGAGCTGGTTGTCGTTGTCGAGAGCCCGGTATCGGAGCAGCGCATGCACGACATGTTCGAGGCGATGAATGTGGTGCTGCGTACGCATCCCGAAGTCGGCGCTTACAATCAGACCATCTGACGAAAGCGGCGTCGGCAAACGCGCCATCACGCGCGGGATTGCTTGCGATCAGCGTATCGAAAACGCGCTTCTGCGAGGAAGCGCGTTTTGCGTTTGATCAGGCCGCGCGCATCGATGTGAGGAAGGATGTGAATTTCTTCCTCTGATTGGATGTGTGTCTGGCGAGGTGGCTAAGGTGGTTAAATCGCTGTCATCGCCGGGACCGGCAGAGCCGTGACCGACTTGATTTTTTCCATCGCGAATCGCGAGGTGACATTCTTCAGCTTCACTGCGCTGATCAGCTTCTTGTAGAAAATGTCATAGCTCTGCATGTCCGCAACGACGACGCGGAGCATGTAGTCGACGTCGCCAGCCATCCGATAAAACTCCATCACCTCGGGCATCGAGCTGACGGCACCGGCAAACGACTTCAGCCAGGCTTCCGAATGATCGCCGCTTTCCACCGAGACGAACACGGTCAGGCCGAGGCCGATCTTGTTCTGGTCTACCAGCGCCACACGGCGAAGAATGATGCCGTCAGCTTCGAGCCGCTGAATACGCTTCCAGCACGGTGTCGATGACAGGCCAACACGGTCGCCGATCTCGGCGACAGAGAGCGAGGCATCCTCCTGCAGCACGGTGAGGATCTTCCGGTCAATTGCATCGAGACGACGGTTGGACTCGATGGGCTGGGTGTCTGCATTCGACATGTGAAGAACTTTGTTCCAAAAAATCGGTAATGAAACCTATAGTATGGAACAATCTTCTATGGCAAGTCCTCATTCGCCGAGCAGATTCAGGTGCACCCTGCGGTCGTGCTTGCGCGGGCGCCTGCGCTTCAGCCGGCCGTCGTGGCGAGCCAGTGGCCGAGCAGGTGATGAGCGATTGCGAACGGATGCGGCCCGGCAAAGCCGTCGGGATGCTCACGCTTGACCATCTGGGCGACGTCATCGCGGCTGAACCAGCGCGCGTCCTCCAGTTCGTTGCGGTCAACGTTGAGCTCGTCGGTCACGGCGCGGGCGGTGCAGCCGATCATCAGCGACGAGGGGTAAGGCCACGGCTGGGTCATGTAGTAGCCGACGTCGGTGCAGCGGATGCCGGCTTCTTCAAATACCTCGCGGCGGACGGCGTCCTCGATGGTCTCGGCTGCCTCGACAAACCCGGCAAGGCACGACCACATCCCCGGCGCGAACTGGCGCTGGCGGCCCAGCAGGCATTTGTCGCCCATCGTGACCAGCATGATGACCACAGGGTCGGTGCGCGGAAAGTGCTCGACCTTGCATGATGGGCATTCGCGCTTCCAGCCGCCTTCCGACATCGAGGTGCGGTTGCCGCAGTTGGCGCAATAGCCGTGACGCTGATGCCAGGACACGAGCGACTTCGCCATGGCGACGGCTGACAGTTCATCGGGCGGCACCACGCCCTGCATGGCCATGCCGCGCAACTCGCTGACTTCGGTATCGCCGCGCCCCATCAATGCTTCCGCAGCGGCCGCACTGATGCCCATGCCGAACACCGGCGCGCCCTCGCGCAGGCCGAGGAAGATCGTGCCCGGGTTGGCGCCAAGCTTGAGCGCTTCATCAATGGAGAGCAGGCCGCGCATGCTGTCGCCATCGTGCTTCATCACCAGCGAGTTGCGATAGACGACATAGGCGCGGGCGTCGCGGCGCTCTTCGAGCGCCATCAGCTTGTTGTTGTCGAAGCGGAGGTGGGCGGCGCGGTCAAGTTGATTGGAAACGAAGGCAGGGGAACCGAGTGGGAAGCGTTCTTTTGTTGTTGTTGTCATTTGGTAGGCAGCCCAATTCGTTGTGCGATGGAGTTTATGAAAGTGGTGCGTGCGGCAGGCTCGTAAGCGAGGGGCGGCGCGACGCCCCAGATCGGCTTCGGCCAGGCCGCGTCATTGGTTTGGCGGGCGATGATGTGGACGTGCAGCTGCGGCACCATGTTGCCGAGCGCCGCGACGTTCAGCTTGTGGCAGTGCGTCACATCGCGCAGCGCACGTGCAGCCTTGTCAATTTCCTGCGTGAGCTGCGCCTGGTCGGCCGCGCTCAGATCAATGATTTCGGTTGTCTCGGGAATGCGCGGGACAAGGATCAGCCAGGGATAATTGGCGTCATTGCTCAGGAGCACGCGGCAAAGTGGCAGATCCCCGATGGCGATGGTGTCCATCTGCAACTGGTCATGCAGGCGCCAGTCGTCCGTCCCGGTATCACTCATGTCGGTTCCATCGTGGCCTGTTCAGCGGCGGCTCTCGTTGACGGCGTGTGCAGACGCGCCGATGCGCCAGTCATATCAAGCGGAGGGCGCACGCGAAAGACGCTGATTGCAAGACAAATACCGGCAATTGCCTTCAGCTTGACGCGAAACGTGGATTGCGCGCGCCGCCACACTTGCTTTCCGGTCCGTTTGGCTCCAAATAGGCACCGGGAGATTGGCGGTGGACGAGCCACTCGCCAATCGGGTCAGGTCCGGAAGGAAGCAGCCCTAACGAGACCGGAACGGGTCGCTCGTCAGTCTCCTACCTGTCTATCGGCCCTGCGCCTGCCGCAGGCCGATGTGAGGACAGGGTTCGGCGGAAGCGGGCTTGCTGGCAAGCCTGGCTCGCGTCAGTTGCTCCGCAAACCCGCGTCGAGAGATTGAACACTTGCGGATCATTCGATGACTGACGCTCCCCATTCTCAACCATCTCCGGGTGAACCTGTCAGCGCCGATCAGACCGGCTTTGATCTCGGCGCGACGTCGCCGCCGCCCGCCGCGTCTGCGACGCCCTATCGCGTGCTCGCGCGCAAATACCGCCCCGGCAATTTTGATGATCTGATCGGCCAGGATGCCCTGGTTCGCACCGTATCGAACGCGTTCGAGACCGGGCGCATTCCGCAGGCCTGGATTCTGACCGGCGTGCGTGGGGTCGGCAAGACCACCACCGCGCGCATCCTGGCGCGCGCTCTGAACTATGTCTCGATGGATGGCGCGGTCGACAGTCCGACCGTTCACATGCCGACGCTCGGGCGACACTGCCAGGCGATCATGGAAAGCCGTCACATGGACGTGCTGGAAATGGACGCCGCGTCGCATACCGGTGTCGATGACGTGCGCGCGATCAATGACAGCGTGCGCTATGCGCCGACGAGCGCGCGCTACAAAGTCTATATCATCGACGAAGTGCACATGCTGTCGACCGCAGCCTTCAACGCGTTTCTGAAAACGCTGGAGGAGCCGCCGGAGCACGCCAAGTTCGTTTTCGCGACGACAGAAATCCGCAAGGTGCCGATCACCGTGCTGTCGCGCTGCCAGCGCTTCGATCTGCGCCGCGTCGATGCCGATGTGCTGATGGGGCACCTTGGCAATATCGCGACGAAGGAAGGCGTTGAGGTCGAGCCGGAGGCGCTCGGCATTATCGCCCGCGCCGCTGAAGGTTCGGTGCGCGACTCGCTGTCACTGTTCGATCAGGCGATCGCCCATGCCGCAGGGCTGGTGCAAGCGGACGCCGTGCGGCAGATGCTTGGCCTCGCCGACCGCACCCGCGTCATCGATCTGTTTGACTCGCTGGCGCGCGGCGATATCGCCAGCGCCTTCAATGAATTTCGCGAGCAGTACGACACCGGCGCTGATCCGGTGGTGGTGCTCAGCGATCTCGCCGAGTTCGTCAATTTCGTCACCCGCGTGAAGATTGTGCCGGCGACCGCCGACAACGTCGCATTCGGCGAGACCGAACGTGTCCGCGCCCGCGAGTTCGCGGCGAAGCTTTCGATGCGCGTGCTGTCGCGGATGTGGCAGATGCTGCTGAAAGGCATCACCGAAGTGCAGGGCGCGACGCGTCCCGCCGCCGCTGCCGAAATGGTGCTGGTGCGGATTGCCTATGTCGCAGATTTGCCAACGCCGGATGAAGCCATTCGGATGATCGCCGAGCAGAACAGCGCCGGTGGTTCGGCTGCGCCAGGCCTTGCGCCGCGCGGTGGGGCAATGGCGGTGGCGCAGCGCTACCGGCGGTACGACCTACGCCGGCAGTTCCTCCAGCATGGCGCCTGCGCCATCACGCGGCCCGACCATGATGCGGGCGAACGGCGAAGGCGCAGCGCGTCCGCAGCAGGTCGTCGCGCCGGTGGTTGTCGAAGCCGAACCGGTGCGTGTCGTCAAATCATTCCCCGATCTCGTGGCGCTGGCCGGCGAGAAGCGCGATCTGCTGACCAAGGCGGCGCTTGAAACCGACGTCCGGCTTGTTCGCTTTGAGGATGGTCGGCTCGAAGTTTCGATGGAGCGCACCGCCGGGCGGACGCTGATCAACGATCTGTCGCGCAAGCTGGAGCAATGGACCGGTCGGCGCTGGGCGGTCATCGTCTCGAACGAACCGGGCGAGCCGACACTGCGTCAGCAAAAGGACGAGATCCGCTCCGAGCTGGAACGCGCTGCCGAAGCTGACCCGCGCGTGCAGGAAGTGCTGGCGCGTTTTCCGGGGGCCAAGGTTGTCGAGGTGCGCAAGCTCGCGCCCGAGCCGAGCCATGTCGATGCTGATCTCGATCATGATCCGTCGGAACTGTCAGACAACGACGACACCTAACTTCTAACAAGGACAATTCGCATGGCTGATTTTCTCGGCATGATGAAGCAGGCGGCTCAGCTGCAGTCGAAAATGAAAGCGATGCAGGACGAGCTCGAGACAACCGAGGTCGAGGGCGCGTCGGGCGCTGGCCTCGTGTCAGTCCGGATGTCTGGCAAATACGAAGTGAAGAGCATCAAGATTGATCCGTCGCTGCTCAAGCCGGAAGACGCCGAGATCGTCGAGGATCTGCTGGTGACGGCGCTGGCCGATGCGCGGCGCAAGGTTGAAGCGATGCTGCAGGACAAGATGAAGTCCCTCACCGGCGGGCTGCCGCTGCCGCCCGGAATGGGTTTCGGCTAGCATGGCTGGCGGAGTAGCCGGGCCGGAAATTGAGCGACTGATCCAGCTGCTCGCCAAGCTGCCCGGCCTCGGGCCGCGTTCGGCGCGGCGGGCTTCGCTACATCTGATCAAGAAGCGCGATACCCTGATGGCGCCGCTGACTGCTGCGCTGCAAGTCGCAATGGAGCGGATCGAGGTTTGCTCAACTTGCGGGAATATCGACACGAAGAATCCCTGCACGGTTTGCACCGATCCGCGTCGCGACCAGACGACGATCGTTGTCGTCGCTGATGTCGCTGATCTATGGGCGCTGGAGCGCGCCAATGCGACGACCGGGCTGTATCATGTGCTCGGTGCGACATTGTCACCGCTTGACGGGATTGGCCCTCAAGATCTCACTATCGATATGTTAGTGTCCCGTGCGCATGATCCGGCGGTGACGGAAGTTATCCTTGCGCTCAATGCGACTGTCGATGGTCAAACCACGGCGCACTACATTACGGACCTGCTGCACGATGCAAACGTCAAGGTCACGCGGCTGGCGCACGGCGTGCCAGTTGGCGGTGAGCTTGACTATCTTGATGAAGGGACGCTGTCGGCGGCAATGCGGCAGCGAACATTGTTCTGACTTGGAAGTGAGTAAATGACGAAGCGAAAATCCATTGGGACATGGGCCATTTTTGCAGTCGCCATAGTGCTGGCATCAAATCCGGGCAACGAACTCCACGCGCAACAAGCGATGAAAATCGGCGACATCCTGACGGGCGAACTCAGCGCGATGCGGCAACGCGTCGGCGGCAAGCGCGTCCAGACGTTTCAGCTCACCAGCGTGCCGCGGCGTCTGCCGGGCAAGGCTGGCCTCTGCGATCTGACCACCGGGCCCGAGACCTTCCAGCTGGTCGACGACGGCCCTGAGCAGACCAGCGAACTCAATGCCATGATCGGCAAGACCATTTCAGTCCGTGTCGCCGAGGTGAGTTGCGCGGCGCAGGCCGGGCAATTCAGCGAAGCCGTCGTCACCAAATGGCGCATCGTCGGCTCACAGCCGATGGCGACGACACAGCCGCTCTCTCTGACGCGCTGATCGCGTGGGGTGGCCTGCCGCTGCTAGATGCGGGCAGGCCCCAGCGTCCTGAAATGTCCGCTGCGTTGCAGCCATGCCAGCAACAGCAGGCTCGGAATGGCGACGACGACGCTCAGCACGAAGAACCACGACCAGCCGGTGGCTTGCGCGACATAACCCGCGCCGGACGACAGGTAGGTTCGACCAATCGCTGCGAATGCCGTCAGCAAGGCATATTGCGTCGCCGTGTGCAGCGGGCTCTGGCACAGCGACGACAGATAGGCGACGAAGATCACGGTGCCGATCGCGCCGGTAAAATTCTCAAGTGAAATCGCGACAGCCAGCGCCCATTGCGATAGCCCGACATGGGCGAGCCAGGCAAAGGCGAGGTTCGAGATTGCCTGCAGCAAGCCGCCAACCCACAGGCAGGTCGGCAGCGACCAGGCGCGGGCGAGGAAGCCGCCGGCAAAGCCGCCCAGCAATGTCGCGATCAGGCCGACGCCCTTGACGATGGCGGCGTAGTCGTTGCGGGTGAAGCCGAGGTCGATCACGAACGGCGCGGTCATCGTTCCCGAGAACGAATCGGTGAATTTGAACAGGATGACGAAGGCCAGCACCAGCGCGACATCCTTGCGCGCCAGCATGTCGCTGAATGCGCCAAGCGCGGCGGAGAGCACGCGGGCGAAGGCGCTGTCGCCCGAGGTTGCAGCGTCGGCCTCGCGGGATTGCTCCGGCTCGGTCGCCAGCAACGCGGCACCCATGCCGATCATGACCATGGCGGCCATGGCGACATAGCCCCAGGCCCAGGCCGACGATTTGACCAGCCCGTATGACTCAAACCCACTGACCATGAACAGCGCGCCGGCCGTCGAGATCAACATGCCGACGCGATAGGCGGCGACATAACCGGCCATGCCGGCGGCCTGTTCGCTCTCCGGCAGGCTCTCGACGCGGAACGCATCGACGACGATATCCTGCGTCGCGGAGGCGGCGGCGACCAGCAGCGCGCCAAGGGCGACATAGAACGGCGAGCGCGCCGGATCTGTCAGCGCCAGCAGCAGGATCGCGCCGATCAGCAGCAGCTGCGTGAACACCAGCCAGCCGCGCCGGCGGCCGAACAGTTTCGACAGCAGCGGCACATGCAGCGCATCAACCAGCGGCGCCCAAAGGAACTTCAAGGTGTAGGGCGTGCCAACCAGCGCGAACAACCCGATGGTGCCAAGGTCAACGCCGGATTCGCGCATCCACACGAGCAGGGTCGAGCCCGACAACGCCAGCGGCAGGCCCGACGAGAAGCCGAGCAGCATCACGATCAATACGCGCGGCTGCAGATAGACCATCAACGCATCGCGCCAGGTGGCGGCGCTGTCGCTGGGTGCGGTGACGAGATGGGATGGCGGCGGGGGAGTGGACGGCGCGTTCATGCCGCAACGTTAACAGATTTGGTTTACGATGGGTTACGCGGTTGGCGTTTTGCTATTCGCCAGCGTGCAGGCGTGGTGCAGCGAACAGGTCAACGCTGGCGACGCGCGGCGGAACCGGTGCTGACGGTTCCTCGGTATTGAAGTCGAGTTCCTCGATCCGCGTCGCGCGCTTCTCGATCTTCTCGGCGGATATCAGGATCTGCCGGACGTCCTCGTTGGCCTGCGTGAAATGCGTCTGCAGCTTGTTGACCCGGTCGCGCAACCGCCCGAGGTCATCGCCGAGATGCATCACCTCCGAGCGGATCAAGGCGGCAGCGTCGCGGAGCCGCGCATCGCGCAGGATTTGCTGCATCACCTGGATCGCCAGCATCAGCAGCGATGGCGACACCAGCACGACGCCGGCGCGGTAGGCCTTTTGAATCACATCGGCGAAGCCGTCATGGATCTCGCCATAGACTGACTCCGACGGCACGAACATCAGCGCGGTATCCTGCGTTTCGCCGGGGATCAGATACTTCGAGGCGATATCGCTGATGTGCTTGCTGATGTCGTTGCGAAGCTGGGTTGCGGCGCTCTTGCGTTCGTCGTCGCTACGGGCGTCCTGCAGGGCGGTGACCGCCTCCAGCGGGAACTTGGCGTCGATGCACAGCGGCGGCTGGTCGGGCAGGAAGATCACGCAGTCCGGCCGCTTGCCGGAAGACAGCGTGTGCTGGAAGGCATAGGCGTTGCCGGGCATCGCATCGCGAACGATGGCTTCCATCCGCGCCTGGCCGAATGCGCCGCGTGATTGCTTGTTGGCCAAAATGTCGCGCAGCGTTGTCACCTGGTCGGTCAGGTCCGTCAGGTTGCGGTGGGCATTGTCGATGATGCCGAGCCGCTCATGCAGCGCATGCAGGCTCTCCATGGTGCGGCGGGTGGTGTGTTCCATCGATTGGCCGACCCGGTGCGTTACCGCATCGAGCCGCTCGTTGACGGCTCGTGTCATTTCCGCCTGCCGCCCGGCAAGGCCTTTGGCGACGGCATCGACCCGGCCCGCGGTCTCGCTCTGCACCCGCAGCACGTCGCTCAGCCGTTCCTCGAGTTCATCGGCGCGGATCGCCTGCGCCATGGCCATGGCGGCGCTGCGGCTGCTCGACCGGGCGATCACGACGGCGATCACCAGCAACAGGCCGAGGGCGAGCGTGCCGAAGCCGACGAGGGCCTGGGTCACGCGGATAGGCGTATCGCCGAACATGAAGAGGATGTCGTTCATGGGACAAGTCTACCGCAGATCGCCGCAAATTGGAACATAAAGTGAACGATAGCATCGTCGCGCGGTTTGTGCAGCTCCGGCTGCCGTGCGTTATGGTTAACCGCAGGTTAAAATTGATGGTTAGCAAAGAGTTAACGCCAGCCTGCTGCGGTGGCCCGGCGCGCCTCGCGCGCACGGCGGATGCGCCTGGACGGTGCGTAAAGCCGGGTTTGTTGGCCTGATGCTGTTTTGTTGGCGCGAGCCTCATTGACCGCGATCCATGTGGGGATTAAATCGCCTGCCATGGCCATTCGAGATATCGTAATTCTGCCGGACGCCCAGTTGCGCCAGCAGTCCAAACCCGTTGAACAGATCACCGATGAGCTGCGCACGCTCGTCGCGGACATGTTCGAGACCATGTATGACGCCCCCGGTATCGGGCTGGCGGCGATTCAGGTCGGCGTGCCGTTGCGCGTCGTCACCATGGATCTCGCCAAGAAGGAAGATGAAGACAGCGAGGGCAAGCCCCGCGTGTTCATCAATCCCGAGATCGTCAGCGAGTCGGAAGAACTCTCGATCTATGACGAGGGCTGCCTCTCGATCCCGGAGTATTATGGCGAGGTCGAACGTCCGGCCAAGGTGCGTTTCCGCTATATGGATCTGGAAGGCGCGACGCATGAAGAGGATGCCGATGGCCTGTTCGCCACCTGCATCCAGCATGAGATCGACCATCTCAACGGCGTGCTGTTCGTGGACTATCTGTCCAAGCTCAAGCGCGACCGCGTGATGAAGAAGTTCTCCAAGCTCGCCAAGCGCGCGGGCGTCTGACCTCTAAACTACAGGCGTTGCCGGCATGTCGCTGCGGTTGATTTTCATGGGCACGCCTGATTTTGCAGTGCCGACCCTGCTCGAACTGGCGGCGCACGGCCACGACATCGTTGCGGTCTACACCCGCGAGGCCAAGCCTGCCGGGCGTGGCATGAAGCTGCAGCCGACGCCGGTGGCGCAGGCCGCCGCCGAGCTTGGCATTCCGGTGCTGACGCCGACCACGCTGAAAACCGCCGAGGCTGAAGCTGAGTTCCGCAGCTTCGAGGCGGACGCCGCCGTCGTCGTCGCCTATGGCATGATCTTGCCGCAGGCAATCCTCGATGCCCCGGCGATGGGCTGCTACAATCTGCATGGCTCGCTGCTGCCGCGCTGGCGCGGCGCCGCGCCGATCAATCGCGCAATCATGACCGGCGATCTCGAGTCAGGCGTCATGGTCATGAAGATGGACGTCGGTCTCGACACCGGCGCGGTGGCGATGGCTGAACGGCTGGCGATCACCGACACGATGACCGCGCTCGATTTGCATGATGCGCTTGCGCCGCTGGGCGCGGACCTGATGGTGCGTGCCATGGGCGGGCTGGAACGTGGCGGCCTGCAACTGACCGCGCAGAGCGACGACGGCGTCACCTATGCGGCCAAGATCGACAAGGCCGAAGCGCGGATTGACTGGAGCCGCGACGCCCGCAGTGTGCTGCGCCACATCCACGGGCTGTCACCATTCCCCGGCGCCTGGTGCGAACTGCCCGGCGAAGGCGAGCCGGTGCGGCTGAAATTGCTGCGCGTTGCTCTGGCCGATGGCAAGGCATCGGCGGCCCCGGGCGATGTGCTGGATGATCAGCTCACGATTGCCTGTGGCGAAGGCGCGATCCGGATCATCGAATTGCAGCGCGCCGGCAAGCAGCCGATGAAGGCCGTGGACTTTCTGCGCGGCACGCCGCTCGCGCCGCCGGCCCGGCTCGGCTGATGCCGCGCTACAAGCTCCTCATTGAATATGACGGGCGGCCGTTCAGCGGCTGGCAGGTTCAGGACGTGTTGGTCACTGTGCAGGGCGCGCTTGAAAAGGCGGCGCTGGCGATGTGCGGCGAGCCGATCCGCGTTCATGGCGCAGGCCGCACCGATGCGGGCGTTCACGCCACCGGTCAGGTCGCACATTGCGATGTGCCGAAGCATTTCCCACCGGGCCGGTTTCGTGACGGCCTCAACGCCCATGTTCGCCCGCTGCCAATCGCCATCATCTCGGCTGACATCGTTGACGACAGCTTTGAAGCGCGGTTCTCGGCGATCAAGCGCCACTACCTGTACCGGATCGTCAATCGCCGCGCGAACCTCGCCATCGACGAGGGCAAGGCATGGCGGGTGCCGCGACCGCTCGATAGCGACGCGATGCATGACGCCGCCAAGCGCCTGCTCGGACGGCATGACTTCACCACCTTCCGCGATACCGAGTGCCAGGCGAAATCGCCGCTGCGCACGCTGGATCAGCTCGATGTCACGCGCGACGGCTCGGCGGTCAACATCGTGACCTCGGCGCGCTCGTTCCTGCACAGCCAGGTGCGCTCAATGGTCGGCGCTTTGGTCAAGGTCGGCGATGGCAGCTGGACTGCCGATGACCTGTCCGCCTCGCTGGACGCACGCGACCGGCAGGCCTGCGCGCCGGTCGCGCCGCCGGACGGGCTGTATCTCACGCAGGTGGATTACCCGCCGCTAGCGTAGCAAGCCTTCCCGGCGCAGCACTGCCCAAAACAGATCCTGTCCATCGGCGACATTGCTATTCCAGTGATCAGCCGCATCATCATTGGCGTCATCGGTGATGTACTTGAAGCTGCGCCACGGCACATTGTGGTGATGGCAAACTGCCGCGATCGCAAATAACTCCATATCGACGACGCCGACATTGTTCTCGACCAGCCAAGGGTCAATGGCGGTGACGAAACTGTCGCCGGTGCCGCAAATCACGCCCGGATGATTGGATGAGTAGTGGTGTGGTCCGTCCATCAGCGGCGTCTGCGCCGCGCGGCGACAGCGGCTCGGCGTTCATGTCGCGCTGGATCACCTGCGCGACTTCAACGAGTCCGTGCAGTCGGCCATCCGTCTTGCCGGCGGTGCCATAGTTGATCACCAGCGCAGGCTGAATGCGTTGAAGGGTTTGCATGGTGGCGATGGCCGCGTTGACCTTGCCGACACCGGTGAACAAGACGCTTGCGCCATCAGGGATGCGCGCCACGTCGAGTTCGGCGGCAAGCGCGGTGAGGATGATGACCTGAGGCTGAATCATGCGAAGTAGCGGTCCAGCAAGCCGCGGTAGATCTGTGTCAATTGGTCGATGTCCTTCACCGGGGTGCGTTCGTCGATCTGATGCATGGTCTGGCCGACAAGGCCGAACTCGACAACCGGGCAGTAGTTCTTGATGAAGCGCGCATCCGACGTGCCGCCGCCCGTGTTGAGTTCGGGCTTGCGCCCGGTGACGTCTTCAATCGCCGCCGCGATCATGGCGGTGAACGGGCCGGGCTTGGTGACAAAGGCGTCCGCGTTGGACGGCTCCCAGACGACATGCGCCTTGACGCGGTTGCCGCAGGCCTTGGCGACGCGGGCATCGATCAGCGCTTTGAGGCTGTCCTGCGTATGGAAATCGTTGAAGCGGATGTTGAAGCGCGCTTTCGCCTGCGCCGGGATGACGTTGCCGGCAGTGTTGCCGACATCGACCGAGGTGAACTCGAGGTTGGATGGCTGGAACTGATCATTGCCGCTGTCGAGCGGCTCGCTGATCAGCGCGGTGATCAGCGCGGCGAGATCGGGGATCGGATTGGCGGCGCGGTGTGGATAGGCGACATGGCCCTGCACGCCGTTGACGATCAGCGTGCCGGATTGCGAGCCGCGACGGCCGATCTTGATGGTGTCGCCGATCGCCTCGACATTGCTAGGTTCGCCGACAACGCAGTGATCGAACGTTTCGCCGCGCTTGGCGACCCAGTCGAGCAGCTTGACGGTGCCGTTGACGGCGATGTCCTCTTCATCGCCGGTGATGAGGAACGAGATCGATCCGCTCGGTTTGCCGTTGTTCGCCTGCAGATAATCGAGTGTCGCTGCCACCGCACAGGCGATGCCGCCCTTCATGTCGACCGCGCCACGGCCATAGAGATAGCCGTCTGTGACATCGCCAGAGAACGGTCCGCGCGTCCAGGCGGCTTCATCGCCAGCGGGCACCACGTCGGTATGGCCGGCGAAACAGAGGTGCGGCGCATCCGTGCCGATGCGAGCGTAGAGATTGTCAATGTCCGCTGCGCCGTCCTCGCTGAAGGTAACGCGGTGGATGTCAAAACCCGCCGCCTGAAGCAGGGTTTCAAGGACGCCCAGCGCGCCTGCATCGGCAGGCGTGACGGAGGGGCAGCGCAGCAGGTTTTGGGCAATGGAGAGGGCTGTGTTCGGCATGGTGTCTCAGATCACGGGGGAATAGGTCGGCGCATGCGTATCCGGGCCATAGTCATTAGGCCCATCGGTGCCGCGCAGGAAGCCGAGTTCGACCAGGCCCCAGACGCGCGAGACCAATGCCGATAACAAAGAAGGCGACGCTGATCGCGCCCGTGGTCATATCGCTGCCGCTGCTGAAGATGCCGGGGCCAAGCCAGAACAGCAGGATCCACCAGCCGCTCTTCTCGCGGTCATGCAGACGTTTCACGCCAACGGCGAGACCCGACCACAGAATGAGCAAAAACAGGACCGCTCCAACCAGCAGGATCGCCACGGCGGCGCCGGTGCTTTGCAGAAGCGTGTCGGTATCAAACCCGCCGAGCCATGTCAGGATGCTGAGGAAGTAAATGCCCCAGACAAGCATGAAGGTCAGCACGGCGAGCCAGTATCGGCCGCGATTGAGGCGGCCTTTGAAGCTCAGAAACAGCGTCGTCCAGTCCATGGCAACCTCATCGGTTGGAAGCAGGCGGAGTCAGCTGATTTTCAGCAGGGAACGATCAGTCGCGCAACAGTTCGTTGATGCTGGTCTTGGAGCGGGTGCGTTCGTCGACGCGCTTGACGATCACGGCGCAGGCGGTCGACGGGCCGGGCTGGCCGTTGGCCAATGGGCGACCGGGCAGGTTGCCGGGGACCAGAACCGAATAGGCCGGCACTTCGCCGACGAAAATCTCGCCGCTGTCGCGGTCGACGATCTTGGTCGATGCGCCGAGGAATACGCCCATGGCAAGCACCGCACCCTTGCGGACGATGACGCCTTCGGCCACCTCTGAGCGCGCGCCGATGAAGCAGTCGTCCTCGATGATGACCGGGCCAGCCTGGAGCGGCTCAAGCACGCCGCCGATGCCGACGCCGCCGGAGATGTGAACACGCTTGCCGATCTGGGCGCAGGAGCCGACCGTCGACCAGGTATCGATCATGGTGCTTTCGTCGACATAAGCGCCGAGATTGACGAAGGACGGCATCAGAACCACGTTCCGGGCGATGAACGCCGAGCGGCGCACGATCGCGCCCGGCACGGAGCGAAAGCCGGCTTCGCGGAAACGGCTTTCATCCCAGCCGTCGAATTTCGATGGCACCTTGTCCCACCAGGCTGCGCCGCCGGCGCCGCCGGAGATCGGCTCCATCTCGTTGAGGCGGAAGGACAGCAGTACAGCCTTCTTGAGCCATTGGTTGACGGTCCAATGGCCATCAGCGCCGGGCTGGGCGACGCGGGCCTCGCCCCGGTCCATCAGGTTCAACGCTGATTCGACCGCGTCGCGGATCTCACCCTGGGTGGCGGCGTTTACCGTATCGCGTGCGTCGAAGGCAGCATTGATAGTGCTTTCGAGATCGGTCAAAGACATTGCAGATCCCTGAGAGGAGAAGTCGGGCGGCCTGATGGATCAGGCCGCGGGGCAGCTTTTGTCAGGGATTTGGCTGCCCGGAGTCAAGCACGGGCTGAACAATTCAGCTCGTGAGGTTCTGCAGAAAACTGGTCAGGTCAGCGGTAACATGGTCGACGTAGGGAGCGTCGCGGCCCTCCATCTCCCAATCCTGACGTCCGGCTTCGCCGGGGCCATCAACGATCAGCACCGTGGTCATCTGTAACTCGTGCGGAACCACGAGATTGCGCGCCAGATCTTCGAACATCGCGGCTTTAACCGGGTCGATCTGGTGCATGGCGAGGAAGCGCTGGTAGGTTGCGGGCGCGGGCTTGGGTTCAAAGTTTCCGGCGATGATGTCGTAGATCGCCTCAAAATGATCAGGGAAGCCGAGGCGCTCCAGCACATTATTGGCATGGCTGGTCGAACCGTTGGTCAGGATGAACTTGCGGCCGGGCAGGCGCGCGATGGCGGCGCCCATCGCCGGGTTCGGCTGCAGCGGCGAGTGGTCGATGTCGTGGACGTAGGCGAGGAAGTCTTCCGCCTTGACGCCGTGCTCCTGCATCATGCCGCGCATAGTGGTGCCATAGCGCTTGTAATAGTCCTTCTGAATCTTGAAGGCCTCGTCGCGCGGAATATTGAGATATTCGGCTACGAACCCGCTGATCTTGCGATCAACCTGTTGCCACAGATTGACGCCGTGCGGGTAGAGCGTGTTGTCGAGGTCGAAAACCCAGGTTTCGATATGTTCGAAGCCGCGTGGCTGTGGCGGGCTGGTCGTCATGTCGGATGTACCTTTCAGGGCGTTCGGAAACGCAAGGGCTGCTCGCCGCGCGCCAGGGCAGGTTCGACGGCGGCGAAGCCTGTGGGGGAAAAGCCAAGGCTCGCGCATTCATCGTGCTGGCTTGCTTCGAATTTGGTCTCGCGGGTGCAAAGGATGGTGTCGCCGCCCCATCGCAGCGCCTTGCCGCCGGGGCTGATGGCTTTGCCCTGGCTATCGACGGCTTCTGCGAAGCTGAAGATCTGCTTCGGCTCGCCAGTGATATCCGGATGAACGCACTTGCCGGGCTCGATACGATACCAGCCGCGGCTGGTGACCTGCTTGCCGTCGCCGGTGGCGATCGCCGCCATGACGCGATACTGCGTGTCGTTGCACCAGGTCAGGCCCTTGCCGGTCGGGGCTTCGACCGCCTTGATCATGATTTCAAAGAAGTCGACCGATTTGACAACGTCGGGCGGCAGGTTTCGGCTGCTCAGGAAACTCGCCAGCGCGGCCTGGGTCTTGCGTCCGTCGATCCCGTCGATAGGCGCGGTGTCGTAGCCGGCGATCAGCAGCAAGCGCTGGATGCCGGCAAGGCGCGCCTGCTCCTCGTCGTAATCGGCTTCTTCCGAAAGATAGACGATCTGGTCACCACCTTCGGCGACGGTCGGCTGCACCTCGGTAAAGCGCGCCAGCGTTTGTCCAGGGCGACATTGCCGGGCGGGGCTGATGGAAAAATTCGCGACGCCAATGCAGAGGTTCTCATGCCCGGCGGAGGTTTCGGGCGCGGCGCCATAGACCGGCAAGGTGCGGGTATGCAGCAGCAGGCGCTGGCCGTCGAAATGTCCGGCAGCGATCACGGTGCATTGTCCCGGATCGAGCCGGTACCAGCCTCGCGTCGCTGTCGTGCGGCCGTCGGTGCCGACGGCGGCGTCGACGACATAGCTCAGGTTATTGCAAAGCTTGAGATCTGCATGGGCGGCGGATGCGAAGGCGCAGCTGAACAAAGCGATCGCTGCAGCGAGCGGGCGGATCAATCCGCCACGCCTGACCGGTCCTGATGTTTGGGCTGTGCCTTCAGTGATGTCGCTCACTTGTGGATCAGCGTGCCTGTGCCCTGGTTGGTGAACAGTTCGAGCAGGACTGCATGCGGGGTTTTGCCGTCGATGATGACAACGCCTTCGACGCCCTGCTCAAGCGAGTAGATGCAGGTCTCGACCTTGGGGATCATGCCGCCGGAGATGGTGCCGTCGGCGATCAGCTTGCGGGCTTCCTTGATCGACAGCTCAGGAATGAGCTTCTTCGACTTGTCGAGCACGCCGGGAACGTCTGTCAGCAGCAGCAGGCGCTTGGCCTTCAGCGCGCCAGCGACGGCGCCTGCGAAGGTGTCGGCGTTGACATTGAACGTCTGGCCGGTTTTCGAGGTCGCGAGCGGCGCGAGAACCGGGATCAGCTCGTAGCCGATCAGCTGATTCAGCAGGGTGAGGTCAACCTTCTCGGGCTCGCCGACGAAGCCGAGGTCGAGGATCTTCTCTATGTTCGAGCCCGGATCGACCATGGTCCGCGTCGCCTTCGACGCCGTCACCATATTGCCGTCCTTGCCGCACAGGCCAACCGCCTTGCCGCCAGCCTCGTTGATGTAGCCGACCAGCTGCTTGTTGATCGAGCCCGCCAGCACCATCTCGACGATCTCGATGGTCGCAGCGTCGGTGATGCGCAGGCCTGCGGCAAACTCCGACTTGATGCCGAGGCGTTGCAGCATCTGGGCGATCTGCGGGCCGCCGCCGTGAACAACCACAGGGTTGATGGCGGTCTGCTCGAGCAGAACGATATCGCGGGCGAAGGCCTTGGCCATGTCTTCAGCGCCCATGGCGTGGCCGCCATACTTGATGACGATTGTCTCTTCGTCATACTGCTGCATGTGCGGCAGGGCTTCCGACAGGATGCGGGCCTGGTCGAGCGGACTGATGTGGGATGGCAAGTTCATGAGATCGATCTCGCAAAGAGCAGGACGCTGCGGGTTCTAGCTGAACTATCTGCCCCGCGCAAAGCCTGTGTCGGCGCGCGGCAGATCGCGAAGGTTATACCGGTTTGCGCGGCCAGGCCGCACCGATGGCCACCGTCACCCAGGCTGCAATCAAAAGCGAACCGCCGGTGGGCGCGGCCATCGGGAACAGGCCATGGCCAACAAACTGGCGCAGGGTGAGATCACCAGAGAATAGTGCCGTTGCGATGACAAAGCCGATCCCTGCGGTCAGGCCGATCAAGCGGCTGATGGTCCCGCTGCCGATCAGGGCGACGACGCCCAGAATGGCTGCAGCATGGAACAACAGCATCGACGAGGCTGACGCGAGGCGCGTGGCGTCCGGCAAATGCGCCGCAGAGGCCGCGAGCATCACGCCGATCGCGCCCATGCCGCCCGCAATAACGATCAGCAGACGCTGCAAGGTGTCCTGCTTCATACGCCATGCTCCTCGATCAGTTTGACCATCGCCGCCCGGACCTCGGCCATGCCATCCCCCGTCCGCGACGATGTCGCGAGAACCTGCGGATAGGCAGCGGGATGCTTGGCCAGTTGCGCCGTGACCTCGGCGATGCGAGCGGGAAGCTGGGAGGGTTTGACCTGATCGGACTTGGTCATCAACACCTGATAGCTGACCGCGCTCTTGTCGAGCGTCTTCAGGATATCAAGGTCGACATCCTTGAAGCCGTGCCGCGAGTCGATCAGCACGTAGATGCGCTTCAGCGTGGCGCGGCCCTGCAGATAATTGTGAATCAGTGACGTCCAGGATGCGATCTTGACCTTCGACGCGGCGGCATAGCCATAGCCGGGCATGTCGACGAGCCGGAAGCGGTCGCCTTCAGGGCCTTCAAAAAAGATCAGTTCCTGGGTGCGGCCCGGCGTATGCGAGGTTCGTGCCAGTGCGTTGCGGCCGGTCAGGCCATTGATCAGGCTCGACTTCCCAACGTTGGAGCGGCCTGCGAAGGCGACTTCGACTGCGCCCATCGGCGGCAGGGCCTCGATCGAGGGCGATGCCCAGATGAACTTCCAGTCGCCAGCGAACAGGCGGCGCCCGCGTTCAAGCTGCCTGGCATCTGTTTCGGCATTCATAACAAGGGTCCTTAAACTTGAAGGCCCCGGCGGTTGCCGGGGCCGGATCGAATGGTTCAGCTACTTAGCTGGCCTTTTTCTTCTTCGCGAAGGTGTCCCGGATATTGTCCCAGATCTCAATCTTCACGCCGTTCTTGTGCATGATGAAGCCCTGTTGGAGCACCGAGAGCAGGTTGTTCCAGGCCCAGTAGATCACGAGACCTGCCGGGAAGCCGGCGAGCATGAAGGTGAAGATCAGCGGCATCCAGTCGAAGATCATCTTCTGGGTCGGATCCGGCGGGGTCGGGTTCAGCTTCATCTGGACCCACATCGTCACGCCCATAATAATGGGCCACATGCCGAGGTGCAGATAATAGCCGAGCACGGGAATGGATGTCGGATCGAACGGCAGCAGGCCGAACAGGTTGAACAGGTTCGACGGGTCAGCTGCCGAAAGGTCCTAAATCCAGCCGAAGAACGGCGCGTGCCGCATTTCGATGGTGACGAACAGAACCTTGTACAGCGAGAAGAACACCGGGATCTGAATCAGGATCGGCAGACAACCCGCGACCGGATTGATCTTCTCCTTCTTGTAGATCTCCATCATCTCCTGCTGCTGCTTCATCCGGTCGTCCGGATAGCGCTCCTTGAGCGCCATCAACTGCGGCTGAATGGCCTTCATCTTCGCCATCGAGGCGTAAGACTTGTTGGCGAGCGGGAAGAACACCAGCTTGATCAGCACCGTGACCAGCAAGATGGCGACGCCGAAGTTGCCGAACAGGTGGAAGAAGAAGTCCAGAGCCAGGAACATCGGCTTGGTGATGAAGTAGAACCAGCCCCAGTCGATCAGCAGATCGAAATGATTGAGATTGAGCGACTGGTTGTAGCCGCCGAGACCGGCCAGCGGGAAGTTGATGCCGACAACGCGGGCTTCCTTGGCGCCAGCAAACAGCCGGGTGGTCGAGCTGCCGGTTGCGCCGGGCGCGATGACAACAGCATCCTGCAGATAGTCGGTCTGGTAGGTGCGGGTCGTGCCAACCTGGTTGGACGAGAAGCGGGCCTGCAGGTTCGCGTTGGTGTCAGGCAGCAGCGCTGACGCCCAATACTTGTCGGTGATGCCGAGCCAGCCGTTCTTGACCTTGAAGGACACCGACTTGGCTTCGTCGATCTTGCTGTAGCTGTATTCCTGCAGCGCCTGGTCGCCGAGATAGCCAACCAGACCTTCGTGCAGGATGTAGTAACCGGAAACCTGTGGCGTGCCGTGGCGGGAGATCAGCGCATAGGGGTACAGCGTGACGGCAGCGCCGGCATTGTTGACGACCTCGTCGTTGATCGTGAACAGGAAGTTATCGTCGATCGCAATGGTGCGGCGGAACGTCTGACCTTCGCCGTTGTCGTACGACAGGTTGACCGGGGTCGATGGCGTCAGGCTGTTGCTGCCGTCCTGTTGCCAGACCGTGTTCTGGTCGGGGATCTTGAGCGAAACGCCGCTCGCGCCAACCCAGCCGAACTCAGCGTAATAGGGGGTCTTGGTCGACGACGGTGAAAACAGCTCGATCGGACGGGACTTCGGGTCGACCGTCTCGTGGAACTGGCTCAGCGAGAGATCGTCAACGCGGCCGCCCTTCAGCGCAATGCTGCCGGTCAGGCGCGGCGTTTCAATCTTGATGCGCGGCGAGGCGGCGAGAGCGGCTTCGCGGCTGATGACAGCAGTGACGGGCGCGGCTGGCGCGACGGGCGATGCCGCCGTTGCCGGCGCGTCAGGCGCAGTCGGGCCCGGAACAGCGCTGCTTCCCGGCTGGAGAGGCTGGGTCACGGCAGCCTGGTTCTTTGCAGCGAGCTCGGCGGCGCGCTGTTTTTCCATCTGCGGGATGTTGAAGAAGTATTGCCACCCGATCAGCACCAGTCCGGACAGAATGACGGCAATTATTGTGTTGCGATTATCAGTCATTGTTGGAGTTCTCGTCATCCACAGAACGGGGAGCGGCACGGCGACAGACAGGGTGTCCGCCACGTGTTGCGCACTACGGTCATTTCGAGAGTTGCCTGTTAAGGCGAGCGAGTGCGACGCGCAGGTCATCAGTCATGGTCGTGAATCCCCGCGTTAAAGCGGCACGACGGCCGATGAGCACATAGTCGCTATGAGGTCGCATGGAGGCGTCACCAACACTTCTAACCAGTTCGCGAAGTCTGCGACGGATCCGGTTGCGTTCGGTGGCAGTACCGTTTTTCTTGGTTACAGTGAAGCCGACCCTTGTGGGGCCGGCGTCATCGCGTTGTCGAGCCTGCAGAACGAAAGCAGGACTATTTATCCGTGACCCGCTGGCAACGGCGATAAATTCCGCGCGCTGCCTTAATCGATCCACGGCTGAGATCTCAAGGAGCCTTTAGGCGCTCAGACGCTTGCGACCGCGCGCACGGCGAGCCGCCAAAATCTTGCGGCCGCCAACGGTGGCGAGACGGGCGCGAAAGCCGTGGCGGCGCTTGCGCACCAGTTTAGATGGTTGATAAGTCCGCTTCACGGTAATCTCCGCTGACCGGGCAATAGCCGAGGAATGAGGTGAGTCCGCAGATGAGGTTAAAACCGCCGTCGCCGGCGCAACAAAACCATCCCGATCAGGATCGGGTCATCGCAGACAGTTGCCGGGCTTATACGGGAGTGACCACTTTCCGTCAATCTTGCCATGCGTCGACTCAGCCGTTGTTTTCAGAGTTTTTCAGCGGGCGAATCCGGCGACTCCCACCGGTTCGAATGCCGCGAACTGTTCCCAAAAAATGAATTATGGTAATATGATGCTTTCGCAAGGTATCATTGAGTGGGTGTTAGCTGTGTAAGCTGTTGTGTTCGGTAAATAATTTGACCGTTCACGCCGTTGAGAGCACGATGGCATCTGTGACCATGAACCGACCCATGCGTGACAGTGACGAGCGGGCAGTTGACTTCGGTCAGTCCGAGCGGCGGCGCGCTTTCCGGTTCGGCCTGTCGGCAAAGCTGTTGTTGCTGACTATTCCCATGGTTCTCTTCGTCCAGGTTCTGATTTACCTGCCGGCAATTGCCAACTTCAGGTCCTCGCTGTTGAACGAGAAGCTGGCGCGGGCGGCGACGGCTGTGCTTGTGCTCGACGCAGCGCCAACCGGCATGGTGCCCGATTGGCTGGCGCGGGAGATCCTTGACAGCATCGGTACCCGCGCGGTCGCCGTCAAAACTGGCAACAATCGCCGGCTGCTGTCGAGCAATGATCCCCCCGAATTGGTCGAGCATGTTGTCGACATGCGCAATATGACGATCTGGCGGGCGGTGGTCGAAACCGTTCACTCGATGCTTGAAACAGAGGATCATGTGATCCGGGTGATCGGCGATGGCCCGGCCAGCCATTCGAATTACGTCGAGGTGCTGCTTGACGAGGCGCCGCTGCGCGAAGCTATCGGCCGCTTTTCCGTCAGCATCTTGATGACCGGCCTGGCGATCTCGCTGCTCTACGCCCTGTTTGTGTTTCTCGTGCTGCATTTCCTGTTTGTGCGGCCGATGGGGCGCCTTGCGGCCAGCCTCGGAATCTATCGCAAAAATCCGGAAAGCGTCGCGCGGATCCTGAAGCCATCCAACCGCAGCGATGAAATCGGAGTGGTTGAGCGTGAGCTGTCCGACATGCAGCGAGAACTGGTGACAACCCTGCATCACAAGAGCAGGCTGGCGGCGCTGGGCCTTGCCGTTTCGAAGATCAATCATGACCTGCGCAACATGCTGGCGGCGGCGCAGATGATCTCAGATCAGATGGCGCGGGTGCCGGAGCCTCGCGTGCAGCGGTTTGCGCCAAAGCTGGTGCGCTCGCTGGAGCGGGCCATCGGGCTGTGCCAGTCGACGCTGTCGTATGGGTCGGCGCAGGAGGCCGATCCGGTGCGCCAGATCATGCGTGTGAAACCGCTGGTCGCCGAGGTGATCGAGGCAGTCGGTCTCGCCCACAACGAATTGATCGAGCTTCAAGTCGATGTCGCGCCGCAGCTGGAGATCGATGCCGATCCGGATCAGCTGTTTCGAATTTTGATCAACGTCGTGCGCAATGCCGTTGAGGCATTGCAGGGCAGTGCATGCGATCACACTGCCGACGGACTGCCGCCTCGTATTTTGATTGTTGGCAAGCGTAATGGCTCCGTCGCCAGCATCGAAGTTGCCGACAATGGAGCTGGCGTCGCCGAATATGCGCGCAATCACCTGTTCGAAGCGTTTCAATCCTCCGCGCGTCCCGGGGGCAACGGATTGGGGCTGGCGATTTCAGCCGAATTGGTGCGCGCCCACGGCGGCGATATCGAGCTTGTGGAGGGGGAAAGTGGCGCGACATTCCGAATCACAGTTCCCGATCGCCCGATCAAGCTGAACACTGTCCCCAATTTCCTGCGGACCGGGTGACATGCGCTGAATATTCCGAAACTACCGCAACGCGCGCGACGAGGAACTTCTCCGCGTCAATTGGCGGTTTCCTATCGGTTGAGACATGCGCGGCGGATCAGCAGTGTGAAAATGTTTTGAAGAACTTGCGACGGGGCGCTTGCAAAGCCATGCGCAAGTGGGTAGCTATGCCGGCGTTGGAGGCGCTCGCGCCGCCAGCCACTGGCGGTCCCGAAAACATCGGTGACATCAGCCACTTGCGCGCCCGTAGCTCAGCTGGATAGAGCACCAGACTACGAATTTGGGGGTCAGAGGTTCGAATCCTTTCGGGCGCGCCATTTTCCCTAAGTTGCTTGGTTGCGAACGCCGAACTCCGCCGGTTGCCGCACTAAATGTGCAGTAAACATCAAGACAACCGTGCCCTGCTCCCCGTAGAACTGCGCGATCAGGCGAGGCGCGTCTGTTCCTACCGCGATACTTCTGCTGCGGCGAACTGGCTAACCATCAGGGTGTCGTGAGATTTGCAAATCGGGTCAATCCGACATATTTACAAGAGCGATAGATAGTAAAGGGTCGCGGTGGCATCGGTTTGACGCGGTGCAGTTTCTCAACGTGCCGAAAATTACAGGAGTTCCACATGGCCGACGTCATCACCTGTGTAAAGGACGCCGTTTCGCTTCAGGAGGCGATTCGTCAAAAGGCGACCAGTATCGAGGTCGAGGGCCGGATCACCGACTTGTCTAGCTTGAAGCTGCCTTCCGGAACCCACCTGCGCGGCGCGGGTCGCGGCGCGGAGCTGCACTTCAGGGAAGGCCAGCCGGGGCTGATGCTCAGCGCCGATCATCATGTCGCCGGCTTGCGGCTGGTGACCGACGAAACCCAGGTCGCTCTCGGACTTGCGGACGACGCCGACGATCTCGGCACTCTCGTCATCAGCGATATCAGGACGATTGGGCGCGTTCACCTCGAGGCCAGCCAAGCCAGGCGAGGCGATCTCAAACTGAACGACATTCACGTCGAGCAGGCGGACGCGCGGCTGGCGGCCCATCGTCCCGGCGGTTTCGGCGTGGAGGTCCTGCTCGGCGGGCTCACCGTATACAACTCCTCAAAGGACAGAGCGAGCCAGTGGACCGTGGAGGCGCGGAACCTGTCAGGCGGCAGCAAGGAGCAGCCGTTGCGGGGCAGCGGCGTGTTCGTCTTCGGCGGCTGGTTCATCCCTGTCGACGCCGACATGAGCCAGGCCCCCGCGCCCACCGCTGAGGGTGGCACAATCGAGCTGACGTTGCTGACCACGGGCGAGGTCCACTCGGACGGCGGCATTCCGAAAGGCATCGGAAACCTCATCACCGGGGGCGTGTTCGTCGGCTCCGGCGTCCACGCGAGAAAAGTCGTCAACGAGAGCACCACCACGACCTACGGACCCAACGACATGGTTCTCGACAACTGGGGCAAGGTCGAATTCCTGGGTCGCGAAGGCCTTGGTCACGTCCTATGGAAGCAGCGGCATCGGCTTCGTCAATTTCGGCGACATCGATAGCTTGACCGTCGATGCGCCGATTGAAACCCATGGCCTCGGCGGGCGAGGCTTCAACCTTTATGACGGCTCGCTCAAGGCTGCGTCATTCCGGGACATCACCACGCGCGGCGACGGCGCAATTGGCGTCCAGCTTTCCAAGCCCTTCGGCACGATCACGGTCAACGGGACCATTAAGACCGAGGGCGGTGCGGGCGACAGCCTCGTCCGGGGCAAGGTGGTTCATCTGGAGGCGCATGGCTTGAGCCTGAAGCCGGGGACCGAAGGAAAGTCGATCACGGTGACAGGTCAGGTCATCGCCAGGAATGAGGCGATTTCCGATTTCGACTTCGCGGCGCCCGCAAGCGTGATCGGCCGCATCGAGGTCGGCGGAAAGCAGATCGGCTGAACAGGCGACTGGACAACATTGAGCAAGCCAGTCCGGATCGATTCACGATCACGCAGCGAAGTGTCGTGTGCAACGGGTATTGCCCGTCGCGATTTCAACGGTTTCCGACTGGCCTGCGTGCATCGTTTTAGAGGGCTATAGCGTAAGCATAGTTATCATCTTCACCCGGTGCGGCGCGCCATTCAAATTGCACTCCTTTAATAATCGTTGTGGGCTTGGCGTCCGCGATATGCGGCGCAGCCGTTGATGGCCTGGCCCGCCGCCCTCTGCCTCATCCAACGAACATCTTGAGCCCGATGATCCCGACCCAAAGGCCGGCCGCGACATTTTGCGTGTGGCCGGTGGGCGGTCCCGACTTGTTGCGGTTGCCTTGCCGGTATTCAGGACTATGGTCTTATGTGCGGATCGTACTCCTGATTCTTGCGGCCTGCTGTGTTACGGCAGTGCGCCTGGTTGCTAGGTTTTAAGGCTAGAAAATTGCGGTTGAAGACAGTGTCGCCACGTTGGGCGCAGGTCGCATCGAGCACCATTTGCTCTGCGGCAAACATCGTCGGATCAAACGACACAATCACCGGACTTGCCAGGATCGCTCCCCGGGATCAACACAGGTCGGCAGTCTGGTTGCGCAGCCTGTCGGTGATCGCCTTGTGCGTGGCCCCGCTGTCGGCGGCTTGGGCTGGCGGCAATGGTGGCGGTGGCGGCCAGGATCGCTGCCCGATTCATGTCCCTGATCCCCTGACGGGCGGTGGCGGCGGCGGCGAATGGAGTTCAGCCGATTGCTCGGCGCGTGGCGGCGACGGCGGCGCGGGTCCTAATGGCGATGGCGCGCACGGCACCGGAACCATGCCGCAGACCAACAGTGGCGGCGCCGGCGGCGACGGGACGTTGTCGGGCGTTGCGCGCGGCGGCGCCGGATACAATCACGGCAAGCACGGCGACGATACGACCGGAGCAAGTGGCGCTGCCGGCCGTGGCGGAAATGGCTCTAACGGCGACGGAGGCGCCGGAGCCACCGGGCCGTTTACTGGCGGAACCGGCGGGCTCGGTGACCCTTGGTCTGGCGCTGGCGGCAATGGTGGAAATGGTGCTGGCGGTGGCGGCGGTGGCGGCGGCTCGTTTCATGGATGCTGGCGGCGGCGGCGGCGGCAGCGGATTTAACGGGCAGGTCGGGGGGGCCGGCGGCGCGGGCTCCGAACGCCATGGCGGCGGCGGCGGGACCGGTTACGTCACCGATAGCGGCTTTTCCAATACAGGAGCGATCGGCGGCGGCGGCGGTGGTGGCGGCCAGGCTGGCGGCGGCGGCGGCGCTGGCGCTGTCGTGCTTGGAACCGCTGATGGGTCTCTCATCGAAAACTCCGGTTCGATACAGGGCGGTGGTGGTGGCGGCGGTGCAAAAAGCGGCGGCGGCGGCGGAAGCGGGATCGTTACGGACGCTTCGCTCACCAACACCGCCACCGGCGTAATCAGTGGTGGTGGCGGCGGTGGCGCCGCTGGCTTCGACACTGGCGGCGGGGGCGGCGGCGCGGGTGTGGTTCTGTACAACAGCCAAAAGGTTGTCATTGAAAATGCCGGCCAGATCATTGGCGGCAGTGGCGGCAAGATTAATTCGCTGACCAGCGGCGCTGGCGGCGGGGGCGGCGCGGGCATTTTCGTTTCGGGTCAGGCGACCGGGTCCGTGACGATCAGGAATTCAGGAACGATCATCGGTGGAGACAGCGGTGGCACCGGCGTAAGCAGCCCCCGTTGTTTTTTCGGCGGCAACGGCGAAGGCGGAGCACGCGGTTCTCAATTCGATTTCGACACCAACCGTACGATGGGCGCTGAAGGTGGCGCGGGGATCGTCGGCCAAAATCTGACGATCGTGAACAGCGGCGAAATCCGCGGTGCTTGGAGAGCAAGAGCCATCATCCTGACGGGCGGCGCCAACTCGCTCACCGAGGAGAAGGCCGAGTCCGGGATTGTCGGCGGCATCGAAATCCGGAGTGGCGCTTCACTCACGCTGGATCAGGACGCCAATGACACGATCTATCGCTCTGTAGATGGATTTTTCGGAACCGGCGAATTGATCAAGACCGGCGCGGCGAAAGTCAGCTTGACGACGGCGAGCAATTTCACCGGCGATGTCCTGATCGATGAAGGAACGCTGGCGACAATTACGAATAATGTGTTCAACGCCGCCAGCCTGGTCACCGTCAACGCCAATGGCACATTCGATCTCGGTTCATTCTCGCAAACCATCGATACCCTGGTGCTCAACGGCGGAACGCTCACGAACGGCAGGCTGACAGGGGCTGTGAGTTCGAACAGTGGCACGATCGACAATCTGGGTGGCGCGGCCTCGGTCACCGTGTCAGGCGTCTCGTCGAAGATCTCCGGTTCAAACACCTATACCGGCGTCACCGACATCGTGTCGGGCTCGCTGGTCGGGCAGAACGAGAATGCCTTCAGCGCGGCGAGTGTCACGACCGTTGACGCAGCCGGCACACTTGATCTTGGCGGTTTCACGCAGACTATCGATGACGTTCGCCTCGCAGGCGGAACGATTACCAATGGCGCGCTTGCTGGCGCGGTGACAGCCACCGGTGGTTCTATCATCGGTCTTGAAGGCACGGCGTCGGTCACGTTGACCGGCGGCGCCCTCACGATGTCGGGCGCCAACAGCTATACCGGCGACACACTGATCAACGCCGGCATTTTGTGGGCCAACACCGCCAATGCATTCAGCGAAACCAGCCGTACTATCATTGCGTCCGGGGGCGTGCTCGATCTCAATGGATATGATCAGGCCATTGATACGGTTGTGCTTGATGGCGGCGGTTTGACCGACGGCAGCCTCAGCGGCGCCATCGTCTCGAATGGCGGCGCGATTTCTTCGCTTCGCGGCAGCGCCTCGCTGACGGTCAATGCGGGCGTCACCCGCGTGACCGACACCAACACCTTCAACGGCGCAACGCTGGTGCAGGGCGGCTCGCTCGTCGTCGACGGGGCGATCACCGACTCACCGATCACTGTTACAGCCGGCGGCATGCTCGGCGGCAGCGGCGCGGGTCGGCGACACGCTGATTGACGGCGGCACGCTTGCGCCCGGCAGCGCCACCGGTACCTTCACTATCGATGGCAATCTCGGCTTCACGTCGAAGTCGAGCTATCTAGTACAGGTCACGCCAACAGATGCGAGCTTCACGCAGGTGAACGGCGTCGCCGCCCTGAACAGCGCCGTTGTGCGCGCGCAGTTTGCGCCCGGCAGCTATGTCGAGAAGCAGTATACAGTTCTGACGGCGACCGGCGGCCTGCAAGGCAAGTTCTCCGGGCCGGTCAACACCGATCTGCCGTCGAGCTTCAGAACGAGCCTGTCGTATGACGCCAACAATGCTTACCTCGATCTGAAGCTGGGTTACCTCACTCCGGATGGCGCGCTCAATCCGATCCAGCAGGGTGTAGCCGCTACGCTTGAGAACTATTTCGATAGCAATGGCGGAATTCCATTGGCTTTTGGCGAAATGGATGCGCGCGGGCTGTCGATGGCGGCGGGCGAGGTGGCGACAGCAGCTCCGCTTGCGGGGGTCGCCGCGCAGAACCGGTTCATGGATGTGCTGGTCGATCCGTTTGCCATGGGCCGCGACTGCCGGCGCGATCGCCCCGGCGCTTGGCTATGCGGCCGAGCCGCCGCGCGCGCCCAGCTTTCACGATGCCTATGCGGCGCTGTCTGATATTCCCGCCTTCGCCGCATCGCGCTGGCGCGTGTTCGGCGCGGCCTACGGTGGCATGGCCAGCGTGTCAGGACAGCCGGCGGCTGGCACGGGCAATGCGACGAGCCGCACCTATGGCACCATCGGCGGCCTGGATTATCTGGCTTCGCCCGACACGACGATCGGTTTTGCGCTCGGCGGTGGCGGAACGAGCTTTTCACTCGGCGATGGCTTCGGCAGCGGACGCAGTGACCTGTTCCAGTTCGGCGTGCATGGCCGCCACGCGTTTGGCGGCGCGGCCTATGTCGCGGCGGCCTTGGCCTACGGCTGGCAGGACGTCACCACCGATCGCACGGCGCCGACCGGTGAGCGGCTGCAAGGGGCCTATTCGGCGCACAGCCTGTCCGGCCGGTTTGAAGCAGGATGGGAGTTGCAGACAATCTGGGGCGGGATCACGCCCTATGTCGCAGCGCAGACAACGCGCTATCACCTGCCGGGCTATCATGAAAAGGGCAATGGGGCGAACGACAGCTTCGCGCTGACCTTCAACGAGAAGCAGGTCAGCGCAACCCGCAGTGAACTTGGGTTGCGGCTCGCCAGCACTGTGCAATGGGGTGACGCGCTGCTGGGGCTGCATGGACGTGCGGCCTGGGCGCACAACTACGACAAGGTGGCCAGCCTGGCCGCGAGCTTCCAGGCGTTGCCGGGCACGCGTTTCGGAAGCGCGGGCGCCACGCCTGCGCCGGACGCCGCGCTCGTCACGGCCGGGGCGGAGCTGAGTCTTGCCAGCGGCGTGACGCTCGGGGCTACTTTTGAGGGCGAGTTCTCGTCGAACCTGACGAGCTACCTCGGCAAGGCCAGCGTCAACTACACCTGGTGATAGCAAACCGCGTGGCGATGAATGTTCAGGCAATTGCGGCAGGCGTTCAGATGCGCCTGCCGCTTGCGTCAGTCGGTGGAAGCTGCTTCTGGCGGGGGTGGCTTCATCAGCCGGGCTTTGACGAAGACGTCGTAGCGCGTGCTCTTGCCGATGATCTGATGCGACGGTTTGGGCAGCGTTGGCATCGGCTCGGCGCGAAGCGGCCATTTCAGCACCACGCGAAACTGTGCGCAGTTCCAGCGCGATCTGCATCAGCCGCGCGGCGTCGTCGTCCGTGCCGACGATCTCGCGGATCAGCCGCATTTCTTTTTTCACCAGCGCCGTGTTGCCGCGTGGCGGGTGCATCGGATCGACCAGAACCACCTGCGGCTTCAGTTCAGGCAGCAGGGCGCTGAAGTCGCCATGGATCAGCGTCATCCGGGCGACGGTCTCGCTATAGCGGCCACCTTCCGCCCGGGCGCGCGCCAGCCCCTTCGCCAGCAGGTCATGCATCGTCGCTGAGCGCTCGATGAGCGTGACCCTTGCACCGAGCGAGGCCAGAAAGAAGGCGTCGCGGCCGAGCCCGGCCGTCGCATCGACAATGTCGGGGGTGATGCCCGATGAGAACCCGGCGGCTTTCGCCAGCGCCTGGCCACGCCCTTCGCCTGCACGAAAGCGGTGACCGATCGAGCCGCCGACAAAGTCGACCGTCAGCGCTGCCGTATCGAGATCTTTCGCCATGGCGGCACTCAGAACGGCACGGGGGCGGTGAAGGTCATCGCTGTGCCGTCGGGATGGCGAAAGCCGAGCTGTTCGGCGTGCAGCAGCAGGCGGCCCGCGGCGGCAAGGGCCGCGCCGTCGGCGTAAAACTCGTCGCCCAGGATGACGTGTCCGATGGCTTTCATATGCACCCGCAATTGGTGTGTACGCCCGGTCAGCGGCGACAATTGCAGCCGGGTGCTGTGCTCGCCATAGCCTAGAACGCGCCAGCGCGTCTGCGCGGGCTTGCCGTGCTCGTGGTCGACACGATGGCGCGGTTTGCTGTCCGGGTCGATAGCCAAAGGCAGATCGATCAAGCCTTCCGCATCCTGCACACGGCCCCAGACTTCCGCGATATAGGATTTCACGGTGGTGCGCGCCTCGAACTGCGCCGCAATCGCCGCATGCGCCTTGCGGTTCAGCGACATCAGCACCACGCCGGAGGTGTCCTTGTCGAGCCGGTGGATCATCAGCGCCTGCGGAAACAATGTCTGCACGCGCGTCGCCAGACTGTCCGCAAGGGCCGGGTGACGGCCGGGCACCGAGAGAAGGCCGCTCGGCTTGTCGAGCACAATCAGGTCTGCGTCGCGGTGGAGGATCGAAACATGCGGCTGCAGCGGCGGATGATAGATCGGGGTCACATCGGAAAACGAATTCATGGCGGCGATCTACCATGAATTGCGCTGGCTGGTGAACATCCCGGGCTCGCCAGCGATCGAAATTTTACCAACCGTTACGCGACGTGCTGCCCGGCGGCATCCGAACGGTATTGGGTGCCGGGTAAGCGCGCCGCCGATCCGAGCTGTGGTGCCTCTATGCTTGCGCCTGCGCGCTGACGGCTTGTTGCGGCTCTTGCAGCAAGGGAAGCGTCAGCCGGAAACAGGCCCCGGCAAGATCGCCGTCCACCAGATCGAGATCGCCGCCCATCTTCAGCAGGATCCTGCGGCTGATGTTCAGCCCGAGACCGAGGCCGGGGTCGATGGTGTAGCTGGTGGTGTCGTGCCGCCCGCGCACGAATTTTTCGAAGATGTTGTCTCTGCTTTCGGGCGGGATGCCGGGGCCATTGTCGGCGATCTCGATGCAATAGCTCTGCATCTGGATGAAGGATCTGATCCGGACGACGGGCTCGGTCGCGCCGTTATACTTGATGGCATTCGAGATGATGTTGATCAGGACCTGACAGAGGCGATTGGCGTCAGCGAGGATGAAGCTATCGCTGGCGCGCGCCCCGCTTTCGATGCGCATTCCGCGCTGGCGGGCCAGCGCCTCGCAGACTTCGAGGGCGTGATCGAGCACCAGATTTGCGTCGGTCGGCGTGTTGTCCCAATTGCGTTCGCCGTGTTCCAGCGCGCTGAGATCGAGGATCTCGTCGAGCAGCTTGGTCAGCCGTTTGCTCTCGTGATAGATCGTCGAGGCGAAACGCTCACGCTGCGCCTCGGTCAGCTGCCGGTCGGTCAGCAGGATCTCCGAGAACGACCGGATCGAGGTCATCGGCGTGCGGACCTCATGGCTGACCTGCGATAGGAAATCGTCCTTCTGCTGGTGCAGCTCCTGCAGCAGCGAGTTGGCCTGCTGCAGTTTTTCGGCGGTGAGACGAAGCTCCTCGGATGTCCGCTCCAGTTTCTGGGAATATTCGATCACCTGCTGGGTCTCGTCGGCGATGGTCATGACCTCTTCAAGCGACATGCCGTCGCCGGAGACCACCTTCGATAACAGGATATGCGCCGAGGCCGCGCCGATCGAGCCTGCAAGTTCACGCTCCAGCTCGCCGATGAATTCCGGAAACACCTCCAGTTGACCGGCGATCGATGTGCCGTGCGTTTCGGCGATGGACTTGAAACAGCGCCCGCGCACGATGCCATCCCAGCACGCGCTCGGTCACGAAGAACAGATCGCTCGTCGTCGCCGAGCCCCATACGAGATTGGGCTCGATGCCGACCGGGCGCTTGAAGACGTCGACGAATTGCGACGATTGAATGCGCTCCAGCACGCTCTGGCTGGTCGCCAGCGACACCGCGATCAGCACCCCGGTGTTGAGGAACAGGCTCCAGAATACCGAATGCACCAGTGGATCGAGGCCTGACAGGCCGAACAGCGCATTGGGCCGCAGGAAGCTGATGCCCCAGGGGCCCGTCACCAGCAGATCATGGATCGCCGTGCTGGTGGATTCGAAACTCGGCAGGAACATGGTCCATGCCCAGACGGTGAAGCCGGTGAGGATGCCCAGGAAAGCGCCCTTGACGGTCGCTTCGCGCCAATAGAGCGCCGCCATCATCGCCGGCAGGAATTGCGCGACACCGGCGAAGGAGATCAGGCCGATCGGCGCGAGCGCATCGGAATCCCTCGTCATCCAGAAGTACAGGAAGCCCAGCAGCAGAATGACGCCGATCGAGATCCGGCGTGTCTTCAGCAGCAGCCGTGCGATGCCCTGATCGCCGGAGAGCTCAAGCTTCACCGACTTGCGCAGCGCCAGCGGCAGAACGATATGGTTGGAGATCATGATCGACAGGGCAATCGAGGCGACGATGATCATCGATGTTGCGCTCGAGAAGCCGCCGATGAAGGCGAACAGCGCCAGGCCCGAATTGCCATTCGCCATCGGCAGCGTAAGGACGAACATGTCGGGGTTCGAGCCCGCCGGCAGGCTCGTCAGCCCGTGCAGCGCGATCGGCATGGTGAACAGGCTGATCAGCAGCAGATAGGTCGGAAACGCCCAACTCGCCGTGCGCAGATGGTTCTCGTTCGAGTTCTCGACCACGGTGATCTGAAATTGACGTGGCAGGCACAGCACGGCGGTCGCGGACAGGATCAGTATCGCCACCCAGCGGCTGCCAAATGTGTCTTTCGAATAGATCTCGATGCCAGCCTCAGCGGCGCGGTTGTAGATGCTCTCAAGGCCGTCACTGATGCCGAACACGACGTAGAGTCCGACCGCGACCAAAGCGATCAGTTTGACGATGGCTTCAAATGCGATCGCGGCGACAACGCCGTGATGTTGCTCCTTGGCGTCGACGTTGCGGGTGCCGAACAGCACCGTGAACAACGCCATGCCGGCCGCAACGCCGAACGCCAGCGTCACTTCGTCGAGACCGGCGAGGGGGCCGGAGCCGGAGGCGTTGGCGGCGGAGACGACCTGAATCGACGTGGTGATCGCCTTGAGCTGGAGGGCGATATAGGGCGTCACGCTGATGATGGCGATGACGGTGACGAGCACGGCCAGCCGGTTGGATTTGCCGAAACGTGAGGACAGCAAGTCAGCCACCGAGGTGATGCGCTGAATGCGGCCGATGCGGACGAGCTTTCGCAGGATGAACCACCAGCCGACGAAAGATCAGCGTCGGCCCGAGATAGATGGCGAGAAATTCCAATCCGCTGCGCGCCGCCGTTCCGACAGCGCCGTAGAACGTCCAGCTTGTGCAATAGACCGAAATCGAGAGCGTATAGACGAAGGGTGAGCGCAGCAGGCCGCCTTTGCCCTTTTGCGATCGCGCATCGGAGACAAAGGCGAGCAGGAACAGCAGCCCGACGTAGGCGATCGCCGTGAGGATGACGAGGTCAGCGGATAGCATCAGCCGTCACCCTTGGACTCGGTGTCGCGTTCGAAAATCTCGGCGCGGGGCAGGTGCCGCGAGGCCAGCACCGTCCCGACGATCATCGCGATCCAGACCGCAAACAAATAGATCGTTTCCAGCGGCGCACCGAACATCCGGTAGGGCGCGGTGAAGAGCGTCAGCAGGGGCGGGACAATCAGGAGTGCGCCGGCAATCGGCAACATCAGCGCGGTGTGTTCGCGCTTTCTGATTTCCGAACTGGCCTTGTTGGGTGGCGGCATGTGAGGCGCTCGCGTGGTTCTATCGACGACGTCAGGTAGATGCCAGAACATCGGGCCGGAGCGATCTGGCCAGCGTCAGTTGGTGCTTTGTTGGTGTGATAGCTCCAGCAGCGCGCGAACTGCGTCGATGACGTCTTCATTGGCGTAGGGTTTGGTCACAAACCTGTCGGCGCCAAGGTCCTCCGCGGTCGTGCGGTCCCGCTGCTGGCCTTTTGCTGTCAGGATCAGGATGGGAATGTCGCGTGTCGCCCGGTCGGTTTTCATTTGCTTGAGGACTTCAAAGCCGCTGCGTTTCGGCAGCATCAGGTCGAGCACGATCACCCGCGGGCGAAGGCGCTGAACGGCTTCAAGCGCAGCTTCGCCATCCGTGACGGTGCTGATCGTCCAGCCTGCGCGGCGCAGGATAAAATCCAGCGATTCCAGGATTCCTGGCTCGTCTTCCGCAACAAGGACGTCCACCACAACTGCCCCTCCCGTTAGCTCGGCCCTGTCGCATCCGGCCCTGGCGGGCGATGATGTGGCAGGACATCCGCGTCGCTTCTTCGCCGGGGTTCTGAGCTGCCCCACTTCGCGCGCCCACGCGAGCGCCCTTACTATTCTGCGGATGTGAGCTAAGCCTAATCAGTTCGGGTTGCCAAGCGTGAAGTCACGCGGGACGAGGGGCAGGCGAACGGTGGTGTTGCCGTCGATCGGATCGCGGGCTTCCTCCTGGCGATGCTGGCAGTCGCGGCGGACGCAGAGGCGGCAGGTCGGGCCGACAGGGACAGCAATCGACGGCTCCGCGAAGTTGAGTTCTCGCCCGTAGATAATGCGATCCGCATGAAGGATCTCGCAGGCCAGCATGACCGAGGAATGCAGCGGCTGTTCGCGATAGGTCGCCAATCCCTTTTCCACCGTCCGCGCCAGGAAAAGATAGCGCGAGCCATCGGGAAATGAGACGACCTGCCGCACAATCTGGCCGATGCTGCGCGGCGCGGCATAGATCGCCCAGAGCGGGCAGCCGTGGCCGGCGCTGGAAAGCGGCAGGCCGGGAAGCGGAAACTGCTTCATCAGACGACCGGCCGGGATCGGCGCGGAGAAATCCGAATGGGATGCCTTGCTCGCCCGGCCGTCGCAGCGTCACGAGGCGGTGCGCGACTTGCTCGAAGCTGGCGGCATAGCTCTGTTTCAACAGGTCGATATCATAGCGGTTCGTTTCGGCGTCTTCGAGAAAGCGCGAATACGGCAGGATCATCGCGCCGGCGACATAGGATGCGAGGGCTCGATAGGCGATGCGCTGGGCGGTTGGCGACGTCAGGCGCGGGTCATTGGTATGGCGGGCGACCGTGTCCGCAAGGGCCAGTTCAGTCAGCAGGCGGGCCAGTTGAAATCGGCGCGTGCTCGCAGAAACGGACCTTTGAAACCACATGGTTTTCTGGTCGGCATCAAATCCGAAATGGGAAGGGAAGCCGTTGCGGCTGGTGCGCATAGCGGCCGTGGTTTCGACCCGGATGGCGAAGCGGCGCGCCAGAAGCTGCGTCAGGCCGGCCTCGTCAAAGCTGCCGCCAGCCTCCACTTCATTCCGAAGATCATGCGCCGCACTCTCCAACTCGGGGAAATAGTTGTTCTCGCCAATGATCAGATCGTCCACCTCACGCACCGGCGAGGTGGCGCGCCGCATCGTAGCGGATTGATCGAAATAGCCGATCAGCGTTCTGGCGAGATCGGACAGATTGCGCGCTTCGCGGTTGATCGAATCGAGGAAACGGTTCTGGTCCGGAGCGTCGAGGTCGGGCACGCTCTGCAGGATTTCGGCGCTGGAGCGCATCGCGGTGACATGGCTCAGAATCTGATGCAGCAGATTGGACAGCAGCGGATCGGAGTTCAGCCGATTGCGCGAAGGCCTCAACGTTCATGTTGGCGTCGATATAGCCGCGATACAGCCGGTTGAGCGCAAGCGCCATGGCCGGAAACTGGGCGACGAGCTCGCGTGGATCACCGGGCTCGACATCGAGCCCTGCGAGCGCCGGATCTGCCAGCAGCTCATGAAGATCGTTGAGCAGCCGCTGCTCCTTGTCGCCGCTGAGGTGTTCGATATTGACGCCGAGCTCGGCGGCGATCCGCAGCAGCAGCGCGCCGCCGACATCACGTTTGTTGGCTTCGATCAGATTGAGATAGCTCGGTGAAATGCCGACCGCGCGGGCGAAGTCCGCTTGCGACAAGTCCTTGTGATTTTCGCCGGCTGCGAATTCTGATGCCGATCGGCGCACGCATGACTTGTCCCCCGCGGACCTTTGCCGGCCCGAACAAACTCTAGAGCGCCGTCATGAATTTACAAGATTGACTGATTTCGCGTTCAACGATTTACAAATTGTTCCAGTGATACCAGTTGGTTGTTGCTGTTAGTTATCGCCGCCGACATACTTCTTTGAATGATGAGCAAAAAAAGCCATTAGCAAGGGAGGACGAAATGACTGATCGCGGGCAGGGTCCGAACAGGCGTACGATTATCAAGGCAGGGGCGGGATTGGTCGCTGCCGGCGCAGCGCCATTTGTGTTTAGCAGGGGAGCGTGGGCGAAGGATTTTTGCAACAATCCGACGGGCGGCACTGTAACCCTCGGCTTCAACGTGCCTCAGACCGGCACCTATGCCGAAGAAGGCCTCGACCAGCTCAAGGGCTATCAACTCGCGGTCAAGCACCTCAACGGCGAGGGCGACGGCGGCATGCTCAAGACGTTCAAGCCGACCGTGCTGAAGGGCAACGGCATTCTCGGCAAGAAGGTCGCCTTCGTCAGCGGCGACACCCAGACCAAGACCGACGCTGCGCGCGACAGCGCCCGCCGCATGATCGAGCGTGACAAGGTCATCATGGTGACCGGCAGCGTGACGTCGGGCGAGGCGATCGCGATGCAGAGCCTGTGTCAGGAAAAGGGCGTCATCTATATGGCCGGCCTGACCCACTCCAACGACACCACCGGCAAGGACAAGCGTCGCTACGGCTTCCGGCACTTCTTCAATGCCTATCAGTCGGGCGTCGCCATCGCGCCGTTTCTCGCCAAGGAATACGGCAGTGAGCGCCGCGCCTATCACATCACGGCTGACTACACCTGGGGCTGGACCCAGGAGGAATTGATCAAGGCGGCAACCGAAGCGCTGGGCTGGAAGACGGTTGCGACCGTTCGCTCGCCGCTCGGCCTCGGCGACTACTCGCAGTATCTGACGCCGGTTGCCAACTCCGGCGCCGACGTGCTGATCCTCAACCACTACGGCCATGACATGGTGAACTCGCTGCCGCAGGCGGTGCAGTTCGGGTTGCGCGACAAGCAGGTCAACGGCAAGCAGTTCCAGATCGTTGTGCCGATGTTCTCCGAACTGATGGCGCAGGGCGCCGGCGATGCCGTGAAGGGCATCATCGGCACGTCGAACTGGCACTGGAACTTGCCGGACGCTGGCTCCAAGGCCTTCACCAAGTCCTATGGCGAAGCCTATGGCCAGCCGCCGTCGCAGTCCTCGCACACCGGCTATGTGCAGGTTCTGCTGTACGCCGACGCCTGCCAGCGCGCAGGCACCTTCTATCCGCCGGAAGTCATCAAGGCGCTGGAAGGCTTCGAGTTCGACGGCATGGGCAACGGCCCGACGCTGTATCGCGACACGGATCACCAGTGCTTCAAGGAAGTTCTGGTGGTGCGCGGCAACCAGAAGCCGACCAGCAAGTTCGACGTGCTCGATGTCATCGGCAACGCGTCACGCAAGGACGTGACCTACGATCCGAAGATCTTCGGCGGCGAGCTTGGTCCCTACGAACCCAACAAGTGCTGACACGCATGGAAAGCCCGGCTGCGATCTGCAGCCGGGCTTTGCTTTCTCAATTGACCATCCGGGGACGATGAGGCGATCGGAATGAATGCCATACTTGCGCAATTGCTGAACGGTCTGGACAAGGGCGGGGCCTATGCGTTGATCGCGCTGGGACTGACGCTGGTGTTCGGAACGTTGGGGGTCGTCAACTTCGCGCATGGCGCGCTGTTCATGCTCGGGGCGTTCTGCGCCGTCTCGTTCCGTTATCTCATTACGATCCAGACCGTGACCAAGGACCCGACCAAGCTGACGCCATGGGGCCAGCCGGTCGAGATCAAGACGCCGATCGTGCAGAACTGGTTCGGCGATTTCGGCGCGATGCTGGTCGACTATTCGGTGCCGATTTCGATTCTTCTGGCGATACCCGTCATGCTGCTGATTGGCCTCGCGATGGAGCGCGGCCTGATCAAGCATTTCTACAAGCGGACGCACGCCGAGCAGATTCTGGTGACCTTCGGTCTCGCCATCGTGCTGCAGGAGATCGTCAAGAGCATCTTCGGCCCCAATCCGATTCCGCAGCCGATGCCGCAAGCGCTGCGCGGCGCTGCCGATCTTGGCGCATGGATCGGCATGGACCCCGGCATGCTGACCTATCCCTGGTGGCGGCTGGTCTATTTCGTCTTTTCGCTGATCATCATCGGCGCGGTGTTCGCATTCCTGCGCTTCACCACCTTCGGCATGGTTGTGCGCGCTGGCATGAATGATCGCCAGACGGTGTCCTTGCTCGGCATCAATATCGACAGGCGTTTCACCATCATGTTCGGCGTCGCCGCCGTGGTCGCCGGTCTCGCCGGCGTGATGTATACGCCGCTGCTCTCGCCCAACTACCATCTCGGCATGGACTTCCTGGTGTTGAGCTTCGTCGTGGTCGTCGTCGGCGGCATGGGCTCGCTGCCCGGCGCAGTGCTGGCGGGCTTCCTGCTCGGCATCCTGCAGTCCTTTGCGTCGATGACGGAGGTCAAGTCCTTCATTCCCGGCATCGACCAGATTGTCATCTATTTCGTCGCCGTCGTTATTCTGCTGGTGCGCCCGCGAGGCCTGATGGGACGCCAAGGCGTCATGGAGAACTAGGATGGGTTCGGTGTTCTCTCTCGAAAGACGCGATGCGATCAAGCTGGCGGTGTTTGCCCTGGCCGTGCTGACAATGCCGATCTGGCTGGCCCCGTTCGGTGCGTCCTACCCCGGCCTGCTGCAGAAGTTTGCGATCTTTGCGATCTTCGCCATCGGCTTCAACATTCTGTTCGGTCTGACGGGCTATCTGTCGTTCGGACACGCGGCGTTCCTCGGCATCGGCTCCTACACGGCGGTGTGGTCGTTCAAGCTGCTCACCATGAACGTCCTTCCGGCAGTGTTTTTCGCCATTGTCGTCGCCGGGCTGTTCTCGGTGGTCATCGGCTATCTGTGCCTGAAACGAACCGGCATCTATTTCGCCATTCTCACACTGGCTTTCGCGCAGATGTGCTACAGCCTGGCCTATTCAGTGCTGACGCCGATCACGCAAGGTGAAACCGGCCTGCTGTTGAATACCAAGGATCCGCGCATCATCGACATGATGTTCCGCGATCGGATGGCGGGCCTGCCGAGTCCGACGCTGTTCGGCCTGGAGATGGGCGGCTTCTACGGCTTCTATTTCTGCGCAATCATCCTGATCGTCACCTTCTTCATTTCGCAGAAAATCTTCGCCTCGCCATTCGGCATGATGCTGCGCGGTATCAAGTCCAACCAGACGCGCATGAGCTATACCGGCTTCAACATCCGGCCCTATATGCTCGCGGCCTTTGTCATCTCCGGCATGTATGCCGGCCTCGCCGGCGGCCTGCTGGCGGTGACGGATCCGATTGCCGGGCCGGAGCGCATGCAGTGGACGGCGTCTGGCGAAGTGGTGCTGATGACGATCCTCGGCGGCGTCGGCACCCTGATGGGGCCGGTGATTGGCGCGTGGCTGATCAAATACCTCGAAAACATCTTTTCGGCTTTCAACGAACAGATGCTGCATCGGTTCTACTCCATCCTGCCGGATGGACTCGAGAACGTGATGGTCGCGATCAGCAGCAAGTTTGTCGGGGAGGGATGGCATCTCACGCTCGGGTTGATGTTTGTTCTGGTCGTTGTCTTCCTGCCGGGAGGGCTGATGGAGGGCGCACGCCGCATCACCGCGCGACTACAGAAGCGAACGTCGAAGGATGCGGTCATTCCGCATCAGGCGCAGCCGGCCGAATAGGACAGGGAGAGCATCATGGCCATTGGCGCCAACGGGCACGACAATTCGCGCAACATCGTTTTGCATGTTGCCGACGTCTACAAGAACTTCGGCGGCTTGCACGCCCTGTCCAATATCGATCTTCAGATCGAGGAGGGCAAGACCCACGCCATCATCGGCCCGAACGGGGCCGGCAAATCAACCTTGCTCAACGTCGTCATCGGGCGGTTGACGCCGACCAGCGGCGCAGTGATCTTCGACGGGCATATCCTGACCGGCAAGAAGCCGCATGAGATCAATCAGGTTGGCATCGCGCGGGTGTTTCAGACGCCCGAGATCTTTCCTGATCTGTCAATTCTGCACAACGTCATGGCTCCCGCGTTCGCCAAACGGGATGGCGCATTCCGCGTCAACATGTTTCGTTCAGTAACCAGTGAAGCTGAAATCCGTGATGAGGCCGAACACATTCTCGAGGATGTGGGCCTCGCCGCGCAGCGCGATACACATGCCAGCGTGCTCTCGCGCGGCGACAAGCGACGGCTCGAACTGGCGATGTGCCTGATTCAACATCCACGGCTTCTGTTGCTGGATGAACCGACGGCGGGCATGTCACGCCACGATACCAACACCACCATCGACCTGCTGCAGAAGATCAAGGCACGGGGCATGACCAAGGTGATCATCGAGCACGACATGCATGTTGTGTTCTCGCTGGCGGATCGCATCTCCGTGCTGGCGCAGGGCAAGATCATCGCTGACGGCCTGCCGCAGGACATGCGCAACGATCCGCGCGTGCAGGAAGCCTATCTGGGAGGAGCGGTCGAATGAACGAGATGATCAAGGAACACGATATCGTCGCCGCTGGCGCGGCGCTGTCACCGCGTCCCTTCTTTTCAGTCAACGATATCCATGGCTATTACGGCGAAAGCTACATCGTCCATGGCGTGTCGCTATCAGTCGAGCGGGGCAAGATCCTGGCGCTGCTCGGGCGCAACGGCGCGGGCAAAACCTCGACGCTGCGGCTGATCGCGCGAGCGGATATCCCGACGCTGACCAAGGGCGAGATCTGGCTCGATGGCCAGGCCATTGGTCCGATGCAGGGATACCAGGCGGCGCAGGCCGGCATTCAGCTCGTCCACGAAGACCGGCGCATCATCCAGGGTCTGACGGTCGAGGAGAACCTGATGCTGGCGCAGGTCGCGCCCAAGCGTGGCTGGGAACTGGAGCGGATCTATTCGCACTTCCCGCGATTGGCTGAACGCCGCAATCAGGAAGGCGTGACCCTTTCAGGCGGCGAACAGCAGATGCTGGCGATTGCCCGGGCGCTGGCGCGCGATATCAAGCTGCTGTTGCTCGACGAACCCTATGAGGGGCTGGCGCCGGTCATCGTGCAAGGAGATCGAGCGCATTCTGCACGAGATCAAGGAACTCGGCATTACCACGATCATCGTCGAGCAAAACGCTGTCGCGGCGCTGCGCCTGGCTGATAGCGCCGTGATCCTTGACACCGGCGAGGTCGCCTTCGCCGGCACCGCCAAGGAAGTGCTGGAGAACGCCGAGCTGCGCCGCGAATATCTCGCGATCTAGCGGCGCGCGAACAACAACGCGAGCAGCGGCGCGATGGTTTGGTCGGGCGCGCCGACATTGTTGATGGTCAGCTCCGCGGTGAAATCGCCTGCGCTGCGCTTCAGCCGGTGTTCGATCGGGCCATCGCTGCCGCGCCCACGGGCGCTCAGCCGCGCGGCGAGAACGTCCGGCGGCGCGGTGATCAGCACCACAGCGACATGGGCGTAGCGCTGGCGCAGGGGAGCGATGACCGAGCGCGAGATATTGGCGACCACGGTGCGGCCCGCGCGGATGTCGTCGTCAAGCGCGATCGGCAGGGCGTAATGCAGGCCATGCGCCATCCAGTCGGCGGCGAATGCGCCGTTGTCGCGCGCCTCGGCAAAGTGCCGCCGGGCTGAGCTGAATGTTGTTCTCGAAGCTGGTTGCCGCGCGCGTGACCACGCGCCGAGCGAAGACGACGCCATCTTCGTTGGCGCAGGCAGCGCGCGCCAGATCGATCAACGTATCCTTGCCCGCGCCCGAGGGGCCGACGACCAGCACCAGGCGACCGGGGCCAATCATCGATATCTGCTGTTCGGCGCTTGTCGACATCCCGCTCATGCCACACGCCGCCCTTCGCGCCAGGCGCAGCGAACCACCGGAATGCCGCGCGTTACGCTCACGCGGATCAGATCGGCGCGCTTGCCCACCGCGATGTCGCCGCGGTCTGTCAGGCCCACCGCCTCTGCAGGACGTTTGGTGACGGTGCGGATCGCGCTCGCCAGATCGATTGACGGCACACGCTCCGGTAGTTGCAGCGCGCCCATCAGCAGGCTCGACGGAATGTAATCAGACGACAGCATATCCAGCAGGCCTTCACGGGCAAGATCCACGGCTGCAACATTGCCTGAATGCGAGCCATTGCGCACCACGTTCGGCGCGCCCATCATGATGCCGATGCCAGCTTCGCGCAAGGCGCGCGCAGCTTCGAGGGTGGTCGGAAACTCCGCAACCGAGACCTTGTCGCGCAAGGCGTCGGCAACGTTGTCGATCGTTGTATCATCATGGCTCGCCAGCGGAATGTTGCGGGCATGGGCCATGGCCACGATCTCGCGCATGTTCGGTTCAGCGTAGATCTTTTGAAATTCGATCCGCCGGGCGAACAGCACATCGAGCTGGGCGTCTGACGTGCCGCCGTTCTTGCCGCGATAGTAATCGCGCATCTTGGCCTCGTCGCGAAACTGGCGCTGGCCCGGCGTGTGATCCATCACCGACATCAGCCGCACCAGCGGCCGATCAATCATGGCGCGGACATCCTCGACCGCGCTGGGCATCGGCACCTCGCAGCGCAGATGCAGGAAGTGATCGGCGCGCAGCAGCTTTGCTTCCTGAGCTTCAGCGATGGCGTTGCCCAAGATGTCTGAGTTGGAATCAAGACCTTCGGCGCCTTCTTCGCGCCACACCCGCAGCGAGTCAAACACCGTGGTGATGCCGGACGTCGCGAGCTGCGCATCATAGGCAACGACGGCGGCGATCGGGTCCCACAGCACCTTTGGGCGCGGGACGTAATGCGCCTCCAGGTGATCGGTGTGCAGTTCGATCAGCCCCGGCATCACGAGATCGCCGTTGGCGTCGTCGCTGCCTGCGGGCGCTGCGCCTTCGCCGACTTCGGCGATCAAGCCATCGGCCATAGCGACCCAACCGTTCTCGATCACGCGATCCGCGAGCACCACGCGGGCATTGCCGATGATGGCGTCGTGTTGTTGTACTGTCATCGTCTTCTTCCTTAAGCGTTCGCGGCAAACGAGGTGACGTCAACCAGACGGTCTGCGATCAACTGCCGGACTTCATCATCATGCACGATGGCGACCATGGCGACGCCGGCGCGTTTCTTCTCGGCGACCAGTTCGACCACAACTGCACGGTTAGCGGCGTCGAGTGACGCGGTGGGTTCATCGAGCAGCAGGATCGGCAGGTCGGAGATAAACCCGCGCGCGATGTTGACGCGTTGCTGTTCGCCGCCGGAGAAGGTCGAGGGCGGCAGTTGCCACAGCCGCTCGGGAATGTTGAGCCGGCGCAGCAGCACGCCAGCGCGGGCGCGCGCCTCATCGCGAGCGACGCCCGCCTGCAGCAGCGGCTCGGCGACCACATCGCGCGCGGCGACGCGCGGCACGGCGCGCAGGAACTGGCTGACATAGCCGATGGTGTTGCGGCGGAGGCTGAGAATCTGCCGCGGCTCGGCTCGGGCAAGATCGATGCACGCGCCGAGATGGCGCACATCAATGCGACCGCCATCGCAGCGGTAGTTGCCAAAGATCATCTTCAGGATTGAGGACTTGCCTGCGCCGGATGGGCCGCTCAGCACGACACATTCGCCGGCAGCAACATGGAACGAGACATTGCGCACGACGGGCAGCTGCACGCCGCCCTGCAGGTGCATGACAAATGTTTTCTCTGCGTTGCGGATATCAATCATCGGAATCATGGCGAACCTCACGCGGGCAGGATCGAGGAGACGAGCAGTTGCGTATAGGGCTCGCGCGGATCGTCGAGCACCTGGTCGGTCAGCCCGGTCTCGATGACGCGGCCGCCCTGCATCACCATCACCCGGTGCGACAACAACCGTGCGACGGCGAGATCATGGGTGACGACAATGGCGGAAAGCCCGAGCTCGCTGACCAGCGTGCGCATCATGTCGAGCAGCCGCGCCTGAACCGAAACGTCGAGGCCGCCGGTCGGCTCATCCATGAACACGAGCCGTGGTTCGGTGACGAGATTGCGCGCAATCTGCAGCCGTTGCCGCATCCCGCCCGAGAAATTCTTCGGCGCATCGTCGATGCGTTCGGCGGCAATCTCGACGCGGTCGAGCCAGCTCGTCGCGGACTGGCGGATCTGGCCGTAATGATTGTGGCCGACAGCCATCAGCCGCTCGCCGACATTCGCGCCGGCGGAGACGCCCATGCGCAGGCCCCTGGCTGCATCCTGATGCACGAAGCCCCAATCGGTGCGAAACAGGAAGCGGCGCTCGGCTTCGCTCAGCGCGGCGAGATCGCGCGTCACGCCATCGCGCATGCGATAGGACACTGCGCCAGCATCGGGCGTCAGTTGGGTCGACAACATTTGCAGCAGCGTTGACTTTCCGGAACCGGACTCGCCGACGATCGCCAGCACTTCACCGGGATAGAGCGCGAACGATACATCGCGACAGGCGTGGAGACGCCCGAAGGATTTGCTCAACCCCTCAGCCACCAGCAGCGGCTGGTCGCCATCGACAAAGGCTTTCGTCACATCATGCATTGTCAGTCTCCGCATAGGGCGCGCTTTCGCTGCCGCGATGCCCATCAAGCTGTCGTGTCTCGCAATAGTCGGTGTCGGAGCAGACGAACATGCGATTGCCCGCGTTGTCGGTGACAACCTCATCGAGATAGGAGGTGTCGGAGCCGCATAGCGCACAGCAGGCGTCGTGCTTGTAGGGTGCGAATGGATGATCCTCAAAGTCGAGTGACACCACCGAGGTGTAGGGCGGGATCGCGTAGATGCGCTTCTCGCGGCCTGCGCCGAACAGCTGCAGGGCGGGGCAATTGTTCATTTTCGGATTGTCGAACTTCGGCGTTGGCGACGGGTCCATCACATAGCGCGCGTTGACCTTGACCGGATAGGCATAGGACGTCGCGATGTGGCCGAAGCGGGCGATGTCCTCATACAATTTGACATGCATCAGGCCATATTCGCCGAGCGCATGCATCCGCCGCGTTTCCGTCTCGCGCGGTTCCAGGAAGCGCAGCGGCTCCGGGATCGGCACCTGATAGACCAGCACCTGTTGCGCATGCAGGCCCGCTTCCGGAATGCGGTGGCGGGTCTGGATCACGCTGGCGTCCGCGGTGCGGGTGGTGACGGCGACGCCAGCGGTCTTCTCGAAGAATTTGCGAATCGAGATCGCATTGGTGGTGTCGTCGGAACCCTGGTCGATCACCTTCAGCACATCGCTGGCGCCAAGGACAGCGGCCGTCACCTGCACGCCGCCGGTGCCCCAGCCATAGGGCATTGGCATTTCGCGGCTGGCGAAGGGCACCTGATAGCCGGGGATCGCGATGGCCTTCAGAATGGCGCGGCGGATCATCCGCTTGGTCTGTTCGTCGAGATAGGCGAAGTTATATGTCGGCGCGTTCATTCCGCAGCCTCCTGAATGGCATCGGTCGCGGTGTTGGCGTTGGTGAATTCATCGCGCAGCTTGCGCAGCAGCCCAAGCTCGGACTGGAAGTCGACGTAATGCGGCAGCTTGAGATGTTCGACGAAACCGGTGGCCTGCACGTTGTCGGAATGCGACAGCACGAACTCCTCGTCTTGCGACGGTGCGGCGACGTCTTCGCCAAGCTCGCGGGCGCGCAGCGCGCGGTCGACCAGCGCCATTGACATCGCCTTGCGTTCGGATTGACCGAAGGCGAGCCCATAACCACGGGTGAAGCACGGCGCTTCGGTGTCGGTGCCCTTGAACTGGTTGACCATCTGGCATTCGGTGAGCGTGACCGAGCCAAGCGGCACGGCGAAGCCGACATCTTCGGCGAAGAATTCAACCTCGACTTCACCGACGCGAATTTCGCCGGCGAACGGATGGTTGCGGCCATAGCCGCGCTGCGATGAATAGCCGAGCGCCAGCAGGAAGCCTTCGTCGGCGCGGGCGAGATTTTGCAACCGCAGGTCACGCCCGGCAGGGAAGCTCAAGGCATCGCGGGTGAGGTCGCCGACCGGCTGATCAGGACGTTCAGCGGGAGACGCTTCGATCAGGCCGTCGCGGCCGAGAATGTCGGTGACGCGCGGCATCACGGTGGATTGCGCCTCGGCCTGCGCGGGCTCGTCCGGTGTGGAGACGCCTGCCAGCGCGGGATCGAGCAGGCGATGGGTATAGTCGAAGGTCGAGCCGAGGATCTGGCCACCCGGCATATCCTTGAAGGTCGAGGAGACACGGCGGCGCACCTGCATCTGCGCAGTGTCGACCGGCTCGCTGGCGCCGAAGCGCGGCAGCGTGGCGCGGAACGCGCGCAGCAGGAAAATTGCTTCGATCATGTCGCCGCGCGCCTGCTTGATGGCCAGCGCAGCCAACTCACGATCATACAGCGAGCCTTCGCTCATGACGCGATCGACGCCGAGGCTGAGCTGTTCAGAAATCTGCGCCAGCGAGACTTCTGCAACGTCGCGGTCGCCACGACGCTCATGCGCCATCAACCGATGCGCATTCTCGATGGCGCGTTCGCCACCCTTGACGGCTACATACATGGTCAGCCTTCCTTCGCAACAAGGCGCGTGGTGCGCGGGATCGCGACGATGGCGTCGTCAGCGACGAGGATGAGGTCGATGCCGCGCGGGAACAGCGTTGCGTTCAGCGCGAGGCGATCAAGCCAGTCGGGCAGATCGATGTTGGCGTGGAGCATGGCGACGCCATCGATGCCGGGGCCGTGCAATTCATAGGCCGGGCCTTCGGTCACGCTGGTCACCTGCATGATCACGGTGGTGGAGCGGTCAGGATATTCGGCGGTCCCGAGTGCGAAGCCGTCAAAGTCGGGCATGGCGGCGGGATTGGCGATCAGCGCGAAGCTGCAGCCTGATGTCTCGGCGATCACCGGCGCGCTGGTGTGAAACCTGATCCAGTTACTGATATCAGGCGTCGCGGCAGCTTTGCTATCCAGCCACACCGGCGTGTCCTGATCGAACAGCGTTAGCGCAATGGCGGCGGAGCCGCGCATCAGGGCTGCGGCACGCCAGACCGCGCAGCGATGTGTTGCACGGTTCCCGGCCGCGCCATGGCTTCCATCACCGCGCGGAACGTCGATTGAGCGGATGCGACCGTGTCCGCGAAACCCGCGGGCATCTCTGTGGTCATGGTCATGATCAGGCTTCCCCGCGCACGAGTGTGTAGAAATCGACTTTGGTCGCAGCGGTCTGTGCAGCCGTGCGCGCGCGCGCGGCGTCTTGATGGCGCCCGCAAAGGTTTCAGCACATGGGTCTCAATCGCTTCGGCAAAATCAGCCGTCTGGATCAGCGCGTCGCAGAGCGCGATCAACTCGGCCTTGGCGTGGTCGCGGCCAAGCGTGTAGCCGAAGCCGGTCTCGCCAGTGTTGAGGCGGATCGCGGCGCGCGACACGGCGGCTTCACCAAGGTTGAACGGCGCGCCGTCGCCGCCGATCCTGCCACGCAGCATCACCAGCCCGCTCTCCGGCGCGCGCAGCCGCTCGTAAGCAGGAATGGCCAGCGCCTCGAGGCAGCGTGCAATCTCGGTTCTGGCGGCATGGGTCAGCACCGTCATCGCCGAGCGGCGTCGCGTCTGCTGATCGTTCAGGGCTGTGCTCATCGCTTCCCGGTCCCAATCAAGTTGTCTATATTGCTAGACAACTTATTAGAGGCGCGGCAATGACCGTTCCGTGACAGCGTCATGATCTTTCGTTATCGTGACGCAACTTCTTTGTGAGACGCAGCACCGTGGCCATTCAGGATAAACCCATCGGCGTGGCCTTGTGGCGACAGGTCGCCGATGGCATCGAGCGCGATATCGCCAGCGGGCGCTTTGCGACCGGCGAAAAGCTTCCGGGTGAAACCGATCATCGCCGAGACCTATCGCGTCAATCGGCATACCGTTCGGCGCGCGCTGGCGTCATTGGCCGAGCGCGGGCTGGTGCGGGCCGAGCGCGGCAGCGGCACCTATGTCGATGCGCCGAAGCTGACCTATCCGCTGCGTGCGCGGACGCGCTTCTCCGATATTGTCGGCGCGGGTGGGCGCGAGCCTGGCGGACAATTGATCGGCTCATGCATCGAGCCGGCGCCGCGCGAACTGGCGAAGCAATTGAAGCTTAAGACCGGCGCACCGCTGCTGCGGCTTGACGTGCTGCGCTTTGCCGATCGCGCGCCAATCTGCGTCGCGACCACCTGGCTATCGGCCGTGCGTTTCGCTGACGCTGCGCCGATCTATGAGCGCATGCATTCGATGACGCGTGTGCTGGCCTATTACAACATCAAGGATTATCGCCGGCATTCGACCCGGGTGACTGCGGCGATCATCGATGCCGGCGATGCCACGAGGCTCGATCTTGCACTCGGACGGCCGGTCCTGATTGTCGAAAGTACCGATGTCGATGCCGGACGGCGTGCCGTTGCTGACATCGCGCTCGCGGTTCGCCGCCGAGCGGGTCGAGTTCATGGTGGAGAACAACAGCTGAGGCCGGAGTGCCGGTCTCAGCTGTGAGAGTTGTGATCAGATCGTCGCGCGCCGACCGATGATGGCGAAGCGCAACCGGGTCGAGATCCAGTCGATGATCGCAACAGCGACGAGAATCATCAGGATCAGGAACGACACTTTTTGCCATTCGAGCAGGCGGATCTGTTCGGCGAGCTGCAGGCCGATACCGCCTGCGCCGACGATGCCGATGATGGTGGCGGAGCGGGTGTTCGAACTCGATGAAGTAGAGCACCTGGCCCGGCGATGACCGGCAGAACCTGGGGCAGCAAGCCGAACCTGATTTCATGCAGGCTGTTGCCGCCCGAGGCGCGCACGCCCTCGACCTGCTTCTTGTCTGCGAGCTCAAACGCTTCGGAGAACAGCTTGCCGAACGCGCCGAAGTCGGCGACCGCGATGGCCAGGACGCCGGCGAAGGGACCGAGGCCAACCACGTTGATCCAGACCAGCGCCCAGATCAGCGTATCCACGCCACGCACGGAATCCAGAAAACGCCGCACCGGAAACCGGAACCAGTTCGATGGCACGATGTTTCGCGCGGCGAGCAGGCTGACGGGCAGCGCCATCACGGCCGCCAAGCGTCGTGCCGAGCAGGGCGATCGACAGGGTCTCTCCCATCGCTGCGAGATAGGAAGGGAACGAGCTGCCCGGATCTGGCGGCATCATCAAGGTGACGATCCAGCCGAGTTGCGTCAGCCCGGCCATCACGCGCGTGAATGAGAACTCGAGTTCGTAGAGGCTGAATACAAGCAGCGCCAGGGCAGCGACGATGATGCTTGGTACTCGGGCGCGAGACCCGGCGGACTGGCTGAACACTGCAGGATAACGCGAACGCAGCGCTTCGCGATCTGTGCTGAGAAATTTGCTCATGACCGGGTCTCCTTGCCGAACGTCCGGCCGCGCAGCCAGCCTGTGGCGATATCGATGACGAACACCGTGACGATGATCATCAGCAGAATGGCGCTGACGTCGGAATAATAGAACTTGCGCACGGCGACGATCAGCTCCTGGCCGATGCCGCCTGCGCCGACAAAGCCCATCACCGAAGCGCCGCGCACGTTCATCTCGAAACGCAGCAGGGAATAGCTGGAGAAACCGGCGATGACCTGCGGCACGACCGCAAAGCGCATGCACTCGACCCAGCTTGCGCCAGTGGACCGAATACCCTCAACGGGCTTCATGTCGATGTTCTCGACGATCTCGGTGTATTGTTTGCCCAATGCGCCAGCGCAGTGGATCGCAATCGCCAGAACGCCGGCCATAGGGCCAAGACCGAAGGCGATCACGAAGATCAATGCGAACACGATGTCCGGAACCGTGCGGCAGAACTCCAGCAAACGCTTGACGAAGATGCGCAGCGGCGCTGATGGGGCGGTATTGGCCGCCGCGAGGAAATTCAACGCAAAGGCGACTGTCGCGCCGATGAGGGTGCCAACGTAGCTGATGAGAATGGTCTCACCGAGCAGCGTGAGCCACTTCTGCCAACCCCAGAACCATTCGCCGATGTCGCTCCAGACCCGCTGGCCGGAGTCGAGCATGAAGATGCGATCGAAATAGCTGACGAAGTTGCCGAACTTGGCGAACAGGGTGGCGAGGTTAACTTCTGCCCCGAGTGCTGCGACGAACAGGGCTGTGAAACCGACGGCGGCGGCCAGAGCGGTGCGCAGCCGTTTCTTGGCGACCGCCTTGCGATACGCGCTTGTGAGCGCCGCAAGCTCGGTAGGCGGCAGGATGGTAACTGCGGCGGACATAACGATCCTTTGCGCGAGCAGATACAGAAAGAGAGCCGGATCCGCATGAATCCGGCTCTCCCTGAGAGTTTGAAAGTTACGACTTCTTGCGGAGCGAATCGACGAACTTGATCAGTTCAATCGTGCTGTCCCAGTCCTTGGTGGTGGCCGGGTTGAAGCCCTTCTTCTGACCATCCGACAGCTTGGCGAAAGCAGCAGGATCCTTCGTCGGCGCTTCGGTGAATGCCTTGGCGATGGCTGCCTTCAGTTCGGCCGGCAGTTCCGAGCTATAGGCGTATGGGCCATTGATGATCTGGGTCGACTTGTGGACGATGCGGAAATCTTCCTGCTTCATGGCGGCGCCATCGGCTGCCTTCAGCATGCCCTTGTTCAGCATCTGGGTGAGCACTGAATCGTTCTCGTTGGTCCAGAGGTTGGCGACAACATCGACAGTGCCCTGTGTCAGCGCCAGCAGCGAGTTCTCATGGCTGCCGGTGTAGACGACCTTGCCGAAATGGCTGTCGGCGTTCGGGATGCCCATCTTGTTGAGCTCGAAACGCGGCACGTTATTGCCCGAGGTCGAGTTCGGATCGACCAGGCCGAGGTTCTTGCCCTTGAGGTCGGTGATAGCCTTGTAGGCGCTGTTGTTGCGAACGAAGAACACCGAGTAGTAACCGGTGGTGCCGTCCTTGTTGATATCGTTGGCGAAGGCTTCGGTCTTCACACCAGTCATGCGGGCGCGGGCGAACGAGGCTGAACCATAGCTGGCGATGTGAATATTGCCGGCGCGCTGGCCTTCGATCACGGCCGCATAGTCGTTGGCGATGCGCAGGTTGACCTTGACGTCGATTTCTTTCGACAGGTAGTTGACGAAGGGACCCCAGCGATCCGTGATGCCGGCCGAGTTTTCAACCGGAATGATCGCAAAGGTCAGCTCCGGAAATTTGGTTTTGTAATCCTGCGCAGATGCTGCCGATGCGGCGAAGGTCAGGGCGGCTGCGCCGAGCAGCATGGTACGACGGCTAATCATGTAGCTTGGTCCTCAAGTTGGAAGTGAGCAGAATTGGCGGGGCGACGTGACGTGCCGCCCACGCGGGATCTTCAGGCGGCTGAGCTGTATTCCGCCACGGCAGCGATGCTCGGCGGGGTGCTCATGACTTCGTTGGCCTCAAGATCATAGAGTTCGCGGGCGATATCGTCGGTCAGGTCCGCAGGTGAACCGTCGAAGACGACGCGGCCAGCCGACATGCCGATCAACCGGTCGCAATAGGTGCGGGCCAGTTCCAGCGAATGGAGGTTGCACATCACGGTGATGCCGAGCTGCTTGTTGATGCGCAGCAGGGCGTCCATCACGATGCGGGTATTGCGGGGATCGAGCGAAGCAATCGGCTCGTCGGCGAGAATGATGTCCGGCTGTTGCACGAGTGCGCGGGCGATCGCCACTCGCTGCTGCTGACCGCCGGAGAGCTGATCGGTGCGCTGGGCGGCCAAGGCGGCCATTTCGAATTCTTCAAGCGCCGACATCGCGAGCGCGCGGTCTTCTTCAGGCCACATCTGCGTCAGCGAGCGCCACTGCGGCATGCTCGAAAGCCGCCCCATCAGAACATTGGTGAGCACGTCGAGGCGGCCGACCAGATTGAACTGCTGGAAGATCATCGCCGAGCGGGCACGCCAGCGGCGCAGCTCCTGGCCGCGCAGGGCTGTGACATCGATGCCGTCGTATGTGATCTTGCCAGATGTCGGCTCGACAAGCCGGTTGATCATGCGCAGCAGGCTGGACTTGCCAGCGCCGGATCGTCCGATCACGCCGACGAAGGCCCCAGACTGAATGGCGAAGGAGGCGTTATCGACCGCGGCCTTGGCGCCGAACCGGCACGTCAGATCTTCAACAAGCAGCATGAATGACTCCAATTCCTTAATTCGCGAATAGCCCTATCGCCGCCCTTTGACAGGGGTGTGACGTGACCCTGCATATTCCACATCACGAGACGGGCGTGCGTCATCAAGCTGTCATGAGGCTTTGTTGCTGCGCCGAGCCGGGGCGGATCGGCTGCAGCGCGGCAAGGCAGGAGAGCGAGAGGCGGCGGTGTGTTAAAGTCTCGGAACATCGGTACCAATTCGAGCGTGATGGCCGTGATGCAAAACATCCGCCGCGAGGTAGTGAGTCTGGTCGTTGTGACTTGTGGGCGCCGCTGATCGATTGCTTTCGACCCGTCGGCCGCGGCCATTCGGCTGGCTGGATTGGCCTGACGCAGATAGGCATTGTCGCCTGCCTGATCGCATTGTCATCCGTCGAGCCCGTTGCAATCGCACCGTTCCTGACTATCGGTTTCTTGCTTGCCGTGTTGCTGTCGACCAATGACATCGTTGTTGATGGCTATGCGGCGACAGCGCTGGCGGCTGCGGACCGTCCAATAGGCAACGCTATCCAAGGCGCTGCGGCGGCGACGGCTGGCTTCGCCGGATCAGCGGTGGCGGCCTTGTCGCTGATCTGGCGCGGCTATGCGCATGGCATAGTGCTTCTAATTGGATTGCCGAGGCAGGCGAGCGACGTCCTGCGGCGACAGGCCGAACTCCGCCTTGAAGGCGCGGCTGAAATGCGACGGATCGCTGAAACCGAAGCTGAAGGCGGCGTCCGTCACCTGCCGCACGTGGCCTTCCGCCAATGCCCTGTAGCTGGCTGCGAGGCGCTGTCGCCAGAGCCAGCGGATTGGCGTGGTGCCCTCTGCTGCGAACAGACGGTTGAGGGTGCGTGGGGCGATGCTCTGGCTTCGGGCGATCTGTTCGAGCCCGAGGCTGGTTTCATTGAGATTGGCCATCAGATAGCGCTTCACCTGCTCAAGCTGTCGCGCCCGATGCGGCAGCGGTGAGGTGGTCTCTTTCAATTCGGTCTCGATTGTCGTCGCCAGAATATCGAGCGCAGAGCCGATCAGCCGTTGCGCCACATCAATTTCGGCATGGGTTTCCATGCGGCTGAGATGTTCGGTCACCGATGCCGCCAGTGCGCCGATTGGCGTTCCCGGCTGCAATCCGCCGCGCCACGCAGCGGCGGGCCGTCGGCAGCCGCGCGATCAGGAGCGGACGTGGAATGGTGATCATGATGCAGCGATGGTTCTCGCTGAATTCGAGGACGAACGGCTGGGTCTGATCATGCAGGATCAGGTCGCCCGGACGCATGAGGGCGGCGCGGTCGTTCTGCGCCAGTGTTGCAGTGCCCTCGAGCGTCAGCCACAGCATGAAATCGTCGCGGCCATCCTTGCGGATGTGCTGCGCGCGCCGGGTCACGCGAATCGGGTTGTCAGGCGCGGTGCGGGCTACGATGTCGCTGATCAGCAGCGCGCCGAGCGACTTGACGTCGATCTGGTCTGCGCCATTCCATTCGTTGCGGAAACCTACACGCTGTTCAGCCAATCGCGATCTCAATGCATTGACCTATTGCGACGAGGTCCTCGACTGCGCGCGCCATGGGGCCGATGGGGCCTTGCCGAATACGAACGCGCCCTCGCCGCAGCAGCGCCGAGACCACCGGGGCGGTACTGCCGGCGTGATAGTTCTTGAGTGCAGCAGTCGAGGCTGAGGTGGGGAAGCCGATGGTGTCGATATTATCCTTCACCGCGACCGGGATGCCGCCGAGCAGGCCGAGCATGTCGCCGTTACGGCGCGCCAGATCGACATTCCGCGCCGATTCCAGCACCTGCGTGCTGCTCGGCCTTGTGGTCGAGCGGCTGATCATCCGGCATCTCTACGGACGAACGGTCGAGACGATCCTGGCGACATGGGGCCTCAGCCTCCTGTTGATCGGGATCGCCTCGGTCACGCTGGGCTATGATCAGCGCGGCGTCGGTCAGCCATTCGGCTCGATTGCCATCGGGGCCTATCGCGAAGGGCTCTATACGTTCTTCATCATCGGCATGGCGGTGGCGGTCGCGGCACTGCTTTATGCGCTGCTGCGCTGGAGCAGCTTCGGGCTGGTCGCGCGAGGCACCATGGAAAACGCTGCGATGGCCTGGGCCCTGGGCGCGGATGTCAAACGCATCTACGCCCAGACGTTCGCGCTGGGCGCCGCGTTGTCCGGCCTAGCGGGCGCAATCTTCGCGCCGATTGCCGGCGTCATGCCGGTGTCCGGCACGGTCTATATCGCCAAGGCGTTCATCACCGTCATCTCGGGCGGCCCGCTGCCACTGGCCGGCTCGGCGCTGGCCTCGGCGCTGCTCGGCACCGTCAGCGAACTCACGACAATCGTCTCGACGCCGGTGGTGGGCCATGTCGCCCTGCTGGGCGCGGCGATCCTGCTGTTGCGTATTCTGCCGTCGGGGATCACCGGACGCTTCTTCCGGGGTGGCGTGTGATGGTTCGCAAGCTTGTTCCCGTTGCGATCGGCGGGTTGGCGCTGGTCTGCGCCATTCCATTCGTCGCGGAAACCTACACGCTGTTCAGCCTGACGGTGTTCGCGGCGATGGCGATCTTCGCGCTCAGCCTCGGGCTGGTGTGGGGCTTCGGCGGCATTCTCAGCCTTGGCCAGTCAGTGTTCTTTGGCATCGGCGCCTACGCCTATGCGATCACCGCGATCAACCTCGGCGACAGCACGCCGGCGCTTGTCGCCGCCATCGCTGTCCCGATGGTAGTCGCGCTGCTGATCGGTTACTTCGCCTTTTTCGGGCGCGTCACGGACGTCTATTTCGGCGTCATCTCGCTGACGACCTCACTGATCCTTTACAGCCTGGTCAACAGCACCTCGGATCAGTCTTTCGTCATCGGCAAGGCCCCGCTCGGCGGCTACAACGGCATTCCCTCGGTGCCGCCGATCAACTGGCCGTTCATGCCGGAATGGGCGCTCGGCTTCGACGAGATGTATTACCTGACTGCTGTGCTGCTGCTTGTGGTCTATATCGGGCTGCGCGTGTTGCTCGCCTCGCCATTCGGCCGCATCTGCATCGGCGTGCGCGAGAGCGAGGCCCGCGCCGAACTGCTGGGCTATGACAGCCGAAAATACAAACTCGGCATGTTCTGCATCGGCGCTGCGGTTGCAGGCCTGGCCGGCGCGCTGTTCGCGGCCTGGGGATCGTTCATCGGCCCGGATTCGTTCTCCGTGGGCTTCGCCGCGCAGGCGATCATCTGGGTGATGTTCGGCGGCCTCGGCACGCTGATCGGCCCGGTGATCGGCTGCATCCTGTTGCAGGCGGTGACGACCTGGCTTGGCCAGGTCAAGATCGTCGATCCGAACATCGTGCTCGGCTCGATCTTCATCGCCGCCGTCTTGCTGCTGCCACAAGGCGTGGTGCCGGCGCTGCAGGCTGGCTATCGCCGGCTGTGCGCGCTTCGGCAGAAGGGCGGTTCGCTGATGATGCTTGAGACGCGTCAACTCTGGTGCAAGTTCGGCGGCGTCGCTGCTGTCGCGGGCGTCGACTTCCAGCTTGCGGAGGGCGAGGTGCGCTGTCTGATCGGCGCCAATGGCGCTGGCAAGAGCACCTTCTTCAAGATGCTCACGGGCCAGCTTCGGCCAACCTCGGGGGCGATCACACTGTTCGGGCGCGACGTCACGCGCCTCGCGCCCTTTCAAATCGCGCGGCTCGGCGTTGGCGTCAAGATGCAGGTGCCCGCGCTGTTCGATGGCGTCACGGTGCAGGAAAGCCTTGCGCTGGCGGCGCTGCGCACGCTCGGACGACGGCAGGCTCCGGCGGCGGTCGAAGCCATGCTGAAGGAGATCCAGCTGGAGGCGGAGGCTGATACCCAGGTCGGCCTGTTGTCGCACGGCCAGCGGCAATGGGTTGAACTCGGCATGGTGCTGATGTCCGATCCGAAGCTGATCCTGCTCGATGAACCTGCGGCGGGCATGACGCGCGGCGAGGTCGAGAAGACCATCGCCCTGATCAATCGCCTGCGCGGACAACGAACCCTCGTTGTGGTCGAGCACGACATGCATTTCGTCAGCCAGATCGCGGAGAAGGTCACGGTGTTTCATCGTGGTGCGGTGCTGGCCGAAGGCACGATGGACGCCATGCTGCGCGATACGCGGGTGCGCGAGGTCTATCTTGGTCGCAAGGCGGGGGGTCTGCATGTCTGAACCCATTCTCAGCGTGACGGATCTGCGCGCCGGCTATGGCCGCGTTCCGGTGCTGCTTGGCGTCAGCTTCACGCTGCAGCCGGGCGAGATCGTTGGCATCCTCGGACACAACGGCATGGGCAAGACGACCTTGATGAAAGCGCTCGTCGGTCTGCTGCCGGCAACGGGTGGACAGGTTGTTCTTGGCGGCGACAACGTCACGGGCTTGCCGGTGCATCGCCGCGTGCGGCGACGCGTCGGCTATGTGCCGCAGGGTCGGCAGATCTTCGGCAAACTGACCGTGCGGGAGAATCTGCAGCTTGCGGCGCGGGTTGCGGGCTATGCGCCTGATGACGCCGTCGATGAGGCCGTCAGCGAGTTTCCGATCCTCGGTGAGCTGCTCGACCGCAAGGGCGGCGCGCTCAGCGGCGGCCAGCAGCAGGTGCTGGCGCTGGCGCGGGCGCTGTGCGGCAAGCCGTCGTTGCTGCTGCTCGATGAGCCGACCGAAGGCATTCAACCTTCGATCGTCGAGGAGATGGAGGGGCAGCTGCTGGCGCTCGCGGCCAAGGGGCTCGGCATCGTCGTGGTCGAACAGGATCTCGATTTCATCGCCGCGACCGCCAGCCGTGTGCTGATGCTGCAAAAAGGGCAGATCGTTCGCGAGCTGCCGGTGGCGGCGTTATCCGACCCCGCCATCATCGACGAGTTCATGGGCATCGCAAGTTAGGACAAGCGATGCTCTTGCGCGGATCAGAGGTCGGGCCGCGCGGACCGCGCCTGCTCCTGCAGCCACACACGGAAAGCCGCGAGGAGGGGCGTATCGACACGCTCCTCCGGGCTTGCGAAGTAGTACCCCCCTGCGCTCTTCAAGGTGAGGCTCGACAGCACTTTCAGCGTTCCGTTTTTCAGATGATCCGAAATCAGGAACTCAGGCAACAAGGCCACGCCGAGACCTGAGCTTGCCGCGCTGATCAGCATCGACTGGATGTCGAAGCGCGGGCCGCGGATCAGATTGGTGCCGCCGATTTCGGCTGCGTCGAACCAGCGCCGCCAGGCATCAGGCCGGGTGGCCAGATGCAGCAGCCGCAATTCGGCGACTTCGTTCGGCGGCAGCTCCGCGCGCTCGCCGAGCAGGCCTGGCGATGCGACCGGCAGCAAGACTTCATCGAACAGATAGTCCGCCTGTGTTCCAGGCCAGTCCGGCTCGCCAAAATAAAGCACGCCGTCGAGCGCGGTCTCGCTGAAGTAAAACCGCGCGTTGCGGGTGCTGACGTTGACGGCGACGCCGGGGTGACGCGCGTAAAAGTCCGGTAGCCGCGGAATCAGCCATTGGGTGCCGACCGTTGGCAATGCAGCCACGTCGAGCACGGTGCCGTCAGCCTCATAACTCATGATCTCGAGAGCGTCGCGCTCGATCCGTTCGATCGTCTGCGCCACGCGTGTGCTATAGGCCGCGCCCGCGCGCGTCAGCGTGATCCGCTTCTTGATGCGGTGAAACAGTTTGACGCCGAGCTGGATCTCGAGTTGCGAAATCTGCCGCGATACAGCGCTTTCGGTGAGGGCCAGTTCGCCTGCCGCGCGGGTGACGCTTAGGTGTTTGGCGGCGGCGCTGAACGCCATCAGCGCGCCTAGGCTCGGAATTCTGCGACGCATAGTTCTTTCCAAAAACTCAAGATGTCCGCAAAATTAATCGTTTGCGCGCGACGACGCAAGGCAACATCTTATTCTGGAAGATGGAAGTCCCGATAAGAAGAGGATCTGTCAGGTCCTCACGCGTCAGCGAGGCCTGCAATGTTCGGGTTGAAGACCTGTTCCGCGTGTGGCGGTGGCCGGATTCAATCCAGGGGAGGGTTTGAGGGCTATTTAACGTGCATATCGCGATCCAAACGCAAAACTGGAACCGCGCTGCCTAGTTCCCAAAACTCACAACAACACCTGTCTGCGCCTCGCGGCGGCGGACAAGGCGCAACGGTACCCGACCGTGGCGTCAGGCTTTCGAATTTTTCTGCAAGAGGTCAAGACAGAATGAGTAATGCGAAGCTTCCGGTCATCATCGCAGGTGCAGGCCCCGTCGGCATGGTGGCCGCGGCAGACCTCGTGCGACAGAACATCCCGGTTCTGGTGCTTGAAAAGAGCGCCGATCTCAGCAGCGAGTCGCGCGCCTCAACGTTCCATCCGCCGACGCTGGACATGCTTGACGATCTCGGCTTCGCCAAGGAGCTGGTTGCGCAGGGCCTCAAGGCGCCGACCGTCCAGTATTGCAACTCCGAAGATGGCGTCCTCGGCACGTTCGACTTCGCCGCGATTTCCGATCTCGTGCGTCACCCGTTCCGCCTGCAGGCTGAACAGTTCAAGCTGACGCGCATCATCCTTGAAGGCCTCAAGGACAATCCGTTGTTCACGATCGCTTTCAACAGCGAAGTGAAGTCGGTTGCCCAGACCGATGACGCGGTTCAGATCGTCGTCAGCGGCGAAGGCGGAGACAAGGCATTCGAATGCGATTGGCTGATCGGCGCTGATGGCGCGAACAGCATCGTGCGCCGCGACCAGAACATCGGGTTCGAAGGCTTCACCTGGGCCGAGCGTTTCCTCGTCATGACGACGCCGGTTGATTTCACCGCGCTTCGCCCCGGCGTGTCGTCGGTCAGCTATGTCGCTGATCCCGAGCGCTGGCACTTCCTGCTGCGCATCCTCGGCGCATGGCGCGTGATGATGCCGGTGGCGGCAGAGATGTCGGACGAAGAAGCGCTGTCCAAGGAGCACGTCGAGGCCTCGATCCGCCGCGTCGTTCCTGCAGGTGTGGAAGCGCCGATCCTGCACACCACGCTGTATCGCGTGCACCAGCGTGTCGCCGACAATTTCCAGAAGGGCCGCACCTTCCTGGCCGGTGACGCTGCCCATATCAACAACCCGCTTGGCGGCATGGGCATGAACGGCGGCATTCACGACGCTCTGAACCTGACCACGAAGCTTGGTCCGGTCATCAATGGAACGGCTGATCAGCGAATTCTTGCGGACTATGATCTGCAGCGCCGCGCCGTCACCATGAAGGCTATTCAGGGCGACACCATCCGCAACAAGAAGAACCTTGAAGCCAAGGACGAAGCCGATCGTGCGCGCTTCCGCGATGATATCCGCGCGGCCGCAACTGACCCGGAAAAGGGTCGCCAGCTTCTTCGCCGAATTGCAATGCTCGACTCGCTCGATCATGCAGCCTCGTTGCATTCAGCTGCGGAGTGATAGACAGCTGATGCGAACCTAGAGGGCGATATAAAGCTGATCCGGCCATGCACGCAGTCACAGCGCGCTGGCCGGATCAGCTGTTAGCTCGCCAGTTATCGAAGCCATCAATTTCAAGAAGCTCAAGAGGACGCTCAATATGCGAAACAAGGATCTAACTATCAATTTCAAGTCTGCGTTTCTTTCGGCTCTGCTGGTGTCAGCCGCGTTCACCGCGACGACCACAGAAGCGTTCAGCTTCCCCGAGAAGAACATCACCATCATGGTCCCGTATCCGGCAGGCAGCACCGCCGATGCGATTCCGCGCCTGGTCGCTCCCTTGATCTCGAAGGCGCTTGGCCAGACCGTGATCATCGAGAACCGCGGCGGCGCCAACGGTTCGATCGGCGCAGCGCGCGTAGCTGCTGCGCCTGCGGATGGCCACACCATCCTGGTCGCGACCACCGGCATGATGGCGATCAATCCGTGGATCTACGAACGGCTGAACTACAACGCCCAGAAGGATTTTACGCCGATCACCAATGGCGCCTCGACGCCGAACATCATCGTCGTCAATCCGTCGTTGAAGGCCGAGAACCTCAAGGAACTGATCGCGCTTGCAAAGGCTGAGCCAGGCAAGCTGACCTTCGCATCGGCAGGCAACGGCAGCACCAGCCATCTCTGCGGTGAAACGCTGAAGGCGCTCGAAGGGCTCGATATCGTTCACGTTCCCTACCAGGGCGCAGCCCCGGCGCTGCAGGATGTCATCGGCGGCCAGGTCTCGATGATGTGCGATAACCTGTCGAACGTCGTTCAGCAGGTGAACTCCGGTACCGTGCGACCGATCGTCGTCACCGACACGGAGCCGAGCAAGCAGCTGCCGAACGTGCCGACCGCCGTTCAGGCCGGCGCGCCTGATCTCCTCGCCGGCAACTGGTACGGCTTCATGGTTCCGGCGGCGACCCCGAAGGACGTTGCCGACAAGCTGAACAAGACCATCGTTGAAGCCCTGCGTGATCCAGCCGTGACCGAGCGTTTGAACGGCATGGGCCTCGCGGTGATCGCTGATACGTCGGAGGAGTTCGGCGCTGTTATCGCGAAGGATTCCGCGCGTATGCAGGATATCGTGAAGCGCGGCAACCTGAAGGTTCGCTAACGCCATCACTGTGCGGATGCACCGCATCAGCCGCTAACGGCGGCACACGTTCAAGATCCGCGCGTGACGAAAGTTGCGCGCGGATTTTCTGTTTCAGGATCTGACTTTGGCAGTCGCGTTGGCGATATTCTCGGTGGTCAAAGCTGCACCGTACCGGATGACGCGCACTTACTTTTGCGGGGCGCCGTTCGGCTTGCCGGACGATGACATCGAGCGCACCATCGATGTTTTGACGCTGCTGACATGGTCGCGCATCAGCATTTCGGCGCGCCAGGGCTCGCGGCTGAGGATGGCCTCGAAGATGCGATGATGGTCGTCGTGTCGACGGCGAACGTCGCGCTGTTCGAAGGCGACGACGTTGCGCGGCGACGACACCGGCATCTGCTGACAGAGATGAATCATGTCGGTGAGGATGCGTGACCCAGCGACACTGTGGATTGTCTCGTGAAACGTCGCATTCATCGCACTATAGGCGGAGCGATGTTCATTGGTCAGCAGCTCGGTTGATAGCAGGGCGTCGCCATCGCGCAATGTCTGCTCGAGAGTGGCTCGCTCCTGCTCGCTCAAGCCTCGCTCGGCGGTGAGGCGCGCGGCAAGGCCTTCGAGGACAGCCCGAACTTCATAGGCGCTGACGATCTCGCCGACAGGAAAAGTGCGCACCGAATAGCCGCGGTTCGGTGCGTAGTCGAGCAGGCCTTCCGACGCCAGCTTTTGCAGCGCAGCCCGAACCGGCGTGCGCGACACACCGAGCTTCTCCGTGAGCCTGACTTCATGCAGCCGCTCACCCTGCGCGAAATCCCCGCTTAACAGGGCGCTGCGCAGAGTCTCGATAATCGATTCAGAGCGCGTCGAAGCGGCAGGCGAAGCGGCGGAAACTTTCATCGTGCGTCCTTCTTAGGCGAGACAATTGTATACACAGCAAAAGTCGGGAAACAGAGGTAATTTATGGGATTAAACGCTGTCAAGGGCAATATAGGCGTAGTTCGTCCTATGGAATGAGACGGCGTGACCCATGCGGATCGTGATGAAATATTGGTTTTTGTATACAATATAATTGACTTTCCCGAAGCAGATACGGCACGATCAGGTAACAACGTAGTCTAGGGATGGACCAGGATGGCCGACGCGCGCCTCACGATCGACCGGTCGAGCAGATCGCCGAGCATTGGCGTTCGCGCGACGAACGATGTGCATGGTGCGCGATGCCTGCGTGCAAGCGCGTGCGCAATCGCTCTTCCGGCTTCCCTCGCGAGGTCGCCTCGCAGGCCCCAGGCTGCATCCGCGCCGCGCGCGGCTCCAAGCACAACATATCAACGATCAACACGTCGGGCGCGTTCGGTCCGGCGTCGGCTGTTTTTGCCTGATACCTTTAGCTCAAGGAATTCAAAGTGACTGCGTCTGCCAATCTTCCGCTTCCAGTCGTGCCTGCCACGAGCCTGCCAATCGCCGGAGCCGTCGATCGCTTTCCCGTGCGCCGCATCTATTGCGTGGGTCGAAACTACGTCGAGCATATTCGCGAGATGAAGGAGGGCGACGAGCGTGATCCGCCGTTCTTCTTCCAGAAGCCAGCCGACACCATCGTGGAAGATGGCGCCAGCGTCGCCTATCCGGCCGACACCGAAGACTTCCAGTTCGAGATCGAGTTGGTCGTGGCGATTGGCGCGGGCGGACGCAATATCAGCTTCGAACGCGCGCTCGATTGTGTCTATGGCTATGCGGTTGGTCTGGACATGACGCGCCGTGATCGGCAGCGCGAGATGCGTGAGAAAATGTTGCCGTGGGAGCGTGGCAAGTCGTTTGACGCGTCGGCGCCCTGCGGGCCGATCCATCGCGTCAGCGATATGGGGCATCCGGCGAAAGGCGCTGTGACACTCGATGTGAACGGCGTCGAAAAGCAGCGCGGCGATCTTGCGCAGATGATCTGGTCTGTTCCGGAGATCATCGTCAACCTGTCGCAATCCTATGAGTTGGCCCCGGGCGATATCATCATGACCGGAACGCCTGCAGGTGTTGGCCCAGTCGTTCCGGGCGATCGCCTGCTCGGCAAGGTCGAGGGCGTCGGCCAGCTGTCCATCAATATCTCTGCGCGTGAGGCGTGACCATGTTGCCTACAGACCGTATCTCCTATTCTGCGATCTCCGAACGCCCGGCATTGAAGCTGCCGAATGGCAAGCGCATGGCCGTCTGGGTGATCGTGAATATTGAAGAGTGGGATCCGCGCGAAACCATGCCGCGCACCGTGCTGACGCCGCCCGCAGGTGGCGCGCCGATGCCGGATATCCCGAACTGGGCCTGGCATGAATACGGCAATCGTGTCGGCTTCTGGCGCATGCTCGAGGTGTTCGACACATACGGCGTCAAGGCTGCGCTTGCTATCAACGGCAAGGCGATCGCAACCTATGAGCCGATTGCCCGTGCCGCCAAGGATCGCGGCTGGGAGTTCATCGGCCACGGCTTCGGCCAGAAGAACATGCAGAAGGTTCCGGATGAACGCGAAGACATCACCAAGACGAAGGATGCGATCCGCGCCTACACCGGCAGCAATCCGCGCGGCTGGCTTGGCCCCGGCCTGACGGAGACCTGGGAAACCCCGGACATTCTGGTCGAGGAAGGCTTTGACTACGTCTGCGACTGGGTGCTCGACGATGAACCTGTGGTGCTGAAGACGCGGACAACGCCGATCGTGAATATTCCTTACACGCAGGAATGTAACGACGTTGCGATGATGCTGATCCAGCATCACAAGGCGTCGGAATATTATGATCGTGCGATTGATCAGTTCGACCAGCTCTATCATGACTCGGCGAACTCGGCCCGCGTGATGGCGTTCGTCGTGCATCCCTACATCATGGGCGCACCGCATCGGCTCAAGCATTTCGCCAAGATCTTCGATCACATCGGCAAGCATGACGAAGCGGTCTTCATGACCGGCGAAGAGATTCACGACTGGTACTTGCAGCAGCGCCCGAACGCGCTGGCTGACGCACAGAAGAAGTGATGGCCATGCGCGGTCGATCGAAATCAGATCTCTTACTTATGCGGAGCATCGCCTGATGGGCATCAATATGTTCCAGATCATCAACGGACTGACCTTCGCGGGATTGCTGTTCATCGTCGCGTCGGGCTTCACGTTGATCTTCGGCCTGCTGCGCATCGTCAATCTCGCGCACGGGGCGCTCTACCTGTTCGGCGGTCTGGTCGGCTATTCAATTGCGAAAGCCACCGGAAGCTTCGTCGTTGCAGGAATTGGAGCGATGGCCTTCGTCGCCATCCTCGGCGTTATTCTTGATCAGGGATTGCTGCGTTACGTTCGCGGCGTCGAGCTGCGTCAGGTGCTGCTGACGCTTGGCGTGGCGTTCATCCTCAACGATCTTGGTCTGGTGATCTGGGGCGGTGATACATTCACCGTCCCTGTGCCTGAGGCATTGACCGGCGCGGTGCAGCTCGGCTCGCTGTACTACCCGAAGTATCGCCTGTTTGTGCTGGCGCTCGGCGTCATCGTGTTCATCGCGCTGTGGGTCCTGCTCAATCGCACCCGGCTTGGCGCATTGATCCGTGCGGGTGTTGACGATCCCGAAATGGTGGAAGCCATGGGGATCAACATTCGTCGCGTCTTCCTCGGCACCTTCATGCTGGGCGCCGCGCTTGCCGGTCTCGGCGGTCTCGTCGGCGGCGCGTTCCTCACACTCTATCCAAGCGCTGACTCCGAAATTCTGGTGTTCTCGCTAGCGGTGGTGATCATCGGCGGTCGGGGCAGTCTTCTCGGTGCGGCGATTGGCGCGATCCTGGTTGGCCTGCTCAATTCAATTGGTCAGGTGATGTTTCCTGAACTCGCGTACTTCGTGATCTTCGGCCCGATGGCCCTGATCCTCGCGTTCCGGCCACTCGGCCTATTCGGCAGGGCTACCTAATGAGCACGACCATAACGACGCCATCACCCGCAACGCCAGTGCTCGCGCGCCCCGTGTCGACCAGCCGGGTGCTGATCTGGCTGATCGCTGCCGCATGTGTGCTGGCGATCCTGCCATTCGTGCTGCCGGGATATCAGATCTCGATCGTCACCCAGATTCTGATTTTCAGCATTCTGGCGATGTCGATTGATATTCTGGCAGGCTTTGCCGGGCGCACGTCGCTCGGCCACGGCGCAATCTTTGGCATTTCGACCTACGTGGTGATCTACCTCACCGCAAACATGGGCGGATCGCTCTGGGTCGCCATGCTGCTCGGCATCCTGGCGGCGACGGCGCTGGCCGCCGTGTTCGCGATCTTCGCGATCCGCACCTCCGGCGTTTACTTTCTGCTGCTGACGCTGGCGCTGGGCATGATCGTGTGGGGCGTATGCCTGCGCTGGACCAGCGTCACCGGCGGCGAGAACGGGCTTCGCGGCGCAGGCAGACCCGAGTTCCTGAGCGATCACACCAGCTTTTTCTATGCTGTGCTGATCGTGGTGCTGCCGATCACCTTCGCGATGTGGCGTTTCGTCAATTCGCCGTTTGGCCTGTCGCTGCGCGGGTTGAAGGACAGCGAAAGCCGTATGCGCAGCCTGGGTTACAACGTCTCGCTGCATATGTTCATCGCCTTCGTTGTTTCCGGCTTTTTCGCCGGGATCGCCGGCGCGCTCTATGCGATGTTCAATGACTTCGTCAGTCCGTCGACGGTTCAACTGTCGCAGTCAGTCGCCGGATTGTTGATGGCGATCACTGGCGGCGTCGGCACGCTGTTCGGCTCCTTCGTCGGCGCAACTGCAGTGATCCTGCTTGAGAACGTCGTCAGCATTTTCACCGCGCGCTGGCCAACAGTGCTCGGCCTCTCATTTATCCTGATCATGATCTTCGCGCCGGAAGGCGTGGTGGGGCGCGCTCGAATATTGCTAGCGCGGCGGCGTCGACAATAATTTTCAAAAGAAAGTCTAGGGGGAATCAAAATGATTAATCGCAGAAGTTTCTTGAAGACAACCGGCCTGACGGTCGCAGCTGGCACCGGCGTCATCGGTGCGCCGTGGATCGCCCGCGCGCAGGGCGCGCCAGATTCGCATTGGCCTGATGGCGCCGCTGACCGGCGTGGTCGCAGCTGGCGGCCGCGAGATCGTCGACGGCTTCACGATGTATTGGGAGAGCGTCGGCAATCAGGTCGCCGGCCGCAAGGTTGAGCTGGTCGTCGAGGACGATGCCTCGAACCCGGACACCGCCTTGCAGAAGGCACGACGCCTGGTCGAGCAGGGCAAGGTCGATATGCTGGTCGGCAATCTGCTCGCGAATACCGGCCTTGCAATTGCCAACTACGTCAAGGGCAACGGCACGCCGTATTTCATTCCGGTGGTCGCGGCGGACGATCTGACCCAGCGTTCGCGCGTGAAGAACGTGATCCGCGCTGGCGGCTACAGCGCCAGCCAGTTCTCGCGCCCGCTTGCCGATTGGGCGCTGAAGCAGGGCTACAAGAAGATCGCGATGATCAGCCAGGACTATTCGTTCGGGCACGAGCAGTGCGGCGGCTTCGCGCAGACCTTCACCGAGGGTGGTGGTCAGGTCGTCAAGCAGTTCTGGCACCCGCTCAATACGTCGGACTTCAGCCCCTATCTCGGCCAGCTCGCGAGCCTCGGCGTCGACGCCGTGTTTGCGATGGAGATCGGCGCGGACGCGACGCGGCTCATCCAGCAGTACGCCAGCTTCGGCCTGAAGGGCCGCATTCCGATGCTGGGCGCGCAGAACACGACGGACCAGTCGGTGATCCGCACCCTCGGCGCGGAATGCGAAGGCATCATCACCTCGGCAAACATGGCGGAAGGCGCCGACCATCCGGCAACCCAGGCCTTCGTCAAGGATTACTCGGCGAAGTTCGGCAAGATCCCGTCGCTGTATGCCTTCTCGCATTTCGTCGGCGCGATGTGGGTGGCGAAGGCTATCGCGGCGATCGACGGCAAGGTCGATAACCGCGAGCTGTTCCTCGACACCGTGCTGAAGACGGATCTGCCGGAGAGCCCGCTCGGCAAGCCGGTGCGCTTCGATGCGTTCGGCAACCCGGTCTATGACGTCTTCATCCGCAAGGTCGTCAAGAACAAGGATGGCAAGTTCTGGAACGTTCCGATCGACACCTATCCGCAGGTGTCGCAGTTCTGGAAGTACGATCCGGAGACCTACATGAAGCAGCCGGCCTATTCGCGCGACTTCCAGGGCATGAAGAAGTCCTGATCAAACCTTGATTGAAATTGACACCGGTGGCTGCGGCCACCGGGTCTCTACCGCCAGGAGAGCGCGTGTCCGAATATCTTCTCACACTTGAGAACGTGGGTGTCCGCTTCGGTGGGCTGAAGGCGGTCGACGACGTGTCGCTACGCGTCAGGAAAGGCGAGCGGCGAGCGATCATCGGTCCCAACGGCGCCGGCAAGACAACCCTGTTCAATGCTATCACCGGCGTCTTCGCGCCAACCTCGGGACGTGTCATGTTCGAGGGACGGGATGTCACGCGAGCTTCGCCGCATCAACGTGCTGCCTACGGCATGAGTCGCACGTTCCAGATCACCAATCTGTTTCCGACGCTGACTGTGCGCCAGAACATGGAGATCGCCATCCGCGGACTCGGCACGCGGAAGTTCTCGTTCTTCGGCACCAGCGCCTTCACCGAGGAAGAGCAGGCGAAGGCCGATCGTGCATTCGGTCTGTCGCGGCTATCCGGCAGAACGGAATCGCTGGTCGGTGAACTGTCCTACGGCGAGCAACGTCAGCTCGAAATGGCGATGGCCCTCGCGACAAACCCGCGCCTGCTGTTGCTCGATGAGCCTGCCGCAGGTCTGTCGCCATCCGAGCGCGTGATCGTTGCGGAAGTGATCCGTGCGCTGCCGAAAGACATCACCATCGTGTTGATCGAGCACGACATGGATCTGATCCTGTCGCTCGTCGACTGGGTGACATGCCTGAACAACGGCCAGTTCCTTGCCGAAGGGGCGCCGTCCGAAATTCGCAACAACACCGAGATTCAGAACGTCTATCTTGGACGGGCCCGCGACCATGCTTGAAATCAATGACGTGCACAGCTTCTACGGTGACGCCCACGTGGTGCAGGGGGCATCCCTCACGGTCCGCGATGGTGAGGTGGTGGCCTTGCTCGGCCGCAACGGCATGGGCAAGACCAGCCTGATCCGCTCGATCATGGGGTTGTCCTCGCCGCAGGTGCGCCAGGGCAACATTCTGTGGAAGGACGGCGAGCTGGTCGGCCTGAAGCCGCATGACATCGCCGACCGCAAGGTGGCGCTCGTGCCGCAAGGGCGTCGCCTGTTCCAGTCGCTGACGGTGACCGAGCATCTCACCATGCTCAAGCCGGTGCGGGCGACGCATGGCTGGACGGTCGATCGCGTCTTCGCATTGTTTCCGCGCCTCGCCGAGCGCCGCCAGCACCGCGGCAATCAACTCTCCGGCGGTGAGCGGCAGATGCTTGCCGTTGGCCGGGCGCTGATGATCGATCCCGAATTGATCCTGATGGACGAGCCGTCGGAAGGTCTTGCCCCGGTGATGGTGCAGCACCTCGAGAAGATCATCCTGCAGCTCAAGCAAGAGGGCATGGCGATCCTGCTGGTGGAGCAGAATCTCTACAGCGCGCTCGCGGTGGCGGATCGTGTCTATGTGCTCGAGACCGGCAAGGTGGTCTACGAATCTGACGCTGCCGCCATTGCAGCGAATCCGGCGTCGCTGACCCGCTTCCTCGGCGTTCACTAAGAAAAACAGCGCGCGCCGCAAGGCGCAGCGCACCGGGCGTTTTAAGGATGTGAAGCATGATGAATGATGGCAACCCGTACGGGCTGTACATCGATGGGCGATTCCAGCGGTCATCAACCGGGCGCACGATCCGCGTCGAGAACCCGAAGGATCGCAGTTGCGTCGGGCTCGTCGACGAAGGCGATGCTGTGGATATCGAGACGGCGATTGATGCGGCGGAACGTGCCGGCAAGATCTGGGCGGCGACGCCCGGCGCTGTTCGCGGCGACATCATGCATCGCGCCGGCGAGCTGCTTGCGGCGAAACTGCCAGACCTGGTGTCGATCGAGGTTGATCAGATCGGGCGGGCGCGCCGCGAGATGACGGCGCAACTCGGCCGCTTGCCGGAATGGTTTCGTTACTTCGGCTCGGTCGCCCGCACGCATGAGGATACGGTTCCGCCGTTCGGCGGCAACTTTCTCAACTATACGCGCCGCGTCCCGCTCGGCGTTGTCGGGCATGTCACGCCGTGGAATCATCCGCTGCTGATCCTGACCAAGAAGATCGCGCCGTCGATGGCGGCTGGCAACACCATGGTGGTGAAGCCGAGCGAGCTCGCGCCGATCACGCCGTTGCTGCTCGGGGATATCTTCAAGGAAGCCGGCGTTCCCGATGGCGTCTACAACGTTGTGCCAGGCTATGGCGCGACGGCGGGGCTGGCGCTGACTTCGAGCAAGCGCATCGCCAAGATCGATCTCACCGGCGGCACCGAAACCGGCAAGCTTGTCGCCTCTATCGCTGGCAAGAACCTCACCAAGGTTGCGGCCGAACTCGGCGGCAAGGCTGCGGTGATCGTGTTCGAGGATACGCCGGTCGAGCGCGCTGTCGCTGCGGCGCTGTTCGCGTCGTTCATCGCGACGGGGCAGACCTGCGTGCAGGGCGCGCGACTGCTGGTGCATCGCTCGGTGCATGATCAGGTCGTTGCGGAACTTGTCCGCCGCACCAATGCGATCCGCCTCGGCGATCCACAGGATCCGGCGACGCAGATGGGGCCGCTGGTCTCGGAGAAGCAGCGCGAGTTGACCGAGCGCTACGTCCGTATCGGGCTGGAGGAGGGCGCGACGCTCGCCGCAGGCGGCCGCCGGCCGGACGGCGCCATGTTCGCGCAGGGTTACTATCATCAGCCGACGATCTTTACCCATGTCACCGGCAACATGCGCATCGCCCAGGAAGAGATCTTCGGCCCTGTGGTTTGCGTCATTCCGTTCGATACGGAAGCGGAAGCCATTGCGCTTGCCAATGGCACCGAGTTCGGGCTCGCGACATCGATCTGGACGCGTGACGTCACCCGCGCGCATCGTGTGGCGCATCAGCTGCAAAGCGGCATCGTCTGGATCAACGACCATCACCGCATCGACCCGTGCTCGCCATGGGGCGGTTTCAAGATGAGCGGGATCGGACGGGAGAACGGGCTGATCGCCTATGAGGACTATACCCAGATCCAGAACGTGATCGTCAATCTGTCCGATGATCCCTTCGATTGGTACGCCGAAGACGGCGTTGAAAAGCGATACAGCTGATATGACCATTGATATCCATAGCCACGTCATTCCGGATCGCATCATCAATGCGATTGCCGCCGATCCTGCGCGATTTCAGGCGCGCGTCGAAGGCGAGGGCGACACTCGCAAGATCATCCACGATCAGGGTTACGTCTACCCGCTGTTCCCCGAGTTTCGCGTTGTCGACGCCAAGCTTGAATCGATGGATCGCAAGCGGATCGACATCTCGGTGATCTCTCCGGCACCGCCGATGTTCTACTACTGGGCGGATGCGGATCTGTCGCTGAGTGTCGCCGGGCTCGTCAACGACGGTATTGCTGACATGGTCGGTGAAAAGCCGGGCCGCTTGCGCGGCATGGCGACCGTGCCGATGCAGCACCCGGATGCTGCAGTCGCGGAGCTTGAGCGCGTCGTAAAGAATTACGGCTTCAAGGCGGTGGAGGTCGGGACTTCGATCGAAGGCGCACAGCTTGCCGAACAGCGTTTCCGCCCCTTGTTGCGCCGGGCGCAGGAACTTGGCGTATTCGTTTTCGCGCATCCCTATTACGTCGGCAACAAGCCGGGCCTCGAAGACTACTATCTCACGAACCTGGTCGGCAATCCGCTCGACACCACCGTGATGCTCGCCAACCTGATGTATTCCGGCGCGCTTGATGAGCTGCCTGAACTCAAGCTGGTGCTGGCGCATGGCGGCGGCTTCGCGCCTTATCAGATCGGCCGTCTCGTGCACGGCCACAAGGTGCGGTCGGAAGCCAATGGCAAGACCGCATCCTCGCCGAAGGATTTACTGAAGCGAATCTATTTCGACAGCCTGGTGTTCGATCCGCAGGCGCTGCGCTATCTGATCGATCTCGTCGGCGCGGATCACATCTGCATTGGTACGGACTCGCCGTTCGACATGGCTGATCAGGATCCGCTCGGCACGATTGACGCCATCCCTGGAATCACCCGCGAGGAGCGGGATTGCCTGTGCTGCGGAACAGCGTTGAAGCTGCTCTGCGAACCTTGCTGATCGTTAGGAGTTTTCGCAATGACAAGTGATCTTGGCGGCAGCGTCCGCGGCCGTGTTCCCTACACGCCCATTCACAAGCGGCCGAAGCTGCAACTGCCGGGCAATGCCCGCGTGGCGGTCTGGACGATCGTCAATGTCGAGAACTGGAGCCCGAGTGGCGCGATGCCGCGCGCCGTGCTGCCGCCGCCGATGGGGCAACCGCTGTTGCCGGACGTGCCGAACTGGGCGTGGCATGAATATGGGATGCGCGTCGGCTTCTGGCGATTCATCGAAACGCTGGGCAGCCGAAACCTGAAGGCGACCTTCGCGGTGAATGGCACGGCTTGCGAGGTTTATCGCGAAGCTTGCGAAGCGGCGCGCGATGCGGGCTGGGACTTCATGGGCCACGGCTACGTGCAGAAGCCGATGCACAAGGTGGAGGATCAACGCGCCGCGATCGCCGACACCATCAAGGCGATCACTGACTTCACCGGCAAGCCGCCACGCGGCTGGGAAAGCCCGGGCCTCACCGAGACCGACGAGACGCTCGATCTCTTGGCGGAAGCGGGCATCGAGTATGTCGCGGACTGGGTTCTGGATGAGCAACCGCTATCGCTACAGACGCGCGCCGGCAGCATTGTCTCGGTGCCCTATACCGTCGAGATCAACGACGTGGTGATCAGCGCTGTGCAACAGCAGCCGTCTGATGAGATCTATCGTCGCGGCAACGATCAGTTCGACCGGCTCTATCTCGATGGCGCGACATCGCCGCGCGTGATGGCGATTTCGATACACCCCTATCTCACTGGCGTGCCGCACCGGATCAAATATCTCGAGATGCTCTATGACTACATTCTCGGACACGACGACGTCGTGATGTGGACCGGGGCGGAGATCATGGACTGGTACAAGACCCAGGTGACCTGACGGTACACTGCGGCGCTGATCGATAGCCGGTCAGCGCCGTGAGTTGTCAGTCACTCTCAAGCCGGACAAGAAGCGCCGCGTTTCCGTTCGCTGGGACCGGCTTGCTGTAGAGATAGCCCTGCACTTCGGCACAGCCCTCGAGGTTGAGCCGCTGCACTGCAAGCGAGAGCGTCACGGGAGTGCTGCCAGTTCGCGGTCAGTGACTCGCTTGGCCGACCGCAATACGTTCTGTCCCGACTACGCTGGAGCGCGCCGCCGGCTTGGCCGGTCGGTGCGTCAGCGCAGGTCTTGAAGCCACGGCTATGATGCGGAGACGGGCAGCGGTGCTGCTCCGCTTGCCGCTCGGGATCAGCTGCCTGCCTTTTTCCCTGTCGAGTCGAACTGCTTGAGGTAGGCGAGCAGGTCCTCGATCTGCTTGGGATTCTTGACGCCGTTGAACACCATCTTGGTGCCTGGAATCTTCGCTTTGGGATTTTCGATATACTCGCGGAAGGTGGCGTCATCCCAGGTAATGCCGGAATTCTTGTTGGCTGCTGAGTAGTTATAGCCTTCCGCCATTCCCGCCTTGTGCCCGATCACCCCGTTCAACACCGGCCCGACGCCATTCTTCGCCTTTTCGCCGAGCTGATGGCACGCCTTGCATTGCAAGAACACCTTCTCGCCCGCCGCTGCGTCCTGCGCATGACCCGCGGACGTTCCCAACAGACAGAAGCTGAGGGCTACCAGGATGTGTCGCATTGCTGTGCTCCATTGCTTGCAAGGTCTATGGCGTGATGTCGCGACGGGCCGCGGGAAGGTTCGAATTCAGGTCGGTCCGCCGAAGTAAATGGTACGGGTGAGAAGCGTGTGGTCACTCTCGGGGATCATGAGGAAGGTGAAGACGACCACGAACACCAGAGGAACCATCACGGCGTAAACGAACGCCAGGCGCTCCCACTTCATGTGCATGAAGAAGGCGACGATCAACCCGGCTTTCAGCATCATGAAGAGCAGAATCAGGGTCCACCGCAGGTAGCTTTGGACGTGGAAGTAGTCGACCATGTAGGAGAATGTGCTGAGGATGAACAGCCAGCTCCATACCACCAGGTACAGTTTGATCGGATGCTGCTGGGAGTGATCGACTGTCAGCGCCGGGGTTGCGCCGGCGGCGGCAAGGGCTTGGGGAGTTGAGGCATGATGCATGGCGGCGCTCCTCACCAAAGGTAGAAGAATGCGAAAATGAAGACCCAGACCAGATCGACGAAATGCCAGTAGATGCCAGTGGTTTCGACGATCTCGTAGTTCCCTTTACGGCTGGTGAAGAAGCCGCGGCGCTGGGTGTCATAATCGCCGCGCCAAACCTTGCGCGCGATCACGAACAGGATGATGACTCCGATGGTCACATGGGTGCCGTGGAATCCGGTGACCATGAAGAACACGGAACCAAACTGCTCCGCGCCCCAGGGGTTGCCCCAGGGCCGCACGCCTTCCGAAATCAGCTTGGTCCATTCGAAGGCCTGCATGCCGACGAAGGATGCGCCGAGTACGGCGGTGACATAAAGCAGGATGGCTGTCTTGCGACGGTCGCGGCGATAGCCGTAGTTGACAGCCATCGCCATGGTGCCGCTGCTGGTGATCAGCACGAAGGTCATGATGGCGATCAGCAGAAGTGGCAGGTGGTGGCCGCCGACTTCCAAAGCGAAGACCTCGCTGGGGTTCGGCCACGGCACGGTCGTCGAGATGCGGGCGCTCATATAACCAATGAGGAAGCTGCCGAAGACAAAACAGTCGCTGACGAGGAAGAACCACACCATCGCCTTGCCCCACGACACGCCCTTGAAGGCGCGTTGGTCGGAGGACCAGTCGGCGACGATGGCGCGCCAGCTGGAGGGGGGCGCTGCGATGGGGCTAAGTTCAGTCGTGCCCGTCTGGGTCATGGTCACCGCACCTTTCTAGCTCAATATCTGTTGGCATATCCTGATGAAGTCATCGGTCCAGCCTGTCAGCAGGCCGAGCAGGATCAGCCACACCAACAGCAAGAAGTGCCAATACATCGCGGAGAGTTCGACGCTGAGGTGCAGGCGCAGCCCGGTCTCGCCGCGCCAGGCCCGTGTCGTGGTTCGCTGCAGCACGTACAGGCCGCCAAGAATGTGCAGCCCGTGCAAGGCGGTGATCATGTAGAAGAAGCCGTTGGACGGATTGCCGGCCAGGATGAAGCCGGCGCTGATCAGCTGCTGCCAGGCCAGCAATTGGCCGACGAGGAAGGCGATGCCGGTGACCAGCGCGGCAAGCAGGCCGATCTGAACATTCTCCAGCTTGAGATGATCGACCCGCGATGAGAGCTGCGCCCAATGCAACGCCGCGCTGCCGATGATCAGCACAACCGTGTTGAACCACAGCAGGGCGGGCAGTGGCAGCTGACGCCAGTCCGCCGCCGCGGCGCGCATGCCGTAGGCGGCGATGAGCAGCGCAAACAGTGAACCGACCACCGCGAGAAAGACGCCGAGGCCGATCTTGGCGGCGGGCATCGAGAGCGACTCGCCGCCCGGAAACTGCCCTGCGATGCCTTCCTCCAGCCATGGCTTGGCGTGCAACCGCTGCTGGGCCAGCCACCAGCCGGAGATGAGAACGACGCCAGCGATGAACAGGAGGACTGCACTCACGTTGCATGTCCTCCCGTCGCCCCGCGGGGCGGTTCGTTCTGCGGCAGGAAATCGCGTGCTGCGCCCGGCACGCTGTAGTCATAGGCCCAGCGGTAGACGATCGGCAGGTCCTTGCCGAAGTTGCCATGCGTGGGCGGCGTTTCCGCGGTCTGCCATTCCAGCGTCGTGGCGTTCCACGGGTTTCCGCTGGCGGGCTCGCCGTTCCAAATGCTGCGGATCATGTTGTAGACGAAGATCAGCTGCGCCGCGCCGACCACAAGCGCGGCTACGCTGATGAAGGCGTTCAGGTCGTGCGCCGACGCCGGCACGAAGGTCGAACTGCCGATGTCATGATAACGCCGGGGGATGCCGAGCAACCCGAGATAATGCATCGGAAAGAAGATCGCATAGGCGCCGAGGAAGGTGACCCAGAAGTGGATCTGGGCCAGGCGTTGGTTGAACATGCGGCCGGTCAGCTTCGGGTACCAGTGATACAGCGCCCCGAAGATCACCAGCACGGGCGCGACGCCCATCACCATGTGGAAATGCGCGACGACGAACATGGTGTCTGACAGCGGCACGTCGACCACGACGTTGCCCAGGAACAGTCCGGTCAGTCCGCCATTGAGGAAGGTGACGATGAACGCCAGTGCGAACAGCATCGGCACGGTGAGATGAATATCGCCGCGCCAAAGCGTCAGCACCCAGTTGTAGACCTTGATGGCGGTGGGAATGGCGATGATCAGCGTTGTCGTCGCGAAGAAGAAGCCGAACTTCGGATTCATGCCGCTGACGTACATATGATGCGCCCAGACCACGAAGCTGAGGGCGCCGATGGCGACCAGCGCCCAGACCATCATCCGGTAGCCGAAGATGTTCTTGCGGGCGTGCACGCTGATCAGATCGGACACGATTCCGAAGGCGGGCAGCGCGACGATATAGACTTCCGGATGACCAAAGAACCAGAACAGATGCTGAAACAGGATCGGGCTGCCGCCGTTGTAGCTGAGCTGCTGTCCCATCTCGACCAGCGCCGGCATGAAGAAGCTGGTGCCGAGCACCCGGTCGAACAGCATCATGACCGACGCCACGAACAGCGCGGGGAATGCAAGCAGCGCCATCACCGTTGCGGTGAAAATGCCCCAGATCGTCAGCGGCATCCGCATCAGGGTCATGCCGCGGGTGCGGCCCTGCAGCACCGTGACGACATAGTTCAGGCCGCCCATGGTGAAACCGATCACGAACAGGATCAGCGACACCAGCATCAGGATAATGCCGTATTCGTAACCGGGCGTGCCGGACAGGATGGCCTGCGGCGGATAGAGCGTCCACCCTGCGCCGGTCGGGCCACCGGGGACGAAGAAGGAGGAGAACAGCACCAGCACAGCGAGGAGGTAGATCCAGTAGCTCAGCATGTTCAGATAGGGGAACACCATATCCCGCGCGCCGACCATCAGCGGAATCAGGTAGTTGCCGAAGCCGCCAAGGAACAGTGCGGTCAACAGATAGACCACCATGATCATGCCGTGCATGGTGATGAACTGCAGGTATTGCGCCGGATCAATGAACGAGAAGGTTCCGGGAAAGCCGAGCTGCAACCGCATCAGCCAGGATAGAACCAGTGCGACGAAGCCGATCGACAGCGCGGTGCCGCCATATTGGATCGCGATGATCTTGGCGTCCTGCGAAAAGACGTAATGCGTCCACCAGCTTTTGGGATGATACAGATCAGCTTCTTCCACCTCTGCGGGCGGGATCATGTCTGCATCAGACGGAATGTTGACCATATCACCTGCTCCCTGGCTGATTGTCATCTCAGCGCGGTTTGTTCATTACTTTCGTTCAGTGGCGATGCTCGCATTCACGGGCCGATTGTCTTTGCTGAGGTCGGCGTAGGTCTGCTGGGTCTCGAGCCAGGCCTGATACTCGGCCTGCTCTTGCACGACGACCGTGCTGCGCATCTGCGAATGCGCCAGCCCGCAGAGCTCGGCGCAGAGCACTTCAAATGTTCCGGTGCGGATCGGGGTGATCCAGTAGTAGGTGATCGAGCCCGGGATCATGTCCATCTTGGCGCGGAACTCCGGGACATAAAAGTTATGCAGCACGTCGATCGAGCGCAGCATCACTTTGATCGGCTTGCCGATCGGCAGGTGCAGGTCGCCGGTGTCGATCAGCACGTCATCCTTGCCGTTGGGGTCGACCGGATTGATGCCGAAGGGATTCTCGGCCGTGATGTTGCGTGAGTTGGTAGTCCCCAGCTTGCCGTCCTTGCCGGGCAGGCGGTAGCTCCACCGCCATTGCTGCGCCATCACTTCGATCTCGGTGGCGTCTGCCGGCACGGTGATGAACTGGTGCCAGACGAACAGGCCGGGGGCCAGCATCGCGCCGACGCCAATGGCGGAGCCGATGGTCAGCCAGAACTCAAGCTTTTTATTCTCCGGCTCATAGGCCGCCTTGCGGCCTTCCTGATGGCGGAACCGCACGATGCAATAGGCCATGAAGCCGATGATCGCGACGAAGGCAGCGCCGGTAATCCAGAAGGTCACGACAATCGTGTTGTCGATATACTGCCAGTTGGAGGCAATCGGCGTCCACCACCACGGGCTCAGGAGGTGAAACACCACGGAGCCGAGAGCGATCATCAAAAATATCAGCGCTATAACCATATCGCGTCATTCCTGCCGTGAAACGTGAAACTACGAGAGTTACGGGCACGAATAATCAGACGATGCGTCGGTTGACGGAGCATACAAATCATCGCCATCGCAGACGGTGGCCCGCGACGGTTACGACGTGCATCAGTTGAGCAACCTCAATTCCGGCTCAATGCAAAGTTCAGGATCGCTTCAGCTCAAGATGACTTTACACTAACCGCGTGTAGCCAGGTGTTGTGCACAGGTTGCGTCTCGACGTGCCGTGTACAACAGAAGTATTGAAGTCGCGCTTGCTGCTGTCTTGTTTACTGCATCGCTCAATACGGCGGCCGAGGCGTCAAGAAATTCGGACGTGACGACCGATAGTCATTCCCAACTGCGAACCTTGAAGCAGATTCATTATCGGCTGCCGCAACCCTTTCGTCAATTGAGAAACCCGGAAAACAATCCAAAGTCACAATCGTTGTCCTGTCAGCTTCGCGGGGCACGCGGACGATGAATGCGGGATGCAGTGCAACAGTGTGGCCCTCGTGAACGGATGTTGTGGATACGGCTGCGACGCCAAGATGTTAGCGCGGGCCACATGAGCGGCGCGGGGAAGCTGGCGACGCAGCTGTCGGGAAAGAAAACGGGCGTCGTTGCCGACGCCCGTTGTGGTGATGTTATCAGTCCGCGCGAATCACGTACGCCTCATGCAGCAGCGTGTCAGCCTTGAAAGGCTTGCCTTCGTGTTTGGCGCGCGCAGCGTCGTCCATCAGCTCGTACCACATCGCGTTGAGCACGGCGAAGGCGGCGGCGAGCGGCAGGCCGAGCATCCAGGCGAAGTACCACATGCTGATCTTTCCTTTCCGGTTCAGTAAGCGTGGCCGCTTTCGTCGCGGATCGCCTCGCTCGTCGACCTTGCCCCACAGCACGCGGTAGACCCAGCTGGTGTAGGCCACGATGATCGGCAGGAAGATCACCGTCGACCACCAGCATGATGAACAGCGTCAGGTGGCTCGACGACGCGTCCCACACCGTCAGGCTGGACGCGCGGGTCGATCGACGACGGCAGGATGAACGGGAACATCGAGACGCCCGACGCGTCGAGATGATGCCGACGATCGACGAGCGCCGCTGGCACAGCAGCGCCAGCGACCGCGCGGCGCGCCACGCAGCGCGCAGCAGCGCCGCCAGCGCGCCGACGAAGCCGAGCACCGGCGCGACCAGCAGTCCAGGGATGCGGCCGCGTAGTTGGCGAACCAGGCGCCGGCCTGCAGCGCCGACCGTCTTGAGCAGCGGGTTCGACGGGCCCATCGGCATCGACCGCGCTGGTGATGCGGTAGCCGTCGACGCCGAGCCAGAGCCAGCACGCCGGCCAGCGCGATACAGCACGATCGTCAGCGAGCGCCGCGATGCTGCCGTAGCGTGCGCGCCCGCTCCGCGACCGGCCCGTCGGTCTTGAGCATGCAGCCAGGCCGCGCCGTGCATCACCAGCATCGCCACCGACACCAGCCCGCACAGCAGGGCGAAGGGATTGAGCAGGCCGAAGAAGCGTGCCGTCGTAGAAGATGTGCATGTCGTCGTCGAAGCGGAACGGCACGCCCTGCAGCACGTTGCCGACCGCGACGCCGAAGATCAGCGAGGGCACGAAGCCGCCGATGAACAGCGCCCAGTCCCAGCGCGCGCGCCAGCGCGCGGCTCTCGCGCTTGCGAGCGGTACTTGAAGCCGACCGGCCGCAGGATGAGCGCCACCAGGATCGCGAACATCGCGAGGTAGAAGCCGGAGAACGACACCGCGTAGAGCTGCGGCCAGGCCGCGAAGATCGCGCCGCCGCCGAGGATCAGCCAGACCTGGTTGCCTTCCCAGACCGGGCCGACGCTGTTGATGACGACGCGGCGCTCGAGGTCGTTGCGGCCGACGAAGGGCAGCAGCATGCCGGCGCCGAGGTCGAAGCCGTCGGTGACGGCGAAGCCGATCAGCAGGACGCCGAGCAGCAGCCACCAGATGAGGCGCAGGGTTTCGTAGTCGATGAGTTCGATGAAGGATCATGGTAGCTTACTCCGCTGGCGACGAGGGATGGGCGGCGCAATCGAGCGCGGCTGCCGGCTCGTGGTCGGTGCTCCGGGCCCCTTGCGGATCGCCTTGAGCATCAGCTTCATCTCGATGACGAGCAGCACGGTGTAGATCACGGCGAAGCCGATGATGGTGAGCGAGCACCGTCGCCGCGCCGAGGTTCGACACCGCCACCGCGGTCGGCAGCACGCCTTCGATCACCCAGGGCTGGCGGCCGAACTCGGCCACGATCCAGCCGCACTCGGCGGCGATCCACGGCAGCGGGATCGACGAGCACCGCCACCTTCAGCAGCCACGGGTAGCGGTCGAGCCTGCGCCGCGCCGACAGCACGAAGAAGGTGCCGGTCAGCAGGATGAAGAACAGCCCGAGCCCGACCATGATGCGGAACGACCAGAACAGCGGCGCCACCTGCGGCACCGTGTCCCAGGCCGCCTTGGTCGATCTGCTCCTCGCGTGGCCTGGCGCGGATCGTCGACATAGCGCTTGAGCAGCAGCGCGTAGCCGAGCTCGTGGCCGTTGTCCTCGAAGGCGTCGCGCGCGCCTCGCGGCACGGCCGCGTCGCTGCCGGCGGCGCGGATCTTCTGCAGCGCGTCGTAGGCCTTGATGCCCTCGCGGATGCGCACCTCGGCGCGCTTCGACCAGCTCGTCGATGCCGGGGATCTCGGTGGTCAGCGAGCGCGTGCCGATCAGGCCCATCACCCAGGGGATGTGGACCGCGTAGTGCGTCTCGCGCGCCTGCCTGGTCGGGGAAGCCGAAGGCGGTGAAGGCGGCCGGCGCCGGCTCGGTCTCCCACATCGCCTCGATGGCGGCGAGCTTCATCTTCTGGTGCTCGGTCGAGAGGTAGCCGCTCTCGTCGCCGAGCACGACGACCGACAGCGCGGCGGCGAGGCCGAAGGAGGCGGCCACCGTCATCGAGCGCTTGGCGAGCTCGACGTGGCGGCCCTTGCAGCAGGTACCAGGCCGAGACGCCGAGCACGAAGATCGACGGCGCACGACGTAGCCGGCCGACACGGTGTGCACGAACTTGGCCTGCGCCACCGGGTTGAACAGCACCGCGCAGAAGTCGGTGACCTCCATGCGCATGGTCTGCGGATTGAAGGCCGACGCCGACCGGGTTCTGCATCCAGCCGTTGGCGATCAGGATCCACAGCGCCGAGAAGTTGGAGCCGATCGCCACCGCCCAGGTCGCGACCAGATGGCCGACCTTCGACAGCTTGTCCCAGCCGAAGAAGAACAGGCCGACGAAGGTCGCCTCGAGGAAGAAGGCCATCAGCCCCTCGATCGCCAGCGGCGCGCCGAAGATGTCGCCGACATAGTGGCTGTAGTAGCTCCAGTTCATGCCGAACTGGAACTCCATCACGATGCCGGTGGCGACGCCCATGCGCGAAGTTGATGCCGAACAGCATGCCCCAGAACTTGGTCATGTGCGCGCCAGATCGTGCGGCCGGTCATGACGTAGACCGTCTCCATGATGGCGAGCAGGATCGACAGGCCGAGCGTCAGCGGCACGAACAGGAAGTGATACAGCGCCGTCAGCGCGAACTGCAGTCGCGACAGCGCGACGATGTCGAGTTCCATGATGCATCCCCGGATACCCGGCTCCCTGTGATGGTGCGATCGTCTCTTGCCAGTGCGGCCTGAAGTGATCGCCTCAGTCCGGCCGCAGGCGGGCAAGCGCCGCGTCGAACGCCGGCTCGTGCCGCGCTGGCATATCAGCTACGACCGGCCGTTCGTGATGCAGATCAGGCGATCGGCCAGCGCGGCCTCGCGCCGGATATGCGTGGCGATGATGAGCGTGCGGCCTGCGGCGCGGCCGTGTCAGGCGCGCCAGCACGTCGCGCGCGGTCGCGCCGTCCAGCCCTTCGGTCGGCTCGTCGAGCAGCCAGAGCGGCGCATCGCGCAGCAGCAGCCGCGCCAGCGCCAGCCGGCGCGCCTGGCCGCCGGACAGGCCCAGGCCGCCCTCGCCCAGCCGGCGTGTCGAGCCCGTCGGCAGCGCGCGCGACGTCGGCGTCGAGGCCTGCGGCCTGCGAGCGCCGCCACAGCGCGGCATCGCTCGGCGGCGGGATCGGCCAGGCGCAGGTTGTCGCGCAGGCTGTCCTGGAACAGTTCGGTGCGCTGCGTCAGCAGCGCGCTGTCGCGGCCGCTGCACCGCGCCGGTGGCGGCGCGAGCTCGCCCGCGAGCAGCGCCAGCAGGGTCGACTTGCCGGCGCCGCTGGGGCCGATCAGCGCGACGCGCTCGCCGGCGCGCAGACGGTCAGCGAGATGTCGCTGCAGCGCCGGCGACTGCGTGCCGGGATGCCGGGCGTGACATCGCGCGAGTTCGACGGCGACATCGTCTCGGCGCTGGCAGCGTGACGCGCCGCTCGACTGCGGCCGGTTCGCCGAGGCGCGGCCCGATGCGGCGTGACCGCCAGCAGCGTGCGGCCGAGCTCGAGCGCGCCGCGGCGCAGGGCGGCGAAGGGTTCGAGCGCGGCGAGCGCGACCAGCACAGCCAGCGCGGCGACCGGCGCGCCGATCGGCGTCCTGCCTCGGCCAGCGCGGCGACCGCCAGCAGCACCGCCGCGACCAGCAGGCTGTCCAGCACGCCGAGGCCGAAGCCGGCGCTCGCCTCGATCCGGTTGAGCGCGTCGTCGGCGCCGGCCAGCCGGCGCGTCGGCCTGTCGAGGGCCGCGCACTGCGCCTGCCGAGCTGCCGGCCATCACCAGTTCGGTCTGGCCGCGCGACCAGGTCGATGGCGCGCGCGCGCAGCGCCTCGAGCGCATGGGCGCGCCGCGCGGGCCGGGCGCGCCGCGCTTGCGCGGCGATGAGCCGGGATGCCGAAGCCCGACGACAAGCAGGCCAGCCCGACCGCGAGTCCGAGGCCTGTGCATCGAGAGCCGAGCGCCAGCGCCGCCACGCAGCGCCGCGCCGAGCGCCGCCGCGACGGGCACGAGCAGCGCGCAGATAGAGCGAGTCGAGCGCATCGATGTCGGCAGTCAGGCGGAACAGCAGGCGCGCCGGCCGGCTCGCGCAGTGAGCCGCGCCGCGCCCGGCGCGGCCCAGCCGCGGAACAGGCGCTCGCGCAGGGCGGCGAGCACGTCGAAGGTCGCGTCGTGCGTCGACGAGCCGCTCGCCGTAGCGCGAGCCGGTGCGGCCACAGCGCCAGAAGCGGATGCCGGCCGACGGCGCGAACACGTCGAAGGCCAGCGCCGTGGCGACGCGACAGGCCGGCAATCGCGGTGGCGGTGATGAACCAGCCGGACAGGCCGAGCAGGGCCATGCCGGCAAGCACCGTCGCCAGCGACAGCGCCATGCCGCCGAGCAGCATGCGGCGACTGCTGGTCGCAGAACAGCTTCAGCACATGGCGCAGGTTCTGATCGCGCGGCTCATGCCGCGTCCTCCGGGCTCGCTGGCGCGCTCAGGGTCACGACGCGGTCCATGCGCGCGGCCAGCACCGGATCGTGGGTCGCGACGATCAGGGTCTTGCCCGGCGCCAGCGCGAGCAGCGCGTCGATGATGTCTTGCGCGGTGCCGTGGTCGAGGTGCGCCGTCGGCTCGTCGGCCAGGATCAGGTCGGCATCCGGTGTCGCCGCGCGCGCGGGCCAGCGCGAGCCGCAGGCGCCTCGCCGCCGGACAGGCCGACGCCGCCTTCGCCGATCACGGCGGCGCCGCGCCGCCGGACGAGTCGGCGCGAGCTGTGCGGCGGCGATAGCGGCTGCTGCATCTGCGCTATCCATCTGGCCGACCGAGCGCGATGTTGCTGAGCAGCGTGCCGGCGAAGATATGCGGGCGTCTGGCCCATCCAGGCCATGCGCTGGCGCAGCGCTGCTGGCGCTGGCGTCATCGAGCCTGGCTGCCGCCGATCGCGATCTGCGCCGGCCGTCGGCTTGCGCCAGCCCGGCGATCAAGGCGAGCAGCGTCGATCTTGCCCGCGCCGCTTGGCGCCAGCAGCGCCACGTGCTCGCCCGGCTGCGACCGCGAGCGTCGAAGCCGTCGATGGCCGGATGGCGCATCAGCGCCATATGCGAAAGCACAGGCCGTCGCACGCGCACCGACATGGCCGACATGCCGTGCGGCGGGTTCGGCGCTCGGCGATCATCGCGCCGACGATGGCGGGACGAAGCCTCTGCTCAGTCCGGCCAGCGCCTCGCGCGCGGCCTCGCCGGCCGCGCGGTCGTGCCAGACCGCCGACAGCTCGCGCAGCGGCTCGAAGAAGGCCGGCGCCAGCAGCAGGATGAACAGGCCCTGCGCTCAGCGATCAGCTTGCGCGCCCCAGGCGCCGAAGCTGCAGCTCGCCGAGCAGATGGAAGCCGACATAGACCGCGACCATGCGCGACGCCGAGCGCCGAGAACAGTTCGAGCACCGCCGACGACAGGAAGGCGATGCGCAGCACCGCCATGGTGCGGCGGCGCAGATCGTCGGCGTCGGCGCGCAGGCGCGGCGCGGTGGCGTCGACCGCATCGAGCGCGCGGATCGTCGCCAGCCCGCGCAGCCGGTCGAGCAGGAAGGCGTTCATGCCGCCGATTTCGACCAGTTGCGCCTCGCTCGCGGCCTTGGCGCGCCAGCCGATCAGCGCCATGAAGATCGGGATCAGCGGCGCCGCGACCATCAGCACGAGCGCGCGATCCAGGATAGCGGCAGCGACGCAGAGCAGGATCGCCAGCGGCACGAGCGTCGCCTTGAAGCGCGCCGGCTGGAAGCGCGCGAGATAGGGCACGATCGCCTCGGCCTGTTCGGTCAGGATGCTGGCGACATGCCCCGACGAGCGGGCTGGCCGGCATCGAGCGGCGAGCGTGTCGCGACGGTCGCGACGGCCGTATGGCGCAGGGTGGTCAGACTCGGCGCGGGCGGCCTGGAAGGCAGCGCGCGCGCCAGCCCGGTCCAATGCGGCGCGCAGGAGGCCCAGCGCGGCGAAACCAAGCGCCGGCAGCAGCGCCGATTGCGCCGGCTGGCCGGTGGCGATGCCGCCAATCGCGATGCTGAGCAGGGCCGCCTGCGGCAGCCAGACCAGCGCCGCCGCGATTGCAGCCCTACGGCGGCACGGAGCGACGCGCCAACTGCCCGGGACGCCGCAGGCGCAGCGGTCGCCGCAGCAGGTGCGCGCGTGTCGCGGGTCAACGCCTGCGAAGCCTGATCAACGAGGATCGAGCTCATGCCTTGCTGCCTTCCTTGTCGCCTTCGTACGCACTTTCGGGCGTCTTGCGCCCGAACGAGACGACCCGGTCCTTGGCCTCGAGCAGCTTCGTCACCTTGGCGCCAAGGGTCAGCAGGGTGGCCAGCCGCTCGGTCTCGAGCTGTCTTGACGTCGTCGTACCAGGTCGTCAGTTGCTCGATCAGCCCATGCATCTCGGCCATGCCGCGCCTGGGCGAATGTCGCTCCGCCTCGGACTGCGGCTTCTGCATCAGCATCTCGCGCAGCACCGACAGGGTCGGATCGACCTCGCGCTTCTTGCGCTCCTCGGCCAGCGTTCGCAGGATCTGCCAGACATCGTCCGGCGTGGTGAAGAAGTCGCGCCGGTCGTTCGGCAGGTGCTTCAGCAGCACGAGGTTCCAGGCCTGCAATTCGCGCAGGCTCATCGAGACGTTCGAGCGCGAGATGCCGAGGGCATCGACGATCTGGTCGGCGCAGAGCGGCTCGGGCGAGACATAAAGCAGCGCATAGATCTGGCCGACGGTGCGGTTGATGCCCCAGCGGCTGCCCATTTCGCCGAAGTGCAGAACAAAGGACTGGATCAGCGGCGGTAGGTTCATGACGATTCCGGCTTGTCTGTAATTTCAGTAATTTCTGAAATTACAGTACGTGAGAAGCGCCGAGGCTTCAAGCCGCGGAGGTTGCATGGGGTGGGGGCGCGCCTCTCGAGGTCTGCGCGCGTCGCATGGCTATGCCATTGGACGTGACCGAGCGCGTTGCGCGCACCGTCGGGACGGTTTTGTCTTGCAACGGACGGGGTGAGAGCGGCAGTCTTTGCTCAATCAAAAAAGACAGGAGGGACCGCCCATGTCCGAAGCAAACTCATCTGCATCAGTCTTGCGCTCCAACAGCATCGCCAGCGGCATTCGTCGATCAGCGAAAAAATACCGTGGCAAGACGGCGCTGACCTTCGCCGACCGGGTATGGTCTTACGCCGCACTGGACCTTGCCGCCGGGCGGATCGCGCAAGCGCTGCTGGACCGGGGCTTGCGCAAGGGCGACCGGGTCGCGGCCTATGCGCGAAACTCCGACGCCTATCTGCTGCTCTGGCTGGGTTGCACCCGGGCCGGGCTGGTGCATGTACCGATCAATTTCGCCCTCACCATTCACGAGCTGCGTTACATTCTCGGCCAATCCGGCGCGCGTGCGCTGATCTATGATGCGGCGCTGGCGCCGGTGGTCGATCAGGTCCGCGCTGACGGCGCGATCCGAACGTTCGGATGTTTTACCGCCGCCAAGCCTGGCGAGCTCGATGTGCTGGCGGCGGCGCAGGATGCGTCAGCCGCCGTGCTGGACGACTGCCTCGCCGACGACAACGATCTTGCGCAGCTGCTTTATACATCCGGCACCACCGCTGCGCCAAAGGGCGCGGCGATGACGCATCGGGCGTTGATGGCGGAATATGCTGCCTGCATCATCGAGCTTGAACTCGGCCGCGATGACGTGGCGCTTGCGGCGCTGCCGCTCTATCACTCGGCGCAGATGCACTGCTTCTCCATGCCGCAGCTGATGATCGGGGCGACCACCCATCTGATCGATGCGCCTGCGCCGGATGTCGTGCTCGGCCTGATCGAGAAGCACGCCATCACGTCGTTCTTCGCGCCGCCGACGGTCTGGGTCAGCCTGCTGCGCCACCCGGATTTTGCGAAGCGCAATCTCACCTCGCTGCGCAGCGTGTTCTACGGCGCTTCAATCATGCCGGTGCCGGTGCTGCAGGAACTGCGCGCGCGGTTGCCCGGCGTGCGACCGTTCAATTGCTACGGACAAAGCGAGATCGCGCCGCTCGCTACCGTGCTGCGCCCGGAGGAGCATGACGCGCGGCCAGCCTCTGCCGGGCGGCCGATCTTCAGCGTTGAGACCCGGGTGGTTGATCCGGACATGAACGACGCGCCGCCCAACGTGCAGGGCGAGATTGTGCATCGCTCGCCGCAATTGCTGGTGGAATATTGGGACAAGCCCGACGACACCCGCGAGGCCTTTGCCGGGGGTTGGTTTCACTCCGGCGACGTCGGCTATTTCGACGAGGAGGGCTTCCTGTTCGTCGTTGACCGGATGAAGGACATCATCAAGAGCGGCGGCGTTGTAGTGGCCGGGCGCGAGGTCGAGGACGTGCTGTTCAAGCATCCTTCGGTGTCGGAGGTCGCGGTGATCGGGCTGCCCGACGCAAAATGGATCGAGGCGGTCACCGCGGTGATCGTGCTCCGGCCCGATCATGCGGCGGATGAAGCGAGCCTGATCGCCCATTCCCGCGAACATCTCGCGCCATTCAAAATCCCGAAGCGCTTCATCTTTGCAGATGCGCTGCCCCGCAACACCGCAGGCAAGATCCTCAAGCGCGAGCTGCGCGGGACATACGCCGAAGCAACGGTGTGAAGGCTTTGGCCGCCGGCGCGGCGGCGTACGAGTGAGAAAGCCGGGCTGCGTGCCCGGCTTTTCGTTGAAGGCGTCCCGAGACAAAAGGCCTCACCCTGCCGGTGTAGGCATTGCGCTGCGGGTATGTGAATCTCTGGTGCGGTGATCAGCTACCTGTTCGTCCGCTGTTCGGCTCGGGCCGTCAATGACATGCGGCAGGCGAACAGAATGGGTGGCGACAGGCCATGATCAGCAGCTCGGAGCGCGCCTTCATGTCCGACATACAGGCGTTTGACCTGCTCAGCGTCGATATGGCGGAGGATTTGTCAGCCCTGGATCGGCTGCAGTTCGCGACCGATCTGGACAGCAAGATGCGTCCCAGCATGGTTTTCATGCATCGCGGCATCATGGTCGCTTGCGCGGAAAAAGCGCGGCAACGCGGCCATATCGCCATCGCAATGCGGGTCTGGCGTGGCGGCGTGCTCGAAACCGTCTGGCCGATGAAGGTCCAGCGGCGGTTGGGGTTTGTCGTCGCGACCGACCTGACGTCGCCGATCACCCAGTACAGCGATGTCATGGGGCGACCGCTCGATCCGGCGGGTCTTGGACGGATTGCCGATTTTTTACGCGATCGCTTTTCTGTTGATGTTCTGCTTGCGCGCAACCTGCGCGGCGACAGCGGCCTGGCCGAGGCGTTTGCCCTCACGGGTAACAGCGTGGTCGCTCGCTCGAGCGCGCCCTATATCGATCTCGCGGCGTTCCGTGATTACGACGCCTATGTGGCGTGCTTCAGCAAGAACTCGACGCGGACGCGGCGACAGCGCCGGCAGAAGCTGGAAAGCGAGCGGGGGCTGGTCGGCTTCAAAATAGCAACTGGCCTTGAGGCGCAGGCTTTCCTCCGGGTGGCGCTGGACTGGAAGCGCGACTGGCTGGAGGCCCAGGGACTATCAAGCCGGGTGTTTGATCGCGGATTGAGCGAGCAGACGCTGATCAATGCCTGCGATGATCCGGACGCCTGCGTGAGTGTGCTCACCGCCAATGACCAGCCGGTCGCGATCGAGCTGGGTTTTGTCGGCGGCAATCATTACGTCGCCTATCTCGGCGCATATGATCCTGCCTATGCCGACTACAGCGTCGGCCAGGAGCAGATGATGGAGACGATCCGCTGGTGCATGGGGCAGGGGATCTCGCGCTACGATCTTCTTCCACCCGAAGCGGACTACAAGGTTCGGTGGACGCGCGGTCAACCTCCGGTGCCTGTCACGGACCATGCTCTCGCCCTGTCAACGCTCGGCAAGGCCTATGTGCTGGCCCTGCGCTATGGCAAGTCCAATGTCCGCAAGCTGGTCGAAGCGATGCCGCCATTGTTGCGCCGTCGCTTGATGCGGAACCGCAAGGTCATCGTCGGCGGAGCCCTGACGGCGACGGCGATCACGGGTATCGTTATCGCCATGTAAGGGGACAAGTGAGGCGACATGTCAGCGCATCGACTGCGAGCGAAGCGGCGATGGCGGTCACATTCGCGTCAGGCCACATCGCACGCATCGCGCTCGGAATGACTGCGAATCCGGGCTCCATGCATGTGTTACCCGAGAATGGGCGGCATGGCCCGATGGCCGGGTTTAGTTCATGTTCAGGATCTGCTGGTAGGATTTCTCGTCGTTGCCCATTGCAATTGCGCAATGAAATCCACAATAATGGTCGTAAGTTGGATCGCCGCGCGCGTTTCCCAATTTTCCCCCTCGAGAGGTTTGCCCGCTGGTTATGCAAGACGATGTGCTGCTCCTAACCATCATCATCGTCCTTCCATTCGCCGGTAGCATTTTAGCAGCCTTTTTGCCCACGAATGCCCGTAACGCGGAAGCATGGCTGGCCGGGTCGATCGCGCTCATCATCCTGTTCCTGACCTATTCGTTCCGCCCGCGGATGGCCGCCAATGAAGTCGTGCGCGCCGAGTTTTCGTGGCTGCCCGAGTTCGGTGTGAATCTGATTTTGCGGCTGGATGGCTTTGCCTGGGCCTTTGTGATGCTGATCTCGGGGATCGGCGTGCTGGTCGTGCTCTACGCCCGCTACTATATGTCGCCGGACGATCCGGTGCCGCGTTTCTTCTCGTTCCTGCTGGCCTTCATGGGCGCGATGCTCGGCGTGGTGCTGTCGGGCAATTTGATTCAGATCGTTCTGTTCTGGGAGCTCACCAGTCTCTTCTCGTTCCTGTTGATCGGCTACTGGCAGCACCTCCAGGCGGCGCGCGACGGCGCACGAATTGCGCTCACCGTCACCGGGGCAGGCGGGCTATGTCTGCTCGGCGGTATGTTGCTGCTGGGTCATATTGTCGGCAGCTACGATCTCGACGTGGTGTTGGTGTCCGGCGCCAAGGTTGTGGCGCACCCGCTGTATTTGACGACGCTGCTCCTGATCGCCATCGGCGCGCTGACCAAGAGCGCCCAGTTCCCGTTTCATTTTTGGCTGCCGCGCGCGATGGCTGCGCCGACGCCGGTTTCGGCCTATCTCCATTCCGCAACCATGGTGAAGGCGGGTGTTTTTCTGCTCGCTCGCTTGTTCCCCGTGCTGGCCGGGCACGAGTACTGGTTCTTTGTGTTCGCGCCGATCGGCGTGCTGACCCTGTTGATCGGCGCCTTTCTGGCGTTGTTCCAGCAGGACCTGAAGGGGCTGCTGGCCTATTCGACGATCAGCCATCTTGGCCTGATTGTCCTGCTGCTCAGCCTTGGCAGTCCGATTGCGGCGGTTGCGGCGATCTTCCACATCATCAACCACGCGACGTTCAAGGCCTCGCTGTTCATGGCGGCCGGCATTATCGACCATGAGGCTGGCACCCGCGATATCAGGCGGCTGAGCGGGCTGTATCGGTCAATGCCCCTGACAGCGATTCTGGCGACAGTCGCCGCCGCCGCGATGGCGGGCGTTCCGCTGCTCAACGGCTTCCTGTCAAAGGAAATGTTTTTCGCCGAGACAATCGAGTGGCATCTGGATTCCAAGCTCGATTCCGCATTGCCCTACATTGCGACCCTCGCTGGCGTTTTCAGCGTCGCCTACTCGGTCCGGCTGATTCATCAGGTCTTCTTCGGCCCGCCCGCCGCAGATCTGCCGCGCCAGCCGCATGACCCCGTGCTCTGGATGCTGCTGCCAATCGCCTTGCTGGTCGCCGCCTGTCTGCTGGTTGGCATTTTCCCGGTCCAGGTGATCGGCAATTTTCTGGCGATTGCAGTTCACGCCGTCCTCGGCAGTGCGACGCCGACCTACAGCCTCGCTGTCTGGCACGGCGTCACGCCTGCGCTGGTGATGAGCATCATAGCGCTGGTGGGCGGGGTCGCGGTGTATTTCGCCATGCAGCATTATCTGTCCGGCGATATCGAGGGCGCTCCCTTGCTGCGCCGCCTGAAGGGCAAGCGCATCTTCGAACGGGCGATCGTGTTTCTGTCGTGGCGCTGGGCCCGCGCTCTGGAGAGCCTGTTCAGCACCAATCGGCTGCAGCCGCAGATGCGGATTCTCGTTGTTGTGGTGATTGTCGCGGCGCTGTGGTCGATCCTCATGAACCCGTCGCGCATCGCGCTGGTGTCTCCGCCGGGCGCGGATGCCAGCTTCATGCTGGTGTGGCTGGTTGGCGGGATTTGCGCCATCGCCGCGGCCTTTCAGGCCAAGTATCACCGGCTTGTCGCGGTCCTGCTGATGGGCGGCGCGGGCCTTGCGACGACCCTGACCTTCGTCTGGTTCTCGGCGCCGGACCTGGCGCTGACGCAGCTGCTGGTCGAAATCGTGACCACCGTGCTGCTGCTGCTCGGCTTGCGCTGGTTGCCGAAGCGCCTTGAGGAGGCGCGAACGGAATCGATGTCGTCGGTTCGCCTGCGTCGTTTCCGCGACTTGCTGGTCGCCATCGGCGGCGGCGCAGGCTTGGCGCTCTTGTCCTACATGGTGATGACCTGGCCGCTCGAAGGCAGCATCTCGAGCAATTTCCTCGAGCGCGCCTATACCGAAGGTGGCGGCCGCAACGTCGTCAACGTGATCCTGGTCGACTTCCGCGGGCTCGATACGCTCGGCGAGATCACTGTGCTCGGCATCGCCGCGATCACGGTCTACGCCCTGCTGCGTCGTTTCCGCCCGGCTCGCGACAGCATGGGCGCGCCTGAACCGAAGCAGTTCCAGGCCACGGTCGATGCTGACGATCTGGACTCCGGCCGGTTGGCGCAGATCAACTCGCACTTCATGTTCGTGCCCGGCCTGATCATGCGCCTGCTGTTCCCTGTCGTGGCGATGATGGCTGTGTTCCTGTTCATGCGCGGCCACGATCTGCCGGGCGGCGGCTTCATTGCCGGCTTGACGCTCGCGATCGCCTTTATCCTGCAATACATGGCTGGCGGGGCGCGTTGGGTGGAAGACAGCTTGCGGGTTCTGCCGATCCGCTGGATTGGCGCGGGCATCCTGATCGCGGCGGCAACCGGGGTCGGAGCCTGGCTGTTCGGCCGGCCGTTCCTGACGTCATCTTTCGCCTATGTCGATCTGCCGATCCTCGGCAAGATCCCGATGGCCAGCGCCCTGTTGTTCGACTTTGGCGTCTATTCGCTGGTGCTGGGCGCAACGGTGCTGATGCTGATCGCATTGGCGCACCAATCGTTGCGCGTGGCGCGAACGCTGGCGAAGGAAGCAGCGCTGGCGGCCAAAACTGCATCTGAAGGAGACAACTGATGGAGCTGGTTGTCTCCCTTGCGATTGGCGTTCTTGCGGCCTCCGGCATCTGGCTGATCCAGCGCCCCCGTACGTTTCAGGTCATCATCGGCCTGTCGCTGCTGTCCTACGCGGTCAACCTTTTCATCTTCAGCATGGGGCGGCTGCGGCTCGGCGTACCGCCGTTCCTGGATCCGGACTCCGGCATGGACATCTCCGGTTATGCTGATCCTGTCCCGCAGGCATTGGTGCTGACCGCGATCGTGATCAGCTTCGCCATGACGGCGCTCTTCCTCGTTGTCCTCCTCGTGTCGCGCGGATTGACCCGCAGCGACCACGTCGACGGACGGGAGGGCGGCTCGTGAACTGGTTCGACCACCTCATCATTGCGCCGATCATCATCCCGCTGGTGGCAGGCGGACTGATGCTGATGTTCGACGGCCGCACGCGGGCGGTCGCAGTGGTTATCAATCTGATCTCGACCTTCACGCTGCTTGGCGTATCGATCTATCTGGTGCTGGCCACGGCGGAGCAGCCGATGCAATCCGGCGGCGCCATCTACCGCCTCGGCGATTGGCCGGCGCAATTCGGCATCGTGCTCGTCGTCGACCGGCTGTCAGCCATGATGGTGCTGCTGACATCGACGGTGGCCTGCGCGGCGCTGGTGTTCTCGCTCGCGCGCTGGCATGCGGCGGGCAGCTATTTCCATCCGCTGTTCCAATTCCTGGTGATGGGGCTGAACGGTGCGTTCCTGACTGGCGATCTGTTCAACCTGTTCGTTTTCTTCGAGGTCTTCCTCGCGGCGTCCTATGCGCTGGCGCTGCATGGCTCCGGGCAGGCGCGCGTTCGCTCCGGCCTGCACTACGTCGCCATCAATCTGGCGTCGGCGTCGGTCTTCCTGATCGGCGTGAGCATGATCTACGGCACTGCTGGCACCCTGAACATGGCGGATCTTGCCGCGCGTATTCCGGCGCTGAGCGAGCGCGAGCGTGCGCTGTTCGAGGTCGGCGCGAGCATCCTCGGCATTGCCTTCCTGGTGAAGTCCGCGATGTGGCCGCTCGGCTTCTGGTTGCCCGGCACCTATGCTGCGGCTGCAGCGCCGGTGGCGGCGATCTTCTCGATCATGACCAAGGTCGGCATCTATACGGTGCTGCGGCTCGATAGCCTGCTGGTCGATGCGGCGACAGCCGGTGGCGGCTCGGGCGTGTTTGATCAAGGCTGGCTGTTGTTCGGCGGCGGCGCCACGATCCTGCTCGCCATGGTCGGCATGCTGGCGTCGCAGGATCTGCCGAAGCTTGGCAGCTACGCCGTCATGGTGTCATCGGGCACGCTGCTGGCGGTGATCGGCGTCGGCAATCCCAATATCATTGGCGGCGCGCTGTACTATCTGATCAGTTCGACGCTGGCGATCTCGGCGTTCTTCCTGCTGATCGAACTGGTGGAGCGCGGCCGCGCTCCCGCCGACGACATTCTGGCCGTGACGCTCGAGGCCTATGGTCTCGATGAAGTGGACGAGCCGACCGAGGACGGTGAGGCAGGCGTCGCCGTTCCAGCCATCCTCGCGGTGCTCGGCATTGCTTTCATGACCTGTGCGCTGCTGCTTGCGGGATTGCCGCCTCTGTCCGGCTTCGTCGCCAAATTCGTAATTCTCGTCGGCGCGTTGTCGCAACCTGGTGAAACCGGCGGCGTGGTGCCGTGGACCGGCTGGGCCCTGCTGGCGCTATTGCTGCTATCGGGCTTTGCAACGTTGATCTCGATGGTCCGCGCTGGCATCCGTGCGTTCTGGGCGTCGATCGAGCGTGAAGTGCCGCGCGTCCGCATCATCGAATTCGCGCCGATCGCCGTGCTGTTGCTGGCGACGGTGGGGATCACGATCTACGCGGCGCCGGTGATGAACTTCGTTCAGGACGCCGCCGCCGGGCTGCATCGCTCCAGCACCTATACCGAAACCGTGCTGTCACCCGCGTCGGGCTCGCTCCGGTCCGGAGGTGAGCCATGATCAAAGGCTGGTTTCCATATCCGCCGCTGTCGATAGGGCTGCTCGCCCTGTGGCTGCTGCTGAACCAGAGTGTGTCGCCTGGCCAGATCATTCTCGGCAGCATTCTCGCAATCAGCGGCCCGCTGGTCCTGGCGCGGCTCGATGTGCCCGAGCTGACTGTGCGCCGGCCGTGGTCGATCATCCGCGTCATCGCGACGTTGCTTGCCGATATGGCGATGTCGAACCTGCGCGTCGCGCGCGAGATCCTGTTCAGGTCGGTCGACCGCGTGCCCGGCTTCGTCGAAGTGCCGCTGCAAATGCGCTCGCAGTACGGGCTGGCGGCGCTGGCGTGCATCATCACCGCCACGCCGGGCACCAGCTGGGTCAGCTATGATCCGGCGAGCGGAACCCTGATCATGCATGTGCTCGATCTGCGCCCGGAGGACGATTGGCCAGCGATCATCAAGACGCAGTATGAGCAACGACTGATGGAGATTTTCGAATGAGCGGCTCCCTGCTCGCCTTCTCCCTGCTGCTTGGCCAGTTGTTCCTGGCCATCGCGATGTTGCTGGCGATGTACCGCATGCTGCGCGGGCCACGCGCGCAGGATCGCGTGCTGGGGCTCGATGCGCTCTATGTCAATGCGATGCTGTTGCTGCTGGTGTTCGGCATTTCATCGGGCACGACACTGTATTTCGAAGTTGCGCTTGTGATCGGTCTGCTCGGGTTTGTCTCGACGGTTGCGCTGGCGAAGTTCCTGATGCGCGGGGAGGTCATCGAATGATGTCGCTCCACGAACTCCCGGATTGGGTGGCGCTGATCACGGCGGCGCTGGTGCTGATCGGCTCGCTGCTCTGCCTGATTGGCTCGATCGGTCTCGTACGCTTCAAGACTTTTTACGAACGCGTGCATGCGCCGACGCTTGGCTCGACCATGGCGCTGCTCACCATTCTGCTGGCGTCCATTATTTATTTCTCGGCGACGCAGACCCGTCCGGTTGTGCATGAGATCCTGATCGGCATCTTCGTCACGATCACCACGCCGGTGACAATGCTGTTGCTGGTGCAGGCGACGACCTATCGCGATCGGCTCGAAGGTCGTGATCCGTTGCACCCGACGCGTCGCAGCACAAACGACGATACATCGAGCTGACAAACACCGAGCGCACTGCAATCACGATCCGTCATCAAGTGTGCTGATGTGACGCGCGTTGCTTCTGATCGTCGATATTGCACTGCGATTTTCAACCTGACGGTAGTGCTGACGGCTTTCGATATGATTGTGACTGCCGACTCTGCTCGATAACTCCATCGAGCGGAATAGCCGTGATCAATTCATTGGGTCGTGTGTGAGTCGTGCAATCGTTCGCAGATGGATTCTGGGTGGTTCACACTTCAATCATCAAGCGAAGCGTCGAGGAACTGTGACGCTGACTGTTTACAATCGCATTTTAGAAGGAGTAGAACGTTAGTAAGAAGAAGCCGGATGCAGAAAATGCCGGACTTCATAGGGCGGGAGCGGCGATTGGTGATGCGAAAACGCACAATCGAAAAGTGGGTACGCTCGGCGGATAAGCAGCTGAGGACGCGCCAAAGCGCGAAACATTCACACAAAACCTCGATTCACGCTGATTTCGTCAGGTGGAAGTCGTGTCATTCGTCGGAGGCTCGACGCTGATGCGCGCATATGCTCTCCGTCGCCTGCTGGCGCTCATTCCGACGCTGATTTTTGCGACAATCATTGTATTTGTCACCGTGCGCATGGTGCCCGGTAACGTTGTTGACCTGATGCTGTCGCAGAACGACATCAGCGCAGGCGCCAAGGATCGCGAGCAGCTTGAGATAGCGCTCGGCCTCGATAAGCCAATGTACATTCAGTACTTCTACTGGATTGGCGGAGTCCTGAAGGGTGATCTTGGTCATTCGCTTGTGGCAGAACACGCCGGTGCTCGACCAGATCCTGGATCGTTTGCCAGTCACGTTCGAGCTTGGTTTCTTCGCCATCATCATTGGTCTCATGATCGCGATTCCGATCGGCGTTTATTCGGCGCTGCGGCAGGACACGATCGGCGACTACATCATGCGCTCGATCTCGATCCTCATGCTGGCGGTTCCGGCGTTCTGGGTCGGCACCATGGTCATGGTGTTTCCCTCGATCTGGTGGGGCTGGGCCCCCGAGTTGCGCTACATACCGTTCACCGATCGATCCGATTGGCAACATCAAGCACCTGATGATCCCGAGCCTGATCCTCGGCATGTCGTTGTCCGCGATCACGATGCGCCTGACCCGCACGATGATGCTCGAAGTGCTGCGGCAGGATTACATCCGCACGGCATGGGCCAAGGGGCTCAACGAGCGCACCATCGTCTGGCGACATGCGCTGCGCAACGCGCTCATTCCGGTTGTCACGCTGGTCGGCATCCAGGCTCCGCTGGTGATCGGCGGCGCTGTCATCATCGAACAGATCTTCGTCATCCCGGGCATGGGCATGTTGCTGCTCGAAGCGGTGACGCAGCGCGACTATCCGATTGTCGCCGGCGTCTTCCTCGTCGTCGGCATCGCCGTGATGTTGATCAATCTGCTTGTTGATCTGAGCTACGGCTTGCTCGATCCCAAGGTGAGGTATCCGCTGATGACGAGCGCAATTGTAACGCCGTGCCCCAGCGCAGCCACGCCGCAAGAACGCAACGCTTGCATTCATCGGGCGCCTGTTCCGCGAGAAGCCGCTCGGCGCTGCCGGCGCAGTCATCTTCGTGCTGTTCCTGCTGTGCGGCCTCTTCGCGGATTTTCTGGCGCCATACGGCTTCAACCAGATCAGCCCGATGAACCGACTGAAGCCGCCGTCATGGGCATTTCCGTTCGGCACTGACAATCTTGGCCGCGACATTCTCTCGCGCTGCCTCTATGGCGCTCAGCTGTCGGTGATCATCGGTTTCTGCGCCGCCGCGCTGGCGACCGTGGTGTCCGTGCGTGATCGGCATCCTGTCCGGCTATCTCGGCGGACGCTTCGACATGATCGTCCAGCGGTTCGTCGACGCCTGGATGAGCTTTCCGGATCTGATCGTTCTGATCGTCGTGGTGTCGGTTGTTGGCCCCGGCCTCGTGCCGATCATCGTGATTCTCGGCCTGCTGCTCGGCATCGGCGGCTCGCGCATCATTCGCGGCGCAACCATGTCGGTGCGCGAGAACATGTATGTCAACGCCGCGCAGTCGATGGGCGCGTCGATGCCGCGCATCCTGTTCAAGCACATCCTGCCGAACGTGATGCCGCCGATCATCATCCTGTTCACGACGCGCGTCGGCTTCGTCATTCTCGCCGAATCCGGCCTGTCGTTCCTCGGCCTCGGCGTACCACCGCCAGCGCCGACGTGGGGCGGCATGCTGTCGGGCAGCGGCCGCACCTACATGCTGCAGGGGCCGTGGCTGGCGCTTGCGCCGGGCCTCTGCCTCACCGTCGTGGTCTATGCAACCAACGTCTTCGGCGATGCGCTGCGCGATCTGCTTGATCCAAGAATGCGCGGGTCCCGCTAAGACAAGCTGCCAAGAAAAGCTACGAAGTTATATTTGGGAGGAAGTTTATGTTTGGAAGTTACGTGAGGCGAAGTGCTGTCGCATCCGCGCTCGGCATTTCGCTGGCGGTCGGCGCAGCGAGCACTGCAATTGCGCAGGAGAAGCCACAGTATGGCGGCACCCTGGAGATCACCTCAGTCAACCGGCATCTGTCGGTCCTGACCTGGGATCCAGCCGACTGGAACTGGAAGAACAACCACGACAACGGCCAGTTGTACGAGCAGCTCTTCTCGGCTGATCTGACCAAGGCGCGACGCCGGGGCGGCAAGCATCCGTTCTATGCCGACGCGTGGGTTCCGTCGGATGCGATCCGCGGCGAGCTCGCCGAGACCTGGGAGTGGAAGAAGGATCCGCTTCGCGTCGAGATCAAGCTTCGCAAGGGGATCATGTTCCCGGAGAAGGCTGGCGTCATGCAGTCGCGCGAGTTCGTCGCTGATGACGTGGTGTTCAGCTTCAACCGCTCGAACACCAGCCCGAAGAAGATCGCGACCTATTTCGATCACGTCGAGAAGGTCGAGGCGACCGACAAGCACACGGTCGTCTTCACGATGAAGAGCTTACAATGCCGAGTGGGATTATCGCTTCGGCTGGGGTTACTATTCCGGGATCTATCCGAAGGAAGTCGTCGATGCTGGCGCGACCAACTGGAAGAACCTGAACGGCACCGGGCCATTCCTGCTGACCGACTTTGTCCAGGGCAACACGAACACCTATTCGAAGAACCCGATCTACTGGGACAAGGAAAGATCGGCGGCGTTGAATTCAAGCTGCCGTTCGTCGACAAGTTCGTCTATCGCAACATCAAGGACGAGGCGACCGCGGCGACCGCGCTGCGCACCGGCAAGCTCGATATCCATGAGCTGATGCGCTGGTCGGACATGGAGCAGCTGAAGAAGAGCGTTCCGCAGCTGCAAGTGGTCGAAGTGGCTGTCGATGAACGGCCAGTTCCTGTCGCATGCGCGTCGATACCAAGCCGTTCGACGATATCCGTGTTCGCCGTGCGCTGAACCTTGCAGTGAACAAGCAGGAAATCGTCAAGGGCTATTACAACGGCCACGCCGAGCTGTTCTCCTATCCGCAGCATCCGGACTACGCCGGCTACTACGAGCCGCTGGAGGCCATGCCGGACTCGGTCAAGGAGCTGTTCACCTATGATCCGGAGAAGGCGAAGAAGCTGCTCGCCGAAGCCGGCTATGCCGAACGGCTTCACCTTCAAGGTGCAGGTCTGTACCTGTCAGCCCGACCATCTGGATCTGCTGCCGATTGATCGGCGCCTATCTCGAGCAGGTCGGCGTCAAGATCGAGATCCAGCCGATGGAGTACGGCGCGTTCCTGTCGGCCATGACAACGAAGACCGTTGCTCCCGGCTACATGATGAACAACGGTCACACCAACCCGACCACGACGATCCGCAAGAGCTTCGTGACTGGCCAGACCTGGAATCCGTCGCAGTATGCGGATCCGGAATTCGACAAGAAAATGGAAGTCGCGTATCGAGGAGCGCGACGAGGCCAAGCGTCAGGCGATGCTCAAGGCGATGACGCGTCGAGATCCTCGACAAGGCTCCGTACATCTGGCTGCCGACGCCGTATCTCTACACGGCCTGGTGGCCGTGGGTGAAGAACTATCGGCGGCGAGCTTCGCGCTGGCGCTGTGCGTCCGGGGCCGATCTATGCGCGGATCTGGATCGACCAGGAGATGAAGAAGAAGATGGGCTTCTGAGCCTGGGCGGCAACCTTGCAAGTGGCTGACCGCCCGCGACCAGCCGATCCGCGCGATACGCATCCGGGGCATCGGGAGTTGCTGCACGTTCGCATTCCGAATCAGACAAATCTGTCGATGGCTTGGCCATGTCCTGAACAGGAGACGAGATTGACGCAGCTCCTCCCTGGATACCCACGACAGCGACCGATGCGACGGCGGGACGAAATCGCAGGCGCCTGAAGCTCGGCAGCGCCCTGCTCGAAGTGCGTGATCTCGCGGTCGAATTCGGGGTCGGCCGACGGCGTCGTTCGCGCGGTCGACCAGGGTTTCGTTTCGATGTCGCGCCGGGTGAGACGCTGGCGATCGTCGGCGAAAGCGGCTCCGGCAAGAGCGTGACCGCGCTGTCGTTGCTGCGTCTTATTCCGTCGCCGCCGAGCCGGGTCAAATCCGGCGAGATCCTGTTCGAAGGGCGGGATCTGCTGAAGACTGTCGGACAAGGAAATCCGTGCGATCCGCGGCAACAAGATCGCGATGATCTTCCAGGAGCCGATGTCGTCGCTCAATCCGTCGCTCACCGTCGGGCTGCAGATTGCCGAGCCGATGCAGCTTCATCGCGGCATGAGCTGGAAGAAGGCGCTCGACAAGGCCAAGGAGTTGCTCAGCCGCGTGCGCATTCCGGATGCCGCGAGCCGCGTCAACGCGCTATCCGCATCAGTTCTCGGGCGGCATGCGCCAGCGCGCGATGATCGCGATGGCGCTCGCCTGCAAGCCCAAGCTGATCATTGCGGATGAGCCGACCACCGCGCTCGACGTCACCGTGCAGGCGCAGATCCTGTCGCTGCTGAAGGATCTGACGCGCGAAACCAACGCGGCGCTGGTTCTCATTACCCACGATCTTGGCGTGGTCGCGCGCTATGCCGACCGGGTCTGCGTGATGTATGCGGGGCGCATCGTCGAGAGCGGCACGGCGCATGAGATCTACGAGAACCCGAAGCATCCCTACACGCTCGGGCCTGATGGCCTCGATCCCGCGGCTCGATCAGGACACGCAGCAGCGCCTCGTGCCGATCGAAGGGCAGCCGCCGGATCTGTCGAACATGCCGCCGGGTTGCGCATTCCAGACCCGCTGCCGCTTCGTCCACGATCGTTGCCGGCAGAGAAGCCGGCGCTCGAACACCTAGAAGGGCGTCACTATCGGGCGTGCTTCGCTGATGTCGTAGGTTGAGTCCGCATGGCCATGCATTCTGAGTAACAAGTCGTCGTCGGATGATCCCATCCTGCGGGTCGAGGGGCTGAAGATCCACTTTCCGCTCTACAAGGGGCTCGTCGTCCGCAAGCAGACCGGCAGCGTGCGCGCCGTCGATGGCGTGTCGTTCGAGGTGCGCAAGGGCGAGACCTTGGGCCTCGTCGGCGAGTCCGGTTGCGGCAAGTCGACCACCGGCCTTGCGGTGTCCTGCGCATGACGCCGATCACCGAAGGCAAGGTCGAGTTCGAAGGCCGGGATATCGCCAGCCATTCGCGCCAAGGCGATGCGCGGCGTCCGGCGAGCGCATGCAGATGGTCTATCAGGACCCCTATGGTTCGCTCAATCCGCGCATGAAGGTCGGCGACATCATCGGCGAGCCGCTGGTCATCCACGGCGTTGCATCCGGCAGGCGAGGCGTTCAACGCCCGTATCCAGGAGCTGCTGCGGCTGGTCGGCCTGCGGCGCCGATATGGCTGATCGTTATCCGCACGAATTCTCCGGCGGGCAGCGCCAGCGTATTTCGATTGCTCGCGCCGTGGCGCTCAATCCGGCGCTGCTGATCTGCGACGAGCCGGTCTCGGCGCTCGACGTGTCGATCCAGGCGCAGGTGGTCAATCTGTTCCAGGAGTTGCAGGAGCGGCTCGGGCTGTCCTATCTGTTCGTGGCGCACGATCTGGCAGTGGTCCGGCATATCAGCCATCGCATCGCGGTGATGTATCTCGGCCGCATCGTCGAGGTCGCCTCGCGCAACCAGCTGTATCGCAATCCGCTGCACCCCTATACGCAGGGGCTATTGGCCGCTGTGCCGATCCCGAGCCCGTCAGCAGAGGCATTGCGGCCGCAGCAGGTGATCCAGGGTGAGCCGCCGAGCGTGGTGAAGCCGCCGTCAGGCTGCCGCTTCCATCCGCGCTGCCCGGTGGCGATGAAAATCTGCTCGGAGCGCGATCCCGAATTGCGGGTGATCGAGGCGGATCAATCGGTCGCCTGCCATTTGCATGATCCGGCGATAACCGGCGATGCGCGTCAGCCTTTGCTCGCACCCGCCGCGAAGGCCGTTGAAATGGCCTAAGCTGCGATATTAGGGTTTGCCGTTGATCGATAATGAGAGACCTCGCAAGGTGAACGTGCAAACCCGTCGATATCAGGAAAAGCGCCAGGAGATCCTGGGAGCCGCGGCGCATTTGATTAATCGCCGTGGCTTCCGGGGCACCACCCTCGCTGATGTCGCCGAGCGTGTGGGCCTCGTCACCAATAGCGTGACCTATTACTACCGAAAGAAAGAAGACCTTGCGGCGGCCTGCATCCTGCAGACGCTCGATCGCTTCGACGAGTTGATCAGCGTCGCCGAGAAAGAGGCGAGCCCGAAAGCGCGCGTCGCGCGATTCATCGATGGCTATTTTCGCATCCTCGTTGATATCGAAACCGGGGCCAGCGCCGATCTTGTCGGCTTCAATGACGTCCAGTCGCTGACCGGGACTGCGCTGAAGAAGGTCAGCGCCAGCTACATCGCCATGTTCAAGCGCGTCCGTGGGCTTCTGGCCGGCGACAAGCGCAGCCGGTTGCGGTCTGATGAGCTGAATGCGCGCGGCCATCTGCTGCTGGCGCTGACGCTCTGGTCGCGCGTCTGGGCGCAGCGCTACGATGTGTCCGACTACCCGCGTCTGGCTCGTCTCGTGACGGATATCATGCTGAACGGTGTCGGGACGACGGCGTCAGTGTGGGACCCGTTGCCGCTGCCGGAATTCGTTCCGCCGACGCACGATGAGACCGAAGTCTCCCCCGAGGCGTTCCTGCGCGTCGCCACCCGGCTGATCAATGAGCAGGGTTATCTCGGCGCGTCGATTGAGCGCATCTCGGCGTCGCTCAATGTCACCAAGGGCGCGTTCTACTATCACAACGAGAACAAGGAAGATCTGATCGTCGACTGCTTTGCGCGGACGTTCGAGATCATGCGCCGCGCTCAACTTGCCGTGGCTGATTGCCCGAACGGCTGGCAGAAGCTGTCATCCGCCGTTGCGGCGCTGGTTCGCTTCCAGCTGTCGGCGCACGGCCCGTTGCTGCGCGTCACGGCGCGTAGCGCGCTTCCGGAAGAGCGTGGCTTCGATACGCTGCGGGCGATCGATCGGCTGTCGGCTGGCTTCGCAAATTTTGTCGTCGATGGAATGATTGACGGATCGGTACGCCCGCTCGATCAGAACGTGGCGGCGCAGCTGATCAGCGGATTGATCAATGCCTCGGCCTCCAGCCGGCGCTGGGTGCCGGGGGTGACCATCGGCAACGCGGTGGACCTTTACGCCAAGCCGCTGTTTTTCGGATTGCTGAGCAACCCCGACCGCTGACGCAGGGCGCGAGCGGCGCTGTCGCATCATTCAACAAAAAGGCCCGCTGCGAAAACAGCGGGCCTTTTTGTAGGGTCTTGCCGTGTGGCGCTCGTCTGGGTCAGACGACGCCGTGTGCGCGCATGGCTTCGGCGACGCGGATGAAGCCCGCGACGTTGGCGCCGAGCACGTAGTTGCCCGGTGAGCCATAGGTTTCGGCCATCTCGGCGCAACGATCATGAATGTCGTGCATGATGGTGGCGAGGCGGGCTTCGGTCGCTTCGAACGTCCAGAAATCGCGCGAGGCGTTCTGCTGCATTTCGAGCGCGCTGGTGGCGACGCCGCCAGCGTTGGTCGCCTTGCCGGGGCCAAACAGGATGTTGGCTTCGACAAAGGTGCGAACGGCATCAGGCGTCGACGGCATATTGGCGCCTTCACCAACAGCGATAACGCCGTTCTTGATCAGCTTGCGTGCGTCCTGGCCGCTCAGTTCGTTCTGCGTGGCCGAAGGCATGGCGACATCGGCGGGAACATCCCAGATGCGGCCTTCCGGAACATAGGTAGCGCCGCGCGCCTTGGCGTAGTCGGCAATCCGGCCGCGCTTCTTTTCCTTGATTTCCTTCAGCAGCGCCAGGTCAATGCCGGCTTCATCCAGCACGTAGCCGTTGGAATCCGATACTGCGATGACGCGGCCGCCGAGCTCGGTGACTTTCTCGATGGTGTAGATGGCGACGTTGCCAGCACCCGACACGATCACCTTCTTGCCGTCGAAGCTTTGTCCCTTGGTGCGGAGCATCCGCTCGACAAAGTAGGTTGCGCCGTAGCCGGTCGCTTCGGTGCGAACCTGCGAACCGCCCCAGATCATGCCCTTGCCGGTGAGGACGCCCGACTCGTAGCGATTGGTGATGCGCTTGTACTGGCCGAACATGTAGCCGAGCTCGCGCTGGCCAACGCCGATATCGCCGGCCGGAACGTCGGTGTACTCGCCGAGGTGGCGATACAGCTCAGTCATGAACGACTGGCAGAAGCGCATGATTTCAGCATGTCGAACGACCCTTCGGGTCAAAGTCCGAACCGCCCTTGCCGCCGCCGATCGGCATGCCGGTCAGCGCGTTCTTGAACGTCTGCTCGAAGCCGAGGAACTTGATGGTGCCGAGATAGACGCTGGGATGGAACCGCAGGCCGCCTTTGTATGGACCAAGTGCTGAGTTGAACTGTACGCGGAACCCGCGGTTGATCTGAACCTGGTTCTGATCGTCAACCCATGGCACGCGGAAGATGATCTGGCGCTCTGGCTCGCAAATGCGCTCGATCAAAGCGCCGTCGGCATAATGCGGATGCTTGGCGATCACGGCACCGAGGCTGTCCAGCACTTCACGGACGGCCTGATGGAATTCTTCTTCACCCGGGTTGCGACGCAACACGGTGTCAAAAATCGGTTGGAGCTTTTCGTCAAGCATCTGTGTCATGTCCCGGACTTCATTTCGCTTACCGCGGCTTAGCCGGGCAGGTACGCAGCGAGCGATTGTTCGATTGTTAGGCGGACGCCTGCCCAGGCGGGGAATGTGGAGGGCAGTCGTAGGTGGCTGTCACGAGACCGTCAATTGTGAATTGCTGAAAATATTGGCAGCTAGGCAAAGATTTAGATGAAACACCGGAAGTTTGACGCGATATCACCAGCTAATTGCCCGTTTTGGAGACGATTGTTCCACCAGGTTTCCCTGGCTTTCGAACTATTCGTCATTCAGATCACGAAGTTTGTGATGAGGCGGCGGTATCACTGGCCGGTCTGTCGCGGCTGAACCCGTGCATGCCGAGATGCCACTGCAGGCCGACAATCGCGCCTTTTACCGGCTGAAGAAGCCCGAGACATCCAAACAGCGTGAGCGGCAACCAGACGGCGCATTGCAGCCAGATCGGCGGCGCGGCGATCATTTCCCACGCCAGCATCGGCGGGACAACCAGGTTGCAGACGATCGTGATGACAAGATAGGCCGGCAGATCATCAGCCCGATGGTGATGAAGCTCTTCCTGACAATCCTGACATTGATCCTTGACCTTCAGGAACTTCCCGAACAGCGCTCCTGTTCCGCAGTGAGGGCATTTCTGTCGGAACCCACGCCACATTGCAGCGGCTAGCGCGGTTTTTGGAAGCGATGACATGGGAGGGGTCCTGACTGGATTTCGAGATATCCATACAATATAGCTAGCTTGACGCGGCTTCAAAGCAATACAGGGGCGAATGCATGGATTGGGTCCCTACAATCAGCGAGTGGTCGGGGCCCATTTATGCGCGGATCGTTGACGCTCTGGCTGCCGATATAGCGCTTGGGCGGGTACGTCGTGGCCAGCAATTGCCGACCCATCGTGCCTTGGCGACCGCGCTGGCGATCGACCTCACTACGGTGACGCGCGCCTATGGCGAAGCGCGGCGGCGCGGGCTGATCGAGGCGCGGGTCGGGCTCGGCACGTTTGTGTCGGAGACCACGGCGCGGCCTTCGGGCGATATTCCCCATCCGGTGAAGATCGATCTGTCGATGAATATCCCGCCGCATCCGATCGAGGCAAATCTCGACACGCGGATCGCGCAGGGGCTCGCCCAGATTAACGATACCTCGAGTTTCACCGCTTATCTGAGCTACTGCCAGCCCGGCGGCAGCCGTGAGGAGCGGGCGCTGGCTGCGGAATGGTTGCGGCCCCGGGCGCCGCGCGCCCAGGGCGAGCGGCTGCTGATCTATCCTGGGACGCAGGCGATCCTGTTCAACCTGCTGCTGACGCTGACGACGCCCGGCGATGTTGTGCTGACGGAAACGCTGACGTTTCCCGGCATGATCGCCGCTGCGGCAGCGCGCGGCGTGCGTCTGATCGGCGTGCCGATGGACAGCGAGGGCGTGCTGCCGGATGCCCTGCGCGCCGCCTGCGAGGTGCATCGCCCGCGCGCCGTCTATCTGGTGCCGACCCTGCACAACCCGACGACGGCGACGATGTCGAGCAGCCGGCGGCAGGCCGTCGCCGAGGTCATCATGAAGAGCGATGCCTGGTTGATAGAGGATGACGCCTATGGCCTTCTCGATCGCACGGTCGCGCCGATCAGCAACCTGATCCCGGAGCGCAGCTTTCTGGCGATGAGCCTGTCAAAGTGTATCGCGCCGGCCTTGCGCGTCGCCTTCCTGCAGTTGCCCAACGCAGCGTCAGAGCAGCAGATGCGCGCCAGCTTGCAGGCCACGATGCAGATGCCGCCGCCACTGATGGTGGCGCTCGTGATGCAATGGATACGCAGCGGAGTAGCTGACCAGATCATCGCCGCCATTCGCCATGAGGCGATCGGGCGTCAGCAACTCGCCAGCAAGATATTACGCGGTCTTGATTATGAGTCGCGGCCGAGCGCGCATCATCTGTGGCTGCGCCTTCCGGGTGGATGGGATCGTGCTGACTTCGCCTCGCATCTGTTGCGTGAAGGATTGGCTGTGGTGCGCGGCGATACATTCGCCGTCGGTGAAGTGCCACATGCCGTACGGGTCTCGCTGGGCGCGGCGCGCAACCGGGCCGAACTGGTGCAGGCGCTGCACGTGCTGGTGAACGCGATTCATTCGCCCGCCAGTGGCAAGCAGATCGTTTGAGACGCTGTTGATAGGTTGCGAGCGCATCGTGCTGTGACGCGAAATTGCGACAAACCGCCGCGCCCCAGTAGGAATTTCGCCAATCGGCCTTGGTCCCGAAGTGAAATTACTCTCCGCTTCACGCGACGTGGAATTCCGTTTTTGCTTCAAATTTCACACATTGACGCCGCAATGGAACTGGCCGCCTGATCGCTCCCAGAGGGTCAAACCGGTCTGCCGCTGAGATGCGCGGACCGGCGCCGCACCAACGCAACGGGAGCATTACATGAGCTACAAATCTATCTTCACGACAGTCGTCGCCGCAGGCGTTGGCCTGGTCGCCATGGCTGCATCCGCGTTGGCGAGTTCGGCGCTGGTGACGGGCGAGTGGCTCGAGAAGAACCTGAAGGACCCGAAGGTGCGGGTCATCGAAGTCAGCGTTGAGCCGGGCGTTTATGAGCGTGGCCATATCCCCGGTGCGCAGAATGTTGTCTGGCACACCGATCTCGTCGACACTGTGAAGCGCGATATCGCTTCGCAGGAAAAATTCCAGGAGTTGGTTCGCAAGCTCGGCATCAATAACGACAGCACCGTCGTGATCTATGGCGACAACAACAACTGGTTCGCCGCATGGGGCGCCTGGGTGTTCGATGTCTATGGCGTCAAGAACGTCAAGCTGCTCGATGGCGGTCGCAAGAAGTGGGAAGCCGACAAGCGCCAGTTCGATACGCGCGCGACGCCAGTTGCCGCGGGCAACGTGACCGTGTCGCCAGCGAACGAAAAGCTGCGCGCGCGCCTCGCTGATATCCGCACTGCGTCGGATAGCAAGTCGGCGACGATCGTCGATATCCGTTCGGCGGATGAATACAGCGGCAAGATCTTCTCGCCGCCGGGTTCGCAGGAGCTGGCGGTGCGTGCCGGCCACGTCCCCGGCGCTATCAACGTGACCTGGAGCAAGGCTGTTGCTGCCGATGGCACCTTCAAGTCAGCAGATGAGCTGAAGAAGCTTTATGCTGACGCTGGCGTCGATGGCTCCAAGCCGATCATCGTGTATTGCCGCATCGGCGAGCGTTCGAGCCACACCTGGTTCCTGCTGTCGAAAATCCTTGGTTATGATGTGAAGAACTATGATGGCTCCTGGACCGAATACGGCAATGCCGTTGGCGTTCCGGTCGTCAACCTTGCAGGCACGGTCTGGGGCGGTAAGTGACAACATCAACTGACTTGGCAGCGCCATCGCAAGACGCACTGCATGATTCACAGACGCCGGGTGAAAGCCCGGCGTCTTCTGCGTTTGCAGGACGCGGCGCAAGCTTCGCGCTGGGGCTGGCCTTGCTCGTCGCGCTCGGCGTCGCCGCCTATCTGCTGCATGAGAATGGCAATGCGCCCGTCGCGCTGTCGCTGATGTTCGGCGCAACCTTTGGCGCCGTCGCGCAGCGCTCGCGCTTTTGCTTCTACTGCAATTTCCGCGACTGGTTCGACTATCGCGATGCGCGCGGGCTGCTTGGCCTGATCACAGCGCTTGCCGTTGGCCTGATCGGCACGACGCTGGTGTTCGGCGCATGGCTGCCGGACGCAAGCACCGGGCGTCTGCCGCCGGATGCCTTCATTGGCCCGGTGAGCCTGGCGCTGGTCGCGGCGGGGCTCGCCTTTGGCGCCGGCATGTCGATCTCGGGCTCATGCGTCAGCGCGCATCTCTATCGGCTTGGCGAAGGCTCGCCGACCGCGCCCTTCGCGCTCATCGGAACGCTTATCGGCTTTGCCCTCGGCTTCATGACCTGGAACGCGATCTACACGGACTGGATCTCCGAAGCGCCGGTGGTGTGGCTGCCACAGAGGTTCGGCTATGCCGGTGCGCTGCTGCTGGCGCTTGGCGCGCTCGGGGTGCTGTCGCTGGTGCTGATGCGCGCCAAGCCGCGCCGTCCGCTTGACGTGGAGCAGCCGCGCAACGCCTTCGCCGCTGTGGTGATCACACGTTGGCCGGCATGGATCGGCGGCGCGATCATCGGCGCGCTGGCGACCATGTCCTATCTGCGCGTCGCGCCGATTGGCGTCACCGCGGAACTCGGCAGCCGCGCCCGGCAGTTGGCGACCTCGCTCAACCTCGCGCCGAGCCGGCTCGACGGGCTCGATCAGCTGCGCGGCTGCATCGCCGTCGTGCGCGACGTGATGCTGTCGAACAACGGCGCGTTCATCCTCGCAATCGTCGTCGCCGCGTTTGCGACCGCGCTCGCCGCCGGGCAATTCAAGCCGGCCTGGCCGACGGCAGGACAGATTGTGCGCGGCCTGATCGGCGGCGCGCTACTGGGCTGGGGTGCGATGACCGGCCTCGGCTGCACCGTCGGCACGCTGCTGTCAGGCATCACCGCAGGCGCGCTGTCCGGCTGGGTGTTCGGCGCAGCGATCTTCATCGGCTCGGCCGTGACGCTGGTCATCGGGCGCAAGCTGCGGGCGTTGCCAGCGGCGTAGCGGGGCACACCATCGCGCTTCGCGACGACAGGCCTGTTCATTCCCAAGCCGATTGTGGTGAAGGATATCGTCTGGACCTGGACGCCGGGCACCTGATCGATTTTTGGCGCGGTCTTCCGGAAACACGCGCAGTGCCGCGAGGGGGCCTGCGCGTGTCACCGTTACGCCTGTTGGTTAAAGCCCGAGCACCAGCTTGCCGATGATGTCGCGCTGGATTTCGGAGGTGCCGCCGAAGATCGTATAGGCGCGCCCGTTGAGATGCTTCGGCACAACAGGCAGCATGGCTTCGGGCAGAACCGATGGGCTGTTCAACCTGTACAGCGGCCGCGTCGGCTCGACCACAAGGCCGTCCTGGCCGATGACGTCGACGCCGAGCCGCGTGATCGCCTGATGGATCTCGCTGTTGCGCAGCTTCAGCAGCGACGATACTGCGCCGGGGTTCTGGCCGGTCTGCATCGCCGACAGCACCCGCAACTCGGTCATCTCCAGCGCATCGATATCGATTTCGATTTCCGACAGCCGCAGCGCGATGTCGGGGTCGTCGATGGCATGGCCGGTCGCATCCGAGTGGGCGAGATCAGCGACCGTACCCAGCGCCTTGCGCAGCCGCGCCGAGGCGATGCTGCCGCCGCGTTCGAACTCGAGCAGATATTTGCCGTAGGTCCAGCCCTTGCCTTCCTCGCCAACGCGATTGGCGAGCGGCACCCTCACATCATCGAAGAACACCTGGTTGACTTCGTGATCGCCGCCGATGGTCATGATCGGGCGGATCGTGATGCCCGGGCTGGTCATGTCGATCAGGATGAAGGTGATGCCTTCCTGCTGCTTCGGCTCGTCGCTGGTGCGCACCAGCGCGAACATCATGTTGGCGTGGTGGGCGTGCGAGGTCCAGATCTTGCTGCCATTGATGACATAGTCATCGCCGTCGCGCGTGGCGCGGGTTTTCAGCGAGGCCAGATCCGAGCCTGATCCCGGTTCGGAATAGCCCTGGCACCAGCTGTCTTCGCCGGAGAGAATGCGCGGCAGATAGTGGTTCTTCTGCTCGGGCGTGCCGAAGCCGATGATCAGCGGACCGACCATCTTCGAACCCATCGGCGACAGCGATGGCACGCCGGCAAGGGCGCATTCGGTTTCAAAGATCCAGCGCTGCGCCGGGCTCCAGCCGGTGCCGCCATATTCCTTTGGCCATGCGGGGGCAACCCAGCCTTTGGCGTGCAGCGCCTTCTGCCAGCCGTGAATCACATCGGGGTCGGAGAACACCGATGGCGTCAGGCGTTGCGCGCGCTGAACTTCCTTGCTGAGGCTGGTGTTGATGAAGCTGCGCACCTCATCGCGGAAGGCAAGATCGGCATCGTCGAAATCGAGGTTCATCACTGGGCTCCGTTCGTGCGTGCAGCGGCGTTGAGCTCGGCATGGCGGCGATAGTGATGGCTGGTGCTGCCGAACATGCTCTCAAAGGCGGTGAGGCGCTTGAAGTAGGCGCCGACATCCAGTTCTTCAGTCACGCCCATCGCGCCGTGCAGCTGAATCGCCTGTTCACCGACGAAACGCGCGCCCTTGCCGATCTTGGCCTTTGCGCCTGACGCGGCCTTGCTGCGTTCGATTGCAACCGCGTCCATCTTCATCGCCGCGCGCATGGCGAGCGAGCGCGCTTCATCGGTGTGCACGGACATATCAACCAGCCGATGGCGGATCACCTGATTGGCACCAAGGGGTTTACCGAACTGCTTGCGCACCTTGACGTAATCGAGCGTGCGGTCGAGCAGTGCCTGCATCACGCCGACGGCTTCGGCGCTGATCGCTGCCAGCGCGCGGTCCATCACCGCTTCGATTGCGGGCAGGGCGTTCGTGTCATCGCCGAGCAGGGCGTCGGCCGGCAGCGCCACATCCGTCAGCGTCATGTTGCAGGCCGCGCCGCCGCCAAGGCGCGGAAACTCCTGCAGGGTCACGCCAGCCTGATCGCGCGGCACGAGAAACACGCGCAGCGTTCCGTCCTCAAGGCGCGCGGAGACGAGGGTGATGTCCGCCGCGCCGCCATCGAGCACCATGGTCTTGACGCCGTTCAGCCGCCAGCCGTCGTCCTTGCGGGTGGCGATCGTATCGACGCGGCGATGATCGCCGCGCGCGGCGCGTTCGGCATGGGCGAACGCAAGCAGCAACGCACCGTTCGCGACCTTCGGCAGCAGCGCCTGCTTTTGCTCGAGCGTGGCAATCGCGCTCACCAGCCCGGCGCCGATCACCACGGTGGACAGATAGGGCTCCGAGACGAGACCAGGGCTGAGCGCTTCCATCAGGATGCCGACTTCGATGCTGCCGCCGCCGATGCCGCCGAACGCTTCCTCGATCGGCAGGCCGAGCCAGCCGAGATCGGCAAATTGTCGCCAGATCGCGCGGCTGAAGCCGTGCGGCTCCTGCGAATTTCGATGACGAAGTTCGGCCGTGTAGGTTTCGCTTGCGAAGCGCGCGGCGCTCTCGCGTAACATGCGGTGCTCGTCGGTCGGTGTGAGATCCATCTTGCGATGCCTTTGTTCTTGTTGTTCTTGCTTCGACAGGGATCGTCGCATTGACGGTCACTGTTCTTTCTATGCGCGACAGGCCTGCGGTAAAGACCTACGGGATTGCTCCCCGCGTTGAACCAAAACTATGGCAGTTGCATTGGCCCTTACCAAGCGGATTTCCGGGATGCCTCTCGCCTGTCCATGCACAGGCGAGAGCGAGCCGGCAATTGCATAACGAAGCTGTGCTAGAGTCGCCGGGGCGTCGCATTTGAGCTCTATCAGTCGGCGCGTGCGCCAAGCGCGAAACGCGAAACTGGCGACAGGCCGGCAATGACGTGGCCTGAGGAGTGACGAATGAAGATTGTTGTTCTCGGCGGCGGAGTGATCGGCGTCTCGACAGCCTATTACCTCGCCAAGGCAGGCTGCGACGTCACGGTGATCGAACGGCAGCCGGATGTGGCGCTGGAAACCAGCTTCGCCAATGCCGGTCAGGTCTCGCCGGGCTATTCAGCGCCATGGGCCGGGCCGGGCGTGCCGAGAAAGGCTGTGGGCTGGCTGCTCGAGCGCGATGGCCCGCTGGTGGTGCGGCCGGGCCTCAATCCACGCATGTATATCTGGCTGCTGCAGTTGCTGCGCAATTGCACGGCGTCGCGTTACGCGGTGAACAAGGCGCGCATGGTGCGGCTCGCGGAATACTCGCGCGACTGCCTTGATGAGCTTCGCCGGGATACTGGCATCGCTTATGACAACCTCAGCCGCGGCACGCTGCAGCTGTTCCGCAAGCAATCGCAGCTCGATCATGTCGGCGACGATATCGAGGTGCTGAAGCAGTACGCCGTGCCGTACGAGGTGCTGGATCGCGCCGGCTGCATTCAAGCCGAGCCTGCGCTGGCCAACGCCACGGCGCCGATTGTCGGTGGCCTGCGGTTGCCGGGCGACGAGACCGGCGATTGTCAGATCTTCACGCACAAGCTCGCGGCGATGGCGCGCGAGCTTGGCGTCACCTTCATGCTCGACACGACAGTTGAAAACATCGCGCATGCTGGCGGACGCATTGCGTCGGTGATCACCAGCAAGGGCGCGATCACGGCAGACGTCTATGTTGCAGCCTGTGGCAGCTTCACGCCGGCGCTGGTGCGCGGGCTCGGGCTGTCGGTGCCGGTCTATCCGGTGAAGGGCTATTCACTGACGATCCCGATCGAGGATGCAGCATCCGCGCCGGTGTCCACCGTGATGGATGAAACCTTCAAGGTCGCGATCACGCGGCTTGGCGACCGCGTCCGCGTCGGCGGTACGGCTGAGGTCGGCGATTATACGCCGCGGCTGTTGCCATCGCGTCGCCGCCCGCTGGATCGGTCGTTCTCGGATCTGTTCGGGCGCGCGGGCAACCTTGAGAAGGCGAGTTTCTGGAGCGGGCTGCGGCCAATGACGCCGGATGGCACGCCGGTGATTGGCGCGACGTCCTATCCCAATCTCTACCTCAACACGGGGCATGGCACGCTGGGCTGGACCATGGCCTGCGGTTCCGCTCGCGTCGTGTCGGATCTGATCATGAAGCGAAAGCCGGATATCTTGACCGACGATCTTGCCCTGACGCGGTATCGGTGAGGGCGACAACCGGTTGCGACGTCATAGCTGGACGGTCGCCATTGATTACTCATTTAGTTACAGTCGAGAAGTATACTTTCGGCGCGCGCTCATGCAGTTGTGTTTTGCTACATGCACCCGCGCGTTGGTTTTTGATCGATTATTGCTAGCAAAAAATCTACTAAAGTCTGGCGGCACGCGCGGGTCAATGATCGCTAAATATAAGAGATTCTTATCACATCATTGATTTTTGGGCTGTTGGTCGTTAAAAGCCACAAAACCGGAGAACAAATGATGGCGCGTAAGTTCGCAGTTAACGAGGACGTTCATCACCAGCTTCAGGGTCCCCAGGGACGCTCGGCTGTTCTTGAGCGAAGTGTCTATACCGTTGTCAATTGCCTGCCGATCGAGGCTGACGGACGCCGCCGCTACCGAATTCGTAGCAAAGTGGGCAATACCGAGCGTGTTGTTACGGAAGAACAGATCAGCCCGCTCGATGAATGACCCCGCCTGAGTTCTGCTTGTCCACGGACCTTCAGTCTCCTTTTTCCTGAGAATTTCACGTCTGGCTGCCAGCAGATGGCCTCACTCGCGGGTCCTGCTTTCATCAGTCGAGCGTTGCGCGCCAAGCCGCGGCAGACTTTTCCCAAACGAACTGCAAATTAAAAATCCCGGAGCAGGGGACTGCTCCGGGATTTGATGTTTTCGGGCTGCGGTCACGCCTAGCGCGCGTTGCCCTTGTTGTTCTTCTCCGCGGCGCGGCGCAGGGCTTCGGCGAATGCGCCGCCGCCGCTGTTGCTGTCCTGTTGCTTGCGCGGGGCGGACGAACGTCATGTTGCCGTCGCTGAAGCGCGGTCCGCCGCCCTTCTGCTGCGGGCGATCCGCCTTGGCGCCGACTTCGATCATCCATGCGCAGGGTGAGGGCGATGCGCTTGCGGCGAACGTCCACCTCCAGCACCTTCACCTTGACGATATCGCCGGATTTCACCACTTCGCGCGGGTCCTTGACGAAGGTGTGCGACAGCGCCGAGATGTGGACGAGCCCATCCTGATGCACGCCGATATCGACGAATGCGCCGAACGCCGCGACGTTGGTGACGGTCGCCTTCGAGCACCATGCCGGGCTTGAGGTCGTTCAGCGTCTCGACGCCTTCCATGAAGATCGGCGGCCTTGAACGCCGGACGCGGATCGCGGCCCGGCTTTTCCAGTTCGGCCAGAATGTCGGTCACGGTCGGCAGACCGAAGGTCTCGTCGACGAAATCCTGGGCCTTGACGGTGCGGATCACTTCGGCGCGGCCGATGATGGCCTTGATGTCGCTCTTGGTCGCTTCGAGGATGCGGCGGACGACCGGATAGGCTTCCGGATGGACGCCAGAGGCATCGAGCGGATCGTCGCCGTCGGTGATGCGCAGGAAGCCCGGCGCATTGCTCGAACGCCTTGGGGCCGAGCCGCGGCACGTCCTTCAGCGCCTTGCGTGACTTGAACGGGCCGTTGGCGTCGCGATGCTGCACGATGCTCTGGGCAAGGCCGGTGCCGATGCCCGACACGCGCGCCAGCAGCGGCGGCGAGGCGGTGTTGACGTCCACGCCGACGGCGTTCACGCAGTCTTCGACCACGGCGTCGAGCGACTTCGACAGCTTGGCTTCGCCGAGATCGTGCTGGTACTGGCCGACGCCGATCGACTTCGGGTCGATCTTGACGAGTTCCGCCAGCGGATCCTGCAGGCGGCGGGCGATCGACACCGCGCCGCGCAGCGTGACGTCGAGGTCGGGCAGTTCTTCCGAGGCATAGGCCGAGGCCGAATAGACCGACGCGCCGGCTTCCGACACCACGATCTTGGACATCTTCAGGTCCGGCAGCAGCTTGACCAGTTCCATCGCCAGCTTGTCGGTCTCGCGCGAGGCGGTGCCGTTGCCGATGGCGATCAGGTCAACCTTGTGCTGAACCGCCAGCTTGCTGAGGATGGCGAGCGACTCGTCCCACTTGCGCGCGGCTCATGCGGGATAGATCGTGCGACGTCGCGACCACCTTGCTGGTGGCGTCGACCACCGCGACCTTGACGCCGGTGCGGTAAGCCCGGATCGAGCCCCATGGTGACGCGTGCCCGGCGGGAGCCGCCAGCAGCAGGTCGCGCAGGTTCGAGGCGAACACGCGCACGCCCTCGGTTTCCGCCGCGTTCCACAGCCGCATCCGCAGGTCGATGTTGAGGTGAACCTGGATCTTGGTGCGCCAGGCCCAGCGCACGGTGTCGGTCAGCCACTTGTCGCCGGGGCGCCCCTTCGGCGAAACGCCGACGCGGTTCATGATCTTCATTTCGAAGGTGCTGACCAGCGCAGGTGGCTCGGTGACCGGCTCCGGCACCATCTGCAGGTCGATCATCTCTTCCTTCTCGCCGCGGAACAGCGCGAGGATGCGATGCGACGGCAGCTTGTGCAGCGGCTCGCTGAACTCGAAGTAATCGGCGAACTTCGCGCCGGCGTCCTTCTTGCCGTCGCGCACCTTGGAGGTCATCACGCCGGTTGACCACATCTGCTCGCGCAACTCGCCGATCAGGTCGGCGTCTTCGGCGAAGCGTTCGACCAGAATGGCGCGCGCGCCATCGAGCGCAGCGGCGACATCGGCCACCTGCTTGTCGGCGTCGACGAAGGCGGCGGCGACCACCAGCGGGTCATGGGTCGGATCGGCCAGCAGCATGTCGGCCAGCGGCATCAGGCCGGCTTCCTTGGCGATCTCCGCCTTGGTGCGGCGCTTCGGCTTGAACGGCAGATAGATATCCTCGAGGCGGCCCTTGCTGTCCGCCGTGCGGATGGCGAGTTCGAGCGCGTCGTCGAGCTTGCCCTGTTCGCGCACCGAATTGAGGATCACCTCGCGGCGGGCTTCCAGCTCGCGCAGATAGGTCAGGCGCTCGTCCAGCTCGCGCAGCTGCGCGTCATCGAGACCACCGGTGATTTCCTTACGGTAACGAGCAACGAACGGAACGGTGGCGCCGCCATCGAGCAGCGCGACGGTCGCTTCGACCTGCTGTTCGCGAACACCAAGCTCTTCCGCGATCTTTCGGTTGATATTTGCCAAGCGCGAATCTTCCTTCGACGAGAGCACGACCGGCACGGGCCGATCGTCAGGGGGAGAGGGCTTATGAACCCATGCAACACGATTCATCAACCCCATAGAAGGGTTGAAAAATGTTCTGTGGACGACGCAGGCGAGTAATCGGGCTGACCAATTACCCGGCGAATTTGTGGCGGTCGCCGCTTGGCAGAATAGGGCTGGATCACATCAGCCGAACTGTGTAGACGGACGCTCCTTTGGTTGGAGCTACAATGTCTGTCTGCGGTCTCGATTTCGGTACGTCTAACACCACCCTCGGTGTTGCCATTGATCAAATGCCCGTGCTGACGGCTCTCGAAGGCGATCATCGTACCGTGCCAAGCGCGATCTTCTATGAGGTCAGCGGCACATGCCATCATCGGGCGGCAGGCGATCGCGGCCTATGTCGATGGCACGTCGGGCCGGCTGATGCGCAGTATCAAATCGGTGCTCGGCACCTCGCTGATCGACGAAACCACCCGCGTTGGCCGCAAGCGCGCCAGTTTCCGCGATGTGATCAAGACCTATATCGAAACAGTCAAGGCGCGCGCCGAGCAGGCCTCCGGCCGTGAGCTGCGCCATGTCGTGCATGGTCGCCCGGTGCATTTCGTCGACAATTCCGCTGAGGGCGACCGCAAGGCGGAAGACACCCTGCGCGGGATCGCCAAGGAGATCGGCTTCGACGATATCACGTTCCAGTTCGAGCCGATCGCGGCGGCGTTCGATTACGAGCGCCAGATCAGCAATGAGCAGATCGCGCTGATTGCCGATATCGGCGGCGGCACGTCGGACTTCTCGATTGTTCGGCTCAGTCCGCAGCAGAACCTGCGGAACGACCGCAGCAGCGATATTCTCGCCAATGACGGCGTGCGCATCGGCGGCACGGATTTCGACCGCTATATCAGCCTCGGCAGCGTGATGCCGCTGCTCGGCTTTGGCAGCGCGATGAAGCGCGAGGGCCTCAACGTGCCAGCGGGCTACTATCATGACCTCGCGACATGGTCGAGCATCAACCGGATGTATGATCCGCAGGTGCTGAACGGCGATCCGGCAGGTGCGGTTTGAAGCGAAGCACCCTGAATTGCTCGATCGGCTGCTGCGCGTGCTTGAGGAGCAGCGCGGCCATACGCTGGCGATGGACGTCGAGCGCGCCAAGATCGACATGTCGGATAGTTGAGCAGACCGCGCTGCCGTTGCAGTGGCTCGAAGCGGGTCTCGACGTCAGCCTGAGCCGTGACGAAATGGTGAACTACACCAGCCTGCTGGCGGCGCGCATCGCAGCGCGGATCGGTAACTGCCTGACCCAGGCCGCGCTCACCGCCGCCGATATCGACGCGGTGTTCCTGACGGGCGGCTCGATTCAGCTCGCGCATGTGCGCAAGGCCATCACCGATGCGCTGCCCGGCGCGAAAGTGATTGACGGCGACACCTTCGGCGCGGTCGGTGCGGGGCTCACGGTCGAGGCCATCCGTCGCTACGGCGAGCAGCCATAGCGGCAGGGCAGCGGTACTGTAGCGGTTCGCGGTTATGCTTTGGTTTTGGTGGCAGTATCGGAATGGTGATTTGAAGGAACGCGGCGGGAACTCCTAAGATTGCCCGTGACGCAACGTCGCTGAGCAAGTCCCCAACCTGGAGGTCACGCGCCATGTTCAAGCATCGACTCTGGCTATTGGGCCTGCCCTATATCGGGCTGCTCTGGGTGCCGTTTTATAACTTCAAAGATCCGCAGCTGTTCGGCTTTCCCTTTTTCTATTGGTATCAGCTGGCCTGGGTGCCGATCACAGCGTGTCTGACCTGGCAGCGTACCGGACGTACCCCCATGACTGACGCTATCGATATCCCCGCAGTATCGGTATTCCTGTTCTTCTTCGCGCTCGTCACCGTGATGGGTTTCGTCGCGTCGCGCTGGAAACAGCCGAAGACGCTGGCCAGCCTCGACGAATGGGGCCTCGGTGGCCGCCAGTTCGGCACCTGGATCACCTGGTTCCTGGTCGGCGGCGATTTCTACACCGCCTACACCGTCATCGCCGTGCCGGCGCTGGTCTATTCGGTCGGCGCTTACGGTTTCTTCGCGCTGCCCTATACGATCCTGGTCTATCCGTTCGTCTTCGTCGTGATGCCGCGCTGTGGCAGGTCGCGAAAGACCACGGCTATGTCACCGCGGCGGACGTGGTGCATGGCCGCTACGGCTCGCGCACGCTGGAAGGCGCGGTGGCGATCACCGGCGTTGTCGCGACGATGCCCTACATCGCCCTGCAGCTGATCGGCATGGCCGCAGCGATCATCGGCGCTCGGCTTCACCGGCGAATGGCCGTTGATCGCGGCCTTCCTCGTGCTGGCGCTCTACACCTATTCATCGGGCCTGCGCGCGCCGGCGCTGATCGCCTTCGTCAAGGACATCATGATCTACATCGTGGTGCTCGTCGGCGATTGCGTTTATCCCCGGCAAGCTCGGTGGCTATGGCGCGGTGTTCACGGCGGCTGACGAGGCGTTCAAGGCCAAGGGCTCCGGCAGCATCCTGCTCGGGCCCAACCAGTATTTCGCCTATGCCACGCTGGCGCTCGGCTCGGCACTGGCCGCTTTCATGTATCCGCATACGCTGACCGGCATCTTCGCCAGCAACAGCGCGACCACGATCCGCAAGAACGCGGTGCTGCTGCCGGCCTATACGCTGATGCTCGGCCTGCTGGCGCTGCTCGGCTATATGGGCCACGCCGCGCAATCTCAAGCTTGCCAGCAATAATGACGTCGTGCCGGAACTGTTCAAGACGCTGTTCCCGAGCTGGTTCGCCGGCTTCGCCTTTGCGGCGATCGCCATCGGCGCGCTGGTGCCTGCGGCGGTCATGAGCATCGGCTCGGCCAACCTGTTCACCCGCAACTTCTGGAAGGCCTACGTCAATCCGGAGGTGACGCCGGCGGGCGAGGCGCAGGTCGCCAAGATCGCATCGCTCGTGGTGAAGATCGGCGCAGCTGCTGGTGATCCTCTATCTGCCGACGCAGTTCGCGCTCGACCTGCAGCTGCTCGGCAGCATGTGGATCATGCAGACGCTGCCGGCGCTGATCTTCGGCTTGTTCACCCGCTGGTATACCGCGCCGGCGCTGCTGATCGGCTGGGTTGGTGGGTCTTGCCGACGGCACCTGGATCATGCTGGATGGACGGCCTGAAGCCGCTGCATCTGCTGACGCTCGGCAGATTTCAGGCGCTGGTTTACATCGGGCTGCTCGCTCTGATGGTGAATGTCATCGTCGCCACCTGGTCAATGTCGTGGTCCGCATGGTCGCGGGCCCGCAGCAGACGGAGGAACCGGACATCGGACCTGACGGTTTGGCTCGATTGGACGATTGAGGCGGACCGGGGCAGCGGCGAGCTGCCCCTTTTTTGCCAATTGAGCCGCCCGATTTGCTTTCCGTCCGCCTGGTCTTAATCTCCGGCCAAATTCAGGGGCCGCTGCGGGTCAAACCGTCGGCGGCCGTGACGGAGCACGGCAATTGACAGTTTCGATACGGATCGGCACCCGCAAAAGCACGATGGCGCTGGCCCAGACCGAGGAGATCGCCGCCCGCCTCGGCGTGGTTGCGCCCGAGGCTCGCCGTCGAGATCGTCAAATTCGAGACCAAGGGTGATCGCGACCAGACCAGCCTGCTGCTGTCGCATGGCGGCAAGGGCGGCGCCTTCGTCGGCGAAATCCGCGCGGCCATGCTCGATGGCCGGCTCGAGGCCGCGATGCATTCGCTGAAGGACATGCCCGGCAACGAGGATACCCCCGGCCTCGTGATCGGCGCGATGCTGGTGCGCGATCCGCCGACCGACGCGCTGGTGCTCCGCGAAGGGCTGACGCTCGACGACATCAAGCGGACGCGCGGCAAGGGCTTCAAGCTCGGCACCAATGCCGTGCGCCGCGCCGCCTATGCGCGCCGGCTGTTTCCCGAGATTGAAATCATCCACTTCCGCGGCGCTGCCGATACCCGCATTCGCAAGCTTGACAAGGGTGAGATGCAGCGGCTGCCGGGCGGCGGCGAGGTCGGCCCGGCGGATGCATTGATCATGGCGCGGTCGGGGCTGGAGCGGGTCGGGCTGGCCAAGCGCATTGCGCATGATTTCTCGGCGCTGGAAATGCTGCCGGCGGCAGGGCAGGGCATTGTCGCGGTGGAATGTGCGGCGGCGGACTGGGAGACGCGGGCTATTCTGGCGCGGATCGACGATCCTGCGGCGCGATCTGTGCGGCGAGGCCGAGCGCGAAGTGCTGTGGGTGCTGAACGGCCACTGCAACTCGCCGATGGCGGCCTATGCCGTGATCAGCGGCAGCGACATGTCGCTGACGGCATCGGTGATGGATCTGATGGCGGCAATCTCCTTGAGGTGACGCGCAACGGGCGCGGCGGATCGTCCGCGTGAGCTGGGCCGCGCCGTGGGGATGGACCTGCTCGACAAGGGCGCCGGCCCGATCATCGAGAACAGCCGTCCGCTCCACACCTGACGATTGCGAAACGGCGTCGCGCATGGCGGCACCGTTTCTTTTGTCTCAGCTTAGCGGTCGGCGAGGCCGACCGCCCACAGCGCAAACGCATAGACGATCGCGACTTCATCGAGCCGGTTGAAGCGCCCGGACGCGCCGCCATGGCCCGCGCCCATGTTGGTGCGCAGCAGCACCGGGCCGCCGCCGGTCATGCGGTCGCGCAGCCGCGCGATCCATTTCGCCGGCTCCCAATAGGTCACGCGCGGATCGGTCAGCCCGCCCATCGCGAGGATCTTCGGATAGTCCTTCGCGGCAATCTGGTCATAGGGCGAGTAGGACAGGATGGTCTTGAAGTCCGTCGCGCTCTCGATCGGGTTGCCCCATTCCGGCCATTCCGGCGGCGTCAGCGGCAGGCGTGTCGTCGAGCATGGTGTTGAGCACATCGACGAACGGCACTTCGGCGACAAGGCCCGCGAACAGATCGCCGGCGCGATTGGCGACCGCGCCCATCAGCATGCCGCCGGCGCTGCCGCCGTGGCCGACGATGTTCTTCTCGCTGGTGTACGTTCGCGCGATCAGCGCTCCGCCGCCGCGGCGAAATCGTCGAACGTGTTGGTCTTCTTCTCGCGCTTGCCGTCGAGATACCAGCCCCAGCCCTTGTCCGGCGCCGCCGCGGATATGGGCGATGGCATAGACGAAGCCACGATCGACCAGCGACAGCCGGTTGGCCGAGAACGACGCCGGCATGGCGTTGCCATAGGAGCCGTAGCCATACAGCAGCAGCGGCGCCGTGCCGTCGCGCACCAGATCCTTGCGGTGCAGGATCGAGACCGGCACCTCCGCGCCGTCATGCGCGCGTCGCCATGATGCGCGTGGTGACGTAGTCGGCGGGGTTGTGGCCGGATCGGAATTTCCTGGCGCTTGCGCAGGGTGCGCTCGCGCGTCGCCATGTCGTAGTCATAGACTTCCGACGGCGTCGTCATCGACGAATAGGCGAAGCGGATGCGCGTGGTGTCGAATTCGTAGCCGCCCATGGTGTCGAGCGAATAGGCGCTCTCGTCGAAGGCGATGGCGTGTTCGCTGCCGTCGCTTGAGATCGCGGATCACGACCGATGGCAGCGCGTTGGCGCGTTCCAGCCGCACCAGATGGTCGGCATAGAGCTCCATGTCGAGGATATAGACGCCCGTCGCGATACGGGATCAGGTCGCGCCAGTTGGCGCGCTCGGGCGTGCCAGCGGCGCGGTGACGATCTTGAAGTCGATGGCGCCGTCGGCATTGGTCAGGATGAACAGCTCATCGCCGCGATCGGCGAGCGAGTATTGCACGCCGGTCTCGCGCGCAGCGACCAGCCGCGGCGGCGCGTCGGGATTGGCGAGATCGATCGATGCGCTGCTCGGAGGTTTCGTGGTCGCCGCCGGCGATGACGCAGAACGTCCGCTGGCGCTCTCATGGATATGGGTGAACCAGCCGGAGTCCTGTTCTTCGAAGATCAGCGTGTCGTCGGCCTGCGCGGTGCCGAGGCGATGCAGCCAGACCTGCATCGGGCGGTGGTTGTCGTCGAGCTTGACGTAGAAGAACGCCTTGCGAATCCAGCGTCCAGACCACGCCGCCATCGGTGCTCTCGACCACGTCGGCGATGGTCTGCGCCGTCGGCCCAGTCGCGCACGCGGATGGTGAAATATTCCGAGCCGTTGATGTCGGCGCTCCAGGCCTCCAGCGTGTGGTCCGGCGAATGCCGCGGCATCGCCGAACTTGAAATAGCTGTGGTCCTTGGCCAGTTCGTCGCCATCGAGAATGATCTGCGACCTCGCCGCCGTCGCGCGGCGTGCGGCCGAACAGTTCATGCTGGCCGCCTTCGCGAAATTTGCGCAGATAGGCATAGGGACCATCCGGCGACGGCACGCTGGAATCGTCTTCCTTGATGCGGCCGCGCATTTCCGCGACGAGCAGGGTCTGCAGCGCCGCTGTGCCGCCGAGCAGGCTCTCGGTATAGGCGTTCTCCGCCTCGAGATAGGCGCGGATATCCGGGTCCAGGATACCCGGATCGCGCAGCACCTCCTGCCAGTTTTCGTCCTTCAGCCAGGCATAGTCATCGTGGACGGTGATGCCGTGTCGCGTAAACTGATAGGGGCGCTTGGGGGCGGGGCGCGGTCGATACGGAGTCGCGTCGGATGTTTGGCTGGTCATGAACGCTCTTTTCGTAAATGTCGAATAGATCGTATGTAGCTGAAGATATACGCGGATTGTCCGCGTCGCGAACAATCAATTTGGCTTGTCGGCAGGCCTCTGCCCAGACAGGCGAACGATTTGCCGCCGACGGACAGTTGCGATAAGGCCCAGGGAAACAACCCTTTCGTATTCCTATCTGGTGATACGAAGGCGGTGACGCAAGAATGTGATCTCGACTTCAGGTGAAGCGGTCGGGGCACGCATATAAACAAGAAACAGGAAACGCAGATGCCGGAATTCATCACCCTGGATGCACTGGTCAGGCAGACCGCTGAGGCTGCGCCGGCGCGGATCGCCGTGATCGAGGGTAGTCATCAGATCAGCTATGGCGGCTTGAACGCGCTGATCGATCGCGTCGCCGCCGCGCTGCAGCGTCCGGCCTGAAGCCGCGCGACGGCATCTCGATCTGCGCGCTGTAGCTCGATCGAATATGTCGCGACCTTTCTCGGCGCGCTGCGCGCCGGCGTCGCGGTGGCGCCGCTGGCGCCGTCGTCGACGCCGGCGGATTTCGCCGCGATGGTGAAGGATGCCGGCGCGAAGATCCTGTTCATGGATGACACCACCGCCGCGGCGATGGCAGACGCGGCCGATTCGACCGCTCGGTCAAGCGCGTCGCGCTCGATGGCGGCGTCGCCGGCGAGGCGTTCAGCGCCTGGTGCGCGCCGGAAGGCGCAAGCCGCAGCCGGTCACGATCGATCCGGACTGGGTGTTCAACATCATCTATTCGTCGGGCACCACCGGCACGCCGAAGGGCATCGTGCACACGCATGGCATGCGCTGGCGGCAATATGGCCAGCTCGATCCGCTCGGCTACGGGCCGGACGCGGTCACGCGTGCTGTCGACGCCGCTCTATTCCAACACCACGCTGGTCTGCTTCAACCCGACGCTCGCCGGCGGCGGCACCGTGGTGCTGATGAAGAAGTTCGACGCGCGCGGCTTCCTCGAACTAGCGCAGAAGCATCGCGCCACCCACACCATGCTGGTGCCGGTGCAGTATCGCCGCATCATGGCGCTGCCGGATTTCGACAGCTTCGATCTGTCGTCCTTCGTGATGAAGTTCTCGACCTCGGCGCCGTTCGCCGCCGCGCTGAAGGCCGACGTGCTGAAGCGCTGGCCCGGCGGCCTGACCGAATATTACGGCATGACCGAAGGCGGCGGCACCTGCGTGCTGCTGGCGCACGAGCATCCCGACAAGCTGCACACCGTCGGCCAGCCGATGCCGGATCACGAGATCCGCCTGATCGACGAGGACGGCAAGGACGTGCCGCAGGGCGAGATCGGCGAGGTCGTCGGCCATTCGCCGCGTGATCATGCAGGGCTATCTCAACCAGCCCGGCAAGACCGCCGAGACGTTCTGGCACGACGCCACCGGCAAGCGCTTCGTCCGCACCGGCGATGTCGGCCGCTTCGACGAGGACGGCTTCCTGACGCTGATGGACCGCAAGAAGGACATGATCATCTCCGGCGGCTTCAACATCTATCCGAGCGATCTCGAGGCGGTGCTGGCCGAGCACGACGATGTGCGTCGAAGCCGCGGTGGTGGCGATGCCGTCGGAGGAATGGGGCGAGACGCCGGTGGCCTTCGTGGTGCTGAAGCCGGGTGCGGCGGTCGATGCGGCGGCGCTGAAGGCCTGGACCAACAGCCGCGTCGGCAAATTCCAGCGGCTCAACGATGTGGTGCTCGTCGACACGCTGCCGCGCAGCGCCATCGGCAAGGTGCTGAAGCGCGAACTGCGCGACGAGCTTCGGCTCGCGCAGGCATCAACCGGCGACCTGAAACACGACAGCCGCTCCTGCATCGGCGGGAGCGGCTGGCTCGTCTGCGATACATGTTCGGTGGGATCTAAGGCTCAATAATGCGGCGGCGGCTCGTTGCGCACGCGCCGCATTGCTCTCGGCTTCCTGCAACCGCTCGCTCAGCGCCGCGACCTGCCGCGTCAGCACGTCGATCTGTTTCCACTGCGCGGTGATGGTCGCGTTCAGCGTCTCGATGGTGTCGTCCTGATAGGCGAGGCGGGTTTCCAGCGCGTCGATGCGCTCGCGTCAGCGCCTTCGGTCTCACTCATCGCCAGATGCCTCCTTCAGCGCTTCGAAATCTTCGGAGTTGATCGGCAGGTCCGGCTCGCATCGGCTGGCTCTCGACCAGGCCGTGGCCGAGCGCGATGCGCTCGTCGAACACGAAGCATTCGCCGCGCCAGCGGCTGTCGCTCTCCGGCATCTCTTCGAGATATTTCAGGATGCCGCCCTTGAGGTGATAGACCTCGCTCAAAGCCGCGCGACAGCAGATAGCGAGCTGGCCTTCTCGCAGCGGATGCCGCCGGTGCAGAACATCGCGATCTTCTTGTGCTTCGCCGGATCGAGCGTGCGCGCGACAAAATCCTTGAACTGGCCGAAGCTCGCAATCTCGGGATCGACCGCGCCGTCGAACGTGCCCATCGCCACTTCGAACGCGTTGCGGGTGTCGATCACCAGCGTGTCCGGATCGGCGATCAGCGCGTTCCAGTCGGCGGCGTCGACATAGGTGCCGACCGACCGCGTTGGGATCGGTTCCGGCGATCGCCGAGGCGTGACGATCTCCTTCTTCAGCCGCACCTTCATGCGCCGGAACGGCATCGTCGCGGCTGCGGAGAATTTCAGTTCGAGATTGTCGAGCCGACCGCCGAACAGCGTATCGCCTGTCAGAACCTCGATCAGCGCGTCGATCTGCTCGGCCTCGCCGGCGACGGTGCCGTTGATGCCCTCTCCGGCCAGCAGCAGCGCTGCCGCGCAAGCCGAGCTCAGCACAAAGCGCGCGCAGCGGGTCTCGCAGAGCCTGGAAATCCGGCAGGGCGACAAACTGGTATAAGGCGGCAACTTTGATCGACATGGGCGGTGGTTTATCAGCCGATCCGTCGCGGCGAAAGCCTGAAACACCACACTCCGCACGGGATCACAGCAGCCAGCGGCGCCGGTGCCGCGCGATGCCAAGGTCAACGCGCTACGATCAGAAGGAGGTCCTGGCCCAGCGGGCCAGGATCAGGGAATGCACCCTCAGATCAGAGCCTTTTGTTCACATGATCCTTAACTGCGGCCTTGGCGTCGCCGACGGCTTTCTGCACATGGCCCTTGGCCTCCTGTGCTGCGCCCTCTGCTTCCATTTTCTTGGAGCCGACAGCCTCACCGATGCCCTGCTTGGCCTTGCCAATTGCTTCGTTCGCGGTACCCTTGATCTTGTCTGACGTGCTGCCCATGAGGTATCCCTTCGGGTATGTGTTGGACAGCGATACAATTGCCAGCCGAGTTGAACGTTCCCCGAGCTTGCCCATTTAAGCCAGAGACGAGACGGCTGAGAAGAAAGTAGTTCCATGAGCGGACCCCACGATCACCATTCCCATTCGCACGATCATTCGCATGACCACGATCACAGCCATGACCATAGCCATGGTGATGAGGATCGCTGGAAGCACGATGGCATCCGCGTAATTCCGGCTGACAAGCTCGACGGTAATGTTCCATCCACCAAGGGCATGGACCGTAAGGCGGCGATCAATTTCGCTCGCGTCGGCGCGCAGAAGCTCTGGGCGGGAACCGTGTCGATCCACCCGGCCGCCAAGACGGGCGCGCACCATCATGGCCACCTCGAAAGCGTGATCTATGTCGTGAAGGGCAAGGCCCGGATGCGCTGGGGCGAGCGGCTGCAGTTTACCGCTGAAGCTGGTCCGGGTGATTTCATCTTCGTGCCGCCCTATGTGCCGCATCAGGAAATTAACGCCAGCCCGGACGAAGTGCTCGAATGCGTGCTCGTGCGCAGCGACGGCGAAGCGGTTGCGATCAATCTCGACATCGAGCCCGCCGAGAAGGTTGAAACCGTGCTCTGGATCGACCCGACCCATCCGGATGGCGCTGTTAAGGGCTGATCGAACATGCGAACCAGCGCCGATCCGGGGCTGGTTCGTCGATTGCGCGGGTTGCGTAACGCGCATGTCATCTCACCCGGTTAACGGGGGTGTCGAGGTGGTGATGCTGCCGGTCGACACAGTATCTGGATTGAACGGTTTCTCTGCGCATAATAGCCGCACTGGCCGATCCACCGATCGGCGCTGCCAGCGCGGGCTGACGCCGCCCGACGGCATCGGTTTGCGGAGGCGGACATGAGCGATGAGGCGATGGTGCACCGGGAGCCTGGCGTCGGCTTGCGCAGCGTCAGCGCCATCGAAAAGGCGACCATTAGGGCGATCTCGCTCCGCATCTTGCCGATCCTGATGACCGGTTATTTCCTGGCCTACCTGGATCGCGTCAACCTCGGCTTCGCCGCGCCGACGATGAATGCCGAGCTGCAGTTCTCGCCGCTGATTTTCAGCTGGGGCGCAGGGCTGTTTTTCATTGGTTATTTTTTGTTCGAGGTTCCGAGCAACCTCGCGCTGCATCGCTACGGTGCGCGCCGCTGGTTTCCACGCATCATCATCGGCTGGGGCATTGTGTCGATGCTGATGGCCCTGGTGAGCGGGCCGTGGAGCTTCTACATCCTGCGCTTCGTGCTCGGTGTGGTGGAAGCCGGATTCTTTCCCGGCGTGGTGCTCTACCTGACCTATTGGTATCCGGCGCGCTACCGGGCGCGGGTGCTGGCGCTGTTCACCATCGTCGTGCCGATCTCGACAGTGATTGGCGGCCCGGTGTCGGGTGTACTGCTCGGCCTTGATGGCTGGCTGGGGCTCCGCGGCTGGCAATGGATGTTCATCCTTGAAGGCCTGCCGTCGGTGCTGTTCGGCATTTTTGTGTATGTCCACTTCACCGACCGCCCGGAGAATTCGGATTGGCTGCTCCCAGACCAGCGCGCATGGCTCACCGCAACGATGGACCGGGAACGCGCGGCGCGTGACGCCATGCTTCGGCTTTCCGTGCGTGAGGTCTTCGCCTCATCCCGGGTGATGATCCTGTGCGTCATCTACTTCGGCTTCATCGCAGCGCTATACGGTTTGCAGTTCTGGATGCCGACGATGGTGAGTTCGTTCGGCTATTCGCCGATTGAGACCGGGCTGGTGACGGCGATCCCCTATTTGACCGGGGCAATCGTCATGATGTTCTGGGCCCGCCATTCCGACCGGACGCAGGAGCGGGTGTATCACGTTGCGCTGCCGCTGCTGCTGACGGCGGTATCACTGGCTGCCTGCTGGTTCACCGACCATCTGATCGTGACCCTGTTTGCGATCACCCTGGCGGCGGTCGGGGTGTTCTGCGCGTTCGCCCTGTTCTGGACCTTGCCAACCGCCTGGCTCGGCGGCGCAGCGGCTGCCGCCGGCATCGCCATGATCAACGCGGTGGGCAACCTCGCCGGCTTCGGTGGGCCATATGTCGTTGGCTGGGCGAAGGAAAACATCGGCACCATGTCGAGTGGCCTGCTCCTCCTGGCGCTGTTCCCGCTGATCGCAGGCGTGGTCACGATCGTGGAGCGCAACGTGTTGCGCGTGCCAATCCCCCCGGAATAGCTGCTGCGCACCGGCCTCACAGGCAGTAGCCCAACCCCAGCAATCGCCGTCGACCGGATGGCTCTGGCTTTATGGTTAACCAATGGTTACCGGTGTGCGTCGCAATCCTGACCACTGACGAATATTGACAATCGTCACTGATCAGGATTAGGTGCTCGCGATAAGGTTGCATCATTCTGCTCAAGGACACCCTGATGTCGCGCTCGGCATACCCTCGAAACCTGAAGCCTTTCGTTGTCGCCCTTGGCCTGCTGCCGCTTGTCGCTCTCGCGGGATGCAATGAGCAGAAGCAGGAGAAGGTTGTCGCGCCCCGTCCGGTGCTGGTCGCGCCGGTAAAGTATGAATCGGAATCGCCGAGCCGCAACTTCGTCGGCACGGTCCGGCCGCGGATCGAGACGGACGTTGGCTTCCGGGTGCCGGGCAAGGTCGCGCGCCGACTCGTCGAAGTCGGCCAGACCGTCGAGATCGGCCAGCCGCTGGCGGTGCTCGATGAAGTTGACCTCAAGCTGCAGGCTGAACAGGCCGAGGCGGAGTTCAGCGCCGCGACCGGCGTGATGGCGCAGGCCACCGCGACCCAGCGCCGCGTGACGGATCTGCTCGGCAAGGGTTGGGCGACGGATGCGCAGCGCGATCAGGTCTCGGCGAGCGTGGCGGAAGCTTCGGCGCGGCTGGACCGGGCCAAGCGCTCGGTCGATCTCACCCGCAACAGCCTGTCTTATGCAACGCTGGTGTCGGATACGCGCGGCGTGGTGACGAGCTCGATGATCGAAGCCGGGCAGGTGGTGGCCGCCGGCCAGCCGGCGCTGCGTGTCGCGCGCCTTGCCGAGAAGGAGGCTGTCGTCGCCATCCCCGAGACGCTGGTCGATCAGGCCAAGCGCGGCGTCGCGACGGTGTCGCTGTGGTCGCGACCCGATCAGGTCTATGCCGCCAGGCTGCGCGAGATCGCGCCGACCGCCGACCCGACAACCCGAACCTATGTCGCCAAGTTCTCGCTGCCCGAGGCCGATGATCATGTCGTGCTCGGGATGACCGCGACGCTGACGCTGACCGATGCGGCGCAGGACCGCGTCGCCCGCCTGCCGCTGTCGGCGCTATTCAGCCAGGGCGACAAGCCCTCGTTCTACGTTGTCGATGAGAGTGGCGGCCTGACGCTCAAGCCGGTGGCGGTCAAATCATATGGATCGCAGAACGTCGTGATCACCTCCGGCGTTGAGGAAGGCGCGCAGGTGGTTGTGCTCGGCGTGCAGAAGCTCGATCCGGCGCAGAAAGTCCGCGTTGTGACCGAACTGTCATTCTGAGCGGGGCCGAGCCATGAACTTCAATCTTTCAGCCTGGGCCGTTCGTCACTCGACCCTGACGCTGTTCCTGATCATTGCGCTGAGCATTGCCGGCGCGATTTCGTATCAGCGGCTCGGCCGCGGCGAGGATCCGAACTTCACCGTCAAGGTCGTGGTTGTCTCGGCGATCTGGCCTGGTGCGACGGCGAAGGAAATGCAGACGCAGGTCGCTGACCCGATCGAGAAGAAGATGCAGGAGCTGCCCTTCTTCGACAAGGTTCAGACCTATACCAAACCAAGCTTCGCCGCGATGCAGATCTCGTTCCGCGACGACACCAAGCCGAAGGATGTGCAGCATCTGTTTTATCTGCTGCGCAAGAAGCTGCTCGACGTCGCGCCGCAATTGCCGGCCGATCTGATCGGCCCCAACATCAACGATGAATTCAGCGACGTCGACTCGGTTCTCTATATGCTGACCAGCGATGGCGCCGATTATGCGCAGGCCAAGAAGGTTGCGGAGGGGCTGCGCCAGCGCCTGCTGAAGGTGCCCGGCGTCACCAAGGTCAATCTCTACGGCACGCAGGATGAGCGGATCTACGTCGAGTTCTCGCATGCCAAGCTGGCGACGCTCGGCGTCACGCCGCAGGCGCTGTTTAACTCGCTCGCCCGGCAGAATGCGATCACGCCGGCGGGGACGGTGGAGACAACCTCGCAGCGCGTGCCGCTGCGCGTCACCGGCGCGCTCGATGGCGCGAAGGCTGTCGCCGAAACGCCGGTGGAGAGCAATGGCCGGGTGTTCCGCCTTGGCGATATCGCGACGGTCACGCGCGGCTTTGTCGATCCGAGCGATTACAAGGTCTATCAGCGCGGCAAGCCTGCGGTCGGCATCGGCATCGTCACCGCCAATGGCGCCAATATTCTCGATCTCGGTGTCGAGCTGGACAAGGCGCAGACCGATTTCATGGCGGCGGTGCCGGTCGGCTTTGAGCTTGAGAAAATCGCCGATCAGCCCAACGTCGTGAAGCATGCCGTTGGCGAGTTTGTCAGCTCCTTCGTCGAGGCGCTGGTGATCGTGCTGTTCGTCAGCTTTCTGGCGCTCGGCTGGCGCACCGGCATTGTCGTGGCGCTGTCGGTGCCGCTGGTGCTGGCGATCACCTTTATTGTCATGAACGCCATGTCGATGGATCTGCATCGCATCACGCTCGGCGCGCTGATCATTGCACTCGGGCTGCTGGTCGATGACGCCATCATCGCGGTCGAGATGATGGTGGTGAAGCTCGAACAGGGCTGGGACCGCGTCCGCGCCGCGTCCTTCGCCTGGACTTCGACCGCCTTCCCGATGTTGACCGGCACGCTGGTGACGGCGGCAGGCTTCCTGCCGATCGGTTTTGCAAACTCCGCCGTGGGCGAATATGCCGGCGGCATCTTCTGGGTTGTCGCCATTGCGCTGGTGGCGTCATGGTTCGTCGCGGTGATCTTCACGCCCTACATCGGCGTCAAGCTGCTGCCGGAGATGGCGAACGCCCATGGCGATGGCGATCACGCGCTGCATGCAATTTATGACACGCGGATGTATCGCGGGCTGCGACGCATCATCAGCTGGTGCGTCGCGCATCGCGTCAAGGTGGTGGTTAGCACGGTTGCGATTTTCGCAGTCTCGGTTGTCGGCTTCACCAAACTGCAGCAGCAGTTCTTCCCGCTGTCGGAGCGGCCCGAACTGTTCCTGCAATTGCGCTTGCCGGAAGGCACCGCCTTCGGCGTCACGGAGAAGGCCGCGCTGAAAGCCGAGGCGTTGCTGAAAGACGACGCCGATATCGCGACCTACACAACCTATGTCGGCAAGGGCTCGCCGCGCTTCTGGCTCGGACTGAACCCTCAGTTGCCGAATGAATCCTTCGCCGAGACGGTGATCGTGACGAAGGGCGTCGAGGCGCGCGAGCGCGTCAAGGCCAAGATCGAGCGGGCGGCGGCGAATGGCTTTCTGCCGGAAGCCCGTGTGCGCGTTGACCGCTTCAACTTCGGCCCGCCGGTCGGCTTCCCGGTGCAGTTTCGGGTGATCGGCCCGGACACCGACAAGGTGCGTGAAGCGGCCTATCGGGTGCGCGAGGTCGTTCGCGGCAATGCCAACACGATTGATCCGCATCTCGACTGGAACGAGCAGACGCCCTATCTCAAGCTGGTGGTTGATCAGGACCGCGCCCGTGCGCTCGGCCTGACGCCGCAGGATGTGTCGCAATCGCTGGCCATGCTGATCTCCGGGGCGCCGGTGACGACCATGCGTGACGGCATCGAGAAGGTTGGCGTCGTTGCACGCGCGGTGCCGTCGGAGCGGCTCGATCTGGCGCGCGTTGGCGAACTGTCGATCACCTCGCGCAACGGGCTTGCCGTGCCGCTGACGCAGATCGCCAAGATCGAATATTCCCACGAGGAGCCGATCATCTGGCGGCGTAACCGCGACATGGCGATTGTCGTGCGGGCCGACGTGGTTGACGGCGTGCAGGCGCCGGATGTGACCAACCAGATCTGGCCGCAGCTGCAGCAGATCCGCGACAGCCTGCCGCCCGCCTATCGCATCGAGATCGGCGGCGCGGTGGAGGAATCCAGCAAGGGCAATGCCTCGATCGTGGTGCTGTTCCCGATGATGATCATCGTCATGCTGACGCTGCTGATGATCCAGTTGCAGAGCTTCTCGCGGCTGCTGCTGGTGTTCATGACAGCGCCGCTCGGCATCGTCGGCGCGGCGCTGGGGCTCGGCGTCACCAATCAGCCGTTCGGTTTCGTTGCGCTGCTCGGATTGATCGCACTGGCCGGCATGATCATGCGCAACACGGTTATCCTGGTTGATCAGATCGAGACCGACGTGCGCCAGGGTCACAGCCGTGGCCGTGCTATCATTGACGCCACGGTGCGGCGAGCGCGGCCGGTGGTGCTGACGGCGCTGGCGGCGATCCTGGCGATGATCCCGCTGACGCGATCGGCGTTCTGGGGACCGATGGCGATCACGATCATGGGAGGGCTGTTTGTCGCGACTTTCCTGACGCTACTATTCCTGCCAGCTCTCTATGCATTGTGGTTCCGCAACTCGCTGGACGAGACCGGAGTTGAAGACGATACGGCCACGCGAGCGGCCCGCCATCCCCTCGCAATGGCAGCGGAGTAATGCGATGACAGTTGATATTGACGCCAATGCCGAGGCCGGAACGCGCGAGCGGGTGATCGTGACCGCGGAGAGCCTGTTTCGCGAGATCGGTTACCAGAAGACCACAGTGGCTGACATCGCCAAGCGGCTGCATATGAGCCCGGCCAATGTCTATCGGTTCTTCGACAGCAAACGCGCGATCTATGAGGCGGTCGCGCAGCGGCTGATGCTGGAGGTCGAGGACGCTGTGCGGGAAATCGTCGTGGGTCCCGGCACGGCCGAGGCGCGGCTGCGGTTACTGCTCGCAACGATCCACCGGATGAATCTCGAGCGTTATGTAGGAGATGAGAAAATCCACGCCATGGTCGCCATGGCGATGGAGGAAAGCTGGGACGTCTGCCTGGCGCATATCACGCGGATCAACGAGATGATCGGCAAGGTGATCGCGGGCGGGATTGCAGACGGGGCGTTCCATGCTACGGATGTAGCTCTCGAAGCTGACTGTGTGTGCAGTGCGATGCTGGGATACTTTCATCCGCAGATGCTTGCCCAGAACGCCAAGAAGCCGGGGCCGCCGCTCGACATGATGATTGATTTCGTCATGCGCGCGCTGAAGTCGCCCGGTTGAGTAGTCCGAACGTTTGGAGAGCCGCGTGACCGAGACTGTTGAATTGCATTCCTATGAGCCCCGCAACGGCCATGGCCTCAAGCATGACCCGTTCAATGCCATCGTCGGCCCCCGGCCGATTGGCTGGGTGGCGACGCAAAACAAGGCCGGGCAGGTCAACCTTGCGCCCTATAGCTTCTTTAACGCCTTCAACTATGTGCCGCCGATCATCGGCTTCTCCAGCATCTCGCGCAAACATTCGGTCGCCAATATCGCCGAGACCGGCGAGTTCGTCTGGAACCTTGCGACCAAAGATCTCGCGGAAAAGATGAACGCAACGGCGGCGCATGTCGCCGCGGGCGTTGACGAGTTCGAGCTGGCCGGCCTCACCAAGGTCGCCAGCTCCCTTGTCAGTGTACCGCGCGTCGGCGAGGCGCGGGTGGCGTTCGAATGCAAGGTGACGCAAATCGTGCAGCTGCAGGGCGCGAATGGCGAGAAGGTCAATTCCTTCCTGACGCTCGGCGAAGTCGTCGCCGTTCATATCGACAAGAGCCTGATCAAGGACGGCGTGTATCAGACCGCCGCTGCCCGGCCGATCCTGCGCGCCGGGCGGATGGGCGACTACTTCGAGATCAGGCAGGACGCCATGTTCGAGATGAAGCGGCCGGATTGACGCGGAAAGCGTTCGGTCAATAAGGTTGCGGCAGGCCGGGCGCGCCGTCCAGCTTGCGACGCCTGAGGGCGTGCGATGGACAGACAGGACAGGGCCGTGACCAATCTGACCCAGCGGCAATCCGATATTCTCGACATCGCCCGGGCGTCCGGTCGCGTGACCGTCGATGATCTGGCGCGGCGGTTTGTCGTCTCGGCGCAGACCATCCGTAAAGATCTCAATGAACTGTGCGAGCAGCGGGCGCTGACCCGCGTGCATGGCGGTGCGCTGATTTCGTCGGGCGTCGAGAACCTTGATTACGAGGCGCGGCGTTTCGTAGCCGCCGAGCAAAAAAAGGCCATCGGCATCGCTGCAGCGGCCTTGATCCCCAATGGCTCGTCGCTGTTCATCAACGTCGGCACCACCACCGAGGAAGTCGCCGCAGCGCTGATGAACCATGAGAACCTGCTCGTCATCACCAATAATCTCAACGTGGCGATGATGCTGCATCGGCTGCCGCAGATTGATGTCATTGTAACCGGGGGCAATGTTCGCCGCGTTGATGCAGCGGTGATCGGTTCGGCAGCGATCGGGCTGATCAACCAGTTCAAGGTGGATTATGCCATTGTCGGTACGTCCGCGATTGACGAGACCGGCGCCTTGCTGGATTTCGATCATCAGGAAGTGCAGGTCGCACAGGCCATCATGGCCAATGCCCGCAGCGTCATGCTGGTGGCCGACAGCACCAAGCTGACACGCACCGCGCCGGTGCGGCTGGCGCATTTGGCCCAGATCCAGACCTTCGTGACCGACAGGCTGCTGCCGGCACACCTGCAGGAGGTCTGCGCGACCAACGACGTGCAGGTCGTCTACAGCTGACGCGCCTTTCGGATTTTCCGCGCAAAGTTGATCGCCGCAGCGCACAAAAGGTGCGTGGTGGTGCAACATCACGTATATGTGATCTGAAACTTTCGTTTTGACTTGCGATTTAACAAAAACGAAACCAGCATCGAAATCAAGAGGCTGGCCGTGACAGAAGCTGGAGTAACGTTGTTGGTCTATGACCTCGCCATCATCGGGGGAGGAATTAACGGCGCTGGCATCGCGCGCGATGCGGCTGGCCGTGGCAATTCGGTTTACCTTTGTGAGATGAACGATCTGGCCAGCGGCACCTCGTCCTGGTCGACCAAGCTGGTGCATGGCGGGTTGCGCTATCTTGAATATTACGAGTTTCGTCTGGTGCGCGAAGCGCTGATCGAGCGTGAAGTGCTGTGGGGCATCGCGCCGCATATCATTCAGCCGCTGCGCTTCGTGCTGCCGCATCACAGCGGGTTGCGCTCGACATGGCTGCTGCGGCTCGGGCTGTTCCTCTATGATCATATCGGCGGGCGCAAGCTGCTGCCGCCAACCGTCTCGCGCGATCTCACCCGCGATGAGGTCGGCAAGCCGCTGAAGCGCGGCAGGTTCACCAAGGGCTTCGAATATTCCGACTGTTTCGTCGATGACGCGCGCCTCACGGTGCTGACGGCGCGCGATGCGGCCAATCGCGGCGCTGATATCCATACGCAAACCCGCGCGGTCGGCATTGCCATCAAGGATGGCCTTTGGCATCTGACGGTCGAGACGGCCCAGGGCGCGCGCAGCACGATCACCGCACGGGCGCTGGTCAATGCCGCCGGCCCGTGGGTGAGCGATGTGCTCGGCCATGCGCCGGGCAAGCGCACCGGCGCCCAGGTGCGGCTGGTGCAGGGCTCGCACATCATCATCCGCAAGCACTATGCCCATGATCGGGCCTATATCTTCCAGAACAGCGATGGCCGCATTGTCTTCGCGATTCCCTATCTCGACGACTTCACCCTGATCGGCACGACGGATCGCGACTATCACGACGATCCCTCCAAGGTTCACATCACCGAGGAGGAGATCAACTATCTCTGCGCATCGGTGAGCGAGTATTTTGAGAAGCCGGTGACGCCTGCGGATGTGGTGTCGACCTATGCCGGCGTGCGCCCGCTCTATGACGACGGCGCGAGCGAGGCCAAGGCCGCCACGCGCGATTATGTATTCGAGCTGGATACGCCGGACGGCCTGCCGCTGCTCTCCATCTTCGGCGGCAAGATCACGACCTATCGTCGGCTCGCCGAGGAAGCGCTGGAAAAACTGTCACCCTTCCTGAAGGGGACGGCGAAGGCCGAGGGCTGGACCGGGAAGGAAGCACTGCCCGGCGGAGATTTTGCGGTGCTGGCCCTGGATGCCGAAATCAACAGGTTGCAGCGCGACTATCCCTTCCTCACCGCGTCCCATGCGCGCCGGTTGATCAAAGCCTATGGCACAAAGGCGTGGCAGCTGCTCGGGGATGCGTCCTCCTCCAGTGAACTTGGAATAGATTTCGGCGCGACATTGACCGAGCGCGAGGTTCGATATCTGATCGAGCACGAATGGGCGCGCACGGCTGATGATATTCTGTGGCGGCGTTCCAAGCTCGGCTTGCGAATGGCAAGCCAGCAACAGACGAATCTGGAGGCCTGGTTTGCGGGCGCTTCGTTTCCGCAGACTGTCCTCGCTGAATCTGATCCGGGGGGATAGATGAGCATCACGCTCGAGAATGTGTCCAGCTTGATCGATGGCCTCCCAGCCATTCAGGATGTTTCGCTGACACTCGAGCGGGGATCGCTAACGGTTCTGCTTGGCCCGACACTGTCGGGCAAGACTTCGATCATGCGGCTGCTGGCGGGGCTCGACAAACCCTATCAGGGCCGCGTGCTGGTCAACGGCAAGAATGTCACCGGCCTGGACGTGCGCAAGCGCTCGGTCGCCATGGTGTATCAGCAGTTCATCAACTATCCCTCGTTCACCGTGTTCGAGAACATCGCCTCGCCGCTGCGGGTGCAGGGCAAGCCGAAGGACGAGATCGAGACGCGGGTGCGCGAGGCGGCGCGGCTGTTGCGGCTTGAGCCGTATCTCGATCGTACGCCGTTGCAACTGTCCGGCGGCCAGCAGCAACGCACCGCCATCGCCCGCGCGCTGGTTAAAAATGCCGAGCTGGTGCTGCTCGACGAGCCGCTCGCCAACCTGGACTACAAGTTGCGCGAGGAACTACGCATCGAACTGCCGCGCATCTTCGAAGCCTCCGGCGCGATCTTTGTCTATGCGACTACTGAACCATCCGAAGCCCTGCTGCTCGGCGGCGATACGGTCTGCCTGTGGCAGGGGCGGGCGCTGCAGATGGGGGCGACGCCGCAGGTCTATCGCAAGCCGGATACGCTGCGGGTTGCGCAGGTGTTCTCCGATCCGCCGATCAACCTTGTATCCGTCGACAAGCGCGGCGGATCGATCAGCTATCCGGGCGGCAGCCGGGTGGCGGCGGATGGCCTGTTCGCTGCTTTGCCGGATGGCGCCTATCGCGTCGGCTTCCGCGCGCATCAGATCACGCTGTCGGAGCAACCGGGCGGGCTGCACGGCTTCCCTGCCATCGTATCCGTCGCCGAGATCACCGGTTCGGAAAGTTTTGTTCATGTCACCAGCGCCGGGGGCGATTGGGTCTCGGTGCTGCCCGGCGTTCAGCCCTATGTACCGGGCGACAAGTTGCACGCTGCCATCAACTCTGATGATCTGTTTGTGTTCGATGCGCACGACCGGTTGGTCGCGTCGCCAGCCTTGAACTAGGGGAGCATCGTCATGGCGCGCATTGACCTTGTTGATCTCGCCCAGTCCTACAGCGGCGCCGATGCTGAGCTGGCCAGCTACGCGCTCAAGCCGATCACCATGACCTGGCGCAATGGCGGCGCCTATGCGCTGCTCGGGCCGTCCGGCTGCGGCAAGACCACGCTGCTGAACCTGATATCAGGTATCGTCGCGCCGACGCGCGGCAAGATCCTGTTTGATGGGGTGGACGTCACGCCGCTGCCGACCCAGCGCCGCAACATCGCCCAGGTGTTCCAGTTCCCGGTGATCTACGACACCATGACGGTGGGCGAAAATCTTGCCTTCCCCTTGAAGAACCGCAATGTCGATCCCGGCGAGATCAAACGGCGCGTGGCCGAGATCGCTGATCTGCTGGATCTGACGCCGAACCTCGACCGCAAGGCGACACGGCTGACGGCGGACGCCAAGCAGAAGATCTCGCTCGGCCGCGGGCTGGTGCGGTCCGATGTCGCCGCGATTCTGTTCGACGAACCGCTCACGGTGATCGATCCGCATTTGAAGTGGGAGTTGCGCTCGAAGCTGAAGGCGCTGCACACCGCGCTCGATCTGACGATGATCTATGTGACGCACGACCAGACCGAGGCCTTGACCATCGCCGACACCGTGGTGGTGATGCACGATGGCCGCGTCGTGCAGAGCGGCACGCCCGCGCAGCTGTTCGACCATCCGGCGCATACGTTCGTCGGATACTTCATCGGCTCGCCCGGGATGAATATCCTGCCCGCCACCGTCTCTGGCCGCAGCGCCGTGGTTGGTGGCCAGACCATCGGACTCAACCGTGATTACGGCGCCCTTCCGAGCGGCGCGAAAATCGAGATCGGCATTCGGCCGGAGTTTGCGCGCCTCGCTGCGCAAGGCCCTGATGTGATGCCGGCCAGGCTGGAGCGCATCGACGATCTCGGCCGCGTGCGTTACGCGCGGCTGCGGGTCGGCGATGTCACCGTGGCGGCGACGGTGCCGCCCGGCCTTTCGGTGCCGACCGACGCCGGCATCGCGATCGATTCCGCTCGGGTGCACGTCTACGCCGACAGTCATCTGGTGGAGGGGCGGGCCTGATGGAAAAGACCGTCAACCAGAAGGCCTGGTTCCTGGTGCTGCCGGTGTTTCTGCTGGTGGCGTTTTCAGCCGTGCTGCCGCTGATGACGGTGGTGAACTATTCGATGCAGGATACCTTCGGCAACAATCAGTTCTTCTGGAATGGCGTCGGCTGGTTCCGCGAACTGCTCGATCCGAACACCGATCTTGGCGGCCGCTTCTTCGCATCGCTGTGGCGCAACCTTGCCTTCTCCGCCATCATTCTCGCGATCGAGGTGCCGCTCGGCATCATCGTGGCGATGTCGATGCCGCGCGAGGGCTGGCGCGTCGCGGTGTGTCTCGTGCTGCTGGCGCTGCCGTTGCTGATCCCGCTCAACGTCGTCGGCACCATCTGGCAGATCTTCGGGCGGCCCGATATCGGCCTGTTGGGCTACACACTCAACTCGATGGGCCTCGAGTACAACTACGTCTCGAATGATTTCGACGCCTGGGCGACCGTGATCGTGATGGACGTCTGGCACTGGACCAGCCTCGTGGCGCTGCTGTGCTACGCCGGGCTGAAGTCGATCCCCGACGCCTATTATCAGGCGGCGCAGATCGACGGCGCATCGCGCTGGGCGGTGTTCACTGCGATCCAGCTGCCGAAGCTCAAGCGCGTGCTGCTGATCGGCGTGCTGCTGCGCTTCATGGACAGCTTCATGATCTATACCGAGCCGTTCGTCGTCACCGGTGGCGGGCCGGGTAATTCGACGACCTTCGTCTCGATTGAATTGGTGAAGATCGCGCTAGGGCAGTTCGACCTCGGTAAGGCGGCGGCGCTGTCGCTGGTCTATAACCTGATCATCCTGATCGTGTGCTGGGTGTTCTACACCGTGATGACCAATAGCGACAACGAACGGCGACCGGCGGGAGGCGAGGCATGAGCGAGATGGCCTATTCGCTGCCGGGGCGTCGCATCATCCTGTCGCTGTTTCTCGTATTCCTGATGCTGCCGATCTATTGGCTGGTCAATATGAGCTTCAAGACCAACTCGGAGATCGTCTCCAGCATGACGCTGTGGCCGCACACGCCGACGCTGGAGAACTACAAGCGTATCTTCACTGATTCGAGCTGGTACAACGGCTATATCAATTCGCTGAAATACGTCGTCATCAATACGGTGATCTCGATTGCGACGGCGCTGCCTGCGGCCTATGCCTTCTCGCGCTATCGTTTCCTCGGCGACAAGCACCTGTTCTTCTGGCTGCTGTCGAACCGCATGGCGCCGGCGGCGGTGTTCGCGCTGCCGTTCTTCAATCTGTATTCGGCGATTGGCCTGTTCGATACGCCCTGGGCCGTGGCGCTGGCGCATTGTCTGTTCAACGTGCCGCTCGCGGTGTGGATTCTCGAAGGCTTTGTTTCCAGCGTGCCACGCGAGATCGACGAGACGGCGTTTCTCGACGGCTATTCGTTCCCGCGCTTCTTCGTCAAGATCCTGATGCCGCTGATCGCCAGCGGTATCGGCGTCGCGGCGTTCTTCTGCTTCATGTTCTCATGGGTCGAGCTGCTGCTGGCGCGCACGCTGACATCGGTCAACGCCAAGCCGATCTCGGCGATCATGACCCGCACCGTGTCGGCGGCGGGGATGGACTGGGGCCTGCTCGCTGCGGCGGGTGTGCTCACCATCATCCCCGGCGCGCTGGTGATCTGGTTTGTCCGCAACTATATCGCGCGCGGCTTCGCGCTCGGCCGGGTGTAGGGGGCGCACATGAGTAACATCGCATGGATGGCCTGGACGCTGCCGACGGCGATCTTCTTTGTGCTGCTCGCCTGCACGCTGCTGGTGATGATCGCGCTGGCGGCGCGATATCCCGAGGCGGAGCGCGTCGGCATCCTGCACATTCCAACAACGCGCGGCGACCGCCTGTTTGTGTCGCTGATCCTGACGGCGGTGATTCACCTGCTGTGGATCGGCTTCGTCGGATCCGCTCCGCTGACGACGCTCACTCTCGACGGGGGCAATATTGAAATCTCGAGTCTCTGGTTGGCGACATTGCTGTCGCTGATCGTTGCAACAGGAGTGTTTCGCAAAGTTTGACGCAATCTGCATGAGACAGATCGGGACAACCCGGCTGAATTGTTTTCACAAGGAGGAAAGATATGAAGAGCCTGACTCGACATGGCCGGTCACGACCGGCGCTACGCTTCCTGACCATGACCAGCGCAGTCATTCTTGCGGCGTCACTGACGTCCACCATCCCGGCGATTGCTGACGATGCTGCTGCCCAGCGCTGGATCGATAGTGAATTTCAGCCCTCCACCCTGTCCAAGGCGGATCAGCTGAAAGAACTGCAATGGTTCGCCAAGGCCGCCGAGCCGTTCAAGGGCATGGAGATCAACGTCGTCTCGGAAACGATCACGACGCATGAGTATGAGTCCAAGGTGCTGGCCAAGGCCTTCTCCGAACTGACCGGCATCAAGCTGACGCACGACCTGATCCAGGAAGGCGACGTCGTTGAGAAGCTGCAAACGCAGATGCAATCCGGCAAGAACGTCTATGACGGCTGGATCAACGACTCCGATCTGATCGGCACGCACTTCCGTTACGGCCAGACCATCGCCCTGTCGGATTACATGACCGGCGAGGGCAAGGACGTCACCAGTCCGACGCTTGATGTTCCGGACTTCATCGGGCGCTCTTTCACCACTGCGCCGGACAAGAAGCTGTATCAACTGCCCGACCAGCAATTCGCCAACCTTTACTGGTTCCGGTACGACTGGTTCACCAATCCTGATTTCAAGGCGCGTTTCAAAGCCAAGTATGGCTATGACCTCGGCGTGCCGGTGAACTGGTCGGCCTATGAAGACATCGCCGAGTTCTTCACCAATGACGTCAAGGAGATCAATGGCGTCAAGGTTTACGGCCATATGGACTACGGCAAGAAAGACCCGTCGCTCGGCTGGCGCTTCACCGACGCCTGGCTGTCGATGGCCGGCAATGGCGATCGCGGCCTGCCGAACGGATTGCCCGTCGATGAGTGGGGCATCCGCATGGAAGGTTGTCGCCCGGTTGGATCGTCGATCGAGCGGGGTGGCGACACCAATGGCCCGGCGGCGGTTTATTCGATCGTCAAATATCTCGACTGGATGAAGAAGTATGCGCCGCCGCAGGCGCAGGGCATGACCTTCTCGGAGTCAGGCCCGGTGCCGGCGCAGGGCAATATCGCCCAGCAGATGTTCTGGTACACCGCCTTCACCGCCGACATGGTGAAGCCGGGGCTTCCTGTTGTGAATGCCGATGGCACCCCGAAGTGGCGCATGGCGCCGTCACCCAAGGGCGCATACTGGAAGGAGGGCATGAAGCTCGGTTATCAGGACGTCGGCTCCGGCACGCTGCTGAAGTCAACGCCGCCGGATCGCCGCAAGGCGGCCTGGCTCTATCTGCAGTTCATCACGTCTAAGACTGTCAGTCTGAAGAAGAGCCACGTCGGGCTCACCTTCATTCGCGAGAGTGACATCTGGGACAAGTCGTTTACCGAGCGTGCGCCAAAGCTTGGCGGGCTGATCGAGTTCTACCGCTCGCCAGCCCGCGTGCAGTGGTCGCCGACCGGCAACAACATCCCGGATTATCCACGTCTCGCGCAATTGTGGTGGCAGAACATCGGCGATGCATCGTCGGGCGCCAAGACGCCGCAAGCAGCGATGGACTCGCTGGCCGCAGCGCAGGACTCGGTTCTCGAACGGCTTGAACGCGCAGGCGTGCAGGGCGAATGCGGACCGAAGCTGAACAAGAAGGAGACGGCCGAGTTCTGGTACGCGAAGTCGGAGAAGGACGGCAACGTCGCGCCCCAGCGCAAGCTGGCGAACGAAAAGCCGAAGGGCGAGACGGTTGACTATGATGCGCTGATCAAGTCATGGCCGGCCACGCCGCCCAAGCGTGCGAACTAAAGGCACGTCCGGCACAACATCGTGCGAATCAATAAAAAAGGCCGGGAGCAATCCCGGCCTTTCGCATGAGTATCGGTGCTCGCGCCTTACTCCGCCGCTTCGCGCGATTGCGCCAGCGTCGGATAGTCGGTGTAGCCCTTGGCGCCGCCGCCATACATGGTTGGCTTGTCGAGTTCGTTGAGCGGCGCATTGGCCTTGAGGCGCTCGACCAGATCCGGGTTGGCGATGAAAGGTCGACCGAAGGCGATGAGATCCGCGTGGCCAGCGGCCAGTGTTGCATTCGGCCAGGGTCAGATCATAACCGTTGTTGGCGATGTAGGCGCCGCTGAAGCGCTTGCGCAGGGCAGGGAAGTCGAACGGCGCGACATCGCGCGGCCCGCCCGTCGCGCCTTCGACGACGTGCAGGTAGACCAGCTTCAGCTTGCTGAGTTCGTCGACGATATAGCCGTAGAGCGCAGCGGGATCGCTGTCCTGACCGAGATCATTGGCCGGCGACACCGGCGAGATGCGGATGCCGGTGCGGTCAGCGCCGATCTCCTCGGTCACCGCCTTGGCGACTTCGATCATCAGACGGGCGCGGTTCTCGATCGAGCCGCCGTAGGCGTCGCTGCGTGTGTTGAGGCTGTCGCGGGCGAACTGCTCGAGCAGATAGCCGTTCGCGCCGTGAATCTCGACGCCGTCAAAGCCGGCCTTGATCGCATTGGCGGCCGCCTTGCGGAAGTCATCAATGATGCCGGGAATTTCGTTCAGTTCGAGCGCACGCGGCTCGGAGGTTTCGACGAACTGCCCGCCGACGAAGGTCTTGGTGTTGGCGCGGATCGCGGAGGGCGCGACCGGTGCGCCCTTGCCGGGCTGCAACTCGGTATGCGAGATGCGGCCGACGTGCCAGAGCTGAATGAAGATCTTGCCGCCCTTGGCGTGCACGGCGTCGGTGACCTTGCGCCATGCGGCGATCTGCGGCGTCGCTATAGATGCCGGGCGTGTCCTGATAGCCCTGGCCCTGCTGCGAGATCTGGCTCGCTTCGGTGATCAGCAGGCCTGCTGAGGCGCGCTGGCGCGTAATAGTCGATGGCGAGAGCGCTCGGCGCCAGCCCGGCATCGGCGCGGTTGCGCGTCAACGGCGCCATCGCCGCACGGTTGGCCAGTTCAATTTTTCCGAGCGTGAAGCGATTAAAAAGTGGGGAGTTCGTCATGTCAGTCCTCAGGCGGGTTACATCATTCTGACTTAGGCACCGGGTCAGGCAAGTTCAAGCATTTGCATGAAAAACTGTTCCGGTTTCGCAAGCAGGACCCGACCCCGTTGCAGCAGTGGCTCTCTTCCCGGAACGCGTTCTCGCGCAGGATAATGCTGCCGTCGTTCACCGGTACGGAGGTGAAATCGTCTTGCCGGGGCTCAACCGCAGTTGCTCGGGACAAATTTTCGATGATCACATTGCTGCGACAGAGCGCCTGGACGATTACAATTCGCGCGCGCTGCTGAAGGCGAAGGAGGATACCCGCCGCGTGCCTTCATCGATGATCAGCGTGCGGGCAATCGGCGGCTCGGCGCGCTGGCTGCAGTTCTCGCGCTCGCACAGCCGGCAGTTGACGCCGATCGGCATGGCCTCGGCTTTTTCGAGATCAAGCCCCTGCGTATAGACCAGCCGCGCGGCCTGGCGGATATCGCAGCCGAGGCCGATGGCGAAGCGCGGCTGCTGCTGCGGATGCGGTGCGATCGGCCGGCGCACCGTTTGCGCGATGCTGAAGTAACGATTGCCATCGGGCAGCTCGATGATCTGCTTGAGCAGTTGATCCGGCGTGTCGAAGGTCGAATGCACATTCCACAGCGGGCAGGTGCCGCCGAATTTCGAGAACGGGAAGGTGCCGGACGCAAAGCGCTTCGACACGTTGCCGGCATTGTCGACGCGCAGCAGGAAGAACGGCACGCCGCGCGCGTTGGGCCGTTGCAGCGTCGTCAGGCGGTGGCAGACTTGCTCGAAGCCGACATTGAAGCGCTGCGCCAGCACATGCACGTCATAGCCCAGCGCTTCGGCGGCGCTGTGAAACGCGGCATAGGGCATCATCACAGCGGCGGCGTAGTAGTTGGCGAGCGAGATGCGCAGCAGGCGGCGCGGCGCGTCGTCGAGCTTGCCGCTGCGCGCGACGATGCTGTCGAGCGCGGCGCTGCATTCGGCGAAGCCGAGCTGCACCGCGAGTTGGAACACGCGGCCGGGACCGTCGATCAGTTCTGATATCAGCAGCTGGCGGCGATGGCGATCGAACCGCCGCAACGTCTCGCGCATCACATCGACTGGCATTACCCGCACGGTGATGGAATGGCGCTCGCGCAACCGCGCACTCAATGCCACGAACAGTTCAGGCGCGGTGACGTCAATCTCGTCACGCAGCGTTTCGGCGGCCTGCTCGAGTTCGGGGAAGTAATTGCGGTTGGTTTCAATGATGCCGCGGACATGCTCGATCGGATTGGTCTCGAAGGAGGTGCCCTCGCGCGCCGCCATCTGCGCCGCCACCATGGTTTCGCCCTGGCGCGCTTCGGTATAGGCGGCGTAGAGCCGCTGCAGGGCATGGGTCACGCCGGGGCAGAGTTCAGCGAGATCCTTCAGCTCCTGCTTCGGCAGATCGATCTGGCGGAACAGCGGGTCGGAGAAGATTTCGTTCAGTTCGGCGAAGAAGCGGTCCTCGTCGGCGGTGGCGAGGTCACGCAGGTCGAGGTCATAGGCCTCCGCCAGCCGCAGCAGGATCTGCGCCGTCACCGGGCGCTGGTTGCGCTCGATCAGGTTGATGTAGCTGGGTGAAAGCCCGAGGCCCTCGGCCATCTGGGTTTGCGACAGCCCGAGCTGCTGGCGGATGCGGCGAAAGCGGGGGCCGACGAACAGTTTCTTGGACAGATTGCCAGCCATCGCAGGTCTCGCGTTAGTTTGTGACAGATGTGACAATTTTACTTATAACACAAGTAAAGACGTTACATCGCATCACCATTCAGATTCAAGCCCTCTAGCGCTGATCCGCGCAATCGCGTTTACTCCTTTCAACGCCACTGCACCAGCGTTGTCACGATTGTCGAAATGGAACGATGGTCGGCTGCGATGGTTGTAACGGCATCATCTTCTGGTCCTGCGGTGTGGCGTTTGTCACAGCAGGCCCGCAACGATCAGCTGACTAACAGGAGGCCACAATGAGCGGCAGCAGCTTTTGGGTTATTGGCGGAGAATTCGGTTCGATGAACTTCCACAAGCTCGTGGAAGGCTCGGCTCAGGTCCAGGGCCCGTTCAAGACGCGGGCTGACGCTGAAGAGGCCTGGAAGACCGTCTCGGAAGAAAACCGCCATCGCGGCAATGTGCGTTTCTCCATCGTCGAGGAACCAAATCGCAGCGCTGCGAGCTAAACGAAAAATCAGGAAACGCCCAATGTGAATGGCCCCGCCTGGCGACAGGCGGGGCCATTGCGTTCCGCGCGCGTCTGTCAGCGGTGCCAGGATAAAGCGCGCCGCAGAATGCAAGTCCATGGGTTGGCGTATGCTTTTCACTCGCCGGGGTTGCTGCTAAAGTTAACGCTTCGTGTTTTTGTGTGCGTGAGGCGGTACCCGGATGTCAGAACCCAAGCAGGCCGAAGTGACCCAACCCGTTCGGCCGCTGTCGCTGCGGCAGGCGTTGCGCGATGCACGGGTGGAGGCGGCGGACCGCTCCGGAGTGGTGATTGATTTGCGCGACGCCGAACTGGTCCGGCTCGAACTGCTCAACGACACGCTCGACGACCTTTTCAGCGACCTGCCGCCCGATAACGATATGTTCGACCGTGCGCTGAGCCATGGTTATACGCCGCGGCTGTGGATCGACATGGTGGCGCATGTGGTGATGGGGCGCGACAAGCGCACCTATCGCTTCGTCAAGGACACGCGGCATGGCCGCATAACCGTCGCCGAGTCGCATGAGATCCCGGTGCTAGCCGAGGCGATCACCCGCTATGTCGCGCGGCGGCTGCTGGAAAAGGAAAAGGCGTTCGAGCCAGTTGCGGCAACGCCCGAGGCCCCGCTGGAGCCAAAGACCATGGTGATGGTGAAGTATCGCTCGCGCTGGGGATCGCTCCTGTTCGGCGTGCTGCTCGGGCTGGTGATTGCAGCGGGCCTGTTGGTCGCTGCCGCCATTCATATGTGACGCTGGTCGTCAGCCGATCAAACGCGTTTCATTCAGCTCGCTGATCATCTCGCCATCGCCGAAGCCACGCACGCGCATGTCGCAGCGCCAGGCGTTGTCGTGCCTGGCGATGCTGAACAGGTTATAGGCCGCAGCCGGGCGTGAACCATGCGCAATCGAGGAGGCCGAGGGCACGCCGATCGCCGGGATCGGTCGGCCCATCGGCCCGTCGAACCACATCGTCGAATGGATATGGTCGTGGCCATGCAGCACCAGATCGACGCCGTGTTCCTTGAGGATGGCGCAGAGCTCCGGCGCATCAGTCAGGCGCTTGTATTTCGCTGTCGAGCGCAGCGGATGATGAACCAGCAGCACGCGAAACAGGTCTGCGCCATCGAGGCTGATCAACACCTGTTCCAGCGCCTTGCGCTGCGCCTTGCCCAGCGTCCCGGTCGCCATGAAGGGCGCGGTCGGGTTCGATGAGGTTAGTCCGATCAGCGCCAACGGGCCGCGTTTGCGCAGAAAGGGAAAGGCGAGCGCATCGACGCCGATCTCGTCGCCGCGCATGTAGTCGCCCCATTGCTGCAGCGAGTGATGGCGCACGGTGCGGACATAGGCGTCGTGATTGCCTGGCACCAGCGAGACCCCATTGGACGGGCCGACCTCCTCAAGCCAGCGCCGCGCCGGCGGAAATTCGGCGTCGAGACCGAGGTTGACGAGGTCGCCGGTCACGGCGATGTGGTCAGGATGCTGCGCGCGCAGGTCCGCAACCAGGCTATCAAGCCAGTCGCGGCGGTGCGTGAGGTGGCGGTTGCGGGTCCAGTTCAGATAGCCGGTGATCCGTTTGCCGAGCAGTTCATGCAACCGGGGCGGAGGCAGCGGCGACAGATGCGGGTCGGACAAATGGCCGAGAAGATAGGCTGACATGAAGGGTCCGGGTCCGTTACGGCGTGCAGGCTTGCGCGATCAGCTAATGAGCGGTGGCCCGCAAATGATGCCATCATCTATTGGCAAGACGGGCGTCACAGTGCAAGCCGGGGACGGCGTCAGTTTATCAGGGATCTTGTCGGCATGTCGTCCAGCACCATCAGGAAATGGCTCGAGCCCTGGCTGCGGCGGGTGCTGCATCTGTATTTCCGCATCGTGCGCGGCATGACCATGGGTGTTCGCGCGGTGGTGCTGAATGCCGACAATCAGGTCCTGCTGGTGAAACATACCTATGTCATGGGCTGGCACCTGCCCGGTGGCGGCGTCGAGGTCGGGCAGACCTGCCGCGCGGCGCTGGCGCGGGAGTTGATGGAGGAGGTTCGGGTGGAGCTTCTGGCCGAGCCCAAGCTGCACGGCGTGTTCCTGAGCAGCCATGTCTCGCCGCGCGACCATGTGCTGGTCTATGTCGTCCGCCAGTTTCGCCAGCTGGAGACGCCTCCGCCGAACCGCGAGATCGCCGCCTCCGGGTTCTTTGACGTAGGCAAGCTTCCCGAGGACACGACGTTGGGCACCCGTCAGCGCATCGCCGAGGTGCTGGCTGGCGCGCCGCCGCTTCTCACCTGGCGGCCTTGAACAGGCAAAATCGCGCGAAACCGCACGGCGGCGATGGACCGCCGGGCCGGCAAATGCTATTGCGCGCTCCAACATGACTGATGTCTCTCTGACCATATTGGCGGAATCCGCCAACGACGACCAGGTGATCGAGCGTCTCAACGCCCGGACCTTCGGCCCAGGCCGGTTTGCGCTGAGCGCTTACCGTCTGCGCGAGCATGTCGACCATCTGCCAGACCTGTCGTTCACCGCTTACATCGGGACGTTGCTGGTCGGGTCGCTGCGGCAATTGCCGATCTGTGTCGGCGATACGCCGGCGCTGCTGCTTGGCCCGCTGACCGTGGAGCCGCCGTTCCGCAATCGCGGCGTCGGTCGCCGGCTGCTTGACCGGGCGATGAGCGAGGCCAAGGCCAAGGGCCACAAGCTGATCCTGCTGGTGGGCGATGAGCCCTATTACAGCCGCGTCGGCTTCAAGATGATTCCCGAAGGCGCCGTGAAAATGCCGGGCCCGGTTGATTACACGCGCCTGCTGGTGGCGGAGTTGGTCGACGGCGCAGCGGAGGGGTTGGCCGGCGACATCAGGCCCGACTGGCGTTTCGCGCGCGATTGAGTTTCCTGTCACATCTCCCCGGGGGAGGGTCTGCCTGAGCGTAGCGAAGGCGGCGGGTGAGGAGGCTACTGTAAATCTGCGACAGCATCAAGACGTGGATGGCCGGGACAAGCCCGGCCTGATCGCATGTGTCGCGTGGCTGCGCTGAACCCGGGATGCACCCGGGCTACAGCGCCAATCTTGCCAATCAGAACTTCACATTGGCGAAGGCGCGGACGCCGAGGCCGGGCATCAGCACCTGATCCTTGTTGTAGGACACCGCATTGCGGATCTGCTCGTTGAGCAGGTTGGTGCCGACGAGGCCGACGTGCATTTCCCGTGCGCCGAACTGGTTCGGATCGAGCGCCGTGCGATAGCTGACCTCGGCCTTCAGCAGGTTGTAGCCCGCTGTCGGCGTCTCGCCCGTGGTTGCGATGTCGTTCTGCGCGAAGGCATGCAGCAGGTTGAGCCGCATCAGCCAGTTGGCGTCGCGCCAGAACAGGCCGCCGCCGAGCCGCATCGGCGGAATGCGCGGCACGTTGCTGCCATCCGAGAAGGTCGCGCGCACAATATCGAACTGGTTCTCGATGCCCCAGACGCCACCCGCGAGCGCGGCGACATCGTGCTGGCTCTGGAATTCAAAGCCGCGGAAGGTCGCGTCGCGCTGGCTGTAGATCGCCTGGTTCAAATGGTGGCCATGGCCGTGACCGTGACCACCTCCACCGCCGCCACCATGAACGTGGCAGGAGTCGAAGTCCTCGCCGCAGAACGCGCCGGTGAGGTTGCGATAGATGAAGTTGCTGTAGCGCGTGTAGATAGGCCGTCGCCTCGAACCGCACCGGCCCCTTGGCGCGGCGCAGGCCGAGCTCGATCGACTGCGCGGTTTCGATGGTCAGGTTCGGATTGCCGATATCGAAGGTGCCGGTGGCATGGTGGCCGCCGCGCGAGAACAGTTCGGCGGCACGCGGGGCTCGCTCGACATATTGCCCGGTGATGCTGGCAACCATCGCGCCGGGCAGATCCTGCAACAGGCCGACGCTGGCGCTGACGGGCGTGAAGTTGATGTTGCGCCCGATGGCGGCCTGGGTTGATCCGTCAGGCAGATAGCCCGCCGGGAAATCCGGTGTGGCCCCGGAATAGTTGACGTGCTCGATGCGGCCGGCGAGTTGCGCCCGCGTGCCCGGCGCAAAGGTGAACTCGTTGAACATATAACCGGCGACGCGGCTGTTGCTGTTGGGGTCGAACAGCCCGTTGTAGAGTTCGCCGGTCTGCTCGGGGCTTGAGGCGGTGAGCTTCTGATGCCCGGCCTGCAGGCCGATGGCGCTGGTCCAGATCGCCGCGCCGAGATTGACCGGCATGAACTGTATTTCGGTGCGGCCCTCGATCTCGCGGTTGCTGAAGGTCTGATGCACCGCGAAGGGGCCACCGCTGCCATCTTCCGGCAGGCCGAATTCATCGTGCTTGTAATCGGTGGCCGTCAGCCAGAACCGCACCGCCTCGATCACCGCCGAGTCCGGGCGATACTCACCCTGCATGCTGTAGCGTGTCTGGCGCGACTGGATGAACTCGCGGTTCTCCGCGCCGTGCTCGCCGGGAATGCCATAGCGCGCGGTGTTGTGCGTGATCGCCGCGCCGATGAACCCGCCATCGAAGAAATAGGTGCCGCCAACCGAGGCCCCGGCGCTTCGTGCTGCGGAGTTCGGCTGCCGGCCGGGCCGATAGTCGGGATCCTCGAGATAGGGCGCGCCGGGAATGGTGTAGTCGCCGGATTTGCGGCCGTAGACATCGGCATGCAGGGCGAAGTTGCCGCCGCCGGCATCGAGCAGCACCGCCCCGTCGATGCCGCGGTCAACCGAACTGATCGAAGTGCGCGTCTCAACGGTGGAGCAGGACGGCGCGCCGAAGTTGCTGACCGGCGCGCGCACCGGCAGGCCATAGCTTTCGAACGGTGCGATCTGGCAGGCCGGCATGGCTTGCGGGATGCGGTTGTTGGTGGCGGAGACGACGCCGCCGATCGCGGTCGAGCCATAGCGCAGCGCGGCCGGGCCGCGAATGACCTCGATCTGATTGGCGGCGAGCGGGTCGATCGGCACGGCGTGGTCTTCGCCGAGTTCGGACACGCCGCTGTTGCTGGCGCCATTCTCGACGATGCCGACGCGGTTGCCGTCGAGGCCGCGGATCACCGGGCGGCTGGCCGCGCCGGGCGCATAGCCCGAGCCGGTGATGCCGGGTTTGCTGAACAACAGGTCGCCGAGCGTCGCGCCGCCGCTGCGGGCGATCTCCTCGCGCGGCACCACGGTGACGGTGGCAAATTGATCGGTGACGACGGGCAGGCTGCCCTGCAGCGCCGGTTCAGCGGCAACGCCCGCCGCTGCGGGCGCAGCGACAGTGCGGCGCTGGATCGGCGTCGGCGCGGTGACGGTGATTTCGGGCAGCGCCATGGCGTCGGCGCGATTGGCCTGCGCGTGCGCGACGGCGCCGCCGGTGATCAGGAGTAAGGGGGCGGCGGAAAGCAGATAGAGGGGGTTACGGAGTGACATGGTCCAGCCTGTCCTCGCGCTGCAACCGGTACAGAGTACTGATTGTAGCGCGCCATCATAGGTGACGGAGGGCAAAAGGAGGCAACGGCGGCGTTGCCCTGCTTGCGTTCAGGTCGAGGTCAGACGAGGGGAGGCGCGCGGCGATTGAAAGCCGCTGCGCGCGGCGGCGCCTGACTGTCGTAGCTGGCAGTGACAACAGTCTCGGCCGCGAGCGGCGGAGTGGGCAGCGCCAGGCCCGTGCTCGCCAGCATGGCCTGCGCCTGGGTCGCCACGGCGCAGAGCATGCAGTAGTCGGCAGGGCTGTGGTGGTGATGATGGTCGCCGGGCAGAGCGTCGCCCGCCGGTGCCGCAAGTGCCTGGCCGACAGCGTCGACGGCCATCTCGGCGTGGGCGCTGGCATGACTGAGCCGCTCGGGCAGATGGACGTGGCCGAGCGCCAGCACGAACTGCAGCGCCAGCGCGATCAGCGCCAGATGCGTCCCCGTACGGATATGACGTCGGAACCAGGCCATGAATTACCAGTCAGGCGAGCATCCCCGTGCCCGCAATATGTTATAATATAACATTATGGCGCGGCGGTCTGTCAACGCGTCTCGTGGCGATTTCCCGCTTTACCGGCTCTCGCGCAGCCAGGTTGCGGCGAAGGCGCCGAGCAGCAGCAATAGCCCGACGATCCCGGCGAACATCGGCATGATGCCCACGCTTTTGACCACGCTGGCGTCGCGCAGCCGCACGCCCATCCAGCCGTCGCCTGCGAACACCGAGCTGGAGCGGACGCCGACAATGCGCGGCACGTCGACTGCGCCATTGGCGGCGATCCGGCGAGCGTCGCCGCCCGTCGCCTGCAGCAGCGGGCGCAGCAGGTCTGGCGTCGAGGTGACTTCGGCGAACTCCTTGGGGTTGACCGGGCCGACATTGATCAGCGCCTTCAGCGTGCCGTCACTTGCCTGCCACAGGCCGAGTTCGTCGGCGGCGATGGTCGCCTGCCACAGGCCCGGCGCTTCGTCGGACAGCGTCAGCTCGCGCGTTTTGCCGGATGGCGAGGTCACCGTCACCGGCCTGACGCTCTCCTCCATCGACTGCCGCTGGACAATGAGATCCTTGCCCGACACGCGCAGGCGCAGCGCTTCCTCGTCGAGGTCGGGTTGCTTCATCAGCCAGTGCGAGGTGCGACGCAGCAGGTCGAGGTGCGGGCCGCCGCCCTCATAGCCGCGCGCCCACAGCCAGATGTGATCCGACAGCAGCAGCGCGACCCGGCCTTCGCCGGCGCGCGACAACAGCAGCAGCGGCTGATCGTCGGCGGCGGTCATGACCGGCGGCACGGTCGGGTTGCGGGTGTTGACGGTGCGGAAGAAGCGGCTCCATTTCGGCGGCTCGCTGCTTGAGCCTTCCAGTCCGCGCGTCACGGGGTGGCGTTTTCCGGCGTCGCTGAGGTGGGCGAGGAACGGTTTCTCGGTCACCCCGACCGGTTCTGCCGGCAGGATATTGTCGAGCGGGGTGCGCCAGATGCTGCTCGCCGAGGCATAGTCCGGCCCGGCCGAAACCAGCACCGCGCCGCCGTTGCGGACATAGCGCGCGATATTGTCGAAATAGGCCATCGGCAGCACGCCCTGCCGGGCATAGCGATCGAAGATGATCAGCTGGAATTCGTTGATCTTCTGCTGGAACAGCTCGCGCGTCGGAAAGGCGATCAGCGACAGCTCGTTGATCGGCGTGCCGTCCTGCTTCTCCGGTGGCCGCAGAATGGTGAAGTGCACGAGGTCGACGCTGGCGTCGGATTTCAGCAGGTTGCGCCAGGTGCGTTCGCCGGCATGGGGCTCGCCCGACACCAGCAGCACGCGCAGCTTGTCGCGCACGCCGTCGATGGTGATTACCGCGCGGTTGTTGACCAGCGTCAGTTCGTCGTCGAGCGGCGAGGCCTCGATCTCGACGATGTTCTGGCCGGCGTGCTTGATATCAAGCCGCACGCTGCTCGATTGGCCGCTGGCCATGCTGCGCTCGGTGATCAGCTCGCCGTCCATGCGGATGGCGACGCGGGCGCGCTGGTTGCTGACGCCCTGGTCATCGAGCCGGAAGGTGATGGTCTGCGGCTGGCCGACAATGCCGAAGCGCGGCGCAGCCGTGACGGCGATGCGGCGGTCGCGCTCATTGGCGCGGCCGGTCACCAGCGCATGCACCGGCGCGGTGAAGCCCAGCGCGGCGGCATTGGCGGGAATGTCATGGACGCGGCCATCGGTGATCAGGAACGCCCCCGCGACGCGGTCGGTCGGCACGTCGGACAGCACGGATGACAGCGAGCTGAACAGCCGGGTGCCGTCGGTCTCGCCATCGGCCTGGCCTGCCTCGACTGTGCGGACCTCAAGGCCCTTGATCTGCTTCAGCCGATCAACCAGCTGCTGCTGCGCCTGCGTCGCCTCGTCGTTGCGCGCGCCAAAATTCTGGCTCGGGCTGCGGTCGACCACCACGGCGGCGACCGAGGTCAGCGGGTCGCGTTCCTCGCTGGTGAAGGAGGGATTGGCCAGCGCCAGCAGGATCAGCGCCAGCGCCGCGACGCGCATGGCGCTGCCACGGGTGCGCGAGACCAGCAGCAGGGCGGCGATGACGATCGCGGCAGCGAGGCCGATCCACAGCAGGGCTGTCGGCACCAGCGGCGTGAAGACAATGCCGTAGGTCATGACGCCGGGCCCCTGGTGTAAGCGCGATGGCTAGTTGCATATCGACCGGGGAGCGAGAGCCTCTCGTGTTGTATGGCCGCCACCATCATTGCCCGAGCCTCTCGATCAGCGCCGGGGCGTGGACCTGGTCAGCCTTGTAGTTGCCGGTCAGGGTGTACATCACGATGTTGACGCCGGCGCGGAAGGCGAATTCGCGCTGGCGCGGCTCGCCCGGCGTCAACGGCAGCATCGGCTGGCCGTCAGGGCGCATCGCCCAGGCGCCGATGAAATCATTCGAGGTGATGATGATCGGCGACACGCCATCGCCGCCGCGCGCCGGGCGCGAGGCGGCTTCGTCGTCGTCATCGCGCGGCAGGGTCTCGACCCAGGTCTGGCCCGAGGTGAAACGTCCGGGGAAATCGCGCAGCAGATAAAACGTCTTGGCCAGCACGTGCTCGCGCGGCACCGGCTCAAGCTCGGGCACATCAAGCGACGACAGCACGCCGCGCAGCGTTGTCATGCCCGGTGTCTGCAATTCCTGGCCGGGCGTCGACTCGACAGCATCGCGGGTGTCGAACAGCACCGTGCCGCCCTGCTTCATATAGGCGTCGATACGGTTGATCGCCTCCTGCGACGGCTTGGCCGCGCCAGGCACGATCGGCCAATAGATCAGCGGAAAGAACGCCAGTTCATCGCGGGCGGGATCAACGCCGACGGGATCGCCAGCCTCGAGCGCGGTGCGCTGCGCCAGAAACAGCGTCAGGCCGCTCATGCCGGCCTTGGCGATGGCGTCGACGTCGGCATTGCCGGTCAGCACATAGGCGAGGCGGGTCTCCGCGACAGCCTTGATGGCGAACTCGTCACCAGCGGGATCGGCGATGCCGCTGTTTGGCGCGAGCGTGAGCATGGCGAACCCCAGCGCCGCAATGATCGCCGCCGTGGCGCGGCGGCGGCGCAACAGGGCGAACAGCCCGCCGCCGAGCAGCGCGACAATCACCGCGTCGATCAGGAACAGCCCGAGCGCGGTTGATAGCATCGCGCCACGCAGGTCACGCGGTTCAGTCTGGGTATAGGCAGCGCGGCGTGCGGTCAGAGCGCTGGTGTCCAGCGCAGCGATGCGTTCATCGGCGGCGAGCGTGTTGACGGCGATCGGGCTGTCCTGCGGGCCGTAGAAGCCGGGCGGATGATCAGGCGTGGCGCGGGCGCGATAGTCAGCGGCGACAGCCTTGGCGTTGCCGGGCGGCGGGCCGAAGTAGCCGAAGCCATCGAGCGTGCGCAGTGGCGCAAGCGCCTCGGCCTTGGTCGCCGAGCTCTCGACCCCGGCGCCGGGGGTCGCGGTATAGCCCGACAGATCGACAATCCGCCGCAGCATTTCAACAAAGGCGCCGGACATCGGCAGGTCCGACCAGCGCATGTCAGCGCTGACGTGAAACAGCACGACGAGGCCCTTGCCGCGCGGCTCGCCGGTGACGAGCGGCGTGCCGTCGATCAGCGAGGCCCAGGCGCGGTTGGCGAGCGCCGCATCGGGTTCGGCGAGCACCTGGCGGCTGACGGTAACGTCGCGCGGCACGGCGAGCCCGGCAAACGGGCCGTCGCCCGAGAAGGCGGCGAGATGCTGCGGCTTTTCCCAGGTCAGGCTGCCGCCAAGGCTGCGGCCGCCACGGCGCAGTTTCACCGGCACGAGGTCGTCATCGGCCTGGGCGAGACGGGGGCCGGCGAAGCGCACCAGCACGCCGCCCTGAGCGATCCAGGCGCTGAGCCGCTCGCGCGTGTCGGCCGTCAGCGTGCCGACATCGGCCAGCACCAGCATCGGCACTTTCTGATCGAGGAACTGGCTGATCGCCTGCTGTGGCGAGCCGGCTTCGCCAAGGCGCACATCGGCGAAGGGGCCGAGCGCCCGGGTCAGGTAGAACGTCGAGGCCAGCAGCGGTTGCGCGGTGTCGGCGCTCGCGCCGCTGACGATGCCGATGGCGCGGCGACGCCAGCGCTTGTCGAGCAGCTGGGTCGCGCCCGCACTTCGTTCGCCGATGATCTGCAGCCGGGCGATATCATTGCGCAGTTCGACCGGCAGGTCGAAGGCGGCTTCGGTTTCGAGATCGCCTGCGGCAAAGGCGAAGCTGGCGTCGCCAATCGGCGCGCCCTTCTGGTCGAGCGCGCGCACCATGCCGCTGTCGCCCATGCCGGGGCGGGCGCGCAGCACCTTCACAGTCATGGCGCTTGCGCCGTTCTGCGCGGCGACAAGGGCGTGGCTCGGCGCTGCGCCGTTTTCATAGATGGTCAGCTGGCGGTCGCCGAGGATCTTCGGCAGCCCGGCGATGAAGGCCTGGCCCTGGCCGCTATCGACGCCATCCGACAGCCAGGTCACATCGACATCGCCAGCGCTGGCGAGGAAACGCGACAGCGCCGGCAGGATCGCGGCGCGGTCAATTGCATAGGGCTTCGGCGCGAGCTGGCGCAGCGCGACGCGGGCGGTGCCGCCAGGCTGCAGGCTGATGTCGCGCGTGGTTTCCGACAGCGGGATCAGCGCGACCGCACGGCCATCGTTTTCGGCGGTGGTGATCAATTCGTCAGCGGTGCGGATGCGGGTCTCCCAGCTCGCGGCGGCGGACCAGCCATCGTCGAGCAGCAACGCCAGCGGCGCGCGTGTACCGCCGACGGTGGACTGCGGATTCCAGATCGGCCCGGCGGCGGCGAGAATGATCAGCGCCGCCGCCAGCAGGCGCAGCAGCGTCAGCCACCATGGTGAGCGCGACGGGGTTTCTTCCTTCGGCGCGATCTCGCGCAGAATTTGCGTCGGCGGAAAGGCAATCCGTTGCGGGCGCGGCGGCATCACCCGCAGCAGCCACCACAGCACGGGCAGGCTGAACAAGCCGAGCAGCAGCAGCGGTTGGGTGAAGGTGAGGGGCAGGGCGCCAATCATGCGCGTTGCCCCGCGACGTTTGCAAAGTGACCCGCGCCACTGCGGCTCGCCATCAAGCCGCTGTGCAGATACAGCAGCAGCTCGGCGGCGGAGCGGCTGGTGGTATGCGTCGAGAACAACCAGCCGAGGCGGCCGGTGGCGTCGCGCATGGCGTCCTGATGCGCCGCGACGCGGGTGACATAGTCGCTGGCCCAGCGCTCGGCGCGGCCAGCGGTGATCAGCTCGCCGGTTTCGGGATCGGCGAATTCGACACGGCCGGAATAGGGGAAGCTTTCTTCGGCAGGGTCGAGCACCTGGATCATCGAACCATGGCTGCCGTTGCTGGAGAGGTTCGCCAGCATGTGATTGATCTCGTCGAGCGGCGACCAGAAGTCCGACAGCACAACGATCTCGGCCATCGCCGCCGGGGCGAAGCCGGGCGGCAGGCTGGCGCGTGCGGTCGTATCATGCAGCAGGGCCTGGGCCATCTTGTCGATAACGCCGCGACTGGACGTCGGGTTCATGACGCCCGGGATGCCGACGCGCTCGCCGCCGTCGACCAGCAGTTCCGCCAGCGCGAAGGTCACGATGAGCGCGCGCTCGAGCTTGCTGTCGCGCACGCCCTTGGAGGCGAAGGCCATCGACAGGGACCGGTCGGGCCACAGCCAGACCGTATGCGCGGCCTCCCATTCCTGCTCGCGAACGTAGAGGTTGTTGTCCCGCGCCGAGCGCCGCCAGTCGACCGCATGGGCCGGTTCGCCGGATACGAAGTGGCGATATTGCCAGAAGCTTTCGCCCGTGCCGGCGCGGCGGCGGCCATGCAACCCGTGGATCACGTTGGCAGCGATGCGGCGGGCTTCCAGCACCAGGCGCGGCAGCGATGCGGCGAGGGTTCTGCTTTCCCCATCCGCACGGCGAACCGCGAGAACTTCCTGTGTCGCCGGGCCGCTTGGCATGGGCATCAGCCGATCCGTGATTTGAGGGCGCTGATCACGTCAGTAATGGTGCGGCCGTCGGCGCGGGCCGCGAAGGTCAGCGCCATACGATGCTTGAGAATGGGGTCGGCGAGGTCGAGCACGTCGTCGATCGACGGCGCGAGGCGGCCATCGAGCAGGGCGCGGGCGCGCACCGCCAGCATCAGCGACTGGCTGGCGCGCGGGCCGGGGCCCCAGGCGATCGACTTGCCGAGATCGCCAGCCTCCGGGCCGGGCCGCGCCGAGCGCACCAGGGTGAGAATGGCTTCGACCACGGAATCGCCAACCGGCAGCCGCCGCACCAGCCGCTGCGCGGTCAGCAGCGTCTCGGCGGTGATTGCCGCCTGCGCCAGGGTCTCGTCCGCGCCGGTGGTTTCAAACAGGATGCGGCGTTCGGCGTCGCGATCCGGATAGTCGACGTTGATCTCCATCAGGAAGCGGTCGAGCTGCGCTTCGGGCAGCGGATAGGTGCCTTCCTGTTCGAGCGGGTTCTGCGTCGCCAGCACATGGAACGGCCGCGGCAGATCATGGCGCGCGCCGGCGACGGTGATGTGCTGCTCCTGCATCGCCTGCAGCAGCGCGGATTGCGTGCGCGGGCTGGCGCGGTTGATCTCGTCCGCCATCAACAGCTGCGCGAACACCGGCCCGGCGATAAACCGGAACGAGCGCTGGCCGGTGGTGCTCTCGTCGAGCACTTCGGCGCCGAGGATATCCGACGGCATCAGGTCCGGGGTGAACTGCACGCGCTTGGCGTCGAGGCCCAGCGTAATGCCGAGGGTTTCGACCAGCTTGGTCTTGGCGAGGCCTGGCACGCCGATCAGCAGCGCGTGGCCGCCTGACAGGATCGTGACGAGCGTATTCGCGACGACAACGTCCTGCCCGAAGATGACTTTGGAAATCGCGGCCTTGGCGTCGCGCATCTGCGCGGCGATCTGTTCGGCGGACCGGATGATGCCGTCATCAAGGTGTTCGACGTGATCTGAAGTGGCCATACGTTGCTCCCTGAGTGAACCACGCTGGCGCGGTCGTGGCGTCGAACACATGTTAGCCGTAAGAGTAAGCCAAGTGTTTGTTGAATTGACGTTTTCCAACCATATCCGAACAGGTATGGGCAGGACGTGAATATCGAACGGCAGACACGCTGAACCGATAAACGCTAGCTAAACTGTAAAACACCAAGCAGGCCAGCGCGTCATGATCTGGCTGCTATGCTGCAAAGTCAGGGTAAACAATGGCGAACCAAGGGCAGACAGGCACCGGCGGACTCGATGCGATCATGGCGGCTGCCAAGCAGGCCGGCGAGCCGGGCAAGGGTTTACCGCCTGTCCATTTGTGGAATCCGCCGTTCTGCGGCGACCTCGACATCCGCATTGCTGCGGATGGTACCTGGTTCTACCTCGGCACGCCTATTGGTCGCGCAGCGCTGGTGCGGCTGTTCTCCACCATCCTGAAGGTTGAGGATGGCAAGCATTTCCTCGTCACCCCGGTCGAGAAGGTCGGCATCCGCGTCGATGACGCGCCGTTTCTCGCGGTCGAGATGCGCGTCGCCGTTGATGACGCGGGCCGCCGCACCCTCGCATTCCGCACCAATGTCGATGACTGGGTCACGTGCGACGCCGACCACCGGCTGCGTTTCGAGATGGCCGACGACGGCGGGATGGTGCCCTATCTGCACGTCCGCTCAGAGCTTTGGGCCAAGGTGACGCGCGCTGTTTACTACGATCTGGTTGACATGGGCGAGGAGCAGGTGATCGATGGTAAAAAAATGTTCGGAATCGCGTCAGCGGGGGCGTTCTTCCCGATGACCGAGGCCGAGACGATGAGGGATGGAATTTGACCGGAGCCATGCTGAGGGCGGATGCAGCCGTCACCTTTGACGCGCATCGTTTTCTTGATCGAGCCCGAACGCGCCTGAATTTCGATGTGCCGCCCGGCCTGTCCGACGCGGCGGTTATTCCGCTCACCGGCGACGCTGGCAATGACCGCATGATGCGCATTGTCGCGCAGGAGCAGCCGATCCGGCCGGCGGCGGTGCTGGTTGCGATCGTCGATCATCCCGAGCCGACGATTATTCTTACGCAACGGGCGGCGCACCTGAACGATCACGCCGGACAGATCGCCTTTCCTGGCGGCAAGATCGATCCCGAAGATGCTTCGCCGCTCGACGCGGCGCTGCGCGAAGCCGAAGAAGAGATCGGGCTCGATCGCCGCTATGTTGAGCCGATCGGCTATCTCGATCTCTACGGCACGGCGTTCGGCTATCGTATCCTGCCAACGCTGGCGCTGGTGAAGCCCGGCTTCAGCCTGACAATCAATACAGGCGAAGTCGATGAGGCCTTCGAAGTGCCTCTGGCCTTTTTGATGAACCCGGCCCATCATCAAATCCACAGCAAGGAATTTCGTGGAGTTGATCGATCCTATTATGCGATGCCATTCGCTGAACGCTACATTTGGGGCGCTACGGCGGGGATGCTGCGCGTAATGTATGAAAGGCTCGGGACTAACTGAGATGATACGCCCTTTGCTCACCGAGATTGGGATCTTTTTGGTACCGTTTGCGTTATACGCAGCGTACCTCATCGTTGTGCGCTCGAAAGTGCTCGAGTTGCAGAACTGGCCGCTTAAAGTTGTTGCTAGCTTGACGTTTACTGCATTGATATTGACGATCCTCAGTCTGGTTTTTCTCGCTGAGTTTTCCGGTATGCCGCCCGGCGCCGACTACGTCCCCGCTCATATGAAAGACGGCGTGCTGATTCGCGGAGGCGCGCGGTGAGCAGCGCCAATCTCGGCGATGCCGCCTGGCTGCGCGCGGGCGCGACAGCCCGCGTTCTGGATTTGCTCAATCGTAATGGCGACGAGGGCCGCGTTGTTGGCGGTGCGGTGCGCAATGCGCTGATGGGCCTGCCGATCGGCGATATCGATATCGCAACCACGATGGCGCCGGCGGATGTGGTGCGCCGCGCGCGCGGCGCGGGCATCAAGTGCGTGCCGACCGGCATCGAGCATGGCACCGTCACGCTGGTGATCGATGGCCTGCCGTTTGAAGTCACAACGCTGCGCCAGGATGTCGAAACCTTCGGCCGCAAAGCCAAGGTTGAGTTCGGCGCGGACTGGGCGATTGACGCGCAGCGCCGCGACTTCACTGTCAATGCGCTGTCGGTTTCGGCGGATGGCGTCGTGCATGATTACGTCGACGGGCTGCCGGATATTGCGGCGCGCCGCATCCGCTTCATTGGCGATCCGGATGAGCGCATCGCGGAGGACTATCTGCGCGTGCTGCGGTTCTTCCGCATTCATGCCGGCTACGGCGCGGGCGAACTGGACCGCGAGGGCCTGCGCGCATGCATTCGCGGGCGAGGCGGCATCGCCGGCCTGTCGGCCGAACGCATCCGGGCTGAAATGCTCAAGCTTGTCGTCGCGGATGGCGCACTGCCGGTGGTGACGACCATGGCTGAGATCGGGTTGCTGCAGCAGATCTTCGGCGGCATGGCCTATCCCAATATTTTCGCCGGGCTCATCAGGGCGGAGCGCGCGATGGCGCTGGAGCCGGTGGCGATCCGTCGGCTCGCGGCGCTGGCGGTCGGGGTGACGGAGGACGCCAAGCGCCTCGGCGCGCGGCTGCGTCTGACCAATGCCGAGACCAAGGCGCTGGATTCGATGGGGCATCGCTGGTGGCGCGCCGCCGGCGCCAGCGAGGCGCTGGCCAAACGGCGGCTGTATCGCATTGGCGTCGAGCGCTTTCGCGAGCGGACCCTGCTGGCCTGGGCGCGGGCCGGGCGCAACGCGGACCCGGAATGGTGGACGCAGCTGGCCATGCTGCCGGAGCGCTGGACGGCGCCGACGTTTCCAATCAAGGCTGCCGACTTCATCGCGCGCGGCGTCGCCGCAGGGCCGGCGCTCGGCCATGCCATCACGTTGGCGGAGGATGCCTGGCTCGGGCTCGATTTCCCGGATGACCCCGCCGTGCTCAGCGATATCGTCGACCAGGCCATCGCCCGCATCAGCCGCGATACGCCGCGCTGATTGTTCACCGTCGCGCCAGCAGCGCCGCCAGCTCAGCACTAAGGCCGATCGTTTCCGTGACGGGCGGCTGCGCGGTTTGCTGCGGGCGGCCTGCCGCCGCCAGGGCGGCGTGCGCGCCAGCAGCGACGGAGCAGATCAACGGGATCGGCACATCAGGCTGAATACGCTCGGCAAGCCCGGCCAGCGCCGCGCCGCCGAGGATCACGACGTCAGCCCGGTCCTGCTGCGCGCAGGCGAGACAGGCGCGGGTCAGATCTGCCAGCGCGGCGTCAGGGTCCTGCGCGATCTGGCCGCCGGTCAGGGCAATGGCGCGGATTGCCGCGAGGTGGGGCGATAGCCCCAGGGTTGCGTAGAATTCGGTCAGCATCGGTTTCCACAACGCCCCGCCGGTGACCACGGCGACGCGTCGGCCACGGGTGATTGCGTTCAGCATGGCGGCCTCCGCCATGCCGACGACGGGAACATTGGCGAGTTCGCGCAGCGCCAGCAGCCCCGGATCGCCGAAGCAGGCGAGGTAGACCGCATCGCAACCCTCGCCATAGGCGGCATAGGCGTCGAGCGCGGCATGAGCGGCAATCGCCGCTGCGGCGCGACTGGAGATATAGCGCGCGCCGAACCGGCCAGTGACGGCGGTGAACGTCTCGGGATTGGCGCCCGCTTCCCGGGCGATGGTGCGGATATGGCCCATCGCCAGGTCGGTGACGGCCTCGGTGGTGTTGGGGTTGATCACCAGGATCTTCATGGGCGGCATCCCGACAGGGGGGCTGACGCCGCTATCATGGCAGGCTAGCGCCGCGTCGCGCCAGCGCTCTGTGTCGCACGAACGGAAAAGGCCGCCGAATGGTCGGCGGCCTTGACGCGGTGCTGTCATTCAACAGCGAATTCCTGGAGCAGGATCAATCGAGGACTTAGTCCTCGTCGTCTTCCTGTTCGTCTTCGTCTTCATCGTCGAAGTCTTCTTCAGACAGTTCGAGCTGATCAAGCGCGATGATCGCAAGGGTATCATGGAACATGACGCCATCTTCGCTCATCCAGACGCAGGTCACGTTGTCTTCGACGACGGACGTGACGGTCATCGGAAGACCACCAGATTTCAGCATGACGACATCGCCGGGACTCAAAGCCATATTATATTCCTCGATGGGAGTGGAAGCACGGTCGTGTCTATCGAATCGTCGTGACAGACAGATCACGGCCATTTCACCTTTGGCGGCTTCAACAACAAGATCGAATATGAGTTGCCACCTGTTTTTAGTGCGAAGCTGGGTTAACGGCAGCGAATAAAGTCTGCCGAGGCCGCGCCGCGCCGGATCACAAGCTCAATTGCGCCCCGGTTGTCCAAGCATTTTTAGTTGTACGGCTGGTTCCGGCAATACGCTAGCTCAACATTCGCCAATTTGCTCTTGATAGGCAGACCACAGGCTGGCGACACGATCTGGACGATTTTGCTCGGAACGACGCGCTGGCCCTCGCCTATTAAACAGCTCTGGTATCCTGATGGCTGACCTGACGCGTGCGTGTGGAACCTGCACCCTGTGTTGCAAGGTGTTCCGGATTGATGACCTGCAGAAGCCGGCCGGTAAATGGTGCCGTCATTGCGCGATCGGCCAAGGTTGCAAGATTTACGACGAGCGCCCGCAGCAGTGCAGGGCCTTTGAATGCATCTGGCTGCAAGATGAGGGAATACCGCCGGCGTGGAAGCCCGAGACCAGCAAGGTGGTGTTCTCGCTGCATCCCGATACAGGTTTCATCTACGGTCAGGTCGATCCGGGAGCGCCGTTCGCCTGGCGCAAGGAGCCGTTTCTCTCGGGGCTTCGGGCGTGGTCGGATCGGTTGCTGGCTGACCGGCGTCACTTGCTGATTTTTGTTCAGAGCCATGCCACCCTGATTATGCCAACCGGGCCGGTCGAGATCGGCCCGATGGCCCCGACGGATGGCTTCATCGTGCGCGAAACCTTCACGGCGCGGGGGCGGGACTACATTGCGCAGCGCGTGGCGCGGTAGTTCCGGCGCTGCGCGCGCCGGCGGCTAGGCGCGCCTGGGATTGGCTGTCGACGGTGCGGCGTTGGCGTCCAGCGACCCGCCGAGGACGCGGCGGATCTTGGAGGTGAGCTCACCCTGGCGGAACGGCTTCTGGATAATCAGGTCTTCGCTCCACTGCGTCAGGGCGGAGATATCCGCATAGCCGGTGACAAACAGCACGGGCATCTGCGGGGCGAGTTTGGCGGCTTCGCGCGCAACCTCTGCGCCATTCATGCCAGGCATGGCAAAGTCGAGCACGGCCAGGTCGTAGCTCTCGCCGCCCTTGAGCAGCGCCAGCGCTTCCTTGCCACTGGCGGCCTCGGTGACATGGCAGCCAAGCTCGCGGATCATCAGGGCCGAAATGCTGCGCACCGCGTCATCGTCATCGACCAGCAGGATCCGCCGCGCGCGGCCGTCAATCGGCAGTACAGCGCTGGCCGGCATTTCGGGCGGCTCCGGCAGGGCCACTTCGGCTGAGCGGGGAAAATAGACGTTCACCACGGTGCCGACGCCGATCTGGGTGTCGATCCTGATGCCGCCACCAGACTGTTTGGCAAAGCCGAACACTTGCGGCAGGCCGAGTCCGGAGCCTTTGCCAACCGCCTTGGTCGTGAAGAACGGCTCATAGGCATGGCTGAGCACATCGGGCGACATGCCGGTGCCGGTGTCGGACACCGACACGCTGACATATTCGCCAGCGAGCGGGGCGTCCGGCCGGGTTTGCGGACCAAGCACCACGTTTGCGGTGCTGACCGTGAGCAGGCCGCCGACCTCCATGGCGTCGCGGCCGTTGATCGCCAGGTTCAGGATCATCAGTTCGATCTGCGTAATGTCGACCATGGCCGTCCACAGATCGGGCGCGAGCACGATCTCAAGCCGGTAGGAGCCGCCGATCGAACTCTGCAGCAGGCTGCGCATGCCGGAGATAACCGAGTTGAGATTGGTCGGCTTGGATTCAAGGCGCTGCTTGCGCGCGAAGGCGAGCAGTTGGCCGGTCAGTTTGGCCCCGCGGTCAGTCGCAGCTTTCATGAAGGACAGGCGTTCGCGCGGTTTTCCCGTGATGTTCGCCCGGGTCAGGTCACGCTCCAGAAACTCGAGGTTGCCGGCAACGATGGTCAGCAAATTGTTGAAGTCATGCGCCACGCCGGCGGTGAGCTGGCCAACAGCATCGAGCCGCTGCAATTGCCGCAGGGTTTCCTCAACCCGCTCGCGCTCGGCGATCTGCTTGCGCAACTGGTCGTTCGCCTCAGCCAGCGCGATGGTGCGCTCTTCCACGCGAGCTTCGAGCCGCTCGGTAAACAGGCGCAACTCATCCTCGATCAGGCGCGCCTCGGTGACGTCAAGACAGGTGCCGATGAAGCCGAGCAGTTCGCCGGTGGCGGAAACGCGCGGCACGCCGACGCTGCTCATATGCCGCCACGCGCCGTCGTGTCGCCTCATGCGGAAATCAACGGTCAGGCGCTGACGATTTTTCAGGTGGTCGGAGAGGACTTTGGTGCACCTGGTCAGATCGTCCGGGTGGATGACGTCGTGCCAGCCGTGACCGACGATCTCGTTGAGCGGCTTGCCGGTGAATTCGGAGTATTCGCGGTTGACCCAGATCGCCTGCTCCTGGCTGTTGCTGATCCAGATCAGCACCGGGGCGGCATTGGCGGCCTCGCGGAAGCGCTCTTCGCTCTCGTGCAGTGCTGCGCTGGCTTCAACCTGGCTTGTGACGTCGGAGCCCTCGATGAAGATGCCGGTGACGGCCCCGACCTCGTCGACGATGGGCTGGAAAATGAAATCGACAAACCGGGTGTTTAACTCGTCGGACGGGAAATGTTTCAGCCGGACTTCGGCGCCGCGCGCGAAATAGGGCTCCCCGGTCGCAAAGCAGCCGTCGAGCAGTTCAAAAAAACCCTGGCCCTCAATCTCGGGAACCGCAGCACGGAACGGCTCGCCGATAATCTTGCGCGGTCCGATGATCGACATGAAGGCGGAGTTCACCAGGGTGCAGATCAGATCGCTGCCCTCGACCATCAGCATGAAGCCGGGCGCCTGCTCGAACATCTGGCGCAGGCGGTCGCGCTCGGCGATGTCGCGGCGATTGGCGAGCACCTGCTCGGTGGTGTCCGCGACAATGACGAGGATGCCGAGGCGCTGGCCGCTAGCGCCTATTACGGGCGAATAATCGAGGCTGAGCCAAGCCGGTATATATTCGCCGCCGCGGTATAATGAAACTTCGACGTGTTTGTACGACAGGGTCTTGCCGTGATCGAAGACGCTGCTGTGTACGTGGGTCTGGAAGGATGCGCTGTGTGCGTAGCAGTCCAACACTTTCTTGCCGATCAGGCAATCGGCGCCGATAGCAGTCACTGCGCGATAAGCATCATTATAGATCAGGATGCCATCGGCGCCCCAAATCAGAGCCATGGGAACTGGGGAGCGGACGAGCGTGCCGACGTTGGACAGCAGCGTCTCTCCCCATTCGGAAATCGGGCCGAGCGCGGTGGTCGACCAGTCGAATGCTGCAATTTCGACCGCTGTCGTCCCGCCACCTTTGAGGACGGGAGGTAGATCAGGCCTGTTTGGCGATGTTGGACGCAGGGCAGATCTCCGGAGATCTTGAGCCACGGGCCGACGGGCAGACTGCAGCGTCAAAATCCTATGGCTTGAAGACGATAATCTCCAATCCCTTCCGAAGTTCCATTCGGCTTATAATCTGGATTGCCGGACGGCTTCGCCCATCGCCATCGCGGCGGCCATTGCGATGTTGAGTGACCGCATCTGGGGGCGGATCGGGATCAAAAGCCGAGTGTCGGCCTGCGCTGCCACCTCCTCCGGAACCCCGGCCAATTCCCTGCCAAACATCAGAATCTGGCGGTCATCGAATCTGTGATCGAGGTAGGGGGTCGCCGCCTTGGTTGTGAATAGCGTAAGGTGCAGGCCTTGGTCGATGCGCCAGTCGTTAAAATGCGACCAGGAGATGTGGCGGGTGATCGATACGGCGTCGAGGTAGTCCATCCCGGAACGGCGGAAGTGCCGGTCCGAGGTCGGAAAACCTGCAGGTTCAATAATGTGCGCGTCAACGCCGAGACAGGCACAGAGGCGCAGGATGGTGCCTGTGTTTTGCGGAATGTCCGGCTGATAAAGCGCGATCTGCATCTGGTTTGCGTTTCTGAATTGGCGATGTCGTCAAGTGGGGCGAAAATGCGTAGATTTCGTGCATTGCAAGGCGACAATCGGATAGCGGGCTTGCACTGGCCCGGCAAGGGTGCCAATAGAACGATTCTGGACTGTATGGTCTGGCCACGCCGGCCAGGCCTTTATGGTCGTTCTGCCGCTGCGGTGTTCGCGGGCGCTAGCAGCCTTTCAGGTTAAGTGCACATGTGTGTCACTGGAATGGATGCTGGCTAGCAGATGAGAAAGGGCTTGGTATCGTGACGACATCGTCTTCGGCGGAACCGACACGCCGTGATTTCCTCTTCGTGGCGACGGGAGCGGTGGCCGCGGTCGGGGCTGCCTTCGCAGTGTGGCCGCTAATTTCACAAATGAATCCTGACGCTTCGACCATTGCGGCCGGCGCGCCTATCGAGGTGGATCTGACACCGATCGCCGAGGGGCAGGACATCAAGGTGTTCTGGCGCGGCAAGCCGATCTACATCATGAACCGCACCAAGAAGCAGATCGATGAGTCGCGCGCGGTTGCGACGGCGACGCTGCCGGATCCGGAGTCCGACCAGGCGCGCGTCAAGGAAGGTCACGACCAGTGGCTGGTGGTCGTCGGCATCTGTACCCATCTGGGTTGTGTTCCGATCGCTCATGAAGGCGGCATGGACGGCTTCTTCTGCCCCTGCCACGGTTCAGTTTACGATGCATCCGGCCGCATCCGCAGTGGCCCGGCGCCGTCCAACCTGCCGGTTCCGCCATACGCCTTCATTTCCGACATCGAAGATCAAGATCGGCTGATCCACGCGATCGTCGGATCTCACCCTTCGCGTCGCTAATCTTCTCAGGATCGCATCATGAGCGGACCATCCACTTACCAGCCTGCCAATCCCGCCCTGCAGTGGATCGAGCGGCGGTTGCCAATTTTCGGGCTGATCCATTCGTCTTTCGTTGCCTACCCGACGCCGCGTAACCTGAACTACTGGTGGACGTTCGGCGGCATCCTTTCGTTCATGCTCGGCTGTGCAGATCGTCACCGGCGTGGTTCTGGCGATGCACTACACCCCGCACGTCGACATGGCTTTCAACTCGGTCGAAAGCATCGTGCGCGATGTGAACTACGGCTGGCTGCTGCGCTACCTGCACGCCAACGGCGCGTCGATGTTCTTCATCGCCGTCTACATCCACATGCTCCGTGGCCTGTATTACGGCTCGTACAAGGAGCCGCGCGAGATCCTCTGGATCCTCGGCGTGATCATCTATCTGCTGATGATGGCGACCGGCTTCATGGGCTACGTTCTGCCGTGGGGCCAGATGAGCTTCTGGGGCGCCACCGTCATCACCAACCTGTTCTCGGCCATTCCCTATGTCGGCGACAGCATCGTGACCCTGCTGTGGGGCGGCTATTCGGTTGGCAACCCGACGCTGAACCGCTTCTTCTCGCTGCACTACCTGCTGCCGTTCGTGATTGCCGGCGTCGTCGTGCTGCACGTCTGGGCGCTGCACGTCGCTGGCCAGAACAACCCGGCCGGCGTCGAGCCGAAGACCGAGAAGGACGTTGTGCCGTTCACGCCGTACGCGACCGTCAAGGATGGCGTTCGGCATGGTCTGCTTCATGATCTTCTACGCCTGGTTCGTGTTCTACATCCCGAACTATCTCGGCGATCCGGACAACTACATCCCGGCCAATCCCGGCGTGACCCCGGCGCACATCGTTCCGGAATGGTACTACCTGCCGTTCTACGCGATCCTGCGCTCGATCCCGAGCAAGCTCGGCGGCGTTATCGCCATGTTCGGCGCGATCGTCGTGCTGGCGTTCCTGCCCTGGCTCGACAGCGCCAAGACCCGCTCGATCGCGCTATCGTCCGCTCGCCAAGCAGTTCTTCTGGATCTTCGTCGTGGTCTGCCTGGTGCTCGGCTGGCTCGGCGGCAAGCCGGCGGAAGGCATCTACGTCGATCGCCGGTCGCGTGCTGACCGTTCTGCTACTTCGCCTACTTCCTGATCGTGCTGCCGATCCTCAGCCCGTATCGAGAAGCCCCGTCCGGTGCCGAACTCGATCGCAGACGACGTGCTCGGCCAGCGCCGGCAAGGGTGCGAAGGCAACCGCGATCGGCACTCGCTGTCTTGCTGTCGCCGGTGCACTGCTCGCCGGTGGCGCGCAGGATGCGAAGGCCGCTGGCGCAGGCGGCCACGCCGCAGTCGCAGAAGTGGTCGTTCGCCGGCCCGTTCGGCAAGTTCGATCGTGGCGAGCTGCAGCGCGGCTACAAGGTCTACAAGGAAGTCTGCGCGACCTGTCACTCGATGAACCAGCTGCACTTCCGCAATCTTGCGGATACGGGTGGTCCCGGCTTCACGGCGGCGCAGGCGCTGGCGGTCGCCGCGGAGTATCAGGTCAAGGATGGTCCGAACGACGCCGGCGACATGTTCGAGCGTCCGGGCCGTCTCGCCGACAAGTTCCCGGCGCCGTTCCCGAACGAGAACGCGGCGCCGCGCGGCCAATGGCGGCGCCTATCCGCCGGACCTGTCGCTGATCGCCAAGGCCCGTGGTTATGACCGTGGCTTCCCGCAGTTCGTCTTCGACTTCTTCACCCAGTTCCAGGAGAAGGGCCCGAACTACATCGACGCGCTGCTGCAGGGTTACGTCGACGCCGCCGAAGGACTTCACGCTGCCGGAAGGCGCGTACTACAACAAGTACTTCCCCGGCCACGCCATCAAGATGCCGAAGCCGATCTCCGACGATCAGGTGACCTATGACGACGGCACGCCGCAGACGGTCGAGCAGTACGCCAGGGACGTCTCGACATTCCTGATGTGGACCGCCGAGCCGCATCTCGAAGCGCGCAAGCGCATCGGTCTGCAGGTCATGATCTTCCTGATCCTGCTGGCTGGTCTGATGTACTTCACCAAGAAGCGGGTCTGGGCCGACGCCCACTAAGCTTCCGGCATCACGATATCGAAAAGGGCCTCCTCGCGGGGCCCTTTTTTGTTTGCGCGTGTCGGCCGCGTTCATGCAGTGGTCAGATTCGCCATGCGGCACGTGTCGCGCGCCGACCGGCAATCCAGCTTGCGGGCTGACGCGTCTCGGCACTGCCGGCAATGACGCACTCTTGAGCTGCCCGGCCTCGTCGAGTTCTCCGCCGCCCCATCGCTTTTACCGCGCTGCTTTGCTAGACTTGCCATCAGAGACTAGAGCGCCGCGCCAGCAAGGACGGGCGAGTGGGGCCAGGGGCGGGGCAGATCGCATGGCCGCAGCGGGCATCGACGATATTCTTCTGAACATCAATCCGACCGGGCAGATGGCGCTCGGCGCCGTGCTGGCGCTGATCATGTATGGCGTGGCGCTCGATCTGCGCGGGCGGATTTCGTCGCCGTGTTGCGCGCATCCCGTGGCGCCGCTCGCGGGACTGGTCGCGCAACTGCGTGGTGCTGCCGGCGGTGACCTGGGCGATCACCATGCTGTTGCAGCCGCGGCCGTCCATCGCGCTCGGCATGATGGTGGTGGCGGCCTGTCCCGGCGGCAATATCTCCAACCTGATCACCCATATGGCGCGCGGCAACACGGCGCTGTCGGTGTCGATGACCGGCATCTCCAGCCTGCTGGCGGTGGTGACCACGCCGCTGAACATCCTGTTCTGGGCCGGGCTCAATCCGCAGACCGCGACGCTGCTGCGGCAGGTCAGTGTCGAGCCGGCCTCGTTCCTCGGCTCAACCGTGCTGCTGCTCGGCGTGCCGATGGTGCTTGGCCTGCTCACCGTGCGCTTCCTGCCGCTGCTGGCCGACGCGGCTGCGGCGACCGCTGCAGATCATGTCGTTCGTCTTCCTGATCGGCTTCATCGTCGCCGCGACGGCGACCAACTGGCGCTACATCACGTGTTCGCGCAGTCGGTGCTGCCCTTCGTGGTGATGCATAATGCGGTGGCGATCGCGCTCGGCTTGGCATCGCGGCGCTGCTGCGGCTGAGCAGCGCCGACACCCGCGCCATGACCATCGAGGTCAGCATGCACAATTCCGGGCTCGGGCTGGCGCTGATCCTCAACCAGTTCGACGGGCTCGGCGGCGCGGCGCTGGTCGCGGCCGGCTGGGGCGTCTGGCATCTGGTGTCGGGCTGGGCGCTGGCGGCATGGTGGAAACGGCGCGATCCGGTGGCTGGTCGCGCCGCAAGGGGCCGCATGAGTGATGCAGGGCAGGGCGGCGTGCTGGTCACCGGCGCGGCGGGCTTCATCGGCACGCGCTGATGCGCGGCGTGGCGGAAGACGTCGCGACGCGTCCCGTGACCGCGCTCGATGTGCGCGAGGTGCCGCAGGCAGAACGGCTTGCCGGCGTTAGCTATGAGACGGCTGATATTCGCGACGCCGAGCTGAAGGATATCATCGCCGCGGTGCAGCCCCGCACGGTGGTGCATCTCGCCTCGGTCGTCGCGGTCGGCGGCGATCCGCAGGCGCGACTACGAGATCGACGTGCTCGGCACGCGCAATGTGCTGGAGGCCTGCCGTCGCGGCCGGCGTGCAGCATCTGATCGTCACGTCGAGCGGCGCCGCCTATGGCTATCACGCCGACAATCCGGTGCCGCTGCGCGAGAGCGATCCGCTGCGCGGCAATGATGACTTCCCCTATGCGCGCAACAAGCGCGAGGTCGAGGAGATGCTGGCGCGCTGGCGCACGCGATGAGCATCCGCAATTGACGGCAGACCGTGTTTCGCCCCTGTACGGTGCTGGGGCCGACGACCAACAACCAGATCACCGCGCTGTTCGAGCGCCCCGTCGTCACCGGCCTCAGCGGCACGGCGACGCCGTTCTCGCTGATCGCCGACAGCGACGTGGTCGCCGCGCTGGCGCAGGCGGTGCGCACGGGCAGGGGCGGCGTCTACAATCTGGCCGGCGACGGCACGCTGTCAGCCTGCGCGAGTATCGCGCGCGCTGAATGGCAAGCCGTTCCTCGCGATTCCGCCGATCGATGATGCGCGGTGCGCTGTGGCTGCTGAACCGCTTGAGACTGACCAAACTCAGCCCGGACAATGTGAAGTTCATCCAGTTTCGCCCGGTGCTCGACAATGCGAAGCTGAAGTCCGAGTTCGGCTATGCGCCGCGCCTATGATGCGCGAGGCGGTGTTCGAGCGCTATCGCGATGGCCGCAAGGCGGGCGCATCATGACGGTGCTGGTGATCGGCGCTGGCCCGGCCGGGCTTGCCGCGCTTGCAGAGCCTGCAAAGCCGCGAACATCCCGGTCGAAGGCGTCGAGCAGAACGCCGATGTCGGCGGCCAGTGGCTCTATGGCGCGAGGCCCAGCGCGGTCTATGCCTCGACGCATCTGATCTCGTCGAAACGCACCACGGGCTTTGCCGATTTTCCGATGCCGGAGCACTGGCCGGCCTATCCCGGGCATGCGCCAGGTGCTGGACGTATCTGCAAGGCCTATGCGCGGCATTTCGATCTCTATCCGCTGATCCGGTTCGATACGGCCGTCGCGACCATCGAACGCAGGAGCCATGGCTGGCGCGTCGTCTTCAGCGACGGCACGCGAGCACGACTACAGTCGGCGTCATCATCGCCAACGGCCACCTCAGCGATCCCCTGATGCCGGAGATCCGCGGCGCATTTCGACGGCGCGGTGATGCACGCCAAGGACTACAAGACCGCCGATATCTTCGCCGGCAAGCGCGTGCTGGTGGTCGGCATGGGCAACACCGGCTGCGATATCGTTGTCGATGCGGTCCACCGCGCCGACGCAGGTGCTGTGGAGCGTGCGCGGCGGCAATCACTTCGTGCCGAAATTTCATTGCGGGCAAACCGGCGGACGAAGGCAACCACAAGCCGAAGCGCTTCATCATCCCGAAGGGGCTGCGCGCGCGGCTGCACGAGCCGCTGCTGCGCTTCCTGGTCGGCCCGCCGGAGCGCTTCGGCCTGCCGAAGCCGGAGCACCGGCTGTATGACCGCACGCCGATCGTCAATTCGCTGGTGCTGCAGCATCTCGGGCAGGGCGATGTGCAGCTGCGCAAGCCGGTCCGCGCGTTCGAGGGACCGATCGTGGCGTTCGCCGATGGCGAGGCTGACGAGGTTGATCTCGTGCTGCTCGCGACCGGTTACCGCATCACGTTTCCGTTCCTGCGAGGATCTCACGCGCGCTGAACTGGCATGCCGCGCGTGATGCGCCGCGACTGTTCATGAACATTTTTCCGCCGGAGGATAACGGGCTGTTCGTCGCCGGACTGCTCGAGGGCGCCGGCGTCGGCTGGGAGGGGCGCGCGCTGCAGGCCCGGCGTGATCGCGGCTTATATCGCGCGCGAGCCGGGCGGCCAGATGCGCAGGCTGCAGCGTTGCGCCAGCGCATCGCTGCCTGGCATGGCAAGGCCGCGCAGGAGGATCGGCGGCAGCCACGGGCTGTTCGTCGATTTCCTGACCTACAAGCGCGATCTGCAACGCGCGCTGCGCCCGGTTGAGTTGACACATTTGCGGGCTATAACTTGGTCCGGCCATTTCATTCAGGGAGACAGACACCATGGGAACAACCATCACGTTCAAGCGTCCGGACGGCAAGGAAGCCACGGGCTATCTCGCCAATGCCTCGGCGGGCAACGCGCCCGGGCGTCGTCGTGATTCAGGAATGGTGGGGCCTGCAGGACCAGATCAAGGGCCTCGCCGATCGTTTCGCGCTGGCCGGCTTCGATGCGCTGGCGCCGGATCTCTATAACGGCGTGGTGGTGCCCTATCACGACACGGATGCCGCCAACAAGCGAGATGAGCTCGCTCGATTTCATGGATGCGACGACGCAGACCGTGCGCGGCGCGGCGCAGTATCTCGCCCGCAACGGCGCCAAGGTCGGCCTCACCGGCTTCTGCCTCGGCGGCGCGGTGACCGTGATCGGCTCGTGCAAGATCCCCGAACTCGGCGCAGCCGTGGCGTTCTACGGCATCCCGCCGGAGCAGGCCGCCAAGCCCGCCGACGTGCAGGTGCCGCTGCAGGGCCATTTCGCCAACCGCGATGACTGGTGCACCCCGGCCGTCGTCGATGGCTTCGAGGCGGGCCTCAAGGCCGCCGGCAAGACCGCCGAATTCTTCCGCTACGACGCCGACCACGCCTTCGTCAACGAGCAGCGCATCGCCGTGCATGATCGCGAAGCCGCTGAACTGGCCTGGTCCCGCGCCACGGCGTTCTTCAAGAAGCACCTCGGCTGACCGGCTTCGTTCCGACTTTGGCATGGAGCCGAGCTGGCTCCATGCCGTTCGATGCCAGCCTTGCATCACCCCTGTGGAACCGGCCCCGCGGGGTTGCGGTTATCCCCTCATGGCACAGCATTCCATGACGTCGATCATCACCATCTCGGACCTGCGCGAACGCCCGGAGTTCTTCGATACGGTGGCCGACCGTATCTGGCGCGCCTGGTGGGAGCGCCACGGCATCACCCTCGACGCCATCAAGGCCCGGCTGCATCGCAATCTCGACGCGGCACCGTTGCCGCTGGCGCTGGTCGCCCATCGCGGCGATGAATTCGTCGGCACCACCTCGCTGATCGTGTCGGATATGGACGAGCGGCAACAATACACGCCCTGGGTGGCTGCGGTCTGGACCGAGCCGGCTTTTCGCGGCATGGGCGTCGCGCCTGACATGATCGAGCGGGCTGTCAGCGAGGGCTTTGCGATGGGCCATCCGCGGCTGTATCTGTGCTCGCTGGTGGCGCGGCTGGAATATTACAAGCGCCTCGGCTGGGAGCCGATCGAGCACGGCGTCGGCGCCATGAGCTGACGGTATTCATCCGCGACCGCGAAGCGCTGTAATCCTGCTCATTACAGGTTTACCGGAAGCGCGTGAGTGTCATTCCGGAATGACGAGGTCTGGGGGCTTCCGCGCGGCGCGCGACCACCCCTCTTGACGAAGCCATCGCGAAGTGATGGATTGCCGCCATGAGCACGTTGACCGTTCAAGCTTGGCTGTGGTGGCGCACCTCCTGAAGGTGGCCAGTGCGATTTCTTTTTTAAAAATCGTCAGGGGCCGCCATCGCAGTGCGACGGCTCTCTGTTCGTTTGTCCTGTGTGGCGCTCAACTGGCAAGTCCCATGAAGAGAGCCCGATGAACAGGACTGTTTTTTCCCTTCCCGCTCAAAGCGATTATCGCACCCGCGCCGGCCTCTTTGTGGCGCGCGCCGTCGCTGAATTCACTGGCGGCGCGGCGCTTGACGATCTGATCACGCTGCTGGACCGCCAGCGCGGCGTCGTGCTGTCGTCCGGCACCACGGTGCCCGGTCGGTACGAGAGCTTCGACATCGGCTTCGCCGATCCGCCGCTGCTGCTGGAAACCGCCGGCGCGGATTTCACCATCCGCGCGCTGAACGCCCGCGGCGAGGTGCTGATCGGCTTTCTCGGCGATACGCTGAGCGAAGCCTGCGTCGCCATCACCGGCAAGTCGAATGACCAGGCTCACACGGCCATATCATTCGCGGCGATGCGCCGGTTGATGAGGATCAGCGCACCCGCCGCGCCAGCGTGATGTCGCTGGTGCGCGATATCGTGGCGACGCTCGGCGCGAACGACGATCCGATGCTCGGCCTCTATGGCGCGTTCGCCTACGACCTCGTGTTCCAGATGGAAGACCTGCAGCAGAAGCAGAAGCGCGCGGACGACCAGCGCGACATCGCGCTGTATATCCCGGATCGCCTGCTGGCCTATGACCGCGCCACCGGGCGCGGCGTCACCATCAGCTACGAGTTCAGCTGGAACGGCAAGTCAACGCTCGGCCTGCCGCGCGAGACGCCGGCGAGCCCCTATAACAACGCGCCAGCGCAGGGCTTTGCCGACCACGCCCCCGGCGATTATCAGCGCACGGTGGAAGTGGCGCGCGAGGCTTTCGCACGCGGCGATCTGTTCGAGGCGGTGCCGGGGCAGTTGTTCGCCGAGCCGTGCGAGCGCTCGCCCGCCGAAGTGTTTCAGCGGCTGTGCAAGATCAATCCCTCGCCCTATGGCGCGCTGATGAACCTTGGCGACGGCGAGTTTCTCGTCGCCGCCTCGCCGGAAATGTTCGTGCGCTCCGATGGCCGCCGCGTCGAGACCTGTCCGATTTCGGGCACCATTCCGCGCGGCGTCGATGCGATCGGCGATGCCGAGCAGATCCGCCAACTGCTCAACTCGGAGAAGGACGAGTTCGAGCTGAACATGTGCACCGACGTGGACCGGAACGACAAGGCGCGCGTCTGCGTGCCCGGCACGATCAAGGTGCTGGCGCGTCGCCAGATCGAGACCTATTCAAAACTGTTTCACACGGTCGATCATGTCGAGGGCGTGCTGCGCCCGGGCTTCGACTCGCTCGATGCCTTCCTGACCCATGCCTGGGCGGTCACCGTCACCGGCGCGCCGAAGAAGTGGGCGATGCAGTTCGTCGAGGACAACGAGCGGTCGCCGCGGCGCTGGTACGCCGGCGCGATCGGCGCGGTGATGTTCGACGGCGGCATCAACACCGGCATCACCATCCGCACCATTCGCATGAAGGATGGCCTTGCCGAGGTGCGCGTCGGCGCGACGCTGCTGTTCGATTCCGATCCGGTGGCGGAAGAGAAGGAATGCCAGACCAAGGCGGCGGCGCTGTTCCAGGCGCTGCGCGGCGATCCGGTCAAGCCGCTGTCGTCGCTGGCGCCGGATGCGACTGGCTCGGGCAAGCGCGTGCTGCTGATCGATCATGACGATTCCTTCGTGCATATGCTGGCGGATTACTTCCGGCAGGTCGGCGCCAAGGTCAGCGTGGTCCGGCACATTCACGCGCAGGCCAAGCTCAACAGCGAGAGCTACGATCTGCTGGTGCTGTCGCCGGGGCCGGGCCGTCCCGAGCGATTTCGGCATCAGCAAGACGATCGAGACGGCGCTGGCGAAAAAGCTGCCGGTGTTCGGCGTCTGCCTCGGCGTGCAGGCGATCGGCGAATACTTCGGCGGCGAACTCGGCCAGCTCGACGCAGCCGGCGCATGGCCGCCCCTCGCGCATTCAGGTGCGCGGCGGCTGCCTGATGCAGGACCTGCCGAATGAGGTGGTGATCGGCCGCTATCACTCGCTCTATGTCGATCAGACGTCGATGCCGGAGGTGCTGAATGTCACCGCCACCACCGAGGATGGCATCGCCATGGTGATCGAGCACAAGACGCTGCCGGTCGGCGGCGTGCAGTTCCATCCGGAATCGCTGATGTCGCTCGGCGGCGAGGTTGGCCTGCGTATCGTTGAAAACGCCTTCCGTCTCGGCAAGGCGGCGTAACGCGTTCATGCCCGCCGTGCGCGGAACGAGGGATTGAAGGTCGTGTGCCCGGGCTTGTCCCGGGCACACGTGTTTTCCGGCTTGATTCATCGCCCGTGTGGTCCGACTTCGCGCGAACCATGCAGGCGCGACTGGACCGCGATGTGGTTTTAAATCATCTTCGGCATTACTGGGACTCGAGAATCATCTCACCATCAATCAGGAACGCACCATGAAATCATTCCTCACGCGCTACGCCGTTCTGGCGCTGTTGGCCTTCGCTGGCGTCAGCCTGTCGACTGCGGCCATGGCTGATGTCGGCACCATCCGTATTTCCGTTCTGAAGGGCGGCTGGTTCATCGGCGCGTCGGGCGGCAGCGGCACGCTGACCTTCAAGGGCCGCACCTATCCGCTGTCGATCGGCGGTCTCAGCGCTGGCCTGGTGTTCGGCGCATCGCAGACCGAGCTGCGCGGCCGCGTGCGCAACATCCGCCGGGCCTCGGACGTCGCAGGCGTCTATGGCGCGGGCGGTGCAGGCGCTGCGGTTGGCGTCGGCGTCAGCGCGATCGTGCTCACCAACGAAAAGGGCGCAATTCTTGAGCTGAGCGGTCGCCAGACTGGCCTGATGGTCAATGCCGACCTCTCGGGGCTGGCGATCTCGCTGCGCTGATCCGTGCAGAACCCGCTCTCTCCCGGCTCATCCGGGGGAGGGCGCACCCAGGCCGCGAGCCATCGGCAAATGCATTGGCCCGGCGCGGCCCAGGCTCTCGCCATGTCGGCGAAAATCAACGATACTGCTGGCTTCCACGCAGAGAGAGCCAATGCCGCCAGAATTCGATCTGAAGTCATCCATTCGCACGATCCCCGATTATCCCAAGCCCGGCGTCCAGTTTCGCGACATCACCACCTTGCTCGGCAATGCGCGGGCGTTTCGGCGCGCGGTTGACGAGCTGGTGCAACCCTGGGCGGGGATGAAGATCGAGAAGATCGCCGGCATGGAGGCGCGTGGCTTCATCATCGGCGGCGCGGTGGCGCACCAGCTCTCGGCGGGCTTCGTGCCGATCCGCAAGAAAGGCAAGCTGCCGCATACGGTGGTCGGCATCGCCTATTCGCTGGAATACGGCCTCGACGAAATGGAAGTTCACGCTGATGCGATCCGCCCCGGCGAGCGGGTGATCCTCGTCGATGACCTGATCGCAACGGGCGGCACGGCGGAAGGCGCCGTCAAGCTGATGCGCCAGATCGGCGCGGAAGTTGTCGCCGCCTGCTTCATCGTCGATCTGCCGGACCTCGGCGGCGCCGCCAAGCTGCGGGCGATGGATGTGCCGGTGCGCACGCTGGTGACCTTCGACGGGCACTAGAGGCCCATCAGCGCATCAGCTGCGTTTCGAGATCACGGAAGCGGTTGAAGTTGGCGCGGATCCATTGGTGCAGTTCCGTCGATGGATCACTGCTCCTGCCGCAGGTAGCTGATGAACGAGAAGTCCGTGCCGGTCGATATAGGTTTTGAGGAACATCGGCAGCGCACGGATATAGAGCGAGTAGCCGTGGCTGTAGATCTCCGGCAGCGGTCCGCGCAGCACGAACTCGTTGTCCAGCACCATCAGCGAGTCGTAGGGCACCTTGCGGCAGATGTCCTCATAGCCACGGGTCGAGACGCGGTCGGTATCCGGCGCATAGATCACCAGCGGACGAATGCCCTGCCGTGCGGCTTCCTTGAAAAAGCCGATCTCGGTGATCATGCGGAAGAAATCATCGAAGGCATGAAAGCCGATATCGATCACCTTGGCCTCGCCGTCGTTGACGATCAGGCGATCCATCAGCGCCATCTGCGCGCGGGTGTCGATCACATCGGCGGTTTCGGTCAGGCGCGGCAGAAAGTCGACCAGCGATGGCTCTTTCAGATTGATATCAAAAGCCGCGACCGTGCCGCGAAACAGATTCGAGGAACTCGGTCAGCTGCCGCGCCAGCATGGTTTTGCCGACATAGGGGCGCGGTGAGCAGATGAAGTAAACCGGCGTGAGACGCATGGCGGCAGGTCAATCAGGGTTAGCGCCCGCTGTCGAAATGCGGGCTCCAGGGGCGCACCCGTCAGATGGTGGTTTTCTCGACTGCGCCGCGCGAACCTTGCTTGTCATTGACAAGGGCGGTCAGGTTGATGCGATCAAACTCACTCCACACATTGGCGAGCCAATGGCGAACGTAGCCACGCAGCACGAATGAGTAGTTCGCCGCCTCATCGTTCGGGCCCTTGTTGGCGACGAACTTCAGGAACGGCACCGACGACACCTCGACCTGCTCATAGGCCATCTCGTTGAGCTTGGGGATCGTCAGCTCGGTCGCGTTCTTGATGCGGTGGAAGTACGAATTGTAGGTCGCCTCGTCCCACTCAAAGAAACTGGTGTTGTTGATGAAATTCTTCACCAGGAAATATTTTGCGCCGTTCATGAACACGGCGGTCTCGGCAATCTCGTCGAGCGATGCGATTGACGAGCCGAGGATATGGAAGACGGCGAAGGTGATCTGGCCGGACTTTGCGGCGTCGAGAAAGCCGATATCGCGCAGCGATGCGAGCACGGGCGACATCAGGCCTGCGCGCACGTCAATCACGGTCACGGAAGGCGCTGTCGAATTCAGCGTATCGAAGATCTTCATCTGGTCAGCCGTCGAGGTCATGTCGACGATTTCGGTGATGTCCGGATGAAAGCGTTTCAGCGTTCCGCGTGGCGACTCGGTGTCAAACGCCCGGGTCGGCACATTGTTGGCACTGAAATAATCGAGAACGGTGCGGGAGACGGTGGTTTTGCCGACGCCGCCTTTGTCTGCTCCGACTATAATCACTGCTGGCTTCGCCATGAATCTCCCTCGAGCATCTGAATGAAGTTGCGTATCGATGACGCAGCCTGCCACGGGTTGGCGACACAACAGGGCGATGAAGGAGATATGACAGTTCCTTCAGCGTCTGTCGTGCCAGAAGGCGGCACTACGCACGTCCCGCAACGATGATACATCAATCCGGCCCTGTGCTGGCCTGAAATCAACATCTGCGTACAGTTTTCTCGGCAGCTGCGCCATAGCCTTGCGCGTTTCGCTGGCAACGTGGTGAACAACCCGGATGCAAAACTAACTGTTTGTTTTGTTGGCTTTTTCCCGAGCGAGCCGGAGCAGCTCGACCATTCGTTCGGCGGGTTCGAGCGATGCCATCGCGTCATTGATGTTTAGTTCAGTGTCAGGGGCGTCCGGCTCCGGCAACGGCAGCGGGCCGGGGTCGCGCCCGCCGGCGTATGTGATCAGCGCCTTGACGCGGTCGTCGATCGACGGGTGCGATGCGAACAGATCGGCGAAGCCTTCGCGCGGGTTATCGACGCACATCTCCATCACCGCGGAGGTCGCGCCCGGCAGTTCGCCGCGGTTCTCGATCTTGCGCAGCGCCATGATCATGGCGTCGGGGTTCTTGGTCAGTTCGACTGCGCCGGCGTCGGCGAGATATTCCCGCGACCGGGACAATGCAAAGCGCACCACCTGCGACAGCAGCCAGGCCAGCGCCACCAGCACCGCGGCGACCATGATGATGATGATGGCGTTGCCGCCCGATGAATTCTTGCTGTTGCTGTTGGATGAGCTGTCGCCGGCGGGCTTCGATGATCGGCCCATTGAGCCGCCCGAGCGAAACCAGCCACGGAACAGCAGTTCGGCGACGAAGCTGACCACCCCGGCGATGATGACGGCGATCACCATCATCCGCACGTCGCCATTGCGGATATGCGTCAGCTCATGCGCCAGCACCGCCTCGACTTCGTCGTTGGTCAGCGCGGCGAGCAGGCCCGTGGTCACGGTGATGGAATATTGCTGCGGGTTCAGCCCGGTCGCGAAAGCGTTCAGCGCCCGGCTGTCCATCACCTTCAGCCGCGGCATTGGCTCGCCGCGCGAGATGCACAGGTTCTCGAGCAGATTGTAGAGCACGGGCTGCTCCTGCCGCGTGACGGCTTTCGAGCCGGTCACAAGGTCGATCATCTTCTGGTGGAATTTATAGGCAATCGCCATCCAGATGATTGTGCCCAGGGTGGCGTAGGGCCAGGCCGCGCGCAGGTCGCTGAAGGCGGCGCGGAAATAATAGGCCAGCGGCGCGCTGTCGTCGGCAAGGGCTTCGAGCAGCAGCGCGGCGGCGAACACCAGGACATAGATCAACAGGAACAGCCCGCCGAGCAGCAGCATCGAGCGGGTCTTGTTCGAGGAGATATGGGTGTAAAGCCCGTAAGCAGCCATGCGGCGACGCCCTTGCGGCTACCGGCCGATCAGAACTTGACGCTGGGGACTAGCTCGACCTGGGTGCGGGTTTCGCCGAGGTCGAAGAATTCCTTCCGCGTGAAGCCGAGAGCGCCGGCGAACAGCGCTGCCGGCAGTTGCTGGATGCCCGTATTGTATTCCTGCACGGCATTGTTGAAAAAACGGCGGCTGGCGGCGAGCTTGTTCTCGATATCCGAGAGGTCGGATTGCAGCTGCTGGAAATTCGCATTGGCCTTGAGGTCCGGATAGGCTTCGGACAGCGCGATCAGCTTGCCGAGCATCCCGGTCAAAATATTCTCGGTGGCGGCGACCTGGGCGGGGCCCTGCGCGGTCATGGCCGCATTGCGCGCCTTCACCACTTCCTCGAAGGTGCCGCGCTCGTGCTGGGCATAGCCCTTCACGGTTTCGACCAGGTTCGGGATCAGATCGTGGCGCTGCTTCAGCTGCACATCGATATCGGCGAAGGCCTGGCTGACGCGCTGGCTGAGCGCGACCAGCCGGTTGTAGGCCGTGAATACGATGAAGGCGAGCACGGCGAGTACGCCGAGGATAATCCAGCCGGTCGACATATTTGAAACCCCCACTGCTTAGACAGTCATGCCGAAGCCACGTTATCGCAGCCGCAGCCGAACTATACAAACTGCTGCGGCCTCTGCCCATCGGCAATGACGCACGCAGCAATAATCCCGCCTGTTTTGGTCGCGCCATGCGGCGCAACGTTCACTGCTCGCCTGGCGCTCGCCGATGGCGGCACGCCTGAGCGCGTGTCAGGCGTTGTCGATGCTGTCGCCCCAGTCGAGTTTGCGGAATTTCGTATAGGCGGGCTTGTCGCGTTTCGGCGCAATGGCCTGCGTCAGCCCATCCATGGTGCAGAGCTTCGCCGTCACCGCGACCTTGTTGACGTCAGGTTGCGTGAGGACGCGCGCCTGTCCGGTGGACTTCGCACTGCGTGAGAGGGCGACGTAAATATACTTCTCGTCCTCATAGGGCAGCTCCGCGCCCTTGACCTGCTTGTGCGCGCGCGAGCGCTGCAGCCGTTGCGAAAAATGGCACCAGTCCGGGGTCGCCAGCGGGCATGCGTGATTGTGCGGACATGGCGCGATCACCTCCGCGCCTTGAGCGATCAACTGTGCGCGCGCATCGAGAATGCGCTGCCATCCCGCCGGCGTGCCGGGCTCAACGATCAGCAGCGTATCCAGCGTGCGGTCCCAGGCCAGATCGATCAGCCGGGCGCGCTTGCCATCGTCGAGTTCATTGATGACATAGCTCAGGATCACAAGGTCAGCCCGCGCCATGTTGGCGATTGTGAGGGCGGCGTCGCCGAGCAGGTAGGGCGTGGCGTCGAGGTCGCTGCTGTCTTGCATCAGCGCCAGCGCGAGATCACGCAGCGCCGGATTGGCGTCGACCATGATGCAGTCGGTGAGGCTCGGGAAGGCGGCGGCGGCGGCCCATGTCGCGGTGCCGGGGCCCGCGCCGCAATCGAGCAGGCTCACCGGCGCGAAGGTCGGATGGGCAATCTCGAGCGCGGCAAGGCTCGCCGCCACGGCGGCATAGGTCGCCGGCATCCGCGCGAGCGCATAGGCCAGCGCGTCGGCCTCGCTGCGAATGCCGCCGGAATTGCCGCCGCCGCGATAGGTGCGGGTGATGGTGGCCGAGCGTTGCGCGGCATCGGTGCGCGACAGGCCATGCAGCTTGCCATCAAGCGCGGCGCGAAGTTCGGCGGGCAGGTGGGGTGAGGTCATGCGATCGGGGTGCTGTTGAGAGGTGGCTGCATGGCAGCTTTGTAACCCGGTTGGCGCATAGCGCAATGCCGGGGCGTGGAGGAAGAAAGCATTGCCCCGGGTACCTATTGTCATTCCGGGGCGATTGATGCGCGCCCCGGGAGGACGACCATTGGTTCCCCCCGCATCCGTGATGGAACAGCTCCATCCCCGCACCGTTGACCCAAAGCTATCCGGCGGATGCGCCGGCGGGGAGATTCAGCGGAGCAATTCATGGCAAATACGGTAGCGGATCTCCTGGTCGAGGTGCTTGAGCGGGTCGGCGTCACGCAGATCTTCGGCCTGATCGGCGACTCTCTCAATCCGCTGGCCGATGCGGTTCGGCGCAGCGGCAAGATCGAATGGATCGGCGTCCGCCACGAGGAAGGCGCGGCGCTCGCCGCCGCCGGCCAGGCCAAGCTGACCGGCAGGCTCGGCGTCTGCGCCGGCACGACCGGCCCGGGCAGCACGCATCTGGTCGCCGGGCTCTACGAGGCCGCGCGCGATCATGCGCCGGTGCTGGCGCTGTCCGGCGACATGCCGCGCAAGCATGAAGGGCACCGATTTCATCCAGACCACCGAGCCGGACCTGCTGTTTCGCGACGTCGCGCTCTACACCGAAACCATCACCGCGGCGGCGCAGGCGCCTGGCGTGATCCATCAGGCGATCGCGGCGGCCTATGCCGGGCCCGGCGTCGCGCATCTGACGCTGCCGCAGGATGTGCTGTCGCAAAATCCGGCAGGCGCGACATCGAGCATCGCGACGTTGCAGCCCGCGCGCCGAGATCCTGCCCAACGAGGCTGACATCGGCGAGATGCCGTGCGCCGCATCGACGAGGCCGACAGCGTCGTCATCATGTGCGGCCACGGCTGCGCCGGCACCGCCGAGCTGCTGCGTGCGCTGTCCGATCAGCTCAAGGCGCCGCTGGTCCATTCGGTGCGCGGCAAGGAGATCATGGCGTTCGACGATCCGCGCTGGATGGGCGGGCTCGGCATGATCGGCACCAAGCCGGTCTATCAGGCGGTGCAGTGACTGCGATCTGCTGCTGATGGTCGGCACCGACTATCCCTATTCGAATTTCCTGCCGAGCAAGGGCAACGTGATCCAGATCGACGAGCGCGCCGAGGTGCTCGGCCGCCGCACGCCGACGGTCGCTCGGCGTCATCGGTTCGGCGCGGCCGACGCTGAAGCTGCTGCTCGACCAGGTGCAGACCGAAGACCGACGGCAAGTTCTTCGAGCACGACGCGCGCACGCCCGCGACAAGTGGGACGAGATGCTCGACAAGCAGGCCGATCCCGCGCGCAGCAAGGACAAGATCCATCCGCAGGCGGTCGCGCGCGTCGCCAGCGATCTGGCGACGCGCCGATGCGATCTTCGTGTTCGACACCGGCCTGAACACGCTGTGGTCGGCGAACTGGATCCGCCAGAGCGGCACGCAGCGCATCATCGGCTCGTTCAACAATGCCGCGGTCGGCACCGCGCTCGGCCAGGCCAACGGCATCCAGGCGCTCGACCGCAGCAAGCAGGTGATCGTGCTGACCGGCGACGGCGGCTTCAACATGCTGATGGGCGAGTTCATGACGGCCGTGCAGCACAAGCTGCCGGTCAAGGTCATCGTCTACAACAACTCGGCGCTCGGGCTGATCACGCTGGAAGCCGAGAGCGTCGGCCTCGCGCCGTTCCGCGAGGCCATCGAATTTCCGAATCCGGATTTCGCGGCACTGGCGCGCGCCTGCGGCGGGCAGGGCTTCACGGCGAAGCAGCCCAGCGAGCTGAAGCAAGGCCATCGCCGACGCGCTGGCCTGCGACGGCCCGGCGATCGTCGATTGCGTCGTTGCCGCCGACGAGATGCCGAACCTGCCGCATATCGACGCCGAACATGATCGGCAATTACGCGCTGGCGAAGATCAAGGAAGCGGTGCTCGCCGTGACAGGGTGAGGGAGGTTGTCATTCCGGCGCGATTGTTACGCAGCTATCAATTGTCATTTCGGGGCGATTGACTGGCGCGTGAGCGCTGGTCACATCGAGCCCGGAATCCATAACCCCTGTGGTGAGTGCGTGCGCGCCCGTGAGGCCAGGGGCTATGGATTCCGGGTCTGACGCTGCACCGGCTGCGCCGGCGCAGGTCATCCCGGAATGACAGTTACGCCACGTTGGAGTCGAGGATCTTGACCGCGTTGTCGAGGTCGACCGACACCAGCGTCGAGACGCCGCGTTCCGCCATGGTGACGCCGTAGAGGCGGTTCATGCGCGACATGGTGATCGGGTTATGCGTGATGGTGACGAAGCGCGTCGAGGTCGAGCGGATCATCTCATCGAGCAGGTTGCAGAACCGTTCGACGTTGTGATCGTCGAGCGGCGCGTCAACTTCGTCGAGCACGCAGATCGGCGACGGGTTGGTGAGGAACACCGCGAAGATCAGCGCCATCGCCGTCAGCGCCTGCTCGCCGCCTGACAGCAGCGACAGCGTCTGCGGCTTCTTGCCCGGCGGCTTGGCGACGATCTCGAGGCCAGCCTCGAGCGGATCATCGCTCTCGATCAGCTTCAGTTCGGCTTCACCGCCGCCGAACAGTTCGACGAACAGCCGCTTGAAGTGGCGCGTTGACCACTTCGAACGAGGCCAGCAGCCGTTCGCGCGCTTCCTTGTTGAGGCTCTGGATGCCCTGGCGCAGCCGCTTGATCGCTTCGACAAGGTCGTCGCGCTCGGCGGCGAGGCCGCCATGGCTGCCTTCGACCTCGGTGAGTTCTTCCTCGGCGCGCAGGTTGACCGCGCCGAGCCGTTCGCGATCACGGCGCAGCTTTTCAAGTTCAGCCTCGACATCGGCCACCGGCGGCGGCTCGACGCCGTCCTTCAGTTCGGCCATGGCCGCAACGGCCGTCCGGCTCGACTTCGAGCATGTCGCGGATTTCGCGTTCGATATCTTCCAGCCGGCGCTTGCCGCCCTCGGTGCGCTCTTCGGCGCGGCCGCAGGCTTCACGCGCCGCTGACAGCGACTCGATCGAGCCGCGGGCGAGGCGGTCGGTTTCGGCCATCGCCGTTTCGGCGGTGGCGAGGGCATCGGCGGCGATCTGGCGGTTCTGCTCGGCCTGTTCGACTTCGCTGATCAGCGCGCGGCGCTGCAAGCCGAATTGCGCCGGGGCGTCCTCAAGCTGCTCGCGCTCGGCCTGCAGTTCGGCGAGGCGCGTCTCGACGGTTTCGATCTGCGACGCGGCGCTGAGCTTGCGGGCGTGCCACTGGCTGCGCTCGGTGGCGATGGCCTGCAGGCGGCGGTCGGCGAGTTCGGCGTCGCGCGTCAAGCGCCTGGGCTTCGGCGCGCACCTGCGAGGCGGCGCGGCGATGGCCCTCGATCTCGCCGCGGATTGCGGCGACCTGCGCCTCGGTGTCGCTGGTGTCGGGCAGCTCGGCCAGCGCCTCCATGGTCTCGGCCTGCATTTCGGCGGCTTCCTCGCGGTCGAAGGCGAGGCGGCTCTGTGCTTCGGCGAGCGCCGATTTGCGCGCGGCGTGGCGGTTGATCTCGCGCTCGGCGGCGGCCTGCTGCTCGCGCGCGGCGTCGACAGCGCGGCGGGCGTTGCGCAGCGCATCGCGGGCGGCGCTTTCGGCGGCGGCGGCGGTCTTGAGATCGGCGTCGGCCTCTTCCAGCGTCTCGCGGCGGATGGCGGCGTCCTCGCGGGCCTCGGCCAGTTCGTTCTCGATATCGGTCAGGCGGGCACGCTCGGCGAGGCGGCGGGCGGCGCCGGTCGGGCGCGTGGCCGGCGGCGACAAAACCATCCCAGCGCCAGACGTCGCCTTCGCGCGAGACGAGGCGCTGGCCAGCCTTGAGCTGCGCGAGAGGCGCGGCGCCGTCGTCCTTGCTGACGACGCCGATCTGGCGCAGGCGGCGCAGCAGTTCGGCCGGGGCCTGCACGTGATCGGCCAGCGATTCCACGCCATCCGGCAGCGCCGGGTCATTGCCATTGGCGTCCAGCACCGTCCAGCGCATCGGCGCGGAGGGATCGACCGGCGCGTCGAGATCATCGCCGAGCACCGCGCCGAGCGCCTTTTCAAGGCCCTTGGTGACGGTGACGCCGTCGATGATCGGCGGCCACAGGTTCTTGGTCTCGCCGTTGAGAATCTTGGAAATGGTGCGGGCTTCGGTGTCGAGCCGCTGCACGCGCTTGTCGGCTTCCGCCAGTGGCGCGCGCGAGGCTTCCAGCGTCTGCCGCGCGACCTGATGCGCGACCTCGGCTTCCTGCACCGTGATATTCGGCCTGCGCCTGCATCTCCTGCGAGGTTTCCATCGCGGCGGCGAGTTCCTCGATATCGCCGAACTCGCCGGTCTGCGCGGTTCAGCCTGTCGATCTCGGCCTGAACGCTGGAGATTTCCTGATCGAGCCGCGCCAGCCGGTCGGTGTGGGTGCGGACGCTGGCCTGCAGCTGGTTGCGCTTGGCGGTGAGGTCGGCATGGGCGGTGGTGAGGTCGGCGAAGGTGCGCTCGGCGTCGGCCAGCACGGCATCGGCCTCGGCGACGCGCTCATCGGCGCCGCTGAGCATTTCGACGCGCGACTGGATCTCCTCGCGCAGGATCGCGTCTTCTTCCTCGAGCCGCTCCAGCGCGATATCGGCATCCGACGACTGGCGCTGTTCGCGCTCGGCGTCGGCGGCAAACTGGTTGAGCCGGCGATCGAGCTCGACGACTGCGCTCCTTGGCGCGCTCTTCCTCGCGGTCGAGCAGCTCGCGGGCATTGGTCAGGCGCTGCAAGGCTGGCGGCGGCGCGGGCTTCGGCGTCACGCAGCGCCGGCAATTCGGAGGCGCGGATCGCCTGGATGCGGGCGCTTTCGCCCTGCACCTGGGTCCATTCGGCCAGTTCGCGCACCGCCAGCTCATGGGTGCGGGCGGCTTCGGCGACATCGGCACTGCGCCTGCGTCCAGCGCAGGTGGAACAGCGTGGCCTCGGCCTTGCGCACCTTGCCGGCCAGCTCGCGATAGCGGATCGCCTGGCGCGCCTGCTTGCGCAGGCCTTCCATCTGGCCGGACAGTTGGCCGATGACGTCCTCGACGCGGGTGAGGTTCGTCTTCGGCCGCCTTCAGCCGCAGCTCGGCCTCGTGGCGGCGGGCATGCAGACCGGCGACGCCGGCGGCATCTTCCAGCACGCGGCGGCGCTGTTCGGGCTTGGCCTGGATGATTTCGCCAATTTTGCCCTGGTGGACGAGGGCGGGCGAGCGCGCGCCGGTGGCGGCGTCGGCGAACAGGATCTGCACGTCGCGGGCGCGGACGTCGCGGCCGTTGATGCGATAGTTCGAGCCGGAGCCGCGCTCGATGCGGCGGGTGATGTCGAGAATTTCCTGATCATTGACGGCAGCCGGCGCGGTGCGATCGGTGTTGTCGATCGTCATCGTCACTTCGGCATGGTTGCGCGACGGCCGGTTGCCCGAGCCGGCGAAGATCACCGCATCCATATCCGCCGCGCGCAGCGACTTGTGCGAGGTTTCGCCCATCGCCCAGCGCAGCGCCTCGACCAGGTTCGATTTGCCGCAGCCGTTCGGGCCGACCACGCCGGTGAGGCCGGGCTCGATCAGGAAATCTGTCGGCTCCACGAAGGACTTGAAGCCGTGGAGGCGAAGTCGCGTGAGTTGCATGGGCACGGTACTCTGTTGGCCGATGAACAATCGGCTGTGCGCGAATCCCCCGCGCGACACTACCATGGCGGGCAGCTTTGCGGCTGGCGGACTCAGCGCGGCATCTCTTGAAGGGCGGACAATGGCGGCGCAGGCCCGGGAGGGCAACCGCGGAACCGGGCTTTTCCAGAGGGTTTTGCTGAGTTTTGAGGCCGATTTGAGTCTATTTTCGCCTTGACATGCCCCCTGTGGATGACGGGTGGGGCAGGCCCTGTGGATAAAGGCGGGGAGTTGCAGGCTCGGAATTGATGTGATCGCAATTCTACTACAGGTTTTTACTTTTATGATCAATTGATCGGAGGTCGCGGTGAAGTTTGTGAAGCCTGCCTTGAGCAGCTTGCAGAATGAAAGCGATGTTGAGCAGCAGTTCGTTTTCCCTCTGCTGGTCGCTGAGAAGCCTTATGGACTTCAAATACCGCCTCAGTCGGTACGAACAAAAATGAACGTCAGAAGGTTCACGATAGACAAGGGGGCGGCCCAGAAGAGCTATTTCCCCGACTATCTTATTGTTCAAGCAGGTGTACCGCTTGCAGTTGTCGAGGCCAAAGCTCCTGGCGCTGATCTCACAGAGGCATTCAGGGAAGCGCGACTATACGCAACAGAAATGAACGCCCTGTTCCCTAATGGTTTTAATCCTTTAAAGCGGGTTTTAGCTATCAGCGGCTCCGAAATCCTAGCAGGCTATGTCGACCAGACTGCTCCACACCTTCGCTTGAGCTACGACGAAGTTGACCCCTATTGCGAAGGGTTTGCGAACCTTCTCAAATTCACCGGTGCGACAGCACTTGATGAAGTATTCGTCGAGTTTAATAAGACTATAAAGCCTGGTCGTTATTGGAAGCCGCGTAGATTGGTCGGCGGTGACACTGTTCAAAATGGCGTGGTTGGCTTTAACTCATTCGGTGCGACTGTCTCTGCTGAGTTGGCGCCTATTTTTAATCCAGTCAGGCGAGAGGATCGAGCTTACGTAGCTGCTCACGGTTACGTACCGTCATTGCGGCGCGACAGGTACGTGGATCCAATTGATAAGGTTTTTCGAGCCTCGACACCCGCACTGATGTCTGCGGCTCAGCCGATAAAAGACACGGAGAATCCTGTCGAAATTAACTCAGCATTTAAAAATGTTAAACAGCTTGAGCATCAGGTATTGCTGATTGTAGGTGGGGCTGGAGAAGGGAAAACGACTTTCATCGACAGGCTTCAAGAAGTGTCGTTGAGTAAGGAGGTTCGTGAGCAGACGGTTTGGGTGCACATTGACATGAACCCTGCTCCCATCTCGCATGATGAAATCTATAATTTCCTGCGTCGTGAGATCGTGGATGGGTTAAGGTCCGCCTACACCAATCTTGATTTCGAGGACCTATCAGTACTCGAAAGTATTTACAGTGTAGAAGTCAATAAGTTCAAAAAGGGGCTTGGGAAACTCCTCGAAGACAATCCAGCAGAACATCGCCGTGAGCTTTATAGGGTTTTGAAAGAAGTAGATCAGGATCTTCACACTCAAGCGATGTGTCATTGTCGAAGTCTTGGAACGGAGCGTGGGAAGCTTGTTGTGATCGTGCTAGACAATTGCGACAAAAGGCTTCCAGTAGAGCAGCTCTTGATGTTTGATGCTGCCAGATGGGTTCAAAAAGAATTTCGTGGACTTGTAGTTCTGCCCCTGCGAGACGACACTTACGATCTTCATAAGCATAAGCCACCACTAGATACAGCTCTGAAAGATCTGGTTTTCCGAATAGAAGCGCCCCCGTTTCATCACGTGCTAGTCACTCGCATTCAGCTTGCTCTAAACAAGTTTCTGAACGTTGGGCAGAAATCGTTCAAGTTCGATTTGCCGAATGGGTTTAAGATCGAGTACCCGGCTCAAGATCAGGCTTATTACCTTGCATCGATGGTGAAATCTATCTTCGAGCACGACCATCAAATTAGAAGGATGCTCGACGGGCTATCTGGTCGAAATTTGAGGGATGCATTCGAAATCTTTCAGGAATTTTGTCGCAGCGGTTACATTTCTGAAGACCACATCGTTAATATACGTCAGCGGGAAGGTGTTTATACGCTCCCTCTCAATGTAGTCCTATCAATTCTTCTGCGTAAAAGTTTTCGATTTTACGATAGTGATCGAGGATACTTGCGAAACCTCACCGATATTGATGTTAGAGATAGTCATCCTAATCACTTTGTCAGGTTGGCAATTCTACGATGGCTGCATGCCATGTTCCCAAAGGTAGGGCCCACTGGTCTGAAAGGATTCTTTCCACTCCGTGACTTGATCGACGAGCTTACCTTGTACGGATTCGAGATTGCAGTGCTTCGCAGAGAAGTCGAGCATCTAGCTAGCGCGAAGTGTATCACAACGGAAAGTTCGAAGGCCGAACTAGTGGATGTGGATGATCTCGTAAGGCTTTCTCCGGCAGGATTTGTGCATCTGGAGCTATTGGGGAATGCTTACTATTGGGCGGCAATTGCCGAAGACACGTGGTTCTCTGACGATGTGAAGGCAAAAGATGTGGCAAGGCGAATTGGTAATCCTGAGCAACAGTTTGCCGACACTACGGTTTTTTATAATGCTCTCGCTGTAGTGAGTTACCTAGAGGGTGAGTTAGAGGAGAATTGTAGATTTGCTGATGCAACACTGGGAGACGGGCGATTTCAGGAATTAACGGACTTTTCATCAGCGCGTTCCGGGATCAAAAAAATGGAGAGGGCGCTGGCCGTTGGTCCGTGGGTTGAGGTTTTTGAAAAGGTCCAAGTCAATCAGGTAGTTACTGGACGAATTGTAAATTGCGTTGAGTATGGGTTGTTTGTTGAAGTGATGCCTGGAGTCACGGGTTTGCTCCATCGAACCAAACTGCCAGTTGGCTATTCGGAGAACTTATTGTTTAGTCTGGGAGAGGAAATTCCGGTATCGATTTTATCCATCGATCCGCCGAACAGGCGCATGTCTTTAGCATATGCAGACTAGCTTGACATTGTATGGGGTTGGTGATTTGACGATCTCGCTGAATGTGCCACGCCGAAGCTATAATGATGCTATGGGTGATGGCCTGCAGAGCCGCGATGAAAATCGCGGCTCTTTTTTTGTACATTTGCGAGCTTGACTTTCCCTCCATCTGAATATATTCCTATCGCACCTTGTCCATGAGGGGCGCTTCGCGAGGCGTCGTGTAGTGGGGCAGGGTGCAGCGCCTGCGGCCGTGCCTCGCACGCATTGGCCCCGGGGGACTGGACGCGCCGTTGGGCCTACTACGGGGCCCGCGCCGGGTTACTCCGGCTAGGATGTGCGCAGCCTGCGGCTCAGCCGCCGTTCGCGCCCTCCGAAGAACGGCCTCCAGTTCATAAAACGCTGCGGTGGTGCGCCGGAAGGCGATGCGCGGGGCGGTGTTCGTCCGCAAGACGAATGCCTCCCGCGAGACACTATCCACCGCGCCTTCCGGCGCGCCATCGCCCCTCATTTCTTTCGGGGCCTTGCGACGGCTCCCCCCTGGCGGTTTCCGCCGTGGTTGAAAGGCGTGGGTGATGAAGTGTGACCACGCGTGCTGTCATTCCCGGATGACGCTGAGCCCTTGCGCAACTCAATCATCACGCACACAAAAAAACCGGGCGCTGCAAAGTGCAAGCGCCCGGCTGATGTGTCTGTGTCTCAGTCGTCGCGCAGCTGCGCGCGACAGTGGCTTACTTGGTCGCCAATGCGGCGTCGATGCGCTTCTTGAACTCGTCGAACGAGGTTTCGCCGCGCACCAGCTCGCCGTTGATGAAGAACGACGGCGTCGAGTTCACCTTCAGCACTTCGTTGGCGTACTTCTGGTCGGCGGCGATCTTGTCGAGCAGCGGCTGGTCCTTGAGGCATTCCTCAACCTGCGCCTGGCTGAAGCCGGCCTGCTTGCCGATGCGGATCAGGGTTTCGGTGGTCTTGTTGCCAACCCATTCGGCCTGCTGGCGGAACAGCGTATCGACCACGGCGAAATATTTCGGGGCGTCGTCCTTGGCGATGCAGCGCGCCAGCATCGAGCCGGCGGCGGCCTTGATGTCGAGCGGGAATTCGCGGAACACGAAGCGGATCTTGCCGGTGTCGATATATTCGGCCTTGATCTGCGGGAACACCTTCTCGGTGAAGTTGGCGCAATGCGAGCAGGTCATCGAGGCGAATTCGGTGACGGTGACGGTGGCGTCTTTCGGGCCAAGCGCCATGTCGGGCAAGGACACCGGCTTGGCGACATCGACGGCGCTCGGCGTCTGCGCCTGGGCGCTGCCGATCAGCGACAGTGGCGAAAGCCCGGTGACGGCGAGAAGGCCGGTCAGCGACAGGGCGGCGGTGAGGGCGCGGCGCGAGATGATCAAAGGCAGTCTCCAATCTGGCGCTGGCGCGCCCGGGAAAATAGTTCGCTAGCTTGAAACGACAAATGTGGCAATGGCGCGCCGGTTCCCTGGCGCGTCGGTGATGGTTATTTGCGTTTGATCGCCGCGCCAAGCCGGGCCAGCGCGTCGCGCAGCTCAGGGTCTGCAACGGCGTCGAGCGTTTTGGCGACCTTGGCGATCTCCTCAGGCCGCGGCGGGCTTGGCCGGCTTTTTTTGTACGGGCGCGACAGCGGACCCTGGCGGATCGCCAGCTTGCCGATGGCGTTCCAGCCGAAAAAGCGGTTGATGCGTTCGAGAATAATGGTCGAGGAATGCTGGATCTCCAGCGCCATCGGGCCATCGACGCGCAGGATCAGCGTCGCCGGCAGCACTGGCTGGCCCTCGACCGGCTTCGGCCACTGGATCTTGATCGGCTCCGAGCAGGCGCCGATCTCCTGGCCGGCGATTTCCGCCCAGCGCGTCACGATCTCGCGCGAGGCAAAGCCCTGCTTGGCGAAAGCCTGTGCAAAGACATCGCCGAGCAGTGCGGAGAGCGGCTTGGCCTGGATCGGGCCGGGCTTGTCCAACGATGTTTTGTTTGGGTACATAGCCGCATGAGTTTAACAGCTGCAGCGCCGCGACGGAAGCAGGCTTTAACGGCGCGGGGCCCTGATCGGCCGGCGCAGATTCTGGCGTGGTACGATCAGCATCGCCGTGTCCTGCCCTGGCGGGCGCTGGCGGGAACACGGGCGGATCCCTATCGCGTCTGGCTGTCGGAGATCATGCTGCAGCAGACCACGGTTGCGGCGGTCGGGCCATATTTCGATAAATTCCTGGCGCGCTGGCCGACGGTGGCGGCGCTCGGGGCGGCGTCACAGGACGACGTGCTGCGGATGTGGGCCGGGCTCGGCTATTACTCCCGCGCGCGCAACCTGCATGCCTGCGCGGCGCTGGTGCTCAGCGATTACGGCGGAGTGTTTCCCGATACCGAAGCAGAGCTTCTGAAGCTGCCGGGCGTCGGGCCATATACCGCAGCGGCGATCGCGGCGATTGCCTTCGGCCGCCACACCATGCCGGTCGATGGCAATATCGAGCGGGTGGTGGCCCGGCTCCATGCGATCGAGGAGGCGCTGCCCAAGGCCAAGGCGGAGATCAAGGCGCGGGCGGTGGAGCTGCTCGGGCCTGCTGCGGGTGCGGACGGCGTCAGCCGCGCCGGCGATAGCGCCCAGGCGCTGATGGATCTGGGCTCAATGATCTGCACGCCGAAGCGGCCGGCCTGCGCGCTCTGTCCGGTCAATGATGGTTGCGCGGCGAAGGCGCGGGGCGATCAGGAAAGTTTCCCGCGCAAGGCGCCGAAGAAGGCGGTCGTGCTGCGGCGGGGCGCGGCTTTCGTGGTCTGGCGCGGCGGCGCGGATCTGCTGCTGCGAACCCGGCCGGACAAGGGGCTGCTCGGCGGCATGACCGAGGTGCCGACGTCAGACTGGCTGGCCGGGCAGGACGATGAGAACGCGCTGGCGCAGGCCCCCAAGGTCAAAGGCGTCAATGGCTGGCAGCGGCTGCCGGGCGTAGTGTCGCATGTCTTTACCCACTTCCCACTGGAGCTGGTAGTCTATGCGACGGTGCTGCCATCAGGCACCCGCCCCCCCAGGGGGATGCGCTGGGTACCCCGGGCGGAGGTCGGCGAGGAAGCTTTGCCCAACCTGATGCGCAAGGTGATCAATCACGCAGTTGAAACTGCGTGATCTCTCATTTTCCGAGACGACGAACGGTCAGCTGAACGCCGGAACGGGAACGATCGGCGGCTTGGCGTTGAGGCCTTCGACCTGAAAACCGGCGACGCGCTTGTAGTTGGCGGCGATGTCTTCCAGCTCCTGCTGCGAGAGAACGTCGGTCACCACGTTGAAGCCGTCCGGCGCGCGCTCCTCGACGATCTGCATCACCTGCTCAGGGCCATTGCGGCGGTTGAGCATCACGAGGTCCGTTGTCGCTGGCCGGCGTTCGGCTTCATAGGCTTGCAGCGCGGCGCTGGTTTCGCCGAGCGCCAGAATGTCGCGGGCGATGGTGCGGGCATCGAGGATCGCCTGCGACGCGCCGTTGGAGCCGATCGGATACATCGGATGTGCAGCGTCGCCCATCAGCGTGACGCGGCCGAAGGTCCAGCGATCAACCGGGTCGCGATCCACCAGCGGATATTCATAGACATGCGGGCAATTGCGGATCAGTCCGGGCACGTCGAGCCATTCGAATTGCCATGACTCGAAGTGCGGCAGGAACTCGTCGAGATTGCCGGTGCGGTTGTAGTCTTCGCGCCGCCATTTGTAGTTCGGGTCAAGCAGGCGTTCGGCGATCCAGTTGATGGGATACAGGCCGTTGGCGTCGGGCTTGTCGGACAGCGGGTAGCAGACGAACTTCAACCTCTCGTGGCCAGCCATGATCATGCTGCGACCGGTCAGAAAGGCTTTCGATGGCGTAATTCCGCGCCACAGCACGCGGCCATTCCAGAGCGGAGCGCCTTCCTCGCGGGTAGAGCCGCTGGCGAATGGCGGAGTGAATGCCATCGGCGGCGATCAGCAGCGAGCCGTCCTGATCGGGCTGCGGACGCCTGGTCTCGCGGTCGATGAAATGCGCGCGAATGCCGGTCTCGGTTTCGGTCCAGCTATCGATATGGTGATTGGTGAGGATGTTCTCAGCGCCCAGCCGCTCGATCGCGGTTTCGAGCAGCAGTCTGCTGCAGCGCGCCGCGGTGGATCGAGAACTGCGGCCAGTTGTAACCGGCGGCGAGGCCGCGCGGTTCGCTCCAGATCGGCTTGCCGTTTTTGGAGAAGAAGGCCAGCTCGCTGGTGCGGACGGCGGTTGCGTCGAGCCGGTCGAGCAGGCCGAGCTCAATCAGTTCGCGGATCGCATGCGGCAGCAGATTGATGCCGACGCCAAGCGGCCTTTCAGCTCGGGCACGCTCTCGAACACGCGGCACGGAACGCCGATCTGGTGCAGGCTGAGCGCCAGCGTCAGACCGCCAATGCCGCCGCCGGCAATAAGAACTGTCATGACCTTGTCTCCCCAATTGCCAGGAGGTCATGCCACGACGACAGCCGTGCGTGCAACCCGGTCGTTCAGCTGCTGCTGCATCGCAACTATCCGGACGCGACTGGCGAGCCAGGCGCATGCAACCGTTCGATTAACGCAAAATTTAGCGGCGCCTCATAATACCGATCCAAGGCCTTTCCAATCTTCGCGAGCAGGCAATTATGTCCAAGAAGATCACACCGACCGGCCGCGAAATTCATTTTTCCCGCTCCGAACTGATCGTTTCGAAAACCGACCTCAAGGGTCGCCTGACCTACGTCAACCAGCTGTTCTGCAGCTTGCCGGCTATAGCGAGAGCGAACTTGCTCGGCGCAGCCGCATAGCATCGTCCGCCACCCCGACATGCCGCGCAGCGTGTTCCGCCTGCTGTGGGAATCAATCGAGGGCCGCCGCGAGATCTTCGCCTATGTAAAGAACATGGCGAGCAACGGCGATCACTACTGGGTCTTCGCCCATGTGACGCCGTCGTTCGCCGCCGATGGCAAGGTCACCGGCTATCATTCGAACCGTCGCGCGCCTGCGCGCGACGTTCTCGAGAAGACGATCGTGCCGCTCTATGCCCGTCTGGTCCAGGCAGAAGCAGCCACGTCAACGGCAAGGAAGCCGTTGCCGCCGGTAAGCCAGGTTCTTTCCGATTTCGTTGCATCCCAGAAAGTCAGCTATGATGAGCTCATGTTTTCTCTCAAGAGCGCAGCTTAGCACTCTGCCGTGATCGCCGGTGCGGTGATGGCGGCTGTGGCGCTTCAGCTATGTCGGTTATCCGCTTGCGGCGCTGGCGTGCCAGAGCCGATTGCGCTCGCAGGCCTGTCGCTGGGCTGATGCTCATCCGGCAACCGTCGGCCTGATGAGCGGGCGCGATCATGTTTGCCACCGCATCGCGCACGGTGACTTCGAGGCGCGTATCATCGGACATTCCGTCGAGCGACACCGGCGAACTGCTGCACACGCATCAACGCCATGATCGACGGCTGCGACGCTTTCGTGCGCGAATCCACGGCGGCGATGACCGCGGTGCATCAGAACAAATACTATCGCCGCATTCTGCCGGGCGGTCTTGCACGGCAGCCTGTTGCATGGCGCGCAGGTGATCAACCAGGCCACCGACAGCATCGCCGACGCGCATCACGCAGTTTCGAGACGCCAGACCGCTGAACTCGAGACAGACGGTGGACAGGCATCGTCGCGTGCGCTCGACAGCGGCGCGGCCGAGATGAGCGGCACCGCGGGCAATCTGCGTCATGGCGCATCGTCGGCGCGTGAACGCGTGATCTCGATCGCCGCGGCATCCGAAGCAGGCCGCAGCCAACATGCATTCGGTACTCGTCAGCGACGGCACGGCTGTCGTCACATGCCAGCGAAGTCGGCGCCGACGTCAATCGCTCGGCGCGGATCGCCGGCCGCGCGGTTGAGCGGGTCGCCGATGCGGCCAGCAATGTCGATGTGCTGCGCGAGGTCGCCGCGCGCATCAGCGTGGTCGTGCAGTCGATCAATGTGATTGCCAGCCAGACCAATCTGCTGGCGCTCAACGCGACGATCGAGGCGGCGCGCGCCGGCGACGCCGGTCGCGGCTTTGCGGTGGTGGCGCATGAGGTGAAGGCGCTGGCGACCCAGACGGCGAACTTCACCGCGGAAATCGAGAGCCAGATCGGTCAGGTGCAGTCCGCCACCGACAAGGTGAGCGAATCCATCGCCGAAATCGGCACGGTGATTGCCGAGGTCAACGAGATCACCGGCAAGGTCGCCGATGCCTCGGAATCGCAGTCGATCGCGACGGCGGATATCGCTCGCAATATCGACGAGGCCTTCGCGGTGGTGCGCGAGATTTCCGCCAACATCCAGTCGCTGGCGACCACCTCGAAGGATACCGAGGAGCTTGCCGACCTCGACCATGGCGGCGTCAGCCGATGTGTCGTCGCAGTCCGGCCTGCTGACGCGGGAGATCCGCGACTATCTCGGCCAGGCGCGTAGCAATCTGATCAATGAGGCTGAGGGCCGCGCGGCGTAACGCACGGCGCTGTCATTTCGCAGCGTTATGTCATGGCCGGGCTTGTCCCGGCGCATTCCCGTATTGAGGCTCGCTTAACGAGCACCGGCCGCGCGGCAATCAACCTGCGGCCTGCAAAACAAAAGCGCCGCTGCGGGACATCGCAGCGGCGCGTGTTTGTTGGTTCGCAGTCGTTGCGGCGCCTAGCCCGCGGCGGCCATTTCGCTGCGGATCTCGCTGCGCAGCTCGTCGATCAGCATCAGGCCGTTCGGCGTCTCGACGTGCCAGAACGTCCAGCCGTTGCACGAGGCGGAGCCCTGGGCGACTGCGCCCATGCGATGGATCGAGCCCACCTTGTCGCCGAAGCTGATCGCGCCGTCTGCGCGCACCAGCGCGGCATATTTGCGCTTGGCGTCGAGCAGGATCGTGCCCGGGGCGATCATGCCGCGTTCGAGCAGTTCGGAGAACGCAACGCGCGGGGCGCTGCGGGCGGTCAGGAACGGTTCAAGCGTCGCGTTCGGCAGGGTTTCGACTGCCGCGATGCGTTCGCGCGCGGCATCGGCATATTCGCGCTCACGCTCGAAGCCGATGTAGTTGCGGCCGAGCCGTTTTGCGACAGCGCCGGTTGTGCCGGTGCCGTTAAACGGATCGATGACGAGATCGCCGGGCTTGGACGACGACAGCAGCACACGCGCCAGCAGCGCCTCGGGCTTCTGCGTCGGGTGAACCTTCTTGCCGTCCTCGCCCTTCAGGCGTTCGTCGCCTGTGCAGAGTGGGATCAACCAGTCCGACCGCGCTTGCACGTCTTCATTCGCCGCCTTCAAGGCTTCGTAATTGAACGTGTAGCCCTTCGCGGATTCGTCACGCGCCGCCCAGATCATTGTCTCATGGGCATTGGTGAAGCGACGGCCACGGAAGTTCGGCATCGGATTGGATTTGCGCCAGACGATATCGTTCAGCACCCAGAAGCCCAGGTCCTGCATGATCGCGCCAACGCGGAAAATGTTGTGATACGAGCCGATCACCCACAGCGTGCCGGTCGGCTTCAGGATGCGGCGGCAGGCCAGAAGCCAGGCGCGCGTGAAGTCGTCATAGGCTGCGAACGAGTTGAACTTGTCCCACTCGTTGTTGACCGCATCAACATGCGATTTATCGGGGCGCTTGAGGTCGCCACGAAGCTGTAAATTGTATGGAGGGTCCGCGAACACCAGATCGACTGACGCCGATGGCATTCTGGACATCTCAGCGACGCAATCGCCAACGACGATGGTGCTGCTCGGTGTGGTTTCGATGTTTGAGCGGGGCGCCCTTGCAGACGCCCCGCGTAGCGAAACAACCATGACTCAACTACTCTGACTCAGGTGACGCTGTCGGCGACGCGGGACTAACTACCGACATTCGTCACAATGACGAGACAAAGTAAAAATCGACTTAATTGCGAAGCTGTTATCGGATTTATCGCAGACGCATTGTTTGCTTGACTTTGGCACGTACATAATCTGCAGCGGGCGCTCGCACGCGTCATGTGGAGCCACTCATTCGTTAACGTCGCACGAGCCGAAGTGATGTTCGCCGCACTAGGCAACGATTAGGCGGCGCGTTATTGGTTAACCGATGGATATTTTGCCGAGCCCCGGCGTTATCCATGCGTAATCGGTCGCTCGCAACCCGAGATGAAGGAAGCCTCCATGCGTTACGATGACTTTCGTCGCAGCGATAATATCGATGACCGTCGCGATGGCGGCGGCGGCGGCGGGTTTGGTTTTCCGGGTGGCGGACGCGGCGGTCTCGGCATTGGCACGGTGGTCGTGCTCGGTCTTGTTGGCTGGGCGCTGGGGATTGATCCGCGGCTGCTGATCGGCGGCGCTGAAATTCTGACGGGCGGCAACCAGGCACCGACCTATCAAACCGATCGTCGCTCCGGGCCTGCCAAGACTGGCGCGCCGAGTGACGAGATGGGCAGCATGATCGCCGGTGTGCTCGGCGAGATCGACGATCGCTGGACCGAGATCTTCCAGCAGAGTGGCCAAAAATATACCGGTCCGCGCGTCGTGCTGTTCAAGAACGCCACCAATGGCGGTCGCTGTGGCATGGCGCAATCGGCGATGGGGCCATTCTATTGTCCGCCGGACAAGCAGATCTTCCTCGACACGAGTTTCTTCCGGCAGATCGAAACGCGTTTCAACGGTTGCTCGGGCAATGCCTGCAAATTCACGGCGGCCTATATCATCGCGCATGAGGCCGGCCATCACATCCAGAACCTGCTCGGCATTCTGCCCAAGGTGCAGGCGGCGCAGGAGCGTGCCGGCAGCAAGGCCGAGGCCAATCGCCTGCAGGTGATGGTCGAGCTGCAGGCTGACTGTCTGTCCGGCGTCTGGGTCAACCGCGAGGAAAAGAAACGCCCCGGTTTCCTCGAGGCTGGCGATATCGACGCAGCGCTGCGCACGGCGACGGCGATTGGCGATGATACCCTGCAGCGTCAGGCGCAGGGGCGCGTCGTGCCGGATTCATTCACCCACGGCTCGGCTGAACAGCGCCGGCGCTGGTTCATGACCGGCTATCAGCGCGGCACCGTGCAGGCGTGCAATACGTTCGCCGCCGAACGGCTGTAACCATACGATCGTGAAGGAGAGGGCCATGGCGCCGCAAGACGAAGCAAGGTCCTTTATTCCGCTGAACATTGCCGTCCTCACGGTGTCGGACACGCGCTCGCTCGAGGATGATAAATCCGGAACGACGCTGGCTGATCGCCTGACCGGCGATGGCCACCGATTGGCGGCGCGCGAGATCGTGACCGACGACATCGAGGCGATCCGCGCTGTTGTCGGCCGCTGGATTGCCGACCCCGGCATCGACGCGATTGTCACGACAGGCGGCACCGGCTTTACCGGGCGCGACGTGACGCCGGATGCGATCGAGCCATTGTTCGAAAAGCGGATGGACGGCTTCTCGATTGCGTTTCACATGCTCAGCCACGCCAAGATCGGCACCTCGACCATCCAGAGCCGGGCGACGGCTGGCGTTGCCGGCGCGACGTTTATCTTTTGCCTGCCGGGCTCGCCGGGCGCATGTCGCGACGGCTGGGACGGCATCCTGCGCGCCCAGCTCGATTTCCGCACCAAGCCCTGCAACTTCGTCGAGATCATGCCGCGGCTGGATGAGCACTTGCGGCGCGCCAAGGCGCGTGGCGCGACAGCCTGATTTATTCGCGGATATTCAGACGCGCGAGACGCAGTTTCGCAGCGTAGCGATGCGGCTGCGGCCAAGGCGGCGGCGCAGCTCGGCTTCGGGACGACTTGCGTGGTCGGCATGGCCGCCGGCTTGCGTATAATGCGACCGTGCGATCACGAGGCCCGGTTCATCGCCACGCCCCGCGAGGATTCGAAGCCAGGTTGCGGCCCGTGCGGCCAGTCCGGCATCGTCGTAGGGCGAGGCCGCGCGGCGGAACAACGCCGCCTTTGGTTTGTCAGCAAGCGTCATGCGTTGGATGAACCCGTCAGTTTCCTCCGCCCAGCCGCTATCTAGCACCATGCCGGCTTGCAAAAACAGCAGCCATGGCGCGCGCGTCGCTGCAGCGCCGGCCGCCAGAGCAGCACCGCGCGAGCCGGTCGCCGTCATCAACTGGCACCCGGCGACGTCCGCGACCTTGGCGAAATCACCGGTACCGATCCGATCCAGCAGGATGACGTCGCTGAGCAGGCCTGCCGTGACGCCGGATACCAGCGAGGCGAGCGTGGCGACGGCGGCCTTGCCGGACGTCTCGCATAGAATAACGGCGCTCAGTGTGGCGGACACGACCATCCTTGTTCAGGCTCAACCTATCGAAACGCGCGCTATCTAGCACCGGTTCACGACGGCGCGAAACCATGCGCCCCGATCGGCGCGCCTGACGACGGCGCACCCCGACCTGAGAGAGTTGCAAATATCGTAAATTCGTTCTTGATTTGTTCGCGCTTGCGCATATTCTCTTGTCATGGCTCGCAACACCGCTGCACGCAAGCAACCGCCGCCCCCGTCATTGACCGGTCCCTCGGTTGCACCAACGTCCTTCCCGGAACTGGCAGTCGCCATCGACCGGCAGCGCCGCCGTGGCCGCGGCGCGGTGTCGAATGACAGCGGCAGGTTTGAGGTCGAGGCGCGGGTCGCTTTCGACGACGGCTGGCAGAGCCTGGACGACCTGCCTGCGTTCAAGACATCGGTCACCGTCGACACAACGCGCAAGGTCATCACCCGCAACGAGTCGCCCGATATCAGCTTCGATCGCTCGATCAATCCCTATCGGGGCTGCGAGCACGGCTGCACCTATTGTTTCGCACGGCCGTCGCACGCCTATCTCGGCCTGTCGCCGGGACTGGACTTCGAGTCACGGCTGTTCGTCAAGCCGGAGGCGCCAGCCCTGCTCGAGAAGGAGCTGGGCTCGGCGCATTATGAGCCGAGGACCATTGCGATCGGCACCAACACGGATCCGTATCAGCCCATCGAGCGCGAATATAAAGTGATGCGCGGCATTCTCGAAGTGCTCGAGAAAACCGGCCATCCGGTCGGCATCGTGACCAAATCGGCGCTGGTCACGCGCGATATCGACATCCTGTCGCGGATGGCCAGGCGCAACCTCGTCAAGGTCGCGATCTCGGTCACGACGCTGGACCCCAAGCTTGCGCGCAGCATGGAGCCACGGGCATCGACGCCGGCCAAGCGGCTTGAGGCGTTGAAGCAATTGTCCGAGGCCGGCATTCCGACCAATGTGATGATCGCTCCGGTGATCCCCGCGCTGAACGACGCCGAGATTGAGCGCATCCTTGATGCGGTCGCGCATGCCGGAGTTAAGGAGGCGGGCTATGTCCTGTTGCGGTTGCCGCTCGAGGTGCGCGACCTGTTCCGCGAATGGCTGATGGCGAATTACCCTGACCGCTATCGACATGTGTTCACGCTGATCCGCGATATGCGCGGCGGCCGTGACTATGACTCGCAGTGGGAGACGCGGATGAAGGGCACCGGGCCGGTGGCATGGATGATCGGGCGAAGGTTCGAGATCGCCTGCAGCCGGCTTGGCCTCAACAAAAAGCGCATCAAGCTGAGCACCGATCATTTTGAGCGTCCGTCACGCGGCGGCGAGCAGCTCACCCTGTTCTAGGCCGGGATCAACCGTCGCGCGGATTGAATTGCGGGCATGACGGGGAGTTCCCTGTTGCGCCGTTGCGATGAGCGCCGCACGATCCGGCGATGATTCGTAAACCGACAAAATCCGCGTCGACTGTAAAGCCGCGCAAATCTGTTGCCGAGCCTGCTGGCACGAGCGGGCCTTGTTTCTCGATCGAGCAAGGCCTGCGCGACAAGGGCATCTGGCCGGTGGCTGGCTGTGATGAAGCCGGGCGCGGGCCTTTGGCGGGTCCTGTGGTTGCTGCTGCCGTCATTCTCGATCCGGATCGCATTCCGGCCGGGCTGAACGATTCCAAGAAGCTGACGGAAAAGCGGCGCGAAGCCCTGTTCGACGAGATTTGTGCGACGGCGACTTTTGCTGTGGCCTATGCGCCGCCTGAGCGAATTGATCGCGACAATATCCTGCAGGCCTCGTTGTGGGCGCTGGCGCAAGCGGTGCGCAGCCTTCCGGTTGCGCCTCGGCATGTCCTTGTCGATGGTCGTGACCGCATCAAGGTGGACTGTGATTGCCAGCCGGTGATTGGCGGCGACGCGCAGGTGCTGTCGATTGCCGCAGCCTCAATCATCGCCAAGGTGTCGCGTGACCGGTTGATGTGCCAGCTGGCGCTCGATTTTCCTGCCTATGGCTTCGATGGCCATAAGGGCTACGGCGTGCCGGTGCATCTGGCGGCGCTGGCTGAACATGGGCCGACGGTGCATCATCGCCGCTCGTTTGCGCCGGTCGCCGCAGCGCATGACAAACATGCAGCCATGCAACGCGCTGCCGAAATGCTGGCGGAACGGGCCGAGCTTATGACCGACGAGCGCTTGCTCAGCCTCGCGTGATCCGGTTGCCTCGGGCGCGGCCTGGCCTTATCAACGGAGAGGTGGGAACTCCGGCTGGGCATTCTATGCGTTTCACCTCCCTGATTGTTGAGCTGATCCGCGCCCGCCCGCGGCTGATCTTCTGGATCGCTGCCGGGCTCCACGCCGTCGGCTGGCTGATCGCGGCGTTGCTGTTTTTTGACGGCCCGCCGGGCGATCTCGCGCAAACGCTGGCAATTGGCCGCGAATATCAGCTGGGCTCGGCGTTCGGTCCGCCGCTCGCCTATTGGCTTGCGGATCTCGCCTATCGCGCGGCGTTCGGGCACATCATAGGGGTCTATCTGCTGGCGCGGCTTTGTCAGCTTGCGGCCTTCTATGCGCTGTTTCAACTGGGTCGGCTGATCGTCGGCGCATCTCATGCGGCGCTGGCTGTGCTGTTGACCATGACCGTGACAGCGTTCGGCGCGCCAAGCCTAGCCTTCGGGCCAGAGGTCTTGGCTCAGCCGCTTTTAGTTTTCGCCCTGTTGCATAGCTGGCGGGCGATCGGCCTGAATCAGCCACAAGCCTGGCCGCTTGTCGGGCTGTTGTTCGGGCTGCTGTTGCTGACAAGTTTGTTGGCATCCTGGTCGTTTGTCCTGCTGCTCATCTTCGCTTTGGCGAGCGCGCGCGGCCGCCGCAGTCTGCTGCATCCCTATGCGGCGGCGGCGTTGTTGGTGATGCTCGTGGTCGCGCTGCCCTATCTGCTGTGGCTTGGCAGGGCGTTCGCAAGCCCCACGTTGACGATCGCGGCGGCGCAGGAGCACGCCATGCTGCTGGCCCGGAATTGGGCGCCGATGCTCGGCTGGCTGTTGCTGTCTGCCGCCGGGTTGCTGTTCCTCTGCCTGTTGAACATCGGGCGGGCTGAGCCGCTCCGCGATGCCGCAGTCATCACACGGCCTAAGGTCGATCCGCTGGGAAGAGCCTTCATTGCGGTTTTTACGTTCGTTCCGGTCATTGCGGTCAGCGGGTTCATGGCGCTTGGTCGCCAATCTCAAGCGCATGGTGCGGAGGGCGTGGCGCTGCTGCTGGTCGGCTTGATGGCCATCGTGCTCGGTCGCGACGCCTTGGCAATCCGGCGCGAACATCTGCAGCGGCAGATCTGGCTGGCGGCTGTGGCGCTGCCGCTGCTCGTGGTGGCTGCCTATGCTGTGCTGCTGCCCTGGTTCCGCGCCAGCGATCCACACACCAGCCTTCCGGCCAAGGATATCGGCACGTTCTTCGCGACGAGTTTCGAGCGCCGGATGGGCAGACCGCTTGAGGTTGTCGCAGGCGATCCACAACTCGCCGCGCTTGTGGCGATGAGCAAGCCGCGGCCGCACCTGCTGCTTGACGCCGATCCGTCGCTCACGCCCTGGACCAGTATCGCAGCGATGCGGGCGACCGGCGGCGTGGTCGTCTGGCGGGCGCGCGACACCATCGGAATGCCGCCGCCAGAACTGGCTGCGCGATTCCCGGGATTGGTCCCCGAGCTGCCGCGTGCATTTGATCGTTTGGTCAATGGCCGCGAGCCGGTGCTGCGGATCGGCTGGGCGATTGTCCGTCCGACGCCGCCGAAGCAATAGCGCGCTCGGCGCTATTCGGGCTGATCGCTGGTCAGGGCCGTGGCCTCGCCTTTCAGCGCCTTGTCGATCAGCTGCAAGTCCTGCCAGGCCAGCCGCTTGTAGATCGGGTTCTGCAGAAGGTAGCCGGGATTGAAGGTCGCGATGGCGCGGACGCTGCGCTCGCCGGCCTGATAGGTGGCCCATTGGCCATGGGTCTTCATGATGCCGTCGCGGGTTTCCAGCAGCGTCTGGGTCACCGGATTGCCGAGGGTCACGATGAACTCGGGGCCGGCGAGTTCGATGTGACGCCGGATGAAGGGCATACAGATCTTGGTTTCGTTGACGTTGGGGCTGCGGCCGCCTGGCGGCCGCCACGGAATGCAAGTCGTCAGATAGGCGTTGGTTCGGTCGAGGCCGATGGCGGCCAACATGCGGTCGAACAGAACGCCGGCGTTGCCCAGAAATGGCTTGCCCTCGATGTCGTCGTCATAATCCGGGGCTTCACCGATAAACATGATCCGCGCGGCAGGATTGCCATCAGCAAACACCAGCTTGGTGGCGGTATCCTTGAGCGGGCATCCGGAAAAAGCCGCCATCGCGGCCTTGAGTTCATCGAGCGTCTGGGCCTGGCGCGCGCATTGTTCCGCGGCCTCGATGGCAACGCTGGGCGGAACTTCGCGAGTAATCGGGCGCGGCGGCTGGGCGGGCGCGAGCGGTGACTGCCGCGGCGCGGCAGCGGCCGGAGCGATTTCCTCCGGCATCACCATGCGGTCGAGCGGCTCGTCCATCAGGGCGCAATCGACCCCGGCCTCCAGATAGAAGGCGAGAAGCTGATGCGGCGATAGGGAGATTTCAGGTGTCATGACGGTTCTTTGGGCGCATTTGCCTAACCTAGCGCGTCTAAACGCCCAGTGAAACCGGCTCTGGATGGGTTCCATGCTCCGTTGAGCTTGTTCTTCTTGTAAAAATCGGAAACAACACGGTTAGAAGCATTCTGAAACTGTCCTGAGACCAAAAATATGAGCACAGAAGAGTTGCCGCCCCGCGAATCCATGGAGTTTGACGTCGTCATCGTTGGCGCCGGCCCCTCTGGCCTTGCCGCTGCGATTCGGCTGAAACAGCTCAACGCGGACCTCTCCGTCGTCGTCGTCGAAAAGGGATCTGAAGTCGGCGCGCATATTCTGTCGGGCGCCGTGATTGACCCGACCGCGCTCGACAAGCTCATCCCGGATTGGCGCGAGGATCCTGATTGCCCGCTCAAAACGCAGGTCAAGCAGGACAAGTTCTACTACATGACCGAAGTGGGCTCGTTCCCGCTGCCGACGATCGCCATGCCGCCGTTGATGAATAATCATCACTGCTACGTTGGCTCGCTCGGCATGGTCTGCCGCTGGCTGGGCAACCGAGCTGAGGCGCTCGGCGTTGAAATCTATCCCGGTTTCGCAGCGGCCGAAGTTGTCTACGGCGAGAAGGGTGAAGTCCGTGGCATCGCCACAGGCGACATGGGCGTTGGCCGCGATGGTCAGCCGAAGGACTCATTCACTCGCGGCATGGAATTGCTCGGCAAGTACACGCTGTTCGCCGAAGGCGCACGCGGTAGCCTGTCCAAGCAGCTGATCGCCAAGTTCCAGCTCGACAAGGACAGTGAACCCGGCAAGTTCGGGATCGGTCTCAAGGAAGTCTGGGAGATCAGCCCTGAGAAGCACAAGAAGGGCCTCATTCAGCATTCGTTCGGCTGGCCGCTGAAGACCTCCGAAGGCGGTGGTTCGTTCCTGTATCACTATGACGACAACAAGATCGCCATCGGCTTCGTCGTCCATCTGAATTACGAAGATCCCTATCTGTCGCCGTTCGACGAATTCCAGCGCTTCAAGACCCATTCGGAGATCGCTCCGCTGCTGGAAGGCGGCAAGCGTCTGGCCTATGGCGCGCGCGCGATCACCGAGGGCGGCTACCAGTCGGTTCCGCGCCTGACCTTCCCGGGCGGCGCGCTGGTCGGTTGTGCCGCCGGCTTCGTCAACGTGCCGCGCATCAAGGGCGTGCACAATGCGATGGGCACCGGCATGCAGGCGGCCGAACATCTGATCGACGCGCTGAACGCGGGTCGCGAGAACGATGAACTCGTGGCTTACGAGAACGGCTGGCGGTCGTCGGCAGTCGGCAAGGATCTGTACAAGGTCCGCAACGTCAAGCCGCTTTGGTCGAAGTTCGGCACCATCCTCGGCGTCGCGCTTGGTGGTATCGATATGTGGTGCAATACGCTCGGCTTCTCGCTGTTCGGCACCCAGTCGCATCTGAAGCCGGATCGCAAGACGCTCGGCGCGGCGAAAACGTTCAAGCCGCGCGTGCCGCTCAAGCCGGATGGCAAGCTGACGTTTGACAAGCTGTCGTCGGTGTTCATGTCCAACACCAACCACGAGGAGGATCAGCCGATTCACCTCAAGGTGGCGGACATGCAGCTGCAGAAGACCAGCGAGCACGACGTGTTCGCCGGCCCGTCGAACCGGTATTGCCCGGCAGGGGTCTACGAGTGGATCGAGGAGGGCGCCGAGCCGCGCTTCCAGATCAACGCGCAGAACTGTGTCCACTGCAAAACCTGCGATGTGAAGGACCCGAACGGCAACATTACCTGGGTTCCGCCGGAAGGCGGCGGCGGCCCGAACTACGAGGCAATGTGACCCGATAAGACCAAACGCGGGCATTTGCGACCGGAGTTTCTCCGGTCGCCACTCGCCAGCCACGATCCGGCCATAGAAAAAGGTTCTCAGACAGCCCGGCGTGACATGCGCGTTCGCGTTGCAGGATGCGCCAATGGTCGCGCTGACGCATCCTTGCGAACTGGCGTCAAACGCGGCATTGTCGGAGAGCTTGATGTTGCCCGATTGGTCGTGCATCCGAGCCTTTCCGCAAATCCTGGAGCCAGGCGAACCGTGATGTTATCCAATCGTTTCAATCGCTTGACGTTTGCTGTTGCGCTGGTTGCGGCGACTGCCCTGCCGGGGCTCGCAGCAGCTGAGCCGATGCAGACCGCAGCCGCGGTGCTGGCGCCATTCCCTTCTGCGTCTGACCTGAAGTCAATGACCACTGCGGGCAGTTACCTCGCAGCCCGACACGCCAGCGTGCAGCGCGACGCAACGGCGGCTGCGGAGTTCTACCGCTCCGCGCTGCGCACTGATCCGAAAAACACCGATCTGCTCGACCGCGCGTTCATCTCGTCGCTCGCCGATGGCAATGTCGACGAGGCAGTCAAACTGGCTGAACGCATTCTGCTGATCGACAAGCAGAACCGTGTGGCGCGGCTCGTCATTGGCGTGCGCGATATCAAGGCGAAGAAATACGCCACTGCCCAGCAGAACATCAATCAGTCGGTTCGTGGGCCGATCACCGATCTCGTCGCGACGCTGCTGTCGGGCTGGGCGCAGTTCGGCGCGGGCGAGACCAAGGCTGCGGTGGCGAGCATCGACAAGTTGGCCGGGCCGGAGTGGTATCCAATCTTCAAGGATCTGCATTCCGGCATGCTGCTCGAGCTGGCGGGTCGGCAGAAGGAGGCTGGCGTTCGCCTCGAGCGCGCCTACAAGCTCGATGATTCCGCGCTGCGCGTGATCGACGCCTATGGCCGCTGGCTGTCGCGCAACAAGAGCGCAGAGGCGGCGACCGAAGTCTATGAAGGCTTCAACAAGAAGCTCGCTCGGCATCCGCTGGTGGTGCAGGCGATGCGCGATCTGCAGGACGGCAAAAAGCTGCCGGGACTGGTCGATTCGCCCGCAGCAGGTGCAGCTGAAGCGCTCTACGGCATTGGTGCTTCGTTGACGCGCCGTGGCGGCGAAGATCTGGCGCTGGTCTATCTGCAACTCGCGCTGTATCTGCGGCCGAACCATGCGCTGGCGCTGCTATCGCTCGCCGACCTGTATGAGTTGGTCAAGAAGCCGGCGATCGCCATCAAGATTTTTGAGCGCGTGCCGGCGAATTCGCCGTTGAAGCGCAATGCAAGCATCCAGGAAGCCAGCGACCTCGACTCGATCGATCGGAGTGACGAAGGCATCAAGCTTCTTGAAGGGCTCATCGCCGAGGACCCGAAAGATCTCGAGGCGATCATGGCGCTCGGCAACATCCAGCGTTCGCGCAAGAAGTTCAGCGAATGCGCCGTGACCTATGGCAATGGCATCAACGTCATCGAGGCCACGAACGATAAGCCGAACTGGGTCTATCACTATTTCCGCGGCATTTGTTTTGAGCGCTCGAAGCAATGGAGCCAGGCCGAAAGCGATCTGCGCAAGGCGCTTGAGCTGCAACCGGATCAGCCGCATGTCCTGAACTACCTCGGCTATTCGTGGATCGACCAGGGGATCAATCTCGATGACGGCATGAAGCTGATCAAGCGCGCTGTCGATCAGCGCCCGGATGACGGCTACATCGTCGACTCGCTCGGCTGGGCTTACTACCGGATCGGAAACTACGAGGAAGCGACCAAGCACCTCGAACGCGCGACCGATCTGCGACCGGAAGATCCGACGATCAATGATCATCTGGGCGATGCCTATTGGCGGGTGGGGCGAAAGCTCGAGGCGCGCTTCCAGTGGGCGCATGCGCGCGACTTGAAGCCGGAGCCGGCCGAACTACCGAAGATCGAAGACAAGATTGCCAATGGTCTTCCGGATGAGCCAACGTCGTCATCGGCGGCCGGTGACAAGAAAAAAGAAGACGGTAAAGGCGGCTAGGTGATGTCTGAACAGTCTGGCGCTGCCTTGCACGACATTGCGCGCGCAAAGGTCAATCTGACATTGAGCGTGACGGGGCGTCGCACCGATGGTTTCCATGATCTGGAAAGCTTCGTCGCATTCGCCGACTGCGCGGATGATGTGTCGATTACAGGTGGTGAGGCGCTGTCGCTGGCGACCACTGGCGCGCGCGCGCAGGAGTGCGGCGAGTTGGAAACCAATCTGGTGATGAAGGCGGCGCGGCTGCTAGCTGAACGCGTCAGCGATCTGAACCTTGGTCGCTTTGCACTCGACAAGCGACTGCCGGTCGCAGCAGGCATCGGCGGCGGCTCGGCGGATGCTGCCGCCGCGCTGCGCCTGCTCGCGCGGTTGAATAACATCGCGCTCGATGACGAAAGATTGATTGAGGCTGCGCGTCTCACCGGTGCTGATGTCCCGGTGTGTCTGCAATCGCAGGCCTGCATCATGACTGGCATTGGCGAAACGCTGACGCCGATGGCGATGCCGCGCATGGATTGCGTGCTGGTCAATCCGCGCGTGCCTGTGGCGACGGCTGATGTTTTCCGCGAGCTTGGCATGCGGAAAGGAGCGTTGCGCGTTGGCGTGACCGATGTTCTTCGTGCGCCTGCTTGGCCGGCAGCAGATGCTTCCTTCGATCAATGGATTGATGCGCTCAAGAAGCGCGGCAATGATCTCGAAGCCCCGGCGCAGCGAGTTGAGCCGGTGATCGCATTAGTTCTGGGCCTGTTGCATACTCTGCCGGGGGCGCGGCTGGCGCGGATGTCCGGCTCGGGCGCAACCTGCTTCGCTCTGTTCGCGGATGACAATCACGCGCGGGCAGCCGCGAGTCGATTGCGGGACGAGAACCCAGGCTGGTGGGTTCATGCGGGCGTTCTGGGCTAACCAGAAATCCTCAATCCAACGTGATCATTTTACGCCGCCTCTCCCTGTCAGGAGCGGCGGCGATATTCACGTTGATGCGAACCGTGGCGCTTAGTGCGAGCGGGCCAGACAGAAGGCGACGACTTCTTCCAGAGCTGTCTTGGTGGGCGATGGCGGGAACAGCGCCAGCGCGTCGACGGCCATCGCGCCGTAGTGGTTCGCACGCTTGACGGTGTCCTCGAGCGCCCGATGCTTGGTCATCAGGCTGATGGCATGGTCGAGGTCGCTGTCTTCGATCTCGCCGCGTTCCAGCGCCTTGACCCAGAACGCCCGTTCAGCATCGTTGCCACGGCGAAACGCCAGAACGACGGGGAGGGTGATCTTGCCTTCGCGGAAATCGTCGCCGACGTTCTTGCCGAGCTTGGCGGCCTTGCCGCCGTAATCGAGTACGTCGTCAATCAACTGGAAGGCAATGCCAAGGTTCATTCCGACCGAACGGCAAGCGGTCTGCTCGGCCTTCGGGCGGTTGGCGATGACAGGGCCAACTTCGCAGGCGGCGGCGAACAACTCGGCCGTCTTGCCGCGGATCACGGCCAGGTATTCGTCTTCGGTCGTCGCAGTGTTCTTGGCGGCGGCGAGTTGCATTACTTCGCCTTCGGCGATGGTGGCGGCAGCGGATGACAGGATATCGAGCGCGCGCAGCGAACCGACCTCAACCATCATGCGGAACGCCTGGCCGAGCAGGAAGTCGCCCACCAGGACGCTGGCTTCATTGCCCCACAGCATGCGGGCCGACAGCTTGCCGCGGCGCAATTCACTCTCGTCGACGACGTCATCGTGCAGCAGTGTCGCGGTGTGCATGAACTCGACTGACGCGGCCAGCTTGATGTGACCTTCGCCGGTGTATCCGGATAGATGCGCCATCGCTAGCGTCAGCATCGGCCGCAGCCGCTTGCCCCCTGACGAGATCAGGTGATTGGCGACCTCGGGAATCATTGTGACTTCGGACCCGGTTCGCGACAAGATGGTGCTGTTCACACGCTCCATGTCACCTGAAACGAGGCTGACGAGTTTATCGATCGATGCGTTCGAGTGGCTTTCGAAAGGTACAATGACGGCCACGAGGATCTCCGAGTAAAAACGCGAGTGACAGAACACCAGCAGGTGTCATGCTGGACTGTCTGTAGGACATTTAAGTCAGTACCGCACTCAAAACAGGTGTCGTCAGGCTCATAATCAGTCAAAATCCGACAATAAAACTGTTGTTCAGCTTCACAAGGGTGCGGACCGCGATCCTAAGGAGGCGGCGAAGGAGAAAAATGACGTGGAGGAACTGGTCCGAACAAATGATCCGGTGCTGATCTCGGCAATATGCGCCCTGCTGACTGGGGATACGATCCACCATCTCGTGCTCGACCAGAATATGAGTATCATTGAAGGCTCGGTCGGGGTTATTCCCCGCCGTATTCTGGTGCGTCAGGATGACAGAATTGCCGCCCGGCAGTTGTTGATCGACGCTGGCTTAGGTCACGAGCTGATCGATGATGGATGATCTCTACGATAATACCACGATGGACGCATTTCTGGGTGGGCGGTTACGTTTGCGCCAGCCGCGCACCGGGCATCGCGCCGGGCACGACGCGATCCTGCTCGCGGCAGCGACGCAGCCGACGGCCCGTCAGCTTGTAGTTGATTTCGGCGCGGGCGTCGGGACTGCAGGGCTCGCAGTCGCGCGGCGCACGCCCGGCATTGATCTCTGCCTTGTGGAGATTGACGAGCGGCTGTCGGGACTGGCGCGTATCAATGCCGATGCCAATGATATTCCGGCGCAGGTGATCACACTCAACGTCGCGGATCAGGCTGCAGCCTTTGTGGCAGCCGGCCTTTTTCCCGATACCGCAGACGTTGTGCTGATGAACCCGCCGTACAACGACAACGTCCGCCATCGTGGCTCTCCTGACGACAGCCGTCGGCTGGCGCATGTCGCCAAGACCGACACGCTGCAGACATGGATCCACGCCGCACGGCGTCTGCTGCGCTCGGGTGGGGAGCTGGTGCTGATCTGGCGCGCCGACGGTATTGCCGATGTCATGGCGGCAGTCGATCGCGGCTTCGGCAGCCTGTCGATTATCCCGATCTACGCCGATGCGACGTCACCGGCGATCCGTATCATCGTGCGGGCTGTGAAGGGGGGACGAGCCGCGCCAGATATTCTTCCGGCGATTGTTCTGCAGGATGCTGATGGACATCCCACACCGCATATCGCCCGGGTTCTTTCCGGTGACAGCGGGTTGATCTCACCCTAGCACGCCATACATGCTGACTAGCGCCGACTCCTGTTTGATCGATCCTGCGCCGACGACGTCATGCGTATCGCCATCAGCAGGGCCGTCAGAAACAGGATCAGCAGGTAGATTTTCAAGTTCTTCTCCGAAACACGGACAGTGCGAACGGCACAGCCGATGTGCTGAAACGTCGAATCAGCTTTTGTTAAAGGGATTTGCTATGGTCGAAATACGCGGGAATGGTGGCGGCGGGTCGCAATGGATGCGGTCGCTCGCAGATTTGCTGCCGTCGCGCTTTCGGCCTGCTACCGATGTCGTTTCGGTCGTTCGGCTTTCCGGCACAATTGGCGCAGTTACACCGCTTCGTCCCGGCTTGTCGCTTGCTGGCATCAGCAAACTCCTCGATCGCGCCTTTTCCACCAAAAATGCAAAGGCCGTTGCGATCGTCGTCAACTCACCAGGAGGCTCTCCGGTTCAATCACGTCAGATTTATCTTCGCATACGACAGTTGGCTGCGGAGAAGGATCTGCCGGTGCTGGTGTTTGTGGAAGATGTTGCCGCGTCAGGTGGTTATATGATCGCCTGTGCAGGTGATGAAATTTTCTGTGATCCGTCGTCCATCCTTGGCTCGATCGGCGTGGTTGGGGCGACCTTCGGCTTTGACAAGCTGATGGCCCGTATCGGCATCGAGCGTCGGCTCTATACGGCGGGTGAGCACAAGGCGACGCTCGATCCGTTTCTGCCCGAGAATCCAACCGACGTCGAACGACTACAGGTGGTTCAACGCGAAATCCATCGCGTCTTCGTTGATCTCGTCAAGCACAGCCGTGGCGCGCGGTTGAAGGAAGCCGACGACTATCTTTTCACGGGCGAATTTTGGGCCGGCGAGCGGTCAGTCGCGCTCGGTTTGGTGGATGGGCTCGGGGACGTCCGGTCCGTCTTAAAAGCGCGGTTCGGCGACGAGGTGAAGCTCCGGCCAATTGCGCCGCCGACCGGGCTGCTGTCGGGACTGCTGGGACGCAAGGCCGGGTCGATCTTTGCCGCGGATATACCGGATCAGGCGCTTTCTGCCCTTGAAACGCGGGCGATGTGGGCCAAATACGGGTTCTAGGCGAGGCCGAGTGCTACCCGCGCCAATACGACGCTGCTGCTAGGCAAAACCGGCGTAGCTCCGCCGTGGATGCGCCATGATCGGTCTGCAGGTTGCTTATGAGACATTTTTGTCATGATGAAGGGTAAGACCATGCCGACGCTGATTGCTTTTCTGGGTGCGTTAGGTGGAGTCGCGGCGACCGGATGGGCCGTGAAGAAGATCCGCGTCATTCGGGCTCACATCGAGCGCATGCGTGACGATCAGGCAGAATGGGCGCACCGCGCAGCCTTTGGTCAACCGCAGCCGATCCCGGTCCGAACGCTCCGACGTGATCCGGTCACGGGCGCATATCGGCCCCACTAAGACGCGAGCGCCGCCCGCGGGGTGAGCATCCCCCGGGGCCGGCAATGACGGTCAGTTCGCAACCTGGATTTTTAACTCGGCGTGGGCGGCTTGCCCATTCATTTTATCGCCGGTGACGAATGCGCAGCGTGTCTGATGGGCTGCGCGGGCACGGCAAAATTCGTGTGCAGCTTCAACCTAATAGCTGAGAGCGCGTGTTCTCAAGACAATCAGGCGGGCCGGCGGGGGTTAGCTGTGCCCATGGTTAGTTTTGCGTTACCGAGAGGTTTAGCGCCTGTCCGGCGTTCGGATCATGGCCTCCGCTCAGCGGCATTGCCTTGATTCCACGGGGCTGCGCCGATACGGTCGCGCGCCGAACCACCCCGCACATTTCAGATCGAGAACATGGACTCTTTGCCTCCGCATATGCGCCCGGAACGTTCGTTTCAGGGTCTCATCCTGACGTTGCAGCGATTTTGGGCTGACCGCGGCTGCGTGATCTTGCAGCCATACGACATGGAGGTTGGTGCTGGCACCTTCCATCCGGCGACGACACTGCGCGCACTGGGTCCGAAGCCCTGGAATGCAGCCTATGTCCAGCCGTCGCGCCGGCCGAAGGATGGCCGCTATGGCGAAAATCCCAATCGCCTGCAGCACTACTATCAGTTCCAGGCAATCCTGAAGCCATCGCCGCCGGATATTCAGGATCTGTATCTGCAGTCGCTCGCGGCGATCGGCGTTGATGCAGCGCTGCATGATATCCGCTTCGTCGAGGACGACTGGGAAAGTCCGACGCTCGGCGCCTGGGGACTCGGCTGGGAGTGCTGGTGCGACGGCATGGAAGTGTCGCAGTTCACCTACTTCCAGCAGGTCGCGGGTGTTGAATGCGCGCCGGTGGCGGGCGAATTGACCTACGGCCTTGAGCGTCTTGCGATGTATGTTCAGGGTGTCGACCGCGTCTATGACCTCAACTTCAATGGCCGCGACGGCGATGAGAAGGTCACCTATGGCGACGTGTTCCTGCAGGCCGAGCAGGAATATTCGCGGCACAATTTCGAGCACGCCGACACGGATATGCTGTTCGAGCAGTTCAAGATGGCCGAGGCCGCCTGCCAGAAGTATCTCGCCGCAGGTTGGCGTGATGACAAGAAGGACGCGCATCTGATGGCGCTGCCAGCCTATGATCAATGCATCAAGGCGAGCCATGTGTTCAACCTGCTCGATGCGCGCGGCGTGATCTCGGTGACGGAACGGCAAAGCTACATTCTGCGGGTGCGCGAACTGGCCAAGGCCTGCGGTCAGGCCTGGCTGGCGACCGACGGGGGCGGCCAATGACCACGGCAGTCACTCTTCTGACGCACGTGGGTCTTTCTGGCCCAAGTGCACATTCGACCGACATCATTCCTGATAGCAAAGCCTGAGCCATGCCCGATCTGCTTCTTGAACTGTTCTCCGAAGAGATCCCTGCGCGCATGCAGGCTCGCGCTGCGGAAGATCTCCGCCGCATGGTCACGGACAAGCTTGTCGCTGAAGGTCTGGTCTATGAGGGCGCGAAGGCGTTCGCGACGCCGCGTCGGCTTGCGTTGACCATCCACGGCCTTCCTGCGCGCCAGCCCGACCTGAAGGAAGAGCGCAAGGGCCCGCGCGTTGGCGGCGCCGAAGCTGCGGTACAGGGCTTCCTCAAGGCGACCGGCCTCACGTCGCTTGACGAGGCGACGATCCAGCATGACCCCAAGAAGGGCGACTTCTACGTTGCGTTGATTGAAAAGCCTGGCCGCTCGACGCTGGATGTGCTGGCGGAAATCCTGCCGGTCATCATTCGCACCTTCCCCTGGCCGAAGCAGATGCGCTGGGGCGCAGGCTCGGCGCGCGCAGGCGCGTTGACCTGGGTGCGGCCGCTGCATTCGATTGTCGCGACCTTCGGCATCGATACCGAAGATCCGGATGTTGTGGCCTTCGATGTTGCAGGCATCGAGGCAGGCAATACAACGCGCGGCCATCGTTTCATGGCGCCGGGCGAAGTCAGCGTTCGCCGGTTCGATGACTACGAGGCCAAACTGTTTCAGGCCAAGGTCGTCCTCGACGCCGAACGCCGCAAGGAAATCATTCTCGCCGATGCGCGCCAACTGACCTTCGCCCAGGGGCTTGAGCTGGTCGAAGACCCTGCGCTGCTCGACGAAGTCTCCGGGCTCGTTGAATGGCCCGTCGTGCTGATGGGATCGTTTGATGAATTGTTCCTGTCGATTCCCGACGAGGTTATTCGCGCCACCATCCGCATCAATCAGAAGTGCTTCGTCGTCAGCAATCCTGCGACCGGCAAGCTGACCAATAAGTTCCTGCTGACGTCCAACATCGAGGCCAGCGATGGCGGCGTGCAGATCGTGGCAGGCAACGAGCGCGTCATTCGCGCACGGCTCTCGGATGCGAAGTTCTTCTACGAGACCGATCTCAAGACCAAGCTGACCTCGCGGCTGTCCAAGTTCGCCAACATCGTGTTCCACGAAAAGCTTGGCACCCAGGCCGATCGTATCGAGCGCATTGAGCGTCTTGCTGCGGAGATCGCGCCACTGGTCGGCGCTGATGTTGCGAAGGCCAAGCGTGCAGCGCTGCTCGCTAAGGCCGACTTGTTGACCGAAGTCGTCGGTGAGTTCCCTGAGCTGCAGGGTCTGATGGGCAAGTACTACGCGCTCGATCAGGGCGAGGATGCCTCGGTCGCGGCGGCGTCTGAAGATCATTACAAGCCGGCGGGCCCGACCGATCGCGTGCCGACAGATCCGGTGGCGATCAGCGTCGCGCTGGCCGACAAGCTCGATACCCTGATTGGCTTTTGGCTGATCGACGAAAAGCCGACCGGGTCGAAGGACCCGTTTGCGCTGCGTCGCGCCGCGCTCGGCATCATCCGCATCATCATCGACAACGATCTGCGCCTATCACTGCAGTCACTTGTCGCGGGGCATGCAGATAGCACGCGTCGCCGTCTTGCCGCGCGGCGCGATGATGTCGCGACGGAACAAGCGCTCGCCGGGATAACGCTGGATCTTCTCTCCTTCTTCGCCGACCGCTTGAAGGTGCAACTGCGTGATCAGGGCGCGCGGCACGATCTCGTTGACGCGGTGCTCGGTCTCGGCAGTCAGGATGATCTCTTGATGGTTGTTCGCCGCGTTGAGGCGCTCGCCGCCTTCCTCGCGACCGATGACGGCAAGAACCTGCGCGCTGGCGTCAAGCGTGCGTCCAACATCCTCGGCATCGAGGAGAAGAAGGACAAGCGTGCCTATGACGGCGCACCGGATGCAGCGCTGTTCACGCTGGATGAGGAGAAAAACCTCGCCGCTGCCATCGCGGAGGTTCAGCCTGAAGCCGCTGCTGCTGTCGTGCGCGAGGATTTTGCTGCAGCGATGACTGCGCTCGCCAAATTGCGTCCTGCGGTCGATGCCTTCTTCGACCAGGTGAAAGTCAATGACGATAACGCTGCGGTCCGCGAGAATCGTCTCAAGCTGCTGAATCAAATTCGCGCCGCTACCCGCGCCGTTGCGGATTTCTCGCGCATCCAGGACTGACGCCCTGCGCCGCGCTGCGCATCAAAGTCAGAGACAGAAACAGGATCGCCTCTCACGAGGCGGTCCTTTTTTGTGAGGGCTCGTAGCAATCTGAAACTTAATTTGAGATCGCGGTTAGCGATCGCTTTTCCCAATCGAGAGATGCGCAGAATCGTGTTGATGGACGTCACTGGTTTTGGGCTACCCGATTGCACTGCCATATCGTTGACCATGCTCGCGCGGTAGGTTGTAGCCGTCGATTCGATGAAATTCGCACTTCCAGGAGTGATTTATGGTCATCACCGTCGCGCAGATTCCCGCTATCGTCGCGCTCATCGCTGGGGTACTCATTCTTCTGATGCCACGGCTCCTCAACTACATCGTGGCGTTCTACCTGATTTTCGTCGGTCTATCCGGCTTGGGCGCTCTCAAGCTTCTGCATCTATGACGTGTAACGCGTCCTTATCGCAGCTTGCCTCGGTGCGGCGAAATGTGTTGTAAGGCTGCACCAACTTCCCCCTTTTCGTGGACTGAACTTTAGCCATGGCCAAATCCGCATCCAAGACCAAGAAAGCCTCTGTAGCGAACAAGCCCTCAGCGGCTGCGCGCGGCAAGTCTGCGCCTGTCGCGAAAGCTGCCAAGAGCGTCGCCAAGGGCGCTGGCAAGGTGAGCAAGGCGGCACCGGTAAAGGCAGCGAAAGCCGCCGCGAAACCGGTTGCCAAGTCTGTGGCCAAGTCTGCAGCCAAGTCTGTAACCAGGGCCGCCGCCAAGCCGGTCGCAAAGGCAGGCAAGGGCGCGGTGAAGGCGCCGGCGAAGAAGCAGGTGGTTGCGAAGGCTGCGCCCGCAAAGAAGCCGGCGGCCAGCAAGCCTGTCGCGAGCAAGCTTGTCTCGGCGAAGGCGAAAGCGTCCAAGTCTGTTGTGAGCAAGACGCCTGCTCCTAAGCCGACGATCGCCAAGGGCAGCAAGGCTGTCGCTGGAAAGCGCGTGACGAAGGCCGCTGCAAAGCCAGTCAAGGCGCGCGCGGCGATCGACGGTAAGTGGGTCTACAGCTTCGGGGATGGCAAGGCCGAGGGCGCAGCTGAAATGCGCGACCTGCTCGGCGGCAAGGGCGCTAACCTCGCCGAGATGGCCAACCTCGGATTGCCGGTGCCTCCGGGCTTCACGATTCCGACATCGGTCTGCACCTATTTTTACGCCAACGACAAAACCTATCCGAAGGACCTCAAGCCACAGGTTGACAAGGCGCTCGCTGCAATCGGCAAGGCGACAGGCAAGGGTTTTGGCGACGCCGAAAATCCGCTGCTGGTATCCGTTCGTTCCGGCGGCCGGGCTTCGATGCCTGGCATGATGGACACGGTTCTGAACCTCGGCCTCAACGATGAAACCGTGGAAGCGCTTGCGCGGCTGTCGGGCGATCGCCGCTTCGCCTACGACAGCTACCGCCGTTTCATCACCATGTATTCGGATGTCGTGCTTGGTTTCGAGCATCATCATTTCGAAGACATTCTCGACACCTACAAGGACAGCAAGGGCTACGCCCTCGACACCGATCTCGATGGTGATGACTGGACGATTCTCGTTGGCCGCTACAAGGATGCGGTCGCGGAAGAAACCGGCAAGGATTTCCCGCAGGACCCGCATGAGCAGCTGTGGGGCGCGGTCGGCGCTGTGTTCTCATCGTGGATGAACGCCCGTGCGGTGACCTATCGCCGCCTGCATGACATTCCGGAATCGTGGGGCACTGCTGTCAACATTCAGGCCATGGTGTTCGGCAACATGGGCGAGACCTCGGCAACCGGCGTTGCGTTCACGCGGAACCCGTCGACCGGCGAGCGTCGCCTCTACGGCGAATTCCTGATCAACGCCCAGGGCGAAGACGTCGTTGCTGGCATCCGCACTCCGCAGGACATTACCGACATCGCGCGCGAGGAGTCAGGGTCCGACAAGCCGTCGATGGAAACGGCGATGCCTGAAGCCTACAACGAGCTTACCCGCATCTATACCCTGCTCGAGGCGCATTACCGCGACATGCAGGACATGGAGTTCACGGTCGAGCAGGGCCGCCTCTGGATGCTGCAGACCCGCAACGGCAAGCGCACCGCCAAGGCCGCGCTGCGTATCGCCGTCGAGCTCGCCAGTGAAGGCGTGATCTCGAAGGACGATGCGATCCTGCGCATTGATCCGGCTACGCTTGATCAGCTTCTCCATCCGAACATCGATCCGTCCGCCAAGCGCGACATCATCGCGACCGGTCTGCCAGCTTCGCCTGGCGCTGCCTCGGGCGAGATCGTGTTCTCCTCGGAGGAGGCCGCCAAGCTGCAGGCCGATGGCCATCGCGTCATCCTGGTCCGGATCGAGACAAGCCCGGAAGACATTCACGGCATGCACGCGGCTGAGGGCATCCTCACCACGCGCGGCGGCATGACCTCGCATGCGGCTGTGGTCGCGCGCGGCATGGGCAAGCCGTGTGTATCCGGCTGCGGTTCGATCCGCGTGGACTACGGTCGTGGCACGATGACCGTGGGCGAGCGCCAGTTCAAGGCAGGTGACGTCATCACGATCGACGGTTCGACCGGCGAAGTGCTGGTCGGCCGGATGCCGATGATTGAGCCGGAACTGTCGGGCGAATTCGGCACGCTGATGGGCTGGGCCGATGACGTGCGTCGTCTCAAGGTCCGCGTCAACGGCGACACGCCGGAAGACGCGCGCACCGCAATCAAGTTCGGCGCCGAAGGCATCGGCCTGTGCCGCACCGAGCATATGTTCTTCGAGGAAACCCGCATCCGCACCGTTCGCGAGATGATCCTCGCTGATGACGAGCAGTCGCGCCGCGTGGCTCTTGCCAAGCTGCTGCCGATGCAGCGTGCGGACTTCGTCGAGCTGTTCGAGATCATGAAGGGCCTGCCGGTCACGGTGCGTCTGCTTGATCCGCCGCTGCACGAGTTCCTTCCGCATAGCCATGCTGAAGTTGAAGAAGTCGCACGTGCGATGAACACCGATCCGCGCCGTCTTGCTGATCGGGCGCGCGATCTCGCCGAGTTCAACCCGATGCTTGGCTTCCGTGGCTGCCGACTTGCGATCGCCTATCCGGAGATCGCCGAGATGCAGGCGCGGGCGCTGTTTGAAGCTGCGGTTGAAGCGGCCAAGCGCACCGGTGAGCTGGTCGGCCTCGAAGTGATGGTGCCGTTGATCGCCAGCAAGGCCGAGTTCGATCTCGTCAAGGCGCGCATCGACGCCACCGCCCAGGCGGTGATCCGTGAGACCGGCGCTGAGCTGAACTACTCGGTCGGCACCATGATCGAACTGCCGCGCGCCTGCCTGATGGCCGGCGAGGTGGCGCAGACCGCTGCGTTCTTCTCGTTCGGCACCAACGATCTGACGCAGACGGTGTTCGGCATCAGCCGCGACGATGCTGCGAGCTTCCTCGGCACCTACATCGCCAAGGGCATCTTCAGCGTTGATCCATTTATCAGCGTTGATCGCGCCGGCGTCGGCGAGCTTGTGAAAATCGGCGTTGAGCGTGGTCGCAACACCAACAAGTCGCTCAAGGTTGGCATCTGCGGCGAGCATGGCGGCGACCCGGCTTCGGTCGCGTTCTGCCATGAGATCGGCCTCGACTACGTGTCGTGCTCGCCGTATCGCGTGCCGATCGCCCGGCTTGCCGCCGCTCAGGCGGCGCTTGGCAAGATCATCGCCAGCGAGGGCTAATCGCTCACAATCGAATGGTGCAATGGCCGGGCTCAGCCCGGCCATTTCGTTTGTTAGGGCAGTTTGTTTTGCGACCGGATTATATGGTTAATTGTGAGTTAATCGCCCGCGTGAGCGGTCGCCTTGTTTACCGTTTGTTAGCTGTGTTTCTCACGAACTAGTTTACCAAGCCGCTCGATACGCATGGGAAATACGAGTGATCCGCTTGCCTGTCGCGTCCCTGCATCAGCGATTAACCCGACAGAAACTTTAATGCCCTAATAACCACAACAGTCGAATTGTACGGAGTTCGTGCAGTCCGGCTGTGTAAGTGTAGCGTTGCGTGAGCGTATCGATGTCAGTAATGCGTAACCAGCCGAAGGGCGTGCGTAGCGCGTCCTTCGGTCTCGGTCTCTGCGTTTTCGCATTGAGCCCGAACGAAATTGGGTATCAGGACATTGCCTCGCTGCTGGCGCGCCAGCCGGGAGTGAGCGAACGCTGGCAGACGCGGGTCTATGCTCCCGCAGTCAGTTCGATCCAGGTGGCGACCTTCAGCTTCGCTCGCCCGATCGGAACCTCGTCTCGCAACGCCGCCCTCAACCTTGTCAATTTCCGCACCGATGGCGACGATCGTGATCTGCGCAATCCCTTGCTGCGCCCGCCAGTGCGTTACCTCGCCAGTGACTATCCGACCGTTGATCGCACCGTGAAAGGCGATCGCCTGGTCCTTGCCCATCCGGAGCCAGTGATCGCGCCGGAAGCGCCAGAGGCGGAACGCCCCGGCGCTGAGGAGCAGGCCGTCGATCCTGCGCCAGCCGCCATCCACCCGGCGGTTGTGACGCCGTCGACAAAGGCCGCGGATGCGGAGGCTGCGCTCGACCCTGAACTTGCTGCAGCGCTCGAGTCCCCGCCACTGACACATTATGAAGCTGCAGACGGCGCCGAGACGCCAATGCTGCATGATACCAGCCTGCCACCGCCGGCTATCCGGCCGGTCGCAACTCAGCCGGCAATGGTCCGCGACCCGTTCACTGTCAAAACCGCCACTCTCTTTTTTGGCAGCGCGTCGCTTGGTTCATCGCTGGAGGCGTTGCAATCCTGGCAACCAGGCGAAGCGCCGATCGTGCTAACGCCTGGCCTGACCATCGATCCTGATATGAAGTCCTCCGTCTTGTCGTCGGTGTCGCCAGACGGGGGTGGTGAGACAATTGCGGGCAAAGGCTTGGTCAACGACGGGGCCGGACGGGCAAAGACGCCGGCCGAGCGGCTCGGCCTGCTGGAGCCGAAAGCGCGCGAGAAGCAGGAGAAATGCCTCGCAAACGCGGTCTATTTCGAATCGCGGGGCGAGGCGGTGCGTGGCCAGATCGCGGTTGCGCAGGTGGTCATGAACCGGGTGTTCTCGGGCTTTTACCCAACGACGGTTTGTGGCGTGGTCTATCAGAATGCGCATCGCCGGCTGGCCTGCCAGTTCACCTTCGCATGCGACGGCATTCCGGACGTCGTGCGCGAGCCGGATATGTGGGAACGCGCCCGCAAGATCGCCAAGGCGACGCTCGATGGGCGGCTCTGGTTGCCAGAGGTCGGCAAGTCGACACACTATCATGCCTACTGGGTTCGCCCGTCCTGGGTTCATGAAATGCGCAAGATGTACAAGACCGGGGTGCACACGTTCTATCGGCCACGCAACTGGGGCGATGGCAGCGATGCGCCAAGCTGGGGCTCCGACGCGCAGACCGCTGAAATCAGCGCACGGCTCGCGGCGGTAAAGCCGTAACGCGGAACGGCTCCGGCTGTTTTGCAACGCAGCTTTGCGTGCGCTCAATTTTTTGTATGATCTCTGTAATTTCCATGCGACTGCATGCACACTGCAGTTAGCGCCAACGCGTAGGTCCGGCACCAAGCCGGGTGGACATTAACGGGGAAATGGAATGAGCCTGGCTCAGGGAATTGCGACGCCAACGCGCAAGTACAATTGGCAGACCCCGCTCGTTCTCATCATATGCGGCTCGCTCATTGCGATGCTGACCTTCGGTCCGCGCTCCAGCTTCGGCTTCTTCATGGGGCCGATGAGTATAGAATTTTCATGGGGACGTGACGTCTTTGCGCTCGCCTTTGCGATCCAGAACTTGCTCTGGGGCGTCGGCCAGCCGTTCGTCGGAGCTATCGCCGACAAGTTCGGGCCAACGCGTGTGATCTCCATCGGCGCGCTGATGTATGCGATGGGCCTGGTGGTGATGCGCTATTCCGACTCGATACTCGAGCTCAATCTCGGCGCTGGCGTGTTGATCGGATTTGGCCTTGCCGGTTGTTCGTTCAATATCGTGCTGGCTGCGCTGACTAAAATGGTGCCGGAGTTGTGGCGCGGCCTGGCGCTTGGCGCCGGCACAGCGGCTGGCTCATTCGGCCAGTTCCTGTTTGCGCCGTTCACCGTCGCCCTGATTGAAAACACCGGTTGGCAATCCACGCTGATGGTGTTTGCTTTCCTGATGATGCTGGTCATCCCGCTCTCATTGGCGCTGTCGTTACCGAAGACGAAGCCAGTCGAGACCATTGCAGCGCCGCGTCAATCATTTCGCCAGGCGCTGTCCGAGGCGTTCGGTCACCGGTCGTATGTTTTGCTGGTGATTGGTTTTTTCACCTGCGGATTTCAGCTCGCATTTATCACGATGCATTTGCCGGCCTATCTGGTCGACCGGGGCATGCCGGCGTCGACGGGCGGCTGGGTGATCGCTATCATCGGCTTGTTCAACATCATCGGTGCATTGACCGTTGGCTGGCTGCAGCACAAGTATCCGAAACGCTACATCCTGTCGTTGATCTATGCGGCGCGCGCTGTGTCGACGGTAGCGTTCATTCTGTTGCCGATGTCGACAACTTCCGCGCTGGCCTTCGGAATGGTCAGTGGTTTGACCTGGCTCTCGACTGTGCCACCGACCTCAGCGCTCGTATCGCTGATGTTTGGCGTTCGCTGGCTTGCGGCTTTGTACGGCTTCGCTTTCTTCAGTCATCAGGTCGGCGGTTTCCTCGGAGCCTGGCTCGGTGGGCTGCTCTACGAACAATTGGGATCTTACACGCCAGTGTGGTGGCTGTCGGTTTTTCTGGGTATCTTCTCGGCATTGATCAATTTGCCGATCGTTGAAAAGCCGGTGGTCCGCGAAAGTCTGCAGCCGGCATAGCTACCAAGGAGACGTCGGTCTGACCTCTCCGGTCGTCAATAACCAAGAAACGCATGGGAGTTTAGTTTGAGTACGTTCAAGGCGGTCCGCATCGACAAGGCGGAAAAAGGGACAACAGCGTCGATTGTTCAGTTCGATGAATCCGAACTGATGGACGGCAATGTCACCGTTCGGGTTGAGTGGTCGACGGTTAACTACAAGGATGGCCTCGCGCTGACGGGCAAGTCGCCGGTCGTCCGCCGCTTCCCGATGATCGCCGGGATCGACTTTGCCGGCACCGTGGAACAGTCGTCTCATCCGGCTTGGAAAGCGGGCGACAAGGTCGTCTGCAACGGCTGGGGCATGGGTGAAACCCATCTGGGCGCTTATGCCGAGAAAGCCCGCGTGAACGGCGATTGGCTCGTCGCCTTGCCCGGCGCGTTGTCGACCCGCGACGCCATGGCGATCGGCACTGCAGGCTACACGGCCATGCTGTCGGTGCTGGCGCTGGAAGGGCAGGGCGTCAAGCCAGGCAATGGTCCGGTGCTGGTTACGGGGGCTGCTGGCGGCGTTGGTTCTGTCGCCATCGCGTTGCTGTCAAAGCTTGGCTATCACGTCGTGGCTTCGACCGGCCGCGCCTCGGAGAGCGACTATCTCAAGCGCCTTGGCGCTGCCGAGATTATCGACCGCAACGAATTGTCCGCACCCGGGCGTCCGCTCGGCAAGGAACGCTGGGCTGCGGCGATCAACTCGGTCGGCTCGACGACGCTCGCCAACGTTCTATCGATGATAAAATATCGTGGCGCGGTGGCCGCCTGCGGCCTCGCTGGCGGTATGGATTTGCCGTCCTCGGTAATGCCGTTTATTTTGCGCGGAGTGTGTCTTCTCGGTATCAATTCTGTGATGGCCCCGATCGAGTTGCGGCGAGAGGCCTGGACAAGGCTCGCGTCCGATTTGGACCCGTCAAAGCTCGTTGAAATCACGACGGAAATTCCGTTCGACGACCTGCTTTCACAGGGTGAGAAGGTTCTCGCCGGTCAGGTTCGGGGGCGGATCGTCGTTAAGATTACTTGAGGATGTTCAGACTTTACCAACCAAGCTGCTCCATTGTTGCCACGGTTAGTATGGTAAGCAACGGGTGAAGATCTGGGGATCAATCACTCCGAGCTCAGTTCCGTTGGAGAAGCTGCATGTTTGCGCGCGTTATGATGGGGGTCCTCGTTACCACCGCTTTCGCAGTCCCCGCATTGGCACAGCCGATGAATGCGGAAGAGGCGCGCAAGTTTGTTTCTGGTAAAGTCTTTGCATTCACATGCTTCGACGGAACACGCGGCGCAGGCCGCGTGTTCGACAATGGCGGCGCAGCGGGCGCGGTGCAGTTCAGCGGCGCCAATGTATCGCGTCACATGCGACTCCCGGGCAATACGCTGCAAGTGAGGGGGCAGGCTATCTGCGCCTCGATCAAGGGCTTGCCGTTTGAGCCTTGCTTCAATCTCAACAAGAACGACGACCGCAGCTTCCGTGGCTCGGTCTCCGGCATGGGCTTCGCTTATTGCGATTTCCATCACCAGGGCGCGTCGCCGATGCTAGTTGCGCGGTCCGTCGCCCGATCGAAGTCGTCGCGCAGTCGTACGGCTGACGCATCCCAGACGGAAGTCACACAGCGTGTGGCGACGCCCCGTGTCGAAGTCGGTCGGCTCGAAGCCGCAAAACCTGCGAGCGCTTCGGAAAGCGTAAGCGGCCTCCGGCGCTCGACGGACTAGTCGACGCTCCTCTCCTCGCCAGCTTTCAAACCGATATATACAACGGCTGACGTAAGCGGCCGTTAGCGCCTGTCGTCTCGTCATTTCCGGAGGCGGAATTCGGCATGAGTGATGCGCTCCGCCGCAGTCGCCCGAAGGCGCACCCTGACGCCTTGTCACCGACGTTTCAGACAAATCTCGTGTACTTCTCAATTGCTGAGGATGGCCAGGTCATGGCTGCGCTCGATTGCGCAGGGATACCCATAGGTAGCACGCATACTTAAGAGTTGAGTTAGATTTTACCACTACGGTCGGTATGTACCTCCGCAGGATTTCCTGCGCACCGAATTTCTGACTATCCCCGTCTACCTCAGCAACGTGAGGCCGGAAATCGTTCGGCCGATCGGTCAAGTGGGCCTTGGCAGCGCCAAGCCGCCACGTCCCGCCGGCCGCATTAGCGAGTTACTGAAAGCGATCTAAAATGATAAAAATAAATCGGATTGGAAACAAACTCGGAGTGGCAGGCATTGCCGGCATCTTGCTGGCGCTATGCGCTGTATTTAACCAGTTTCGGACCGAGACGGATATTGCGGCAGCTAATGCCTCAGCTGATGTGCAGGGATTGATTGCCTCGTCCGCGCTGAAGGCGGAAGTGCAGCTTCGTGCGATGGTTGCCGCGGATCGCAACGTACGTCTTGCAATCACCCCGCCGGCGGTCGAGGCCGCTCAGGTCGCGCTGATGCAAGCGCAGACCGCTCAAATCATGAACGTCGACAAGGCGCTGGAGATTGTCTCCGTCCAGGAGGACAAGGAGCGCCTCGAGGACATCAAGCGCATGGTCAACGAGTATGGCTCCGTGCTTGATGAAGTAACCAAGCTGCAGAAGGATTTGCTTGAGCAGCAACGGGTTCTCAACGAGGCCAACGGCGATTGGGAGCGGCACCTGACACAGCTGCGGCTGGACCCGGCGATGCACAGCGAGCCAGCCTGGCAAGCGCTTGACGGGGTGCTGCGCAACGCAAACCTTGAGCTGAACGCGATCCGTGCAGCGGCCTGGCGTTATACCGCCTTGCAGGAAGAATCGCAGAAGCAGGCGATCGTCGAGTACAACGTTTCACTGGTGGAGCAACTCACCGCCGCCGAGATGATGGCGACGACCGCTGAAGCAAAGTCGGGCATCGCCAACCTCAAAGCTGATGCCGAGAAGTTTCTGTCTGCGACGGACGAGAGCACGCGGATCAACGAACGCAAGAGGCGTCTCAACGAGATGCAGGCTCAGCCGATGTCGGACAAGCTGACGATCCTGTTCCAGGAAGCCGTCGGGATAAGTGCAAAGTCCGCAGACGACGCCAAGGCGAGCGCCACTTCGCAACTGCAGTGGGCCAGCCGCGCCAATATGGTGATCGGTCTGGCGATCGTCGCCGTTCTGGTCGGCTCAATGGTTTTTTCGGCCCTTGGCATCGCAAGGCCGCTCCGCAGGCTCAATGTTGAGTTGGGCGAAATGGCTGCCGGCAATACCAATATCGAGATCTCGGGCGCGACGCGCGGCGACGAAATTGGCGATATCGCCAAGACCGTTGCCGTGATCCGCGCGAATGCCGAGGCATCGGCCCGCGATGAGGCGAATTCGCGCATGGCGAACGAGGCGGCAGCAGCGACGCAGCGCAAGCAGGACATGATCCGCATTGCAGACGCCTTTGAAAGCGCTGTCGGCGAGATTGTTGAGACCGTCTCGTCGGCGTCAAGCGAGCTGGAAGCCTCTGCCTCGACATTGACGGCGACGGCGGAACGCTCGCAGCAATTGACCAAGCTTGTCGCAGGAGCTTCGGCCGATGCGACCGGGAATGTGCAGTCGGTTGCCTCGGCTGCCGGGCAGATGTCGCAGTCGATCACCGAGATCAGTCGCCAGGTTCAGGAGTCTGCGAAAATCGCCGACGAGGCCGTCGAGCAGGCGCGCCTGACCAATGATCGTGTCAACGAGATGGCTCAGGCCGCGACACGAATCGGCGCAGTGGTCGAACTGATCAATACGATCGCCGGTCAGACCAACCTGCTGGCGCTCAATGCGACCATAGAAGCGGCGCGTGCCGGCGATGCCGGGCGCGGGTTCGCTGTGGTTGCCTCGGAGGTCAAGGCTTTGGCGGAGCAGACGGCAAAGGCGACCGGCGAGATCAGCCAGCAGATCGGCGGTATCCAGACGGTGACCGAAGACTCTGTCTCGGCGATCCAGCAGATCGGCAGTGTGATTGGACGCATGTCGGAGATCTCGGCTGCGATCGCAACCGCTATCGAAGAGCAGAGCGCGGCGACACAGGAAATCTCGCGCAATGTTCATAACGTCGCGCAAGGCACACAGTCGGTGAATACCCATATCATCGACGTTGAACGTGGTGCGGGTGAAACCGGCGCTGCGTCTGCGCAGCTGCTCTCGTCTGCACAGATGCTGTCGTCGGATAGCAATCGCCTCAAGCTTGAGGTCGGGCGCTTCCTCGATCAGGTGCGGACAGCCTGATCGCCAAGCGACCTCACCATCCGTGACAGTGACAGAAAGCCCGGCCAGATCACTGGCCGGGCTTTGTCGTATGATTGCTGAACTCTGCTCGAGCTGTGGCGTGCCCCGTTTGCCGGCTGCAGCTAATCGAGATCAACCCGGAACGGTCGGCCGATCACGCTCATATCGCCGGGGCCGATTTCGTCGAGGGCGCGCAGCATGCGGCCTTCACGGCCAAGCGCCCGGTCAGCGAGGCTAACGAGCAGCCGGTTCGGGGAGGCAATCGCCGATGCATCCCGGATTTGCCGCGCAATTTTGCGTTCATCACGCTGCGGGTTGAGCAGACATGCGGCGGCAAAGGCGCTCGCTGTTGAACGGCTGATGCCCGCATAGCAGTGCACCACCATCGGAGCGCGGCGATCCCAGTTCCGCACGAACTCAAGGACTTGCAGGATATGAGCATCGTTCGGCGCAATCATGCCCTCGGTGGCCTCGGTGATATCATCCATCGATACCCGGAGATGATTGCGATCGAGGATGGAGGGTGGCGTGGCTGCCTTGGAGACATTCGCCATGACGGTCAGAACATGACTTGCGCCGACGGCGATGACAGTATCTGGCAGATCGGCGAGGGAGCAAACGTGTAGCATCGGCGTGTCCTTTTTCCTCAATTGTAGACCGCCTGATGGCGCGGCGGAAGTGCAGGGGGCATGGGCAAGCCGGCGGCGCCAGGCTATGACACCGATACGCTCTTGAAGCGCGCCAGGAATCGCTTCTCGGCTTTGCCTGCAGGCCACGGGGTGAGGTAGTCATCCACCAGTGAGTTCGGACAGGCCAGGCGGGCGACCGAAGAAGCGCTGCGCTTCGCTCGCGGTAAATCCAGCGAGATGAATGGCTTCGAGGTGCGCCGCGCCCATGTCGGCTTTCTTGATCTGTTTGACAATGGCGTCGGGCATCGCAGCGGGAAGGCCGAACCGGGTGTGGATCGCCGCCAGCAGCCTGTTCTCCACCGCCTTGTACGAGCCGCCGATCACCGCCTTGAACGGGGCGATCATATCGCCGACGACGAATTCCGGCGCGTCGTGCAGGAGAGTCGCTAGCCGGATACGGTGATCGACGCGCGGCGCTTGCTCGCGCAGCACCGCTTCAACCAGCAAGGTGTGCTGCGCTACCGAAAAGATATGCGCGCCGTGGGTCTGACCATTCCAGCGCGCAACGCGCGCGAGGCCATGGGCGATATCGGACAATTCGATATCAAGCGGCGATGGATCGAGGAGATCGAGCCGGCGGCCGGATAGCATGCGTTGCCATACGCGGGCAGGTTTTGGTGATGGTTTGGCGGTCATGAGAATCGGCAACAAATCCGCGAGAGTGAACTGAAGGTCTATCCCGCCTTGCGGGGCCGGGGCGATCGACGCATCCCCGAACATATCGCATGACAATAGCAGCCGGTGAGATGATCGTTCACAATCCCGGTCGCCTGCATGAAGGCATAAACGATGGTTGGGCCGACGAACTTGAAGCCGCGCGCCTGTAGTTCCTTTGAGATTGTTATCGATAGTGGTGTCGAGGCCGGTACGCTGGCGGTGGTCTTGAACTGATTGACCTTCGGCCTGCCGTCGACGAAATCCCACAGGAAGGCCGAGAAGCCCGGACCTTCATCCATCATCTTGAGGTAGGCCTTGGCGCCGAGCACCGTGCCTTCGATCTTGGCGCGGTTGCGGACGATCCCTGCATCGGCCATCAGCGCTTCGATTTTGGCGGGTTTGTACCGCGCGATCTTTTCCGGATTGAAATCGTCGAAGGCGCGGCGGAAGTTGTCGCGCTTTTTCAGGATCGTGATCCACGACAGGCCCGCTTGAAAGCCGTCTAGGATCAGTTTTTCGAATAGCGCCCGGTCGTCATACTCCGGCACGCCCCACTCATCGTCGTGATAGGCGACGTAGAGTGCATCGAGCGGGCTTGGCCAGGTGCAGCGGCTCAAGCCGTCGGGGTGCAGAACCGCTGATTTACCTGTCATATGCCGGGTCTGTCCTTGGTCGGGAGACGCACGTCCTCGGGCGCGACGATCTGAATCGTGCTGTCCCCTGCCAGCAGAGGATGCCCGGCATCAAGCGCATCGGCAACCCGGTCAACACGCAGCAGCGCCAAACCCTGTCCATCTGCCGAACTGCCCATGGAGCCGACCGGCTTGCCGTCAGCGCGGATCTCTGCGCCTGCCTCCGGCGCTGCGCCGTTGATGCTGACGCGGACCGTGCGGGTGCGCGCTGTGCCGCGGTGCTGCATCCGTGAGACGACTTCCTGGCCGATGAAGCATCCCTTGTCGAAGTCGACGCCGTGGAGCCGGTCCATATTGGCTTCGTGCGGGAAGGCGTCGTTGTACTGAAAATCGGCGCCGCCTCTCGGTACGCCAACGGCAATGCGATGCGCCTCATAGGCGGCTTCATCGACGAAATCGACCCCGAGCGCGGCAATGGAACCAGCCGGTTCGGTAGCCGCCATGATGAGGCGCCAACCGAGTTTATCGCTGCGCGGATCAGGGAAGGCGATGCCCTTCGCGAGCGCAGGTGTTCCATCCCACAGCGCGATGACCGCCATGCTGTCGGACAGATCTTCAACCGCAACCTTGGCGCGGAGTTTGTAGAACCCCAGTTTCTTGGCCAATGGCGCGGCCAGTTCTCGGGCGCAATCGAGCAGTAATCCACCACCCTCGGCGGCAGGAATTTCACAGATCAGGAAATCGGCGATAATCTTGCCCTGAGGGGTGAGCAGCGCGCCAAAACGCGCCTGGCCCGGGGTGACGACGTCAATTTCCGACGTGACCAGGTTGTTGAGGAAGCCACGGGCGTCGTCGCCAGTGAGCTTGACCACTCCCCGGTCAGGTAGAAACGCTGCTTTCATGCCAAAACTCTTCAACTGCTAGGGTCTGAACGACGAAATGTCTGAAATAATGCCGGTCAGGCCTTCGTATACGACGCATCGCCGGATATGACACATGCAAGGTAAGCCGCATGGCGGCTGACAACAAGACCCGCGCCAAGTGTCTGACATCAGGCGCATTTTTGAGGACTCCATGACCCAGACTTTTGACACGATTCTGAAATCCGGCACGGTCGTCAATCAGGACGGCGCGGGCGTCGCCGATGTCGGCATCAGCAACGGCCGCATCGCGGCGATTGGTCATCTGAACAACGCCGCTGCGGGTGAGGTGATCGATTGCACCGGGCTGCATATCCTGCCGGGGGTGATGGATACGCAGGTGCACTTCCGCGAGCCGGGCCTGACCCACAAGGAGGATCTCGAATCGGGCTCGCGCAGCGCCGTCATGGGCGGCGTGACGGCAGTCTTCGAAATGCCGAATACCAATCCGCTGACGGTGACGGAGGAGGCCTTCACCGCGAAGGTCAAGGCCGGCCACCATCGCATGCATTGCGACTATGCCTTCTTCATTGGCGGCACCCGCGACAACGTGCAGGATCTGCCGGAACTGGAGCGCGCCCCGGGCTGCGCCGGCGTCAAGGTGTTCATCGGATCATCGACCGGTGCGTTGCTGGTGGAAGACGACGACAGCCTGCGCAAGATCTTCAACGTCATTCAGCGCCGTGCGGCATTCCATGCCGAGGACGAGTTTCGCCTGAACGATCGCAAGAACCTGCGAATCGAAAACGATCCACGTTCGCACCCGGTCTGGCGCGATGAAGTCGCGGCGCTGATGGCAACGCAGCGTCTCGTCGCGCTGGCGCGCGAGACCGGCAAGCGAATTCACATCCTGCATATTTCGACCAAGGAAGAGATCCTCTTCCTGCGCGACCACAAGGATGTCGCGAGCTGCGAGGCGACGCCGCATCACCTGACCATGGCTGCGCCGGAGTGCTATGAGCGCCTCGGCACTCTTGCGCAGATGAACCCGCCGGTACGTGACGCCAGCCATCGCGCCGGCATCTGGTACGGCATCGAGCAGGGCATCATCGACGTGCTTGGCTCGGACCATGCGCCGCATACGCTCGAAGAGAAGCAGCAGCCCTATCCCGCTTCACCCTCCGGCATGACGGGCGTGCAAACGCTGGTGCCGCTGATGCTGGATCACGTCAACGCCGGTCGCCTGTCGCTGGCGCGATTCGTTGATCTCACCAGCGCCGGACCGGCGCGGCTGTACAACATTGCCACGAAGGGCCGCATTGCTGCCGGTTACGATGCCGACTTCACCATCGTCGATATGAAGCGCCGTGAAACCATCACCAACGACAAGGTCGCCTCGCGCGCCGGCTGGACGCCCTATGACGGCGTCGAGGTCACTGGCTGGCCGGTTGGCACCTTCGTGCGCGGCAATCGCGTCATGTGGGAGGGAGAGCTCGTGTCGCCGTCGAAGGGCGAGGCCGTGCGCTTTCTGGAGACGCTGAAGGCCTGAGCGTCAGGCCTGCGATAGAAAAGAGAGTGGTCGCCTGGGCGACCATTCTTTTTGACATGATCAATGTTGAGTCGCGCCGATTACGGCGCAGCTCTTACTGTTTGGCCAGCGCCACGGAATATTCGCCGTTGCGGATGCGGCCTGGGATGCCGTCAACGAAGGTCGCGACAGCTTCCTCGCCGTAGGTGGTGACGAGTTCAGCAAGCGCTGTAAACAGGCCGGCCTGCGCCAGGCAATCCGGATCGATGCCGTCATGCAAGGCTTCCGCCCAGGCTTCGTTGAGATAGCTGAGTGCAGCCCGCTTCTGCTCCTGATCCGGGGACAGCTGTTCGGTAGGGCTGTACGACATTGTCTCGCTCATGGAATTCCCAACGTTGGAAGCGGGCGCCAGGGTGGCGCGCGGTCCTGCAAATCACCTGTAAGGATTAGCATGGCGGAGAGCGGCGTCAGCCAACATCTTTAAGAAAGGTTAACGCCGGGGGAATTCGATATTCTCGGCCATCGGGTGCTAGCTTGGGCCGGGCCATGAGACGACGATCGATTGAGCCCATGCACGGAGACGGAATGATGGCTTCAAGTCCAGCGCTCACCCTGCGGCCGGAGGATATGTCCGGCGCCGCTGATCTTCGGCGAATCAAGCGGTTAGCGACCCTGGTTTTGCTCGCCTGTCTCTCTGTTTTTGTTGTCGCGCGGATCTTCGAGCAGGTGCATCCGGCCTTCGGATTCGTCGCCGCCTTCGCCGAGGCCGCCACCATTGGCGGCCTGGCCGACTGGTATGCGGTGGTCGCCTTGTTTCGCCATCCGCTCGGCCTGCCAATCCCGCATACGGCCATACTGCAGAGCAACCAGGAGCGAATCGCCGACAAGCTGGGCGAGTTCATCGAAGGGCATTTTCTGGAGCCGGGCCCGGTCGAAGCCAAACTTCGCGAGATTGATTTCGCTGCGTTCATGGCGGATTGGCTGCGCGACGAGAAGCGCAGCACCGATCTCGCGCGATTCGTTTTGCGCCTCGTTCCCGACGCCATCGCCGCGTTGGAAACCTCGGGCATGAAGCGTTATGTCACGCGTCAGATCATGGCGCAGCTGAATGGCTTCAATCTGGCGCCACTGGCCGCAGGCGCGGTGCGCAATTTCATCAGCGAAGGGCGGCATCAGGGCTTGCTCGATGATCTTCTTCGCGCCGTCCATCAGACGCTGACGACGCCCGAGACCGTTGCGGTGATACGCGAAAAGATACGCCAGGAACTGCCGACGCTATTGAAACTGTATCGGGCGGATGCGTTTCTGGTGAAACGGATAGTTGCTTCAGCAACGACATTCTTTGAAGAGGTGCGCAACGATCCGCAGCATCCGTTTCGTGGTGAGTTCGACCAGATGTTGCTCAACTTCATGGGGCGGCTCGAGACCGATCCCGCTTTCGCCAGTCGCATCGAGGGCCTGAAACGCGATTTGCTGAACCGGCCTGAACTCGCCGATCTCGTTCAGGGACTGTGGAACAGCCTCACCAAGCTTCTCACGAACAGTGTTGAGGATGGCGGCGGCGTGCTGCGTGGGCAACTTGCCAGGTTGTTCGCTCATGTTGGCACGAGTTTGGCGGCAGACCAGGAGCTGCGCGGTGAGGTCAACAATGGCGTTGTCGCTGTAATGAAAGGTTTTGTCGCCGATCAAAAAGGCGGCGTTTCGAGTTTCATTGCTGATCAGGTGAAGTCGTGGGATCTGGCGCAGTTGATTGCCCTGATCGAGATCAACATCGGCCGCGACCTCCAGTATATCCGTTTCAACGGAGCGGTAATCGGCGGGTTGGCAGGACTGACGCTATTTACCGTGGAGTACCTCATTCGCCAGTATTGGGCGGTTGCGCAATGACTGTAGGATGAGTTTATTCGCGCATTGGTTGAATTGTCGTTGCGCTGCGGTCAATCCGATGGCACTTTTTTGAGCGTGAAACGTTGGTGGCGGTGATTTGCGGCTCGATCTCGGCACGGGCCTCGGTCGAACAGCTCTCAAGGAGTTTCGATGTCTGCAACGGTCCATACGCTCGCTCCGCCCTCCCGAACGCTGATGTTGCTCGAGGGGCGGGCTTTTTCCGAATTCGGAGCGTTCATCGGCGCGCTACCGCTTTTAAGCATGGCGCCGCGCGGCGATGGACACAGCGTGCTCGTTCTGCCGGGCCTGATCGCCTCGAATGCGTCGACCAAGCCGTTGCGCAGTTTTCTCGAAGCTCAGGGCTATACAGTTAGCGGCTGGCGGCAGGGGCGCAATCTCGGCCTGCGCGACGGCGTTCAAGACGGCATGCTCGAACAGCTAGCGGAGATGTATCAGCGCAGTGGCCGGAAGGTGAGTCTGATCGGCTGGAGCCTCGGTGGCTTGTATGCCCGTCAACTCGCCAAGATGGTCCCCGACCAGGTGCGTTCGGTTATCACACTGGGTAGCCCGTTCGCAGGCTCGCCAAAATCGACCAATGCCTGGCGCGTCTACGAGATGGCGAGCGGCCAGCGCGTCGAGGATGTCGATGCGCGGTTCACCAGCGAGCTTGAAGCGCCCCCGCCTGTCCCGACGACGGCGATTTACAGTCGGACTGATGGCATCTGCGCTTGGCAGGGATGTCGTGAGACCGCTGGCGCGCTGAGCGAATCGATCGAGGTGCAAAGCAGCCACTGCGGTATGGCGCACCATCCGGCTGCGGTTTATGCGGTTGCTGAGCGTTTGGCGCAGTCAGAAGGGAAGTGGGCGCCATTCGATCGCAGCGGCTGGCGGCGTTTTGTGTTTCCCGATCCGCAACGGCTGTGACGATCAACGCGAACCGGGCTACCACAACCCGGGCAACCACCGTGCCTTAGTCGCCGGAGTATCGTTGCTCGAGCCAAGGGTCGCCGCGGGTGTGATAGCCGCGCTCTTCCCAGAAGCCCGGCTTGTCGTCGGCGCGAACTTCAATGCGTTGCAGCCATTTGGCGCTCTTCCAGAAATACAGATGAGGCACCACAGCGCGGACCGGCCCGCCGTGTTCCCGCGCGAGTGGTTCACCGTTCCAATGCGACACGAGGAGAGCCTGCGGTGATGCAAAATCATCGAGCGTGAGATTTGTGGTGTAGCCATCGAATGAATGGAGCATCACGAAACGCGCCTCATCGCGCGGCTGGCAAAGCGCCAGGATGTCGTTGATCGCAACGCCGCTCCAGCTGTTGTCGTAGCGCGACCATGTCGTGACGCAGTGAATATCCGACACCAGCGTCGTCTGTGGCAGTTCGGAGAATTGCTTGAAAGATAGAAACTGCGGCGCTTCAACCGCGCCATGAATATCTAGCCGCCAGCGATCGATCTGTACGTTTGGTGTAATGCCGAGGTCCAGAACCGGCCAGTCATTTGTTAAATGCTGGCCGGGTGGAAGTCGCTCTGCTTCCGGGCGCGTGGTCTGGCCGGTCAGAAAACGGCCTTCGCGCGCCCAGCGCTGTTTGGTTGCGGTGAGCTTCGTGACCGGCGATTTATTGCTGTCATCGGTCACGGAAGCCTCTCGCGTTAGTCGTGATGCATCGCCGAGTTATGTTTCGTATCTCGCATGGTCATATAGACGATCAGAGAAATACAAATCATCCCGGACAGATAATAGAAGAACCAGTTCTCGTGGCCAATGGTCTTGAAGTACAGCGCCACGGCTGGAGCCGTTCCGCCGAAGATCGACACCGTCAGCGCGTAGGGAACGCCGACGCCGAGGGCGCGAACGTTGGTCGGGAAAAGCTCAGCCTTCACGACAGCGTTGATTGAGGTGTAACCTGCGACGAACAGCCAGGCCGCACAAATCAGCAGAAATGCGACGAAAGGCGATTGCGTGCTCTGTAGCGTGGTCAGGATTGGCACCGTGCTGAGCGTGCCGACGAGACCGAAGAAGATCAGCAGCGGCTTGCGGCCGATGCGGTCCGAGATCGCGCCGTAGATCGGTTGCAGCAGCGTGGCGAATACCAGCGAGCCGAAGATCACCATTGTCGTCTGATCGGTTGTAAGGCCAACCGACAGCTTGACGAAGGTCTGCATATAGGTGGTGAATGTATAGAACGCTGCCGTGCCGCCTGCGGTGAGGCCAACGACGAGCAACAGTTCGCGCGGATACTTCAACAGTTCCTTGAGCGAACCGGGCGGCTTCTTTGCAGCTTTCGCCTTGTTGAACGCCTCGGTTTCATGCATGTCGCGCCGCATGACAGCGGTAAAGACCGCGAGACAAGCGCCAATCACGAAGGGGATGCGCCATCCCCAATCCACCAACTGCTCGTGGGTCAGGAACACCTTCTGCAACAGCAGCAGGACCATGATCGCCGTCAACTGTCCGCCAATCAGCGTGACGTACTGGAAGCTTGAATAAAAACCGCGATGATTGGGATCGGCGATCTCGCTGAGATAGGTCGCGCTGGCGCCATACTCGCCACCAAGGCTGAGGCCTTCGATGATACGCGCAATCGCAAGAATGATCGGCGCGAAAATGCCGATGGTTGCATAGGTCGGCGTCACAGCGATGATGAGGGAGCCGAAGCACATCATCAGCACGGAAAGGGTGAGCGACAGGCGACGGCCATGCCGGTCAGCAATCCAGCCGAACAGGAAGCCCCCCAGCGGACGCATCAGGAAGGTGGCTGCGAAAAGAACGGCTGTGTTCAGCTGCTGAACGACGGGGTCGCTGTTAGGGAAGAACGCCGGAGCGAAGTACAGCGCGAAAGCTGTATAGGCGTAGAAGTCGTACCATTCGACAAGATTGCCTAACGAGCCGATGAAAATGGCCTTGAGGCGTCGCTTAACGTCAGCAGCCTCCATTGGAGGAGGAGCGCCTCCCTCTGCTGTCCCTGTAATTGTACTCATAAGTCCGCCTTTCGGAATTTGGCTGCGCAGTGGCGTGCGTTGCCAAATTTCCGACAGGAACGCAAATCGAGTTAACTGTGTTCCGTTTCGCTAAAACTTAATTGGGAGGATGCGTGGCCCCCTCACTGTACCTTCCGACCACGAAACTGGTATCGACGTGTCGATCTCGAATGTCGGTATGCGCTTCAGCCATACCTCCAGCGCAATGGCCATATTCATTCTTGCGAGGTTGGAACCGACGCACCGGTGTATGCCGAGACCGAATGCGACGTGCCGATTCTCTTTCCGATCGATGATGATATCGTCCGGATTTGGAAAAACTGCCGGGTCGCGGTTCGCCGCAGGGAACGACAACAGTACCATATTGCCGGGCTTCATCGGGCATCCACTGACGTTCGCCTCTTGCATCACCTCGCGCGCCATGGTCACCGGAGAATAGGCGCGCAAGAACTCCTCGATAGCGTTCGGGATGAGCTCGGGCTCGGCGACGAGGCGGTCGCGATCCGCAGGTGTTCTGGCAAGATGCCAGAGCGAGGCGCCGATGGCGCTCCATGTTGTATCAATGCCGGCGATCAGCAGGAGGCGCAGCGCGCCGAGAACATGCGCATCGCTCAACGGTTGGCCTGAAGCATCTTTGGCGTTCATCAGTGTCGAAATCAGATCGTCGGTCGGCTGCTTCTTGCGCTTCTCGATCTGACCGGCGAAGTACATCGACATGTCCTTCACGCCTTTCATCAACTCCACATCGTCCTTGATGCCGAGCTCGAGGATCTGATAAATCCATTTGATGAAGAGGTCGCCGTCCTCGCGCGGAATGCCGAGCATATGCGCGATGGTGCGGACAGGAATATATTTGGTGTACTGGTTCGCCGCGTCGCATTTTCCGTCTGCGATGAACTGGTCAATCAGTGTGTCGCAGATGGCGCGAACATCTGGCTCGAGTGCTCTCACCGCGTCGGGCGTGAACGGCGGCAACAGAAGTTGCTTGAACGGCTTGTGCGTCGGCGGGTCAGCGGTAATCGGCGGCGAGGGGATCGGCGGCTCGGGTCTGACCGACCGCACGACAACGCGGCGCGATGAGAAGGATGCAGTGTCATAGGAGATCTGTTTGACGGCCTCATAGGTCGTTGGCAGATAGACGCCGAGATAGCGCTCCGTATGAGCAATGGGGCACTTGCTGCGAATCTCGCTGAGGATCGGATAGGGATCTTCGGTCCAACGTGGATCGGTATGGTCGAAATCAGTTAGCCAGTCCTGGACGGGTATCTGCTGGTTCATCGCTCGTTACCTCGAAGCCTTAGCCCTTTGATGTGGGCTGCCGGGATGGGACGATCAAACGCAAGGCGTTGCAGTGGTGGCGTTAGCTCTCCGTGATTTCGATAGCTTCCTCTGGACAATTCGCGCGGGCGAGCCAGGCCTGCTCCTCAAGCTCGGCAGGAACCGTTCCGTCGCCGACAGCGCTCGCGTAGCCATACTCATCAAGTTGAAAGAGATCCGGCGCTAGCGACTTGCAGCGGCTATGGCCCTGACAGCGATCTGGATCGACGCGGATTTTGAGCGTCATGAAATCCTCCCCAATACTAGCCTTTGCGGCTTGTGACCAATGCTAACTCATCGCTGGCGGTTTGGAAAGATTTTAAATCAAGCCCGCCTAACCACGCGATTGTTCTCAATCGCAGTCGATGGTGATCCGTCGTGTTGCATCGCAGTGCAGGACGGATCTGTTGAAACAGAAAAGCCACGCGGCGCGAGCGGCGTGGCTTCTGGTCGGTTGATGGCGGGCTGTTACTTGCTGCGGGGATTGATCGGGGTCGAGCCGCGCAGGCCCAGGATGTCCTCAAGCATGCGCGCGCCAGCGAGGAGCGAGCCTTCGCCGCGATGCGGGCCGATGACCTGCAGGCCGACAGGCAGACCCGTCGACGTAAAGCCGCATGGCAGCGACAGGGCCGGGCAACCGGTCAGGGTGATCGCGTAGACAATCGCCAGCCACAGGATGTAGTTGTCGAACTTGACGCCGTTGCATTCCGCGACATAGCGATCCCCGATCGGGAACGGGGAGACGATCGTCGCTGGCGCGAGCAACAGGTCGTAGGTCTGGAAGAAGTCATGGGCGCGGGCAGCGAGGGTGACGCGCTGGGCTTCAGCCCGCTCGATGTCCTCGATACGAAGTTTCAGCCCCTCTTCAATGTTCCAGATGACCTCAGGCTTCAGCAGGTCGCGCTTGTCGCGCAGCAACTTGGCCTTGGAGAGAGCGTAGTCAAATGCGCGGAGAACGTGGAAGCACTCATGCGCCTCGCTCAGGTCCGGATGTGCTTCTTCCACGATGACGCCAGCCTCTGCCAGCTTCAACGCCGCCTTGCGGGTGATCTCAACCACTTCCGGATCGACCGGGGTGATGCCGAGGTCGGGCGAATAGGCGACGCGCTTGGGCTTGGCGCCGGAGCGCGCTTCGGCGAGGAACGAGCCCGGGGTCCTGGGGAGCGACAGGATATCGAGCGGGTTTTCGCCCGTCATGGCGTCGAGCATCAAAGCCAGATCATCGACGTTGCGCGCCATCGGCCCCTGCACGCCGAGGGTCCGGGCGACAGCCACCGCAGGCGTCTGGGCGACCCGGCCAACGCTCGGGCGCAGGCCGACCACGCCGCAGAAGCTGGCGGGATTGCGAAGCGAGCCGCCGAGGTCCGACCCGTGAGCCAACCATGCCGTTCCGCTGGCCAATGCGGCGGCCGCGCCACCCGACGAGCCCGCGGCTGATTTCGACAGGTCCCATGGATTGAGTGTCGCGCCGAAAACCTCGTTGAAGGTGTTCGCGCCAGCGCCGAATTCCGGCGTGTTCGACTTGGCGTAGATGACGCCGCCGTTGTCTTCGAGGTTGGAGACCAGAAAGTTGGATCTGGCCGAGATCACGTCCTTGAAGATTGGCGAACCTTGGGTGGTGCGTACGCCTGCGACGTCGGTGAGGTCCTTGATCGGAATGGGCATCCCGGCCAGCAGGCCGCGATCGCCGAGCGGGCGCTTCATCAGTTCAGCCGCATGCGCGCGGGCGCGATCAAAGCAAAGTGTCGGCAGTGCGTTGACCTGGCCGTCAACCTCGGCGATGCGCTGTTCCAACGCATCGAGAAGATCTAACGGGGTAACATCGCCGCTGTTGAGGCGGTCAACGATCTCGCACGCCGTTGCCTTGATGAGTTCCTGATGTGACGTCACGCCTTGGGTCTCCGTTGGTCTTGTTTCTTTGTTGTGAGTGGACTGTGTTGTTTTATCCGGGCTGCTGCAACTTGAATTTTGCAAGCTGTGGGCAGCTCTGCATGTGGCTGCGACGGTTAGCTTCCCCAGCCGGTGCTATAGCCGCCATCAATCGTCACGACTGCGCCTGTGGTGTAGGCGGAGCGGTCGGATGCGAGGAATGCCATCATGTCGGCGATCTCCTGCGCATGAGCGGGCCGCTGCAACGGCAGATGGGTTTCGAGCTCGGGATAGCGATTCTCGTCGCCGAATTGCGCGCGTGCTGCGGCGAGCGTGCGGGTCATGTAGCGATCGGTGCGAACCGGCCCCGGGTTGATGGCGACAACGCGAATGTTGTCGGCAAGGCTCTTGCCGCCGAGCGAGCGGGTGAAGGCCATCAGCGCCGCATTGGCCGTGCTGCCGCAGATGTAGCTGGCGTTGAACTTCTCGCCGGCTGCGCCGATGCAATTGACGATGACGCCATGGCCGCGGCGTTTCATGTGCGCATAGGCCTGCCGCGACAGATTGATGAAGCCGAACAGCTTCAGCTCCCAGGCGTGCCGCCACTTCTCTTCGTCGATCTGCTCAAGCGTTCCCTGCGGAATGTCACCCGCGTTGTTCACCAGTACGTCGATGTCGTCGGCTGCGGCAGCAAGAGCAGCGAGATCAGCGGCATTGCGCAGGTCGGTGACCTGCACCCGGACATCGACGCCATGTGCGGGTCGAAGCCGCGCAGCCAGCGCATCAAGAGCCGCCTTGTCGCGCGCCGCCAGATGCAGGTTGCAACCCTCGCTGGCGAAGGTCTCGGCAGCGGCTGCGCCAATTCCTCTGGAGGCCCCGGTAATGAGAACGCGCTTGCCGCGCAGATGCAGGTCCATAGTGTCTCGCGTTGTTGATGATGGTCTTTGTTGATCGAAAACGGCCTAGCGTAACCGGTTCGGGCCCATTGCGCGACCAAAGCAAGCCAGATTGGCCTTTTGCATTGCAGCGTTGATCATTCCGCTGGATTCGGTCAAAGCTGACGCGGCAGGCGGTGCGCCAATGCGCCGATCTGATTGTCATGGGGAGGAATTGGTTCGGTGAGCACGTCCAGCAAAACCTATCGTATTGCAGTGATTGCGGGTGACGGTATCGGGCAGGAGGTCATGCCGGAAGGGCTGCGCGTGCTGGAAGCCGCCGCCAAGAAGCATCGGGTGAACCTGCAGTTCGATCACTTCGACTTCGCGTCGTATGACTATTACGCCAAGCACGGCGAGATGATGCCGGAGGACTGGAAGGCGCAGATCGGCAAGCACGACGCGATCTTCTTCGGCGCGGTCGGCTGGCCGGAGAAAATCCCGGACCACGTCTCACTATGGGGATCGCTTCTCAAATTCCGGCGCGAGTTCGATCAATACGTCAACCTGCGTCCGGTGCGCTTGATGCCCGGCGTGCCGAGCCCGCTGGCGGGCCGCAAGCCTGGCGATATCGATTTCTGGGTGGTTCGCGAAAACACCGAAGGCGAATATTCGTCGGTCGGCGGCCGTATGTTCGGCGGAACCGAGCGTGAGTTCGTCACTCAGCAGACGGTGATGAGCCGTATCGGCGTCGACCGGATTCTCAAATATGCATTCGATCTGGCGCAGTCCCGCCCGAAAAAGCATCTGACTTCGGCCACCAAGTCAAACGGCATCTCGATTACCATGCCGTATTGGGACGAGCGGGTGGAGGAAATGGCAAAGGCCTATCCGGATGTGAAGTGGGACAAGTACCACATCGACATTCTCACCGCGAACTTCGTGCTGCATCCGGATTGGTTTGACGTGGTTGTCGGCTCCAACCTGTTCGGCGACATCCTGTCGGATCTTGGCCCGGCCTGTACCGGCACCATCGGCATCGCGCCGTCCGGCAACATCAATCCGCCCGGCGATCATCCCTCGGTGTTCGAGCCGGTTCACGGCTCCGCGCCGGATATCGCCTTCAAGGGCATCGCCAACCCGATCGGCATGGTCTGGTCAGGCGCGATGATGCTCGAACATCTCGGCGAGAAGGCGGCTGCGGATTCCATCGTCAAGGCAATCGAGCGGACGCTGGAAGAACGCACCCTGCGTACCCGCGATCTCGGCGGTCAGGCAGACACCACGGCTTGCGGCAAGGCCATCGCTGAGATGGTGGAGTAAGAGGCTGGCAGGCCACGACTGCAGGGATGCCTTGGAACGCTAGGCGCGTTTCAAGGCATCTGGCTAACAACGTAAACCAGCGTATGAGTATCAATCTGTCATCGCCGGTCGTGGCAACCACGCCCGGTCATGACCAACTGGCGTTACCCCGCGATCCGCCGGCAATGTGCGGCGGCGGCGGCCATCAGGTTGATGCTCGCCTCCGGTGTGCGAAATGCGGAATGCGCTGAGAGCGTGACATTCTCGATCGTGGTCAGCACGTGATCGGCGGGCAGCGGCTCGATATCGAACACATCAAGCCCGGCGTGACGGAGGTGACCGGACTTTAGGGCGTAGATCATCGCGGCTTGATCGACAACGGCCCCGCGCGCGGTATTAACCAGCATCGCGCCCGGCTTCATGGCGTTGATGCGTTCGCGGGACAGGAAGCCGCGCGTCTCGTCGTTCAGCAGCAGATGCAGCGAGACCACGTCGCTCTGCGCCAGCAGGGTGTCAATGTCGGTGAAGCTCGACGCCAGGATGGGTCTTTGGTGTCCGGTTCCAGGCTATGACGCGCATTCCGCTGCCGCCAGCGATGCGGGCGACCTCGGCGGCGATTCCGCCGAAACCGATCAGCCCCAGCGTTTTGCCGGTGAGCTGCATGCCTTCATTGCGCAGCCAGTTGCCAGCGCGCATACCGCGGTCCATCAGCGCGAGCGTGCGCGCGCCGGCCCACATTAGCGCGATGGCGCATTCGGCGACTGCGGTGTCGCCATAGCCACGGATCAGGTGAACCTCGATGCCAAGCTCGGCGAGTTCCTCGATGTTCATGTAGCTGCGCGCGCCGGTGCCGAGGAATACGACATGCTTCAGGGCGGCGCAGTTCTTCGCGACATCGGTCGGCAGGTAGCTGTGGTCGATGATGGCAATATCCGCATCGCCGAGCACGTCGGGGATCGACGTCGGCTTCACGTCCGGGTCGAGATGGATATCAATGACTGGATCACCAGGCTGCGCCAGTTGCTTCAGGATCGTTGCGGATGCTTCGTCGGCATCGACATAGACTGCTCGCACGTCGGATCTCCCCGGTTGGCCGTCTTGGGCCTTTGTTTTAATTCGCCGCCACGCCAGCAAGTTGCAGAACCGTATGAAGCAGCACGTTGGCCCCCGCGGTGCAATCGGTCTGCGTGGCGTCTTCCAGTTCGTTATGGCTGACGCCATCCCTGCACGGCACGAATACCATCGCAGTCGGCATGATGGTGTTCAGGTTACAGGCATCATGGCCTGCGCCGGAGGTAATCCGCCGGTGGCTGTAGCCGAGTTTGTTCGCCGCGGCCTCGACCGCACTGACGAGCGTTGTGTCGAAATGCGTCGGCGCTTTGTGCCACACGCGCGTCAGCTGCACCTCGACCTTGCGCTTGGCGGCAACCTCGGCGCACAGCGCGCGGAACGCCTGATCGATCGCAACAGTCACTTTGTCGTCGACGCTGCGTAGATCGGCCGTGAAATTGATCTCGCCAGGAATGACGTTGCGCGACGGGCTGGCTATCACGGCTTCGCCGATGGTGGCCACGGCGATGCCGTGATGACCCGCGGCGATTTTCTCCAGCCCGAGGGCAATCTCCGACAGCGTCAGCAGCGCGTCGCGCCGCAGCGGCATCGGGGTTGAGCCGGCGTGGCTTTCGAAGCCAATGATGCGGCCGTCATACCACTGCACGCCCTGGCCGTTCTCAACGACTCCGATGGTCTTGCCTTCGGCTTCCAGGATTGGTCCCTGTTCAATGTGCAGTTCGACAAAGCTGCCGAGCCTGATGGCGCCGACAGGCTCGCTTCCGCGGTAGCCGATGCTGTCGAGCGCCTCGCCGACGGTGACGCCTTGCGCATCCTTGCGGCTGAGAATGTCGTCGGTGGTGAAGTCGCCGACATAGGCCGCGGAGGCCATCATCGCAGGGGCAAAGCGTGAGCCTTCTTCATTGGTCCAGTTGACGATGCAAATCGGCGCGTCGGTTTCGATGCCTGCGTCATTCAGGGTTCGCACCAGTTCGAGCGCGGCGAGGGTGCCAAGCACGCCATCGTATTTACCGCCGGTCGGCTGCGTATCAAGGTGCGAGCCGATTCCGATCGGCAGCTTGGTCATGTCGCGCCCCTTGCGGAGCGCGTACATCGAGCCGAGTGCGTCCACGCGCACCTCGCAGCCTGCCGCTTCACAAGCGGCGCGGAACCAGTCGCGCACCTGCTTGTCTTCGGCGCTCAACGTCAGACGACGGATGCCACCTTTGCGGGTTGCGCCAAATTTCGCCGTATCGTGAATGCTGCTCCACAGCCGCGCGGAAACGATCTGCAGGTTGGTGGCGGTCTGGCTCATCGGAACATCCTGATGTCGAGGCGTACAACGTTGGTTTGAACTATGTTGTCCTGCTGTATTGGACAGCGTCAACTGATTGTCGCCTGCGGAGCCAACAATGATTGCGGCATTCGCTTGGAATACGAATCGTCTCAATCATGATCGTGTTCCTCGGCACTGTCCGGCAACGCGAGCCCGAAGGTTGTCACGAGGTCGCCGACCTGCGCCGGCGTCAGATAGCGCGGGTTGAGGCCGCGTAGCAGCAGGTAGAGTTTTGCGGTCTCCTCCAACTCCTCCATGGCGTAGACAGCAGCCTCCAGACTATCAGCGCTTACGACCGGACCATGGTTGGCAAGCAGCACCGAACTATATTTTCCGGCAAGTCCCCTGATCGCGTCCGCTACAGCGGGGTCGCCGGGACGATAGTACGGCACCAGCGCCGTCGGGCCGCATTTCATCAGATAGTAGGGCGTCATTGGCGGCAACGCGGCGCGCGGGTCGATCTCCGGCAGCATCGACAGTGCTACGGAATGAGTTGAATGCAGGTGAACCACTGCGCTGGCGTTGCGGCGGCTTTCATAAATCGCAGAGTGCAGCGGCACTTCTTTGGTCGGCGCTGCGCCCGATAGCAATCTTCCACTGGCGTCAAGGCGCGACAGCAGGGCAGGGTCGAGTGCGCCAAGCGATGCATTGGTCGGTGTCACCAGCCAGCCGCCATCCTCGCAGCGGACGCTGATATTGCCGGATGATCCCGGTGTCAGGCCGCGGTCGAATAACGAGCGACCGAAGCGGCAGATCTGTTCGCGCAAGCCAGTTTCATTCATCATCGATCACGCCCCGAATGACTGGTATCGTTTGTCCCATGCTTTGGCAGGCTCGCCAAGCTGTGATATGGACCGATCACGGCCAGCCGAAGAGCAAGGAAACAATACGGGCCGCAGGGTTGGGAGGGTGGTTGAATGACTAACGCCTCGGACAAACGTCGTGTCGCTGTCATCGGGCTTGGCTCCATGGGCTTTGGCATGGCGCAATCACTGAAGCGCACCGGATTTACTGTGACCGGATATGACGTATCGCCCGAGCCCGTCGCCCGGCTTGTTGATGAGGGCGGCCGTGGCGCTGCCTCTCCGGCTGAGGCGGCGCGGGACGCCGATACTGTCGTAAGCGTCGTCGTAAACGCCGCACAAACCGAGGCGATCCTGTTTGGTGAGAATGGCGTCGCAGCAAGTATGCCGCAAGGCGCGGTGTTCATATCGTCAGCGACGATGGATCCGAACTTTGCCCGTAGCTTTGCCCAGCGCCTGACGGCAACGGGAAGACTCTATCTTGACGCGCCCATCTCCGGCGGCGCGCAACGCGCGGCGCAGGGTGAGTTGACCATTCTGGCGTCGGGCAGCTCGGCGGCGTTTGACCAGGCCAGGCCAGCGCTCGATGCGCTCGCGCAAAATCTTTACGTCCTTGGCGATGCGCCGGGGCAGGGTGCAGCCTTCAAGATGATCAATCAGCTGCTGGCAGGCGTTCATATCGCCGCCGCTTCGGAGGCTTTGACCTTTGCCGCCCGGCAGGGACTGGACCTGGCGAAAGTCTACGAGGTGATCACAGCCTCGGCAGGTAACTCCTGGATGTTCGAAAACCGGATGCCGCACGTCGTCGCGGGCGACTATAGTCCACGCAGCGCGGTCGATATTTTCGTCAAGGATCTCGGTATCATTCAGGACATGGCGCGACAGGCGAAGTTTCCGGTGCCATTGGCTGCGGCAGCGCTTCAAATGTTTCTGATGACATCAGCGTCCGGAATGGGCCGTGACGATGATGCCTCCGTCGCCCGGATGTATGCCCGCGTCAGCGGGGTGAAGCTGCCGGGTGAGTCGTAGCGTGCGAAATGCTAATGATCAATTTCAGTTGTCTCGACATTGATGTGAGTCCGTAATGCCCCGATTTGCCGCCAATCTCAGCATGATGTTCAACGAGCATCCGTTTCTCGACAGGTTTGATGCGGCTGCAGCTGCAGGCTTTCGAGCGGTCGAGTTTTTGTTTCCGTATGATCACCCTGCTGAACTCGTCGGCGAGCGGCTGAAGAGCGCGGGCCTGACGCAGGCGCTGTTCAATCTGCCGCCGGGCGACTGGAACGCTGGCGATAAGGGCTTTGCATCGTTGCCGGGCCGGTTCGATGATCTGGAGAAGAGTTTCCGCACGGCGCTGCCCTACGCCAGAGCGACCGGGGTGAAGCGCGTGCACATGATGGCTGGCATTGCTTCTCGAAAGGATGCGCAGGCTGTCACGGCGTTTCGCCAGGCGGCGGTGACGGCGGCGGGCTTCTTCGCCGAGCATGACATCACTGTGGTGATCGAGCCGATCAACGGCCGCGATGTGCCCGGTTATTTCCTCGATGACTTCGAATTCGCGCGGGATCTGCTGGACGATCTCAATCTGCCAAACCTGCAACTGCAGTTCGACATCTATCACTGCCAGATTCTTCATGGCGACGTGACGACGCGGCTGCGGAGCTTCTTGCCGCTGATCGGGCATATTCAGATCGCCAGCGTGCCATCGCGTAACGAGCCGGATGGCGAAGAACTGAACTATCCCTTCCTGTTCGATGAACTCGACCGGCTGGGCTATCGCGGGTTTGTTGGCTGTGAATACCGTCCTCGCGGCATGACTGAAGCCGGGCTGGACTGGTTCCGCCCCTATGCAGGTCAACCGATATGAAAATTGCGCTTGGCTGTATCGCGGATGATTATACGGGCGCGTCAGACCTCGCCAATACGTTGACGCGTTGCGGCTTGCGCACGGTACAGACGATAGGCCTGCCGGATACGGCGTATGAGTCTGCCGGAGGTTGACGCTGTTGTGGTGTCGCTCAAGAGCCGCTCGATCGCTGCCGACATCGCGGTCGAGCGATCACGCAAGGCTGAGCAGTGGCTGCGCCAGCGCGGCGCCAACCATATCCTGTTCAAGATCTGTTCGACATTTGATTCAACCGATGCCGGCAATATCGGCCCGGTGATGGATGCCTTGCGCGCAGATGCGCAAGCGCCGATGACGCTGGTGACGCCCGCGTTTCCGGAGACCGGCCGCACGGTCTATCAGGGCAATCTGTTCGTCGGCCATACGCCGCTGAACGAAAGCCCGTTGAAGGACCACCCGCTCAATCCGATGCATGACGCCAATCTCGTTCGCGTGCTGGCGAGACAAAGCGCAACCAAAGTCGGCCTGCTCGCGCTCGCGACCGTGAGCCAGGGGCCGGAGGCGGTGCAGGCTGCGCTCGGCGCTCTGACAGAGCAAGGCTTCGGAGCCGCCATCGCTGATGCCGTGTGTGAGCGGGACCTTGAAACGCTTGGCCGCGTCGCGCTTGAGCATCCGGTTTCGGTCGGGGCCTCCGGGCTCGGTCTTGGACTTGCGCGGGCGCTTGTCGTGACCGGTGAAGTCACCGCTCACGCGCGATCAGCGATGCGGTTTTCTCCCGTGGGTGGCTTTCAGGCTTGCCTCGTCGGGAGCTGTTCGCAGGCGACGCTGCAGCAGATCGCACGGGCGTCGCAAATCATGCCGGTCTATCGGCTCGATCTTGCGCGCTTGTTCGATGGTGGCGACGAGGTGCAGCGCGCGCTCGACTGGGCCGCTGCGCGGTTGGGTCAGGGCCCTGTTCTTGTCACCAGCAGCTCGGCGCCGCGCGATGTCGCGGATTTGCAGTCGTTGCATGGTCGCGATCAGAGCGGCCATGTCATTGAACAGGCCATGGCTGATATCGGGCAGGGCTTGGTCGAGGCGGGTGTGCGACGTCTGATTGTTGCGGGTGGCGAAACCTCGGGCGCCGTGGTCGATCGATTGGCGATCCCCGGTTTCGCTGTGGGTGAGGAGATCGCGCCGGGCGTACCCGTTCTGAAAACTGTCGGGGCCCGGCAAGGAGATATGATGCTGGCGTTGAAGTCCGGCAACTTTGGCGGATTTGATTTCTTCAGTGACGCCCTCAGGTTGCTGGACTGATAGCTATCGGCAGGTTTGAACTTCGACAATGGCACTATCGAATGTGCCTCAATGCCAGGCTTTCTGGCTTGCTGTGTCTCTCAATCGGAAAATCTTGCCTGCAAAGGCAATAGGTATCTGTATATTTTGGGTCCATTAACTACCTACGGCCCATAGTCCTCAGCGTTCGAGATTTGCTTGAATTACCTAAGGGCTCTCACGCTATGCTTTCCCGGCTTTCAATCCGCCTCAAGATTACGATCGTCGTTTGTTTCCTTGTCGTCTGCTCGGTCGGGATCGGCGCGTTTGCTTTGATGAAGATGCGCGCAATTCACACGTCGACCGTCGCGCTTGAGAAGGTCTGGCTGCCGAGCGTGCAGACGCTGGGCGATCTGCGCGCCGAAGTGGGCGAGTATCGTGAATTGCTTCGCTCGCATTTGCTGACGGATACGGTAGACGGCAAGGCCAATATCCAATCCCTCCTCGATGAGGTTTCCGAGCGGTTGGACGCGGTCCGTCTGCGCTATGAAATCCTGATCTCCTCACCGGAGGAGCGCAAGCTCTACATGAACTGGGTACAGCGTTGGGACGAATTTACCAACCTGTCTCAAGAAGTCCTGGCGCTGTCGCGAAAAGCGGCGGGCGGAAGCATTCGCGCCGCACAGGAGCTAAACGAACGAAGTGTGTTGCCGGTCGGCCTTTCGGCAGATGAATTTTTGCTCTCTGCCGCTCGTTTGAACCGGGGCGGCGCCCTTGCAGCAGGCAAGTCAGCCTCGGAAGACTATGAATCAGCCTTCACGATGGTGGTCGCTATCCTGATTGCTGCAGGTCTGCTGAGCGTCTTGGCCGCTGTCATTCTGATCCGCGACGTATCACGCGGCATCGCCTCGATTATCAGCCCGATGCAGGCGCTCAGCGCTGGCGACCTTTACGCTGACGTTCCGTTGCAGGGCACGAACACCGAACTGGGCGAGATGGCGAATGCCCTGCAGGTCTTCAAGGAAGCCTTGATCGACAAGCAGGCGGCGGACATGATGTCGGCAGAGGATGCCGAGGACAAGATCCGCCGTGGCGAGCGCGTCAATGCGATCACCCGCGACTTCGAAACGATCATCGGCAACATCGTGGCGACCGTGTCGCAGGCGTCGACCGAACTGGAATCCTCTGCGGGCACGCTGACCTCGACGGCCGTGCGTTCGCAGCAGCTGGCAGCCGTCGTGTCGTCGGCATCCAGCGAAGCCTCGAGCAACGTGCAGTCGGTGGCTTCGGCAACCGAAGAGCTGACGTCTTCAGTTAATGAGATCAGCCGCCAGGTTCAGCAGTCGGCGATGATTGCTTCGGAAGCGGTGCATCAGGCGCGGGCGACCAACGACCGCGTCGAGGAATTGGCGAAGGCGGCCGCGCGTATCGGCGACGTCGTTGAGCTGATCAACACGATCGCCGGTCAGACCAATCTCCTGGCGCTCAATGCGACGATCGAAGCGGCTCGCGCCGGCGACGCTGGCCGTGGCTTTGCCGTTGTGGCTTCGGAAGTGAAGGCTTTGGCCGAACAGACCGCCAGGGCGACAGGCGAGATCAGCCAGCAGATCTCGGGCATTCAGATCGCGACGCAGGATTCGGTGGGATCGATCAAGGAGATCGGCGACACCATCAACCGGATCTCGGAGATTTCGTCGACCATCGCTTCGGCTGTTGAACAGCAGGGCGCTGCCACGCAGGAGATCGCCCGCAACGTGCAGCAGGCGTCGAATGGAACGATGCAGGTGACTGCCAATATCGTGGACGTCGAGCAGGGCGCTACCGAGACGGGGACGGCATCTTCCCAGGTTCTGTCGGCGGCACAGTCGTTGTCTGCCGAGAGCGATCGGCTCAAGCACGAAGTCAGCAAGTTCCTGGACGCTGTTCGCGCAGCCTGATCACGGCAGTTTCAAATAGACCAAACCGCTCCGAACATGTTCGGAGCGGTTTTTGTTCGTTCCACATGCCAGCAAAACCCGACCTTCTATCCGGTCTCTGCAACGGCATTGTGAAACGATGGCCCGCTAAACTGCATGCAGGTCATGTCATCTGCTTGTCGAAATCCTTTAACCCAAAGCCACCATGGTGCGCGCCAATGCGACAGCCGCGCATATGGACTTAGGACGAATTGATGCACGCCAAACTATCCATCCGAGCAAAGGTCACGATTGTTGTCACCTTCCTACTGATCGCCCTGACGGCGATGGGAGGAATGGCGGTCAAGCAGATGTTCACGATCAACAGCTCGACTGCAGCCATCGTTGACGGTTGGCTGCCGCGAATGCGCGTACTCGGTGAGATGCGCATGGCGGCGATGAGCTATCGTGCGATTGTGCGCTCACATCTCCTCGCCAATTCGGATGCGATCATGCAGCGCGAGGAAGTGGCAATGGGCGAGGCGCTCAAGGACTATGAGGCGGCGGTCAAGCGGTACGAGCCGATTGTTGCAACGCCGGATGAACGCGCAAATCTGGATGAAGCGGTGACGCTCTTCGCGCAATATCTCGAAGCGATCAAGAAAGTGCTCGAATACTCGCGGGAGAGCATCGACAGCGAGGCGCTGGTGTTGCATTCGCGAGCCAACGTTATCGCAGAAAAGGCTGACGCCGCACTGACGAAGAGCACCACCCTGATCAATCAGGGGGCTGATCAAGCTGGCGTTGCCGCTGCCGATAGCTTCTCTCAAACGATCAAGCTCGTTCTGGTGTTGCTTGCGATCGCCATCGTGATCGGATCGGGTGCCGCAGTCCTTCTGGTGCGTGACGTTTCGCGCGGCATTGCCTCGATCATCAAGCCGATGCAGGCGCTCAGTGAGGGCGATCTCTATGCGGAGGTTCCGCTGCAGGGCGCGAAAACCGAACTCGGGGCGATGGCGAGCGCCTTGCAGGTCTTCAAGGAAGCCTTGATCGACAAGCAGGCGGCGGACCTGGTGGCGGCCGAGGATGCCAATGAAAAGCTTCGCCGCAGCGAGCGCGTCCATGCGATTACCCGCGACTTTGAAACGATTATCGGTAACATCGTGGAGACGGTGTCGCAGGCCTCGACAGAGTTGGAAGCCTCCGCTGGCACGTTGACATCGACGGCTGTGCGGTCACAGCAACTGGCTGCGGTTGTATCGTCAGCGTCCAACGAAGCATCGAGCAATGTTCAGTCGGTAGCGTCGGCGACCGAGCAATTGACGTCGTCAGTCAATGAGATCAGCCGCCAGGTTCAACAGTCCGCGATCATCGCAACTGAAGCGGTGCAGCAAGCGCAAGTGACCAATAGTCTTGTCGAGGAACTGGCGAAGGCGGCTGCCCGTATTGGCGATGTCGTCGAGTTGATCAACACAATTGCCGGCCAGACTAACCTGTTGGCGTTGAACGCGACCATTGAAGCGGCTCGCGCCGGCGATGCCGGTCGAGGCTTTGCTGTCGTCGCGGCGGAAGTGAAAGCACTGGCGCAGCAAACGGCGAGGGCGACCGGAGAAATCAGCCAGCAGATTTCGGGCATTCAGATCGCGACCCGGGATTCGGTCGGATCGATCAAGGAGATCGGCGACACCATCAACCGGATTTCGGAAATTTCGTCGACCATTGCCTCCGCTGTTGAACAGCAGGGTGCCGCGACGCAGGAGATCGCCCGCAACGTGCAGCAGGCGTCGAACGGAACCCTGCAGGTCACTGCCAACATCGTCGACGTCGAGCAGGGTGCAACCGAGACGGGGGCTGCGTCCTCTCACGTTCTGTGCGCGGCACAGTCGCTGTCTGCCGAGAGTGAACGGCTCAAGCACGAGGTCCGTCAGTTCCTTCAGGCAGTCCGGGCGGCCTAAACCTCTGGCAGCCCGGATCTTTCCGTTTCGGGCTGCTTTGCCAGCCGTTGACCTGATTGCGCGGACGCGTCTCCCAGCCGAGCGCGTTTATATTGCGGGTGCAATAATCCAGGGTTGAGATTGGCGCGGGTTTGACTGATACTTTTGTCAACCTTTGCGAGCGCCTTCCTCACGCGCGACAGGCCGCCGAACGCTCGGCAGGGCCACGCCGTTTGATTGGTAACCTGGAATAACTGGCTCATGATCTCGCTTGTCCGCATTGCCCTGACGCGGCCGTACACCTTCGTCGTGCTCGCCCTGCTATTGCTGATCCTTGGTCCTCTTGCTGCGATGCGGACTCCGACCGACATCTTCCCTGAAATCCGCATTCCGGTAATCGGGGTTGTCTGGAACTATACAGGCTTGCCGCCGGACGAGATGGCCGGGCGGATCAGCACCCAGTTCCAGCGCTCCCTGACGACTACGGTGAATGATGTCGATCGGATCGTCGCCAACTCCTACGCCGGCTTCGGCATCATCAAGATCTTCTTTCAGCCAAACGTTGATATCCGGACGGCGAATGCGCAGGTCACCGCAATTGCTCAGACATTGCTCCGGCAGCTGCCGCCGGGCGCAACGCCGCCGCTGATCATCAACTACAGCGCGTCGACGGTGCCGATCCTGAATCTGGCTCTGTCAGGCGAGGGCATGAGCGAGCAGCAGCTGCAGGATGTCGGCTTCAACGATTTGCGAACGCAGCTGGTCACGGTGCCCGGCGCGGCAATGCCATTTCCCTTCGGCGGCAAACAGCGCCAGGTTCGAATCGATCTGGACCCCGATGCACTGCAGGCGCGGGGCCTGTCGGGGCAAGACGTGGCCAATGCGCTGGCTGCGCAGAATCTGATTACGCCGGTGGGCACCCAGAAGATCGGGCAGTTCGAATATTCAATCAAGCTCAACAACGCGGTGCCGAACATCGACGACCTCGCGAACCTTCCCATCCGGGAGGTGAACAACGCGATGGTCTTTATCCGCGACGTCGCCACGGTGCTGGACGGCAATGCGCCGCAAACCAATATCGTTCATGTCGACGGCAATCGTTCGGTCTTGATGATGGTGCTCAAGGCTGGCGCAGTGTCAACGCTGGATATTATCTCCGGCATCAAGCGCAAGGTCGAGGAAGCCAAGGATACGCTGCCTGAAGCCCTGCGGATCAGCTACATCGGCGATCAATCGCTCTTCGTGCGCGGCGCAATCACGGCGGTGGCGCATGAAGGCATCATTGCCGCCCTGCTGACCAGCGTCATGATCCTGCTGTTCCTCGGCAGCTGGCGGTCGACAGTGATCATCGCGGTGTCGATCCCGCTCTCGGTGCTTGGCTCGATCATCATGCTCTCGCTGCTTGGCGAGACGCTGAACATCATGACATTGGGCGGATTGGCGTTGGCGGTCGGCATTCTTGTCGACGATGCAACGGTTACAATTGAAAACATCAATTGGCATCTCGAGCAGGGCAAGGACGTCGAGACCGCCATCATGGACGGTGCGCGCCAGATCGTGACGCCGGCTTTTGTCTCCCTGCTTTGTATCTGCATCGTGTTTGTTCCGATGTTCTTCCTTGATGGCATCGCACGCTATCTCTTCGTGCCGATGGCGATGGCCGTGATGTTCGCGATGGCATGGTCTTTCCTCCTGTCACGCACCCTGGTGCCGACGATGGCCATGTATCTGCTCAAGGCGCACCATCATCACGAGGGCGAGCCGCCGCTCTCCCGCAATCCACTGGTTCGTTTTCAACGGGCATTTGAAGCGCGGTTCGAACGGGTGCGCGCGAGCTATCACGCCATCCTCGGTCTGGCGTTGTCGCGGCGCGGGGTGTTCGTCACCGGATTTTTGACCTTTGTCGGTTTGTCGTTCCTGCTCGTGCCTTTCCTGGGGCGAAACTTTTTTCCAAGCGTGGATGCCGGAAGCATTTTGCTGCACGCGCGTACGCAGGTCGGCACGCGCGTTGAGGAAACTGCGCATCAGTTCGCTGAGATCCAGAAGGCCATTCGCCAGATCATTCCGCCTGATCAGATCGAGACCATGGCTGACAACATCGGCATGCCGGTCTCGGGCATCAACATGACCTATAACAACACGGGTGTGATCGGGCCGCAGGATGGCGATATCCAGATCAAGCTGCGTGACGGCCACGCGCCCGACGGAGCAATACGTTCGCCAGCTTCGTGAGGAATTGCCGGTGCGTTTTCCAGGCGTCAGCTTTTCATTCCTGCCAGCCGACATCGTCAGCCAAATTCTGAACTTCGGTGCGCCTGCGCCGATTGACGTGCAAGTGCGCGGCGCGAACGTTTCAGAAAACTATGCCTTTGCGACAAAACTGCTGGCGCGAATTCGTGAAATTCCGGGCGTCGCCGATGCGCGCATTCAACAGTCGCCCAACTATCCGTCATTCAAGATCGATGTCGACCGCACCCGCGCGCAATTCGTCGGACTGAGCGAGCGAGATGTCACCAACAGCCTGGTCGTTAATCTGGCCGGCAGCTCGCAGGTCGCGCCAACGTTCTTCCTGAACCCGGAGAACGGGGTCTCCTATAACATCGTGATGCAAACCCCGCAGCATCGCCTCGATAGCTTGAGCGCCTTGCAGATGCTCCCAATCACATCCGCTGCTTCAGCGGTTACACCGATCCTCGGCAGTGTCGCTGACGTGTCCCGCGCAGCATCCAGCGCGGTTGTTACTCAGTACGACATTCGCCGAACCATCCAGATCTACGCAACGACGCAGGGCCGCGATCTCGGCGCCGTGTCGCAGGACATTCGCAAGATCCTGGACGCAAACAGGGGCGATCTGCCAAGGGGCAGCAGCGTCCTGTTGACAGGCCAGGCCGAGACCATGGATAGCGCCTTCAACGGGTTGTTGTTCGGCCTGCTCGGGGCGGTGGTGTTGATCTATCTGCTGATCGTGGTCAACTTCCAGTCCTGGTCGGACCCGTTCGTGATCATCACGGCGCTGCCTGCTGCGCTGGCGGGTATCGTCTGGATGCTGTTCACGACCGAGACCACGCTGTCGGTGCCGGCATTGACGGGTGCGATCATGTGCATGGGCGTTGCGACCGCGAACAGCGTATTGGTTATTTCCTTTGCCCGCGAACGTTACGAGGTGCTGGGGGACCCGGTGGCTGCCGCGCTGGAAGCCGGTTTCGTGCGGTTCCGGCCCGTTTTGATGACTGCGCTCGCGATGATCATCGGCATGGCCCCGATGGCCTTCGGATTAGGTGAAGGCGGCGAGCAGAACGCGCCACTTGGCAGGGCCGTGATCGGCGGTTTGATATTTGCTACGGTTGCGACCTTGTTGTTCGTTCCCGTTGTTTTCAGCATGGTTCACAAGAGGGAGGCGCCCGAGCCGTCCGCTCCACGGGAGACCGCCTATGCCCAATGATCGTTCGCCAGCCGTTTCCACTCGCAAGCTGCTGGTGATGGGGCTGATCGGCCTGTGCGTCGCCGGCGGTGTCGTCGTCAACGGATTGGTCGCCCGCGCCAGGACAGATACCAAATTGAAATCGTGGGCTGACGCACAATCCCTGCCGACGGTTGCGGTTGTCTATCCCGAGCGCACCGAAACCAACGCGACGCTGGATTTGCCCGGCCGGCTTGAAGCGTTATCGCGCGCGCCGATTTTTGGCCGGGTGAGCGGCTATGTCAAAAGCTGGAGCGCCGACATGGGCGCAGCCGTCAAGGCCGGCCAAGTGATTGCTGAAATCGAGGCCCCGGATCTGGATCAGCAACTGCTGCAGGGACGGGCGGATCTGGCGCGCGCCGAAAGCGCTGCGAAATTGTCGGAAGCGACATTGCTCCGGCGTAAAAGCCTCGTCGCATCCAACTTCGTTTCGGCGCAGGAGATTGACGAGCGGACTGCAGATCTTGAGGGCAAGCGAGGCGCGGTCGACGCCGCGCGCGCCAATGTCGAGCGCCTTGATGCGCTTGCCGGCTTCAAGAAGATCACCGTGCCGTTCGATGGCATCGTGACGGCGCGTAACACGGATGTTGGCGCGTTGATCAGCGGGGGTGTTGGCACCGGACCGGCAATGTTCGTCATTTCAGACGTGCATCGGTTGCGTGTCTTCGTGAACGTGCCGCAGGCCTTCGTGCCGTCGATCAAGCTTGGAACGACGGCCTCCATCACGCTGCCGGAATATCCCGGGCGTCAATTCACAGCGACTGTTGAGTCGTCGTCGCAAGCGGTCGATCCCGCATCCGGAACGACACGGATGCAGCTGCTGCTCGACAACGCCAAGGGAGAGTTGATGCCGGGTGGTTATGCCAACGTGAAGCTTAGTCCGGCACGCGAAAGTGGCCTTCTAACCGTTCCTTCGAGCGCGTTGATATTTGGTCGCTCAGGCATCGCTGTCGCGACTGTCGCCGGGGAGGGCCGCGTGACTTTGAAGCCGGTCACCATCGCGCGTGACTTCGGCCGCACCGTGGAGATCGCATCGGGATTGTCGGAACAGGATCTGATCGTGCCGATGCCGCCCGATGGCCTGCTCGATGGCGAGAAAGTGCGGGTCACCCGCACCCCCGAGCGAAAGGGCGGCAAGCCAACCGCCGAAACCAAGCCCGCTGATAGCAAGGGATGACAGGTCTCCCCGTGGGGGCGCGTGGAGACCTGTTCTCGCCCTTATGCGTTAGCGCTAGGCCGCACGCCACTCCGGCGCGCCGTCGTTCGCAATGGTGATCGGGCCGGTTGCGCCAACCACTGACCTGTCGAGATCAAGCAGCCGCGCCAGCGTTACTGCATCGCTCACGGGCACCCGCGCCAGCGTTCGCTCATTCTGCTCGGTGCGCAGGATCACCACGCCATGCTCGGGCTGGCCGTTTCGACCATAGATCACCGTGGCGCTTTCCACCTTGCCGATGCCTTTCGGCTCAGCTGTGAAAGCGGGCGCAGGCTGGCGGTTGCGGTCAGCCTCGGCCTGCACGGAGGTATCCTGCGCGATCGGTCCGGCGGGTTGCTCCTTCGCCACCACCAGGCTGTGGTGCTTGGTGACGAAGCCGCCCTGGCCGTAGAGCAGACCCGTCTGCGCGCCTGCGCGTATGGCCCGCACCATGGCGCAGGCGGCGTGCGCCATATAGGCATTGAGGGGCGCGCCGAAGAATGTAAGCCCCCCGGCGACGGTTGGTTGCACATCGGCTCCGAAGCCAAGGGTCCGGCGCGCCATCTTCGGCACGCAGGGGAAACAACTGTAGAGCTCGACGGCATCGAAGGCGGCGGCCTTGCCGCCAACCAGCGCCATTGAGGCTGTCAGCACGGCGTTCTGGGCGTGGCTTTCGACATATTGATCGCGATCGAGATAGTCGCGCGGTTCTTCAGCTGACGCGCCGCCGATGATGTGAACGATCTTGCTGGCCGGGATGCCAAGCGCGCGCGCCTTGGCGAGGCTGGTCAGGATGATGGCGGAGCCCTGGTTGACCATCGGGTTCGCGACCATCAACTTGGTGTAGGGCCAGGCGATCAAGCGGTTGTCCGGCGTCGGTGTTGTGATGTCGTCCGGGCTGAAGCTGCGCTTGAGCCAGGCATTGGGATTGCTGGCAGCCACCTTTGAATATTTCGACCAGAGGTCGCCGGATTCAGCCAGCGCCTCGCGGGGCGTCAGGCCCCAGTGCGCAGCAGTCGCCGCTTCATAGAACGGATAGACCGTGACCGGCTTGTTGACGCCGAGCTTCACCGCCAATGGCTTCTGATAGTTCGATCCACGCAGAGGTTCCGGCGCGTCATGGGCGAATGGCGTCCAGGGCAGGGACATTCCCGCGCGCTCGGCCTTGGTGGCGGACCCCTGCGCTTCCGCTCCGGTGACGGCGGCGATCGACGCTTCGCCGCGGGCGATGCGTTGCGCCGCTTCGTGCAGGTAGCGGATCGGGCTCTCTCCGCCGACAGGGCCATAGTAGGCGTGCTTGGGATTCGCGCCGAGCTTCTCGCTCAGGATCTTTTCGGGCTCGGTATAACGCCAGCTCAGGAAATTGATGATGTCGAGCGAGTTGATGTCGCTTAGAAGCTTGGCGCCCGTATCCGCCTCGGCATTGCGCAGAGCTTCGAGCATCAGCGTCATCGGTTCGAGGCTGGAGGCGAGGTCGTGCGGGTGATCGGAATATTCACCGACGCCAATAATCACCGGGACGCGGTCATCGCTTACAGTTGAGTTTACCATTTTCTTTGCCTTGTTGAATGCGTAGGCGTCAGGTCAGGCGGTGCACGATACAAGCCGCCTGATCCACACGATCATTCGGACACCAGTGAGCCGAGATGTTCGACCGCCTCTGCGAAGTCTTCCTTGAATTCCTGCACCACTGCGCCAGCGGATTTGACGCTATCGATCAAGCCGACGCCCTGGCCGACAAAATAAGTGACAAGATCGCGGGCTTTGACATTTCCTGCCTCGGCAGCCTTGTCGATCGATGCGAATGCATTTCGGCTGAGCACCGATTGCATCGGCATCGGCAGCGCGCCCGGCGAATTAACGTCGCGCTCCCATGCGTCCGTCCAGACGGACCGTAGTTGCCGTGCCGGCTTGCCAGTGCGGCCACGCGAGCGAATGGCGTCGCGCGACGAGGCGGCGATCATCTTCTCGCGAAAAATTTCCGAAGTCTCCGATTCCGTGGTCGCGAGCCAGACCGAGCCAGTCCAGACTCCCGCTGCGCCCATCGCCATGCAGGCCGCCATCTGCTTGCCGGTCATGATGCCGCCCGCCGCGAGAACCGGAACGTTGCGGATGGGCTTGATCGCCTTGATGACTTCGGGAACCAGCACCATGGTGCTGACTTCGCCGCAGTGGCCGCCGGCTTCGGTGCCTTGCACCACCAGAATGTCGACGCCCGCGGCGACCTGACGGATGGCATGTTCCTTGGCGCCGACGAGAGCTGCAACCGGCACGCCATGCCTCTGGCCCATCTCGATCATGGCCTTCGGCGGCACGCCCAGTGCGTTGGCGATCAGGCGGATGGGGTGGCGAAACGAGATATCAAGCAGTTCAAGGGCGCGTTGTCCGTCGAACGGCTGCGGCTGGTCGTCAGCGACGGGAGGCTCGCTATACTCGACGCCATGGCGTTTCAGCAGGTCTTTCGTGAATGCCTTGTGCTCGGGCGTGATGCGCGCCTCGACGCTCTTCCAGCTTACGTCGGTCTCGCCTGATGTCGCTGTATTTTCCGGAATCAAGACGTCGATGCCATAGGGCTTGCCGCCAACGTGGTCATCGATCCATGTCAGGTCTTGCTCGAGACGCTCCGGTGAGTGGGCGGTCGCGCCGAGTACGCCGAACCCGCCTGCGCGGCTGACAGCGGCGACAACGTCGCGGCAATGGCTGAAAGCCAGCAACGGGAACTCGATGCCAAGCATATCGCAAATTGGCGTTTTCATCGCTTCCTCTCCGATTCGTTCTTGAGGCCGCTTCAAGTGGCGGCTTGGCAGCAGGCTAGCGCACTTCGTCGGAGGCTGCCAAGGGCGGAGCTGGGTCGGCGGCTCGGACGCGCGGCGATGCCACACGCTGATCGGGACGCGCGTCATTCCCGTCCTGTAAAATAATCCAGAATTGCATCCAACTTTCGCTCTTGCGCTTTCTCCCATCGGAGGGAATGCTAGCAATCAATAAAAAGAAAATACAAACGGGAGCGAGACAATGGCTGCAATACGTCAATCCGTTCGATCTCAAGACGACAAAATCGACTATGATGTAGTTGTAGTCGGCGCAGGGTTCTCCGGCCTCTACCTGCTGCATCGGTTGCGCGGCATTGGCCTGACGGCGAAAGTCTATGAGCGAGGGGGCGATGTCGGTGGCACCTGGTATTGGAACCGATACCCTGGTGCACGCTGTGACGTCGAGAGTATGCAGTACTCTTATTCGTTCGATGACGAGTTGCAGCAGACCTGGGATTGGAGCGAGCGTTATTCGCCGCAGCCCGAAATCCTGAAATACGCCGGGCATGTCGCGGACAAGCTGGACTTGCGTAAGGACATCCAGTTCAACACCTCCGTTGACGCGGCGTGGTTTGATGAGACGAGCGAGACCTGGACGGTCACTCTCAATGACAGCAGCAAGGTCACCGCACGGTTTGTCATCCTCGCGACCGGCTGTCTTTCCAACGCGCGCTCGCCTGACATCGAAGGGCTGGCGAGCTTCAAGGGCGAGGTTTACCACACCGGCAACTGGCCACATGAGCCGGTTAATTTTACAGGCAAGCGCGTCGCTGTGATCGGAACAGGCTCGTCGGCGATCCAGTCGATCCCTGTGATCGCGGAGCAGGCGAGCCGTCTTATCGTATTTCAACGCACGCCAAATTTCAGCGTGCCGGCGCGCAACGCGGCGCTCACAGATGAAGAACGCAATCATTGGCGCTCGAACTACAAGGAGTTGCGTCGTGTCGCCCGCGAAGAGATGCGCAACGGCATTGTCACCAAACCGCCAGAGACGAGCGCGCTCGCTGTGAGCGACGAGGAGCGCCGCAGCGACTATCAGCGCCGCTGGGAGAAGGGCGGCCTCACGTTCATGATGGCCTATAACGATCTTGCGCTGAACAAAGCGTCGAACGACACCGCTGCCGGGTTCGTTCGGGAAAAGATCGCGGAGATCGTCAAGGACCCGAAGGTGGCGCAGCTTCTGCAACCGCACAACCACCCGATCGGGTCAAAGCGCATCTGTGTCGACACCGACTACTACGTGACGTTCAACCGCGACAATGTCGAGCTGGTTGATATTCGCGCCACGCCAATCGATGAGATTGTAACGAATGGAGTGAAAGTCGCGGGTGAACTCTACGAGGTCGACGCTATTGTGCTGGCGACCGGATTCGATGCGATGACAGGCTCGGTCGCCAAGATCGATATTTCTGGCCGCAATGGCGAAACCTTGAACGCGAAATGGGCAGCGGGACCGCGCACCTATCTCGGGCTGATGACGGCGGGCTTTCCAAACCTGTTCCTGATCACCGGGCCGGGCAGTCCGTCAGTGCTGAGTAATATGATTGTGTCTATCGAGCAGCATGTCGATTGGATCACGGAATGCCTGTCCAGGATGCAGAGCCGTGGCGACAGGCTGATCGAGCCGGTCAGGACCGCCGAGGACAAATGGGTCGATCACGTCAACGAGGTGGCCCACACCACTCTCTATCCGCAGGCGAACTCCTGGTACATGGGGGCAAATATTCCCGGCAAGCCGCAGATCTTCATGCCCTACATTGGCGGCGTCGGCGTCTATCGCAAGATCTGCGATGACGTTGCGGCCAAGGGATATGAGGGTTTTGCGATCAGCACCGGTCACGCAGCGCAGCAGCACAGCGCTGCGCTGGCGACAAGCTAGCCGCTGGCGCAGCACGCCTGACACTTCGGACAGGCTGCCCGGTCCGAAGTGTCATTTGTAATCACGTGATGGATCAGAATGCGGTGTAGCCACCGTCGATAACGAATGTATCGGACGTGTGATACGATGACGCCTTGCTCATCAAGTAAACGGCGATGCCGCCGAAGTCGGAAGGCTCCCCGAAACGGCGCACCGGGATCCGCGGCATCACGGCATTGACGAACTTGTCGTCCGCCATCACCCCTGCGGTCATGTCGCTCTTGATCCAGCCGGGCAGTATGGCATTTGCGGTGACGCCCTGACGCGCCAGTTCGACGGCAAGCGCGCGCACCAGAGCATTGATCGCGGCCTTGGTGGCGGCGTAGTGCTCATTGCGCGCCGTGCCGTACAGCGACGCAAGGCTCGAGGTCGCAACAAGCCGGCCAAACGGGTCGCCTGCCTTGGCCCGGTCAGTCATGTGGCGTGCGGCGGCCTGGAACGCGTGGAAGACACCATCGAGATTGGTGTCGAACATCGTGCGCCACTGTTCTTCGGTGCGGTCGATAAAACTGGCCCGACCGCCGCCGCCAATACCGGCATTGGCGAACATGCCGTCGACGCGGCCGAACCTGGCGAGCGTCGCTTCCATCGCAGCCTTCACGGATGCGGACTTGGTCACATCGCAGATCTGGCTATCAACTTGCCCGGCGTTGCCTGCCATCGATTTGGCGGCTGCGGCGTTTTTCTCGGCGTTGCGGCCCCAGATCGAGACGTTGCACCCGGCGGCGGATAGCGCCTGGGCGATGCCAAGGCCAATGCCGCCGTTGCCACCGGTGATGACCGCGACGCGGCCGCTCAGGTCGAAGATGCTCATGGGTTCCCTTCCTTTTCAGGCTTCTCGTTGACGTCTTGTGGATCGGATACCGAGTGTCCCGTCTAGGGAGGGGCGGCATGATCGCAGCGACCATGGACAACCGGGGTAGAAAAATCAAATATGAGTTCGAAAATAAAAGGCCGCGCGTAAGCGGAATATTCCAGCGAGGAAATGATGCAGTTCAAGTATGTTACGCTCGAAATCGACGGACCGGTCGCCACCCTGACGCTTGATCATCAAGAGGTCATGAACGCGATTTCCGTCGACATGCTCGACGGAATTGGTGAAGCGCTCGACGCGATCGAGGAACGGCGCGACGACATTCGTGCGCTCGTCCTGACAGGAGCAGGCCGGGCGTTCTGCACCGGCGCAAATCTGCAGGGGCGCAACAAGACCGAAGGCAAGAGCAAGAGCGCTGGCGCTTCACTTGAGACGAACTTCCACCCAGTGTTGCGACGTCTGCGTAACCTGCACTGCCCGATCGTCTCGTCGGTCAATGGCCCGGCTGCCGGCGCCGGCATGAGTATGGCGCTGATGGGCGACATCGTGCTTTGCGCGCGGTCGTCCTATTTCCTGCAGGCATTCCGCCGGATCGGTCTGGTGCCGGATTGCGGCTCGACCTGGTTGCTGCCGCGCCTGATCGGCAAGGCGCGATCGGTTGAACTGTCGCTGCTTGGCGAGCGCCTGCCCGCCGAGAAGGCGTTGGAATGGGGGCTGGTCAATCGTGTGGTGGATGATGCCGAGCTTGCCGCCGAAACGCGCAAGATGGCCGTTGATCTGGCCAATGGCCCTACCGTTGCACTGTCACTGATCCGTCAGTTGTACTGGGAGAGCCCGGAAAACTCATTCGAGGATCAGCTCAATATGGAAGCTCAGTCCCAGAAGGTGGCCGGCGCCAGCGCTGACTTCAAGGAAGGCGTTGCCGCGTTCCTGGAGAAGCGTCCTGCGCAGTTCAAAGGCAAGTAAGTCACGGTGCTGACCGCGACCGGGGATCTGCTGGCGCGTTGCGTCAGCAGATCCTGCGCGGGTGTGAACGGTGCCTGGAGAAAACAGGCCTCGCATGATGTGATGCGAGGCCTGTTTTGTTATTTGCCCTTCCAGTTCGGCGGGCGCTTTTCGGAGAAGGCCTTCGGGCCTTCCACATAGTCTTCCGAGGCAATCATTGCTTTCACGGCCGGATATTCACGCTGATCATGCACTGCCTGTTCAAGCGACACGGCAAGGCCGCGTTCGATGGTCTGCTTGGACGCGCGGATCGACATCGGGCTGTTCGCGCAGATTTGTGCGGCCCAACGTTCGGCGGCTTCCAGCGCCTTGCCCTGCGGCACGACTTCATTGACGAAGCCGAGCTCATAGCCCTCCTGCGCCTTGACGTGACGAGCCGTGAGGATCATGCCCATCGCGCGCTTGAGGCCGATCTGCCGAGGCAGGCGATGCAGGCCGCCAGCGAGTGCGGCAAGGCCGACGCGCGGCTCGGGCAGGGCGAAGGTCGCATTCTCTGCGGCGATGATCAGATCGCAAGCCAGTGCGATTTCAAAGCCGCCGCCCATGGCGACGCCGTTGACGGCAGCAATGATGGGCTTGTCGCAGTCGAAGCGCGAGGTGAGGCCCGCAAAGCCGGTGGTGTTCCAGCCGCGCTTGCCGCCTGCGGCCTGCCACTTCAGATCGTTTCCGGCGCAGAATGCTTTCTCGCCTTCGCCAGTGACGATGGCGACCCACTGCTCGGGATCAGCTGCGAAATCATTGAACACGTCATGCAGTTCGAAATGCGCGTCAGTGTGCAGCGCGTTGTACACTTCAGGACGGTTCAGGGTGACGATGGTGATCGGCCCCTTGCGCGTAACTTTCGAATACTTGAGGCTCATGATGGCTCCCTTGCGTTTCGCTACGAGAAATTACTCCGCAATCCTATGCGGTTATCTCTGACATAGCATGGGAGCCCGGCGGCACAACCGATATCTGACCTTCGAGAGCCTGCAAGGCGAACGCCGAGGCTCGCAGGAAACAGAGCAGGAGTTTCTGATTGGTTGTTGTTCGCCAGGATCTCGCGCGGCCGGTAGTCACGAACCTGATCGGTGATTTCGGTACACTCGAAGAGGGGCGGTCCTCGGCGCAGCTGGCGCGTCAGTTGGCGTAGCGCGCGGTGAGGTCCCGGGAGATCCGCGATCCCTCCGCCACCAGACGCTGAATGGCGGCCTCTGCGGGAGGCGTGCAGGTGCGATAGGTTTGTTGGAAGCCGGCATAGCCGCGATTGAAGGCAGCGATCATTCTGGCTCGGCGTTCGCCGGAAGGCGTTTCAGCATCGACCAGCGCCTGCATCTCGTTGCGCCACTGGCCGCCTTCGTTGCTGTTGCACAGGTTGCGCAGGAAGTGCAAAGACCCGAGGATCTCGGCGACCCGCTGAAGCTCGGGATCAAAAGGCGCAGCAGCATCCTGTGCCTGCACGGATGTTAGGCCGCAGGCGAGGACAAGTGCCAGAATTGCCAGTCGTTGCCTGCGCATCTTTGCTCCGTATTTGACGAGATATGCCTTCGCTGCGACTGCTACGCAAGAGGACGTCTGCGCGCCCTCGATGACAGCTAGGCCGCGGCAAGCAAGGCTCGCGCGCTGGTTAAAACGTCTGCAAGGCCCAGTGTTGTTTTCAGGTCTGGCGGAATGCCGGCGTCGATCCAGCGGAAGGCCTGCAGTTCGTCGTTAAGCTGCGGCTCTCCAGCGATCCAGCGCGCCGCAAAGGACATGATGAGATAGTGTCCACCGCCAGAGGTTGACGAGGTGGGGAGCGACTCTCGCCAGGCAGAGAGGCCCAGCACCTCGATCGTCAGTCCGGTTTCTTCCATCACTTCGCGCGTCAGCGCCGTATGGAGGCTCTCGCCAAATTCAACACGACCGCCGGGGAACGACCACAGGCCATTTCCAGGCGCCCGTGCCCGCTGAACGATCAGGCATTGGTTGTCGCGGAATATGGCGGCGCTGACCGCAAGTTGCGGGCGTTGCGGTACAGGTTCAGCCATGGCAGGGGTCTGATCTCTCGGTGCGGACGTAGGACTAGGTGTGAGACAGGATATAGTCGACGTCGTCAGGTTCTTGCTCGCGACCATTGATGACGCCGCCAGCGATTGAAATCAATGGCTTGATCCAATCGGTTGCCTGGCTGGCCAATTTAGCCCGCGTTTGATCCTGCGTTGCCTCGCGCATGGCGGCACCGACCGCCAGGATGATCGAGGTCATCGTCGCGACAACCGTTTCAAACTCCGAGCGCACGGAGAGTTCTGCGGCATGATAGGCCGCGATGGCAAGTTCCTTGCTTTTGAAATTTGAAGCACGGAAATGCTCGTCGTAAGTTCGCGGCTCCCATTCGAGGAACAATTCGAAGCAGTCCGGCATATCCGGTATCATCTCAAGCAGCATAATGGCTTCGTTGAAATGATTGAGGTAATCTGTGGCGAGACCTGTCCGCGGATTGATGTTGGCAGCAGCGAGCGCTTCAGGATTCAGCAGCTCTCTCTCTGCCGGTGGAACTGGCTGAGCGTCGTTGTCAAACATGGCTTCTTCAATGTGCGCGGTCATCGTCGCACACTTAATTATCCGGGTTAAAACGCCCCTAAAGCTTATCGTGGTGATTGAATAATGTGCGGGCGAATTGTCATTACGTCTGCTCCTGAAGCGATACGTCAGGTATTTGGCTATATCGAGCAGCCTAATTTTCCGCCCAGGTTTAATGTTGCGCCAACGCAACCTATACCTGTAGTTGTTCTGGAAGCCGGCGTGCGCCATTTCCGATTAATGCGTTGGGGGTTGATCCCATCTTGGGTCAAGGATCCGCGCGACTTCACATTGTTGATCAATGCGCGCGGTGAAACCGTGCAAGAGAAGCCAGCCTTCCGCAATGCCATCAAGCGCAGGCGTTGTCTGGTGCCCGCAGATGGATACTACGAGTGGCAAACGACCGGTAAGCACAAGCAGCCCTATTACATTCACCCGGACGATGCGACGCCGATTGGCTTTGCAGGACTGTTTGAAACCTGGCTTGGGCCGAATGGCGAAGAGCTTGATACGGTCGCCATCATCACCACAGCGGCAACGCCGGATATGGCGGCGCTTCATGAGCGCGTCCCGGTGACGATCTCGCCGCAGGATTACGCGCAGTGGCTGGATTGCAGTGACGACGACGCCGGACCCGTCATGACGATGATCGCCGCCCCGGAGCGCGGCCAGTTCGCGTGGCATGCGGTGTCGAGTGAGGTCAATCGTGTGGCTAACGACAGTGCGCAACTGACGTTGCCGATTTCAGATGACGAAGTTGCGGCGGCTGTGGCGGACGCAAACAAGCCGCGTCAGGCTGCGCCGCGCAAGAAAGCCGCTGCGTCGGACAATGACGGGCAGGGCTCGCTGTTCTAGCCAACGCGTTGAAATTTATGGCGTCGGTTCGCGGCCATCGAGCCAGCGAGCAAAGATCACGCGTTCTTGCGCTGCATAGCCAAGCCGGTTGTAAAATTCGTGCACAGTCTTGTTTTCGGCGCGCACCATCAATTGCAGCTTCTCAACTCCGCGTCGGCGAAGCCAGTCTTCCGCAGCCGACATCATCTGCATGCCAAACCCGGCGCGGCGATGATCCGGCGCGACCGCGAGGTAATACACCCAGCCGCGATGGCCTTCCTCGCCGACCATCACCGTGGCGACGAGCTTGTTGTCAACGCATCCCGCCAGGATGGTGGAGTGATCGCCGCGTCGCGCAAAGGCTATGTCATGCTCTGGATCGTTCCAGGGCCGCGTCAGGCCGCAGTCGCGCCACAGGGCGATGACGTCAGCGACCTGCGCATCAGTGATCGGTGAAATTGTGAACGCTGTCACGGCGTCACACGTCTAGAGGCAGCAAAACCTTGCCGGGGTTGAGAATGCCATTGGGATCAAGCATCGCCTTGAGACCACGCATCAACTCGATCGCGACCGGGTCTTTCACCTTGGGCAAGTCTTCGGCCTTCAGATCGACCAATGCCATGTTCGGCCGAGATCGAGCCGCCAAGCCGCAGCACCACCTCGAACACCACATCGCTGAAGTCATGCCAACGCGCCAGGAACGCAGCGGTGTTGGCAGGATCGCGCGACGGGTCAATCGGTTGGCTGACGTTATAGTGGATGTTGCCATCGCCCATATGGCCGAACGGCACCGGGCGCGCGCCGTCCATCACCTGGACGACGGCCGCATTGGCCTCGGCAATGAACTGCGGCACAGCCGCAACGGGCACCGAGATGTCGTGCTTGATCGAGCCGCCTTCAGGCTTTTGCGCCGGCGAAATTTCCTCGCGCAGCTTCCAGAAATCCTGACGCTGCTGCAGGCTGGCGGCCATGACGGCGTCGTCGATCAACTCGTCTTCCAATGCGCGTTCAAGTATCGACTCCAGCATCGGGCGGGCGTCGTCGTGCGAGGATGACAATTCCATCAACACATACCAGGGATAGCGCTGCTCGAGGGGATCGCGAATGCCGATGCCGTTGCGCACGCTGAAATCAACCGCGATCTCTGCAATCAATTCAAAGCTGGTGAGCGAACCGCCCGCATTACTCCGGGCGACGTTGAGCAGCTGCAACGCCAGTTCGGGCGATTGCAGGCCGATGAAGGCGGTTTCCACCGAATTGGGCTTCGGGAACAGCTTCAGCGTCGCGGCGGTGATGATGCCGAGCGTGCCTTCTGCACCGATGAACAAGTTGCGCAGGTCGTAGCCGGTGTTGTCTTTTTTTAGTTTGGAAAGGCCATTCAACACGCGGCCATCAGCCAGCACGACTTCAAGGCCGATGACCATTTCGCGCGCAACGCCATAGGCAACCGCGGCGGTGCCGCCTGCGTTGCTCGAGATGTTGCCGCCAATGGTGCAGCTGCCTTCCGAGCCGAGCGACAGCGGGAACAGGCGGTCGACCTCGGCCGCACGCTGCTGCACGTTCTGCAGGATCATTCCAGCGTCGACGATCATCGTGTTGGATTCGGTGTCGATGTCGCGCACACGGTCCATCCGCTTCAGCGAAATGACGACTTCACCACCATATGGCGTCTGGCCGCCGACAAGGCCGGTGTTGCCGCCTTGCGGAACAATCGCCGTCCGCGTCTCGTTGGCAAGCTTGCAGATGGCCGCGACCTCAGCTGTCGAGCCAGGCCGTAGCACGAGCGGCGAGGCGCCGCGGAACAGGTTGCGATCCTCGGTGACATAGGGCTCGACGTCGTTCGGTGAGGTGAGCGCGTTTTTCTCACCGACGATGGCGGTGAATTGGGCGATCAGGTCAGGCGACAAAGCGAGCGGCTGCGGATGGAATGTCATCGATATACCTAATTCGATTTGGGGGCCGCGGCTCGGCGCAATCGATCGTTGATCGCTTCGCCCAATCCATGGTCCGGGACTGGCATCACGGCAATGCCTGTCGCAATGTGTTTATCAAGGGATCGCAGGTGGCCAAACAGGTTTGCGGCTGCTTCGGCCAGATCGCTACGCTCCGACAGGTTTAATACCGCAGTAGACGGGGTGAGGCCAACAGGCATCTGCGAACCAAAGGCCAGCAGGGCTTCGCCGCTGTGGAGCGTCGTTGCATTCAGGCGCACGCGCGTTTTGGGGGCGTAATGCGAGGTCATCATTCCCGGCGCGATCGGGCGTTCGTCGTCGCTGGGCTGCGGAGCCGGGGCGCTGATTGCTTGCCTCAAAACACGGGCGATGTCAGCTGTCGGCACGCCGCCCGGGCGCAGCACGACGGGCTCGGCAAAGCAACCAACGATGGTTGATTCCACCCCGACGTCGACTGCCCCGCCATCCAGGATTGCATCGATCCGTCCGCTCAGATCGCTCATGACGTGGGCGGCGGTGGTCGGCGAGACGTGACCGGACCTGTTCGCGGAGGGCGCTACGATTGCCCCGCCAAAGGCGCGTAGCAGATCTCGGGCAACCGGATGGGAGGGTATTCTTACGCCGACGGTATCCAGTCCAGCTGTCGCAAGGTCGCAGACGGTGCAGTCCGGCGTCTTCCGCAATACCAACGTCAATGGCCCCGGCCAGAACGCATCGGCCAGCTCGAGCGCCTGCGGCGTGAATTGCGCGATTCGCTTAGCCGCATCGAGGTCGGCGACATGGGCGATCAGCGGGTTGAAGCTCGGCCGTCCCTTCGCATTATACAGGTTGGCGATAGCAGTGGCGTTGGCGGCATCAGCCCCGAGGCCGTAAACCGTTTCGGTCGGGAAGGCGACAAGCCGGCCCATTTGCAGGGCTTTTGCCGCTGTTACGATGCCGTCACGGTTTGCTGTCAACAGTGCTGTAGAAAGGCCGTCGGCCATCGAAAAAAGTCCTTATATCCAGTTGCAGAGTGCGAAAGCTGAGGCTATAAGCCGCGTCATGTCGGAGTGTGGCTCAGCCCGGTAGAGCACTGCGTTCGGGACGCAGGGGTCGCAGGTTCAAATCCTGCCACTCCGACCATCAAAACACTGATTTGCGCTGGTCCCGACATGCGCACCATCCCATTACAATCCCGCTTCGTTTCTCAGTTTCGCCTGTGCATCATTCGCGAGAGCGGTCTGTAAACCTCGCACCGTGCGATGTCTACTCTGTGGTGAGCCGCTGAGAAATGATCGGCCTATGGCGGTTACCGGGCGCCAATTGCTCCATGGACTCAATCCGGTTGCCAAATGGATCATTTGTATAAAAGCGATGACACCCGTCGAGCGGTTCCGCCTCGATGACGTTTCCGATCCACCTGATTGTCGGCCTCGGTTGGTTCAGCTAGGACAGATCACTGCAACCTGATCTGTGTGGTTTGGAAGGCGCGTCGTATGAGTAGAGAAGCACTCGTTTTTTACAGCGACGTCGATGATGTTGAGGCATGGCGTCAGGTGCTGGCCGAGGAATTGCCTGATCTGGAATTCCGGACATCGGATTCACCTGGAGATCCAAACGAGGTTCTCTATGCGCTGGCCTGGAAACCGCCCGCAGGCTTCTTCACCAAATATCGAAACCTGAAACTGCTGACCAACCTGGGCGCGGGCATCGACTCGCTGCTCGGTCGGGATGATCTTGGCGATGTGCCGATCTGCCGGCTGAATGATCCCGGCATGGAAGGCTTGATGAAAAGCTACGTCCTGTTCGCGGTGACGCGTTACGCCCGCGACATTCCGATCTATGAAGACGCCAAACGGCGTGGAACCTGGACCTATGTTCATCCGCGTCCTCTCGCACAGATCAGGGTCGGCGTGCTGGGGCTTGGCGAACTGGGGTTGGCGGCGGCACAGGCGCTGAGCGATCTCGGCTTCACCGTCTCGGGCTGGGCGCGCAGCGAGAAGTCTGTGCCAGGCATCGAGTGTCATGCCGGGCGGGAGGCGCTCGATGGATTTCTTGCGAGCAATGAGATTATCGTATCGATGTTGCCGCTGACACCGGACACCAGGGCAATCCTGGGACAACGCGAGTTTGCCGCCATGCCGCGGGGCGCAAAGTTCATCAATGCATCGCGGGGGCCGGTTGTCGATGAGGATGCGATGATCGCTGCATTGCGCAGCGGTCAGCTTGGCGGCGCGACGCTTGATGTATTTTCGGTCGAGCCCCTGCCTGATGGCCATCCCCTGTGGTCGCTCGACAATGTGCTGATCACGCCGCATCTGGCGAGCATCACGGTGCCTGCCGCCTCGGGGCGTGTGGTCGCCGAAAACATCCGCCGTGTCCGGCAGGGGCTTGATCCTCTGCATCAGGCGAACCCGACGCGTGGTTACTGACGGCCGGGCCGGAGCTATCGCGCTTGGGCGCTAACCATGCTAGTCGGGCGGCAGGCTAATCCGGTTCGGCGTCCGCACGATCGGACGCGCCTTTCCGCTTTCGACAGTTGAGGCTGGCTTGACGAAACTAGATCTCACAGGGCTGAAGTGCCCGTTACCAGTGCTGAAAACGCGCAAGGCGCTGAAGGGCATGACGGTGGGCGCGCAGCTCGAAGTGTGCTGCACCGATCCGCTGGCGGTGATCGACATACCGAACCTTATTCAGCAGACGGGGGATCGTGTCGAGATCCTCTCGCGGGATGACACGCGTGTGGTCTTCCTGATCGAGAAGCTTCAGGCCTAGCAATCGCCAGCCTGCAACATTGAAAAAGCCTGAGCTTGTTTGAAGCTCAGGCTTTTGTTTTTCTCGGTGTTGGCTCGTGATCAGGCAGCCGGCATGCCAGCCTGAACCCACGCCTCAGTTTCCGCGAGCGCCTTACCGAAGCGAGCAATCAGTTCGTCGACCTGTGCCTCGGTAATGATAAGGGGCGGACAGAATGCGATGTTCTCGCCAATCGCGCGAACGATCAGCCCGTGCTCCTGAGCACGATCGGCCAGGTAAGGCGCAACCTTGCCGAGCGGATCAAACTTTGCCTTGGTCGCCTTGTCCGCGACCAGTTCGACCGCTGCGATCAGACCGATGCCGCGGATCTCGCCGATCAATGGGCTGCCTGCGAATTCCCGCAGCCGCGCCTGCATATGCGCGCCAACCGTGGCGGCGTTGCCGACGAGGTTGCGTTCTTCAATGATCGCAAGATTTTCAAGGCCGACAGCCGTTGCGACCGGATGACCGCTGGTGGTGAAGCCGTGGCCAAAGGTGCCAAGGCGATCGCTGTGATCGGCGACAGCCTGATAGATCGCATCGCTGAACAGCACAGCCGCCAGCGGCTGATAGGACGAGGTGATCTGCTTCGACAGCACCAGAATATCCGGCTTGATGCCGAAGTGGTCGCTCGCAAACAGCGTACCGATGCGGCCGAAGCCGTTGATCACTTCGTCCGCGACGACAAGCACGTCGTAGCGGCGGCAGACCGCTTGCACCTTTTCCCAATAGGTGCGCGGCGGCACGATGACGCCGCCAGCGCCCATGATCGGTTCGCCGATGAAGGCGGCAACCGTATCCGGTCCCTCGGCGAGAATGGTGGCTTCAACTTCTGCGGCGAGGCGATCAGCGAAGGCTTCCTCGCTCTCGCCGGCTTCCGCGAAACGATAATAATGCGGGCAGGTGACATGACGGACGAAGTCGAGCGGCAGGTCGAAACCCTTCTGGTTCACCTGCAGGCCCGTCAGGCTGCCCGACGCAATGGTGATGCCGTGATAGCCGCCGTTGCGGGCGATGAACTTCTTCTTCGTCTCGCGCCCGAGGGCGTTGTTGTAATACCAGACCATCTTGACGACGGTGTCGTTAGCTTCCGACCCGGAGTTGGTGAAGAAGACGTGGTCGAGTCCCTTCGGAGACATCGTGACGAGTTTCTCGGCGAGGTTGATCGACGGCTCGTTCGATTTGTGCGCAAACGTATGATAAAAAGGCAGCTTGGAGAGCTGTCGCGTTGCAGCATCGACCAGCCGCTTCTCGCCGAAGCCGACGGCGACGCTCCATAGCCCAGACAGTCCCTCGATATATTCGCGCCCCTGATCGTCGTACACGTAAACGCCCTGGCCGCGATCGATCACTAGCGGGCCGTTCTTCTCGTGCTTGCGCGCATTGGTGTAGGGGTGAAGCTGATACGCGACATCGCGCGCGCGGAGGGAGTTGGGCAGCGAATTCATGATGTGAACTTTCTATTTTTTGGACGTCACGCGGAAACCTCTGAACAATGTACTCGATTTGTGGCCGCTGGAATACTGCTGAACCAGCGGTTGTTCAGCGCAGAGCAGCGGTATTCATCGGCTGGCCGTTGCGGGGTGGAGCCGTCTGCACCGAATTATGTTCTGAACTTTGTCGATGCGTTCGCCTTGGGCCTGCGGCGGGCTTCATTGCGATCTCGAGGGGTGTCGCCCCCAACCGCTTTGACCTTCACGTATTCGCATTTCGGGCATTTGTACGTGCAGCTCAACGCGCCATCAGCGGCAGGCTGGCTGCCTCTCAGTTCCATGCGTGCACGGCACATCGCGCAGCGGGGTGGCTTGGTCGCGTCGACGGGGGCAGGCAGGGGTGGGGTCAATGGCATGAAATCCGGATCGGGTTGGCCGCGGCGACGAGGGTTGCACCGCCGCGCAGGTGGATCTTTACGTTAATGGGAAGTGCGGCAACGCTGCAGCTTAAGCGGGACTGTCTTACTTTCTCTTTTCTGCGCTGATGACCTCGCCGATAAATGTCCAGCGGCCATTCTTGAATTGCATCATCTGCAGTTGTTCGAGCGGAGCGAAATCATCCGGACTCGTCTTGGCGCGTATGCCCGGCAACAGCAGGTCAGGCGTGAAGCCGTCGATGTTGGCAGCTTGCTTCATCACGTTTGCGCGTGTGAGATCGTCACCGCATGTCTCCAGAACATGCACCAGCGTCTGCGCCGACATGTAGCCGTACACGACATTCGAGTCAGCGATATTGCTGCCCGGCATATATTTGTCGACAAATGCCTTGAATTTCTGCGTCCCGGGATCGTTATCCCACGACGGATCGGAAGGGTCCTTGCGGTAGCCTGCTGAATAAACGCCTTCAGAAGCCTCTAAGCCAGCCGGCTGCATGACCGAGCCAACCGAGATGCTCACGTCAGCAATCAGGTGCAACGGCTTCCAACCAAGCTCGTGAGCCTTTTTAATAGCCTGCGCGGTAAACTTCGGCGTGCTGATGTTGACGAAAACATTCGCGCCCGAGCTCTTCATTCGAACGATGTGGCTGTCGATGGTGGGTTCGCTGTTCTCGTAGCTCGCTTCCATCACAATCAGTCTTGAAGCGGCGTCGCCGAACACGTCGCGCAGGCCTTGCAGATACTCCTTTCCGAAGTCATCGGCGGCATGCAGAATGGCGATCTTGGCGTCCGGTTTTTGCGCAAGAATGAATTTGGCGAAGACGCGCGCGGTCGAACGATAGCTTGCCTGAAATCCCATGGTCCACGGGAAGGTCTTTGGGTCGTTCCATTTGCCGGAGCCGGACGAGACGAAGAGTTGCGGCACCTTCCTGGCGTTCAGATATTTCTGCACGGCGGACTGGGTTAGGGTTCCGAGCCCGCTGAAAGTCAAGAGCACTTCATCGCGCTCGACCAGTTTGCGGATCTGCTCGACGGTCTTCGCCGGATTATAGGCATCGTCATAGCTGATGTAGTTGATGCGACGTCCGTTGACGCCGCCCTGGTCGTTGACCATCTGAAAATAGGCAGCTTCAGTCTTCGCGATCAGACTGTAGGCTGATGCGGGGCCGCTGTAGGCTTGCGTGTTCCCGATCCTGATCTCACGATCGGTGACACCGGGATCATATGCTTTTTGAGCCATTGTGGGATGGCCAGCAAGAAGAAGGATTGTGACGGACACGGCGCAAAGATTCATTGCAACGCGGATCATTCGTTTCCTCGTCGGGAGTTGATGGGCTTGAAGGGCAAGCAAGCCCGCAGTGGCGGCAGTCGGCCAGTTCGATGACGCGATCTGCTCATGTTGAATTTACGAAACGACTTGCGCAGATTTTGCGACATTGTCGAGCGAGGAAATTCTACAGCCCCGTTGTTCCGGCACGGTGTGATCGCAAGTGGAACCGCCGTCTGGGAGCGACTGCATTTTTTGCGCGTCTGATGGCAGAACGGCGACCAATTTGGAATAGCTAGAAACTCGTTGCTTTCGCTTGCTGCAACGGTTTGCGAAATCTATCAATGGAAGTTAAGTCCATCCTAGCGACCAGCTGTTAGAACGCTTCTAATCGTGGGGTTTCGCAGGCTCGGGCTCAGTATCGACGACGAAGGTAGGCAGCAATCAGTGGCGACGTTTCTTCCGAAGATGCAGAGCTCTATCGAGGGCATCGACGTTATCGGAGAAGTGAGCTGGCGGGCATGGAACGGCGTCATCGCCGATGTCTGGAACGTCAACTGCGGTGAAAACGCGCGCGGGGAATATATTTCAGCCGATCCGCGATTGGTGGTGGTGCTGGATCGCGCCGGGCGCGGCGGGATTCACGTCAGGACGTCGGCAGCCCCTGCAGCGCGAGACCGCGCCAGCATTCGGCATCCTATGAACTATATCCCGGCCGGCATGCGGCTGTGGTCCGAGGTTGAGGAAATCAAGGGGTTGCAGCATCTCGATGTGCACTTCGATGTTCCAACCTTGAGGGCTCGTTTCAAAGACCACGTCGATATCGATATGGTCGAAATGCCGCGCCTGATGTTCTCCGATGATCGGCTGATGGGCCTTGCCAAGCTCATCGCCGCGGAGTGTCTGTACCCGACGCCGGGCAACGATCTGTATTGCGATAGCCTTGTTGCGGCATTGGTTGGGGCGCTATGGCCGGTCGAGCCGCGCGCAAGGCGTCGACGAGGGCAGCTATCCCGGCGCCAACTACAGCAGATCATTGACTACATCGAAGAACATTGTGCCCGGAGCATCCGCGTTCAGGAACTCGCAGATCTCGCTGGACTGACAGAGAGCTATGTCGGACGCGCCTTTATCGCGACCACTGGGATGCCGATTCATGCCTGGCAGATGCGGGCGCGTGTCGAGAAGGTGAAGGCATTGCTGAGCAAGCCCGAGCTGACATTGACGACTGCGGCTCATGTCGCCGGCTTCGCTGACCAAGCTCATCTGACGCGCGTGTTTCGCCGGGTTGTGGGCACGACACCAGCCGCCTGGCAGCGGACCCAGGGGAATTAACAATCGTTCCAATCCGCCCGTATCCATTCAAATGTAGCGGGTTGGTACAAGACCGAACTCCGGCAATGTTCGTAGAAAACCAGCCTGATGCTGACTGGGCCCCCTCATTTCATGGCTGGGCATGCCCGAGCGCGAAGAGTTTGGGGGAGTTTCTAATGGTCCGTGTTTCTAGAGCGCACAGGCGCTCGATCCTGCTTGGCACAGTCGGCGTGATGACGTTCTGTTTGCCGAGTGCCGGTTTCGCGCAGGACGCTGCAAACGTTCAACTGCGGACGATTGACGTTGAAGGTGTAGCAACCCAGTCCACAGCGGTGAGCCCGGTGGTCGGCTATGTGCCCGAGCGCACGTCTGCCGGTTCCAAAACCGATACGCCCATTTCAGAGATCCCCCAGTCAGTGTCGGTGATTGGCAGAGAGCAAATTCGCGATCTCGGCGCGGATAAGGCCGACGAGGCCTTGCGCTACACCGCAGGTGTCTTCAGCCAGATGTTCGGTCCCGATAGTGACACGAACTGGATGATGATCCGTGGCTTCGAGGCTACGCAAACCGGCATCTATCAGGATGGGTTGCAACTGTATGGCTATGGCTTCGGCGGCTTCTATGTCGATTCGTACAGCCTCGAGCGCATCGAAGTTTTGCGCGGCGCAGCCTCTGTTCTGTATGGCGGCAGCAATCCTGGCGGGCTCATCAATTATGTCAGCAAGCGACCGGGCGGACGGATTCGCAATGCCGAGATCGGTGTGACAGGCACCGGCAAATCGTTCCTTGGATTCGACATCGGCGACGCGATCAGCGATGTGCTGGATTACCGCGTCACCGGGCGGATCGAAGGTGGGCGCGGCTATACCGACTTCGAGAAAGGCTTCCGCGGGTTCATCTCGCCAAGTCTGACCTGGCGCCCGAACAATCAAACCAGCCTCACGGTGCTGGCGAACTACACGCACATCGATCAAATTCATAACGGCGGTGCGTTCCTGCCCTACATCGGCACGGTTGTCGATGCGCCCTTCGGCCGGATCAGCCGCAAGGCGAACTTCACCGAGCCGGGCATTGACACCTACAATCGCGAGCAGGCTTCGATCGGTTATGAGTTCGCGCACACCTTCGAGAACAACTGGACGGTGAAGCAGAACTTCCGCGCTGGCTACATGGACCTGCACGAAATCGCGCCTTACGCCTATGGCTATGCGGGCTTCTCGCCGGCGCCAGTAGATGCAAACAACTCGCTGGAACGCATCAACTTCGAACACCGCACCAAGGTGACAACGGTGCTGCTCGACAACCAGTTGCAGGGGAAAGTCAATGTTGGTGGTTTCGAGCACAGCCTGTTGTTCGGCGTTGACTACAAGCTCTACGATATGGATCAGGTGCAATCCACGGGCGCCGCGACCACGATCAGCGCCAACAACCCGATCTACGGCGCAATTCAGGGCGTTCGTACGCCATACATCAATCAGCTTCTGACCCAGCAGCAGGTGGGCCTTTACGTTCAGGATCAGATTCGCTTCGGCGACGGCTGGATCGTCACGCTGAACGGCCGTCATGACCGCGTGACGACCGAGGCGAAAGGATTGCCGATGTTTGATGGCTCGGCAGGCGCATGGAGTGGGCGTGGAGGCGTCGCGTACAAATTTGCAAATGGCATGACGCCCTACGCGAGCGTGTCGACGTTCTTCAATCCGCTGATCGGAACGATCTCGACAGACTTCCTGAAGCCCGAGGAAGGTCAGCAATACGAGGTCGGTCTGAAGTATCAACCCCTCGGCTACAACGCATTGTTCACGATGGCGGTGTTCGATCTGACCAAGAAGAATGTACTGACCGGGCCATTCTTTGCGCAGAGCCAGATCGGTGCCGTGCGGTCCCGCGGGTTTGAGTTCGAAGGCCAGATCAACATCACCCGGGACTTCCGCGCTATTGCGTCGTTCACGCAGATGGAGGTCAAGGTCATCGACGACGCTGACGCGGCGTTGATCGGCAAGACGCCCTACGTCGTTCCGCAGCAGCTTGCGTCACTGGCATTCGATTACACCGTTCGCGGCACTTCGTTCGACGGCGTCACGTTCGGCGGCGGTGTCCGGCACATTGGGTCGTCCTATGCGGATGCCGCCAATCTGGTCGAGGTTCCGTCAGCGACTGTGTTCGACGCCAAGATCGGATACAAGAAGGACAATTGGGCGGTGAACTTCAATGTCACCAACCTGTTCGACAAGGCCTATGTCGCCAGCTGCCAGACTGTTCTGACGTGCGGCTACGCGGAAGGGCGTCGGTTCCGTCTCAGCAGCAATGTCAGTTGGTAAGGTGAATAGCGGCTCTGTTGAAACGCTCTACAACATCGACGGCGTCGGGTTCGCCGTCGATGATCGCGTTATTCTCGCGCCGCTCACACTTAAGCTTGCGACTGCTCGAATTTACGGTCTGGTCGGGCCGAACGGCTCCGGCAAAAGCACATTGATCAAATTGCTGGCGAGGCAACAGGCACCGGCGTCGGGGAGCATTGATCTCTTCGGCCGGGCGCTCTCAGATTACAGCGCGCGCGATCTTGCGCGAACGATCGCTTACATGCCGCAGTTCACGCCACCGGCGGAGGCGATGACTGTGGCGGAGCTTGTCGCGCTGGGGCGATTTCCCTGGCACGGCGCGCTGGGTGCATTCAGCGCGCGCGATCACGATAGGGTCGCGGTTGCGCTTGAACAAGCCGGCTTGCGGCCTCTTGCGCAACGGATGGTCGATAGCCTGTCAGGCGGCGAGCGGCAACGCACTTGGCTCGGCATGATGCTCGCGCAGGATACGCGCTGCTTGTTGCTCGATGAGCCGACCTCAGCGCTGGATATCGCGCATCAGGTGGAGATGCTGGCTCTGGTGCACCGGCTCAGCCGCGAAACCGGCGTCAGTGTCATTGTCGTGCTGCACGATATCAACATGGCGGCGAGCTATTGCGACGAGATCATCGCGCTTGGAGCAGGCCGCCTTGTGGCGCGGGGCACACCGCGCGAGATCGTGCGCGAGGATGTGCTGGCAGACATCTATGGTTTGCCGATGGGGGTTGTCCCGCATCCTGATAGCGGCGTCCCCGTGAGCTATGTGCGATGAGCACTCTGCTTGATCGGCGCACCGTTATCGCTGGTCTCGCCGCGACATTCGCGTCGCGGGCGAAGGCGACAGAGCCGCGCGTTGCGGTGATTGATTGGGCCATGCTGGAAACCGTTTTGGCGCTTGGCGTCACGCCGGTCGCCGCGACGGAGCTGATCCAGTTTCGTGATATTGCCGTTGAGCCTGTTGTCCCCGCCGAGGTGGCGGACCTCGGATTGCGTGGCGTCCCAAACTACGAGCTGCTTCGCATCACTGCGCCCGATCTGATCCTGATTTCAAACTTTTATGAGCCGCAGCGCGACAAGCTGGAGCGCGCAGCGCCGGTGCTCTCGTTTTCAATTTATCTTCCGGGGCGAGCACCGTTCGCGCCCGCGGCGGATGCCATGCTCAAACTCGGCGCGCGCCTCGATCGCGCAGCGCAGGCGGAGCGCGCGATCGCGACAACATATGCCGAACTTGCTCGCAGCAGCAGCGCGCGCGGTCTTGGCCTTGCACCTGGACTGCTGCGCCTCGTTCTCATTCTGGTCGCAGTCGGGCTGGCGACGGTGGTCGTGGCGCAGGTCGGTGTGATCGGCTTCATCGGCCTCGCGGCGCCAGCGCTGGCGACATTGAGCGGCGCGCGCACACTGATCCAGCGTCTCATTGCAGCGCCACTCGTCGGTGCAATCCTGTTGTTGCTGACCGATGGCTTCGTCCAATTGATCTTCACCGGCAGCGGCGAACGTGTGCCTACCGGCGCGGCGACGGCTTTGCTCGGTGGGCCGTTGTTGCTCTGGTTGTTACCACGTTTGCGCATGATCGAATGGCCGAGCCCGACGGCGCGACCATCGGGCATCCGGCGCAGTAGAGCGCCGTGGCGTGTGATCGGAGCGCTCACCATCGTGGCAGGTGTCTGCGCAGTGCTGGCGATGATGCTTGGCCGCGGCCCGGCAGGCTGGAGCTTCGCCACGGGGGATCTGCTGGTCGATCTGGCGGCGCTGCGCGGCCCGCGGGTGATCGTGGCCCTCGCTGCAGGCTGCGCGCTGGCCGCAAGCGGCGTAGTGATCCAGCGCGTTACGGGCAATCCGCTGGCGAGCCCCGAGATCCTTGGCGCCGGATCTGGTGCGGGTGTTGGTCTCGCCGTTGTGCTGTTTGCAATGTCAGCGCCGGGGCTCGGTGAACAACTTGTCGGATCAGCGCTCGGCGCAGTCGTGGTGCTTGGCGTTATTCTGGCCGTGGCGCGCGGTAGCCACTTCGGGCCGGAGCGCGTGCTGTTTGCCGGCATTGCGATGGGGGCGCTGTGTAGCGCGGTGCTGACGGCGGTGATCGCAACCGGTAGCCGCGAAGCCTTTACGCTGTTGCGCTGGATCAGCGGCTCGACCAATGACGCCGGGCCAGCGCATGCATGGTTGGCGGTTATCGCAACCTTTGTGCTTGTTGTGCCGCTATTGACCGTGCCGCGCTGGTTGCAAATCCTGCCGCTGGGCGATGTCACCGCGGCAAGTCTGGGTTTGCCAGTGCGCGCCGCGCGCCTGCTGCTGGTATTGATCGCCGGTCTCCTTGCGGCTGTCGCATCGCTGTTTGTCGGGCCGCTGAGTTTCATTGGATTGATTGCGCCGCATCTGGCGCGGTTGCTCGGCCTTGGCCGTGCGCAGCATCAGCTGGTGGCGGCGCTGGCGATCGGCGCAGCGCTCATGGTGATGTCCGACTGGCTGTCGCGCATGGTGGCGTTTCCGTATCAGCTCCCGCTCGGCCTGTTCGCGTCGATGCTCGGGGGACTCTATTTGATCTGGCTTTTGGGACATGGGAGAGAGCAGCATGGCTGAGCAGACAATCACGTTCGAGGCTCACACGCGCGTCGCGCTCAAGAATGCAGATGCGATCATGGCCGAGCTGTGCGAGCATTTTCTCGAACACGGCGACGTCACGATCAAAGGCAGGGTTGGGCATTTTGAGTTCGAGTTCGGCATCGCCACGATGGAAGCTGACGAAGATAGTCTGAAGCTCTATGCCAAGGGGCCGGATGCGACGCTGCTGGCTTACATCAAGCATGGCCTGACCGAGCATGTGATCGAATATGCCCGGGGGCAGAAGGTCGATATCGTCTGGCAGGGTGACAATGCTTCCGGCCGGCCGCTGCCGTATTTCCGCGAGATGCAGGTTGTCAGCGCCCGTACTGTGACGCCGAACATGCGGCGCGTGACATTGCGCGGCGAGGGGTTGCAACGTTTCACCTATTTCGGCGTGCATGTGCGGCTGCTGATCCCGTCGGCTGACGACCCTCGCCCTGTCTGGCCAATGATGGGGCACGACGGCCGGCCACGTTGGGGCGACGGCGTGACGCCGCCCGCTTCGCGTGTCTATACGATCAGAAACATCGATGCGGTCAAGGGGGAAATCGAAATCGATTTCGTTCTGCATGACGATATCCACACGCCGGGCGCCCGGTTCGGCGCGGAGGCCAGGCCCGGTGACTATGTTGGGGTGATCGGCCCGATGGGGGGCGATCTGATCAAAGCCGATTGGTATCTGTTTGCGGGGGATGAGACGGCGCTGCCGGCCATCGCTCGCCTGTTGCAGGAATTGCCTGCAACCGCGCGGGCCGTCGTTCGCATCGAGGTTGACGGCGCGGCCGACGAGCAGGTGCTGACCAGCCGCGCGTCGCTAGATGTGCGCTGGCTTCATCGCGATGGCGCGGCAGCTGGAACGACCAACCTGCTGGAAGATGCCGTTCGCGCTGTCTCGCTTCCCGTTGACGACGAGAAGATCTATGTCTGGGTTGGCTGCGAGTTCGCGAGCTTCCGTGCCATTCGCCAATATGTGCGCAAGGAACGCAAACTCACGCGCGATCAGCATCTGGTGGCTGCCTATTGGCGTCGTGGGTTTGATGGCGATGATCCGCGCGTCGACCATGAATAGCAGGTGTTGTGCAGCGCCTGCTTCGCATCTTGGTGACCGGTTAAAGCATGTCGATCCAGCTTCTACGCCAGTTCTTTGCCTATTATCGACCTTGGAAGGGGCTGTTCCTCCTCGACTTCACCTGCGCTGTGCTGTCCGGCTTGCTGGAGCTGGTGTTTCCCATCGCAATCAAGGTGTTTGTCGATGAGTTGCTGCCGTCGCAGCAATGGGTGCCGATCTTGCTGGCCTCTGTAGGGCTGCTGCTGATCTACGCCGTCAACACCGGATTGATGGCAGTGGTCGCCTATTGGGGGCACATGCTTGGCATCAATATCGAAACGGAGATGCGCCGGCGGAGCTTTGATCACCTGCAGAAACTATCGTTTCGCTTTTTTGACAATCACAAGACCGGTCATCTTGTCGCGCGCGTGACCAAGGATCTGGAGGAGATCGGCGAGGTCGCGCATCACGGACCGGAGGATCTCGTCATCGCGCTGATGACCTTCATCGGGGCCTTCGTTCTGATGATGACAGTCAATGAGAAGCTCGCGTTGATCACGGCGGCGATTGTGCCGGTTGTGCTGTGGATCACCAACCGCTACGGCGGCCGGATGACGCGCAATTGGCAGGCGATCTACAGCCGCGTCGGGAACTTCAACGTTCGCGTTGAGGAAAACGTTGGCGGCATGCGGGTGGTGCAGGCCTTCACCAATGAAGACTATGAGCGCCGACTGTTCGCGCGCGACAATGCCGCCTATCGTCAGACCAAGCTGCACGCTTATCGCATCTTCGCCGCGAGCACCTCGCTCGGTTACATGGGCATGCGCCTGATCCAGATCGTGATCATGCTGGCGGGCGCATATTATGTCATCGCAGGAGAATTGAGCTACGGCAGTTTCGTCGGCTTCCTGCTGCTCGTGAACGTGTTCTTTCGACCGATCGACAAGATTCTCGCCGTGATCGAGTTCTATCCGAAGGGGATTGCTGGCTTCCGTCGCTACCTCGATCTTCTGGCGGTTGAGCCGGACATCGCGGATCGCCCGAATGCGACGTCCGTCAAGGCGTTGCGGGGCGATATTGAGTATCGCGACGTCGGATTTGGATACACCGCCGACAAGAGCGTTGTCAGCGGCATCAACCTGACGATCAAGTCAGGCGAGACGATTGCCTTCGTCGGGCCGTCCGGGGCGGGCAAGACGACGCTGTGTTCACTGCTGCCACGCTTCTATGACGTGACCAACGGCAGCATCAGCATCGACGGGATCGATATTCGCGACATGACCCTGGCGTCGCTCCGCGGCCAGATCGGCATCGTGCAGCAGGATGTGTTTCTGTTTGGCGGAACCATTCGCGAGAACATCGCCTACGGTCGGCTCGACGCTTCTGAGGACGAGATCATCGAAGCCGCGCGCTGCGCCCATCTTGAGAGAGTTATCGATGCGCTGCCTGACGGCCTTGATACCCTCATTGGTGAACGTGGCGTCAAACTTTCCGGCGGGCAGAAACAGCGGCTCGCGATCGCGCGGATGTTTCTGCGCAATCCGCCGATCCTCATCCTCGACGAAGCGACGTCGGCGCTGGATCATCGCACCGAACGCGAGATTCAGCTGTCGCTCGACGAGTTATCGCGCGGCCGCACCACGCTGGTGATCGCACACCGTCTGACGACCATTCGCAATGCAGATCGCATTGTGGTGGTCGATCAACAAGGCGTTGTCGAACAAGGCACTCACCACGAATTGCTCGCGCGTGGTGGCGCTTACAGCCATCTTCACACGGTCGACTGATCGGAACTCGCTGACGCCATCACATGATGCAGCCTAGGCGCGACTGCTTCCAATTTTAAATCTTCGATCTCCGACCGCAATGAAGGTGTGAAGCTGTGATGCGAATCGTCGCAGCCAGCTAAGCGCATCCGATGGTCGCATTATCGGGTTTACAACGCTCAAACCCGAACGATAGGATAAGGTATCAAAAAGCCAGCTTAAGCTGCATGAGACCGGGTGAGGGATGTCCATATTGAGTAATCAACGCAAGCGTCGATCGCTTATGCCAATGCATGCCCCCCGCAGCGACATCCGAACATCAAAATCTGGGTCGTTGTTCAGCTGCCCGCGCGGCGGCTCCGTGCGGTTCCTTAACTCGTGCGAACGCGCAATCATCAATCAACATTCCATGAAAGCGACGCCATCCCTGGATGCGTCATGCCGCAACAACGGATACGTCGGTGATGTGCGGCGAGGTGTGCCCTGACTGAACAAGGGTCCGGTTTGCAGCGAAGATATCAATAAAATAACAGGTGGGAGGAATTGGCGTGGCAAGATCAAATTGGCACAAAATTGCGGGTGGTGCGGTCGCCCTATCGATGATGCTCGGCGCGTCTACTGCCGTGCTATCACAGGAGAAGCCGCAATACGGCGGAACGCTGGAGGTCGCGACGGTCAACCGCCATCTCTCGGTTTTGACCTGGGATCCGGCTGACTGGAACTGGAAGAACAATCACGACAATGGTCAGTTCTACGAGCATCTGTTTGCGGCGGATCTGAGCAAGGCACGGCGTAACGGCGGCAAAGCATCCTTTCTATGCCGACGCCTGGATTCCGTCAGACGCCATTCGCGGTGAGTTGGCCGAAAGTTGGGAGTGGAAGAAGGATCCGCTTCGCGTCGAGGTCAAACTCCGCAAGGGTGTGTTGTTCCCGGAGAAGACGGGTGTAATGACGTCGCGCGAGCTCGTCGCTGATGACGTGGTCTACAGCTACAACCGTTTGAATGGCAGCCCGAAGAAAGCTCCAAACTATCTGGATCATGTGAATCGCGTGGAAGCTTCCGACAAGCACACGGTTGTCTTCTACATGAACAACTACAACGCGGAGTGGGATTACCGTTTCGGTTGGGGATATTACTCTGCGATCTACCCGAAGGAAGTTGTCGAGGCCGGGCCGACCAATTGGAAGAACCTCAATGGTACGGGTCCGTTTCTGTTGAGCGATTTCGTCCAGAGTAACACCACGACCTATTCCAGAAATCCGATCTATTGGGACAAGGAAAAGATCGGCGGGGTCGAGTACAAACTGCCGTTCGTGGACAAGCTCAACTATCGCACCATCAAGGATGATGCGACGGCGGCGACAGCCCTGCGCACGGGAAAGCTCGATATCCACGAATTGATCCGCTGGTCGGATATGGAGCAGCTGAAGAAAAACGTTCCGCAGCTGCAATGGTCGAAGTGGCTGTCCATGAACGGGCAATATCTGTCGCTGCGCAACGACACCAAGCCGTTTACCGATATTCGCGTCCGTCGCGCCTTGAACATGGCGGTCAACAAGCAGGAGATCGTCAAGGGCTACTACAACGGCCACGCGGAGCTGTTTTCCTACCCGCAGCATCCTGACTATGCCGGCTACTTCGAGCCGCTCGATGCGATGCCAGAAGTCGGTGAAAGAGCTCTTCACCTATGATCCGGAGAAGGCGAAAAAGCTGCTTGCAGAAGCGGGTTACCCGAACGGGTTCACCTTCAAGGCGCAAGTCTGTGCGTGTCAGCCGGATCATCTTGACCTGCTGCCACTGATCGGCGCTTACCTTGAGCAGGTTGGCGTGAAAATCGAAATCCAGACGATGGAGTATGGTGCGTTTCTGTCAGCCATGACAACGAAGACGGTGGCGCCTGGCTACATGATGAATAACGGGCACACCAATCCGATCACGACCATGCGCAAGAGCTTCATCACCGGTCAGGTATGGAATCCGTCGCAGTATGGCGATCCGGAATTCGACAAGCAGATGGATGCTGTCTTCCTTGAGGAAGATGAGGGAAAACGTCAGAACTTGCTGAAGGCGATGACCCGGGAGATCCTCGAAAAAGCGCCGTACATCTGGCTGCCGACACCATATCTCTACACGGCCTGGTGGCCGTGGGTGAAGAACTACGGCGGCGAGCTGCGTGCCGGTGCTGTTCGTCCGGGGCCGATCTATGCACGGATCTGGATCGACCAGGAGATGAAGAAGAAGATGGGCTTCTGATATCTGACACGACAGATTAGTTCGGATCCTGAACAAGCCGACGCCTCCACGGGCGTCGGCCTTTTCGTTTGCGCGGTGCAAATTGATGCGTGCTGCGCTGCGTAGTCACGACGCGGCGTGTCGTCGCACGGTAGGCAAGTTGTTTCGATGCTGAATGATTGCGCTGCAACGGCTTACAGGAGTTGTTGCAACGCGGTGCCGCGTGTCGCGTTAAGGTTGCCTCCCGTATTGAGTGCGTCGCAATGTTTACAAGGGGGAATGTCGGCTCGTTAGGATTGATAGGGGACGGATAGCGCCGCGTGATATCAAAGATGAATCCTGGCGCTGCCTGCCGTTCGCGAAATCTGAGACAAGCTGCACAAAGCGGCGTTCAAAAATATAGCTTTCGGGATGGAAACGCATGAACATGTCACGATGGAAGAGGCTCGCGGCGGGGGCGTTCGCGCTAACGACGAGCCTGTCGATGGGCAGTCTGGCTCACGCTGACGCATTGCCCGTTGAAGGGGGCACGCTGGAAATCGGTACGGTGAACCGGGGACTGCCGGTTCTGACCTGGGACCCGGCAGACTGGAACTGGAAGACGAACCACGATACCGGCCAGTTCTATGAGCAGTTGTTTTCAGCGGACCTGACCAAGTCCCGCCGAAACGGTGGCATTCACCCGTTCTACGCGGATGCCTGGTTGCCAACTGACGCCATGCGCGGCGAACTCGCCGAGCGCTGGGAGTTCAAACAGGATCCGCTGCGGCTGATTGTCTATCTGCGCAAGGGAATCATGTTCCCGGAGAAACCGGGTGTGATGAAGTCCCGCGAGTTCGTCGCGGACGATGTGATCTACACCTACAACCGGCTCGACAAGAGCCCCAAGCGGATCAACACCTATTTCGATTATGTCGAAAAGGTTGAAGCAACCGACAAGCACACGGTGGTCTTTACACTAAAGAGCTTCAACGCTGAGTGGGCCTACCGGTTCGGCTATGGTTACTTCTCGTCGATCTACCCGAAAGAGGTCGTCGAGGCAGGTCCGACCAACTGGAAAAACGTCAATGGCACCGGGCCGTTCATGTTGACGGACCACGTTCAGTCGAACCAGAACACCTACAGCAAGAACCCGATCTATTGGGACACCGAGAAGATTGGCGGCAAGGACTACAAGCTGCCATTCCTCGACAAGCTGATCTATCGCAACATCAAGGATGAGGCGACCGCGCTGACAGCGCTGCGGACCGGCAAGCTCGACATCCTTGAGCCGATCCGCTGGTCAGACTACGAGACCACGAAAAAATCGAATCCGCAGTTGAAGTGGTCAAAGTGGCTGTCGATGAACGGCCAGTTTGTCAGCATGCGGGTTGATACCAAGCCGTTCGATGATGTGCGCGTGCGACGCGCGTTGAACATGGCGGTGAACAAGCAGGAGATCGTCGCGTCCTACTATGGCGGACATGCCGAGCTGTTCTCCTATCCGCAGCACCCGGATTACGTTGGCTACTTTGAGCCGCTCGACAAGATGCCGGCCAGCGTCAAAGAGCTGTTCATCTATGATCCGGACAAGGCCAAGAAGATATTGGCTGAAGCCGGGCCATCCCAATGGTTTCACTTTCAAGGTTCAGGTCTGTGCCTGTGCGCCTGACCACATGGAGCTGTTGCCGTTGATTGCCGCCTATCTTGAGAAGATCAACGTCAAGATGGACATTCAGCCGATGGAATACGGCGCCTTCCTGTCTGCGATGACCTCGAAGACCGTGGCGCCCGGCTACATGATGAACAACGGCCATACCAATCCGTCGACGACGATCCGCAAGAGCTTCGGCTCGGGTCAGACCTGGAATCCGTCGCAATGGGCGGATCCGAAGTTGGACGAGCGGATCGAGGTGGCCTATCGTGAGCCAGACGAGAGCAAGCGTCAGGTCATGTTCAAGGAGTTCACCGTCGAGATGCTCGATAAGGCTCCCTACATCTGGTTGCCGACGCCTTACGTCTACACTGCCTGGTGGCCGTGGGTTCAGAACTACGGCGGGGAACTTCGCGCCGGTGCGGTTCGTCCCGGCCCGATCTACGCGCGCATCTGGATGGATCAGGCGATGAAGAAGAAAATGGGCTTCTGATCAGGCCTGGACTGTAATTCCGATATGCGGAATGCCGGCGTCCGTTAGGCGCCGGCATCGTTCTGAAGAGAGGTCCGATTGTTTCTTGCAGCGTAAGAATTATGTGGCTGGGGCTGGAGAGGCAGTACCGTCGTGGCCTACACTAGGCTGGCAAGGGGTTCCCATTGCAGGGCAATGCCGCACAGTCGGCATAAGGAATGAGTCGCAAGGTAAAATGAGACAGACTGCACGTTCGCGTAGGGGCATGGTGACATCGCCCCACCATCTGGCATCGCAGGCCGGACTTGATGTTCTGAAACAGGGCGGAACCGCCGTCGAAGCTGCTGTCGCGACTGCTGCGGCGCTCGCTGTGGTCTATCCGCATATGACCGGCATCGGTGGCGATGCATTCTGGCTGATTTCGGAGCCCGGCAAAGCGCCAATCGGAATTGATGCCTGTGGCCGGGCCGCCGCAGCGGCTGATCTTGCCTATTACGCTAGCAAAGGTGTCGACACGATCCCTTATCGCGGGCCTCTCGCTGCCAACACCGTTGCAGGAACCATTTCCGGCTACGATGCGGCGCTCAAGGCGACGGCGCAGTGGCAATCGCCGCTGGATCGCGCCACGTTGCTGGATGCCGCGATTCATTATGCCGAAACGGGCGCAGTGGTTACCAGAAGTCAGGCTGAGCTCACCGCCGAGAAGTTCGATGAACTCGGCCACCAGCCAGGCTTCGCCGCCACCTATATGCCATCGGGCAAGCCGCCCGCAGAAGGCGATGTGCTGAAGCAACCGGCGCTTGCGAAAACACTTCGCCTGCTGGCCACAGAGGGCTTTGACAGTTTCTATCGCGGTAGTCTGGCCCGGTTGATCGCGGCTGATCTCGCGGCTGTCGGATCGCCCGTGACCGCTGACGATTTGGCGCGGCATCAGCCCTTGCGCACGGAAGCTCTGTCGGTCCGTGTCAGCGGCGCAACGTTGTACAACATGCCGCCGCCGACGCAGGGCGTATCGGCGCTGACGATTCTCGCATTGTTTGACCGGCTTGGTGTGACCGAACCGGAAAGCTTCGCGCATGTGCATGGGCTCGTTGAGTCGACCAAGCAGGCGTTCCTCGTTCGGGACCGTCATGTCGGCGATCCCGATTACATGACGGTGAAGCCGGCTGATCTTCTGACTGACGCCAGTCTCGATGCGCAAGCTGCGAAGATCGATCCGCAAACTGCATTGCCCTGGCCTTACGTCAACAATCCAGGCGACACGATCTGGCTTGGCGTTATCGACGACAAGGGCCGCAGCGTCAGCATGATCCAGTCGGTGTTCTTCGAGTTCGGCTCGGGCGTTGTCCTGCCGGAGACGGGCATTTGCTGGCAGAACCGTGGCTGCTCGTTCAAGCTCGCGGAGACCGGGTCCAACGCGCTGAAGCCGAATCGCAAGCCGTTCCATACGCTCAATCCGGCGATGGCTGAGTTCGATGACGGTCGACGGATGGTCTACGGCACCATGGGCGGCGACGGTCAGCCGCAAACGCAGGCGGCCGTGTTCTCACGCTATGGTTTCTTCAAGACGCCGCTGCAGCAAGCCATCACCGCGCCACGCTGGCTGCTTGGCAAGACGTGGGGCGACGACAGCGTCACCCTCAAGATCGAAAGCCGGTTCCCTGCGGAGTTGATTGCCCAGTTGAAGGCTGCCGGGCACACCGTAGAGGTGCTCGACGAGTTCACCAACACCATGGGCCACGCCGGGGCCATCGCGCTCTGGCCGAACGGTGTCCTCGAAGGCGCGACGGATCCGCGCTCGGACGGCGGCGTCGCCGCCTGGTAGACTCCTGATCTGGCGATGCGCTGGCTGGTTCAGCGCATCGCCTGTCAAATTGGTCCGTCGGTATGAGTGCCGAAATTTCGACCAGATCGGCGCAATTATCTGCCTGATTGGCCTTCCGTGGCGGAGTGGGATCGCATAAAGCAGGCCCCATATCTCCCCTCGGGCTCGCGTGATCATGATTCGTCTCGACAACATCAGCAAACAGAACGGCCACCAGATTGTCTTCATCGAAGCCTCCGCGGCGCTGATGAAGGGCGAAAAGGTGGGACTCGTCGGCCCGAACGGCGCTGGTAAATCTACCCTGTTTCGCATGATCGCAGGCGAAGACACGCCCGATGAAGGGCAGGTTACCGTCGAGCGCGGCATCACCATCGGCTATTTCAATCAGGATGTCGGCGAGATGGCCGGCTGCAGCGCGGTTGCTGCAGTGATGGATGGTGCTGGTCCGGTCAGTGTTGTCGCGGCGGAACTGCGTGAGTTGGAGGCCGCCATGGCCGATCCGGCGCAGATGGACAATATGGACACCATCGTCGAACGTTATGGCGAGGTTCAGGGCCGCTATGAGGAGCTTGACGGCTATTCACTGGATGGCCGCGCCCGCGAGGTGCTGGCTGGCCTCGGTTTCAGCGATGAAATGATGGACGGTGACGTCGGCAAGCTGTCCGGCGGCTGGAAGATGCGCGTGGCGCTGGCGCGCATTCTGTTGATGCGGCCTGATGCGCTGCTGCTCGACGAACCGAGCAACCATCTTGATCTTGAAAGCCTGATCTGGCTGGAAAAATTCCTTAAAGGATATGAGGGCGGACTGCTCATGACTTCGCATGACCGCGAGTTCATGAACCGCATCATCAACAAGATCATCGAGATCGATGGCGGCACGCTGACATCCTATACCGGCGACTACGAATTCTTTGAGACGCAGCGGGCGCTCGCAGAAAAACAGCAGCAGGCGCAGTTCGAACGCCAGCAGGCGATGCTCGCCAAGGAAATCAAGTTCATCGAGCGCTTCAAGGCGCGCGCCTCACATGCGGCGCAGGTGCAGAGCCGCGTCAAGAAACTCGACAAGATCGAACGCGTTGTGCCGCCGAAGCGCCGCCAGACTGTGATGTTCGAATTCCTGCCTGCGCCGCGTTCAGGCGAAGACGTGGTCAGCATTAAGGGTGTCAACAAGCGCTACGGCAGCCGCACGATTTACGATGGTCTCGACTTCTCCATTCGTCGAAAAGAGCGTTGGTGCGTCATGGGCGTCAATGGCGCGGGCAAATCGACGCTGCTGAAGCTGGTGACGGGCGCTACCGAACCTGACGTCGGCAATGTCACAGTCGGCGGCAGCGTCAAGCTCGGCTACTTCGCGCAGCATGCGATGGAACTGCTGACGGGCGACCGGACGATCTTTGAGGAGCTCGAGTACTCCTTCCCGCAAGCAGGTCAGGGCTCGCTGCGCGCGCTGGCTGGCTGCTTCGGCTTCTCCGGCGATGACGTCGAGAAACGTTGCGGCGTGTTGTCGGGCGGCGAAAAGGCGCGCCTCGTCATGGCAAAGATGCTGTTCGATCCGCCGAACTTCCTGGTGCTCGACGAGCCGACCAACCATCTGGATATGGCGACCAAGGAAATGCTGATCACTGCCTTGGCCGATTATGAAGGCACCATGCTGTTCGTTTCGCATGACCGCCACTTCCTGGCGGCGCTGTCGAACCGCGTGCTGGAGCTTACGCCGGATGGCGTTCACCAATACGGCGGCGGCTATGCGGAATACGTCGAGCGTTCAGGCCAGGAAGCGCCGGGGCTACGTAGCTGAGGTTCAGCTGCACAGGGCTACGGCGTTGCTGACTGGTTCATGGTCTCTACACCGAGCCGAACCTGACGGATTCGGCGCGGCTCACGCGCAACGGTCGAGAGCAGATCATAGGCCTTGAGCGCGCGCTGGATGGCAGGGTCCTGCGTCGTGCGGTCGCCGAGCAGCCGCCTGATGTCATCGACGATTTCTCGCGCCAACAGCCGTATGCCGATGACATGGGCCGGGTCCGCAGCCGTGCGATTGTCGAGCGCGGCGACTGCCGTCGCACTGGTCGCTTTCAGCAGGGAGGCCAGTGCCGCAAATCGCCCAATTGTCAGGGCCACGTCGTCGGAATGTTCGAGGTCCGCTGCCGCTTTCGCGAGCAACCAGCTTACGAAGCCAGCCGTATTGCCCGAGGCGACCGTGTCCTCATAATCCCGGAATGCGATGGCCATCGGCGGATAGGCGTCGTCCATCGTCCCGATCCGGGCCGACAGCGGCAGCTTGCAATCCTGCAGATGAAGCTCGCAATGCGAGGCGGGCGCAAGGCCATCCAGTGTGCTCATCGGCTTGATACTGAGGCCGGGCGTATCGCGCGGCACAACATACAGGCCGAACTTCTTGCGGCCATCGGTCACCGCGCGGACCGCAAGGATCAGGTAGAGATCCGCGACGGGGCCATTGGTCACCCAGCCTTTCACGCCGCTGATCGAGATGTAATCGCTGGCTTCGACCGCAGTAGTCTGCAGCATTTTTGGATGCGCGCCTGCGCCGGGCTCGGAAATCGCAATTGAAACGCAGATATCTCCTGCTGCAATGGCCGGGAGAATTTGGCTTTGCTGGTCAGCAGTGCCGAAGCCGCCGATGAAAAAGCGCGCCGCCATCTGGCGCGCGGCAAAGGCGCTGGCGAGGCCCAACTGGCCTGAGGCGCTGGCGATTGCTTCTTCGGCTTGTGCGATTGCGGTGTAGCTGTTGAGGGAGGCGTCTGCGCCCGGCAGGCCGATCTGGAATAGTCCCGCGTCAGCCATCAGTTTGAACGGATCCGCTGATGGGTGACGGGTGCGCGCAGCCTTCCAGCTTGCAATGCGTTGCGCGACGTCCCCTGACTGATTGTCCGACCATGGCTCACTCCCGAACTGCAGTATTCATTTTTGCTAACGACTTTCTTCCTTTGTCCCTGCGCGTGTCGTGATCAAAAGTCCAGCGTTGATCTGCAGTATCGTGTACGTCCCTCCTTCCGGAATATCTCCCCCGCGCCTGTGCGGTTGCCTGATCCGCTTCATTAATGTTCACTCGCGACTGTAGGTTTATGAGCTGCGATCGCGCTGGGGTGGTTGCGGCCTTGCAGGGAATTCGAATATGCGGAATTTTACCAATTCGGGTCGCTCACTTGCCGTTGCTGAGCGCGGCATGGCGGCAACATCTCATCCGCAAGCGACGCTCGCCGCTGTTGAGATGCTAAAGGCCGGCGGCAATGCAATCGACGCCGCGCTGGCCGCAGTGGCCGTGCAATGCGTCGTCGAGCCGCAGATGACCGGCATCGGCGGAGACTGCTTTGTGCTGTACTCGCCGAAGGGTGGAGCGCCGATCGCATTGAACGGGTCGGGCCGTACGCCTGCCGGCACCAATTCCGAGAAATACGCCGCCAGCGGCGTGATGCCCCCCACCGCGCCTGAAGCGGTAACCGTTCCCGGCGCGATTGATGCCTGGTGCCAACTCAGCAAAGACTATGGCAGCAAGCCGCTGGAGCAGGTGTTCGCGGCGGCTATCAATGCAGCAGAGCAGGGCTTCCGCATCACGCCGCGCGTCGCGCTTGACTGGAGCAGCTTCCGTGCGCGCCTTGAAGGACACCCGGCAGCGCGGGCGCACTATCTGCCCGGCGATCATGTCGCTTCGATCGGCGATGCGCGGGCTCAGCCGGCGCTGGGAGCGACGCTTCGCAAGATCGCCCGCGAAGGCCGCGACGGATTCTATTCCGGTGAGGTCGCGGAAGATATCGTTAGCACCCTGCAGGCGCTCGGCGGCGCGCATCAGGTCTCGGATTTCGAGGCACAGCGATCGGACTACGTAACGCCGATCTCGGCTTCGTATCAGGGGCACGACGTCTATGAATGTCCGCCGAATGGCCAAGGCCTCGCGGCGCTGATCATCCTGCGCGCTATGGCAGGGTTCGACGTCGCAAAACTGTCCGAGGCTGATCGTATCCATCTTTTGGCGGAAGCCACCAAGGCTGCCTATCGCACGCGCGATGCCTACTTCTGCGATCCGACCGTCGGTCAGATCAATTCAGCCGATTTTCTCACCGATAGCTTCATCGCCGCCATTCGCGGCAAGATCGACATGGCGCGCGCGACGAAGGTCGAGGACTGGGATGACGTCGAACACACTGACACGGTTTATCTGACGGTTGTCGATCGCGATCTGAATGCGGTGTCGTTTATCAACTCGTTGTTCAACCCCTTTGGCAGCGGCATCTATGCAGCGAAATCCGGCGTGCTGCTGCACAATCGTGGTTGGAGTTTCCGGCCGAAGCCGGGGCATCCGAATTCGCTCGCGCCGCGCAAGCGTCCCATGCACACGATTATTCCTGGCATGTTGATGAAGGATGGTCGCGCAGTGATGCCATTCGGCGTCATGGGCGGACATTATCAGGCGACCGGCCACGCCAATTTTATATCCAACGTGCTCGATCTCGACTTCGACATTCAGGCCGCGTCGGATCAGCCGCGCTCGTTCTCGTTCGATAATGTACTTGAGCTTGAAACGACGATCCCTGGCGCGGTGAAGGATGACCTGACCGCGCGCGGGCATACGACTCAATGGGCTGGCGCTGCGATGGGTGGCTGTCAGGCAATTCGCATCGACTACGAGCGTGGGGTGCTGCTCGGCGCCTCGGATCACCGCAAGGACGGGATGGCGCTCGGGTTCTGATCTGACAGCACGGCAATAAAAAAGGGCAGCTGGTGAGCTGCCCTCTTTCGTTCAGAGGTTGTCGATCATCGGCTCGGTTTCGCTTCGATCAATTCAATCTCGTCAGCAATCTGACTGGCGCCATAGCGCTGCGCGATCAGGGCGCAGACCATCAACTGCAACTGATGAAACACCATGACGGGCAATACGATTGCGCCGACAGCGCTTTGCGTAAACAGGACGTTGGCGATGGGCACGCCGCTGGCAAGGCTCTTTGTCGAACCGCAGATGATGATCGCGATTTCATCGGCGCGTTTGAAGCCGAGCATCCGCGCGTTAAGGCATGATAGACAAAGAACAGCCATGAGGAGGGCGAACATCACGACGATCAGCACAAGAAGATCGCGTGATGAAACGGTCTGCCAGATGCCGTTGATGACCGCCCCTGAAAAGGCAAGATAAACCACCATCAGGATCGAGCCACGATCAATCGGCAGCAACATGTTCTTCTGCTTGCGGATCCAGTCGCCAATCCAGGGCTGCAACACCTGCCCGAGGAGGAACGGCAGCAACAGCTGCGTTGCGATTTTGGTGATGGCGGCGACCGAGTCAGTTCCTCCGCTGGCATGGCCGACATGCATGAACAGGCCGACGAGCATCGGCGTCAGCAGCACGCCGAGCAGATTGGATGTCGATGCTGAGCAGATCGCCGCGGGGACATTGCCGCCCGCCATAGAAACCAGCGCAATAGAGGATTGCACTGTCGACGGCAGAAGGCACAAAAACAGCACGCCCATATAGAGCGATTTCGGCAGCACGGTTTCCGGCAAGTAACCGATCGCCAAACCGAGCGCAGGGAACAGGATAAACGTAGTGCTGAGGATGACGAGGTGCAGCCGCCAGTGCATCAATCCTGCAATTGCGACGTCGCGCGCCAGACGCGCGCCATGAAGAAAGAACAGAGCGCCGATTGCGATGTCGGTGGCATAGCCAAACCAGAGGGCGAATGTTCCGCTCGCTGGAATGAAAGTCGCGAGGGCTACTGCGCTAACGAGAAAGAACGTGAATGCGTGGGTAGAGCAGAACTTGAAAAGCGTCGACATCAGACTTCGTAACTAACCTTAGGACGAAACGGAGCAGGCGCGTTGCAAGGTACGGCGCTCCTGCGTCGCCCGTTGCAAATTATGCCGTGTGGAATTTTCCTGATGATCGTGGCGGGAGCCTGAAGGTTGCAATTGCCCTGGTGCAAATGAACGCTCAGTCTGCCTGTCAGGAAATCCGTGCAGCATTGCGCTGCGGTAAACGTTCAACCTTGCGAAGTCAAAGCGATTGTCCGCGTGAGTGGTGTTCGATCACCGTTTTCACGATAACGAATGCGTGGTGTGCGCAAATGCAACGCCTCGTTGCTGATGCGCTGTGATTGCGCATGTTCCGCGCGCCGCTAGCCGGATGCTGTGATCGTGCGCTGACCGCGTCGGCGCGCAAGTGTGATTTCCGCGAGGATTGACATCGCAATCTCTTCGGGCGTGATGGCGCCGAGGTCAAGGCCTGCCGGCGCTTTGATCGTGGCAAGCATGTCTTCACTGATGCCGCTGGCGGCGAGCTTGTTGTGCAGCGAGGCCATCTTGCGCTGGCTGCCGACGAATGAGTGATACTCTGCATCGATTGCGAGAGCAGCGCGCAGGCCTGCTTCGTCACCCTTGCCCTGCGTCGCCACCACAACGAACCGCTTGCCGTCGTGCAGCTTGATGGGGGCGAAGCCATCGATGGTGATGTCGGCATCAGGCGATGCTGGCAGATCAGCCGCCGGAGCGGCGAGTGTGACGTGATAGCCGAACTGCCGCGCCAGTGGCGCCAGCGCCATAGCCACGGGACTGGCGCCGAGGATGACCAGGCTTGGATGCGGCAACATCGGTTCAACGAAAATATCCATCGTCCCCTGACTGGGGCACATGTTCTTCGCGAAACGAATGCCGTCGCGGCTTTCGCCAGCGGAGACGCCATGTTCAGCGAGTAGATCCTCGGGCTGGATTGAAATCATGCGCGGCAATCCGTCGGCAAGTGACTCGCGTGCAGCCTTCAGCACGGCAGCGCGGGCGCAGCCACCGCCGATCCAGCCGGCGATGACCGAACCATCGGCGCGGATCAATGCTTTGGCGCCAGCCTTGGCGGCGGTCACCGAAACCGTGCGCACCACCGTGGCGAGGGCGAAGCTTTCTTCAGCCGCCTTGAGCTGGGTGGCAAGATCAAGAACATCCACATGAGCGGTCATGGCGTCCTCCCTCATAGCCGGGCAAGATAGGGCTCGAGCGCCGCCAGGCTGCGCAAGTTGTTGGCGGGGGCGAGCAGATCGATGTGCGGCATAGCGGCCTTCATGCCGGCCGCTTCGGGCGTATAGCCATCCCACCCCATCATCGGGTTGAGCCAGGCAATGCGGCGGCAGCGTCGCGCCAGCGCCGCCATTTCCGCGCCGAGCAACTTGGCGTCGCCTGTTTCATAGCCGTCAGAAACGATCATCACGCAGGTGCGCGAATGAATCACCCGCGCGGCATGGGCGCGGTTGAAGGTTTGCAACGATTCGCCGATGCGTGTGCCGCCGCCCGCGCCCTGCGCCATGATCGAAAGCCGATCGAGCGCGCGCGCAGGGTCGCGATCCTTCATCGCGGATGACACATGGGCGAGGCGGGTGTGAAACAGAAAGGCTTCGGCCTGGCGGAATTCATCGAGCACGCCATGGATGAAGCGCAGGAATACGCCGGTATACATGCTCATCGATCCCGAGGCATCGAGCAGCACGACCAACCGCAGCGGCTTTTGCTTGCGTTGACGCTTGATGCGGGTCAGTGGCACGCCGCCATGCTTGATGTTGGCGTGAATGGTGCGGCGAAGATCAAGCCGCGCGCCTCGCCGTCGCGCAAGATCGCGTCGGGTCAGCCGCGTGCGCATGGCTTTCGCCAGTGATGCTGCCACGGCGTGGGCGCGGGCGATCTCATCTGGATCGGTGAATTTGCGGAAGTCAGTGGTGGCAAGATTGTCGGCGCGGGATGCGCCTTCCATGCGGCCTTCGCCGCTGCTGTCAGTCGGAGGGCCGTCACCGGAAAGCTTTTGGTCGATGGGGCCTGATGTGCCCGGCTGCGGCGTATGCTTGTGCTGCAGGCTTTTCAGCGAAGGATTGTTCGCAGCCTGGTTTGAGCCGGATGTGACACTGCGGCCCCGGACGCGCTTGCCGAGCCAGAAGGCATCGAACAGCCCGTCGAAACGATCCCAATCAGGCTTCCGCGCCGAGAACAAATGCTTGAAGGCGGACCGCAGCAACGCGGGTTTTTTCGCATAGGTGCTTGCGAGCAGTTGCGCGGCGTCCTCACTCTCTTTCATCCCGATCGGATAGGCGTTGTCGCGCAGGGTCTGCAGAAAGGCCGACAGCTTCTGCGCAGCCATGGCGGAGAGGGCTTCGAGATCTTTGTGCGGGAGTGGTGCGCCACAACAGCTCATGCCACGCTCCCCAGCAGTCGTGCGGTGACTTCAGGCTTCATCCGTGCCCGATCTTCCTGCGTCTTGATCAGGCACAGCAGCGTGTCGTGTATGACCTCGGGCTGATCAGCCAGCCTTCGCACATCGAGGCCGACCAGCGCGGCAGCCCAATCGAGCGTCTCGGCGACGCCGGGTGTCTTGGCCAGATCCTGTTTACGGATGGCCTGCACCATACGAGCGATTTGCAGCGCCAGCGACGTATCGGCCCGGGCGACGCGGGCGAGGATGATGCGCGTCTCGCGATCGACATCGGGATAGTCTAGGTAGTGATACAGACAGCGCCGACGCAGTGCATCTGATAGCTCACGCGTGCCATTCGACGTTAGAATGACATGCGGAATGCTGCGCGCCTTGATCGTGCCAAGCTCCGGGATCGTCACCTGAAAGTCTGACAGGAGTTCCAGCAGGAAAGCTTCGAATTCGTCGTCTGCGCGGTCGATCTCGTCGATCAGCAGCACGGGGGATTTGTCGCGGCGGATCGCAGCCAGCAGAGGACGTTCGAGCAGATAGGTTTCCGAGAACACAGCATCAGCATTGAAATTGCTGTCGCCGCGCTGCGCTTGAATCGCCAGCAATTGCCGTTGATAATTCCACTCATAGAGGGCTGCGGATTGATCAAGCCCTTCATAGCACTGCAGGCGGATCAGTTCCGTCCCGTAGATTGTCGCCAGAGCCCTGGCAACCTCCGTCTTGCCAACGCCGGCTGCGCCTTCCAGCAGCAACGGGCGTTGGAGCATTTCCATCAACGAGAGCGCGGTGGCCAACTCGCCGTCTGCGATATAGCCGACGGCGGCCAGGCTGGCCGCGATCTCGTCGCGCGTCGCCATGTCACGCTACCGCGCCAAGCTTCTTCGCAACCTGCCAGTTGCGCCAGAAATCATGCGGCATCTGGATGTGCGTGCTGCCAAGGAAGGCGAACGCATCATTCACCGCATTGGAGAAGGCGGGCACGCCGCCAACGTTCGGGCTTTCGCCGACACCCTTGGCGCCGATCGGGTGATGCGGCGACGGGGTGACGGTGAAGTCCGTTTCCCAATGCGGCGTTTCCACCGCAGTCGGCATGTAGAAATCCATGAACGAACCGGTGACAACGTTGCCAGCGTCGTCGTAACGGATCTCCTGTCCCATCGCGATGGCGAAGGCTTCGGTGAGGCCGCCGTGCACCTGCCCCTCGATGATCATCGGGTTGATGCGGGTGCCGCAGTCATCCAGCGCGTAGAAGCGGCGGATCTCGTGTTCACCGGTATCGACGTCGATGTTCATCACGCAGATATACGCGCCGAAGGGATAGGTCATGTTCGGCGGGTCGTAGTAGCTGACGGCCTCCAGGCCCGGCTCCATGCCCGGCGGCACCGAATTATAGGCAGCCCAGCAAATGTCTTTCATCGACATTGCTTTCTCGGGAAGCCCTTTTACGCGGAAACCGTCGATATCCCACTCCAGATCGTCCTCGTGAACCTCGAGCTTATAGGCGGCGATCATTTGCGCCTTGGCCTTGATCTTGCGCGCCGCCATGGCGATGGCTGCACCCGCAACCGGCGTGGAGCGTGACCCATAGGTGCCAAGCCCATAGGGGGCGGTGTCGGTGTTGCCTTCCTCGACCATGATGTCATCGGCAGGGATGCCGATCTCTGTTGCGATAATCTGAGCCCAGGTGGTTTCATGGCCCTGGCCCTGACTCTTGGAGCCGACGCGCGCGATGCCAGCGCCGGTCGGGTGCAAGCGGATCTCGCAGGAGTCGAACATCGCGATCCCGAGGATGTCGCAATTCTTCGACGGGCCCGCGCCGACGATCTCGGTGAAGAATGACAGACCGATGCCCATGATCTTGCGCGTCTCGCCGCGCTTGAAGGCTTCGCGCTGCGCCGCCTGTTCCTTGCGCAGCCCGGCGTAGTCGACGGCGTCCATCATCTTCTTCATGGCGGTGTGGTAGTCGCCGGAGTCATACTCCCAGCCCAGCGCCGAGTGATACGGAAACTGCTCGGCTTTGATGAAGTTCTTGAGCCGCAGCTCGGCCGGGTCCATGTGCAGCTTCTGCGCCAGAATATCCATTGCGCGTTCGATGCAATAAGCCGCCTCCGTGACACGGAACGAGCAACGATAGGCGACGCCGCCCGGCGCCTTGTTCGTGTAGATGCCATCCACCGAGACATGCGCGGTCGGAATGTCGTAGGAGCCGGTGACGATGTTGAAGAAGCCTGCGGGCCACTTCGACGGATCGGCGCAGGCGTCGAATGCGCCGTGATCGGCCAGCACATGCACGCGCAGGCCGGTGATCTTGCCGTCCTGCGTTGAGGCAAGCTCTGTCGTCATGTGGTAGTCGCGGGCGAACGATGTCGCGGTCAGATTTTCGATGCGGTCTTCCACCCACTTTACGGGCTTGCCGGTGACAATACTCGCCACCGCCGCGCAGATGTAGCCGGGATACGCGCCGACCTTGTTGCCGAAGCCGCCGCCGATGTCCGGCGCGATGATATGGATCTTGTGTTCGGGCAGCTTGGCGATCAGCGCGACGACGGTTCGGATGACATGCGGCGCCTGGAAGGTGCCCCAGATCGTCAGCTCGCCCTTGATCTTGTCGAACGAGGCGACGCACTGGCAGGTTTCCAGTGGTGACGGATGCGTGCGGTGATAGGAGATCATCTCCTTGATGGTGACATCAGCCTTCTTGAAAGCAGCGTCCGTCAACTCCTTGTCACCAACGGTCCATTCAAACACATGGTTGTGGTGCTTGCGCGGGCCGTGCGCGCCGTCCGTTTTGCCCGCAAGGTCTTCGCGCAATACCGGAGCATCGGGGTCCATCGCGGTGAAGGGATTGATCACCACGGGAAGCGGTTCATATTCAACCACAACCTTGTTGATGCCGTCGTCGGCTGCATAACGATCCGTGGCGACGACGAAGGCGACCTCCTGGTTTTGAAACAACACCTTGCCATCGGCCAGCACCATCTGAACGTCGCCAGCCAGCGTCGGCATCCAGGCGAGGTTGACCGTCTTCAGTGTTTCAGCAGTGAGGACGGCGAGAACGCCGGGCACCTTGAGCGCTTCTTCGGAATTTATTGACTTGATCCGCGCGTGCGGATGCGGCGAGCGGACAAAGTCGCCGTGCAACATGCCGGGCAGCTTGACGTCATCGACGTAGTTGCCGCGACCTTGGGTGAAGCGAATGTCTTCGACGCGTTTGCGCTTGCAGCCCATGCCTTCAAGTTTGGCTTCGCGTTGTTCCCGCGTGGGAGTGAGGTCATTCATTCCGCAGCCTCCTGCAGGTTCACGCCGTTGATCTTGTCGGCAGCGTATTGGATCGCCTTGACGATGTTCTGATAACCCGTGCATCGGCAGAAGTTACCCGCGATGCCCATGCGGATCTCCGCTTCGGTGGGGCTTGGGTTCTCCTGCAGCAAACGCATCGCGCGCACGATCATGCCCGGAGTGCAAAATCCGCATTGCAGCCCGTGCATCTGCCTGAAGCCTTCCTGCAACGCTGACAGCGTGCCGTCCGGATTGGCGATGCCTTCGATCGTGATGATGTCCGAGCCCTGCGCCTGAACCGCGAACATGGTGCAGCTCTTCACCGACATGCCGTCGATGTCGATCGTGCAAGCGCCGCAATGGGTTGTCTCGCAGCCGATATGCGTGCCGGTCAGTTGCAGGTTCTCGCGGAGAAAATGCACGAGCAAGGTGCGCGGCTCGACGAGTCCTTCGACATCCGTGCCATTGACCTTGAGGGTGACATGCGTTTTGGCCATGCTGTTTCTCCCCTATGCTGCAAGCGAGGCGGCGCGCTGCAACGCACGCGTCACCATGATGCCGCCGACATGCCTGCGATATTCCGCGGGGCCGCGACCGTCGGAGGCTGGAGCCATAATCGCTTCTGCGGCCGCCGCAGCCTTTTTCAGGGCGGCTGCGTCGAGACTTGTACCGATCACCGCTTTGGCAGCCTCGGTCGCGAGCAGCGGCGTTTCGCCAAGATTGGTGAGGCCAATGGCGCAGCTGGCGACCTTGCCACCGCGCATAGTAAGAATGACTGCCGCAGCGGCAGTGGCGTAATCGCCAATCTTGCGCTTCAGCTTTTCGTAGGCGTAGCCATGGCCGGGCGGAGGTGTCGGGATCGAGATCGAGGTCAGCAGTTCACCCGGCTCCAGCGCGGTGAAATAAGCGCCCTGATAAAACTCAGCTGCTGCGATGTCGCGCGCGCCGCCCGCGCCTTGCACATGGTAGGTCGCGCCGAGCACCTGCATCAGCGCAGGCATGTCATTACCCGGATCGCCGTTGGCGACATTGCCGCCGATTGTGCCGCGGTAGCGCACCTGAGGATCAGCAATTTGCCGCGCGGTCTCTTGAAGTATGGGCATCGCCTTGGCGATGTCATTGGAGGTCAGCAGATCATGCTGCGTTGTCATGGCGCCGATCACGATCCGGTCGCCTTCGCGGCGAATGCCCCGAAGTGCGGCGATGCCGTGCAGATCGACGAGATGCTCCGGCGTGGCCAGCCGCAGTTTCATCATCGGCACGAGGCTGTGGCCGCCCGCGAGCGGCCTTGCTTCGGCGCCGAGCGTTGATAGCAGCTTCACCGCGTCGGCAATGCTCGCCGGACGATGATAATCAAATGAGCCAGGAATTATCATGACCCTCCCAGTTGCTGTCGTCTTTTCTCGGCAATTGCTGAATTGCAAAGTCTCGCTGCTTCGAGGCGAGTACGGCATTATTTAGAAGGATGGTGATCTTACGGATGAGGGGAAGCAATGTGCCCGCGAGAGATGAGTTATCGGGTGCAGGAAATTGCACGAACGGCTGTTCGTGCGCACGAACTGCGGCAGTGAGGCAGACCTAATTCAACGTGGCGGCTGATGATTGGTGCGTTTGGTCAAGCCCAGTCGTGCCTTTAACTCGGCCACCCGGGCGCGACTGACGGGCACGCGATGCGGCGTCGGTCCGTCAAGCTCAACGATTGCGCCATCGCCATCCTTCCGCACCTGCACGACGTGTGCAAGTGCAACAATATGGCTGCGGTGCACGCGGATAAATTGCGCCGGATCCAGATGGGACTTAGCTTCCGAGATCGACCAGGGACACATGCGCTCACGGGCTCCGTCATGGACTCGGGTGTAATGTGCGTCCGCCTTGAGGCTGCGAATCTCGGTCGTTTCCAGAAAGTAGACACCGTCAGCACTCTCGATCGGTACACGGAAAACACAAGGTGCCGGGGGCTGGCCTAGTCCACCGAGCGGGCCGGTCGGCTGACGTAGGGTCGGCGTCGGCGGCGCTTCAGGTCTGGGAGGTGACTGCCCGGTTGTCGCGAGCGGAGCCAGGTCTGCGGCCGCTACGACAACGGGCGCTTCCGATAGTTCGCGATCCTCGCCGTAACGCGCTGATGCCTCAAGCTGGCGACGGGGATCTGGCACCAGGGACAACAGAAATCCGGAAGCGATAACGAAGCACAGCACGGCGACGACAAGCGACAGGACCTGCCGTGAGGCTACTATGCTGTCGCCGTGGTGCAGTGCGTCAGCTTTGGCCGGCACGAAAGTTACGCCGAGCATTGCCGTGTAATGCATGCCGGACACGGCGATGCCGAAGGCGCAGGCGCTGAGGATCAGTTTTATGCCGTCCGGAGGCGCGAGAAACGCGCGTAGCCCGCCATAGCCGGCCCCGATTGCGATCAGTACCGAAAGCCCCACCAGAGCTTGGCTGTGCAACATTGTGAAGGGCCCGGCAAGGCCATGCATGCCGACGTAATGCATGCTGGCGATGCCAACGCCAAGTAAGATGGCTGACGCGATTATGCGTTGCTGCGACGGCTCGCCGACGCTGACAAAATAGAGCGAGATGCCGACGACGAGGGCACAGATCAAAAACGAGACGATGGTCGGCAGGATCAGGAAATCAGTACTACCCGGAAGGGGCGCCGCCAGAATCCCGATGAAATGCATCGTCCAGATGCCGATAGCGAGAAAGGATGCGCCACCTGCGAGCAGCAGCCGACGGCTGACATTCGGCGAGCGGCGAATGCGTGCGGCAAGCCCGAAGCCAGTATGTCCACCCAAAATCGCGATCACAATCGAGAGCGCGACAAGATAGAAATCGTGTTGCTCGAGCATGGCGTTTGTGGCTGGCGGTCCTCGCCGACAGGCCCCTCCCGATAGGAACCATACAGTTGACGAACCTCAACTGACAACGGCGTCGCGCACTCCATTATCCTTATGGACGTTGACGATGAGCGGTTCTGTCCTCCGCGGTTGCATCGAGTTAACTTCCGCGGAGAGCGCGATCTCGCACAGCGTGCGCATCAGCTCTGTGGAAAAGAAGTTCTGCCGGATCAGCATTATTTCCCTCGGAACCAGTAGAAATGCGCGGACCAAGTCAAGTTATGCTCCCAAGGGTTACGATTGGAGCATATTTACCCTGCTGTCTCGAGACATTCGCAAGCCCGTTTCATTGACGGGTTCATGGCGCATACCCATAACCTATACCTGTCAGTGTTTCGCTTTCAGCGACGAGAGAGATTGATCTTTGCGAATTGGCTGGGCGCCTGCCGGACGCCAGGCAGGGCTGATTGCGGGATCAGGAGTTTGGAATGGATGCCATCACGGGGTTAAAGGAGCGGATTTCGCTTTTGGTTGCGCGCATCGCGGCGACAGCAGAGCGGAATGATCGCGCCGGAGAGATTGAACGTTCACAACTCGACGACATCGCGGCATCCGGTCTGTTGGCTCTGACGATCCCGCAATCGCAGGGTGGGCTTGGTGCTGGCGCCGAAGCGACTGCCGAGGTCTTGCGACAGATCGGGCGGGCAGATCCGTCGGTGGCTCTCGTGCTCTCGATGCATTTCATTCAGCACCTCCTGCTGGCGCGAAACGCGAATTATCCTGCGCACCTTCGAGCCAAATTGATCGAGGATGCCCTGAACGGTCGCGGCTTGGTCAACATGCTGCGCGTCGAGCCGAAACAGGGAACGCCCGCGCGTGGCGGTCTGCCTGAAACTGTGGCGCGGTTGACGCCTGAGGGGTGGCGGCTGACGGGGCATAAGATTTATTCAACAGGCTCAACACTGCTCGACTGGTATCAGGTGTGGCTTCGCACCGATGAGGGCGAGGCCGTGGCGCCTCGCGTGGGCATGATCCTGGTGCCCGCCGGTTTGCCGGGTACGCGCATTGAGCGGACCTGGGATCATCTCGGTCTTCGCGCCAGCGGCAGTCATGATGTGATTTTTGACGATGTGCTGGTGCCGCTTGATCACGCTGTCGATCTTCGGTTGCCGCAGGAGTGGGGTAAGCCCGACCCGTTGCAGGCGAGCCTGTTCCCGGTGCTGATCAGCGCGATCTACGATGGCGTCGCGCAGGCGAGCCTCGGCTGGATCGCCCAGTTCTTGCATGATCGTGTTCCATCGAACCTTGGCGCGCCACTTGCCACCCTGCCGCGGATGCAGGAAGCCGTCGGCAAGATCAATGCGCTGCTCATCGTCAACAACCGGTTGCTACGGTCATTCCTTGCCGATGTGGACGCGAACAACGGGGCGGACCCGGTTGAAGCTGGTGTGCTGAAAATGACCATCACCAATAATGCTGTCGCTGCGGTGGAAGAGGCGCTATCCCTGAGCGGCAATCACGGCCTCTCGCGCAGCAATCCGCTCGAGCGTCACTATCGCGACGTCCTGTGTGGCCGAGTTCACACGCCGCAGGACGACAGCGTCCGCACGGTCGCGGGCCGCGCAGCACTACACATCTAATGCTATAAGAGCACAGGTCGGGAGAATCCCATGTCTATCGAATTCATCGGTTTCATCACCAATAACAACTCGTCCGAGACGATGGTCCGCAAGGGTCCAGTCCTCAATCGCAGCCACATCGAGACGGTGGCGAGAGCGCATGAGAACGCTGGCTTCGATCGTGCCCTGCTGGCGTTTCACTCGACCACGCCTGATGGTCTGCAGGTGGCGCAGCACGTCCTGAACGTCACCGAAAAGCTCAACGTCATGATTGCTCAGCGACCGGGCTTCACTGCGCCAACTGTGCTGGCGCGGCAGCTTGCGACGCTTGATGAACTCTATGAGGGCCGGGTCTCGCTCCACGTCATCACCGGCGGCAATGCGGCCGAACTTCGTCAGGACGGCAACCTGCTCGATGACAAGGACGAGCGCTACGCCCGGACGATCGAGTTTCTTGACGTTCTCAAGCTCGAATGGACCAGCGACAAGCCATTCGATTACGAGGGTAAGTATTTCAACGTGAAGAACGGCTTCTCGGTCGTGAAGCCCTATCGTGAAAGCGGCATTCCGATTTTCGTGGGCGGCGCGTCGCCGGGTGCGATCGAAGCCGCTGCCAAGCACGCCAATATTTTCGCGATCTGGGGCGAGTCCTACGAGCAGGTCCGCGAGATCACAGCGCTGGTGCGCGGCGAAGCCGCCAAGTACGGCCGCCCTTCGCCGCGCTTCAGCCTGTCTGTCCGTCCGATCGTTGCAGACACCGAAGAGAAGGCCTGGGCCAAAGCTGACGATATCCTTGCGCGTGCGACCGCGCTGCAGGATCAGACGGGATATCGCAAGCCGGCGGATGGTCATGCGACAGCCGGCGCGCGCCGCTTGCTTGCGTTGGCCGAAAGCGGCACGCGGGTTGACAAGCGTTTGTGGACCGAGATGGCGAAGCTCACCGGCGCGAACAGCAACACCACGGCGCTGGTCGGAACCCCTGAGCAGGTCGCAGAAGTGTTCCGGGATTACTACGAGCTCGGCATCAGCCACTTCCTCATCCGTGGCTTCGATCCGCTGGTTGACACCATTGAATATGGCCGTGAGTTGATCCCTGCGACGCGCGAGTTGATCGCCAAAGTTGATCAGAAACTTGGCCAGGCGGCTGAATGATCCAACCGTCATCGAAACTGAAAAAGCGCGCTGGTGTCAGCGCGCTTTTTTGTTCGTGTGATGCGTCAGGTCTTATTGATACGACTCGACGATGTCCGTGATGGCGCGTTCGAGTTGCTTCGCAGTCGAGCACTGCCGTACGACGTTACAGAAGGTTGCATAGCGAAGCATTTCGGAATCGCCGAAACCCCAGCCAACCCGACCTTCAGGATTGAGCCAAACAACACGCTTCGCACGCTCCGAGATACGACGGAGAATATCTGCGCGCGGGTCGAGCTTGTTGGTGCGCGCGTCGCCGAGAATGATCACGGTGGTTTGCGGCGTCACCGTGCTCATGAAGTCGTCTTCGAAGTCAGCGAAAGAGTTGCCGTAATCTGACGAGCCGTAACCAACCTTCGACATGATCTCGGCCATAGCGTCCTGCGCATTCTGCTTGTCCAGGATGCTGCTGACCTCGATCAGCTCGCTGGAGAATGCGAACGAGCGCACGTCGGAGACCACCTCATTGAGGCTGTATAGCAGTAGCAGGAAGAAGTCCGACACCCTGGCGACGGAGCCGCTGACGTCGCAGATCGCGACGACTTTCGGTCTGTCGCGATGGCGACGCTTCCATGATGTCAGGAATGGCACGCCGCCCCATGAGGCGTTGCGCCGGATGGTTTTGCGAACGTCGAGCTGCCCGCGACGCTGGCGCTTGCGCGGGCGGCTGAAGCGTTCGCGCAACCGACGCGCCATCTGGCGGATCAAGGTCCGCATCTGATCGACCTGGCGCAAATCAAGCTGGGTGAGGGGAGCACTGCGCAACGCGTCGTTGCGCATGTTCTCGCTTTCCTCACGGCCATAGAGCACGAGCGCATGGGCAACCATGTCCCGAACCGCGTCGCGCACCGCATCGCTGGCCTTGGTCAGCTTTTCGGCAAGCGCCGGGTTGCTGCCCTCGAGCGCATCGATTTCATCCGACAGCTTGCGCATCCCGAGCTCGTGCATGATCTTGCTCGAATAGATGCCGCGCTGGGTGAAGAAGCGGATCTCGGTCAGCTTGGCGGCGCTCGCCGCCTCCGACAGCGCCGTCATCAGGTCGGTGCGATCCTGCGACATCAGCAGTTGGGCGAGCGATCCAAGGCCGCCAGCTTCGCCGGGCTGTCCGCCCGCCATGGATTGCTGCTGGTTCGCGTCCGTTTCGTTGTCATCCCTGGTCGCGTCATCGTCGTTCTCAGGTTCACTGACGATGTCAGGCGTTTTGAAGAACAGGTTGAAGCAGTCCGATAGCGCGACTTTTTCCTCCTGGGTCTTGGCCATGACGAGCATCAGGGTGTCATGCAGGATGGTCCGGTCCGCGAACCCGACCTCTGCAACGGCTCGCATCGCATCAATGCTCTCGGCAGGCGAGACCCGGACACCGGCTCCGCGCGCCGCCTGAAAGAAGCGATGGATCTGCTGATGCATGATGCTAGCCGAACACGCTCTGGCGATGGGTCTGGGCGATGAAGGCGGACACCTGCGGCGCAGCGACTTCGATATCGCTCTCGTACTTCAACAGGACGTTGAGCGTGTCCTTGACCGTCTGGGTGTCAAGCTCGCCAGCCTGCAGCAACACCAGAACGCGCGCCCAATCGATCGTTTCGCTGACCGACGGCATCTTCTTCAGGTCGAGATTGCGGAGGTCATTGACGAAGCTGACGATCTGGCGGCGCAGGTTCTGCGAGATGCCGGGCACGCGGGTTTCGACGATGCGCTCTTCAAGTTTCGGCTCCGGGAAGCCGATATGCAGATGCAGGCAGCGACGCTTCAGGGCGTCGCCAAGATCGCGCTCGCCATTCGACGTCAGGATGACGGTTGGCGGCGCAAGGGCGACGACGGTGCCGAGCTCGGGAATGGTGATCTGGAAATCGGACAGGATCTCCAGCAGCAGCGATTCAAATTCGGCGTCAGACTTGTCGATCTCGTCGATCAGCAACACGCAGCCATTGGGATTTTCCAGTGCGCGAAGCAGGGGGCGCGGCTCGACGAACTCGCGCGAGAAGAACACGTCGCCAAAGTTGTGCAGCTTGCTCAGCGCTTCGGGCAGCGTTTTGGCGTCGCCCAACACTTCGCCAAGCTTGTCTTTCAGGATCTGGGTGTACAGCAGCTGCTTGGCGTACTTCCACTCGTATAGGGCCTTGGCTTCATCGAGCCCTTCGTAGCACTGCATGCGGATCAGCTCGAGGCCGCGCCAGGATGCGATCGCCTTCGCTAACTCCGTCTTGCCGACGCCAGCCGGGCCTTCAACAACGATTGGCTTCTCGATCCGCTCTGCCAGATAAACGGCGGTCGCAATTTGCCGACTGGGAATATAGCCGGCGGAGGCGAGGCCCTGTTCAACAGAGTCGATGGAGGCAGAGGGCTGGTTCCTGGTCAAAATCGTTCACTCCAAGGGCTCGACTTGTCCGCGCTGCGGAATCTGCAGGACTGCGGATGCGTGCATTGCATTAGTTGCCCTCTAGCTACGCCGCCGGAGAGCGGACGTCCATATCGCGATGGTGGATTCTGGCATCGCCAGCGCAGTCAGGGGAAAGATTTCCTTGTTTTGTTCGCAGGGCGATATTCTGCGCTGATCTTTGCGGCCCTCTATCAGTCGGCAAGTGTCCACGTACCCCGGATTACCGCTCGTCAAGTCATCGTACAGTAATCGCATCGGCTTGCTGGTGTCACATGGTTCCGGAGGAACGATGGAACAAGCACGGCGTTTTCCAGATGGCAAGGGGCTCATTTCCGTCAGCGTAAAGCCACTTCCCATGAAGGCAGACGAGGGAGCGCGCTTTGATTGATTTCAGGAACGTGATGCCCGAGACCCGCTTGGGTATACCCTCAATTCCGCGTCGCGCCGATGCGAACCGCTCAAGCCTGCCCACGGTCTTCAGCGTCGTCGGCGTCGCGGCTATACTTTATGTTGGTCGGGAGGTCTTTCAGCCATTGGCCGTTGCCGTCCTGCTCACGTTCACTCTGGCGCCCATCGTTAACTTTCTGCGCAGATACGGCCTGCCAAAAATTCCTTCAGTTATCATGACGGTCAGCGTCGCCTTTGCGGCGATTGCGCTGTTTAGCTTCATCGTCGCATCGCAGGTGAGTAACCTCGCGCAGAACGCTCCAACCTACCAGACGAACATCCTGAACAAGATCCAGTCTCTGCGTGAGTGGGGGGCAAGCGGCGGCGTGATGGATAAACTGACCGGGGCCGTGCATCGGGTCGGCGCCGAATTGGAGCGAGTTCAGGCCGGGCCGTCCGATCCGGTTACACCTTCTGCGAAGGAACCGATGCCGGTTGAGGTGGTCTCGCGACAAAGCCCGCTCGAGACGTTGAAGAACGTCATCGTGCCGCTCTTCAGTCCATTTGCAACAGCGGGTCTGATCATAGTCGTCGTCATCTTTATGCTGCTCGAGCGTGAAGACTTGCGGGATCGCTTCATTCGCCTGGCAGGCGCAAGCGATATCCATCGCATAACGCAAGCCATGCAGGATGCTGGCTCGCGCGTCGGGCAATACCTGCTGATGCAGTTGGTGATAAATACACTCTATGCTTTACCGATCACGATTGGCCTGTTCGTTCTTGGCATTCCCAATGCGCTGCTGTGGGGCATGTTGACGCTGGTTCTCCGCTTCGTCCCCTATATCGGTCCGGCGATTGGCATGACCTTGCCATTGTTACTCGCCTTGGCTGTAGCGCCCGGATGGTCGCTGGTGTTCTGGACCGCCGGTCTATTCATCGTGATGGAGTTGATCAGCAATAACGTCCTCGAACCATGGCTGTATGGATCACGGACGGGACTGTCTTCGATGTCCATTATCGTCGCAGCGATATTCTGGACATGGCTATGGGGCGCACTTGGCCTGGTCCTGTCGACGCCGCTCACCGTGTGCCTCGTGGTGCTCGGGCGCTATGTGCCGCAATTCGGCTTTCTCGATGTCTTGCTGGGTAACGAGCCGGTTCTCCAACCGCATGAACGCTTGTATCAGCGCCTGCTCGCGGGCGATCCCGATGAGGCGACGGACAATGCGGAGAAGTTTCTGGAGGAGAAATACCTGGTAACTTATTACGACGAGGTCGGGTTGCCGGCGTTGATGCAAGGTGAGCGCGACCGACAACGCGGCGTAATGCCCGCAGACCAGCTGGCGGAATTCGCTGGCTCGGCGAATACGCTCGTCAACAATCTGCGTGAAATCGCCGAGGAAGAGGAAGCCGAGGCTGACGCTTTGCAGGCGGTTGAGGCTGGCGCGACAACAGCTGACTCGACTGAGCGCGTTGTTGACATCGCGCCAGACGATGAGGTGTTGCCGCCGGACCTGCCCGATGGCGAAGGTCGCACGCTTCTCTGCGTCGGTGGCCGAGGGCCAATTGACGATGTTGCAGCGGCGATGCTGGCGCAGGTTCTTGAAGTTCAAGGCGCAAACGCGCGCGTTGTCGAGCATGGTGATCTCGAGCTGCGTGGGGGGCAAAGCCTCACCGCAGGTGGCGCCGATACCGTCCTCGTCGCGATCATGAACGAAATGCAGATTGCACCCGTTCGCTATCTGGTTCGGCGGTTGAAACGGGCAAACCGCGCGGTGCGGGTCGGGGTGCTGATGCCCGGAGCAAATGGGGGCACGTTGCAAGCGGCTGATATCCACGCCGATTTTGTCGCCACCTCGATTGCAGCAGCAGTGACCGAGAGCTTGTCCAGCGCCGTGGCTGACCCGCAACCGCTCGCGCATCGTCGGGTGCTCATCCAGCGTCCTGGAAGAAAACGCCCCGGTGGAGCTGTCGCCGTGGGCTGACTTGAGACCGGCATTATGCTGGGCTCGACTCTGCGGATGAGCGCCAGGCTGCTGCTCGCTCGCACACGACTTCCGGAACATCGCTACCGTGATGACGGGCGCTTGTTGCCGCCACGGGTAGCAACGATCGTCCCCGCAGCAGCACCCGCCAAAACAATCGAGCCGTTCTAAAATGCTTTCCTTTGGCCTGCGCTGTGCCATACCTTGGGACAAACAAACACTGTTGCGCAAAGAAACAAAGGACTGAGGAAATGACCGCGTCGAGGAAAAAGCCAGAAGATTTGCGCAGTGCGCGATGGTTTGCACCGGATGATCTGCGGTCGTTCGGTCACCGGTCACGCGCAATGCAAATGGGTTACGCGCCGGAGGAATGGGCCGGCAAGCCTGTCATCGCAATTCTCAACACCTGGTCTGACGCGCAACCCTGCCACGCTCACTTCAAGACGCGGGTGGACGACGTCAAGCGCGGCATCCTTCAGGCTGGTGGCTTCCCAATGGAGCTGCCGGCGCTATCGCTGTCCGAGTCATTTCTGAAGCCCACGACGATGCTCTATCGCAATCTCCTGGCGATGGATGCGGAGGAATTGCTGCGGGGTCACCCGGTTGATGGCGTCGTGTTGATGGGCGGCTGCGACAAGACCACCCCGGCCTTGCTGCTTGGCGCGACCAGCATGAACCTGCCGGCGATCTATGTGCCAGCGGGACCGATGCTGCGGGGCAATTGGAAGGGCAAGGTTCTCGGCTCGGGCTCAGACGGCTGGAAGTATTGGGATGAGCGCCGCGCCGGAAAGCTGAGTGAAGCCGAGTGGGGCAATGTCGAAGCTGGCATCGCCCGCAGCTATGGCACCTGCATGACCCTCGGCACCGCCAGCACCATGACCGCCATCGCCGAAGCAATTGGCATGACGCTGCCGGGCGCATCGTCGATCCCTGCAGCTGATGCCGGCCACATCCGCATGGCGTCGACATCCGGGCGACGGATCGTCGAGATGGTGTGGGAAGATCTCACGCCTTCGAAGATCCAGACGCGCAAGGCGTTCGAGAACGCCATCACTGTTGCCATGGCAATGGGCTGCTCGACCAATGCGATCATTCATGTCATTGCGCAGGCGCGCCGCGCCAATGTCGATATTGGTCTTGATGACTTTGAGATCGCCAGCCGAAAGGTGCCGGTTATCGCCAATATCCGGCCAAGCGGCGACACTTATCTGATGGAAGACTTTTTCTATGCTGGCGGTCTGCCAGCCATGATGTCGCGAATTTCCGAACATCTCCATCTCGATGCCATCACCGTGACTGGCAAATCGATGGGCGAAAATATCGCTGGCGCGGAAGTTTACAATGATGACGTGATCCGCACGGTCGAGAACCCGATCTACAAGGAAGGCGCATTGGCGGTACTCAAGGGCAACCTTGCGCCGGATGGCTGCGTGATCAAGCCGAGCGCTTGCGCCGAACGCTTCCTGAAGCATAGCGGTCCAGCGCTGGTGTTCGACGATTACCCGTCGATGAAAGCCGCGATTGATCGTGACGATCTAGACGTGACCGAGGATCATGTGCTGATCCTGCGCAATGCGGGGCCGCAAGGCGGGCCGGGCATGCCGGAATGGGGCATGCTTCCTATCCCGAAGAAGTTGGTGAAGCAGGGCGTCCGCGACATGGTGCGTATCTCGGACGCGCGGATGAGTGGCACGAGCTATGGCGCTTGCATTCTGCATGTTGCGCCGGAAGCCTATGTCGGCGGGCCGCTGGCGCTGGTGCGCACTGGTGATCAGATCACGCTCGACGTTGACGCGCGAACGCTCAATCTCGATGTGTCGGATGAAGAATTGGCGCGCCGTCGCGCAGAGTGGAAGGCGCCCGAACCGCGATATGAGCGTGGTTATGGCTGGATGTTCACGAGGCATATCCGGCAAGCTAATGATGGATGTGACTTCGACTTCCTTGAAACCCAGTTTGGGGCGCCAGTTAGCGAGCCAAGCATTTTCTAAGTGCACGTAGATGCACAGGGCGTCACCTGACGCCTAAATGGGAGTGGAGTGCAATGGGTTATACCGAGATACTTTACGAGGTTCGCGATCGTATCGCGACCGTCACCCTCAATCGTCCTGACAAGCTTAACGCCTATACGCCAACTATGGGCGCTGAGCTGCGTGCAGCGATGGAAGTAGCTGCGGCTGATGATGACGTCAGGGTTATCGTGCTCACGGGCGCGGGACGCGGCTTCTGCGCTGGGGCTGACATGACCAGGCTATCAGGGATCAGCGCCGAGGGCGGCATGGCCGCTGATGAGGTCAAGCCGTTTGATCCCACCTCGCGGCCTGATTTCCAGCACCGCAACACCTACTTCCCGGCTGTGCCAAAGCCGATCATCGGAGCGGTGAACGGGGCTTGCGCAGGGTTGGGCATGGCGCTGACGCTGTTCTGCGACATGCGGTTCGCTGCTGACGCGGCGGTCTTCACAACCTCGTTTGCGCGCCGCGGCTTGATTGCCGAACATGGCATCAGCTGGACCTTGCCGCGGCTGGTGGGCCCGTCAAAGGCAGCTGATCTGTTGCTGTCAGGTCGCAAGGTTCTGGCTGATGAAGCTCTGCGGATCGGGCTCGTTGATCACGTCGTCCCCGGCGCGGATCTGATCGACGCCGTGCGCGCCTATGCGACCGAGTTGGCGACCTATTCGTCGCCGCGTTCGATGCGGATCATGAAGCGACAACTGTGGAACGTGGCGGCGGAAACACTCGATGAAGCGATGAAGGTGGCTGATACGGAAATGCACCTCAGCCTAGGGTCGGACGACTTCAAGGAGGGGGTCAGGCATTTCCTCGAAAAACGGTTGCCGAATTTCACGGACCGCTAACCCTCCATCTGTAACTCGTCGAAAACGGGAGATGCCATGATGGCATCTCCCGTTTACTTTTAGTCGAGCTTCACGCCAGCGGCGGAGACAACCTTGCCCCAACGCTCGACTTCAGATGCCACCATGGTTGCGAAAGCCGCGCCGCTGACATCCGGAACATCGGTGCCGTTGCGCTCCCAGGTTTCCTTGATGTTCGGCTCCTGCATGGCTTTGAGCACTTCCTTGGTCATGCGCGCCACCACCTCTGGTGACGTGCCTTTAGGTGCAAACAGCCCGTACCAGGTCGAGACTTCGTAGCCGTTCAGCCCAGCTTCGGCAGCGGTCGGCAGGTCCGGGAAGGCAGGCACGCGCTTCGGCGCCGCGACGGCGAGTGCGCGCAGTTTGCCATCCTTGATCTGCGCCGCTGAAGAGCCCATGCCGTCGAACACCATCGGCACGTGGCCGGCAATCAGATCCTGCATCGCGGGGCCTGCGCCACGATAAGGCACATGCATGATCTCGGTCTTGGTGAGGATCTTGAAGAGCTCGCCCGCCAGATGATGCGTGGTGCCGCCGCCAGCCGAACCGTAATTCAGCTTGCCGGGGTTCGCGCGCACATAGGTGAGAAACTCCTGCAGTGTCTTCGCCTGAACGCGATCAGGATTGACGACGATCACCTGGGGAGGACGCGCGATCAGGGCGACCGGAACGAAATCCTTCATGATGTCGTAGTCGAGCTTGGGGTAGAGCGCCGGTGCGATCGCGTGATGCGCAGCGCCGACGAAGAAGTTATAGCCATCGTTGGGCGCCTTGGCGGCTGCTGAGGCGCCGACTGTCCCGCCCGCGCCCGCCTTGTTCTCGATCAGCACGCGTTTGCCGAGCTGCTTGTCCAGCTGTGCAGCCAGCGGACGTGCGAAAGCATCGGTGCCGCCGCCTGCAGCGAATGGAACGATGAAGGTGATGGCCTTGTCAGGCCAGGTTTGAGCCTGGGCATACGACGGCAATGCGAGCGCGCAAACGGCGGTTGCAAGCGCCGCAAGCGAAAAGCGACGTGTCCTCAGTGACATCAGTGTCCTCCCCTATACATCTTCTTTTGAACGCCGACTCTCGGACGGCGATTTGATCGCACGCATTGGCCCGGGGCCGCAGCGTGCGGGGACGTTCAATTCGAACGCTGGTGCAGATGATTGGGCAAATACACGGATAGTACAAGGGTTGACGTGGAGCTTGCGCGCTAACCTTACGTTGCAGTGCGATGCGCAGGGGCGCGGGTATGTTTAACGCAAGAAAGATCACTGCGTTTAGGTGCACTGCACGCGCAAGACGTGCAGTGCCGGTCCAGGTTCTTAGGACCCGCGAAGCGTTAGGCCTGTCGCGGCTTCCAGTTCGGCGATCGCCTGGTTCGCCGTTACAACCTTGATGGTGGTCATCCCCATCTCTCGGGCAGGCTTCAGGTTTATCCCCAGATCGTCGAGGTAAACGCATTTGGCCGGATCCACCCCGAGCGCCTCGGTCATCATCGCGTAGATCTTCGGGTTGGGTTTGCGGAGCCCGATTTCGGCGGACTCGATCACATGATCAAACAGCTTCATGACTTCGGCCGCATAGAGGCCGCGCCCGCTCATGCTGCCGATCACATTGGCAGGAAGGTTGTTGGTGATGCAGCCAGTCTTGAACCGCGCCTTGACCCGCTTCAACGCTTCCACCATCTCGGGCCGCAGTTGCCCTGACAGGAGCGGGATCACATCCTTGCCGCGTACCTCGCCGCCGAGCGCGCGGGACTCCTCTGCGAACAGTCCATCGAACGCCGCCAGATCGATCTCGGCCCGTTCGAATTTGGCCCAGGCATTGTCCATCGGGTTGTGGCTGTTGGTCCGCCGGATGATGTCAGTCGGCAAGCCGTTATCATTCTCGAAGCGGGCAAACGCTTCAAACGGCGAAGAGGTCAATACGCCACCAAAATCCCAGATCACAGCCTCGATCATCATTCCCAACCGTTGCACGCATTGTTGAAGGCGACTGACCACCGCGATGCTCGTGGCGCAGCCGAGTTTTGTCAGGCCATGGTGAGCCTGCGGTCTGTCGTATCATCTCGCAATAGCGAGGCAAGGTTCAATGTGCCCGATGCGCAGCACTTCGATACGCATCCTTCGCAGCGGAACCCAGGTTCCCGTTGTCCCGGCCTGACATGCGTGGCAGCCTGCGTCGTCGATACATCGACGGGATTTGGCCGTGCCCGCGCGGCGGGGGCTGTCGGGTTCTCAGATGCTGCTAATGAGCACGTGGCAAGGTGTTGCATTGCGATTGTTTTGCAGCGGACGACGCTTTCCCTGACGTGGCAATTCGTGGTTGAGTACTAACTATAACAAAAACGGATTCGGAGGAGACTTAGATGAAGCGTGCGTTGTTCCTACTTGGCGGTATTGCCGCCATTGCGCTGAGTGCTCAAGTTGCGAGCGCCCAGACCAAGACCATCAAGATCGGTGTGTTGAACGATCAGTCCGGTCTCTATGCCGACGTTACAGGCCCCAACTCGGTTTTGGCCGCGCGGATGGCGATTGAGGATTCCGGCATTGCGACCCGCGGCTGGAAGGTCGATGTTGTCGTTGGCGACCATTTGCACAAGCCGGACGTCGGCGTGAATATTGCCCGGCAGTGGTTTGATCGCGACGGTGTTGACGTGATTGTCGACGTCCCGACCTCGTCCGTGGGCCTGGCTGTCAATAATATCGTTCGCGAGAAGAACGGCGTTTATCTCAACTCCGGTAGCGGCACGTCGGATCTGACCAATGCGCAGTGTTCGCCGAACACCGTTCACTGGGCCTACGACACCTATCTGCTGGCCAATGGCACCGGTTCGGCCATGGTCAAGACCGGCGGCGACACCTGGTTTTTCATGACCGCTGACTATGCCTTCGGCAGCGCGCTCGAGCGCGACACCACCAACGCCGTGACGGCAATGGGTGGGAAGGTGGTCGGTGGCGTCCGGCATCCGCTCAATTCCGCCGACTTCTCGTCGTTCCTGCTGCAGGCCCAGGCTTCAAAGGCCAAGGTCATTGGACTCGCCAACGCTGGCGGCGACACCATCAATTCGATCAAGCAGGCCTCTGAATTCGGCATTGTTGCTGGCGGTCAGAAGCTGGCGGGCTTGCTGATGTTCATCTCGGACATTCATGCGCTTGGCCTTAACGTTGCTCAGGGCTTGAACTTCACCGAGCCGTTCTACTGGGATCTGAACGACGGCACCCGCGGGTTCTCCAAGCGCTTCGCTGAGAAGTCGCGTGGCAACGCGATGCCGACAACGGTGCACGCCGGTGTCTACGCATCGCTGCTGCATTACTTCAAGGCGCTCGAAGATATGGGCGGCAATTCGAAGGATGGCGTCAAGATCGTCGACAAGATGAAGGCGATGCCAACCGATGACGTGTTGTTCGGCAAGGGATCGATCCAGCCGAACGGCCGCAAGATTCATCCGGCCTATCTCTTCGAAGTCAAGAAGCCGGCGGAATCGAAGGGGCCTTACGACTACTTCAAGGTTATGGCGACCATCCCCGCAGATCAGGCTTTCACGCCGCTCGACAAGAGCAGCTGCGCCCTGCTGAAGAAGTAAGCAGCACCAGCTGATTTAACTCACTGATTGCGCGATGATGATTGGCCGTCCTTCGCCCGAAGGGCGGCCAATTCGTTTGAACATCTGAAACGCAACTCTCGCTAGCTCCACGCGATTGCGTGACCGGATTCGCAGTGGCTGTTGCGGATTAGCGCCATACTGCGCCGGGCAGAGCGTTGATCGGAATCTTCAGGTAATGACGGCCGTCGTCTTCCAGTTCTGGAAGTCGCCCGGCATTGAGGTTGACCTGCAAGGCATGCAGGATCAGTTTCGGCATCGGCAGTGTCCGGTCGCGGGCCTCGCGAATGGTGACGTAGTCATCCTCCGTCGCGGCTTTGACCAGGTGTATATTGCTCTCGCGCTGTTCACGAACGGTGCTTTGCCACAGCACCTCGCGACCACCCGGTTGATAATCGTGGCCGGTGAATATTCGCGTCTCATCCGGGAGGGCTAGGATCGCCTGAATGGACTGCCAGAGCTTGCGCGCGGAGCCGCCTGGGAAATCCGCGCGGGCAGTGCCAGCGTCCGGCATGAACAATGTGTCATGGACGAAGGCCGCATCGCCGATGACGTAGGTGATTGACGCAAGGGTATGGCCGGGCGACAGCACCACTCGCCCTTGCAACGCGCCGATTTTGAAGGTGTCGCCTGCGGCGAACAGGCGATCCCATTGCGAACCGTCGGTGACGAGGTCGGGGGTGTTATAGATCGTTCGCCAGATCTTCTGAATCTCGACGATGCGATCGCCGATCGCGGTTGGTGCGCCCGTCTTGTGCTTCAGATAGTCTGCAGCCGAGAGATGATCCGCATGCGGGTGCGTGTCCAGCACCCATTCGACGGAAAGGCCCTCTGCAGCGACATAGGCGAGGATCTCGTCGGCTGACCAGGTCGCGATTGAGCCTGACTTTTCGTCGAAGTCGAGAACAGGATCAATAATTGCACAGCGCCGGGTCGTCGGATCGGCGACAACGTATTGAATGCTGAACGTTCGCTGATCGTAGAAAGCTTTGACGACGGGCTTCAAGCGAAATCTCCTCGGCAGTTTTTGCGCGCCTGCGAATGCGCGGCATCGACGTGTTCATTCTCGATAGCGCATCTGCGCGGCTGCTTTCAATGGTTGGATATGTGCCGGCTGCGCTTGTGGCGTTGGCGATGCCATCGCAGGTGACCGTGAAGGTGTGTGGAACGCCGCGGTTCGCGAGCAGCCCCATGGGCATCGGTTTGGGCGTTGCCCGATGCCATGCCTGCATTGTGTCGCGATATTTTTTTCGCAGTGTCGCCTTCACTTGTCCGCGAAATTCCTAGCGGAGGGTTGCTTTGGTATGTCAGAGCCGATTATCAGAAGATGGTATTTCGACGGGGTTGGTGAGGCACCTCCAAATTGATGCATTCGCATGTGCGGATGAATTCGGCGCCGAAAGGGCCTCGTGCTTGTCAGAAGATGGCAAGCAATTTTGCAAATTACATTGCCTGCTCAGAATTCTAGGAAAATATTTGATATGAACGTGCGTGACGCTGCCTACGATGCAAAGAAGAATTTGATCTTGAAGGTCGCGGCAGATTGTTTCTTCAAGGAAGGCTACACGAGCACGAAGATTGACGACATCACGGCTGTACTCAAAGTCACGAAGCCATTCGTTTACTACCATTTTGCCAGCAAGCTCGAAATCCTCGAGGAAATATGCGGGCGCACATCTGTTTTTGCAGCGGCTCTGGCCGAGACAGCGCTCGAACAATCGACAGGTCTACCAGTCACCGAGCGACTGCGTATTTTCATCCGCAACTTTTCATTGGTTGTCATGGAAGAGCGGATGTTTCTCTCGATCTATTTTCGCGAGTCCAAGCACCTGCCTCAGCGAACGCAGAACCGGTTTCGAAAGGATCGCTTGAGGTTCCACGCGGCGCTGTCGGCGCTATTGACCGAAGGGCGAGACAGTGGCGATTTCAAGTTTGACGATTTATCCGTGACGGAACAGACCGTGACTGGAATGGTGACCTGGATTTTCAACTGGTATCAGCCCAGCGGCAAGCGTTCCGCAGAAGATGTCGCGACGATCATGGAAGATCTGGTGCTGGCTGCCGTAGGCGCCAAGGCAAAACGTCGCCGCCGAAAAACCGCGTGACGGGATTGAAGGTGGGTGCGATGCGCCGCCCGCGTTATCATCTAGCGGCGCGCGTCGCTATCGAAGTCCATTCCTTCCGGTATTGAACCAATCGTGCGCGCCAGCTCGAGCATCTGGGGCGCGACCTCGCTGTGCATGCGGGCGTCGTCGTACATCGACGTCAGCAAGCCAATCGTGACCACCACGAAGGTTTGATATTGCTGCGACCAAAGCGGCACGGAACAGCCGCTGATCTGTGGATGCCATTTGCCAGAGCACATGACATATCCGCGCGACCGGAGTGACTCTCGATCGTCGGCAAGACTGTCGCGAAGCAGCGCTGCATCATCGGGGCAATCGCGATCCATCTTGCGCAGCAGCGCATCGCATTTCGCCTCATCCAGCGCCGCGACATAGGCGTGACCTGCCGCAGTGCGGCTCATGGCGATACGTGTTCCGGTCGTCGAATGAAGCCCGATGGTGTTATATGTTCGGGCGTATTCGAGGTAGACGAGTTCGTATCGGTCAGGCAGCACGAAGCCGATGGTTCCCGGCAGCTTCTCCGCCATCTGCTGCATGTAGGACCGCATCAGGTCGCGCGCCTGCAGGCCTTTCACCATCGAGGTGCTCATGGCGATCGCGCTCGGACCGAGGCGATACTTCTGGTCATCAGGCAGGTAAACGAGATGGCCGAGCCTGGTCAGCGTAAACGTCAGCCGTGAAACTGTGGATGGCGGCAAGCCGCAACGGCGCGCCACGTCACGATTCCCCAGGCGAACATTGTGCCCCTCGAAACAACGCATGACATCGAACGCGCGCGCCACGACCTGAATTACGCCGTCGTCAGATGAGCGTTCGCTGGAATCACTGCTCAACATTTCAGATCGTCGACCCACCGGCTTTCTCCCTTGGACTAACTCATCAAACGTCTTTGCAATTTATTTTCCGTGACATGCAAATAATTTCCGCTTGCATGAAAATCTTACTCTAGGCACTTTGTACGGACAAGAATTGAGCTGCGCAATGACGCGGCCTTGGAGGAAAGTTGATGTCGCTCTCCCATCTTCGGGTCATTGAAATTGGTAGCTCTCCTGCAGCCTCCTATGCGGCACGCCTGTTTGCCGATTTTGGCGCGGCAGTCACCAAGATCGAAGCTCCGTCAGGAGATCCTGTCCGCCTGACGAATCCGAAGACTGCGCAAGGACACAGCGCATGGTTCGCATTTCTGAATTTCAACAAATCGAGCGTGGTCCTCGATGCGTCGTCGCCGTCTGCGACCGGTGAGCTCGAATCCCTGATCCGTCACTGCGACGTTTTGCTCGACGCCCGTAGTGTTGACGCAGCGGGCTGCCCGTCCGTTGATCTCGATGCAATCAAGATTGCAAATCCCGGCCTGGTCCACATCGACGTCAGCTGGTTCGGCTATGCCGGCCCTTTCGAGGGCTTCGAGATGACAGACTCGGTTTGCCGAGCGTTGACCGGATTGTCCAAACTGGTCGGGCCGGTCGACGGCCCGCCGATGGCGTCGCCTGATTTTCAAGTTGGCATTCTCGGGGGTCTGTGGGGCTTCATCGCAGCAAATTCCGCGTTGCTCGGCCGTATGCAAACAGGCAAGGGGCAGGACTATCAACTCAGCCTGTATGAGTCCTGCATCGCGATCTCCGAATACCTGATGTTCGAATCCTTCACCTTGGGCGACGTGATGCGACGCCTTGGCGAGAACCGGTTCTGGCCGACCCATCCGGTTGGGCTCTATCAGGCCAAGGATGGCTGGATCGGAATCACCACGGTGACGCCGGCGCAGTGGCAGTCGTTCTGCGATATGGCTGGGCTGATCGATCTGCGCGATGACGCGACGCTGGTGACAGGGCTCGATCGTCTGCCGCGCATGGCTGAGATCGATGCGAAGATCAATGCGGTGATTTCGAAGTGGTCAACGGCTGATCTGTTCAAGGAAGCGCTCAAGCGCAAGATTCCGATGGTGCCGCTGCCGTCGCTGGATGATCTGCTGGCGTCGGAGGAGTGGCGCAAGCGCGCCATCATTCCGATCTCGATTGATGGTGAGCAGGCGCTGACACCCGGCTCGGTGTTTCGTCTGAAGGGTACGCCCCCAAAGCGCGAGGGCGAAGTACCAGCGCTCGGCGCGTTGCATGGCGACGTTGCAGCGTCTGCTGGTGCGCGTATCAGTCAAAGCAATGCCGATATGACGCGCGGCCCGCTCAGCGGCATTCGTGTGGTCGATTTCTCGATGGGCTGGGCCGGTCCGCTGTGCACGCGCACTCTCGCGGATCTCGGCGCGGACATCATCAAGATCGAGTCGTGCCAATATCCGGATTGGTGGCGCGGCGTTGATCGTCGCCCGGAATTCGTGAACGAGAAGAAATACGAGAAGATGCCGCGCTACTCGATGATGAATCGGGGCAAGCGCGGAATCACACTCGATTTGACGACGGCGGAAGGTGTGGCGATCGCCAAGAAGCTGGTCGCTGAATCTGATCTTGTCGTGGATAACTACTCCGCCGAAGTGCTGCCCAAGCTGGGTCTTGGCTACGAGGTGTTGAGCAAGGTCAAGCCATCGATCGTGATGATGTCGATGTCAGCCTATGGCGCTGAATCGCCTTATCGCGACCTGCGCGCCTATGGTTCGACGCTGGAGCAGGGCTCCGGCCTGCCGAGTGTGGTTGGCGATCCTGACGGTGCGCCGATCATGTGCCACACTGCATTCGGCGACGCGGTCGGCGGCATGAATGGCGCAGCGAGTGTCCTGATCGCGCTTCAACACGCCAAGCGCACGGGGCAGGGTCAGTTCATCGACCTGTCGCAGATCGAATGCGTTGCGCCTTTTGCTGCGCCCTGGATCATCGCCCGTTCAACCGGAGCGGAAGCGCCACGCTATGGCCGCGGTCATCCCGACCATGCCCCGCATGGCTATTATCCCGCGAAGGGAGAGGATGCCTGGCTAGCTTTAGCGGTCTCGTCGGACGCGATGTGGATCAAACTGTGTAACGCCATTGGCGCCGATGACCTCTTGGCTGACAATGCGCTTGCGACCGTTGCCGGACGCCAGGCGCAAGCAAAGCGCATCGACGCGGCGATTGCTGCCTGGTCATCCACGCGCACGCCGAACGAGGCGATGACAATCTTGCAGAAGGCCGGTGTTGCAGCCGGCGCGATGCGGACGCCTGCCGATATGTTGAAGGACGAGCAGTTGATTGCGCGCGGCTTTATCCAGCAGGTTGATCGCGCGTTCATGGGGCCGCATCCGCAACCCTCGCTGCCGTTCCGCCAAGGTGAAGGCGTCATTGTGATCCGTGCCGCGGCGCCGACGCTCGGTCAGTATAATCACGATGTGCTGTCGGGCGTTCTGAAGATGTCCGACGATGACATCGCGGCTCTTGCGGCCAAGGCGATCATCGGAACGGATCTTCTTGTTGCTCAGCCGCCAGCGCGCAAAGTAGCGACCGGCTAATGGGGCAACATCAACACTCGGCATCGAGCGCGCCGGATGAAGCGCTTCTTTCTGTCCGTGGGCTGGGCGTGTCCTTCGCAACTTCGCAAGGGGTGTGGCAGGTCACGCGCAATGTCGAGTTCGACATTGCGCCCGGTGAGCGGGTCGGGATCGTCGGCGAGAGCGGCTGTGGCAAGTCGATCACCAGTCTGTCAGTCCTGCGGTTGCTGCCGCCCAACGTATTGCGGATCGATGGCGAGATTCGCTTCGGCGGCACGAACCTTGCGACCTGCAAGCCGCGTGAGATGCGCGCCATTCGCGGCCGTGAGATCGGGATGATCTTTCAGGAGCCGATGAGCGCGCTCGATCCCGTGTTCACGGTCGGTCATCAGGTCGCCGAGACGCTGCGCATTCACGAGGCGATCAGCAAATCCGAAGCCCGGGATCGTGCCATCGATATGCTGCGCAGGGTTGGCATTGCGTCGCCGGAACGGCGCGTTGATGAATATCCGCATCAATTGTCCGGTGGTATGCGGCAGCGTGTGATGATCGCTGCGGCGCTGATCTGCAATCCCAAACTGCTGATTGCCGACGAGCCGACGACGGCGCTGGATGTCACCGTGCAGGCTCAAATTCTGGAGCTGTTGCGCGATCTCAGCGTGACCTCGAAGACCGCGATGATGCTGATCACCCACGATCTCGGTGTGGTTGCCGAAACATGCGATCGGATGGTGACCATGTATGCGGGCGAGGTGATTGAAATTGCCCCCGTCGACGACGCACTGACCAAGCCGCTTCATCCCTATACGTCCGGCCTGCTGCGGTCACTGCCGCATTTGAGCCCGCGACGAACCGATCTGCCGTCAATCCCTGGCCGCGTGCCGTCACCGGCGGCGATGCCGCAGGGCTGCCGGTTCCGTGCCCGCTGCGCGCATGCGATGGCAGGCTGCGAGGCTGAGCAGTCCTTGCACGACGCAGGCAATGGTCGGAAAGTTCGCTGCTGGCGCTTTGCCGAGCTGGATCTGCCGGGAGCGCTGCAATGACCGCTGCAGGCGTCACGACGGAGGTTCAGCAGCAAGCGCGCGAGCGCGCCATTGTTGTGTCGGCGAAAGATTTGCAGGTTCATTTCCCGACGCAGGATCGTCGCGGCACGGTCAAGGCTGTCGATGGCGTCACCTTCGACGTCCGTCAGGGTGAGACCTTCGGCATCATTGGCGAGTCTGGTTCAGGAAAAACAACGATTGGACGCGCCCTTGTGCTGCTGCAACAGAGCACCGGCGGGGAGATAAGGCTGCAGGGGATCGAGCCCAGGTCGATCAGCAGCAGGGAGTTGCGCAAGCTGCGCCGGGATCACCAGATCATCTTTCAGGATCCGAACGCAGCGCTTAACCCGCGTATGACTATCCTTGCGTCGATCATGGAGCCGTCGGAAATCGCTGGCGGCATGTCCGCGAACGAACGTCGACAAGCCGCCTTGAAGGCCATGGAGCATGTGGGGCTTGGTCCGGACCTTGGCCGGCGTTATCCGCATCAATTGTCCGGTGGTCAGAAGCAGCGCGTGCTGATCGCGCGCGCATTGACGCTACAGCCGAAAGTAATCGTCTGTGACGAGGTGGTGGCTGCGCTGGACATGTCGATCCGCGGCGACGTGCTGAACCTGTTCGCAAAACTGCAGCGCGAGTTCGGCCTGACCTATGTCTTCATCACGCACGACCTGTCGGTGGTGTCGCACATCAGCGATCGTGTGGCGGTGATGTACCTGGGACGCTTTGCCGAATTGGGGCCTGCAGAAGCCGTCACTGGCCATGCATTGCATCCCTATACTCAGGCGCTTCTCTCGGCCGAACCATTGGCCTTGCCGTCGGCGATGCGCGTTGAGTCGCGGATCGTGCTGGAAGGAGAGATTCCGAGTCCGATGAACCCGCCATCAGGTTGTCGGTTCCGGACGCGATGTCCCTATGCGCAACAGCGCTGTGCGGACGAAGCGCCTGCGTGGCGCGAAGCGCTGCCGGACCATTGGGTCGCGTGTCACTATGCTGGAGAAGTGGGACTAAAACCGAAGCCATAAATCAAAAATCTTAAACGGGGAGGGTTCATATGCGTGATAACAACAATGATCATCAAGATCAGACTCGCATCAATGACACGGTGCTGTCGCGCCGCCATGTATTGAGCCTGACGGGCGCTGCGGTTGCGGCGGCTACCTTCGGGTTGTCGCCGACTGCGCGCGCCCAGGACAAGATCCGTCGTGGCGGCACGTTACGCATATCGGCGCTCACGAACCCGAGCAGCCTCGATCCCGCAACAGGTGGCGCCGGCACTGATCACTCGTTCCTGTATCCGCTGTATGACACCCTGACTGAATGGGATTTTGCCACCCTCGCGCCCAAGCCAGGGCTGGCGCAGAAGTGGAGTTACCCTGATCCGACCACCATGGTGCTCGATCTCCACCCTGGCGTTAAGTTCCACGATGGCACGGTGATGGATGCCGAGGCGGTCAAATTCAATCTCGTGCGCAGCAAGACGGACGCACGCTCCAACATCAAGACCGACCTGGCCAGCGTCGAGAGTGTGAGGGTCACCGGCCCGCTTCAGGTTACGCTGAAACTCAATGTACCGGACGCAGCTCTGCCAGGCATTCTGGCCGACCGCGCCGGCATGATGGTTTCTCCCAAAGCATTGCAGGATGGCGGAGGTGCGCTCAATCGTGCGCCGGTTGGCACAGGCGGCTACACCTTTGTAAGTTGGACCGACAACAATCGTCTCGTGTACAAGCGCAATGCCAACTACTGGAAGCCGGAACGGCCGTATCTCGACGGGATTGAACTGTCGATCATCTCGGAACTCGCCACGGGCTTGCGATCCGTGACAGCGGGACAGAATGATTTCATTTATCATTTGCCGCCGCGTCAGCGTGCCATTCTCGATCGCGCCAAGACGCTCAAGGTTGTGTCGGGACCAACGACCTATTGCGCCCAGCTTTACTTGAACTGGGGACGGCCACCGTTCGATAATGTCAAGGTCAGACAAGCCGTCAACTTTGCGGTTGATCGCGAGGCCTATCTGAAGGCGACCTATGCCGGCATCGGCGAGCCGGCCTATATGAACTTGCCCTCATCGCATTGGGGCTATGACGCAGATACGGCGAAGCTCTATCGTCACGATCCCGACAAGGCGCGAAAGCTGCTGGCTGAGGCCGGATACAAGGACGGGCTGACGGTCGAATTCGCTGGATACAATGACGGCGATTCCGTTCAGCGCCAGGAAGTGCTGATCGAGCAGTTCCGCAAGGCCGGCATCAACTTGCGTTTTTTCAGCGGTCCAATTCCCGAGATCAGCGCGGCCTACTTTGGCGCGGAAAAGAAGGGCGCGGGCTTGCTCGCAGCCTGGACGGGACGGCCGGATCCCAGCATGTCCTACGCGCTGATGTACGGCAAGAATGCCTACTTCAACGCGGGCCGGGCTGATGTGCCTGCAGGATTGGATGACGCGATCAAGGCCTCGCGTGCAACCGAGGACCTTGCCATCCGCAAGCGGGAATTGGCGAAGGTGCAGCGCATCGTCATGGAGCACGCGCTGGTCGTGCCGCTCGCGTTCCAATTCGAACTCAACGCGATGAACAAGAAGGTGATGGGCTATCAGCCAAACCTGCTCGGCAAGCCGAAGTACGAAAACGTCTGGCTCGCCGAATAACAGTCATAAGAACAAACATGCCTCCCGGCTGGTGATGAAGCCAAGCCGGGAGCAGCACAATCGAGGGGAAGGTTCATGGTGAATTCGTTTGACGACGGTAAGAAGGCATCGCGGTTTTCAGTTTCACGCCGGCAAGCGCTGAGCCTGGCGAGTTCTGCCGTGATCGCTGCAACCTTCGGCATTGGTCGGGGGCACGCGCAGGATAAGCCAAAGCGTGGCGGAGTTCTGAAGATCTCTGCGACGACCAATCCGTCGAGCCTTGATCCTGCAACTGGCGGCGCGGGGTCTGATCACACCTTCCTGTGGACGATGTACGATACGTTGACCGAGTGGGAATACAAGACGCTGCAACCCAAGCCTGGCCTTGCGAAGTGGGTGTATTCCGATCCTACGACGATGGTGCTTGATCTGCAGCCGAACGTGAAGTTCCACGACGGGACGTCGCTGGATGCTGAAGCGGTGAAGTTCAATCTCGATCGCTATCGTGCGGACCCGAAGTCAAACGTCAAGCCAGATCTCGCCAACGTGACTTCGGTTGAAGTTACAGGGCCGTTGCAGGTGACGTTGAAGTTGAGCCAGCCGGATAGTGCACTACCTGGCATCTTCTCTGATCGTGCGGGCATGATGGTGTCACCGACTGCAGTGAAGGAGAAGGGCACGCTGAACCGCACGCCGGTTGGTTCGGGCGCCTATTCCTTCGTCAGCTGGTCGGACAATGACCGGATCGTGCTCAAGCGTAACGCCAACTACTGGAAGCCGAACAAGCCCTATCCGGACGGCGCTTGAATTCGCGATCATTCAGGAGCTCACAACGGGTCTGCGCTCGGTCACCTCCGGGCAGAATGCCTTCATCTATCAGCTGCCGGCGCGACAGAAGGTGATTGTTGAACGCTCCAAGAACCTCAAGATGGCGACAGGGCCGACGCTCTATTGCGTTCAGCTCTATTTGAACTGGAACCGCGCGCCCTTCGACAATGTGAAGGTTCGGCAAGCGCTCAACTTCGCGATCGACCGCGACGCTTTCGTCAAGGGCGCGTTCGCTGGCCTTGCGGAGCCAGCCTATATGAACCTGCCGTCGACCCATTGGGCTTATGACGCAGAGGTCGCCAAGCTCTATCCTTACAATCCGGAGAAGGCGAAGCAGCTGCTTGCTGAGGCCGGTTACAAGGACGGCTTGTCTATCGAGATGGGGGGCTATCCGGATCAGGACTCTGTCCAGCGCCAGGAACTGCTGATCGAGATGTTCCGCAAGGCTGGCATCCGTGTGACGTTCGTCAACGCGGCGATTGCTGAAGCTTCAACGGCCTTCTTCGGCGCCGAGAAGAAGCACATTGCCCTGCTGTCTGCATGGACCGGTCGCCCTGATCCAAGCCAGTCCTACGGGCTGATGTACACCAAGGACGCCTATTACAACGGTGGCCGAGGCCCGGTGCCTGACGAACTCGTCGCCTTGTTGAAGGAGTCTCGCGCGTCAGAGAAGGTTGAGGATCGCAAGGCTTCGTTCGCGAAGATCCAGCGCATCGTGATGGAGAACGCCTTCGTCGTGCCGCTCGCGTTCCAGTTCGAACTGGTCGCCATGAACAAGAACCTGCACGGCTATAACACCAACCTGCTGGGTAAACCCAAATACGAAGATATCTGGTTGGAAGGCTGATATGGCTCAGCGCAGCACAACTCGGATTATTGGCGGCAGGTTGCTGCAAGCGCTACCTGTGGTGCTGTGCGCAACGTTGATCGTGTTCGCTCTCGTCAAGATGCTGCCCGGCGATGTCGCAGTTGTTATCGCCGGGGACAATGCCAGCGACGAGCGTATTGCGGAGATCAGGACCCTCTATGGTCTTGATCGTCCGCTCGTCACCCAATACCTGGCGTGGCTATGGGACGCGGTTCGCGGTGACCTGTCGCGCTCGCTGCTCTCGAACGAAGAGGTGGTCACGTCAATCGGGCGTGCCTTTCCCAACACGTTGTTGATCGTCTTTATGGCGATGGTGCTGTCGCTGGCGATTGGCATTCCGCTCGGTATCGGTGCGGCGACAAAGCCGGACAGCTTCATTGATCGCAGCGTCATGATGCTGGCATCGGTCGGGATCGCCATTCCAAACTTCTGGCTGGCGATGATCCTCGTGGCGGTCGTCTCGCTCCACTTCGGTCTGCTGCCGGCGACGGGCGCTGTGCCCTTCTCGACTGATCCGCTTCGGGCGATCCAGCACGCATTCCTGCCAGCTCTGGCAATTGCCTCCGGCGGCATCGCCGAGGTGGCCCGTCAGCTGCGCAGCTCGCTGCTTGACGTGTTGTCATCGCAATATGTCCGCACCCTGCATGCCAAGGGGCTCTCGCCGGGCCGTATCCTCTGGCAGCACGGCTTGAAGAATGTTGGCGTCAATCTGCTCACCGTCACGAGCTTGCTGGTCAACCGGATGCTGGCGGCGACGGTTGTGGTGGAAGCGGTGTTTGCCATTCCGGGCATGGGCAGTCTGATCGTGCGGGCGGCGGTTCAGCGCGATTTCCCAGTCGTGCAGGGAGTCGTCTTGGCAATGGTGGTCGTGGTGATCCTGGTGAACCTGATTTCTGACCTGTTGTGCGCCATCGTAGATCCGAGGATCGACGCATGACCACGATCGATACGATGACGGAACCTATCGCGTTGCCGGCGCTTCTTCGGATGGATGGCGAGCGACCTGCGCGCCGCTGCAGCAATGCTTTTTCTTTTGGGGCTTGCTTTCGTCGCAGTGGCCGCACCGTGGATCGCGCCTTATTCACCCACTGCACAAGACGTCAACAACATGCTGGCGGCGCCAAGTCCGGCTCATTGGCTTGGCACGGATGACCTCGGTCGAGACGTCTTCAGCCGGTTGATCTACGGCGCCCCTGCAACGTTCTATGCAAGCTTGCTCGCTGTCACGGTCGCCGTGTTGATCGGTGTTCCGGTCGGGCTCATCGCCGGTTTCTTCGGCGGCGTGGTCGACGATATCATTTGCCGCATCATCGATACGTTTTTGGCGTTTCCCGCGATCGTGCTCGCGATTGCTGTCACCAGCGCCTTAGGCATCGGCTTGACCAACGGCATGATAGCCGTCGGCATCGTGTTCTTTCCGCAACTTGCGCGGCTGGTGCGCGCGAAAACGTTGGTCGTCCGGCAGGAACTGTACGTCGATGCGGCGCGCACCTTCGGCGCCTCGACCTCGAGGATCCTGTGGCGACATGTCCTGCCGAATGCGATCCAACCTGTGCTGGTGCAGGTGACATTGCTGCTGGCTGGCGCGCTGCTGGCCGAAGCGAGCCTCAGCTTTCTCGGCCTCGGCATTCAGCCACCCGATCCCAGCTGGGGGGCGATGTTGGCAAGAGCCTATCAATACATGGAGATCGCGCCGGAGCAGATGTACGCGCCGGGGCTGGCCATTTTGTTCACGGCGCTTGCATTCAATGCGCTCGGCGAAAGTTTGCGTGTCGCACTCGATCCGACGCTCAAACGTATCTGATTATCCAAGAAGAAAGAGACGAAGAATGTCTGAGATCCAGGTTATTTCCGATATGGCAGGTCGGGTGTGTTCGATTGCCGCCGACGTTGGCGTGGCGCTCGCCGAAGGCGACGATGTGATCGTCGTCGAGGCGATGAAGATGGAAATTCCGGTTACGGCACCGGCGGATGGCAAGGTCGTGACCATCCTCGTGAAGGTGGATGATGTCATTGCTGAGGGTCAGGTTGTCGCGACAATTTCTGCTTGATCGCCGTGTCTGAGTTTCAAGACTGAATGATAGAAAACGCTCGCCCTCAAGGGCGGGCGTTTTTCTTTACAGTGTATTGGCGGAATGTGTGCGCCGTTGAGGCGTTGGTCATTCCAGGCCGTGCGTTGAGTGACAGGTGTAGCTCTCGCGCTTTCGTCGCTAATCAAAGCTTACGTGTCGCCTCACGGAATGATCTGCAGTGCAATCGCGAGCTTACTACAGAAACGCAAGAAGTTGGGTTGACAGCCACGCGAATAGAGGATTGTTGCGATAGTATCGGACTATCATTCAGGCGATTGACGATGAGTTGTGTCGACGCCCGTGAAGTGGAAATCCAAAAGAAAAGAACTGGTGGATGCGCATGCGTGAGGAAACGTTCAAGAAACTGCTGATTGCCAATCGCGGCGAAATCGCAATCCGTATTGCGCGCGCCGCAGCCGATCTCGGCATTCAGACGGTTGCGATCTACTCCACGGATGACGCGACTGTCGCTTCACGTCCGCAAGGCTGACGAGGCTCAGCGCTCTGGGTAAACCGGGTGCGCTTGCCTACCTCGATATCGAACGTGTTGTAGCGGTAGCCAAGGACGCTGGCTGCGACGCGATCCATCCTGGCTACGGCTTTCTCAGCGAGAATGCTGGCCTGGCGCGGCGTGCCGCAGAGGAGGGTATCACCTTCGTCGGCCCGTCGCCGGATGCGCTTGCAATTGTTCGGCGACAAGATCGCTGCGCGCAAGCTCGCTGTCGAGGTTGGCGTGCCGGTGATCGAGGGGACCATCGGCGCGACCAGCCTCGAAGATACGCATCGCGTTCTTCGAGTCGCTTGAACGGCGGCGCTATGATGATCAAGGCGGTCAACGGCGGCGGCGGACGCGGCATGCGCGCGGTGCGCAAGCCGGACGAAGTTGCCGAGGCCTATGCGCGTTGTCGCTCTGAGGCCAAGGCTGCGTTCGGCGACGACAGTGTCTATGTCGAGCGTCTGGTCGAGGACGCGCGCCACATCGAAGTGCAGATCGTCGGCGACAGTGCAGGTGCCGTGACGCATTTCGGCGAGCGCGAATGCACCATCCAGCGCCGTAACCAGAAATTGATCGAGATCGCGCCGAGCCCGTCGCTGACGCCGGTATTGCGCGAGCGTATTCTCGACGCTGCTCTGATCAAGCTGGCGAGCGCCGCGAAATACGACAATCTCGGCACCTTTGAGTTTCTGGTCGACGCCAGCAGTCCCGGTGACGACGCCTTCTTTGCCTTCATCGAGGCGAACCCGCGGCTGCAGGTCGAGCATACCGTCACCGAAGAGGTGATGGGGATCGATCTCGTTGCCACCCAGATCCGGATCGCGGCCGGTCGTTCACTGAAGGGCATGGGTCTGCTCGATCGCAAGACGACCGCCACACGGTTATGCGATCCAGCTCCGTATCAACATGGAGACGATGGACAAGAAGGGTGGCACGCCGCCCCAGCAGCGGCACGATCTCGGCTTTCGACATGCCGTCCGGCCCCGGCGTTCGCGTCGATACGTTCGGCTACACCGGCTATCGCACCAGCACGTCGTTCGACTCGCTGCTGGCGAAGCTGATTGTGCATTCGACCTCGCCGGACTTCGGCGATGCCGTCGCAAAAACCTATCGCGCCGCGTGCGAGACCCGGATCGAGGGCGTGCGACCAACCTGCCGTTCCTGCAGGCGCTGCTGTTGAATGCACGGACTTCGCCGACAACCGGGTCAATACGCGCTTCGTTGAAACGCATATCGCCGAGTCTCGTCGCTGCGGCGCAGGCGCACATCCGCATCTGTTCTTCAAGCAGGATGCCGCCGCGCCAAGCCGCGTTGCTGCGCCGACGCCAAGTCAGGCTGCGCCGGCTGGCACGGTCGCCGTCACCGCGCCGCTTGCAGGGCACGGTCGTCAGCATCGCGGTGAGCGACGGCGATACGGTGCGTCCCGGCCAGCAGATTGCTGTCGTTGAAGCCATGAAGATGGAGCATCTGATCACGGCGGCGCAGGGCGGCATCGTGCGGCTAGGTCGCCGCGAAGCTCGGCGATACGCTCTACAAGGACGATCCGATCGTCTTCATCGAACCAGTCTGATGTTGCCGGTGAGGTTGAGGCGGCGGATGCAAGCGTCGATCTCGATGCGATCCGTGACCGACCTCGCCGAGATGCTGGCGCGGCAGGCCTTTACGTATGATGAGAACCGGCCAGACGCCGTCGCGCGACGCCGCAAGACCAATCAGCGCACGACGCGTGAAAACATCGCGGCGCTGGTCGATGAAGACAGCTTCATCGAATACGGCTCGCTCGCGCATCGCTGCGCAGCGTGCCCGCCGCAGCCTTGATGATCTGATCAAGAACACGCCGGCGGATGGCGTCGTGGCCGGGCTCGCGCACTGTCAATGGCGATCACTTCGACGATGATCGCGCGCGCTGCATGGTGGTCGCTTATGATTACACTGTGCTCGCAGGCACGCAGGGCCAGCGCAATCACAAGAAGCAGGACCGCATGTTCAAGCTGGCGGACGAGCTGCGCACGCCGGTTGTGCTGTTCGCCGAAGGCGGCGGCGGCCGGCCGGGCGATACCGAGCGGCTCGGCGTCACGGGCCTCGATGTGCCGACCTTTGGCGCGTTCGCCCGGCTGAGCGGGCTGGTGCCGCTGGTCGGCGTGGTGTCGGGCCGCTGCTTTGCCGGCAATGCCGCGCTGCTCGGCTGCTGCGATGTGATCATCGCCACCAAGGATACGACACTCGGCATGGGCGGCCCGGCGATGATCGAAGGCGGCGGTCTCGGGGTCTACAAGCCGGAGGAGGTCGGTCCCGTACCGAGTGCAGGCGCCGAACGGCGTTATCGACGTTCTGGTCGAGGATGAAAGTCGAGGCAGTCGCCGCCGCGAAGAAGTATCTGTCGTACTTCCAGGGACCGGTCAAAGACCTGGAACGCGCCGGACCAGCGACTGCTGCGTCGAGCGATTCCGGAAAATCGTCTGCGGGTTTACGACATCCGCAACGTGATCGAGACGCTGGCGGATCATGACTCGGTCCTTGAACTGCGTCCGCAGTTCGGCATCGGCATCGATCACGGCCTTCGTGCGTATCGATGGTCAGCCGTTCGGCCTGCTCGCCAACAATCCGAAGCATCTCGGCGGCGCGATCGATGCCGAGGCCGGCGACAAGGCGGCGCGTTTCATGGCGCTCTGCGACGCCTATCGATATTCCGATCGTCTCGCTGTGCGACACTCCGGGCTTCATGGTCGGGCCGGAAGCGGAAAAGACCGGATTGGTGCGCCATGTCTCGCGGATGTTCGTGACTGCGGCGAGCATCACCGTGCCGTACTTCACCGTCGTGCTGCGCAAGGGTTACGGCCTCGGCGCGCAGGCGATGGCCGGCGGCGGCTTCCATGCGCCAGAACTTTACGATCTCATGGCCAACCGGCGAATTCGGCGGCATGGGCTTCGAGGGCGCGGTGCGGCTTGGCTTCCGCAAGGAGATGGAGGCGATTGCCGATCCGGATCGAGCGCGAGGCGTTCTTCCGAGGATGGTCGCGCAAGTTCTACGAGAATGGCAAAGCGATCAACATCGCGTCGGTGCTTGAGATCGATCAGGTGATTGATCCGATCGAAACGCGACATTGGATCAGCAGCGGTTTGCGATCTGCGCCGAAGCCGCCGCAACGGGTGGATCGCAAGCGCCCGTGTGTTGACACCTGGTAGATGCCTTAAAAAAAGGGAGCGGACCAAACGGTCGCTCCCTTCTTCGTCGCAGTGTTGATTAGGTCAGGTATTGAGCTTGTCCTCGCGCGCCCATAGCCGCAGTTCGCCGAGCAGACCCACGAATGCGGACACCTTCTTGCCTGCTGACAGTTCGGCAAAGCCGTCATCGATCGCGTCAGATAGTCCGACCTTATCGAACAAGGCTTTTGCTGGCTTGGTGAAACCTATGAACTTGCAGTGCGCATAAGCATCGGTGACGAAATCCTGCGCGGCCGGAGCATTGAGCAAGTCAGCGACGCCAGCCTCGCTTGGCAGCAAGGCGACCGCGTCGTAGAGCACGGAAGGCGCACCGTTGATCATCTCGTCGGCCGCTGTCAGCTTGCCGTCGCTGGTGGTGACGCCGCCCACCTTCGGTGCAATCAGCTCGACCGTGCCGCCTGCTTCCTCAATGGCGCTCCGCAGCGCGGTCAGCAGAGCAGCATCGCTGCCATCGGTGATGAGGATGCCAAGCTTTCGCCCCTCGAAGCGCTTCGGGCCATTCTCGACAATGCTCAAAGCGGGCGAAGCCGGCAGGTCGGTGCGGGCTTTGATCTTGGTGTCAGCAGGCGCTGGCAACTTCGTGATGCCCAAGGCCGTCCGCGACTGTTTTCGCCAGGTCCTCGTCGATGTTCAACAGGTGCGAGACGAGCCGTTCGCGAATGACCGGGGTCTTGACCTTGCTCAGCTCAAACGTGATCGCCGCCGCCAGATGCGCCTGCTCGAGCGGCAGTTGGCTGATGTAAAATTGCCGGGCCTGGCTGTAATGATCCGCGAAGCTCTCGGCGCGCAGGCGAACCTTCTGGCCATTCTCTTGCGCGGCGAACGATCGGAAACCACGCGTCGGTGACTCACGTGGGCCGCCGAACGAGTTTGGTTGATAGTTGACGCGGCCGACCGGATTGCGCATGGCCATATGGCCATCCTGCTGGAAGTGAGCGAACGGGCACTTCGGCGCATTGATCGGCAGGTGAGTAAAGTTGGTGCTGCCGAGACGCTTCAACTGCGTGTCGAGATAAGAGAAGTTGCGGCCTTGCAGTAACGGGTCATTGGAAAAGTCAATGCCCGGCGGCACATTCTGCGTCATGAACGCGACTTGCTCGGTCTCGGCGAAGAAGTTGTCTGGCATGCGATCAAGCACCATGCGACCCACCGGGATCGGTTTCAACACCTCTTCCGGAATCAGCTTGGTGGGATCGAGCACGTCAAATTCGAACTTGTCCGCAAAGGCCTGGTCGAAGAGTTGCACCTGCAGTTCCCATTCCGGATAATTGCCGGACTGGATGGCGTTCCACAGGTCGCGTCGGTGAAAGTCCGGGTCAGCACCGTTGATCTTCACCGCCTCATTCCAGATAACGGACTGCAAGCCAAGCTTTGGCTTCCAAAGGAACTTGACGAAAGTTGACTCATCTTTCTCGTTCAGGAAGCGGAAGGTGTGGACGCCAAAACCCTCTATGAACCGGAATGATCGGGGAATGCCGCGATCGGACATCACCCACATGATCATATGCATGCTTTCAGGCGTCAGCGAGATGAAATCCCAGAAGTTGTCATGCGCCGATTGCGCTTGCGGAAAGGCGCTGTCCGGTTCTTCTTTCACGGAGTGAACGAGATCAGGGAAGCGGATGGCATCCTGGATGAAGAAGACCGGGATGTTATTGCCGACGATATCCCAGTTGCCTTCCTTGGTATAAAACTTCACCGCGAAGCCGCGCACGTCGCGCGCAAGATCGCCTGATCCCTTGCTGCCGGCAACGGTCGAGAAGCGCACAAATACCGGTGTGCGTTCGCCCTCGCGCTGGAAGATGTCGGCACGCGTGTATTTCTCAAGTGACTTGTAGGTCTCGAAATAGCCGTGCGCGCCATAACCCCGCGCGTGCACGACACGTTCGGGAATGCGTTCGTGGTCGAAATGAAAGATCTTCTCCCGGAAATGAAAGTCTTCGATCAGTGTTGGCCCACGCTCGCCGATCTTGAGCGCATTATGATCATCGGCGACCGGCCCGCCTTGCGCTGTCGTCATGATGCCGCTGGTATCATCAGCAATCTGATGTAATTCGCCTCCGTGACCGGTCGTTACTTTCTGATCGTGAATCGTGGCAGGCTTGCCGTCTGCGGTGCGGGGGGATTTTGCCAAGGTCAACTCCTGTTGAGAAGGAGCGCACCACGCCAGAAATACGCGCAGCGGCGCTATTGCGCACAATTGCAGAGCTGCAATCGTAGCTTTGGATCGGGTCTAACCAGAGGCTTGCGGTTAGGTTCCAGGCTTACAGCGAAAGCGGCTCGAATTGTATTCAGCGCATAGCGCGCGTATCCGAGTGCCGACAATGCGGCAATCAGATGATTACAGTTCTGCTGCAGATAGCGCGGCGAGGTGCAATGAGCCCTAGCTCAGCATGGCGCGAAGGGCGGGGGAGAAACGCAGGCGAATGCCGCCGTCGTCCAGTCTTTCGCTGATCAGGACTGCGAGGTGGTTCCGCGTCGCAAAGGTAAGGGCGCGGTCAACGCCCATCACCATCAGGGCGGTCGCATAGCCATCCGCCCACATGCAGGATTCGTGCAGCACGCTGACGGCAAGCATCGTGTTGTGAACGCTTTGCCCAGTCTCCGGGTCAATTGTGTGGGCGACCGTCAGTTCGCCAAACCGGTGGTGCCGCTCGCATCCCGAAGTCGCCACGGCGAGTCCATGCAATGCGATGCGAAGGGGCGAGACTGAGCTGTTGTGGTCGATATCAACCCACCAGGGCGTACCGTCAGCCTTGACGCCGCATCCCTTCAACTCGCCACCGATCTCAACCAGCGCATGCGCGACGCCGAGCGAATTGAGCGCGCGCATGATGGCGTCGACGGCATAGCCCTTGGCAATGCCGTTCAGATCCAGCTTCACGTCTTCATGACGACATAATATTTGTCGGGCCGGGTCCCACGCGATGTGACGCCAGCCTGACGTGCTGAGGCGGTTCGTTACGGAGGCGAGGGTGGGCTGTTCGGCAGGCCGACCAGCCGGGCCGAAGCCCCAGAGATCGGTGCAGGCGCCGATGGCCGGATCAAAGGCGCCATCGGTTTGCGCGGCGAGTTCGAGACTCGCTGACATCACCTCGGCGAATGCATCCGGCAGCCAGCGCGACGTACCAATCGGATCGCGATGAACACGGCAGATTGTCGAGTTCTGGCTGCCAAAGGCTCATCTGATCAACGATGGTGTCGAGCACGCGCTGGATGGCGCTCGCGATTGCAGCTGGAGCTGTTGCACACGAATAAAGCCGCACGGACCAGCTCGTCCCCATCGTTTCACCTGACAGATGCATCAATGCGCCGGTTGCTGGAGCAACCGACGCATCAATGGTCCGGGGGATCGCGATGCAATCAGGCGGATGGGCCATGGACATGGATTATTCGGGCATCACTTCAAACGTTGCGGTGTAGGAGGTGCGGCGCTTGGCGCCCTTCGCGCTAGACTTGTCGTCGGAGAGCGACGCGTTCATCCAATACATGCCGGGGCCGGGCCAGGTGATCGTGAATGCGCCATTGTCGTCGGTCGTCAGCTTGATATCGTCGAGTTTGTCGCGATAGCGGATGCCGCCGGGAACCAGTTCGACAGCAAGAGCTTTCGCGGGCTGGCCGTCGAGCATCAGCTTGAAGGTCGCCTTCTCGCCAGCGACCAGATTATTCGGATGCGTCACAGGCACGAGCTCGAGACCAACCCCGGTCGGCTTGAGGCTGTCGGTTGTCGGTTTGCCGGATGTCACAAAGGTTTCAATGCGCCCTTGCGTCTCGGTCACCTTGACCTCGGTCGCTCCGGCGGGAATTCCCTTCTCGAATTCTTCGGTCTTGCCGAACCAGCGCTTTTTCTCGCCGTTCAATGTGTAGTTCGCGAACAGGCCCTGATTGACGACAGCGAGTTTGTAGGTGCCGGTCTGGTCGAGCTTGATGTCGAACGTATGCCGGAACTTTCCCTTGTTGAGGTTTTCGGCTTTGACCACTGACCCATCGGGAGCGATGACAGCAAGATGGTCTAGCCGCATCGGATGATGATTGAAGTAGAACAGCTCGTTGGAAACAGCGGCATCGACCGTCACCCACGGCTGATCGCCAGAGAGCACCGTCGCCGACGGTAGCAGCCAGCTGCGATGCGCCTCGGCAGAGATTGAAGCGAGCGATCCGACTGTGGCGAGCAGAGCGACCTTGATGAAGGTTTTCATGACGTCATCCTTCCGGGAATTGAGTCGATGTAGCGAGGCGTTGCGATCGAGAGTTAGGGGGCGATCTTCAATTTGACCGAACCGATTTCGTGTTCACCTTTCACACTGGCTTCTGTATTGGCCGCGGCGGGCCATTCGAATGGAACGCGCAGAAGCTCTCGGCCGCCGACTTCGCGCGCAGCTTCGACAACCAGCTGATATTTGCCCGGCGTCAGTCCCTTCAAGGGGGCGGCGGCGAGGTCGAATGTGAGATCATGGGTGCCGGGGGCGCGGGTTGGGCTGCTCAGGCCTTCGGCGGGCATGGTCAGTTCGCGACCCGTGCGCCGCCACCACTGCCGCATATCCTTCAACCACTTGGTCCCCTCGTCGTTTTTCAGTTTGGTATCGTACCAGACAGCGAGGTTGGTCAGTTTCGCGCCGTCTTCGCTCTCGATCCAGAAGGCGACATAGGGGCGATGGTATTCAGCGACGTTGAAACGTGGAATGTCGATCGTGACGGTCGCGTCGCCGGCGAGGGCTGTCCCTGCGGCAAGCGTTGCAATAGCGGCGGAGAGAGTTACGCGCATGAGCAGCCTCTATTGGTGAATAAATATAACGATCACGAGGACAGGAAGGGCGACGCCAAGGCCGACGACAGACCAGGTGGCGGGGCGGCGATGGGAGTGAAACTGCAGCAACAGCAGCCCGGTCAGGCAGAACATGATCGTCGCGATAGCGAAGATGTCGAGATACCAGCTCCACGCGTCGCCCGTATGGCGGCCTTTGTGCAGATCATTTAGATAGGCGATCCAGCCGCGATCCGTCACCTCATAGGCGACGTCGCCGGTGTCGCGTGCGATGCTGAGCCAGGCATCGCCGCCAGGCCGCGGCAGCGCGATGTAGATCTCTCGCGGCGACCACTCTGTGGCGCGCCCGCTCACGTTGACGCCGAGTTCGCTCTTGAGCCAGGCAGAAGCCGCTGGCGTCAGCGCGATCTTTGCGGTCGCTGGCTGCGCCTTGAGGTCAGCGACGAGATGATCCGGCAATCGTGCGTCGCGTGAGATCGTATGCGGCTTGGCCTCGATCTGGCTGGCGTGGTTGAGGGTGATTCCCGTCAGCGCGAACAGCACCATGCCGACAAGGCAGATCGCCGAGCTGACCCAATGCCAGAGATAGATTTGCTTCAGATAAGCAGCGCGCCGCTTTCGCTGTTCTGGCAACTGCCGTTTTCTGTTCATCAACCAGTCCGGAAATGGCGGGGGTCGGAACTGAACTCGTCTGCGACCGCTGAGGAAGGACGCGACGCTCACGGTCGCAATGGTTTTCTATCCAACGAAGGTCATTGATACTACAGGCCAAGTTTGGGTTCACTCTAAAAGAGTTTCGGGATACCGCATCCTGCCCGCGCTGTCCCGGCTCAAGCGCGAAACGCGAACGTCCTGAGATGATTGAAGCGATCGCCCGAATTCGTTTGCTTCACCAGTGCAATAGCGTTCACGGCATGCGCGTCTGATGCAACAAAGTCTGCCTGCAGCCGGGCAAGAATATCTGCGCCACGCTCCGGAGAAAGATGGCCGGTCAAGGTCATGTGGAAGCGAAATTCCTCCATGACATAGGGATAGCCCCAGCGATCGAGGTGGCTCCGTTGCGTCTCCGACAGCGATTCTGGCTTGCGTCGCGCGCGGTCGACTGGCGTCATCGGGGCGCGGAATGGGTCAAAGTCGACCACACAATCCTGCGCGAGCTGATTGAGGCTGTCATTGATCTCACCGGGCGTGATGGCGATGAAGCCGCCAATACGCGTGATGACGGGTTTCAAGACAGGCGTTTCACTGCGCGTCGATGCGAAGGCCTCGCATGCGGCAATCAGGTCGGCCTCGGTTTTCCCTTCGGCCAAGGCAAAGGGCGCCTTGAGCGTGCCGTGAAAGCCATACTTGCGTGGTTCGCGTGTCACCTCGGACCAATCCGGGATGTCGCGCAGGAGCTCAGACGGAAACGGCAGGGTCTCGCCTGTATAAACGTCATAGCCGAGCGCTTCAGCGCCGAACCGATAAAGCGCGGAATTTGCAGACGGCACATAATAGAGGGCATAGCGCGGGTAAGTGGTCATGCAGGAATTCTAGCCGCTGAGCCAAGCGCTGTAACCACCCCGCGGGCGAAATGTGGTGAGACTCGCTTGCTAATGTGTGGCTGAGGTCGGATGGTGCCGCACTCCCGGGTGTGATGAAGGATCGTTCAATGGCGTCGATGCAGGCTGAATTCAGCTTGACCAATGCACGGCTTGTTCTGGCTGACGAGGTTATCGAAAGCGGTTGGCTCTCGGTCGCCGGCGGCGAAATTGTTGCGCTGGGCGAGGGCGCCGGCCCTGTTGACGCTGCGGATATGGCTGGCGATCTGGTCATGCCGGGACTGGTTGAATTGCATACGGATCACCTTGAGGCGCATTTTGTGCCCCGCCCGAAGGTGGTGTGGGATCCCATAGCCTCGGTTGTCGCCTATGATGGCCAGCTGGCAACGTCAGGCATCACAACCGTTCTCGATTCTCTTCGTGTCTGGAGCGAGCCGGGTACGGATGAGGTTGATGGCCAGACCATCGTGCTGGCTGATGCCATTGCCGAGGCGCGCGAGGCAGGGATTCTGCGCGCGGATCATTTCCTGCACCTGCGTTGCGAAATTCCTACGCCAACTGTGCTGGAAGAGGCGCAGGCCATGATCGTTCGGCCCGACGTCCGGTTGATGTCGTTGATGGATCACACGCCCGGGCAGCGTCAGTTTCGCGATGAGAGCAAACTGCGCGATTATTATCGCGGCAAGGGCGGCGGCAAGACCGACGTTGAACTCGACACGTTATTCGCCAGGCGCCGGCAACTTCAGGAAGTTCACGCGGCTAGCAATCTCACCGAGATCGTTGCGCTGGCGAAGTCATTCGGCATCCCATTGGCGAGCCATGACGACACGACGCTCGCCAACGTCGAGGACGCGATCAGGGATGGCGTCGTCATCGCCGAGTTTCCCACCACCTTTGAAGCTGCACAGGCGCTTCATGCCGCCAGCGTCAACGTGATGATGGGGGCGCCAAACGTGGTGCGCGGCGGTTCGCACTCTGGGAATATTGCAGCGCTCGATCTCGCCAAGGCTGGTCTGCTGGATATGTTGTCTTCCGACTACATTCCTTCGAGCCTGCTGATGGCGGCGATGATGCTACATCAGCAGGTGGCGAGCCTTGATCTGGCGTCGGCCGTGCGGATGGTGACCAAGGCGCCAGCCGAGGCGGTGGGCCTGGCGGACCGTGGCGAGCTCGCCGTTGGCAAGCGGGCGGATATTATCAGAGTGCATCCGTTCCCCCACATGCCGGTTGTCCGCAGCGTCTGGCGCGAAGGACAGCGGGTGGCATGATTGCGGCCACCAGGCTAGCGGCTCGGCCGATCTGACGTCAGCCCGAACGACTTGGTACGCCAACCCGGTATCATATTCTGGCAGAACGAAGTCGACGTCATAGCGCACGCCGGGCCGCCGAAGGCGTATGATGGCGGATCATCCCCACAACTGTGTCGCGTGCTGCCCTTGCTCGGAAAAGCTCCGACCTGTCGAACGGGAATTGTCAGAGCGAACGAGGCCATGCTTGGGCGGCCCCGGACTTTAAAAACAATGCAACCTGAGATCACTAAACCCGGGATGACGTGCTCGGAAACCTTGCGTTTACCGGGGAATTCGCCATCATTTGCCCGCTAACTCCTGTAATTTGCGGGGTGGCGGTGCGCTCGGTGACGGATTCCGCTTTATACAAGCGTTTTCTCGCTCCAAATCTGTGAAAGATCGCATCTAGCCAGAGTTTTTCGCGTTATTTCCACATAGTGTTTGACGACCGAATCAACGCACAGGATGCACAAATGGCAGTTCAGATGACGAAGTCGCAGCTGATCGAAAAGATCACTGAGCAGCACGAAGGCCTTACCAAGAAGGACGTCAAGGGCGTTCTCGAAACCATGGCAGCGATCGGTTACAAAGAGCTCAAGAAGACTGGCGTGTTTCTCGTGCCGGGCTTTGCGAAGTTTGTCGTTGTCAAGAAGCCAGCAACCAAGGCTCGCAAGGGGACCAATCCCTTCACGGGCGAACCGATGACGTTCAAGGCAAAGCCGGCTCGCAAGATCGTGCGCGCGCGCCCGGTCAAGGCTGCCAAGGACGCAGTATAATCCAGCCCGGTCGAGAGGCCTGCGACGTCTGGATTGTACGTCGGGACCTTGCGCGGAGGTTTGAAAAAGATCGCAGTCGCTTATCCGGCGCTGCGATCTTTTTTGTTGTCAGTCTGTTTCGACATGCAAGCCGCGCTGATCGAGGCGGCCGGGAAGCCGCATCATCAGCACGGGTGCGTGCGAAGGACTAGAACAGGCTGTATGTCCGGCCGATTTCATCGGCTGCGGCGCGGAGCTGTGCAAGAGCATTATCGACTGTTGCGGGCACTGGATCATTCTTGCTCCAGACGCAGGCGATAGCGGCGACCGGGTTCTGCCGGTTGTCGAAGATCGCAACCGCCATTGAATTGATGGCGCGTGTGATTTCGCCATCGGATTCAGCCCAGCCGCGCATGCGGATTGCTTCCAACTCGCTCTCGAATTGCGGCCGTTGCAACTGGAAGTCCGGCGAGCTAGCCGCGAGATCGTCGAGCAGCGCCTTCCGATCCTGCGGCGGACAATGGGCGAGGATCACCTTGGGCGCTGCGCCGCGGTGCAACGGCGTTGCCGCGCCAACGTCGAAGCTGAGGCGTGCCCCGATCGGCGATAGCGCTCGCAGGATACAGACGGCGACGTCGCCGCTCCTGCGAACGAGGATGATGGTCCGCCCGAGCTTCTTGGTGAGCTGCTTGACGGTCGGGCGTGCGATATCAGCAAGATCACTGCCTGCATGAGCTGCCTGGGCGAGCTCAATCATGCGCGGCCCCAGGATAAATGAGCCGCGCTTGTCCTCGACGATCAACCTCGCCTCGCGCAGGACTGCGAGGTAGCGATAGGTTGAGGACAAGGGCAGGCCGATATGTCGAGCAAGGCTTTCTGCTGAATGTCGTGGTGTTTCTGGAGAGAAGGCAAACAGCGCCCTCAACACCTTTCTGGAGCTTCCTGATACGCTTGCAATGCTAGGCTGTGGCGTTGCAGGTCCAAGCGACGCGCTGTCCAAATCGATTCCCCCGTAGCGGTTATTATTCTTAATGATTGTCTTGGCTCACATCATAAGACGGTATGATGCTGCCAAGATCGCTTCCGGACATATGGGGACAATCTCGGATAGTTGTCGATAGGAATTGCGTCCCTAGCTACACCTTTTTGAGATTTTTCACCTGACAATGCGCCATCCATAGAGGCGTGTGCGATCAGTTGACCGGCGTGCCACAAGCGAATTCACGGATATGGGCCGAAATCTCAATGGCTTGTCTGCGCACGTCGGTGGCTGAGGTCACTTCCCAGAACGCGCCGCGCGTCGCTTGGCCAATGACGTAGACACCTGATCGAACAACATCGCCTGCAGCAAGGCGGCAGTACTGGTCGACGTCTAGTCCAAGGCCCATCGGGCCAGGTCGGGCAAACCCGCTTGTCAGCATGTCGGCGATCAGCGGATTGTCGATTCTCTCATAGCGTTCATCAGGGCCAGTGCAGTTGGTGACGCGGTTGTAGGTCTGCGTGAATTCCGCTGCGCCTCGCGGTTTGATGGTGACGTTGTAGCCGGCGTCATGGGCTGCGGCGGCCTGGATGCGCCCGCTGACGATCGTCAGCCGTCCGCTGCGCTGGAGATCGGCGAGCAGTTGCGCAGTGTCGGGCGGCAGCCGATGCCGATGTACCAGCCAGAGCGAGCGAAGATGGCGGCCAAAGCGTGCGCGCTCATCCGAGGGCAAATCTTGCCAGACCCGCGATATTTCGCGTCTAAAGCCGTCGATCACGGATTGCCACGGCAAGCCGAGCCGGGTTTTCATTTCAACGTTGCGCCGGATTTGCTGGAACAGGCCGCGCACCGTTGGCTTCGTCCCGACTTCAAACAACATGGGGTCTTCGACTGCCGGAACATCGGCGCGGGGCAGCAGGCCGCGACGCGACACCATCGTCATCTGTCCGGTCTGGCCGCGATGATGTAGGTCGACGACCACGTCGACGGCTGTAGCCGCTGTGCCGACGATCAGCACATTGTCTTTGGTGTCAATGCTGTCAAACGCGCCGGGAGACCAGACGTCGTTGATCAATCGAGGCGAGGGAGCAAAGCGCGGCAGTTGCGCTGGCGGGTGGTTTCCGAGGCAGAGAATCACCACGTCGGCAGTCAGCGTTTCGCCAGTTGCGGTTCGAACGCGTTTGATGTGGCCGTCGCATGTCAGCGCGACGGCGCGCCCGATGACGACATCGACGCTGTCGGCTGCGACCAGTTCATTGAAGCGGGACGACAGGTAGTCGCCGTAGACGGAGCGCGGCGCGAAGGCTTTGGCATAATCTGGGCCGAGCGCGACGCCGTGGCCAGTCAGCCAGTCGGCGAATCCGCTTGGATCGTCATCATAAACACCCCCCATACGATGGGCGGGGACATTGAGGCGGTGCCATTTGTTTTTTGCGGAATAGGCGAGGCCACGCCCGACATTGCGGTCAGGAGAGATCACCGTGATGCTCGAAGCTGCTCCGCAGCGCGACAGGTTCAACGCTGCTAACGCGCTTGAGGCTCCACCGCCGACGATGATGATGCGCAAATCTTGCGTCGTGGGAGGCTTCATGCGGCGACGTGCTTACGATAGCTGATCATATCGCCAGAATATGCAGCAGGGCCGATGACGCAAGGCGCAACGTTGGATAATTTCCTCACGAAGGAACGTTTTCGAGCCGCGTCGGTCGCGCGCGCCTATCAGGCGTTGTGAGCGGGCGTCGTCTCGCCGTAATGTGGTGTTTTAGATTGCGCGTTGATGCCGGGCTGCACCCGCACGACGAGCGTTGCGTCGATCCCGAACCCCGATCAGTTGCACGGGGCCGACAATACCATCTCGCTGGGTATAGGCCACGACAGGTGTCGATAGGGTGGGCCGCGCCAGATTCGCCTCTGCGTCGCGTGTCTCAAGGTCGCGCAAAAACTCACGGCCCGCGTCAGTAAGGTGCCAGCCGCCTGCATCGCGCTTGAGGTAGCCTTCAGAGAATGCATTGAGCCCGGGAACAAGCGCAGCCAATCGCCGCATACGGTTGGACCACGCGCGTCCACTCGTGACAAGAATCCCCAGATCTGCCTTCACAGCTTCTAGAGAGGCATGGCCATTCGGGTAGGAAGCCAACACCTTCAATATGGACAACTGAAACGACACACGCTCTCCAACGCCACTCCGGAGCAAACACCTCCGGTTACGCATCATGGTTCAATACTCGAACCAATTAAAAACCAACACAAGGACTGTTAAACCAAATTGCGCGTGATTCGGATGTCACGTTGGTGTCAGTCGGATGTGATCCACAGCGAAAGCCTGCTTTTAATCGCTAATTTCGCTGTTGGGAATGATGGTCAGGGATTTAATCGTCGCTTATTCTCTGCATGTGTTGCGGCAAGATGTACGGCGATCCGTCCGCTGCGCGCAAGATCGCGACATCGATGTCGAAAACGTCACGCAGGATCTGGCTTGTGATCGTCTGCTCGGGAGTACCTTCCGCAACGATCATGCCGCTCTTCAGCACCACAATGCGTTCTGCAAATCGGACAGCGAGGTTGAGGTCGTGCAGCACGGCAACAACGGCCGTGCCCTGGCTCGCGCGCTGCCGCGCAGTTTCCACCAGCGCGATCTGATGGTTCATGTCGAGGCTGGACGTTGGCTCGTCGAGTAACAGTAAGCCGGGGCCACGCAATTGCTCGCCGGTCGTCAATTGCACCAGCACACGGGCAAAGTGCGCGCGCTGCTGTTCGCCGCCTGACAGCGTTGGCAATTCACGGTGCTGCAGGTGAGTGATCCCGACGCCATCAAGCGCAGCGTCGATCATGGTTTCAATCATTGCGCGTGGCTGGTCGCCGCCACCCATGCGAACAATCTCGCGCACCGTGAACGGAAAGCTGACCGCGATGTGCTGCGACAGCATTGCGCGCCGCAAGGCGAGAGTCCCCTGCCGGATAGGTCCGGATATCCTTGCCGGCGAGCGTAATCGTGCCCGAGGTTGGCTTGATGTCCGACGACAGGCTGCGCAGCAGCGTGGATTTGCCTGCGCCGTTCGGGCCGACGATGGCGACGGTCTCGCCGCCTGCAACATCGAGGTCGATCGCATCGAGCAGGCGAGCGTTTCTGACGCTGACGCCAACCGAGCGGGCTTGAAGGATGGCGCTCATAGGCTGACCAATCCGCGTTGGCGTAACAATATCATCAGGAACACAGGAGCGCCTACCGCTGCGGTGAGAATGCCGAGGGGCATTTCGGCGGGCGCGACGATGGTGCGGGCCACGGTGTCTGCGCCCGTCAGCAGCGCCGCCCCCAGCAATACGGAGGCAGGCAACAGAAGCCGGTGGCCGGGGCCGATCACCATCCGCAACAAATGCGGCACAATGATTCCGACGAAGCCGACGATCCCGCAGATCGACACGGCAGCGCCGGTCATCGCCGAGATCAGCAGAATGCAGATGAGCTTCAGGCGTTCGACATTGATGCCGGCGTGGTAGGCCTCGGACTCGCCAAGGATCAGCAGGTCGAGCCCGCGATGGACAAAGGCCATGGCGATCAGTGCGACCGTCAGCACCGGGAGAAGCACCATCGCCTTCACAGGGGTTGCGCCGCTGAGCGAGCCAAGCATCCAGAACGTGATGTCGCGCAACTGGCGGTCATCTGAAACGAACACCAGCAGCCCGATGCCAGCATTGGCGATTGCTGCGATGGCGATACCCGCCAGCAAGAACAGCGCGATAGAGGTTCGGCCATTGCGGCTGGCGATGCGATAGAGAACGACCGTCGTCGTCAATGAGCCGACGAAAGCGGCGGCTGGCAACAGCAACGGTTGCAGATGGCGAATGCCGTCAAGGTATTGGCTGTCGCTGAGGATGATCATTGACGCTGCCGCGAGCGCGCCGCCGCTGGCGACGCCGACCAGTGCAGGATCAGCAAGCGGATTGCGAAACAGGCCCTGCATCATTGCACCGGCGGCGCCGAGCATGCCGCCAACCATTGCTGCGATGGCAATGCGCGGTAACCGGATCGACCACAGGATCAACTGATCCCGTGCGAGATTGGCCGGATCAGCGGCCGTGACAATGCCCAGCGCTGCGGGCAGGCGGGACAGCGGAATGCCGGCCGCGCCGATGGCCGCCGAGGCGATGACTGCGCCCACCACGAAACAGGATAGGACCCCAAGAACCAGCGTGCTGGATGGCCGGCGTGATGCAGCGGGCTTCGTCGCCGCGCCGGACTGTGATGTGATCGCGGACATTACTGACGGCAGTCGACGCTGGTGGATGCTGCCGGCAGCGCCTCGGCGCCGGCTTTGAGCTCCGGGACGAATTGAACTGCGAGATCGCGCGCGGCAATGCCGGTGCGGGGGCCGAACCCCAGCAGGTAATGTCCCTCCATCGAGATGAAGCGTTTCTTCGCGGCGGCCGGCGTTAATGCAAAGGCTGGATCCGTAAACACCGAATCGGCTGTCACTGAACCCTTGCCGCGATCCATCGCCAGGATGACATCAGGTCGCGCGGTGACGATGGCTTCGTTGTTAACCGTCTTGTAGCCATCGAAACTCTCGATGGCGTTCACTCCGCCGGCGAGCTTGATGATCTCATCCGCCGCCGTTTGTCGGCCCGCTACCATGGCCCGCCCCTCAAGAAGTGACATCACGAACAGTACACGGGGGGCGGTGGTGATCCTGGTGCGGAGTTGGCGCAGAGATTCAAAGTCGCTTGCAACGGCATTGGCCAGGCATTGGCCCCGAAGCTCAAGGCCAGTGACCTCGGCTATCGTCGCGATCTTTGCAAGGATCGCCTTTTCATCGTTGGCTTCAGGCAGCAGCATGATTGGCACCTTGGCCGCTTCGAGGCTGTCGATGACTTCCCGAGGGCCAGCAAGCGCGACGCCAAGGATCAGCTGCGGGTTGAGACCGAGCACGCCTTCCGATGACAATTGCCGCATGTAGCCGACGCTCGGCTTTTCCGTCAGTGCTTTTGCTGGATAGACGCTCGTGGTGTCGACGCCGACAATCCGATCATCCGCGCCAATCGCATATAGAATTTCTGTCACCGCACCGCCGACCGAAACGATCCGCTTTGGATTGTCGACCGTGACCGACTGGCCGCGCGCATCCTTGAACGTGACGGGAGATGCGGCGAACGCGTGCACTGGTTGATTGAGCAGCATGGCGCAGGCAGCAGCCTGTGCGGCGCACCTTATTTGGCTGGAGCGAATGAACATGCTGAATTCACTTTGTGAGAATAAGCTTGTTTTGCGCGGTCAAACGCAAGCGGTAAATTTCGTCGCCGTGAACGATTTGTATTTCTCGTCCGGTTGCGAAAAGATCGCTACTGAAAATTCTGTCGCATTGAACCGATATGTTGCGAGAGGTCGATGACGTGTCGTCGCCGCCTGAGGCGCCGTGGGTGTTACCTGGATGTGGGCCCGCGATCATTAGTTAAGTATTCCAAACGTGAGATTGCGCCGAACTATAGTTTTGCAGGGCCGCGTTTTCCAAGCGCTCCAATCTACAATCGATGTAAACTTGTCAGCCGCCTTCGCAGGATCTGTTTGGTATCGTTATAAACAGCGTCACATTTGCTTGACGCTGTCACGCCAGAGCCGTATTTCGACCATGAACCGGAATGCCTAGGCGCCGTTCACTTCGAGCCAGCAAGCCCTGCGGAGCCCATGCCCCGCCCGCCAGCCAGCCACACCATCACTTTTCATTAAATCTGTGGTTATGTTGGGGGTTCGTATGGTTGTCGGCGGCCGTAGAGCGCGCGCGCTTTTGTTAGGCGCATCTTTCTTCACGTTAAGCGTCGGTCTCGCACAGCCAGTTCTGGCGCAGTCGCCAACCTCGCAGGCGAGCAAGCGCGCGGGTGCTACGCAAGGCCAGCGTGCTGTGACGCCGTTGGACGCAAATGCACAGCTGGCGGGGGGAAGTCAGGCGCTGGATGAGATCACCGTTGCCGTTACCAAGACGGAAGAGCGCGCTATCGATGCGCTCGCAGGCGTGAGCGTCATCGACCAGAACTTGCTGGATCAACTCCAGCCGAAACGACCGTCCGATATCTTTTTCACGACGCCGAGCGTGTCATTCCAGGACCGTGGCGATGATCCCGGAACAGCGATCGCCGTGCGTGGTTTGCAGGACTTCGGCCGTGTCGCCGTTGTCGTTGACGGAGCTCGGCAGAACTTCCAGCGCACCGGCCATAACGCCAATGGCTTCTTCTATATCGACCCGTCGATCATTGCTGATGTCGATGTCGTTCGCGGGCCAACCGCGAATATCTACGGTTCAGGTGCGATCGGCGGCGTGGTTTCGTTGCGCACCAAAGACGTCGAGGATGTTCTCCGCGCGGGCGAACGCTGGGGCGTGTTGAGCGAGGGCAGCGTCGGAACCAATAACGGCCGCGGCAACGGAGCAACCTTCGTCGGCGCGCGCCTCAATCAGAATGTCGACATTCTGTTCGGTGGCTCCTACCGCACCCAGGGCAATTACAAGAGCGGCAACAACGACGTGGTGCCGAACAGCGCCAATGAATCCGGCACAGGACTCGCCAAGCTGACGATACGTCCCGCTGAAGGGCACGAACTCAAGTTCGGCTACATCGGGATGGACAGCGAATATCGCACCGGCCAGCCGACGATTCCGAATACGTCGGAATATCAGACGCGGACGACTAACCAGACGGCGACGGCGAGTTGGCGGTATGCGCAGCCGGACGATCAGTTGTTTGATTTCAAGATCAGCACCTACTTCAACCAGACCGCAACCGAACAGAGAAAGACCGCGGGCTCTGCCAATCCGATCACAGGCGCCATCGGCGATACGCGGCTGTTCAAGGTCGATACGCTCGGGTTCGACGCATATAACACGTCGCGATTTGACTTCGGCTCGTTCTCGCATGCTGTGACTTACGGTGGCGACTACTTCAACGACAAGGTCACTGTGAATGACGGCACTGGCGCGGCTGCTTACACAACGCCGAACGGCGAACGCTCGGTCGGTGGCGGATTTGTGCAACTCCGCAGCAAGCATGGTGGCTGGTTCGAGACGATCAATGCTGTGCGTTACGATAGCTACTCGCTCGAAGCAGGCCCGTTCAGCACGTCCGGTGAGCGGTTGTCGCCGAAGTCGACGATCGGCATTACACCTGCGGAATGGATGACCGTTTATGGCACCTACGCCGAGGGATATCGTGCGCCGTCAGTGACGGAAACGCTGGTTTCGGGGAACCATCCAGGGGTAGGGGTCAACGGTCCGTCCACGCAGTTTGGTTCGCTCTTTACGTTGTTGCCGAATCCCGGCCTTCGGCCAGAGGTTGGCAAGAACAAGGAAGTGGGTATGAACTTCCGGTTCAACGATGTCTTCACAACGGGAGACAAGCTGCGCGCCAAGGTCAATGTGTTCCGCAATGACGTCAGCGATTATATCGAGATGGTGTCGTTTGGCCCGCGCACGCCGATGGTCTCGATCTGCCCTGTTGCAGGCTTGTGCCCGCCCATTCCGTGGATACCGGTTTCGTTCAACGCCACCTCACTCGCTCAATATCAGAACGTCACCAGCGCACGCATTGACGGCGTTGAGCTCGAGTCGTCCTATGACGCGGGCAGTTGGTTTGGTGGCGTGTCGGGTTCCTGGATGAAGGGGTACAATAACGAGACGGGCGCCAGCCTGGTTAGTGTTCCCGGACAGACCATTGCGACGACGGTTGGCGCGCGTTTTTTTGATCGCAAGTTAACGGCCTCGGTGCGTTGGGCGAATGTGCAGAGTCAGAAGAATTTGCCGGTCTCATATTTGCCGTCGGGTTCGCGCAACGTGGTCAATCTGTTTATCGGTTACCAGCCGACGCCCGACGTGCTTGCCAGCTTCAGCATCGACAATCTGCTGAACGATTACTACATTCCGTTCGCAACCTTGCGGAGCAATGATGGCACGGACAGTGCGCTTGCGGGCGCCGCGCCGGGACGCGTGTATCGGCTGAGCCTGAAGTATCGGTTCGGTGGAGCGTAGTGGACTAGAATTGAGCGATGAGCTCGGCGGTGAGCCGCGTCGGTAGCGACGCGGCTCACCGTTCGTCATCGCGGCTTTGTTTTGGCGACCGACTGTTCTTGGAAATGTTCAGGCAGTCATCGTTGGTTAAGTGGATCAGCAAGGAGATACACCATGTTTATCGCAATGAATTGTTTTCAGGTCGCTCCAGGTCAGGAGCAAGCCTTCGAGACCCTTTGGGCAACCCGTGAGTTCAAATCTCGACACGGTGCCGGGCTTCATCAAGTTTCACCTGTTGCGGGGCGCCAAGCAGGAAGATCATACGCTGTATACGACGCACACGACCTTCGAGAGCAAGGCGGCCTTCGAGGGCTGGACCAAGTCCGAGCAGTTCCGCAAGTCGCATGCCAGCGCTGGCGAGCGCTCTGGCCCGGCGCTGTATCTTGGCCACCCCAAGTTTGAAGGATTCGAGATCATTCAGACCGTACCCTCGACCAGCGCTGCGGCCTGACCGTAGCCATGGGACAGGCACAGATGGTGAAAACTGATCTTGCGGCGCTAAGAACGCACCTCGCCGAAAATCCCGGCGGAGTGCTTGAAACAGTCGCCAAGGAGTACAACGTCACGCCGCGCGCTGTGATCGAAGCCTTGCCGGATGGCATGGTTCGCATCGGAAAGGGCGAGGCGTTCATCGAGGCGATGCATGACGTGGCTGAATGGGGTGACGTCACGGTGATCATCCATACGGACGATGGCATCTTCGAGTTTACCGGGTCGGTGCCGAAGGGCGAGGTCGGGCGTGGCTATTTCAATCTGATGAAGCCGACTGGCCTTCATGGCCATCTGCGGCACGAGCGTTGCGGCGGCGTCGCCTTCGTCGAACGGCCGTTCAACGGCAAGACTTCTGCTTTCATCGCGTTTATGAACGTCGATGGCGGCATCATGTTCAAGGTGTTTGTCGGTCGCGATGACAAGCGCGAGCTGAAGCAGGATCAACTTGCGCGCTTCAAGGCGCTGGGCGACAGGCTGGCAGGTTAAGCCATCGACACTCGCTGTTTAGGCCCGGCTCTATCAATCGACCGCGCTGGACGAATATCGTCCGGCGCGGTTTACTTTTCAGTTCACACGGGGTGCTTTGGCACGACCTGACGCAGCAGGCTGAGTGACGCAGCCGAGCGCGGCAAAGCCGGCGCCGAGCGCCAAGCGCCCAGGTCGCGCCGCTGTGGCCGAACAGTGCGAAGCAGGACGCGGCAAGGCGCCGCGCCGGTGGTCTGGCCGGTCAGCCGCGCGGTGGCGACGATGCCGCTGGCGCCGCCGCTGCGGCCGGCAGGCGCGCTCGACATGATCGCTTTCATGTTCGGCGCCTGGAAGAAGCCGAAGCCGGCGCCGCACACCACCATGCGCCAGACGATATCGACGACGCTCGGATCAGGCGGCAGCAGTGCGAGCAGCGCCATGCCGATGCAGAGCATGGCGAGGCCGATGCCGCCAAGAATGCCCGGCGGATGGTGGTCCGACAGCGGGCCGGCGATCGGCGCCATGATGCCGACCACCAGCGGCCAGGGCGTCAGGAAGAAACCGGTCTCGACCGGCGTTCGATGCAGCACGTCCTCGAAGTAGAACGGCAGCGAGACGAAGGCGAGACCCTGCACGGCGAATGAGCATACGGCGGTGGCCGCCGACAGCGCGAACACCGGCCGACGGAACAGGTCGATCGGGCAGCATCGGTGCGGGATGGTCGGCTCTGCCGCCGAACCAGCCGCGACGCCGAACGCCAGCTCGGCGGCCAGTTCGATTGCGACGAGGCGTGGGGCAGTGTGATGCGCCGCGCTGCCGATGCCGAGCATCAGCAAGCCGAGGCAGCGCGAGGCCATCAGCGCGCCGGGCAAATCGAAGGCGTGGGTGGCGCGCGTGGTCTTCGGCAGCGTCTTGATGCCGATCACAATGGCGACGATGCCGAACGGCAGGTTGATGGCGAACAGCCACGGCCAGGTTGCAACCGACAGGATTGCCGGCGGCGAGTGGTCGGGCCGAGCGTGAACGCGGTCGCGACGACCAGCGCGTTGTGGCCGAGGCCGCGGCCAAGCTGGCTTTCCGGATAGACGAACCGCACCAGGGCGATGTTGACGCTCATGACGCCGGCGGCGCCAAGGCCCTGCAGCGCTGCGGGCGATCAGCAGCGTCGGCAGCGACCACGCCAGCGCGCAGGCGACCGAGGCGAGCGTGAACAGGATCAGGCCCGCCGAGATAGATGCGCTGGTGGCCGATGATCTCGCCGAGCGCCGCCAGCGGCAGCAGCGTCGCGACCATGGCGATCTGATAGACGTTGACGACCCAGATCGACGTCCGCCGGCTGTCGCGTTCAGGTCCGCGGCGATCGACGGCAGTGCGATATTGGCAATCGACGGTGTCGAGCGAGGCCATGCGCGAGCGCGGTGAAGATGGCGAGAGCGGCCCAACGCGCTGGGTCGGCGAAGCATCCGGCGCGGGAAGAACTGTGCCGCGATCCGTGCTGCCGACATTCCTGGCGCCTCTTGAGTTGCGGTCCCGACACGGCTACCAGAACCATTCGGTTGCCGTACGGAAAACGCAGCTTGCACACTGATTGCAAGCTGCATACGGCAATGCAATGCGTCGCATATCGTGCGTTCGGCTGCCGCCGCGCTTCGGCGTGAACCAGGCGCCGGACGCGACCGCGGCGAGCGATGGTGGTGCCGTAGACCACGCAGGCCGAGCGTCAGCGCCGACGAACAGCCACGTCAGCGATCCCGTCAGGCGCAGCGCCAGCCAGCCGCCGCCGATCGAGATCAGCCAGCCGCGCGATGCCGGCGATCAGCGGCCAGAACAATCGGCCAGCGCCCTGCGAGGCAAAATACAGCGACAGGCCGAGGCCGAAGAAGCCATAGGCCGGGCCGACGATGCGCAGGTAGGCGCTGCCGGTCTCGAGCATCTGCGGGTCGCTGTCCGAACAGGTCGAGCCAGCGCCGCGGCCAGATCGCGGCGGCAGATGCCGATCGGTCTCGGTCATCACGAAACACCATGCCGCCGCCGATCAGCGCGCCGCGCAGGGCGCGTTGCTGCTGTCCGGCGCCGACATTGGTGCCGACAAGCGCGACCAGCGGTCCGCCGAAGCCGAAGGCCAGCGGGATCATCAGATATTCCAGCCGAACGCCGGTGCCGTAGCCTGCGACCGCTTCCGGGCCGCCGGTCGCGCCAACCAGCGCGGTGGTCAGGAACACCGTCAGGCTGGTCTGCAGCGAGACAAACGCTGCAACGCCGCCGACGCGAAGGATGTCCAGCGTCAGGTCCGCGGCGCAGCCGTGCCAGGCTGAAGCGCGACCATGCAGCGGCCGCGAGCGATGTAGCCGCCGAGCACCAGCGGCGGTGTAGCGCTGAGCCGATCACCACGGCGTAGCCGCCACCGGCGATGCCGAGCGCCGGGATCGGGCCGTAGCCAAAGATCAGCAGCGGCGACAGCGGCATCAGCAGCGCGACGCCGACGCAGATCGCCAGCGACGGCACCAGCATGTTGCCGGTGCCGCGAATGATGCTGGCGAAGGCATTCATCAGCCAGACCAGCACGCTGCCGCTGAACACCACGTTGGAATAGGTCAGCGCGGCTTCGAGCGAGCCGTCGCGCGCGCCCATGGCATGGTAGATCTCGCGGCCAAGAGCAGGAAGATGGCCGAGCAAAACAGCCCGAGCGCAACGTTGATCCACACCGCATGCATCACCAGCGCCTGGGCGTCATCGACGCGGCGGCCGCCCAGCGCGCGGGCAATCGCCGAGGAAATGCCGCCGCCCATCGCGCCGCCGGAGAGCATCTGCATCATCATGAAACCGGGGAACACCACGGCCATGCCGGTCAGCGCATCAGTGCCGAGCCGGGCAATCCAATAGGTTTCGATCAGCCCGGTCGAAGCTTGCGCCATCATGACCAGATGTTGGGAAGCGCCATGCTCGATCAGCAGCGGCACGATCGGTGCTTGCAACAGCTTGCGCGTGCGCGGGTTCATCGAGGGCGGGGCAACGCTGGCGACCGCAGCAGCCTCAATGGCATCAGGCGTCTCTAACTTCATCTGGTATGTCCGTTATCTTGTCAGAGCGTCGTGGCTATTGGCTATGGCTTGTCGAGCGATGGATTGGAGCTTCTCGCAAGTCGCTCCGCCCGTTTCGCGAAATGAGCTTTCAGCTGCTCACTCGCGCCCGAGCCCGGGATGCTGCGATGGGTGGCTTCGGAGATGACTTTGCCGGTGTTGCGATCGACCAGCGCAAGGTCGACCGGCAGGCCGGTCTCTCGATCAGCGAGCACCACGCGCGGCGCCCTCCGGCGCGAAGTGCCGATTGCCCCAGTTCTGGATCGCGAACAGGATCGGACGGAAGTCGCGGCCTCGCGCGGTCAGAATGTATTCGTAGCGCGGCGGGCGCTCATTGTAAGCACGCTTCGCCAGCAATCCGGCTTCGACCAGCGCATTCAACCGCCGCGTCAACATGTTCGGCGCAATGCCGAGGTTGCTTCTGAAACTGGTCGAACCGCGTTAACCCGTTAAATGCGTCGCGCAGGATCAGGATGCTCCACCACTCGCCAACGCGCTCCAGGCTGCGGGCGATCGGGCATTCCATCTCGCTGAAATCTTTGCGCTGCATGTCTCGATCCTGCGTCAAGGCACCAATACGCCAGTCACTTTCATCATGCAAGTCACTTGAGCGCGAGGGTACGTGGTCTCTAGGTCGGCGCGATGGTCGCGCTGTTGGCTGCCCCACCACTACTGGCGCTCCCGCTTCCGCACGGGGCCAAAGCTCGAAGTTCTGATGGGGAGAGGCGTGCATGGGTGCGCGCGATTTCGGATGCGATAGCCGTTGACAGAAATTATTATTTCAATATATCTGGATATATGGAAAACGAGGTCGTCATTCTCGCTCTTGCAGCGCTTGCGCAGCAAACTCGCCTGCAGGCCTTTCGCATGCTGGTCAGGCATGAGCCTGACGGCTTGGCCGCTGGTGAGCTCGCCCGCCTGCTGGATGTCCCGCAGAACACACTGTCCGCGCATCTCTCGGTGCTGACACGCGCGCAATTGGTGAGGTCCGAGCGCCAGAGCCGTTCGATCATCTATCGGGCGAACCTGGCGATGCTGCAGGAGACGGTTCTCTATCTCGTCAAGGATTGCTGCGGCGGCCACGCCGATGTTTGCGCACCACTTCTCGAAAGCCTCGCGCCCTGCTGCGCCCCTGAAAACTAACAGCCAAGGAGCCGTCGCGGGAGCGGCGGGTATCGATGAGTGTGTTTGAACGTTACCTCACATTGTGGGTCGCGCTTTGCATCGTTGTCGGCGTGGCGCTCGGGCACGCCATGCCCGACATGTTCGGCGCGATTGCCACGGCCGAGATCGCCAACGTCAACCTGCCGATCGCGGGCCTGATCTGGCTGATGATCATTCCGATGCTGTTGAAGATCGACTTCGCGGCATTGAGCAAAGTTACCCAGCACATCCGCGGCGTCGGCGTCACGCTCTTCATCAACTGGGCGGTGAAGCCGTTCTCAATGACCCTCCTGGGGACTTTTTTCATCGGCCATGTCTTTGCGCCGATGCTGCCCGCCGATCAGATCCCGTCCTATATCGCCGGACTCATCCTCCTCGCAGCGGCGCCTTGCACAGCCATGGTGTTTGTGTGGTCGAACCTCGTTGATGGCGAGCCGCACTACACGCTCGGCCAGGTCGCGCTCAACGACGTTCTGATGATCGTATTGTTTGCCCCGCTTGTCGGCCTGCTTCTCGGCGTGGCGTCGATTACGGTGCCATGGGCGACGCTGCTGCTGTCGGTGGCGTTATATATCGTCGTTCCGGTTGTGATCGCGCAACTGTGGCGACGGCGGCTCCTTGCTGCGGGTCATTTGGCGTTCCAGGCCACGATGCAGCGCCTGCAACCGCTGTCGCTTGTCGCTCTGCTGGCGACGCTGGTGCTTTTGTTTGCCTTTCAGGGCGAGCAGATCATCGCCCAGCCGATGGTGATCGCCATTCTGGCCGTGCCGATCTTGGTGCAGGTCTATTTCAATGCAGGGCTCGCTTACTGGCTCAGCCGGCGATTCGGCGTGGCATGGTGCGTCGCCGGGCCTGCGGCGCTGATTGGGGCGAGCAACTTCTTCGAGCTTGCAGTCGCTGCTGCGATCAGTCTGTTCGGGCTGAATTCCGGCGCAGCGCTGGCGACAGTCGTCGGCGTACTCGTCGAGGTCCCGGTAATGCTCTCGGTCGTCAAGATCGTACGCGCGTCGCGCGGGTGGTATGAGAGCGGATCGCATCAACAACCCGTCAAAGCGGAGAGCCAGTCTTGACCATACGCATCTATCACAATCCCGATTGCGGCACCTCGCGCAATACTTTGGCGATGATCCGGCAAAGCGGCGAAGAGCCGAATGTGGTCGAATATCTCAAAACGCCGCCCACGCGCGATGAATTGCAAGACCTCGTTCGCGCGATGGGCATCCCGGTGCGCGCGTTGCTCCGGGAAAAGAATACGCCCTATGCGGACCTCGGACTGGGCGATCCCGCACTCAGTGACGATGCGCTGCTTGACGCCATGTTGGCGCATCCGATTCTGATCAATCGCCCGATCGTGGTGACCGACAAGGGCGTGCGGCTGTGTCGCCCGTCGGAAGTAGTGCTGGAAATCCTGCCTAATCCGCGCATCGGGCGGTTCATAAAGGAAGACGGCGAAGTGATTGTCGCCGAGTGATCAGCAACGCATTGAGGTGGTGACAGTGTGTCGGCCGCAAACGGCCCACGCCATTGTCAGGTGACGTGAATGCCGTTACGCGCTACCGGTTCGTGGAACTTTTCGACCGACTGAATCTTGTTTAGCGCGTCATCTGGAGAAAACCATGCGTAAGCTTTTGACCGTGCTCGCCGCTCTGGCGACGCTCAGCCTGACCAACTGCGGCTACAACACCATTCAGAGTGAAGACGAGCAGGTAAAGTCCGGCTGGTCGGAAGTCGTCAACCAGTATCAGCGTCGCGCCGATCTGGTGCCAAATCTGGTCAATTCGGTCAAAGGCTTTGCGCAACAGGAGAAGGACGTGCTGCTCGGCGTCACCAACGCCCGCGCCAAGGTCGGCAGCGTGCAGGCTGGCGCTGACGTGACGGAAGATCCGGAAAAGCTGGCGAAATTCCAGGCGGCGCAGGGCGAACTCAGCGGCGCTCTGTCGCGCCTGCTTGTCGTCACCGAAAACTACCCGCAGTTGAAGTCGGATGCCTTGTTCCAGAGCCTTATGACTCAGCTCGAGGGCACCGAAAACCGCATCACCGTCGCCCGTAATCGTTATATTCAGGCTGTACAGGCCTACAACGTCACCGTGCGCTCATTCCCTTCGGTCGTGACAGCCAAGATTTTTGGCTACAAGGAAAAGGCGAACTTCACGGTGGCGAACGAGGGCGAGATCTCGACGGCGCCCAAGGTTGATTTCAACGCACCGGCGCCGACTTCGCCCGCCAAGTAAGGCAGCGGCAATATGCTGATCAGAGGGCTGCAGGCCATCCTCGTCGCGCTGATGCTGCTGTGCGGCGTCAGCGCTCATGCAGATGTAGCTGTTCCGCCACTCACCGGGCGCGTGGTGGATCTCACCACCACGCTTGATCAGGCGCAAAGGCTTGCACTGGAGCAAAAGCTCGCTGCATTCGAGGAGCGTAAGGGTAGCCAGGTTGCGGTGCTGATTGTTCCGACGACCGCACCGGAAACGATTGAGCAATATTCCATTCGCGTCGCCGATCAATGGAAGATCGGCCGCAAGAAGATTGACGACGGTGCGATCCTTGTCGTCGCCAAGGATGATCGGGCTGTTCGGATCGAGGTCGGCTACGGCCTCGAAGGTGCATTGCCGGACATTACTGCGGGCCGCATCATCAATGAAGTGATCGTTCCGCGATTTCGTGCCGGAGATTTTACCGGCGGCATCACCGGCGCGGTTGACCGCATTCTTGGTGTGATCGACGGCGAGCCGTTGCCGCCGCGCCAACGCCAGCAACCGGCGCAGGATTTCGATCTGTCGGCAGCCATCCCCATCATGATCATCGGCGTCATGGTGTTCGGCGGCATCTTTCGCACGATGTTCGGACGGCTGTTCGGTTCGGTTGTGACTGGCGGCGTCATGGCGGGGATTGTCTGGTTCCTGTTTGGCGTGATGGCCATCGCAGGCATCGCCGGTGTCATATCGTTCATGTTCACGCTGATCGGCGATAGCCTTGTCGGACGCGGTGGCGGTGGGCGTCGTGGAGGCGGGTTTGGCGGAGGCTTTGGCGGCGGTTTCGGCGGCGGCTCCGGGGGCGGTGGTTTCGGCGGTGGTGGCGGCGGCTTCGGCGGCGGCGGCGCATCAGGGAGGTGGTGACATGCGGTTGGTGCGAATAACCTCACATCTGATCGCCAATCGCTCGCGCGTGCGGGCGAAACTCAGCCAAGCGTCGTTAGCGCGGATCGAAGCGGCAATCACCGCAAGCGAACAACGTCACGGCGGTCAGATCCGCTTCGTTGTCGAGGGCGCGCTTGATGGCTGGGCTCTCTTCAACGATCAGTCCGCGCGCGCACGGGCGATCGATCTGTTTTCGGCCCTGCGCATCTGGGATACCGAGCGCAATAACGGCGTGCTGTTGTACCTGCTGCTCGCTGATCGTGATGTCGAAATCGTTGCGGATCGTGGCATCGACCGGGCGGTTGGCGACGTGGGCTGGACTGCGATTTGCGGGACGATGCAACGCGCCTTTGCCAAGGGAGAGTTCGAGCGAGGCATTCTTGATGGCATCGCGGCGATTTCATCTCATCTCGCTGCGCATTTTCCGCCGTCAGCCGGGCAGGTCAATGAATTGCCGAATGAGCCTGTCCAGCTGTCGTGAATGCAGGCGAGTGAAAAAAAGCCCCGGCGTCACCGGGGCTTTGTGTTGCCAGTCTCGCTTACGCCTGGAAGGCTGGGCGCGCCTTGATGCGTTCGAACCATGCTGAAATGTTTGTATTCGCAGGGTCGAGGGGCTGGCCGACATTGTTGCCGAAGTTGATCCAGCAATACAGCAGGATATCCGCGAGCGTGAAGCGTTGGCCGCAGACAAATTCCTTGCCCGCCATTTGATCGTTCAGCCACGCGAGGCGATTGGCCGCGACTTTCTTCAGCCCCGGCGCTGCTTCCGGCAGACAAAGGATGCGGTTTTCAAACAGCTTGAGCCCCTCGCTGTAGCGGAAACCCGCCGCCAGCGGCTCGCAGATGTTGAGGTCGATGCGCCGCGCCCACATGCGCGCCTCCGCGCGTTCTTCCGGCGTCGCGCCAATCAGCGCGGGCGTCGGGTGCAGTTCTTCGAGATACTCGCAGATCGGAATGATCTCGGAGAGATAATTCCCGTTATCAAGCTCGAGCACCGGTAATTGCCCATGGGGATTGCGCTTGAGATGCTCGGGCTGGCGATTTTCACCGCCGCGCAGGTCGACGCGCTGGACCGGCATCTCAATGCCTTTCTCAGCCATGAAGATGCGAACGAATTGCGGATTCGGGCCTACGGAATCGTAGAACTTCATCGAGTTTGCTCCCTTTGCTTTTTGTTGCCGTCAGTTGAAAGGCGCGGCGGTACCGCTGTCAAGCATGGGCCGCTTGTGAGGGGCGTCGATAAGTTTTCGCGGCTTGAAGGGAGAACGTCGACGCGTCGCAAATGCGGGCGCACACAGGGCTGAGTGAAATTTTCGTAACCAAAGCGTCCGGTAAGAATTTGGAAAGCAATGAAGGTTACCAAATAGTCAACATTTACCGGAGGTTGCAGTCGTGTCCGAACATAATGACCACGTCGGATCCAATTCGTCGAAGGATGAGGGTGAGAACCATCCGGTTATCAGATCGCCAGGTCTCGTTCCGACGCAGAGCCGAAACACAGACGTCGCCGACGATCATGAGGCGGAGCGGACCGAGAGCAATTCAGTCATGATCCTGCCGCCCGTGCGCGGGCAGGACGGCGCTCAACGCGATCAGCATCGCGGCACGGCCTGGGAAGATGTCGTTGACCGGCCTGACGGCGAGGATCGCGCAGGGGCGAGCGAACAGCCGGCGCGGCGACGCATCTCGGCGTTTGCAGCCGTTGTTGCTTTGGCTGCCTTGACCGGCGTGGCCGGCGGTGCGCTCGCCATCGGCAGCTTCAAGGGCCTGGCCAACAGCGATGCCGTGGTGGCCGCGTCGGCCAAGCAGTCACGCAGCATCGAAGATGCCGTCGCCCGCATCGATAGCGAACTTGCTGCTATCAAGTCGAGCATCGACAAGGTCAACAAGCAGGTTGCGAGCCAGACCGGCAGAACTAACGAGCGGATCGAAAAGGTCGAGAAGAGTCTGGCCGAGCCGACAGCCAGGATCGCCAGGTTGAGCGAAGCGGTCGATAAGCTGCGGGCGCCGACACCGGCCCCTGTTGCAACCGCAGCTGCAGCGACGCCTGCGCCCGCAGTCGTCGCTGCCTTGCCGAAGCCTGATCCGCGCGAAACGACCGGTTCCATCGAGCCGGCGAAGCCAACAGTCGCACGCCTGCCCATCGTCGAAGGCTGGGTGCTGCACGAGGTCAATAACGGTTCGGCGATGATTGAAGGTCGCCGTGGGGTTTACGAAGTCTATGCAGGCGATCCTGTTCCGGGCCTTGGCCGGGTCGATGCAATCCGCCGCCAGGATGGCCGCTGGGTTGTCGTCACCAGCCGTGGATTGGTCATCGCCCGCTAAGTCGCATGCCTTCACTTGAAATGAAAAAGCCCCTGCAGTTCGTTCTGCAGGGGCTTTTGTATTGTGAAGTCCGGGCTGATCAGGCAATCGCGCCAGCAGCTTTCAATCTGGCGATTTCAGCCGCGTCGAAACCGGCGTCACGCAGGATCTCCTCGCTATGTTGGCCGACCTCGGGCGCGCGTCGGGGCTGAACCTTCTCAGCGCCTTCGATCCAGATCGGGCTGCTGATGGTCAGAAGATCCTCGCCCGCGAAGGGCACGACAACACCGTTGTCCTTCATTTGCTGATCGTTGGGAATGTCATCGAGAATGCCGACGACGCCGAACACCAGCCCGGTTCCATCGAGCCGCTTGCGCCAGTCAGCCAGATCACGCTTGGCGAAGGCTTCGTCGAATTCCTTGATCAATGCGATCGAATTGGCGTGGCGATCTGCAGTTGTTGCAAAGCGCGGGTCTTGACCGAGATCCTTGCGATCGAGGCATTCGATGAGGGTGGGCCACTGCCGATCCTCACTGAGCAGCGACAGGATCAGCCAGCGGCCGTCCTTGCACTGGTAGTGGTTTGATACGGCGTTGAGCGCCCGTCCGCGCGCTCGCCGCTCCTGGAACTGAGCGCCGAACAGCTTGGCTTGGGCGAACACGCCGGAGGACCACAGGCCATTCGCCATCAGGTTCGATTGCACGAGCGATCCCTTGCCGGTTTTTTCCCGTCGGTAAAGCCCGGTGACGATGGCGCTATAGAGCGACATCGCGCAGGGATGGTCGCCCATGCCGGCGATCGATCGTGCCGGTGTGGTCTGCTCGTCGGCGCGGACGAGATCCATCATGCCGGAACGCGCCCACCAGGCGTTGCTGTCAAAGCCAGGCTTGCTGGCCTCGGCGCCCTTGGTGCCATAGCCGGTGAAGCAGGCGTAGATCAGCCGCTCGTTGAGCGGCGCGAGATCGGTGTGAGCAACCTTCAGCTTGGCGCGAACCGGCGGCGGAAAATTGGTGATGAAAACGTCAGCATCGGCGACAAGCCGATGCAGCACCGCCTGGCCTTCCGGCTTCGACAAGTCGAGCGCCAGGCCCTTCTTGTTCCGGTTGTCGAGCATCCAGCCGTAGTTTTCCTTGCTGATCGGATTGCCCGGCAGATTGACGAGATTGCGATAAGGATCGCCCGCCCCGGGGGGCTCGATCTTGATTACGTCCGCTCCGAAGTCTGACAGCACCGTGGCCGAAGCAGGCGCAGCAATATAGCTCGCGCAATCGATGACCTTCAGGCCCTTGAAGATTTGTTCGTCCATAGCTGCGTGGCTCCCGCGCTCTTGTTATTTGTTCACCCGGAGGAATGATCCCATGCGAGGCATGGTGACCGATCGACAGTACCTTATTTGACGAACTTGGACGGCGGATGCAAACGGGAAAGCGGGCGCCCAGATGGCCATGCGTGGCAAGCAGCCGATCAGTCAGGCTGCGCAACTGCGGCTGACTTTTACCCAACGACGCGCGAACTGCACTTTGCACCGGCATATCATTGCGGTAGCTTTCACGTCCGGCGAGGGAGGGGAGCGAATGCAACCACAGCTGAGCAGGCGGGCTGGCCTTCTACAGACGATCGCGCTAGTGTTTTTGCTGACGGGGCTTGCCGCGCCGCCATCCCATGCGCAAGCGATCGAACTGTCGCCGGTTCTATCCCAGCTCTACAGTTCGGCATCGTTGTATCCGCCAAGCCAAGCCCGCATCCCGATCTGTTACGGCTTTGGTTGTCGGCTGCGCTATTTATTGGACGTCCACAATTCAGATCGCGCTGCACTCGCCCGGATCATGGCCGCGGGACAATCGAACGCCGCTGCCGAGCGGGCGGCGGTGCAGAAAGCCGTAGTTTGGCTTGATCGTCGGGTCGGGCCGATTATTGGCACCGACAAGCGGATCGCCAATGCAGACATCCGCCACCGGGCGGACGAGCGCAATTTTGATTGTCTCGATACCACGCGCAATGTCACAAGCCTGTTGCTCGTGCTGCAAAACATGAAACTGCTGCGCCATCACACGGTCGGTGAGCCGAAGTATCGCGGCAATGCTCTGATGCTGCAAACGCCACATAACACGGCAGTTCTGATTGAACGCAAAAATGAAGCGCGATGGGCTGTTGATCTATGGACGAGGGCCTATGCGCAAATGCCCGAAGTCATGCCAGTCGACAAATGGGTCAGCCTGAACTGATAGCGGCGACGCATGCCTAGTACGCAGCCTGACCAACCTGAGCGCGTATTCGCATCAACGCGAGCGCCCAGGTCGAAAGGCAGCATGGGTTAGTGTCGATGCAGAGACTGCAATGACTTAGACGCCCGCGGTTAGGTGGATAAATGAGGTATCACGCTTTGGATGATACCTCATGCACCGGATCAGACCTTGAGGTTTTCTGCCGATGTTTTGCCGCGATTCGCGACTTCTTCATACTCGACGGTCTGGCCCTCGTTGAGCGAGGACAAACCAGCCCGTTCTACGGCTGATATATGGACGAATACATCTTGTCCGCCCGAGCTCGGCTGGATGAATCCATATCCCTTGGTTGCATTGAACCACTTCACAGTACCTTTAGACATTCAAACGTCTCCACGGGCTATCGTTGCTGCAAGCGCTGGTCCCCGCAAACCAGCAACTCCTCCCCAAACGGCGAACAGGCCGCGTTCCATGGCAACCGCGTGATGCTTGGTCGCTAAACGGTAATAGCACAGCCACAGCAAATCATCTTGCAAACAAGACTCAAGTTCAACTCGCTGGTTGTCACAAATTGCTGAGTTGCGAGGAGAACAAAAATGTATAGCGAGCATCCCCGTGTAGCTGGGGTCTCGAACATCTTGGTATCCCGTATGACAGGGAGCCGATAAGCGCCGTCCTCAAGGTGCTGATGTTTCGTCGCGTTTACGGATCAGCTCTTTGGCGAGCGCAGTGAGCGAGGGGCGCGGCAAGGCTGTAAAGGGAAGCGGGCGAATAACATCAATGGCGGCAAGCCCGAACCGGGCGGTCAACAGCCCGTTCAGCATACCTTCGCCGAGCCGGGTCGACAATTTCGCCGCGACGCCCTGACCAAGCACCTGCTGCATGATGCTGTCGCTCGCGGCCATGCCGCCTGTGATAGCAAGATGGCTCAGCGCATGACGGATCAGCGTCAGCATGCCGAGGGTGCCGGGGCGGCCACCATATAGTCGCGCCAGTTGCCGTGTCAGCCGCAGAGCTGCTGCCAACACGAACAGAATATCGATCACCGCGCGCGGGCTCACGGCCGTCACGATCGATACGCGCTGCGCGGCGACGGAGACCAGTCGCCGGGCTTCCTGATCGAGCGGCGTCATGAGCTCGCGTTCGGCGAGGCGGATCAGATCTGCACCATCAATGATCTCGCTGCTGTATTGCTGCAAGTTCTGGCGCGCGCGAGCGAGCACGGGATTACTTTTGGCGAGCTGCACCAGCTCCTGAACGATCGCTCGGCTTTCAGCGTGATTGTCGCTGATCACCGCGGCAGTGGCGCGGCGGTGCAGGTCTTCGATCGTTTTCAGCCGTATGACGCTCATTGTCTCGCGGATCGCGATGACAGCGAACGCAATTGCGGCAAGGGCAGAGAGGCCGGCGCCGAGCCAGCCAAGGCCTTCGCTGCGATTGAACAGATCGGCGACCAGGTTGGACAGGCTGAGGCCTGCGCCAAGCACTATCAGGCCGCCTAATGCGGACCAGAATAACACACCCCAGCGAAAGCCCGGTCGCGGCGCGGCCACATCGTCGATCAACACCGGCAGGGATTGTGGATCAGCCTGCGGGGTAATCCGAATGCTACCGCGCGAAAACAGATGATTGTCATCAGGCCCGTCGACGACAACCACGTCTGGGTTGTCGAGCCTGAAGGCGACGGGGCGTCGGTTCTCGTTAGCGTCGCTCATTGCAGCCGATCTCCGATCAGGAATTGGAGCGCGCGGTCAAGGCGGATATGAGGCAGCGCCGGTTCGTCTACGCCTGCGCGAGACAGTTGCGGCGGCCGGAAGCGCAAGAACCGATAATCCGTTGCGCCAATGTCGGCTTCCGATAGTCCCTGGAATGCGCTGTCGGTGAACAGGCCGTCAAGCGTGGTTGGCAGATCGCCCGGGAAGGTCGCCACTTCAGTTTCGCCATCATAGACCTCGCCGTCCGGACTAACTTCGCCTGCGAGGGGCGTCCCAATGATGGAGGGGAGTTTGTCCCGGCCATGTTGCACCAGTGCTTCGCGGGTGGCGCGCACTGCGGAAAGCGCCACGACGTCGACAAGCGCGCCAGCGGTTTCGGAACGTTGAACGGCCTTCTCGACTGTGCGCCGCAAGACGGCTTCGAGCCGGTCGTGGCTTTGCTGGTGCAGATGGTCAGCCTTGGTGGCAGCGAACAGGATGCGATCCACACGCGGCCGGAACAGCGATGACATCAGCGTGCTGCGACCGACGTTGAAACAATCCAGGATCCCGGCGAGAGCCGCCTCGAGGTCGTGCAGCGCGGCAGGGCCAGCATTGAACGCCGAGAGCGCGTCAACGAGGACGATCTGTCGGTCAAGCCGCTCGAAATGGTCGCGAAAGAAGGGCCGGACGACAACGTCTTTATAGGCTTCAAAGCGGCGGTTCATCATCGCCCAGAGCGATCCCGAAGGGGCGCGGCTTCCAGCCGGGAGGTCGAGCGGGGCAAAGGTCAGCGCAGGCGAGCCGGCAAGGTTGCCGGGCATCAGCAGGCGACCGGGCGGCAACAGGCTCATGGCAAAGCGTTCATCGCGGCAGGCGCGCAGGTAGTCTGCAAACAGCCGCGCTGCGGTCAGCGTTTGCTGCTCGTTCTCCGGTCCCAGTGGGTCAAGCGTTGCGAGGTCGGCATGCCATTCCGCTGCGATCGTTGCGCGGGGCTGCTGGCGCGATAGCGCCAGGCTTTCGGCGGACCATTCCTCATAGGTTTTGTTGAGCAATGGCAGATCGAGCAGCCACTCGCCGGGATAGTCGACGATATCCAGCGTCAGCTTTCGCTCACTGCCGTTCTGGCGCTGATAGTCGATGACAACCCGTAGCTCGCTGATATCGACTGTCGATGACGGCCAGCGGCGCTCGTCGATCAGCGCGCGCAAATGGTCCTCATAAGCAAAACGCGGAATGGCGTCGTCTGGCTGCGGCGCGAGCCGGGCCCGTGCCATGCGACCCGTCGCCAGCGATTCAAATACCGGGAAACGGCCGCCGCGGGTCAGCCCGTGGACCAGCGCTGTAATAAATACCGTCTTGCCCGCTCGCGACAGTCCGGTAACGCCGAGGCGGACTGTCGGATTGAACAGGTTGTCGCTGTAGTCGAGCAGAGAGCGCGCGGACAAGCGGGCATCTTCGAGAAATTGCGTGAAGGCTGGCAGCATGCGGTGCGGGTCTCGATCATACAGGGGCCAGGCGCGAACTGCGGTAGCACTCCGTAATTGGTCGTTTGTGCGGCGAATTCAAGGTGACTGCGGATTGGCGCGATGGCGCGTGAGAACGAATAATTACAGACTTATGCCAGAAAATTGACGAACCGATATGGGATGCACGGGACTTAGTCATGTCAATGCCTGTACTCGCGTGAATGGGGCTGCAATGAAGTCTGTGTTTCGATTGAAGTCCCCCGCCGCTGATGACGTGGTTGGAAAAGGCCGTCCAAACTGGAATTACGATCGCGGCGAGCTGATTGCTGATGGCATCGTTCATGGCGTCGGCGTGGTGACCGGCCTGGTCGGCGCATCGGTTTTGATCACGCTCGCCGTGCTCTATGCGAAAACCGGACAGGTCATCAGCGTTGCGGTCTACGCGGCGGGCCTTCTGACCATGCTCGGCCTGTCGGCGGCTTACAACATCTGGCCGGTGTCGCCGCGCAAGTGGCAGTTGCGGCGCTTCGATCATGCTGCGATCTTTCTGCTGATCGCCGGCACCTACACGCCGGTGTTCTACGCGATGCGCGACTTCCAGCTGGCGATGGTTGTCTTGACTGGTGTCTGGTGCGTCGCGCTGTCGGGCGCTGCGATGAAGATCATGCTGCCAGGCCGGTTCGAGCGGTTGTCGATTTTTGCCTATCTGTTGCTCGGCTGGAGCGGCATCATCGCGTATCGCGGCGGAATATCGTCGCTGTCAGGCTGGACGCTGGGCATGATCGTCGCGGGCGGTGTGCTGTATTCCCTCGGCGTCATATTCCATACGTGGGAACGCCTTCGCTTCCAAAACGCGATCTGGCATTTCTTTGTCTTGCTGGGCGCAGCTTGCCACTATACTGCGGTTCTTGACCTCGTGCTGACGTAAGACACGAAGCAAGAAAACGCGGAGGGTGGAAATGCAGGTTGCCGGCAAGATCGTCGTGGTGACGGGTGGCGGAAATGGAATCGGTCAATCGCTATGCGAGACCTTCCATAAGGCGGGCGCGGCGAAGATTGTCGTCGTAGACCTTGATGAGGAGCGCGCGAAACTTGTCGCTGCATCGGTCGGCGGCGTCGCTTTCAAATGCGATGTTTCGCAGGAAAGCGAACTCAAGCACGTCATCGATGAAACTGAAAAGACCATCGGCCCGATTGGTCTGTTTTGCTCGAACGCTGGCATCGGCGGTGGCTTTGATCCGCACACGCTCAATGCCGGTGGCGCGCCAGATGAAGTATGGGCGCGCAGCTGGGGCATCCACGTCATGGCGCACGTCTATGCCGCACGGCATCTGGTTCCGCGCATGATCGAACGTGGCGGCGGCTATTTCCTCAATACGGTGTCTGCCGCTGGATTGCTTTCGCAGGTCGGCAGCCCGGTCTACTCCACGACCAAGCATGCCGCGATCGGGTTCGCCGAGAGCCTGGCCATCGCGCACAAGGCGCATGGCATAAAGGTGTCGGTGCTATGTCCGCAGGGTGTCGCCACCAACATGCTGCGTAACCTGAGCGATGGGCCGCAGTCCAAGGACGGCAACCTCACGCCGGATCAGGTCGCGCAGGATGCGCTCAAGGGCGTTGAGAACGAGACCTTCCTGATCCTGCCGCACGAGCAGGTGCTTGGCTACATGCGGCGCAAGACTGAAAACTACGATCGCTGGATCGGCGGCATGGCGAAGATCCAGGCGGCGCTGCGCGAGCAGTTCTCCAGGCGCTGACCAACACGCACTCCCCGTGACGCGGGGAGTGCCTCATTCGTTACTCCGCCGCCTGCAGCTGAACCGGGACGGGCGGCTCAAACGCGCGGATCTCGGGCAGGTTGCCGGTAAAGCGTTCGACATTGCAGATCGTCAGCTGGCCGCAGCAGCCCTGGGCGAGGCTCGACGTTCCGACGTCGCGCGTCAGCACATTGGGGTTGCCATGCACGCAGAGCGGCTTGTCATCAGCGGGATCCTGCGGGTCGTACCAGGCGCCGGTTGGCAGGTTGACGACGCCCTGCATCACCTTGTCGGTGAGCACGACGCCGGCGAGGCAAGCCCCGCGCTCGTTGAACAGCCTGATGATGTCGCCGTCCGCGATGTTGCGCGCCGCCGCATCGAGCGGATGCATCAGCGCAACCTCGCGGCCGCGCAACTTGGTTGACGCGCTGTGGCCGCCGAAATCGAACTGGCTGTGCAGCCGAGACGCCGGCTGGTTGGCGATCAATTGCAACGGATTGGCTTCGTTCGGAGCGTCGACCGGCGGAATCCAGGTCGGATGCCCGGGGCAGTCGGCATAGCCGAAGCTGGCGACCTTCGCTGAATAGATCTGGATGCGGCCATCCTCTGTTGGCAGCGGTTTGCCCTCGGGATCTTCAATGAAGGCGCGGATGGCGCCACCCGTGTGCGGCAGCTGGGGCAGCCTGAGTTCGCCGCGTTCCCAGAAGGTGTCGAAATCGGGTGCTTCCAATCCCTTGTTCTGCAGTGCGTCCTGCGTGGTCCTGTAAAGGTGTCGCAGCCATTCGTTGGCCGTACGTCCGGCAGTGAATTCCTGCTTGCAGTCCATTCGCTCCGACAGGCCAACGAAGATCTCGAAGTCGTCGCGGGCTTCGCCATAGGGCTTGGCCATTTGATGCATGGCGACCATCAGCGGGTCAGTCGGCGCGCCGCCAATATCCTCGCGCTCCAGTGTCATCGTGACTGGCAGGACGATATCGGCATGGCGTGCAGTCGCTGTCCAGGCGAGTTCATGCACCACCAGCGTCTCGACTTCAGCAAAGGCCTTGCGCAGCCGATTGAGGTCCTGATGATGGTGGAACGGATTGCCGCCAGCCCAATAGACCAGCTTGATATCGGGATAGGTCAGATCCTGCCCGTTATAGGTGAATGGCTGGCCTGGCTTGAGCAGCATATCCGAGATGCGGGCGACCGGAATGAATGGTTTGACGTTGTTTTTTTCCTGCGGCAGGGCCGCGATTGGCACAGCGTTAGTGTAGCGGCCGTAGTTGGCGATCGAGCCAAGCGCATAGGCGAAGCCACCGCCGGGCAGGCCATGCTGGCCCAGCATCGCAGCGAGCACGGAGGCCATGAACACAGGTTGTTCGCCGTGTTCGGCGCGTTGTAGCGAATGAGCCATGGTGATGAGCGCGCGCCTGCCTGGCAGACGGCGCGCGAGAGCTTCAATCTCCCCGGCAGCCATGCCCGTGATCTCGCTGGCCCAGCCTGCGGTCTTCGGCACGCCATCTGCGCGGCCCATCAGATAATGTTCGAAGACATCCCAGCCGCTGCAATACTTGTCGATGAAGGCGCGGTCGTGGGCGCCGTCCGACACCAGCGTGTTGGCGATGCCGAGCATCAGCGCGACGTCGGTGCCGGCTTTGATTTGCCGCCACTCGTTGTTCACTTCGTCAGGCAGGTCGGTCTTGATCGGGCTGATCAGCACGAACTCGGCGCCGCGCGCGCTGGCCTTGATCATGTCGCCGTGCTCGGTGTGGCGGCTGATGCCGCCTGATGCGACGCGGCTGTTCTTGGTGGCCATGCCGCCGAAGGCGAGCACAATGTCCGTATGCGCGACGATCTCGTCCCAATTGACGTTGCGGCGTGTGGCGTCTTCGTAGTTGCCGAGGATGTGCGGCAGGATGACCATCGACGCGCCCGAGCTATAGGTGTTGACCGAACGCACATAGCCGCCGAGGGCGACGTTGAGGAAGCGATGCATTTGGCTCTGGGCGTGGTGGAAGCGACCGGCGCTGGCCCAGCCATATGATCCGCCGAACACGGCTTCCGCGCCGTGCTTGTCCTTGACCCGCGCCAGTTCGCCCGCGAGCAGGTCGAGCGCTGCATCCCATTCCATCTCGACGAATTCGTCGTTGCCACGGCGGGCGTCTTTGCCGGGGCCGTTCTCTAGCCAGCCCTTGCGCACCATCGGCTTGGCGATGCGTGCCTTGTGGCGCAGCGCCTCCGGAAAGTTCTGCAGAATAGGATTTGGATCAGGGTCGATCGGGTGCGGCGTGATGACGAGCTTGTCGCCGTCCCATTGGCCTGAAAACACACCCCAATGGGAACTGTGGGACATTTTCTGGCGGGTGGGGTCGGGGTTGCTCATCGTTCAATCCAGTCCTGATAAAATTCTCAGCTACTTTCTGGCGTAGAGCAGCGGCACGGCGCTGTCTACGATCACCTCGACAAGGCTGACGCCTGGATAGCGGAGGCTGTTCGCCAGAATCGTATCCAGATCTTCGGCTTTGTCGACACGAATTGCATGGCAGCCGAAGCCCTCGGCCAGTTTCACAAAGTCGATCTCGGGCAACTCGATACCGGGGACATTGCGCACCTGCATGACCTGGCTGAACGAGCGCATGGCGCCATAGCCACCGTTATTGATGACCACGACCGTCAGCGGCAGCTTGCGCTGAGCCGCCGTCCAGAGCGCCTGAATGGAGTAGGTCGTCGATCCATCGCCAATCAGGCACACGGTGCGCCGGTCGGGCTTGCCTATCGCGAGGCCGACTGCGGCGGGCAGGCTATGACCGAGACCGCCACTCGCCATGGTGTAAAAGCTGCCGCCGCCGCGCATCGGCATGTACTTCTGGATGGCGGGCCGGTGCGACGGCGCTTCCTCAACCAAAATGGCATTGTCCGGCATTGCCTCGTGCAGGCGATGCAAAAGATATTCGACAGGGATCGGGTGGGCCGCAGTGGGTGGCGGCGGCAATGCCCGCGCAGGCGGCAGAGGCCGGTCGCTCGACGGCAGCAGCGCGGTCAGTGCAGCGAGCGCCGGTCGCATCGTGGCGATCAGGGCTGTGCCAACCGGCGCAATCATGGCGTCGGACGGATCGCTCGTGATCTGAAACAGTTCAGTATCGCCATCGAAGATTGCCGCGTGACCCTCGACGTGAAACGTGAAGGCCGGCGCGCCGATCACCACCACCACATCGTGATGCTTCAAGGCGTCAGAGAGTTGCCCCGGAGAGGCATGAAGGAAGCCGGCGAACTGCGGATGGCGTTCGGGGAATACTGCACGGGCGGCGAAAGGGGCGACCCAGACAGCAGCGCGACAAGCTTCGGCCAGCGTGACGATGAGGTCGACGGCATTGGCGCGATCGACATCGGCGCCGATCACCAGCGCTGGCCGTTTGCTGGCGGAGATCGCCCGGGCAATCGCCATCAGCACCATCGGGTCCGGTCCGAGTTCACGCGAAAAGCGGCGCGGCTGGATGGGTGTGGACGGTTGCAGCCAGTCGTCGCTCGGGATGGAAACGAACGTCGGTCCAAAGGGCGGCTGCATCGCTGTGTAATAGGCCCGGGCGATCGCATGCGGCACGTCGGCGGCGCGGGCGGGTTCGATGCTGTATTTGACGTATGGCCGGGGAAATTCTGACGCGCGATCCGCTGACAGGAACGCCTGCATCGGCAGCAGGCTGCGCGCCTGCTGTCCTGCGGTGATCACCATCGGCGTGTGATTGCGGTAGGCGGTGTGGATATTGCCGAGGGCGTGGCCGACCCCAGCGGCGGAATGCAGGTTGACGAAGGCGGCATTGCCGGTGGCCTGGGCATAACCATCCGCCATGCCGATGACCGATGCTTCCTGTAGCCCGAGCACATATTCGATATCGTCGGGCCAATCGGCGAGAAACGACAGCTCTGTCGAACCGGGGTTGCCGAACACCTTGTCGATGCCGAAGGCGCGCATCAGTGCGAAGGTCGCATCCTTGACGGTCGTCACCGCAGGATTGCCGTCTCTCGTCTTGGCCACGTCAAAGCTCCGTCGGTCAGAGTAAAATCTGCGTCAGGGAATTGCGTCCAGGTGTCTCAGCGGCTCTCGGGCGGCGTTGCGAGGTGGTCTACCAACTCGCCGTCGCCTTCATGGTGGGAGTGCCAGCAGCGTTCGCCGTCCAGACATCCAGCCCCGCTGCCGTCTCATTGGCGTTGACGCTGAACTCGCCGTCATCGAACAGCGGTTGGACGCCGCGATAGCTGAACTTGCCGGGCGCCTTGCCACCATTGAGCCTGGCGGCAAACTCGACCAGCAGCGCAGCCTGCATTGGCCCGTGGAAAACGAGTCCCGGATAGCCCTCGACCTTGGTCACATAGTCGCGGTCGTAGTGAATGCGGTGGCCGTTGAATGTCAGCGCGGAATAGCGGAACAGCAGCACAGGATCGGCCAGATGGGTTTCGCGATGCTGCGCCGTCGGGGCGGGTTTTGCGGGCACAGGCGCAGCGGCTGGCGATGCTGGCGCGCCTGGCATGTCGCGGTAGACGATGTCCTGCCGCTCGCGGATCGCGACGCCGCGTGCTGTTGATGTGGTGTGCTGCACCGACACGAAGCAAAGCGGGCCGGTGCTGCCGTTCTTCAATGTCACGTCGGTGATCTCGGAATGGCGGGTGACTTCATCGCCAACCCGTAAGGTGTCGACAAACTGCAGTTCGCCGCCAGCCCACATCCGGCGCGGCAGATCGACCGGCGGCAGAAAACCGCCCCGGGTCGGGTGGCCATCAGGCCCGAGCTGATCCATCGGATAGACCGGCTGCGCCAGGCACCAATGCACGGTATGCGGCGCCGGGTCACCCTGCTTGGGTGTGCCGATATCGAGAAACAGCGTCGCGCGTAGTCCCGCTGTCAGATGTGCGGTGACAATATCGGTGGCCTCGGTCGTGCGCCCGATCCAGCTGCGGAGATGGTCGAGGTCAAGGGCTGCGGTCATGCGGTTTTCTTGCTTTTGCCGAGATCGGCGGCAGTGATATTGCCGATCGGAGGAATGGGGCCATAGCTGCGGTCATCGCCCATCACGATAGCGCCGGGTGCGGGATAGCTGACCGGGCCGTTCGGGCTGTCCACTGTGATGCGGCGCAGGTGCGGGTGCGCCGAGAGGTCCGCCATGGTGTTGACTTCGGCGAAGGCGATATCTGCGCCTGCCAGCTTCGTGAGCAACTCGTCGCGGGACAGGGTGGCGAAGCTCTCCGCCACCACCGTGTCGGTCGCGACGCGGTTACGGACGCGTTCAACCATATTGGCGAAGCGCGGATCGTTCGGTAGCTCCGGCTGGGCGAGCACATCGGCGCACAGCTTTTTCCACTCCCGTTCGCTCTGGATCGAGATCAGGATTTCCTTGCCGTCCTTCGAGGTGAACACGCCGTAGGGCGCGATGGACGGATGGGCGAGGCCGAGGCGCTTTGGCGCATTGCCAGCCTCGGCGTTGAGTAGCGGCACGGTGAGCCAGTCCGCCATCACGTCGAACATCGAGAGGCGAATGTCCGCGCCCTTGCCAGTGCGGCCACGGCCAATCAGTGCTTCAAGGATGGCGGCATGGGCTGCTGCGCCGGTGGCGATATCGACAATCGAGACGCCAACACGCGATGCGCCTTCCGGGCCGCCGGTGATCGAGGCGAGGCCGCTTTCGGCCTGGATCAGCAGATCGTATGCCTTGCGGTCGGCATAGGGGCCGGTGTCGCCATAGCCGGAGATTGTGCAGCAGATCAGCGCCGGATAGTCCTTGCGCAGCCGCTCCAGCGAAAAGCCGAGCTTGTCCATGGAGCCGGGCTTGAGGTTCTGCAGCAGAACATCGGCCTCGGCGATCAGCTTTTCAAGCGTCGCGCGACCATCGGCCGTGGCGAGGTCAATGACGATCGAATCCTTGCCACGGTTGAGCCAAACGAAGTAGCTGCTCTGGCCCTTGGCGGCGGCGTCATAGCCGCGGGCGAAGTCGCCCTCCGGGCGCTCTACCTTGATGACATGAGCGCCAGCGTCGGCCAGGCGCGAACTGCAGAACGGTGCAGCAACTGCCTGTTCGACGGCGACAACGGTTATTCCTTCAAGGGGACGCATCAGGGCTCTCGATCAGTAGGAGCGGGGCATGCCCAGCACATGCTCGGCGACATAGGACAGGATCAGGTTGGTCGAGATCGGCGCGACCTGATAGAGCCGCGTTTCGCGGAACTTGCGTTCGACGTCGTATTCCTCGGCAAAGCCGAAACCACCGTGCGTCTGGATGCACGCATTGGCGGCTTCAAACGATGCATCCGCCGCCAGCATCTTGGCCATATTGGCTTCCGCGCCGCAGTCCAGCCCTGCTTCATATTTGCGGGCGGCTTCCTTCACCATCAGTTCGGCGGCGCGCATGTTGGCATAGGCCTTGGCGATCGGAAACTGGATGCCCTGGTTCTGGCCAATCGGACGGCCAAACACGACGCGCTCCTTGGCGTAGGCGCTGGCCTTGGCGATGAACCACTTGGCGTCGCCAACACATTCGGCGGCAATCAGGATACGCTCGGCGTTCATGCCCGAGAGAATGTAGCGGAAGCCCTTGCCCTCTTCGCCGATCAGGTTCTCCGCCGGCACCCGCAGGTCGGTGAAAAATACTTCGGTCGTGGCGTGGTTCATCATCGTTCGGATCGGGCGGATCTCGAGACCGTTGTTCTTCGCGGCCTTCATATCCACGATGAAGACGGACAGACCATCAGTACGCTTCGCCGCCTGCTCCTTCGGCGTTGTGCGCGCCAGCAGAATCATCAGGTCCGAATGCTCGGCGCGGCTGGTCCAGATCTTCTGGCCGTTGATAATGTAATCGCCGTTGTCATCCTTGCGGGCGACGGTCTTGAGCGACGAGGTATCCGTGCCACTGGTTGGTTCGGTCACGCCGAACGCCTGTAGGCGCACCTCGCCGCTGGCGATCTTTGGCAACCACTGGCTTTTCTGCGCGTCATTGCCATGCCGCAGCAGCGTGCCCATCGTATACATCTGGGCGTGGCAGCCGCCGCCGTTACAGCCCGCGCGCTGAATTTCTTCGAGGATCGCAGCTGCGGCCGACAGCTTCAGACCCGAGCCGCCGTATTCTTCAGGAATGAGCACCGAGAGATAGCCGGCTTCCGTCAGGGCGTCGACAAACGCCTTCGGGTAAGCCATGTCGCGATCCAGTTTACGCCAGTATTCGCCGGGGAATTGCGCGCAGAGTTTGGAGACGGCGTCACGGATATCGTGATACTCGTCCTGTTCAGTAACTTGGTTTTTCATTCAGCGAACTACTATCTTTGGCTGGGTTGGATCAGGAAATGCGCACCGGCAAAGACTCGTAGCCTTTGACGAAGCTCGAATAAACGCGGCGCGGTTCACCCACAACTTCAATGTTCTTGAAGCGCTTGAGCATTTCCTCCCAAACGATCTTCAACTGAAGTTCGGCCAGGCGCATGCCGACGCAGCGGTGAATGCCGAAGCCGAATGACATGTGTGTGCGGGGCCGCGCACGATCGATGATGAACTCATTCGGACGCTCAATCACCTCGTCGTCGCGGTTTGCGGAGACGTACCACATCACAACCCGGTCGCCCTTCCGGATCACCTTGCCATGCATCTCGACATCTTCAAGCGCGGTTCGGCGCATGTGCGCGAGCGGGGTCTGCCAGCGAATGACTTCGGGCACGAGGGTTTCGATCAATGCCGGATTGGCGCGTAACTTGTCGAACTGCTCCGGGAACTCGTTCAACGCGAGCACGGATCCGCTCATCGAGTTGCGGGTGGTGTCATTGCCGCCAACGATGAGCAAAATGATATTGCCGAGCAGGTTGTCGCGCGTCATGTGACGGGTGGCTTCCTGATGGGCCATCATCGATATCAGGTCGTTGCGCGGATCGGAATTGACGCGCTCGTTCCACATGTTCGCGAAAACAGCGGCGCATTCGGCGATCTCTTCGCGACGCTGCGCTTCGGACTCAACGATGCCGCTTTTCGGCAGGGCGGTGGCAACGTCTGACCAGCGCGTCAGTTTGCGCCGTTCTTCAAACGGAAAATCGAACAAGGTCGCCAGCATTTGCGTGGTCAGTTCGATCGACACGCGCTCGACAAAGTCGAACGTCTCGTTACGTGGCAGTTCGTCGAGGACCTTGCCGGTGCGCTGCCGGATCAGCACAGCCATCTCATCGAGACGGCCCGGCGTAAACATCGGGGAAACGGTCTTGCGTTGCGGGGCGTGGCGCGGCTCGTCCATCGCGATGAAGCTCGGGAAAGTGAAGTCTTCGGGCGTATCGCGAATCGAAATGCCGCCGAGCGAGCTATCGGAAGAAAACAGCGCGTGGCTGGTATCGACATGCATCACGTCGTTGTAGCGGGTGATCGACCAATAGGGCTCAATCGGCGACGTCTCGCAGAAGTGGATCGGCGCTTCGGCGCGCAGACGCTCGAAGTAGGGCCATAGCGTATCATCCTGGAATAGCCGCGGTGCACCGGGGTGAATCTGCTCGATTGGAATGGAATAGGCATGTTCGCGGGCGTGACGAAGACGAGCGGCTTTCCCGTTTTCGATTGTACCATGCATGGCATTTTCCTCGAAGTTTCCAAGATTTATCTAGGACCTGCGCCACCCGGTCCGCTTGCTGAAATTACACCTGTTTGAACTGCGTCGCGCAAGGGGGCGGGGAATAATAGATGCGCATGGGGGTACGCAGTGTGCGCGTGTGCCCGAGTGCGTTGCAGCAATTGTCATGGCTGCGGTGAGGTGGTCGCCGCGCTTTTCAGGAAGTTCTGAGCGTGACATGGTGGGGAAACAACAAAATACGCCATGGAGGAACCTGATGATTGCGAATGCCCAGCGGATGTTCAATTTCGATCTCGGTGAAACCGCTGACGCCATACGCGAGACGGTTCACGGATTCTCCGCCAACGAAATTGCGCCTCGTGCGGCGGAGATTGATCAAACCAATCAGTTTCCACGCGACTTGTGGCCGAAGCTCGGCGCGCTTGGGCTCCACGGTATCACCGTCGAGGAGGAGTTCGGCGGATCCGGCCTTGGTTATCTCGAGCATTGCATTGCGCTGGAAGAAATATCTCGCGCGTCGGCGTCAGTCGGCCTGTCCTATGGGGCGCATTCAAATCTTTGCGTCAATCAGATCCGGCGCAACGGCACTGTTGCACAAAAGAACAAATATCTGCCCGGTCTGATCTCGGGTGAACACGTCGGTGCGTTGGCGATGTCCGAGCCTGGAGCAGGGTCCGACGTGGTGTCGATGGTGACGCGCGCCGAGCGCAAAGGTGATCGCTACGTCCTGAATGGTAGCAAGATGTGGATCACCAACGGGCCGATTGCTGAAACGCTGGTTGTCTATGCGAAAACCGATTTGGCTGCTGGGCCGCGCGGGATGACGGCCTTCATCATCGAGAAGGGCATGAAGGGTTTCTCGACGGCACAAAAGCTCGACAAGCTGGGCATGCGTGGGTCGGACACGGGCGAGCTCGTGTTTCAGGATTGCGAAGTGCCGGAGGAGAATGTGCTGGGCGGCGTCGGGAAGGGCGTTAACGTGCTGATGTCCGGCCTTGATTATGAGCGCGCCGTGCTTGCTGCCGGCCCGCTCGGGATCATGCAAGCATGTCTGGACGTGGCGCTGCCCTATGTGCACGAACGCAAGCAATTCGGTCAGCCGATCGGCACGTTCCAGCTCGTGCAGGGCAAGATTGCTGACATGTATGTCACGCTGAACGCCTGCCGAGCATACGTCTATGCAGTCGCCAAGGCCTGCGATCGCGGCGAAACCACCCGCGAAGATGCTGCTGGCGCTATTCTCTATGCCGCCGAAAAGGCAACGCAATGCGCGCTCGACGCCATCCAGCTGCTGGGCGGCAATGGCTATATCAATGACTATCCGACAGGTCGGTTGCTGCGCGACGCCAAACTGTATGAGATTGGGGCTGGCACCAGCGAAATCCGGCGGATGCTGATCGGCCGCGAGCTGTTTGGAAAAACCAGCTAAGCCGCAGTCACGGCTTGGGAAGCTTGCGCCGGTTGATCCAGTTGCGCACGTCGCCGATGACGCGTGGGAACACAGCGCTGACTTCGGCGATGGTCATGCCTGCCCGGATCTCGGGATGATACAGTGTGTTGAGGATATACTGGTCGTAGACGCCAAAACGCCCGGTGCGGACGTCATCATTGAACATCGTCCAGGGCACTGAGCTGGTGTCATTGATCGGGCCGAGAGACTGCAGGATCTCCTCGTAGGCGCAGTCGCGGAATGTGAAATCGTCCGGGTCGACAGTCAGAATCACGTCGGAGCGCTCGATCTGATAGGCTTCGTTCTTGCGAAAGCCTGACAGGCATTGCGGGTCGAGCGACGTACGAATTGAGCGCGCCTGTTCTGCGCCGAAAAGATCGGCGATGGTGCGGTTCAAATCGCGGTCGCGCACCATCGTGATGAAAACATTGGCGTCGGCGGGGCCTTCCGCCACGGCGATATCGAGATGCTCAACGTGGGCGCGGATATCCTCAACGATCTTGAGAACCTGTGCACGGCGGTCGGCGCGGTTGATGCCGAGGATCCTGACGCGAACCGGTCGTTCATACTTGCGTATCCGGTCGACACGTCCCGCAACGTGGAATTCCGCACCAAATGCTGTCTTGATGAAGCCGTCCTTGATCTCGGCGTCAGAGAAGTCGGTGCGTTGATAGCGGTGACGCGTTTGCGCCGGCGAGGCCGAACACGCAGTGATCGTGGCATCAAACATCACAACGACAGTTGCCGCCAAAAAGGGCAGCAATCGTGATCAACGAACGCGGTGGAAGCAGGTGCAGCATTTGACCAAGCTGGAGCAAACATGGTCAAGGCGCAAGCGAAGAGATGACAGAATCATGAATGCCCGCGCAGGGCGGGCATTCCGTTTTGCGGGACGTCACAAGGGGCGTCAGTTGATGACGACGACCTTGGCGCCAACAGGTACGCGGTCGTACAGGTCGGTGACGTCATCGTTGGTCATCCGGAAGCAACCGGAGGAGACGGCCTGGCCAATGGTCTCGGGTTCGTTTGATCCGTGAATCCGGTAAAGCGTCGAGCCGAGATACAAGGCGCGTGCGCCAAGGGGATTCTCGATGCCGCCCGGCATGTGACGCGGCAGGTCCGGCCGTCGCCGCAACATCTGTGCGGGCGGGGTCCATCCGGGCCATTCGCGTTTCGCAGAGACGCGGTGAGTGCCTGCCCAGCGGAACCCGTCGCGGCCGACGCCGATGCCATAGCGTAGCGCCCGGCCGCCATCCATCACCAGGTAGAGGCGACGTTCTGCAGTTCGTATGACAATTGTGCCGGGGGCGTAGTTACCGTCGAAACCGACGGTGGTGCGGCGAATAGCCCCCGAACCCTGGCCGCCGAACAAATTGCTCAGGGCATTGCCGAAATAATTCTCAACATCAATTTCTTGCGCCTGGGCGACGGGTGCAGCCATCAGCAACATAAGTGCTGCCATAACGACAGCGCAGAGTGTTCTCATCTCGAACCTCATCAACGATATGAATACGGCGGAGCACAGCACGCTCAATCCCGCATACAGCTCTTGCATCACGTGCACATTGACCCGTCGCTCAACATGATGCACGGGAGATGCTGAACGAAGTTATAGTTTTTTTGCATAGCTAGCGAAAAGCGTCGATAGATTCCTTTGACGTGGATGGCTAACAATGTTTCTTGAACGATAGAGAAAAAGTGAACAGGAGCGAAGCGATGAATGGTGCGGAAAGTCTGGTGCGGACGTTGGTGGCGGGTGACGTCAATGTTTGCTTCACGAATCCCGGTACCTCTGAGATGCACTTTGTGGCCGCGCTTGACCGCGTCGAAGGTATGCGTTGCGTGTTGGGCCTGTTCGAGGGCGTCGTCACCGGCGCTGCGGATGGCTATTATCGTATGAAGGGCACGCCGGCATGCACGCTGCTGCATCTCGGTCCCGGGCTCGCAAACGGCCTCGCGAACTTGCATAACGCCAAGAAGGCCTCGTCCGGCATTGTCAACATTGTTGGCCAGCATGCCATCGATCACATCAAGTATAATGCGCCGCTGACCTCGGATATCGAGGGGCTTGCCGGCCCGATGTCGCATTGGGTGCGTACGTCGCCGGATGCAAAGTCCGTGTCGCGGGATGGCGCGGATGCTATCGCTGCCGCCAACGGCACGCCAGGCCAGATTGCGACGCTGATTCTGCCAGCTGACACGGCCTGGAACGAAGCAGGCGAGATCGCCCAGGTTCCCGCTGCGAAGCAGGATCAGGGGTTCTCAGGTTCTGCAGTTGACGCCGCCGCCCAGACGTTGCGCAAGGGCGAGCAGAGCCTGCTGTATTTGACGGGTTCCTCTCTTACTGAACGCGGGCTGGCGCTCGCTGCGCAGATCTCCGGCAAGACCGGCTGCAAGGTTTTGGCGCAGACCTACAATCCGCGCATGGCGCGCGGCCAGGGTCGCTTCTTTGTCGAGCGCGTGCCCTATGTTGTGGAATTGGCCCTGCCGACCTTGAAGAACTTCCGCGACATCGTGCTGGTCGAAACCAACGAGCCGGTAAGCTTCTTTGCCTATCCGGACAAGCCGAGCCTGCTGAAGCCCGAGGGTTGCGAGATCTCGCGCCTCACCGCTGCTGGCGAAAACTCGATTGCAGCGCTGGAAGCATTGGCCACTGCTGTCGGCGCAAAGCCGAGCGACATCAAGCCGCAGTCGCTGCCGACGCCGGAAAAGCCGACCGGTGGTCTCAACCACGCAACGATCGCACAGGCCATCGCCTATGCCATTCCGGAGAACGCCATTGTCATCGACGAGTTCGATTACAACGGGCCGTGGCTTCTTCCTGCCAACCGGTGGCGCAAAGCCGCATGACTGGCTGCAGAACATGGGCGGGTCGATCGGCTTCTCGACGCCGGTCGCGCTCGGCGCAGCCGTTGCCTGCCCGGACCGCAAGGTGATCTGCATGGTCGGTGACGGCAGTGCGATGTACACGCTGCAGTCGCTGTGGAGTCAGGCACGCGAGAACCTCGATGTCGTGACTGTCGTCTTCGCCAACCGCAAGTATCAGATCCTGCGTGGCGAGTTCGATGGCGTCGGCGCTGGTGAACCCGGTCAGCGCGCCAACGATATGTTGACGCTGGATCGCCCGGACCTCGATTGGGTGGCGCTCGCGAAGGGCATGGGCGTGCCGGCGACGCGCGTGACGACTGCAGAAGAGTTCAACAAGGCGCTGGCAGATGGCATCGCGGGCAGCGGTCCACATGTGATCGAAGTGATCTGCTGATCACGGATCAGCCGTCAGGCTGAACTCAGAGCAATAAAAAACGGGATCGCCAGCAATGGCGATCCCGTTTTCGATTCAAGTCTGTGTTGAGCTTTAGGTCAGCACAGGCGTTTCCGCCATGGCGACTGCGACCTGGTTGCGGCCATTGTTCTTGGCCTTGTAGAGCGCCCGGTCCGCCGCATCGATCAGCACCTCATAGTCCGGATGGCCGGTATAGCCCGCGACACCGATCGACATGGTCGCCTTGATCGTGGTGTGGTCAGGCAGTGTGATTGCCTGATCCTGGAAACGCAGGCGCAGGCCTTCGGCAACACGCTGCGCCTCAGCGACGTCGCTCTCAATCAACACAATCAGAAATTCCTCGCCGCCATAGCGAAAGACGAAATCGCTGCTGCGGACGGAATTGATGATCAGCTCTGCGACCTGGCCAAGCACCGCATCGCCCGCCGGATGGCCGTACCGGTCATTAATGCCTTTGAAGTGATCAACATCGATCATCAACACGCTGAGAGGAGCGCGTGTGCTTTGCGCCATCGCGATCTCACGGCCGAGAACCGACGGCAGAAAACGTCGGTTGAAGGTGCGGGTCAGCGGATCGCGACCATTCTCGACCGTTGTCGCCATCTGGAACAGATCCGCGAGCACAAACTGGATTGTGTTGATGTTCGCCTGCAGGTCTCCCAGCAGTTCGGCCTTGTCGAGCGTCGCGTTTTCGATGCCCGGGAGGAACGTGTCGTCGATATGCGCGATGGCGTTCTCGATCGTCTCCAGGAGCGCCGAATTATGAAACAGCAAGGCGCCGCGATGGCGGATCCAGAGACCGAACGGCGAGTTCGATAGCGGACTATGCGACAGGTCGGTTTTCCCGCCGACGACGCTGAACAGAATATCCTGGCTCCACTGCATCAGGGCTGCGCGCTGTCGCTCGCGTTCGAGGCCCAGATCCTGGCTGAGCGTGAACATGCGGAAGGCCTCGTCGACCTGGGTCTGGCGCTTGGTGTCGGTGACATAGGCCTCGCTCATCAAGCGCATGGCATAGTCGATCAACTCACTCAGCAGCAGCACGATCGAGGCCGTCTCGCCCGCGAGTTCATGGCGCGCAATCACCTGTTCGGCGATGCTGGTCTTGAGCAGTCCCGCGCCTTCAAGCACGAGATGGTTTGGAATTTGTAGCCGCGCGTGGATTTCGCCGATTTGCGTCTGCCGTTTGTTGAATGCCTGAAGGTCGGCGAAGGGATCGACCGTGATCAGCTGAGTGAGCCAGTTGTGCATCGAGTTGACGAGGCGCAATTGCACGTCTGCGTTGGAGAGAAAGTCGGCGGCATCCTTATGCGCCAGAAACACGCTGTAGAAACGCTCGACGAAGACCATCCCGTTCTGGTTGACGATCTCCGCAAGCACTTTGCGCGCCGAGTTTCGAAGGGGTTCGGGGGTGGATTTCCAATAAGACAGGCCGGGGCCGTCGATTGCCATCAATCTATTCACTCCAAACGCGCTGACTGAGCTTCAGAAGAAGTCGCGCGAGCCAGACCGGCTGGGGCAGCCTCGGTGGCTCTATATCGGTGTGAAGTTGAAAGATAGTGTCAACGCAGCGTGGCCAACGACCGGCGTCAGCGCGGCGACCACATTTATGCTGGGCGTCGCCGCGCAGTCTCGTGTTGGCTTGGAAAGGGAGGCCGAGGCTGGTTTTTGATCAGGCCGCTCTGGCTCTCATGCGCGGATTATCCCTGTGCGACTTGGCGGCATAATTCACCCGCGACTTGGCAATCTTGGTGAGATCGCTGTCGGCGGTTTTTTCCTGAGCCAGGATGCTCTTGATCAGATCAGCGGCCTCCTGATGTCCCAGTGCGACTGCAAAGGCATACATGCTGCCGTAGCGCGTGATCTCATAGTGTTCGATCGCCTGGCACGAGAAGATGATCGCTGCGTCGCCTGCAGCGGTCCCGCCGAAATCCTCAAGCAGACCTGTGCCTTCCTCAAGGATGCCGTCGATGGCATCGCATTTTGCGGCTTTCGGGCGTTTGCCCAGCAGTTCGAAAATATGCTCGAGCTTTTCGATCTGTTCGGCAGTCTCTTCGCGGTGGTGCGTGAGCCCGTCTTTCAACTTCGGCTCGTCAGCTGCCTTGATCATCTTGGGCAGCGATCGGTAAATCTTCTTCTCGGCGTAATAGATGTCCTTGAGCGCGTGCTCAAACAGATCCGCCAAGTTTTTCTCGGTAGCCATCATGACCTCCCTGCGATGTATTCCCTGACAAGCCGTGGATGACCCATAGGTTCCATTCCGTGAACTTTCGTGGGCGTTGGCGCATATGCCAAATCGGCTGCGGCTCCTGCTGGAACCGGCCCATGCGCGGTCCGTTATCCAACACGCCACTCATCAACAGGGGAATTGGATGACGACAGATCAGCGCAAGGAATTCTGGAGCCGGATCAGCGATGTGCGAACCGGCATGTTGGAGGTTCAGGACCGTTTCGTACCGATGAGCCACAGTACTGATCCCGACGATGGTAATTTGTGGTTCATCACCGCAAAGGGCACACCGATGGCCGCTGCCGCTGATGCCGGCGCAACCTGTCGGTACATCGTTTGTAGCGATCCCGAGAGCATATACGCTGATATCACTGGTAAACTCGCGGTCTCGAACGATCCCGAAAAACTCGATGAAGTCTGGAATTTCGTCGCGTCGTCTTGGTTCGAGGAGGGCAAGCAGGACCCCGACCTTCTCCTGGTGCGGTTACGTCCTGATCAGTCTGAACTTTGGCTCGGCCCAGAAAGCGGCGTGACCTTCTTGCTCGAGATCGCCAAAGCGAAGGTGACGGGTGACAAGCCGAATATGGGGAGCCACACGACGTTGAGCTTCAGTTGAGAGTGACGTCCAGCCTTGCCGCAGGATAATGCTCAAGCGAGCGCGGTCTTGTCCGCCCGCAACCAGATGATGTCGGTCTGATCCTTAATTGACCGACATGTCTGGTCGTTTAGCGGGATCGCTTCCTGGCTGTCATTGAGCGTGGTCGCAGTAAACCCTGCGCCGTGCAGGTCGGCCACCATATCCCAGACGGACCGGTTATGGCCTCCGTCCAGATGGGGCGAGAATTCGGTAATGACCGCACGGGTGCGCGCCAGTGTTTGTCGCGCACCCGCGATCACATAGGGCTCATACCCTTCAACATCGATCTTCATCAACGATACCTGGCGATCCGCGAGACCCAGCTGGCTCAGCGAGGTATCGATATCGACGACTGTTACGATGCGCGAACGCGTCCCGTTCCCGGCGAGCAGACGAATGTCGCCCGTTGTTGGACGCCTTGTAGAGGTGCAAACGGGCTGTCCCAGCTTCGGCGCCCACAGCGCTTTTCAGCACGATGACGTTGTCGAGCGCATTTGCCTCGATGTTGCGATCGAGCAGCCAGCAATTGAAGGCGTCGGGCTCAAACGCAACGACAGTCTCGACCGTCGGGCAGCGTGCAGCATGCACGGTATGCCAGCCGATATTGGCGCCGACATCAACGACGATCCCGCGCGGCTGTGTGCCTAGATAGCGATCGACCCAGGCGGTGAGGCCAGGCTCATGCCCGCCGTATTTGGCAATGTGCCTGCCGACGACGTCGCGGGCTGACACAAAGAACGTTGCGCCGGAGTTGGCCGCACGGGTGCGAAACGCCGGACGCCAAGGCGTCAGCATAGCCAGCATGAACTTCGCGGTACCGAGCGGTTGCAGGGAACGGGTCATGACGTGCAGCCAGGTTCAAGGCAATGATCTACCTCAACGGGTAGCGAAGCCAGCAATCGCGGTCAATGAATACCTCTATCGCACAATCAGTAGCTCATGGTCATGCGGATAGATTTGGAAGTTGGTGATCTGGATGGTGGGCGCACAAGGGATCGAACCTTGGACCTCTCCCGTGTGAAGGGAACGCTCTCCCGCTGAGCTATGCGCCCTGGAGCTGATCGGCGGGGCGCTTGGCCAGCCGCGATGCAAATCGCCAGTGGCGCGATTTAGGGAATAGGCGGTGCAGGTGTCAAGTCAGGTCGCGCGAGTTCGCGCCATTATCCGGGAATAATCGCTGGCAGGCGATTATTTGACGGATTTGGCCGCGACGGCCTGGGTCTGAAGCGCCTTGATACGATCGGCCAGCGAGGTCTCACCCGATCGTTTGGCGATGCGGGCGTCGCCGCTGTCGCGTGCGCCGTCAGCAGCGAGAATGGCGCCGATGGTCGACTGCGGCCCCTCAAGGTTCATCGCAAGATGGGAAACTTCGGCAGCGATGCTGTTGATTTTCTCGCGCAGCATGGCGTTGTCATCCGGGCCATGTGCCGCGCGCGCAGCGTCGAGCGCCTTCTTGGCGGTTTCAGCGTCGCGCTGCACCAGCGACATCTCTTTTTGCAACTGGCTGTAATCAGCCCGCGCTGTCCGCAGCTGTTCTTCGAGCTCAGTCTTGGCGATCTGGAGCTTTTCGGTTGTCGCAGGAGCGCCGGTGCTGGTGGCGGCAACCTGCACCCGCAGCTCGCGCACCAGCCGCTCCGAAGCTTCGATCTGCTGCTTCAGCTGCTTGTTCTCGAATTCGAGCTCGGTGAAAGCCTGGCCGTGATCGTCGCCGTCGAGGGCGCGCAATTTCGTCGTCAGGCCATCCGCTGCAGCAACCTGACCGGATAGCTGACCGTCAAGGTCTGCAATGCGCTTGGTCTGGGTTTCGATCGTGGCGCGGGCCGCAGCGAGTTCGTCGCGCAACGGGTCGGTGTCCGTCTTGAGGCGGGTCAGATTCGCCTGTGTGGCGTTAAGGTCTGCCACGGTCGATGCAAGAGTGGCGGAGAGCTTCTCGATCTCGGCCGACGCCGTGGTCAATTGGGTCTGGCGCTCCTCCGCGGTCTTTTCGGCAATTGACAGTGCCTCGACAAGCCGGGCGGCTTCCGCCTGCCGGTCGGCAAGGCTGGCCTCGTGCGATTGGATCGTGCCTTTGAGTGAGGTGGCCATGGTTTCCGCAGCTTCCAGCTTTGCATTCACCTCGGCCTCGCGCAGATCAGCGGCAGCCATGGTCGCGGCCCGCTCTTCCAGCTCGTGCTGCAGGCGTTGAATGATTTCGGTTTTGCGGCCGAGATCGGCAGCCTGCGTGATCGACTTGTGCCGAAGGCGGTCAATGTTCAATTCGAGCCGCCGCGCCGACATGGCGAAATCGGCGCGCATGTGGTCCTTGTCAGCCTGGATCTCGGCGATCGACAGCGGCGCTTCGGCTTCAAGCCGCTTTGTGGTCAGCCGCACCGCCCGGCCGTGAACCAGCGGGACGATCAACAAGCCGAGCAACATTGAGACAAGAAAACCGATCGCAAGATACATGATCGGTTCGACCATCAGGCTCTCCCATGTGAGTCGTTACGCGGCGGCAACATGCCACGACAGGGAGGGCGAATACCAGCCGAACGGTAGGTTAACCTGAATAGCCCCGTGTTGCCGTAATCAGAACGGGTTCCAGGTCGCCTCAGGCGTAAACTTGAGGTAGCCGATGTTGGCGCCAAGGCGCAGGCCGAGGCCCGAGCGGATCGGGACAAGCACGATGTTGTTGGCGGTCAGCGCTGTCATGCCAAACCCGCCGATGACATAGGCCGAGCCATTGACGCCGCCGAAGCGCTGGTAAATCGCGTTGGTAGCGGGCAGGTTGTAGACCAGCATCATGGTGCGGGCGCCATCGCCGCCCCAGTCGAAGCCGACCGATGGCCCCTGCCAGTAGACCTTCAGGTCGCCAGCGTTCTTGGTATAAAGCGTGCCTTCGCCGTACCGCAGGCCGGCGACGAATGCACCGCTGCCTTCCTCACCAAGCACATAGCCGTTCGGCAGGCCCCACTGGCTGACCGCCCGCTCGATGACCGAAGCGAGCCCGCGTGAGACATTTCCGAAGAATTGCTGACCGGCGCCAAGCAGTTCATCGTTGGCGAATGTGCCGGGAGCGCTACGGCGGGGGCCCTGTTGTGCGGACGCAGGGGAAAGCCCGATGGCGACCAGAGCAATCGCCAGCAGAGCGAGACGTGATGCGAACGACATGGAGAAGAACCCCTGAAACAAATTAGGCCGCGCCTTAACGGTATGCTGACGAGCGAGCATTAATGCTTTCAACGTGATCCCCGACTCAATCAATATCGGTTTGAACTATGACGTTACAACGGCGGAATAAAAAAGCCCTGCCAAGGCTGATGGCGCTGCCGATGCTGTGCATAGTCGCCTTTTGCGCAAGTTTAGGCATTTTAGCCCAAACTGAAGCCGCGACAAGCGAGCGCGTGGTAGTTAATCGCCACTCCGGGTTGGCCATTGATGGCTATGATCCCGTCGCCTATTTCACAGATCAACGGCCCGTGCCCGGCTCATCCGAAGTCGAGTTGCTTGCCAAAGGCGCAGTCTGGCGGTTTCACAAAGCGTCAAATCGCGCTTTCTTCGCCGCCAATCCCGAAATCTATGGTCCGCAGTTTGGCGGTTATGACCCCGTCGATATGGCGCGCGGTGTGCCCTACGCCGGCCACCCGCGTTACTGGATGATTTTCGAGCAGCGGCTCTATCTGTTCGGGCGCGAGGAAAGCCGGGACATGTTCGCCGCCTCCCCACTGGAATATCTCGAAGACGCGCGGCGATCGTGGCCCAGAGTTCAGCATTCGCTAGCGCGATAGGTGTATCTCAAGTGCCATCAAAAACTGCTGGCGGCGTCCGGGTCGCCCCAGGCGATGAAGCCGGGAACGATGAAATCGCTGCGTGCACCGCCGAACTGCAACGGACGTCCGTCTTGATCGGTGAGGCGGCCCCCGGCAGCCGTGACAACCGCATGGCCCGCAGCGACGTCCCATTCTGATGTCGGCGCGAGCCGCGGATAAATGTCGGCGCGGCCTTCGGCGACGCGGCAGAACTTGACCGCCGAGCCGATTTGCAGCCGTTCGGCACCAGGTCGTCGAGCAATAAAGGCTTCCGTATTGGCGTCGCCGTGCGATCGGGACACGACGGTTGCCCACGGCTCGCCTGTGGCCGGCATGGCGCGGGTGCGGATCGGCGTCACGGTGCGAACGGCATGGTTGCCGCTTGCGACCTCAACCCGCTCGGCGCCATGGCCGACTATTCCGCGCCACACGACACCGAGGGCAGGCGCGCCGACCAGGCCGAGGAGGGGGACACCGCTCGCCACAAGGGCGATATTGACCGTGTATTCCTTGCGACCCTGTATGAATTCCTTGGTGCCATCGAGAGGGTCAACGATGAAGACAAGATCGGTATAGGGTGGCTTTGCTGATTGTGCGCGCTCCTCCGATAGCGTCGGGATCGCTGGAGCCAGTCGGGTCAGCCCCTCGGCAATAAGCCGGTCAGCGGCGAGGTCAGCTGCGGTAACAGGGGAGCCATCGCTCTTGCCCTGCAGGTCGAGCGCCTCGCGATGAATGGAGAGGATGGCTCCGCCAGCTGCGATCACGAGGTCAGTCAACGGCTCAAGCAGTGATTGTGCAAGTTCGAGAGTGGCGGCCTGGTCGTGCCCCGCCGCCGGCTTGTCGATGTTCACCATCGTATTGTCCTGATCCCCCGGGCTGTCACGCCCACAATCGACTTTGCCGCCTCGCGGTGGCAGCAATTACTAACCCGTTGTATCTACAATAGACCATTCGCTTGATTCGCCGTTCGTGCTGTGCGGCCTCACAGGAGCCATTTCCATGTCTGGCACACCTTCCACCGGGCTCGTTCCGGACGCCCTTGAATTGGCCGCGCTGCTCTGTTCGCGCGTATGTCATGATCTCATCAGCCCTGTCGGCGCAATCGTCAACGGCCTTGAAGTGCTCGATGACAGCCCCAAGGCAGAAGATAAAGAATTCGCGCTGGACCTCATCCGCAAAAGCGCAAAGACGGCTTCGGCCCGTTTGCAATTCTGTCGCCTGGCGTTCGGCGCTGCAGGTTCGGCGGGAGCTCAGATTGACCTTGGCGACGCCCAGACCATGGCGCGTGGCCAGCTGGAAGACGCCCGGACCAGGATCGACTGGAATCTGCCGCGCCTCCTGATGCCAAAGAACAAGGTGAAGCTGCTGCTCAATATGCTGGTAATCGCCCAGCAGACGATTCCGCGGGGCGGCGTTCTGACCGTCGATGCGGAAGGTGAGGGCGATACAGCCGGCTTCCGTGTCACGGCGACGGGGATCAATGCGCGCTTGCCGCAGAAGATCGTCGAGCTTCTGGCCGCAGCTGAGCCAGCATCCATCGACGCGCACGCCGTTCAGCCCTACTACACCCGCTTGCTCGCCGAGGCGTCAGCCCTGCGGGTGACGATCGCCGCAGACGGCGATGCAGTCGTTGTGAAAGCTATCTGATAAAAAGCCGCCCTTGGCGTGCGTCGCAGCGGCGCACGCGGGTGCCGTATCCGCGCGTCTGACGCGCACATGTGCCGTTCCGACACAGGTTGATGATTCGCGACCGTTATCGGACAAAATTACCATGCTCAACCAATATTAAACTCTTTCGCTTCACACTGGCCTTACTCAGATAGGGTTCACGAAACCGTGCGCCGAGACTCCGAAGGCCAGTTACATGGATGATCTTCTGCGGGAATTTTTGACCGAGACCAACGAGAGCCTTGATACAGTTGACAATCAACTGGTCAGGTTTGAGCAAGAGCCGAACAACGCCAAGATTTTGGACAATATTTTCCGGCTCGTTCACACCATCAAGGGGACCTGCGGATTTCTCGGTCTGCCGCGTCTGGAAGCGCTCGCCCATGCCGCAGAAACCTTGATGGGTAAATTCCGCGACGGCATGCCTGTCACAGGGAGGCGCGGTCACGTTGATCCTGACAACGATTGACCGGATCAAGGAAATTCTGGCCAGGCTCGAAGCGACGCAGACTGAACCTGAGGGTGATGACAGCGATCTGATCGAAGCTCTGCATGAGATGGCAGAGAACCGCGAGGTTCAAATGGCTGAAGCAACGGTTTCGCATGGCGCGGCTGATGGGTCGCCGCCACTCATCGTTCAGACGCTCGAGCGTGAGCTCCGACCTGGCGAAGTCTCGCTGGACGAGCTGGAGCGTGCATTCCAGGAAACCGAGATCGAGATCTCGCCGTCACTGGCTCCCGAGCAGCAACCGCTTGCAGCGTCAGAGCCGGCTGAAGCCGAGCCCGCCGCCAAGGTCGCGATCAAGCGCAGCGATGCCCCTGAAGCGGTTGCGACCGAAGGAGCGTCGATCGCCAACCAGTCGATCCGCGTCAACGTCGACACGCTCGAACACCTGATGACGATGGTGTCGGAGCTGGTGCTGACGCGTAACCAGTTGCTCGAGATCAGCCGTCGCCACGAGGACACCGAGTTCAAGGTGCCGTTGCAACGGCTGTCGACCGTCACTGCCGAATTGCAGGACGGTGTGATGAAAACGCGTATGCAGCCGATCGGCAACGCCTGGCAGAAGCTGCCACGCATTGTTCGCGATCTTGCAAGCGAACTCGGCAAGAAGATCGAACTCGAGATGCACGGCGCCGACACCGAGCTCGATCGCCAGGTGCTGGATCTGATCAAGGATCCTCTGACGCATATGGTGCGCAACTCGGCTGACCATGGTCTTGAAACGCCCGCTGAGCGTCGTCAGACCGGCAAGTCCGAGCAGGGCACGATCCGTCTGTCCGCCTATCATGAAGGCGGTCATATCTTGATCTGCATCGCCGACAATGGTCGCGGTCTGAACACCGAGCGGATCAAGGCCAAGGCGATCCAGAACGGTCTCGTCAGCGAAGCGGACATCGAGAAGATGACCGAGGCGCAGATCCACAAGTTCATTTTTGCGGCCGGTTTTTCCACGGCCTCGTCGGTGACGAGTGTGTCGGGGCGCGGCGTCGGCATGGACGTCGTCCGCAACAACATCGATCAGATCGGCGGCACCATCGACGTCAAGTCGGTGAGCGGCGAGGGCTCGAGCGTCACCATCAAGATCCCTCTGACGCTGGCCATCGTTTCGGCGCTGATCGTCGAAGCTGCGGGTGACCGCTTTGCCATTCCGCAGCTCGCAGTGATCGAACTGGTGCGCGCCCGCGCTAATTCCGATCATCGTATCGAGCGCATCAAGGACACGCCGGTTCTGCGTTTGCGCAACAAGCTGTTGCCTTTGATGCATCTGAAGAAGCTGCTCATGATCGACGACGGAACGTCGAGCGATCCGGAGAACGGCTTCATCGTTGTCACGCAGGTTGGCAACCAGACATTCGGTATCGTCGTTGATGGCGTGTTCCACACCGAAGAAATTGTCGTCAAGCCGATGTCGACCAAGCTGCGTCACATCAACATGTTCTCGGGCAATACGATCCTTGGTGACGGCGCCGTCATCATGATTATCGACCCGAACGGCATTTCCCAAGCTTTGGGCACTGCGGGCACCAACCATCTGGAAATCGCCGAGGACGGCGCCAACTCCTTCGCGATGCATTCCGAGCAGATGACATCCCTGCTTGTGTTCCGCGCCGGAACGCATCAGCCGAAGGCTGTGCCGCTTGGCCTCGTGACGCGACTTGAAGAGTTCTCGATCGACAAGATCGAGATGTCGAATGGCCGTCACATGGTTCAGTACCGCGAGCAGTTGATGCCGTTGGTGCAGATGGAAGGCGTTGAAGTTCGTACGAGTGGCACCCAGCCGATCCTGGTGTTCTCCGACGACGGTCGCTCGATGGGATTCGTCGTCGATGAGATTGTCGATATCGTCGAGGAACGCTTGCACATCGAGGTTTCTGGCGGCCGCGACGGCATTCTTGGCTCAGCGGTGATCAAGGGTCTCGCGACTGAAGTGATCGACGTCGGCCACTTCCTGCCGATGGCGTTTTCGGATTGGTTCAGCCGCAAGGAAATGCGCCCGTCGGTTTCGGCGCAGTCGATCCTGCTGGTTGATGACTCGGCGTTCTTCCGCAACATGCTGTCGCCTGTGCTCAAGGCTGCCGGGTTCCGGGTTCGTGTGGCAAGCAGTGCGCAGGAAGGGCTAGCTGCCCTGAACTCCGGACAGCGCTTCGACGCTATTCTCACCGACATCGAAATGCCCGACATGAACGGCTTCGAATTCGCCGAAACCATTCGTGCGGATCCGAAGTTGAGCAAGACGCCGATCATCGCCTTGTCGTCGATGATCTCTCCAGCTGCGATCGAACGCGGTCGCCTGGCAGGCTTCCATGACTACGTCGCCAAGTTTGATCGCCCCGGGTTGATTGCGGCGCTCAAAGAGCAAACCAGTGAAGTCCATCAGGCGGCATGAGGCGTAACATGATGAGTATGAAAACTGTAGCGACCCACGGCTCTGTGACCGAATATGTGACCACGATGATCGGTGGTCAGTTGTTTGGTATGCCGATTGCGCGCGTCCAGGACGTGTTCATGCCCGAACGCTTGACGCGGGTTCCGCTGGCGTCGAACGATGTCGCTGGCGTGCTGAACCTGCGTGGTCGCATCGTTACGGCGATTGATATGCGCGCACGCCTTGGTCTGCCGAAGAATGAGGACGGCAAGCCGCCGATGGCGGTCGGCGTTGATCTTCGTGGCGAGTCATACGGATTGCTGATCGACTCGATCGGCGAAGTCCTTAAACTGCCTGATGACGGTCGTGAGGTGAATCCAGTCAATCTCGATCCGCGGATGGCCAAGATGGCGCACGGCGTTCATCGGCTGGACGGTCAGCTGATGGTTGTGCTGGACGTGGATCGCGTTCTTGAAATCTCACCGGACATGCTTGCTGCTTAGGTCGGGCATGAGCCGACATTGTGTAGCTAGGTAAAAGGTTCAAGAGAAACATAGCGGGCGTATGATGAAAACATGTTTGGTCGTCGATGATTCCAGCGTCATTCGTAAAGTCGCCCGGCGAATTCTCGAAGGTCTGGACTTCGAGATCATCGAGGCAGAGGATGGCGAAAAGGCGCTGGATATTTGCAAGCGCGGATTGCCGGACGCTGTTCTGCTCGACTGGAACATGCCGGTGATGGACGGCTATGAGTTCTTGCGCCACCTGCGCCGTATGCCGGGCGGGGATGTGCCGAAGGTCGTGTTCTGTACGACGGAGAATGATGTGGCTCATATCGCACGTGCGCTGCACGCTGGCGCCAATGAGTACATCATGAAGCCATTCGACAAAGAGATCGTTTCCGCAAAGTTTCAGGAAGTCGGTCTGATCTGAATGTATATTGCCGCTCAAGCTGCTTGCAAAGCATGCTTGAGCGCTGGTTACATGTGCCTGGCGAATGATGAGTGCAGATGTGACCACGGTGACAATGACGACAACGGGACAAAATCCACTGCGCGTGATGGTGGTCGACGATTCAGTCGTCGTGCGCGGTCTGGTGTCACGGTGGATCGACGCCGAAGCCGACATGACAGTGGTCGCGTCGCTTCGCACCGGACTGGATGCTGTCAATCAGATTGAGCGGATCGACCCCGATATCGCGATCCTCGATATCGAGATGCCGGAGCTCGATGGGATTTCGGCGCTGCCGCAACTATTGGCGAAAAAGCGCAATCTGATCGTGATCATGGCGTCGACCTTGACGCGACGAAACGCCGAAATCAGTTTCAAGGCATTATCGCTCGGCGCCTCCGATTACATTCCCAAGCCGGAAAGCACGCGCGACCAGAATGCCGTGGAAATCTTCCGCGAGGAATTGATCCGCAAGCTGCGCCATTTTGGTGCGCGTGTCATGAAGCTTGCTGCAGCCAGGCCAGGTGTGGTCAAGAATTTCAAAGCTTCGGCCAGCGTCGGCCTTGCCCGGACTTCAGCGATACAATCGCCTCCGCAATCCGGCTGACGCCGTATAGCTTGCTGGTGCCGCGCGTTCTGCTGATCGGCTCGTCGACGGGCGGGCCGCAGGCCCTGATGACGATCATTGCCGAGATAGGCGCCGTGATTGATCGTTGCCCGGTGTTGATCACCCAGCACATGCCTGCAACGTTCACCACCATACTGGCCGAGCATCTGACCCGCACCGCGCGTCGGCCCGCGGCTGAAGGCATTGACGGCGAACCGATCAAGGCTGGGCAGATCTATCTTGCCCCCGGTGGTCGCCATATGAAGGTGGCCAAGGTTAACGGACAACCGCATATAGCTCTGGATGATGGGCCGCCCATCAACTACTGCCGCCCGGCGGTGGACCCGATGTTTACCTCTGCTGCGAGCGTATGGAGCGGCAGCGTGCTTGGGTTGATTTTGACGGGAATGGGGTCGGACGGCGCACGCGGCGGCAAGGATGTCGTCAGCGCTGGCGGAACGATCATCGTTCAGGACGAAGCTTCTAGCGTGGTCTGGGGCATGCCAGGAGCAGCGGCTCAATCGGGCATTTGCGCAGCAGTGCTTCCGCTGAAGGACATTGCTCCGAAATTGAACCGGATTTTTTCAGGAGATCGGTCGTGACGCCAGTTGAGTTCGAATTTCTGCGAAAATTTCTTAAAGAGCGTTCTGGCCTCGACCTGTCTGTTGATAAGCAATATCTTGTCGAAAGTCGCCTGCAGCCGATGGCGCGCCGGATGGGGCTTTCCGGGCTGGACATGCTGATTCAGAAAATCCGCAGCGGTTCAGCGGCGGTTGCGGATGAGGTGGTCGATGCGATGACCACCAATGAAACCTTTTTCTTCCGCGACAAGATCCCGTTCGAACTGCTGCGCGACGTCGCGATCCCTGAACTGCTGGCCGCCCGCGCAAACCGCCGATCGATCCGGATCTGGTGTGCCGCGGCGTCGACCGGGCAGGAGCCCTATTCGATTGCGATGGTGCTCAAGGAGTTGGGCGCTGCGCTGGCTGGATGGCGCGTTGAGATCGTCGCCACCGACATTTCACCGACCGTTCTCGAAAAGTCGCGATCAGGCATGTACAGCCAGTTCGAAGTCCAGCGCGGCCTGCCGATCCAGTATCTCGTCAAATACTTCAAGCAGATCGGCGATATGTGGCAGATCAACCCGGATCTGCGCGCCATGGTGCAATACCGCTCCTTCAATCTGCTACAGGATTTCGCCGGGCTCGGCCGGTTCGACATCATCTTTTGCCGCAACGTACTGATTTACTTCGACCAGGACACCAAAGTCTCGATCTTCAGTCGCCTGGCGCGTTCGCTGGAAGGCGATGGCTACCTGATGTTGGGCGCGGCGGAGACGGTGGTCGGCCTGACTGACGCGTTTAAGCCCTATCAGGAACGTCGCGGGCTATATCGCCCGGCAGCCGCTGGCACAAACGCTGCGAGTGGTGGTTCGTTCGCCGCCGGCGCGGTTCGCTTTGGCGGTTCACTCGTCGGATAGGTCTCGTCATCGTTTGGTCGAGCCAGCCCGGCGCTACTCGCGTCGGGCTTTTTTATTGCGTGCGAGCAATGTGCAGCGCCATCAGTTGCACTCGCACAAAAAATCCCGCCGGAGCGGGACTTGGTCGTTGATGTGTGTGACCGCTGAAGGGTCAGGCCGTGATGCGAACTTCGTCTTCGATCGGTTCGCGCAGCACATAACCACGGCCCCAAACCGTTTCAATGAAATTGCGGCCTTCCGACGCGTTCGCCAGCTTCTTACGGAGCTTGCAGATGAACACGTCGATGATCTTCAATTCCGGCTCGTCCATGCCACCGTAGAGGTGGTTCAGGAACATTTCCTTGGTCAGCGTGGTGCCCTTGCGGAGCGATAGCAGCTCCAGCATCTGGTATTCCTTACCAGTGAGGTGGACGCGCTGGCCGCCGACTTCAACCGTCTTGGTGTCCAGATTGACCACCAGGTCGCCGGTCTGGATGACTGACTGTGCGTGACCCTTGGAGCGGCGGACGATGGCGTGAATTCGCGCAACCAGTTCGTCCTTGTGGAACGGCTTGGTCATGTAATCGTCGGCGCCGACGCCGAGACCCTTCACCTTGTCTTCGATGCCGGCAAGGCCGGACAGAATCAGGATCGGAGTTTTGATCTTTGAAACGCGAAGCTGCTTCAATACGTCGTAACCGGACATATCGGGCAGGTTCAGGTCAAGCAGGATGATGTCGTAGTCGTAGAGCTTGCCGAGATCGACGCCTTCTTCCCCGAGATCTGTCGTGTAGACATTGAAGCTCTCGGATTTGAGCATCAGTTCGATCGACTGCGCGACAGCGCTATCATCTTCAATCAGCAATACGCGCATGCCAGTCCCCTCTAGTCGCCGCTCCGGGCGTCAGGTCGGCCGCATTCGCGGCACCAGAAAACGCCTATGAACAACTGATTCGGATCCTGACAACATATGGTTAACAAAACCTGATTCCTCTGCGCAAGCTCTGCGATGCAATTTTTAACGAATCGCCGTAAGATATTGCTTCAGAGAAGTTTTTTGTAGCCCACTGTCGATCAAGTTTCCTCGTGTTGTTCGGTTAACTCGTTTCGATTTAGTGCGTCTTCGACCTGATCAGAACGTGTTCTCAGTTACCAAAGACAGTGACGCAATCATTAATGATGCGGGTAAACATCCGGTTAAGAGCCGCCACGGAAACCGTGGAAACTTAAGGGTTTCGCAATGAAGGCGCTTGCGGAACAAATCAACGATATCGACAGCGTCGGCATCCACGGGCGCGTCGTTGGCGTGCGTGGCCTGATGGTCGAGATCGCTGGTCCGATTCATGCAATGTCCGTTGGGGCACGGCTGGTTATTGAAACCGGCGGCAACCGGTTCATCCCTGCTGAGGTGATTGGTTTCAGCGGCGACAACGCGGTTGTCATGCCGTTCGCCGGGCTTGAGGGCGTGCGTCGTGGCTGCCGTGCCGTGATTGCCAATGCCGCTAACCAGGTACGGCCGTCGTCGGCCTGGCTTGGGCGCGTCATTAACGCTTTGGGCGAACCGATCGACGGCAAGGGGCCGTTGTTGCAGGGTTCGACGCCGATCCCGTTTCGCAACAGCCCGCCGCCGGCGCATTCGCGGCAGCGTGTTGGCTCGCCGCTCGATCTCGGCGTGCGATCATTGAACACGTTTCTGACCTGCTGCCGCGGCCAGCGCATGGGCATTTTTGCCGGGTCGGGCGTCGGCAAGTCAGTGCTTCTGTCGATGCTTGCACGTAATGTCGATGCCGACGTTTCGGTGATCGGGCTGATCGGTGAACGAGGCCGCGAGGTTCAGGAGTTCTTGCAGGACGATCTCGGTGAGGAGGGTCTGGCGCGATCGGTCGTCGTGGTCGCGACGTCGGACGAGCCTGCGCTGATGCGACGCCAGGCGGCCTATCTCACCCTCGCGATCTCGGAGTATTTCCGGGACGAGGGCAAGGACGTGATGTGCATGATGGACTCGGTGACGCGTTTTGCGATGGCACAACGCGAGATCGGCCTGTCAGTCGGCGAGCCGCCAACAGCAAAAGGCTATACGCCGACCGTGTTCACCGAACTGCCGAAGCTGCTTGAGCGGGCAGGGCCTGGCATGGATCGCGGATCAATCACCGGCATCTTTACGGTGCTGGTTGATGGCGACGACCACAACGAACCGGTCGCGGACGCTGTCCGGGGTATTCTCGATGGTCATATCGTGATGCAAAGGAGCATCGCCGAGCGCGGCCGATACCCCGCCATCAACATTCTGAAGTCGGTGTCGCGAACCATGCCCAAGTCGGCAGATCCGACCTATCTGCCGATCCTGATGCGGGCGCGGCAGATCATGGCGACCTACTCCGATATGGAAGAATTGATCCGGCTCGGGGCATATCGCGCCGGATCGAGCGAGGAAGTTGACGAAGCCATCCGCCTCCACGAGCCGCTTGAAGTGTTTTTGCGGCAAGGAAAGGACGAAAGTTCGAACTCTTTTGGAGGGATACCAGGCGTTGGAACAAATCGTTGGTAGTTTGGAAACGGAAAGCTAACTTTGTCGGGTCATCATTCAGTCCAGAGACGAGATTTTTCCGATAGGCCTCTTGCAGGCCTTCGGGCCTATCCCGCGTACGGTTCGGGATTTCTGGGGAGTATAAGTCGATGAAATCGCGTGAAACGCTGATCCGCCTGAAAAAATTCCAGGTCGATGAAAAGCGCCGCCGTGTGAACCAAATTGAAGGGATGATCGCGGATTTCCAGCGCATGGCTGTTGATCTGGAGCGCGAGATCCAGACCGAGCAGGAGCGGGCCGGGATCGATGATCCGACGCATTTCGCCTATCCGACCTATGCCAAGGCGGCAATTCAGCGACGTGAGAACCTGACGCGTTCGACCGACGAACTGCGTATTCAGCTTGAAGATGCCAAGCAGCATCTGTCGGAAGCCTTCGAAGAGCTGAAGAAGGTTGAACTGCTCGATGAGCGCGATCAGGCGCGGGAACGCGCTGAGGAAAACGCGCGCGAGCAGGCGGACCTCGATAGCATTGGCTTGATGCGGGCGCGGATCGGTGCTGTTGCCTGAGTTGCTGCAACACCGTTGAATTTTGCAAACCCGGGCATCGCGCCCGGGTTTTTTATGAGCTGTATCCCAAGTGCAACGGTATTCTATTTGGCCGTGCGTACTATACTATCAATACGCGACGTCTCGCGGGCCTGAGCTGTTGAATTGGGGATGCTGCATGAATACGGCGGCTGAGCTGATCTGGCTTCTTGCTGCGGTTGCCAAGAAGGATGAAGCCGCCTTCGAGCGGCTTTATGTTGCAACGCGGGGAAAGCTGTTTGGCATTGTGCTGCGGATTGTCCAGCGACAGGACGTGGCAGCGTCGCTGATCGAGGATGCCTATGTCACGATCTGGCAAGAGGCTGAACGGTTTGAGCCTGCCGAGAACTCCCCGCTGATATGGATGGCCACGATCGCGCGTGCCCATGCGCTCAAGCTAGTGCGCAGCCAGACAATCGAACCAATCGAGACCGAGGAGCCCCCCGTCGAGACGCCGGATCCCGCCGCCAGGCGCGATATGTCGGAGGATCTGCGGCGCGTGCTTGCTGCGGTTGGGGAGTTGGATGCCGAAAGCCAAAAGCTTGTGCTCTCGGCATTCTACAATGGCTGGAGCCGCGAGCAGCTGTCCGAAAGCTTTGGCATAGGACTGACCGAGACCAAGGTGCGGCTGCATCAAAGCATCCTGCAGCTCCAGACGACGTTGGGGCCATTATGACAATGGCTCAGAACAATGAACATCAGACCGTGCTCGCCGCAGAGTATGCCCTCGGAACGCTAGATAGCGCCGAACGGGCGCGCGTTGAAAGTCTGATGCAGATCGAGCCGCGCTATCGCGTGGCGGTGCGTCGCTGGGAACGGCAACTTGGTGCGCTCAACCATCTCGTCGGGCTCGTTGAGCCTGCACCCGAGGTGTGGCAACGCATCCTTGCGCGAACACGGCCGGAGCCCGTTGCTGCCCATCCGCCATCCGGGGGCGCGGCTGAGCAATTGACTGAACGGGATGCTGATGGCGTCGCAGAGAAGCTCATCGCCGGCGTCGCCGCCGCGGCTATGTCTGCATCTTCGCAACGTACGCCAGTTCTGCAACCGTCTGTACCGCGCCAACGGGAAACGCCGCTGCGCTGGCCAATGGCGGTTGCAGTGCTGCTGGCCCTGTCGGCTGCACTGGCGGGCCTCGCTTACACGCAGATCTATGCGCCAGAATATCTGCCGCCCTATCTGCGCGCGAAGCCCCTCTCCGTGACGGAGGCTACGCCGGTCGCTGCAATCAAGGCATCAGATGCCAGCGCAGCGCCGCTGCAGGGCAATCTGCTCTATGCCCTGATGCAATCGACCTTGCCGGATACGGCGTTTGCGCTGCAGTTCGATGCAGGCAAGCGAACCCTGACGATCCGGCGTTTCATACAACCGCCGGAGTCGGACAGGGTGCACAAGCTCTGGATGATCCTGAGCGATCCGACCACGGCGGAGGAGGTGGGCTTTCTGCCGGTCGACCAGCCAAGCGCAACATTTGACCTTTCATCTCATTCGGTCAGTCAGCTGAGCAATGCGACCTATTTCATTTCATCGGAGCCGGCCACGAGTCCGTCGGACGAAACAGCGGCTGCGCCAGAGGCTTTGTTTTGGGGCAAGCTGGTCGATATGGCGACTGACGCCGAGGCTACCAAGGCATTTCCGACACTTACGAAGCCGGACGACGAGCCTGTGGCTGATGCTGGCCCAGCGGATGAACCCAAAGACAATAACGACCCCGGCAAGCAATAGCCCAAAAGAAAAACGCCCGTGGGGCGCGGGCGTTTTCCGATGGGGCCACTTCGGGGAAAGTGGTCATCTACGGCTCTTGGTTCGACCTGGGGGGAGTCAACATGAGCCGTAACTCTGGATTAGATTAACGAACGAAGCGATCTGTGTGGTCCATTTTGCTCACCGTCACGACCGCTCCGGCTTTGACCACGCGCGCAGTCTCCGTGAGACCGGTGTTGCTGGTTCGCGCTGAAATTCCAAATCCCGCCACCGCGATGCCTGCGATCAGGGCGACTGCGACCACCTTCAAGTGGGTCGAGCGGTCAGCGCTGTAAATCGAATGGTTCATCGGAGTGTCTCCCGTAAAGCGGACGTTCGATCATTCGTGTCGATCAATGTCCGCCTGGTTCAACAGTTGTGAGGACCAAACGCTTACTTCCAGCCCGACGTTCCATAAACACGATCACAAAGGCGTTATACGACGGCCCGGAAAGCCGATTGCGCCAGCGAATTCTCAGCGGCGTGGTGATTAGATTAATAAAATCAGATGCTTATTTTTCTATCATTTCTGCGCGGTATCTAAAGGCCCATTCATCGCCTTTAGATAATTCGTTTGGTTGTGCTTCAGGTGCAACCGAATGTTAATCTCTATCAAACGCTGCCGACGGTCTTCAGCCTTGCTCGCGGATGGATTTCAGCTTGCGACAAGACTGTCGTCTGCGCTCGGAAACGTTCGACGAGCGAGCGAACGAACGGTCGGATTGCGGCGGAGGTAACCAGCACCGGCGCTTCCCCTTCACGCGCTGCCTGCTCGAACGCGTTGCGCACGGCGACCATGAATTCCGACAGCTTGGATGGCTGCATCGCGAGGCTGCGTTCTTCGCCTGAGCCGATGATCAATTCGGCAAAGGCCTGTTCCCACTTTGCTGACATGGCAATCAGCGGCAAATATCCGGAGGGCGGCGAATTCTGCGCGCAGATCTGACGGGCCAGACGTGCACGGACGTGCTCGACGATGACATTCGGATTGCGCGAGAAGGCGAGGGCATCGGCAATGCCTTCGAAAATCGTCGAGAGGTCGCGGATCGAGATACGTTCGGCCAGCAGAAGCTGCAGCACACGCTGGATGCCAGAGATGGTGATGAGGCTGGGGACGATATCCTTGACCAGTTCGCCCTGTTCCTTCGGCAGCTCCTTCAGCAGCTTCTGGACTTCGCCGTAGGACAGCAGGTCCGACATATTGCCCTTGAGCAATTCCGTAAGATGGGTCGACAGCACCGTGGTGGCGTCGACGACGGTATAGCCCTTGAGCGACGCCTCTTCTTTCAGGCCGTCATCGACCCATGTCGCCGGCAGGCCGAACGTTGGCTCGGTTGTGTGGATGCCCGGGAATTGCACCTGGTTGCCTGAAGGGTCCATGACCATGAACTGGCTTGGCCATACGCGGCCGCTGCCGGCGTCCACTTCCTTGATCTTGATGTTGTAGGTGTTGGCTTCGAGCTGGACGTTGTCGAGGATGCGCACGGATGGCATCACGAAGCCCATGTCGATCGCCAGCGAGCGTCGCAGAGCTTTAATCTGCTCGGTCAGGCGATCGGTGCCATCGGGGGCGTTGACCAGCGGCAACAGCGCGTAGCCGAGCTCGATCTTGAGATCGTCGATCTTGAGCGCGGTCTGGATCGGCTCTTCCGCCGCTGCGGCAGCGGTTGCTGCGGCCTGGGTGGTCTCTGTGGCCATTTCGCGCGCCAGAGCGACCTCGCTGACCCTGCGCTTGCGGCTGGCCTTGACCGCCAATGCAGCGGAGCCACCGCCCAGCACCAAGAACGGCAGCATCGGTACGCCAGGCAACAGGGCGAGCATCAACATGACGCCGGCCGACATGCCAAGCGCTTGCGGGTAGAACGACAGCTGGCTGGTCAGGGCCTTGTCAGCGGCGCCGGTGACGCCAGCCTTTGACACGAGCAGGCCGGCTGCCGTGGATACGATCAGCGCGGGCACTTGCGTGACGAGGCCGTCGCCAACGGTCAGCAGCGTGTAGGTGCGGGCGGCTTCCGAAAAGCTCAGGTCTTGCTGCGCGACGCCGATGATGATGCCGCCGATGATATTGATGAACACGACAAGCAGGCCGGCGATGGCGTCGCCGCGTACGAACTTCGAGGCGCCGTCCATGGCGCCGAAGAAGCCGCTTTCGTCTTCCAGCGCCTTGCGGCGCGCCTTGGCCTGCTTTTCGTCGATCAATCCGGCCGAGAGGTCGGCGTCGATCGCCATCTGCTTGCCAGGCATGGCGTCGAGGTTAAAGCGCGCTGCAACTTCAGCGATACGGCCTGAACCCTTGGTGATGACGATGAAGTTCACAATCACAAGGATTGCGAACACGATGATGCCGATAACGAAGTTGCCGCCCATCACGAAGTTGCCGAACGCCTCAATGACGTGGCCGGCTGCGGCAGTGCCTTCATGGCCGTGCGACAGGATCAGGCGGGTTGACGCAAGATTCAGCGCCAGCCGGAGCATGGTCGAGATCAGCAGGATGGTTGGAAAGGCCGAGAACTCAAGCGGCGTCTGAATGAATAGCGCCGTCATCAGGATCAGAACCGACAGCGTGATCGAGATCGCCAGGAACATGTCCAGAACAACGGCTGGCAGTGGCATGATCAGGACGACGAGGATGGTCAGGATGCCAACGGCGAGGCCGATATCGCCGCGCAACAGGACATCCTTGATGTTTCCCATTGAGGGCAACCCGGGCTTCGGCGGCGTTAATCCCTGGCCAGCAACCAAATCAGACATTCCAGTAGAATTCCTCTCGCCGATGACGCTGGCGCACGCCAAACGTTTGGGCCGCAGCCGCGGGGCCGCCTGTCCGAAATTCCGGTACCGCAGTTGCGCTCATGGGGTTGGCCCTCGAACACGCGTGTCACGACACTAGATCTCACTGGGCAATTTTTGCCCGGTGTATGGTTAGGAAAGAGTTAACAAAGGTAAACGGAGTTAACCTCGGTAAAGAAATTGTTGCACGGCGTCATTTGTGTTGCGCTGCTTTTGCATGAGCAGCATTGCCGAACGGCGATTGACCGGCTCCTGTGACGCCAGCAAGGTGCAGGTCTTTTCTGGTTCGGTGCGATGTTTGGTGCAGAAACGTTCGTCCCTGACTCGCGTCAGGCGTGGGTGCGGCTTGGCATAGCCCTTGTGATTGGATCACTGGGGAGCGTCGGGATGTGGTCGGTCGTAGTGACGCTACCGAGCGTCCAGGCCGAGTTTGCCGCAACGCGCGGTGCAGCGTCCCTGGCGTTCACCTTTGCCATGGCCGGCTTTGGCCTCGGCGGTGTCGTCACCGGCAAGATCAGCGACCGTTACGGCATCGTGGCCGCCATCGGCACCTCAGCGGTGCTTATGGCCGTTGGCTATGTGGCCTCCGCCTTCTCGACCGCGCTTTGGCAGATCATCCTGCTTCATTTCGTTATTGGCATCGGCTCATCCGCGACCTTCGGGCCATTGATGGCGGAAGCATCGCACTGGTTCGAGCGCCGGCGAGGCCTCGCGGTCACGATTGCTGCCACGGGCAATTATCTCGGCGGCACGCTTTGGCCTCCGGTCATCAGCTGGGGTGTGCTGAACTATGACTGGCGGCAGACCCATATCGGCATCGGCATCTTTTGCCTGATCGCCATGATGCTCGTTCTGGCCGTTTTGCGCTGGCAGATGGGCGCCAACGTCCGGCGCGTTCATGCAGCAGCTGGTCTTGCCCCGGATTGATCTTCGGATGAGCAACAATGCGCTGACAGCGATCCTTGGCATCGCGAGCGTGGCGTGCTGCGTGGCGATGTCGATGCCGCAGGTTCATATCGTCGCCTATTGCGGCGATCTCGGTTATGGCGTTGCGCGCGGGGCGGAAATGCTATCGCTGATGCTCGCCTGCGGCATCATCAGCCGGATCGGCTCAGGCTATCTCGCTGACAGGATCGGCTCGATCCCGACCCTGCTGATCGGGTCGCTGGCGCAGGGGTTTGCGCTGATCTTCTACCTGTTCTTCGACGGCTTGGCGTCGCTCTACATCATCTCGGCAATGTTCGGCCTGTTCCAGGGCGGGATCGTGCCGAGCTATGCGATCATCGTTCGCGATGCCATGCCGGCCAGCGAGGCGGCGACACGGGTGGGCACGGTGATCATGGCGTCGGTGGTGGGGATGTCGTTTGGCGGCTGGATTTCCGGCGTGATCTTCGACGCGACCGGGTCATACGGCGCGGCATTCATGAACGGCATCGCCTGGAACGCGGTCAACGTCGTGATCGTCACCCTGCTGCTGCTTCGCGCGAGAACACGTCTGACGGCGGCAATGGCTTGAGCCTGAGCGACGCGGACGCGCACCAGCGCATCCGCGTCGTCTTGATCAAGCGAAGGCTTGTGGCGCGACGAAGGCGCGATACTCGCGCTCGAGAAGTTCAGCGAATGCAATCGTGCTGCGGTCGCGATACCAGCTGCCGACGATTTGCACGCCGACGGGAAGGTTGTCGGACGTCATGCCGATTGGTGCGGTTGTGCTCGGAAGATGCACCATGCCAATCAGGCCGGCCCAGAACAGGTCGTTGGTGCCCGGCATGGCTTTGCCATCAATCATCACGGTGCGTTCCGGGCGCGGGGTGATTTGATCATGCGGGGACGCAGCCCGGCACGATGCCGGGCAGAGCAAGATGTCGTAGGAATCGAAGAAGGAGGTCCACTCCTGCTTGATCCGGTGACGCCGCTCATTGAAACGCATCCAGTCGCGGTGCGACAGCGAGCGACCGAAGGCGGTCTCGGCCGCATAGCCGGTGGTGCCCGGCGTGAGCGTGGCCGCCAGATCGATTGCCGCCTTGATGTCGGCGTCGGCGATATGGAGCAGGGTTGCCGAGCGCAGCAGACGGGTGAAGGTTGCAAATGCATCCTGCGTATCGCGCACCGGGCGAACGTTTCGCGTCACTGTCGCGCCACGGCTTTCAAGGAAATCAGCAAGCCTTTCGATGGCCGACCGGACTTCCCCGTCGACCGGCGCGGCGTCGTCATTCGTCACAACACCGATGCGCAGACCACGGAAATCGCGAAGTGACGCGGCCGGAAGAGACAGTTGCCAGCCGGCTGCCTCGGGCTGGGCCGGGCCGGCGAGTACCGACAGACCGAGGTTCAGGTCGCGCGCGCTTCGCGCCATCGGCCCGACGACGCCCATGTCGAGCGGCACGAGATCTCCCGGCATATCATGCCCGCGCGTAACGACGACGCCGAAGGTCGGCTTGTGGCCATATACGCCGCAGCAATGCGCCGGATGGCGGATGGAGCCCGCGATATCGCTGCCGAATTCAAGCGCCGTCAAGCCAGCCGCAAGGGCGGCTGCTGCGCCACCCGATGATCCGCCGGGCGTGTGCGCGAGGTTCCACGGATTGTTAGTCGTGCCATAGACGGGATTGAAGGTTTGATGATCGGCGACCATGAAGGGGACGTTGGTCTTTCCCATGATGACTGCGCCTGCAGCCTTCAGACGCGCGACGCCCGCTGCATCGTGCAGGGGGATGTTGTCCTTCAACGCTGGCATACCCCAAGTGCTGGGCGAGCCCTCCATATCGAAGGCTTCCTTCACGGTCATCGGCACGCCATGCAATGCCCCGCGCACTTCACCACGCGCCAGCGCGTCATCGCAGTCGCGTGCTGCGGCCAATGTTCGTGCCCAATCGGTGAAGACGACCGCGTTCAGCGCGGGGTTATGGGTGTTAATACGAGCGCGATACATCTCGACGAGTTCGACGGAGGAGACTTTGCGCGCTTTCACAGCCGCTGCGAGATCCGTAGCGCTCGAGAACGGGGTAATTTCAGTCATGATATTGCCTGCAAGCTTAGGGAAGGTCGAGGTGCAACCGGCGCGCTGTTACTGCGCTGAGGACATCATGTGCCGTTGCATAGGGGACGCCCTGCGCGGCCAAGCGGCGGCGCAGGGCTCGCACAGACTATCTCTGTCGGCTGCGCAGCATCGCGGTCTCAGTGAGCTGAATCATTGAGTAAAGCGCCAGCGAAATGATGCCGAGAAGGACGATCGACATCATGACAGCGTCCATCTTGAAGATCTGGCTGTTGTACTGGATGAGATAGCCAAGCCCGGCTTTTGAAGACTGGAATTCGCCGACGATGACGCCGACAAGAGCCAGGCCGATGTTTGCCTTCAAGGCAGCAATGATCGTTGCAAGGTTGCTCGGCAGCACCACCGTGCTCAAGGCCTGAAGGCGCGTTGCGCCAAATGTGCGCACCAGCTTCAGCTTGTTCGGGTCAGTCTGGCAGAAGCCGGTGTAGACCATCAGGATGGTGATGAAGACGCTGATCGCAACCGCGATGCCGTAGATCGAGAGTTCTGGTCCGAGCCAGATGTAAAAGATCGGCACAAGCGCGATCTTCGGCAGGGCGTTACCCACGACGAGAAACGGATCGAGCACGCGATCAAGAAAGGGCGATAGCCACAACAGCACGGCGATGAAGGTGCCGAGGATCATGCTGATCGAGAAGCTGACGACGGTTTCAAGCAAGGTCACGCCGACGTGGGACCACAGCGAACCATCACTGACCATCTGAACGAAGATCGTCCATACGGCAGAAGGATAGCTCGTCAACATCGGATTGACCCAATGCTGGCGTGCGGAGACCTCCCACAACAGCAGGAACGCCAGGACAATCAGCGCTTGGGTTCCACGAATGGTGTATTGGTGGATGAGTTGCATGCGCTGCCATTTCAGATAGGCCGCGCTCGATTGAATTGGCGCGGGACCTGAAGCGGGAGCGGAGCGGAGGCTGCATCAGTGCGGGACATGGGCGTCAAGCTCCTCCCAAAGCGTGTTGAAGTACTGGCGGAATTCCGGCGTTTCCCGCGCCTTCATCGGTGAAGGCCGTTCATCGCCGCAACTCGGATAAGTGATGATGTGTTCGGACTTGATGCGGCCAGGTCGAGCGCTCAGGACAATCACCCGGTCGGCCATGCTGATCGCTTCGCCGATATCGTGAGTGACGAGCAGAGCGGTCTTCTTTTCACGACGAATGATCTCCGTGATCTCGTCGGCGATCGACAATCGTGTTTGATAATCGAGTGCTGAAAAGGGTTCATCGAGCAGCAGGACATCGGGATCGGAGCACATCGTGCGGGCAAGCGCCGCGCGTTGACGCATGCCACCGGATAGCTGCTGAGGAAAATGGTTCTTGAAGTCCTTTAACCCGTAGCTGTTGAGCAGCTGTTCCGCTTTCTTGCGCGTCGCGGCATCGCAAGTTCCGCGCAATTGCGGGCCCAGCAATGTGTTGTTCATGACCGTGCGCCATTCGAACAGCGAGTCCTGCTGCAGCATGAAGGCGGTGCGCTGCGATGGGCCGTCGATCCTGGCGCCTTCAACCAGGATCTCGCCCGATGTCGCTGTGATCAATCCGCTGACGAGAGAGAGCAGGGTGCTCTTGCCGCAGCCGCTTTGTCCCAGGATGGCGACAAATTCGCCTGCGGGGACCGCAAATGAAATGTCCCGCAATGCTTCGGTTTCGCCATCCTTGCTGAAGTAGCGCAGAGTGACGTTCTTGAATTCAAGCTTTGGAGTCGTCTGTATCATTTGCGGCCCTCGCTATTGAACAGGTGGTTACTTGACGGCCTTGATGGCTTCGTTAGCGAACTGCGGCGCGACAACCTGTTCATACGTCAGGCGCTGATCGGCCTTGAGCGTTTCACCGGCGATCAGGATTTCCTCAAGGCGCTTGATGGCGTCGGGCTTCACGAGCGGATCGGTCTTCCAGAGATCCTTCTCGCGATAGCGTTCCACCGAAGCAATCAGGTCGGCGCGCTCAACGCCCGGGAAGAAGCTCGAGATTGTGTCAGCGACTTCCTCGGCCTTGGCGTCCTTCAGCCAGCGCTGCGCGCGGTAAATCGCATTGGTGAAGGCCTGCACCGCTTGCGGGTTCTTGGCGATGTAGCCGTCCGTTGCAGCGAAGACTGTGTAATCGACCTTGCCGACTGTTTCGCCGATCGACTTCACAATGGTGCCGATACCCTGTCGCTGCAGGCGCGTGGCGTCTGGTTCGAAGAAGATCGCGTAATCGCCCGTGCCCGCCATAAACGCAGCGTAGCGCGCCGGCACCGCCGTGGTGTTGTTGATCTCGACTTCGGTCGACGGGTTGACCTTGTTGATACGAATGGCCTCATCAAGGAATAGCGTTGGCGTGCTGCCCTTGCGCCAGCCCATCACCTTCTTGCCCTTGAGCTCGCTCCATTCAAAGCCGGTTGCCTTGCCGCGCTTGACGAGGAATGTGCCATCACCTGCCGCTAGGCCCGAGATGATCTTCATCTTCATCGGCGACTGACCGTGGGCGATATAGATCGGGAATTCAGGTCCGATCAGCGCGATATCGACGTTCCCTGTCAACATGGCCGCGGTGATCTTGTCGCCGCCCGTCGATGTCTGGAAGTCGACGTCCAATCCTGCTTCACGGAAGAAGTCTTTCTTCAACGCGATATAGGAGGGCGCATAGAACAGTGCGCGAACGGGTTCCTGGTAACGCACCTTGGTGAGCGTCTGCGCAAGCGCGCCGCTGGAGCCAGCGGTCAGGATTGCCGCCGCAGACAGCGCAGAAATTGCAAGTGTCCGGATCATTCGTGTCATGGTTTCCCCTTTGAGCAGTCAGCAATATTCGCGGACCGCACAGGCTTTCGCCTCTGCGTGAAATCGTCCGCACAGTTTCTATGTGAAAGAGTAAGTTGGGGGGTGGTGCGGGCTCAGTGGCGCCGCCGTATCGGAACGCCCATCAACGGAGCTTGCCGCTAATCGTCGGCAATTTCGCCAGCCTGTTTGAGCCGTTCATTTTCCAACCCCACTGCGATTTATTATAACAGATTGAGAATTCCATCGCTGGGAATCGACGATAGAGCCGAAATACCAATGTGGCAACTTTTAGCTTTGGTAATTGTGTAAAACGCCAAGGCATTGTGGATTTGAATGCTGCTAAGTCATTGACCTATCGCCAACTAATCCAATTTCGTCTCAAATCTTCCCCGTTCTTTACTTCAACAATAGCTTTGGTGGATGGGTGAGGGTTGGCGAATGTCGCCGATTGCGACGGGTCACATAAGACAGTGGCGACAGCCTTTTGATCAGGCCGTCGCCACTAATGGAATCAAGGCTGCGATAAGCGGAGGGTCTGGCTGGTTATGCGTCTTCCAGCGCTTCGTAGTCCGTATAGCCCTCAGCCTCGCCGCCATAAAATGTCGCACGATTGTATGGGCGATATTCCGCGTTGCGACGAATGCGCTCGGGCAGATCCGGGTTCGAAATGAAATAGCGGCCGAACGCGATGATGTCAGCGTGGCCGCCTGCCACCATTCGGTGAGCCGTGTCGGATTTGAAATTGCCGGCAGTGATCAACACGCCCGGCCATAGCGGGCGAAACAGTTCAGCGGCTGACGGCATGTTGGCGTGATCGACTTCGGCACGGCCTGCGCCGCTGGCCCGCGGCTCGATAAAGTGCAGATAGGCAAGGCCCATCGGCGCGAGCTGCTGCACGACATGGCTGTAGAGCGGCATCGGGTCCGGCTCGCCGCTGCCATTGGCGATGCCATAGGGCGACAGGCGAACCCCGACGCGGTCCGCGCCACAGACCTCGACCAGCGCCTGTGTCACTTCAAGCAGCAGCCGCGCGCGATTCTCGATGGATCCGCCATATTGATCGTTGCGCTGGTTTGACGATGACTGCAGGAACTGCTCGATCAGATAACCGTTGGCGCCATGCAGTTCGACACCGTCAAATCCCGCCGCCAGGGCATTCTCGGCTGCCTGACGATAGGCGGCGATCAGGCCCGGCATTTCGCTGGTTTCAAGCGCACGCGGCACCTCATAGTCCACCGCTTCCCCATTGGCCCCGCGGGTTTTGCCCTCGACGCCAATCGCGGATGGGCCGACGGGCTTGCCGCCGCCCGGCTGGAATGAGGAATGCGACACCCGGCCCATATGCCAGAGCTGCAGAAAGATGATCCCACCCTTGGCGTGCACGGCCTCGGTGACCTTGCGCCAGCCACTAATCTGCTCAGCGCTATGAATGCCAGGGGTGTTCGGCGCGCCGCGTCCTTCCGGCATCACTTGCGAGGCTTCGGCGATCAACAGGCCGCCCTTGCTGGCGCGCTGGGCATAATATTCGGCATTCAGGTCGCGTGCGGCAAGCGTGGCCGGCGCGGCGCGCATGCGCGTCAGCGGCGCCAATGCAATGCGGTGGCTCAATTCATAGCGCCCGACTTTGAGGGGCGCGAACAGTTCAGGAAATGGCATTGTTCCTCCGTGCGGCATTGATGTGCCAGCTCTTGCTTGTCGATCTCGGTGAACATTGCGGAAGGCGCTGGCGAAAGGCAAGACGCGCAGGGCATGATCCACGTCAAGGCGGCTCGCCGGAACAGGCGAATGCTGGTTCCAGCATGAACGCGGCAATCGAGAGACAGTCGCAGGGTGAATCAGTTGGCGTTCAGCCCATGCGTTCTGCGGATCGAGGCTGTTAACCAATGCATTCGGTTGCGACGATGTTTACCGTAACGCCCAAACCTTCACTTTGCGCCTTGCGCCAGTGCAGACATGTTTCAGATTTGCAACCTATCATTCGATCACAAACGCTCTTTCGAGGTCCGCATGGTCCAGCATCAAGCGTCGCGACTGCTCAATCTGGACCTGCTGCGGCTGCTGTCCGCGCTGCTGGTGGTCGGCTATCATTTCGGTTTCCGAATGGAGATTTCGGGGGAAGGTGGCGGGCTCGGCTTTCCCGAATTCTCGCTCGGTCGCGATCTGGTTCGATATCGGCCTGCTGATCTTCTTCGCCATCTCGGGTTATGTCATCACGCTGTCGTCCGAGGGACGCTCGGCCTATGAGTTTGCAGTCGGGCGGGTGGCGCGGCTGTGGCCGACCTTCGTGCTGTGCGCCAGCGTGACGGCCGTGGTGCTGACTGCTTGGCCCGTGCCCGGGCTGCCGACGCCAACCGTCAAACAATGGTTCGCGCACCTCGTCATCAACGCGCGCGTTCTCGGCCAGCCGTTCCTTGATGGCGCCTATTGGACGATCGCCTATGAAGTCATCTTCTACGGATGGGTCTTCCTGCTGATCGCAATTGGCTGGTTCGACAGGTATTGGCGGCGCGATTGTTGTGGCTTGGCTGATGATCTCGGCGGCGAATGAGCTCATGATCGATAGCGAGGCGCTTCGGAAGCTCTTCATCACGCAATATTCAGGCTACTTCGCCTTTGGCATTGCGCTCTACAGGCTCGGTCGTGAGGTAAAGCCATCGGCCTGTTTGATCCTTGCTGCAGCCGTTGTCTGGGCCACTATAGGCTTGGTCACCATGGAGCCGGGCTTCTTCAAGATGTATGCGGTTCACCGAAACATCCTCGGCATTATGGTGACTGGCCCGATCGCGCTTGGCTGTGTTGCGCTTGCCGTGCTGGCGCCAACGCTTCCGATCGAAGCCAGGACGGCCACGGCCCTCGGCGCGCTGACCTATCCGCTTTACCTGCTGCACCAGAACATCGGCTATGCGGTCTTTGCCCAGTTCGGCGCTGACTATGGCCGGTGGCTGGTTGGCGCGCTCTATCTGGCGGCGCTGCTGTTCGCATCGTGGCTGGTGGCGACCTACGTGGAACCGCCCGGCCGCATGCTGATCAGGCGGCTTGCGGGCAGGGGCTTTGGCTGGCGACCCGCAACATGAAGGGTGGTGGGCCCGGCAGGACTCGAACCTGCAACCAGACCGTTATGAGCGGTCGGCTCTAACCATTGAGCTACAGGCCCGCCGGGTGGCCGGGCGTGACAGCGCCGGGCCAAAACACCGCAAGCGGGAGCGGTTGATTTCACATACATGGATGCTTGGCCGCGGGCAATGGCGCGTTTTGCCCGCCAACAGGCGCGGTTTCGCCGGTGCATCGCCCTGACGCGACGGTCAAAACTGGTTCGCAGGCCGCGGTTGATTCGCACGAGCGCGCCTGCGCAGAGGTAGTGGGGCGTCAGCGTCGCAGGGCCGTCCTCGCCAGGCATCCTCGCTTCAGTTTACCACCCGACGCAGACGGCCGGGTTGCTGCAACAAGGCGGCTAGCGCGTCAGGTTGCAGGCAGGGTCGGGCGGGCCGAACGCCTCCTCGCCGGAGATCTTGGCCAGGATCTCGTAATAGTCCCACGGATACTTCGAATCGCCGGGCTTCTTCACCTGCACCAGCAGCAGGTCGTGCACCATCAGGCCGTCAGCGCGCAGCTTGCCATTCCGAGCGAAGAAATCCTGCACCGGTTTGGCCCGCATCTGCTGCGCAACTTTCAGCGGCTCATCCGTGCCCGCGTCCTTCACCGCGTTGAGATAGTGGATCACGGAGGAGTAGACCCCGGCCTGCCACATCGTCGGCATCCGCTTGGTCTTGTCGAAGAAGCGCTTCGACCATGCCCGGGTCTGGTCGTCCATGTCCCAGTAAAAGGCTGTCGTCAGCAGCAGCCCCTGGGCCGCCTGCAAGCCGAGGCCGTCGATGTCGGTGATCAAGGCCAGCAGCGCCGCCATTTGCTGACCCGCCGCGAACAGGCCGAACTCCGCGCCGGTCTTGATTGCGGTGATGTTGTTCGGCGGGCCGCCGGCGATACCGATGATCTGCGCTTTGGAGGCCTGCGCCTGCAGCACGAAGGAGGACATGTCAGAGGTGCCGAACGGCGGCTTCACCGAGCCGAGCACCTTGCCGCCGGTCTTGGTCACCATGGCGGCAGCGTCGCGCTCCAGCGCGTTGCCGAAGGCATAGTCGTCGGTGATGAAGAACCAGCTTTTCCCGCCGCGTTTCACCACCTCCTGCGCGGTGCCGACAGCGAGGGCGCGGGTGTCGAACACCCATTGCATTGTATAGGGCGTGCAGAACTTGCCGTGGAAATCGGCAGCGCCGGTCGAATGGGCGATGAACAGCCGCTGCCGTTCATTGGCGACGTTCTGAACCGCCAGGCCAACAGCGGAAACGGGCACGTCGAGGATGAGGTCGACCTTGTCGACGTCGTACCAGCGCCGCGCGATGCTGACGCCGATATCCGGCTTCAGCTGGTGATCGCCGACGATGACCTGGATCGGCTTGTCGAGCACCTTGCCGCCGAAATCTTCCACTGCCATCTGCGCGGCGGTGACCGAGCCTTGCCCGGATGGAGTGGAGGCCGGGCCATTCATATCGGTGAGGACGCCGAGCTTGACAACGTCGTCGGAGACTTGCGCCTGGGCTGCGCAGGTGAGCAGCAATGTGGCGGAAACACGCGTGAGCAATTTGCAAATTGCCTTCATGATCGGCCTCGTTGGTTGGTCAAAGCCTCGGATCAGTGCAAAAACAGTGGAATGAAGCTGATGATACGGCGCTTCCGGAACAAAGCTGAATTGAGAAAATTGTGATCATGCAACCTTAGGAGGGTTTGTCATGAGAACGAAGTCCAAGGCGACGAGCAAGACCGCAGCTAAAGACAAGGCGACGAAGACGCCCGATCCGATGAAGAGCCTTGCCAAGCGAACCACCACCAAGGCCAGGTCGACGTCTGCATCAACGACGCCGGGCTCGACGCGATCAGCGTCCAAGTCATCGCCCGCGTCGACGGCGCGAAAAACCAAGGCAAGCGGATCGTCAACACGCGCGACCACCGCCCGGAAGTCAGCATCGACCAAGCCCGCATCTGCCAAGACGACATCGGCCAAGACGGCATCTTCAAAGACATCTTCCACCAGGTCAGCAAGCGCCCGCGCGACGCAAGGCGCCGCCAGTGGGGCGACGAAGGCATCGGGCCGATCAGGCGGCGCTGCGTCCACCGCGCGTCGCAGCGCTTCAGCAGCTGCTGCGCCGACCACACGCGCACGCAAGACTGCGGCGAGCCGGGGCACGGGGACGCCAGCCAGGTCAGGGTCAACCCGCAAAACTGCGGCGGCGAAGTCCCGCCTGACGAACGCCACCAAGGGCGCGGCCAAGACCTCGACCAAACGAGCCGCTGCCTTGTCCGCTTCCGAGGTCAAGCGGACGACGTCTCCTGCCGTGACCACCACCAAGCGTCTCGCAGGCCGAGGGCTGAAGGATAAGACGGCCGGCGCCAGCCGAACGAAAAAGACAAAGTCCTGATACGACAGACACAAAAGAAAACGGGGTCGCGAGACCCCGTTTCAATAGATCGGCAGCGGGCGGTGCGTCAGCTCGCCTTGCGTTGGCGAGCCGGAGATCGTTGTACTTTCTTCGCGGCGCGCGCGGGCTTGCGACGTGGCTGAGATTTCGGCGCGGTCTCTTCTTTGGTTACCGGCGAGGCAGCCCCTTTCAAGCTTTGCTTCAAGGCGTCCATCAGGCTCACGACATTGCTGGAGCGTTCTGGCGCGCTCGCAGCCTTGATCGGTTTGCCCTTGGCCTTGGCGGTGATCAGCTTCTTCAACGCGTCTTCGTAGTGGTCCACAAGCTTGTCGGGGTCGAAGCTTGCAGCCTTGCTGTCGAGAATGTGCGATGCCAGCTCGATCATGTCGCTTGAGATCTTTGGTGACTTGATATCCTCGAAATAGTCGTCCTCGGCGCGCACTTCATAGCTGTAGCGCAGCGTGGTGCCCATCAAACCCTTTCCCATAGGTTCGATGGCCAGGGTGTGCTCGCGGTTGTTCAGCACGATCCGCGCCAGCGCTACGCGGCCCTTGTCCTTCATCGCGTCGCGGATCACCGCGAAGGCGTCGATATCGCCCTTGCCGTCGGGAGCAATATAGTACGGCTTGTCGAGGTAACGCTGATCGATCTCGTCACGCGGCACGAAGCTGTCGATATCGATGGTGTGACGGCTTTCGATCTGGACGGAATTGAACTCGTCCTTTCCGACTTCGATGTATTCGCCTTTGCTGATCTCATAGCCCCGGACGCGCTGGTCGCTCTCGACCGTATCGCCGGTCTCGGCATCAACCATCATCTGCTTGAGCCGGTTTCCGGTATCCTTGTTGAGCATATTGAACCGCGTCTTCTCCGCTGTGGTGACTGCGGGGTAGAGCAGCACGGGACATGATACCAGCGACAGTTTCAGCGAGCCTTTCCAATACGCACGGGGCGCTGCCATCTCTCTCTCCGGGGTACGCAATACTGACACGATCAGCCCTGTCTGGGCTCTTGGGAACTTCAACCGGGTATGCGGTGTTTCGTTCCAGTCGAGTTACGGTCAGAGGCGGGGCGAAAACAGCGTGGCGAACAAGCTCGAGGTCTACCATCAGAAACGTGATTTCACTCGAACCGGGGAACCAAGCGGCGGCGATGTCGCGCCATCGAAACGGCCACGGTTCGTTGTGCAAAAACATGCGGCTCGGCGACTACATTACGATCTGCGTCTCGAGCTTGATGGCGTGTTCAAGTCCTGGGCTGTGACGCGCGGTCCGTCGCTGAACCCTGCGGACAAGCGACTCGCGGTCGAGGTGGAGGATCACCCGCTCACTTACGGTGATTTCGAAGGGACGATACCGCAAGGAGAATACGGCGGCGGCACTGTGATGTTATGGGATCGCGGCTACTGGCAATCTGACGACGCCGACGGCGGTCTCGCCAAAGGCGATCTGAAGTTCACGCTGGAAGGCGGCAAGCTTCACGGCAGCTGGGTGCTGGTTCGTATGAAGCATGATCGCAACGGCGGCAAACGCACCAACTGGCTTCTGATCAAGCATCGTGACGACGACGCCAGCGAAATCACGGATGTTCTCGCAGAGGACAAGTCCATCGCGTCCGGGCGGAGCATGGATGAAATTGCTGGGGGAAAGGGAAAGCCACCGAAGCCCTTCATGCTGAGCAAGGCGCGCATGTCGCGTGATGCCGTATGGGACACGCGTAGTGGCATCGCCGCAGATGCGCGCAGGGCGGCGAAGGCGACGCCCGCTGCAACGAAGAAGCCAAAAGCCGTGGCGAAGCCTCGTCGCAACGCAACACGGCGCACGCGAGTCGTCGTCGACGAGATGCCATCCTTCGTGTCGCCCGAGCTTTGCAAACGCGCGGACAAGCCGCCTGCGAGTGCGGGCTGGCTGCATGAGATCAAGTTCGATGGCTATCGCATGCAGTTGCGCGTTGCGGATGGCGTCGTAAAGCTCTTGACGCGAACCGGTCTGGATTGGACAAGCAAAATGCAGTTCATCGCTGACGCGGCGGCGCAGTTGCCGGATTGTGTGATCGATGGCGAGTTGGTCGTCGTTGACGATCACGGCGTTTCAAATTTCTCGATGCTTCAGGACGAGCTATCCGCAATGGATGGCGGGCAGCGTCTGTTGTTCTATGCCTTCGATCTGCTTTATGCCGAAGGGCATGATACGCGCGCGCAGCCGCTTAGTGAGCGCAAGGCGCAGCTTGCCGCGCTGCTGAAAGACGCTGGCTATGGCGAATATGACGCGATCCGCTTCGTCACGCACCTCGAAACCGGGGGAGAGGCGTTGCTTGCTTCGGCCGGCGAGTTGACGCTGGAAGGGATCATCTCCAAGCGCGCCAGCGCGCCCTATCGCTCAGGCCGTTCGGGGAGCTGGGTCAAATCGAAAGTTCGTGACGGGCAGGAGGTTGTGATCGGCGGCTGGCGCAGCAATGGCAATGCCTTCCGCTCGTTGCTGGCTGGCGTCTATCGCGATGAGAAGCTGGTCTACGTCGGGCTGATCGGCACGGGATATCCGCGCGCCACCGTGATCAAGCTGATGCCGGAGCTCAAGGCGGCGGCGAGTGACGTCAGTCCGTTCACCGGGCCGGGCGCGCCGAAGTCTGCGCGTGATATTCATTGGCTGAAGCCGGTGCTTGTGGCTGAGATTGAATTCGCCGGTTTCACTGCCGATGGCAATATCCGGCATGCGGCGTTCAAGGGGCTGCGGCGCGACAAGCCACCTCACGATGTCAATGTGGAGTCCGAGCCGATGTCTCCCAAGAAAAAAACCGCGCCTCGCAAAACGGCGAAAGTTAGCGCCGAGCCGGAAAGGAAAAGGCCGACGCCTCGCGCCGCCAAGCCCGCACGCAAAAGCAAGGTTGAGGTGCTCGGCGTGGCGCTGTCCAATGCCGACAAGGTGTTCTGGCCCGCGCATGGCAAAACGGGTGAGGTGACGAAGCTCGACCTCGCAACTTACTACGAAGTCGTTGGCGATTGGATGCTGCCACATCTTGCGGGACGCCCGGCCTCAATCGTTCGCGCGCCGGATGGATTGACGGGCGAACAGTTCTTTCAGCGTCACGCCATGCCTGGCATGTCTGATCTGTTGACGGAGGTGAAGGTCAGTGATGACCGCAAGCCATATGTGCAGGTCGACAGCGTCGAGGCGCTGGTAGCAGTGGCGCAGATCGGCGGGCTCGAGCTGCATCCCTGGAACTGCGCACCGGGCGAGCCTGACGTGCCGGGGCGATTGGTGTTTGATCTCGATCCCGCGCCCGATGTGCCGTTTGACGAAGTGATTGCAGCCGCAAAAGAACTCAAGGAACGATTAGAAGCGGTTGGCTTGACGCCATTCTGCAAAACGACCGGTGGCAAGGGCCTGCATCTCGTGACGCCGCTCAGTATCGATCAAGACAATCCGCTCGATTGGCGTGCGGCGAAAACCTTCGCCCAAATCGTCTGCCAGCAGATGGCGGATGATTCCCCCGATCGATATCTGCTCAACATGGCCAAGGATAAGCGCAAGGGACGGATTTTCCTCGACTACCTCCGCAACGATCGAAAGTCGACCGCCGTTGCCGTGCTCTCGCCGCGCGCGCGCAGTGGCGCGACAGTTGCCATGCCGCTCACCTGGACACAGCTGCGGGGCGGGCTAGATCCAACGCGTTACACCGTGGAAACCGTGCCGGGGTTGCTCAAGACGTCTCGCGCCTGGCGTGATTACGACAAGGCGGCCACGCCACTCGGCGCGGCGGTGGAAAAGCTCACCGCCGCGCCGAGACGTTGATGCAACACATTGCGAAGTATCGTCAGATTTTACCGAGCAGAATGAGAATAAGAAGGATGACAATGATCAGGCCGAGGCCGCCGCCACCATAGGCGCCGGTGCCGTAAAAGTTGCCGCCGCCAATGCCGCTAAAGCCGCCAAGCAGGGCTATGATCAGGATAATCAGAATAATCGTTCCGAGAGACATGGTATACCTGCCTTGTTTCAAGCTGATCGATGCACTTCCTGAATGAAACCGATTGGATTGCGGATAGTTCCATTAAGGAAACCAGGATGCCGGTAGAAAAATTAGCATCTTTTTCTTGCCCGAGAGGAATTCGATGCCGTCTTCGTTAGAAGTGACCATTCCCCACCAGCTTGGTCAGGAGGAAGCCGAGCGGCGTATCCGTAGTGGTTTGAAGAAGGCCGTCAGTGAGGTGTCGCTGCTCCATCTTGATCGGGAAGTCTGGTCGGACCATTGCCTCGATTTTCGCATCCGTGCCATGGGGCAGGTGGCGACTGGCACAGTCGATGTCGCTGCTGATCATGTGCGCATCGCCGTCTCCTTGCCATGGCTGTTGCAACGTTTTGCCGAAGCGGCGCAGGCAGCGATCCGCAAAAATGGCGCACGGCTGCTCACCAAGTCCTAGCGCCGGCGTTTACTGTGCGCGTCGGGCAGGCTTTACGGCAACGGGGAGCACGTTGAACAGTGTGCTGGCGGGCATCTCCACCGCGCCATCCACGTGCAAATCACCGCAATCAATGACTGCGTCGATCTGATTGCTCGAAAGCCAGCTGCGGCCGCCGTCGGTGAAAGGCGCCATTGCCTTGCAGACTGCAACAATGATCGCATCAGTGCCGCTCGTCCTGGCGAAGGCGATGACGTGCTCACGATGTTCGCCGCTGACGGTCAGCGGCACATAGTCACCGTGAGCGAAAAGTTTTTGACGCGCATGTCGCAGGGACAGCAAATGGCGGGTCCAGGCCAGTTTGAGCCTGCCGTCCTGCCAGCTTGCTCGCCAGCTCGCGCCAATTCGGCTGCTCAAGCCGCGCGAGTTCCAGGGCATTGCGTTCAAAGTCGACCGGGCGACGATTGTCCGGGTCGACCATGGACATGTCCCACATCTCTGTACCCTGATAAAAGTCGGGAACGCCGGGGCCCATGGCCTTGAGCGTCAATTGGCTGAGTGAGGTCAACGCGCCCAGCAGTGCAATGCGCGACACAAAGGCGTCAACCAACTCACAAAACTCCTGGTTCGCCAGGGTTTGATCAATGAAGCGCGCAACGCCATCCTCGTACTCGGCATTTGGATTGAGCCAGCTGGTTTCTTCCTTGGCTTCACGGCAGGCCTTGACTGCGAAAGCCTTGACGCGCTCGGCGAGATTGCCGCAATTGTCTCCGACGGTCCAAGCGCCGATCAGCGTCTGATAGAAAATATACTCGAAGGTTGTCGACGGCGCGCGCAGGTCATCCCTGGTTTCGATGAAGCCCGCGTTGATCAGTTTCCAGCGCCCGACCAGCGTGGCCCATTCACCCGCGAGTTCAGACAACGCGAGGATCCGCGTCCGTGCATCCTCGCCGCGTTTGGTGTCATGGGTCGCCGTAGCAGTCATGCCCGATGGCCAATGAGCCGCGCGATGCTGCATCAGGCTGTGAAACTGCGCGATGGACAGCCCGTTGGTCGCAGGTTCGCCGCCGACCTCGTTCAGCGCCAGCAGGCGCGCGAAGCGATAGAACGTGGTGTCCTCGAGCGACTTGGCCATAGCCGGACCGGTGAACTGCTGGACCTTGAATGCGAAATTCCTGACGCGCGTCTTGCTGTGCGTTGGCTGACCGGGGTTCAACAGGTCGAGCGTCAACGCGCCGCGCAAGAAATCAAACAGGCCATTGTCGACGTCATACCATTGCGACCGGGCGCGCTTGATGGCCCGGTCGACCAACGCACGGTCCGTCTGCGTGGGGCCAGCATTCGTGATATAGGTTCGGTACACCGGGAAGTTGATGACGTAGAGCGCGAAGGCGGCGCTGAGCGCTTCAGGCGACAGGTCACGCGTTGCGTAATTCCCGGCGGCGATCCGCGCGAGCATCCGTGTGAGGACCGTAAACTCGCTAAGCAGCAAGGATTGCAAGACGAGGCGTTTGGCGTTTCGCAAAGTATCGTCAAATTTGAGAGGCGCTTCGCTTAACTGCCGTCGCACGCCTTCCAGCGTCTCAAGTCCGGACGGGTCGAGCAGCACATGGGTGATGGCGTTGAGCCATTCATATCCGGTTGTTCCGTGCACACCGGCAAAGTGCGGCAGGTCTTCGCCTTCGCCGAGAATTTTCTCCAGCAGGATATAGAAAGATTGTCGCGTTGGCACGCCAGCCGAACGGATCAAGCGTTGCAACCGTCGCAGGTATTGCGCGGGGTCGCGCAAGCCATCGATATGATCGAGCCGCAATCCGTGCAGTTTGCCTTCGGCGATAAGACGCTTCACCAGCGGATGAATGGCGTTAAAGACTCTCGTATCCTCAACGCGGATGCCGGCAAGCGTGTTGATATCGAAGAAGCGCCGGTAGTTGATCTCGCTCGACGCAAGCCGCCAATGCGCGAGTTTGTAATGCTGCCGCTCGAGCAGCAGATGAAGCGCCCGGGCTTCTGATAGCCGTCCATCGCCGGCGCGATAGGCGTTGAGACCCTGCGCAATGATCGCGTGGCTGCCACTTGTCGCAGCGAGCCGCGCCTTGATCTTTTGGCCCACCACCGGTGTGCGCGGGGTGCTGCCAAATTCTGCGGCTATATCAAGCAGGCCTTGTCCGGCCGCGCTGTTCTCTTCACCTGCTTCTTTAACGATGAGCTTCAGCACTTCGCTATAGCGCTCCGGTGATATCGGCAATTTGTGCTCGTGATACCAGGCCGCGAAACTGCCGTCGGCCGGATCGAACCGCAGTTCGATGTCGCCGTTCTCAAGCGCAAGGCCATAGACGTCGCCGAGGATTGGCGCGAGCACGCCATCGCGCGAGCGGAATGACAGCATGTCCCACTCGACGTCGAAGCTTGCAGCGTGCGGCGAGGCCCGGCCGTATTCAAGCATGTCGAGCCACCACGGGTTATCGGCAAACTCAACCCCGACGTGGTTCGGAACGAAGTCGAGGATAAGCCCCATGTCGTGCGCCGCCAATGCCGCGCTGAGCCGCTCAAAGCCAGCTTCGCCGCCCAGCTCAGGATTGAAGGCGGAGTGATCGATGATGTCATAGCCATGGGTGCTGCCAGCGCGGGCATGCAGGAATGGTGAGGCATAGAGATGCGAGATGCCCAGCTTGTTCAGATAGGGCACGACGCGCGCCGCGGCGTCGAAGTCGAAGTCCTTGGTCAATTGGATGCGATAGGTCGCAACAGGGATGGCTGCGGGCATCACAGAACCTCCAGCCAGGCATGGGTCGACCATGGAACGACACCGTCGTGGGTTGCGCCATCCCATAGCGGTGATGCGGTTGTGGCGGGATAATAAGCTTGCAGGCTGTGATCCGAGAGATTGCTAAGCAGGCGCAGCCGAAGGCCACCCTGCAAGTGGAACGTGCAGTTCAACCCGAATTCATCGTGCGCCTCGACATTGCCGAAACGGGCGCCGCGCAAACGGGGTGCGATATGTTCGCGGCGCACGGTGAGAAGGTCCCGGACCATCTGCTGATGCGCCAGTCCGTGAGCTCGGGCGGCATTGTCCCAATCGAGGATGGCGCTGCGGCATGTCGCCGGATCAAACGGGTCAGGAATATCGGCGTCACCGCTGCTAAAGTGCGCGGAGAACTCACGGCTGCGGCCGTCGCGGATAGCGCTGGCCAGGTCATCCGCGAAGTCGCAGAAGAATGGGAAGGGTTGCCTGCTGCCCCATTCGTCGCCCATGAACATCAACGGAATTTGCGGGCTGAGCAAGGTCAGCGCGAGAGCCGCGGCAACTGCAGCAGGCTCACACAGGGCAGTCAATCGCTCGCCATAGGCGCGGTTGCCAATCTGGTCATGGTTCTGAATGAAATGAACGAACGCCGTAGGCGGCAGCGATCCACTTGGTTCGCCGCGCGGAGCATTTTCCCGATAGGCTGAAGCCTCACCTTGATAGGCGAAGCCGGATGCAAGCGCCCGGGCGATATGCCTCAAGGGTTTGTCACTGTAATCGCCGTAATAGCCGCCGGTTTCTCCAGTCAGCACCACATGCATGGCGTGATGATAATCGTCGTTCCATTGTGCGCGATAACAGCCGCTCGGCACGCGAGGTTCAGGATCAAGCAGGCTCGCCGTATTGTCATCGTTCTCGACAACGAGGTGGATTGATCGACCACTTTCTTCCGCAAACTCACCGACCTTTTTGCTGAGATCGCGTAGCAGGCTGGTGTCGCCACCGGTGATGATTTGCTGAACCGCGTCAAGCCGCAGGCCGTCGAATCGGTAGTGGCGCAGCCAGTGCATCGCATTTTCGATGATGAAGGCGCGGACCTGTGAATCGGAAAAGTCGATTGCGGATCCCCATGGCGTCAATTCATCGGAGGCGAAGAAGCTCGGCCAATAGGCATGGAGAAAATTGCCCTCCGGCCCGAAGTGATTGTAGACGACGTCGAGAAAGACCATCAGGCCGCGCTTGTGCGCTTCATCGATCAGGTGTTTCAGATCGTCGGGGTGGCCGTAACTCGAATCTGGCGCATACCACAGCACGCCGTCGTAGCCCCAGTTATATGCGCCGGGAAATTCGGCAAGCGGCATCAGTTCAAGAACGGTGTACCCGGTCTCGACGAGGTGATCGAGCCGCTCGATCATTGCGCTGAATGTGCCTTCAGGCGTGAAGGTGCCAACGTGGGCTTCAACGATGACGCTTTCCTCCCACGGTCGTCCCTTCCAATCATTCGTTTTCCATTCGTACGAGTTGGGAGACAGCAATTGGCTTGGGCCAAGCACGTCCTCGGGCTGGAAGCACGATGCAGGATCGGCAACCTCCTTGTCGTTATCGATGCGAAACCGATAGCGCGTGTCTACAGCTACGCCTGGGAGCTCAATCGTGAACCAGCCGTCCTGGGTCCGTTGCATTGGATGGTTTTGCTCGAGAACAAGATCAACGCTCTGCGCGGCTGGAGCCCACAGTCGGAAGGTTGCTCCATTCGGCGTGAGCCGCGATCCAAAAGTGCGTTGGGTCATGACGCTGTTCCAGCAAGCACGATGACAGAATGGGCTGATGCAATGATGGTTTCATTGTCGATGGTGGCTTGATCGGAGGTGTCGATGCTGAGCTTCCAGCTCGGCCAATCGGCCAAGACTGGGAGGTTGCAGGTGATGTTCTCCGAGGATGCATTCAGAATTATGTAGAGCGGTGGCTGCGAGGTCGTCGGCCCAGGCAGCAGATAGGCCAGGAAGCCGCCGCCTGGAAAGTTCCAGTCATGATCCGTCATGGGGTGCGCGGACGGAGTGAGCCAAAGCACATCGTAATCATCGGCGTTCAATCGCCCGCGTCGCCACTGCGAAGATTGCAGCTGGGGGTAGTCGTGGCGCATTGCGGCCAATGCGCCGATCAGTTCGGTGTGGTCGTCATCACTTGTGCCAAGGTTGGACCAGTCGACCCAGCCGACATGATTGTCCTGGCAGAAGGTGTTGTTGTTGCCGTTCTGACTGTTGGCGACCTCGTCACCCGCGAGCAGTAGGGGCACACCCTGTGCCAGCATCAATGTCGCCAGCTGATTTTTCCGTGCTCGCCTGCGCTGCGCAAGCACGTCGGTATTCTCTGTCTGTCCTTCGACGCCAAAGTTCGTGCTGATGTTGTGGTTGGTGCCGTCGCGATTATCCTCGCCGTTAGCCTCGTTATGCTTGGTCTCATAAGAGTAGAGATCGGCCAGTGTGAAACCGTCGTGGACGGTGACATGGTTGATGCTCGCCCAAGGTTTTCGTCCGCGCTGGTTGAACAGATTGGCCGAGCCGGACATGCGGGTCGACACATCGCCGATCAAGCCGCCGTCGCCTCGCCAAAATCGCCGCATGGTATGGCGAAACTGGTCATTCCACTCAGTCCACTGCGCCGGAAACTCACCGACCTGATACCCGCCGGAGCCAAGATCCCATGGCTCTGCAATCAGTTTGACAGCTGCGAGGCTGGGGTCCTGGCGGATGGTTGTGAAAAAGGGGTTGTGTCGACTGAAGCCCTGCGCGTTCCGGCCGAGCGCTGGCGCAAGGTCAAATCGAAAGCCGTCGACGTGGCAGACCTCGACCCAGTAACGCAACGAGTCCAGCACCATCTGCATGACACGCGGGTGTTCGACATTGACCGTGTTGCCGCATCCTGTGACGTCCTCGTTATAACGCGGGCCATCGTTTCGCAGTCGGTAGTACGACGCATTGTCGATGCCGCGAAACGACAGGGTAGGGCCGAGGTGGTCGCCTTCCGCAGTGTGGTTATAAACAACATCGAGGATGACCTCGAAGCCTGCGTCATGGAGTCTTGCGACGGTCGAACGGAAAGCATCGAGCCCGTCGGTCTGGCTGTAGCGTTCCGTTGCGGCGAAGAATGCAAGTGAATTGTAGCCCCAGTAGTTCCGCAGCTTCGCTTCCACAAGCCAGCGATCGTCGACGAAGCCGTGGATGGGCAGTAACTCTATCGTTGTCACTCCCAGGCGTTTCAGGTGGCTGATCATCTCTGGCGCGACAAGGCCGCGGTATGTTCCGCGCAATGCTGGCGCGATGTCGCTCCGCGTCTTGGTCAGCCCTTTGACATGAGCCTCGTAGATGAAAGTTTCCGCCCATGGGATACGCGGCCGATATTCAACGCGGCCCCAGTTGTAGAGATCATCGACGACCACGGACTTCGGAACGTAGCGGGCGCTGTCGCGACGATCGAAGGTCAGGTCCGCCCGCGTATGACCGAACCGATAGCCGTAGAGGGCGTCATGCCAAATCAATTCGCCATCGAGCCGCTTTGCGTAAGGATCGAGCAGCAGCTTGTGCGGGTTGAAGCGATGGCCGTGCAGCGGCTCATAAGGGCCGTGAACGCGATAGCCATAAAGTTGGCCGGGGGCGACGTCCGATAAATAACCGTGCCAGATGTCATCGTGGCGTTCCGGCAGGGTGATGCGCTCGATCTCGTGGCGACCATCCGGATCAAACAGGCACAGCTCAATCTTGTCTGCATGCGCAGAAAAGATCGCGAAATTGGTTCCGCGACCGTCCCAGGTCGACCCCAGTTTCGCGTCACTGCCGCTCTGGATGCGCATCTCAAGCTTCCGGGATAAGGAAGATCGCCGCGAGGGGAGGCAGGGTCAGGTGCAGCCGGTGGTCCGTCGGATCTACGGAGACTACGCCAAGGTTTCCCACGTTGCTGCCGCCATAGACCGACGCATCGGTGTTCAGCACCTCGCGCCAATTGCCTCCGCGTGGCGCTGGCACGCGATAGTCATGTCGCACCACAGGTGCGAAGTTGACGACGATCAGGCAGGGCGGGACGCCGTCGTGCCCTATGCGTTGCCAGGCGAAGATGTTGTTGTCGACATCGTTATCGATCAGCCACTCAAACCCAGCGGCCTCGCAATCGCGCTGGTGCAGCGCCGGAGTGTTGCGATAGAGCGTGTTCAGATCGCGGATGAGCGCCTGTACGCCGCGGTGGTTCGGTTGCTCCAGCAAATGCCAATCCAGCGACTGGTCATGGTTCCATTCCTTGAGCTGTCCGAACTCGCACCCCATGAACAGCAGCTTTTTTCCGGGATGGCCAAACATGAAGGCGTAATAAGCCCGCAGGTTTGCGAAGCGCTGCCACTCATCGCCGGGCATGCGTTGAATGATCGAGCCTTTGCCATGCACAACCTCGTCATGGGACAGCGGAAGAATGAAATTTTCCGAGAAGGCGTAGTGGAGTCCGAAGGTTATCTTGTCGTGATGATGCTTGCGGTTGATCGGATCTTCGCTGATGTAGTTCAGCGTGTCGTGCATCCAGCCCATGTTCCACTTGTAGCCAAAACCTAGACCACCGTTGTCTACAGGCTGTGACACCTGAGGCCAGGATGTCGATTCTTCTGCGATGGTGGTTGCGCCAGGGAATTTTCCAAACACCTCGGTGTTGAATCGGCGCAGAAAGCTGACTGCTTCGAGATTTTCGCGACCACCATATTGGTTCGGCACCCACTGATCGTGCGGGCGGCTGTAATCGAGATAAAGCATCGAAGCCACGGCATCGACGCGCAGGCCATCGACATTGTAGCGATCCATCCAGAACAGCGCGTTCGAGACCAGAAAGTTGGTCACTTCGGTGCGGCCGTAATTATAGATCAATGTCCCCCAGTCGAGATGGCGGCCTTGCATCGGGTTGGCATGCTCATAGACCGACGTGCCGTCGAACGCGCCAAGCCCGTGTGGATCATCCGGGAAATGACCCGGCACCCAGTCAAGCAACACGGCGAGGCCGTGTTCATGGCATGCGTCAATCAGCGCAGCAAACTCAAACGGCGTGCCGAAGCGGCTGGTTGGGGCGAACAGCCCAGTCGGTTGATATCCCCATGAACCGTCGAACGGATGCTCGTTGACGGGCATGAATTCAACATGGGTAAAGCCTAGATCACGCACATATTGAGGCAGGGATTGAGCGAGCTCTAGATAGGTCAACCAGGTGTTGCCGTCCTTGCGTCGCCAGGAGCCGAGATGGACTTCGTAGATCGATATTGGCTGATGGCGCGCATTGGCGTCGCTGTGCAGGGGACGCGGCAGCGGGACAGCTTTCTCGTCGAAGATGATGGACGCAGTATCCGGCCGCACCTCAGCGTAGAAGGCGAGCGGATCTGCCTTCAGCGGCACCTGCTGGTGGTTGGGCCCGATGATGCTGAACTTGTAGCGCTGCCCGAGTTTCGCCGCAGGCAAAAACAATTCCCAATAGCCTTGGCCGCGCCGGCGCATCGGATGGCAGCGGGTATCCCAGCCATTGAAATCGCCGACCACGGCAACAGCCACTGCACTCGGCGCGTAAAGCACGAAGCCAATTCCCTCGACACCCTCGCGGGTCATGGGATGGGCGCCCAGCAGATCATAAAGCTGACGCAGGGTCCCTTCGCCGAGAAGGTAAAGATCGTAATCGCTCAGGATCGGCAGGAAGCGATAGGGGTCATCGATATCGCTGGTCCCTTGCAGCGTGCTCACACGCAGCCGATAGGGTTTGGCCGTTGCAGGTCTGCCGACAAACAGGCCAGCGTCATGGATGCGCGCCATCGGTGTTTCCACGTCGCCATCCTGCAGGATGGAGACGCTGATTGCGTGCGGAATGAAGGCGCGGATCACGTCCTGACCGTCTTCTGAATGGCGGCCGAGATAATGAAACGGATCCGCGTGGCGCCCGTTGATGAGCGCGAAGGCGTCCTCGTTCAGGCCATTCATTCCACCACCTCGGGCTGTGGCTTGAAGATCGCCAGCAAGCCCCTCAGCGGCACGCGAAGCCACTCTGGCCGATGCGCGAGCTCATATTCGATTTCGTAAAACGCCTTCTCGATGAGGAAGAAATCGATAAGGTTCCGGAACTGCGCAGCTTCCATCGGCCACAGCGATGTGTCGGTCATAGTCTCGCGATAGGCGTCAATGAGGCTTTGCGAGGCTTCATTTTGCCATGCGGCCAAAGCCGTTGCGACGCGGCCATTCTCGTCCGGCGCCACTGTGTTCGCACGGTCAAGCGCCGCCATGGCCGAATAATCGATCGAACGGAGCATCGAGGCGAGGTCGCGTGCAGCAGGCACCTTGCGGCGGCGCATGTCGAGCGTGCGGCGAGGTTCGCCCTCGAAATCGATAATGTAGATGTCGTCCTTCACGATCAGCATCTGCCCGAGGTGGAAGTCGCCGTGATGGCGGATCTTCATGATCGGAAGGTCCTCGGGGAGCAGGGTTTTAAGTCTGCTGATCAGCGAAGGGCGGAAGTCGAACAGCTCCTGGATCAGCGCCTGGTCGGCAGGCTTGAGGCTGCTTCGACGAGCTTGCAGAAGGTCGTAGACGTGTTCGGAAAGCTCGACGATCTCATCGATCCAGGTGTCGATATCGCTGGCGCCCATACGCTCCGGGGCAAACTCTGCGATGTCAGGGCGGCTACCCAGCGCCATGTGCATCTCCGCGAGGCGTCGACCGGTCTGCACCATGTAGTGCAGGTAGTGGCTCCGCTCATCACTTTCGACTGGCTCCGGACCGGTCAGCAACCGGTGCTCCTCGACATAACGGTCGAGATAGCGCGAGGTCACGGTCCAGCCTTCGCCCTGATTTTGAACAAACGCATGAACGACGGCAATCGAGCTTGTCCGCTCGCCTTCGTGCAGCGTCACGCTGCCGAGCAGGGCTGGCGTATTGCTGAATTGCGCCACAGTTGTCAGGAATTCGCCAACCTCGACCTCAGGGTTCACACCCTGATTGAGCTTGCGATAGACTTTCACTACGTAGCGGTAATCGACCAGAGCGGTGCTATTGGTCTGTTCGGTTTCGACCGCGCGCACCTCATTGATCGGCTCATCCGGAACAGTCCCAATGGCGGATGTCGGCATGAAGGTCAGTCGCAGGCCATTCTCTTCGACGGTTTCAGCATCGCGAATATTGCGCAGCAGGGTTGATACGAATTCAGTATCCGTGGCGACATCGAGCAGCGTGCCCTCGCGTGCGCCCTGACGCACAGCCGCGAGCGCCAGCGGATTATAGAGTTCGTTGCTGAAACGCGTCCATGCGATCTGCAGCGGTTGCAGATAGCGACTTCGAACCCCGTCAACATCGGTTTCGAAAAAGGCTAGCCAGGGCCGGTTCTCGCCCCTATTTGTAAAGGGTATGGCCGACGTCAGCTTGGGCTGGATCGCGTGGACGTTTCGCTCCGGAAACCAGCGTGCGCGTGCGAGGTAGGCCGGGAGGACGTCGCGCTCAAACACCCCGCGCGTGCGCTCCAGCGTCACCCAGGTTGCGCCGAGTGGCACCACGAGGGTCTCGTATTCAGGCACAATGGTCGGCGGCGTATGCTCGGATTCGCTGCGTTCACGCAGGACGAACCAATAATAGCCGTAGGGACCAAGCGTGATGGTATAGGGTCGATCGGTGATCGGCGGAAAGTCGGTGCGGCCCATCATTTCAGTGGGTACGCGGTCCTGCCATGCGGAGAGATCGATCCTCGTCGCTTGCGCCGATCGTGACAGATTGGCGACGCAGAGGATGACCTCATCCTTGTATTGCCGGATGTAGCACAGCACAGAGCGGTTCGCCGGACGGATGAAAGTCATCGTGCCGCGTCCGAAGGCGAGCGTTGATTTGCGAACCGAGATCAGCCGCTTGGTGGCGCTGAGCTGCGACGACAGGCTACGCGACTGCGCCTCGACGTTTACGGATTGATATCCGTAAACCGCGTCCATGATGATCGGCGCATACAGCTGCGCCGGGTCCGCCCGCGAGAATCCGCCATTCCGATCCGATGACCATTGCATCGGGGTGCGTACGCCATTGCGGTCGCCAAGATAGATATTGTCGCCCATGCCTATCTCGTCGCCGTAATAGATAATCGGCGTGCCGGGGAACGACAGCAAAAGTGAATTCATCAACTCGATCTTGCGCTTGTCATTGTCCATGAGCGGCGCGAGCCGGCGTCGGATGCCGACGTTGATGCGCGCGCGCGGATCATTGGCGTAGGTCGACCACAGGTAGTCGCGCTCGACGTCCGTCACCATTTCCAGCGTCAGTTCATCATGGTTACGCAGGAACAGCGCCCACTGGCAGGTGTCCGGGATATCGGGCGTTTGCCGCAGGATGTCGGTGATCGGGAAACGGTCAGCCTGAGCGATGGCCATGTAAATGCGCGGCATCAGCGGGAAATGATAGGCCATGTGGCATTCATCGCTGTCGCCGAAATACTGCTGAACGTCCTCGGGCCACTGGTTGGCCTCGGCGAGCAGAACCTTGTCCTTGGAATAGGCATCGAGCTCCTTGCGAAGCTTTTTGATCACCGCATGGGTTTCAGGGAGGTTCTCGTTGATTGTGCCATCGCGTTCGCAAAGGTAGGGGATCGCATCGAGGCGGAAACCGTCGACGCCAGCGTCGAGCCAGCGCCGCATGACCTTGACCACAGCATTGACGACTCGCGGATTGTCAAAATTCAGATCGGGTTGATGCGAAAAGAAACGATGCCAATAGAATTGGCCGGCTTCCGCGTCCCAGCTCCAGTTCGACTTCTCGGTGTCCGTAAAGATGATGCGCGTGCCCAGATACTTCTGGTCAGTGTCGCTCCAGACGTACCAGTCGCGGGCATTGGATCCCTTTGCGCTGCGGCGGGCGCGCTTGAACCATTCATGTTGATCCGATGTATGGTTGATCACCAGCTCGGTGATCACCCGCAGGTGGCGACGCTTCGCCTCGGTGATGAAACGGCGGAAGTCCTTCATGTTGCCGAAGTCAGGATTGATCGCGCCATAATCGGCAATGTCATATCCATCGTCCTTGCCGGGCGATGGATAGAACGGCAGTAGCCATAGCGTGTTGACGCCGAGGTCCTGCAGGTAATCCAGCTTCTCGGTCAACCCGGCGAAGTCGCCCATGCCATCGCCATTGCTATCGGCAAAGGCTTTGACGTGCAGCTGATAGATGATCGCATCCTTGTACCAGAGCTTCTGATCGATGGCAGCCTCGTTGATCTGGACCTTGGACGGTGTTTGATCGTTCATGGCAAAGCTTTCAAGCGTAACAGCGAAAGAGAATGACGGGTGACGACTGCGGGTCGAGCCAGACGCGCAGTCCACCCCATTCGAGGTGGTGCTGGGCGTGCGTCATGAGGTTCTCGACGCGCGTGACGTCACGGCGCTCGCCGTCAATCGTGATTTGCGCGTTGATGGGGAGCCAGACATCGCGCGGCTCTGGCCCAACGGCGATAGCGGCGGCGATGACATTGGCGCCATCAACTGACTCCTTGACGAAGCCGATGATGTGATCCGCATCGACCGCGATGAAACGCAGTTGCGAGGTCTGCTGCAGCGCCGGATTGTCACGACGGGCGTGGTTGATGGCTGCGATAAATCCCTTGATGTTGCCGGGGGCATTCCAGTCCCGAGACTTCAACTCGTACTTCTCCGAGTTCGAGGTATTCCTCGCGGCCCGGCACCGGCGTATGCTCAAGCAGCTCGAAGCCGTTGTAGATGCCGTATGTTGACGACAACAATGCTGCAAGCGCCAGGCGTGATTTGAACATCCAGGGTTCACCGCCCTGCAAGTGATAGGGCAGGATGTCCGGCGTTGAGACGAAGAAGTTTGGCCGATAGTACTCCCGCTCGGGATAGCCGGCCAATTCGTTCAGATAGGCTTCGATCTCGAATTTGCCGGTGCGCCAGGTGAAATAGGTATAGGATTGGGTGAAGCCGAGTTTGGCTAGGCCCTTCATCACCTTTGGACGCGTGAAGGCCTCGGCCAAAAAAATGACATCCGGATGGTCGCGCTGGATATCTGCAATTACCCATTCCCAGAAGCGGAAGGGTTTGGTGTGCGGATTGTCGATCCGGAAAACTCTTCACGCCATGGGTGACCCAGTACAACAGGATGTCGCGCAGCGCGTCCCAGATCGCCTGGGCGTGCGGGCCCGTCATGTCGGGATTGACGATGTCCTCATATTTCTTTGGTGGGTTCTCGGCATATTTGATTGTGCCATCGGGCCGATACTTGAACCATTCGGGATGTTGCTTCAGCCATGGGTGATCAAGCGAGCACTGCACGGCGATATCAAGCGCGATCTCCATGCCGTGGTCCGCACAGGCCGCACGCAGCGCCTGGAAGTCGTCCATTGTGCCGAGTTCGGGATGAAGCGCGTCATGGCCGCCAGCCTGCCCGCCGATGGCGTAGGGACTGCCTGGATCGTCGTGCGTTGAGGTCAACGCGTTGTTTTTGCCCTTGCGGTTCTTTACGCCGATCGGGTGGATCGGCGTGAAGTAGAGAACATCAAAGCCCATGGCTGCGATGTCCGGCAGCCGTGTCATGCAATCCCTGAAGGTGCCGTGACGGCCGGGGACCGGGCTTTGGCTGCGTGGTACCATTTCATACCAGGTGCTGTAACGTGCACGTTCGCGGTCGATCGTCAGAGGAAATTCGGCAGAGCTCGTGAGATCGTTTTGCGCCTCGCACCGGCCCATCGCTTCGGCGAGTTCGGGCGTACACAGGATTGTCGGATCGCCATAGCGGATGAAGTCATCACGTGCCTTGACAATGACGGCGCTATCGTTCGACGGCTCCACCTTGGCATGGGCAAGATGATCCAGCCCCTCCATCGCGTCGAGGGTGACGTCCTGGCCCGCTTCAAGTTTGAGTTTGAAGCCCTTCTGCCAAGTCGCAAACTCTGCTGTCCAAGCGCTGATAAAGTAGTGGTATCCGCCTATGTCTGTGGGCGTGAACTGCGCCGTCCAACGATCGTTCTCATGATGGGTCATGGCGACGCTTTGCCAGTCACGGCCCGTATCGCGTTTCCATTTCAGCACAACCGAGATAACGTTGTGGCCGTCGCGATAAACATCTCCCCAGATGTCGACAGGCTCTCCCGCAATACGCTTGACGGCAAAACGACCGCCATCGATCAGTGGGTAGACGTTTTCGATCTGGAATGCCCCACATGTGACTGCTGTTTCGGAAGTTTGTGTCGAATTTCTCACCGTTATGCCATGCAATCCCAGCGCTCCGCTCATTGAACCGGTCGAATGTTGAGTGCCATCAAACCAAGCCTCATGCCGCAATTTGGTTCCATCCGGAACAAGCGTCTCGCCGCGCAATTGCACTATATCGTCCGATCAGCACCGCGCTGGACGGGATTACGCGTGTGCTCAGATTTTGTCGCTGCGCCGAAGCTGAAATCAAACTCAAACTCATCAAGCGAAGATTGCGAATGGATCTGTTTAACAAAGCTGCCGAGCTAGGCATCCAGGCTGGATTTACCGACGGGCAGGGTCATTGGCATTCGGCGGATGTGGCCGCCCTCAAACTCATCATTGACGCCATCCCAACTCGCACGTCGCACCGCTTCGTTGAGCAGGCCATCGTCTTGCGCGTGGGCCGGTCGACGCGCACGCCACTCCTGCAGGATGCCACACTTCCTCTGAATTGGAAGATAGAGGATGGCGCTGGGGTCGCCGCCGAGGGTGAGGCGACAGAGGCGTTTATTGACTGGCCGCAGCACCTGCCCGTCGGCGTCTATCAAGTTACGTTACGAAATGCGCAACTGATCAGTGAGACGCTACCATTGTTGGTTGCGGAACAGTCAGGATTTTCCGGAGGGTTTGGTCGTTCATGGTTGCTGGCAGTTCAACTTTATAGTTTGCGATCGGCAACCAACTGGGGGATCGGTGATTTTACCGATCTGACAGCGCTTATTGATTTCGCAGCGGACTGCGGCGCGGGCGGGGTCGGGCTCAACCCGCTGCATGCGCTGATGGATGACCACCCCAGTGAATGCAGCCCCTATGCGCCGAACAGTCGGCTCTTCCTCAATCCACTCTACATCGACGTGACAAAGGTTCCCGGTTATGTCGCGAACCAAAATCAGGACGATCTGGCCGCCCTGCGCTCATTGGACTTTGTCGACTACGTCAATGTCTCTCGCGTCAAACATTGGGCGATGCTGCAGGCCTTTCGCAGCTTTTACTTTGGTGAAGGCCATGAGGCGGCGCGGGCGCGGTTCGAGGCTTATCGAACAGCCAAGGGGAAGCTTCTGTCCCGCTTTGCCAGCTTTGAAGTGTTGCGGCATCGGTATGGTGGAACGTGGTGGGAGTGGCCCGAGCATTTGCGCTATCCTGATGACGCCGTTTGCGACGAACTGCGCGAAGGGCATGACGCGGATGAGGTTCGCCTGATTGAATTCAGCCAGTGGCTCGCCGCTGAGCAGCTTGAAGCATGCGCGGCGCATGCCAAGTCGCGCGGGATGCCAATCGGGCTTTATCTCGACGTCGCCGTTGGCGTGCAGGCGGGTGGTTTCGACGCCTGGCACGAGCAGGCTGCGATTTCCCGCTCGCTGTCGGTCGGAGCGCCGCCCGATCCCTTGAGCCTGGAGGGGCAGAACTGGGGATTGGCCGGGTTTCATGCAGCAGGCCTTGAGGCAAGGAGCTTTGAACCGTTTCGAGACATGTTGCGGGCATCGATGGCCCATGCCGGAGCGATCAGGCTTGATCATATCCTCGGCTTGAACCGGCTGTATCTGATCCCGCAAGGCTTGAATGCTTCAAAGGGAGCCTATGTGAAAATGCCCTTCGACGCCATGCTGGCTGTGGCGGTCCAGGAGAGCATGGCGCGCAAGCTGCGTTATCATTGGTGAGGATCTTGGCACGGTACCTGAGGGGTTTCGTGAAACGCTCGCAGATTATGGTATCTGGTCGTATCAGGTCGTGATGTTCGAACGCGATTGGGATGGCAGCTTTCGCGCGCCTGATCGTTACATGCGTTCCGCGCTGGTGACGTTCAACACCCATGACCTGCCTAGTTATGCAGGTTGGAGATCAATGCATGACTTGGCGGTGAAGCGAGCGATCGGCATCGATCCTGGGGAAACCGATGATGGTCGTCAGCACGCGATCTGGAAACTCGATGAGCGGCTGCGTGAGCTCGGCATCGAACGAACCGATTTTAACGGCATCGTTGACTTTCTGGAGCGCACGCCCTCGCGACTCAAGGCCATTTCGCTCGAGGATCTTCTCAAGGTAGAGGAGCAGCCGAACGTCCCGGGCACAATCGACCAGCATCCGAACTGGCGTCGCCGCCTGCCGGTGCAAATCGAGCAGCTGCGCGAAGCGGTCGACATGAACTTTCTGCGTGAGCACCTTCCCGGTAGCTCGCGCTAGAGCTTGGCGTTATGCGCCAGCACCAGATCGACAGCTCCGGCAAATCCCTCCTCATTGTTGGAAGTTGTGACCTCTGTGGCTTCCGTCTTCACATCGTTCGACGCATTTCCCATCGCGATTGAAAAACCGCTGACCTTGAACATTGAAACGTCGTTGTGCATGTCGCCGACGGCGGCAATGGCCTGTGAATTGAGCTCGAGATGCCTGGCAACCGCTGAAACAAAAGTGCCTTTGTTCTGTCCCGGTGGAGTTACATCAAGGTAATATGTCTGCGAGCGGATCACTGTCGCGCTATCGCCTAACGCTTTTTGCAGATCTGCCTCACAGGTCGCCAGCTTCTCAGGGTCAGCGCTGGCGCCAACGATCTTGCAACAGCGCGCGATGTAAGGCGCAAGATCCGCCGAGATCACCGGATCATGACGAATTGTCTTCTGCTCGCTGGGCACATACTTGCCGTCGTCCCGCTGAACGATCCAGGTATCATTGGTGAACAGCCAGATATCAATGCCGCGATCAGTTAACATCTTGATGCTGGCGCGTACTGCGTTCTCAGGGATCAGATGTTGTGTGATTACTGAACCGTTTGGCGCAATCAGCGAGCTGCCGTTGAAAGGGCCGATGGGCAGGGTTATCGCCAGCGGCTTGATCAGAAATGCCATGCCGACCGGCGGGCGACTGCTGGCGATTGTCAGCTCGACGCCCCCGGCGCGCAGCCGCTTCACCGCATCGATCGTTTTCGGCGTCAGCTCCTTTTCAGGCGTCACCAGTGTTCCATCAACATCCGAGACCAGAAGAGTGATCCGCGTCATGAGACATCCTGATGTGAGGGATCAAATTTGGAGACGATTGTATCGACGATTTCGTCGACACTGGCCTCGATTGACACGGCGATGAAGTTTTCATCGGCTTGCGGTTCTTCGAGCGTGGCAAACTGGCTATCGAGCAGCGATGGCGGCATGAAATGACCGCGGCGATTGACGAGCCTTTCCGCAATGACCGCGCGTGACCCTGCGAGATAAACAAAGCAGACGTCTTCCCGCCCGCCGCTCAAGATATTGCGATAGACGCGCTTCAGCGCCGAGCAGGCGATGACATAGTGCTCGCTGTCTGTCCGCGCTTTGGCAATCGCGTCAGCGATCGATTGCAACCACGGTCGGCGGTCGTCGTCCGTCAGTGGTTCACCGCGGCTCATCTTCGTGACGTTCGCTGGCGGGTGGAAACTATCGCCATCGGCGAAGCGCCAGCCCAGACGACTGGCCAGTGATTCTGCGATTGTGGTTTTGCCCGAGCCTGAAACGCCCATGATGATGAAGGAACCGGGCAGGCGGTTAGCCATCGACGTTCTCCGGCAATGCAGCGCGATCGCACAGCCAGACTGTCTCGCCAGTGGCATGAGCGCGGGCGGCGGGCAGCCGTTCGCCATTCAGCACGCGCGTCAGGATGGCCCGTTTGTCTGCGCCGCTGACTTGAAAAAGGATCTCGCGCGTGGACTCGAGAGGGTCAAACGTAAGCGTCACACGCGCGACGAAGGGACTCAGGTTCGCTTGGGGAACGCCGACGACCCAGCGCTGCAATTCGATCGAGGCGGGGTAGTCGGGGAACATCGATGCGGTGTGTCCGTCGCCCCCCATGCCGAGCAGAACCATATCGAACAGCGGTCGTTCGGTGACGAGCATGCCGCTGCCGTAGAACGTCATCAGTTCGTCTTCGTAGCGGCGCGCGGCAATGTCCGGGCTGGCCACATCCGTGCGGATCGCGTGAATATTCTCCGGCGGCGCATGGCGGTTCAGAAAGGCGTCGCGCGCCATCGTCATGTTATGGCGGGCGTCGCCAGCCGGGACGAAGCGCTCATCGCCGATGAACCAATGCACCCGCGGCCACGGAATGCGCGCAGCGTAAGTTTCGGTTACGAGCAGATGATACATTCGCTTCGGGCTTGAGCCGCCAGTCAGGCAAACAGCGAATTGGTCCTGCGGGCCTTGCAGCCGTGCGATCAACCGCTCGGCGGCGCGCTCCGCCAGATTGTCGGCATTGTCGACAGCGATGACGGTGCGTGGTGCGGCTTCTTTCATGGTATGCGCCATGAGCGCCCGTCGCGGGCAAGTAGTTCGTCGGCTTGCGCCGGGCCCTCAGTGCCTGCGCGATAGCTCTCGAGGCCGTCCTGACCTGCTTTATGCCAGGCGTCGATGAAGGGTTGCACGGCGGTCCAGCCGGCCTCGACGCTGTCCGCGCGTTGGAACAGGATGTTGTCGCCGATCATGCAGTCGTAGATCAGCGTTTCATATCCATTGCTTGGCGTCGCGTTGAAGTAATCCTTGTAGAAGAAGTCCATGGCAACACCGCCAATTCGCACCGACGGTCCGGGGATTTTGGTGTTGAACTGCAAGGTGATGCACTCGCTTGGTTCGACGCCGATGACCAGATAGTTCTCGGCGAGACTATCGACCGATGTATCGCGGAACATGGCGAAGGGGGCTTGCTTGAACTTGATCGCAACTTCGGTCCGCTTGGCTTTCAGCGCCTTGCCGGTGCGGAGATAGAAGGGTACGCCCGCCCAGCGCCAGTTGTCGATTGTCAATTTGAGGGCTGCATAGGTTTCGGTGGTGCTGTCGGGTTTAACGTTTCGCGTCTCGGTGTAATCGGCGACAGCGTCGTCATCGACCATGCCCGCGAGATATTGGCCACGCACAGAATTTTGCAGCGCCTCCTGCTCGGTCTGCAATTGTATCGCTCCGAGTACCTGGGCTTTCTCAGAGCGGACCTCGTGAGCGTCGAACTTCGACGGCGGCTCCATCGCGATCAGCGACAGCAGCTGAAACAGATGGTTGGGCACCATGTCGCGCAAGGCGCCCGTAGCGTCATAAAAGCTGCCGCGATGACCTACGCCGATTTTTTCTTCGACGGTGATCTGGATGTGATCAATGTGGTTGCGGTTCCAGATTGGCTCGAAGATGCCATTGGCGAAACGCAACACCAGAATATTCTGCACCGTCTCTTTGCCGAGGTAGTGGTCGATCCGGTAGATCTGTCGTTCAGTCAGCAGGCTGAGCAGATGATCGTTGAGTACGTGAGCGGACTCCAGATCAGTGCCGAATGGTTTCTCGACGATCAGCCGACGCCAGCATTTGTCCTCATCGAATTGCCCGATCCGCGCGAGCTGCGAAGCGATGATCGTAAACGCGGTGGGCGGAGTCGCCAGATAGAACAGCCGGTTGCCTGCTGTGCCGTGCTTCTTTTCAATGTCGTCGAGCCGGTCGCCAAGTTGATCGAATGTCTTGGGTTGCGCCGGATCGGCTTCGGCAACGGCGAAACGTTGCATCAGCTCATCGGCCTTGGCGTCGTCAACGCATTTTCCGAACTGTTTGAGCCCTTGAAGCAGCTCATCCTTGAGCGTGGACGCGTCGGCCTCAGAACGAACGATGCCGATGATGACGAAGGTCTCGGGCAGCAGATCCTGGGTGAACAGATTGTAGAGTGCCGGGATCACCAGCCGCTTGGCAAGATCGCCGGTTGCGCCGAACAGAACGAAGCTGGAGCTGTCCGGACGCTTCGCCCTGGACGACGCGCCGTTGGCGCCGGGAGTTTGTCTGACCTGCTGTTGCATCACTGCGTGCATCCTTCGTGCAATAGACGAGAGGCGTCAGGCGGGGGCGCCGGGCTCCTTGTGGCCGCCAAAGCCTTCGCGCATGGCGGAGAGAATCTTTTCGGCGAAGGTATGTTGTTGGCGGGACCGGAAGCGCGCGTATAGCGCGGCTGTGAGCACTTCGGCGGGCACTGCCTCGTCAATCGCTGCATTCACTGTCCAGCGGCCTTCGCCGGAGTCCTGAACGAATCCGGAGTAGTTGTTGAGCGAGGGGTTGTGCGCGAGCGCGGTGGCTGTCAGGTCGAGCAGCCACGATGTGACGACGCTGCCGCGGCGCCAGACTTCGGCGATGTCGGTAATGTTGAGGTCGAACCGGTGCGCTTCGGGAAGCGCGTCGATATTGGCGTTCTTCAGAATGTCGAAGCCTTCGGCATAGGCCTGCATCAGGCCGTATTCGATGCCATTGTGCACCATCTTGACGAAATGGCCGGCGCCGGGCGGACCGGCATGGATGTATCCCTGCTCAGCGCGCGGATCGCTGGTCTCGCGCCCTGGCGTGCGCGGGATGTCGCCGATCCCGGGCGCGAGCGTTTTGAAAATCGGATCGAGCCGCTCGACCACGGCGGTGTCGCCGCCGATCATCATGCAGTAGCCGCGATCGAGACCCCAGACACCGCCCGAGGTGCCGACGTCGATGTAGTTGATGTGGAGAGCCTTGAGCTGCTGGCTCCGCCGCACGTCGTCCTGCCAGAAGGTGTTGCCGCCATCGATGATGGTGTCGCCCGGTTGCAGGAGTTTCGCGAGCTGTTGAATTGTGTCTTCGGTGATCGCGCCTGACGGCAGCATGACCCAGACCGTGCGCGGCGCGGTCAGTTTAGACACAAGATCTTCGAGTGAAGCGGATGCGGCTGCGCCCTCGGTCGCCAGCGCTGCGACGACGCTTGCCTGATGGTCATAGACCACCAGGTCATGCTGCTCCCGCATCAGCCGACGGGTGATATTGCCACCCATTCGGCCCAGTCCGATCAATCCCAGCTGCATGTCGTGTTTCCTTGAATGGACAGGTGCGGGGCGGCGGATGCGTCAGCTACCTCAAGCTATCGAGGAACAGTTTCTCGAGCCGGACGAGTCCCGCCTGCCCATCGCCTTTGAGATGAATGCGGATCGCCCGTCGTTTGCGTTCCGTCAACACGTCGAAGTCGCCGCGCGCCTGCGCCGCCTTGATGGCGCCGAAGCTTGCCTTCTGTCCCGGCACTGCAAGGTCGGCTCCATCATCGGCGGTGATCTGAATAAACACACCGCTGTTGGGGCCGCCCTTGTAGGCTTGGCCGGTCGAATGAAGAAAGCGCGGGCCGAACTCCGCGCAGGTCGCGACCTTCTTTGCGTCGCGCACGGAGGTGCGCAGCTTCTGCAGGGTGTCGATGCCGACTGGTGTGCGCGCGATAAACGCGAGGATCGCAACGTAGTCGCCTGCGCCGACGCGGGACAGCTGCGCTTTGATCCAGGACGTGAGGTTGTCGCCTGCGCCCGCCTTGCGCAGCGCCTCGGCGTTGAGGCCGTCTGTATACACATCGGCTTCGGCGAAGGATGCAACCGGGGTCTCGACCGGCAGCGCGCCGGCTTTTTCATAGGCCGCCGTGAGGTCGCGCGTCTTAATCTTCGCAGCTTCGACGTCCGGCTGGTTGAACGGATTGATGCCGAGGATCGCGCCGGCTACGGCGGTCGCCAGTTCAAAACGGAAGAATTCCTGCCCGATATGCAGCGGCGATTGCACTGTGATCCGGACGACCGGATGGCCAGCTTTCGCAAGAGCCGCGAGCTTGTCATCCTGGCCCGGCGCAGCATCGCTAGCCAGCCGCAGGTCGATGAACACTCGGTCGTTGCCGTAGACATCTGGCGAGCCGATCGGTTCGTCGGCAATCGGGATCAGGCCCTTGCCATCCTTGCCGGTGGATTCCGCGATGAGTTGTTCGGCCCATGCGCCGAAGTCGCCGATGCCCGGTGACGAGAACAGCGTGACCTTGTCGCGGCCTGCGAGCCCTGCTTCGCCGAGCACCAGGCCGAGTTGAACGCCGGGATTGATCGATGGTGGCGCATCAGGCCCGCATGAGTTGACCATGCCCTGGGTGGTGGCCAGAAACTTGGCAACATCCACGCCGGCAATGGCTGCTGGCACAAGGCCGAATGGCGAGAGCACCGAGTAGCGGCCGCCGATGGCCGGATCACCTTCAAACACATGCGCGAACTTGTCGGCAGCGGCTAGCTCGGCCAGCGACGAGCCGGGATCGGTCACGGCGACGAAATGCGTTCCGGCTTTATCCTTGCCGACCGCTGTTCTTACCTTGTCGAAAAAGTAGGCCTTGAGAACATTCGGCTCGGTCGTGCCGCCGGATTTGCTCGAGACGATGAACAGCGTCTTGGCGAGATCGACGCCGGTTTCCATGGCGCGGACCTGCGCCGGATCGGTCGAATCCAGCACATGCAGGCGCGGAAAGCCGGGTTGCGATGCAAACGTCAGTGCGATCACTTCCGGACCGAGACTCGATCCGCCCATGCCGAGCACAACAGCGTCGCTGAAGCCATGCTGCTTCACCCAGTCCTGCAACTGCGTATAGGTCTTGATATCATTCCGAGCCGTGCTGACGCTGGTCAGCCAACCGAGCCAGCTGGCTTCGTCGCCGCCGGTCCAGACGCTTGCGTCCTGCTTCCACAGGCGGCGAATGCCTGCGGAGGCGCGCCAATCTCTCGCGCCGCGCGTCGACGGCCTTGCTCAGATCATCAGGCAAGGTGAATGCAGCCGTATCGAGCGCCTTGCCAAGCGCCGCGTTGCGCTTGGTCGCAACCGCGCCATAGAGCTTGTCGGCGGCGTCGGCGAATTGCTTGACGCCGTCAGTCACCAGATCGGCAGTCATCTTGTCGAGCGAAAGCCCCGCGCGGGCGAAGGCTTCGATCGTTGCGCGTGCCGCCTCAACATTCTCCGTCAGGCTGGCGCGAACTTCGCCATGGTCGCGAAATGCGTCGAGGGTCGCAGGCGGCACGGTGTTGACCGTGTTCTCGCCGATTAATTCCTCGACGTAGAGCGTGTCGCGATAGGCCTTGTTCTTGGTGCCGGTCGAGGCCCAGAGAAGGCGTTGCTCCTGTGCGCCCTTGGCGCGCAGCGCTTCCCAGCGCGGCCCATCGAACAGTTTCAGATAGTCCTGATAGGCCAGCTTGGCGTTGGCGATCGCAACCTTGCCCTGGAGCGCGGTCAGGCCGGGCTTGGTCGCTGCGTCTGCCTTGTCGATCAGTTCATCCAGCTGCTTGTCGGCCAAGGTGTCGATGCGGCTGACAAAAAAGCTCGCGACGCTTGCAACGTGCGTGGGATCGCCGCCATTGGCGACGAGATGCTCAAGGCCGGACAGATAGGCTTCGACGACATCGCGATAGACCGCCTGCGAGAACAGCAGCGTGATGTTGATGCTGATGCCTTCGCCGATCAGCGTCCTGATCGCCACAAGCCCTTCCTCGGTGGCAGGCACCTTGACCATCAGGTTCTTGCGGTTGACTTGTTTCCACAAGCGTCGCGCTTCGATGATCGTGCCTTCGGCGTCATGCGCCAAATAGGGCGAGACTTCGAGACTGACGAAGCCGTCCTTGCCTTTGAGGCGATCGTAGACCGGCTTCAGCACATCGGCGGCATGCTGGATATCCTGAATGGCGACCTGCTCGAACAGGTCCGCAGCGGTCAGGTCACCCGACGCGAGCGCTTCTGTAATCGAGCCGTCGTATTCGTCCGAGCTGCCGATTGCCTTTTCGAAGATCGAGGGATTCGAAGTAACGCCCTTGACGGCGTCGTCGTCAATGAGCCGCGCAAGACTATTGTCCGCAATGAAGCCGCGCGCAATGAAATCAAGCCAAACTGCCTGGCCGTACTGCTCAAGTTTCTTGACCCGGTTCATGATGCCTTGTTCTGTTTGATCTGCTGAATTGCGGCTTCCCACACCCTTTCTGGCGTGAAGCCGAATTTTGTCAACAGGTCCTTTAGCGGGGCCGACGCACCGAAGGTTTCCATTCCGATCCGGGCGCCGTTCGGCCCAACATAGCGATCCCAACCGATCACCGAACCTGCTTCGACCGATACTCTTGCGTGAATATGTGGCGGTAAAACGGAGGCGCGGTATGACGCATCCTGCTTTTCGAACAATTCCCACGACGGCAGGCTGACGACGCGCGATGAAATATTGCGTTTCTCAAGTTCGAGCTGCGCAGCGACGCATAAATGCACCTCGCTGCCTGTGCCGATCAGGATCACGTCGGGTTCGTCGTCACCGCAGTCCCTCAACACATAGCCGCCTTTGGCGAGGCCATTGGCAGATGCGTATTTGCGTACGGTCGAGAATGGGCAGCGGTTGCCGGCTGAGCGCAAGGACGCAGGGCGCATCCACCATACCCATGATGACGCGATAGGCGACAGTCACTTCATTCGCATCCGCCGGGCGGAAAGTCGTCAAACCGGGCATGGCGCGCAGGCTGACCAGTTGTTCGATCGGCTCGTGGGTTGGGCCATCTTCACCGACGCCGATAGAGTTGTGTGTAAAGACGTGGAATACGGGAATGTTCATGAGAGAAGCCAGCCTGATCGGCGGCCGCATGTAATCGCTAAAGATCAGAAACGTCGCGCCGAAGGCGCGCAATCCGCAGAGCGCCATGCCGTTGACCGCCGCGCCCATGGCGTGTTCGCGGATGCCGAAATGCACATTGCGGCCTCCCGGTGTTTTGGCAGAAAGCGAGCCAGCGGAGTTGAACGTCAGTTTCGTTTTGGTAGACGGTGCGAGGTCCGCCGCGCCGCCAACCAACCACGGTACGCGCTGGGCGATGGCGTTCAGCACTTTGCCGGATGCCTCGCGCGTCGCGATGCCTTTTTCGTTGAACTCAAAAGCGGGCAGGTCGGTTGCCCAGCCATCGGGCAACTCGCCCGCGATGAGGCGTTCAATCTCGAGTGCCTCTTCGGGGTGTTCATCACCGTAGTCGTCAAACGTTTTCCGCCAGGCTTCGCTCAGTTGGGCTCCGCGTTTGCCGATACCCTGCTGCATGGTCATGTAGACGTCATCTGGAACAAGAAACTGCGCATCGACCGGCCAATCGAGAAATGCCTTGGCCTTGCGGATTTCGTCCTCACCGAGGGCGTCGCTGTGCGCGGCGGAGGTGCCCTGCTTGGTCGGGGCGCTGTAGCCGATTACACTGTTGACGATGATCATCGTGGGGCGGTTCTTGTTGGCCTTGAACGTTTCGAGCGCGGCGCTCATGGCGTCCAGATCGTTGGCGTCAGGCACATGCAGGACATGCCACTTGTAGGCGCGAAAGCGTGCCCCAACGTCTTCATCCTCGGCCAATTCCGTGTGGCCCTCGATGGTCACGGTATTGCTGTCATAGATCCAGCACAGGTTGTCGAGGCCGAGATGGCCGGCCAGGGACGCCGCCTCGCTGGCGACGCCTTCCATCATGTCGCCATCGCTGCACAGCGTGTAGACGTTGAAGTCAAACAGCGTCTTGCCGGGGCGGTTATAGGTGGCGCCGAGCCAACGCGACGCAATCGCAAAGCCGACGCTGTTGCCGCAACCCTGGCCAAGTGGACCCGTCGTCGTTTCCACGCCCGTGGTATGGCGATATTCCGGATGCCCCGGCGTCACGCTGTCGAGTTGCCGGAATTGCTTGATGTCATCCAGCGAAACGGCAGGCTCGTTATCAACCTTGCTGTTGGTCGCCTTCTTCACGCCGGTGATATGGAGAAGCGAGTACAGCAAGATCGATGCGTGCCCGGCCGACAGGATAAACCGGTCCCGGTTCGGCCAAAGTGGGTTCGCAGGATCATACCGAAGGTGATTTTGCCACAAGTTGAAGGCGACGGGCGCTATTCCCATCGGCGTGCCCGGATGCCCCGAGTTCGCCTTCTGCACCGCATCCATCGCCAACGTTCTGATCGCGTTAATGCACAGAGTATCGTGAGTGCTGGCGTGCGACGTCGTCGGCGTGGGGATGTTCATCCGTAGGTGCCTGTTTTGAAGGAGACACTGGTCTACGTTTCACGCGCGGTTCGGTTCCCGATTCCGCTGTGGTAATGCGAGGGAGCCGTTATCTTTGCTCAATAGGCGAGATCGGTGATTGCCTTGGTGACAGCCTGATAAACGCCGGGGTCGAATAGCGAATGCCCGGCTGTTTCCACTATGGCGATATCGGCCAACGGCCAGACGTCTTTCAATGCGCGCGACACGCTCGGCGGGCACAGCAAATCGTACCGGGCCTGAACGATGACGCCAGGCGTGTTTCGCAGGGCGGAAGCATTTCTCAGCAATTGATCCGACTGCATGAAGCAATCATTCACAAAATAATGCGCTTCCATGTAGGGCGTTGCAGGCGCTGGTTGACGGGCGGGCGCCGAGAGGTTTTCGAGATCGAGGCGGGATCGCTTCGGCGCGACCTCCGAAAGAATGCTTTCGACACCATTCCAGGCGCGTGCCGCCGGCACATGGATGGCAGGATCGTCGTCAAGAATGCGCGCCCAATAGGCATCGAGCGGCGACCGTCGTTCGCGCTCCGACAGCAGGCTGAGGAAATCACTATTTAGCTCGGGGAAGTGGCGCGGCAACGCGCGATAGAATGCGTCCTCCAGCTCCGCGCGCGTGCCAAGAAAGGTTGCGCGCAAAACGAGCCCGCTGACGCGTTGTGGATAAGCTTCGGCATAGGCGAGAGCGAGCGTTGCGCCCCAGGAGCCGCCGACCACCAGCCATTTTTCGAAGCCAAAGGTTTCGCGGATCAATTCCATATCGGCGATCAGATGCTGCGTCGTATTTGCGATACGGCAGCGGCTCGGCGTGCTGCGGCCTGAACCGCGCTGGTCGAACAGGATGCTGCGGAAACGCTTGCGGTCAAACAATCGACGATGTGCGGCCTGGCAGCCGCTGCCCGGACCGCCGTGCAGATAGACAGCGGGTATGCCATCCGGCGCGCCGCTCGTTTCAACATACAACTCATGGCCGTCACCAACCGCGAGCATATGGCTTCTGACCGATGTGTCGGATTGAGCCGGAGCGCTGTAAGCGTCAATCGCCATGGTCAGGGTCTGTCTCCAATGTGCCGCCAGAAAAATTGCGATAGATGAATCGCGTCGTGTCGGTCGTCAGCTCACGTTGCGCCAATCCAAACATCTCGTCATGAATTGGCGAAAGCGTGCAGGCCGGGTCGGTGTTTGCCGGGTCGCCGGTCAGCGCGAATGCCTGGCAGCGACAACCGCCAAGATCCTCCTCCCGATGAATGCAACTGCGGCACGGTTCTTTCATCCAACCGATGCCGCGGTATCGGTTGAGAGCCTCGGAGTTTTTCCAGATCCACGCAATCGAATGATTGCTGCGGACAGATAAAAAATCGAGACCGGTAATCGTCTCAGCCGCGTGGCATGGCAGGATCTTGCCACTGGGTGAGATATTAAAGAATTGCCGCGCCCAGCCGCCCATGCAGCGCTTCGGGCGAAGGGCGTAATAATCCGGTTCGACGTAATCAATCTCGAGAATGCCTTTCAGGCGCACCCGCGCCGCGTCGACAATCGCATTGGTCTGCTCGACCTGTTCATAGGTCGGCATCAACGCCGGCCGATTTTTCAGCGCCCAGCCGTAGTATTGCACATTGGCGATCTCCAACCGGTCGGCATCCAAGGAAACCGCCATCTCGATGATGTCTGGCAATTGATGCAAGTTCTGCCGATGCATCACCGCATTGACAGTCAGTGGCAGGTCCAGCTCGCGCGACCACGCCGCCGCTTGCAGCTTCTTCGCATGCGCCCGCCGCATTCCGGCAACCCGATCAGCCGCATCGGCTTCGCTGCCCTGAAAACTGATCTGGATATGGCACAGGCCTGCGTCAGCGAGCGCGGCAATTCTGTCGCGCGTGAGCGTCACTGCCGAGGTGATCAGGTTGGAGTACAGACCAACATCGGTGGCATGTTGCACGAGTTCGACAAGATCCTTGCGAGCCGTCGGTTCGCCGCCTGAAAAGTGAATTTGCAGAACACCGATTTCAGCAAGCTCGGCAAGGATGCGTTTCCATTCTTCGGTGCTGAGTTCGCCAGCCGCGCGTTCAAGCTCGACTGGGTTCGAACAATAGGGACATTGCAGCGGGCAGCGATGCGTCAATTCAGCCAGCACCGCGAGCGGAATGCCGAATGTCTCGCGCGCGGCGTTCGGCGATTCCAGAACAGCCAGCGAGTTTGTCGGCAAGACGTCAGCGCGGGTCGGGATGTCGCTCATGGCGTCACCGTTTGTTCAGCGACGAGGAAGCCCTTGTCAGCCAAGTCTTGCAGCATCGCGACGACATCATCACAAATGATGCTGATCTCGGCGGTGTATTTTGCCGCCAGTACGGCTGCGATTGATTCAACGTTGCGTGCGCCATCGCATAACTGCAGAACCTCGACAGCGATATCATCCGGGGCCAGCACCCGTTCGGGAGCGAGAATAACCCAGCGCTGCCGCGTGTCATCAAACCGAAGCCGGGCGTGGCGCGGCAGCTTGGGCTTGCTCGTGGCGCTGATCACCAGCCGCTGTCGTCGGTTCTCCGTCATGACGGGACCTGATGCTGTGCCGGGACGAATGCTCCCGGCGGAATGTAGCCGTTCACATAGGCATGATACAGTGCATCGAGTTGAACCCAAAGAACATTGGTCTTGAAGATCAGCGCCCGGCACACTGCGGCGCGTTCGGCAGGCGTTGCGGCGTGCGTCTTGCAGTAGTCCAGCGCGAAGTTGGCGTCGCGGGGCGCTTGCTCCAGCCGACGCGAAAAGTAGCTCATGATGTCGGGATTGATGAAGTCGTAGTGCGCCAGCATTCCGGAGATGCGCTCTTCATGTAACGTTGGCGCGAACAATTCAGTGAGTGACGACGCGACGGCTTCCAGCGGCGACCGATCTCGGACGAAATGGACATAGGCCTCGACCGCGAAACGCGTCGCCGGAAGAATGCCCTCGGTTGACTCGACATAGGCGCTATCAAGACCGAGGCCTTCGGTCAGTTTCAGCCAGCGCTCGATGCCGCCTTCGCTGCCGAGGTCGCCGTCGTGGTCTTCCAGCCGGTGCCGCCACTCGAGCCGCATGGCGCGGTCGCGAAAGCGCGAGATGACCACGGCATCCTTAATCGGAATGGTGCTTTGATAATAGTAGCGGTTGAGCGCCCAGGCCTGAACCTGACCCTTGTTCAGTTGTCCACCATGCAACAAGCCGTGAAAGGGGTGCAGGCTGTGATAGCGCGTCGCGCCAATCTGGCGCAGCGCCGCTTCGAGCTGTTCGGCCGTTTCAAGCTGATCGATTGACAGCGGAACATTTACGAAGCGACCGTTCACAGAATGATCTCCATGCCATCATATGCGATCTGCCAACCAGCCGCCTCGACGGCTTGGCGCTCGGCAGACTGGGGCGAATGCGCCGGGTTGGAATTGTTGAGGTGAATGAACACCTTTTGCGCCACCGGCGTGTCGGCCAGGTTCGCAATGGCGCCGTAGTCGCCGGACATGGAAACATGACCCATATCCTGCCCGCGCTTATCGCTTAACCCAGCAAGGATCATTTCATCATCTTGCCAGAGCGTGCCGTCGAACAGAAGTAGATCAGCGCCGGATATCCGCGCCCTTACGCCGTCGTCAATGCGGGCGCAGCCCGGAATGATCACGGCCAACTTGCCGGATCGATCGGCGATGCGTAGCCCGATGGTGTCGCCCGGATGGTCCCGCTCCGAAGTCGAGTTGCTCTCCAGAAACCAGGCGCTCTTGCCGGGCACAGCGAAGGCCGTGACGGTCAAGCCGGATGGTGAGCCGTCGGGAAGAGGCGGCGCGAACGAGCGTTCCAATGCGATAGCGTGCCGCGGCACCCTGTCCGGATTGAGAACGTTGAAGATGCTGTTGTCGCTGAGGATGTCCAGCACGCGTGGATGAGCGAATATACCGAAGCACCCGCGCTCGCGCATAGAAAGCAGGCCGACGATGGCGTCGATCTCGCCATTGGTGAGGATCACGCCAGCGATGGGGCTATTGCGAAGCGACCCTTGCCGCGGATGGAGCTGCACAGTCGCCAAAGCCTGGCTGCGGAAGTCAGGCGTAGCGTTGATCATGAACCAGTTCACGCCGTCGCTGCTGACGATCACAGACGTCTGGGTTGCCGCAAGCTGCGCCTGTGTGGCTCTGGCTGCCCGGCAATTGGGACATCCACAGTTCCACTGAGGTAACCCGCCGCCCGCTGCAGCGCCCAGAACAACAATGTTCATTGATCACACCGTTGCGGCTTGGATCAACACCGGGATGTGCCCAACCTGAGCTGCACGAGGACGTTATCACGCGACATCGGTGCCGCCGTCTCCGGCGGCGCCGACACGTAGCAATGAACTCTGGCGCTTACTTGCGAGTAGCGCAGGCGTACATGTTGATTTCCATGCCAACGGGCACTTCGATTACCTTGGGTGCTTTCCAAGCCATTCCGATCTCCCGAGTAAGGCAGCGCGTCGCTGCCTCGTAAATGTAGACCCAGACGGATCAACCGTCACCCCTTTACATCGTGCAAAAGCATGATTAGTTCCGCCGCAACGCACAAAGTATGGGTCGCATAGACTTTACTGCCACGCGATCTGTTGTGGTGATATGTGCTTGGAAAATCCTCCAGCGAGAACAATATGCAGCGTTTCTTTTTCAACACCCGGATCGATGGCCACCTTGTGGAGGACCCCGAGGGTGAGCATCTGCGAGATCACGATCACGCCTGGGAGGTCGCTCGCGCCATGATCCGGCAACTGATGCAGTCTGAAATGAACAGTCCGCAACTGGTCAATGCGGTTCTGGAAGTGACCAACGATCGCGGTGAAGTCGTCCTCGAGTTCCCATTTTCGGAAGCGCTCATCGATATGATCGAGCCTGTCAAGGCGGCGCACTAGCTTTCGTGCTGCGTGAGGACATTTTCTTCGATTGATCTCGCACTGGGTGCTTCCCCCTCACGAAAATGCATGGCCTAATCCACGGTAGAACTCTTCGTGGGGGTGTAATGCAGAATCTCTGGCGTCTATCCGCCGTTGAATTGGCGGCGCTCATTCGTGACAAGCAGGTATCAGCCAAGGACGCAACGGTTGCGGCTCTGGTTCGGATTGATGCGGTGAACCCTGCTATCAACGCGGTGGTTGATCACCGACCGGCAGATGCATTGGCGCAGGCCAACGCAATCGACGCCCGCCTGGCGCGCGGTGAAGATGTCGGTCCGCTTGGCGGCGTGCCGATCACCGTCAAGGTCAACATCGACCAGGAAGGGTTTGCAACGACCAACGGTTTGACGTTGCAACGGGACCTGATCGCCAAGTCCAGCAATCCCGTTGTCGAGAACTTCCGCAAGGCCGGGGCGGTGATCGTCGGACGCACCAACACGCCTGCGTTCTCCTATCGCTGGTTCACAAATAATCTCGTTCACGGCCACACAAAAAATCCGCGCGACCCGTCGCGGACGCCGGGCGGATCGTCAGGCGGCGCAGCTTCGGCGGTTGCCGCAGGCATCGGCCATATCGGTCATGGCACCGATATTGCCGGGTCGGTGCGCTATCCCGCCTACGCCTGCGGCGTGCATGGTCTGCGGCCCTCGTTCGGGCGTGTCGCTGCGTTCAATGCGTCAGGCGCAGAGCGTCCGATTGCCGCTCAACTCGGCGCGGTGTCGGGGCCGATCGCGCGCACGATCGCCGACCTCAGGGTTGCACTGGAGGCGATGGCGCAGCCGGATGCGCGGGATCCCTGGTGGGTGCCGGCGCCATTGATTGGCCCGCCACGTGAGAAGCGGGTGGCGATGTGCATCGCCCCTGACGGGCTCGCGACCGCACCAGAAATTGAAGCTGCCGTGCGCGACGCAGGGAAACGGTTGCAGGCCGCAGGCTGGATCGTCGAGGAAATCGACAATACGCCGCCGTTGCGGGAGGCGGCGACGTTGCAGACGATCCTGTGGCTCGGCGACAATTTCGACGCGATGCTCGAGCTTGCGGAGCGCGAAGGCGATCCTGGCGCGCTGGCATGCTTGCGCGGCAATCGTGCGTTAGTCGATGGGCTGGATACGGCGGCGCTGTCGCGAGCGCTGGTGCGGCGTGCCACGCTGGTGCGCGAATGGCAGCTCTTCATGCAGGACTATGCGGTGGTGCTGATGCCGGTGTCCGGCGAGTTGCCGTTCCCGGATCAACTTGACCTCAAGGATGACGCCTCCTTCAAACGGGTCTGGGCGGCGCAGATGCCTCAGGTCGGTTTGCCGCTGATCGGTCTGCCTGCGGTCTCGGTCTCGACGGGGCTGGTCGGCAAGGCGCCGGTGGGCGTGCAACTGGTCGGCCCCCGTTTCCGCGAAGACCTTTGCCTTTCCGCCGCCGAAGCCGTCGAGGCCGGTGGCGTGCCGGTTGCGCCGGTCGATCCCGTTTCGGTGTGACCTGTGCTAAAGGAGAGCGATGACAACCATCTACGATTTTTCTGCGACATCGCTCTCCGGTGAACCTGTCGCGCTGGCGGATTACGCGGGCAAGGTCCTGCTGATCGTGAACACCGCCAGCGCTTGCGGCTTCACGCCTCAATACGAAGGGCTTGAAGCCTTGTACCGGGCCTATGGCCCGCGCGGGCTGGTCGTGCTCGGATTCCCGTGCAACCAGTTCGGCCGGCAGGAGCCGGGCGACGCGGCGGCGATAGCCAGTTTCTGCAAACTCAACTATGACGTGTCTTTTCCGATGTTTCAGAAGATTGATGTCAACGGTGATGCTGCGCACCCGTTGTATAATTTTCTGAAATCTGAAAAGGCAGGGTGGATTGGGTCCGCCATCAAGTGGAATTTTACAAAATTCCTCGTCAACCGTTCCGGCAATGTCGCCGGGCGGTTTGGTCCGATGGTGCGCCCGGAGGCCCTTAGAAACGAAATCGAGACGCTGCTATGACCGAAACAAATTCCAAGCCTGCTTTGCCTGACCGCCTCTCGGTCGATCCGCGTAGCCCGCATTACAACGAAGACGTGCTCGCATTCGATATTGGCGTCCGCTTCAAGGGAGCGGAAAAGAACAACGTAGAAGAATATTGCGTCAGTGAAGGCTGGGTCCGCGTTCCTGCCGGGGCCGCGAAGGATCGGTTCGGCAACGCCCTCCTGATCAAGCTGAGCGGCCCGGTCGAGCCCTATTATCGCGACGAGGCCTGATCGGCCCGGCCAGACTTCCGGCCTTGGAGCGAATTCTTCGAGGCTGGAACTGGACAATTCGGGCTGCTTGGCCGCAAAAGCAGTTGCGCTTGCGGCCCGAGTTGGGTTCATCACCTCCGGAGCACCTGCTGCGTATCCGCGCAGCCATGCGTATGTGTTGAAGTGAGGAGCCGGGGATGAGCGTGGTGACGCTGCCTTCCGAAGTTGTCAGTGCGGAGCCAGTCTCGACCAGGCCGGCGGCGGCGCAGGGCATGGTGGAGATCGATCGCGTTTCGCAGCTGTTCGAAACGGCGGGTCGGCGCAGTCATCTGGCCCTTTCGGATGTGTCCCTGTCGGTCGATGAGGGCGCTTTCGTTTCGATTCTCGGCCCGTCCGGATGCGGCAAATCGACCCTTCTCTATATCGTTGGCGGGTTCGTCCAGCCGAGCCAGGGGGAGGCGCGCGTCAAGGGCAGGGTGATCACCGGTCCGGGCCCGGACCGCGGCCCGGTGTTTCAGGAATTCGCGCTGTTTCCCTGGAAGACTGTGATCGGCAATGTGATGTACGGCCTGTTGCAGCAGGGCGTGAAGCGGGCCGAGGCCGAACTGCAAAGCCGCAAGCTGATCGACATGGTCGGCCTCAAGGGCTATGAAAATTTCTACCCCAAGGAATTGTCCGGCGGCATGAAGCAGCGCGTCGCCATCGCGCGGACGCTGGCCTATGGCCCGTCGGTGTTGCTGATGGACGAGCCGTTCGGCGCATTGGACGCGCATACGCGCACACGCCTGCAGAATGATTTGCTTGAGATCTGGGAGCGCGATCGCAAGACCGTGCTGTTTGTCACCCATTCGGTCGAGGAAGCGGTGTTCCTCTCGGACAAGGTGATGGTCATGACGCGCTCGCCGGGCAGCGTGAAGACGATCGTCGACATCGACCTGCCGCGCCCGCGTCGACGCGCCGATCTGCTGCTTGATCCGAAATTCCAGAAGTATGTCGTGGACATCGAAGGGCTGATCGACGACAGCGGCGATGGCGAGCTGAAGCCATGACGAGCCTGCGCGCCCTGCGCGGCGGTGTCGCGCCGCTGCTCGCATTCATCGGCCTGCTGGGAATATGGCAGGTGGCGTCCCTGATGTTGCAGACCAACAGCTTTCCGACCGCATGGGAAACGATCAAGGCCATCCCCGATGTCGTCACCGACAAGGAATCGCTCGTCAATATTGGCGATTCCATCCGCCGCATGATCTTTGGCCTGGTCGCCGCGCTGATCGTGTCGATTCCGCTTGGTCTGATGATGGGCCGGGTGAAAAGCGTCGCGGCCTTCTTCAATCCGCTGCTGATGGTGGTTTATCCGGTGCCGAAGGCGGCGCTGATGCCGATCATCATGCTGTGGCTCGGCGTCGGCGATCTCTCCAAGACGCTGGTGATCTTTCTCGGCGTCAGCCTGCCGGTGATCTACCACGCGTTTCAGGGCAGCAAGGCTGTCGAGGAAAAGATGCTATGGTCCGCCGCCGCGATGGGCATGAGCGCTGGGCGGCGGCTGTTTCGCATCGTCCTGCCTGCGGCGCTGCCGGAGATCCTGACCGGGTGCCGCACCGGGCTGGTGCTGGCGCTGATCACCATGGTGACGAGCGAGATGATCGCGCGGCAGTCGGGCATCGGGTCGGTGCTGTTCAACGCGCTGGACATGGCGCAGTACGACGCCGTGTTTGCCGTGATCATGATCATCGGCGCGCTCGGCATTGTGTTCGACGCCGGGTTTGAGGCGCTGCGGAGTTACCTCGTGCGGTGGAGCAAACCGCAGCACGATATGCCCTTGAGTTTCTCGTGATGGACAAGGTCAAGACAGGCTTGCTCGGAGCGGTGCCGATCGCGCTGCTGATCGGGCTTTGGCAGTTCATGGTCAGCTATGGCGGGACACCGCCGGCGCTGTTGCCCGCTCCCGGCGCGGTGTTCATGCGCCTGTTCGAGCGATTGCTGACGGCGGAATTTCTTGAGGGCGTCGGCTCTACGTTGATCCGGTTGTTCGGCGGGTTCATCATCGCTGTCGTGCTGGGCGTGACGATTGGCCTTGCGGCGGCGGTTAGCCCGGCGATCAACGCCGTGGTGAAGCCGGTGGTCCGCGTACTTGCGCCGGTGCCGAAGGTCGCGCTCTATCCGGCGATGCTGTTGATCCTCGGCTTCGACCACGCCTCGAAAGTGACGCTGGTGGCTGCGGATGCGCTGTTCCCGATTTTGCTGTCGACCTATTACGGCGCGACCATGGTGGAGCAGAAGCTGATCTGGTCAGCCATGGCGGCGGGCACGCCGCGCTGGCAGATCCTGTTCAAGGTGGTGTTGCCAGCAGCTATGCCGTCGATCCTCACTGGATGCCGCATCGGCCTCGTAATCTCCTGCATCGTGGTGTTTCTGGCGGAGATGATCACGTCGACTGACGGGCTTGGCCATATGCTGGTGCAGGCGGCGCGTACGTTCCAGACGGTTGATATGTTTGTTCCGCTGATCATGATTTCAGCGCTCGGGCTGCTCCTCAACAGCCTGTTGCACTGGCTTCGGGTCTACCTGCTGCGCGGGTTTCCCGAAGCCTGAATGTACTCACCTCTGCCTGCGCAGCTTGGTCTGCGCTGGCAGGTCAGCGCGGTTCGACCAGCTTCTTGCCGTCCGTCTTCAGCATTTTCTTGACGGCGGATGAGGCTGTCACCTCGTAGTCCTTGGCGTAGGCCTCGTGGTTCTTTTCGATGTCGTCGAGCTGGTACAGGTAGTTGACCATGATTCCGGCGGACTCGCGCATGCCCTTCATCGATGTGTCACCGAGCCAGTTGATGCGTTCCAACCGCGCGCCATTGCCAAGGTGGAAGCGCGCCACGGAATCGACCGGCGCGCCGCTGCTGCGCTTGGCCAGCAGGAAGTAGTGCGCCGCGAGGGGCTCGAGGATGCTGCGCAACTGGCCTGCCAAGGCTTCGTTTTGCACCCAGTCCGGCGTGTCGAGCAGATCGAGCAGGACGCGTCCCTCTTCGGACAGCGGCAAGTCGTGCGCGGTCTTCAGCCATGTGCGGAAGCCGGGAACCGGCGACAGCGTGACGAAACTGTCGAGCTTCGGCAGGTCGCGCCGCAACTCCTCGACAACCTGCTTGATCAGGAAATTGCCGAATGAAATGCCGGCGAGGCCGCGTTGGCAGTTCGAGATCGAATAGAACACCGCCGTGCGGGCCTTCGCGATTGGCACCGGCTCACGGTCGACAGCCAGCAGCGGTGCGATGGATCCGGGGATCGTTTCGGTCAGGGCGACTTCGACGAAAATCAGCGGCTCATCGAGCAGCGCCGGATGGAAGAAGCCATAGCAACGGCGGTCCTCCGGGTCGATACGCCGGCGCAGATCATCCCAGTCGTGGATCTCGTGCACCGCCTCATAGCGGATGACCTTTTCGAGAATATTCGCAGGCGTTGACCAATCGATACGTTTGAGCACAAGGAATCCTCGATTGAACCAGGATGCTAGCAGATGGACCATGTCGCGGTCGACATTTGCAAGGTCTGCTTGACCAGCCTTGACGTCGAGCAAGTCGGCGCGCATTTCGACGAGCGCGTGGGTGGCGCCCGGTGCACGGTTGAGGCGGCGGAATAGCTCCTGCCGCCGTGGCTCTGATGCGAAATGCAGGTCGCCGGTATCTTCGCCGGGCGAGTTGATGCCAAGCCGTGATCGCCCTTTCGACGCGGGCGACGTCAGCGCCATATTTGCTTGCCATGAGGTGGAAAAAGCTGCTTCGGCCCGCCTTGTCGAGCTCCTGATACCGGTCCATCACGGCTCTTGCGAGCACCGTACCGGAGGCTTCGCCGCGTCCGGAGAGCAGTTCATCGCACAGCTCGATCAAGTTGGACGCGTGTTCCTTGGGGTCGGTTGCGGCAGGCCGAAGTCGCAGCAAGGTTCGCCCACGTTCGGAGATCGTGGTGAGCAGATCTGAGAAAAAGTCGGTGCTCATCTATCAGCTTTTCCCGTCCTGAACAGTGTAGGTGACCGAAGTATAGAGCAGGCGAAACGATATTGCGCGTGCAATCCTGGCATGAAAGAATTACCGATCCATGATGTGAGCGACCTCGATCGGATGTGTCGGAAGGTCCAGCAAATATTGCGTTAGAGGGGGAATTTCAATGAAACGTGCGACATTGAGGCACACGGTTGCGGCTGCTCTTGTGACCGCGTCGATCGCCTGCGTCACGTCGGCGTCCGCGCAGCAGACCATCAAGGTGGGCTGGACCATCCCGGCGGAGGAATCCAAATACTGGATGATGAAGCGGCCGACAGAGTTTTCCCAGCTCGGCAAGGATTACAAGATCGAGTGGGTGCAGTTTCAGGGCACCGCGCCCATGACGCAGGCGCTGGCCGCCGGCGCGCTTGACTGCGCCACGCAGTCGCCGCTCGCTCTCGCGCAGGGCGTCGCCAACGGCGGCCTGAAGGCTTATATCGTCGCATCGCATGTGTTTGAAAAGCCCGGCAGCTACTCGGTCTATTGGGCCGTGAAGGAAGACTCGCCGATCAAGACGATGGCCGATCTGAAGGGCAAGACCCTGTCGATCAACGTGCTCGGCTCGGGGATCTATGGCCCGGCTGCGATCCTGATGCGCAATGCGGGCGTTGATCCGGCCAAGGACGTCAAGTGGGTCGAGGTTGGCTTCGCGCTGTCGGAGGATGCCCTGCGCTCCGGCCGCGTCGATTCCGCTGCGATGAACCAGCCGTTCGCGGCGCGCATGGAAGGCAAGGGCGGCACCCGCAAGCTGTTCTCGCTCTCCGAGCAGCAGCCGAACATCGTTCACATTCTTGAAGCTTGTCGCGCCGACTTCGTCGACAAGAACCCTGATCTCGCGAAAGCCTACGTCCGCGATCTCACGCTCGGCATGAAGAAGGCGCTCGGCAACCGCGAAGAGACGCTGAAGGTTGTCAACGAGGTGATGAAGGCGCCGATCCCGGTGCTGGACACTTATCTCCTGAAGGACAACGACTTCGCGCGTGATCCGGGCGCTGCGCCGAACTTCGAGGCGATCCAGACCATGCTCGGGACCTATAAGGACACGGGGATGTTGCCGACTTTGCTCAAGGCGTCAAGACTGGAAGCATCCGACGATCGTTGCGCCGATCCAGTAACGGGTCCGGCGGCACGACAACCACACATGCGTCATCACCGGGCTTGCCCCGGTGATTTCGTTTTGACCCGGCCGTAGTGGAGCCGCCTTAGTCCTGATCGCCGGTTTCGCTAACCGCGCCGCGATTGATCAGCAGGTCCAGCGCGTATTTGATCGTCGCCTGTTCACTGGCGTCGAAGCGCGCCAGCAACTCGGCCTCATGCGCCTTGGCTGCGTCCAGCACAGGCATGGCGCGGGTGCGCCCCTTGGCCGTGAGGTGAATGGTGACGCGGCGGCGATCCTCCGCGGCGCCCTTGCGCTTGATGAGATGGTCTTCCGCCATACGGTCGAGCACCTTGGTCATGCCCGGCTGTTTCATCAGCGCCATCCGCGCCAGCTGTCCGACCGTGAGGCCTTCGATATCCATCAGGCAGGCCAGCACGCGCCACTCCGGCACAGTGAGGTCCCATTGTTTCAACGTAGCGTGAAACTCGGCTGATACAATCGCGCTCGCCTGCGCCAACAGATAGGGCAGATAGCTGCGGGCAAAGCCCTGCGGCAGGGGCGGCGTTTCGCGTGGCGGTTTCGGGATGCGCCCCAGCCGACCGAAATGAAACAGCAGCGGATCATGCGAGCGCGGGATCAGGCGAACGACTTCGCCGACCAGGATGGTGTGGTCGCCGCCGGGATAGCGCGCCCAGGTCCGGCATTCGAGAATGGGCGCAAGGCCGTCCAGCAGCGGCGCGCCGGTTACGCCGGGGGTGTGTTTGATGGATGCGAACTTGTCGGCGTGGCGATGGCTGAAGTGATGCGCCAAATCGCTGTGGTCGACAGCGAGGAAATGAATCGCGAAGGCGTCGCTGGCGACGAATGCGTCATGGCTCGGTGAAGATGTCGCGACGCTCCATAGCACGAGCGGCGGGCTGAGCGAGACCGAGGCGAATGAATTGGCGGTCATGCCGACGAACTTGCCATTGTGCTGCGCTGTAACGACGGTGACGCCCGTCGGAAACTGGCTTAGCGCACGGCGGAATATCGCGGGGTCGATGAGTTCTTTTTTACCTGCAGTGGCCATCGGGTCTGTCTACGCCTTCGCCTGCTCGGAGATCGCGCAAACCAGTCGCGACGCTGCCCGGTGTTGGAAAAATATTCCTTTTCATGTATCCGGCGCAACCCTATGATCTAACAATAAGTACTTAAACTTCAGGGACACGGCATGTTTGTGGATCGCATTGAGGCGAAGTGGATCGACGCGTTTTGTGAGGTGTTCGAACGTTGCGCGGTGAAGCCAGGTGATACCGCCGCGATCCTCTCCGAAACCCAGTCGCGCCAACTCAATGTGCATCTTGCCGAACTTGCCCTGCTGCGGATGGGAGCGCGCCCGTTCCATGTGGTGATCCCGACCCCGCGCAACAAGCAGGTTGTGCCGATCCGCTCGACCGGCGCGTCGGAGGCGATCCAGAAGCTCGGCCCGGTGGTGGCGGCGCTGCAGCAGGCGGGACTTCGTGGTTGATTGCACCATCGAAGGCCTGATGCATGCGCCGGAGACGCCGGAGATCCTCAAGGCCGGTGCGCGTATCATGGTGATCTCGAATGAGCACCCTGAAGCGCTGGAGCGGATGCGGCCTGACAGCGCGCTCGAGACGCGCGTTCGCGCTGCGGTGAAGACTGCTGCGCGGCACGAAACATATGAAGGTGACCTCGGCTGCGGGAACCGATCTCGACGTCAATATGGAAGGCGCAGCCACCGCTGGCGTCTGGGGCTGGACGGATCGAGCCGGGCACGCTGGCGCATTGGCCCGGCGGCGTCGTCGTCAGCTTTCCGAAGAGCAAGACCGTTAACGGCACGGTGGTGATGGCCCCCGGTGATATCAACCTGACGTTCAAGCGCTATCTCAACTCGGCGATCACCATGACCCTGAAGGACGACTATGTCGTTGACCTCAAGGGCGAGGGCGCTGACGCGGCGATGATGAAGACCTATCTCGCCGCATGGGGCGATCGCGAAGCCTATGCGGTGTCGCATGTCGGCTGGGGCATGAACCCGAACGCGCGCTATGAAGCGCTGTCGATGTATGATCTCAGCGATACCAATGGCACTGAGCTGCGTGCTGTTGCCGGCAATTTCCTGTTCTCGACCGGGGCGAATGAATTCGCCGGGCGCTACACCGCCGGTCATTTCGATCTGCCAATCATGGGCACGACCATCGCACTCGATGGCGTCGAGGTCATCCGCGACGGCGTGTTGCAGGATGTATTCGGGTAGGGCGATATCGCACCAATCCATTGTTCGTCATTACCGGGACGCGCCCGGTAATGACGAAGCAGGTTGGTTGCGTCGCTCAATCCTTCTCGACGACCGGCGGCTTTGCCAGATCGAAATGCCGCAGCAGATCGACAAACGCCGACAGCCGGCCGGCGCGATAGGCGTTCACATCCATGTTGTCGTAGTTGAGAAAGCCGGAGCCGGTGCGCAGGCCGATGCGGCCCTCCGCCATATTGCGGCCAATGATATCAGGCGCAGCGTAGCGGTCGTTGCCGAGCGCCTTGGTCATATACTGGCTGGCGTAATGCAGGATATCGCCGCCGCCCCAGTCGATGAATTCCAGCATGCCCAGCACAGCGAAGCGGAAACCGAACCCGTATTTGATCGCCTTGTCGAGATCCTCGGCGCTGGCGACGCCTTCCTCAACCATGCGGGCGGCTTCGTTCATGGCGAGCGCCTGAATGCGCGGCACGATGTAGCCGGGCGAGGCTGCGCAGACCACCGGCACCTTGCCGATGCTTTCCAGCAGCGCATTGAGCCGCGCCGTGACGGCCGGATCGGTGGTTTCGCCAGGCGAGACCTCGACCAGCGGCACCAGATAGGCCGGGTTCAACCAATGCGCGTTGAGGAAGCGCGCGGGGTGCTCAACTGCGCTTGAGAGGTCGTTGACGAGAATGGTCGACGTCGTCGAGGCGATGATCGGCTCGGGGCCGGCGAGCCGTGAGGCTTCCGCCAGCGCGTCGCGCTTGAGGTCGAGCACCTCCGGCACGCCCTCGAAGATCACCGCAGCGTTGCGGAGCGCGTCCTCGGCCTCGGCCATCGGCACCACGTTGACGCGCGCAGCGATGCCCGCGACGTCGTCGGCCTGCATCAGGCCGAAGCGAGGCGAGGCTGGCCAGGGTCTGCGTGACTTCGGTGATGGCGTCGGCGGCCAGCGCGGCAAAGGCGTCGGCAGGGCGCGGCTTGAAGTCGATGATATCGACCTGATGCCCGGCATAGGCAAAGGCCACGGCGATGCCGCGGCCCATGCGTCCCGCACCGAGGCAGGCAATGCGCGCGCGGCTCATGCCTTGAAACCGTCGCGCAGCAGGGCTCTGCAGCGCCGCCCGATCGAGATCACCGAAGCCGAGGCTTGCCAGTGTGCGACCGGTGGAGAGGAAATCCTCGCCGCAGATCGCGCCGCCAAGCGCGAGGAAGGATTTCGCCAGCGGGGTGTCGACGCCAGCCAGCGCGCCGCAGGAAGCGATGAACGACAGGCCCAGCCGCAGGTCTTCGCGCATATAGCGATGCTCGGTCAGGATCAGCTGCTCGCGCCAGTCGCCGCTATCGGTCAGGCGATCATGTGAGCCGCGGCCATACATCCACTCTTCGCCTTGCTTGGCGTAGTGGTCGGCGAGCGGGAAGTGCGGCCCGGCATAGCCGAGCGCCTCGCGCACCTTGATGCGTTCGGCGTCGAGCGCGTCGGTGACGCGGCGGATGGCGGGTTGGGTGCCTTCCTTGTGAATGTCCCAGCGTTCGAAGTGCTCGATCGGCCCGGCATTCATGATGATCAACGGCGGGTGGATGATGCCGCCAGCATTCATCAGTGCGCCGGACAGCGCATCGCCGCAAGGCTCGATCACGCCCGGGAAAGGCTTCGCCGATCACCGCGAGGGCGTGGTCGGCGTTCTTAAGCGGGAACACGCCGGTCGGCAGCCGCTTGGCGCGAATGGTGATGGCGATTTCAAATGGGCCGTGCTTGCGCGTCAGCCAGGGCAACGTACCGGTTTCGGCATAAGACGACATTGGCCGTGTTGCCGCTGTCGTGCGCGGCCTTGGCGAAGATCATGCGAGCCGAATGTCGCCGGTGGCAGGTAGACCACCTGACCGTCGACGAGATGCGGCGCGATCAGTCGCGCGATATCAGCCTGGGCGAAGGCCGGCGTCGGGCACAGGATCAGCTGCGTATCCTTGATCGCCTCGGCGATGTCAGTCGTGACCAGCGAGAGCTGCGCTTCGCGCGTCCCGTTGAAGTCCTTCACCGTGATGCTGCGAACCAGCCGCGCGATGTGCGGCGACTGCCTCGGCATCCCGTCGCCACAGCCGCACGTCATGACCTGCCAGGGCGAAATCACCTGCGGCGGCGAAAGAGCCATTGCCGCCGCCGAGAACTGCAATCTTCAAATCGTTTCTCCATCAGTCGTCTTGTCTTGCTTCAGCCTGAAGTGCTGCACCTTGCCGAGCGCCGTGCGCGGCAAATCCGTCACGAATACAATATCGCGCGGGATCTTGAAGCGCGCCAGTTGCACCTGCATGTGCGCCTTCAGGGCATCGGCTGTCACGTGGCAGTTCGCGCGGCGGATCACATAGGCGACCGGCACTTCCTGCCATTGTGGATCGGGCTGGCCGATCACGCCCACGTCGAGCACGTCAGGGTGCTCGAGCAAGACGCGCTCGACCTCAGCCGGATAGATGTTCTCGCCGCCGGAGATGATCAGGTTCTTCTTGCGGTCGTGGACATGGAAGTAGCCGTCGGCGTCGCGCGTGCCGATATCGCCGGTGCGATACCAGCCGTCGCGCAGAGCTTCGCTGGTAGCGCTGGCGTTGCCCCAATATTCGAAGAACACGTTGGGGCCGCGCACGGCGATCTCGCCAGCCGTGCCTGCGGGCGCTTCATGGCCTGTGTCGTCAATGATCATCGCTTCGCAGCACAGGCCGGGCAGGCCGGTCGAACCCTCGCGCGCGGGCTCGCCGCCCATCCGGGTGTAGATCGCAATCGGGCAGGTTTCGGTTGAACCGTAGACTTGCAGCACCGGGATGCCGCGCGCGGTGAAGCGTGCGATCAGATGCGGCGGCACGACGGTGGATCCGGTCGAGACGGCGCGCAGGCATGACAGATCCGTCGTGGCCCAGTCGGGATGTTCGCTGACCGCCTGCAGGATCGACGGCACAAAAACCGTAAGCGTCGGTCTGTCGTCGGCGATGGCTTGCAGCGTGGCCTCTGGCGCGAACCGCGCGTGGATCGTCACCGTCGCACCGATTTGCAGCGCAGCCGTGGTCTGGATGTTCAGTCCGCCGACGTGGAAGAAGGGCAGCACCGTGAGGATATGGTCCTCCGCCGTCATGGCATGCATGTGGTGGCTCATCACGCCGTTCCACAACAGCGCGTCCTGGCGCAGCACCGCGCCCTTGGGGCGGCCGGTGGTGCCGGATGTGTAGACGATCAGCAGCGGGCAGGTGAGGTCGGTGTGCGGGTTGCGGCCATCGCCGTTGGCGTGCGCGAGCAGCGCGTCGATGGCGCGGCCGTTTTCCGGGGCGAAGTCGAGGCCGACCGTGTCAACATCCGGCAGGTCGGCCGCGAGCGCCGGCAGAATGGCGGCAAAGCCCTGCTCGAGCACCAGCACTTTGACGGAGGCATCCGACAGGATGAACATCTGCTCGGCGACGGCGAGCCGCCAGTTGATCGGCACCAGCAGCGCGCCAAGCCGCGCGCAGGCATAGAGCATGACGAGGTAGTCGGGCCGATTCAGGCTGAGGATGGCAACGCGATCACCGCGCCCGACGCCGCATTCGGCTTTCAGCGCCTTTGCGGTGCTTTCGATGCGCGCGTTGAATGCCGCATAGCTGAACGTCTGTCCCTCGAAATGGATCGCTGGCTTGTTCGGGGCAAAGGCCGCATTGCGGGCGATGAGGGTCGAGAGGTCCACGATCAACGTTCCAGATTGGGTGCGATGCGCAGTGTAACTGCTTGCATACCTCTCCCGCGCGGGGAGAGGGAATTATGAGTTTGCGGCATCGTTGGGCCACACAGCCGAGCAGGCTTACTCGTCCGTCTCGCCGCGTTCGTATAGCGCATCGCGGCCGATCCGGTCGAGGCAGAGTTCGGCCGTCCACGGCAGCATCAGCGAGCCGCAGCGGCTGTCGCGATAGATCCGCTCCAGCGGCAGCGTCTTCAGCATCGATTGGCCGCCGCAGGTGCGGATCGCCAGCGTCGCCAGTTCGTTCGCGCCTTCCATGACGGTGTATTGCGCCGCATAGGCGCGTAGCACCTGCTCCTTGGTCGGGTTGCGGCCGGCATCGGTGATCGCCTGAAACCAGATGCCCTTGATCTGCTCGAGCTTGATCTGCATCTGCGCAACGGCGATCTGCTTGGTCGGATACATCCGCCGCTTCACCGGCGGCATGCCGGGCACTTCACCGCGCAGATACTTGATGGTGAATTCATAGGCCGCCTGGGCGAGGCCGACGTAGGTCGGCGACAGCGTCATGAACATATGCGGCCAGCGCGAGGCGGCCTGGAAGTAGACGCCGGGCGGCATCAGCGCGCTGTTGTTCGGCACGAACACGTCCTTGAAGATCAGCGTGCGTGAGACGGTGCCGCGCATGCCGAGCGGGTCCCAGTCGCCGACAACGCTAACGCCCTCCGCCGTGGCGGGCAGGGCGAGGTACAGCGTGTTGCGGCGTGAGGCCTTTCCGCCCTCGGCAACCTCAGTGCACAGCACGCCGTAGTAGTCAGCGTGGCCGGACAGCGACGCGAAGATCTTCTTGCCGTTGACGATCCAGCCGCCCTCGACAGGTCGGGCCTCGGTGCCGAACGCGACGGTGCCCGCTGCCGCCGCGCCGCCTTCGGAGAAGGGCTGCGAATAGATTGCGCCATCTTCGATGATGCGCTTGTAGTGCACCGCGCGGTTGGCTTCATGCAGGTCGCGCATGGCCTGATCCATGTCGAGATCATCGGCCAATGGGCCGGACCACAGCGTCGAGCAGACGTGCATGTTCCAGGTCAGCGCCGTTGCGCCGCAGTAGCGGCCGATCTCGGCGGCGGTCATGGCGTAGGTGCGGTAGTCAGCGCCAAGGCCGCCGTGCTGCTTCGGGATGGCGATGCCGAGCAGGCCGGCCTTGTGCAGATCCTCATAGTTTTCCGCCGGGAACATCGCTTCGCGATCCCACTCCGCGGCCCGACCGGCGAACACGGTCTGACCGAGGTGGCGGGCGCGCGCCATGATGTCAGCCTGCTCATCGGTCAGCCGATAGGCTTTAGCGTCGAACATCGGCTGATCGGACGCAACGGAACCAGTGTCAGTTGCGATGGATGTGGCAGGCTTGGTCATAGGGTCGTCCCGGCGGGGTTGGCAGGCAGCAGCGATCAGTTGGTCGTGCTGAGGAAGTTGTCGAGCGTCGCGTTGAACAGGTCCGGCGCTTCGAGGTTGACGAGATGGCCAACGCCGTCGAGTTCGACATAGGTTGAGCCGGGAATGAAGGTTGCGGTCTTCGCGACCATCGGCGCCGGCGAGTTCTTGTCCTTGGTGCCGGAAATCAGCAGGGTCGGGACCTTGATCTCCTTCAGGTTCGCGCGCAGGTCAAACCCGAGCATGGACAGCATCGAGCCGCGATAGGCATCCGCGCTCACCTTGGACATGCAATCCTGAGCCAGCGCCATGCCGGCCTGGTCCGGATTGTCGCCAACCAGATCCGCAACCATTTTCGGCGCCATCTGCGCCATGGTCTCGCCGCGGTCCAGCGGGCCGAGTCGGGCCTCGATGAATTCCTTCTGCCAGTCGCCACCCGCCTTGCCGAACGCCGGGCTGGTCTGTGACAGCACCGCGGAACGAAGTCCGGTAGGATGATCGACGAGATACTGCTGCAGGATCATGCCGCCAATGGAATGGCCGACCACACAGATATTCACGCGCACCGATCTGCTGCAGGAAGTCATGCAGGGCCCTTGCCAGCGAAGGGATGCTAACCTCGGGTAGAGGCTTGGATCCGCCATAACCAGGCATATCCCACGCCACCGCAAAATAGCGGTCTCCGAAGGCGTCGATCTGATTGCGGAAGCCACGGGCCGCGCCGCCGATCCCATGCAGGAACACGATGGCTGGTTTGCTTGGGTCGCCCTTGGCTTCATAGCCGAAACGGCCGTCGGGTGTTGTCAGTGCGTGCGAATTTGTCATGGTCGCCTCTCCGGGCATTGTTGTTTTTGTGGGCGGATCATATCAGCGCGCAATTGTATGAAAAGCGATAGTTTTTCGGTTAAGGCCACGGATCGACTGACTTTTTCTCAGCGTTGACGCGTTAACCCCTGGCGTTGGGCGTGGTTGACGCGCGACGGGGCCGATGCCTAACTGCCGATGCAACTTGAGAGTCGCGGGAAACGCCATGAACAACCCGGTCAGGGTGATTACTTACGTCAACGTCGCGCATTTTATCGACCATTACGCCATGCTGATTTTCGCCGCCGCCGTCATCGTGATGGGGCCGGCGATGGGAATGTCCTATGCGGAGTTGCTGCCTTACGCGACGCCCGGCTTTGTCGCCTTTGGCGCGGGATCGCTGCTGTCGGGGTGGCTGGGTGATCGCTGGAGCCGCCGCCACATGATGGTGGTCTTCTTCGTCGGCATTGGCTTGTCGATGATCTCCGTCGGTTTCGTCCATACGCCCCTGCAGCTTGGCGTCGCCTTGACGTCCATCGGCCTGTTCGCATCGATTTATCATCCTGTCGGCACAGCGATGATCGTGTCCTACGCTGACAAGCTTGGCCGCGAGATGGGCGTGAACGGCGTGTGGGGCAATTTTGGCGTGGCGTCGTCCGCATTGATCACCGGCGTCATCGCGCAATATCTCGGCTGGCGCTGGGCGTTCTTCATTCCCGGCGCGGCGACGCTGGTGTTCGGGGTGATATTCGCGCGCGGTGTAGCCCATGAGGATCGTAGCGGCAGCAAGCAGGCTGCGGCTCAGGCCCGCGTGGCCAAGGAGGATATGTGGCGTGTTATCCTGGCGCTGCTGGTGGTGGTGATCGCGATCTCGATCACCTTCAACGCGGTTACAGTGGCGCTGCCCAAGCTGTTCGCCGAACGCCTGTCGGATCTGACGGCGAGCCCGGCCTTGCTCGGCCTGATCGCTGCTGGGGTTTATGTGTTCGGCGCGGCGACGCAGTTCACGATCGGTAGACTGATCGACACCCATTCGCTCAAGGCGGTGATGCTGCCGCTGTCGTTCATCCTTGCGCCGTTTCTCTATTTCGCTTCGAGCCTGTCAAATGTGCCACTGATCGTTGTGAGCATCGGTATTGTGATGGGGCTATTCGGTCAGGTCACCGTCAACGAAGCAATCGTCGGCAAATATACGATCGAGGAGTGGCGATCCCGCGCCTATGCGGTGCGCTACTTCGTCGGGTTCACCGCGGCTGGATCATCGGTTGCGCTGGTGGCGTGGTTATATGATTCCGGCGGTTTCCAGATGATGTTGCAGGCCTTCGCGGGCCTCTGTGTCCTCGTCATCGTCGCCGCGCTGATTCTGCCGAACGAACGTCGCAGCAAGGCGAGGGCGAGTTAGACTGATCGGTCCGGCGGCGGGGTGAGCGCCCGCCAGCCGATGACATTGGCTGAAATGACGTCTCCCGAATTGACGTTCTGCCAGTGACCGTCAATCCAGCAGCAGGCGAAGGGCAGTTGATATGTTCCGCTATGATCTTCGCAGAGCACCTGGACTGAAAGGCCCGACGGCGGATTCCCCAGGCCGTCAAATTGAGCGAGACGCTGCTTTCTTGTCGCCATCGGCTAAATCCTTTTGGTCGTAATCAAACCATTCTCTGGGTGGAAAAGGCTTCTGTTGGTTTGCAACTGCGGAAAAACGCAGCGGCGAAAAAGGTGAGGAAGTCTTATGGTTCGGTCGGCAATATTCGTCGGTGGTCTGTCCCTGGTTGTGTTGTCCTCGCTTGGGGCGCATGCGCAGGACGTCCCCGGCATTGAAATCTGTACGGTCGAAAAAACGATGGAGCGGCGGACAAGTTGCCTGCAGAGCAATATCAATTTTTTGCAGGATCGCTTCTCCAAGCAGGCGCTGGACTACCAGAAGCGTCTCGACGCAGCCAATCGGCAGATCGAGGCTTTGTCCGGCAAGGTTGTGGAGCTTGGGCGCTCGGTTGACGCGTTGAAGGTGACGCAGGCCGATGCGGCCAAAAACGCCGCAGACAGTAAGGCGAAACCTGCTCAGGCTCCGTCGCCCGCGGCGGGTGAGCCGCCAAAGGGTGCGAACACCATCAAATGACTGAGGCTGGTAATGGCCCGGCTGCATCGCTGACCTTTCTCGATCACGGGCTTAACAATGACCAGTGGTTTAAATCGATTTGACCGAGACGGCTCATCGCCCGTCGCGACATGGCTGGCCAAGTGCTGCGCTGCAAGACTGCGGTCATTCTGCTGCAATGACTAGCGCGCGAGAGGTCACATCTTCGCGCGTCGAACGGCGAGTGACGATCAGCGGGCCGCGAACCTGTCTGCCCCTCGCCGGTGGGGCGGTCGCTATCGGGACGGTGGACTTGCGAGCGGTATTCGGCGTTTGGAGCTGCGGTGCCGGTTTTTGAACATGGTAGAGGTTAGACAGAAAGCGGCGCATCTGCCGAAGCCGATGCGCCGCAATGTCTGTTGAGATGTGACGTCTCGATCTGGAGACAATCAGCTCTTTTCGTCGGACATCAGCGGGCCGAACAACTCCCAGCTCTCGCCCTTGAACCGCATCATCTGCAACTGCTGTAGCGGAGCAAAGTCGGTGGCGCTGGTCTTGATCTTGGTTCCCGGCAGGTAGATGTCGATTTCCATGTTGAGGCTCGCGGCCTGTTTCATCACGTTCTCACGCGTGAGATTGTCGCCGCACTGCTTCAGAACCTGCACGATGCCCTGAGCGACGCCGTAACCGAACACGGTGGCGCCGTCGCCCTTGTCGCCTTCAGGATAATACTTGTCCATGAACGCGCGCCATTTCTTCATGCCGGGGTCATTGTCCCACTGCTTGTCCACCGGGTCTTTCATGTAGGCGGCGCTCAGCACGTCTTGCGCGTTGGCATAGCCTGCCGGCTTCATCACGCTGGCGACTGACGCCGAGACGTTGGTGACGATGTGTATTGGCTTCCAACCAATTTCTCCGACGCGCTTGATCGCCTGGGCAGCAAACTTTGGCGTCGCGATATTGAAGAAGATGTCCGGGTTGGCCGATTTGATCTGAACGATTTGCGAGTTGACGGTCGGTGACGTCACCTCGAATGGGACCTCGCTGATGATCAGATCCTTGGCCTTGTCGCCGAGGCCTTCCTTCAGTCCGATCAGATAGTCTTTTCCGAAATCGTCGTTTTGATAAAGGATGCCGATTTTCTTGCCGGGGTGGTTCTTCAGCACATACTGACCATAGATGCGCGCTTCGGTTTGGTAGCTCGGCTGCCAGCCCATGGTCCATGGAAAGTTTTTCGGATCATCCCATTTAGCAGCGCCGGTCGCCACGAACAGTTGCGGCACCTTCTTCGAATTCATGTATTTCTGGATCGCGGTGTTGCCGGGCGTGCCGAGCGGATTGAGGATGAACAGAACCTCATCGTTCTCGACCAGCTTGCGCGCCTGCTCAACGGTCTTTGGCGGGCTGTAGCCGTCATCGTAAGAAATGAAATTGATCTTGCGGCCGTTGATGCCGCCTTGCTCATTGATCATCTTGAAGTAGGCCGCTTCCGTCTTGCCGATCGTGGCGTAAGAGGAGGCCGGCCCGCTATATGGCATGATGTTGCCAATCTTGATTTCAGTATCAGTTGCGCCGGTGTCGTATTTCTTCTGGGCGCTGGCGGTGGACGCAATGGCTGTCGCCATGACAGCTGATAATGCCGCAGTCGCTACAAAATTGAGCTTCATTCGCATGGTCATCCTCCCTTGGTGCGAACCCGGTGGTCTCCTCTTGGAGCGGGAGATTGCATCCTTGCGGGTGGTGCCTCTAACTATGCATGTCAGGGTTGAATTTGCCAGCGAAACCCGCAGTGTGAGAATTGGCATGGCTTGGCAAGGCATGCAAAGCTGCATTAGCATCCGGTGGTGCAAGACCTGCGAAGCGCTTCCGGGACCTGCCTGAAAAGAACAAGTGCGATAAAAATAGGGGAGGATTCATGTCTAATCTTCGCGTTCTGGCTACTGACCTGGCGTTTCCTGAGGGGCCTGTGGTCCTGGCCGATGGCTCGGTCGTCTTGGTCGAAATCCGCGCCCAGCAATTGACCCGTATCTGGCCGGATGGCCGGAAGGAGGTCGTCGCCAAGGTCCCGGGCGGGCCGAACGGGGCGGCGCTTGGGCCGGATGGCAAGATTTATCTCACCAACAATGGCGGCTTCGGCTGGGTTCCGCTGCGCGGTCGGTTGATGCCTGGCGCGCCGGCCCCGCATGAATATATCGGCGGCTCGATCCAGCGGGTCGATCTCGAGACGGGCGTCGTCGAAACCCTGTTCGAGTCCTGCAACGGCCATCGTCTGCGCGGGCCGAATGATCTGGTGTTCGACAAGGACGGTGGCATCTGGTTCAGCGATCTCGGCAAACGCCGTGCCCGCGACATGGATACCGGCGGCGTCTACTACATCAAGCCCGGGATGAACGAGATCGTCGAGGTGGTGACCGGTGTCCTGCCAGCCAATGGCATCGGCCTGTCGCCGGATGAAAAGACAGTCTATGTCGCGGAGACGCCGACAGGCCGGTTGTGGGCCTACGACGTGCCGGCTCCCGGGCAGATCAAGTCAGCGGATACGATCTATCGCGGGGAGCATGGTCGGCCCATCCATGGCCTTGGCGGCTATCAGATGTTCGACTCGTTGGCGGTGGAAGCCAACGGCAATGTCTGCGTCGCCACGCTGATCAGCGGGTGCATTTCCGTGATCGCACCGGATGGCAGCCTTGTCGAGCAGGTGTCGACCGGCGACCGCGTGACGACGAATATCGCTTTCGGCGGGCCAGAGTTGAAGACTGCCTATATCACGCTGTCCGGCAATGGCGAGTTGGTGGCGATGGATTGGGCCCGGCCCGGCCTGCCGCTCAACTTCCTGAACAAGTAAGCCGACAAGAGGACCACGCGATGTTTCTGAATGCTGTGACGTTAAGTGGTCCTCACGCGCGCCTTGAGCCGCTATCGCCGGATCATCACGATGGACTCGTCGCCGCCGTCTCCGACGGTGAGCTATGGAATCTCTGGTACACGTCGGTGCCATCTCCTGAGGGGATGGCGGCGGAAATCGAACGTCGGCTGCAAGCTGCAGGCGGCGGGCAGCATGCTGCCATTCACGGTGATCGACGCCCAAGGCAAGATCGCCGGCATGACGACCTACATGAATGTCGACGCCGGCAATCGCCGCGTTGAAATCGGCTCGACCTGGTACGCGAAATGGGTGCAGCGGACGCCGCTGAACACCCAATGCAAGCTGCTGCTGTTGCAACACGCGTTCGAGACGCTCGATTGTATTGCGGTGGAGTTCCGCACGCATTTTTTCAACCAGCAGAGCCGGGCGGCTATCGAACGGCTCGGCGCCAAGCTCGACGGCATCTTGCGCAATCATCAGATCGCGCCCAACGGCACGCTGCGCGACACCGTTGTCTATAGCATCATCAGGGGCGAGTGGCCGGTGGTGCAGGCGCATCTCGCGTATCAGATGAGCAAGGCCCGCTAACGCGGCGAGTTTCTGATCCGGCACGCTGCGGCGTTGTGTTACGTATCCGCTCGGTACAGCGTATCGACTGTGACCGTGCCATTGACCCGCGAGACGCAGGGGCAGATTTTCGCGTTGGTTTTTCTTTGCTGCTCGCTGAAGAACACGTCGCGATGATCAATCTCGCCTTCGACGTCGAGGACGTCGATGGCGCAGACGCCGCACTCTCCGCGTTGACAATCCGAGATGACGTCGAACCCGGCGTCATTTAGACTGTCGAGCATCGAGCGATGCTGTGGCACCGCGATCTCGGTATCCGTTCCCTTCAGGCGAACCCGGAATTCGGTTGTCGGCAACAGCCCGCTTGAGCCGAAGGTCTCAAAGCGCAGGTCTGCGGGTTTGCGACCCGATGCATTCCATGCCTGTCGCGCGGCCTCCAGCAGGCGCATCGGCCCGCAGATGACCGCCAGCGCGTCGCCGGGCAGGGCGGCAAAGGTTGCATCCAGATCAAGCCGCCGGGCTTCGTCGCTGGCATAGGTGTGCAGGCGATCGCCAAGCATGTCAGTGAGCTCATTGTGGTAAGCGGCGTGCACGCGCGATCGCACGGCATAGTGCAGGGCGAGATTGCAATCACGTCGCGCAAGCGCAGCGGCGATGCTGGTGATTGGCGTGACGCCGATGCCGCCAGCGATCAGGCAATAGTTGCGCCGCGACCAGTCGACCTCGAGCAGCGTTGTGGGGCCGGCGATGCGCACGCGTGCGCCGAGCTGCAGCGCCCACATCGCGCGCGAGCCGCCGCGGCTGTCGGGCGCGAGGCGCACGGCAATACGGAGCGTTGAGCGATCCGGCTCGCCAACGAGCGAGTAACACCGTGTCTGCGGTTGGCCGTCGATCAGAAGGCTGACGGTAACGTGGCTACCCGGCGCGGCAAGCGGCAGCGGCGCGTCGGGGCGCAGCGTGATCTCGCGAATTTCAGGGGCGACGTCGCGGACGCCGGTCAGCAGGCACGAGGTCCATTGTTCGGCAAAGCGCATCGTCGGCTCCGTTCAGCTTGTCGCCGCGGTGATTAACGCCAGGGTTGGGAAGCAGATCGCTGGCGGTGCGATTACGCAAGGCGAGGCGCAGGTTGCGCGCGGCGAGCCGGGAATGTTCGCGCATCACCGCTTCGGCGCGTGCGCCCTCGCGATTCTCAATCGCCTCAAGCACGATATGATGATGGTCCTGAGCGATCAGCAGGATCTGCTTGGCCTCCGGCAAGGCGGCCTGCGCCGTCACGAAGGCGCTGGGCGATGCGAATGGTAGCGCCACCACACGGTCGATCTGGCGCGCCACCGGTTCGCTGCCCGACAGGTCGGTGAGCAAGGCGTGAAAGCGGGCGTTGAGATCGACATAGGCCGAAAATGCAGCTTCGGTCATGTCCGCGCCATGCACCAGGCGATCGATCGCATCAAGACAGGTCTTCAACGGCGCAAGGCGTTCCGGGCTCGCGCCGCGCTCGGCCGCGAGCCGGGCGGACAGACCCTCGAGCGTGCCGCGCAGCTCAATCGAATCCAGGATATCGCGTTCCGAAATCGCCTTGACGGTGAAGCCGCCGGTCGGGAGCGCCTGCAGCAGCCCTTCATCCTCCAGGCGCACCAGCGCCAGCCGCACCGGCGTGCGTGACACGCCGGTCATATCGGCGGCCTGGGGCTCGGAGATGCGTTCGCCGGGCCGCAGACGCCCGGTCAGGATCATGTCGCGCAGGGCAAGCTGGGCATGAACGGTCTGCGAAACTCGCGCGGCCATCAGTGTCGCGTTCGATCATGGCGTCACTCCGCCGCCTGGCGGTGTGGGGCTGGATCTTCATCAGCGATCATGCGGTCGATCACCCGCCGTGCCCACATCGCGCCGGCGTCGATGTTGAGATTGTAGAACACCCGGTCAGGGTTTTCGGTCATGGCGTGCTGTTGCGCTTCAAGAATGATTTCGTCCTCATGGAAGATGCCGGCGACGCCCTCGCGGATCTCCGTCGTGATCCGCTGATCGGAAAGTTCATAGTTGCGCACAAACGCCCAGAAGTAATGGCAGGTGGTCTCGGTCTCAGGCGTGATTGTATTGAGCACGAAGCCGTTGACGCCCTGCGAGCGGTCGCCCTCAGGCGCGCCGGTGCCGGTGGGTGCAACGCCGACATCGATGTTGACGGTGCATGGCGCTTCAAACCGGATGATCTGCCAGCGATCGACCAGGCCCGGCTTCTTCAACTGCGCAGCCCAGAACGGCGGCGCTTCGATGCCTGTCATCCAGCGGGTGACCGTGACGGTCTTGTCGCCGTGGGTGACGTCAAAAGGCGCTTCGGCGACATGATCATTGCCGATGCTGGAGCCATGGACGAAGGTCTCGTGGGTCAGGTCGAGCAGGTTGTCAACGACCAGGCGATAGTCGCACTTGACGTGAATGGTCTTGCCGTCACCCGCCCAGGCTGGATCGTTATTCCAGTGAATGTCCGGCACCAGAGCAGGATCGGCGAGGGCCGGGTCGCCCATCCATAGCCAGACAAAGCGATGGCGCTCGACCACCGGATAGGCCCGCACGCAGGCCGAGGGATTGATGGTCTCCTGCGAGGGCATGAAGGTGCAGCGGCCCTGGGTGTTGTATTTCAGGCCGTGATAGCCGCAGACGACGGTATCGCCCTCCAGTCGGCCCTTCGAGAGCGGCACGAGGCGATGCCAGCACGCATCCTCCAGCGCCACGACCTCGCCTGCAGCGGTGCGGTACATCACGACATGTTTGCCGCAGATGGTGCGTGGAAACAGGGCATGCCGGATATCGGCGTCCCATGCGGCTGCGTACCAGGCATTCAGCGGAAACGAAGCGGCCATCACGTGCCTCCCGACTAGGTCTTCTTAATTGTGACTGCCTGTATACAGGATTCGACATAAACGGGCAAGAAGGTCGTAATAATGCAATAATTTGCTTAATTGTGTATACAGGCTGGGCGGCAAGGCTCTGACGTCTGGGCGAGGGGCTTTCAAACGAAAATGGCCGGGACATGCCCGGCCATTCGTCAGTCGCTGGTTTGTTGTCGAGGCGGCTGCCTCAGACCTCGCGGCGGTTCAGGAAGGCGAGGCGCTCGAACAGGTGGATGTCCTGCTCGTTCTTGAGCAGCGCGCCATGCAGCGGCGGGATCAGCTTGCGCGGATCGCGCTCGCGCAGCATCTCCGGGCTGATGTCCTCGTTGAGCAGCAGTTTGAGCCAGTCGAGCAGTTCCGAGGTCGACGGCTTTTTCTTCAGGCCGGGCACGTCGCGCACTTCAAAGAAAATGCGCAGCGCTTCAGCGACGAGGCGCTGCTTGATGCCGGGGAAATGCACATCGACGATCTGGTGCATCGTCTCGCTGTCGGGGAACTTGATGTAGTGGAAGAAGCAGCGGCGCAGGAAGGCGTCGGGCAGTTCCTTCTCGTTGTTGGAGGTGATCATCACGATAGGACGCTTGGCCGCCTTGATGGTCTCGCCGGTCTCGTAGACGTGGAATTCCATCCGGTCGAGCTCGAGCAGCAAGTCGTTCGGAAACTCGATATCGGCCTTGTCAATTTCGTCGATCAGCAGTACCGGACGCTGCTCGTGGGTGAAGGCCTCCCACAGCTTGCCGCGCTTGATGTAGTTGGCGATATCCGACACGCGCGGATCGCCGAGCTGACTATCGCGCAGACGCGACACCGCGTCATACTCATAAAGGCCTTGCTGCGCCTTGGTGGTGGACTTGATGTGCCAGGTCAGCAGCGGAGCGCCGAGGGCCTTCGCAACTTCTTCCGCCAGAACGGTCTTGCCTGTGCCGGGCTCGCCCTTCACCAGAAGCGGACGCTCGAGCACGATGGCGGCGTTGACTGCGACCTTCAGGTCATCGGTTGCGACGTAGTTCTCAGTGCCGGTAAACTTCATTCTCGAATGGCCTTTGTTGTTATTCTTGCGCGATGTTGGCGCGTGTGTTGTGAGGCGCAAAATGGCACGCTGTGGTCCGCGCCATTTGCGACCTGGTAGATCTGCGTCGGCGATGCGATCAGGCGCGCCGGATGAGTGACAGGATCACCAGCACGATGATGCCGCCGATGGTGCCGTTGATGATCGACTGGATCAATGCCGGAGCCCAGGACAACGCCGATTTGCGGCAACAGCCAGTTGGCGACGAGCGCGCCGATGATGCCGACGACGATGTTGCCCAGCAGTCCGAAGCCGGCGCCGCGCACGATCAGCCCGGCGAGCCAGCCTGCAATGGCTCCGATGAGAAGTGCTGCAAGAATTCCCATTCGATCATCCTGTCGCTGGGGCGGCGCGACCGCCCGGTTATGAGCTCTTTCCGCAATCCGGAATTGTTCCGGGCTGCGCATGCGCGCCAACATTAATTGAAATACAGATCAGGTCTAGCATCGAAATAGCGCTGCCCACGGCAAGGCGCGCTTTGCGGCCATCGATGGGCCTTGAATTTCATGGGCCGCAATTCCCGGCGATATTGCGCCAGCAATCCGGTTTATGAGCAGTCAGCTACCCGTGAACGGGTCTTGACGGCAGCGGTGGCTCGGGCAATCTGTGAAGCATGTTCATACAGTTTTTTACATCGCTGCGCGATGCGCAGGTGCCTGTCACGCTTCGTGAGTACCTCACGTTAATGGAAGCGTTGGACGCGGATCTCGCGGATCAATCGATCGAGAATTTCTACTTCCTGTCCCGCGCAACGCTGGTCAAGGATGAGCGGAATCTCGACAAGTTCGATCGCGTGTTCGGAACCGTGTTCAAGGGGCTCGAAAGCCTGCTTGAGGGTATGGAGAAGGCCGAGATCCCGGAAGAGTGGCTGAAGAAGCTCGCCGAGAAGTATCTCACCGAGGAAGAGAAAAAGCAGATCGAGGGCATGGGCTGGGACAAGCTCATGGAAACGCTGCGCAAGCGTCTCGAAGAACAGAAGGGGCGGCACCAGGGCGGCAGCAAGTGGATCGGCACCGCCGGAACCTCACCGTTCGGCGCGGAGGGCTATAACCCTGAAGGCATCCGCATCGGTCAGGAGAAGAGCCGCCACCGCCGCGCCGTGAAGGTGTGGGACAAGCGCGAGTTCAAGGATCTCGACGGCAATGTCGAGCTTGGCATTCGCAACATCAAGGTCGCGCTGCGTCGTCTGCGAAAATTTGCGCGCACCGGGTCAGCTGACGAACTCGATCTCGATCGCACAATCAAGGAGACCGCGAGCCACGGCTATCTCGATGTGCACATGCGCCCGGAGCGGCGCAATGCCGTCAAGGTGCTGGTGTTCTTCGATATCGGCGGATCGATGGATTCGCATATCGCGGAGGTGGAGGAATTGTTCTCCGCCGCGAAGAGCGAGTTCAAGCACATGGAGTATTTCTACTTCCACAACTGCCTCTATGAGGGCGTGTGGAAGCAGAACAAGCGGCGCTTTACCGATCGCACGCCGACCTGGGATGTGCTGCACAAGTTTCCGCATGATTACAAAGTTGTGTTCGTCGGTGACGCATCGATGTCGCCTTACGAGATCATGGTGCCGGGTGGCTCAGTCGAGCACGTCAACGAGGAAGCTGGCTCAGTCTGGCTGGAACGTGTGACGCAGACCTATCCGCACGCAGTCTGGCTGAACCCTGTAGCCAAGAAGCATTGGGACTATTCGGAATCGACAACGATCATTCGTCGGCTATTCTCGCAGCGGATGTTCCCCTTGACGATTGAAGGCCTCGAAGGCGCGATGAAGGAATTGGTGCGTTAACATGGCACAGACGATTACGCTCGGTATCAAGGAGATGCTAGCCGAGGCCAATGCGACGATCGAAACGATGTCGGTGGAGGACGTCATGGCGGTCCTCGGCCAGGACGACGTTGTGCTGGTCGATATCCGCGATCCGCGCGAGATCGAACGCGATGGCCGCATCCCCGGCGCTTTCCCCTGCACGCGCGGCATGCTCGAGTTCTGGATCGATCCGGCCAGCCCCTACGCCAAGCCGATCTTTCAGCAGGACAAGAAGTTCATCTTCCATTGCGCCGGCGGTCTGCGGTCAGCGCTCGCCGCCAAGACCGCATACGATATGGGTCTGACGCCGGTGGCGCATATGGCGGGTGGTTTCGGCGCCTGGCGCGACGCCGGCGGGGCAGTCGAGAAGGTCGAGCCGCGGAAGCCGAAGGTGTGAAGGTGTCAACCCGCCGTTGAGACAGTCAGCCCGCGACCGTATATGATGACGGCGCGGGCTTTTTTGATCGATGCAACAGGGCTGCGGGCATACCCCCAGCCGGACCGGGACGGTTACATGAGTACAGACAGCGATCCGCTCGTATCCACTGAATGGCTGGCTGATCACCTTGCCGATACATCGATCAAGGTGATCGACGCCTCGTTCAAGATGCCGGGCGTGCTGCCCCTGCCGCAGGATGACTATCTGGCGGCGCATATCCCAGGCGCTGTCTTCTTCGATGTCGATGCCGTCTCGGACCATGCGTCCACCTTGCCGCACATGTTTCCGGATGCACGGCAGTTTGCCCGTGACGTCGCGGCCCTCGGCATATCGTCCGGCGATACTGTGGTGATCTACGACAATGGCGGCTGGATGGCTGCACCGCGCGCGTGGTGGATGTTCCTGTCGTTCGGTCATGCGAGGGTCAAGGTGCTCGATGGCGGGCTGAAGAAGTGGACGGCGGAAGGCCGGCCAGTCGAGGCGGGCGCCGTTGCGCCTGCGCCGGGATCCTTCGATGCCAGCTTCGATGGCCGGTTCATCCGCAGCAAGGCGCAGATGGTCGACAACCTCGCGTCAAAGGCCGAGCAGGTCGTTGACGCGCGCGCGAGCAATCGCTTCGAGGGCACGGTGCCTGAGCCGCGCGCCGGATTGCGCTCTGGTCACATTCCCGGCAGTCGCAGTCTTCCCTACGGCGGTCTGATCAACGCATCCACGGGCGAAATGAAATCGCTGGATGAACTGCGGGCGAGCTTCACGGCTGCGGGGCTTGATCTCGATCGGCCCGTCGTCACCACCTGCGGATCGGGCGTGTCGGCTGCGGTGCTGACACTGGCGCTGTATCGCCTCGGCGTCCGTGGCTCGGCGCTTTACGACGGCTCGTGGTCCGAGTGGGGTTTGCTCGATGGCCCGCCGATCGAGACGGGCGCTGCGTGATCGACTCGTTTAGCGAAACAGTTTGTCGAAGCTGATTGTTTCGGCGCGATAGGTCGCGGGAGCCGGACGCGGCGGTGCGGAGTCCTGCCGAGCGGCGACACGATTGCTCGGCTTTGCTTTGTTCTTTGCCGCCAACTCAGGCTTGGGGCGGCTGACCGGCAGCCGAACCTCGTCAGCTGACAGCGCAATGTCTTCCTGCTCCGCGAGTGCGGCGTGCTCTGGCAGCACATGGACTTCTGCGGTTGCGGATGTCGCTGCATTGGACGTGGCGGCCGTGCCGAGTTCGACTGGTTCGGGAGCGCGTTCTGCGACTGCCAGCGCTTCGCGCGGCGGCGCTGAGGTCGGACGCTCTGCCGGCATGCGGACGTCGGCGAGTTTGATCTCCGGCTCGGAGGCTTCGACAACGCTTGGTGGGATCTCGATATTTGAGGGGGCGGCAACGGGCGCGACGGCGGGCGCTTCCTCAACGGGTTCCGGTTGCTGCGCGACCGGTTCTGCGATGACCTCGGCAACATCGGGCATTGGTGCAGGCGCTTCAACGGTGACCACCGCGTTCGACATTCCTGTAGAGCCTGTCGTCGTGGCGGCGTCTGGCGAAATGCTGGGCGTGAGGTTTGCCGGTTGTGGCAGGTTCAGCGCAAGCGCAGCGATTGTCAGGTCGGTCTTCCGAAGTCCATCGGCCTCGACGGTCGATACAGAGGTGGCTGCGGTTGCAAGGTCTATGCTGTCCGGTGCAAGCGCCTGAGGCTCGGCACCGGGAGTTTCGCTGATGGTTTCATCGTCAACAGCTGGTTCGCCCGAGCCCTGCAGTGGCGCGGATGTGACGAATGCGCCGTTGGGTGACAAAAGCATGTCATCAAGGCGAAGGCTGGCGACGACCGGATTCGGGAATGTTTGCTGTGGTGGGTAGTAGGCCAGCTCAGCGCGTCGGATCGACAGGCTGACATATTTGTCATGGGTTGAACGCAACAGGCCGGCTGCACCAAGCCCGAAGATTACTAGCGACAGCGAGAGGAAAGTTGCCGCGAGAATGAATCGGAATCTTGGTAGCATGACGTGCGAGTCCGCCCTTGTCTAAGAAAATGATGAAGGCGAAAAGCCGTGATTACTCGGTGGGTTACTGAAGCTTCGTGTGGCTTGGGGAAAGCCACAGCGCCGTGCGAATCAGATGATTAACGATACCTCAACAGAATCAGTTCCGGGTGAAATATTTGTCGGATTCGTTGTCGGCATCGATATCGGCAAGTGATGAGTCAGCTCAGCAACATCACCGATGAAAAATCATGGATTGCCGCCATTTCCTTCGAAATGTCTTGAATGCGCCGCTATCCTGCGCGATCCCTCGCACATCACCCTTGGCTCGGACTTTCATAAGGTAAATATGACTAGGCAGCTTCTGACGATTATTGCGACTGTTGCACTTGCCGGAACTGCCAGCTCGGCTGCCCTAGCACAGGGTTACCCGAGTTCGTCGCCTGGTTATGCTGCGCCTGCGCCGCAATCGGGAGGTTATCCGCTTGATGGGCGACGCGGCGCGATGCCGGATTTCGACGCCCTTGATGATGGCGACGATGAGCCGGGCCGTGGCGCGGTGTCGTTGTCGCCGCCAGGCGCGATGATGTCTCCTGACGATCCGCGCTACGGGCGTGCCGCGGGCCAGCCTGTCTATTCCGATCGCTCGGCGCCAGCGCCGCAGGGGCCAATCCTGTCGCCGGATGATCCGCGGTATGGCCGTCCTTACACGCCACAGCAGGGCCCGGGCTATGCCGGGCAGGGGCAGCAGCCGGGCAATGTTGCACGACCGCCGGAGGGCGTCGGCCAGGCCGGTCCGGGTGTTGCGACCGCGCCTGACAACCGCCCGATGACAATTGCGGGTCTGCCGCCAGAGGATCAGCCTGACGTGGGCGAAACCACTTTGCCGCCGCACCTGCGCCGGCAGGAAGTCGATTACGCCACCAAGGAGCCTGCGGGCACGATCATCGTCGATACGCCGAACACTTATCTTTACCTCGTGCTCGGCAACGGGCGTGCGATGCGCTACGGCGTGCGTGTCGGCCGCGATGGCTTCACCTGGACCGGTACGCAGAAGATTACGCGCAAGGCCGAGTGGCCGGACTGGCATCCGCCGTCAGAAATGATCGAGCGTCAGCCCTATCTCCCGCGTTTCATGGCGGGTGGTCCGGGCAACCCGATGGGGGCGCGCGCAATGTATCTGGGCTCTACCGTGTATCGCATTCACGGCACCAACCAGCCGTCGACGATCGGCAAGTTCGTTTCCTCGGGCTGCATCGGCATGTTGAACGAGGACTCGATCGATCTTTACGATCGGATCAAGGTTGGTGCACGCGTGGTAGTCCTGCCGGGCGGCGCTCAAAAGAGCACAGCGACGGCCTCTGCCGCAGCGACGCCGGTCGCTCCTGTGCCGGGCGCCCAGCCGACGTCGGTTCAGCCACTGCCGTCGCCGGTCACCATTCGCTGATCTAGAGACCCTGCGTTGCGCTCAGTTCAATGGGCGCAACGTCTCACCGTCGAGCCAGGCGGCGATCGTCGCGACGGTCTCGCTGAAAATCCGTTCGTAATTCTCTTTGGTGACGTAGCCGAGATGCGGCGTGATGATGACGTTGTCGAGCGTGCGGAGCGCGTGATCGACCGGCAGCGGCTCGACGGAGAACGTGTCCAGCGCTGCGCCGCCAATGGTCCGGTTCTGTAACGCCCGCAATAGGGCGTCTTCATCGACAATTGGTCCACGCGCCGTATTGATCAAGCAGGCCGTTGGTTTCATTCGGGCAAGGTCATCGGCGCCAATGAGGCCGCGAGATCGATCGCTCAACACGAGATGAATCGTGATGAAATCAGCGGTCTCGAACAACTGCTCCTTTGTGGCATAGGCGACACCCGCTTCTGCGCAGGCCTCGGGCGTCAGATTGCTGCTCCAGGCGATCACGCGCATGCCGAGCGCCTGGGCGATCGTCGCAACGCGGCGGCCGAGCTTGCCCAACCCGACGATGCCAAGCGTTTTGCCTTCGACATCCGTTCCGAGGCTGACCTGCCACGGCTCGCCGGCCTTCATCCTGGCGTTCTCGAATCCAATCTTGCGCGTCAGTTCGAGCAGCAGGCCAATGGCGAGGCCAGCGGTCGGATTGCCGACCATCGCCGTACCGCACACGGTTATTCCCAGCTCCCGAGCCGCGCTCGTATCGATCGAGGCGTTCCGCATCCCAGAGGTGATGAGTAGTTTCAGGTTTGACAGAGCCGCAAGGGTGTCGCGCGGAAAGGGCGTTCGCTCGCGCATGGCGCAGATAATGTCAAACTCGCGCAGCGCGATAATGGCATCGTTTGCCGAAGCGAAGGGGGCGTTGAACGTCTGGATGTCGACGCGATCGGTCAGGCTGGACCAGTCAGCCAGCTTCAGTGCGACGTTCTGGTAATCGTCGAGGATAGCGCAACGCAATTTGGGCATGTCGACCGGCTCATGTGCGAAAACATCACGCCGCCGCCGTCTGGCGAGGCAGGCGCATGTTGGCGCGCAATCAGCGAGCGTTCAAGGCGCCGATTGGCGACCGATGGAAAGGGATTGTTCCGCCAGCAGCCGTTGCTCCTTGGCGCGGCAAGCCGGGCCCGGGCCGCGCATGTAATGGCGCTCCGGTCGGTACGGACGGAAGATCGCCCGGTGCAGTTTCGTCATTGCGTCGCGGATTACGGGCCAGGATGCGAGTTGGTTGTGTGCGGGAACGTTTCGCAGCGCGGAGATGATCTTCGCCATGACAGGGCCTGTTTGCAGAGAACGGTGGGTCGCCGCCGTTCGACCAGACGTGAGTAACGAGAATTGCCCGAAGCCGTTAAAAATCAATATGAACCTGTCAAACTGTCTTAAAATCCGACAACAGGCTTACCCCGCTCTTAATGAGCCAGTTGCCCTTTAGCGGCCACGCGGCTACATCTCCGGCTATCATTTCCTCGCAAGCGCTCTGTCAGCGATGCGTTGGTTTCAAGGGATCACGATGGCTCGCCAGTTCGTCTACTTCATGCAGGGGCTCACCAAGGTCTATCCGGGCAACCGCAAGGTGCTGGATAACGTCCACCTGTCATTTTATCCGGACGCCAAGATCGGCGTTCTGGGTGTCAACGGTTCCGGTAAGTCGACCCTCCTCAAGATCATGGCCGGGCTCGACAAGGAGTATACCGGCGAGGCATGGGTCGCCCAGGGCGCGCGCGTTGGCTACCTGGAGCAGGAACCGCAACTCGATCCGGCGCTGAACGTGCGCGAGAACGTCATGCTCGGCGTCGCCAAGCAGAAGGCGATCCTTGATCGCTACAACGAATTGGCGATGAATTACTCGGAAGAGACCGCCGATGAAATGACCAAGCTGCAGGACGAGATCGAGGCGCAGGGCCTGTGGGATCTCGACAGCAAGATTGATCAGGCGATGGACGCGCTGCGCTGCCCGCCGGACGATGCGGACGTGTCGAAGCTGTCGGGCGGTGAACGCCGCCGGGTTGCGCTCTGCAAGCTTCTGCTGGATCAGCCCGAACTGCTGCTGCTCGACGAACCGACCAACCATCTCGACGCAGAGTTTGTGTCGTGGCTCGAGGGGCATCTACGCAACTATCCCGGCGCAATCCTGATCGTGACTCACGATCGCTACTTCCTCGACAACGTCACCGGCTGGATCCTCGAGCTCGATCGCGGCCGCGGAATTCCTTACGAGGGTAACTATTCCTCCTGGCTCGTTCAGAAGCAGAAGCGTCTGGCGCAGGAAGGTCGCGAGGACGTCGCTCACCAGAAGACCCTGGCGCGCGAGCAGGAGTGGATCGCGTCATCGCCCAAGGCCCGTCAGGCCAAGTCCAAGGCGCGTTACCAGCGCTACGAGGACTTGCTCAACAAGGCCAGCGAGAAGCAGACGCAGACCGCGCAGATTGTCATTCCGGTGGCTGAGCGCCTCGGCAATAATGTGATTGATTTCGAGAACCTCACGAAGGCCTACGGCGATCGCGTGCTGATCGACAATCTGTCGTTCAAGCTTCCGCCGGGCGGCATCGTTGGCGTAATCGGTCCGAACGGTGCGGGTAAGACGACGCTGTTCCGCATGATCGCAGGTCTCGAGAAGCCGGACAGCGGCTCGATCACTGTCGGCGATACCGTGCACCTCGGTTATGTCGATCAGTCGCGCGACGCGCTCGATGGCAGTAAGACTGTGTGGGAAGAAATTTCCGGCGGAACCGACGTCATCCTGCTGGGCAAGAAGGAAGTCAACTCGCGCGGCTATTGCTCGGCGTTCAACTTCAAGGGCGGCGACCAGCAGAAGAAGGTTGGTCAGCTATCGGGTGGTGAGCGTAACCGCGTCCACCTCGCGAAGATGCTGAAGTCTGGCGCCAACGTTCTGCTGCTCGACGAACCGACCAACGATCTTGACGTTGATACGCTGCGTGCGCTGGAAGAAGCGCTTGAGGATTTCGCGGGCTGCGCTGTTATCATCAGCCATGACCGCTGGTTCCTCGATCGTATCGCGACGCATATCCTCGCCTATGAGGACGACAGCCATGTCGAGTGGTTTGAAGGCAACTTCCAGGACTACGAAAAGGACAAGATGCGCCGGCTTGGCCAGGACAGCATCATTCCTCACCGCGTCAAGTACAAGAAGCTGACGCGCTGATCGCCTCAAGATCGACGACATAACCTGACGACGACATGGACGGCTCCGGAAACGGGGCCGTCATCGTTTTTGCTTATGTGGCTGGGTGGGGCATAAAAATGTGTGGTTAAAAACGCAGCCAGCCATACTTAGGGTGAAGTGACCAGAGCGGGTATCCGGTTCCCCTCAAACGATCAAGAGGCGCATTGCGTCGCGGGTTCCTATAGCCTATCTGCATGGGTCGTTATTTCCGCAAGGAGTTTTCGATGCCTGACTGGAGTGCCTCGCAGTATCTGAAGTTCGAAGTTGAGCGGACGCGCGCCGCCAGCGATCTGCTCGCGCAGATTCCGTCTTCAGATCCGCGCAAGGTGGTGGATGTCGGCTGCGGCCCCGGAAACTCGACCGAGCTTCTGTTGACCCGCTGGCCGCAGGCCTTCGTCATTGGCGTCGATACTTCGGCGGATATGCTGCGTCAGGCGCGTGAACGGCTGCCCGAGCAGCGTTTTGTGGAAGCCAATATTGCGCATTGGAATCCGCCTGACGATACGGATGTGATCTTCGGCAATGCTGTCTTCCAGTGGGTGCCACAACATCTGAAGCACCTTGGCCGTTTGGTCGATGGCCTGCAGCGTGGCGGGGTGTTGGGGGTGCAGATGCCGGACAACCTTGATCAGCCGTCGCATGTGCTGATGCGCGAAGTCGCGCAGATGGAGCAGTGGCGTGACCGATTAGCCGCTGCTGTCGAGGCCCGCGATATGCTCGCATCGCCGACGGTTTATTACGATGCGCTGCGGCCGTTGTGCAGTCATTTTGATATCTGGCACACGGTCTACAATCACGTCATGGATGACGTGGCGGCGATCGTCGAATGGGTCAAGGGGACAGGTCTGCGGCCGTTTCTCGAGCCTCTTGAGATGCCTCAGCGAAAAGAGTTTCTGGCTGAATACAGCCGTCGATTGAACGAGGTGTATGTTCCACAGGCTGATGGTAAGATTTTGCTTCGCTTCCCGCGCCTGTTCATGGTGGCGGTGAAGTAACGACGCTTGCCCGCGACGACACGTCATTCTGGCGCAGGGGCGGAAGGCATATTATCGGTTCTCGGCGATCCAGATGCAATTCGCTCCACATGCGAGAACCTGTATGACCGTTGCGCCCAAGTCGCCTATCCTTGCGAGCCGAGCTCTCCGCCCATTGCCGTTTTTGATTTTCAGCTCCCGCTGGCTCCAGCTTCCCCTTTATCTAGGCCTGATCGTTGCCCAGCTGGTTTACGTCGGCCTGTTCCTCAAGGAATTGTGGCACCTGTTCAACCACGCCTTTGACTTCAGTGAGCAGCAGATCATGCTGGCAGTGCTGGGGCTGATTGATGTTGTGATGATCTCCAACCTTCTGGTGATGGTGATCGTGGGTGGCTACGAAACCTTCGTGTCGCGCCTGAACCTGCGCGGCCATCCGGATGAGCCGGAGTGGCTGAGTCACGTCAACGCCAGTGTCTTGAAGATCAAGCTGGCGATGGCGATCATCGGCATTTCGTCGATCCATTTGCTGCGGACATTCATTGAAGCTGGCGCGCTGGGATCGGAGCGGCTGTCGAACTACACCGAGACCGGCGTGATGTGGCAGACTATCATCCACACCGTGTTCATTCTGTCGGCAATTGGCATCGCCTATGTTGATCGCTTGTCGCATGACTCGATCAGCGCGGCGAAGGCCGTTCACGGCAACGGGCACTGACAGGGCGCGCTGCTACAATCATCATGGCGTCGTCAGTAATGCTGGCGACGCCGCAGCATGAGGCTCATACAAGCCCAGGCGAGGTCGAGCGATGCGGTTGAGCAGGCTTTTTAGATTTTCAGGTTTGGCCGGTCTGGCGTTCCTGACTCTTGCCGCCCTCGCAACGCCGACACATGCCCAAACCCCTGATGCAAGCTTCAGTAAATTCATCGCAGCGCTATGGCCCGATGCGCGTGCAGCTGGCGTCACGCGCGCCACATTCGAACTCGCTGACCCGTGATCTCACCCCGGATATGAAGCTGCCGGATCTGGTTGTGCCGGGGCGCGGGCCTGCGGCTGCGCCGTCTCAGGCGGAATTTGTGCAGGTGCCCGCAACCTATGTGCGGGAAACATCGATCGCGCGCCTGGCGAAGGACGGCCAGCGCTTGCGCCAGACCCACGCCGCCACGCTCGCCGCGATCGAGAAGCGCTTCGGGGTTCCGCCAGCCATCATCCTTGCGATCTGGGGCCGCGAAACCGATTTCGGCCGCCACAAACTGCCCTATGACGGCATTCGCGTGCTGGCGACCCAGGCCTATGTCGGGCGGCGCGCCGAGCAGTTTCGCGCCGAGCTCATCGCAGCGATGAAACTGATTCAGAACGGTGACGTCACGCGCGCAGAGTTACGCACATCGTGGGCAGGCGCGACCGGATTGACGCAGTTTCTGCCGACGGAGTTGGCCAAGCACGGCGTCGACTTGGATGGCGACGGTCATATCAACATCTGGACGTCGGTGCCGGATGCATTGGCCTCGGCGGCGCAGCAGCTGCGCAACAAGGGTTGGCAGCCTGGTCTGCCTTGGGCCTATGAGGTCAAGGCGCCGGCCAGCGGCGATTGCTCGCAAGGCGTTGCCGAGATCACCCGGCCCATTAGCGACTGGTTGCAGGCGGGTTACACGCCGGTGCGGACGCAGAGGCTGCAGCCGACTGCGCGCGCGCAGTCGGCATCCTTGCTGCAACCGGAGGGCATTTACGGCCCAGCATTCCTGACCACGGCGAACTACTTCGTCATCAAGGAGTATAACTTCTCCGACCTTTACGTGATCTTTGTCGGCCATCTGGCAGATCGGATTGATGGCGCGTCTGGCTTCGTCACGCCTTGGGCGGCGACCGAGCAACTGCGGACGAGCGACGTTGAGGAAACGCAGCGCCATCTGACGCGGCTTGGTCTTTACACCGATAAGATTGACGGCAAGGCCGGGATGAAAACCCGCGCGGCGGTGGGCGCGTATCAAAAAAGCGTAGGGCTGAAGCTCGATTGCTGGCCAAGCAAGGCAGTGCTGCGTTCCTTGAAGGTAACGCGTTGAGTTGAGGCTGAGCGCAGCAAAAGAAAACCCCGTCGCGGGAACGACGGGGCTGTCGAAGCATCAATCGAAGGGCGCGATCAGTCGCAGACTTCGACGCGGCGCATCCGCCAGCCGTAGCCGTCCCAGAAGCGCTCACGTACCATCCGGCACGGCGGCTCTTCCACCACATAGGCCGGTGGCGGTGCGCCATAGCCATAAACCGGGGCTGGACCATAGCCATAGCCCGGACGGCTTGAAGCGATCGCGCCGCCGAGGAGCGCGCCGCCGATCAGGCCGCCAGCGACGCCAGCAGCGATCCGTCCGCCATCAGCTTTTGCCACTGGCGTGTCGACTACGAATGAGCCAGTCATCGCGAGTGCCGCAATCAAGGCAGTAAGGGTCTTCTTCATCTGTGCCTTCTCCAAAGGCGCGGCTGTGTGCGCCTGAAATTCTATGCCGCAACTTCCCGGCGGATGTCGTATCGATTCACGCGCTGGTCGTCCAGTGACTGCTGGTCCAGCTTCAGGATTATCTAGGCGGACAATAGGGGCTTTTTCACGCCAGTCTGACTGGCGTGAAAAACATCGTCCAGCCAAGCCTGCGGATATGCCTAAGCTTTGCCTACTCTAGGATATCAGTCGCAGACCCGTACCCGGCGCATCCGCCAGCCGTAGCCGTCCCAGAAGCGCTGGCGCTGGGTGTAGCAGTTGCCATAGTAGCCAGGGCCGGCGACATAGGCAGGACCGCCATAACCATAGCCGGGGCCGTAGTAGCCATACCCCGGACCAGCGAGAGCACCGCCGAGCAATGCGCCGCCAATGACGCCCGCCGCAACACCAGCGGCGATGCGCCCGCCGCGGGCCTCAGCCGTCTGCGGGGTCGCAAGAGTCGAAAGAGCGAGAGTGGACACGGCGGCCAGCGCCAGGATGGTCTTCTTCATGGCTTCACCTTTCTGTGGTTTCCACCGGTTTGATTTGAGATGACATCGTGCACATTCGCATAGTTGAGTTGAATGCTACATGAACGGTGGCTCCCATGGAGAGCCGCTGAATATAACGCCGTCGCGTTAGCAGCACGGTGACCTAAGTCACGTTGGTGGGGAAGGCTTATGCGGCGTCTGTCTCTGCCGCCATGCTCGGCTTCACATAGTTCCTGCGTGCTTGATCATTACACAATACCGTCGGGTGCGACGGCAGTGTAGCGCTGCCGCGATATTCGCAGCATTTGGTATCAATGCTGACCGACGCCAAAGAGACGCGTGATTTAGAGTTATTCCAATGAGTTGTCCTGCTCGCGGCAAGTTTGGAATAGCTTGAAAATGGGCCTTTTCCCTTTGCATCAGCCACTGCAGTTTCCTATCGATGAGGTGCCCTGATCATGAGCCCCAGAAGCCGATATGATTGTTTGTTCCTGCAACGTTATTACCGACCATGACATCCGAAAGGTTGTCAGCGATACGCAGATGCCTCCGCGTACGCCAGGTCAGGTATACGGTTGCCTGGGATGCAGTGCGCAATGTGGACGTTGCGCCCGGACGATCCGCGACATCATGGACGAGGCGCTTGGCGCCTGTGCTAAGTCGTGCTGCGCGGGTTGCCCGCATAGCGAGGCCCATGGCCGACAGGGCGCTCAGGAACATGCGACGACGCGATCAGTCAGAGCGATCGTAGCCCGTCCTCAGGTCCGCCGTCGGCATGTTGACGGCAGCGTCGCGGCCGTCACCGCCTGATAGCTGGGCCGGCACCGTCCAATAACCCTTCGCTCGCGTTTGCCCACTTCCGTCATCGGAAAGGGGCTTGTTTTTCGCCAGTTTTCAAGTTTAGAAGTATTCTAAATTGGATTTACGGGCATCATAGGCCCGCATAAGGAGCAGATGATGAAGGGCGATCCCAAAGTAGTCGACTATCTCAACAAGGGCCTGCGGAGTGAACTGACCGCAATCAGCCAGTACTGGCTGCACTTCCGCCTGTTGAACCACTGGGGTCTGATTCGAGATGGCCAAAGTGTGGCGGAAAGAATTGATCGAGGAGATGCAACACGCCGACCGGTTTACGGATCGGATCCTGTTCCTCGATGGCTTCCCCAATATGCAAGTTCTCGATCCATTGCGTATCGGTCAGGACGTCAAGGAAGTTATCGAGTGCGACCTTGCCGCCGAAGTCGACGCGCGCACGCTTTACAAGGAAGCTGCAAGCTACTGCGAAAGCGTTGGGGACTATGTCTCGCGCGACCTGTTTGTCAGCCTGATGAAGGACGAGGAACACCATATCGACTTCCTCGAAACCCAGCTGCATGTGATCGAGCGCATTGGGCTTGATCTGTACACCCAGAAGCATGTTGGTGGTCTCGAGAGCGAGCACTAAGCTCGATCTACGCCACTGGCAGGTCCATCGTTATGCAAAGGCCGTCCGTTGGGGCGGCCTTTGTCGTGCGCGACCCTGTAGTCATCGGGGCGTCGGAGTTTCGGGGTCGATGATTTCTGTCTGAGGACGATCGTCGCCGGGGGCGGTTTCCTCGTGCCATTCGCCCTTGGCATCCTCGTATTGGATGACCTCGGTGCGGCCCGGAACCCGCTGGATGTCAGCCGCGCGTTTGGCCGCGGCCGCCGCAAGGTCATGGGTTCGGAATGTTTCGGAGAAGACGTCGCCGACCTTATAGGCCCAACCGCCGTCGTGCTCGACGATTACATAAGTCACCTGGCTCATGGTTCTACCGCCGTCAGGCTGCCAACCAGACCGGTCGCACGGATTTGCGGCTGGTCTACTGTTAGCGTTGCACACAGTGATTAACGCGGCAATGCCTGCATCGGTTCAACGCTCGACCGTGGCGAAGGGCGCTTATTCCTGCGCCAGCGGGATCAGCTCCGGCGAAACTGTGACATGGCGGTTAAAGAACGTCATCAGTTCCGCGAGAGGGATTGGCCGGGAGATGACATAGCCCTGCGCGATGTCGCAGCCAATGTCGACCAGGATATCGAGCGCCTCGCGGCTTTCGACGCCTTCTGCGACGACGGCGAGGCCCAGGCTATGCGCAAGGCTGACCGCTGACCGGACCAGAACAACATCGACCGGATCGGCAGCGAGATTCCGCACGAAGGTCTTGTCGACCTTCAGTTCATCGGCAGGGATGTTCTTGAGGTAGGCGAGCGAAGACAGGCCCGAGCCGTAATCGTCGATCGAGATTCTGATGCCTTCGCTGCGAAACTGTTCGAGCGTTTGCCGGGCGATGCCGGCATTGCCGATGATGGCTGTCTCGGTGACCTCGAAGCACAATCGGCCCGGCGTGGTGCGGGCGATCGACAGGACGTTCTGGGTGAATGTGTTGTCATTGAGCAGCAGGCCTGACCAATTGACCGAGACGCAGACGTCGATCCCGACCTCCCGCATGTGCAACTGATCCCGGATGACGCGTCGCAACACCCATTCCGTCAACTCGGCGATGTTTCCGGTCTGCTCGGCCATCTGCACAAACACATCCGGGCGCTGCCGTCCGAGCTTCGGGTGGGTCCAGCGCACCAGCGCTTCAACGCCGTCGATTGCCCCTGTGCGCAGGTCAAGCTTTGGCTGATAGGCGATTGACAGTTGGCCCGTCTTCATCGCCTGCAGCATGTCGCTCATCAGCGACAGGCTGGCCCCGGGATCACCGTAGATCATCGGATCAAACCGCCCGATGTGGTTCCGCGCGGCGCGCGCCTGGTTCACGGCGATCAGGGCGCGGTCGATGATCGACAACTCGGTCGCGGAGGCGATCTCGTCCGCCTGCGTGCAAAGTCCAATCGTGATGCTGACGTCGATGCGGTTGCCGTTCAGCGTCATGGGTTCACTGGCGGCAGCCTGAAGCCGCGTCGCGATCCGGTTGGCTTCCTCCGGGTCGCGAACAATGAAGGCAAGGCCGAACTCGGCTTCGGAGAGCCGCGAAACCGGCGCATGGCTGTATGCATTCGCAAGCTTGGCCGCGAGGCTCTGAAGCAATTCAATCATCAGCAGATGGCCGATGGCGCCGCGGAGGTGATCGAAGCGATCGAGGCCAATCGCAGCGACGGTGACGATACCGCCTTTCTGTTCGCTCGCGGCCTTGAGGCGCACCACCCGCCGTGTCAGCGCATTGCGGTTGGCAAGTCCCGTCTCTACATCCTGCAGCGCCAGTTGCTTGGCGGCATGGGCCTGAGACAGCGACACCATCAGGCGTTGTTGCGAACGCCAGATCCAAACGGTGCAGGCCACATTCAGCGCCCCCGCAAGGGAGACCGTGATGCACTCCGCCACGCCGCCGCCGTTGGCGACAATCAGGTAGGGCAGGGTACAGGAACGCCGCCATCGGCGGGATTAATGAACTGGCAAGCCCGATACGGCTGTCGCCGCTGGTGATTGAGGTCGCCGCAAGCATGGCCGTCCACAAGATCGCGGCGCACAGCACGCCCCAGATGTTTCCGCTAAACGCCAGCAGAAGCCCGAAGCTTGCGAAGCTCAGATGATTGAGCGCGAGCAGTGCGTAGAAAAAACGCGCGAGCTTCCGGCTGACCGTTGTCGACGCGATGACCTTGCGGAAGGACGCCAGCTCAACGAGTAGCAAGAGCCCGTGAAAGGAAAACCAGATCAGCGCAGCGAGGGGATCGCAGTAATACTGGAATACGCCGGCAAATAGCAGCGCGAGTACCGCGCGTAAACCAATACTCTGCCGCCGCCGCATGATGATGCGGCTGAGCGGAAGCAGCGATTGACTGTCGGATTCGGTATCCATGTAGTATCTGTCGCGCAAGCATCTGAAAAACTCATTAATGAATTAAATCAAGATAATCGCGCGCAGACTGATGGCGTTGAAAACTGCTCGGGATGTGTAGTTAATTATCGCGAAGCAGGAAGTTAATGCGGTGACTGGCTTTCAACGTGCGGGACCCGCCGCGCGGGTTGCGCGCGTGGGGTTTGCACAGGCCGCTCAGCTGTGAGCAGGGACGTGAAGGCCGTCAGCGAGATACAGCCGGATCTTGTTGCGCAGCGTGCGTACTGACAGGCCGAGGATGCGCGCCGCATGGGTGCGATTGCCATCGCAATACGCGAGCGTCTGCAAAACGAGTTCTTGCTCGACAATGTTCACAGGAGTGCCGACCAGATAGGGCATGACGTCACTCGGCGTCAGGTGGCGCGGCTGGCCATCAGCAGTCGGGATTGTCGACGATTGCATTGCCACGCCGAGCTTGTTTGTCGGGTTGGCGATATCGTGACGGGTTTCGAACTCTTGATACATAGGACCTCCCACTCAGCGCTGCTCCTCAGCGGAGCAGTGACAACGACAGGCGTTGCCTCCAGCAAGCTCGACGGTGGTCAGGTTTAGTTAATCGGAGATTAACTTTTGCGAGAACCACGCTCGATGTGCATAGGGCTACCGGCAATAGCCTTCACGGTTACGCGAGCATGGTTAAAAGTTGTTGAAAGTTAGTATGATAATGCCCCTGTTGAAAATCAGCGAGCCGACGCGGGATGCCTGAAACACGCGGTGATTCGAGGCATCTAGGCGCCTGCCGATCAGGTGCAGCGGTTGAGTTTGATCAACATGCTGCATCCTGGAATGTGCGCGACTAGTCTTTAGCCAGTGCGGCGACGCATTCGATTTCGATCAGCATTGCAGGGTTGGGGAGGGCTACAACGACGCTGGTTGTGCGCGCCGGATAGGGCGCGGGCCCGAAGGCTTCGGCATAGAGCTTGTTCATCGAGCGGACGTCGGATGCACGCGTGAGCAGAACGTTGACCTTGACGAGGTGCCTGAAATCCGTGCCGGCTTCATCGAGCACACGTTTGATATTGCGCACGACGAAACGGAACTGCGCATCGAAGCTGTCAGGATAGCTGCCATTTTCGTCGAAGCCGGGAATGCCGGAAACGAACAAAAGCTCGCCCACCTGCGTGGCGAAGGAGAGTGGCGGCGGCGTGATGCTGCCCGGCGCGGCGTAGTGCTTGATGGGGGGCATGGGCGAAATTCCTTTTGTTGATTGTTGTCCCGGAATACCGCTGGCAGATTAGCCGATCGAGTACACGTTTGGTCAAGCAGCACCGACGCGCGGCATCACAAACAAATCGGGAGGCCAGATGTGTGGCTGGCCTCCCTTCTTGAAAGTGGTGGTTCAACTCGCCGTCGAGCGTCGTGTTAGAACACCTTGTTGCTGTCCTTCACGGCGTCAGCCTCGACATAGACCTCGCCGCCCATCTTGATGAACTTCTCGCTCATCTCCGCCATGCCGTCGGCGATTACGCCGCTCATGCTCATGCCGACGCTGGCCGGGCCGCCGAGCAGCAGCGCGGCCTTTTCATTGTCGCCGAGGGTGGCGGCGTAGTCGCGCACATCCTGCGTGATTTTCATCGAGCAGAACTTTGGTCCGCACATCGAGCAGAAGTGCGCCACCTTGTGCGCGTCCTTCGGCAGCGTCTCGTCGTGATAGGCCATGGCCGTATCCGGATCGAGGCCGAGGTTGAACTGATCCTGCCAGCGGAAGTCGAAGCGGGCGCGGCTCAGCGCATCGTCGCGCAGCTGCGCGGCGGGATGGCCCTTGGCGAGGTCGGAGGCATGGGCCGCGATCTTGTAGGTGATCACGCCGACCTTGACGTCGTCGCGGTTTGGCAGGCCAAGGTGTTCCTTCGGCGTGACGTAGCACAGCATTGAACAGCCGAACCAGCCGATCATCGCCGCACCGATGCCCGAGGTGATGTGATCGTAGCCAGGTGCGATGTCCGTGGTCAAAGGCCCGAGGGTGTAGAACGGCGCTTCGCCGCATTCCTTGAGCTGCTTGTCCATGTTGATCTTGATCTTGTGCATCGGCACGTGGCCGGGGCCTTCGATCATCACCTGACAGCCCTTGGCCCAGGCGATCTTGGTGAGTTCGCCAAGGGTTTCGAGCTCGGCAAACTGCGCGCGGTCATTGGCGTCAGCAATCGAGCCGGGACGCAGGCCGTCGCCGAGCGAGAACGAGACGTCATACTTGCGCATGATGTCGCAGATCTCTTCGAAGTGAGTGTAGAGGAAGCTTTCCTTGTGATGCGCGAGGCACCACTTCGCCATGATCGATCCGCCGCGCGAGACGATGCCGGTGACGCGCGACGCGGTGAGGTGGATGTATTGCAGGCGCACGCCGGCATGGATGGTGAAGTAGTCGACGCCCTGTTCGCACTGCTCGATCAGCGTGTCGCGATACAACTCCCAGGTCAGCTTGACCGGATCGCCATCGCACTTCTCCAGCGCCTGGTAGATCGGCACGGTGCCGATCGGAATCGGCGCGTTGCGCAGGATCCATTCGCGCGTGGTGTGAATGTTGCGGCCTGTCGAAAGGTCCATCACCGTGTCCGCACCCCAGCGGATCGCCCAGACCATTTTGTCGACTTCTTCCTCGACGGAGGAGGTGACCGCCGAATTGCCGATGTTGGCGTTGATCTTGGTGAGGAAGTTGCGGCCGATGATCATCGGCTCGAGTTCAGCATGGTTGATGTTGCAGGGGATGATGGCGCGCCCGCGCGCGATCTCGCTGCGAACAAACTCCGGCGTGATGAAGGCCGGGATCTCCGCGCCAAAGCTTTCGCCATCTGCGAGGGCTGCTTCGGCGCGCGCAAGCTGCTCCTTGCGGCCGAGGTTCTCGCGCTCGGCGACGTAGATCATTTCCTTGGTGATGATTCCGGCGCGGGCGAACTCATACTGCGTCACCATATGGCCATCGAGGCCGCGCAGCGGCTTGTGGAAGGCGTCAAACGCAGCGGCGGCATGCTTGCCGCTGACGTTGCCATTGTCCTCGGGCTTGATGCTGCGGCCGGTGTATTCCTCGACGCCGCCTCGCTCAAGCACCCAGGCCTGGCGTGGGCGGGCGAGGCCCTTGTTGACGTCAATCGTCACAGACGGATCGGTGTAGGGGCCGGAGGTGTCGTAAACTGGCAGGTTCGGCTCGCCCGCGCCTTCACTGAGGATGATCTCGCGGAGCGGCACGCGCAGGTCGGGCGCGGCGTCAGGCGTCGCGAAAATCTTGCGCGACGAGGGCAGGCCGCCGGTGGTGACGGCAGGAAGGGTGGTGTCGGGGTTGGAGCGAATATTCATGCTTGTCTCCGTCGTCTGAGAAGTGGGCAGGGCGCAGAAAGTCCGTCACGCCTCATCGAGGCGCGTTGGGTCGTCGATAGAACGGGCGCGCGTCAGGCGACCGTTGATTATGCATAGTGCCTTCGTCGTCCGGGGCGCCGGCGTGCTGCGGGCGTCTCGTCGCATCGGTTCCGCGACGCCTGCACGCTGATGATCGGAATCAGCGAGCAGGCCTCGGCATCAGGTCGTCAGGCTGGGACTGTCTGTCCAAGCCATTGCCGCACCCGGGCGTCCGGGTCCGGATTCTTGCGTTACGTCGCTGACGACGGCGATCGAGTCCGCGCCAGCTTTGTAGATCTCGTCGGCCTGCTCGAACTTGATGCCGCCGATGGCGACTAGCGGCAGAGCGCCGATGCGCTTCTTCCATGTCGTCAGCTTCGGAATGCCCTGCGGGCCAAAGCGCATCACCTTCAGCGTTGTCGGGAAGATCGGTCCGAGCGCGACATAGTCAGGTTCAGCGCGCAGCGCGATTTCGAGCTCGTCTTCGTCGTGGGTCGAAAGCCCGAGCGTCAGGCCGGCACGGCGGATGGCGGGTATATCGGCGACGGCGAGATCTTCCTGGCCGAGATGCAGATGCTCGGCTTTCAGGTCAATCGCCACGCGCCAGTAGTCGTTGACGACCAGCCTGGTGGCTGTGCCGCGCGTGATATCGAGCGCAGCGCTGATGAGTTTCGAGGCGGCTGTGTCGTCGAGGTCTTTGGCGCGCAGCTGCACGGTGCCGACGCCAAGTTTCGTCAGGCGTTCAACCCAGGCGAGGCTGTCGACGACAGCATAGAAGCGATCAGGATACGGCATGCCAGAACGGGGTCCCGATAACTGGAGTGGAGGGAGAGGCGAAATCGCGGGCTTCCATCAGGCCGGCTTCGAATCCGGTGCGGCCTGCTTCGATGCCAGCCTTGAATGCGCGGGCCATGGCGACGGGGTCTGCCGCCTTGGCGACGGCGGTGTTGAGCAACACAGCATCGAAGCCAAGCTCCATGGCTTCGGCGGCGTGCGATGGCGCGCCGATGCCGGCGTCCACCACCAGGGTGATGTCCGGCAGGCGGTCACGCAGCAGCAGCAGCGCGTCTCGATTGATGATCCCTCGCGCCGAGCCAATTGGCGCTGCCCATGGCATCACCACCCTGCAGCCGGCGTCGACCAGCCGCATCGCGACGCTGAGATCCTCGGTGCAATAGGGGAAGACTTCGAAGCCGTCCTTGATCAATGTTGTCGCGGCTTCGACCAGGCCAACAACATCCGGTTGCAGCGTGTCGTTGTCGGCGATGACTTCGAGCTTGATCCAGGGCGTGTCGAACAGTTCGCGCGCGAGCCGCGCCGTGGTCACGGCTTCCTTGACGCTGCGGCAGCCGGCGGTGTTTGGCAGCACATGTACGTCGAGCTCTTGAATCAGCGACCAGAACGCATCGCCGGTCTGTCCGCCTGCGGTCTCGCGGCGAAGCGACACGGTGACGATATCAGCGCCGGACGCGCGGATAGCTTCCTGCATGATGGCGGGCGATGGATAGAGCGCCGTGCCGATCATCAGTCGAGAGCTGACTTCCTTGTCGTAGAACTTCACCATCAGCGTCGTGGTCCTGTGGTTGCCGTCGCGTTGGTGGGTTGCATAAACATGATCAACCTCCCTGGCGCGGCGTAATGATTTCGATGGTGTCGCCATCCTTCAGCGTCGTGCTGGCCCATTGGCTACGCGGCAGCACATCGAAGTTCAGCGCGATGGCAAAGTGGCGGCCTTCAAACGCAAGTTCGGCGAGCAGGGCGTCGATGGCCGTCGCCTTGATGTCCTGAGGTTCGCCGTTAATCGTCACGCGCATTGCATAAACTCACTATCGATCGTTCCGTGTTGCAGATAGCCCAGCGTTGATTCAGCAAGGGCAGGGGCCAGCAGAAAGCCATGGCGATAAAGCCCGTTGACGCTGATGTGGCGGCCATTGATCTGAATACGCGGCAGATTGTCGGGGAAGGCCGGGCGCAGCCCCGCGCCGCATTCGAGGATTCGCGCTTCGCCGAAAGCCGGATGCACGGCATAGGCGGCGCTGAGCAGTTCAAGCGCCGAGCGAACGCTGACGCGCGCGTCTTCGCTTTCGATCGAGGTTGCGCCAAGCATGAACAACCCGTTGCCGCGCGGGATGACATAGAGCGGCCATCGCGGATGCATCAGGCGCACCGGTCGCGACAGCTCGACCTCTTCAGTCTCGATCATGATCATCTCGCCCTTGACGCCGCGGAGCGCAGGAAGATCAGGCCGCGCGCCAAGGCCGCGGCAGTCGATCACAAGCCCGGAGAGATCATGCGGCGACACTTCGGCATTGAATTCGATTTTACCGCCAAGCTCACGAATGCGCTGATGCAGTTCCGGCACCACGAGACGCGGCGTCACATGGCCTTCGTCCGGATAGAACAAGCCTTCGCGGAAGCGGCCGTCGAGCGATGGCTCGAGCGTAAGGAGATCGGCCGCGTTAACGCGGCGAAAGTTGCTGGTCTGCCGGGCGAAACGTTCGAAATCGCTGCGGTCACGCGGATGCGCCACGACAAGCGAGCCATTGAAGGATGTTTCCGGAAGAGCGTCGCGCCACAATGCCAGCGAACGTTCGCCGAGGCGCACGATCACCTGTTCGGCGGACTCGGCTTCGCACCACGGCGCGAGCATGCCACCAGCCCAATGACTCGTGGCGTGGGTCAGAGCAGCCGTATCGCGTTCATAGAGCGTGACGTGATAGCCCGCCTGCGCAAGCAGAAACCCGTGCCATGCACCGGCAATGCCTGCACCAATAATGCCTACATGGGTATGCCCATGGGGAATATGCGTCGTCATGATCATCCCTGTCCCTTCGCCGGCATGACCCGGATCAGGTTCAAAGGGTCACCGCGGCTCGCCGAAGCGAATTGCGGTATCTCAGCTCCTTACCGGAGCCCCCCTCGGAACGTCTCTAATGTAAGCTTGTCACACGCAGTGTCAATGCAGCGCGGCTGTGCTGTGCATAGCCGTTACTGCAAACGGCTTATCGCGAGACCTCGGCTCGCAGGCTCGTGAGTTCATCCTCGCGCGGCGGCAGCGAAAAATCCTTCGATGACTTCCCCGGTCGCATTGAAACATGCGCGACCAATTGCTGAGGTCCCTTGCTGTGGCGGTTGGCGCGCGCATGGCCGAGCATGCCAGCGCGTTTGGCGGCGTAGTAATATCCGCGCGCATAATGCGAAACGGCTTGATCGTGACTGCCATTGGCGAGGCGCCAAGCGCCAGCGAGATAGCGGACGGCATAGGTGACGTTGGTTTCGGCGTCGAGCAAGCCTTCTGCGGTTCCGGTATATCCAACGCCGCGAGCCGTCGGCAGCTTGATCTGCATCATCCCCATTGCGCCGCCTCTGCCGATCAGGCGGGGCTGATATTTGCTCTCGCGCACAATGACGCGGTGGACGAGTGATTCCGGGACGTTGTTGATACGGGCGTGATGCGCCACAAGGGAATCATATTCCGTTTTGTTTTGGTACTGCGCCTTCTGCGCTGACGCGGCCTGTGGCCAAGCGATCGCGGCGGCAATGAGCGCCAGTGGTGCCAGTCGTTTCATGAAGTGCCTCGACACGTTGAAATCGCTGCATCAGATGGTCGAAACACCTGCGCAGATGTTTACCGTCAAAACTTATGCCGACCCTTTGTGGCTGGATAAGAACTTTTCTGTGGCTGCCTTCTGCACAATTTACGCGTTCTTTACCATCGTTTATCTGGTTTGTGGTTCATTGCGTTGATTGCGCGCGCGTGGCGGCGCACGTTTTGCGGGTTTTGTTGATGTCAACGTCGCCAGATGTTTCGCTCGTTCGGGTGTCCTTGAGCTCCAGCGCGCTGCCTGTTCTGGCGGGTGCGGCGGTCTATGCATTGCTGCTTCTCAATGGTGACGCACTGCTGAATGACCCGGACTCGTTCTGGCAAGTGAAGATGGGCCAGGACATTTTGCGCAACGGCGCCGTGCCGCGCACTGACGCTTATTCTTTCACCATGGCGGGGCAGCCCTGGATCTCGACGCAATGGCTGGCGCAGGTCATTTTTGCACTGGCCTTCCGCGTCGCCGGCTGGAGCGGGCCTGTGATTCTGGCTGCGGCTGCGGCGGCGCTGGCCTTTGCGATTCTGGCGCGCGAGCTGATGCGACGATTGCAGCCCGTGGCGGTTCTTGCGTTTGTGCTGATCGCCTTTGTACTGACGGCTTCGCATCTGCTGGCGCGGCCACATGTGCTGACCCTGCCGATCCTGGTGTTCTGGGCAGCGCGCCTGTTGCGGGCAAGCGAACAGCGGGAGCCGCCGCCGCTCGTTTTGGCCGGTTTGATTGTGCTCTGGGCGAACCTCCACGGCGGGTTTATCTTCGGTCTGGCGCTGATCGTGCCGATCATGCTCGACGCGCTGGTCAGTGCCGAACCCGCGCAGCGCCGATTTCTGGCGCAGCGCTGGGTGCTGTTCGGCGTTGTTGCGGGGCTGTGTAGCGGGATCACACCCTATGGCTTTGAGGCGCTGGCTGGCTCCAAACGGATTCTCGATCTTGGCCCGGCGTTGCAACTGATCAACGAATGGCGACCGACGGATTTTGGCAAGCTCGGCCCGTTCGAAGTGGTGTTGCTCGCCGACTTGGCGCTGTCCTGGTGGCGTGGCGTCACGTTGCCTGTGGTGCGAATTCTGCTGGTGATCGGCCTGGTGCATTTGGCGCTGACAGCTGAACGCAATCATGAAGTGCTGGCCTTGCTTGCACCGCTCGTGGTCGCAGCGCCTCTGGCGCGCCAGGGGCTCGGGCGCGACACTGCTCCGCCTGCATTGTCTGCAGCTGCTGTCAGTGCGGGAGTGGGGGCTTTCATCCTGATGACGCTGCTGGCGATCACCACGGCAACCTATGTGCCGAACCCGCGCAACACGCCGCACGAAGCATTGGCACACCTCAAGGCTATCAACGCGCAACGGGTGCTCAACGATTATGAGTTCGGCGGCTTCATGATCTGGAATGGAATGCCAACATTTATCGACGGACGCACCGAGCTGTTCGGAGCTTCGATGCTGGCGAATTATTCGCGCGCGCTGGAACATGCCGAGCCCGTCGCTCTGGCGCAGCTGCTCGCACAACACCGCATCGATGCCGTGTTGGTGCGCAGCGATCGCCACAGCGTCGATTTGTTTGCTCTGATGCCCGGCTGGATCAAGGTCCACGCCGACCCCGTCGCAACGGTGATTGCACGCGGGCCGAAATAGGACTCGCCTCCGTCACCACCAATGCCGCCGGGTCGAATGCGACGGCTGAACCGGTTTGAAACGGGAACTTTTCGGGCTTTACGGTGTTGTTCCTCATCGTCGTTTCAGGAGGTGTTCATGACAACTATCAGGCTGGCCACGTGCGCTTTGGGGGCGATCATGTTCGCCGCGGTGCCATCCTACGCACAGACGCCGGCCGCGCCGACGCCCGCTGCACCGCCGCCGCTTGCGGCTGCTCCCAGCGCGTCTCATTCCGGTGAGTGGCGAATTTCCAAGATCGTTGGGCTCAGTGTGTTCAATGCGGACAACGATACTCTTGGCACCGTAAATGACGTGCTGACTGACAAAACTGGTAAGGTGACGGCGATCGTCATCGGCGTTGGCGGTTTTCTCGGGGTCGGTGAGCATCTCGTCGCCGTGCCGTTTGATGCAGTGAAGTTCGTCATGGAGCCGCTGGCGCGCCGTTCGGGCGATGAGCCAATAGCAGCGACGCCAAACGATGCAGTCAAGGGTGACAAGGCGACGGTCAGCAAGGGATCTGCGGAAGCGGAGCAGGCCCGCCTTGCGCGAGTTGAAGGCGCCAAGGCCGTTGCCAAATCAACGGAGGCAGCGTCTCACGGCGGAAGCGCGCATGATGCGGCCACGCCGGGCGTTGATCCATGGGCGCCAAACCACGCTGTGCTGAACGCGACCAAGGACCAGCTTAAGGCGATGACCGAGTTCAAGTATAAGGGCTGACACTTCGTCAGATCAGAAACAAATAATGCGGCGCTGATCTCTCAGCGCCGCATTATTTTTCATGAACAATTCGCGATCGCCGCGTCCGTTACAAAGTTGGCAGTTTGTTCACCGTCACCTTGATGACGCCATCCGCTTCCCCGATCACGCGGAGGGTTTTGTTATCGTATTCGATCCCGGCGAGCCGGATGTCGGTGACGGCCGGATCTGCCCGCACGCCGTTCTGGTCAAGCTTGATATCTGCAATGGCGGCGGCGATCTGCTTGCGCGCATCGGCGGCGAAAGGTTTCAGGTCGATCGTCGCCCGTTCGGCGAGGGCGTTTTGCAGATACGGCATGGCGGCGCGTGCAGCTGCGCCGAGGAGGCCGAATGCCGCTTCGGATTCAATCGCGAGTTCGATGTTCTCCAGCCGCATCACCTGCTGCTTTTGATCGAGCACCGGCTTGCCCCAGATGTGAACATCGGCTTCGCCGCCGAGGCCGAGGAAGCTTTTCTTTTCCTTGCCGTCGACCCGCAACGAGACCAGCAGCCGCTCGCCAGAGGCAGCGACGGTCGCCTTCTTGACGGTGACCTCGGCCGCGCCGCCGCCGTTCTCGGGGAAGGTCTTGCCGACGAGTTGCGCCTCGATCAGCTTGTTGATCTGGGTGAAGGGAATATCGATTGGCACGGCGATGTTCAGGCGGTCGGTCAACTGCCCGGCGATCGAGAGCGCGGCGGGGAACGGGCAATCCGGCTTGGTCTGCGTCGCGGTGATGCGCGTCTGCGCTTCGAGCCCGATGGTCATATTGATCTGATTGCCCTGGACGACAGGCTGTGCGGCTACAGCGCGGGTGGGACGCAGCTCGAGAAACATGGCGTCGAGCCCTGCGGCTGCCTGGAGCGGAATGGAGCGGCAGAGCTTCGCCCATTCGACGCGCGCGACCTTTTCGAGCGTAGCGTCATTGCGCACGACGTTCTGAACCTGCGCCAGCTGCTGATTAACAGCGTTGTCGATCATCGGCTTGATCTGGTTGGGCACGTTGACGCGAATGCCGGAGATCGAGAGCGCGGTGTCGCCGAGGTTCACCTGCGCGGCGATGTTCGGCTCGATCCGCCAATTCGGGAGCAGGCTTGGCCGGGCGGTCGCTTGCACATTGCCGGCGATATCCGCCTTGGCGTTGAACTGCTGGATATTGATGCCGCCAAGCTGCTTTGCGACATTGCCGCCGAGCAGCCCGCCGAGCGCATTGTTGATCGCGCCCTGGGCGTTGGCCGATAGCGCGCCCTTCACGTGCAGGGTGCCGTTGATCGCCGTGGTCAGGGCTAACGCATTCTGGGCGTTGCTCGCCGCGATCGGGCCACGTGCGACGGACCAGTTGATGTCCGGGTTCTTCAACAACTGCGGAACCGGATTGTCAGCTGTGCCGACGAAATTCTTTGGCGCGGCCTGTTCGGCGGCCGTCGCAATTGTCTGCAGCGGGATGGCGATCAATGCGTTGACGCTGGAAACCCGCGACATCGCCTTCAAGGGGGGCAGGTCGGCAAGCACCGGGGCTTTCACCGCAGCCTGCGGGCCGAGCACCTGCATCGCGACCACCCCGGCGCCAACGGTAACAATGACAGCTGTTGTGACGAGCAGAATGGTCTTCAAGCGCATGGAGGCCCCCAGGGTGTTACGAAACGCAACACTACTGCTAACGGCGGTGGCGCGCAAAAATGCGGCAGAAATCAGCGTTTCATCCTGTTGCGTCGAAATTTCTGATCTTTTTGCGTAAGGACGGGCGTCCATCGAAGTTAATCAGTCCCTGCCGAGGTTGATTCAACAAGATTTAAATCTTTTGAGTGACCTTGCGGGAATGAAGCGTGGAGTATGTTTGTATCTCGTCGGCTCCCTCGCTCTGATTTCGCTGGCAGGCTGTGGTCGTGGATTGTTTCAGTTCCAGACCCGAGAGCCATGGCGTGCAGAGGCTGAAGTCGCGTGCCTGAAATCCGGCGTCGTACGCGAGACGGCCGATCTGGTGCGCGTCAAGCCTATCGATGGTCCCGGCATTTGTGGCGCCGAGTATCCGCTCAAGGTGGCGGTGCTCGGTGAAACCAACATGCGTCTCGGCTTCGCCAATGATTTGCGGCCACCGGGGAGCATCGGTGGCGGCGCAACTCAGCCGCGTTGGCCAGTGAAGCCGCAATATGTGCCGCCGCCCGCGCCGGCGCCGAGCTATCCATCCCAGGTTGATCAGCGTTTTGACAATGCGCCGCGCGGCAATGCGCCGGTCTCGTTGAGCGCGCCGCCCGAGACCGAACCCGCCATGCCGGATTCGATGGCGTCGTCGTCAGGCTATTTCGACCGCCGCATGGAGCAGCGCGCGCCATCGCCTTCACGCTATGACGAACCACCTGTGGCGTATCCGGCCGCTCCGCGCCTCGGCGTGCGGGACCAGGTGCCCGTGCAGAATGCTGTTGCGATCAAGCCGGCGGCGACGCTGGCCTGTCCGATCGTGTCGGCGCTTGATCGCTGGCTGACCGATGCGATCCAGCCCGCCGCGATGCGCTGGTTCGGTACGCGGGTCGTCGAGATCAAGCAGATTTCAGCCTATTCGTGCCGCGGGATGAATGGCAATTCGCGCGCCAAGATTTCAGAACATGCCTTTGGCAATGCGCTCGATATCGCGTCCTTCACGCTCGCTGATGGTCGGCGCATTTCGGTCAAGGACGGCTGGAAGGGCATGCCTGAGGAGCAGGGCTTCCTGCGCGACGTCCAGTCCGCAGCCTGTGAGCAGTTCACCACGGTGCTCGCGCCCGGATCGAATATCTATCACTACGACCACATCCACGTCGATCTGATGCGGCGCAAAAGCGGTCGCGGCATCTGCCGACCCGAGGCAATCTCTGGCGAGGAGATCGCGTCGCGCGCGTTTCAGCGTGGTCGCTACGCCAATGGTTCGCAACTCGTCACCGGGTCGATCGGCAAGCGTGCAGCCGCGTCCAAGCGCGCCGACGACGACGATGAGACCTACCTCAACGAGTAGTCCGTCGCGGCCACGAAGACGGCGGCCAAGCTGAAATTTGCCGCTGCGCCATGCCGCGTCGCGATTGACCGTATGATTTTGCCCATATAGTCCGATAGGCTGGAGACAACGGGCGGCTCGATGAGCCTTGCCTTATAAACGATTTCGGGAGGCCGAATGGCCGGAGTTCGCGACCATACGGCCAGAATCGTTCGCGCTGACGATCGCATGCCTGCGCCCCCTGACGTTCTTGAGAAGAGCGAAGCGTCGCCACTACATCAGGCTGCGACGCCAGCATCGCCCCCAGCGGCAGCGGGCGGACGGCGACGCAAGTTTCTGGCAGCGATCGGCGTCGTGGCGCTGACGGGCGCGGGCTATTTCGGTATCAACTATTATTTCGTCGGGCAGTATATGGTCAGCACCGATGATGCTTACGTGCGCTCCGCGAACACCACGCTTGGGTCACGCGTGCCCGGCCATATCGTTGATATCCTGCCGCGGGACAATTCTGTTGTCGGCGCGGGGGATGTGCTGGTGCGGATCGATCCGACCGACTACCGGATCGCGGTCGAGGCTGCGCGCAGCAGGATTGCAACGCAAAATGCCATGATCGAGCGGATTGGGCGGCAGGTTGTCGCGCAACAGAGCACGCTCGAGCAGACCAAGGCCCAGCTGACCGCAGCCGAGGCCGCAGCGATGCGCGCCGAACTGGATTTTACACGACAGGAATCGCTGAGCGCAAAGGGCTTCGCGTCGCAGGCGACATTTGAAACCGCACAAGCGGGCCGCGACCAGAGCACAGCGCAGGTGCGCGCCGCCAAGGCGGCTTTCGCGGCCGCCTCGTCCCAGGTGGAAGTGGTGCGCGCGCAGCAGCAGGAAGCCAAGGCGCAGATGGCCGAGTTGATCAACGCATTGAGCAAAGCAGAACGCGATCTGGCGTCGACCGACCTGCGCGCTCCGGTCAATGGCATCTTCTCCAACCGCTTGGTCGCCAAGGGCGATTACGTGCAGGCCGGCCAGCGGCTCGCCAATGTCGTGCCGCTCGACGACGTTTATATCGACGCCAATCTGAAAGAGACCCAGTTGGCGCGGATAGTGCCCGGCCAGTCAGTCGGCATCTCGATCGACGCCTATAGTGGCCGTCAGGTGACCGGGGTTGTCGAAAGCCTGTCGCCTGCTGCCGGCGCGGTGTTCACGCTGTTGCCGCCGGACAATGCGACGGGCAATTTCACCAAGATCGTGCAACGCGTTCCGGTTCGCATACGCGTGCCGGCCGACGTCGCGCAGGAGAACTTGCTGCGGGCGGGCATGTCGGTGTTCGTGCGTATCGACACGCGCACGGGACCGTCTGCGGCGCCGCGCTGAAGGCGAGGCCCGAACGTGTCAGACGTCACCGCAACCGCAGGCAGCGCGGCAGACGCACCGCAGATCCCGCTGCGGCGGCTGATCGCCTTCCTGATCATGGTGTTCGGCATGTTCATGGCGATTCTGGATATCCAGATCGTTTCGGCGTCGCTGGCGGAAATCCAGGCGGGCTTGTCGGCAAGCTCGAGCGAAGTCTCCTGGGTCCAGACGTCCTATCTGATCGCGGAAGTGATCGCGATTCCGCTATCCGGCTTCCTGTCGCGCGCCCTGGGCACACGGCTGCTGTTTGCGCTGTCGGCGTCCGGATTCACGGCCGCGAGCCTGATGTGCGGCTTCTGTTCGACCATTGAACAGATGATCGTCTGGCGCGCCATTCAGGGCTTCCTCGGCGCCGGCATGATCCCGACCGTATTCGCTTCGGCCTATTCGGTGTTCCCGCGCGAGAAGTTTCATATCGTCGGACCGATGATCGGGCTCGTTGCGACGCTCGCGCCGACGATCGGACCGACGCTCGGCGGCTACATCACCGACTGGATGTCGTGGCACTGGCTGTTCTTCGTCAATATCATTCCGGGGATCGGCATCACGCTAGGCGTTCTGGCGTTGGTCGATTTCGATGAACCCAATTTCAAGCTGCTCGACGATTTCGACTGGTTCGGCCTGCTATTCATGGCGCTGTTTCTCGGGAGCCTTGAATTCGTGCTGGAGGAGGGGCCACGGAATGACTGGTTCGAGGACAATCTCGTCGCGGTGTTCACGGTGGTCTGCGTCCTGTCGGCAATTGGCTTCTTCTGGCGCGCGCTGACGGTCAAGGAGCCGATTGTTGATATCAGGGCCTTCGCCAATCGAAATTTCGCGATCGGCTGCATCTTCTCGTTTTGCGTCGGGATCGGCCTGTACGGGCTGACCTATCTTTACCCGCGCTACCTTGCCGAGATCCGGGGCTACAGCGCGTTGATGATCGGCGAAACGATGTTTGTCTCAGGCATCGCCATGTTCGTCAGCGCGCCATTTGTTGGCCGGCTGATGCGGCGTGTCGACATGCGCTACATGATCGCGACCGGGCTGGTGATGTTCGCCTTCGGCACCTGGCAACTGACCTATCTCACGCGGGACTTTGATTTTTACGAACTCCTGATGCCGCAGATCCTGCGCGGGGTGGGCATCATGCTGGCGATGGCGCCGGTCAACAACATCGCGCTCGGCACGCTGCCGCCTGAACTCCTGAAGAATGCATCGGGGCTGTTCAACTTGACGCGCAATCTCGGGGGCGCGCTGGGCCTGGCCCTGATCAATACGCTGCTGAATGATCGCACCGATTTCCATATCTCGCGGCTGCACGACAGGGTGACTTGGGGCAATGCCCAGGCTGTCGATCTGCTGAACATGCTGACGCAGAAATTCCAGGGCATGGGCGATGCGTCACGGATGGCGCTGAAGCAGTTGTCACAGATTGTGCATCGTCAGGCGGTGGTGATGAGCTTTGGCGATACGTTCTATGTGCTGACGGTGTTTTATGTCGCGCTCACGCTTCTGGTGCTGTTTGTCGACCGGCCTGTGATTCAACCGCCGGCTGGCGACAGCCACTAGCTGGCGAAACGCGGTCGGTCGCGTCAAAACTGGTGAGGGGCCCGGCGTGTGACGCAGGACCCCTCATGTCAGGCAAGAAAGTATCAGCCAGCCTGTAAGCCGGGTTCTGTAGGGCGCTACCAGCTTGCACCGGTGACGCGTGACGGCCATTCTTCTGGGACCTCATTTGCATGAGGCCTCTCGCAACCTACCCGGACAGCAAGCTTGACATCGCCTCGCAGTGTTATCGCTTGCGCGAACCCTCTGCTGTGCCGTCCCTATTCGGTTTTGCTCCCGGTGTGGTTTGCCATGCCGCCTCCGTTGCCGGATGCGCGGTGCGCTCTTACCGCACCTTTTCACCCTTACCGCGCGTGCGCGGCGGTTCGTTCTCTGTGGCACTTTCCCTGGGGTCGCCCCCGCCGGATGTTATCCGGCACCGTATGTCGATGGAGCCCGGACTTTCCTCCCTGGCGACCTTTCGATCCTTGCCAGAGCGGCCGTCCAGCCGACTGATAGCGACAGCCATGGCGATAGAAATGTGCGGCGTCAAGTCTGTCGACCGGCGTGGTCAGTCAAACGCCAGCGATGGGCGCCGGCTTCAAGTCGATCAGCGCCTCGGGCGGCAGGCTCGCGACCAGATCGTGGAGGGTCTTCAGCGTTGAGTAATCCGCTATGCCGTTGACGCGCTCCTGACGGAAATGGCGCTGAAACGCGGTGACGACTTCCACCGTCGCAACGTCGAACTGGCCGTTCAACGGAGTTTGGTAGCCGAGGCGCGCCAGTGTTTCCTGCAGGTAGAGGACATTGTCGCCGCTATCGCCTGATTGCAGCACCTCGCCGCCCTTGATCGGCGCTGGGCGGACCCATACGCCGACGCCGGAATTGGCGAGCGAGTGCCACGGAAACTTCTCGCCAGGGTCCTGCTTGCGCGCGGGCGCGATATCGGAGTGACCGAGCACCCGCCAGGGCTGCATGGCGTGGCGAAGCATGATGCCGCGGCACAGCGCAATTGTCGCGGCGATCTGCCGGCTCGGGAACTTTGGATAGCCCCAGTCGTGACCGCGATTGCTGATCTCGATCCCGATCGAGAGGGAGTTGATATCAGTTTCACCGGCCCAATAGCTGACACCCGCGTGCCAGGCGCGCATCGCTTCGGGCACGGTCTGCACGATGCGGCCGTCCTCGAGCACGATATAATGCGCCGAAACGTCGGTTCCATCGGTGCACAGCCGGGTGATTGCGGCGTCGATATCCGGCATGCCGGTATAATGCAGCACGATCATCGACGGCGTCATGCCGTTATTGCGCTCGCCAAAGTTCGGCGACGGGATGACGTCGGACACCACGGACGAATTTGGCGTGAACAGCGGCAGTCCTTGATCTCCATGCGGATTTGGCAGCGGCCTGAGATGCTTCATGCTCGGTTCGCTGGATGTGGGCGAATCTTCAGACATAGGGCGTTCTAACCAGACACAGAGAATGCAAAACAGCAGGGAGACATCATCGCAATATCTCGTTCCAGCCGCACGGAGGCAACAATCATGCGATCGTGGTTAGTGTTTGTGACGAAAATTTTTGCGATCGCCGGGTGATGACGTGTAATTGGTACCATAGGGGGGAAACCCTCGCTGTTCCATCGAATACGTCAACTATTTCTTAACGCTGAATGACGTTACTAAGATCTGAAAGCCGAACCGACCGCAACACGTCAGGGTGCCCGATTCAATCGGCGTCTTAACGAACCGTGTCGCCTGAACGCAGCGGTCATCCCGTACCGGCTTTTGGAGCTGCCCCGCTCTTCTATGTTGTCGAAGCGGCAGGAGCGGATTGGACGACGTCCCGGTTGGGGACGGTAGCGTGTTGCAAATGGTTGAGGCGAAATGGGCCAGGTTGCGTCCGGTATTATGTTGCGCCTCCATGCATCGGGCCAGCTAACGAGTGGTCCTGACGTATGGGGAGCGGGCCGATGACCGCTTCAGTTGTTCGTCACATTCCAGTTCTGGGTCGAGAGGCCGTCGAGGCGCTCGTGCCGAGAGCCGGCGGCGTCTACATCGACGGCACTTTTGGCGCCGGCGGATACACCCGCTTGATCCTGGCGCAGGCGGATACACGTGTGATCGCTATCGACCGCGACCACACCGCCATCACCGCAGGTGCTGGCCTCGTCGCCGAGGCTGCCGGTCGGCTAACGCTCGTTGAAGATCGGTTTTCCAGATTGGCGGATGTCTGCGCGCGTCTCGACGTCGACGCTGTGGATGGCGTCGTTGTCGACGTCGGCGTGTCGTCAATGCAGATCGACGAAGCCGATCGCGGCTTCTCGTTCCGGTTCGACGGGCCGCTTGACATGCGCATGAGCCAGGCCGGGCCGAGCGCGGCGGATGTCGTCGCCGTGGCCTCCGAGGAGGATCTGGCCAAGATCATTTATATCTTCGGCGAAGAGCGGTATTCGCGCGGCGTCGCGCGGGCAATCGTCGCGGCGCGCAAGGAAGCGCCGATCACCACAACGCGCCAGCTCGTCGACGTCATCACCAAGGTTGTCTGGGTCAAGCAGGGTGAAATTCATCCGGCGACCCGCACCTTCCAGGCGCTCAGGATCTTCGTCAACGAGGAGCTCGACGAACTCCACCTCGCGCTCGAGGCTGCCGAACGCGTGTTGAAGCCGGGCGGTCGGTTGGCCGTTGTCTCGTTCCATTCGCTGGAAGATCGCATCGTCAAAAACTTTCTCGCAGAACGCGCCAAGAGTGGCGGCGGATCGCGTCATCTGCCTGAGCTTGCGCAACACGCGCCGCGCTTCAAACTCGTCAACAAGCGCCCGATTGTCGCCAGCCCGGATGAAGTCGCTGCGAACCCGCGCGCGCGCTCCGCCAAATTGCGGATTGCCGAACGGACCGATGCGCCGGCGCAGGACGCCGCGCCGCTGCCCGGCTGGCCGACGCTCGACAGTGTGATGCGGGGGGGCTGACCATGCGTATCATTCATTTCCTGGTCGTCGCCGTTCTCGTATTCGCCGCAGCCTATGTCTATCGCATCAAGATGGAGTCGACGGTTCGCACCGAAAGCGTATCGCGGCTGCATGCCGAAATCCGACAGCAGCGCGAGGCGATTGCCGGGCTGCGCGCCGAATGGGCGAAGCTCGATGCGCCGCTGCGGCTGCAAGGGCTTGCCGAGCGGCATCTCAAGCTGCGTCCGATTGAAGCCCAACAATTTGACTCCCTCAAGCAGCTGCCAGAGAGGCCGCCCAGCATTGTCCCGCCCGGAACGTCCGATCCGATTGGCGCGATGCTGGATATCGCGGCTGATCCGTTCCTCGTGACCGGCTCGACGCCTGCAGCGGGAGGCACGCGATGACGAAACCGCACAAGTCCGCAGGCGCTCCGACCGAGCCATTCGTACGACGTATGATCCGCACGCTGTTGTACGGTCAGAATGTAGATCGAAACGCCAAGGCGCGCGCGCGCATTGGCCTTGCGATGGTCGCCTTCGTTGTCGTCTACAGCATCATCGCCGGACGACTGGTGATGTTTGCGGTTGGTAGCGACGGCCACGGTGAGCGTCGCACCACCCGCGACGCCGTGGCGACTGCCCGGCCAGATATCCTGGATCGCAACGGCGCAATCCTTGCGACTGATATCAAGGCGCCGTCGCTGTTCAGCGAGCCACGCCGCATCATCGACAAAGATGAAGCCATCGAATTGCTCAGCGGCGTTCTGCCGGATCTCGATACGCCCGAGGTGCGCGATCGCCTGTCGGGCCGCAAGGGTTTTGCCTGGCTGAAGCGCGACATCACGCCGACCGAGCAGCGTGACATTCATCGGCTTGGCATTCCCGGCATTGGCTTTCTGCGGGAGAACAAGCGCGTCTATCCGAGCGGTCCGGCTGTGTCGCATCTGATCGGCCTGGTGAACATCGATAACCAGGGTATCGCCGGCATTGAGAAGTGGCTCGACACCAATGGGCTCGCGGATCTGCACCGCGCAGGCTTTGCGTCGGATCGCCAGCAGAAGCCGGTTGAACTCGCCGTTGATCTGCGCGTGATGCATGCGCTTCGCGACGAGCTCATGGCGGCGAAAGAAAAATACAAGGCCAAGGCCGCGTCGGGTCTGATCTCAAACGTCAACACGGGCGAAATCGTCGCGATGGTGTCGCTGCCGGACTTTGACCCGAACAACCCGAAGGAAGCGCATGATCCGGACCGCATCAATCGGTTGACCACGGGCGTTTACGAGATGGGGTCGACGTTCAAGACGCTGACGCTGGCGATGGCGCTGGACTCCGGCCGCGCAAATCTCAACACGATTTATGATGCCCGCACGCCATTGCAGTATGGCAAGTTTCGCATTCGCGATTTTCATGGACAAGGCCGGCCGCTGACGCTCAGCGAAGTGTTTACCTATTCGTCGAACATCGGCGCGGCGCGAGCTGCGCTGAGCCAGGGTGTTGAAGCGCATAAGGCGTTCCTCAAGAAAGTCGGGCAGCTTGATCGCTTGCGTACGGAACTGCCAGAGAGCGCCGCGCCAATCGTGCCGCGTCGCTGGGGCGAGTTGAACACGGTCACCATTTCGTTCGGTCACGGGCTTTCGGTTGCGCCGTTGCAGGCGGTGATGGGCATCAATGCGATGATCAATGGCGGTTACCTTATTCCGCCAACCTTCCTGAAGCGAAGCGAAGAAGAAGCGCGCGCGCTCGGCAAGCGCGTCGTGCGCAAGGACACCAGCGACAAGATCCGTTACCTGATGCGCCTCAATGCCGAGGTTGGCAGCGCGCGACGGGGCGACGTGAAGGGATACTATATCGGCGGCAAAACCGGCACGGCGGAGAAGGTGATCAATGGCCGCTACGCACGCAAGCAGGTGCTGACCTCATTCACGGCAGTGATGCCGATGGATAATCCTCAATATCAGGTTCTGGTCATGATCGACGAACCGAAAGGGCTGCCGGAAACCCATGGTTTCATTACCTCGGGCTGGAACGCCGTCCCGACCGGCGGCAAGGTGATTGCGCGGGTTGCGCCGCTGCTCGGGCTGAAACCGCGGTTTGACCTGCCGGCCGCCGATCGCCTTATTCTTGCTACATCTCGGGCAACTCAGTAACGCGCAGATGGATACTTTACAGGCGCCCTCGAATACGATTTGCGTGAGGACCTCAACGAACGGCTAGCTGGTACGGCATGAAACTCAAGGCTCTTCTCACCGATGCGCGGACAATGGGCGCGGAAGCCGACGATCTGGAGATCGCTGCGCTTACCGCTGACAGTCGCACAGTCGAGCCGGGCGCATTGTTTTTTGCATTGTCGGGCGCAAAGACCGATGGTGCGCGGTTCGTTGCGCAGGCCGCCGCGCGCGGCGCTGCCGCCATTGTCGCTGAGGCCGGGCACATTGCGCAGGCCGCCGTTCCGCTGGTCGAGGTCGCCAACCCGAGGCGCGAACTGGCGTTGGCTGCGGCGCGCTTCTATCCCGCGCAGCCGAATGTCACCGTCGCCGTCACAGGCACCAGCGGCAAAACTTCGGTTGCTACTTTCACGCGGGAAATCTGGGAGCGGCTCGGCCTTTACGCCGCGAGCCTTGGCACCATCGGGATCGTGACGCCGAAGCGCGCTGTCTATGGTTCGCTCACCACGCCTGATCCGGTCTCGCTGCATCACTCGCTCGACGAACTCGCGCATGAGGGCGTGACGCATCTCGCACTTGAAGCCTCGTCGCACGGGCTGGACCAGCACCGGCTTGATGGCATTCGGATTGCTGCAGGCGGCTTCACTAACCTGTCGCGCGATCACATGGACTATCATCCGACGATTGCGCATTATCTCGCCGCCAAGATGCGCCTGTTTCGCGATCTGGTGCAGTCGGGCGGCGCGGCTGTCATTTCCGCAGACCATGCCTGTTCGGCGGAAGTTATAGCGACTGCGACGGCCCGCGGACTGCGCGTGATCACCGTCGGACGGCAGGCCGATGCATCGGGCATCCGACTTGTTGAATTGGTAGTCGATCAGTTCTCGCAATACCTGTCGCTTGAGTTCGGCGGGCAGCAGTTCAAGGTCGATCTGCCGCTCCTTGGCGCATTCCAGGTTGAGAATGCGCTCGTCGCCGCAGGTCTGGTGATCGCGACGGGCGGTGAGCCGACGGCGGTGTTTGCCGCACTCAATCACCTCAAGGGCGCGCAGGGGCGGCTCGAGCGGGTTGGACAGCGCAACGGCGCGCCGGTATTTGTCGACTATGCACATAAGCCGGATGCGCTGGCCAAGGCGCTCGAAGCGCTACGTCCCTACGTCACCGGCAAGCTTCGCGTCGTATTTGGCGCAGGGGGCGATCGTGACGCCGGCAAGAGACCGGAGATGGGCGCGATTGCGCATGAACTCGCTGATGACATTATCATCACCGATGACAACCCGCGCAGCGAGGATCCAGCGGTGATTCGCGCGGCCATCCTGGCCTCGGCACCCGGCGCGCGCGAGATTGCAGATCGGGCAGACGCTATTCGTGCCGCAGTGGCCTCGCTGCAGCCGGGGGATGCTCTGCTGATTGCGGGCAAGGGACACGAAACGGGACAGATTGTTGGCGGCACGGTGCTGCCATTCAGTGATCATGAGGCTGCCGCTGCGGCGCTTGCGGTGAGGGTGTAATGACAAAGGCTCTTTGGACGGTTGCAGCGATGGCGGAAGCGATGGGGGCGACCGTTGAAGGTCAGCCGTCGCGCGACATTGTCGGCCTGTCCATTGACACGCGTACGATTGCCGCGAACGAGGCCTATTTCGCCATCAAGGGCGACGTTCACGACGGCCATGATTTCGTCGAGGCTGCGCTGAAGGCGGGTGCTGCCGTCGCTGTTGTCGAAGCTGCGCAACGTCACAAGTTCGCCCCTGGTGCGCCGCTGCTGGTTGTCGAGGATGTGCTGGAAGGCCTGCGCGCGCTCGGGCGGGCGGCGCGTGCGCGCCTGTCCGGCAAGGTCGTGGCCGTGACCGGTTCGGTTGGCAAGACATCGACCAAGGAGGCGCTGCGCCGGGTGTTTGACCGCCAGGGCGAAACCCATGCGTCGGTGGCCTCGTTCAACAACCACTGGGGCGTGCCGCTGTCGCTGGCGCGTTGCCCGGCCTCGGCGCGTTTCGCGATCTTTGAAATCGGCATGAACCACGCCGGCGAGATCGAACCGCTGGTCAAGATGGTTCAGCCGCATATCGCCATCGTCACAACTGTTGAGCCGGTTCATCTCGAGTTCTTCAGCGGCATCGAGGCAATCGCCGACGCCAAGGCTGAGATCTTCACCGGACTGCTGCCGGGCGGTGTTGCGATTCTGAACCGCGATAACTCGCAGTTTGAACGGCTGGCGACGCATGCCCGTGAAGCGGGCGTTGCCCAGATCGTCGGTTTCGGTAGCGGTCCCGATGCGGACGCGCGGCTGATCGATCTTGCGCTGCATGCCGACTGTTCGGCGGTTCACGCTTCGATCCTCGGCATCGATCTCGTTTACAAGCTCAGCTTGCCGGGGCGGCACATGGCGATGAATTCGCTTGCCGTGCTCGCTACCGCCATGTTGGCGGATGCGGATCTGGCCGAAGCGGCGCTCAGCCTGTCGCAGATTCGCGCGGCGTCGGGCCGCGGTGTGCGAAGGGTGCTGGAAGTCACGCACCGGGGCGAGGCCACCCTGATTGACGAAAGCTATAACGCCAACCCTGCGTCGATGGTCGCAGCCCTGAGCGTGTTGGGGCAAGCTGATATCTCGGGGCGCGGGCGTCGGATCGCGGTGCTGGGCGACATGCTTGAGCTTGGCCCGCAGGCCGGCAGGCTTCACCGCGATCTAGTCGAAGCGGTAACTAGCAACCAGGTCGACTATGTGTATTGCTGTGGTCCGCTGATGCACAATCTGTGGGAGGCTCTTCCCTCCGGCATGCGGGGCGGCTATGCCGACGCATCCGCAGCGCTCGCGTCGCTTGTCGTGAGCGCTGTTCGCCCTGGCGACGTCATCATGATCAAGGGCTCGCTCGGTTCACGGATGAAATCTGTTGTAACGGCGCTCGAAGCGCGCTTCCCGAGCAAGGGGGCGTTTGATGATGTCGCGATATAGGGCGGTCTGATGTTCTACTGGTTGGTCGACATTGCCGGATCGATTCCGGCGTTCAACGTGTTCCGCTACATCACGTTCCGAACCGGCGGCGCGATGCTGACGGCGGCGTTGTTCGTCTTTCTGTTCGGACCATGGATCATCAGCAACCTGCGCCTGCGCCAAGGCAAGGGCCAGCCGATTCGCGAAGACGGCCCGCAGTCGCATCTCGTCACCAAAAAGGGCACGCCGACCATGGGCGGGCTGATGATCCTGTCGGGGCTGGTGGTGTCGACGCTGCTCTGGGCTAATCTGCTCAACCCCTACGTCTGGATCGTGCTTGCGGTCACGCTTGGCTTCGGCTTCGTCGGCTTCTATGACGACTACCTCAAGGTCACAAAGCAGACCCACGCCGGATTTTCCGGCCGCACCCGGCTCGCGATCGAAACAATCATCGCGCTGGCGGCCTGCTATGCTTTTGTCCGCCTCGGCAAGGACCCGCTGTCGAGCTCGCTGGTGCTGCCGTTCTTCAAGGATGTCGCATTCAATTTCGGCTGGTTCTTCGTCATTTTCGGCGCGTTCATCGTCGTTGGCGCGGGCAATGCCGTGAACCTGACCGATGGCCTGGACGGCCTTGCCATCGTGCCGGTGATGATCGCCGCGGCGAGCTTTGGCATGATCGCCTATCTGGCCGGAAACGCCGTGTTTTCCGACTATCTGCAGATCAATTACGTTGCGGGAACGGGCGAACTGGCGGTTCTCTGTGGCGCGGTGCTTGGGGGCAGGGCTCGGCTTCCTCTGGTTCAATGCGCCGCCGGCTTCGATCTTCATGGGCGACACAGGGTCCCTGGCGCTGGGTGGAATGCTCGGCTCGATCGCAGTCGCCGTCAAGCATGAGGTGGTTCTGGCAGTTATCGGCGGGTTGTTCGTGCTCGAGGCGGTATCGGTCATCGTGCAGGTGGCGTCGTTCAAGCTCACCGGCAAGCGTATCTTCAAGATGGCCCCGATCCATCATCACTTCGAACAGCTTGGCTGGACCGAGTCGCAGATCGTGATCCGCTTCTGGATCATCGCGGTGGTGCTGGCGCTGATCGGGCTATCCACACTGAAATTGCGGTAATCATCACGCGGGTCGTGCAATCCGTCACGATCTGCTAGCTTTCCCGAACTGCGGCTGTGAAGCGGCGCCTGTCGTGATCGATCTGGTGCGTGTGAATTTAAATTCGAGGCGAGCCATTGATACCGATTACAACCTTTGCCGGTAAGGCTGTCGCTGTATTTGGTCTGGGTGGTTCGGGTCTGGCCTGCTGTCATGCCCTCAAGGCGGGCGGCGCGCGGGTGTTCGCCAGTGACGACAGCATCGGGCGAATGACCGAGGCCGCCGAAGCCGGGTTCGAGACCGCAGACCTGCGCACGGTGGCGTTCTCCGATTTTGCGGCGCTGGTGCTGACGCCGGGCGTGCCGCTGACCCATCCTGAACCGCATTGGACCGTCAAGCTGGCGCGCGCTGAGGGCGTCGAGGTCATCGGCGACGTCGAGTTGTTCTGCCGCGAACGCAAGGTCCGTGCGCCCTATGCGCCCTTCGTCGCCATCACCGGCACCAATGGAAAATCGACCACGACTGCGCTGATCGCGCATTTGCTTCGCGAAGCCGGGCAGGACGTGCAGATGGGCGGCAATATCGGAACGGCGATCCTGTCGCTCGAGCCGCCAAAGGCTGATCGGGTTCACGTCATCGAAATGTCGTCCTATCAGATCGATCTGACGCCTTCGCTGGAACCGAGCGTCGGCATTTTGCTCAATGTCACGGAAGATCATCTCGATCGACACGGCACCATCGAAAATTATGCGGCGGTGAAGGAGCGTCTGGTCGCAGGCGTCTTGCGCGAGGGCGCGGCGATCATCAGCGTTGACGACGCCTTCTGCCGGGCGGCGGCGGACCGTGTCGAGGCGGCTGGCGGGCACGTCGTCCGGGTCTCGGTTCAGCAGCAATTGTCCTACGGGATCTTCGTCTCGGGTCCGACAATCTACAAGGCCGTCGATGGCGTGCGCCGGGCCATTGCCGATATCGCCGACATCGGATCATTGCGCGGCGAGCACAACGCGCAGAATGCCGCCTTTGCTGTTGGCGCGGCGATCGCGCTTGGCGTGTCGATCGAGGACGTGCAAAAGGGGCTGCGCAGCTTCCCCGGTCTGGCGCATCGGATGGAGCAGGTCGGGCGCATTGACGACGTACTGTTCGTCAATGACTCCAAGGCGACTAACGCGGACGCTGCTGCGAAGGCGCTGGCGTCATTCACCGAGATCTACTGGATAGCCGGCGGCAAGCCCAAGACGGGCGGCATCGCATCGCTGGCGCATTATTTCCCGAACATCAAGCAGGCCTACCTGATCGGCGAAGCGGCGGCGGAGTTCGCTGTGACATTGCAGGGCGACGTGGCGTTCGAGATGTGTGACACACTCGACGCTGCCGTGAAGGCGGCTGCACGCGACGCTGCTGCAAACGGTCGGGATGCGGTTGTGCTGTTGTCGCCAGCCTGTGCGTCGTTCGACCAGTATCGCAACTTCGAATTGCGCGGCGATCATTTCCGCGACTTGGTGCTCGCGTTGCCTGGGCTTCAACCGATCCAGTAACCCGGTACGGGCAGCGTCGGGTAAGCACGCACGGCAGCGCTGGCAAAGCGTCAGGAACCCCTGAACCCGCAAGTTCTTTCGGGTTCCTTAACACTCTGGCAACCATGATAAGCGCCAATAACCAAGAGTTTTGCGTTCAAGACTGGCGATTGGACTGCCCATGATTTCCCGTGAACAGCGTACCCCTTTTAGCGAGTGGTGGTGGACCGTTGATCGTCCGCTGCTCATGGCGATCGCCGCTCTGATGATCTCGGGTGTCATCCTGTCGCTGGCGGCCAGCCCGCCGGTCGCGACGCGTATCGGCCTTGATCCGTTCCACTTCTTCAGCCGGCATATCCTGTTTCTCGCGCCTGCCGCAGTGGTGCTGTTGGGCGTCTCGTTTCTCTCGCCACGTCAGGTTCGGCGCAGTGCGCTCTTCATGCTCGCCGTGGCCGTGGTGCTGCTGGTTGTCACGCTGATGTTCGGGCCCGAAGTGAAGGGCTCGCGGCGGTGGATCACGCTGCTCGGCGTGAACATTCAGGCTTCTGAGCTCGCCAAACCTGCCTTTGTTGTGGTCGCGGCCTGGTTGTTTTCGGAATCAGCCCGACGGCCTGAGATGCCGGCCACGCTGCTCGCCGTGTTGCTGCTGCTCATGATCGTGACACTGCTCGTGCTTGAGCCGGATTTCGGCCAGACCATGTTGATCTCGATTGTCTGGGGCGCGCTGTTTTTCATCGCGGGCATGCGCATGATATGGGTGGTCGGGCTGGCGGTGACGGCAGCAGGCGGGCTGTTCGCTGCCTATCTCACGGTTCCGCACGTCGCCGGCCGTATCAAGCGCTTCCTCGATCCGGCATCGGGCGACACGTTCCAGGTTGACCTTGCGATGGAGTCATTCTCCAACGGCGGCTGGTTCGGCCTTGGCCCCGGCGAGGGCATCGCCAAGCGCAGCCTGCCGGATAGCCATACAGACTTCGTGTTCGCGGTCGGCGCGGAGGAGTTCGGAATTCTGATGAGCCTGGCGCTGCTCGGCCTGTTTGCCTTCATCGTATTGCGCTCGTTGTCGCGCGCCTATGCGTCTGAAGATATGTTCACCCGCTTCGCCGCATCGGGCCTCGCCATCCTCTTCGGCATTCAGGCGGCGATCAACATGGCGGTGAACCTGCATCTCATCCCGGCAAAGGGCATGACGCTGCCATTCATCTCCTATGGCGGATCGTCGATGATCTCGCTGGCCTATAGTGTAGGCATGATGCTGGCGCTCACCCGTCAGCGTCCGGCGACGGAAATTGAATCGATGAGTCAGGCTGACTCCACACGCAGCTACGCCTAGACGATTGAAGCAGTGATATGAGCAATCAACCTCTGATCTTGTTGGCCGCCGGGGGAACCGGCGGTCATTTGTTTCCAGCCGAAGCTTTGGGCGTGGCCTTGCAGGCGCGCGGCATGCGCGTTCGCCTCGTCACCGATGAGCGCGCCTTGCGGTACAGCGGGTTGTTTTCGCGCGCCGAGATCGACGTCGTGCCGAGCGAAACGGTGCGCGGCCGCTCGCCTGTCGCGCTGGCCAAAACCGGGATCGCACTCATGTCCGGGCTTGCGGTCTCGCTGCGGTTGATGCGGCGCTGGAAACCCGCAGCGATTGTTGGCTTTGGCGGGTATCCCACTCTGCCGCCGCTGCTTGCGGCGCGGTTGCTTGGGGTGCCGAGTATCATTCATGACTCCAATGCCGTTATGGGCCGCGCCAACCGTTTCCTGTCACACCGCGTCAATGCGATTGCGACGTCCTTGCCCGGTGTGCTGGATCGCGATCCGGCGCTGGCCGGCAAGGCAGTCACAACCGGCACGCCGATGCGACCTGCGGTGTTGGCGGCGGCAGCGGTTCCTTATTGTGCACCTGACCTTGGCGGCGCATTCCGGGTGCTGGTGGTCGGCGGCAGCCAGGGCGCGCGCGTGATGTCGGATGTCGTTCCGTCCGCGATCAAGCTGCTCGCACCCGAGATTCGGCAGCGGTTGGTTATAACGCAGCAGGTGCGCGAGGAAGATAACGCCAGGGTGCGCGCGGTCTATGACGCGCTCAACGTCGCGGTCGAGCTCGCCCCGTTCTTCAGTGACTTGCCCGCACGGCTTGCCAGCAATCATCTGACCATTTCGCGCTCGGGCGCAGGCACCGTCGCCGAACTCGGCGCTGTCGGTCGCCCGTCGATCCTGGTGCCTCTGCCGGGGGCGCTTGATCAGGATCAACATGCCAACGCCGGCGTGTTGGCGGCGGCGCGGGGGGCAATCCGGATCGCGCAGAGCGAATTCACGCCGGAACGTCTGACGGCGGAATTGACCGCGTTAGCGGCTGATCCCGCCCGGCTTGCCGCCATGGCGGCCGGCGCGCAGACCGTCGGCAAGCTCGACGCTGCCGAGCGGCTGGCGGATCTTGTTGTCAGGGTGGCCGGGCTTCCCGCCTGAGCGCTGTCAAAAATGGCCAGATCGCCGGGGCGTTAGCATTTTGTCATATGGCGGGCTTGTCTGATGGGCCTGCCTCTTGCAAGAAGTGAGAGAGATTCGCCGAGATCCAGAAGCCGCGCCAGTTGGTGCGGTTGTTGGGGCGAGAACCTTGTAGACGAGACCGAGCCATGAGACTGCCGCGCGAGACGGGACCCATCCACTTTGTCGGTATCGGCGGTATCGGCATGAGCGGCATCGCCGAGGTGCTCTCCAATCTTGGCTACACAGTCCAGGGCACCGACGCCGCAGAGGGCGCCAATGTCACGCGGCTGCGCGAAAAAGGTATCAAGGTCACGGTTGGTCATAGCGCCGAAAACATTGCTGGCGCGGATGTGCTGGTGGTCTCGACCGCGATCAGGCGCGACAATCCTGAACTGCTCGCCGCCCGTGCGCAGCGCATCCCCGTCGTACGCCGCGCCGAGATGCTCGCTGAAATGATGCGGCTGAAGAGCTGTATCGCCATCGCCGGAACGCACGGCAAGACCACAACGACGTCGATGGTTGCCTCGCTGCTCGATGCCGGTGGCCTTGATCCGACCGTCATCAACGGCGGCATTATCAATGCCTATGGCACCAACGCACGGCTTGGCGCGGGCGATCTGATGGTCGTCGAGGCAGACGAAAGCGATGGCACCTTCCTGAAGCTGCCGACCGAAATTGCCGTCGTCACCAACGTTGATCCCGAGCATCTCGATCACTTCAAGACCTTCGAGGCGGTTCAGGAAGCGTTCCGAAGCTTCGTTGAGAACGTGCCATTCTACGGCTTCGCAGTGATGTGCACCGATCATCCGGTGGTGCAGACCATCGTTGGCAGGATCGAGGATCGCAAGATCATCACATACGGGCAGAACCCGCAGGCCGATGCGCGGTTGGTCGATCTGCGTCCGAGCAATGGCGGTTCGGCTTTCTCGGTTGAGTTCCGCGATCGCAAGAGCGGCAAGGTGCACGCCATCACCGATCTGGTGCTGCCGATGCCAGGTCGCCACAACGCGCTGAACGCAACGGCGGCGATCGCACTCGCCTATCAGCTCGGGCTGTCCGACGAAGTCATCCGCAAAGCGCTTGCGGCCTTCGGCGGCGTCCGGCGTCGCTTCACCAGGACCGGTGAGTGGAACGGCGCTGTCATCATCGACGACTACGGCCACCATCCGGTCGAGATCGCTGCTGTTCTCCGGGCCGCACGTGAATCGACCGAGAGCAAGGTCATCGCCGTGGTGCAGCCGCATCGCTACACTAGGCTGCAAACGCTGTTCGAAGAGTTCTGCACCTGCTTCAATGACGCCGATACCGTTATCGTCGCTGACGTCTATGCTGCGGGCGAAGCGCCGATTGAAGGCGTTGACCGGGATCATTTTGTGCTCGGCCTGCGCGCTCACGGCCACCGCGAAGTCATCGCTCTGGACAATTCGACGGCGCTGGCAAGTGTGATCGCCGGTCTCGCCAAACCTGGCGACTATGTCGTTTGCCTCGGCGCCGGCAATATCACCCAGTGGGCCTATGCCTTGCCGGGCGAGCTAAAAGCTCTCGGGTAAGGACGGCAACCGTTGATCATCGATTTGAAGCTGGTGCGCTCGTCATGACCTTCCCGGATATCACGCCAGATTTGATCGCAGCGATGCCCGAGCTGCGCGGGCGCCTGCTGGCCAATGAACAGCTCGCCCCGTTGACGTGGTTTCGTGTTGGCGGTCCGGCGCAGGTGCTGTTTACCCCGGCTGATGAAGCTGATCTGTCGTATTTCCTCGCGCATCTGCCGCTCGAGATCCCGGTTCACGTCATTGGCGTCGGCTCCAACATGATCGTGCGCGATGGCGGCGTACCCGGCGTGGTTATTCGGCTCGGCGCACGCGGCTTCGGTAATGTTGACGTAATGGGCGATGACATCACGGCAGGAACAGCGGCGCTCGACAAGCGGGTCGCGGAAGCCGCGGCTGCAGCCAATCTCGGCGGACTCGAATTTTACTACGGCATTCCCGGAACCATCGGCGGCGCATTGCGGATGAACGCGGGTGCGAACGGCGGCGAGACCAAGGACTGCCTGATCGAGGCCGTCGGCATCGGTCGCGATGGCCGTCGCCACGTCTTCAGCCTTGCCGATATGCAGTTCAGCTATCGCGCCAGCGCCATCCGGCAGGACATGATTTTCACCGAGGCGCGCTTTCGTGGCGTGCCGACGCCGACGCATGTGATCCGCGCGGCGATGGACAGCGTGCGCGAACATCGCGAGACGGCCCAACCGATCCGCGAAAAGACCGGCGGTTCAACCTTCAAAAATCCGCCCGGCCATAGCGCGTGGAAGCTGGTCGACGCTGCAGGCTGCCGGGGCCTGCAGGTTGGCGGCGCGCAGGTGTCGCCGATGCACTGCAATTTCCTGATCAACACCGGTTCGGCGACAGCGGCCGACATCGAAACGCTGGGCGAGACCGTGCGCTCGCGCGTCAAGGCGTCCAGCGGCATTGAGCTGAACTGGGAGATCAAGCGGATCGGCGTCGCCGAATAGGCGGACCCTGCGCAGTTCAGTCCAGCGCGCTTGGCCGCGGGATGTTAATCGGCAGAGACGCGAGCCGTTCGATTGGCGCTGGCGACACATGGAGCGCGCCGCCGAACGTGGTCTCCTGCAGCGCGATGATGCCGAGCGCAACGACCACGGCGATGGCAAAGGTCATCTGCGCGGTGAGGAAGGCACGCCCGCTGTGCTTCAAATGAACCAGCCCAATCGCGACCTGCGTGATGATGGCGAGGATCAGAACGGAAATCCACTTCAGATGATTGGTCCGGTCCGACGACAGCGCGATGCGCGAACTGCGGGCCTGGCCGACTTCAATCGCGGCGTTCAGCAGCGCCTGGTGCACGACCACACCTGAATCACGGCTAATTGAAGGGTTGCTGACCTCGCGCAGCAGCTCGTCGTATGCAAGGTCGGCGGCGGCGGAATGGCCACCCTGGACCATTGCCGGCCAGTCGTCCTGCGCCGCGACCCGGGCGTAGGTGGTGATCTTGGCGCGGATCGTCCGCATGTCCGAGGCTGAGGCGATGCTGAGGGTGTGCATGTTGTGCAACGCGGCTGCTTCGGACTGAACGCGGGCGTGAGCCTGCTTGTTGCGCTCGCCGACGTCGATGGCAAGAAAGCCGGAAAGTAGTGCGAACAGCACCGCGACTGACGAGAAGAAAGGCGCGACCAGGACATCTAAGCTGCCGAACTGACTCACTAATCTCGTTTTGCAGACGAGGCACCACAGGCCGAGGCCAAGGCCGAGATGGACAAGCGCGAGTGTTCCGAAAATTCCTGATGGGGGCAGGTCGAGCCAGGCGTTGATCATGCAAATGCTCAGTTGGTCAATGGCGGTGCAGTGGCTGGAAAATGGTCTGGAATACCATTGTAGCATTATCTGATCATTCGAGCATCGTCAGTGCTTGGTCAAAGCGCGCAAATCAGCTTATTTAGGGCGAATCAAGGAGCTGCAATTGAGCAATTACAATCACGTCGCTGTCTTGCTCGGAGGCTGGTCTTCGGAGCGTGAGGTCAGCCTGCGTTCGGGCAAGGCCTGCGCCGATGCGCTGGAGCGCCGTGGTTACCGGGTGTCGCGTGTTGATGTTGGTCGTGACGTCGCCGCTGTGCTGACGGAGCTGAAGCCTGATGCGGCCCTGATGATGTTGCATGGTCGCCCCGGTGAAGATGGATCCGTTCAGGGCGTGCTGGAGACGCTTGGGATTCCCTACTCACATTCGGGCGTGTTGGCGTCGTCGCTGGCGATGCAGAAGGATCTCGCCAAGACGGTGTTGGCCAGCGCCGGCGTTCCGGTCGCGCATGGTTTGACGCTGTCGCGCGAGCAGGTGGCGAAGGGGCATGCCATGGCGCCGCCCTATGTGATCAAGCCGGTGGCCGATGGATCAAGCGTCGGCGTGTTCATCGTGCCGGAGGGGCAGGCGCATCCGCCGCAGGAATTGTTTCGTGAAGATTGGCCGCATGGCGACCAGCTGCTGGTCGAAAAATACATCCCCGGTAAGGAGTTGACGTGCGCGGTCGTTAAGGGTGAGCCCACCGGGGTCATCGAGATCACGTCGCAGGAAACTTTCTATGATTACCACGCAAAGTATTCTGCTGGCGCATCAAATCACGTTCTGCCCGCTCAAATTTTAGACTTTGTTTACCAGGAAGTCCGAAGGTTAACGCTCGCAGCTCATGTTGCGCTCGGGTGTCGAGGCGTGAGTCGGGCGGACTTCCGTTATGACGACAGCATCGATGGATTGGGGGGCCTCGTGTGCCTTGAGGTAAATACCCAGCCTGGCATGACCGAAACATCGCTGGTTCCTGAGCTTGCGGCTGACGCGGGCATAACCTTTGACGAGCTCGTTCAATGGATGGTGGAGGACGCCTCACTCGATCGCTAAGGTCGTTGAGGCAGCGCAATGGTGTGAGACGACCTGATGTGCGCCATGGCGCGCAAGCGCAGTCGCGCGCGGGTACGCCTGCCGGTGTGTCTTCTCGCGTCACTGATCACAATGGCCTTCCGAACAGAGTTGCAGCAGTCGTCGAGCGCTATGTGCCGCGCCGTGTCGGGCTCGGTATGACGCTGGCTATTTTGCTGGGCAGCGTCGCACTAGGCGTCACCACCGGCGGCCATGTCGACGAAGCAGCCGAGATGTTCGACACTGCGCGCAATTCAGTCGCCAACGCCGTTGGCTTCCGGATCGCCACCGTCACACTGAACGGCCGCAATCAGCTGTCGCATGATGAGGTGCTGGCAATCGGCGGCATCAACGCGCGGTCGTCGTTGCTTTTCCTCGATGCCGCCGCTGTGCGTGACAAGCTGCAGGCCAACCCGTGGATCGCCGAAGCGAATGTTCAAAAATTCTATCCCGACCGACTGCAAATCAATGTGACCGAGCGCAAGGCCTTCGCGCTCTGGCAGCATGAGGGCCGGTTGTCGGTGATCGCCGAGGATGGCGCGGTTCTTGAAAACTTTGTGCCGCGTCGTTTCACATCCTTGCCGCTCGTCGTCGGCAAGGGCGCGGAGCGGCAAGCAAAGAATTTCCTGGCGTTGCTTGATCGCTATCCGGAGGTGCGGGAGCAGACGCTCGCGGCGGTGCTCGTCGGCGAGCGTCGCTGGAATCTGCGCTTCAAGTCGGATCTCGACATACGGCTGCCGGAAAATGACGTCAGTAATGCTCTGTCGACATTGACTCGACTGGATAAGGAGGAACGGTTGTTCTCGCGTGACATCGTCGCCATCGACATGCGGTTGCCGGATCGGTTGACAGTGAGACTGTCGGACGACGCTGCGAAAGCGCGCGAGGAACTGTTCAAGGACAAGAAGACCAAAAAGAAGGCAGGCAGTGCATGACCAGCCTTGATCGCAATCAAGCTCCCAAGACCAAGGCTCTGGCTCCAAACCGAACGGCGTTGATTGCATCGCTCGACATTGGCACCAGCAAGATCGCCTGCATGATCGCACGCTTGCGCCCCTGCGCGCCAAGCGAGGCGTTTCGCGATCGCACGCATGCGGTCGAATTGATCGGCTACAGCCAGATCCAGTCGCGCGGCGTCAAGGCCGGCGCGGTGGTTGATCCCGGTGAATGTGAGCAGGCGGTTCGTCAAGCTGTATCGCTGGCCGAGCGCATGGCGAAGGTGCAAGTTGAGTCCGTGCTGCTGTCGGTCTCCGCCGGTCGCTTGCAGGGGCAGCTGATCGAAGCCGCGTCGGACATTCGCGGCGGCGCGGTGACCCAGGACGATGTCTCGCGCGTCACCAGCACCGGCATGCGCCATGCAACGCCGCACGGGCGGACCGTGCTGCACGGCCTTCCGGTTGGCTATGCTCTCGATGGCGTGAAGGGCATTCGCGACCCGCGCGGCATGGTCGCCAGCAAGTTCGGCGTGGATATGAACGTCGTGACCGTCGACGCCACGGTCGCCAAGAACCTGATGCTGGTCGTTGAGCGTTGCCACCTCAACGTCGAGGCCATGGTGGCGAGTCCATATGTCGCAGGTCTGTCGGTTCTGACCGATGATGAAACTGACCTCGGGGCAGCAGTCGTCGAAATGGGCGCCGGGACCACGACCATTGCAGTCTATTCCGGTGGCCGGTTCGTCCACTCAAGCGGATTTGCGATCGGCGGCCATCACATCACGATGGATTTGGCGCGCGGCCTCGGCGCCTGCATTGCAGACGCCGAGCGAATCAAGACGTTATATGGCAGCGTGCTGACGGGCGGATCTGATTCGCGGGAACTGATGCAGGTTCCGACCACGGGCGACAACGGCAGCGACTATCCGCAGGTCGTCTCTCGAGCCACAATTGCCAATATCGTGCGGCAGCGTGCCGAGGAGATTTTTGAAATGGTCAGGGACCGACTCGCGGATTCCCCTTTTGCGGCAGAGCCGCGGGGCCGTGTGGTTCTGAGCGGCGGCGCCGCGCAACTGACCGGCCTGGCTGAACTCGGCACCCAGATCCTCGGCAGGGAAGTGCGTATCGCGCGTCCGCTGGGCTTTGGTCGTCTGCCGCCGGAAGCCAAGAGCGCATCGTTTTCAGTCCCGACGGGGCTGCTCATCTATCCGCAATTTGCCCATCTGGAACACGTCGAGCCGCGATACTCGCGCCCCGTCAAAACCGGAACGGGCGGTTACTTCGGTAAAGTCGGCCGTTGGCTTCGCGAGGGGTTCTGATGTCGTCGCTTCACCATTCATTTTTAATCCTTTTGCCCCTGGCCCCTGGCCGTTGGCACAGCAACATCACGCGCGCGTAATCGAGAGGCAGCCCAATGACCATTAATCTCAACGTTCCCGATATTAGCGAGCTCAAGCCCCGGATCACTGTCTTCGGCGTCGGCGGCGCCGGCGGCAACGCCGTCAACAACATGATCACAGCAGGGCTGCAGGGCGTTGACTTCGTGGTCGCCAATACGGACGCCCAGGCGCTCACCATGTCGAAGGCGCAGCGTATCGTTCAGATGGGCACGCAGGTGACACAGGGACTCGGCGCGGGGTCCCAGCCTGATGTTGGCGCGGCTGCTGCTGAAGAAGTCATCGACGAAATTCGCGACCATCTGTCGGGCGCGAACATGCTGTTCGTCACCTGCGGCATGGGCGGTGGTACGGGAACCGGTGCTGCTCCGGTGATCGCCAAGACCGCGCGTGACATGGGCATCCTCACCGTTGGTGTTGTGACCAAGCCCTTCCACTTCGAAGGCCAGCGCCGGATGCGCACCGCGGAAGCGGGCATCGTCGAGCTGCACAAGGTCGTCGATACGCTGCTGATCATTCCGAACCAGAACCTGTTCCGTGTCGCAAACGAAAAGACGACCTTCGCGGACGCCTTCGCGATGGCCGACCAGGTGCTCTATTCGGGCGTCGCTTGCATCACCGACCTGATGGTCAAGGAAGGCCTGATCAACCTCGACTTCGCCGACGTCCGCGCTGTGATGCGCGAGATGGGCAAGGCGATGATGGGTACCGGCGAAGCAACCGGCGAGAAGCGCGCGCTGGCTGCGGCCGAAGCTGCAATCGCCAATCCGCTGATCGACGACTCGTCAATGAAGGGGGCACGCGGCCTGCTGATCTCGATCACCGGCGGCAGGGATCTGACCCTGTTCGAAGTCGACGAAGCAGCGACCCGCATCCGCGAGGAAGTCGATCAGGACGCCAACATCATCGTCGGCGCAACCTTCGACGAATCCCTCGATGGCGTTATTCGTGTTTCGGTTGTTGCGACCGGCATCGAGCAGGCCGCTGTCGCCCGCCAGTCCGCGCCGAACGGTGGTGGATCGCCGGCCAACAAGCCGATCGGTATTCCCGACACTCGCATCCATGATGTGTCCGCCCGTCCGCGCCAGGACGCTGCTGCCGCAACCAATGCTCCAGCGGGCGCGCCGAGGACAGAAGCTGCGCGTCATGCGCAGCCTGTCGCGCAGCACCGCCCGGTCACCCAGCAGATTGAGCGTGCGTCGCTTGACGCCGTTGCCTCGGCGGTTGCCGCCGAAGCTGTCACAGCTGTTGCTGCCGCGCCACAGGCACCGGTGCAGCCAGCCTCGTATGGCGATGTGACTGTTCGCCCGATCCCGCAGAAGCCCACGCTGTTCCCGGATCGCGAAACCCTGCGTATGGAAACGCCTGAGCAGGCGGTGCCTGAAACTTTTATCCCGCAAGCGCCTGAGCGGGCGCCGGTTCGCGCGCCGAAGATGCCGAGCTTCGATGATCTTCCGCGCCACACGCAAAAGGAAATCCGGCAGGCCGGTCGCGCCGAAGCTGAGGATGAGCATCCGCAGAAGGTGCGCCTGTCCTTGCTGCAGCGTCTCGCCAACGTCGGCCTTGGTCGCCGTGAAGATGACTCCGAGCCAGCCGTATCGTCGCGTTCGGCAGGCCCCGCCATGCCGCCGCTGCCAGATCGCAAGCCGCAGCGCAGCGTCGCCGAGCAGATGGGCAATGGCCCGGTCTCGGAATATGCGCCACGGCAGGCCCCGCAGGGTCTCGATAGCCACGGCCGTCCAGCGCCGACCAGCGCAGCGCCTCAGGGTGACGACCATCTCGACATCCCGGCATTCCTTCGCCGCCAGTCGAACTGATCTCAGGCTAATACGTCAGCCTTACGCAAAACCCCGGTCATCTGACCGGGGTTTTGTCGTTTTCAGATCTGCTGATTGGCCGGTCCGGGACGTTACAGGATGACGGCTGATCCACGTATTTCATGGAAAATCCTGCAGCGCGATGAACTTAAAAGTGGGTATTGTTTCAAGGTGGCTAAAAGTTTGTTACCGAGCGTTAACAGCGCTGCTCCTCGCAAAAGTGAGTTGGTATGTGCGTCCGGCGGTAATTATTTGGTAACATACTGAGTTTGTTAATCTAATTTAACGTGACGTTGAAATTACCGTTGTGCGCTGCCGCAATTTGGTTAACGTTTGGCGCGATTGCGGCGGTGGTTGGGTAACAATCCGTAAAAAAGCGTGAGTTGGCGCACTTTGTGGCAGTCGTTATGGTCCTGCCGACTCGGGGACACTTTGAAGCGAATCGTCGTCTTTTCGAAACGAGCTCCTTCATGTGGGTCGAATTTGGGTGCGTTTTATGAAATTTGGTAAGCAAACAACGCTTCGGTCGCTGGCAACCGTTACGGGTGTCGGCGTTCATTCGGGAGCCGCAGCGAGTTTGACCTTGGGGCCTGCACCCATTGATGCAGGTTACGTTTTCGTCCGCACCGGCCTCGATGGACCCGACCGCGAAATTAAAGCTACCGCGTCATCTGTTATTGCGACCGAGTTTGCGACTGTGCTGGGCGATGCCAATGGGCCGCTCGTTTCGACTGCGGAACACGTGCTGGCAGCTTTGCGCGGCATGGGCATCGACAACGCCACCATCGAAGTGGATGGTCCTGAAGTTCCGATCATGGATGGCAGCGCTGCGCCGTTCGTCGCCGCAATCGATCAGGCGGGCGTGGTTGAACAGGGCGCATTCCGCAAGGTTATTCAGGTTCTGAAGCCGGTTCAGGTCCAGATCGGCCAGTCAACCGCAGAGCTTCGTCCGCATGCGGGCGGGTTCCGCGCCGAGGTCGAGATCGATTTCGCCAATTCGCTGATTGGCCGCCAGGCGTTCTCGCTCGATATCAATCCGACAAGCTTCCGCCGCGATATCTGCCGTGCCCGCACCTTCGGCTGCATGAAGGATGTGGCCAGGCTGTGGTCGGCGGGTTTCGCGCTGGGCGCGTCGATCGAGAATTCGGTGGTGTTTGACGAGGACCGGCTGCTGAATGCCGAGGGCCTGCGCTATGCCGACGAATGCGTTCGCCACAAGCTGCTCGATGTGGTTGGCGATCTGGCGCTCGCTGGTTTGCCAATCGTGGGGGCCTATCGCTCCTACAAGGGTGGCCACAAGCTCAATAGTGCCGTCTTGCTGGCGCTGATGGCGGATCGTTCTGCCTATCGTATCGTGGAAGTCGAGCCGGTTCGCCGCTCGCGCGTCGAGGCTGCTGCGGGCATGTTGGGGGGCATGGTTGCTCCTGCCTACGGGCCGGACGTCTCCTGACGACACCGTCAGTAACCATAACCCGGAACATCCTGCCACCATCCGCCATATTCCCGGCGAAATGGCTGCGTATCGGGTTGGTTAACGAATTGGTTTCAGGTAGAAAACCAGCCATTGTTCGGTAACACTGCAGGCCGCGCGCGATCTGCGGTGACAAACAGCGCGTAACTGCGAAGCATCATCAGCGTCAGGTCTTATTTCATGTCTGCACAGCGTTCGACGCGTGAATTTCGTCAGTTTCTGAATAACGCGCCCGGCGCGGTTCGGTTTGGTCGGCAGATGCTGGTCTCGGCCGGCATTGCCGCGCTCGCAGTGTCGCTAAGCGGCTGTGGCACAGGCGCGCTGTGGGACAAGTTCGCCAAGAAGGAAGAGACCTTCTCCGAGGAGCCAGCGGACAAGCTCTACAATGAGGGCCTGTACCTCATGAATGAGTCCCGCGACATCAAGGCCGCCTCGAAGAAGTTCGAGGAAGTCGATCGTCAGCACCCCTATTCGGAATGGGCCCGTAAATCGCTGCTGATGTCCGCCTACGCGCATTACGAAGCCGGCGACTACGACAGCTGCATCGGCGCTGCGACGCGCTACGTGACCCTGCATCCGGGCAGCCCGGACGCAGCCTACGCGCAGTATCTCATCGCCGCCTCGCACTACGACCAGATTCCAGACATCTCGCGCGATCAGGGCCGGACGGAAAAGGCCATGGCGTCGCTTGAAGAGGTGATCCGGAAGTATCCGACATCCGAATACGCCATGACCGCCAAGAAGAAGCTCGAGGGCGCGCGCGATCAGCTCGCTGGCAAAGAGATGGATATTGGCCGCTATTACATGAACAAGCGCGATTACACTGCGGCGATCAATCGCTTCAAGCTGGTGGTCACGCAGTATCAGACGACGCGCCACGTTGAAGAGGCGCTGGCTCGCCTGACCGAAGCCTATATGACGATCGGCATTGTCGGTGAGGCGCAGACGGCGGCGGCCGTTCTCGGCCATAACTTCCCGGATAGCCGTTGGTACAAAGATACGTATAAGCTTGTGAAGTCGGGCGGACTTGAGCCGCGCGAAAACAAAGAATCATATATCAGCAAAGCATTCAAGAAACTCGGCCTCGGTTAGGATCTGGCTCCATGCTTGCCCGTCTTTCGATCCGCGACATCGTCCTGATCGAACGGCTCGATATCGAGTTTAGTCCGGGCCTTGCCGTTTTGACCGGCGAGACGGGCGCGGGAAAATCGATTCTGCTTGATGCCTTTGCGCTGGCGCTTGGCGGCCGCGGCGACGCGACCTTGGTGCGCCAGGGCGCGGAGCAGGGGCAGGTGACGGCGGTGTTCGACATCGCCCCGAGCCATCCCGCCGCAAGCATTCTCTCTGACAATGGCTTTGAAGACACCGGCGAGATGATTCTGCGCCGCGTGCAGCTTGCCGACGGCCGGACGCGCGCTTTCATCAATGATCAGGCCATCAGCGTTCAGATGCTCAAGACCATCGGCGCGCTGCTGGTGGAGATCCACGGCCAGCACGACGACCGGGCGCTGGTCGACACCGCGAGCCATCGTCGGCTGCTCGATGCTTTCGCTGGAGCCGACAAGGATGTCGCTGCGTTGACGCGCCTGTGGGATGCCCGCAAGGGAGCCATGGATGCGCTTGCCGAGCATCGCGCCAAGATGGAGCGGGCTGCGCGAGACGCGGACTACCTGCGCCATTCCGCTGACGAACTGGCCAAGCTTGCGCCTCGCGAGGGCGAGGAAACTGAGCTCGCTGATCGCCGCACCGGCATGATGCAGGGCGAGAAGATTGCGGCCGACTTGCGCGAGGCGCAGGAGGCTGTCAGTGGCCCGCATTCCCCGATCTCGACCTTGTCCGCGGCGGTACGCCGGCTGGAGCGCCGCGCTAGCACGTCGCCCGCGCTGGTCGAACCGGCCGTCAAGGCGATCGACACCGCAATCAATGCGCTGGATGAGGCCGAGCAGCTTCTGAGTTCTGCTCTTCTGGCGACAAATTTCGATCCCGCTGAACTCGAACAGATCGAGGAGCGGTTGTTTGCGCTGCGTGCAGCTTCGCGCAAGTTCTCGACGCCGGTCGATCATCTCGCCACGCTCGCCGCCAGATATCTTGCCGACGTACAGGCGATGGACGCAGGCGCCGATCAGTTACAGATGCTGGAAGCGGCGGCCGTTGAAGCCGACAAGGCTTATGCTGCGGCTGCCACAAAGCTGTCGGCGCTTCGCATCAAGTTCGCCGAGCGGCTCAACAAGGCCGTCAACGCCGAGCTGGCTCCGCTCAAACTGGAGCGTGCGAAGTTCCTGACCCAGGTCGAGGCGGATGCCGCGACGCCGGGACCGGAAGGCATCGACCGCGTCGAGTTCTGGGTGCAGACCAACCCTGGTACGCGCCCCGGGCCGATGATGAAAGTCGCCTCGGGCGGAGAGTTGTCACGGTTCCTGCTGGCCTTGAAGGTGGTGCTGTCCGACAAGGGATCTGCGCCGACGCTGGTGTTTGACGAAATCGATACCGGCGTTGGCGGCGCGGTGGCGGACGCCATCGGCGCGCGGCTGGCGCGGCTGGCCGGCAAGGTTCAGGTTATGGCGGTGACTCATGCCCCGCAAGTAGCGGCGCGAGCCGATCAGCATCTGCTGATCTCCAAGGCGGCGCTCGACAAGGGCAAGCGGGTGGCGACGCAGGTCAACTCACTCGCCGAAGAGCACCGCCGTGAGGAAATCGCACGGATGCTGGCGGGCGCTGAAATTACCGCGGAAGCCCGCGCAGCTGCGGAGCAATTGATCAAGGCGGCTGCGGTTTAACGCGGCTGCTGCGCGCCAGCCTCTTCCAAGGCTGGACGCTTCAGCGTATTTCTTTGGCCATGACCGAGACATCAAAGCCAGTGCGCGCTCCGACCGATATCGACACGCTCACCAAGGCGCGCGCGCGCGTTCAGCTGAAACATCTGCGCGAGGATATCGCCGCGCATGACGTGCGTTATTACCAGAACGATGCGCCGACTGTTTCGGATGCCGAATACGACGCGCTGCGCCAGCGGCTCTACGCTATTGAAGAAAAGTTTCCTGAACTGGTGGTCAGCGATTCGCCGACGCAGACTGTCGGCGCCGCGCCGGCGCGCGGCTTTGCCAAGGTGCAGCACGCGGTGCCGATGCTGTCGCTCGGCAATGCCTTCGCCGACGAGGACGTCGCGGATTTCATCGACCGCATCCGGCGCTTCCTGAATCTCTCCGCCGATGAGTTTCCCGCTATCGACGCCGAGCCGAAGATCGATGGGCTGTCGCTGTCGCTGCGATACGAGAACGGCGCGTTGGTGCGCGCCGCGACGCGCGGCGATGGCGCGACGGGCGAGGACGTGACGGCCAACGTGCGAACCATTGCCGATGTTCCGCACACACTCAAAGGCAACGCTCACCCTGACGTCTGCGAGGTGCGCGGCGAAGTCTATATGCTGAAGTCAGACTTTCTGGCGCTGAACGACAAGCAGATCGCTGCAGGCATTGATCCTTTCGCCAACCCGCGCAATTCGGCAGCGGGCTCGCTGCGGCAGAAGGACGTCAAGATCACCGCGTCGCGCCCGTTGAAGTTTTTCGCCTATGCCTGGGGCGAGATGTCCGCCATGCCTGCCGAGACGCAACATGGCATGCTCGCATGGCTGCGCAAGGTCGGTTTCACCGTCAATCCGCTGATCCGCAACTGCAACTCGCTTGAGGAGGTGCTGGCGTTCTATCGCGGCATCGGCGAGCAGCGCGCCTCGTTGGGCTATGACATTGATGGCGTGGTCTACAAGGTTGATCGCCTTGATTGGCAGGATCGACTTGGCTTCGTCTCGCGCAATCCGCGTTGGGCCATCGCGCACAAATTCGCCGCAGAGCAGGTGACGACGGTGCTTAACGGCATCGACATTCAGGTTGGCCGCACCGGCGCGCTCACGCCCGTTGCAAGGCTCGAGCCGGTTACGGTCGGCGGCGTGGTCGTGTCGAATGCGACGCTGCACAATGAGGATTACATCAAGGGCATCGGCAATGATGGCAAGCCGATCCGCGATGGCGTTGATATCCGCATTGGCGATACAGTCACGGTGCAACGGGCGGGCGACGTCATTCCACAAATCGTCAATGTCGTGCTCAGACAAGCGACCGGCGCAAGCCGTGCCTTTTGAATTTCCGCAGCTGTGCCCGGTGTGCGGCAGCCACGCCGTGCGGGATGAAGATCCGAAAACCAAACGGGCTGACTCGGTTCGGCGTTGTACGGGCGGGCTGATCTGCTCGGCGCAGGGTGTCGAGCGGCTGAAGCATTTCGTCTCGCGCGGCGCCTTTGATATCGATGGTCTCGGCGACAAGCAGGTCGAGGAATTCTACAGTGAAGGGTTGATCCGCTCGCCGGTCGATATCTTCACGCTGGCCTCGCGCAATGCGGCGTCAGATCGCAAGCTCGAAAAGCGCGAGGGTTATGGCGAGGTTTCCGTTCGCAACTTGTTTGCAGCAATCGACGCGCGGCGGCAGATTGATCTCTATCGCTTTATCTATGCATTGGGCATTCGGCATATTGGTGAAGGCAACGCCAAGCTGCTGGCGCGGCACTACATCTCGGTAGATGCTTTCCTGCAGGCCATGGTCGCGGCAGGCGGCGGCGGCGGCGGCGGCGGCGGCGGCGGCGGCGCGCTTGCGCCCGCGTTCCTCGATCTGAATTCTATCGAGGGTGTTGGTCCCGTGGTGGCAGATGCGCTGATTGCCTTTTTTGACGAGCCGCATAATCGCGAAGTCGTCGAGGGCTTGCTGACGCAGATCACCGTGAAAGATGCAGAAGCCGCGCGGGCGGATTCCAGCGTTGCGGGCAAGACGGTTGTCTTCACCGGGGCGTTGACGAAGTTCACCCGCGATGAGGCCAAGGCGCGCGCTGAACGGCTCGGCGCGAAGGTCGCCGGCTCGGTGTCGAAAAAGACAGACTATGTTGTGGCCGGTGAAGACGCGGGCTCCAAGCTCACCAAGGCGCGCGATCTTGGCGTTGCAGTGCTCACCGAAGATGAGTGGCTGGCGTTGATCGCCGAGTAAGTGAAGGTTCAGCCGCAGGATCGCGCGGCTGGATCGTGACGATCCGGTCAGGCATGGTCACGTTCTGCAGAGAATAGGAATGCATATGTGCGTTCTGGGGGACAGGTTTGAAGTTTATCGCAATTGATTTCGAGACGGCGAATGAGAGCCGGGCCAGCCCCTGCGCGCTTGGGTTGGCGTGGGTTGATAACGGCGAAGTGGTGCGCCGGGAATATCGTCTGATCAGGCCCCAGGAAATGCGGTTCGGCTATTGGGAGACCCGCGTGCATGGGTTGTCGGCGGCGGATGTTGAGGACGCGCCGGAGTTCCCCGACGTGATCGCGGAGTTCCTGCCGGACTTCAACGGCGGCTTGCTGCTAGCGCATAATGCGAGCTTCGACATGGCGGTTCTCCGGGCAACCTCTGCGGCTTATGGGCTTGCGCCGCCTTCCGCGAATTATCTGTGTTCGGTACAGGTTGCGAAGCGGACATGGCCGGAGGAGCGTTCGCACAAGCTGAACGTTTTGGCGTCCCGGCTCAATTTGAACTTTCAGCACCACCACGCGTCGGAGGATGCGCTCGTTTGCGCACGTGTTGTTTTGGCTGCAGCGAGTGAGCTCGGCGCAGCAAGTATGACGGAGCTTGTTGGCAAGCTGACGCTTGCGGTCAACAGGCTTGATCACGCAGGGGCGGCGGTCGCTCGCAGCGGTCGGCCAACACGTCGCGAGCGGGCTCCCAAAATCGTCACACTAAATGGGCTGAGCTTCACTGTGCGGGGCAGCTCAGGCAATCGCTACACTATCTCCGAGACATCGAGCGCTGATGGTTTCGATCTGAGCTGCGAATGCATCGGCTGGAAGACGGGGCGGCGCTGCCGGCACGTTCACGCCATTCTCCTTGGCGACATCGATGATCTCGAAACCGAAGGCCCCGACGCGTTTGCATTGCTGCGTGCCCGGCTGGATGCGCATGGGATGCCTGAGCAATATCGCGACTGGACGCCGTCACCGCGCAAGCTGGCGAAGCAAGGCATCGCGTCGCCGATCCGGACGCGAGCTAGCTGGACGCGCGATTGATTGCCGCCTGTCCGCGCTGGACAAGAACATACATCGACGCCGCGCAGGCCGCTGATAGCCCGAAGATTGCGATATTGGTCGGTAGCGGTGTCGGGAAGTGGCCACCCAGATAAGCGCCGAACTGTGAGAACAGCGCGCCGATTCCCATCTGCATGAAGCCCATCGCGCCTGCTGCTGTGCCCGCGGCGTCGGGGCGGATGCTGATGCCGCCTGCGGTCGCATTGGCCATCACGAAGGCATTGCCGAACATCACCAGCATATGCGTGCCGAACAGCCACGACGGCAGCAGGTTCCAGCCGAGGTGTCCCCAGATCAGGTTGAGGATCGAGCCTGCGATCTGCAGCACAAGGCCGATCCAGATCAGGCGTTCGAGCGGCATGCGGGTGCCGAGGCGAACGCAAAACAGGTTGCCGATCAGATAGGCAAGGCCGGAGGTGGCGAACCATGCGCCATATTCCGCACTGCTGCGCCCCATGTGCGTGACAACGATATAGGGGCCGGCGCCCGCGAAGGTGAAGATGATCAGCGACGCAAGCACCTGGCACAGCATGAAGCCGATGAAGATGCGGCTGCGTAGTAGTACGCGAACGTCGGTGAGGAAGCCGCCAGATGCGGGATCGCTGCGTGGTCGCCGTGTCTCGGGCAGCAGCACGGCGATCAACAGGGTGACGGCGATGGCGAACAGGCTGATCATGATCAGGATGATATGCCAGCCGAAGGCGATCTCGAGCAGTCCGCCAGTCAGCGGGCTGAGCAGCTGTGCGATCATCATCACGGCGATCACCAGGCTCAACATCGAGCTGACTCGGCTTCGCTCGTAAAGATCGCGGATGATCGCGCGGCTCATCACCATGCCGGTCGCGCCGCCGAGCGCCTGAAAGAACCGCGCGACGATCAGCTGCGTGATGGTGTCCGCAAAGATGCTGCCGATACTGGCGATGACCATCAGCGTGAAGCCGATCAGCAGCACCGGCTTGCGGCCGTGCTTGTCAGACAGCGGCCCCATGATCAGCTGCGAACAGGCGAGGCCGACCATGAACAGCGACACGGTCATCTGCGCCACCGAAATATCGCTGCCGAAAGTTTGCGCGATCAGGGGCAGCGCCGGGACGAGAATATACAGCGCGATCGGCGCCAGCCCGTTCATCAGCACCAGAAGGGGGATAATGCGCCAGGCTTGGACGGTGACGTCGCGATGAGAATCGGCTGCTTGTTGCGTGGTCACTGTCCCTGCAGTTTTTTTGCTCTTGTTACGCAGACTGTTTCAGCGGAGCGGTGGCAGCGTCAAGCCAATTGCGGGTTGCGTCGTCCGGAATGAGATCGCGCACCTCGCGTTGAACGCGGGCGTGATAGGAGTTGATCCAGTCAAGTTCATCTGCGCTGAGTTGCGCAACGTCGATCAGGCGGCGATCGATCGGCGCGAGCGTCAACGTCTCGAATGCGTTCATCGGTTTTTCAGCGCGCAGGAAGCTCGGCTGGAACCACCAGCTCGAGGTTTTCGATGCGGATGCCGAATGCGCCGGTCTTGTAGTAGCCTGGCTCGTTCGAGAGGATCATGCCGCGCAACAAGGCCGTCGTGCCAAGTTTGGAAATGCGCGCGGGGCCTTCGTGCACAGAGAGATAGCTGCCGACGCCATGGCCGGTGCCATGCTCGAAGTCGAGGCCGACCTGCCACAGATATTGCCGCGCGAGCGTATCGAGTTGCGCGCCGCTTGCTCCGTCGGGAAAAATCGCTGAGGCGATTGCAATATGGCCGCGCAGCACGCGCGTAAAGCGGTCGCGCATCTCGGCCGTCGGCTTGCCGATCGCGATGGTGCGGGTCACGTCCGTGGTGCCGTCCTGATACTGCGCGCCCGAATCGATCAGCAGCAAATCTCCTAGGGCAATGCGCCGGTTGCTCTTGCGGCTGACGCGGTAATGCACGATCGCCCCGTTCGGTCCCGCACCTGCAATGGTCGGGAACGACACGTCTTTCAAGGCGCCGGTGTCACGGCGGAAGGTTTCAAGCGCCTCGACGGTATCGATCTCGGTTAGCTTGCCGCTTGGCGCTTCCGCATCAATCCAGGCAAGGAAGCGCGCCAGCGCCACCGCGTCGCGATGGTGCGCACTGCGTGTGCCCGCAATCTCGACGGCATTCTTGGCGGCCTTGAGGAGGCTGACCGGATCATTGCCTTGAACAGGTGTGCCGCCAGCGTGCTCGACAATCTGGCGCAGCGCGTCGGCGGCGGTCGTCTTGTCGAGCAGCACCGATGCGCCGTTAGCCGAAATTCTCGTCAGCACAGGCGTCAGTTGGTCAGGCTGTTCGATGTGCGCATGAATTGCGAGGTGATCGCGCGAACTGTTGCTGAGCTTGCGGCTGTCGACGAAAATTGTCGGCTGACCCTCGCGCGGTACAATCGCGTAGGACAGCGGCAACGGTGTGTGCGACACATCCGCGCCGCGAATATTGAAGGTCCATGCCACGGCGTGTGAGTCTGACAGCACCAGAGCATCGTGTTTGTTGCGAGCAAGATCGTGCTGGATGCGGCGGACCTTGTCGGCTTCAGTCTCGCCGGCCAGAGCGAGAGGGTGAACGGTAATCGCGCCGAGCGGCGGCGCTGGACGTTCGCTCCAGATGGCGTCGATGGGGTTGCTGTTGAGTGCGACAAGTTCAGCGCCGGCGCGACTGCAGGCCTGGGCGAGCCGCTCCGCTGCCGCAAAAGTGTGCAGCCACGGATCAAAGCCTAGCCGGTCGCCTGCCTTGAGATGTTCCGCGATCCAACTTTCCGGCGGTGGCTCAATGAGCGATTTGATGGTCCATACCCGCTCATCGACCTGGCTCGCCGCCTGCAGCGTGTAGCGGCCATCGACAAAGATCGCCGCAACCTGCGTGAGCACAACAGCGAGACCCGCAGAGCCAGTGAAGCCTGTCAGCCAGGCGAGCCGCTCCTCTGATGGCGCAACATATTCGTTCTGCTGCTGATCCGAACGCGGCACGACAAATCCTGCAAGGCCACGCCGGGCGATCTCGTTGCGCAAGGCGGCAAGACGGGAGGCCAGCGCAACGCCGCCTTCAGGGTCTTCAAACGTTTGAAAGTGTGCCTCGAACATGGCGCTTATCCTATGGCTGCCGCTTCAGTGTCGCAACGCAGGGCAGGGCTGCGTCGGGCGGCGGTATTGTGACTGCTTGGCATGGCTCGTGCATGAACTTTATCGCGCGCACTGTCTTAAGACTTTTCTTTGCCCCGCGCAGACCAGTTCCAAAGAGCCAGTCTCAGCCGACGGTATCTACCTCAACGAAAGGCGACGCGAATGCCAGCTTTCACGTTCGAGAAAATTCTGCCTCCTGCGCCAGAGCTGTCGGAGGCTCAGGTCCCGCAACCGCGGCCCCGAACGTTTCAGCGGTTATTCAATCTGCTGGCGTCGTCACGGCGCGCGACTGTCAGTGCCGATGGTGTCGTTGAAAAGCTGCCGGGCGATCATTCTGCGCCAGTATGAGCGTAACGACGTGTTGCAGTCAGTTGACCCGCTGCATCAGCAGGCTGCTCCAGCCATCGATCTGCTGGTGTTGATGCAGGATCAGCCCGCGTGACCGATAAGCGGTGATCACGCTGGTGGCTTGATGCGGCAGCAAGCCGGACAGGATGACGTAGCCTGATGGCGCCAGATGGCGCGCCATCGGCGTCGCCAGTTCGCGCAGCGGGTTCGCCAGGATATTGGCGAGTACAAGATCGAACGGCACATATTTGCGAAAATGTGGGCCGCCAAAGCCGGTGGCGGTCACCGTTTCCACCAGGTTGACCACGCCATTAAGGCGGGCGTTGTCCTTGGCGACGCGGGTCGCCTGTGGGTCGATGTCGCTCGCGAGCACCTTGCGGCGCGTCGCCTTGGCCGCGGCGATGGCGAGCACGCCGGTGCCCGAGCCAAGATCGAGAATGCGCTTCGGCTGGCGGCGGCGCAGCACCTTATCGAGCAGCAGCAGGCAGCCGCGCGTCGTGCCGTGGTGACCGGTGCCGAACGCCAGCGCGGCTTCAATTTCGATGCTGATCTTGTTGTAGGGCACGCGCGAGCGGTCGTGCTGGCCGTGCACCATGAAGCGGCCGGCAGGCACCGGGGCCAGGCCTTCCAGGCTTTCCTTCACCCAGTCCTTGGCTTCAATCGTCTCGAATGAAATCTGATCGGCAATCTCATCGCCGGCGCACAGCGCGACGAGGTTCCGGAACGCAGCCTGATCGGGCAATTCGGCGAAGTGGACACTGATATCCCAGAACCCGCTGTCGTCGCGCTCAAAGGCCGTCACCGCGTTCTCGCCTTCGGGCAGGCATTCGTTGAGCAGATCAACGATATGCGTGGCCTTGGCTTCGCTGCCGACTGCAAACAGGGCGCGGGTCGTGGCGGGGGTGACAGTGGGGATCATCAGAACTCAGTCTTTCACAATCGGGCAGGGTCGGACCATTGGCAGGCCCGCGGCAGATAGGTCCACGGCAAGCCCCCTGTTCACAGCTTAAACGCCGATCATGCAAGGGTTTTTCACCGGGTTGTGCAGAAGACATCCCGTGCTTGCGCCGCAAGCCATACAGCAGTTCTACAGTTGCTTCACAACGGTTGTGCACAGTTTGGGGAGGGGCATGTCCCCAGTTTCTCCAGTTCCGATCAACAGGCTTGTGCGTGTCCCATACCGCATTCATCCACAGGTTTGGCACAGGTTATCCACACGGTGTTTGGAGCGGTCGCCACAGGTTCAAGATGGGTTATCCACAGGGTTTATCCCGAAATTCGTCTGTTTGTCCCTGCTATTTCCACAGGCCGAACTGATCCCTGAGAACAACACGGGCGGCGTTGTGGCCAGGCGCTCCCGTGACGCCGCCACCCGGATGGCTGCCCGAGCCACAGAGGTACAACCCCTTGATCGGCGAACGATAATCGGCTTGGCCCAATAGTGGCCGGGCTGAAAAGAGCTGGTTCAGCGTCAACGCGCCGTGGAAGATGTCGCCCCCGAGCAGGCCGAAGTCGCGTTCGAGATCGAGTGGCGACTTGATCTGACGGCCAATAACGCTTGCGGCGAAGCCGGGCGCATATTTATCCACAGTCGCCACCATGAGATCGGCCACTTCCTCGCGGTGATCGTCCCATGACCGTCCGTCCGGCAGCTCCGGGGCGACATGCTGGCAAAACAAGCTGGCGACATGCTGGCCGGGCGGGCTGAGCGTGTCGTCGAGCGTCGACGGGATCAGGATCTCGACAACCGGCTCGCGGCTCCAGCCATAGGCGCGGGCGTCGTGCCAGGCGCGGTCCATGTAGCCAAGGCTCGGCGCGATGATGATACCGGAAGAGAGGTGGTCGCCGTCGCCCGGCAGCGCGGTGAACGATGGCAGGCGGTCCAGCGCGACGTTCATGCGGAAGGTGCCGGAGCCATTTCGCCAGTTGCGCATGCGGGTCAGAAACGGTGCAGGCAAGGCGTCCGGTGGCACCAGGCGGGTGAACAGCAGTTTCGGGTTGAGGTTGGAGACGATGGTGTCAGCGCGCAGCCTCTCGCCCTTGTCGGTGACAATGCCGACGGCGCGGCCCTGCTCGACGATAACCTCGCGCACGCCGCAGTCGGTTTCAATGCTGACGCCGAGGCTGCGACAGGCGCTCGCCATGGCCTGGGTGATGGCGCCCATGCCGCCGATGGCGTGCCCCCAGACGCCCTTCTTGCCGTTCACCTCACCGAAGGCGTGGTGCAGCATGACGTAGGCCGAGCCGGCGGAATAGGGACTGGCGTAATTGCCGACAATCGCATCGAAGCCGAACAGTGCTTTGACCAGGTCATGTTCGAAGCGGTCGTCGAGCAGTTCACCGGCCGGGCGGGTGAAGAGGTCGAGCAGGGTGCGTTGCTGCTCAATGCTGAGCTCGCGCAGAATGTTCGCTGTGCCGAAGGCGTTCAAGCCTTCTTGCAGTGCGCGGCGGCTGAAGCCTTCGACCAGGTTTGGCGGGGAGCGCAGGACGAAGGCGCGAAGCACATCGGCGATAGCTTCGAGTTCCGCCGTGAAACTGTCGAGCGCGTCGGCGTCGTGCTGGCTCAGGCGGGCGATTGCCGCCTTGGTGCGGCCCTCGCCGGTGAGGAGATAGCTGCCATCCGGCGCGGGAAGGAAATTCTGCGCGCGGCGCTCGACGATTCTCAGGCCGTGGTTGGGTAGCTCGAGATCCGCGATGATTTGCGGGTTGAGCAGGCTCACAGTGTAGGCCGCCACCGAGTTTCGGAAGCCAGGGTGAAACTCTTCTGTCACTGCTGCGCCGCCGACCACGCCGCGGCGTTCCACCACCTTCACGCGCAACCCGCGCTTCGCGAGGTAGGCCGCGCAGGTCAGCCCGTTGTGGCCCGCCCCGATGATGATTACGTCCTGATCCGTCATGGCCCACCCCTTGCGTTCGGAGCAATTCCTTCATTAGCGTAATGTAACATCAGCAGGACAGGTCAGTCCGACTTGGCTGCCGTTTGATGGCTATCACGTCTTTGACATGAGACCGCATCAGATTGCGATGCAGCGACAGTTTCGTAACCCGCGTCCCGCGCGAGCCTTGGTTTCGAAGCTGTGACGATCACAGGAGTACTGGATGACATTTGCATCGCCATCGGAGGTCGAGGCACAGCCGACGCTTCCCCGCAACCGGGTGATCCTGACAGTTTACACGGCGGCGATTTTTGTCAGCGCCCTGCTGCTGTTTTCGGTTCAGCCGTTGTTTACCAAGATGGTGCTGCCACGGCTTGGCGGATCGCCCGCCGTGTGGTCGGTCGCGATGGTGTTCTTCCAGTCATTGCTGCTGGCCGGCTATGTCTATGCGCATTTCCTGACGAAGCTGGCGCATCGGTCCGTCGCGATCGGGGTGCACCTCGTGCTGCTGGTGGCGGCGATACTGACGCTGCCGCTGTCGATCGCCTCGGGCTATGATGTTCCACCATCCAGCGGCTATCCGCTTTGGCTGCTCGGGCTGTTCATTGTATCGATCGGGCTGCCGTTCTTTGCACTCGCCGCGAATAACCCGTTGTTGCAGGCGTGGTTCGTGCGGACCGGACATCCGAACGGGCCGGACCCGTATTTTCTTTACGCATCGTCGAACATCGGAAGCTTTCTGGCCTTGCTGGCCTATCCGATTTTGATCGAGCCGTTCTTCAGCCTGCAGACGCAAAACATCATCTGGACCGCGGGCTATGGCGTGCTGATTGCGCTGATCGGTAGCGCGGGCGTGCTGCTGCTGCGATCGCCACGATGGATTGAAGCGGAGGATAACGCCGATGCCATCGCCGCGCCTGCGCCGACGGTCTTGTTGCGATCGCATTGGATCCTGTTGTCAGCGGTGCCTTCGGGGCTCCTCATTGCCGTCACCGCACATATCTCGACTGACGTTGCCGCCGCGCCGCTGCTGTGGGTGCTGCCGCTGTCACTCTATCTGCTGACCTGGGTGCTGGTGTTCCAGTCACGCCCGCTGGTGCCGCATCGGATCATTCTGATGCTGCAGCCATTCGCCATCGTCGGTGTGATCTTGCTGCTGGCCTTTGGCGGCGAGCAAAATCTGCCGCTGACGCTCGGTGGGCATCTTGGTTGTTTCTTTGTGATCGCGATGGCCTGCCATGGCGAACTGGCGCGCACGCGGCCCGCCGCGCGATATCTGACAGGCTTTTATGTCGCGCTGTCCTTCGGCGGCATGGTCGGTGGATTATTCGCCGGCCTTGTCGCGCCGAATGTGTTTTCCTGGATCGCTGAATATCCGATCCTCGTTGTGTTGGCCGTCTTGTGCCGACCCTCGGCGCCGGAGCGCTGGAGCTGGCTTGCACGGCCGCTCTGGTGGCTGGTGGTCGGCTTGACGTGCGCAGCGATCGCGATGGCGTTCTTTGATCGGACTGCCGCCACGAGCTGGCTGGATGCAAATCGCGTCCTGGTCACTGCGTTGATCGCGGGTGCAGGGGCGGAGTTCGCTCTGGTGTTCAGCAGCAGCCGCCTCAGGCTGGCGGTACTGGCCGTCCTGGCGCTGGTGTTCATACGGGTCTATCCGTCCCTGGATGGCCGCGTCGAAACGGTACGCAGCTTCTTCGGTGTCCACAAGATCAACACCACGTCGGATGGTCGCTACCGCGTGCTGATGCATGGCACCACGATTCACGGCGCGGAACAGATCCGTGATAGCCAGGGGCAGGTGATCACGGGTCGGCCTGAGCCAATCTCTTACTATCACCGCGATGGCGGCATGGGGCAGGCGATTGCCGCCATCCGTGCGCGCAAGCCGGGGCCGATCAAGGTTGCGGTGATCGGGCTAGGTTCGGGCTCGCTTGCGTGCGCCTCGCAGCCTGGCGAAAGCTGGCGCTATTTCGAGATTGATCAGTCGATGGTCGACACCGCGCGGGACCCGAAGTACTTCCGATACATCTCGCAGTGTGATCCGACCATTGATCCGGTGATCGGCGATGCGCGGCTCACCTTCGCGGCTGAGCCGGACGGCGCCTACGACCTCATCATTGTCGACGCCTATTCGTCCGACGCCATCCCGATTCATCTGGCGACAGCTGAAGCGATGGCGATCTACAAGCGCAAACTCGCGCCGGATGGTGCGGTCGCGATGCATGTGTCGAATCGGCATCTCGAACTGGCGAGCGTGGTGGTGGGTATCGCGGCGGCCAACGACCTGGGCAGTTGGGTATTCAAAAGCGAGGCCAGCCGCGACGCTGAGTACATCTTCTCCACCGAGGTCGTGATTTCGGCCCGGTCGCCGTCCGATATCGGCACGCTCGCTGAGTCATCCTCATGGACGGCGACACAGCCGACCCCTGGTCAGCGTGTCTGGACGGACGATTACTCGAACGTGCTCGGCGCAGTCTGGCGTCGGCATAGCTCCGACCCCGACTAGGAGCGGGGACGGCAGACCGATCGAAGCCTAGTCGAAATCACTGAACAGCCCGCGCTGGCGATAGACGGGGCGGGGCGCATACTCAGGTTGGACGTAGGAATTGCTGCCGCGCCGATCGGCGTAGTCATTGTTATTGTAGTAATAGGTGTTGCCCTGTAAATCGTAGACACGGCGGTAGCCCCGCGGTGCGGGATAGCGCCGGTCTGTCGACGAGCCGTCAGCCGGGTAGATATAGCCATCGTCATCGACCCGCGGAGCGGCCTGCCGGACGCGGCGCTGCGCCGGAACGGCTGGCTCCTGCATGACGTCAAACGTGCGGTCGGCGATGTCGCCCGGTTCAGCTGCGGCGGGTGACGGCGCGTCAATCCGCGCCGCGGTCCGGGTGGATTTCTTCGCGTTTCGGGCAAGGGCAACCTGAGCCGAGCCGGTCAAGGTTACTGTCGTGTTGAGAACGCCATCGGCCTGAACCAGCGCAAACAGGGTCGCGGCATTGGCGCGCGTCAGCCGAACGCAGCCATGGGATGCCGGGTTGCCGAGGCGGCTGACGAAGTCGGTGCCGTGGATGGCGTGACCCCGCTTGGTGAAGAAGATCGAGTGCGGCATCGGGGCCTCATCGAATTCCTTCGAGTAGTGATCTTCTTCGAGCCGGAAAGCCCGGAACGAGCCGCTCGGCGTCTCGTGGCTCGGATTACCGCTTGAGACCGGCCATTTGTAACGTTCAACGCCGTCAACATTGACGGTCATCAGCTGGCTGTCCTTGTCGATCACAATGTCTATTTTCGCGTCCGCAGGGCTTGCGGCGAGGATGACAGCTCCGATCAAGGCGGCATAAAGCGAACGCATGTAACTCAAGCCTCCAGAGACGCAACAAATTCGCGAGACGATGTGCGTAATAAATGCAGGTAGCAAGTGTGATTGCTGTAACGTCGTTCGATTAAAGCATGCCCAGCATGGCTGCATCAGGGCAAGCGCCATGTCTGCATCGTGACGTGCCTGCTATCGCAATGGAACAAAAAACACGCCACATCGTTACCGGGATGTGGCTGCATTGGCGCAGTCAGGGGAGGTTCAAGCATGAATTCGGTGTCAGCAGTGTTGCAAAAGCACAAAACCACATGGGTCCGCCTGGCAATGGCCGTAGGCGTTGTCGCTTTTGTCGGCATTCCGCAACTGGCCTCGGCGCAAGGCATCGTTGGCGGCGCGCGAGACGGTTCACGCGAAGGTAACCGTATTGCTGGGCCGGTGGGCGGGGTCGTTGGTGGCGCGGTCGGCGCTGGCGTTGGCGGCGTGGTCGGCGGCGTGAAGGGCGTGCTGGGTATCCCGGACCGTGGTATCAATCGCGGCAAGCGTTGTCGGGGGTATCATGATAGCAAGGGCCGTTTCCGCTGCTACCGTTGATCGACTAGCGAGGGCTCAAAACGAAAGGCCAACCGCTGACAGGTTGGCCTTTCGTCATTCACGCTCATGTCGTGCATTCAGGTCTTGAGCTTGTAGCCGGTCTTGAAAATCCACCACACCGCAAGCAGGCACATGGCGAGGAACACCAGCGCCATGGTCAGGCTGAGCCCGACGCTGACGTCTGACACGCCGTAGAAGCTCCAGCGAAAGCCGCTGACGAGATAGACCACCGGATTGAAAAGCGAGATCTTTTGCCAGATCGGCGGCAGCATATTGATTGAATAGAAGCTGCCGCCCAGGAACGTCAGCGGCGTAATGATCAGCATCGGCACGATGCCAAGCTTCTCGAAGCCGTCAGCCCAGATCCCGATAATGAAGCCGAACAGGCTGAAGGTGATCGCTGTCAACACCAGGAAGCCGAGCATCCAGAACGGATGCGCGACGTGCAGCGGCACGAATAGCCCGGCCGTCGCAAGAATGATCAGTCCGAGGATGACGGATTTGGTCGCCGCTGCGCCGACATAGCCGATGACAATTTCGAGGTAAGACACCGGTGCGGACAGGATTTCATAGATCGTGCCGATGAATTTCGGAAAGTAGATGCCGAACGAGGCGTTGGAAATGCTCTGCGTCAGCACGGATAGCATGATCAGGCCGGGCACGATGAAGGTGCCGTAGCTGATGCCGTCGATCTCGGTGATGCGCGAGCCGATTGCTGCGCCGAACACCACGAAGTACAGCGAGGTCGAGATTACCGGCGACACGATGCTTTGCACCAGAGTGCGAAAGGTGCGCGCCATCTCAGAGACGTAAATTGCTTGAATAGCCCTGACGTTCATTATCATCCGTGCACCAGGCTGACGAAAATCTCTTCCAGAGAGCTCTGTGAGGTTTCGAGATCGTTCGGGGCGATGCCGGCCTGAGCGAGGCTGGCGAGCAGGCTGGCAACGCCGGCGCCATTGGCGTGCATGTCATACGTATAGACAAGTTGCTGGCCGTCTTCCGACAGGGTGAGCGCAAAGTTGGCGAGCGCAGGCGGGATGGCTGCGATGGGGGCCGGCAAATGCAGCGTCAGCCGCTTCTGGCCCATCTTCTGCATCAGCGCGGTCTTGTTCTCGATCAGGATGATCTCGCCATTGTTGATGACGCCGACACGGTCGGCCATCTCCTCAGCCTCTTCGATGTAATGCGTCGTCAAAATCACCGTGACGCCGGTGGCGCGCAGATCGCGCACGACATCCCACATGCCTTTGCGCAGTTCGACATCGACGCCAGCGGTGGGCTCATCAAGGAACAGGATCTTCGGTTCATGCGACAGCGCTTTCGCGATCATGACACGGCGCTTCATGCCGCCCGACAGTGTGATGATCTTGCTGTCGCGCTTGTCCCACAGCGAAAGGGCCTGCAATAGCCGATCAAGGTGCGCCTGATCCGGGGGCTTGCCAAACAAGCCGCGGCTGAACCGCAGCGTCGCCATGACGGTCTCGAAACCCTCGGTGTGAAGCTCTTGCGGAACGAGCCCGATCATTTCGCGCGCGGCGCGATAATCCGTGACATTGTCGTGGCCATTGACCACGATTTGCCCTGACGTCGCCCGCGCAAGTCCGCAGATGATGCTGATCAGCGTGGTTTTGCCTGCGCCGTTCGGCCCGAGCAGCGCGAAAATTTCGCCAGACTTGATGTCGAAGCTGACGTTCTTGAGCGCCTGATGACCGCCTGCGTAGCGTTTGCTGACGTTTTTGATTGAAATTATCGAACTCATGAACCTTGCCAATCGAACGCAAAAAAGTTGAGTGAACGGTTCGTATCGGTCAGCCGTTCGGTCACGCAAAAGACAGGTAGTCTATAGCAATTCAATGCAGCTCAGCGAACTCCGTTTCAGCGCGCTTCCATTAATGGCCCAATCAGGCGCGCTCGACGAAACTATCGATCACCTTTTTCTCGCCGGCCTTGTCGAATGTCACCGTCAGCTTGTTGCCGTCGATCTTCGCGACGCGGCCATAACCAAACTTCTGATGGAAGACGCGGTCGCCGAGGTTGAACTCGGACACTGTGCCGGTCGATTTTGCGATCAGCTCGCCCTCGATCGTCAAAGGGCTTGCTCCTGCGCCGCGCCCGCGCGCTGAATAGGACGACTGTCCCTCGCTGAAACCGCTGTTGCCGCCCCGGCGCGCGCGCTGTTCCTGGGCGCGTTGCCAGCCTGGGGTCGTATAGCTCGATCCGAAGGATTCGATCTGGTCGAACCGTGACGGGCCATAGCCGCTCGCGCCGCCCCAGCCGGAGCCGCCGCGGGATTCCACGACGTCGACATTGTGCGCTGGAAGCTCATCCAGGAAGCGTGAGGGAACTGTTGTGTTCCAGGTGCCGTGAATGCGGCGGTTGGTGGCGAAATAGATCATGGCCTTCTTGCGCGCCCGGGTGATGCCGACGTGCGCAAGCCTGCGTTCTTCTTCAAGACCCGCGCGGCCCTGATCGTCGAGCGCGCGTTGATGCGGAAACAGTCCTTCTTCCCAGCCAGGCAGGAAGACGCTGTCGAACTCAAGGCCCTTCGCGGAATGCAGCGTCATCACCGACACCGCGTCCTCATCTGCATTGCCTTCGCGATCCATCACCAACGAGATATGTTCGAGGAAGCCGGCGAGGTTCTCGAACTCTTCCATCGAGCGGATCAATTCCTTGAGGTTCTCAAGGCGACCAGCGGCGTCGGCAGAACGATCCTTCTGCCACATCTCGGTATAGCCGCTTTCGTCGAGCACGATTTCGGCGAGCTCCGTATGGCGCATCACCTCGTTCTGCTTCTGCCAGCGCTCGAAGTTCTGCATCAGGCTGCGCAGGCTGCCGCGCGCCTTCGGCTTTAGCTCGTCGGTCTCGACCACGGCACGCGCAGCATCGGATAGCGGCATGCGATGACGTCGGGCATGGTCATGCAATAGCTGTACAGTGGCGTCGCCAAGGCCGCGCTTCGGCACGTTGACGATGCGCTCGAACGCCAGATCGTCGGCAGGCGAATTGATGACGCGGAGATAGGCGAGGGCATCGCGGATTTCAGCGCGCTCATAGAAGCGCGGGCCGCCGATCACCCGGTAGTTCAGCCCGAGCGTCACAAAGCGATCTTCGAATTCACGCATCTGGAATGATGCGCGCACGAGAATGGCGATGTCATTGAGCTTGTGGCCCTGCCGTTGCAATTGCTCAATCTCTTCGCCGACCGAGCGCGCTTCTTCCTCGGAGTCCCACGAGCCGGTGACAGTGACCTTCTCGCCATCCTCGTCTTCGGTGCGCAGCGTCTTGCCGAGGCGGCCCTCGTTATAGGCAATCAGGTGCGACGCCGCTGCGAGGATGTGGCCGGTTGAGCGATAGTTGCGCTCGAGCCGGATCACCTTTGCGCCGGGGAAGTCGTGATCGAAGCGCAGAATGTTATCCACTTCGGCGCCGCGCCAGCCATAGATCGACTGGTCATCGTCCCCCACGCAGCAGATGTTACGCGTCGCGCGCGCGGCCTGCGATGCTGGCTTGACCGGAACCGGATCGCCGGGGAAGGTGTCGTCGAGGTCGACACTTTGGCCGACCGAGATCTGATCGCGGACATCCGGCGCAGCGGGGCCGGCGGGCATCTGCGCCAGCAGTCGCAGCCAGAGATACTGCGCCACGTTCGTATCTTGATACTCGTCGACCAGAGATGAACTTGAAGCGGTTCTGATACTGCCGCAGCACGTCCGGGTTCTCGCGGAACAGGCGGATGCCCTCGAGCAGCAGATCGCCGAAGTCGGCGGCGTTGAGCGTCTTCAGCCGATCCTGATAGGCGGCGTAGAGCTTGCCGCCACGGCCATTGCCGAAAGCCGACGCCTCGCCCGCAGGAACCTGCGAGGGCGTCAGGCCGCGGTTCTTCCAGCTGTCGATCTGGCCAGCGAGCATGCGAGCCGGCCAGCGCTTTTCGTCAATGCCGTCAGCGGCCAGCAACTGCTTGAGCAGGCGGATCTGGTCGTCGGTGTCGAGTACCGTGAAATTCGAGTTCAGCTGCACCAGTTCGGCGTGGTAGCGCAGGATGCGCCCGCCGATCGAGTGGAAGGTGCCGAGCCACGGCATGCCCTCGACAGCCTGGCCGAGCATGTTGCCGAGGCGGTGCTTCATCTCGCGCGCCGCCTTGTTGGTGAAGGTCACCGAGAGAATCTCGTTAGGGCGCGCGCTGCCGGTGCTGAGAATGTGCGCGATTCGCGAGGTCAGGACGCGGGTCTTCCCAGTGCCGGCGCCCGCCAGCACGAGAACCGGTCCTTCAAGGGTCTCCACCGCCTCGCGTTGCTCGGGATTTAGCCCTTGCAGGTACTGCGGGCCGGCTGCGGCACGCGCACGCGCGGCGATACCGCCAGCGGTAGGCTGGTGGGCGGGGAGGTCTTGTCGAATTGGCTTCGGTTCAGTCATGCGAATCGTCGTGAGCCCGCGTCACGCCACGGGTCTTTGTGACACCCTTCATATCAAGATAAACGCCATATAGGCGCTGGGAGGTCGGGATCACAGAGTTATCCCGTTCGATCAGGCAAGTCTCCTAAAGGAACTCGAATAGGCGCTCAAGCGGGAACCATGCGGTAACTGCGCTGTTGGTCCCAGGAACGGGTCATTTGAGAGAAAATAATCATTACAGGAGCTTGTCATGTTTGGATGGGTAATCACATTCCTCATCGTCGCCCTCGTGGCAGGTGTATTGGGCTTTGGTGGCATTGCCGGGGCGTCGATGGAGATCGCCAAGATCATCTTCTTCGTGGCAATCGCCTTGTTCGTGATCTCGGCAATCGTCGGGCTGTTCCGTCGGGGCGGCGCGTGACGCACCGCCCGGCTGGGGAATCAGGCCTTCGGCGCCGGCATGGCGATTCGGCGTCCGATGTTGTTTGATCGCGGGATAGCCTGATGCGCGGCTGCGACGGCCTGGATTCGTTCGAGCACATCGTCCGGAAACGGCCCGACCTTCCGGACATCCATATCCATATGCAGCGACATATTCTCAGAAGTTGCGGATAACCAGCCTTCTTCGGCGTGGACCAGTTCCTGATAGGTGTGAATGCGCTTCCGGTCGTAACCGACAACTGTCACCGAAACCTGTACGGGGTCATTGAGGTGAAGCTCGCGAACGTAACGCACATGGCATTCGGCGGTGAACGTCGATTTGTTGCGCTGCTGGATATAGCCGTGGCCCATTCCGAACCGGGCCCATAGCTGGTCCACGCAACGATCGAACAAAACATTGTAGTAAGCCATGTTGAGATGGCCGTTGTAGTCTATCCACTGCGGCTCGACAGCCATCGGGGTCGAAATGAAGGCCTCTCCGTTGAGAAGTGTATCGTCAGTTGTCGGCGTGATCATTCTTCTTCCTTATCGTCACTTGACCCTGCTAAATCCTCTGCCACGGTTCAGTGCTGAGGAGTACACGCGTGGATATCATAAACATCCTGAAGCGGCCCGATCCGCAAGCTTTGGCAGAGGCCATCGAACTGCTTGCCGCCCGGTTCGGTAATCGATTGTCCACGTCGCTGGCTGTGCGCGAGCAGCATGGCCACACCACTACCTGGATCCAGAACCAACCGCCTGATGCGGTGGTAATGGCGCAAGAGACCGCTGACGTTCAGGATGTCGTCCGAATTTGCGCGCCACGCGGAATTCCCGTCATTGCTTTTGGTACGGGAACGTCGCTCGAGGGGCAGGTCAACGCGCCGGCCGGTGGCGTCTGCATCGACCTGCGCGACATGAACCAGATTCTCGCAGTCAATGCGGAAGATCTCGATTGCGTGATTCAGCCGGGCGTTACGCGCAAGTTCCTCAATGAGAGCCTGCGCGACACCGGACTGTTTTTCCCGATCGACCCCGGCGCTGACGCCTCGCTCGGCGGTATGGCGTCCACGCGGGCCTCCGGCACCAATGCGGTGCGCTATGGCACCATGCGCGACAACATTCTCGCGCTCAAGGTCGTGCGCGCCGATGGCGAGGTGATCACCACTGGAACCCGCGCCAAGAAGTCCTCAGCGGGTTATGATCTCACTCATCTGTTTGTCGGGGCGGAGGGCACCCTCGGCATCATCACTGAACTGACGATCAAGCTACGCGGCATCCCTGAGGTGATCGCTGCGGCAGCCTGCTCGTTCGAGACCGTGCAAGGGCGCCTGTCAGGCGACAATCCTGGCGATTCAGACCGGCATTCCGGTCGCACGCATTGAATTGCTCAATGCCGCGCAGGTTCGCGCCTGCAATGCCTATTCGAAACTGTCGCTGCCGGAAACGCCTTTGCTGTTGCTTGAGTTCCACGGCAGCGAGGCAAGCGTCGCCGAGCAATCGCAGAGCTTCCGCGATATCGCAGCCGAATGTGGCAGCAGTGATTTTTCATGGACGACGCGGCCGGAAGATCGCCAGCGCCTGTGGCAGGCGCGGCATGACGCCTATTGGGCCGTGAAGGCGCTGAGGCCGGGCGAGCGGATCGGCGTGGTCGCGACAGACGTTTGCGTTCCGATCTCGCGGCTGGCTGATTGCGTTGTCGAGACCGAAGAGGATCTTGCGAGGCTCGGGCTGATCTCGCCGATTGTCGGCCATGTCGGCGATGGCAACTTCCACTGCTCGGTGACGTGCGATCTTGATGATGCGCATGAGCTCGAGCGGTGCAACGAGTTCATGCATCGTGTGGTCAAGCGGGCTCAGGCGATGGGCGGCACCTGTACAGGCGAGCATGGCATTGGCCAGGGCAAGCAGAAGTATCTCAGCGCCGAATTGGGAGAGGAAGCGCTGGATGCGATGCGCGCGATCAAGCAGGCGCTCGATCCAAATAACATCTTCAATCCGGGGAAGATTCTGCCACCGCGCGATTGAAGCAAGTTTCGCGGAGTGAGAACTCGCGTACCCGTTGCGCAAAACCTCACGGCGCGCAGCTACCGTCGATCAACGTCACGCAATTTTGGCACAAGGCAATTACGCTCGGAGTAGTTGCCTTGCTGCGTTTCTGCGCGCATCTTTGCGTGAGAGTAAATGCGTCGAACGCAACAAAGACAATAACGGCTGCGCAAGGTGGTCGGCACGGGGGTGAATATGCGCCTGCCATTCTTTTATGGTTGGGTTATCGTAGCCGTGACGTTTGTGACAATGGCGATTGGCGTCAATGCGCGAACGTCATTCTCGCTGTTGTTTCCGCCGATTGTTGCGGAGTTCGGCTGGGACAGTGGCGTGACCGCCGGTGCGTTCTCGTTCGGCTTTCTGGTTGCCGCCGTGATGAGTTCCTTGATCGGCAAGTTGATGGACCGTTCGGGTCCGCGCGCGGTGATGGAACTCGGCGTACTGCTGATGGGCGCAGGGTTGCTCCTGGCGCCGCTGACAACACAGCCCTGGCATCTCTATATGACGATCGGCGTCCTCGTTGGCGCAGGCAGCGTGTGCATCGGCTATTCCGGGCAGTCGCTCTACCTGCCGAACTGGTTTGTGCGCAATCGCGGGCTGGCGATCGGTATCGCGTTCGCCGGCGTTGGCGTCGGTTCGATAACCGTATTGCCCTGGGTGCAGTACATGATCGAGCAGTCCGGCTGGCGCACCGCTTGCACAGCCATGGGTATATTGATCGTGGTTGTGCTCGTGCCGATCAATTTTCTGCTGCGAAAATATCCGCAAGACCTTGGCCTTCAGCCTGACGGCGATAAGAGCTCGCACGTTCAGGCCGCGCCGGTCTCCAACATCGTGGACCAGCAATGGGCCAGCGTTGAATGGACGTTGCAGCGCGCGATCATGACGTCGCGCTTCTGGTGGCTGGCGCTGGGTTATTTCGGCGGTTTGTACGCCTGGTACGCCGTTCAGGTGCATCAGACCCGCTACCTCATCGACATTGGTTTCACGGCGACGACAGCCGCCTGGTCGCTTGGCCTGATCAGCCTGTTCGGGATTCCGGGCCAGATCATTCTGGGGCATCTGTCAGACCGGATCGGTCGTGAGTTGATCTGGACGGTGAGTTCCCTCGGGTTCGCGATCGCCTATGTTGCGCTCATCCTCATGCAGACGACGCCCTCGACATTCCTGCTGTATGTCATGGTCATCTCGCAGGGGCTGCTGGGGTACGGCGTCACGTCGATCATGGGAGCTGTGGCTTCAGAGATCTTCCAGGGCAAGCATTTTGGCACGATTTTCGGGACGTTGATGTTGGCCGCGCTGGCCGGCGGGGCGCTGGGTCCGTGGGTGACCGGGCTGTTGTATGACCATTACGGGGATTACACGGTCGGCTTCGCGGTTGCCCTCGGCGTCTGCTTCGTCACGGCGATGGCGATCTGGATGGCGTCACCGGGCAAGGTGCGTGCGGTCTCAGGGCGTATTGGCGCTATCACCTGAGAAAGTTGGCGGACTTACCAGCGCCTGCCGTTTTGTACGTGACGCAGCGGCTTTTCACAGCATCTGCGCCGCCTTTGTTGTGACTTCCTCTCAGTTATTATTATATTCGGTTCCGAGCGGGTTGTGTGCCGCGCCATCGCGCTGCTTGCGAACCTGAAGGGGAGACACCGTGCAGACGACACTGCTCGGCCTGGCCATTGCATTTATCGTCACGTTGACGGCCGCATTGATCGGGCCGCATTTTATTGACTGGAATGCGTTCCGTCCGCAATTCGAGGCAGAAGCCTCGCGCGTGCTTGGTACGGCGGTGCGCGTCGACGGGCAGATGAACGCGCAGATCCTTCCTGCGCCAACACTGACGCTGCAAGGCATCGTCGTCGGTGGCGCCAATGACCCCGGCAAGTTTCGCACCGACAGGTTGAATGTCGAATTCAGCCTGGGCTCGTTGATGCGTGGCGAATGGCGGGCGACCGAGCTGACCATCAACGGCCTGTCAGTCGATATGGGGTTTGACCGGTCGGGACGGCTGGACTTTCCAGTCAAGACCGAGAACCTCAACCTGGGCGCTCTCGCAATCGACCGTCTGAACGTAACAGGTCGGCTGGCGTTGCACGATGCTGCGAGCCGCAGCACCACTGAATTAAACGATATCGTTTTCAGCGGCGATGTCCGCGCGCTCGCCAGCTCCATGCGCGGCAGCGGCAATTTCTCCTACGCCGGACAACGTTATCCCTTCCGCCTGTCGTCTGGCGCAACCAGTGACAACATCGGCACCCGCGTACATTTCAACGTCGATCCCGGCCAGACGGCGATGGCAATCGATGTCGACGGCGTGGTGACGTTTGATCAACGCATCCCGCAGTTCGATGGCGGCCTGACTGTTGCGCGCGTCGTCAATACAAAAGCTGCGGCGGCGGATGTGGAGCCAGCCGCCATGCGGCCATGGCGGCTGGCCGCTCGGGTCAAGGCTGATCCGTCGGCGGCGCAACTCGAACAGGTCGACGGCAGCTTTGGCGCCGAAGATGCCGCGCTGAAGTTCAGCGGTCAGATTGATATCACCTTCGGCCTGTTTCCAGCCCTGCGCGCGCAACTCAATGCCCGACCTTTCGATGCCGACCGGCTGTGGCAGCTCAATCCGGGTCTCGAGCAATCGAGCCTTCTGCCGCAGGTGATGGCGGTGCTGTCCGATGTGCCGCTACCGCCGCTGAAATCGCGCATCGAAGTCACCGCAGAGCAGATCATGCTGGGCGGTCGTCCGGTGCAAAAGCTCGAGGCTGACGTGCGGTCGGATGGCCCCGTGTGGAACTTGCAACGACTCGACCTCCGGGCGCCGGGAGCAACGCGGCTGACACTGGCCGGCGATCAGGTTGGCAATGGAGAGTTCAAGGGAATAGTCGCGCTGGACTCGACTGATCCCGACACTTTGTCGAACTGGTTGCAGGGTCGCAGCGAAACGGCGGCGCTGAGCCAACAACCCTTGCGGGTTCGCGGACAAGTCGCCGCGAGTCCGGGGCTGGTGACGATTGACGGGCTTCGCGCCGATGTCGATGGCAGCGCTTTGACTGGGCGGGTGGTGATGGCGGATGTCCGCGCCTCGGGCGGCGCGCGCGTTGAAGCGGAGATTCAAGCCGAACGGCTTGATATCGATGCTTTCGCGGGCTTGCTGCGCGGCTTTGTTGGATCGTCAAAGAAGGATTGGCCGGTCCGCGGTCGGCTTGCGCTCAATATCGGCACGGCGATTTCGGCTGGCCAGGAGTTGAAGCCGTTCATCGCCGCCGTGCGCTACAGCCCGGAATCAATATCGCTGGATCGCTTTCGCGTCGGCGATCTGTCGGGCCTGATGCTCGATGGCGATGGCGCATTCAATCGGCTGGACGCCTCTGGCAAACTGGTTCTCAGCGCTCGGGCAGCCTCGCTGGGTCATCTGGCCAATCTGGTGAAGCCGATGGCGCCGGACTTCGCCGGTCGGCTTGAGCCGATGGCGCGGGAGCAGGGCGCGGTCGCGCTTAATCTGAAGCTCGACGTCAAGAAGACCGCAGACAAGCCCGATGAAACCGCCGCCACTCTGGTGCTTGATGTGGCCTCGCCGCAGTTGAACGGCGTCGTCAACCTCGGTGCGAAGACCGCAACCACAACGCTGGATCGGTTGGATCTCGCGGCCATCATTCAGAGTCAACTGGATCTCAGTGCGGACCTCTCCAGCAAGCATGGGCAGAGTTTGATTGGTCTGGTTGGTCTCGATCGCTGGATTGCCGGTGGCTCAGCACCGCTGCGATTTGAGGGGCGCGCGAGTGGGCGGCTGCAAGCGCCGCTTGACGTCAGCGCGAAGCTGACCGGGGCTGCAGTAGACGGTGGTGTCACAGGTCGCCTTGATCTGACCGGACATGAACCGAAGCTGGATCTGGCATTGAACGTGCGACAGGCCGATGTGTCGCCTGTGCTGGGAGGGACGGCGAGCGTGCAGGCGCGTCCGATCCGCCTGACGTCGAAAGTCGGGCTTGTCGCCGGCAAGCTCCAGTTTGACGACATCGACAGCACCATCGCAGGCACGCGGCTGCGCGGAACGATCAGCGTTCAGTCGGGCGCCGAGCGGGTCGTGAACGGCAAGCTTGGCCTTGACGTGATCGAGGTTGCGCCGCTGGTCGGCATGCTGATCGGCGCGCGGCCGGGCGACAACACGCAGCCTTTGAGCCCGGCACTGAGCGGCTGGAGAGGCGAGGTCGCCATTCAGGCGATCCGCGCTGTATTGCCGGGTGACATTGAAATAAAGCCGCTCAGCGCTGCTCTGGTTGGCCGCGGATCATCGATCGGCCTGACAAAGTTGAAGGGCACGCTCGCCGGTGGCGAGGCAACCGGCGACGTGAATGTGAGCCAGGGCGCCGACGGTGTCCGGATGGATGTACAGGCCGAAGTGAAGAACGCTGATGGGACCGCACTCCGCTATCAGTCGCTGGCAATGCCGGCAGGCAAGGTCTCGTTGAAGCTGGCGCTGGCGAGCACAGGTCGCAGTGTTGCGGCGCTGGAGGGGTCTACGGAAGGCGAGGGCGTGCTGACGATAACTGACGCCAAGCTCGCAGGGCTCAATCCGGCAATTTTCGAGGCTGCGATCAAGGCTGTCGACAACGAGACAGGCGCTCGGCTCAATGAGGAAAGATTGCGCGAACTGGTTCATCAGCAGATGCAGCAGGGCGTGTGGCCGGTGAAGCAATTGCAAATCCCGTTCGTCGCCAAGGATGGACGGATTCGCGTGAGCGCCATCGCACTCGACGCAGAGGCGAGCAAGGCCACGCTATCGGGCGGCTATGATATGTCGGCTGGCGAATATGACTTGCGCGTCAGTGTGATCGGCAAGCCGCCGGCACATCCTGGTAGCCCCGAAGTGCTGATTTTCACAGGTGGCGTTCCGTCCAAGTCGTCAACGACAGTCGATACGTCCGGACTATCAGCTTGGTTGGCGCTGCGGGCTATCGAACGGGAAACGAAACGCCTGGAAGCGTTGCAGCGCGACGAAGCATTGGCGACCGCTGTCGGGCCGACAGATCGAAATCCGCCAAGCAACATGCCTGCAAGTTCTGCTAAGCCAGCGGATGCAGCGGCTGCCACGTCGCCATCAGGCAGCGGGGCGCCACAGGGTGCAGCTGTCGCGGCAGACGAGGCAGCCCCGTCAGCCCTTGCGACGGATCCTCATCTGGAACCGGCGATTCCCAATCCGCCATTGCCTATGGCCGATCCACGACGCGCATCATCTGCGGGCCATAGCCAGGCGAACGGTCGACATTCTGAGACTGAAGCGCTTTCGAACGTTCCGGCGCCGAGCGGACAAATCAAGCCGCTGCCCGCGCCGATTGAGGTAAAGCCTGCGCCAGAAATTGGCTCGGCACCCCACCCACGTCCCGCAACACCAATGGTGTTGACCCCGTCGAAGCCGGCAGGCGCGGCACGAACCACGTTCTGACGGTCATCTGTCCGATAGAGATGTCGCACGAAGGCGACATCTACTTGTGACAACAGAGCGGCGTTTAAGCAGACGCCAGGGTTTCCGGCACGTTTGAAGGCGTGCTGGCATTCGAGCTCACCGCGCGCGACCGGAAATGGTCAAGCACGAAAAGCCTGATTGCCGACGACAGGTTGCCCTGCTGGCGGTTGGTATCGATCTCTCCAACGAGTTCTGAGAGCGTCATATCCCTCAGGCTGGAGATTTCTTTCATACCATTCCAAAAGGCCTCTTCCAGACTGACACTGGTCTTGTGGCCTGCGACTACGATTGATCGTTTTACAACCGGCGATTTCATGATGTCTTCTCGCCATCCAAGTGATGCTGATTGAGAAAGGATTCCGAGAGTTCATTTTGGCGATCTGCCAATGAACGCTCGGCTTTGGTGCGGCCGAAACGGACCCGATTGCTTTCTGCTTCCTTTGCCGAATTCTCTCGGGACAGTCGCTTCCTGAACTTCTTCAAATTAATGACTTCGCTCATCATTGCTCCAAAATTAAATAGATAGAGCTCAAACTCGCCGGCATCATCAATCCTCAGACTTTCAGATCCGCTATGTTTCTTCGCAAGATATTCACCGCTGTCATCTAGTTGATTGAAGCAAGCGTTATAGCATGATTAAATCGACTAAACTGACCGAGATTAATTCCAGCGAATTAACACGTTCGAGTTTATATACACAGGTTAAGCAGACGGGTTCTCAACAAGATGTTACCGACACGAGGTTAATGGGGGCGCGTCATAGCTCGCGGTTGTACCAACAAGTCGAATTCCTTATCGCTCACGAAACCGTGACTCACGGCCTCTTCCTTCAGCGTTGTCCCCTTCAAATGGGCGCTTTTTGCGACCTTGGCAGCGTTATCATAGCCTATTTTAGGGGCGAGGGCGGTTACCAACATCAATGAACGCTGCATTAGGTCCGCAATTCTCGTTTCATCCGCCTTTATCCCGGTAATGCAATTTGAGGTAAATGAACGTGCTGAATCGGCCAGGAGCTGGATTGACTGCAGCATGCACTTTGCAAGAACCGGCTTATAAACATTCAATTCAAAGTGTCCCTGGCTGCCGGCAACGGTAACTGTTGTTTGATTACCAAAAACTTGGCAGCATACCATGGTAAGGGCTTCACATTGGGTTGGATTCACTTTGCCCGGCATAATTGAAGAACCTGGCTCATTTTCCGGCAGGATCAGTTCCCCCAGACCAGATCGCGGGCCCGATCCCAAGAATCGAATGTCGTTCGCGATCTTGAACAGGCCGGTGGCGACCGAGTTGAGGGCGCCGTGGACGTAGACATAGGCATCGTTGGAAGCCAGAGCCTCGAACTTGTTCGGAGCCGTCGTGAACGGGAGCCGGGTCAGTTGCGCAATATGTTTTGCGAACTTCTTCGCGAACTGAGGCTTGGAATTCAATCCGGTGCCGACGGCCGTGCCGCCCTGCGCCAACAGGTAAAGATCCTTCACGGATGTCTTCAGTCGCGAAATACCGTAGTCGACTTGGGTGGCGTAGCCCGAAAACTCCTGCCCCAGGGTCAGCGGCGTCGCGTCCTGCGTATGGGTGCGACCGATCTTGACGATATTGTCGAAGGCGCGCTCCTTCTTCCGCAGTGCCCGGTGCAGATCGGTCAGAGCCGGGATCAGGTCATGAATGATGCGCTGGGCGGCGGCGATATGCATGGCCGTCGGAAATGAGTCATTCGACGACTGGCTCATGTTGACGTGGTCGTTCGGGTGAACTGGCGCTTTGCTGCCAAGCTTGCCGCCCAACATTTCATTGGCGCGGTTGGCAATCACCTCGTTCAGATTCATATTGGTCTGCGTGCCTGAGCCTGTTTGCCAGACCACAAGCGGAAAATGATCGTCGAACTGACCGTCGATCACCTCTTGCGCGGCGCGCACGATTGCATGCGCGCGCTTCTTGTCGAGGATCCCGAGTTCGAGGTTTGTCCTGGCTGCAGCGAGTTTGACGAGGGCGAGGGCGTGCACGATGCCGATCGGCATGAGATCAGCGCCAATACGGAAGTTCTGGCGCGAACGCTCGGTTTGCGCGCCCCAGTAGCGGTCAGCCGCAACATCGATAGGGCCGAAGCTGTCGGTTTCGACCCTGACTTTGCTTGTCCTAGACTTCTTCGCTTGTGAGGCCATGGTGGTGTCCAATGCAGTTCCATCGGTGATGGAACTGCTGAACACGGTAATAAGGCTGCACGTTGGCGAGGACAGTCAAAACCTCGCTGATTTGACTACTTCTTGCGGAAGCGATCGAGACTGACAACCTCTGCGCCACCTTCAGGCGGCGTTTTTGTCGGTTCGTCGTCTTCTGAGGCGTCTGCAACAGCCTCGGGTGTTTCGACAGCCGGCTCAGTGGCGACTGTATCATTCGGCTCGAACTGCAGGCCAAACTGCACCCAAACTCCTTCGCGTCGATGAAGGCGAATTTCACTCGCTCTCCTTCGCGAAGAAGGTGGCCGCTGCTTTTAAAATGTCACGCTCCATCTGCAGCCGCTTGTTGTCCCGGCGCAGCCGCTGCAGCTCCTCTCGCTCTGCTGTCGTCAGCGCTCCGGGCGGCCCCTGCCCAGCGTCGATGTCCGCCCGCTTCACCCAGTCCCGCAGGGCGGTCTCGGTGAGGTCCAGGTCTTTGGCCACCTGCCCGATGCTCCGGTCGCCGACCTTGCACAACCGCACTGCCTCCGCCTTGAACTCGGGCGTGAACGTTCCTTCGCTTCTTCCTTGCCATGGAACACTCCTGGCGCATTCTCGCGCTTGTTGGGGTGTCCACGAAACCGGGGGAGGATCAAGTCGAAGCCGTCGCTAGCGCGTGCCATAGTAAGGGCATCTGACAAACGGGGGGAGAACCGCATGCAGATGGAGGGGTTCGCAGGGGCGCTAGCAGGTGCACTTGTAACGGCGATCAGCGGTGTGCTGATTCCGTGGCCCCTAGGAAAAGCGATCGTTGTGGTCGGTGGCGCAACCGGCCTAGTCGTGATCTTCGTCGTCTCGCCGCCGACAGCAAGACCAACCGAACCAGTAGATGTACATAA